>CAVPNF010000001.1:0-176854 GCA_963706775.1 uncultured Chitinophagaceae bacterium
AATATTTCCCTAATCGATTGAATCATTTGCATTTTCTGTGAACTAACACTCTAATTGTTCCCGCACACGAATTGCCATTTTTTTGTCTTTCCCCGGTTTATTATAAAGATTTTCTTGGAAATATTTAAAAAATGAAATTATATTTGTAGTGTACTACTTAACTAATACACTATGATTGATATTCAAAATTTATCTTTCGGGTATAAAAGAAAAAAATTACTTTATAAAAATCTGACCCTGAAATTAGAAGCAGGAAGTATCTATGGACTTCTCGGAAAGAATGGGGCCGGCAAGTCGACCTTACTTAAAAATTTTATTGGATTATTATTTCCAAAAGACGGCAAAATTGCTGTGAATGGCTTCGAACCTAAAAAAAGATGGCCCTCTTTTTTAGAAACCATTTATTTTATTCCGGAAGAGGTATATGTGCCGGCTTTAACGGTGGAAGGATATAAAAATTTATTTTCGCCGTTCTATCCTGCCTTTAATGAAAAGCAATTTTATAGTTACCTCGATCAATTGGATGTAAAAGATAAAGGAAAACTGAATGGCCTTTCGTTTGGTCAACAAAAAAAATTCATTATTGCGTTTGCGCTTGCCTGTAATACCCAGGTTTTATTATTGGATGAACCTACTAATGGTTTGGACATTCCTTCTAAAATAAAATTTAGAAAATTAATCGCTTCCATATTTACAGATGATAAGATCATTTTTATTTCCACTCACCAGATACGCGACCTTGATAATTTAATTGATCGGGTAATTATTGTAGACAATGGCGAGTTGCTTTTAAATGCATCGGTTGAAGATATATCTGAAAAGCTTTGTTTTAAAACGGTAAGTAAACTAAGCAATCCCGATGAAATTCTTTACAGCGAAGATTCTCTAAAAGGATTTTCTATCGTTACAAAAAATACCCAAGCTGAAGAAAGTAAAGTAAACCTGGAGCATCTTTTCAATGCAATTACGGAAAAGCCAATCCTTGCAAAAGCCATTTTTCAAAATTAAAACCAGCATAATGAACAACACATTCAATGCAAAACGATTTGGGTTTTTGTTTAAAAAAACATTGCTGGAAAAACCGACCCAAATGTTCGGATTTACCGGGCTTATTTTTCTTTTTATTTTGATACTCTATTATCTTATGAAAACCTTTGCGAGTTTTCAGGCTGCACAGAACATCTCGTTCCTTTGGGGTTTGGTTGGCGGGGATTTTATCCTGACCTCATTTATGTTCGGTTATTTTAGCTCTACAGCAAGTGGTTCATTCTATCTTACATTACCCGTTTCAAACTTTGAAAAGTGGCTTTCAGCATTTGTAATAGCCGGTATTTTATATCCGTTGATCTTCATGGCATTTTACAGGATAATGGATGCAGGATTTGTAGCCGCTTACCATAATAGCCTTGACCCCAATGCCCCGTTTTATAAGATCAGGTATGACTCAGTTTATTTACTTTCATTTAACGACCGTCTGCCGCGGATAGTTTATCCCATGTTCCTGGTTTTTTCGGGGATAATGCTGATTGGATCTCTCTACTTTAATAAAGTTGCTCTGGTAAAAGTAGCGCTCGCAATCTGTGTACTTTTCCTCTCTATTTATGGATTGAATTACATGTTTGCCAGTTTAATGTTCAAAAATATTGATGATGCATTCCCATTTCAACATGTTGCAATTTTAGTTGGGAAGGAAGTGGGTTCTGTGGAGCTTCCTAAAAAAGTGCATGATCCCATTTGGTATTTTATAAATTTTGGATTACCGGTGGTTTTGTGGGGTGTTGCGTTTATTCGTTTACGTGAAAAAGAATTTTAAATTAATTAAATGGAGTTTAAAGAAACACCGGCGATTTACATACAGATAGCACAATATGTTTGCGAGCAGATTTTATTAAAAAAATGGAAGCTGGGCGATAAGATCATCAGTATAAGAGACCTTGCCATAACGATGGAAGTAAACCCTAACACGGTACAAAGAGCGTATGATTTTTTGCAGCAAAGAGATATCATTTCCAATAAGAGAGGCATTGGATATTTTATTGAAGATGATGCAATGGTAAGAATTCTGAGTTTCAGAAGAGAGCAATTTATAGAAAACGAGTTGCCTGTTTTTATGCGAAATATTTACCTTTTAAATATTGACTTCAAAGAAATAAAAGCATTGTTCGAACAATTTGTAAAAGACAATTTTAAAAACAATTAATATGAAATTGAGTTCCCGGATATTAATAGGCATGCTAATTATACTCGTTGCGGGGTTACTGTTATCGAATATTATCTTAAAAAAAGAATATAATAAAATTGATAAAAGTGATCTTCACTGGAACTACACCAATGTGCTGACTCAGCATTTCAAGTACCTGAAAATTGAAGGAGGCAACAACACTAAGATTGAATTTGAGCAAAATAAGAATTGTTCAGTGCGTATTTTAAACGATTGGCAGCGCTATCATCCTGAACTAATAAAATCATATGTAAAAAATGATACACTGTTCATAAAGTTTGTTTATAACAGCAACAACCAAAACGAAAAAGACTGGATGGGATGGACTACGTTGGTCCGTATTTTTTCGCCGGAACTTCTCTCTGTCGAAGGGTTTAATACCAACTTTGGCATGTTTAAACTCAACCAAAAAAGCATAGCAGTTAATATGTCCGGTAAATCTAAATTTGAGGTGGAAAGCATAATTCCTGAAATGGATTCCATCAATGTTGTTCAGAGAGATTCTGCTTCAGTAGAATTTGAAATGTCTCCTGATTATAAATCAAAAAAAAGAAAAGATACTGTGATCAATAATGGTGTTCAAATACATTTTGGTGAAAATACAGCTAAGCCTGGCTCACTTTTGAATAATATAAAAAGCGATGAAGCAATGAGTATTGGTTTGGTTGATGCTACCGTGCAAGGATATAGCGTTCTCGATATTGGCCATGCGCAGATTGGTTTATTGCGACTTAACATAGCAGATAGTTCAGCGATCGTCCTTTCAGGAGGAACCTTAAAAAAAATGGGAAAATAAAATTTTATAAACGTCCATCAATATTTCAATCGTTTTTTTATTAGAATATGATTTATTTAAAGAGGCACTCTGCTCTTTTGTTTAATTGCTCGACAGCTTTTGTCAGCATGTTTAAAATGAAATCCTATGCCCAAAAAAAGCGCTGGCATTCTCTGGTATCGTTTTCAAAATAATTCTGCGGAAGTTTTTTTAGTCCATCCCGGTGGCCCATTTTGGACGAAGAAAGACTTGGGAACCTGGTCAATACCTAAAGGTGAGTTTGGAGAAAATGAAGATCCTTTGACTGCCGCGAAACGTGAGATGCAGGAAGAGACAGGTATCGATGCGAATCTTCATGCGTCGGAATATATTGAGCTGGATCCTGTTCGTCAGAAAAGCGGAAAAGTAGTTTTTGTCTGGGCGGCGCAAGGTGATTTCGATCCTTCATCTATCGATTCCAATTCGTTTGAAATGGAATGGCCGCCAAAATCCGGCAAGACAAAGTCTTTTCCTGAAGTTGACAGGGCTGAATGGTTCGGTTTGACTATAGCAAAGGAAAAAATTGTTGCCGGCCAGGCGCCCTTGATCGCGCAACTGGAAACCTTATTGAAAAGTGAAGGGAAACTATAAAAACTATCTTTTAGCTTATCAGGTTTTGCGTAGGAATCTCATTCGATATTATGACAATTTTTACAGCTTAAAATCCAATCTAAATCCTATAAATTCGGCAAATGAAAGTTGACTACATAGCCTTATCGGTGCCTGTATTTTTCATTCTGATTGGAATTGAGCTTGCCTATGATTTCTACAAGAAGCTTGGCTATTACCGGTTAAATGACAGCATCTCCAATTTGAGCCAGGGAATAGGTCAGCAGCTCACGGGCATCTTTATGAAGACGGCACTTTTCTTTGGATATAAATATATCTATGAACACTGGCGGGTGTTTGATCTTCCTGCCACGATATGGATTTGGATCTTTCTTTTTATCGGTGTCGATTTCTTTTATTATTGGTTTCACAGGATGAGCCACCAGGTAAACTTTCTTTGGGCGGCGCATGTTGTTCATCACCAGTCGGAAGAATATAATTTAACGGTAGCGTTGCGCCAATCGTGGTTCCAGGGCTGGTTTAGCTGGATATTTTATTTGCCGTTGGCATTTCTCGGGTTCGAACCTTTGATGTTTTTAACGCTGAGTGCGTTTAATACTTTATACCAGTTTTGGATACATACCCGAGCCATAAAGTCGATGGGTTTCCTCGAATACATCATCAACACGCCATCGCATCACCGCGTTCATCATGGATCTAATCCAAAGTATATCGATAAAAATCATGCGGGCACTTTAATAATCTGGGATCGGTTATTCGGCACTTTTCAAAAGGAAGAAGATGAAGTGTATTTTGGTACAACAAAACCTTTGGCGAGCTGGAATCCCATTTGGGCCAACGTTCATTATTGGGATGAATTAATAAAAACAGCGCGCAAGGCAAATGGATTCAGGGATAAAATAAATGTTTTTGTTAAGCCGCCGGGATGGTTTCCTGAGAGTCTCGGCGGAATAAAATATGCGCCCGAAATAGATGTGGATCATTATAAAAAATACGACCCGGTTTATGGCTCAAATGTCACCGGCTACATTTTGATACAGTTTATAATTGCTTTGGCCGGAGGTTCTGCTTTGTTATTTTTTTATAATAAAATAAATATCCTTCAATTGGCTGGTGGCGCCACATTTATCATTCTCACTCTACTGACTTGTGGTGCCTTATTAGAACAAAAAAAATGGCAGGTGCCTTTTGAATATGCACGCCTGGCTACAGCAATAGTTCTTATCTTCTTTTTTGACTTTCCGCTTTTATACCAAATTAGTTTTGTTGTTTTACAACTCATTTCTCTTACCTGGTTTTACAGGCTACAAAAAATAAATCCGGATGCAGCAAAAAACTAAACTGTTTTCATTCCTTTTTTTTATCGTTTTTGCAATTCAACTTTATGCGGAGTATCGCGATCATGCTGGATTGCGGTTATTCTCCAAACCATTAATCGCTGTCGTACTAATGGCATGGCTCTATTCCGGTGCTGGTATAAAAAACCGGTTCAACGCGCGCATTTTCATCGGACTGGGTTTCGCACTCGCGGGCGATGTATTATTAATGCTGCAGGGAAATAATGCTTCGTTTTTTATTTATGGATTAATCGCGTTTCTTCTTTGCCACCTTTTTTACATCGCTGCTTTTGATGTGGATCGAAAAGCGAATTCATCTGCTAAAAATCCATTTTTTCTGTGGGCGATAATCGTGTTTGCAGCATTTTGCGCGGTACTATTTTTTTACCTGCAACCGCATCTTGGCGGCTTTCAATTTCCGGTGCTCGTTTATGCCATCATTATTTCTGTCATGGCAATCATGACCGTGAGCCGCTACGGCAAAGTGAATCTCTTAAGTTTTGAAATCATTTTTTACGGCGCGCTCTTTTTCCTTTTTTCCGATAGTATGCTGGCTTACAATAAATTTGTGGAACCACTTCCGTATGCCGGTGTGGTCATTATGTCGTCTTATATGCTGGCGCAATATTTAATTGTTTATGGTACAGTAGTCAGAAAACAAAACGGCGTCCACGGCTCCGCGTGAACGTTATAAGCGAAAATATAGTTTTTGATTTTTCAAAAAATTTCCTTCATTTTTTCGGACGGGGTTGCGTCAGTGGTGTCCCGGATGAAAAAGTAAAAAGTAAAATGTAACGCATTGCCCGTTTATTTTATGAATTCTTATGACTCAAAAGTAGAAAAACTACATTTTCATTTATTTCGTATCATAAGCCCATTTCACCAAAGTAGCGCCCCACGTAAATCCGCCGCCAAAAGCAGCCAATACGATCAGGTCGCCTTTATGAAGCTGTTTTTCCCATTCCCATAAACAAAGCGGAATGGTGGCGGAAGTAGTATTTCCGTAGCGTTGAATATTGATCATTACTTTGTCCATGCTCAGGCCCATACGGTTTGCAGTGGCATCAATAATTCTTTTATTGGCCTGGTGTGGCACCAGCCATGCGATATCATCACCGGTTAAGTGATTTCTCTGTAACAGATCAAAAGAAACGTCGGCCATTCCTTTTACAGCAAATTTGAAAACTTGTGGCCCTTCCTGAAAGATATAATGCTCTTTCGCTAAAACAGATTCCACAGAAGCCGGTTTTGCTGAACCGCCGGCTGTCATTTTCAGGTATTCTTTTCCGATGCCATCTGTTTTCAAAAGACTATCCTGGATGCCATATCCTTCTTCATTGGGTTCCAGCAAAATAGCGCCGGCTGCGTCGCCAAAAAGAACGCAGGTGGTTCTATCGCTATAATCTACAATGCCACTCATTTTATCCGTTCCTACTACGACCACTTTTTTATAACGGCCACTTTCTATAAAAGATGCGCCCGTCGTTACGCCAAATAAAAATCCGGAACATGCAGCTGACAGGTCGAAGCCAAAAGCATTTACTGCACCGACTTCGTAGGCTATGATATTCGCGGTAGCGGGAAAAGTCATATCCGGCGTCACCGTGCAACAGATAATGCAATCAATTTCCGCAGGGTCCAGGCCTCTTTTTTTACAAAGTTCCAGTACGGCAGGAACAGCCATTTTTGAAACACCCATATTTTCGCCTTTCAAAATTCTTCTTTCTTCCACACCGGTTCGCGTCTTGATCCATTCGTCAGAAGTTTCCACCATGGTTTCGAGTTCAGCGTTGGTTAAAATGTAATCTGGCACATAGGCGCCAACAGCAGTAATGGCGGCGGAGATTTTATTGGTCATCGTGTAAAATAATTTTTTAATTAAGGCGCTAAAAATACAACATCCCGATCATTCGCTTTTGTATTGAGAATAATAAAATTTAAATATCCTTTTCATTAATCTGAATTACTTATTTTTGGCGCTTTTAAGATATACTATGATTGCCTATTTATCAGGAAAATTCGCTTATAAAAGTCCGGCGTTGGTGTACATGGACGTTATGGGCGTAGGATATGAAGTAAACATTAGCTTGAATACTTATTCACATATCCAGCATTTAACTGATGGAAAATTGTTTACCTATTTGCAGGTAAAAGAAGATTCGCACACATTATTTGGTTTCTTTGACGCCATGGAAAAAGAAATGTTCGTGTTGCTGATAAGTGTTTCCGGGGTGGGTGCAGCTACTGCCCGTATGATGTTGTCTAATATGAAACCCCAGGAAATAGGCAATGCAATCGTGATGAACAACGCCTTAGTCCTGGAAGGCGTAAAAGGGATCGGAAAAAAAACTGCCCAACGGCTGGTTCTTGAGTTAAAAGACAAAGTTTCCAAGTTATCCACATCAAGCCCGGGCGGACAATCTGTTGGCAATACTTTGGAGCAAGACGCGTTAAATGCCTTAATCGCATTAGGGATTTCGAGGCCTGCGGGAGAGCAGGCAATTAAAAAAATTGTAATTTCGGAGCCTTCTATAAATTCCCTGGAAATATTAATAAAAAAAGCCCTAAAAGCTATTTGAGAGAAATCTACCTAATCTATTTGTTGGATGTTGCTTAAAAGAAAATTAGCGCCGGATTTTTTTTGGTTGATGATGGTTTGTGTTCTGTCAATGGTATTTTTATTTGCCGGCATGCCAGGTGCCGCAGCGCAGGACTCCTCTGCAATAAAATCAACTGACAGTTTACCTTATCCCATTCACGACCGGCGTGGTGATTTTGTTTCGGGCAATCCTTCTGTTTTTGATTTCAAGCTTCCTTCTAATATTACCGACTCTGTAGCCTACGATCCGGCAACGCAGACTTATGCCGTTTATGAAAAAGTGGGCAATCGTTTTTACAGAACGCCCACTTATTACACCGCCGATGAATTCCGCCAGATGGAGGCCAAAAAGGCCGAGATGGATTATTTTAAAAAGAGAGCCAACACGCTAAACATCCTCAATCGCGGACAAGTGAAGCCTAAATTGAGCCTTTACGATAATTTGTTCAACCGCCTTTTTGGGAATGGAAAAATAGATATTCAACCCCAGGGGAATGTTGACGTCACCGCCGGCTACCAGGGACAAAATGTAAAAAATCCAACTTTACCTGAAAGAGCGCGGAAAAACGGCGGTTTCGATTTTGATATGGCAGCCCAACTGAATGTGAATGCCAATATTGGTGACAAACTCAAATTTCCCATAAGCTATAATACCCTGGCGAATTTTGATTTTTCGAACCAACTAAAGCTGGATTATACCGGTACGGATGATGAAATTTTGAAACGCTTTGAAGCGGGTAATGTTTCCTTTCCTTCGAGAAGTACGCTAATTCCAGGTGCACAATCGCTGTTTGGTCTCAAAACTCAATTGCAGTTTGGAAAACTTTACGTAACCGGCGTGCTGGCCAATCAGAAATCCCAACGTCAGTCAGTAAACCTTCAGGGCGGAACCGCTGCGCAAAAGTTTGATTTTAAAGCGAGTGAATATGAAGAAAACCGACATTTTCTTTTAGGTCAGTATTTTAAAGAGAATTACAATAAAGTCATGAGCAATCTGCCGGCGGTAACCACGGCGGTACAAATATTAAGGCTTGAAGTTTGGGTAACCAACAGAAACGGCGCTACCACCGATGCAAGGGAAATAGTTGGTTTAATGGATCTCGGTGAAAAAAATCCTTATCACAATTTTATTGTTACCGGCAATTTACCGTCCAACGGAACCAATAATGAATATAGTAGCATCATCAGTAATCCGGGAAGCCGCAATGCCGCTTTGATCAACAGCCAGCTAATGGGAATGGGATTGAATCCGGTGCAGGATTTTGAAAAAACATTCGCGCGAAAATTAGATTCCACCCAATATATTTTCAATCCAAAAGTTGGATTTGTTTCGCTGAGCCAGCCATTGCAGCCGGATGAAGTATTAGCAGTTGCGTATCAATATACTTATAATGGACGGGTTTACCAGGTGGGTGAATTCTCCCAGGATGTTCCACCGGATTCTACCTCCAGCAACCAGAAGGTTTTGTTTTTAAAATTATTGAAAGCCACTTCACAGCGTCCCGCACTTCCAATCTGGAATCTGATGATGAAGAATGTCTACAGTGTTGGATTTGGAACTTTAGATCGCCAGGATTTTAACCTGAATGTGTTATATGAGCAGCCGGGCCTTGGTGCAAAAAGATATGTGCCGTTTGGCGATCTGAACCAGGGAACACCAATTTTAACTTTGGTAAATCTCGACCGGCTAAACAATCAGAATGATCCGCAGCCCGATGGGGTATTCGATTTTGTGGAAGGATATACGGTGCTGTCTCAATATAGTCGTGTTATCTTTCCGCTTTTACAGCCATTCGGGCGCGATATCGCCGCAAAGATCTTTAGCAATCCTGCCCAGGGTGCAGATAGTTTATATTATCCATTATATGATTCTATAAAGGCGACGGCACAACAACAATTTCCTAACCTCGACCGGTTTGCCTTGCAGGGATCAGCAAAAACTTCTGCCACGTCAGACATTAGTATCGGTTATAATATTCCTCCTGGATCTGTGAAAGTGACCGCTGGTGGCCAGCAATTAAATGAGAACATAGATTACACCATCAACTATGATCTTGGTACGATCAAGATAATTAACCAGGCGATCATCAATGCCGGGTTACCTGTCCAGGTCAACTTTGAGAACAATGCCACTTTTGGCATGCAGCAGAAAAGCTACATGGGCCTGAGGCTTGACTATCTTTTAAAAAATACGGAGAAAGAACAGTTTTCTCTTGGTGGCACGATCGTAAGACTTAGCGAGAGGCCATTCTTCACAAAGGTGAATTATGGTGAAGATCCGATCAGAAATACAATGTATGGGTTGGATGGAAATTATAAAAGAGACTTGCCCCGGTTGACTAAATTATTAAATAAACTGCCTTTTTACAGAACAACTGCGCCTTCCTCCATCAATGCTTATGCGGAAGCTGCTTACCTAAAACCAGGTCATGCCCCTCAGATTGGAAAGGGAAATAACGGTGTCGTATATATCGACGATTTTGAAGGAAGCAAAAGCGATATCGATCTCCGTTTTCCTCCTATAAGTTGGGCATTGGCATCAACACCTGTGGGCGCTACGGATGAAAATGGTGCCATTCTTTTTCCAGAAGCGGAACAAAGCAATAATTTGAATTATGGAAAGAACAGGGCAAGAATTTCCTGGTACCAGATAGAACCAACTTTGCAGGATCCCGGGAATATTAATAACCCGTTGAAAGGAAATAAAAAACTTCTTTCCGATCCTCGCGTGAGGGCTATTTCCCAGTCAGAAATTTTCCCGCAAAGAACTACAGATTTTGGTCAAAACCAATTGATCACTTTTGATCTTTCTTATTATCCTACGGATCGTGGGCCTTATAACTATGAAGCCTCCGCAACCGCGCTGAATGCCAATGGAAAATTCCGTTTGCCCAAAACAAAATGGGGCGGCCTGATGCGCAGCATCGATCAAACAGATTTTGAAACGGCTAACATTGAATATATTGAATGTTGGGTGCAGGATCCTTTTATCAGTACCGAGGATAGACCCAATGCCAGTCAATCGACCGGTGGTAAATTCTATATTAATCTTGGAAACGTATCTGAAGATGTGCTAAAAGATTCGAGGAGGTTTTATGAAAATGGATTACCAACGCCCAAATTGCCCGCACAGGTTGATACTTCTATTTGGGGCGTCGTTCCGCGTAATCCGATCCAGGTAACGAATGCGTTCAGCAACGATCCGACAGACCGCCCTTACCAGGATGTTGGTTTTGATGGCTTGACCGACAGTTCCGAAAGAGTATTCCGCAGGATTGATTATCTGAATGTTCTGGCGGCCAATTTTGGTTCGGGGTCAAAAATTTACCAGGATGCTTTGGCTGATCCATCTTCTGATAACTATCAATATTATCGTGGTGATAATCTGGATGCTGAAAAAGCGGATATCCTTGAGCGTTACAAAAAATTTAATAATCCGCAAGGCAATTCACCGATCGCTGATAATAATTCCAAGTTCTCATCAGCGGCAACGCTATATCCCGACCAGGAAGATCTAAACCGTGATAATACTCTTAGTGAAACAGAAGAATATTTTCAATATGTGGTGAATCTTAAACCGGCATCGTCTAATGAAATGACGATCGGGCAAAATTATATTGTTGATAAAAAAGTGGTTAATGTAAAACTGGTTGATGGAAATACACGTCCTGAAACATGGTACCAGCTTAGAATTCCGATTGATTCTTATAATAAGAAAGTAGGGAATATTCCTGATTTTAAATCGATCCGTTTTATCAGGATGTTTTTGACCGGTTTTGAAGACAGCGTCACCGTACGGTTCGGATCTCTCAGCCTCGTAAGAAATACGTGGAGAAAATTCCAATATAAACTGGATTCCACCGGAAATTACGCTGCTGAAAATACGGATGATTTTAATGTCGGCGCGGTAAATATTGAAGAGAACGACAAGCGCTTTCCTTTGCCATACCGCACGCCACGCGAAATTGAAAGAGTGCAGACATTAAGTAACAACGGTGTAAATCTTTTGCAGAACGAACAATCTTTGACACTGCAATTTTGTAACCTTGGAAGAAAAGATGCCAAGGCGGTTTTCCAGACATTTGGTAACAAAGACCTGCGCCAGTTTAGGAAACTTCAAATGTTCATTCACGCTGAAAAAAATGCTGAAGCGCAATTAGGGCAAAAAGACCTGACCGCTGTGATACGCATGGGAAGCGATTTTGTAAGCAATTATTATGAAGTAAGAATCCCGTTGAGTTTAACGCCACTGAACCTCGGGCTCGATCCAAACAGTAATGCTTATAATGATACGCTATGGATAAAATCTAATAATCTTGACCTGGATCTTGGCATACTCACTCAAATCAAAACAACGAGGAACCTTTCTAATTCGCCCTTAAATAAATTGTATTCGGAGATTCAAAGCAATGGACAAACCTATGCGATCATGGGAAATCCAAATCTCGGCGAAATCAAAGGAATGCTGATGGGGGTTGAGAACACCGGCGCCGTATCAGCTTGCGGTGAATTATGGTTTAATGAACTACGCCTGTCATCGCTCGATGAAAAAGGCGGTTGGGCGTCACTGGCGAGGGTTGATGCGAATCTTGCAGACCTCGGTACTATTTCTGTTTCAGCGAATACGCATAGCAATGGATTCGGAACCCTGGAGCAGCGCGTGAATGAGCGATTCAAAGATAATTTTGTACAATTTGATGCGGCAGCCAATTTGGAGCTCGGCAAACTTTTGCCAAAGGCAGCCGCGATCTCTATTCCGTTTTTTGCAAGTATTTCAAACACGATCAGCAGTCCTGAGTGGGATCCGTTTGATATGGATATTACCTTAAAGCAAAAAATAAATCAGGCGCCAAAGAGCCAGCGCGACTCCATTCGCAACAATGCTATCGATTTTGCCTCTATAAAAACGATCAGTTTTACCAATGTTCATAAAAACAGGACCGGCAATAAAAAACCGCAATTATGGGATATTGAAAATGTGGATCTCAGTTATACGTACACGAAAACAGAAGCCCATAATCCGCTGATAGAATATAACAATGTAACGAAACAGCGTGGTGGATTGGGTTATAATTTTGCGCCGGCGCCGAAATTTATTGAGCCTTTTAAGAAAATGTTCAGGAAGTCAAAAACCCACTGGTTTGATTTGGTTAAAGATTTCAATTTTAATCCGGTGCCTTCACAGCTTACGTTCAAAGCAGATATTTACCGGCAATTTGGTGTGATAAAACCACGCAGTATCGGCGGCGATAAATATTTCACGCCGGAAACTTTTGATAAATATTTTACGTTTGACCGCAACTATATTTTAAGATGGGATCTCACACGTTCGCTAAACCTGGATTATTCCGCATTGAACAACGCAAGAATAGATGAGCCTTATGGCCGCCTGGATACAAAAGCGAAACGTGATACTGTGAGACAAAATTTCTTCTCCGGTGGGCGGAACACTGTTTTCTCGCAAGCCATCAATTTGTCTTACACGGTTCCATTGAGCAAACTGCCGATAACAGATTGGACAACGCTTCGTCTTCGGTACACTGCCAATTATCAATGGATAGGTGCGTCAAGACTTGCTGTTAATCTTGGCAATTTCCTTGAAAATGGACAGCAGGAAGAAGCGGATCTGCAGCTTGATTTCACAAGATTGTACAATAAATCAAAATGGCTTCGCGCCATTGATCAGCCCCGTCCGCAGTCTCAGCGATCGAATGCAAGTGATTCAACCGCTTCAAAACAAAAGTTGCCGCCGGTGACAAAACAGCCAAACGAATTACCGGAAGTTAATGGCTTTTTAAGAGCGTTTGCAAAAATACTAACGAGCATAAAATCAGTAAATGCGACCGTTTCGCAAACCAGTAACACCAGGTTGCCGGGATATACCGATAGTACTAAAATACTCGGTGAGAATTTTAAAAGTATGGCGCCGGGATTTGATTTCATACTCGGAAAGCAACCGGATACCAATTGGCTCAACCGCGCTGCCAAGCGAGGTTTGATCACGAGAGATTCTACCTTCAATGATCTTTTTGTTCAGAATTTTGATCAGCGTATAAGCGTCACAGCACAGTTGGAGCCGGTGAGAGATATGACGATCAGTGTCAATATTGATAAAACCTTTAGCAAGAATTTTTCTGAAACCTTTAAAGACACTACGGGAACGGGCGATCATTTTTCTCACCTGAGTCCTTACGTCACGGGAAGCTTCAGCGTGAGCTATATTGCTTTCAATACCTTATTTGAAAAATATGATCCCAACAGGGTTTCTGCTACGTTCCTGAAATTCCAGGACTATCGGCAAATTTTATCAAAAAGGTTGGGTGATCAGAACGAATATAACAAACTGAAAGGAAATCCGACAGGCGCAGACGGTTACGCGTTGGGTTATGGAAGGTATGCCGTGGATGTATTGGTTCCCGCGTTTATAGCCGCCTACACCGGCCAGGATCCGAATAAAATTTCATTAATAAAACAAAATAATTCAACGGTTAAATCAAATCCGTTTAGCAGTATTTTACCAAAGCCAAACTGGCGTCTTACGTATAATGGACTAAGCAGGGTGCCAGCTTTAGAGAAAATATTTACTAACTTTTCGTTGACGCATGCCTACAATGCAAGCCTTGGCATGAACAGCTTTACTTCCGCGTTGCTTTACCAGGATGTGTCGCGCTACAGTTTCCCATCCTTTATTGATACGGTTTCTAATAATTATATACCATTCTTCCTGGTCCCAAATATTACGATCCAGGAGCAGTTTGCACCATTGATTGGAGTGGATATGACCTTTACCAACCAGCTAAGCCTGAAGTTTGATTACACCAAACAACGTCAGCTAAGCCTGAGCCTGATTGACTACCAATTGAGCGAAGTACGGTCTACAGAATTCACCTTTGGCGGCGGTTTCCGCAAGCGTGGACTGAAACTTCCTTTTAAAGTGCCTTTCACGAAAAAGGATTCTAAAAAGCTGGACAATGAAATTAATTTTCGTCTTGATTTTAAGATCCGGGATAATGTCACTTCCAACAGTCGTCTTGATCAGAACAGCGCATTCGCTACCAACGGCAGCAAGGAAATTACCATCAGTCCTACTATAGATTATTATATCAGCAACCGTATTAACGTGAAATTATACTTCGATCAGCGTCGGGTAAATCCATACATTTCATCGTCCGCACCTACGATCGACACAAGAGTAGGAGCGCAGGTTAGGATTTCGCTGGCGCAATAGGAGGCGTGAATGGTGACTGGTGAGGCGTGAATGGTGACCGCTCATTTTTCTGGACAGTTTTCAATCGAACTCCTGAAAACCCAAAAAGTAGATTTTGCCTTTCTTTCGACGGTTGATTTATCAATTCCTTATTGATAGGAAAATAAAATTTCGTGTAACCATGTATGTTATAAAGATAAAGCTTTATCTGAAGAAGGTATTGGGGCTCGTGCCTCACCGTTACTTTGAAATATTGTTACAAGCTAAAAAGTAGATTATACTCTTTTTTTAACGGGTGTGCATCTTGCGGCAGGCACCTTGATTCCTAAGTATACCCGTTACCATCCTCGAAAGGAAATCGTCATAACCCAAAATAGATTTATCATTTTTAATTGGAAATTATTTCGTGTGTGTTTTACTGTTATGTTATGAATATATAAGACATTCCCTGCAAGACAAGAATTAAAGGCTTACAGGTTTAATCGCTGTTTTATACTCTTCCTGTGATTTTTAAAACTTGCAATTAACGAATTGAAAACTCTTAGTTGTCGCATTTCGCCCGTTATATTGTCGTATTTACACTTGATGCGCGACGTAAAACTGCTGTAGATTTGTTATCATAAATAACCCGTAAAAAAAATCCCGGAATTTCACAACATAAAAATAACGTCACCATGAATCAATCAATTTATCCATGTATTTTATTCGATGGAAATGCTAAAGAGGCGGCTGAATTTTATTTATCCGTTTTCCCCGGTAGCCATATTACTACCGATAATGGAATTGTCGTTTTTATGAATCTAAAGGAACAAAAATTCATGTTGCTCAATGGCCCGCAAGTGGCAGTAAATCCTTCTGCTTCGTTCATGTATATGACCGATTCGCCGGATGAGGTGAAAGAATTATGGGACAAACTGATCGTCGGCGGAAAGGAGTTAATGGCATTAGACACCTATCCCTGGAGTTCAAAATATGGATGGCTTCAGGACCAGTTCGGCGTTTCATGGCAATTATACACCGGCAAAAAAGAAGATATTCTTCAAAAATATACACCCAGCCTGATGTTCACGGGCGATCAAAATGGCCGTGCTGAAGAAGCGATCAATTTCTATACTTCTATATTCCCAAATTCGGGCGTGCAGGGTGTTTTAAAGTATGGGGAAAATGGCGGAGATGTGGCCGGTAATGTGCAGCACGCACAATTTCATATTAACGGATATTATCTCATGTGCATGGATAGCAGTGGTCCTCACGACTTTTCCTTTAACGAAGGAGTTTCCCTTGTAGTGGAATGCGATACACAGGACGAACTGGATAACTATTGGAATAAGCTAACTACTAATGGCGGAAGTGAAAGTGTGTGTGGATGGCTCAAAGATAAATTTGGCTTTAGCTGGCAAATAGTGCCAAAGAAAATTCTGCAATTAATGAACAATGGCAACGCCGAAAAATCGGGCAAGATGATGAACGCGCTCATGAAGATGAAAAAGCTGGACATTGCTCAATTAGAAGCAGCCTATAACGGTTAAAAAAAGCCGGTTAGCGTCTTGCAAATCTTAAAACAGCTATTCGGGTCTTTTATCCTTTGCAACGTCCTTATAAGCGAAAAAGTAGATTTTTAAACTTTAGAATTAAGCAAAGGGCTTTCCTTCTTTGATCATTTCTCTTCTGATGCCTTCAACCACATCTTCCAGATAAAACACGAGTTTGTTATTTGTTGGTTGGACTGAAGCCGGATCGTTTTTGTTTTCCAATTCACTTCTTTTCTTCACGGCGTGGATACCAGCAAAATGGATGATGTTGATAATATTTCCACCCGTTAATTCATATTTTTTCACCTGGTTGGGAATGTTGTCATAATCAGCATTCACCGGAAAGGATTTCTCCCAAATTTGTTTCCGCTCTTCTTCATTAGGAATCGTAAATTTTACGATGTCATTGAATCTCCTGATAAAGGCGTCATCAATATTGGTTTTCATGTTCGTGGCCAAAATTACGAGGCCATTATAATCTTCGATCCGTTGCAATAAATACGACACTTCCTGGTTGGCATATTTATCATGCGCATCACGCACGCTGGTTCGCTTTCCGAAGATGGCATCGGCCTCATCAAAAAATAATATCCAATCTTTATCCTCTGCTCTTGCAAATAATAATTCAAGATTTTTTTCTGTTTCACCGATGTATTTGGATACCACCATTGAAAGATCAATTTTATAAACATCTTTTTTTGTTTCGTTACCAAGTACTCCGGCAGTCAGGGTTTTACCGGTTCCGGGCGGCCCGTAAAATAAAACCCTGAATCCTCTGCGCAGGCGTTTATCCATTCCCCAGGTATTTAATAATGGATCATTAAAATGAATCCAGTCTTCAAGGTTTATATAATGTCTTTGTACTTCTTTGTTTAACACGATGTCATCGATGCTTAGTTTTGTTTCAATTTTTTTTGCTGGAAAGCTCGTACTGAAATGTGGTGGCGCTGAGGCGCCCAAGAGAAAGAGATCGACATAGTCAAGCGCCATTATGATTTTTCCACTCAACACCGGCTCGCTTTGAGGAAGTTCTTCCAGCCATAATATTTTCTTTTTTGCAAAATCTTTATCCGACCAGAATAATTGTTCCACCTGTTGCCGTTTGTCCCAATCATCGCCGGCCAAAAGATAAACGGCTGTTTGTCCGGTGGGCAAAAAGCCTCTGAAATTTTTTCCGCGCACACCGCCTATTTCAGGAAAATCGCCGGGCGTTTTAATTTTTTCCTGAAGGGTATTATCAAATAATTCCGGTGCGGCATGTGGCGCAAGCGCAACCAGGATAAGCGTGACTGCACTCTGATCGTTTTGAAGATTATTTTTTATAATAAAATTTTTTAACGGAAGGTTCCACGTATTTATATCGGGCATCGCCGGAATGTCAAGTCCGGTGGGATTATTGAGACGGTAATTGAGAAGCGCGTTGACGTATTCAAATTCAACGATCGTGTGCGATTCGTTGGGCTTAAATTCCTGCTGGTCGTTATTCATATTATTATTTGGAAATTTTACAGTGAAGAAATGACTGAGAATTTAAATTAAATAATCAACCGGCTGTGTGTGCAACGCATGAAGCAAAAGCGCCACGGCCGGCAGCACGCAATGCAAAAGACTCAAAGCAACTTGCGTCTGCCCTTCTTAAGGCGTTATCGTTATGTCTTAACATAGCAAACCAAATATGGAAAGGCTCATGGAGTACTGTGGCACTTTGCTGATCCGGATTATCCCAAAACGCCTGGCATAAAACGATGAGCCTGTTTCCGGGACAGCTAAAAGCAAAATTGGGCCCGCAGTCACCAGTGAGGCACCCGATTAATTGTACATTTCCAATTCCTAAAGCTATGTATCTCAGGTAGCCGCTTTGTAGCGTTTCTCTCACTCTTTTGAATCGGCTGATTTGCTGGCGAATAAGCCCGTGCTGGGCCGGATTGTTGAATGATAATCCAAGTTCTTCGTTGAGGCTTAATTCGGCATCGGGGTCAACAGTGTTGCCGCTGATTGCAATTGCTAATTGTTCGCTGAGAAGGTCTTCGGCGGCCTGCGCGAGAACAATGGCATCTGCATCTGCATCAGTAATGGCGTTGATGATATCCTCTCTTGTCAATCCAAGTTGTGTAACGATGGCATCGTTGGTTACTACATTCTGATCGATGACCTGACGCTGAATGGGATCTTTATTAAAGTCGTCGCCTTTTTGCTGGATTACGTGCGTTAATTCATGCGCGAGTAAAAATTTTCCTTCGCTATTCTCCGGATTATATTTTCCCTTATTAAAATAAATATCATTTCCATGGGTAAAAGCCTGTGCGTGTAATTCCTGGTTAAGTGAATTCGCTTCACTGTCATGATGGATTTTTACACCGCTGAAGTCCGCGCCAAAAGATGAATTCATTTCATCCAACGTTTTTTGGGGCAATTGATTTCCCTTACCCGCAGAACTTTCAATCTGTGACGAGACCTGTGGCGAAGCGGAAGCGCCCGCTCCATCTTGCTTTGCTTGTACCGGAACTATTTTTTTCTTTTTTCTCTCGTCCATTGACAAATCTTCCTTTCTATGGATCTCTTTCTTTTTTTCTTTTTCGGACTGATTTTCTTTTTGCTGGATCATAGATTTTTGCCTGGGTTGATTGACCACAGCATTGGCTACCGAATCCGCTTCCTTCTCATACTTGTCACCCGGCGCGTTTACAGAAAGTTTTGCCTGGAAGAAGGCACTTTTTTGCCGGGGTTCGCCCGTGTCAAGATGTTTGGCAAAGAAGGGTGATTTGGCTGCCTCCTCAAACCTTGGCGGATTGGGCTGGTGATAAAATCGTGAACAGTAAGACATAAAAAGAGTTTATTAGTTAGCGGAAACCGGGTTTTGTTTTTTCATTAGAATGTTGGTTAAGAATAGATCATTATATGTTACTGAGAATTAAAAGACCATGTTGTTAATTGTTTGTCATTGAGAAATATTGCTAAACCTCTAAACCCTCTCAACCTCCCTAACCTATTATGATCCTATTTTGTTTTTAATTTCTGCATTACTTCTTTTCCCAAAAGAGAATAATCATTGGCCGCGTTCGAATTTTTATCGAATGAAAAAATGTCCAGACCCGCTTCCTGTGCTTTGGCCAGGCTAATGCAGGTTCGGATGTGGGTTTGAAATACTTTATTGCCAAACTCCGCCTCCAGTTGTTCCTGCACATGATGATTCATCTTTTTACGATCATCAAATTTGGTGAGTACAAATCCCAGCAAATTAATTTCGGGGTTCAATCTTTTCTGGATTGAATTGAACTGGCGCATAAAACTATGTACGCCTTTTAGCGGAAGAAATTCTGCCTGCAGCGGAATCATTACATGCTCACAGGCTACTAATGCATTTACAGTGAGCATGCCAATAGAATGTGGGCAATCGATAAAAATAAAATCAAAATCATTTATCACAGGCCTTAATATCCAGCTCAAAACCTGTTCACGACTGTACACACTCACTAATTCCATTTCTGCATCGGCAAGCTCAATAGAGGCGGGAACAATACTGAAGCCCGGCTTTATTTCTACGATCGCTTTTTTGATATCCGAACCCTGACCCGTGATTTCCTTTTTAATTTCAGAATAAAGATTTATCTCAGGCTCGTCTTGCATGCCCAATGATTGGGAAAGATTCGCTTGCGGATCGGCATCAATCAACAAAACTTTTTTTCCTGCCAGGTGCAGCGCCGCTCCAAGATTAATGGTAGTGGTGGTTTTTCCCGATCCTCCTTTTTGTATAGCAACTGATATTATCGGCATGGTTTAAAGTTTTATCGTGAATGGTCAATGGTCAATCGTGAATAGTGAATCATAAATGGTTAATTTCTACTTTTTGGCTTATGACGCTTCGCTTTTAGCTTTTAGCCTTTCGCCTTCCGCCCTTCACTTAATCATTGAAATAAACCTGCGCTTTTTCCCAAACACATTTGCCAATTGCCGCGCCTAGCTTTTGGCCTGCTTCATTGGCTTTCTTAAAATGAATGCCGCCATAAAGCCGTGACATACCTGCTTCTTCGGCTGCGGCAGTAAGCGTTGGCCAGTCAAGCATTATATCTACGGATGGTGTTTTGCCAGGCTCTATTAATGAGGAGCCTTTTTTTACAAGATAACATCCGTCAAAAGAATCTTTTTTCGTGTAGGCATATATGATATATGCGGCTGTCTTGCTAAAAGTGCTATGCCCGGAAACATATTCCGGGAAAGGCGGTGTTACAAAATCGGCATGCTGATAAGGCATCCAATCTTTGCCATCCATTTCAACCGTTCCTTTGAAAGGGCCGCCCCAGGCCTTAATAATTCTTCCGCGATACAATTCATGAACAGCCGTTATTGGTCGCACGGAATCATACCTGCGCTTGCATTCCCAGCAGGCGATGGAGGCGTCAAGAAATCCATTGGTAAGCGCAAAGAACAATTTGATACAATCTTTATTTCCATAATTTTCTTTTACGCAAATAAATTGGGCAATCTCGCACCAATGACCCGGAGGCGTATAAGTATTGGGCCCATCTTCCCAATATTCGGCGATCGCCTTTTCTTTATCGCTTAAATTTTCACTGATGGAAATAACTTCCTGGGCTTGTTTTTTGAATTCGCCCGGCGAATCTTTGGTGTTATATGGGGGCTCCGGCCGGAATTGCTTTGCAAACACCAGGGCAAACGGCTTTACCAGCGGCCAGTGCGGCACTAAAAAACGCTGTGCTTTACCGTTAACCAAAAGCGGCTGCCAATGATTTACATCTTTTACTGGTGCGGGCTCCGGAGGATTGATGGATTGATAACCGGTAAAATCGCTCCACGGCGCAAAATGAAACAGCAAGCCGTTTTCATTGGCTTCATCGCCATTGTGGTAATCAATTATCAGCCTGGCAACTAAATTCCCAATGCCCTGCGCAGTGGTAATATCCATCGAACAATCATCAGGATAAAAATTGCATTGGTTCATCAGGTCGCGAAACATGTTTCGGTTGACCACCGGCAATGCGAGCCAAAACAAACTGGTGAGTACCCGGTAAGCCGCATAACTGAACGTTTTTTCAACTTCATTTTCACTGCAATTTTCTTCATAGCGTTTTATATACCTTGAGGTGGTAGTGCTAAACGCGCACTTATTATAAACACTCCAGGCATCATACATGGCAGTGTGTACCATCGCCAATGCCCGCGCAGCAAGCGGCGGCGAAGTATTGGTAAGTTTAATGGCCTCAAGCGTTAATTGATTCCATTGCAAGGCGAGCGGTTTTGTGGGAATGGGGGGCATTGTTTAATTATTTTGTTACACAATTTGTTTTATCACAATTTTATTCATCCTGAAACCTCTTACCGTCTTGGCACAAAAGCTATTTTATAGATTTTGCAGTTTTATAAATTCTGTTTCTAAATTAACCTGCCGTCATTATATGCCTCTCTGATCTGCATCCAGTTGTAATCATTGTTAATGATACAATACACAAGGAAGCCGGGTGTTCTGGGGAACCTGAAAATATTACCCGTACATCTGGCACAAGGACGTCTTTCCGTAAATAACGCATCTAAAGTAAATCGCCCGCGGCCGAAACGTTGTTCTGCCAATCGAAATACTTCATCTTCTGAATGGATATTTCCTTCAGGGTTTGGAGCTGCAACATACTCAGCGCTGCCGTTCACAATAAACCTTCCAACGGCGATATTCCTGAACGTAAAATCATTGTCTGTTGTTCCGGTGAGCATTCTTAAGATACAGGCTGGGATCCGTAAGTCATCCGGTGTAGGCCCTGCTGCTATTGGGACAAAAGTTTGCCCTTCAATTCTTAAAATAATTGAATTGCGATAACAGATCTTTTTCTTTTTCTGCTCTTCCTCAGCTTTTTCTTTTGCTTTTTTAGCCGCCTCTGCACCGGCAAGTCCGCCGAGTACCGGACCGGTGTTGCCAGGCAAAGTGGGCGATTTTACAGCAGGTGGCAAATCAGGAACAAGCTTAAGTTTTGGCTGTGGTGGTGGTTCGACGATTGGAACGGGTTCTATTTTTGGTGCTGTTGCTGCGCCTCCTCCATAACCGCCGCCGCCCTGTGCCACTGGCCCTGTTCCTGTCGAAACGCCTTTGCCACCCTGTATCACTCTCGGGGTCCACGACTGGCCGCCGCCTTGGCCGCCTCCGGTGGATCCGCCTCCTTTTCCTACGCCACCGGCAGTTGTTGCAGCGCCTTCCTCGGCAGAAATAAACAGGCCGGAAATTTTGTTGATGAGTCCTTTGGCAAATCTTACGGCCAGTGCGCCGAGGGCTACCATAATTCCGGTAATGGCCAGCGTGATGCCACTATTTGCAATTTTCTCGAAGTTGCTTTCCTTTTCTTCAGGACTAAGTGTTTTAAACACCAGGTCTAATCCCGCTTTTCCTATAGTGGCGGTTTCGGCGGCAACAGTCGAAATAAGCAAAGTTTGGCCGGTACCCATGGCAAATTCAAAACCAAGAAGAGCTCCCGGAATAGCGCCCGCGCCGCCAAAGAAAGCGCCGATGATGGCTCCGATCAAAACAGATGCGATCAGGAACCATCCGTATAAGCGCCCAAGCATACTATTTACCGTACGCCAAACAGTTAGAAGGTTGTCTGCTGCATCTGAGATATTGAGTTCCCATAAGTTGTCAACACATGCGCGCAACTGATCCCAGATAATTCCTAAATCTTTACCAACACCGGGCCATGGCCATATTAAATCCCACGCAACAGCCTTTAAAACTTCCCACCAGTTACTTATTAAATAATTGACTTTTGGAGTTAAATGGCGGTAAATTCCATTTACAATTTCTGCGGATGGAGTACTAAATGTAACTGCCTTCATCGCTATGGATAACGAAGCCGGTGATATTCCGCCTACCATTCCGGTAAGAAAAGAGGATGTATGAATGGCTTCAATGGTTTCATCAGGATTAGTCGCCATGTGCCATGCGCCTTTTAAAAATTTTGCCACACTGGAAAATTTATCAACCATGTATTCGGCTGCTTCATAGCCGGGAATCATTTTCAAACAAGGATGTGTTATTACAAAAGAAATCCAGTCTGTCATGGACGGACCATCATCGCCGGGCTTGGGCATTCCCAATAAATCGGGCAGCGAATCAAAATCTCCGGTCGCCAATTTTCCTATGGAGGCTCCTGTGGCCTTTGCGCAACCAACGGCATTGCCCACAATATATTTTCCACGGTTATATACCCATTTACCGGTGGCTTTCGCAGCGTCTGCCGTTAAGCCCGCTGCAGTTTTTACGCCGCTCCAGCTAAAATCAGTTTCATAATCGGTGAACGGTATATTAAATCTTTGGATTGTATTACTTCCCGGATTTAAGAAAGATTGATTGCCCGAAGCGTGGTCTTTTTTTCGTTGTATTTTATTATGTTTCTGCTGTACCACATGCGTTAATTCGTGTGCCAGCAAATGTTTTCCTGCGTTCGAACCGGTATCATATTTTCCCGCATTAAAATAAACATCACTACCATGCGTAAACGCTTGTGCATTTAAATGCCTGTTCATTTGAACGGAAGAAGATTCATTATGAATGCGCACATTGGAAAAGTCGGCGTCAAAGGAATTTTCCATTTGAGCACGGAGAACCGAAGGCAACGGCATGCCAGAGCCTTTGGAAGCAATTAAACTGCTTTCAATATTTGCTGATGAAGGCTGAGAAGCCGTTTCACATTTTTTCTGTAATTTTTTTTCCTTTTCACAGGCGGCACATTTCCGCTGAATGGCCTCACCCCTGCCCTCTCCAGAGGAGAGGGAGCCATCGTCAGGCGGCCCGGCGTTACTTTCAAAAACCGGTTTCTTCTGAATTTTTTCTTTTACCGGATCCTTCTTTTCTTTTTCCTCTAATTTTTCTTCTTCTTCACAATGAGCACATTTTTTCTGAATCAACGGAGTAACAACTCCAACAGATGAATTTGATTTTGTTTGAATGGAACCGGGCTCACTTAATCTTTGCACTACCTTATCAGCCATTGCGTCGGCTTCTTTCTCGTAAATATCTCCCGGTTGGTTCACGGTTAATTTGGCCTGGATGGGTGACGCATGAAAAAATGATTCATTATTTTTTCCAAAAAAATTTCCCGCACTTTCTCTTTGAAAGAAAGGTTTATTTGAAACAGATGGGGTAATATTTTTATGTTGGAGCGATTGCATTTATAATTTTATTCAATATTTAAAACGATTTTTCTACATAATGGCCTATTGTGATATCAATTAAAATATTTAAAATGATTGGTCGTCACTTAATCCGTATATCACTTCAAATGGAACGTCATATGTAGGAAAATTTGGAGTTGCTTCAAACCTGCTCATGGGAACAGAGACCCTTTGTGCAAAAAAACCACCCGGCGCACCAGGGCAAAAATCCACGGCGTCTAACACGTCAAATGTAAAAGCTGCACTAATTTTGATGGTCGATAGTCCCAAATTAGTTGCAATAAAAGTACCATCAACATTACGGACATCATCGCCTGCATCACTTGAATTTTTGCCGAAACCACCAGCGATGTTACCTGGGATTTTATTTGCAGGGTCTTTAAATGACATGGGTAAATTCAGTAAATCCGCATTAGCCAGAACAGCTCTAAAGTTTAAAAGAGGAGTTGATTGTCCTACAGCGGGCATCAGGGTAGAATCGCTTCTGATCTTTTCTGCTAGAAGTTTCATTATCCGGTCCTTTTGTTTTAGGGTTTCATCATCCTGGCGAAATTCATTAACCACGCGGCTGTTTTGCACTGCGAATATCTTCCTAGGCAGTAGAGTTCCTTTTGTTCCGGTTTTAGGATTTTCCAAATACGTTGTCCATAAATCCTGGACATCTTTTCCAAATCTCGAAGTAAACAATTGCATCTCCGCTTCAACTAGTGTATGATCGCGGTTAGCCTGTGCCATGTCGGTGTACGGAACGCAAAAAAATGCCGGTGAATCCTTAGGTTTAAGAGGGCCCACAGGGTCAACAGGTATTGGCACATCCGGCAAAATATTAGTGCAAGGAGCGCAGCTGGCAGGGCGAACGCCGGTTTGATCGCAAGGGGGGCAAACCTCCGCCGGCTTGAGTGGAATAACAGATACAATAGTGGCTACCCTGTTCTCAACCTCGCCTGAACCGAATTTTTCTGTTTCTCCCTGCGCGTGGGTAGTAATGAAAGCAACCGGAATACCAGGAGTTCCATCGGTCGGACGAAGCAAAATATCTTTTAAACTGTTTGCCCTGCGGCATGAAAGCCGCCAATTAAATTCTTCGGCACCATCGGTACTGGCATAACCAAAAATATCAACGGTTTCTTTGCCGCCTCTTACATGCCATTGTTTTACAAATTCATTAATTGCAACGATTATTAAAGGATTAATTTTATCTGATTCTATTGCGTATTGTACCTGAGGAATTTTTTGTTCTTTTTCCACACCCGGCGTTGCATCGGCAACTCCATCACAGGAGGCTATAACATCGTCCGGGGCTTTCCCCTCGCCGTGTTGTTTAATTTCTTTTCGCAGCACCGGTGTAAATCCTGATTTTTTTTGTTGGATAGTATGTGTTAACTCATGCGCCAGCAATTGCTTGCCTCCCTTGCTACTTGCATCATATTTTCCTGAATTGAAATAAATATCACTGCCATGTGCAAACGCCTGTGCATTTAAGTCCTTATTCATCTGAACAGCAGAACTATCATTGTGTATTCTTACGTTTGAGAAATCGGCACCAAATGACGTTTCCATTTGCTCGCGCGTCGCATGAGGTAGCGCCGAGCCGGAGCCTTTGGAAGAATTTAATCTACTCTCGATACCGGAAGAATTTCGTCCCGTCAAATTATCAGCCTTCTTCTGCAATTTTTCTTCCTTCTCACATTCTGCACATTGGCGCTGAACGTTTTTTATATCATCCGGTGGCGCACCATTTCCAAAGATTGGTTTCGTTTGAACTTTATTTTTCAACAATCCCATATAAGTCATTTCATCACTTTTCTGGATTTTATCTTCCTCTTCGCAATGCTCACATTTTGTTTGAACAGAAGGAGTAAAAGAAGTTGCACGGGGTTTTGTTTGAACAGCATGTTCTCTTTGCGTCTTTACTTCTGGAATTGCTTGTCTTTGTACCACTTTATCCGCCATGGCATCTGCTTCTTTTTCATAAATATCATTTGGCTGGCCAATGGTTAGTTTAGTTTGGATGGAGGGTGGTCTGAAAAAATCCTTTGGTGTGTCATTTGATTTTGAAAAAAAACTTTCGCCTGCCCGTTTATTAAAAAACGGCTCATTCGCCTTCTTTTGAAGATGAACACCAGTGCTATTTATTTTTGCCTCAGACACTTTCATTTTGATATTTATTAGAAGTGGCCGGATATACCAATTCCGGTATTGACATCTTTTACATTGGTTAAATTATTGGGGTCAGCATTTAAGTCGAGCCTCAAATTAAGGTTCAAATCCTTTCCGAGAGGTATGGGTACATCCAGTTCCAACTTTCCGCTTTTGAAAAATTCATAAGACTTGAGGCCAATTCCGGTTCCATAAGAAAGTGCCGTGCCCAACGTTTTACTTGCTCCCAAAAATCCGAAACTGGTTTGTAAAAGGTTAACGCCTAATCCATATCTTAAAAAAGTATTCCACATCATATCATTGTCGCCAGGGTACAAAGACGCTACTCTATAAAACTGTGATGCATTGTTCCATAGGTTTTCATCCACGTCGAGTTTTAACGCTTGCGTAAGGCAGCCTATATTGGGGAATTCCGGAGTCGAATTGCATTTGCCAACACGCAGCGACCTGGGCACAGGTGCCGGGGTTGTTGGTGCGTTTGGGTCCGGTGTGTCAGTTTTTGTGACTGATTCGTCAGGCTTTTCCTGCCTTTGAATCATCTTATCTTCCTTTTCACAATGCGCGCATTTCTTTTGTAATGTGGGTACCATTGAGGTTGTTAATGGCTTGGTCTGAACAACAGGAAAGAACGGTCTATTATAAACACTATCAGAAAAAAAGGGCTGCCTGCTTTCTTTATTAAAAAAAGAGCTTTTTTGTCGCGCAGGACCTACTGCATTTGAAAGATAGGCAGCTTTCATTGATTGCTATTTTATTAATTAAAACATCGACTTTTCAAAGTAGCTAACTTTTATCTCCATTCCACTTTTAAAATATCTTTCATCCATGGAAGTTTTACGATGCTCAGATTCCATGGCAAATGATCCAATAACATATCGATAGGGCCTTGTTCTATCTGCAAAGTCAATATTCCGTTTTTTGAATATAATTTTCCATTTCGTTGTAAAAAACCTTCGCGCAAGCCATCCGGGGAAGTGCTTTTTAATATTTCCCATTGTCCGATTGCAGATAAAAGAAGGCTTTCCGATTCTTTTAGTTCATGCTGTGTTAATTTGATTGAATGATTAACAGGTTCCTCCAATGAATAGCCGGATATTATTTTTGCTATTACGAGTTCGTATTCCTGCGGGGAAGTGTTTCCGGTGGCGAGATAATGCAAAAGGTATAAAGCTTTTTGATGCGATAATTTATCAATAAAACGTTCTTCTGCAAATAGATTAAGATTCTTAAAAAACCGAAATAAGAATGGATGTAATAAAATGATCCCGGCGTTTGATACGAAAATTCCTTCCTTGTCCGGGGCGTTTATATTTTCGTTGCCGGTTACTTCTTTTGTTGAAATTTTTTCTTTTGGATCGATAAATTTATTTTCTTTTTCCTTTATTATTTTTTTAAATAAAGCCGCACCTGTTTTATTTTTCAACAAAAACTCTTTCGCCTTTCCTGACCTGAGTTGTTGCGGGGAAAGATTGTTAGTTAAAAGTTGAAAAGCAATTCTCGAAGATGTTTCATTTTTATCACCGAACGCCGTTAATTCTAAAACTTCGCGCCATAATTTTTGTTTTACTTCATTGCTCCGGAATAAATTCACCAATTTTCCCTTTCCAATTTTCGAAGCGATTATTTCTGCTATTTCATTTATTGATCGATTTAATTCGGCCTGATTTTCCGCAGTCAGGGTTTCAACAAGAGAACTTAAAAAGCTTGCTGAATTTTGTGAAACCATTCTTGTGACCGAATCAGAATTGTTTTTGATGAGGTCGCGAAGTTTGGTAATAGCTTTTGAATCTGCCGCGAACGCGCTGAGTACATTTGAATACCAATCTTCATTTGGCGCTAAAACATTCCACGGAAGATAACCATGTCGCATGTAAAAAATCCATTGATCAGCGCTGCTTAGAACGCGTGTTTTATTAACTGAGTTAATGTTGGAAGCTAATCCAAGTTTTACCGCAGTTAACTGTTCAGTAATCTTTTTTGATACGATACCTGCCCAATCAATCTTTTCAAGATTTTTTGAATCTATTATCCCTATGTCGATAGCCACGCTATCTATTTCGATGACCTCGTCATCATTGGAAGCACCATCAAACGCCTTAAGCAATATTGGTAAAATTTTAGAATAATATTCATCGCTTACCTTTTGTTGTATAAAAAAGGCATCCAGCTTTTTGTCAACTGCGAGATCAATGATTTGTCTTTTAATAATATGCTGCATCATTCAAAATTTAAATGACCACTTTTTTTATTTGATTTAAATTGATTGCCGGATTGATCGTTTGCAATTGTTTTCCATTCCATTCATCATATAACAACTGCATATTGATCTTGTTCTTTCTTAAATGATTGAATATGGCACCAATTGAAATAATGTCATCAGTGTTGGCCTGTTCTACACATTTCCTGTCAAAATATTGCCAGCTAATATTATCTATTAAAATATTTTTCTCTTTTACGTTAAGGCCGGGGATTTTTTTCGCTGTATCAGGTTTGTTTTTTAAAATTTTGTTCACCAGTTCTTCATATCGTTCGGGCGTCGGAGCGGTATCCGAAAGAAATCGCAAAGCATCTTCAGCGATCTTATTTCCGGGTTTAGCGGCGACAATTTTTTGCACAGCATCTGTGTATTTTGAATACCTCGACTGGATGAGCAAATACTTTTCACGATCATCAAGAGGGATTATTGTTGAAGCATTTGTAGATGTAATGTCTGGAGTTGCCTTTTGCGGAGCAATGTTATTGCTGATTTTTGTTATGCCAATAATGGCATTATTTTTCACCTCCTTCCTCAAGACAGGAATAGGATTTTGGACATCGAATTGGTTCTCGCAATTGTAGGCATCGTAATTATTATTATCCCAACAATACAAAGCATTTAATTCAGAAATTAAAGTAACACCTGTGCATGGGTCTTTTGGTTGGTCATCGTCGAAGCAGGAGATAGGTTGATCCTGATTGCATGCGCATGGAATACATTCATTGCAATCCTCCAGTGTTTGAAAGTCCTTGTGAAATAATAATCCCAGGAAATCACAATTATTATATAGCGGATCACACATCTTTTTTGCGAGCCAATAATTCCATTTTTTAAAATAAAATTCAAAGCAGCAAAAATCTCTTGGATTCATCCAGATGATACGAAGCAGCACATGTGCCGGCGCTTCTTTTTGCAAAAGATTTTCCACAACTGCTTTGTTCTCCGCACTGCGGAAACGCTGTGGCCATGCGGGCAATGCGATCGTAGCAATGAAAGAATAGGGATCACAGCCTGGTGTAAAACAGATTGTTTTATCTTCTGCACAAGGATCGGGATCGCCACCGGGAACCCATTCGAAATGACAAATATTATTGTGATTATCTACATTTTGGCTTATCACGCAAGGCTGCGGTAGATAATCGCAATTGCAATCGTCTGCGCATTGCGGCCTTAATAAGATATGTTCCACCAAATGCAGGCCTTCACTATTTATGAGCCCTTTTGAGCGCTCTACCGCCTCGCATGCAATTGCGCTGCTGGCATAGGATTGAGGATTAATAGCAACGATTTCGCTGGCGCATTTATTGGCAACAAATGTTTGAATGTTTTCAATATTACCTGTTGCATTAAGTGCATCACCACAAAGCCATTGGGCAAAAGTGGCAGGTATATCGGCTTCCTTATTTACATCCTTATTTTGAATTCCGCCAGTATGCAATTCAATTCCATAATCGCCGCAGTTGCATTCATATACCGGTTTGTAATTGGAGAAATTGCTAATCAGTTTTAATGAGCTAATGTAGAACAGGAGCGCTTCGCAACAACTGTTAAAGCAACAATCACTTTGCCAGGCTGTGTAACAACCTGGTTTGCAATTTCCGTCTGAGGATAAATCGGGACAATCGTTGGCAAGGTCATCTGTGCAACTATTGAAGCCGGGTAATTTTATTTGGATATAAAAATTACAACCATCCTGGTTCCGCAATGCATTCGCATTTGCAGTTGATGTTTGTTTTCTAAACAATGGAAAATAGCAGCTAACCGCACGCAATTGTTGCTTCCAATTGTCCAAGGTCAGATTTGCCGTTGCAGGCGGCGTGATCTTGTTTTTGTTGACATCCAAAAGATAGAAATCGTTGCCACTTTTTACAAAGTTTGCATCAATATAAATTGCTTCAAAAATTTGGATTAATATTTCGCATGCATTGGTTTGATTGTTATTTCGTTCAATAAAGAAATCGGCGACCGGTTTCTTGTCAAGACCAAGAAGCGAAATATTGTTCTTCTCATCTGCTTGTAAAAGATCGAAAAAGTTAAAAGATGCAGCCTTGTATAATGCATTGAGAATATTGTCCCGACGCTCAGGAGTTTCATATTTACATGGATGTATTAATCCCGTATTTCCGCAGGCAACAAAAAAGCTATTGGCGCAATTTGTTCTGTTCAGGTAAGTATGAAATCCATTTGGGGATTGGGCAACACAAATAAATTTTTCAATGCCATTGATGCCCCAGGCTTCGGCAGGTGATGGGAAGGTGTCGGCGCTAAGTGCGAGAACTTCACGGATATATATGCGATAGCGGCAGTCAACGTCGCTTTTTTCGATATAAATATTTCCTGAATAATGTAAGAGTGAAAGAAAAAACTGGAAATGCTGCATGGCTTCTTGTGGAGTTGAATACCATTCCATGCTGCGCCAATCAAATTGGTCGATTTGTTTATTGTAAAGTGAGAACCGGTATCGGTCATTTGAAATATAAAGAACCGGATAACTTTTAGCCAATTTCACCAAAGCTTGAATGGTAGCCGCCACATCACCATCAAATTCATAAAGTGTTTCCGGCCTTATAAAAACAGTGCTTACATTTTTTACACAATCACCTGCTTCATGGAGCAATATTTCCACGAGGCTTATAAATTGATCCGCACCATAATTTGTATCAATAAAAGCTTTTCTTAAAATAAGCAGGTAATTGTCCAGGAAAGCCTGCATGGCTTCGTCGCTTGTTGAATAGCCTTTAATGCTTTCAAATAAAATTAGTGGCTGGCCCTGCAAGGTTCCTTTTTGATACAAAACGTTGCTGCATTTGATCACATAATGATACCAGGATACATTTGTTACGGAATCTTTTCTTTCATCGATCACATCAACTCCAAAGGATATTCTTGTATAATCATATCCGGCCTGTATTGCGTTGATCAGGTCGTTTTTCTGAGTGAGTGCATCGTTAATATTGGATAATACATAATTTGATTTTGCAAGCAAATTATCTTTATCAACCAGTTTATAAATGTATGGATTATCGTCATTTACTTTTCCGGCCGCAAGTGTGGCGTCGATAAATTTTTTATCAGGGTTATTGACTGCGCTAAACAACTGCTGGTGTTGCTGCAAAAGTTCTCCTACGGCCGGCGTCGTCCCGGCAGCTAATTCTGCGTGTGCAATGATTGGTTTTTTATGATCTAAAATTAATTGAGTGTCATTCTTTACATTATTAATTTTTAAAGAAGGAATGTGCGAATAAAATTGTTTGGCTGCCGCCTGCGCCTGAATTTCTGATGTGAATGCAGATTGAGTTTTAAATTCAATATTATCACCCGCCGGATTCGTTAGCTGGTATTGAAATTCCCAATTATCAGGAAGAGGATCAGAAATGTTTAGATGATAAGTTTGAGAAATGATTTCATCAAATATTTCTTTCACTTTACTTTGCGCATCGTCTTCTGAATTAAAAGACTGAAAGTAGACGGCCACATCATTTTTTTCATCATTAATCCTTATATTAAAAGTAGTATCGCCACTCTTTTGCGTTATATAGTTCTTTTGGTAAGCCAATAAGCCAAGTAATTCCTGGAAGCCTGAATCCGCAAGCTTTACAGTATCGTAATCAATCAATGAATCAAACTGAATTGTTTTTTGATCGTTAAGTAATGCGAATTTCTTTTTTACGGTGCCGAGTTGAATTACATCTACCGGCTTGAATTCAAATTTATTCCTGTCGATATAAAACGCGTCATAATTTTCATTTTTTATCAGGATCAATTTTTCAGGCTTGATTCCTTTTTTAACTTTTAGAAATTCATTCGGGTCATTGAGATAGTTGGAAATCTTAGAATTTATTTTATTAAAATATTTTTGGGCATCGTCCGTCGTAGCATATTTTGTTTTGCTTTCTTCAATGACCTGGTTGGCCCCGGATTTGAACAGCACTCTATAAACGTACTTGCTCACAAAAACATTCGCGTTAACGTCCGGCTTATCGGTTAGTACAGAATGAACTGAATTGATATAAGCCTGTGCCCCTTCCTTTGAATCATACAGATTTGGATCACTGTATTTATTTCCGAAATCATCCTTCACATAAACGCTCCATTTTTGTTCATGATCCAGGAATTCTGTTTCCATTGAAGGATTCTCTGCGAGCTTTTTATACAACGAATTCAAGGAGGCATAGCCGGCTTCATACGTGAACATTTTATTGTTTACCATGAATGCGCTGCCAAAAAGTGAAATGGATAATTGATATATTTCATCCGCTTTTTCTACTACAAAATTGCATAGATAATGTTTTTTCCAATTTTTAATTCCACTTAATGCTTTCACCCTTTTTTCAAATCCGGAAATGTTATCATTTTCCCAGCCATCGCATTTGTAGTCGTAAGCTTTGCCCCTTTTGCTACTGAGATCCGGGTAGTTTGAAAGAAACTTTTCTTCGGCTTTTATCTGGCCTTTTTGTAATTGTACCGTAGTCAAAAACTCTGAATTTAATAAGGCATAATCCGTAAACTGCTCAGCGAACCTTGAAAGTAAATGATTGAGGAAGCCTTGCCGGCGCTCCATATAAAGATTCTCATCCTCCGCGATTAATTGTAAATATTTTGAATAGGCGTTCAGGTTTAGTTCGAGATCGAACGAGAAATATTGATTGGCCGGATCGTCATCGATCATAAATGACCGGTAATTTTCCTCAAAAGTGCCCAAATACTTTATGGAAGCTGCGGCGGTTTGAGCTTCTGTTTGAGAAGAATAATATTTTTTGCTGATGAGGGCGAAATTGATAGAGGTAGTAAAACAATAAAAGAAATAGCAATCGTTGTAATTAGCAATCACCACCGGATCAAAATCGCCATTCAACAAGTCATCTCTCAATTGATTTTCTGCCTGATCGCGTTCCGTACCATAACAAAATTGATAAGGCGGGAAATCATCTTTGTTGACATCGTTGCATCGCCTGTCCAGGTCAGTATTTTGTATCTTGCCCGAAGCGATTAAATCTTCGAGGTTTTTTCTGCTTGTAGGATAAGCCAGGATGGTTCCTTCGCTTCCCAAAGTATTGCTATCGCTGCCGGTGTTAAACCGCAGCAGTTTTTCCAGTTGCGGTACGTCTGTAAGCGTGTTTACAAAATAGGTATGGCTACCGCTTTCATTTCCTTTAGAAGAAAATGCAAATAATGAACGAATGTTTGATAGCTGGCTTAGATAGTTGGCAAGAAGCTGATCAAAAAATAACAGGAACCCCTGGAGCTGCAACGCCTGCGCTTTGCGCTGATCAGAAGCCGTTGCAGAAAGGTCTCCTTTTTTTATTCCATATACATGAGGAAAGTCATTTTGTATAGAATAGTAATCCGCGAGATCGCTTCGATAAACGCCGCCTGGAATAGCATTATCCAGGTAAGGTGAAGGTTGTTGATAAAGAATTTTTCCATTGGAAGAAAAATTTAATCCAAAAACAGCATTCGTTTTGGAGGTATCCAGCTTCACTTTCATTCCGTATTTGAAAAATTGAAACCCTGAACAGCCGACTTCAAATTCAGGGATAAAATTTTCAGGAATTTGCAACTCCCACTTATTGACAATGACAGGCTGTGTCCCTGGATTATTGCAAAGCTTCCAGGCAAGGTTGCGCACATTTTTAACGCCATCTATATCAAACAAAATGTGGTATACATCAGATAGATGCATTTTTTTGCGCAGCGTTATTTGTTCAAATTCGTTCGGTGTCGACAAAGCCATAGCTTTCTTTTAAATCATAAGGCCTGCCGGCAAAAATTTCCTCAATTGTTTTTCCTTTATCTAATAATTGAGGTAATGTATAGAACTTGGGTGACGGTGAAAAAAAATCACGAAGCGCTTCTAATATATTGAGATAAACATCTTCCCCCACAGCGTCCTGCTCCAGTTCAATATCTGCGCACAGTCCAATTTTTACCTTGCATAAAATTTTTATATCGATGAAATCTTCACAAAGATTTCTGTGCGACATCAGGGCACATTTTATATTAAAAATGATACTATTATAATCATCAACATCTTTCGCATTTGTGAGATCATAATCTTTTTCAAGTTCGATGAAGACATGATACAGGCCATTCAAACGATCGCAATTGCAAGGGTCTGATTGAGGCAGATTTACTGCGCCGGGAATTGAATTATCTTTTTTGCAAGGATCAACGGGTAAATTTTCCTCAATTTCAAGCCACGCATTTTTAACTCCGGTGATATCAATAAGCAGCTTTCTGAAGTCCGTTATGGTTAAGGGATTGTTCGTCAGGATCTGGCTCGCGGTCAGAAAATTATTGTCCTTCGATTTGTCATCCTGGCTTCTTGTAAACAGATCAACAGCTGGCAGATTGGTGCGATAACCCAGATCGAGGATTGCATAAGCGAGTACTTCCAGGATGGTAATTCCCGGATCATGTACATTATAATCCGTCCATATTTTGCCGGTAAGATTTCCCAAATATGCGATCGCTTCACTACGTAACGTATCGAAGTTCAGGTAAGGTGGAAAGCCTGAATCGGTAGAGCTAATGGTTTTATCGTTTGAGTCCGCTGCCATAATTATTCGATCGGTATATTTTTGTCAATACAATAATTGGCTACAGGAATTAATTCTGTAGTACAGCAATCTGTTTTATTCTGATTATTGTCATAGCACATCATCCATTCATCGCAGCGCGGCTGGTTGATACAAACTTCAATATTCCCTGCGATCAAAATTGAGCGCGGGGTATCCGGGCAAATTTTTGCATTGTCAGGATTGGGTGTTTGAGATGCTTTAGCCATTTGAAAATCAGTGATAAAATCAACGTAATCTGTTTGCTCCAGGAATCTTATGATATCTGAGCGATAAACACATTGTCCAAAAGTGAGTTTATCATATTTGCCTACAGCCCATGGCGCCAGCAATTCTTTCAAATCTTCCTTTAGCTGTTCTTTATAAAAATTTTCGTCTTTGCCCGGTAACAGATTTACCCGCAGGCAGAAATTAATTTCTTCGTATCTGGGATTCATTGCCCTGAAACGAACGAAAGGAGACGTCCTGTTTCGAATGTAAGTTTCTATTTTTTCAAGAATGCTCACCGGAACTTTTGGCTGAAATGAATTGCCGGCTTTCAACTTATTCAGATCGGGAATTACTGCAAGAATAATATAGCCGGGCGCATAAGGGAAATCATTTTTATATAAATGCGCATCCAAAGCAAAGCTGTGGCTGATGCATTTCACTTTAAATAATTGAGGGAATTCCTGTAGAGCCAAACGTTCATAATCAAATTTCTGAATGGCCCTTTCCTTGTGCCTCAATTCTTCGCTTACTCGTACATAAAATTGTTGTTGGATTTCCGGTATTTCGCCGCCAAAAGAATCATAAGGCTGCTGCACACTTTTTACATTGGCATCCGCGACCTCTAATTTTGAAATACTCCCGGCAACTAACGGTTGCGATAAACGAAGTTTGTCATTCGCAGGATCATTGGTAAAAGTTACCTGTATCGCCTGCGGAAAGATGGCAGTAGTTTCGCTCACTGCTTTGCTATTCTGCGCAACAGAAGCCTTTATCCAATAAAGACTATCCGGCATAATAGTGTTGTCGCTGGTCATGTTTGCAGGCATAGCAAACTTTATGATGCCCGACGTGGTCAGGTTTTCGCTTGCGTCATCCAATACTTCAAATCCGTTTCGTAAAGGCTTCCACACATTGCTATCCAGATAATGCCATTGCACCGGTTCTTTTTGGGATTCGGAATCCGAAGTGGCCTCAGACAACTCAAAAAGTAGATTTAAGTTATTTCCCGGAACGAGATTTTTCAACCCGAGAAATAATGTTCCTTCATCACAAAATGTTGGAAATAATGTGGGCTGTAATTTAATTTGTTCGTGGCTATAAGTGCCGGCAAAAGGATATAGGTGAATCAGATCAATGTCTTCGATCGTTGCAGTAGCGGTATAATCGAGCGACATGTTGCTGATAATGGGAGTCCAGGGTTCATTAGGAATCAAAACCGTCAAAGGCTTAACAATTTCGCCTGTGAGCACATCAAAAATATTTAGCAGTTGTTGCAGGTCACCTAATTTAGATTTCGTTGCTGATGCCTGAGTGAGGGTATCATTCGCCAGACTCTTATTATCGTGCACCAGAGGAATAAGTGTATCTCTGTCCCCATCATCAATGCTAGTCAAAGGAGGATGAGTAGCCCAACTTATTGCATTGTCGAAAGTAGTATTTAAGCTATCTGCTTTATTCGAAGAGAGTTGAGCTTTATCCTTTGTAGCGTTCACATCATCTTTCAATTCTACAATTGTTTTGCCGGTACTTCTAAAAACAATAACAGTATCTCCATCTACTTTGTAAACAGCCCCTTCAAGTAGCGCGTCAGGGTAACGGCCTAGTGCCATCATTTGCCTGCTCAGTACAAACGCATAATCTTTATGGAGAAAATCCTGGTCTCTTAAGTTTATTTTTATAAAGCCATTTCTTGTACTGACATCAAATTTTGTAAAGTCTGGCTCTGAGATATAAAATGGTTGATTGGCGAAACCAAAATCTGTAGATAAAAGCAAAATAGCCTGAGAGTAAATATTTTCACCATCCGGATTTTTGTGTTCACACAAATTAATATTGGGCGGTAACAAGGGGAGCGGGTCTGGAGGTACATCATCAAATAATTTTCTAAATCCAGCTTCGTCTTTCCATACCCCACCTTCAAGGGAAGAAACTTTTATCAGAAAATGATTCGCATCCAATCCAAAAACTTGCGGTGTTGCATTGGGGTCTTCTACAACGTAGCCTTTATAATATTCTCTGAAATCATTCGGTTTGTCTTTCCAGTTGAGATTAATACGCACGCTTTTCCAGTTTTTGCAAAAAACCTCTTTTGAGCCTAAATAAAAACTGGGCCCCGAGTTGGCAGTGTCATGAACTATTGGAAGGGTATAAATATCAAAATTTCTAACGACAGGCCTGGTTCCAAAAAAATATACCGGCCCATTCACATCCTGCAAACTTTCATCATTTTGAACAATAAAATTTTTAAGCCCACACACCTGCACATCTATTCTGGTATTCTCCGGACCTATATTTTTCAGAACCTCAAGGTTTCTGAAAAAATGGTAGTAGGAAATGATTTGGGGCGGGTTATTATCATTTGCAAGAAAACAACAACTTTCATCCTGATCACAGCATGTTTTATTATCTCACCGGGCGGAAGGGGGTAATGTCCAGTGATAATTTTAGCCGGTCATTTAATTGGATTTTAACAATGGTTGGGTGGTATCAAAATCTTCTTTTAAAGCATTCTTATTGTAAAAAGTAACCGCGGGCTGATCAGGATTTATGGTAGCGTTAACGGTTAAAACAAAAGTACCTCCGGTTGAATTGATCACTAAATTACTCATGGTGATATTGTTCGTAGCCGGTTGTAACCAATCTTTATCGCCGCTAAAAAATAAATTCAAAATAGATTCCGGAATAAATATTTCATTGATTAATTTTTGTACGCCGGGATCGACAATATTCGCAATTATAAACGCATTCCAATCATCAACGACTACTGAACTTTCTGTTTTGTAAACAGGAACGTCACAATAGCAGGGTTTCAATACCGCTACATCCTTTAAAAATTTATCGCGAAACATTTGAATCAGATATTCACTTAATCCTTTGCTAATAGCTTGTTTGAAAATGCTTTCATTCAGGTAAATATATTTTTTGGAAATATTGGTTTGAATTTGTGAGAAAATGATTTCCGGCTTTAAAAATTTCGGGTATTGGTTATCAGGATTCGTGATTGTACTTCCACCCGCTGCCGGATCGTCACAACAATTTTTCGAAGCAACAATGATTTCATTTCCGATGTCTGTACAAATCGAATCTTTCAATTGGCACGCAACAGATATAGTCACCGTTCTTGTTCCCTCCTTTAAATATAATACCGGTGAGGCTAATATAAATCCAAGCCTCGCATTAGCATAGGGTTGAATTACCTTTGTCTCAGGACCACTGTATTTACTAAGCTTTGCTCCAAGGGTATTAAAATTTTTAGGTTGATCATCCTTGAAATCTTTATCAATTCCATCGGCCTTAGTGGCGTCATTGGCGATATAAATTCCTTCGACGTAAGTCTGCTGAAGCACACTTTGATTATTCAGAAATAATGTTTTTGTTTCCGCAACTTCTGTCTTATTAACTACGATATCATCATCCAGGGAAAAAAGAATTTCCTGTTTGTTGCTATCCTTGCCATCTTTTACAAGCAGCCCTTTCTTCAGAAGGTATTTTTCAAGCTGCTTTTGAATTTCAAAAACGATATGCGTTTTATCTGCAATGGCATCCCGGGATTTTATTTGTAAAACATCCTTATAAAAAAAATCAAGATGCTTGCGTGTGAAGCCATTCAGATCGTTCTGCAATTGCCGGAACATATTTAAAAAAGCAAATAATAATGCTAAGTGCGGCGGATGTGTTTTTTGTAATTCTTCTTTTAAGGGGAGAAGACTTGGCTCAAGATTTTTTTCAGCTTCCGCTGAAATTATTTTTATGGCATTAAAGAAAGGAGTGGCAATGGTTTTGAATTTTTGAAACAGGTTATTTCTTTGTTGAAACTTACTGTAGGTGCCGGTTTTAAATGAATTGTCGATAGTATAAAGATCGGTAGCTCCAAGATTCCAAACCGGGTTGTCACCCAGTTTGGAAAAATCGATTTTCTTAATTCCATACCATTTCACGGCAGCGTTCGTGAAGCCAATAAAGAGTTTCAAGGGCTGTTGAAGCTTGTCTTTTATCAATATTTCAAGAAAGCTTTCGATCGGAAGACCACTATCTTTTACAGCAAGGTGCCATGTGTTTATTTTATTGACAAAACGGTAAAAAATAAAATAAGCATGTAATTGCAACGCGGTTGAAGAAGGCTTTTTTATGAAAAGTGAATTGTATAAGTCAAAGTTTTCTTCAAGTGCTGTTAACGGAGTTTTAATAACCGCTGTGAGGGCGAATGGAATACTCTTTTGAAAGAATGGCTGCCAGTCACTGACGGTTAATTGTGTATCATAAAAGTTAATGTGCCGCGACATCTGTGTAAAATAATCGAGCAGATCAGCAAGTGTCCTGGCATCTATTTTAGCTGCGCCCGCCAATAGATCATCCATTACCCGGTCACTCTGGCTCGTGCCCGGGTCGTTTTGAAAAGGATGAATAAGGCAATCGCAGTTGTACATAATTTTTTTACCTTTTTATTAATTCAAATTTTTTCATCGTTGTAATTTGTCTCTTATTTCAAAACAGAAACCCTAAACCCACTAAATCCTAAACCGGCTGCGATGCTTCATTCAAATAATAATCATACACATAATTAAACCTTGAATTTGTTTGAGGCACAGAATAGGTAACGGTTATAGTGAATTTTCCTTCAAGAAGATCTGTGGAATCAGCTGGCGTAACATCAACATTTTCGGCAACGATGCGCGGTTCATAATAAAGTATTGAGTTTTCTACATGATGCTTAATGATTCCGATCAACGTGCTGCTGAGCGATTCAAACATATAATCATTCAGATTACAGCCGTAATCGGGCTGCATAACACGCTCACCAAGACTTGTCGAAAGCAAAATGTTGAGGCTCTCCTGTATATCATCATAATCACTTACCAATTCAACAGTTCCTGATTCCTGGTCAAATTGAACCGGGAAAGCCCAGCCTGTTCCGAGAAATGAATTAAAAGCTGTTTCCATGATCTTTTTAGTTTTTGATAGCTGTAATTTTTTTAGACCTTACTTTATCCGTACTGTTTGTTATTATCCTTTTATGTCAACCTCCGATCTGCACCGTAGGCCAGCCTCCCACAATTACACCTCCATGAGCCGTTAGGTCGCCTTGTCTCGCAGCCGGTCTGCCACCGATGATGACCGTAGTGGATCCTTTTACAATTATGTCCGGCGGCCCGGCACAGACGCATAAATCACCAACCACAGCGGCAGGTAAGCTTCCAATCAAAACTGTCGGGACACAAGGGCCGGTAACCGGTCCGCCAACATGTGGATTGGGTGTTGCCAGCGGGCAGGTATGCATATCTGTGATTCGTGCTGCTGAGGGCATTTTTTTTAATTTAGTATTAAGTAATGAGTAGTAAGTAATAAGTAGTAAAAGGTTACCGCTGCATATTTGCTATTCACTATGTATCATTCATTCATATAAGCCAAAATGTAGAAATTTTTATTTCATATTACATTTCATTTCTTCTTAATTTGAAGCCTCATGATTCGTTAGCCACAGAAGCCAAAATGTAGAAATTTCATTTTCTGCCTCAGACGATTCCACCTTTTACCTTCCTCCTTCCACCTTCCGCCTTTCGCCTCCCCCTTCTGCCTTCATCCTTCCCCCTTCTGCTCACCTCTAATTTATCTTCACTATAGACCCGCTTATTTCTGTGATTCCTGATGACGAAAGTTTTGAAATAGCGCCTTGTATGCTCACATCCGCATCTGCTTTTACGGAAAGCGAAGGCGCTCCGATGGATAAAGAAGCACCTCCGGATAATGTCAAAACTGCGCCAGCCTTAATGTCAATGTTCATTGGACTTTCAAGGCTTATTCCTGAAGTCCCCATGGTAATCTTATTTTGATTCTGATCCAGGATTTCAATCTTCATACTTTTCTCATCAATCGTAATGCTGTTGCCCGCCGGCGTGTCAATCACTATTGTTTTTGTGTCGTCGTTAAAACTGAGGTGCATTTTACTTCTTGTTGTAAATCCTTTTTCATTATTGGCATCCGATGGAGTAATAGGCGCTGGTTTGTTGCTGCTGTGCAGCATGCCGAGCACTACTGCATCCCGCGGATCGTCATTGATAAAACCAACAATAACCTCGTCGCCGATCTCGGGCATAAAAAAAGCGCCACGGTCATTTCCCGCGTCCAGGCTTGCAATACGTGTCCAGATTCCCTGCGCATTGCTATCTATAACGGGTATGCGTACCTGTATTCTGTCCTGTCCGTCGGGGTCGCTTTCCAATTGAACGACAACTCCAATCTGTAAGCCACTGATACCACCAACGAGCCCTGCGGAAGGCGCATCATTCATATCGCTGTGAATGAATGCATATCGTTTTGGATCGAGGCCAAATTGGATCTGCGTTTCCCAGGTGCCGTTCCCGATGTCCTGCCTGACAGCGGTTACGAAGGCTTTACCATTAAATCGATCGCCAACTCCGGAAAGCAATACTGTGTCTGCCGGCTTAATTCCGCTAAAGCCCGTAAACCGCGCACGCCCTCTTATTTTTGCGAGGCGGCTGCGGAGCATGATTCCGTCAGTCCAGTCTTGTAATTCCTGCTCTAACTTATGGCCGCTATGGTGCATGTCAAATTTGTCCGGGCTAAGTGCTTCAGCGAGATCGCTTGCAGTGATATTGCCCTGTTCAGCAAAAGTTGATGAAGAAGTATCTGCCTGGAATAATTGCTGATTGCTATAATCCCAGGATTCTGCGTTCACGCTTTTATATTGATAACGCGCATCCATTTCCGCTTCAAACTCTAACACGGAAGATCCATAATTTACCTGCAGAACCTGGGCCTGGATAGCGGGTTTCGCAATTCTTACCGTACCATCATCTACATTTACCAGCATGCCATTGGCTTCCGCACGCAGCAGCATGAAATCCCAATCAGTAATATTATGTTGAACGAGTTCTTTGTGTTGCAGCGTGGTTGTTTCGGGATCAGACTGTAAACTGTATCTTGAAATCAAATCGTCAAAAACATCACTGTCTTTTACATTTTCAAAATACTGATTGCGTCTGCCAATCGTCATTTTAACAGCGGCATCCATGCATTCTATCTGTAATTGAGTGTTGCCGTTTGCTTTTACTTTTATGGCATGCTTAATAATAATTCCCTTGAAAGCGCTTGTGTTTGTGCTGTCCCGGCCAATACTGATTTCAATTTTTTTTCCCGGAACCAAATCTGTTTTGTTGCTGAGCGAAAATGTCTGAAGGGCAGCATCGCCATCTCTGAAAATTATTGAGGCTGACGATACTCTATTTAATTCTTTGCTGATCGACAGAGATAAAAGTTGATAGGAAGGGTCTAATTCGGTTCCGTCCACCACAATTTTAAAGGTAGCAACATCATGTTTTGAATCATTTGGAATTAACAAATCCGGCATAAGCTTATCTTTTATCTAATGGTGGTAAATAAATCTGGGTGCCGGCTTTCAAACGCCGCACTGTCGTTAAACTATTGATTTTGCCAACCTGTAAAAAATAGTTCGGAGTATTGTAGACATTGTTAGTAAGCAAATCCAAACGGTCTCCTTCGTTGACTTTTTTATAGTGTGTCAGGTCAGGGCTTTTGTTTTCAGCTGCTTTCGCTCTTTCCTGCGGTGATACGTAGTGGATAAAAGCAGCATTTACCTTAACCCGTAGCGGTGAGCCATTTGGATTAAATAAAGTATGATTAACATCCAGGCTTGACAGTACACAATTAAAATTAATTTCTGAACCCCATTGCACATTTAAAAACCTGGGCCGGTGAATTTCATGGTCAATGTCGTACACACAGTTTAGCAGTTTTTGTAATTGATCATGCACTTCTAATTTGTTGTATTCATCCACGTAGCCTTCCAGTGTTTTTGTTCCGTCTAATATGAATTCAATTCTCAATTCCTGCGGGGCAGATGATTTATATTGAGGATTGGTGGTGGATTGTCCATGGCCTCTTTGAGTATCTAATTCTACTTTATAATTTTTAGTAAATGTTTCCGGGTTGATGGGAGTAGTAAATAATTTACTCTTATCCTCAACCTTGAAATCATTCTTTTCATAAGAATGTATAATAAGCTTCGATAATGTTTTTGAATTATCTGGCATCTTTCTCTTTTAATATTTCTAAAATTTTTTCAACGCAAGCCATAATGATTTCTTCATTTGATGAAATGTTATTATTGGAACTGGAGGATGGCGCAGAGAGCGCTCCGGCAGTTCCATCCTGTACCACCGTGGCCTTTATGATCAATTCTCTCACTTCGATTGGCATGTTTTAAGTTTGTGGATTGTCAAATAATAACCGGTTGTAGTTAAGCTCTAAAGTTTCTATCAAAACCGCTCCCTGCTCTGCGTTTAATTCGCCTAGTTTCCAACTTCGCGGCCATACATTATTGATGGCCCAATGCATCAGGGCATTGTGTTGTTCATCTAATAAAGAAATGGTAACTGTTTGCAAAGGAACCACCTGCTCATCATCAAATGCCTGTTTCAGCCATTTGGTTAATTTTGAATCTGAGGGTTTCAGCAATCCCCGTTTCAAAGTCAGCGGGCCATATCTTCTTCTTACCGGAAGCACGTGTTCAAAACGGTTTTCTCCACCTTCTTTTATTTGCTCTGTGTCTAAAGTCGAGTCTAAACCGGTAACGGATTGAAACCTGATATCTGTTTTATCCTGGGCATCAAAATTGAAATCAACTTTGAAATGAAAATTTACCGTCTGATATAGAATGTCAGGCATAGAGATAAGATATTAAAAAGATGAAATTCAGGGTTTGGTCATAGTAAGTCCCTCATGAACAAAAGTCAATGTCTCAATGGCCACTTCGTTTCCATCGGCTTTTAAATCCGTTGACTGAATTTTTGATGGCCATGCTTTGGAGAGCGTCCAAACGATGATTGCTTTATGTTCCTCATTTAAAAGTTTGATGGTAACAGTGCGCCTATAAGTTTCCTTTTTTTCCTGGAACATGGCCGTTTTCACCCACTGATTAAAATATTCAAGGTCGTCCAGGATGATCCCTCTTTTCAAAGTAACATCTGTGTACTTTGTCAGCCCGGGCTGCTTGGTTTTATTATAGGTAGGAAGATTACCCTCGCGGTATTCAATTACCTCTGTTTCAAAATCGAGTCCCGTTACTTCGGTAAAGCCTAGCCGGGTTCCACCCCATTCGAGTTCAAAATGAAATTTCGGAAGAGGATATTTAAAGTCTGGCATAGTGGAGAATTTAAAAGTTAATAATGTTAATTACATCTTGTTTTAGGATCTACTGCCTTCAGGGCTTTAACCAAACTATTTTTGCAAGCGGTCAACGCTTCTTTTTCTTTGTTCGCAGCCTGCAGTTTTGCCGTTAAATCTTTATAGCTGGCGTCATCTGCTGCCAGCCATTTTTCCACACAGGCCTTATAGGGATTATTGCAAATCGGAAAATCGAATGTGGGTATCAGCTCACAATTGTCATCGCCGCAGTCGCTTTGAACAAGGCTTGTGCTTGTAGCAGGTGCTGTTGCCTGCGGGGTTGCGGCAGTGGTGGTAGTTCCTGCGTCCGCACAGGGAACATCGCACTTGAAAGCATTATACCATTCGCAAATCACGGTTTTAAAACCATAGAACACGCCGTCCCCGCTGCAAGGTTTTGTGTTTGGATCGCACGGAATATATCCATCGTAGTTACAATCTTTGGTTGAAATATTGTTCCTGATCAGGTTGGCTATCTGAACGGCGGTAACGATGTTTTTTATAATATCGTCTCTCAGTTTTATGATGATATCAAGCTTGGCTTTGTAATCGTCCAGGGCCTTCAGAATTCCCTGACCCTTAACCAATGACGGGTCTGTATTATTGGCTAAACAATTTTGAATATCGTCATATTGGGTTTTTATCAGGTCGATCTGGATAAAGAAATCCCTGATCATGCAGAAAAGCGTATCAACGGCATCCACTGCTTTGCAGGAGCTGTACCAGATTTTGTCTGACTGAACGGCGATCAATTCTAATTGATTACATATTGCCATCGCAAGATCCTGCGCGGTGATGATCTCGTTATCCCAGGTTCGGTATTTTATCCTTCGATCTGTTATCAGGGTTAGTTTATTTTGTAGCTGTGTCGCAGTTTCGTTTACGCTGTTATATTTCTGCGTTACTTTTTTCAATTCGTCCTGCCAGGTATCATAACAGCAGTCAACACAAGTTGGGTCGCCGGTAGTTGTTTTACTGCAGCAATCCAGGATAGTGTCTTTATCCCAGCCGGGAAGGATGTCGACATAACTTTTATACATGTCCATAATCTTTTTTTTATTTTTTGATAAATAAGTTTAATCACATTTTTTGTCAGGCGTGTCCGGTGTGTCACAGCAAAAGGTGTTCTGAACGTCCTTGCAGATGCCACAAATGTTTTGGCCACAAGTTTGTAAACGCGGATCGCAATTGTCTTTAGAACCGTCTTTTGCCGCTGTATTGTTATCAGCAGAAGGAATAGTAACACAGTCGCATGGAGGACAACACAGGAAGTGGGTGGCATCATAATACCCTTCAAAATTGCTTCGCGCAATGTTCCGGTCCATTGCCGATTTAGTGATCGTTTTTACAGTGTCTACAAGATCTGTTTGCAATTTATCGAGATCCGCTTTCCTGGTTTTCATCGTATCGCTGATCAGCTTTTCAAAGGCAATCGACCTGTCTGATAGCGTTTTTTGAAGTGGATCTAAAGTATCAATATTTGAAAATATCTGTATGCCGGTAACGTCTGCTGAAGCCTGAAAGATATAATCGATATCCTTCCCCAATCCTTTTGGTAAACAAGTCAAATTGTAGATTTCCTTCTCTGCGTTTTTGCAGGGATCCACCGGTGGCGTGGATCCGTCAGTGCAATTCTCATTGGTCTTTCCCGTGATAGCTTTCCACTGAGCGGCATTGCATTTATCTGTGACGCTGTCGTCTAATTTACACGCGGCTGATTTCAGATCGGAAAATTTGCCCTTGGCATCTTTAATTTGCTTCGTAATGTCAGTCAACAATTTATTCAGATCCGTATTTAATTTATTCAGCGAGGCGACATTTGTTTTGAGCGAATCGTTCGTTTGCAACAATTCAGTTCCTACGCAAATCTCTAAATTCCTGTATCGCTGATAATTTTCCTCCGTGCGAATAAACATGCATTTCTTTTCGTTGAATACATCCTGTTCCCCGTCAAATTTTGTTTGCAACTGTGCGAGAGTGCCCTCACTGTCGTATAAAACTCCGCATAGTACCATTCTTTGGGTATTGATGCTGTTTTGCGTTGGATTGTCTTTATCCTGGCAATCGGTGCATCCATTGTCAGCGGGTGGAGGACAATCGCCATTTCTTTTTTGAATATTCATAATAAGATTTTTAGAATGGATAATTATTTTTAACGATTAAGATTCCTGCAACATTTTGTGCATAAACCTCAGGATGATAAATTCTGCCGGACGTACTACGGCCAGCCCGATTTCGACGATCATCCGGCCCTCAAAAATATCCTGCTCAGTCATGGTTTCTCCCAGGCCAACATGTACGAAATAGGCTTCTTTGGTGGAAGCACCCATTAAAGCGCCCGACTTCCATTGTTGCGTTAGATAATTGGAGATCATTGATTTTACCCTTACCCAGGTATTGATATCATTTGGCTCAAACACAAATTGCTCGGTCGCATTCTTTGTTGATTCTTCCACCATATTAAAATACCGGCGAACAGAAATGTAGCGCCATTCATTATCATTACCGGCCAGCGTTCTGGCGCCCCAAACAATAGCGGGTCCGCGGCCTTCGAATTTGCGTATTACATTAATTGATTTTCCCGCCGTGCTGTCTACGTTGAGACCTTCCTGGTCTTCGTTGGTGATTAAATATTGCGGACTAATTGCATTTTCAATGTTTACGTTGGCAGGCGCTTTCCATACGCCACGTGCGTTATCCACAGCCGCGTAGATTCCAACTATCGCGGGCGACGGAGGAAGCAACATTTGAATATTAGTTATGGCATTTTTTGCCTGGAAATATTGAGCGTTATTGGCAGTTTTCAAATCCGCCATGTTAGCCGCTGCCCCGCCAACGATAATAATAGAAGCATCGTTATTGGTTGATTGATCGCCGGGCATTGCATAGTTAAAATCTATGCCCGTATATATTTTCGGGAAATAAGCGGCGGCATATTTCAAATCATCAGTAGTGCCCGAGAGAATATTTCTTAAGCCACCGGCTCCTCCGTTTCCATCAATGTCAAAATCCCATTGATCCAGGTTCGCTATATCATGGTAAACATCCATCACCACAAAGCGATCCTGCAATTTTACAGCTTGCGCTATCGCGGTAGAATACACATCATAATAATCGGTAGCGGTAGATAAATTAATAGCATCAGGGAAAAGTAAAAGCGTTACCTCGTTCACTTTGGCAACTTCTGCCAGCCCGTCTTTTAAATCCTGCGCCACGATCAGGCCCCCGGTGGTGGTATAATCGCCAACCGATGTAATCCAGCAGGGGCCGCCTCCATTGGCAAAAAACATTTGCATGGAATAATGCATCAAAAATTTGGAACGAAGTGTTTCATCCACCTTTCCGTTGACGTCCGTTCTTGATCCGGAATTTGTAAAGGCCACCGTTATGCTTCCATTTTCAGAAGCCGGATAACCGAAATATTGTTCATACTCCAAAAGAGATTCTATACGCCACGGTTTCATCTTTAAATCGCCTGCTTCTTTCCACTGTGCTTTCTCTGTATATCCCGTGAAGGCGGGAATAGCTGTTTCAACGGATGCGATACTTGGTGGAAGATGGGGGATTTCTTCGATATACACACCCGGGGTTTTATAATCTGGCATGGGGTTATTATTAGGGTTAAAAAATATTTACTGTTTATTGTCTAATGAAGTCACATGTTTCCATCCGTCATCATACTATCGGAAATAGGTCAGATTCAGGCACAACGATATCCAGGCATAATCGTTCCTTATCGTCTTTCTTTAAATCGTAATTCAATGGATTAGGAACATAAACCGTATCAGTAGTTCCTTCTTTCTGAAGCAGGAAATATCCGTCCGCCACCGATCTTGGTCTTTTGCTTAAAAGAATCTTATCTTCTTTAAATAAATAATCAGCAAGTGATGCAGCAATCTTTAATTCGCCTCCTTTCTCGTTGATGAACCGCCAGAAAGGAAATTTGCTTTTTACAGGAATCTCAAAAATCGGTGGCTCATTCCAGATGCCCGGCGGAATCCGCCTTTTATTTAAATACCCATCATTTGCCAATAGATTGAAAAGAGGATTACTGACTTTGGTTTTCAAGTTGATGATTCCCCAATAATCGCGACCATAAAATGAATCGTTGAAAACAAGCGTTTGAGTTTTTGAATAACCATTGGATCCACTCACCTCCAGCGAGAACATAACATCGGGATAAACAAAAATGTCGGGCATGGAAACAACGTCCGAAACGTCTGAAAAATCAAGTAATGTTTTTTGAATAAAATCTGAAGCGGATACATTTATTGTCTTAACGACATTGCTGTTGTGATCTTTTAATATAAAAGTTGCAGCGGTAATATTACTTTCGTTAAAAAAGGAGTAGTAGAATCTTAACGGAACAACCAGCTGATCGTTTTCTGTTGCAAATGCGCTGCCGGTAACGGGCTCCCAATGATCTGCTGCACCATCGTTATAATATTCCCTTGTGTCGTTTATGCCATATGAGGCTATATCTCCCTGCGTATAAAGATGCGCTCCATCAAACGCAGAAATGGAGTTGGTTAGAAAGGGGAAAGTTTTTGCGCCCGATACATTTTCATTCGAAAAAATATTCATGGAAGGAACCGCGTGCAGTCCTGAATTGGTAATGCTTCCAATCCGGTCTGATTTTTTTTTCAATTGAACAAAAATATTAAAGTCATCTTGTATGGGAACGAACGGCTCATACACTAATGACGTATCGGCAAGGATCTTTTGATTTACACGAATGGCTATTTTAAAGCCTGAATAGGAGGGAAGTATTTTTAAATATTGACTCTTATATTGTTCTTCCAGATCCGGCGGAAAAATAAATTCCAGGTCGTTATTGATTGATGGCACACCTCTTGAAAACTGGTCGAAGAGAAAATTGATTCTATCTGCCTGATTCACCAATCCAAACACATTCTTGCCGTCTTTTGAAGTAACATAAAATTCATGCATCAGCTTTACTTCACATAATATTTTATATACCAAGGACATAGTTATTGATTGGGCGTTGTTGTTAAACGAGTTTCAATTTCTTCAATCAGCGGAACTTCACGCAGTGTTGTACGCTCTGTAAGGCTCACCAGTCTTAATTTATACATAACAAAAGGCATTTGCCGTCCACCGAGTGATCCCCACAAATAATTGATCTGTTCGAAACTGAGTGTGTATAATTCCATCGTAAATTTTATATCCGGCACATCAGTCTCATCAAGATTTATCGTGCCTCCTGAGATCGAAGAGGAAACGGAAAAAACATTTTTGCTTTGCAAAAACCGGATAATGTAAGAGAGCCTTTTTAAAGCAAGCTGGTAATGATCACCTTTATAATTACAAGTGAATAAAACGTAAAGATTAAGGTTTACCGGTGGATTTTGGTAGGTGGCAGTCCCCATAAAAGGACGCCTTAATGCTGATTGATTCTTTAAGGTGGCCTCTTCTTCAACATTTACAAGCGTGATGATAATATTATCAGAAAGGCCCACGCCGTCCGGCGTTTCGAACAATCCGACATTGTCTATCACTACGGTAGCAGTATCTCTGGACGACAGGTAATTCGTCAGTTCATCCTTGAGCAATATAAGGGCAGTATCGATCATTGCAAGATTCAATTTGGGGGTTATTAATTTGAGATTGGAAATTAAAGTAGGCAACGGCCTTATTCGCGAATGGCTGACTGAATCGAACCGAACTGCAATCTATTCAGATGTTTCATCCGAAACAATTATTATTTATGCCGTTATTTAGTAATCAAATTTTTTCTTCATTCTACATGTGAGTTGGTAACACACACTGAGATATATAGTGTTAAAAGATTTGAAAACTGATGTATTTTTAGCATTCAAACGGATCTGGGTCCCCAAAATATTTTTATGCAGAATCTTTTCCAGGACGAGCGAAGCACTTCTGATATTTTCCTACTGATAAGAGGATTAAGCCCAAGCGAAAAAGCTTATTATAAAAAGATGGCCAAAAGGCATGCGGATCAAAATAGCGCCTTGCATCTGCGGCTTTTTAGTTTAATAGAAAATAACGAGTTATCGGATGAAAATCAATTGTGTGAATCGCTCAAGATTGAAAATAAGATTCACTTTTCAGGTATTAAATCCTACCTGTATAAAGATGTATTGGATACGCTGGTTTTTCAAAAAAGAAATAATTGCGTAGATACCCAACTATATTTCATGCTCGAACAAATCAGTTCGCTGCAGGAAAAAAATTTAGTTCACTTATCTGAAAAAATTTGCAAAAAGGCTATTTTACTTGCGGAAAGGTTCCAAAAATATCATTACCTGATCTTGTTGCTCCATCTCCAAAACCGGGTTCTTGAATTTAAGGATTACAAACAGTTTAGTGATACGTCCCGCGCGATTTTTTCTAAATTGGAACAGGCGGTTTTTTTGCAAAAAGCTTGTGCCGAAAACAGGTTTTTATATGAAAGGGCTCGTGCATTGACTTATAGAACGTGGCTTCCGATTACTTCAGATGAGTTAATTGAAATCGGAAAAGTTGGTGCACTTTTAGGTGGATTAAAACCTTCGGACGATAAGCAGCCGCTAATCTCATTGTTTTATCTGAATACCTTGGCATTATGCCGGTATATGTTTCATGAAACAGATCTCTGCACGGCAACATGCCATGACATGGCTGAATTATGGAAAATGCACCCGCACCTTATAAATGAATATCCGCTACTATTTCTGAATTCTGTAAATACCACGTGTTATAATAATTTTTTGTGCAAAAATATCAAAAAGGCTAATGATGACATTGATGCTTATGCGCAATTAGTAAAGACGTATTTGGCAAAGGAAAGTTACCGGAAGCATTTTGAGATCATTCTCTTCAATACCGCCTTGAAAGTTCATCTAAAGTCAGCGGAATTTGGGGCATTGGAACGACTTCTCAATGAAAAACTGGCAACGGTATTCGAATGTCTTTTGCCTGTCTTGTCTGCTCCCGAACAATTGTCTGTAAAGTGCTCGGTTTGCATTTCCTTTTTTGTGCTGGAGCAATTAGACCAGGCAGAACATCTGCTGGCTGTCATTAAGGAACAGAACCGGGCTATTAAAAGAGATGATATTCTTTATTTTTGCCTTCTTTTTGACCTCGTCATTCTTTATGAACAGGAAAAATGGAATCAGCTTGACAGCGATTTAAAAACTGCCTACCATTTTTTATATTGCCGTAAAAAATTACGCCCCTTCGAGCGGGACCTGATGCTATTCCTCGGGCGTTTGTCGGATGCACATTCGAAAGCGGCTGCGAACAGATTAATAAGTAATTTCTTAAAGATGAAGAGGGCTAAAACGGATAATCCGGATGAGAATTTATACCTGTTATATTTCAATTATTACGGTTGGCTGGAAAGTAAATTGATGAAAATGCGCTACATGGAATATGTAAAGCAGCACCTGTCATGAAGATCGTAATTAGTTCAACTGTTGACCGCCATAAAAAACCCGGGGTAATCACTCCCGGGTAAGTTATCAACAAGCATCACAAAAAAACTTAACTAACTTTTTTAAACATTATAATGTATCCGCAAATATTTTTTTTCTTCTTTTTATTGACCTGCACCGGTTTTAAAATATGATATTCAGTAAACTGCGGAATGAATGAATAACTGATGATGTTGCTTTCAACCCCATCTCCAAAATGTTTTTGATAAACTACCTGTTTCTCATGTTGGTCAAACATTCTTAATTCATACAATTTCGAAGATAAATCTCCAATAAACGCGAACTTATAATAACTGCCCTGGTTGAGCGGCACGATCACCGGCATCTCATATTCACTTTCCATGGTCATCGTAGCTTCTCTTACCATTATAAAACCCTGCTGACTTAAACTTTTCTTTAAACTGTCTGCCTGCTTTACTAATGTTGAATCTAAACACGAGGATTGTCTTATTCTGTCTTGTCCATTCAAGTTGATACTTAAAAATATAAGTATAAATAAAATCAACGAATGATTTATCATAGGGTTTTTCATGGTCTTGAAAATAGGATCAACAATATTACTGATATTTCCTGATTTCCCGAATATTTTGAAGGGAAAAAATTCATAATTAACACGCTTTCAAATGACTCGGGAATTCAGGGGTGAGAACGAAAGAAACTGCTGATTATTGTTGTGTCTGTGTTAATAACGAATGGAAAGATTGTGAATTAAATATCTGCGAAAAAATCATATAATAAATTTTGATTTTTTATTCCGTAGAATCCTGAGTTTTCGATTTAACACATTTATGGAAAAAACGTAAAAAACTACTTTCTGGCTTTTGAGAACTTTTTAAAATCTTTCATTCTGAAAGATTTTATGATACTGCAATTCGATCAGTAAAAATATTTTTAGAGAATATTTTTAAAAGGATTAGGATGGTAAAGTGTTATCCCTGTTAGATTCCAGATGTGTAAATCACACATCAAAATGCCTTATGTCAAATTTTTTTTGGCTGTAGAAAATATTTTATTTCAAAAACAGGAATTTTTAAAACTGATTACCCTACCTTTGCGGTAGACTATTATAAATGACCTGTATGATTCTATTATCTTCACGAATGCAAAACTGCAATCATCGCTGCTCAAGGCGCTGCTGTTGCTGTTTATCCAATCAATAAACGCAATGTTTCCAGGTCACGAATTTCCTTTTTATAGATTTTCTAAACTTCCATTTTCAAAATAATACAATGCCTTCAATCCTACAAAGCCATATTTACAGCCTTGCAGAACAGGTAAAGAATTCCAGTATTGATGAAGTTTTGTTGGCACTTACTGAACAATTTCCTGATCAGGTTATTTTTTCTACAAGCTTTAGCTACGAAGATCAGCTCATCGCTCAAAAGATATTGAGTAATCAACTTCCAATAAAGATTTTTACATTAGATACGGGCAGGCTTTTTGCAGAAACTTATTCTGTCTGGAGCGCCACCAACGAAAAATACAACACCCATATCAAAGCCTATTATCCTGACCATGCTTCACTGGAAAATTTCGTTGCTGAAAAGGGACCTAATTCATTTTATGAATCCGTTGAAAACAGGAAAGCCTGTTGCTATATACGAAAAGTGGAGCCGTTAAAACGGGCCTTGAAAGGAAATGCCATTTGGATCACGGGTCTTCGTGCAGAACATTCAATCAAACAGGCATGACATGCCCCAGGTGGAATGGGACGAAACTAATAACATTATTAAATATCACCCGATACTGAATTGGACAACTGCAGAAGTAAAAGATTATGTCAACGAAAATGATATCCCATACAACCCATTACATGATAAAGGTTTTGTAAGCATCGGCTGCGCTCCGTGTACGAGAGCGATCAGGCCTGGAGAAGATTTCAGAGCAGGACGCTGGTGGTGGGAAGATAGTTCGAAAAAAGAATGCGGGCTTCATGTTCATCAGCCGGAGCAGGATTTGCAACCTATAAAAGAATTAAAATGAGCAAGTATTATTTAGATTATTTAGGACAGCTTGAATCAGAAGCGATTCACATCATGCGCGAAGTGGCAGGTCAGTTTGAGCGTCCTGCATTATTATTTTCAGGTGGAAAAGATTCTATTACACTTGTGCATCTTGCATTGAAAGCATTTCGGCCGGGAAAATTTCCTTTTCCATTGGTGCATATTGATACAGGCCATAATTTTCCCGAAGCCCTTGATTTTCGCGATAAACTGGTAGCTGAAATTGGTGAGAACCTGGTCGTTAGAAAAGTTGAAGACACGATTAAAGAAAAAAATCTCACCGAGCAAAAAGGAAAATTTGCCAGCAGAAATGGATTACAAACCTATACATTGCTCGATATTATTGAAGAGTTCAAATTCGATGCGCTCATCGGAGGCGCAAGAAGAGACGAAGAAAAGGCAAGAGCCAAAGAAAGAATATTTTCAGTAAGAGATGAATTTGGAGGCTGGAATCCAAAGTTACAAAGGCCCGAATTATGGAATATTTATAATGGAAGAATTCATAAAGGCGAAAACGTTCGCGCATTTCCGATTAGCAATTGGACCGAGTTGGATATCTGGAATTACATCAAAAGGGAACAGATCGAATTACCCTCTATTTACTTTGCCCACGAAAGAGAGGTTATAGAACACGAAGGGCAATTGGTATCTGTATCACAGCATATAAAACTTGATACTAACGATGTAGTAACAAGGAAAAAAGTTCGCTATCGTACGGTTGGCGATATGACTTGTACCGCTGCCGTTTCATCCAATGCCGATGATGTTGATGGTATCATCAGGGAAATTCTTGCTGCAAGGACGAGTGAAAGAGGTGAAACAAGAATCGATGACAAAGTTTCGGAAGCCGCAATGGAAGACCGGAAGAAAGGAGGGTATTTTTAATTGAAAATGGAAAATTGAAAGTGTTTAACACTTTTGACTAATTTACTTATTACTTATTACTTACAACTAAAATGGACATACTAAGATTTATTACAGCAGGCAGCGTAGATGACGGAAAAAGCACTTTAATCGGAAGACTATTGTACGATAGCAAATCGATTCTTGTGGACCAGCTTGAGGCAATCGAAAAGCAAAGCAAGAATAAAGCGGATGGGGAAATAGATCTGGCGCTGCTTACTGACGGGCTGCGTGCGGAGCGTGAACAGGGCATTACCATTGATGTTGCCTATAAATATTTTTCGACTCCCAAGCGTAAATTCATTATTGCAGATGCACCCGGACACATTCAATACACGCGAAACATGGTTACCGGCGCTTCTAATTCTGAACTGGCGATTATATTAATTGATGCGAGGAATGGGGTAGTGGAGCAAACCCGCCGCCATTCTATCATTGCGTCTCTTCTAAATATTCCTCACATTATCGTGGCTGTGAATAAGATGGATCTTGTTGACTATTCTGAAGACGTGTACAATAATATTGTGCTGGAATACCGCGAAGTTGTAAAGTCTTTGGGACTTAAAGATGTAAGCTATATTCCTATCAGCGCTTTGGACGGCGATAATATCGTAGATAAGTCTGAACATTTTTCATGGTATGAAGGTGAATCTTTATTGCATCTTTTAGAAAATGTACAGCTCGATTCTGATATTAATCTTTCTGATGGCAGATTTTCAGTCCAGTATGTTATTCGGCCGCAAGCCGCGGAGCTGCACGATTACAGAGGCTATGCCGGAAAAATAATCAGTGGTGTTTATCACAAAGGTGATAAGGTTGTGGTGCTTCCTTCCGAAGTTGAAAGCACTATTAAGTCGATTGAAATCGCCGGTAAAGAAGTTGAAGAAGCTTATGCGTTGCAAAGTGTCATCCTTCATCTTGAAGACGATATAGATATTAGCCGTGGAGACATGATTGTGCCTTCTAACAACAGGCCTAACGTTGAACAGGAATTCGAAGTTCTTTTGTGCTGGATGGATAATAAGCCATTGATCGCAGGAAATAAATATCTGCTGCAGACCAATAGCCGCGTGGTAAGAAGCGTAATAAAAGAAATTGAATACAAACTCGATGTAAATACATTACAAAAAGAGTATTCACCCGAGAAAGCGGTGCTTAATGATATCATAAGAGCGACTGTTAAAACTTCGTCCCCGGTCGCTTTTGACTCTTATAACAAATTAAGGCAAAGCGGTGGCGCTATATTAATTGATGAGACCAGTAATGTTACTGTAGGAGCCTGTATGTTGCAATAACCGTAAAAAAATTTAAATATTTACCCTACCAATTTAGTCGACTATTTATGACCAAACCTCTCAAAACAGGCAAAGTGATCCTCGCCGGCGCCGGACCGGGAGACCCGGAATTGATCACTATGAAAGCGGTACGATATTTACAAAATGCAGATGTCGTATTGATCGACAGACTCGTGAGCAGCGAGATCGTAAAGGAGTTTGTAAATCCGTTGGCGGAGATAATTCACGTGGGGAAACAATGCCGCCGTGGCATTTCCACATCACAGCAAACTATTAATGAATTGATGGTTGAGCATGCGCTCTTGGGAAGATTGGTGGTGCGTTTAAAAGGCGGTGATGTTTCCATTTTTTCAAACATCCTTGATGAGTTGGAAACATTAGCAGCTCAGGATATTCCTTATGAAATAATTCCCGGTGTTACGGCGGCTTTGGGCGCCGCGGCATTCGCCGGTATCCCTTTAACTGCAAGAGGCTACGCAACCTCGGTCCGCTTTCTGACCAATTATAAGTCAGATATCATTACTGATAAATACTGGAAAGAACTGGCCGCTACAAACGATACACTCGTTTTTTATATGTCGTCGGAAACCTTGCCACACGTGGTAAAAAAATTGACCGAAAATAATATTGATGAATGCAAATTGCTTGCAGTCATCGAGCAGGCAACTACGCCACTTCAAAATGTTCATATAGGTAATCTGTATGATTTTGAAAGACAATTTAAAAACCTGGAATTTATTTCGCCCTCTCTTGTGATCATTGGTGAAGTTGTTTCTCTTCATGAAAAATTCAAATGGCTGGAAAACAGTGATAGCACTGAATATTATTTTAAACCTATGGTAAGCCCGGTAATCGCCTTAAATCATTCCGATAAAATACGCAAAAATGTTAGTTGAAAATAAGCTAAAAACGTTACAGGACTTTATCAGCACGTCAACTCACGAGGAGCTCATTTGGGTAAACGGTTATCTCAATGGAATTCTTGCCAGGAATGATACCAAAGAATTACCGCCTGTTTTAAAAAGCAACAGCGTTAGTAAAATCACCATTGCCTATGCCACGGAAACAGGTAACTCTAAAAGACTTGCTACCGAGTTTGCCGCAAAAGCAAAAAAGCAGGGGATTCATGCAAAGGTGCAAGGCTTCGATCAGTATAAATTACATGACCTTGCCAAGGAAGAATATTTTTTAGCAGTCATCAGTACTCACGGTGATGGTGAGCCGCCTTTATCAGCTAAAAAGTTTTATGATCATTTGTATCAAAATCCCATCCTGCTTTCTAAATTAAAATATAGTGTCCTTGCTCTTGGAGATAGTTCTTATCCGTTATTTTGCAAGGCAGGTGAAGATGTAGATGAGCAGTTTAAGAAGCTGGGAGGCAGTCCTATTGTGCCTTTACAAAAATGTGATGTCGATTACAGCGACGAGGCGGATGAATGGCTTAATCGTGTATTCAATAGTTTAAAAGAAACTCAGGTAAGCGAAAATGTAGTTTTATCACCTTCGCCGGTTAAGAAAGCCGCGGGCAAAAAAATATATACAGGTAGAATTATTTCTCATGTAAACCTCAATGACATTGGAAGTATAAAAGAAACCAATCATATAGAAATAGAGGCTGAAGATGTAGTATATAAACCCGGAGATTCTCTTGGGGTTATTCCTGAAAATAAAAAAGAAATTGTAGAAAAGATAGTCGCATTAGCCGGTATTGATTCGGCAGAAAATATCGATTATAAAGATGAATTAATTTCTGTGCATGATCTTCTGCAAAAAAAATTGAGCATTATTTATCTTCCTGAGCGTGTCATAAAAAAGTATGCGTCCATTGTACAGCAGGATATTCCCGAAACAAAAATTGACTTGCTGGATCTGTTGAAAATATTTCCTGTAAAAGATAATACCGAATTTATATCGGTACTTAAAATACTCGAGCCGATTTCGCCAAGATTATATTCCATTGCTTCTTCACCGGAAGCCCATAGCGGTGAGGTGCATATAACCGTTGCAAAAAATTGTTTCAGTGTAAATGAAGAAGTGAAATATGGTTTGGCTTCTGAATTTTTATCGCTCCTTAATGAGGACAATGAATTGAAATTTTATATTCATCCCAATCACTGTTTTCGTTTACCTGAGGAAGATAAAAGCGTCATCATGATTGGCCCCGGTACAGGCATTGCACCTTTCCGTTCGTTCATTGCAGAAAGAGATGCTACCGGCGCAGCCGGAAAAAACTGGCTCTTCTTTGGTGAGCAACATTTTGTATCCGATTTTCTTTACCAGGCAGAAATACAAAGCTGGTTTGAAACCGGCGTTCTTACAAAAGTGGATACCGCTTTTTCCAGGGATCAGCAGGAGAAAATTTATGTGCAACATAAAATAAAGAAAAACGGAAACGAATTTTTCGAATGGCTTCAGGCTGGTAGCTATGTCTATGTATGCGGAGCTAAAGCGCCGATGAGCAATGACGTTGAGGAAGCGATCGTCCAGGTTATTGAAGAGTTCGGCGAGCGAACACGAGAGGAAGCTGAGAAATATGTTGAAGATTTAAAAGAAGGTGGCCGGTACCTTTTAGATGTTTATTAGAACCGGTAAACCTCCCAGGTTTTTAAAATCTGGGACGCTTGGAAACCAACTATTCACCATTCACCATTCACTATTCACGACCCACCATTCACGACCAAATTATGTCAGAAAAATTAACGCTCTTAGAAAGAGTAAAAGTAGAAGGAGATGCCCTGCGCGGAACCATTGTTGAAAGCCTTCAGGATGAATTAACGGGCTCTATGCGGGAAGAAGATACGTTGCTGATGAAATTTCATGGAATGTACCAGCAGGACGATCGCGATCGAAGAGAAGAAAGAGCGCAGAAAAAGCTGGAACGTTTATTTTCATTCATGATCCGTCTTCGCATGCCCGGCGGGATTTTAACAGCCGAACAATGGATCGCGTTGAACGACATTGCGGGAAAAGATTCTACTGACGAACTTAAAGTTACAACGCGCCAGACCATTCAATTGCATGGTGTATATAAGTCAAAGCTAAAGCCTACTCACGAGATATTTAATAAAATTCACCTGGATTCTATCGCTGCTTGCGGTGACGTAAACAGGAATGTTACATGCAGTCCAAACCCAATCCAGTCGCCGCTTCACGCTGAGATATTTTCTTATGCGGCTCAGATAAGCGACTTGCTTAAACCAAAGACGAGGGCTTATTATGAAATTTGGCTTGATGAAGAAAAAGTGCTTGATAAAAAATCGGAAGAAGATCCTTTATATAAAGATGCTTACCTGCCACGTAAGTTTAAGATTGGTATATGCATCCCTCCCAACAATGATATTGATGTCTTCGGAAATGACTTAGGCCTCATCGCTATCGTTGAAGACAATAAGTTGATTGGTTTCAATTTTGCTATTGGCGGTGGCCTGGCATTTACATTTGGCAATCCCGATACTTATGCAAGATTGGCGACGGAAATTGGTTTTGTTCCGGCAGGTGAAAAAACTTTTAAAGCGATCTATGAAATCGTAACCGTTCAGAGGGATTATGGCGATCGTGTTGATAGAAAACAGGCGCGCCTGAAATATACCATCGACAAAATGGGCGTTGATAAATTCAAAGAGGAAGTGGAAGTGCGCGCAGGATTCAAATTCGAAGAATCCAGGCCTTATGTCTTCAACATGCGTGAAGATTATTACGGTTGGCAGCAGGATCATGCCGGCAAATGGCATTATACCGTTTTTGTAGAAAATGGCCGCGTGCTCGATAGTGAACAAGTGGCGATGAAGACTGCATTACTGAAAGTAGCTAAAAATATACCCGTGAACTTTCGATTTACAGCAAATCAAAAAGTTATTATTTCTGATGTTGACCCTGTAAATAAAGAAACTGTTACTAACATCCTGAAAGAGTTTAAGATCATTGAGCATACAGATAGCACCACGCTTCTTCGAAAGAATTCAATGGCTTGCGTTGCCCTTCCCACGTGTCCGCTGGCGCTTGCGGAGTCGCAGCGTTATCTGCCTTCATTGCTTACAAAAATTGAAAGTCTCCTGGATAAACATAATCTATCTAATGAAAATATTGTTACCAGGATGACGGGCTGCCCTAATGGCTGCGGCCGTTCATCTGTTTCTGAAATTGGATTTATCGGTACGGGGCCGGGTAAATACAATCTTAATATAGGTGGCGATCATGAAGGCTACCGTTTGAATCGCTTGTATAAAGAAAGTCTGAATGAGGCTGAACTTGTTGCGGAATTGGATAAGTTATTTACTGATTTTAAAGACCAAAGGCTCGATAGCGAATCATTTGGAGACTTTACTCATCGTGCGAAATTTGTCTAATTACCCGGTCGGTGGCAGGTTTTTTTGAAAAAAATTTTATCAAAAAATCTATAAAACGGCTTGTCAGAATAAATAATCCGCTTGAAAAAATTCTTTTATAAATAAAAGAAATTTTTTTAAATAAATAGTCTACTAAATTTGTAGACTAATAAAAATAATTCATCAGGAAAATATCAAAAACAATAAGCAGAAACTATGATAAGTCTATATTATATTTTAATCAATCGTTGTTGTTGAAGCAAATTAAGCAATCGAACAAAAATTCCAAAACAATTTCAACACAACATCATTACATGAAAAATTTATTAGCATTACTATTTTTAATTCCTTTTTATACAAAGGCGCAACTTAACGGATCTGCACTATTGAGCGGCCATGTGATCAATGATAACCATCAATCGGTACCAAATGCAAGCGTTTCTATTAAGGGAAGCTCGTCTGGTACCATCACAGATTCTACAGGACATTTTTCTTTTGTAATCAATCAAAAATTTCCTTTTACGATTATTATTTCTTCCGTCGGTTTTACGCCCCAGGAAATTTTGGTTCGTAATCCGAATGCAAATTTAGCCGTTCAGCTATCTACCCAAAATTATCTCGCGAACGAAATCGTAGTTACTGGCAGCCGTAAGGCAGAAAAGCTTCTGCAATCTCCTGTATCAATTGAAAAACTGGATATCAAAGCATTAAAAGAAACACCGGCTGCCTCTTTTTATGACGCGTTGGGAAATGTCAAAGGCGTCCAGTTAACTACTTCCTCTATTACTTTTAAAGTGCCGAATACGCGAGGGTTTAATATCCCTAATAATTTTAGGTTTATGCAGTTGGTTGATGGTATTGACATGCAGGCGGCCACGCTTGGAGTGCCGTTGGGCAACGCGATAGGACCCACAGAACTGGATATTCAGAGCATTGAAATTACTCCGGGCGCCGCATCGGCTTTGTATGGTATGAATGCCATCAATGGCATGGCCAATCTCATTACAAAAAGCCCTTTCACTTCACAGGGACTGAGTGTTTTTCAACGCACCGGGGTGAACCATGTGGATGGTATTGATCACGCGCCCGGTTTACTAACGGAGACGGCTATACGATTTGCAAAAGCGTATAATGATAAATTTGCTTTCAAAGTTAACTTAAGTTATTTACAGGGCATTGACTGGATATCAAATACACAGACAGATCAAAATCCCAATACAAAGAACACGGCTAATCCGGCTTATCCCGCTTTAAATGGTGCTAATAATATTGCATTCGATGGCTGGAATAAATATGGTGACGATGCCCTTGCCGGAAGTAATACCGTTTCCATCACCGGCTTAACAATTGATGGAATACCCAATAAAACACTGACAGTTGCACGAACAGGGTATTGGGAAAAAGATCTCGTTGATCCTAAGGTGAATAATCTGAAATTTGATGCAGCTCTGCATTATCGTTTTAATCCCAACACAGAATTAACTTATTCCTATCGTGTGGGGAAAGTGGACGGCGTTTTTCAAAGAGGGAATAAAGTGAAATTGGATAATGTCATTGTTCAAAATCACCAGCTTGAATTAAAAGGCAGCAACTTCACTATTAAAGCCTACATCTCGCAGGAAAATTCGGGGGACTCTTATAATGTAAAGCCCCTGGCCGATAATATGGATCTTTACACAGGGGGCAGTGCCAATGTTTGGGGTACAAAATACCGAAATGCGCTCACTTCTTTTGCGGCATCACATGGTGGAAGTTTGACTGAGGATAATCTCGCCGCCGCGACTGCCTATGCACGGCAACAGGCGGATGCAGGCCGTGCGGAGCCTGGTACACAGCGATTTAATATTGTAAAAGATTCCATAATAAAAATCAATAATTGGGATATCAAATCCGGATCTATTCCGAATGCACCTGTTACAGGAGGCGCTGCGCTCGTGCAAAAAAGTAATTTGTATCACGTGGAAGGCCAATGGGATCTTTCAAAACAGGTGAAGGTTTTTGATTTGTTAATTGGTGCGGATGCACGCGTTTATGAAGTAATTCCCGACGGCAACAATTTTGTTGATTTCAAACGTCCGATTGCTGACCGGAATACGCCTTTGGCTGACGGAAGTTTTGGAAGTAATATTTACTATAAAAAGTTTGGAGGTTTTGCGCAGGTGACCAAAACCTTATTTGATAACAAACTAAAGTTATGGGGTTCACTCCGTGGCGACTATAATCCTGAATTTACTGCGAAGCTGACGCCACGTGTTGCTGCTGTTTACACCTATAAAGAAAAGCATAATTTTCGCGTTACCTTTCAACAAGGATATCGCTTCCCCGCGTTGTTTGAAGCCCTCTCTTATGTGAACAACGGCCGTGTGAAGCGTGTCGGAATATTGCCCATCATCGACCAGGGCCTGGGCTATCGTGAAAATAGCTATACTCAATCTTCTGTTGCTGTATTTAATGCGGCGGTAAAAGCCGCAGGCAATACAGACGCTGCGGCTTTAGCCAACAGAGATTTATTAAAAACAGCAAACTTGCCGAACGGGCGGCCTGAAGGAATTAATTCTTTTGAAGTAGGTTACAAGAGTGTTGTTTTTAACAACAAATTATTTATTGACATCGATGCTTACACGAATATATATGATGGCTTTCTCGGGCAGGTACAGGTATATGTTCCGATAGCAGAAACAGTGGGTTCTGATGCGGCAGTAATAGCAATGGTAGACAGGAACAGGGATGCAACTGCGGAAAAAGATGGCAACTCCGCTAGCAAAGGCCAAGACCGGTACAGGGTTTATACTAATGCAAAAGAGAAATATACCACTTATGGTTCCTCCCTTGGAATTACTTATAATTTTTATAAGCGATTCACTATTTCGGGAAATGTGAATTACAACAATATCAAAGGAAATGCTACTCCGGATTTATTTGTAACCGGCTTCAATACTCCAAACTGGACTACGAATGTATCCATTGGCAACAGGGCGATCACTAAGAATATTGGTTTTAATATCGTGTGGAAATGGCAAAATAGTTTCTTGTGGGAAAGCCCGTTGGTTACAGGGAAAATTGACGCAATCAATAATATTGATGCGCAGGTCACGCTTCGCCTTCCGGGGGCTAATTCAACGATAAAACTTGGTGGTACGAATGTGTTGAATACAAGACATATAGAATATGCAGGTGGTCCGACAATCGGGGCGTTGTATTATGTAGCCTGGACGATAGATAATTTATTAAAGTGATTTGCTCAAAGGATATAATTTCAATTTAAATTTCAACTCTAAAAATAAATATTGGCAACGACATCAACATTATCATCAACAGAACAGCAGGTTGTTACAGGCAACAACAACCTGTTTCCTGTTTTCCTGAAACTGGAAAATCTTTCGTTGCTAATCATTGGCGGAGGAAACGTAGCATTGGAGAAATTGAATGCTGTTTTGAATAATTCACCACGAACAAAGATCAGGCTGGTTGCTATCGAAATCAGTAATGCAATCAAAGAAATGGCGGCCGGGAAAAGTAATATTGAGTTGATTGAAAGGTCTTATGTACCTGAAGATTTTGATGATGCCGATGTAGTGATCGCAGCAGTGAATGATCTTAAGGTAAGCAAGCAAATAAAGAGCGATGCACAGCTAAAAGGAAAGCTCGCGAATGTGGCAGATAAGCCTGAATTATGTGATTTTTATTTGGGCTCAATTGTAAAAAAAGGCAGTGTCAAAATCGCGATCTCCACCAATGGAAAATCGCCGACCATTGCGAAGCGATTGAAAGAAGTTATTAATGATCTGATCCCGGAAGAGATGGAAGATGTATTGCAAAACATGCAAACGATCAGGTATGGAATGAATGGCGACTTTGATGAAAAAGTCAGGAATCTCAATGATATCACAAAGGTGCTGGTGGCAAAACAGACGACATTAAAAGAACCATCAGCAGAGGGTACGAAAAAATGGCAGGGGATTGTGAAGTGGAGTCTGCTGGCATTTTTTTTCATGATTTTGGGCCATGCTATTCTTTCCTATGTACCATTTGAAAGCGTGGTAGCCGAAAGCAAAAAAATTATTGATATCGTTGATAAGAAGGCCTTTTTGATGATGTTGCTTTGTGGTTTCCTGGCGCAGATGGCAGACGGTTCATTGGGAATGGGGTATGGAACGATTTCGACTACGTTTCTTCTCGCTAATGGCGTGAGTCCTGCGATAGTGAGCAGTCGCGTGCACTCAGCGCGGGTGTTTTCCAGCGGTGTTTCGGGCTATAGCCATCATCGCTTTGGTAACATCAACAAAAAATTATTTAAGACATTGGTAATACCCGGCGTTATTGGAGCGATCCTGGGCGCCATGCTGGCATTTTACGCGCAAAAATATTCTACTTATGTGCGCATTCCGTTGTCTTTTTATACCGTTTATCTTGGCTTTTTTATTATTCGGAAAGGCTTTTAAAAAGCAGAACGCAAATAGCAAGGTAAAGCGAGCCGGCTGGCTGGCTTCTGTAGGTGGATTTACGGATGCGTTTGCCGGAGGCGGTTGGGGTTCGTTGGTTACCAGTACGCTTATTTCAAAAAGGAAGAAGTCCGCGTTATGTGGTAGGATCCGTTTGCCTCGCAGAATTTTTTGTCGTGCTTGCCAGTTCCATTACCTTTTTTATCTTTCTTAAAAGCATTCCTTTTTTAGATATTGCGGGCCTTATTATCGGTGGCTTAATCGCCGCACCAATAGCAGCACGGCTTGTTGGAAAATTGCCGTTAAAAACAATGTTTATATTGATAGGCTCACTAGTGATTCTTACCAGCTTCTTCACACTTTGGAAAGTATTTTTACAAGTGTTTGGTTGATAAAATCCAGTTCGGATTGTAAAAAACTATAAAATGGCTTATAAGGATATGTAGGTGTCCTTTAGAATTCTGAGTAATAAATTTTCTGTGTTATTTTTTATAAGAATAAACTCCATTTGCCTGGGCAGTGCATGTAATCGTAAGTTCGTTTATGCATACATGTGATGGAAGCGACGCGCAATAAAAAATTGAGTCTGCAATATCTTCGCCCGACAACGGTTTAAATCCTTCATAAGTTTTTGCAGCCATCGCCTCGTCTCCTTTAAATCTTACGAGCGCAAATTCTGTTTCTGCAGCCCCGGGTTTTATAGTGGTCACCTTTATCCTGTGTGGCAAAAGATCAATGCGCATGGTGCGGCTGATCGTGTCCACAGCGCTTTTTGTAGCACAATAAATATTTCCGCGCTCATACATGTCGTCGCCCGCGATGGAACCAAGATTAATAATATGCCCGCTGTTTCTTTTTACCATGAAAGGCAAAACAGCTTTACTTACATAGATCAGTCCGTTAATGTTGGTCTGAATCATAGTCTCCCAATCAGTAATCTCAGCTTCATCAAAAAGATCGCGGCCAACGGCGAGGCCGGCATTATTAACAAGAACATCTATAGATTGCCACTCTTCAGGAAAATTATTAATGCAACTAAACACTTCTGTTTTTTGCTGCACGTCAAACGACGCGCATAAAATCGTTGATTGGTATTTTTCTTCGAGTGCTTTTTTTAAGTCATCAAGCCTCTCTTTTCTTCTTCCATTTATAATAAGCTTGTCGCCGTTTGCAGCAAATTTTTCCGCACACGCTTTTCCTATTCCTGAGGTGGCTCCTGTGATAAATATAACTCTGTCCATTGTGGTTTGTTTTTTGTTTATTATTTAAAAAATAAGAAAACTACTTTTTTGCTTATGACAGTTGAAAGAAGAAATTATATCTTAATTAAAAATTAATTCCTGGGGTGAAGAAACAATCGTAAGCCGGTCAACAATTTTATGATATAAAAATCCCGCATCTTCCATTTTATAAAGAAAATGAATCAGGTGATCATAAAACCCTGAAGTATTTAAAATGAATATTTGTTTATCATGAATGTTCAGTTGGTTCCAGGTGAGCATTTCGAAAAATTCATCCATTGTGCCGTATCCACCCGGAAGTATTAACGCAGCATCGCATTTTTCGTAAAGCATTCTTTTGCGCGCGTGCATGTCTTCCACTTCAAACATTTCGGTAAGGCCATAGTGCTGATGCTCGATTCCTGTTAATATTTTTGGCATGATACCGATTACTTTCCCGCTTTTTTCCAACACCGCATTTGCGACAGCGCCCATCATGCCTTTGTTTCCGCCTCCGTAAATGAGCGTGATTTTTTCGCGTGCGAGAAGGTAGCCTAATTGTTTTGCATGTTCAGTATAGAGTTCGTCGCTGCCGCTTTTTGAACCGCAAAAAACAGCAAGGGATTGAATTGACATATTTTTATTTATCTTGAAAAAATTTCGATGCAAAAATAGATAAAACTAATTTTTTTCATTAAACCATTCATAGCCTGATATGTCACCCGCTGTATTGCTTTCTTTTGTTATAGGTTACTTTTTGATTCTTGTTATTGTCTCTTATTTTACCTCGCGGAAATCGTCTGATAATGCCACTTTTTTTATTGCCAACCGCTCATCCAAATGGTACCTTGTCGCATTCGGAATGATCGGCACTGCACTGAGCGGTGTAACTTTTATTTCGGTTCCGGGCGAAGTTGGAAACCTTGCCGGATCACAGTTTCGCTATTTTCAATTTGTGTTGGGAAATGCGGTTGGATATTTCATTGTGGCCGGAATCTTACTTCCGCTGTATTATAAAATGCACCTTATTTCTATCTATGAAGTAATAGAAAGGACGCTTGGAAAAGTAAGTCATAAGACTGCCGCTGCGATTTTTTTATTATCAAGAACGATTGGGTCTGCATTTCGTTTATACCTTGTCGCCATTGTATTACAGCGGTTTATTTTTGATGAAATGAATGTGCCTTTCTGGCTTACGATCGTTATTTGCTTACTGCTTATCTGGGGTTATACTTTCAGAGGCGGACTTAAAACCATCATTATCACAGATACACTTCAGACTGTTTTTCTCGTAACGTCTGTTTTTCTTTCTATCTATTTTATTTGCAGCAGTTTGAATATGAACATTGGCCAGGCCTTTGACGCGGTGAAGGAAAGCAGTTATTCTAAAATTTTTTTTACCGATGATTTTGTGACGAACAAATTCCATTTTTCCAAGCAATTTCTTGGAGGAATATTTGTAACCATCGGAATGTTTGGTCTTGATCAGGATCTTATGCAAAAAAATCTTAGCTGTAAAAATATTCGTGAGGCTCAAAAAAATATGCTCAGCTTCACCGTAATTTTTGTGATCATTAATCTGTTCTTTTTAAGCGTGGGCGCATTACTTTATATTTATGCTAACAGGGAAGGAATTGCAATTCCTTTGGATCCGCAAACCCATTTGCCACGGACAGATTATTTATTTCCGGAGATTGCGCTCAATCACTTCAAAGGTGTTCCGGCAGTGGTGTTCATGCTCGGACTCACGGCCGCAACGTTTGCTACGACTGATTCGGGGCTTACGGCGCTCACAACCTCTTTCTGTATTGATTTTTTAAATTTTGATAAAAACAAAACCAACACGGAAAAGCAAATGGTGCGAAAACGGACTTTTGTACATATTGGCTTTTCAGTACTTATTCTTCTTGTGGTACTCCTCTTCAACGCCGTGAATAATACATCCGTCGTGTCGGCTATTTTTAAAGTGGCCACCTATACTTATGGCCCGTTGATCGGCCTTTTTGCTTTTTCCCTTTACGCAAAAAAAAGACAGGTGCTGGATAAGGCAACACCCGTCATTTGCATTTTGGCGCCGCTCGTGTGTTTTTTTATAGATAAATATTCCACTGTTTTGTTGGGCGGATATGTGTTCGCGGAAGAACTAATTATTGTTAATGGTTTATTGACCTTTGTTGGATTATTACTTGTTTCGAAAAAGAAAACAACTGACGAAATAAAATTATCTTATGCCTGAAATAATAACTGAAGCGGCAACTGATTATGCCACGCGTTTTTCAACAGCCACCGATGAGTTGCTAAAAGAAATAGAAAAAAATACATTGGAAAATCATGCGCATTCCAATATGCTTAGCGGGCCTTTGCAGGGAAAGTTTCTTGAAATGATCAGCGCATTGATTATGCCAACGAATATCCTGGAGATAGGCACCTTCACTGGCTACAGCGCATTATGCCTCGCAAAAGGCCTTGTCCCAAACGGACAGTTGCATACGTTGGAACTAAGACCCGAAGATGCAGCATTGTCGCAAAGCTATTTTGCAAAATCTTCACATCATAACCAGATAATTTTGCACCAGGGAAACGCGTTGGAAATAATTCCAACACTAACCCAAACGTGGGATTTGATCTTTATTGATGCTGATAAAACCAATTATATTAATTATTACGAACTAACTTTGCCGCATTTAAGAAAAGGGGGCGTGATCCTGGCGGATAATGTGTTGTTTCATGGCGAAGTATTAGAAGAAAACATAAAAGGTAAAAATGCAAACGCCATTCATGCTTTTAACGGGCATGTAGCCAATGATGAAAGGGTAGAGCAGGTCATGCTAACCTTAAGAGATGGGTTAATGATTATCAGGAAGAAATAATATTTTTTGCTGAAATTTTAAAACTAAATTTTCATTTAAATAATGAGCAAAATAGTTGTCATTTTGTTTTTCTTATCAGGATGTTTTTCTGAAAGCTTTGGGCAAAAAATCACACCGCAGCAATATGTGGATCAATATAAAGACCTGGCTATCCGCGAAATGAAAAGAATGGGCGTGCCCGCGGCCATTACACTTGCACAGGGAATCCTGGAGACAGAAAGCGGCAATAGCGATTTGCTCATGAAATCCAATAATCATTTTGGAATAAAATGCAAAAGCTCCTGGACGGCGGGCAGTGTGACTCACGATGATGACGCGCCAGGCGAATGTTTTAGAATGTATAAGGACGCAGAAGAATCCTATCGGGATCACTCTAATTTTTTAAGAGGAAATAACCGCTATGCTTTTTTATTTAAGCTCGATCCCCGCGATTATAAAGGATGGGCTTACGGATTGCGTAAAGCCGGGTATGCGACCAATCCTAAATATCCGGAAATATTGATCAGGCACATCGAAACGTATAATTTAGAACAATACAGCCTCGATGGGGCAGGCGATGTGCCTGTTTTCGATGCCTCAAAATATACGGACGATACAGATGTTGCAATGCCGGCTGATGATGCAAAAATTGATGCAGCCGCAATTCCGCAGCCAGACAGGCTTAGCATTAACGGATCGCGTGCTTTATTTGCTTCACGGGGAACTTCATTGCTGGCGATTGCCACACAAAATAATATCAGTCTTTCAAAATTGCTTTCTATAAACGACCTCACAAAAGATGGTCTTCTTGAAAAAGATCAGTTCGTTTTTCTTGAGAAAAAACAGAAGGAAGGGAATAAGAATTTTTATGTTGCAGAGTCGGGTGAAACATTGTATGACATTGCGCAGAAAAACGGGATTATGTTGCAGAGCCTCTGTGATTTTAATAGTCTTTCAGAAAATGATAATGTGCCAGCCGGTACCAAACTATTTTTGAAACCGCAGACTGTGAAAGCGTCTGTTGCTTCTAACCTGACACCTGAAATGCCAAACCCGAATTTTGCAAAACCAAACCCGAAACCCGAAACCCCAAACCTGAAACCTCAGACTCATAAAGTAGCACCAAAAGAAGGCCTCTATTCAATTTCAAAAAAGTATAACGTTTCCATTGAGCAGATAAAAGAATGGAATAATTTGCAAAGCGATCATCTACAGATCGGTCAGCAACTCATCATTTCAAAATAATATATGTCCGTTATAAAAGTTCATGATAAAGAATTTGTTCCTTATTTAACCAGCGGGGAAATAGACAAACAGATATCGAGAGTCGCATCGGAAATTAACAGGGATTATGCCGGTAAAAAGCCTTTATTTATTGCGATTTTAAATGGCTCGTTCATTTTTGCTGCCGATCTTTTTAAGCAAATAAATGTTGAAGCTGAAATAGCTTTTATAAAACTAGCATCTTATAAAGGTGTAAAATCAACCGGAAAAGTAATTACATCAATTGGACTTGATACAGATATTTATGGAAGAGATGTGATCATCATAGAAGACATAGTGGACACCGGAAAAACATTGTTCCAGTTTTTGCCACAGTTGGAACACCAGCATCCTTCTTCATTAAAGATCGCTTCGCTGCTACACAAACCTGATGCGATGGTTCATCCTATCAAGATCGATTATCTCGGCTTTACCATTCCTGACAAATTTGTGCTCGGTTATGGATTGGATTATGATGGACTGGGAAGAAATATTAAGGAGATATATCAATTGGTTTAAGTTGAGTAGTTTAGAAGGTTTAGGGGTTTAGAAAGCTTTAAGATACTTTGAGAGTTGAGCCGTTACATACTCTCAATTACCAATTATTACTTGCCCATTACCGCTCTTTCATAAGAAAATATTAACTTTCACGTTATACTGTTCAACTAAACGGCTGTTTTGCAAAAGATACTTGTTATTATTTTAATGGTGGCCTTGTATTCCCCCTTATCTGCACAATACTATATTAAAGGCGATGTAAAAAATGAGAAGGGGGAGCCCATGCAAAATGTAAAGATTTACATGCCCGCCACCCGTGCGGTTTACTATAGCGGTTTCACAGGCGGATTTGGGATACCATCCACAAGCTTACACGACTCTTTAATTTTTAGCATGGATGGCTTTATCACTCAGCCCTTGAAGGTAAAGACTAGTGATTACCAAAGTATTGTAATGAAAATGCTGGAGTCGAATTTGAGCACGCATAAGCAGAAACTGATTTCTCTCACAACGGGAATTGAAGGGCATGTTTTTCCGACTGCTTATTATAAACAGGAAAGCTATAGTACCCTTGTTGAAAATGAATTTATCAAAACAAATAATAATTACAGCACGGCTTTTTCAATGCGCATTGATAAAGCTTCTTACAGCAATGTGCGCAGGTTTATTAACCAGGATACAAAGGTGCCAACGGATGCGGTAAGGATTGATGAAATGCTGAATTATTTCAATTTCAATTACAAAGAGCCGGCGCCGGGAAAGACTTTTAATTTTGAATCACAGGTAACAGATTGCCCATGGAATAAAGATCACCGGTTGTTGTTTTTAAATTTATCCGGCAAGAAATTAAATCTGGACAAAGTCCCATCTTCGAATCTCGTTTTCCTGATTGATGTTTCAGGAAGTATGGATCTTCCCAACAGGCTCCCGCTTTTGAAAGAAGCATTTCAATTGTTGGTAAAAAATCTGCGCGTGCAGGATACAGTTTCAATTGTAACCTATGGCGGCACCGTTGGAATCTGGCTACAGCCTACAAGTGGCGCTGAAAAAGAAAAGATTTCCAAGTCGATAGAAGAGCTCACTGCTTCCGGTGATACACCGGGCGAGGCAGCCATCAGGACTGCTTACAAGTTGGCGGGCAGCACGTTCATCAAGGGAGGAAATAACCGGATCATTCTTGCAACTGACGGTGATTTCAATATCGGGCAAACTTCTGAAAAGGAGCTTGAGCAACTTATCACGAAAGAAAAGCAAACCGGCGTTTACCTCACGTGCCTCGGCGTGGGCATGGGAAATTATAAAGATTCTAAAATAGAAATTTTAGCCAAAAAAGGAAATGGAAATTTTGCTTATATAGATGATATCCGTGAAGCAGAAAAAGTTCTTGTGAAGGAATTTACTCAAACCGTTTATTCGATTGCGAGCGACGTGTACATGACTATAAAATTCGATCCTGAAAGAATCAAAGAGTATCGCCTCATTGGCTATGACAATAAAAAAAGTATCATCGCAGAAAACAGTGATGAGCTCGAAGGTGGAGAGATTGGGTCTTCCTCAGGCAATACCGTTTTGTTTGAAATAGCGCCGGTGGCAATGGATACTGTGAAAAGCCAAAATGTAGATATTGCCAAAATTGATGTTCATTATCATTTGCCTTCCGATACGCTGACCAGGATTATCAATTATAAATGTGCTGCAAATTATTTACCGTTTAATCGTGTTGACAGCAGCCTGCGCTTTGCGACAGCGGTTGCAATGTTTGGACTTAAAATAAAAGAATCAGAATATTTTCCTGATGTTGATTGGAATATTATTAAAAATATTGCGCTCTCAGTTCAGGCCCCGGGCGATTATTTACAGGAACAATTTATTGGGTTGATAGAAAAATCTAAAAACATTTATAACGACAAGAAAAAAAGAAGAAAAAAATAATCATTGTTGATAATGATCAACCTTACTTTTCTTCCACTTCAAATGCATATTGGATTAATTGCGCGCAATTTAATTTCACTTCTACTTTTTCCAACGGTGCGACATTATTTCTTTCCAGCAATCTAAGATTATACTTGTCAAATTCAACTTCTGCAATTTCATATACGGCCACATAATTTTCACTGTTCTCTCTTATTTTGGAATGAATGGTAAGCTGCCTGGCGCAATTCGTAATGGGTGTCCACATGAATAAAAAATTGAAATTTTCTAAAAGTTACTCGTTCACAAGATAGCCAATTAAACGTGCCATTCAATCCGATCTTTATCAGATGATGAGCCGTTATACATATTTTGCCTGCGAAAATTTTATAGGTGTTGGATAAATATAATTTCTAAAAAAGCTATTCAAACAAGCCTAAAAATAGATTTTCCTGATTTGATGGATCAGTATTTTATACCACGCTTACCAGGTAATAATTCTTTTTTCCTTTTTGAATCAGCAAATACTTATTATGCAATAGCAAGTTCGAATCGATTTTTTGATCGGCTGCCGAAACCTTTTCTTTATTGATGAAAACGCCGCCCTGCGCCAGCATCTTTTTAGCTTCGCCCTTGCTGGGGAATACTCCTGAATCTGCAAGAAAAGTAATCAGGTCAGCCTGTTGGAGTTGTTCTTTTTTGAGTTCTATCGCGGGTACACCCTCTAACACTTGTAATAATTGTTCTTCATTTAATTCTTTTAATATTTCTGCAGTGTCATTACTAAATAAAATAGAAGAAGCTTTCAGCGCGAATTCATAATCCTTTTGAGAATGTACGAAGCAGGTCAGTTCCTGAGCAAGTCTTTTCTGCAGGATCCTCAAATGTTCGTTTCCTTTATGCTCCTGTATGAGGCCGTTTATTTCTTCCAGGTTCAGGAAGGTGAATATCTTCAGGAATCTTTCTGCATCAGCATCAGACGTGTTCAGCCAAAATTGGTAAAAACTATATGGCGATGTTTTTTCGGCGCTGAGCCAGATATTTCCTTTCTCGCTTTTTCCAAATTTATTACCGTCAGATTTGGTTAGTAAAGGCCAGGTAAATGCAAACGCTTCGCCCCCGCCTTTTCTGCGAATCAATTCTGTTCCTGTCACAATATTGCCCCATTGATCGCTTCCGCCTCCCTGCAGTTTGCAATTTTTATTTTTATGAAGCCAATAAAAATCGAAACCCTGAACCAACTGGTAAGTAAACTCGGTAAAACTCATCCCATTTTCTCCCTCGAGACGCTTTTTTACACTGTCTTTTGCCATCATATAATTGACAGTAATGTGCTTGCCGGTATCTCTTATAAAATCGAGAAAGCTGATATTTTTGAACCAATCGAAATTGTTCACCATCTCAGCGGAACTCGATTTTCCTGAATTAAAATCAATGAATTTTGAAAGTTGTTTTTTAATCGCCTCCACATTGTGATTCAGCACTTCGGTGCTCAGTAAATTGCGTTCTTCGCTTTTGCCGGAAGGATCGCCCACCATGCCGGTGGCGCCGCCAACCAGCGCGATCGGCTTGTGGCCCGTTCTCTGTAAGTGCACCAAAATAATAATAGGAATGAGGCCCCCGATGTGGAGGCTGTCGGCCGTAGGATCAAAACCGATGTACGCCGATGTGGGCTCTTTCAAAAGTTGTTCTTCAGTGCCGGGAATCATGTCCTGGATTAGCCCGCGCCATCTTAATTCTGCTATTAGATTTTCCATAAAATGGCTCAAAAATAGTACACAAAAACAAATTACTCCGAATACTTCTAATAATTTGCTGTTCGATTATGCCATTACCAACGCTGACATGGATTTTAGAAGTATTGGTTACCCGTAAATTAAGAGCAGAGCGAATAGAGCCGATTGGGGAAGATTACTTAATTTTATATAAAATAGACAAAAAAGATACAATATAACTAACTAAGCTCCGTTTTATTTTCTGCCTTGAATACACACCGAATCAATCTTTATAACTGATCATTCCCTAATATGAGAATTTCTCAATTTTTAAAAATATTTACTTTATTAATCTTGCCCTTTTCGGGATTTTCTCAATTTCGAAAATACTCAAATGAATTTTTGAATATTGGTGCGGGTGCGCGCGGCCTTGGAATGGGGGCGGCTCAGGCGGCCTCTGTTTCTGACGGAACGGCGGGCTATTGGAATCCAGCAGGGCTCACCGGCGTGCAGGATTTTCCTTCTATCAGCCTGATGCACGCCAGCTATTTTGATAACATCGGGAAATATGATTATGCGAGTGTTGCTATTCCGGTAAATGATAATAAGAGAACAATCGGCCTGTCTATTCTTCGCTTCGCTGTTGATGATATTCCGAACACGCTTTTCCTCGTAGAGCCTGACGGAAGCATTAATTATGGAAATATTACTTCTTTTTCTTCCGCCGATTATGCTTTCCTTTTTTCATTTGCTCAGAAGATCCGCGACGATGACGATTTGAAAATGAGCTTCGGAGCTAACGCGAAAGTGATTTATAGAAAAGTAGGTCATTTTGCCAATGCCTGGGGCTTCGGGATTGATGCAGGATTTAAATTACAGAAAGACAGGTGGGGATTGGGAATTGTTGCCAAAGATTTGACGACCACCTTCAATGCGTGGTCTTTCCATTTTACAGATAAAGAAAAAGAGGCGCTTTATCTTACTAAAAATGATATTCCTATCAAATCAACGGAACTGACTGCACCCCGGCTTACTATCGGGACATCTTATGATTTCAGGCTTGGATCGGCGGTTAATTTGCTGGCTGAAGTTGATGGAGATTTCACTTTTGATGGGCGAAGAAATACAGTATTGAGCGGTAATACTGTAAGTGTTGATCCTCATGCAGGGCTGGAACTTTCCATTAAAAATGTGTTTTTTGTAAGAGCCGGAATTTATAATTTTCAAAAGGCTTTGGCGGATGGAGATACTACAAATCAAAAAAAAGTCTGGATCTATCAGCCTAGTCTCGGCGCCGGATTTAAGATCAGCAACGTAAGCATTGATTATGCGTTTTCAAATCTTGCTAATCAATCAAATCCTTTATACACGCATATTTTTTCACTGAAATTTGATTTGAGAAAGAAAGAAAATAATTAAGTTACCTGACTGCTATGAAAAAATTTATTCTCATATTTTTTACCTTTCTTACTGCCGTAGGTTATGCACAGACATATCCCAATAGCTGGATCGATTATAATAAGACTTATTATAAATTCGCCGTTGGCAAAAGCGGGCTTTGCCAGATCAGCCAATCTGTACTGGCAGGAAAAGGCCTTGGAAATATTCCTGCGGAACAGTTTCAGCTTTGGCGAAATGGAGTACAAGTTACCTTATACACAAGTGTTGCCTCTGGCCCGCTATCGCCCACAGATTATATTGAGTTTTGGGGCGAAATGAATGATGGCAAAGTAGACACCAAACTTTATCGCACAGCCGATTTTCAGCTATCGGATCGTTTTAGTTTGCAAACGGACACTGCTTCTTATTTTCTTACCGTAAATCCGTTGGGTAATAATTTAAGATTTACCGACAGCCCAAATGACGTGGCGGCAAATACGCTGCCGGCTGAGCCTTATTTTATGGATGTAAAAGGAATTTATTTCAATACCAGGCTTAACCCGGGCTACGCAGTGCCGGCCGGTTCTGTCTATGTATATTCCTCTTCCTATGATATAGGCGAAGGATGGACCAGCAATGATATCTATCCGAACCGTCCGTTACCCGCGCAGATTAATGATCTCAATGTTTTTACCGGTGGCCCCAACGCATCGCTGCGCTTTGCTGCTGCGGGCAATGCACTTAACGAAAGAAATGTAAAAGTGAAATTCAATAATACCTTCATTTATGATGAACCGATGCCCTGGTTCACTTATGTGAAAAAGCAAATTGATATTCCATTGAGCTTATTTACCAGCACTGCGTTTACGGCCATCTCATTTCAAAATACTTCGGCTGAAGGGACTGACCGGTATGTGGTTTCATTTGCAGAGCTGACTTATCCCAGCAAATTTAATTTTAACAACCGGACAAATTATGCGTTTGAATTGCCGGCAACAGCCACAGGCAATTATCTTGTGATCGACAATTTTAATTTCGGTGGTAAGGCACCGGTTTTATTTGACCTGGCTGCTAATAAAAGATATTTGGGAGACATTAGTACACCCGGAAAAGTGCGCTTTGCGCTTCCTCCGTCGGCGGTTTCGAGGAAATTTCAAATGGCGAGCGAAGATCCTTCGACCATCAATAATATTTCTTCATTACGCCAGCGAAATTTTATCAATTACAGCTTGTCGTCTAACCAGGGCAGTTACCTCATCATCAGCAATCCCGCCCTTTATACCAGCAGCAATGGAACGGACAATGTTGAGCTCTATCGCCAATACAGAAGTTCAGCGGCAGGCGGTGGTTATGTTGCCAAAGTGATCGATTTCAATGAGCTGGAAGACCAGTTTGCCTACGGCATTAAAAAGCATCCCTTAGCGATCAAAGATTTTATTTTATTTGCAAAATCTACATTTTCGCTTTCCCCGCAATTTGTTTTCCTGATCGGGAAAGGAATTACTTATGACGATTATACAACCCATCAAAAAAGTATCTATGCGGAAAAACTCAACCTGGTACCCACATTTGGAAGTCCTGCTTCGGATATATTGTTGTCAGCGCCTTATGGAAGTGTAGTGCCCAGCGTGCCCATTGGCCGTTTATCAGCAGTGTCGGGGGATGAAATTGCGAATTACCTTCAAAAGATTAAGGATTATGAACTGGCGCAAAAGTCCTCGAGTCAGACATTGGCTGACAAATTATGGATGAAAAATGTGGCACACGTTGTAGGAGGAAAAGAACAAGTGGAAAATGACCAGTTTTCGTTTTTCATGAATCAATTCAGAGATGTGATCCAGGATACTTTTTATGGTGCTAAAGTGGAAACGTTTTCAAAGGCGTCTTCTTCAGAAATTCAATTGATAGCAGCCGTGCGCCTTTCTCAATTGTTCAAGGAAGGAATTAGCCTGCTTTCTTATTTCGGACATTCCTCTGCTACACAAATGGGGTTCAATCTTGGTGATCCTGCCTCTTATGATAACCAGGGAAAATATCCATTCTTTTTCGTGAGTGGTTGTACCGCAGGCAATAATTATATCTATGACACACTTCGAATTATTCAAAACAGTATGTCTATTTCTGAAAATTTTGTGTTGTCCAAAGATCGCGGAAGTATAGGTTTTTTTGCGAGTACTCACTTTGGAATTCCTCAATACCTCGGCACTTATGATGATACCCTTTATCGGGAAATGAGCGCTTTAAATTATGGGAACGCGATAGCCAGCGACATCCAGAATACGATCCTGAAAGTGGGCGGCAATAACCCATCGATAGATCCTTTCACCAGGATGAATATGGAAGAAATGAATTTGCATGGGGACCCGGCGATGAGGATCAATCCGCATGCGAAACCGGATTACGTCATTGAAGAGCCACAAGTAAAGATCAATCCTCAATTTATTTCCATCGCGGCGCGGAATTTTGTAATGGATGCAAAGGCATATAATATTGGGAAAGCTGTTAGCGATTCGATCACGTTTGAAGTAAAAAGAACTTATCCAAACGGAAGCATTGAAGTGTTGCAACGCAAAAGAATTAAAGGAATTAACTATGCCGACTCTATCAGGTTGATTATTCCGATCATCGCCACGAGGGATAAAGGGCTTAATAAAATTACAGTCACAATCGATGCGGATAATGAAGTAAGCGAATTATCGGAAACCAATAACAGCTTTACTAAAGAAGTATATATTTATGAAGACGAAGCAACAGCGGCATATCCTTATGATTACGCAATTGTGAATGTCGCTAACCAAAAATTATTTGCTTCCACAGCAGATCCGTTTAGCGTAGCCAAGGATTATGTAATGGAAATAGATACGACGCAATTGTTTAATTCTCCATCGAAGATTTCACGGACGCTTCACCAAATTGGTGGTATTCTGGAATTCGATCCCGGATTCAGTTATGTTGACAGCACCGTTTACTATTGGCGCGTGTCGCTTAAGCCGGCTTCGGGCGTCGCATCAGATTATCGCTGGAATGGAGCTTCCTTTATTTATATCGCAAACAGCTCAGGCGGATCTAACCAGTCTCATTATTTCCAGCAACTGGCATCTGATACGTTGCATATCAAACTGGATTCTTCACGTAAATGGAAATTTGCTTCAATCGTCAATTATCTTGAAGGTAGAAATGCTGTGTATCCGACCGGTTCAACAGAAGGCTCGGATTTCCTTGGAGGAATCAGTGGGATCAGTTTTGCAACGGCTATTTGCAACACTTCCAATATTATTATGTTCAATGTGATCGATCCGGTTACCGTAAAACCATGGAATAATGTGATGGGCGGCCCGGGATTGAATGGAAGCCTGCCGATATGCTCGATTGATCGTTTGCCTAATTTTGCTTATGATCTTGCGAACCAGGTATCGCGGAAAGCGGCCATACGGTTCATGGATTCTATTCCTGACAATTACATTGTGCTCGTAAGAAATGTGTCGGCACCGGATGCTAAGACTTTCGTTAACGCAATGAAACTAGAATCAGACACAGCAACATTTGGCTCAGGAAATTCACTTTATCACCGGTTGAGATCGGCGGGTTTTGTGTTGATAGATTCCTTCTACCGCCCAAGGGCATTTATTTTTGCTTATCAAAAGAATAATCCTGATTTTGAGCCGGGTTTTATTTTGTCAAAAGGCATATCTGATAAAATAGATCTTCAAAAAACAATCATCTCGCCGGATACGATCGGGTATATTACTTCTCCTAAATTTGGACCCGCTACTTCCTGGAAACAAATGCATTGGCGGGGAACGAGCCTTGAACCCAACTCGCCGGATAATCCAAGCGTGCAGGTGATTGGCTACGACTGGTCCGGCAATAGCTCTGTTTTATTTAACGTAGATAAATCGCAGCTGGATGTTGACATCTCTTCTGTAAACGCAGCGAATTATCCTTTTATCCAGTTGAAAATGCGCAATGCCGACAGCATTAAGATTACACCTTATCAACTTTCTTATTGGAGGCTAAATTATACGCCCGCGCCGGAAGGTGCTATAGCGCCTAATTTATTTTTTACTTCCAAGGATACGTTGGAACAGGGCGAGCAATTGCATTTTGGCATCGCCTTTAAAAATATAAGCGTGCAGAAGTTTGACAGCATGCGAATAAAACTTACGGTTATTGATAATAATAATGTTACGCGTGTTTTATCCGTGCCGCGTCAAAAACCATTGATCAGTGGCGATACGATTACCCTCAGGTATGATATTGACACAAAAGCATTTTCAGGTAGCAACACTTTATTTATAGAATTTAATCCTGATAATGACCAGGCAGAAGAATACCATTTTAATAATTTTCTCTACCGCAATTTTTATGTGAAGGCAGATAAATACAATCCGTTGCTCGATGTTACTTTTGATGGCATGCACATTCTGAATCGGGATATTGTTTCTGCAAAGCCACATATTACGATCAAGCTAAAAGATGAAAGTAATTTCCTCGCGCTAAACGACACGTCGCTTTTAAAAGTTCAGATTCGTCAACCGGATGGATCTCTAAGATTGTATCATTTTGATAATGACACCATGAGGTTCACACCGGCCAACCTTGCGTCCGGCGAAAATACGGCCACGATTGACCTTGCGCCGGTATTGAGCGGAAATGACGAGGAATATGAATTGATCGTAAGTGGAAAAGATGTAGCCCAGAACAAAGCCGGCGACCTGGAATACCATGTTAGCTTCCGTGTGATCAGTAAGCCGATGATCTCTAATTTATTGAATTATCCCAATCCGTTTACAACGTCAACTGCCTTTGTGTTTACCGTAACTGGTTCAGTTGTTCCGCAAAATATAAGAATACAAATATTGACAGTAACCGGGAAGATCATCAGGGAAATCACCAAAGATGAATTGGGACCATTGCACATAGGAAGAAACATTACCGAATTTAAATGGGATGGCTCCGACATGTTTGGCCAAAAAGTGGCCAATGGCGTTTATCTCTATCGGGTATTAACCAATCTCAATGGTCATTCACTTGAATCATTTAATGAAGCAAATGATGGAATTTCAAAGGGTGATGGATCAAAACAAGGGGATTACAATTATTTTACGTAAAAGGCTATGGCAAAATGTATTTCATGCGATAGGTTTTATAAAAGTAAAAATCTATAAAACGGCTTATGAGGGCATTTAGATTTGGCTGTTTCATTTAGAATAGAGCGAACGAATCTTTTTTTGTTCACAGGATATTCTTAACCATTTTTAATGTAAGAATCGTTCTAAACTTTCTAAACTTTCTAAACTCAGTTGTTTGGCGCATTTCATTATGCACTCATTTCTAAACGCTTCATAAAATACCTAAAATCTATAAAATCGCTTATAAGGATATAGATTCATTAAATCTTTTGTTCAGCAAAAAAAGAAAAGTAGCTTGCTTCAATTTTATCGTCAATCCAACAATTACAAACTGAATTGAACAGCGAATTACCTCTCTCAACTAAAACGAAACTATATTTTCCCCAGTTGGATTCAATAAGGGGATTGTCTTTTATCTCGATATTTTTATACCATACGCTGCGCCTGCCGGCGCAGCCTTTTTTTCTATCGGATTATATTCATTATTTATTTTCCAATTTGCCGTTGGCTATTGATGTGTTCTTTATTTTATCCTCTTTTTTGTTGACTTACCTCGGGTTAAACGAATACAAAAAGAGAAATAATTTTTCATTTAAAAATTATTTTACCCGCAGAATTTTAAGAATATGGCCGCTATATTTTTTTATACTTCTTCTCGCTTTTCTTTTGTTTCCGCTCATCGCGAAAATGTTTCATACAGAAATGTCTTTGCCCAATGCATGGTATTATATTTTTTTTATCGCAAATTTTTACACGCTTGAGCACGTGTTTTTTTTAAAATTTTTATGGACGATATCAGTGGAGGAACAGTTTTATCTTGTATGGGGATTGTGCCTGAGATTTTTTTATAAAAAATTGATGTTAGTAATCGGGCTTTTGATTTTAACCAGTGTTTCGTTTTCCGTTTTTGCCATCATCAACGGCATCGAAAGTTATTTTAATACGATAACTTATTTGTTTGATTTCGCCTTCGGCGGATTGGCTGCGGTTTTAATTTTCAAAAATAGAAAGATCGGCTGGTTAAAAAGCTTATCAGGAGCGGGTCGTGTCGTTTTTTACAGTTACTTACTTTTTCATTTTACTTTTTTTTATTTCCTGGATAAATTTGTAGCCGGCGCAGCGAATGACATTGTCGCATTGATATCTCGCTATTTGTTCATTATTTATATCGCGATGCTGATCGTGGAGCAAATGATTAATATGTCGCGAATGAAGTTTTTGGAAAAAAACCGATTCCTGATTTTTACCGGAAAATTATCTTATGGCCTTTATTGCTTCCATGGCATTACGATCACTTTTATCAATCTTTTGCTGGCCCGTTTTGGCATCAGCAACTGGATTATGGTGATTATTTATTTCTCAATAAATTATTTGATCGCATCAATTAGTTACTTTTATCTTGAATCGCCTTTCTTAAAACTAAAAGCCAAATGGCGTCGCGCATAGCCTGGGTATTTGGTTTATTGTGAATTGATTTTTTAAAGTAACTAATAGTATTTATGGAACCTACATTATATGATGTCATCATCATTGGCGGAGGCCCGATCGGCCTTGCATGCGGCATTGAGGCAAAAAAAGCAGGATTAAATTACCTGATTTTAGAAAAAGGTGTTTTGGTTAATTCCCTGTATAATTACCCGGTGAACATGACTTTTTTCAGCACAAGTGAGCGGCTTGAAATTGGGAACGTCCCTTTTGTAAGCAATAATAATAAACCCACAAGAAGCGAATCGCTGGAATATTATCGTCGTATCGTTACATCATTTCATCTCAATATTCATCTTTTTGAAAAAGTGACTTCAGTGCAAAAAGATGGCACTAAGTTCGATGTCACTACCTCTAAATCCACTTACGAAAGTTTAAATGTAATCGTGTCAACAGGTTTTTATGATATTCCCTATTTGCTGAATGTGAAAGGTGAGCAACTTCCGAAAGTGAAGCATTATTATGATGATCCGCATTATTATGCTTTTCAAAAAGTGCTCGTGGTAGGCGCCGCTAACTCTGCGATAGACGCTGCGTTGGAAACATGGCGCAAAGGTGCGGAAGTGACCATGGTAATCCGTGGAAGTGTGATCAGCGATCGCGTAAAATATTGGGTGAAACCGGATATTGAAAATCGTATTAAGGAAGGTTCTATTAAGGCTTATTTTAATTCAGAGCTTGCGGAAATAAGAGAGCACGAGGTGGACATTAAAACGCCCGATGGAATCGTAACCGTTCAAAATGACTGGGTGCTCGCGATGACGGGATATCAGCCAGATATTAAATTTTTACAAGACATGGGAGTGGAAATCTCCAGTGATAATGTTTGCAAGCCGTTTTTTAATGAAGAAGATTATGAGAGCAATGTGGAAGGCATTTATCTCTCAGGTGTTATTTGTGGTGGCCTGAATACTCACTTGCTTTTTATCGAGAATTCAAGAGTGCATGCTGAGAAAATAATCAGTGATATCGTGCGTAAAAAGCAGCATTAAAAACAAATAGACTGCCTTTCGGCAAATGCGAAAAAGCTATATTTTGGCTTTCGAGGCTTTAGTTCTTGTGCAGTTCCTCTTTATCCTTTGCTAACAATTTATGTAATTTTCGTTCATTACTTACGTAGGTAAAATGTGTGGATAGAACGCCTATGACAATTGAGATGCCAATTAAAACATAGATAAGATTTGCACCGCCTGTTTCCCACAAATTGGTAAATAATTTGGTGAGAAAGAAGATCACCAAAAAAGAAACAACCGACCACGCCGTGCAAAATAGGAGGTAATATTTCCATCTTGGGCCGCTCTTTTGTTCTGTCCAGTAACTAATAAAATGCCTTTCTGTATTGGTGATCATAATAAATTTGAAATTGAAAATTCTACATTTTGGCTTTTCACAACGCCGTTTCTCATTCTGCCATCATCTCTTCGATGACTGCTACAACGTCTTCTACATTGGGTTTGCTGAAATAATCTCCATCACTTCCGTAGGATGGGCGATGCGCCTTTCCCGTTAATGTGCGCGGTGCTATATCGAGCCATCTGTAGCCACCTTGCTCTTCCATTACTTTATTGAACATGTAAGCAGAGGCGCCTCCCGGCACATCTTCATCAATGAAAATAATCCGGCTGGTCTTTTTGAGAGACTCCAGAATTATATGATTGATATCGAATGGCAGTAATGTTTGCACATCGATAATTTCACAATTAATATTGAGCGTTTCAAGGATCTCTGCTGCCTCGCTTATAATGCGTAAGGTTGAGCCATAAGACACCACAGTAATATCTGTTCCTTCTTTGATAATTTCAGGAATACCCAATGCTATTCTGTATTCCAATAGATTGGAAGGCAATGTTTCTTTAAGCCGGTATCCATTCAAACATTCGATCATCAGCGCAGGATCATTACTTTGTAATAAAGTATTGTACATACCTACCGCTTGTGTCATGTCGCGCGGAACACAAACGTACATGCCGCGAAGTGCATTAATGATCATCCCCATCGGCGAACCGCTGTGCCAGATTCCTTCAAGCCGGTGTCCGCGCGTGCGCACAATTAAAGGCACACTTTGTTGCCCGTTCGTGCGGTAATGCGTGGTACAAACATCGTCGCTTAAAGGTTCCAGGCCGAACAATAGGTAATCCAGGTATTGAATTTCAGCAATTGGCCGAAGTCCACGCAAGGCAAGGCCCAGGCCCTGGCCCATGATAGAAAGCTCGCGAATGCCGGTATCAAAAATTCTTTCCTTGCCATATTTTTCCTGTAACCCGCTAAAGCCCTGGTTTACATCTCCGATGCCTCCAAGATCCTCGCCAAAGGCGACCACTTTTTTATTGTGAGCAAACAACTGATCGAAGTAGCGGTTAAGTATCTCGAAACCATTTATCCTCGCCGGATGTTGATCATAAACAGGCGCAACCGAAGCTACCTTTAATGCGGACTTTGGGCCTTCATTATAAAGATGACTGTCGAAAATATAATCATTCTGTTTTTTGAGCTCCGCGTAATATTTTCTGACATCTGCCGATTGTGTTGCGGGCAAAAGGTGGATGACCGAGGCCACCGCCTTCATGATGTCTCTTCGTAATGGCTCGCGGAGTGAAGTGAGTTCCCTGATAGCGGAATGGATGTCGGATTTATTGGGTTGATCTTTAGAAAATTTTTCTAATAAAGCTTTTACTTCCTGAACCTGCTTCCTGATGGGGTTATAAAATTTTTCCCATGCCTGAGTCTTTTCCTGCTTTACCAAAATTTTAGCAGCAATCTCTATATCATCCAATTCATTTTCGTCTGCCAGTGCATTGGCGATGATCCATTGACGCATTTGCTTCTTGCCGTCCCATTCGCGTTCCCATGCGAGCCTTGCCGGCGACTTATAACGTTCATGGCTACCCGAAGTTGAATGGCCTTGTGGCTGCGTCAGTTCTTCAACATGAAACAGCGCAGGGACATGGGTTTCCCTGATATTTTTTATGGCGCCTTCTAATATCTCGCACATCCCGGCATAATCCCAGCCCTTCAACTTATAAATATTAATTCCGTTCGTGTCTTCTTCTTTTTGCAATCCGCTCATCGCCTGTGAAATCGATGACTTCGTGGTCTGTAATTTTTTTGGAACAGAGATTCCATAGCCATCATCCCACACAAACACTGCAAGCGGAATTTGTAACACGCCGGCAGCATTCATTGTCTCCCAGAAATGTCCTTCGGATGTGGAAGAATCGCCGATAGTACAAAAGCAAACTTCGTTGCCGTTGTCGCTAAGATTGGTCAGGTCGTGCACTGCATCCACCTGCCTGAAAACCTTTGAGGCAAAAGCAAGGCCCAGCGCCCGTGGCATCTGTCCTGCTGTTGGCGCTACATCGGAAGATATATTTTTCTTGTGTGCGAGCGGCAACCAATCTCCATTTTCATCCACAAATTTTGTGGCAAAATGAGCATTCATCTGGCGGCCCGCGCTAAACGGCTCATTGTTGGGATCTGGGTCTGCATAAAGCTGTGCGAAAAACTGCTCTATTGTTGACAATCCACTGGAAAACATAAAAGTTTGATCACGGTAATATCCTGCCCTGTAATCGCCCGGCATAAAGAATTTAGCCATCGCTACCTGCGCCACTTCTTTACCATCGCCAAAGATTCCAAATTTTGCCTTGCCCGTCAGTACCTCTTTTCTTCCAAGCAAACTTGCTTCCCGGCTTTCGCAAACCACTTTATAGTCCTTCAAAACTTCTTGCCTGAATTTTTCAAACGAGAGGTTTTCCAAAAGATCTTCATTGATTTGATTGGTTTCCATAATGGCAAAAATATAAATTATGATCGACGAATGTTAAAAAACTCAAAAGGCTGCCACAATTTGCAACCATATGATGCGTTTTAGTATCTTTGAAATCGCTTAAATGTAGCAAATGAAAAAAATCGTTACTGTAATTTTTTGCCTGGTGGCCTCAATCGGCCTGAAAGCGCAGGCCAAATCATCTGAAGTAACCAAAATCGCTTCACCAAATGCGCCAAAAGTTGAACAGGCCGCAGTTCCGGAAGAAAGTCTTTTGTTAAAAGAGAATGAATTTGATTTCGGAAAAATTCCACAAGGGAAACCGGTAACACATATATTTGAATTCACTAATACCGGAAAAGCGCCTTTTTCACTTGAGAAGGTTCAGGCGAGTTGTGGATGCACAACGCCTGAATGGAATAACGATGTAATAGCACCGGGTGCAACCGGAAAAATTACGGTTGGATATAACGCCGCCAATGAAGGCCCATTTACCAAACCCGTTACGATTACTTACAATGGAAATTTGGTAAAACAAATTGTGATCAAAGGCGATGTGTGGAAAACGCCGGTGACGTCAGCGCCCGAAAATTCAGCATTAAACTCTTTAAAAAACGAACAATAAAATTTCTAAACAACAAACTATCATGAAAAAATTACTCTTAGGATTTCTTGCGTTATCTTCTACTTCATTATTCGCTCAAACGGATGCTTCCGCTAAAAAGGCTGATCAAATTGCAAAATTCAACGTAGAAACCGTTGATTTTGGAAAGATCAAACAAAATGTTCCGGCGACAGCAACTGTTGTTGTTACCAACATCGGAACTGAGCCTTTGATCATTGAGCAGGCCTCTCCGTCATGCGGTTGCACGGTTTCTGATTATACCAAAGCGCCAATTGCTCCGGGAAAAACAGGCAAGATCTCTGCAACTTTTAACGCCGCAGCTGTTGGCCCGATCAACAAATCAATCACTGTGAAATTTGCCGGTGCTGATGACGTTAAGTTTATCAAGCTTACGGGTGAAGTTTTAGCTGCTGCGCCTGCGTCTAATCCTCCTGCCGCTGCAACTACTACAACCGATAAAAAGGTAAAGAAAGTAGCGAAGTCATAAAGATTTTAAAACAAAATAATAGCCTCACAGAAATGTGGGGCTTTTTTATGCCATTCATTTTATGGAACCAATCGAACCAGGACTTCCGGGTTTTGAATGATAAATATGAAGCGAGAATATAAAGCAGAAAAACTACAAAATGGCTTATCAGGATGAATAATATTAATTACTTAAGCCGCCTGGTTGATAAACAAAAATCCTTTATACATTTTTCAATTCTGTTAGCAATTCTTGTAATACCTTTTTTGCATCACCAAAAAGCATGGATGTTTTCGGCTGATAAAATAATGCATTTTCAATTCCCGCATAGCCGGGTTTCATGCTTCTTTTATTGACAATGACGGTTTTGGCCAGTTCCACTTCCAGGATCGGCATTCCGTAAATGGGAGAGGAAGGATCATTTTTTGCAGCCGGATTTACTACGTCATTTGCTCCCAGGATTAATACGACGTCCGTAGATTTAAATTCTTCATTGGCTACATCCATTTCCAAAAGATTTTCATAATTCACATCAGCTTCTGCCAGCAACACGTTCATGTGGCCGGGCATTCGTCCTGCAACAGGATGGATGGCATATTTAACTTCAACGCCCTTTTCTTCCAAAGCTTTTTCCAATTCATGGCAAACATGTTGCGCCTGTGCAACCGCTAAACCATAGCCCGGAACGATCATTACTTTTTTTGCATAGGCCATCAACATTGCAGTATCACTCAAAGATATTTCCTTGATGTTTCCAAGGGGACTTTCGATACCCGCTTCGGCTTTTGCGCTGCCCCCAAACGAGCCGATTAGCACATTTTTCAAGCTCCTGTTCATGGCGCGACACATCAGAATAGTGAGCAGCGTTCCGGCCGCGCCAACCAAAATTCCGCCGGTAAGCATGGCTTTATTATCATATAAAAAACCGCCGCAGGCTGCTGCTATTCCCGTAAAGGAATTTAATAAGGAAATAACTACCGGCATATCTGCGCCACCGATCGGAAGCACGAAAAATATGCCGTATAAAAGTGCTAATCCAACAGTAATAAAGAAAGGAATATTAGCGGTGTTTGTGTTGGAGAAATAAGTGAACACCGCGGTAGCCACTACAAAGAACAGAATTACCAGGTTAAAAAGATGCTGCCCTTTAAAAGAATAATCTTTTATTTTTCCGCTCAATTTGCCCCATGCAATCATGCTGCCGATAAAGGAAACACTACCAATAATGGTCGCAGCACTTATAGCCAGGTAGTGCCCTGCAGGCACCACATTTGAAAAAAGTGCTGCATCGGCAAATTTGTGTTCGCGGTATAAATAGTCAAACTCTACAATAGAAATTAGTGCCGCGCAGGCGCCCCCCATTCCATTAAAAAAGCTTACCAGCTCCGGCATTGCCGTCATTTTTACTTTTCGTGCCACCATTGCGCCGATCACGCTGCCAATAACAATCGCCGAAAATATCCATAGATAATTTCCCAATCTTTTCCCATCATTTTCATACAAAAAAATGGTGGCCACAATAGCGATGATCATACCTCCGGCAGCAATTAAATTTCCCCTTCGTGCTGTCGCCGGATTCGATAACATTTTTAACCCAAGAATAAATGTTACAGAAGCCACCAGGTAACAAATTGATAGAATACTTGCGCCCATTTAGTTTATTGAGAATATTAGTTAATTGGTTTATTGGTTAATTAGTTAATTGTGTGTTTGCGGACTTTGTTCTAACCTTCACGGGAATTAGTGCTTTTCTTCTTCCCTTTAGTGGCCCGGGGTTTAAACATTTCCAACATTCTGTCTGTGACCACAAATCCTCCGACTACATTCAAGGTTCCTAAAACGACTGCAAAAAATCCCAGAATTAATGCCAGGTAATTTCCGCTTTCTGCCTTGCCCATCACGATGATAGCGCCTATAATTACCACGCCATGAATCGCATTGGCGCCGCTCATCAGCGGTGTATGCAGTACGCTTGGGACTCTTCCGATAATTTCAATTCCTAAAAATATCATCAATATCACGATGTAAACCATCCCGATGTTTTGTTGTAAAAAATGAATTGCTTCTCTCATAAAAATTATTTTTAAGAATATTTTAATTATCCATTTTCATTTTTAATTCTCAATTGACTAAGGTCCCTTTTACCAAATCATCTTCCATATTTAAATTTAGATTACCTTCTTTATCAATAATCAATTGTAAAAAGTTACAAATATTCTTGCCATACAATTTGCTTGCGTCATAAGGCATAGTTGCCGGTAAATTTGAATTGCCGACAATGGTCACACCTTTATAAAATACCGTTTCATCATTTTTGGTCACGCTTGTGTTTCCACCGGTTGCTGCGGCAATGTCAATAATTACAGAGCCGTCTTTCATTTTTTCAATCATTTCTTCTGTGATCAGCACCGGCGCTTTTTTACCAAAGATTTGCGCCGTTGTGATGATGATATCTGATTTCGCAACGCTGGATGCAATTTTCTCTTTTTGCTTTTGCAGGAAATCTGCTGATTGTTCAACAGCGTAACCTCCCGCCTTGCTGGCATCCGCCGCACCTTCGACTTCGATAAACTTTCCGCCGAGGCTCATTACTTCTTCTTTAACCGCCGGGCGTGTATCAAACACTTCTACTACGGCTCCAAGTCTTCTGGCAGTTGCAATCGCCTGCAGGCCTGCGACGCCCGCACCTAATATGAGAACTTTTGCCGGTGGAATGCTTCCGGCTGCAGTCATGAACATGGGAAAATATTTTGGAAATAAATTCGCCGCCAGCAAAACGGATTTATAGCCTGAAATATTTGCCTGGCTGCTCAGCGCATCCATACTTTGAGCCCGCGTAGTGCGCGGAATCATGTCGATGCTGAAAACAGTGACGTTTTTCTCTTTAAATTTATTGACGGGTTCTGCATTATATAAGGGCTGATAAAATCCTAAAATAATTTTAGATTGAAGTTCATTTATCTCGGATTCAGCCGGAAGATGGATGGTTAAGATGATATCGGCTTTACTCAATACTTCTTCGCGTGAAACGATGGTTCCGCCTGCATCTGTGTATTTATCATCTCCCGCAAATGCATTTTTTCCTGCTGCGGTTTCTATTAAAATTTCGACGTTTAATTTCTTTAAAATTGATAAGTGTTCCGGTAAGAGAGAGACTCTTGTTTCAGGTTGCGGTTCTTTTAAAACGCCAATGATCATAGTTAGAAATATGGTTGTAAGGTATTGAAAATTTAAAACCTTATTGTAAAATGTTGCTTCACTTTAAAATCAGGCTTGAAAAAAACCAGTCCCACGAAGAAGAGATCTATAGTGAGGGTCACTGAATCGTGTTGCTGAATTATTTCCCATGCTTCCTCCATTTCGCGGCTCCAGTGAATATCATCAAAAATAAAAATTGAATCCGCGTTTGATTTCGTCAGAAAAAGCCTGAAATACTCTAACGTAGATTGCTTGCGATGATTGCCGTCAACAAATAAAAAATCTATATTTTGGCTTGTTTCGATGAACGGGTTTAAGGTTTTATCAAAGCTTCCCTTTTGTAATTGGATATTGCCGAGTTCCAATTTCTTAAAATTATTCAACGCAATGCTGGCAATATTTTTGGCGCCTTCAAACGTGGTTACATTGGAATGTTGATTGGCAGATGCAAGATAGGAAGTGCTGATGCCGAAGGACGTGCCGAGTTCTACGATGTTGTTAGATTGATAATATTTAGCGATCCTGAAAAGTAACTGTGCGTATTTTTTCTTTTTTAAAGACGAGCCCGCGATGTCCTTTATCCTTCGGGTCTTGAAAGGAATGACTGCTGAGCCTGCCCCAAAATCTTCTACTTCGATTGAGGCGTCATTCGCTAAAAGTTGTTTACGTAAACGCTCAATTTTTTGATAAGGGCCGTATTTTTTTTTATCATTCAAAACATGAATAATAAAATCAAAAACAAACGGCGAATGAACGCCGTGACCTTTTCCATTTTGCGCAGTCAGGTAATAACGGAAGTATTTTTTAGCGAGCTGAAATGCTGAATACATCTGGGTGATTTACGATTTTTCTATTTTTTCCCACACCTCAAAAGTATATGGATAATTGTTTTTTTCATCCGCAGAATGGGGGTCGGATTTTACCAACTTCCATCGGGAAGCGTCGATCTGCGGATAGTAGGTGTCGCCATCAATTGTAGTACGCACGCGGGTTAGATAAATTCTATCAACAATTCCAATGGTTTGTTTAAAAATTTCTCCGCCGCCGATGATAAAGATTTCTTTGGCGTCACTTTCTTTTGCCAGTTCGATCGCTTTTTCAATATCATGTGCAACGAAAACATTTTCCGGATGCCATTCTGTTCTTTTTGTCACAACAATATTGATTCTACCGGGCAAATCTTTTTTCATGGATTCGTAAGTATTTCTTCCCATGATTACCGGCATCGCCCAGGTTTTATTTTTGAAATATTTAAAGTCATCCGGCAATTTCCATGGAAGTTCATTGTTTGAACCAATGACGTTATTTTCTGAAGCGGCTACGATGTGAGATAGCATATTATATTTTTTGTTCGTCAATAGAAAGGGATTGAGGAAGCATCAGCAAAAAAGGCAATGCCTTTGAGTAATCAAGTTCTTCATACTCTAAACCCAACAACCGAATATTTTTATAATAGGTTTGATGATGGACATAATAATTTTTTTCTGATTGAATCAGCCATGCTTTTTCTCCCAGTTTTTCCGCTAAAAACCATTTTTCAATAAGTCGGGAACATCTTCCATTGCCATCATCAAAAGGGTGAATTTTAACGAATACCAAATGTAATAAAGATGCAAAATAAAACACCTCTTGCAGGGTTAATGACATTTTCAAAAGCAAGTCAAGGTCGTTGTAGAATTTCTTTATTTCAGCATTTACACCAGAAGGTGAAACAGCTACATACTCAATTCTTCCATCATCGGTGGTTACATACATTTTGCCCGTTCTTACCTTACCCTGGCTGCGCTTTGGCAAAATGTTCATGGTTAGCACCTTGTGTGCTTGCGTTATATTTTTTTGGTTGCAAATATTTGATTTGGCAAACTGATAAGCATTGTACAGGTCGTCTGTTTTTTTTGTATAGTCTGCCAAAAATTCAATGCCGAATCGTTTGTGCTTTACGTAAGAATCCAATTCTATATTTTCTCCTTCTATCCTTGATGAAAAAACCGCTGAAACAGAGGTGTAAAAACTAAAATCGCCGGCAGATAACTCACTTTCCTGCAACCGCTCATAGTTAGAAAGAAAACCGGCTGTAATGTGGTCCATATAATCAGGTAAAAGCTCGGTGGTCAATAATTGAAATTTTAGTTTTTCCATTGCTCAAAATTTATTTACATCCTTGAAATCTTCTTAAAAATAATATGATGCCGCGTGATGAAATTTTTGGTGAGCAAACAATTATCAGCATAAATAACATATTGCTGCGCTTTGGTTTTCATGGTAGATAAGAATGCATGGCCTAAAGTGGTAATTCCATCCGCATTATAATAAAAATAAGATGCAGTATCATTATGCTTGCCAGGAAAAGAATCGCCTTGATCATACAAATTAAATAAATCATAGCTCAGACTTTGCCTCTTAAAAGGCATCTCTAAATGATGATTGATGACTTTTTCTTTTACTATCCAGTGTAGTGTTGGCATATTCTGGTTTAAATTCAATTTTTCCTGGTTGTAAAGTTTAAATTTAAAACCTGCGTTTCTCAAACCGCCACCACAGCCTTTATCCCGGCATGACTTTCATAATTTTTTAATTCGAAATCTTCAAACTTAAAATCAAAAATATCTTTTACAGTAGGGTTTAAAGTTATTTGCGGAAGCAAAAATGGTTTCCTGGTAAGCTGGAGCTGAGCTTGCTCAAAATGGTTTTTGTATAAATGTACATCACCAAAGGAATGGACAAACTCTCCGAGGTCCATGTCGCACACTTGGGCGATCATCATCGTGAGAAGCGCGTAGGAGGCGATATTAAATGGAACGCCGAGAAAGACATCAGCGCTTCTCTGATATAGCTGGCAGGAAAGCTTTCTTCTTCCATTTTTATCGGGAGGTGAGGCATAAAATTGAAATAAACAATGGCAGGGCATTAATTTCATTTCCGGTAAATCTGCTACGTTCCACGCGCTGATAATCAAACGGCGGCTGTCAGGGTTAGTTTTTAATTGTTGGACCAAATCAGAAACCTGGTCGACAGTTTTTCCGTTCGCACCTTCCCAGCTTCGCCACTGTTTACCGTAAACGGGTCCGAGATTTCCATTTTCGTCCGCCCATTCATCCCAAATTTTCACCCCGTTTTTTTGAAGATATTCGACATTCGTGTCGCCTTTCAAAAACCATAATAATTCATAAATAATACTCTTAAGGTGCAGTTTTTTAGTAGTGACCAAAGGAAAACCTTGTTGAAGATCAAAGCGCATCTGGTGGCCAAATAAACTGCGTGTTCCGGTACCGGTACGGTCATTTTTATCAGCTCCGGTTTCGATAATTTTTTCTAAAAGTTGAAGGTATTGCTCCATGTGCGCAAGTTAAGGATAATGCGCTAATTAGCTAATTGGCCAATCAGCTAATTGGCTAATTAACTATATTTGCGCAACTTTAAAATTTTATTTCATGTCAGTTTTAGTCAATAAAGATTCTAAGATATTGGTGCAGGGTTTTACCGGCACAGAAGGTACTTTTCACGCTACTCAAATGATTGAATATGGCACCAAAGTGGTTGGAGGAGTGACGCCGAATAAAGGTGGAACAACGCATCTTGACAGGCCTGTTTTTAACACCGTTGAAGAAGCAGTAAAAGCTACCGGCGCTGATGTAAGCATCATTTTTGTGCCTCCGGCTTTTGCCGCAGATGCAATCATGGAAGCTGCGGAGGCAGGTATTGCATTGATCGTTTGCATTACGGAAGGCATTCCGGTGCAGGATATGGTAAAGGTGAAAAGTTATTTATTAGACACAAAATCCAGGCTGATCGGACCTAATTGTCCTGGAATCATTACTGCCGATGAATGTAAAGTGGGCATTATGCCGGGCTTTATTTTCAAGAAAGGGAAGATTGGAATTGTGTCAAAATCGGGAACGCTTACTTATGAGGCGGCCGACCAGGTTGCGAAAGCAGGACTTGGAATTTCAACGGCAATCGGGATTGGTGGCGATCCAATTATTGGTACAAACACCAGGGAAGCTGTTGAGTTTTTTATGAATGATAAAGATACTGACGGCATTGTGATGATCGGGGAAATAGGAGGAAGCATGGAAGCAGACGCAGCTCATTGGATCAAAGAGAATGGAACGAAACCGGTTGTTGGCTTTATCGCAGGACAAACCGCCCCCGCAGGAAGAAGAATGGGACACGCCGGAGCCATAGTTGGTGGAGCGGAAGATACTGCCGCCGCCAAAATGAAAATTCTTGCTGAATGCGGTGTTCATGTAGTAGCAAGCCCGGCTGATATAGGTAAAACTATGGCTGAAGTAATGAAATCTAAATGATCTCCTGCTCAGATAAAAGGAAGTGAAATGGAAATATTTTAATGTGCGATCGGATTTGGCTCTCTAAATAAATTAATCGTTTTTTCCCAATAAGCCGCTTTTTTTGACAAGCGCATCATTTTATACAAATCGTCTTTCAATTCATTATAAACCGGCAAAATAATTGCCGGTTTATTTTTTTGCTTAAAAGTAAAGTGCAAAGCGATACTGCCTATGTATCCATTTTGCTTGTTTCTTTTTTTGACCAGCCGGCAAGAGGCCAGGTCGTTTAGCGTGACTAAATGATTTTCCGGATTCGGCTTCGAATTATCTATAAATAATAATTTCAAATTCTCCCGGTCAATCCCAATCATATTTTTATTTAAGGTTTGTTGTTTGTCAATGATGAGATTATGTTGTTCAACAAACCCATCAAACGCACGCAATAATCTCTTGTTTTTTTCCTTCTTTCGATATTGAAAAACCCAGGACACCAATGCCATAAACACAAGTATCCCTATGATCGAAATAAGAGGAATAACGGCTGTTGACTGCATAATAATAATTTAATGTTTTTAAAAATAGACCACTACTTTTCAGGTATCTGATCATTTGTTACGTCTACGATCATAAAATCTTTTTTGCCCGCGGGAACTTCCCAACTTACGGTTTGGCCCTTTCTAAATCCTATAAGCGCTGTCCCGATAGGGGCAAGCACGGAAACTTTCTTTTGCTTAATGTCGGCGCTTTGTGGCATCACAATCGTAATAGTCATGTCGCGCTTAGTTTGCACGTCTCTGATTACGACGGTGGAATCAAGGCGAACGATGTCCAATGGGAAATCTGCCGCGTCTACTAATTGAGCTTTTCCAAGCTCCTGGCTTAGCTTTCTAAAATTTTCTTTTTCGTTAACCTGCATTCCATGAAGGTTTTTTACATACTCGTTTAAAACTTCGTAATCGTTCTTTAAGAGTATTACCTGGTTTTCTACCATTGCTGAAGTGTTGTTGTTGTTGGCATTTGTATTTGTTTTAATAGTGAATTTTAAATCTTAAAATATTTGGTTGTTAAATGTTTTTGAAAATTGTGAGGGACTACCTTCTGAAAAGCGATTTTATAGTTTTTTCAGTTTTTACCGGATCTGTATTTTTTCAGCATTTGTTTGGTAACAAAAGTTCAAAAAACCAAACTATTGATTTACGATGGATCCAATAAATAAAAGTGTAAAAATCCCCCGTAACTTAATAAAAAGGGTACGGGGCAAAGGTTTTGAAGACTTTATACCTTGAAAAAAAACGACTATTAAGGCAATAGTCATACGTGCTATTCAGACAAAACGCCCCTTCATCAAGGGAATTTCCCTTGAGAAAAGAATAGTTTTTTATGTCATTTAGCATTTGCATTGGCATGAAACTAATAATTATATTTCATTTGGCAAAATCGATGAGGAAGATGGATGTTTTTAGCTCCATTTCAAGTGCGTTATATGTCAGGTGATATTAAAAATGACTATCGTTAATTTTTACTTCTCACATTTTGAAGTAACTTTTCTATCGCTCTCCTGATGCTGGTGGCAGAACTATGGTGATTATTGACCAGTATCGAAAATATAAGCAATTTATTTTTCCGGGTATATAGAAATCCGCTTAATGCCACCACACCGTTTAACGTGCCCGTTTTCACAAATATATAACCGCTGTCACGGAGGTAATAAGTACTGATGGTTCCCGTGCCTCCCGTGGGTAAAATGTTTTTAATCCTTTCCATTCCAAATTCATCTTTCATTTTATTTAGAATGAAAACAAAATCTTTCGGTGAGAAAAGATCGTACCTGCTGAGGCCGGAGCCGTCCACCCAGGAAGGCGGTTGCGGAAGCGATTTATAATCCGACTTTAATAAAGTGTCAATAATTTTCCGGTCATCCATTTTTCCCAGTAAAACATTGCTCACCATCAGCAGGCTCTGCTCCGCAAAAAAGTTATCACTTCTATGCATCATAATTTTGAGGAGAGAATCTGTCGGCTGAGAATGAATAATCTTCTCTGTCTTGCCGCCGTAATTACTGATCATTTCCACCGGGACGCCAATTGTATCCTGTAATAAATTTTGTAATGTTTTTTCATCTGGCGTAAAAGGAACGTCCGCTGACTTTTGGATCCCTGGCAAAAACGTGAATGCATTTGTGTCCCAAGGTTTTTCGACACGAAATCCGTTTAATAAATCTTTTGTCAGCGAAGAATTTCTTTTAAAAAACGGTGGTATAATGTCAACAGTGGTATCGTTCAGCCAATCAATCCGGACGACATTTCCATAAATTGGAAGCGCGCTTCTTTGCGCCATGTAATCTTCCAGATAGTCGCCCCATGACCATCCATTTCCTAAATAGTCTTTAAATGACGAAGGAATTATTTTTATGAATTTGAATTTTTGTAGAAAATGAAAAACGGGTTGTTGTTTGAAATCAGGATGCAAAAACGAAGGGTCGGCTGCGCCTTTTATTGCTATCGTGCTGTCATTAATGATGTTATAATGCATGCCGGCTAAACTATCTCCGAGGTATTTCATTGCAGCGTAACAGGTGGCTAATTTAGTGTTACTCGCAGGAACGAAATATTTTTCTCCCTGGTAGTTATACCAAAATTTACCTGTTGCCGGCTCATAAATACTTATACCCGTATGAGCATTAGTCAATGCTTCGTTATTTAATACATATTCTTTCGCGCGCCGGTTTATTTTTTGGGAGATAGAACATGAGCTAAGAATTATGCAAAATAAAAATCCGCTAAATAAGTATTTCTTCATCGCACCCAAATTACAAAAAAAATAATTTGAGCGGACGATAAGAAGCCATTCTTAAATAATTATAGGGCCGATTGTATCTACGCCAATGGGCACATCATTGATCACCGCATTATGTTCGTCTTTTACTTTTTGTAATTGTTGCCTGATCTGTTCGACACTTTTGTCCATTTCAATTTTCGCTTTTTTAAGTTCCTTTTTCATTTTTTCTGCGTCTGCCTTGTTCATGTTTTTCAACGATTGCCTGAACTCATTACTGTTTAATTGTTTTTGTGCTTCGCGCAAACTCTTTTTTATATCCTCATTCATTTTTTTTGTATCGATATTTTTCATGGCGCTATCAATACTGATGTTGATTTTGTTCCAGTCGATATTTTTTAAAGAAGCTTCAATGTCTTTCTGCATTTTAGTGAAGTCGATTTTTTGTATGGACGCTTCTACTTGCTCGGCTATTTTGTCAAAATCAATTTTTGCCAAACTCTTATCTATTTCTGATAAGATCTTTTGTATATCAATATTGATGTTCATCTGAGCGTCCGGAACGGTGTCTTTGAAAGTGATGACATGATACTCTGTTTTCACAACCGAAGGCCTTTTAAAAGCCGTTGAAGAAAACAGGATGCCAGCAACCAAAATTGTTTTTATTGCTATTGAAGCAAATTGATGAGTTGTTTTCATTTTATTTAATTTTGAATTACGAATAATGTCGTAGTCAAATATACGATTGAATTCGTATTTAGTTACATTTTTTAAAATATTTTTTTTCTGCATGAAATTTTAGCAAAAACCACAAAGCATTTTTAGGCGTTTTCCAAAATAAATCTTTGACCAAAAGCTTTCCTATGGGATTTCTCAAAAACAACAATGAGTTTTTTGTCCGACTTTTACCCGAAAAGAATTGGAATGAATACAATCGACCACGCAATCAATATAATTGAACGAAATATTAATGATTTTAAGAAAATCTGTGGCGGAGAAAATGTAATAATTGATCCCGAGGAAATGCACCGTTATGGACACGACGAAACCGAAAGCCTTAACTATTTACCAGGTGTAGTACTGAAGCCACGAACTGCCAATGAGATAAGCCAAATTGTAGTTATTTGCAATAAATTTAAAATTCCGGTCACGCCAAGGGGCGCAGGCACAGGGCTGAGCGGCGGTGCATTGCCACATTTAGGCGGTGTGGTTATTTCGACTGAAAGAATGAATTCCATTCTCGACATTGACGAAAGGAATTTGCAGGTAACTACCGAACCGGGCGTTATTACCGAAGTGCTTCAGGATGGGGTAAAAGAAAGAGGGCTTTTTTATCCTCCCGATCCCAGCAGCCGCGGTTCCTGTTTTATCGGTGGAAATATTGCAGAAAATAGTGGTGGGCCAAAAGCGGTGAAGTATGGAGTGGTGAGAGATTATGTGCTAAATCTTGAAGTGGTGTTGCCAACGGGTGAGATCATTTGGACGGGGGCGAATGTTCTGAAAAATTCAACGGGATATAATCTGACTCAATTGATGATTGGCAGTGAAGGCACTTTGGGAATTGTTACTAAAATTGTTTTAAGGTTAATTCCCTTGCCGAAACATGATCTTTTAATATTGGTACCATTTACTGATGTTGAAAAAGCAAGTGAGGCCGTAAGCGCAATCTTTCGTGCCGGCTATACACCAAGTGCACTTGAGCTGATGGAGATCGATGCACTTAGAATCGTAAGTAAGTTTGTCGACAGCGCGGCAGTGCCCATCGCAGAGGACGTTGCGGCGCACTTAATTATCGAAGTTGATGGCAACCATCTTGAAACTTTAATGCTGGAAATTGAAGCCATTTCAGAGCTTCTTTTAAATTATGATTGTGGCGAAATTTATTTCGCGGACGATAACGCACAAAAAGCGGAACTCTGGAAACTTCGTCGTCGTGTTGCCGAAGCTGTTAAGATTGATGGTTATTCAATAGAAGAGGATACGGTAGTGCCGCGTGCGGAGCTTCCTGCATTGATAAAGGGCGTCAAAGAGTTGGGAATTCAATATGGTTTCAAATCAGTTTGTTACGGCCATGCAGGCGATGGCAATCTCCATGTTCGTATCAAAAAGGAAGGAACGTCCAACAGCCAGGATGATCCTGAAATTATCGAATGTTTGCGTGCTTTATTTGTATTGGTAAAAAAGCTGGGCGGCACAATCAGTGGAGAACACGGAATTGGACTGGTGCAAAAAGGATTTATGGATCTTGTTTATTCTCAAAAACAACTCGATCTCATGCGAGGCATAAAAAAGGTTTTCGATCCAAATAATATTCTGAATGCCGGAAAGATTTTTGATCAGGATACGACATCAGACATTAACTAATTTTTAGCAATGCAACCTCTGATTTCAGCCTGTATTTGGCGTCTAACCGTGTTATTTTAAAAAATATACTCAGATGAAAAAAGCGATTTTAATTTTTCTATTGCCCATTTGCTTTCATGCTAAAGCGCAATCAAATGAAGAAAATAATGAGAAGCCAAAAGGCTTTCAAAAAGAAAAACTATTTACCGGAGGTAGCGCTAATCTCGGATTCTCAAACTATTCAACGAGCCTGGGTATCGCGCCGCAGTTTGGATATTCGTTAACTAATTGGGCTGATGTAGGTGTGAATGTGAATGTCAATTATACGTCTCAAAGGGATTATTTTACCTATGGGGATAAATTACGCCAAACCGTGTACGGTCCGGGTGCATTCGTGAGACTATTTCCCCTGAACTTTTTATTCGCTACCGCGCAATATGAATACAATATGATACACCTGAAATATATTCCGGGTGTCAACAGTACTTATGTTCTGCCAAAAGATAATGTGAGCGCGAGCAGCCTGTTGCTCGGCGGTGGCTATGCCGGCGGAAGAGAAAGAGGAAACAATACCTACTATTTTATTTCTGTGATGTGGGATGTTTTGGGCGATAAAAATTCTCCCTACGTCGATGGGTTGAGCCGTTCCTTTCCTGTGATCCGCGCGGGTTATAATATTGGGTTATTCCAGGGAAGAAACAGGAGATTTTAATAATCGATGTTGTTTAAAATATTGTCATAAATAAAGCATCCATGCCGCGACATGGATGTTTTATTTTTATGAATTAATTACTGAAAATTTTATTTATACCGACTTTAAATTATAATCCAACTTCTTTTCTGTCGGTATAATCCCATCTAAGATTTACAATAAGGCCTTCGGCCTAATTTATAAATCAAGATGGTCTTAGTTACTTAAAATCCGTAATTCCGTCCTTCTGTTCAACGTACGTCCCTGCTCAGTTTTATTATCGGCAACAGGATCGCTTTCTCCCAGTCCTTTGAAGCTAAGCCTGTTGTTATTTACTCCTTTGCTTATTAAATAATTTACCACAGAAACCGCGCGTCCTTTTGACAAGGCTAAATTATCTAAGGGTTTTCCTACATTATCGGTAAAGCCACTGATCATCACTTTCATGTTTGGATTTTCATTCATCAGCCTTACTACATTGTCAAGTTCTGTGATAGACTCCGGTTTCAGGTCCATCTTTTTTGTATCGAAGAATACATTTTTCAAAACGATATGCGCATCGGCGGCGATGGGCTGCAAAGGGATGTCCGCGGTGTAAGTTGAATCTGAAGATATATCACTCATGTTATAATTCTCTGAGTAAAATAAATATCCTTTCCGGTGAACGTTAAAGGCATAATCCTTTCCCACAGGAAGTGTTATCAAATAATTTCCATCTTCGTCAGTTTGTAATTTGCTAATCAATTGCCTGGTAGTTACATCTGTCAATTCAACTGTCGAAGGCAATCCATTTTTAGTTTTATTATCAAACACCCGGCCTTTTACCCATAATGTTTTTAGCGGTCGAATGTCAGGCCGCAATTCGAACGTATAAATGTCCAGTCCGCCTTTTGTATCGCTCCGGTCACTTGAAAAATAGGCTGTTTTCCCGTCGGCAGCCACCACAAGCGAGCCTTCGTCTTCAATCGTATTGATCGGATATCCTAAATTTTCAGGTTTGCTCCATTTTCCATCTGGTAATTTCCTGGTGACAAAAATATCCGGCTTTTCACTGTATCCCGGAAGCCCGTTTGAATTGAAAAACAACGTTTGATTATCTGCATGAATAAACGGCGTACTCTCATCGCCGGCAGTATTTATTTCCGGGCCAAGATTATAGGGTTCGCTCCACTTGCCATTATCCTCGCGATGGCAGACCCAAATATCTTTTCCTCCAAAACCTCCCGGCATATTTCCGCTGAAATAAAGGTCTCTTTTATCAGGTGATAGTGATGGCGTTGATTCCCAAAATTCAGAATTCACATTGCGTCCTAAATTTTGTGGTTCACTCCATCCGTCCTTGTTGAGATACGAAATATAAAGATCGCAACTGCCCAATCCCTCAGGGAAATTACAACCGGTGAAAATCATCCACCTTCCATCCTGGGAAATATTCTGAGCGCCTTCGTTAAAGGTTGACGAATTTATTTTTCCGGGAAGTGGATAGGCTTTGCTCCAATGGCCATCGACCAGGTTGCTTTCATATATATCTTCGTTTCCTTTGATTCGCCTGGTAAAAATCAATTTTTTTCCATCAATGGTGATTGACGGAAAATATTCCAAATCGACGGTGTTCACGCTGTCGCCAAGGTTCTGAGGAGCGAAAATGTAGTTTTTTACCGGGTGCGCTTTTTCATAATCAATCGCAAATTGGTAGGTTTTTTTTCTGAACTCACCAGCTTTTTTGCTTCTTTCATTGATGGTGGGATTAGCTAAAAACTTATTTACTGCGGCAAGCGCATCATCAAAACGGCCATTGCCCGCGAGCGAAATAGAGTAGGGAAGAAGGTAATAATTGGAATAAACCGAATCCAGTGAAAAAGCCTTTTCAAAATTGATCACAGATTCAGGATACTTTTTCAAATTTGCGTCTATGCCTGCCAGTGAGAGATAAGCGTCAACATATTTTGGCTCGATCTTCAGAGCCTCATTGATCATTTTTATTGCGGTTGCGTAATCCTCATTTTGTGCCTTATTGATCCCAAGCGAATAAATGGTATTTGCTTTATGATCAACCTTTTCAGGGTCGTACCATTGAGATTTGGATTCCAGAAAAAAACATAATAAAAGGAGGAGGGAAAGGGCTTTTCGCATGAATCAGGTTTGTTTAAAAGTAAAACGAATTTCTGACGTTCTGAGGTATAAGCTGTGAGGTGCCAGGTATTGGGGTTTCAAATATTTTAAAAAAATATAAAAAACTACTTTTTGAGTTGTTTGATAAAGTTATACAACCTTTGAAGCCCGAAGCCACTAACCCCGGATTCCTAAACTTCTAAACCCTAAACTTCTAAACTCTAAACCATCTAACCTCTATAAATCTAACCTTGATAACTCATATCCCACTACGGTACATTAATGTATTTGTGTATTTGCATAGACAATTGCCATTTTGGATTTTCCTTTACGTAGTCAACAATCAAAGGCGTCATTATTTCAGATTTCTCCCATTCAGTTTGTAAATAAAGTTTGCAAGAAGGCGATACTTGCGCTGCATATTTTTCAGCCCACGCAAAATCAGATTTATTAAAAATGATAATTTTAAGCTCATTGGCCCTGGGTAAAATTTCGGGTAATGGTGGCTTGAATTTTTTGGGAGAAAGACAAATCCAATCCCAACTTCCGGTGAGCGGTGATGAACCGGATGTTTCTATATTTGTTGCGAATCCTTCCTTTTGCAACGCTTTCGTTAGCTTCTCAAGATTGTACAAGGTAGGCTCGCCACCTGTGATAACGATCAGTTTTCCGGGGTATTTTTTTGCTTCCAAAACAATTTCTTCTATGCTTTGCAAAGGGTAGAGATCTTTATCCCAACTTTCCTTAACATCGCACCAAACGCAACCTACGTCACATCCTGCAAGCCGTATAAAATACGCGGCTTTACCCTGGTGAAAGCCTTCGCCCTGCAAAGTATAGAACGATTCCATAACGGGCAGCGTGGTTGTTATATGTAAGGTGCTCTCCAAATTGATTTTAGATTTTAGATTGGTGAATTTAGATTGAAAAATTCTTGATTAAATCTTAGAATTTCAAAATCCTTTCGACTTGACTTATTACGCTCACTTCGGGCTCTTAGCAGAGGCGGCTTTATAGGTATTTGTCAATAATGCAGCAATGGTCATCAAACCTACACCACCCGGAACCGGCGTGATATAGCTGCACTTAGGCGCTACATTTTCAAAGTCAACGTCACCTTTTAAGGCAAAGCCACTTTTCTTTGTTTCGTCTTTAATGCGGTTGATGCCTACATCAATTACTACCCCATTTTCTTTCACCATATCAGCCGTTACAAACTTTGGTTTTCCAATGGCTGCAATTAATATATCTGCCTGGGCACAAATGCTCTTCAAGTCTTTTGTGCGTGAATGGCAGAGCGTTACAGTGGCATTTCCATACTCATTATTTCTGCTCAATAGTATGCTGAGCGGCGTTCCCACAATATTGCTTCTTCCGATAATTACCACATGCTTGCCCTCAGTTTGAATTTTATAATGTTTCAACATCAGGATCACTCCAAAAGGCGTCGCTGAAATGAAAGAAGGAAATCCCAGGACCATGTTTCCCAGGTTCACAGGATGAAATCCGTCGACATCTTTTTCAGGAGAAATGGCATTGATCACTTTTTCTTCCGCGATGTGCTTAGGCAAGGGTAATTGAACCAGGATACCATCAATATCATGGTCTTTATTTAGTTCTTCAATTTTTTCTAAAAGCATTTCTTCGGAAATGTCGCTATCAAATCTGAAAAGGGAAGAAATAATTCCAACTTCGTTACAATTCTTCACTTTGGAATTTACATAAGTTTCGCTGGCGCCGTCATTACCAACAAGAATTGCGGCGAGGTGAGGAATTTTCTTGCCTAAAGAAGCCAATTTGTCGATTTTTCCTTTTAATTCATTCTTAATGGCCGACGCGGCCACTTTTCCTTCTAATAATTGCATGGCGCAAAATTAACGCCCGGCATTCATTTTTTATTCTTTTAATTTCCCCGGTGGAAACTTTAGGATTAATTTTTATATTTATGTCGAACTAAACTTTCGGCATGAGAAAAATTTGCTTACTCTATTTTTCTATGTGTATCAGTGATTGTATGCAATCACAATCCTTGCGAAAACCGATCGCTGCATCCTATATCGGATTAGGCGCATACAGCATCCATCATACAGACGTATTTTCTTTTTCATCTAACCAGGCGGCGCTGGCACAAATTAAAAATCCTGCATTCGGAGTTTATGGCGAATCGAGGTTTTTATTGGCTGAAACGAATATGTATTCGGCAGTAGCGGCCATGCCAACCGAATTGGGGAATTTTGGTTTCCAGGCAGATTATTTTGGATTTAAAAATTTCAACGAGTCTCAACTAGGAGTCGCTTATGCAAGAAGTTTGGGTAACAAATTAGATCTCGGTATAAAATTCAATTATTATTCTCTCACTATTCCCGGATACCAACGTTCTTCGGCTGTAAATTTTGAGATTGGCGCTATTGCACATCTTACTGAAAAGGTCCACGCAGGAATTCATTTTTATAATCCGGTCGGAGGTTATTTATCCAAAACAAACAATGAGAAATTAACGTCAATATATAAATTCGGAATAGGATACGAAGCGTCAGAAAATTTTTTAGTAAGCGCTGAAATTGTGAAGCAGGAAGATGTTCCGGTAAATGTAATTGCAGGAGTTCAATATAATTTTGCCAGGCAATTTTTTGCGAGAACCGGTATTTTGAGCGAGAGCGGATCGCCGTACGCCGGCGCCGGCGTCAGTTGGGACAATTTGCGTTTAGACGTTAGTGTTAGTTACCATCCTCAATTAGGTATCAGTCCGGGATTAATGTTGATTGTTAATTTTAACGCCAGGACTGTTGAAAATCGTTAATTCCATAAAGCCCATTTTGTCCACAGCGATCTGCTTGCTGATCGGTGGTTTATTGAACGAATCGTTTGCCCAGCAGGAGCTTCCTGACGCTGCTGAGCCTCCGGTGGAAATTATGCAACAATTGGAAGATATTGCAGAATCCGATGAAGATATGGAGAACGAAGATGATTCTTACCTGCAAACCCTGCAACAATTTATTAGAAATCCCTTGAACCTGAATTATACAGAGGCGGGCCAGTTACAGCAGCTCAATTTGCTTTCGCCGCTGCAAATAAGTAACCTGTTTTCTTACAGGAAATTAATGGGAAATTTTATCAGCATCTATGAATTGCAGGCTATTCCCGGCTGGAATGTTGAATTGATAAGGAAGTTGAGGCCCTATGTAACTGTGTCAGAAAAGCAAACGCTTTTGAAGTCATTGAACAGTCGCTTAAAAGAAGGAAATCACACTATTTTGGTCCGCAGTTCCTACATTCTGGAAAAGTCGCGCGGTTATCTTTTGGACAGCAGCATAGCAAAAAGCTATTATCCCGGCAGTGGTCAAAAGATTTTGTTTCGCTATAAATATAATTACAAAAACCAGTTGCAATATGGAGTTACGGGGGAAAAAGATGCGGGAGAGCAGTTATTCAGAGGCGCGCAAAAGAATGGCTTTGATTTTTATTCTGCGCATTTCTTTCTGCGAAATTCAGGAATTATTAAATCACTCGCCTTAGGCGATTTTTCAGTAAATCTGGGCCAGGGGCTGGTTCAATGGCAGAGCCTTGCTTTTAAAAAAGGATCTAACATTCTGAATTTGAAAAGACAATCTGATGTTTTGCGCCCGTATAATTCGTCAGGCGAAATTATCTACAACAGGGGCGCCGGTATTACGTTAAAAAAGAATAATTGGGAAACAACCGGATTTATAAGTTACAGAAAGCTGGACGCCGGTTTTAATGTAGATACATTGAATGAGGAGTTTGTTTCTTCGTTGCGCACCTCAGGATATCACCGGACCGCAAATGAAATCGCCGGTAAAAATTTCCAGGGGCAACTGAGTTTCGGCGGAAATCTTGGTTATTCAGATGATAAATTTCATGCAGGAATTAATGCGGTCCATTATGATTTTGATCATTCCATAAACAAAGAAAATTATTTATATAATAAATATGCTATTTCAGGGAAAAGAGCGGGGAATTATAGCTTTGACTACAGCTATACATTTAAGAATATACATTTTTTTGGTGAGGCAGCAACGGATGAAGGTCTTGATAAAGCATTTGTAAATGGATTGCTTATCAGTACGGACGCTCACGTCGATATGAGTTTTCTTTATAGGAAAATTTCGAGCGGGTATCAATCTTTATACACCAATGCTTTTACGAAAAATACTTATCCGACAAATGAAAGTGGATTTTATTCCGGCATTACCGTTAATCCCGTTGATTATTTAAGGATAGATGCCTACGCAGATTTTTATCATTTTCCCTGGTTGAAATACCGCACAGATGCCCCAACTTCAGGAAATGATTATATGATACAGCTTACCTATAATCCAAACAAACAGGTAGAGGTTTCTGCACGATACCGGACAGAAAATAAGTCCATTAATTTTAATCCGGATGAACTAACATTCAATCCGGTGATTGGAAAAATAAAACAGACATTAAGGGCGCAGTTTATTTATAAGCTTGACAAGACTTTCACCATTCGCTCGCGGACGGAGTTGCTTTGGTTCGACAAAAGAGGCGAGGATCCACAAAATGGATTTCTTCTGTATGGGGATATTTTATATAAGCCACCATTAAAACCGTTCTCCGCAAATATGCGTCTTATGTATTTTGAAACCGATGATTACGACAGTCGCCTTTACACTTTCGAAAATGATGTGTTATATGGATATTCAATCCCGGTATTTTTTGGAAAGGGATTTCGTCTTTATGCAAATTTAAATTTGGATGTTACGAGGAAACTTTCTATTTGGGGAAGAATTGCTCAAACGGTTTATTCCGGAAAAGATGAGATAGGAAGCGGCCTTGACAAGATTAAGGGGAATAAGAAAACTGAATTGAAAATGCAGTTGATTTACGGGTTTTAAAAAATGACAAAAATCTACATTTTGGCTTTTCAGGACCGTCTTTAAACGAAAAAGCATTCTGGTTCGGGGGATGCGGGTAAATTTGAGATTTTAAAAGGCAAAATCAATCGCTATAATAAAACAATTTCTTACCTTCGCGCCTCAAAAAAAATAACATAATAATGAAAACAATTACAATCGAAGGACAAATCAGGACCGAATTTGGCAAAGCAGCCACCCGCCAACTTCGCTCTGAGGAAAAAGTGCCAGCTGTAATTTACGGAGGTGCAAAAGAAATTAATTTTTCTGCTCCGGCATCAGCTTTTAAAAACGTGGTATACACCCCGGATTTTATGCTGACAGAAATTAACGTTGATGGAGCTTCATACCAATGTGTATTGAAAGACATTCAATTTGATAAAGTTAGCGATAGCCTTATCCACGTTGATTTTCTTGAATTGGTGAGCGATAAGAAAGTTATCGTTAACATTCCTCTCAAGTTTACAGGTGTTCCTGCAGGTGTTAAAGAAGGCGGAAAATTAGTAATAAAAATGAAATCGCTGAAAATAAAGACACTTCCTAAACATTTATTGGAGAATATTGAAATGGATCTGAGCGAGCTTAAATTAAATGAGAATGTTCGTGTTCAGGATGTAAAAGCACCAGACATGGAAGTGATGAACTCCCCCCGTATCCCGGTAGCTTCAGTAACGATGACACGCCAACTTAAGCAAGAAGAATCGAAAGCGGCTCCTGATGCTAAAGCGGCTCCAAAAGCTGCTGCTCCAAAAGCGGCTGCTGACGCAAAAACTGCTGCGGCTCCTGCGAAAAAATAAAAACATTTTTCTGGTTGAATGCCCTCCTTGCGGGGGCATTTTTATTTTTAGAAGGGCATCGACACCTCATTAAAATTGATAATTAAAACCACCTGAATTCATCATTTAGCAAAGCAGTAAACTATAAAGTTTGCGTACATTTGCCAACTAATTTTTAAATATGGGAATGGATAGAAATACGCTCATTGGATTTGGTTTGTTAGCGGTATTATTTTTTGGGTATTTTTATTATACCAGTAAAGGTCAGGAAGCACTTGAAAAACAAAAACAGCACGTTCAGGATTCTATTAATAGACTTAAACCTAAGATAGACACTGCGAGATTAAATGCCGGTAATGCCGATAGTGCCAACAGAGTAAATGCAGCATTCGAAGGTATTCAACAGGATAGTTCAGGCCAGGAGCAGCTAATTACTTTAGAAAACAATGTACTTAGAATTACTTTTTCCAATAAAGGAGGCCAGCCTAAAAAAGTTGAACTTAAGAATTTTAAAACCTTCGATCAAAAGCCGCTCATTTTAGAAGATGGGAGCTTTAATGATATTACTTATTCTGTGAATACGGGAAATAACAAAACTGCCCAGACCTCAGAACTTCTTTTCACTCCATCCCCGGTTCAGAAAATGGCTGATGGCAGCCAGGCCATTAGCTTTAGCATTCAAACATCAAGTGGTGAAAAAATTGAACATCAATATATACTAAAGCCAGACACTGCCGCAGGATACATGGTTGATTTTAATATAAAATTAACCGGTGCGGATAAATTGGTAACTCAAAATACACTGAACCTGATCTGGAAAGCAAAAGCTGAAAAGCAGGAAAAGAATATTGAGTGGGAGACGCAACAAACTCATGTGTCCTTCGTAGAAAACAATGAATTCGATTTTGAGCGTATGGCTAACGGAAAGGCAGACGATAAAAAATTCGTTAAGCCACTAAGCTGGATTGCATTGAACCAACAATTCTTTGCTTCCGCAATTTTGGCAAAAAACAAATTTTCCAGCGGTGATGCTAAATGGGAATCTCCGAAAGATACCAGTTTGCGTATTATCGGGCAACTGACTGCTAACTTGCGTTTGGATGTTCCTGCCGGAGCAGACGCAGTCATTCCATTCCAGTTATTTTACGGCCCAAGTGATTTTAAAATATTAAAATCCTATGATAATGATATGTTTAACATGGTGCCATTGGGCAGTGGCATTCTTGCTTTCGTAAAATATATTAACAGAGGCTTTATCATGCCGGTGTTCAATTTTCTGTCAAGCAAAATTGGAAGTCTTGGCCTGGTGATCGCGTTAATGACCATTATTATTCGTCTGCTTATTTCACCGCTTACCTACCAAAGTTATTTGAGTGGTGCTAAAATGAAATTGTTGAAGCCGGAAATTGAAGAACTTAAGGCCAAATATAAAGATGATAAACAGGCATTTGGCATGGAGCAGATGAAGCTTTTCAGAAGCGCCGGCGTCAATCCGCTTGGTGGATGTATTCCGGCCTTGCTGCAGATCCCGATCTTCTTTGCGCTTTATGATTTTTTCAACTCCAACATTGCTCTGAGACAAAAAGCGTTTTGGTGGGCAAAGGACCTCTCAACCTACGATTCTATTTATAATTTACCGTTCAATATTCCGTTTTACGGAGACCATGTCAGCTTGTTCACCATCACTGCGGCTATTACCAGCATGCTGATCTCTCTTTATGGCATGAGCAATATGCAGGACAATAGTAATCCGGTAATGAAATACCTCCCATTTATTTTTCCTGTGGTATTAATAGGCTTCTTTAATAAGATGCCGGCGGCCCTAACCTGGTATTACACTGTTTCCAATACCATCACTCTTTTGATCCAATTTGTGATTCAGAGATATATTATTGATCATGAAAAAATACTGGCAAAATTGCAGGAGAATAAAAAGAAGCCGGTTACCCAAAATAAATGGCAGGAGAGAATCACAGCAATGCAGAACAGTAATGAAAAACTAAAAGATATGAGGCAGAAAGTAGATTCAAATAAGAAAAAGAAATAATTAAGGAAGTAAAGTGAAATTGGGCTGCAACCATTATTAGTTTATTTTTATCTTCATCCTGAATTAATTTCAAGTTATATATCAAGTATGAAATCTCATAAAATAATCTTATTTATTGCAGTCTTGTTTGTCGCATCTTCCGTCACTGCTCAGAAGACTTTTACTGAAGGGACTTTGGTGTATAATATGTCCGTCGAGACTGGAAGCGGGGAGCCAAAAATGGCTGATATGCTTGACGGCGCCACAACAACGATCTATCTCAAAGGAACTCAAAGCCGGCTGGAACTGGTCAGTGGGCTTGGAAGCGAAGCAACGATCTACAATTCGACATCCGGAAATGGTGTGATCTTAAAGGATTATAGCGGGCAAAAATTAATGATCACGCTATCTCCGCAGGATTGGGAAGCGAATAATAAAAAATACGATGGAATTGTTTTTGAAAATACAAACGAAAACAGTGTTATAGCCGGTTTTAATTGCCGGAAGGCGATCGCAAAATTGAAAAACGGATCGAGTTTTACTGTGTTCTACACGACAGATGTAAATCCTGCTAATAAGTCGTATGATGGCCAGTTTACCACGCTCGCAGGGCTCCCGGTTCAATATGAAATGCAATCCGGGAAAATGAAATTTAAGTTTACCCTTGCCAAAATCAATTATGATCCGGTGCCTTCCTCGAAATTTGAAATTCCAAAATCAGGTTACAGGGTGTTAACCTATTCTGAAACAAAAAAGTAATTTTTCTTCTGTCTTATCAGGTTACAGTTATCAGGATTCAATTGCATGATATTCACTCTTATTTGCAATTCCTCTTATTAAGCGCAATCATTCTCCTAAGCTAAAAAGTAGATTTTCGTAATGCTGCCGCAACTTAATGGCATAAAAAAAACCTGCACTTTATGCAGGTTTTTAATGAGTTCTCTGAAATTATTTTCTTGGCCTGATGATAAGTTTATAACCATCTTTTTGGCTGTATTCAGGTATTAATATTTTTTGCTTGTATGGCAGAATATATACAGTATTTCCCTTTTTATACGAAATTAATGATTCAGTAATTACACTGTTACCAATTTGTTCCTGGCCGAGTATAGAACTTCCACGATAAGTAAGGCCTGACTTTAAATTAAACGTTATGGAATTCTTCAAATTTCCATTAGTATTTATATTTAGGTGAGTTTTATTTTTTTTCACAAAACCACCCCGATCTGCGAAGGCATACAGGCATACTCCGCACACCAGCAAAAGCACCGATATTATTCTGGAATATTTAGTCATTTGAAAAAAGTTAATTTATTCTTAACAAAATTACGATAAAATTATCAAAACATAAAGCCATTCATCAAGTTTTTTCCCGTATGTGTGTAAATAATTGTTAGAATAACGTTTGCTTCGAAATAATTAGTACTTTGTAGCATAAGTTTGATCACTATGAAAGAAAACCCGTTTAGAAAAGAAAGGGAAGAAATGCAGGAATTGCTCAGGCAGTACCTGAATTTTAAGGCCGGAAGAAAGTTCGATTTTATAGAGGAGGAATCTTTTGAGCGAATAATTGATTATTATGATGAAAACGATAATCTGCCACTGGCCCTTGAGGCGTCGAATTTCGCGGTAGAGCAATATCCATATTCATCCGTTCTATTTATAAAGAAGGCGGATATCCTGATTGCTTCCCAAAAGTACCTTGATGCGCTTGATGTGCTCCAAATAGCAGAAGTTTTGGACAGTAATGATATCAATATCTATATTTTAAAAACTGACGCCTACCTTGCATTGGACAATCATGAAAAGGCATCTGCGCTTCTGGAAGAGGCAATTTCTGTCTTTGATGGTATTGAAAAAACCGAATTACTTTTCGAGCTTGCAGACGTATACGATGATTATGAAGATTTTGACAAAGTGTTTAATTGCCTGAAACTAATTCTTGAGCAAGATCCTGTGAATGAAGAAGCGCTTTATAAAATTTGTTTCTGGACCGATTATACCGGTCGAAACGAAGAAAGTATTCATATTCACCAACAAATAATTGACGAACATCCCTACACCCAACTTGCCTGGTTCAACCTGGGAGCTGCTTACCAGGGCTTGAAATTATATGAAAAGGCTATAGATGCTTATCTGTATGCAATTGCAATCGATGAAAAATTTGACTATGCCTACCGTAATCTTGGTGACGCCTATTTACGGATTAAAAAATACCGGGAAGCGATTGATGTATTGCAAAAAGTGTTAGAGTTGGCGATGCCTGAGTCTGTGATCTATGAAGCGATAGGCCATTGTTTTGAAAAATTAAAGAATCCGGCCCAGGCCCGTTTCAATTATCGCAAAGCCGTTCATTTAAACGCTACAGATAGTCATCTTTATTATAAAATTGCCGGAACCTATATGCAGGAAGGATACTGGGATAGCGCGATTAAGAACCTTAATAATGCAATGAGCATCAATAGATCTCAGCCAGATTATCAACTCGCGCTGGCTCAATGCTATCTTCATTTGGACAAGATCAAAGATGCCGTTATTCATTTTACTCATTTCATAAAAGCGCGTCCACGCAATGTAAAAGGTTGGAAAGAACTGATCAGATGCCTGTATGATGCTGAATATTTTGAAGAGGCCCTTGAACAGGTTGCAAATGCTCAAAAAAACACCAACGAAAAGCCGGTATTTGAGTTTTACAAGTCAGCTATTTTGTTTGCACTTGGAAAATCAAAGGAAGCCCGGCTGCACCTCGCACGCGGCATGCAAAATGCTCCCGCTCTCGTAAAACAATTTATAGAATTGGATCCTACACTGCTACAGAATTCCTCCGTAGCTGAAATTATAAGCGCTTACAAAACTTCGGGACGTAAGCCGTAAAATAACAAGACATTTTTAATGAAGAAAACCGGGTATTAACACGGTTTAAGTCTTCTTATATATTCATTTAAACAGATTTTAGGCTCATTGCCGGAATATTTTTTCACTATTTTTTGCCCACACCAAACTATATTTGCGCATCTTAAAAAAAATATTCAATGAATTTTAAACTTAGTCAAATTCCCGAAAGAGTTGCTAAACCCAGGCAGAGTGGCCTGACCATGGTCATGGACAAAGGCCTTAGCCTTGAAGAGGGAAAAAATCTTATTAGTGCCGGCGGCCCACATATCGACATTATCAAACTTGGTTTCGGAACTGCTTTTGTAACGCCAAATCTTCGTGAAAAAATCGACTTTTATCAATCATCAGGCATACCGGTTTATTTTGGAGGAACTTTATTTGAAGCCTTTCTGATCAGGAATCAGTTTAATGATTATATACAGCTTTGTAAGGATTTTAGTATTACTTACATGGAGGTTAGTGACGGTTCTATCAGCATTCCTCACACCGAAAAATGTGGCTATATTGAAAAGTTAGTAAAACATGGTACCGTATTAAGTGAAGTAGGAAGCAAAGATGCTGCGAACATTATGCCGCCTTATAAATGGATTGAACAAATGCATGCAGAATTAGAAGCAGGTGCTACTTATGTCATTGCCGAAGCCCGCGAAGCTGGAAATGTAGGTTTATACAGGGATAGTGGAGAAGTGCGCCAGGGTTTGGTAAACGAAATTTTAACAAAGATACCGGCAGAGAAAATCCTGTGGGAAGCTCCGCAGAAAGCGCAGCAATTGTATTTTCTGGAGTTAGTGGGCTGCAACGCAAACCTGGGGAATATAGCGCCAACCGAGGTGATTCCTTTGGAAGCCATGAGAATCGGCCTTCGCGGAGATACTTTCAATCTTTATCTTGATAAACAACAGCCGTAACTGACTTTATATTATTAAGCCTAAAAATTACCAGTTGACAAAAATCCTGGTAATTTTTTTGTGCTTTTAGCGGTGATTAATGGAAACCATAAAAAAGGCGATATGAAAGTTTATGGATTGCTTGGTAAAACCCTAAGCCACTCATTTTCCCAACGATATTTTTCAGAAAAATTTCAAAATGAGCATATTACCAATTGTGTTTATCAAAATTTCGAATTAAAGGATCTTGAAAAAGAAATTCCACGCTTAAAAAATGAACCTGCTCTCAGCGGCCTAAACGTTACGATTCCCTATAAAACGGATATTATACCTTTTTTAGATAATTTAACCGACGATTGCCGTCAAATGAACGCATGCAATTGTATAAAAATCATAGGTGGAAAATGGACTGGTTATAATACTGATGTTATTGGTTTCAAAAGATCTTTTGCGCCGCATCTGAAAAGTTTTCATAAAAAGGCGTTGATATTGGGAACTGGCGGAGCGTCCAAAGCCGTAAGATTTGTTTTAGGAAAAATGGGAATTCAATTTTTAGAGGTCACGCGCAATAAGAAAGACCATCCTTCTGCGATTAACTACGACGACATCACTAAAGAGATCTTTAACGAATACAACATTATTGTGAATACCACGCCGCTTGGAATGTATCCTAACCTAGATGCTTATCCGAATTTACCATATCAATTTGTTACTAATCAACATTATTTCTTTGATCTGATATATAATCCTGCAAAAACTCTCTTTCTTGCTAAAGCAGAAGCCAATGGTGCATCCATCGAAAATGGCGAAAAAATGTTGGTGATCCAGGCAGATGAAAGTTGGGCGATTTGGAATAGCTAAAAGAAGTTCAAAAAGTTCTGGTTTTGATTTCCAAATTATTTTTTAACGAAATGTGAGAAGCCAAAAAGTAGATTTTTCCTTTTTTTGAAACAAGGCCGTTTCTTAATCGGAAAGCGGCTACATCGCGCTAATTAGCGTTCAGTGCGTTAATATCGATTTCAATTTTTCAGGAATCGATTCCACTTTTCTTTGTGAGTAATTATAACAAACCATTCCTGTTTTCGCATGCGCAATAACTATGTTTTCGCTTCTCAGGGCAATTAATTGATAATAGATTTCGAAGGACTTTTTGGAAATTTCTCCGATGAATATTTTTACGTTCACTATATCGCCATAAAAAGATTCGTTTTTGAATTCAACGATCAGTTCATTCAGGATAAGGCCGGTGCCACCAGCATCCAGTTCGGTGAATTGATATTGCTGAAGAAATTGAACCCTCGATTCATGAATAATTTCGACAATTGAATTATTGCCGACATGATTTCCGTAATTGATATCTGTAATCCTGACCGGGATGTTGAATGACGCAATACTTTGTGCAGGAAGCTCAATTTTGATTCGTGCCATTACACCACTTTATTCAACGTTATCAGAATATGCAGCGTTTTCCAGGATATCCACGAGGCTTGTGGCTGTTGGAGAAGTAGTATTGCTCAGCATGATTTGCTTCCATTTATCTATCTTTTTACTCCAGATAGGTTTTGGAGGAAATTCGTCATCTGCAGAAACAATCAACATAGCGGCTTTTGCAGAAATTTTCACGGGCTGCCCTTCCGGTCCTGCAATCGTCAGATACTTTTTAGCGTGTCCGTCATGTCTTTCAAAGTTAGAAGCTAACACCTTTTTATGCTCTGGCGCTGTATTGATGATTTTTTCAAGTATCTGATGGTTAAGGGCGATAGAATCTTTTACCTTTTGATCAACCAGGTTATCAACCTGCGAAATGGGCGCTACCGCTACCTGTTTTATAGCCTGATCTTTTTTAAAGAAAATGCCGCTCATAAAAATAATGACGAGAGACGCGGCGGCTGTGAGTGCGTAAAAAAGCAACCTTTTTCGCCTTTTTGAATTATTTAATTTAACAACTTTATTCTTTTCAAAAGTGCCCTTATTTAGTTCCCGTTCGATATTTATCCAAATTTCCTCAGGAGGAAGCGCTTCGTATTGATAGAGTTTATTTTTGAAATTTTGCATTATTGGTTATTTATCTCTCCTTAATTCTCATTGAGTCTTTAGTTTTGTTTCAACTATTTTTTTCAGAACCCCCTTCGCTCTTGCCAGTTGAGATTTGCTCGTGCCTTCTGTAATGCCCAGCGCATCTGCGATTTCTTTGTGCGAAAAGCCCTCAATCACATGTAAATTGAATACGGCTTTATATCCGGGTGATAGTTCGTTCACGATATTAAGTATATCCTTCGTTGCTAATAAATCCAGCGCGCTCAGTTCCTTATCTTCAAGTGTATTCTCCTGGACCTCATCAACATTATACAGTTTTATCTTTTTTCTGAACTGCTCGATTGCCGTATTTACGAATATGCGGCGAATCCATCCCTCAAATGATCCTTCCCTTCTGAATTTATCCAGATTCTTAAAAACTTTTATAAATCCTTCCTGTAAAATGTCATTAGCATCATCCGCATTTGCGACGTACCTGAGACAAACGCCATACATTTTTGAAGCATATCGTTTATAAAGAAGTTCCTGCATTTGTCGGTCGCCATCAATACATCCTTGTATCAAGTCGTTTTCAGAAGGTATATGGTTGCTTTGATTAGTCAAATTATAATCAATATTTTCAAGGATATTTTGAGCAACAAACTTATTCAAAGGAATTCAAAAAGCGCGTTAATTTCTCAACTGCCTTTTTTCGATGGCTGAAAATATTTTTTTCTTCCATGCCCATCTCCCCAAACGTTTTGTCAGAGCCATCAGGAACGAATACCGGATCGTAACCAAATCCGGATTGTCCCTTTCGTTGTGCAATAATAGTGCCTTTGCATATACCGTCAAAAATATTCTGCTTACCATTTAGTATCAGGCAGATAACCGTTTTGAATTGTGCACGTCGATTCTCATGGTCTTTTAAATTATTCAAAAGTTTATCAATATTTTTTTCCGGATCATTTCCATTTCCGGCATAGCGCGCGCTTCTCACCCCCGGTTCCCCGTTTAATGCTTCCACCTCTAATCCGGTATCTTCTGAAAAACAATTTTGTTTTTTAAGTTGATAAATTACCCGCGCTTTTTCGATGGCATTTTCCTCGATTGTTTCAAACGGTTCTGGAATATCGATGTCTATACCTGCTTCAGCGAGCGACAGAATACTGAACTTGTCGCCTATGATGCTTTTAACTTCTAATACTTTATTGAGATTGTTGGTTGCGAATATGATATGTTCCATATTTTTTAAATCGAAAAAATTTTTTTAAGACAATTCCAGAGTTCTTTTTTCAAACCCACATTATTAGTGAAGTCTGATAAGGAGGGGCCGATTAAATAAGTTTGTTCCTGGTATTTTTGGATTTGAAAGAACGGTATTGTGAAAGGAAGTTCAAGATCTGCGGCGGCTACGCCAAATATTAATACCTTTTTGGATTGAAATTGATTGGTTAAGTCCCGATAGTTTACGCCGCGATTTTGATCATAATTTACCAAAACAATGTCTTCCATAGAAATTTTGCAGGCATTTAATAGATCAGACAGCAATTTCATTTCAGTTTCAGCCAAAAATTTGTGTTGGGCATCATTTACGAGGAACAGGATATTTCTTTCATTTGCACCTAATGCTGTTAATTTTATTTTTTCGGTTGGTGAGGCATCGCCCACGGGCTTTCCCTTATCCAGCAAGCTTTTGGCGAACATTTGACGGCACAAATATCCGGGTAATTGGATTTGGTCTATACTCATTTTAAGAAATTTACTTCCCTTTTTTTCGTTCCTTTGCTGCAAAAATAACGATATGATCGCAGCAGAAGATTTTATTATCACTAAGGCTGAAGAAAGCAAACTTGACTCAATGAGTCTTGAAGATCTGCCATTTGGAAAATATTTTACAGATCACATGCTTGAAGTAGATTATGAGAACGGGGAGTGGAAAACTCCGGAAATTAAACCGTATCAGCCACTTTCACTTGCGCCGTCCTGCGCGGCATTGCATTATGGACAAGCCATTTTTGAAGGAATTAAAGCTTATAAAGATGACAATGGCGAAGTTTTTATCTTCCGTGCAGATGATAATTTTAAACGTTTCAATATTTCTGCTTCCAGGATGGTGATGCCCGAGGTGCCAAAGGAAATTTTTATTGAAGGGATGAAGCAGCTTGTAAACCTTGACAGAGATTGGATCCCCAATAAGTTTGACCACTCTTTATATATAAGGCCATTTATGTTTTCCAGTGAAGAAGTAATTGGTGTAAAGCCCAGCGCTAAATATAAATTTTTAATTATTTTAAGTCCCACAGGCCCTTATTATAGCGCGCCAATGAGGATTTATGTAGAAGAAAAATATGTAAGAGCGGTACCGGGTGGAGTGGGGTATACCAAAAATGCCGGTAATTACGGAGCAGCAATGTATGCAACTGCGGAGGCCAAACGAAAAGGGTTCGATCAGGTGTTGTGGATGGATGCTTTGGAACACAGATATGTACAGGAATGTGGCACGATGAACGTATTTTTTATTATCGGCAATAAGGCCATCACCCCAGGTCTTGAAGACGGAACTATCTTGGCTGGCGTTACCAGGGATAGCGTAATTCAGATTATAAAAGAATTGGGGCTTGACGTGGAGGAGCGGAAGCTGAGTATTGATGAAATCGCGGATGCTTACAAAGCCGGCACATTGAAAGAAGTGTTCGGAACCGGTACGGCGGCAACAATCTCGAAAATAAAAGAACTTTGCTATCGTGACCTTACAATGAAATTTGATACGGATAACTGGAAAATTTCCGCCGAAATAATATCCAGGATGAACGCGATCAAAGCCAACAAAGCCGAAGATAAATACGGCTGGATGGTGAAGGTTTAAATGATCTGTTTTTTAGAAAAAGCTAAGCGTGAAAAGCCAAAATATAGATTTTCACGTTTTTTGATTTATTCATAATCTGATTCTTTGTTATCAATGTGGATTGAAAAACAGATTTTCAGTGGTTAATTGCATTAATAATTTTTTTCACAGTCAAATAATTTTGGTATTTCACAATCGGACACTTACCTTTGCCGTCCAAAAAAATAAGGTAAAAAATAATGCCTACAATACAACAATTAGTAAGAAAAGGAAGAACAATAATCAGGGCTAAGAGTAAATCAAGAGCGCTTGATAGCTGCCCGCAACGTCGTGGCGTATGTACAAGAGTATACACAACTACTCCTAAGAAGCCAAACTCTGCTTTGCGCAAAGTAGCCAAAGTAAGGCTTACTAATAAAATTGAAGTGATCGCCTACATTCCGGGTGAAGGACATAACCTGCAGGAGCACTCGATCGTGTTGCTTCGTGGTGGAAGGGTAAAAGATCTTCCTGGAGTACGTTACCATATTGTTCGCGGAAGTCTTGATACTGCTGGTGTAAAGGACCGCAAGCAAAGCCGTTCCAAATACGGTACTAAAAAAGAAAAAGCTAAGAAATAATTTTCCGATGGTCTACATCTGATTATTATTTGAATACTCACTCAGCGGTTTTCGCCTGGTGAATAAAATTTAAAGTTAACATTCGTCGAGCTTGATGGCAGGCGAGAAAAAATAAACAGAACAATGCGTAAAGCACAAGCAAAAAAACTTCCTTTGGCTCCTGATCCTAAATTTCAGGATAAATTAGTTACCCGTTTTGTGAACAATTTAATGTGGCAAGGTAAAAAAAGTGGCGCTTTCAATATTTTTTATGATGCTCTTGATAAAGTGTCTAAAATCTCAGGTGAAGATGGATATGAAGTTTGGAAAAAAGCTTTGTCTAATGTAACGCCTGGTGTGGAAGTAAAAAGCCGTCGTATTGGTGGAGCTACGTTCCAGATTCCATCGGAAGTTCGTGCAGATAGAAAAACATCTTTAAGCATTAAATGGCTTATTAAATACAGTCGCGATAGAAATGGTCGCAGCATGTCAGAAAAATTGGCTAATGAAATCGTAGCAGCAAGCAAAGGTGAAGGTGCAGCTTTCAAAAAGAAAGAAGACACGCATCGTATGGCTGATGCTAACAAAGCATTCGCGCATTTCAGAATCTAACTTAAATTGATTTTAAAATATAAACCCTTCTCTAACCGGAAGGGTTTTTTGTTTTTGACCATAATTGGGTACTTTACAAGGATTTTAAATATTAATGGATTGCATCATGAAAAATCAAGCTTTAAAAGCGCTTCCTGTTTTAATTGTTTTGTCTTTTTTATCAATCGCTTCTTCAGCACAAGGTTTTTTAAGAGTTAACGGAAAGCGGATTGTGAATGATTCTGATAAAAATTTTATCCTGAGAGGAATGGGACTTGGCGGTTTTATGCTCCAGGAAGGATATATGTTTCAACTTGGATTTTTAGGCCAGCAATATAAGATCAACGAAAAGATTACCGAACTCATCGGCAGGGAGAAAACTGATGATTTTTATAAAAACTGGCTACAATACAATACGCAAAAGGCGGATGTAGATTCATTGGCCGGCTGGGGATTTAATTCTATCAGGCTGCCGATGCATTACGATTTATTTACTTTGGCCGTAAAAGACGAACCAGTGAGAGGCCAAAATACGTGGCTGAAAAAAGGTTTTGAGATGGTGGATTCATTATTAGAATGGTGTAAAGAAAATAAGATTTATCTCATCCTTGATCTTCATGCCGCACCCGGCGGCCAGGGCGATGACCTTGCTATATCTGACAGGAATCCCGCCGAGCCATCACTTTGGCAATCCGGGGAAAATAAAGCTAAAACTATAGCGCTTTGGAAAAAACTAGCCGAAAGGTATTCGAATGAGCCTTACATCGGTGGATACGATATTTTGAACGAAACCAATTGGGGATTTGACGATCCGGCGGATAAAAGAGGTCTTTCTGAAAAAACCAATCGTCCTTTGAAAGAGTTATTTATAGAAATTACAAGCGCCATTCGCTCCGTCGATAAAAATCATATCATTTTCCTGGAAGGAAACGGATTTGCCAATAATTACAATGGAATTTTTCCATTGTGGGATGATAACCTTGTCATCAGTTTTCATAAATATGGCAATTTTTCAACTCAGGAAACGATTCAGAAATTCCTGGATTATCGCGATCAATATAATGTCCCGGTTTGGTTGGGCGAATCCGGGGAAAATTCGAATACCTGGTTTACGAACAATATCAAACTTATGGAAGATAACGGTATCGGCTGGTGCTGGTGGCAATTAAAAAAAATGGGTATTAATAATCCTTTGGAAATTAAAGAACCAAAGGATTACCATCTCTTCGTGGACTTTTGCGCCGGCAAGATCGACAAACCAGATGAGAGAAAATCTGCTGAGATTTTAAATGATCTTCTGGCAAATATCAGAATTGAAAATAATATTTTTCATAAAGACGTTATTGATGCCATGTTTCGGCAGGTTCATTCTACGGCGACAATCCCTTTTAAAACCAATTTGGTAACGGATAAAACTATCATCAATGCGGTTGATTTTGATATGGGAAGAAATAATTTCGCTTATTCGGATGCGGATACCGCCAGCTATATGTATACGCCCGGAGTCAACACGCAAGGCAATCGAGGAAGAAAATATAGAAATGACGGTGTTGATATTAAAACAGGTCTCAATAATGAGCCTTATGTTTTTAATATTGAAGACGGCGAATGGTTGCTTTTTACCATAAATGTGAGCAAGGCCGGTCAATATGAATTTGTCGCTAATACCTCAGGAGAAAGCAAGCGTGGATTAATTTCGTTATTCGTCAATAATAAACTGCAAACAAAGAAGCTTTCTGTTTTGCCTGCTAAAAGCAACGATAATTTTATCGCTTCTTCCCCCGTCGGTATTAGGTTGTCTCGAGGAATAAATAAGATAAAAATCTATTTTGTGAAAGGTGGATTTGATTTTAAAAGTTTTCAATTGAGCTTAAAAAAGTAAATTTCTACTTTTTGACTTATAAGGATTTTATGTTTTTTTGCCACACTTTAAAAGCATTTGCGCGGTGAAAATGCTTCACGCAATGCGCTCTTAACCAAGCAGGAATCACATTTTTGTTAAACCTGATTATTTCTACAAATTAGTGTTTGGGATGCAATAATTTTTTCCGGAATCTTCGTACCTTTGCGCCCTCGATTTTTATTACTTCAAATTTGTGAAGTGATAAGATAGTGACACGGGGAAAAGATTTACGATAAAATGGTTTCCGCTAGGTGAAAACCAACTGTAAATAAAGAATTATCATTTATAATAAAAACAAAAACAAGGCAAATGGCCGACTTAAGATTTCAAAGAAACTTTGGTATTGCTGCTCACATTGATGCGGGCAAAACCACTACTACAGAGCGCATTCTGTACTATACCGGCGTCAACCATAAGATAGGTGAAGTGCACGATGGTGCAGCAACTATGGACTGGATGGCACAGGAGCAGGAAAGAGGTATCACCATTACTTCTGCTGCTACTACATGCTTCTGGAATTTCCCAATGGTTCAGGGTAAAAAAACACCCGATACTCATCAATATAAATTCAACATTATTGATACTCCCGGCCACGTTGATTTTACCGTGGAAGTAGAGCGTTCTCTTCGTGTGTTGGATGGTTTATTATCATTGTTTTGCGCGGTGAGCGGTGTTGAGCCACAGAGTGAAACTGTTTGGCGTCAGGCAAATAAATACAAGGTTCCCCGTATTGGGTTTGTAAATAAAATGGACCGTTCGGGTGCAGATTTCTTAAACGTGGTAAAACAGGTTAAAGAAATGTTGGGCGCTAAAGCAGTTCCATTGCAGTTGCCCATTGGCGCTGAAGAAAGCTTCAAAGGTGTGGTAGATCTTATCACCATGAAAGCAATCGTATGGGATGACGCATACGCAAGGAATGACCTTCCAGGAAGTTCCTATTCCGGAAGATATGATAGATGACGTAAATGAGTGGAGGCAGCATTTGGTTGAAGCGGTTGCAGAATATGATGAGAAATTATTAGAAAAATTCTTCGACGATCCAAACACGATCACAGAAGCAGAAATGCATGAAGCAATCCGTAAAGCAACGATTGATATTTCAATCATTCCGATGATGTGTGGCTCATCTTTTAAGAATAAAGGTGTGCAGGCAGCATTGGATGCGATCGTTCGTTATTTACCCGGCCCTATGGACATTGAGGCTGTAAAAGGAATTAATCCTGATACAGGTGAAGAAGTTTTGCGTCATTGCGATCCAAAAGAACCATTCAGTGCATTGGCATTTAAGATCATGACAGATCCTTTTGTTGGACGTTTGGCGTTCTTCCGGGCTTACAGTGGCCGTTTGGATTCAGGTTCTTATGTATTGAATACCCGTACCGGAAAAAATGAAAGGATTTCGAGGATCATGCAGATGCATGCGAACAAACAAAATCCTGTAGATTTTATTCATGCAGGAGATATTGGCGCAGCAGTTGGCTTTAAAGACATCAAAACAGGTGACACTTTATGTGATGAAAATAACCCGATCGTTTTAGAAGCAATGACTTTCCCTGAGCCGGTTATCGCAATCGCAATTGAGCCTAAAACTCAGGCAGACGTTGATAAGATGGGGATGGCTATTTCAAAATTAGTTGAAGAAGATCCTACATTAAGGGTCAATACAGACGAAGAAACAGGACAGACCATTCTTCGTGGAATGGGAGAGTTGCATCTTGAAATCATCATTGATCGTTTGAAACGTGAATTTAAAGTAGAGATCAACCAGGGAGCACCACAGGTTGCTTATAAAGAAGCATTCAGAAATACTATTGAGCACCGTGAGGTACTTAAGAAACAAACAGGTGGTCGCGGTAAGTTCGCCGATATCGTTTTTGAAATCGGGCCCGCTGATGAAGAATTTTTGAAAGAAGATAAAGGAAACTTCCAGTTTGTAAATGGTTTGTTTGGTGGATCTATTCCAAAAGAATTTGTTCCTGCCATTCAAAAAGGATTTGATACCGCAATGACGACAGGTGTATTAGCCGGTTATCCAATGGAGAGCATGAAGGTTAGAGTATTTGATGGCTCGTTCCACCAGGTCGATTCTGATGCAATGTCTTTCGAATTGTGTGCCAAGCAAGGATACCGCGAAGCCGGGCGTAAGGCTAAGCCTGTGTTGCTGGAGCCAATCATGAAAATTGAGGTGCTTACTCCCGATCAATACATGGGTGATGTAACAGGCGATCTTAACCGTCGTCGTGGAATGCTGGAAGGAATGGATAGCCGTCATGGTGTTCAGGTGATCAAAGCAAAAGTTCCGTTGAGTGAAATGTTCGGTTATGTAACGCAATTGCGTTCATTATCAAGTGGCCGTGCAACTTCTACAATGGAATTCAGTCACTACGCACCAGCGCCTACCAACATCGCTGAAGAAGTGATGGCAAAACAGAAAGGTAAAATGAAAGTTGAAGATTAAATTCAGCATTATAATTTTAAAGGGAGGCCGTTTCGAAAGGAACGGTCTTTTTTGTGAATGAGCTTTTGTGAAACGATAAAAAGTTCAGTTCAAAATACTTTTCCCGTCTGTGTCGAATGGATAATTCGACATCTCTATGTGATTCATGTCGTCCATTTTCCTCTACCTTTTCTCTATATCTTTGCACCTAAAAAATCAGGCCTTGGATACAAAAAGTCAACCTAATTATATCTCCTACAAGCAGACAGGAAAATTTACCAAAATTGTCCTCGATTATATTGAAGCGGTTCCTGAATTGAAAGAATTCTATGAACATGAAGTTGACCTGGAAGGCATCAAAGCGGCTATTTCCGCCAGAAAAGCGTTTGATACCAATCGCAGTTTGTTGGTTGATCAGTTTGAACAACAATACAAAGATCAAAATGATTGTGAAGTCGTAAAAGCCAATATCCATCAGCTTTTAGATGAAAATACTTTTACAATTTGTACGGCTCATCAACCTAATATTTTTACGGGCCACCTTTATTTCATTTATAAAATTTTGCACATCATAAAAATTTCAGATTCTCTAAAAAGGAAAATGCCGCAATATAATTTTGTGCCTGTGTTTTTTATGGGAAGTGAAGATGCGGACCTGGCGGAATTAAATCATATTGTAATTGATGGCGAAAAATATGAATGGAAAACGAAACAAACAGGTGCCGTAGGGCGAATGAAGGTTGATAACGATCTGCTTGCTTTAATGGAGGAAATTTCGGGCAGGTTAAAGGTTGAAAAATATGGAAATTCTATAATTTCGCTTATGAAGGCTTGCTTCACAAAAGGCAGCACTATAGAAGAAGCAACTTTTTTATTCGTTCACGAATTGTTTAAAGAATTTGGATTGTTGATTTTACTTCCTGACAATGCAAATTATAAAAAAGAAATGCTTTCCATTTTTGAAGATGATATTTTCAACCACACTTCTTCTAAAATTGTCAATGAGACTTCTGAAAAATTAGCTAAGAATTTTAAAGCACAGGCTTATCCAAGAGAAATTAATCTTTTTTATTTAAAGGATAATTTGAGAAATAGGATTGTGCCGGTTGATGATCATTATGTGGTTCATGATACAGAAATTGTTTTTTCAAAAGATGAAATAAAAAACGAGCTCCGGAGCCATCCTGAAAGATTTAGTCCAAACGTGGTATTGCGTGGTTTGTTCCAGGAATTTATTTTGCCGGATGTAGCCTGGATTGGTGGTGGTGGCGAGCTTGCTTACTGGCTACAGCTTAAAGATCTTTTTAAAAATTACTCCGTTCCTTATCCTGTTCTGGTTGTTAGAAATTCATTCCTCATCATCGATGACAAATACGGCCAGTTACTCACGAAGCTTAATCTCAATCCGGCAGATCTGTTCAAAGGACAGGAAAATTTACTGAATGAAATTGTAAAAAAAGAGAGTGATTCCCGGTTACATTTAGCGCCTGAAATTCAGCAGTTCCGCGAAGTTTATGATAAAATAAAAATGCTTGCAAGCGCTGTTGATAATACGCTAAGCCAACATACAGCGGCGTTGGAAACAAAGCATTTGAAAACATTGTCGGCCCTGGAAAAGAAGATGCTGCGTGCTGAAAAACGAAAATTTGAAACGCAGAAGAATCAATTGGCAAAAATATTCTCCACGTTATTTCCAGAGAACGGGCTGCAGGAAAGAACAGAAAATTTTATGCTGTTTTATTCAAGATGGGGTAATGATTTTCTGAAAATACTTTATGAAAACTCCCTCACTTTCGAACAGGAGTTTTGCATTACAACAATAGAAGATTAAGGCGGATCAGGAATTCCTTTTTTCTATATTTTGGGCTTTCAGTTCAACTTCTGTTTTCATTTCATCTTTAAATGACACTAATTTCTGATGCAATTTTTCATCAGAAAGAGCTAATATTTCAGCGGCTAAAATGCCGGCATTTTTTGCCGCATTTAAAGCAACTGTTGCTACGGGTACGCCATTTGGCATTTGCAAAATAGAAAGTACAGAATCCCAGCCGTCGATAGAATTAGAAGATTTTATTGGAACACCAATAACAGGTAAAGTCGTTAACGAAGCGATCATGCCTGGCAAATGGGCCGCGCCGCCTGCTCCCGCAATGATGATCTTTAAGCCGCGTCCATAGGCCTTCGTGGCGTAGTCTACCATTCGCAAAGGCGTACGATGTGCAGAAACAATTGTGAGTTCATAAGGGACTTCAAATGATTTTAAAATTTCCGCGGCTGCATCCATGATTTTGAGATCGCTATCGCTTCCCATGATAATTCCAACGACAGGTTTATGAAGTTTCGACATTTAATTAAATTAAGGGATAAAGATAATGGAATGCATATTAAATCAAGCCTATGTCCTCGAAAGCCATAATGTAGATTTTTGCTTTTTTTCTAAAATTTATTCTTAGGAAACAAAAAGCCTTTATCGATTAAAATCAACATTCTTGCATTTCTAAGTCTATATGTTTGATATATCACCCGTAAGCAAAGCAATCCCTGCTTCGGCGACTTTTGCCTGGTATAAGGCATTATATAAACGGTTCTTTGCATCGTTATAGCTGATCTGAATCTGTCTTAATTCCACAGAAGTGATGTTCAAAACTTTATATCGCTGGGTGGCAATGGAAATGTTTTCGGTGGCAAGCACGAGGTTATTTTTTTCGAGATCCACGGCTTTCAATGAATTTTGGTAATTGATGTAAGCGTTGACCAGCGTGGTTTGCAGATCATTCTTTGTTTGCTCGATCGCTATTCCCTGGTTTTTTATCTGGATGTCTGTGACAGCCAATTGTTTTTTAACCAGGCCGCCGTTGAATAAAGGAACACTAACTCCGATAGATCCTGATGGGCCATATGTTTGATTTAATAAAGTAAATCCTGCCCCATTTTTGTTTCTTGCAAAATTATAAAAGCCACTTAAAACCGCCGAAGGAAGCCTTGCAGCATTGACCTCTTTTTTTGTTTCAATTAAAATCGCCAGGTCACTGTTCGCTAAAAGGATGTCGGGATTTTGTTTTTCAATTTTTTCTTGCGCTTCCGCAAATGCAAGCGGAGCCTTGATGAGAATGGTATCGATTACGCGATACGAGGTATCAGGCCTTTTGCCCATCATATTATTTAGGGAAGACTTTGCAAGTGCAATTGAATTCTGTAATGCAAGCAAATTGGATCTTTGTTCATTAAGGTCTACCTGCGCTTCCAGCACTTCATATTTAGCACCAGTGCCTATCTCAAAACGTCGCTGCGCCAGGAAATAACGGTCATTGTATAGCTCAATCTGCTCCAGCGTAGCTTTCATCTGCTCATTCAGCGTGACAATATTATAATAAGAAGTGATAACGTTATAAACCGTTTCATTCAGATTTTTTCTGAACACATATTCTCCATTTCTTTCCAGCTCTTCCAATCTTTTCTTTGTTGCAAACATTTTGAAGCCATCAAAAATTTGCCACTGAACCGTGAGGCCTGCATTGAAATTTTGAGTAGCATTTCCATTCTTTTTAGTGACAGTTCCGTTGCTGAGATTCTGCTGAAGATTGTTTACGCCTACTACTTTGTTGGCGGTAGCACTTATAGCAGGGACTGCACCTGCGTTTGCCCAATTGTTGTTTATGGCTCCTATCTCAATGTTGTTTCTGCTCATGATGATGCCATAATTATTTTCAATGGCATGCTTCACAGCATCCTCAGCCGTGATCAAAGTATCCTGCGCCAAAAGAATTCCATTTAGAAACAGGAAGGATATAGAAAATAAAAGTGTTTTTTTATTCAAACGCTTCATTCATTGGTCGTTTTGTGGATGAAAGAAATGCATACATAGCAGGCACAACATATAAAGTGAGAATTAACGAGAACATAATTCCGCCAACAATCACAATGCCTAAAGGAATACGACTAGTCGACGCATCTCCGATAGACAACGCAAGAGGCAACGCACCAAGCGACATCGCAAGGCTTGTCATCAAAATCGGACGCAACCTCATATGGGCGGAATCTATCACCGCATCAACTTTTGCGACACCAGCCTTTCTCTTTTGATTGGCAAATTCAACAATCAAAATACCATTTTTTGTTACCAGGCCGATAAGCATGATCATTCCTATCTGTGAAAAAATATTGAATGTTTGTCCGAATATCCATAAAGAAAGTAGCGCTCCAGCTAACGCAAGCGGCACGGTAATCATAATAATAAACGGATCGATAAAGCTTTCGAACTGTGCAGAAAGCACAAGGTAGATCAAAATAAGCGCGAGAATAAAGGCGAATAGTGTATTTCCTGAGCTTTCAGCATAATCCCTGGAAGTACCGCTGAGCGCTGTCTGGAAGGTGTCGTCGAGTAATTTTTTCGCAATTCGATCCATTTCCTTAATGCCATCACCAACTGTTTTCCCCGGCGCAAGTCCTGTGGAAATGGTAGCCGATTTATACCTGTTGAAATGATAAAGTGTAGGCGGCGCAGACGCTTCGGTAGTACTGACTAAATTTTCAAGAGAGATGTTTTGACCGCGATTGTTTTTTACCATTAATTTACTCAGGTCATTCGGGTCATCGCGATCGTTGCGGTCAACCTGGCCAAGTACCTGGTATTGTTTCCCTGATTTAAGAAAATAACCAAGCCTTCTGTCACTATAAGCCAGCTCAAGCGCTTGAGAAATATTATCAACATTCACTCCAAGCTCACTTGCCCTCAGGCGGTCAATATTTACACGAAGCTCGGGCTTGTTGAATTTTAAATCCACATCCGCTCCCTGGAAAACGGGGCTCTTATTTACCTCATCCATAAACGGCGGAAGTATGTTTTTGATTTTTTCAAAATTATTATTCTGAATTACAAACTGCACCGGTTGGCCACCGCGCCTGCTCACAGAGATCGTTTGTTCCTGCGTTGCAAATGCTCTTCCCTGCGGAAAATTTTTAAGGTTGCGGTTCACCATGTCCACAATCTGTTGTTGCGATCTGTCGCGTTCCTGAGGATCGGTTAACATGACGTTGATAAAGCCACTATTTACAGATCCTCCGGAAAATCCGGGAGCGGTCAGGCTCGTCTGTATTTTTTTCTCAGGGACAGAGTCCATTATAAATTTATTCAGACTATCAATATAAGCATCCATGTAGTCATAAGAAGTGCCTTCAGGAGCGGTCACCTGCAAGCGAAACTGGTTACGATCTTCCAATGGAGCGAGTTCAGAAGGGATGCCTTTAAAAATAAAAAAGATAATAGCGAAACAGGCTGCTACGATTGCAAATGCAATCCATTTTACTTTCATAAAAGCAGCGAGGCTGTTTTTATAGCCATCTTCCATTGCCCGGAAAAAGGGTTCTGTTTTAAGATAAAACCACGTATGTCCTGCCTTGCTTCTTGTCAGCTTTACATTCAGGACAGGCGTCAAAGTCAGTGAAACAAATGCGGAGATCAATACGGCACCTGCAACCACAATACCAAATTCACGGAAGAGCCTTCCAACGAATCCTTCCAAAAAGATGATCGGTAGAAAAACAATCGCGAGTGTGATAGAGGTGGAAATAACTGCGAAATAAATTTCTTTGGATCCTTCACGCGCAGCCTGGTATTTATTCATTCCGGCCTCTATTTTCTTAAAAATATTTTCCGTGACTACAATGCCATCATCCACTACAAGTCCTGTCGCGAGTACGATGGCGAGGAGCGTAAGAACATTAATGGTGAATCCAAAAATATACATAATGAAGAAAGCGCCGATCAATGAAACGGGAATGTCGAGCAATGGACGAAGGGCAATAATCCAGTCGCGGAAAAATAAATAAATGATCAGGATCACCAGGCCTAAAGCAATAAAAAGCGTTTCTTCCACTTCCGAAATAGAACGCTTGATAAACTTAGTCTGGTCCATTCCGATGTCTAATTTGAAGTCTGCCGGAATTTCTTTTTTGATTTCTTCTAGTCGCTTGTAGAATTCATTTGAAATAGACACATAGTTAGATCCCGGTTGTGGGATAATGGCCAACATGATCATCGGAACGCCACTTTCTTTCAAACCGGATTCTTCATTTTCCGGACCCAGCACAGCATCTGCTACATCATTCAACTTTACATTTACGCCGTTTATGTTTTTGATAACAACATTATTAAACTGGTCTTCTGTGTTTAATTTGCCAAAAGTGCGCACAACAAGCTCAGTATAGTTTCCGGCTATTTTTCCTGCCGGAAGTTCCACACTTTGCGTCAGCAGTGCAGTTTGAACATCGTCTGTTGTAAGGCCATAGGCCTGTAGCTTATCCGGTTTAAACCAGATACGCATCGCATATCTTTTTTCGCCCCATATCGACACGGAACTCACCCCCGGAATGGTTTGTAAACGCTCGAGAATATTGTTGTTGGCGTATTCGGTAACTTCAAGAAGGTTACGCGTATTGCTCTGCACAGTTACGGCAATAATTGGTTGCGCACTTGCATCGGCTTTAGAAACAACGGGCGGCGCATCGACGTCCTGCGGCAAACTTCTTGAGGCCTGCGAAACTTTATCTCTTACATCATTGGCGGCTGTTTCAAGGTCTACGCCCAGCTCGAACTCCACATTGATATTGCTGCTTCCCTGGTTGCTGGAAGAAGTGATATTTTTTACGCCGGCGATACCATTGATGGCTTTCTCCAACGGTTCGGTTATTTGAGATTCAATAATATCTGAATTCGCTCCGGCATAAGATGTCCGCACCGATATATTGGGCGGATCAATTGCCGGGTAATCTCTTACGCCCAGAAATTTAAAACCAATGATGCCGAACAATACGATCACCAGGTTCATTACAATGGCGAACACCGGACGCCGCAAGCTTATGTGAGATATATTCACTTTTGTAGGCTACTTTTTGAGGGTTGAAAGATTGATTTTGCTATCAGGCTTTATCTGTAACAAGCCAGTAGTAATGATAGTGTCTCCAGCATTAAGACCGCTGAGAATTTCCACGCGTGCGGAATCTCTTGTTCCTGTTACCACCGTATTAAAATTGGCTATTCCGTTCTTATAAACAATCACTTTTTTATCTCGTGCCTGGGGAATGATTGCCTGCGTGGGAACCATAATAGCGTTATTATTATTGCCCATGTCGAAAATCACTTTTGCAAAAGAACCAGCCGTAATATTTTTATCTGTGTTCTCAACAATCGCATGTACGACCAGGCTCCTGTTGTCCTGTGTAATGCCTGATTCTGTTGCCCTTATTTTTGCAGTGTATGTTTTTGGAGAAGCTTCGGTGCTGAAAGAAATTACATTTCCAACGGCCACTTTCGGCGTATATTTTTCAGGCACACTAAATTCAAGTTTTAACTTGTTCACCTGCCGGATTGTGGTAAGCACGGTGGTTGGAGTAATATAGGCGCCGATGCTGATATTTTTAAGCCCAAGTTTGCCGTCGAACGGTGCCCTGATAATTGTTTTATCGATAGAAGCCTGCAATATCTGCATGTCGGCTTTAATGGTGCTTACATTCAATAAGCTCAAATCATAATCTTGCTGACTGATGCCACCGATTTTCAACAATTCATCCTGACGTTCCTGTGTTTTCTGGGCAATTTTTAGTTGCACACTTAATTTTTGCAGTTGCGCCTGCAGGTCGCCGTCAAAAAGCCTTGCCAGTAAGGTTCCTCTTTTTACCACCGAACCTTCCTGGATGGAAAGCATCACAACTTTGCCGGCGACTTCCGGATGGATCTCTGTCTCTTCATAAGGAAGCAGGCTTCCTGCGATCTCTATACTTGAATTTAAAACAGAACTGCTGACCACAAATCCCTCGACACTCAGCGCAGCGGCCTCACCGCCGTGTTTCTGCACAGGTTTGGGATCTTTTGATTTACTGCCGCAGGAGGAAATAAACAAAAAAAGAATGCTACAGGCAGTTATGCTCAGGTACTTCACGTTCATTATAATAATAGTTGATTATTGTCGTTCTCGGTCATAAGACGCTCAATTTGTTAAAAATCTTCGCAGAAAATAATCTTTTAAGAGACTACTTTCAAGGTTTGTTTTATTTTGTTAGCAATGTGAATCAAATGCTGTCGCTCGTTGCTTAATATGGTCACGTGCCCCATTTTCCTCCCTGGCTTTGTTTCTTTTTTACCGTAAATGTGAACAAAGACATTTTCGATCTTTAGAACTTCCCCGAGTTGTGCATATTTTGCCGGGCCCTTGTAATGGTCTTCACCAATCAGGTTTACGATGGCAGAATTCATAATAGGCTTTGTATTTCCTAATGGATAACCCAACATGATGCGCCACAGCATATCGAACTGCGACGAGAAATTTGCTTCTATAGTATGGTGACCGCTGTTATGCACCCTTGGCGCAGTTTCGTTGACCAATACATTGTCGTTGATATCGATAAACAGCTCAACCGCAAAGATACCCGCACTTTTCAGATTCTTTACCACCGCTAATGCTATCGCTTCTGCCTTCCATCCCGTTTTTTCGTCAATTTTTGCCGGGCTCAATTGATATTCGAGCAGGTTCAGGTCGTTGTTAAAAATCATTTCTACGGCGGGATAAATAGCGGTTTCGCCTTTTTCATTAATGCCAATGATCACGGAAAGCTCTTTTTTTATCGATACTAATTTCTCCATCACAGCCGCTTCATCGAAACCTTTTGGCAGATCATCCACATTTTTTAATAGTTGAACGCCCTTCCCATCATAGCCACCCATTGCGAGTTTGTGCGCAGCAGGCAAAAAATCGATGTGATCATTTAAATCTGATTTATTTTGGGTAATCACATATTCGGATGTTGGAATCTGATTGTCAGCGTAAAAGTTTTTCTGAGTAATTTTATTCTTAATAATTTCCAACGCTGCCGGACTTGGGTAAACAGCCACGCCTTTTTCCTCTAACTTTTTTAACGCATCAATATTTACCGATTCTATTTCGATCGTAATCGCATCGAGATCTTTTCCAAAATTATATACATCATCAAAATCGGTAATGTCGCCTTTTGTAAAATGATGGCACAAATGTGCCGAAGGGCATTCTGCATCATTTTCCATTACAAATGTCTCCACGGGGTAGTTCGCTCCTGCCTGTAATAGCATTCTTCCTAGTTGGCCGCCACCTAAAATACCGACTCTTTTCATTTAAAAAATTTTCTGCAAGATAAATGTTTGAAAATTTATTGGAAAAGATAGAAAACTACAAAATGGCTTATAAGGAATATTCTCTCCCCGCTTTGATGAATGCCAACAGCCTTTCCTGGTTGTGCTTATCATTCGGATAAGCATAAAAAAACCGGTCTGAAAATTTCAGCCCGGTTAAGGTGGAGTTTATAATTATTTTTTATTTTGTAAAAGTATAAGTAATGTATCCTGTTTTTCCATCTCCCAGGTCTACGGGGGATTTTGCAATAAAACTGTTACTGCTGATATTCTGCAATTGAAGCCTGTAGCCCTCTTCAACGTTCCTTGCTTTTGCTCCGTTTAGTTTTTTGAATTGAAACTGTGCGTCATTGCCTTTTCCATAGATCGTCCAGTAAATATCTTCTTTTGTACCGTTGGTTAATGTAAATGAGCCTTTACCATTCCGTACCAGATCCCAGGTGCTTCCGCGAAAATTTTCATACGGACCTTCATCAAACGCGTCGGTTACTTTGTAGCCAGCCGGAATATCCACACTAATGTCTGATACCGTCCATTTGCCTGCCAGCGCACCATTTGAAGCTTTAAGATCTGTTGCATTCTTAGAAGAAGAGCAACTCATCATCAAAATAGTTGCTGTAAACGTCAATACTAATAAAATCGATTTTCTCATTATCCATAAATTATTTGTACACCTATTACACAAATCCTGCCAAAGGGTGAATTGTGAATCGTTAATGATGAATGTGTGAATAGTGAACGCACGAATTAAGGTTAATAGCACACCACTATAAATATCACGATGATTAAAATTATTTACCTTTATAAAAATCAATTTTCATGCAAAAAGATGTTCTGGAGCCAAAGGAGAAGCAAAATTCCCAAGCGGATTTTCTTCCTTTGCTTGGCACCGATTATATCGAATTTTATGTGGGCAATGCCAAACAGGCGGCTCATTATTATAAAACCGCCTTTGGTTTTCAATCGCTCGCATACGCTGGTCCGGAAACGGGATTGAAAGATCGTGTCAGTTATGTGATCAGACAAAACAAACTAACTTTTGTTTTAACAACAGCTTTACGGAGCGGAAGCGAAATTGCGGAACATGTAGCCAGGCATGGCGATGGCGTTAAAATGCTCGCATTAAAAGTAGAAGATGCTACAAACGCATGGGAAGAAACGACGTCACGCGGTGGCCAAAGTTATATGGAACCGGTGAAACACACGGACGAGCATGGGGAAGTAGTGGTCAGCGGAATTCATACTTATGGCGATACCGTCCATCTATTTGTGGAACGAAAAAATTATTCCGGTGTGTTTATGCCCGGATTCCGGAAATGGGAGAGTGGCTATGCGCCATCGTCAACCGGGCTATTGTATGTTGATCATTGCGTGGGAAATGTTGGCTGGAATCAGATGAACAAGTGGGTTAAATTTTACGAGGACGTGATGGGGTTTAAAAATATTTTAAGCTTTGATGACAATGATATTTCCACTGAATATTCCGCACTAATGAGCAAGGTAATGAGTAACGGGAATGGTTATGTTAAATTCCCGATCAATGAGCCGGCAGAAGGAAAAAAGAAAAGCCAGGTCGAGGAATATCTTGAATTTTATGACGGTGAAGGTTGCCAGCATGTGGCCATTGCTACCCATAATATTATTGAAACGGTTACTGAATTACAAAATCGCGGCGTAGAGTTTTTAAAAATTCCGGCATCTTATTATGCGACGGTTTTGGATAGGGTAGGGCATATCGACGAAGACCTTAAGCCATTGAGCGAATTGGGAATTTTGATTGATAAAGACGATGAAGGCTATCTTTTACAAATATTCAGCAAACCTGTAGAAGACAGGCCCACTTTGTTTTTTGAGATCATCCAGCGAAAAGGTGCAAAAAGTTTTGGCAAAGGAAATTTTAAAGCGTTGTTTGAAGCGATAGAAAGGGAACAGGCAGAAAGAGGCAATTTATAACGACTTCTTAAACTCCACATTACAAAGGCATATACCGGTCAAAAACGGTTTTTCGATAAAATAAACCCTGGAATAAATCAACAGATTTAATATCTGAAAATTATTCGTTAAGATATAAATTATCCCGCCGTCCGTTTCAATAAATCATTTATTTTTACGTTATCGATATTGTAATTTTCCTGCATAAAATGCCAACGTTCGTTTCAAAATTCTTTCTTTTTCTGATTCTTTCCGCTGTCGCAGCAGGGAATGTTATGGCTCAGAATTCCTTTATACAAACTCAAAAGACTTCATTTAAAGCAGCCAGCGCTTTTGCAAATAAAGAAGATACTTTGCAAAAAGAGTTTAAGGCCAAAGGCCTGCAATGGCCTGCAAAATATGTTTACATACGCAGCTTTAAATATGATTCCCAACTGGAGATTTGGGTGAAGAGTGATCTGAAAGAAAAATACAAACTTTTTAAAACTTATAAAGTTTGCATGCAGAGCGGTGCTATGGGCCCGAAAAGATTGCAAGGCGATTACCAGGTGCCGGAAGGATTTTATTACATCAACGAATTTAATCCGCGAAGCATGTATCATCTTTCTTTAGGATTAAATTATCCCAACGCGTCCGACAGAATTTTAAGTGATTCATTGCGGCCTGGAAATGGAATTTATATTCACGGAAGCTGCGTATCTGTGGGTTGCATTCCCGTAACAGACCAGGATATTGAGGAGATTTATATTGTGGCCAGCTATGCAAAAGCCAATGGCCAGGAATATATTCCGGTTCATATTTTTCCTTTCAGGTATAATAAAAAGAAGTCGATGGATTATTTTATCAACTACACTAAAGCAAATCCTTCGCTCGAAAAGTTTGCCATGCAGCTCAAAAAGGCTTATGACGAATTCGAAGACACTCACGAAGTGCCCCTGATCCTTATTGATCGCAAAGGCGATTATGTGATCAATTAAGACGCTTCCATGATCATTTGGATTGTCTCTTTTGTTTTTTGTTCCAACACAATTCTCTTATTAGCGGATAGCCGGTCAATAAATTCCGGTGTATGATGACGAATAGTAAGCAGCGTTAAATGCTTCTGTATCTGCACATCAAAAACATTGGAAGCCTGCAGAGCAATCTCTTCAATTTTTTCCGGGATATCATCAACACAGATCATAAGGCTGATGGCTGTATTTTGGGTTACATTGGGTTTCAGTTTGATATTATCCAGTATCTCGTGAAGTGTATTGATGGGATGCCCCTCTACGAATGAATAATCAAGAGATTGCAGGGTGATCAACACCTGATTCTTTTTATAAACAATGATCGGCGGTAAATGGCGAACAGGTGTTTTTGTAATTGCCGTTCCTTCCTTATCGGGATCCAAAAAAGATTTTACATATAATGGAATGTTCTTGTTCTGCAAAGGCTTTACTGTTTTAGGATGTATAACCTGTGCGCCATAATAGGCCATTTCAATTACCTCTTTATAGCAAAGAGCCGGAATGACAATCGCATCCTGGAAATCTTTAGGATCCGCATTCATCACACCATCCACATCCTTCCAAATAGTCACGCTTTCCGCGCCCAAAAGTTTAGCAAATACAGCAGCGGTATAATCACTTCCTTCCCTTCCGAGTGTAGTGCTTTCATTTTCATCGGTACTTCCGATAAAGCCCTGCGTTATTACAAAATTGCTTTTCTCAAAAAGTGGTGCTAGCTTTTCGCTTACATTCTTTTCCGTGAAATCCCAATCAATTTTGGCATCGCGAAAAGTGTCATCTGTTCTTAAAAGATCCCTCACATCAATCCATTCATTAAGGATTTTTTGTTCATTAAGAAAAAATGAAATTAACGTTGAAGACAGCAGCTCGCCTGCGCACACGATCTGGTCATAATAATAATTGTAATCTTTTACCGGGTTATCATGCAGCAGCCATTCTACTTCGGTATAAAAGTTTTGGAGCTCATTGGTTGCTTCTTCCCAGCGCAAGGTGATCAGGTATTTTAATTGGGTGAGATGGGCGTCTTTTATTTTTTGAAAAAGTTGCAGCGAGTCATCTTTGCGGCCATCAAAAAAAGCTTCAGCCACCTTTTCAAGCGCGTTTGTCATTTTGCCCATGGCAGAAATGACGATCAGTATTTTTTCTCCTTCATGTTTTTTAAGAATTTTTCCGAGGTTTTTTATGCGATCAATACTGTTGATACTTGCCCCACCAAATTTAAACACCTTCATATTCAGAATTCATTTTGGGCAAAGTAAAATAAGAAATAACAAATCGAAAATAAAAAATAGGAAAGTTGTAAAGAATCAATAATGCAATCGCGAGTTACGAATTAAGAATTAAGAATTGTGAATTATGATTAGATAAGCGTGTAAACTTTTTTAGCAATAAACCAATAAACCAAATTTCTCTACATTTGTTTCCTTAAAAAAACCAAATTTCTTCATGATAGTTAATCGGGAAGTTCTTACACTGGACGAATTTACGATCAGGGAAATGCGCGCTTTCCCACGTGCAACAGGAGAACTGGCCGGGCTTTTGCGGGATATCGGGCTTGCTGCAAAAAGGGTCAACGTCGAGGTAAACAAGGCCGGCCTTGTAGACATACTCGGCGACACGGGAAATGTGAACGTTCAAGGTGAGGACGTTAAAAAGATGGACGTGTTTGCAAATGATCAGTTTACGGCGGTACTGCGTCACGGCATCAGTTGCGCCGGCATTGCCAGCGAGGAATTAGATGATATGGTTGTTTTTGACGATGACATCAGCAGAAAATCAAAATACATCTGCATGTTCGATCCTTTGGATGGCAGCGCCAATATGGATGTGAATGTTTCTATCGGAACTATTTTTAGCGTCTACCGGCGCGTTTCTGAAACAGGCACTGCGTTAACAATAAAAGATTTTTTACAGGCCGGAAGCCGGCAGGTTGCTGCGGGCTACATCATTTACGGATCATCTACCATTTTTGTTTACGCCACTAAAAGAGGTGTGAATGGTTTTACTTTAGATCAGTCTGTAGGAGAATTCTGCCTGAGCCATCCGGACATCAGGTGTCCTGAAAATGGACGGATCTATTCTGTAAACCACGGAAACTTTTTCAGCTATAGCGACGAAGTAAGAAAATATATTGACGCATGCCAGCATAAAAATAAGACTAACGGTGGGCCATACACGCAAAGATATATTGGCAGCATGGTAAGCGACGTTCACAGAAATCTTATCAAAGGCGGCATTTTTATGTATCCCGGAACCAAAGAAAAACCCAATGGGAAATTGCGCCTGTTATATGAATGCAATCCATTTGCCTATATCGTGGAAAGCGCCGGTGGCAAAGCAACAGATGGCGTTGGAAGAATCCTGGACAAAGTGCCCACACAACTTCATGAGCGAACTCCATTCTTTATCGGAAGTATAAAAATGATGGAGGAATTAGAAGAACATCTTTCAGGCAAATCCTGATCCGGGTTCTAAATAGAAATGTATAAAAATAACGGGATATAAAATCAGATTACAAATAGAATGAAAACAATTATATCGGTAAAGGATCTAAAGAAAAATTACGGAAAATTTGAGGCCGTAAAAGGCATCTCATTCGATGTGTACGAAGGAGAAATATTCGGATTGCTTGGTCCCAACGGCGCCGGAAAATCAACCACGCTGGAGATAATTGAAACATTGCGTGATAAAACATCGGGGAAAATTGTCGTTGATGAAGCCGATCTTGATACAGACGCAGAAAAAATCAAACAGGTGATCGGTGTGCAATTACAATCATCAGGATTTTATCCCGGCCTCAATTTGCTGGAACTGATCCAATTGTTTTGCGGCCTTTATAATACCAGCGTAGATTCTTTTAAGTTACTTGACATGGTAAATTTAAGAGACAAGGCAAAGAATAAATATAAAGAAATGAGTGGCGGACAGAAACAACGGTTTTCCATTGCCACCACGCTGATTAACAAGCCAAAGATTATTTTTCTGGACGAGCCAACAACGGGGCTGGACCCGCAGGCGCGCAGGAATTTGTGGGAATTGATCAAGACAATAAGAAACGAAGGCACAACGGTAATTATCACTACACATTATATGGATGAAGCCGAGTATTTATGCGATCGCGTTGCCATCATGGATGAAGGAAAGATCATCGCGTTAGAATCGCCCGACCGCCTGATCGATGATCTGGTAGCTTCTGGTTTTGAAAGGCCAAAAGTTAACAAATCTGCAAATCTCGAAGATGTTTTTATTAACCTTACAGGTAAAGATTTCAGGGAAGATTAAGCTATATTTGCGCCCATATTTAAAACCTCTTTAACCGCGAAACTATGAAATCTATATTTTGGCTTTTGCTGTTGACCGTTTCCGTCTCCCAGGCTCAAACTAAAAAGCCCGCAACGAACCCGGTAACGAAAAAAGCAGTTCCTTCTGTCACTACTAAATTGAGCGCGATCGATAGCCTTAGTTATTCCATCGGAGTGCAGGTAGCCCAGTATTATAAAACGCAGGGAGTTGAAAAAATCAACGGGGAATTCGTGAAAAAGGCATTTGATGATGTTCTTAATAATAAACAATTACTCATTTCTGAAGAAGCATGCAATATGAATATTCAACAAAAATTACAGGAATTTATGAGCAAAAAAATCAGTGGCGATAAAGAAGCCGGAGCTAAGTTTTTGGAAGAAAACAAAAAACGTCCTGGCGTAATAACGCTTCCAAGCGGACTTCAATATGAAATCCTTACAAAAGGCACCGGCGCCATTCCGAAAGCGACCGATACCGTAAAAGCAAATTATGCCGGATCGCTTATTGACGGCACCGAGTTTGACAATTCTTATAAAAGAGGCGAGCCGATCACGATCCCCGTTACCGGTGTTATCCGTGGATGGATTGAGGCTTTGGAGATGATGCCCGTTGGCAGCAAATGGAAGTTATTCATTCCTTCAGACCTCGGTTATGGCGACCGCGGTGCAGGTGGAGTTATACCGGGCGGCGCCGCCCTGGTCTTCGATATAGAGCTTTTGGAGATAGTAAATAAATAACACTTTATGACTGGCGAAGACCTTCGTTATCCGATCGGAAAAGAAAGCGACCAGGAAGAATATGAAGCTGCATATAATGAGCAATTAAAAAATCAATTGCTTACTGATATCAAACTGCTTCCAGGCGCACTTGAATATGCGATCCATAACCTGGATGCTGCTCAACTTCAAACTCCTTATCGTGAAGGTGGGTGGACCGTGCATCAATTAATCCATCACGTTGCCGATAGTCACATCAATGCATACACGCGATTTAAACTTGGCCTGACAGAAGATAAGCCGGTTATCAAGCCTTATGATGAAGCGGCCTGGGCGAAGCTTTCCGACACGGAAAAGCTGCCGGTGAATATTTCACTGACGCTGCTTCATGCATTACACGCGAGATGGTATCAGTTGATGGTTGACCTGACGGAAGGACAATGGACGAGAACTGTTTATCATCCCGAAAGAGAAACTGAGATTTCTTTATGGACACTTCTGAAAAGTTATTCGTGGCATGGAAGGCATCACATGGCGCATATCACTAAGCTTCGTGAAAGAATGGGCTGGAATTGATCGGGCAAAGCGAAAAGACATTTAGATAAATAATGATTTAAGATAGCTGAACCAATTCAAATAAAAATAATCAAGACAAATGAACGAGCTTCCCGATATGACATGGAAAGTTTTATCTTCTGAATATCTAAGCCATCATCAATATTTTACGGCCCGCAAAGACAAATGTGAGGCGCCCGATGGCAGGATCATTGAAGAATATTTTGTGGTTGAATTGCCGACAACTGTTTGTGCAGTTGCCTTGACGGAAGAAGGTGAAGTGCTGATGGTAAGGCAATACCGCCATCCCGTAGAAGAAACGCTTCTTGAGATACCCGGAGGTTTTATTGATAAAAACGAAACTCCTGAACAGGCCACGGCGAGAGAGTTAAAAGAGGAAACCGGTTTCGAATTTACGTCCTTCATCAATTTAGGAAAAGTTGCCGCAAATCCTGGTGTGCTTGATAATTATACTTATTTATTTTTAGCGCAGGGCGGCAAAAAAACAGCAGATCAAAAGCTGGATGCTAACGAAGATCTTATAGTTGAAAAAATTTCTTTAGATCATTTAAAAGAACTTTTCCTGCAAAACAAAATTGCGCAATCGTTGCACGCGAATTGTATTTTTTATGCACTAAGAGAATTGGGAAAACTATAAGATTAATTCGCTGATCAATTGATGAAAGCTATCTGTTTAGGACTTTCGTGAACCATAATCTTGCCTAAAAATTTCTCATAAGCCATTTTATAGAAAATTGATTTCTACATCAGGGTAAAACTTTTTTTTAGAAGATTCAATCAAAATAAATCAATTCCGGTTATACCGATTATAATTAATGAATAGTCCAAACTATTTTTCTATCGGCATAATACCATCTAATATTTACACATATTCCTTCGGACTATTTACTAAATAGAGATGGTATTACTTCCCCCACAATAAATACACTTCCGCAAATCACAACAAGATCTTTCTCTGAAGCATGATGGAGCGCAGATTGCAAAGCAAGGTTTACCTCTGGAAATGTGTCACCGGTAAGTTCGTATTGCGCTGCTTTTTGTTGCAGGTCTTTTTCCGGTAATGCGCGCGGAATCTGCGCTTTGGTAAAATAATATTTCGCGGTTTTTGGTAGTTGATTTAACACCTTGTCCGGGTCTTTATCTTTTACCATCCCGAAAATAATGTGAAGCTTGTCAAATGTTGATTGTTGTATTTGTTGAATCAACTGCCGAATGCCATCTTCATTATGCGCAACATCCATTACCACTACAGGGTCTTGCTGAATAACATCCCATCTTCCATGAAGGCCCGTCAGGGTTTTTACTTTTGAAAGCGCGCTTTTGATTTTGTCAGGATTCAGGGAAAAATGATCTTTCAACAATTCAACAGACTTAATAACGGCGAGGATATTTTTTTGTTGATAAATCCCGTTGAGGTCGAGCGTGTAAATATTTTTTTCCAAAGAATTTTTATTCAGCACTTCAATTGATAAATGTTGAATGTCATATTCAGAAGAAATGATTTCAAATTCCTCGCTCGCAAAAAAGGCCGGGGAATTCGTTTCACTTGCTTTGTTTTCAAAAACAACTTTCGTTTCAGGAAGAGTTTCACCGATCACTACCGGGATATCAGGCTTGATAATTCCTGCTTTTTCATAAGCGATCTTTGAGAGTGTATCTCCGAGAATATCCATGTGATCATAGCCGATATTTGTAATGACAGACAATAAAGGCGTGATGACATTGGTGCTGTCTAACCTGCCGCCAAGGCCGGTTTCGATGATGGCAATGTCAACTTTTTCGTTTGCAAAATAATCCAGCGCCATTGAAAAAGTCAGTTCAAAAAAAGAAGGTTTTATTCTGTCTGAAATGTCCTTTGTTTTTTCTACAAAAGCAGCAACTACGTTTTGTGGAATCATGCTGCCGTTTACTTTGATCCGTTCCCTGAAATCCTTTAAATGTGGGGAAGTGTACAGTCCTGTTTTGTAACCATTCTCCTGGAAAATAGCAGCCAGCATGTGGCTCGTAGAGCCTTTACCATTAGTGCCTGCGATATGAACCGTCCGGATCTTATGCTGCGGATTGTCTAAATATTCACAAAGTGCCAGCGTATTTGTCAGATCAGCTTTGTAAGCTTTAGCGCCGGTGCGGCTGAAAAGGGGAAGTTTATTATAGAGATAATGTATCGATTCTTCGTAAGTCAAGGCGTATGATTGATAAATTCGTCGGCAATTTACATCAAAGCGCTATAATCAGGGCAACTCAAACTTGTGTAAGGATTGGGAAATTATTGTTTTTATTATTGGTTTCTCATTTAGTATTATCTCTAAACCTCTAAACTCTAAACCTTCTAAACCCTACGTATTTAGGACTTCAAAACAAAGTCAAACAAAATAGTTCCGCTTTCAATATCACTTTGGCCCGGTGGAAATTTTAATTGCTTTGCTTTGTCTAAAGCAATATTTCTAAGTGTGGCATTTGATGTAGTAGTTCCTTTTGCAATTCCCGCACTGGTTACTTTTCCTGAAGCATCCACTTTGATGTCAACATACACTTTGGCATTTTCATTAAAATCGTCCTGCATGTTCGGGAAATGAATAGGGCGGCGTCCTGAAAGCCCACGTACAACACTTACTCCGCTTCTGCCGCCGGGGGAGTTTCCATAAGCATCCGGTTTGCCATCGGGGCTTCCGGCATCGCCATTGCCGGGCTTATAGCCCTGGTTGCGATAACCGTTATCTTCTGTTGCGCCATTGCCTCCGTTACCGGTACCGCCTTTGTACAAGGGTACTTTCGGTTTCGGTGGTGCAGGATTCGGATTTACAACAGGTGATGGGTTAATATTTTTAGAAGCCTTTACGGTACTTTCTTTATTGATGACAGGCGCATTTTCTTTTTTCTTTTCAGTCTTCACTACCGGCGCTACCGTTTCATCAGGTTTGTCGTCTTCATCTGCCGGAATGGTTTGCGAGGGTTCTGCAGTAGCTTTATGTGCGCTTTGGTGAGAAGCCACGCTTTGATTATCCGGCGCACGATCGCCCTTCACCAAGGGCTGCACATCACCCATTCCTTCCTGTTCATTCCCAAGGTTGACATCGATCAGATCCTGCATTGTTGGTACCGGAGGCACTTGCATCGGCCATGTATAAAATATAGCGATGATCAAAAAAAGTGCACAAATGACGGTAGTATAAGTCAGCGCTTTCCTGTTTTTTTCTGCTTCAAAAGAATGGTGTATGGCTTGTGCTTCCAACATAACTAATGTTTAATGTGTCAAATTTAACCAATTGATAAAAACTACCGCAAACTTAAATGTTAAAAGAACTTGAATGAGCGCTTAGGCTAAGAGTGGAAAGTCGAAAAGAAGATTTTTATGTTTTGAATTTTCGGTTTTTATTCCACGCGGTGTTCCATCATTTGTGATGATCCCGGTAGTTTGATATACATCGGATTGAAAGAAATAATTTCTTATAAGCATTGCCGGCAGTAATGAATATTTGGCTAAAGCCTATGCAAACACATCAGGGATCCTCCAGCTAAAGCAGGAGGCAAATCAGCTCAGGCATGAAGCAATTCTGCTAAAGAAAGAGGGCACTTAGGAATGGTTTGAAAAATAGTTTTTTTGAATTGCCACTGGCTTTAGCCCGTGGAATAAATAAAGGATTTTGTTGGCTTTAGCCAAAATGTTTCTTCTGGTATTCAACTATTTAGAAAAGAAGACACTAGCCTTACTTTTAAGAAATTATTTCATCATAAAGCACTTTTACTAAAGTCGGCAACCTTTGAAACACTTCGACAAGTTGAATTGTCACAATTAAAATTATCTCCATTCCAAAACTTTAGATTATTTTAGTATTCCAATTCTTAAAAACCCCCAAAAGGCTTCCTCTAAATTTCTTACCTATAGAATCACATCTTGTGAAACAGGATTGTGCGTCAATCATAAAATGTGATAAGTCAAAATGTAGTTTTTCCATTTTGCTTCGCCAATATCGTATCATAAACTGCTGAAAATCCTGTCATATTGGGCTATGGTAAGCGCATAAAATCCTGTCATCAGGCATACGCAACTTTTTAGTATTTCTTAATTAACGGGTACAATTATGAAATCAAAATCTTTAAGCCGGACATCAATGTATTTTTCATTGGCGGCCTTGTTTTGCTTCTTTATTTCATGCAACAGTTATGAAGATAGAAAGGTGTCGGAGAAAGCGCCGCCCACTGAATCGATTGACACTACTGCAGTGATTGGATCGGATACCTCAGCAATTGCGCCGGGAAGCCAGCCGGTTCCGGCTCCGCCAATCATTGCAAAAGAAAATCCCGTTCGGGGTTATGCCATCGTTTATTGCCCCACAAAGATGATCAGCAATGTGCCTTCAATTGTGAACGCAACCATAAGTAAGGAAGAATTTGCAACCGCGTATGCGAAGTTTGCGGAAAAGATACAGGGCCAAAATCCGGACGTTCAGAAAGAAAAAATCAACCGCGATATTAAAGGCGATAGCATTGATATTTTTGAAAAAATGGGTGTCACGCTGGAATTTGATCCTGATGATTTCAAACAAATATCCAAAAATGAGACTCAAACAAAGGACTTCACAAATAAAACGTCGCTTGAATGGGATTGGATCATAAAGCCATTACATTCAACTCCAAAAAGCATCATCAACTTTAAATTTTATTACCTGGATCCGGATAACAAACAAAATTTTATCCTGGAAAAAACCATAAGCGTCTCGTCATCTGTGGATGCACGAAGCTTTACGGATAAATGGGCAGACTTTTTAGCCGAAGATCCTAAGACCACCATTACTGTTATCCTCGTTCCGTTTTTGACGTTTCTTGGCGGCTTTTTTTCCGGAAGAAAAAAGAAGCCCGCGTGATAATACTGTAAAAAAGAGGTGGCATCGGGGAAAATTAAATCAGTATTTCAAAAGTAAAAGATCAACTAATAAATAAGGTTCAGTTTAACTCCCAGGGAAAACGAATTTTAAAAATGCAGGAATTCAAATGGCACGGTTATTTATCGAGAATAGCAACACATGCGGTCTTGCTATTGCTGCTGCTTTTCGTGCTATGTAACGTTCATGGACAAACGATTTCCTTTAGTGACAGCGTTTCCGTTTTTGTTTCAAAAAATAATCCCGGGCGCGTTATTAAAGAGCTCAGCATATCAGCACTTCACTTTTCAAAATTCACTGACAATCGAATTAATTTTGGTCTGGCAGGAAGCGACTATCATTATATTTTTCTAAAACTTATCTCTCGTCATTCTGAAAATGAAAAATATATATCAATCGACAATACGAGCCTTGACACCGTATTCATCTTCGAACTTGATGAGGATGGCGCAGCCCATTTGATTTACAGTGGCGGCCAGTTGATTCCTTTCGAGAGCAGCCGAAGATATGTATGGCATGAAGTTGCCGTGCAAATAGGCAGCGTTCCTTCCTATTATCTTATCGCACTAAAGGCCGCGCAAAAGAATATCAATGTGCGATATGAAATATTAAGCAGCGAAAATCTTGGAAAAAAATACCAGGATCATGACCGGATCATTTTTTTTTATATCGGGGTCGTTTGTTTGATTGTCATCATCATTATCCTGGCCCTGTTTCTATTCAAAAAGCCCGTGTTCGCGGCCTACATGGGTTATATTGTATTTACATTTACCTGGATTATTTCGCATTATGGATATATATTTCCTTATGTATTTCCGCGCGTGCCGGTCCTTAATGAAATTGTGAAACCCATTAGCAGCCTCAGCGCCACGTTCTTTCTGCTCAACGTGCTAAATCTTGTATTCAGAAAGCAATTGCAATCAAGCCCAAAACTTCAGCGATTGATCAATGCGACATTATTCATGTTACCGTGGCTTATCGCCTCGATGTTTTTGTTGTTAATTCCCGGTCTTCATTATCTTGTAAAAGGAATTTTGTTGACCGCGTGGCACGCCGGCCTTCTTTTTACAATTGCTACCATCGTCTTCGTTCCGCTTGGTTTTATTCATTCCGGCGCGACGGCAAAAATATTTTCCGTTGCCATGTTTGTCATCTGTACCATGTCAATAGTTCAACTCTTTGCTAATTCAGGATATGTCAACAATTTTTTTGTTGAGGAACATGGCATCACGATGGGGAGCCTGTTGGAAAATGTCATCATTGCCTTTGGATTATTTTATAACTTAATAAAAGAAAGGCGGCAAAGCGAAATGCAGCTACTTACGCTGCAGCGCGAGCAGGCTGACACGCTTAAGATGCTCGTGACTGTGCAGGACAATGAGCGCAAAAGGATAGCGGGCGATCTTCACGATAACATTGGGCCATTGCTTGCTGCGTTAAAGATCAACTTCAGGCGCATTGTGAATACGAAAGAAAGAAGCCAATTGAATGGGCTCGCAGCTAAAACAGAATCTATCATTGATGACTCCATTGCTGAGATCCACAACGTAGCGCTCAACCTTATGCCGAAAGGCCTTTCATCTAATGGCCTGATCAACACACTCCATGAATATTTTGAGAGTATCCAGCAACTTTATAATAAAGAAATTGTATTCAGACACCAGGTCGATTCTATTCTGAATCCGGAACTGCAGATCAATCTTTACCGGGTTATTTGCGAGCTTGTGCTCAACTCTGCGAGGCATAGTAAAGCACTCAATATAACGGTTTGCATAAACGCAAATGCGACATGCGTCGCACTTGAAATTCATGATGATGGCAAAGGGTTTCAGCTGAAGCCGGGCGGGAATAAAAATGCATTAGGCTTGCAAAATGCGGAAAGCAGGGTACTTTATCTGAAAGGAAAATTTGATATATTTTCCGAAGCCGGAAAGGGCACTCACATCAATATCGAAATACCTTTATGATGTGATGTTAATAGTTCATCGCGAATCTTATTTTCGGATGTACCTCACAAGCCAAAAAGTAGTTATTAGTATTTTATTTTTGAAAGAAAAATTTCCATTTAAAATCGTTCTCAGAGATGTCTAAAAAGGATTTTATAAACTTTGGGCTTGAGAATTGAACCGAACTAAAAGTGGCCGATGGGACATCGGACACAGCGTGAGTCACGGTTGGTGTCTCCACCAACCGCGAACGATGGTGCACTAAAATCCGATAGCTATCGGATTCATTTTTAGTCCAGATTCTTAGGCGAAAGGAAAATGAATGAAAAAGTTTCGAATTCATTTGTTAGAAAGCTTAGGCAAGCCCATTTATTCTAAAAAAAATATCTACATTGCGATTCAATTCCTTTACCAAAATCACTACCGCTTAAAACCACACAACATGCAGCAAACCAATCCTCCTGAAGTTCGGGCACTTTCAATTTTACATACAGCGCTCCTCATGGGACAATTCCTATTTGCCCTGATCGCCTTCTTCCTGGGCTTCACAAAAAAAATGTCATCATCTTCCCTCCAACAGTATTCTCAACAACTATTGATCTTCTCAATTGTTGTTGGGGTTGTTGCTTATATCGTTGCCAACCGATTGTTTGCGAAAAAGGTCGAACAAATCAAGGCAGATTATAAGCCGGTTTCTGATAAATTCAATGATTACCGGGCTGCAAGTCTACTGCGTTGGGGACTGATAGAGTTTGCATCATTGTTGAGCATTATTTTGTTTTTAACAACCAATTATTCTTTTATCCTGGCGGTAGCAGTTGTGCTGATATTTTTGTTTTTTTTCACACGGCCAACTTTGCAAAAGATCGCGGCTGACATGGGCGTTAGCGAAATGGAGATTGAGCAGATGAAAGGAATTCCCGGATCGGATGAGGTTTGATAAGAAGTCTTAAATCAATTCTGAAAAATTCCTTCAGCATAAACAGAAAGGCAAAAGAATTTATTTTGCACCTGGCGCTTCGCCTTTAACAGGTTGCCCCTGGCGGTCTCGGGAGAAGTATTCAGGCAATCAGCAATTTGCTGCTCATCGAAATCTTCCAGCACATTGAGGTTTAAGATGATCCGGCTCGAGGGCGATAATGATTGGATCATTCTCATGATGTCATTAAAGGAGCAATGCTCCTGTAGTGGACAAAGCATTCTGAAAAAGCGTCGCCATGCTTCCTGCAGATCGGTTAAAATTTCGTGTTTGAAATCGAGAAGAAGTTCATGTTTGAAATGCTCCCTGCAATGATCAACTATTCCACTGATGATCCATTTTCTCATCCACCTTTTGAATGATTCTTCATAATCACCGCTACTCTTAAATTGATGGATGTGCTTAAATATTTTCAGGAAAATATTATTCAGCATGGTGATTGCCTCATCTTCATCGGCTGCATAATAAATGCAAAAGCTCCGGGTGTAATCATAAAAACTTTCATGAATAAATTTTTGGCTGTACCGGTCATTTAATAAACACCGGTGAATGTGATAGCTCAGTTCTTCCTGGATCATATTGTGCTGGTTTTTTAGTGGAAATATTTATCGCAATTTTTTTAATTAAGGATCGCAAAAATTCACCCGGTCATAGTCCTTGATGTTTAAAGTAAAAGGCCCTCATGCCCTGCCACAGACGCAATCCGACCTTTACTCTTTCCATCAATCTGTACTAAAAAGATTTTAAATATTCCACAAGGTCTTGTTTTTCAGAAGCCGATAAACCGGTTCTGAAATGACTGTCGTAATGATCCACTACCTCCTTAAGTGTAGCATATCGTCCATCATGATAATAACCGCGCTTAGCCCTGGTGAATAAGCCACCTAACGGCGTCGTGCGATATTTGCCGGTGGGAGAACGCATGGCATCAAAATCATCAATGCCTATTTCTTCAGCAGTGTGAAGTTTGTTGTCGGCGAATATCGGCGCCGCATGGCAACCGGCGCATTTTGCCTTTGCTGTAAAGATCGCCTTTCCTCTTAAGGCTGCTACTGCGTCAAAGCTATTAGCCGGAGGCCTGGGAGCCGCTATAGAATGTTGGTAAGCTTTTAAAGCCGGCAGTTTAGAGGTAATCAGGTCGGGCATATTGGTAACATCATAGGAATGATTTTGTACGCCTATCGGATACTTTGTTGCATCATTAATGCGGGGATCCTTGAAAGTTCCTTTGCCATGCATTTCAAGATTACCAACAAAGGAATTCCAGTAAGAGATATCACCCCAGCCGGTATAGGTTGTAAGGGTAATATCTTTTAGTCCAAAGGCATTGGGGATCAGGTTTGCCGCAATTTTTCCATCGGGGCGCACCGCTTTGCCATCTAAAAATAAAATGGCAGCAAACTTGCCCGGCCCCCATCCATTCAATACAGTTCTTAGTGTGGGCTCATCTACATGCAGCATATCGGTCAGCGGTTTTGCGTTATTGGTCAGGCCTATAATAGCACCGACGTTCAGATCATTGTTAGCCCAGCCATCTAGCCGTTTCCCGATTCCCGGAGCGAATGAATTGTCGACATTGGAATGGCAGGAAGCGCAGGTAATTCCTATTGATTGCAGGGAGCCATCGGTATTAAAATTTCCCTTCACGCCGACCACCGCATTTAATTTTAAAAGCGCAAGCGTAGTGGCGGGATCATCCAGGTTTACTGCTCCGGATTGAATGCCGGAAACGACAGAGGCAGGTAAGGCTTCGGCATCCACTTTTAGCCCGACTGCTAACGCGGTTTTGGGACTGACGCCGGCACCAAAGCCACCGTTCTTACTGCCTGCTATCGCCTTGTCAATGTGCAGCACACCGCTCCAGAAATCTTCATCGCCAAAACTATCATACCGGAATATTTGCTGACCCTGGCTGATCAGCGTGGGATCGGGAATTTCTACATTACCCGTGCCCTTAATGCATTGAGCGAGCGCAACTGTCAGAATCATTGACAAAATGATCAGCACCTTCCTATTGAATTTCATAGAAATTAATTTGGTTGTTAAAAAATGGATTGATGGGCTGAGACCTTTTTATTTTTGGTTGATCGCAATCAGGGTGGCAGGAACCTGTATCTTATAGGGAATAGAATGGGCGAGGGTCCAAAAGGTTACAAGAAGAACAAAAAATTATTTTCGATACCCGCAATCGGAGAGGAGCACCGGCGAAATGAAGGGCGCGGGTATGCTCATTGATGAACAATGTTTCAGGGGAGCAAGAAGTCTACAGGTTTGTAAAACCTTTTGCACGACATTGAAGACGATGCCACACTGACAAAAATGACGTGTATTTTTTGTCAAATCGATTTAAGGCGCTACAATTTTCTTTGACGTCTTTTAATATGTCAATATAGGAGTTTTATTTTATGAACGCGGTGGCAAACAATTGTGCTGTTGCCGACTTCATTGGCTTCGACAGAAGGCCAGGCACAATCGTTCATGACACACAGAATTAATCTTTGACCGGGCCCGTATCCGTAGCTGGTTTTATTTCTTTTTATAGTCAAATAAATTATCAATAAACTGCTGGTCGTACAGTTCTACCGGATCGCCGTTTACATTGTGGTATATAGCGCTGATAAAAATGGTTTTTACGGCACTCATTACTGTCACCATAAGGAGCACGCCCAGTACGCCAACAAAAACACCGGCTATCAAATTAATTGCTCCTATGATAAAAGCTGCCAAAGCTATGGCCACGAATCCAACTAAATTAATCAGCGTAAAGTTGAATCCAGCACCAATTCTTTCTCCCCATTTTTCTTTCATCATGCCGGCCGATCTTTTAAAGGCGGCGATCGGACCCAGGTTTTCGTAGGCGATGATCGGCACTACAAAAAAGGTAGCAATGCTCCAGACCACGCCGATAATGCCGGTGATGATCTTGCCTAATGCACCAACATTCTCTTGTATAATCTTTAGTATGCCTCCAACGATCCCGGCAAATACGGCCCAGGCCAGGATAGTGCCGATACGGCTCATGCTGAAGTCAATTCCTTTTCTGACGGTGACTTCCTCGCCTTTGAAATAAAGCGACGTACAATGCACCAGCGCCATATTGAAGAATACGATCACGAAATAGTTGACAATATAAAATGCGAATAAAAGCAAATAGCTTACGACCCGGCTGTTTTCCTGCACATTGTCAAGCTCCCAGCCATTGAAGCCAAGCACTGCCGCAAAAAACGAAGCCACGATCACGATCATTGACAGGCCGGAAAGAATAGGAAAGATCAGGAGCTGTCGGTTTTCTTTCAGGACTTTAAAGCTATTGCTTGCTATGGTCCAGCCATTGGAGAATTTGGTCATAAAAGCCATAATGTAGATTTTGGTAATTAATAAAAATTAAATGTAGAGCGCTTTTAGGAAAAATGCAAGTGATTGGAAAAAAAGGTGCCTAAAACTTAATTGGAAGAAAAATGTTGGAAGGAATTCAATATAAAAACCGTGCAGAAAGAACCTGGCAAGTTAAAACACCTTACAATTTTACCAAGCCTGCGTGAACGGCTTTTAACACCAGCCCGATGCGGTTCTTTACCTCAAACTTTTCGAATAGCCTTGCCCGGTAGGTATCAACCGTAGATTCACTCAAAAACATCTTTTTCGATATTTCGGCATAGCTCATGTCAGTGCATAAATGATTAAGCAGTTCCTTTTCCCGCTCACCGAGTTCGGGCGCGCTGCCATTCGCGATTCGTTTTTCAATTTGCTTATGGATGTTACCGGTGATGATAGGCGTATAATAATAGCCATACTTCACCACCTGTTGCAGCGCGGTTAATAATTCCTCCGCTCCAACGCTTTTAAGCAAATAGCCTTTCACGCCATATTGCAGCATTTGAATCACGCTGTTATCATCTTCCTCCATCGTAAGCGCCAGTACTTTAATGTCTTTTTTATTTTCAAAGATCCATTTAGCCACTTCTATGCCGCTCATGCCGGGCATGATGATATCGAGCAAAATAATATCCGGCACATTCTCTTTTTGCTCTAATAATTGAATAGCCTTCATACCATCCTGCGCAGTCCAGCAAACAGAAAATCCCTCAAAATCATTGATGAGGCTGGATAATGAATCACTAAATATTTTATGGTCGTCTATTAGCGCCACGGTAGTCATTGTTCAAAGATAAATGATTTGAGGAGGTGGGATTTTCATGAAATGTTTGGGGGAAAAGGATGATACGAAATAGAGGAAAAGGATTGGACAAATTGGTTCAACATTCAAGAAGTTTGACAACATTAAATACTTCGTCATGTTTAACAACGCAGTTGTGGAGGTTGCAATAGGCTTAATATTTATTTACTTACTTTATAGCCTTCTTGCAACAACAATTCAGGAATTTATCGCGACCCTTTTTTCATATCGCGCAAGGATGTTGGAAAAAGGTCTCGAACAAATGCTGGATGGCAAAAGTTTCAGCTACTATTGGTGGGACCGCCTATGGAACTATATCAATCGAAGTAATAAAACAAAAGAAACTAGCAAGTTTCACAAAAAAAAGAGCCTTTTTACAAATTTAATAAGTTGCCATCCCTTATACATTCGTTCAGGTGAAAATTCAAGCATTCTCAAAAACGATAAACCTTCATACTTAAGTGCAGATGTGTTTTCCGATATTTTAATCGATGTCCTGAAACCTAATGGGGATATCCCTGCCTTACTAAAAGACATTGCTGCGTCCGTAAAAGTAAAAGCAGCAAACGAAAATGACCCTCTAAACTCCGATTTGGAAAAAATACTTACACTTTATATAGAGCAGGCGAATGGCGATCTCCAGCGGTTTAAATTGCTAATTGAAACCTGGTACAACGAAACAATGGAACGGGTAGGCGGTTGGTATAAACGCCAGGCAAACAGGATTCTTATTGGCATAGGCCTATGCCTTGCTATAGCATTTAATGTAAGCACAATTGACGTTGTCAGAAAACTTTCAGAGGATAAGGATGTAAGAAATGCATTAGTAACCAATGCGACTGATTATGTAAAAAATCATATTAATAATGTTAAAATACCTGCAAAAGGCGCTACTGAAACTTCAAGAAATAATGGAGTGCTAAATACGGCTGATAGCGCGAAAAACGATTCTGGTTCAGTAAATCCGCTGCCTGCAAAAATCGCGGACACTACCAATGCGGATACAACTTTTGATGCCTTGCGATCCAAAGTAGACAGTATGAAAGAATTGTACAACAATAATATTGCCGAAGCCAATACAACCTTAGGGATAGGCTGGGCAAATTTTGGCCTTACAGATATCACAATAGATAGTTTAAGAAAACAATATGATACACTATATGCACAATATAAAAAAGACTCAATAGCATATATTCAATGTACTCAACAACCTAAAGCAGAATGCGAAAAACCTGATAAGCCTAAGCAAAAATGGGTATTACCATGGTACGAAAAATTGTGGTATATAATTTGGCACACGCTTTCTAATCCTCATTACTGGATCGGGTTTCTTATTACTGCGTTTGCTATTTCTCTGGGCGCTCCATTTTGGTTTGATCTCCTGAACAGATTTGTCAACCTGAGAGTAAGTGGCGCAAAGCCTGAAGATACAACCAGTACAACCGTTTCTAAGACAGTATTATTGAATCAAAAACCTGATCCAACCGCAAAAGAATAATTATGAATCAACTTCTTATCAAATTCGGATCCAACAAAAGCTTTACCGGATCCTGTTGATCATTCTCTGTAATGGAATCGCCTTTCTTCCATCCTGTGCAGTCCAGCAGACAGAAAATCCCTCAAAATCATTGATGAGGCTGGATAATGAATCACTAAATATTTTATGGTCGTCTATTAGCGCCACGGTAGTCATGGTTCAAAGATAAATGATTTGGGAGGTGGGATTTTCATGAAATGTTTGGGGGATTTTCATGAGAAGAAAGGGGTGTTTACTTTATAAAACAGACAGGAGAAATAATATTTTTGGAATACGTTGGTGGGTGACCTTGTCAAATAAAAACTGAACTTCATATTTATAGTGTTTTTTGCGAAGTTTTGACTGAATTAGGACTACTTACGTCAGCGCGATGTAGTGAGGTAGGAGAGAATAATTTGATATTATTGCACGTAAAGCACTCATTGATTACATGGTAAGTTTTGATTTATGGATCTTTGGTGAGGATGCCTAAATGAAAGTAATTTAATTTTAAAACGCCAAGGAGTATGAGAAAATAATAAATATAATTAAAGTAAAATTCCCGATATGAAAAAGATTCTTAGTTTGACTTTCTTTTTAAGTCTATTGATTAAAATGGGGTTTTCACAAAATCAACCGACCTTCTACTACGATTATTTGAATCACAAGATATATTCGGATAAAGACCACAAGAAGATATTGCAGCAAAGATTATTTGTTAAATACGGCAACTGTATAAATGTGCAAGTGTTTAATTTTAATCCACTTAACACTAAAATATTAATTGATGATTCCTCTCGTCAATTTTTCTTGTCAGATACTTCAAAACTTTCAAACTTAATTATATTACCAAAAGTTAGTGATGTTTCCAACACTGATGGGAATCAAAAAGACGCCAACGATACGAATAAAATAATCAATTCAAAAAAATGCAAAGACTGGCTGATTTGATGAGTCAGTTTGACAAAATAAAGCGTAGTATAACTGATAATGTCGATAATTATAAACAATTTATATCGCGAATTGAAATAATTAAATCAATAAATTCAAAATTGTCAAATGATAATAAAGTGTCGATTACGTCGACCGAAGAAGTACTAAAAAACCTTTCAGCCTTTATTACCAATTTAAATATTCTCTTAGTAGATAAGAGTAAGGACATACAATTCGATAGTGATATAACCATTATTACTTCAAAAGAATTTGAAATTATAGAAGAAAGTTTTTATAAAGACATTCAAGATAACAAAAGCAAATTGGGGGACTTATCAGATAAATTGGACGGCTTGTCAATAAATCTAAATCAAACTGCATTGAAGACTTTACAAGACTTAGCAAAGCACTAGAAAAAATTAATAGTGATATTAAAGATTTTCAATCAAATTACACTGATAAAATTTATCCCGGCTTTCAAAATGCAATAGCTATTTTTGAAAGTTTACAGCCATATGCTACCTATTTACCAGTATTTACCAGTAAAACGATTTGTATTGATTATGACGAGACAGTTGTAAAAATATTTTCAACCAAAAAAGATAATACACAATCACTAGTTGATTATGTGTTTATTCAACCTACAAGAGGATGGAAACTTGATGTTGCCGGTGGTTTTTTTTTCGGCGGGTTATCAGACGATATTTATACTAGAAACACCAAAGATTCCCTTTATTCTAAGAAATATTTAGTTGACGGAGTTGCTCGTGACACATTGTTGAATCAGACTTTTACCTCAATTAGTAAGCAATCTCAAGCCCATGTAAGTTTCGGTGGCATGATTTATCTGCATGCTCACACCCTAAACTATAATCGTTTATGCAAATTTTGGAGTTTCTCTTGGTTTTGGTGCGTTGTTCAATGTCCAAACCCGATGAACAAGTACTAGGTCCAACTTTACTGATCGGAAAAAAACAAAGATTTAACATTAATCCATCAATAATATTCTCGCAGGTAGATAGGCTCTCATCACCTTATGAAACTGACCACTGGTACTCTGAAACAATTAATAATGTACCTATTTATAGGGCTTGGAAATTTGGCTGGGGAATTGGATTTTCATGGAATATCAGTACAAAATAATTTGAGATTATGAATAGCAACTATGGTTTATTAGCAATAGTATTTGTAATATATAACTGTACTGATAGAACTATTAATGACGCCAAAGCTTCTGATAATTTAATTGATTCTATTGAATCAAATATTCGATATCACGATCATAAAAGTGATATAGATTCTTTACCAATTGACTCTATTAAAATAGGATTAGGGGATCAGGTTGATACTTTATATGGATATAAACGGGGGGATACGATAACAATCGAAGAAGATATTATTATGAATATTCCTCCTGAAGGTATGAGAGGAGCTGCGACTTCGGTAGGGCTATGGCCAAAAAGAAATGGCAAAGTAGAAATACGATATGCAATAAACGCAGGTTATAACTTCCCTGACGCCGTAAGGGCAGCTCTTAATGAATGGTCGCAAAAAACCGGAATACTGTTTACAGAAAGGAAGGTACAAAATCTTGTGGGTAACTATATCGAATTTATGCCATCTGAATATACTGAAAGTTATGTTGGATGTAAAAGAGAGGGGCGTCAGATAATTAATCTGGGCAGGAATGCGACAAAAGGAAATATGATGCATGAAGTAGGGCATAGCTTAGGTCTATATCATGAGCAAAGCCGAAGTGATAGGGATAGATACATCCAAGTTCTTTGTACAGATGATCTGAACTATAGACACGCTTTTTCAAAAGATCCATACGAGAAAGATACATTTCCTTACAATTATTATTCAATAATGCATTATCCGATTGATAAATGCTTAAAAGTGTTGACAAAAGATTTACCTATGGGAATTCCTGGTCAAAGAGATTCTATAACAACTACAGATTATAATACGATAAAGGCTATATATGGATTAAAATAATTCGATTAAAATGTGTCAAATCAATTTTGAAAACAAATTTTCATGGCAATTAAAAATAAGCATAGAAATAATTCAACCTATTTTTACCCAGTTGTAATATTTTTACACTTCTTTTTTTGTTTTGGATCATCGAAGATCGTATCAGCACAAAAAAGAGATCCTAAAGTATTTGCACTAATAGTTGGAATTTCTAACTACAACGACCCTCATTTCGATACATTGAAATATGCAGATTTGGATGCCAAAAGCTTTTATGATTTTTTGAAAAATAATTATGCAGGAGATTTGGATACTAATAACGTAAAACTTCTGACTAACAGCAATGCCACCAGTAAAAATATTAATGCTCAATTAAATAATTGGTTGGATTCTTTACAAGCACAAGTGATAGATGGAGATAAGTTATTTATATATTGGGCAGGTCACGGAATTTTAAAAAAAGATCTCAGATTAATATGTGAAAACGCATCATATGGTCTTTCTGATTTGGCGGGCGGTATTGAATTAGCAAAGCTAAAACAAAGCACAGGAAACTTTTCAAATAAGGAAGGAGTAAGAGTATATCTGATTATAGATGCATGTAGGGAAAATAATAACAATTCAATTAATGAAGATCAAAACTCGTATTTTAATCTTTCATCTTGGAAAACTGCAACTGAGCCGTCCGGCCCGGGAGAGATATACTTTTATGCGTCGTCTCAAAACGGAAGGGCATTTGAATCTCTAGGTAAAAATACTTTTAATCTTTATGGAGGTGTTTTTACTTATTTTCTTTTACTTGGGTTACAAGGTGCTGCTGATTACAATAAAGATAATTCTATCACATATAACGAAATGAGAAGGTTTTTATCGCGCACAGTAGATGAGTACGTGCATAAGTTTATTAGTAAAAATCCCAACATTGGACAAGTTCCTCAGTTTTATGCAGATCCATCAGCGCAGAATGATGATATTACTAGAGTGCCTCCTTCAGTCAAAGAGAAAAGTTATAATCTGGCACAACATATAATAAAGTCTTATGATGATGATTCTCAATTATATCAGACAACAAAGTCAAATTTTGAAAATCACGCGCTCTTAAGTCGTCAATCAAGGGAAGCAAATTTGATAGAAACGACGGTTAAAACTTCGCAACAAAAAATGAGTAGAAATTTCGCCAATGCTTTACCCCAAAAAGCTTTAGCGAGATCCTCAAATAATTATTTAGCGCAAATATCTAAATCTGCAATTGTTTCTGATCATTTAAAAAACATGGTACGTATAGATTTGGCGAAAAAAAGTAAAGATGTATTTCAAATATCAAATATATATGTGTCCACTGATAATTATTCAGGTGCTGGACTTGACAATAAAGTTACATCAGACTCATTAAATGATGTTACTTTTGATAGCTTATATAAACAAATTCTTGAAACAAATTTACTGGAGCCAATTGGAAACTCAGCGTATGATTTTTATAAAAAAATGGTTACGCAGTTTCCCAATGAAATCGTATTAGAAAAGCTAAAAATTTATTGGTTGTCGCATTGCAGGATAAACAACAAAGATTTGTTGACGACTATTTAGAAGGTAGAATAAGTAATCCTAAAAGGCGCGATTTTAATTTGGCATACAATGAGTTGTTAACCTCGTTGAAACTGGATTCTGGGAAGTATTTTATCTCACCTTCGGATTCCATACGGCTAAATTTTTTAAGAGCTAGGGCTTTAGCCGCGTCAAATAACCCAAAAGATTGGGATACAGGTTTGAAGTTGATTACAGCAGCATTAAAGAATGATTCCTCTGCTGCTTACATGTATCACACAAGAGGAATTCTTTTTGAAAACAAAGGCAGATATTTTAGTGCTATAGGTGATTTTAATAAAGCTCTAAAGTTTGCGCCTAATTGGCAATACATAAAATATAATTTAGGGACTGCATACTACGAGTTGCAGGAATATGAAAAGAGTATCAAGTACTTTTCCGATATCGCAAAAACCGATTCCAATTATTGGAGAGTTTATTCTTGGTTAGCCTATAATTACGAAACAATTGCTGATTCTAAGGACAACAATTATACAAAAGCAATTTGGTATAATGACAAAGCTATTCAAATTGATTCCGCAAATACATACGCTTATTTAAACCTAGGAAGAATATATCTAAAAATGCCAGGGAATTATAAAATAAATATTGACAGAGCAAAATATTTTTTGAAGATAGGGGGATTAAAATACAATGATAGTCATTGTCTAACTATGCTGGGAAAATTATATGCTAAAGCACAAAATGCAGATTCTGCTGAATATTGTTTCAAGCAGGCGCTCAGTCTAAATGTTTTCGATACATCTGCTTTGGATGGTTACGCGTACTTTCTCCACAACGAAGGAAATACTATAAAAGCCGATTCTATCTACAGAAAATTTTTAGATACAACCAAACATGACTATAAATTTTACTCCCGATATAAATCGTTTGTATTTAAAACAAAGTCGCCTGCAGCTGCTGAAGATATCTTTGATAATATTATACATATTAACCACGAAGATCCTTCAATTTTTATTGAACATAGTCAGCAATGGGAAAGTATTGATAGCTTAACAAAAGCCAAACAAGCTTTGCTTTCTGGCATGTTTTATATCCCCAATAGTCCTTCTTTAAATTACGCAATGGCGCGACTGTACTTTACTCATTTGTACGACTATTTCAGTGGCTCATCATTAGACTCTTCATTGCACTACTTGAGAATTGTGCAAAGTATTGATTCACAATATTCTTTGCTGGATTTTGCGCTGGGTCAGTTATATCAAGCACAAAACAAGACCGATTCTGCTATGATTTACGATAAAAAGGCAAGTTCGCTAAATAAGTATGTCGGCTACACTAATAATTTTAATAATAATCTGATTTTATCCGGAAATTTAGCACTTCAAAAAGGCAAGTTTACAGACGCAACAATTTATTACAGATTAGCAGATAATCTTATACAAAGTAGTCTTGAGGGAGGTACAAGTCGTATAGATAGGAAGTTTGTGACAACGTTGAATTATTAAGAATATTTTATTTTAACAATGAATTAGACAGTGCGATAAAGTATTCGGAAAAATCAAAAAAATATTTGAACTTTTATGAGCCGGATTCTGATCTAGATGATAGTTCAAGTCTAGTTAAACAAAAACAATTAGAGGGATTAATTAATATAGAATTTAGAAAAAAATCGCATAATAGGAAGGCGTTAAATATCTTCAATGATTTAGATGAGCACTATCGTTCTAATCCTAACGGAATGGAACAGGCAGTTACTTTATTTATACTTGGAAATAAAAGAGCTGCAAAATCCGTTTTATTGTCACAAAAACAAACCAATCAAGTATTTTATAAAATAATATCTAAACTTGAAAACATTATCTACAGTAAATATTTTTTGGAAGAGGTAAATAAGCTGATAAACTATATTGGTCCAACATTTTGAGAAGGATAAAGAGCCGGATCAAAACAATTAATATTTGCCCGTTGTTGGTAAGTTCGGTATAAAAGCTTGGGCGTATAGACTCGGGTTTGCCTTGATTGTTGATTTAATGTACCCGCGATATTTTATTTCCAAATGACCAAATTAAAGACCTTGTTATCTCAATAAAGGCAAGAACAGCCTGGTTCAAAATAATAATCTCCATAATTTATTTGTTTAGTCTTAACGTATAAAATTCTCAATTTTTTAAATTGTATTTTTTTCGGCGATACGAATCAAATTAAATTTTCCCCCAATCTCAAATATTCTTAAAGGATCTCTCCAAAATTCCAAAAGTCCTTATCAGTTTCAAAAAGATCATCGTCGCGCTCTGACTCCGACATGTCAAGAAAGAAAAGGTAATATTGCCCATAGGATACTAGCAATCCTGACTTTTCAAATTTCTTCTAGGTTAAAATCATTTTTAACAGATTAATTCTTCTTTAACAGATTAATTCTTCGCGATTTCATCTGCAGTCGTGTGGTTCTATTGTTTATTTTTCACACAAAAGTCTCCTCTTTACAAGTAACTATTTTTTCTTCTTTCTCCTCTCCAAACATACCCCAGTCAATTTGTTTTACAACTTAAACACAAGCTCAATCATGTTTGTTTAATCTATAAATGACCGCGAACAGGAACAAATATCAACACTTTTATCCATTGCCTCTTCCGTTTTTACTAGTTCCGGACGCCTGGTCCTGAGTTCATATAGGACAGCTAAACTACTTTCAAAAAAATTGATTCTTGCATATAGGATATTTATATTTTTTTGTTTTCAGTGGCGATTTTTCAGCGGGAGATTTGTTGTTTAATCCTATTGAAACAACTTCATGTCCTTTCCAATCTTCCACATCTCATCTTAATTAAAGAACAACACCCTCACCAATACCGCGCATTAATCACCCCCGCCGGGCTAAAAGCCGGATTTTCCGTAAGGCCAAGCCGGTTGTTTTCTGCCGGATTATAAATAAGGCGCGCAGCCGTCACCGTAAGGCTTCCGGCTGGTGTGGGTACATGAAACTCAAACGCCTGCGCGGGTACGGTACTATCGTTATAAGGTATCAACATGGTATGCGTTTCGCTGCCCGTAGCCTCGCCGCTTTTAAGCAGGCATCCTGCAACAGATAATACCAGCGTTACAGAACCGGTACCCGCAGGCGCAGCAATCTGCATAGCAGGAATAAAGGCGGCAACGTTCTACTATGATCAGTTGATCCTGTGGCTGGCTAACGGTGACGGGTACTTTAAACCTTTCACTAAAAGAATACCCGGTGGTAAACTGGAACGTGCTGATATATGGCAAGGCATCACCAGGTAGCAGCGTCTCTACACCGGATTGCCCCAGCCATTTGGCTATGGCCCCCAAAAACCTGCTCTGCATACTCCGGTCTTTAGGCAAAGGCATTGTCGCCGTTAGTCCGTTGCGTAAGGCTTGCTTGTCATTGTAAAATGATAAAGTATTGGTAAAACAGGTTCATGAAAACCATAGTGGTTTTTCATGAGAGAAAAGGAGGTTTATCCTGACGAAATAAAAACCCGATGCGATATCTTTGGCCTAAGTTGGCTACAACTTTGTGAATAACCTAAAGCAAACCTTACAAATGGGCGGCGTCTCATAAGAATATCTAATAGAATTATTCTTAAGTGTGCTTTTATGAGGCATAAGAGAATGATCAATATTGCCGAATTTTAGAATATCCCCTGATCATAGGAAAAGTTTTGATTGACGAATGTCGGCTGAGGGCACGCGTTAGAGAGTGGAGTTATTTTATAATTTTTTATTATTGTCATTAACGCAATTAACAGAATAATCAACGAACAAAGAAGGCATTAATCCTGGCGCAATCGTAAAAACGTGAGTAGCGGGTAATAACGTAAATGCAAACCTAATGTGCGGCCTCACTTCAGACCGGGTTCTTATAAGACTTTGCAAAGTACTTTAAGCTTCATCAATGCAACGCTATTGAAGTGAATATACATTTAGTATTTCTAAATAATTAAAAAATTTATCATGGCAAATGTTTGGACAGCTTACACAAATATACCGGCAGGTTTAAGACCTGATACCATGCTGCTGCTGACAGATGGCAACGTACTGGTTAAAGATGCCTTTTTAAGCACTATTACTACGGAAGCCAGGAACTGGTATCGCCTGGCGCCTGATGCACAGGGCAGCTATACCGCGGGAACATGGACGGGTCCGTTTCCCATGATCAATAGCAGGCAGTTCTTTGCGTCGGGTATATTGAGGGACGGACGCGTGTTTGTAATTGGCGGCGAGTATAGTGATGCAACAGCAGGAGGTGGTACAACGTCACTCGGGGAAATCTTTGATCCGCAAACAAATACCTGGACGGCACTAAACAAACCTGCTACTTTCAGTTGGATCAGCAGCGATGCAACAGGGTGTACACTTGCCGATGGCCGGGTACTTTTGGGTGCTCCAGGTTCCAACCGGACTGCTTTATGGGATCCGGACACAGATACCTGGACAGAAGCCGGGCTTGCATTTGGCGCTACTACTATACCCACTAAGGTAAGCAACACCAATGAAGAAACATGGACATTACTACCTGACGGCTCTGTGCTTACCGTGCAAATTGTAGGATCACCGGCTACTGAACGCTATGTACCCTCTACGGACCAATGGGTAAATGCAGGCAACACACTTTCCACGCTTCCCCTTGTAAGCCTTACAGATCCCGTAACTACCAGCGTTATCACGATTAAAGAAATGGGGCCCGCTCTGACCTTGCCCGATGGCAGGGCTTTCTTTGTTGGTGGTACGGGCCATACCGCTTTATATACACCAGCTACCAATACCTGGGCTGCCGGCCAGGACTTGCCCGCTGATACAAGCGCTGGTAACTTCAATAGTGTTAACGGCAGTATTCAAACTGCTATTGATACCCCGGGTGTTTTGCTGCCAAACGGCAATGTGCTTTTTGTTGGCGGACAAACCGTCCGGGAGGTTTCCAGCACCGGGGCCGTTTCTTTTTGGTCTAACCCATGCACCGTGTTTTTATATGATCCTGTAGCTAATACTGCCATAACCGCACTTACTCCCCAGCCGCCGTCTAACGGTGTAGATGCATGGCGGGCAAGGTTGCTGCTATTGCCTACAGGCGAAGTGTTATTTTCATCGCAGCAGGCTTCCGTGTCTATATTAGCATTAGATCCGCCACTCGCTACTCCCAATAATGCATGGAGACCAGCTATTACCGATTCACCTGTCGCAATGGTGGCAGGGCACAGTTATGTTCTAACAGGTACACAATTCAACGGGTTATCACAAGCTTGCAGTTATGGCGATGATGCCATGGTGGCTACCAATTATCCCATCGTTCGTGTTACCCACAACACTAACAATAATGTTGTTTACCTGCGTACCTCTAACTTCTCTTCAATGGGCATTGCAACCGGAGCAACCCCTCAAACCGTCACCGTGCAGGTTCCCGGCGATATAGACACCGGCCAGTATAGCCTGGTAGTGATAGCAAATGGGATTGCATCCAATGCTGTTACCATACAGGTCGCAAAACAGGATTGCTTTTTTATTGTCAACCGTTCTACATACGGCCAGGGCGAAATCCAGGCAATTATTAATAGCAGCGGCACGCCTGTTATTATAGAGACCGCTTTATACATAGTGGCAGAAGGGTTCAAACCCAACGATTTGAGCCTCAATTCCGGCAACCTCAATAATCCTCCTGTCAGGCCGACTATTCCTGCTCCGGTTGGGGGAATATCATTCGAATTCACAGGCTCAGTAATACCGGAAGACCCATCGCTGCCTGATAGTCCCCAGCGTTTTACTTATCCTTTCCGTATCGTATTCCAGGATGCCAGCATGTTCAATTTCGGGCCTACTATTGAAACGCTGGGATTAACGGCATCCTTAACTTCCGGAGGTAATACCGTAAGCAACGTCGCAACTATTCAACTAATTAAAAACCCCAATCCCTTCATACTTCATGGGGATATAGCGCATGGCTATGAATGGTATCTAAGCACCGACGTAAGGGTGTTCCAGGTAAAAGCAGGCGATACAAAATTTGCCGCTCATGTGGCTACTTCCGGCACTGCACGTACAGTTGCCACTACTTTTATTCAACAGGCACTTACTAATTTAAATGGCAGCCCCGGTTCGGCAGGTAGTTTATTTGAAGCCCTGCACCAGGAAGAAGAATTGACCACCCTTGCCCTGGCCCCTACAGATACATCGGGCACCCCGGTCTATAACTTTGCAGTAGCCCGTGTACGGTATCGGGATATTATTTCGGCTAATAATGTACGGGCACATTTTCGTATGTGGCCCGCTCAGCAAACGAATGCTACGTATGATCCCAATACTTTATACCGTTCTGCCACCAATGCAGATGGCCAGCGTATTCCATTACTCGGCGTGCTGGGCCCGGAAATTATGACCATTCCTTTCTTTGCTACGCCGCGCATTAATACGGGGTCTGCAAATATGAACACGCAGACAGATACGCCCAATATCCGGGTTATTAATCCCGATCTGATCGGCGGTGAAGTAGATACTTACTTTGGTTGCTGGCTCGATATCAACCAGCCGGGCGATCTTCTCTTTCCTGTAAGGCTGGTAGGGCCTAATGCTGCAAACTTGCCCGATGGACCTTTTTCAGGTATGGGTGCCCTGCTGCCAATACAACAACTGGTACGAAGCGAACACCAGTGCCTCATTACTGAAATTTCATTTGACCCTGACCCTATCCCGACAAATGCCGATCCTTCCAATTCGGATAAACTGGCCCAGCGTAATCTCACATTTGTAAATGTGCCTAATCCCGGTCTTATAGAGTCACGGCGGGCACCGCAAACGTTTGAAATTCGTCCTACTCCTGTTTTCCTGCCCTCCTCTTTTCAACCCGATGAATTGATGATTGAATGGGGCAATACGCCGGCAGGAAGCATTGCAAATATTTATTTGCCCGAGGCTTTAGCTGATGATATTTTAGCGCAGGCCAATGAAATGTATGCAACACACAGGCTTAGCAAAGCAGATGATTATACCATACAATGCTTTGCCGAAGGAGTAACCTATATACCCGTACTGCGAAAAGCAGGCAGCAACTTTGCCGGTTTGCTTACTGTTGATTTGCCAGGTACCGTAAGAAAAGGGCAGGTGTACAATATAACCGTAAAGCAGGTAACAACTGCTATCCTTAGCAGGAGCCAGCAATACTATACCCACCAGGATGCAAACAATAGGGATAAGGAGTTTGAAACCGGTGTTAATGGCAAACAGCAGAGTTTTGACTGGCGGCGCGTATTGGGCGTATTCCAGTTGACCATACCGGTAAGTACCAGGCAGGCACTACTGGCAGGTGAGGAAAGGCGGCTGTCTATACTTCGCTGGATTGAGCAGGCGATACCTGTTTCCGATCGCTGGTATCTTGTATTTAAACGCTATGTGCAGCAGATAGCAAACCGGGTAGGGGATATGGGCGGTGTGCCTGATAAAGTAATAGCTGATCCTAATGGTGATTGGTCGAAGAAAGACTACGATGATGACTGCGAGAAGCCGCGCCATTCATGCAAACGGGAAGACTGGTCGACGACTAAGCTATGCAGTCTCTTGGTTGCGGCCGCAGTGCTAGGCCTATTATACGGTTCACGCTGTAAAAAAGAACGGCATCATAAAAAGTGTAAGTAACCAATATTTGCTACTGCTATCCGAAGAATGTAAAAATATTACAGAGGCTGCCCATATGTTTGTAACTATGGCTGAGAAGGATTATTTTTTGGTTATTAAAAAAACATCTTCAAAATAATTTCGTTTAACCATATCAGTTATAGCCATTTATAAAAAGCATTTTATAGTCTGGAAAGCGAAAATGTAGATTTATTCTTTCGTTATCTTGCTCACTATATCTTGCCAAACAATCCTGTAAATTCTCCATCCGTTAATTGTTTCATTTGTCACTTCTTTAAAAGTAAAAAACAATCCACCATCAATCGTATTGCTTCCTCCTTAAATATTCCACGCGTTGCGAATAGGGATGCTTCGTTTTGTAATAAAATGAGCTTGCCCGGAGATTAAATCCAGATTGATATTACTTATTAAAAAACAAAATCCTCAGCAATACCGGGCATTGATCACCCCCGCCGGGCTAAAAGCCGGATTTTCCGGAAGGCCAAGCCGGTTGTTTTCTGCCGGATTATAAATAAGGCGCGCAGCCGTTACCGTAAGGCTTCCGGCTGGTGTGGGTACATGAAACTCAAACGCCTGCGCGGGTACGGTACTATCGTTATAAGGTATCAACATGGTATGCGTTTCGCTGCCCGTAGCCTCGCCGCTTTCAAGCAGGCATCCGGCAACAGATAATACCAGCGTTACAGAGCCGGTACCCGCAGGTGCAGCAATCTGCTTAGCAGGAATAAAGGCGGCAACGTTTACCATGATCAGTTGATCCTGTGGCTGGCTAACGGTGACGGGTACTTTAAACCTTTCACTAAAAGAATACCCGGTGGTAAACTGGAACGTGCTGATATATGGCAAGCATCACCAGGTAGCAGCGAGTCTACACCGGATTGCCCCAGCCATTTGGCTATGGCCCCACAAAACCTGCTCTGCATGCTTCTGTCTTTAGGGAAAGGCATTGACAGCCGTTAGTCCGCTACGCAAAGTTTTACAGGCCCTTGATGCGATACCAAAATTGATTCCCCTTATTTTAGTGGCGGCCGTTTGCTGAATACGCGTTCTTTTTATCCGCGCACAGTTTTTATCCATCCGGCGATAAAAGATGATGTTGCCAACTGAGCCATTTAAAAAAACATCCGTTACTCTTGCCATGGTTTATTTATTTTGTATATGTTAGTTCACCTATATCTTATAGTTACCTTCTCCATACCTTCTTTTACTTCACTGCGTTACCACTGCGATAATTTACTGCAGTGGTAACGCAGTGGAACACTATCATTAACGGAGGAGGGGGCAGGTTAGTATAAAGAGAGGCGATAAATTGTTCGGCTATTGCTTGCACGGGGCGCTATGTTCGTAAGCGTGAACGATCTTGCCTTTCCGGTCGGTCCGAAGGACTCCCTTGGAGGACGCTTGCCTTTGGCGGCCTGAACGATAAGAGCAGGTTGCTCATTCAGGAATGGTTTCCCGTCCCTGCTCCGATTGGTATTTATTGAAATAATTTTGATCGACTGAAGTACTTGCCTTCCCGGTCGGTCCAAAGGACTCCCTTGGAGGACGCTTGCCTTTGGCGGCCTGAACGATAAGAAAGAGGCCGTTAGAATTGGTTAAATCTCGTCATGCACGATGGTTTGGTGAAGACACTGGTATGGAACCATTTGGAAACAATCTTCCGGAAGAACGCTTTTACAACAGAACAGTGATTATCGATATAATTCCAGGAAAGTAAAGCAGAGACGATAACCTTACGCGTTGTGGATGGCGTAGTTTGATAATAAAGCAGCGCCATCACTAAACAAATAGCGGTTAGCGTTGTGATGAAATAGATAAGCCCATAGGTTTGTCTGAATTTTGAAAGTACATTTCAAATAATAACTAGTGGCACTCCCCTTATGGAAGTGCCATTAGTGTTTTTAACTCAGGACAGCGCCACTTTTCTATTTAACGAGAACTACGGAGAGCAGGGGGATCAACATCTTCTATTTTATTCAGTTTGAAACCTGCAATAAATTCCTTAGCACTGTCCCCTTCTGTGCTGATATCAAAGGCATTAGGCCCATAACAATTATGGTTAAGTGAAATCCAACGTTGGTTAAGCTCTCAATTTTCAATGATATTTCCTTTTCCCCCTTTTGCATGAAGCCCTGTTCTGTCTGTAATTTTTCCTTTTGAAATATGAACAGCTACTCCCTGCTTTGATATTGCAGAAATATTGGCAAGAGGTGTTTGCCCATTATTGGTAACAGCCACTGCAATTGAATTATCACCATTGGCTACCACATCACCTTTGATATTCAACTCATGTACTGTTCCTCCTTCTACATTATAAGAATGCACATTATCGCCATGAGTAGTAATTCCGCCTGAAATATTCAATTGCTTTATTTCACCTCCGGGCTTCACGCTCACGCCATCTGCGGGAAGTATCATGATAACTCCTTTAACAAGCGTTTGCCCTTCCGACCCATTCGTAACAATTCCATTCTTAACTTCTATACTGCCAACAGGCTTGCTAAACTGCATTCCAATAGAACCGTTTCCATGAGTAATAATGGAATGGAAAGTGGCTTTACCAACTGTGCCGTCATATTGATTAAAACCCCTTGCACCCAAGCCGAAAGTTTCAATTTTATCTTTAGCGTCAAATTCATCAACAGTGCCAAAGTTTACAAAACCAATTCCGCTTGGCCCATAAGATGTGACAGGCTTTTCAGCTGTCCAATTTTCTACATATCCCCAGGTATCTAATACCATATCGTTTACACCATATGTAGTTACCGAACCTTTATGTGTTATCTTTTTTACTTTAGTCCCATTTACAATAAAAACACCTGCTGTAATCATATCAGGCTGCCCATAAGGCAACATTCCGTTTGAATAAATATCGGCTGTTGTGATGGTGTCTGCAAATACCCAACCTCCGTCATCACCAAATCCGCAAATGAATAAACCCGAACCAATTACCGGAGCGCCTTTTCGCCCTAAACTAATATTGGTTAAAGTGGCGTTGATAACACTATCCGGGTTGCTGTTATAATTATAAACCGTAAAAGCACCCTGGTAGACATTCACTCCATATTTTTGTGGCTGTTCAGAATACCTGCGGGCATCACAAGCTACAATATCAATGTTGTCTGCAACGAGCGTCGTTTTAATGGTGCCTGCTCTGGTTAATATTTGAACCTGTCCCGTAATGGTAAGATTTTTTAAAGACAAAATTCCTAAATCGGGATGGTTGCTTAATGTATAGATTGCCCTGTTATTGGGATTGGCTTGTATAGTAATATTAGAAATCTTGTTGTTGGCTGTCAGCCCAATGCCATCGCTATTATTAAAACTGATTATGCAACTTTCTTTGTCCACACCCGTTATACTAAATCCAACCGGCAACATAATAGAGTAAGGGCAAAGAATAGAGGTTTGCAATTCTAAATTTGTCGGTGCATTATTGTTCAATGCTGTCATCAAATCGGTTAATGAATTAATTGCTGTTTTCATAATTTCGATTGATTTAGGAATTAATGAAATGGGTAAAGAAAATTAGTACTCCAAAGTAATCTTTTATACTTAATCATTCAGGATATTAGTGATGTATTTCCTTTTTTAAACACGCAAAAATCAGTTCTTGCGGAAAAATAAGGGCTTACCATACCGAAGGCTCAACGTGCCTGTTGGGCGTGTAAAAAGAGCGTTGGCTTCCCGCCATGTAAAAGAATCAAGCGATATAACAAACTTTAGAGGTAAAGAACCAGGAGCTGTTTGATAAGATGCTGGAGTATACTCATCAAAATCCTGTCATATCCGGATTTGTAATAAAACCTGGAGATTGGAAGTATAGTGCAATGGATGAAACCAATTAGATTGGCGCAAAAAATTAATTTCCCGAACACTGTCATTTTTGGGTAATAATGGATAACCTTAACCATAAGGATAGGTAAACATACTACCTTAGGAAATGATATTTCGGTAACTGCATATGAATTGAGGAAAGCGAAAAAGTAGAAAATTGGATTTTGAAAATTTACTGGTTTTCTTATGATCAGATAAAAGCAATCATTCAATCAATTCAAAATAGCATTACCATGAAAAGAAATAGACTTACCCCCGCGATAGTAAAAACTTTGCTGGGTACATTTGGTATGTTCTTTATAATACCTGCAATGGCACAATCCGGAAATGCTGATGGCGATTGGCTCACTTACAACCGCACCTACAACAGCGAAAGGTATTCGCCCCTTAAACAAATCACTACCGCTAATGTAAAGCAACTGCACCTGCTACATACATTTAACCTTGGCAAGGATGTAAGCAGCATGCAAACCGGGCCCGTTGTTATAAACGGCGTAATGTACTTCACCACCGATACGGTTACTTATGCCATCGACGCATCCACAGGGGCTCTCAAATGGAAACAGGTAAGGCCCGTGGAAAAACCGGGAGGATATGGCGCCAATCATGGAGTTGCCTATTTAGATGGAAAGTTATTCCGGGGCGCTTCCGATGCTCATGTGTTTGCCCTCAATGCTGCCGACGGAAAGATATTATGGGATGTCCCTTTAGATATAGCAGGGCCCGGAGTGGTTATACCGATGGCGCCTTTGGCCTGGAACGGAATGTTATTTATAGGGAATGCAGGTGGCGATAATGCCGGCATTAGTGGTCATATATACGCAATGGATGTCAATGACGGGCATGTGATCTGGAAATATAATACAGTTCCTGAAAGCGGCCCGGCCCGTGAAACCTGGCCTGCTGCAGCAAAGGGTATCCCGATAAGTGGTGGAGCTTTCTGGACATCCATTTCCCTGGATACCCAAAACGGGGTACTTTACGTTCCTGCCGGAAACCCGGCTCCTGATTTTGATACAGAAATACGTGAAAATGGCGAAGAACTTTACTCCAACTGTGTTATTGCCCTTGATACAAAAACAGGAAGGATGCTCGGTTATATTCAGCTTGTGAAAAATGATAACCACGATTGGGACGTGGACTCGGGGCCAGCGCTTATTACCACAAAAGATGGAAAACAAATAATAGCTTCTGCAAACAAAAATGGTTTGCTTTCTGTAATAGACAGAAGCGCCATTACCAACCAGTCTGGTGTGGCCGATTCTGCTTCTTCTCTCAAATTATTGTATGCAGTGCCCACTACTACCCGTGAGAATACGGATGTACCACTTTCCCGCGAAAAATTTGTTCGTTTTAAACCGGGTACCTTGGGCGGATCGGAATGGAATGGTGCGGCCTATTCCCCGCCTTTGGATTTAATTTATACAGGAACAGACGATTGGGCTACATCTGTAAAACTTTTCCCGCTCGATTCTGCTAAAATGATGCCGCCGACCGGCGATAATTTATTTGGCGGCACTATGAAATTTGATCCCCCGGAAAATGCAAAAGGCTGGGTTACTGCTTTCAATGCAAAGGACGGAAGTGTAAAATGGAAATATCAATCTCCGGCCCCGATTGTGGCCGGCGTAACACCTACTGCCGGAGGGTTGTTGTTTACAGCAGATCAAAACGGTGATGTATATGGGTTTGATGCCAGTAACGGAAAAATTCTCTGGAAGTCTAATACAGGTGTGCCTAATGGCGGCGGTGTGATCACTTATTCAGTAAACGGAAAACAATATCTGGCAGTAGCAGCCGGAATGAAAGCGGTTCTATGGCCAAAGCAATCTAAGGAAAGTAAAATTGTGATTTATGGATTATAAAAGGATCTGCTTTAGTAAGCATACAAAGAGAAGAAAGATTACAGCCCTTTTTAAAAAATAAAAACATAATATGGATCAACAACCATCCTATCAACGCGAATCCATCCGGTTTCTTGTTTTTTCCGCTTCATTGATGCACAATCTTTTTTTCATCATTAATATTAATTTAATGCAAACAAAAATTATGAAAACTTCAATTGGAATTAAACCGGAAGACCTGCGAACCGGTCGATATGTTCCCGCATGTGAATGATAGATGATTTGCACGACCAGGGTTCCAGTGATTTTATAACAGGCCTTATTGAAAAACATGAGAAAATGGCCTGGATGCTAAGGGCACATTTAAAATAATAATAAACGCCATCGTTACTGACGGCCCTTTTTCCTTACTCAATTTTTTATAGAACTATTCACAATAACAATTAAAAAAATATAAAATGAAAAGTGTAAATCAAGATTTACCTGTAGAAGGTAATACAAGCGAAATGCAGTCTGATATTGATTCTCTGAAAAAGCAGCTGGATACGATAGCCGCGGGAAATGCGGAGCTGGAAAAAAATCTGGCGAAATTTGACACGCTGGACTTTGTAATATTCACCCAGCAGGATTGGGTTCGTTTCCACGAAAACCATTCAGATGATGTGGTGGTAACCTGGCCCGACGGACATCAAACCCATGGCCTTGAAAGGCATGTTGAAGATATGAAGGGCATGTTTGTATATGCACCTGATACCCGGATAAAAGTGCATCCGATCCGCTTTGGAGACAGCACTGGCGAATGGACTTGCGTTACAAGTTTTATGGAAGGAACCTTTACCAAGCCCATGCCTGTCGGTGATGGAAAATTTATTCAGCCAACCGGCAAATCTTTCAAGTTGCCGATGTGTACTATAGGCCATTGGAAAGATGGGGTAATGTTTGAAGAATCATTATACTGGGATAACCAAACGTACATGAGCCAGATGGGGATTGGTAAATAAAAACAAACAATAAAAAGTTGTTTTGGGCAGATAGTGAAAAAACTCAGAGTATAGATTTTTGAAATCGTGCTGATTTTAACGTGGGAACACAGGGCCTCGGGTGCTGACCATTCAGTTATACATGAGTAATATTCGTGTTGGTGGCAAAAACGATTATAAAGAAAAATTTATCCCTTTCTTTATTGATTAGCTGTCGATTTTCTGCTATTGTTTTAGCCGCCGTCAATTGGGCAATTTAATTAAAGGATTGTAGGAAGTAATGGGGCTATAATACCACGCATTGGCAAAAGTGTTATTACTGCTATGTGGCCCATCTCTTTGGGTTGCTTTATCGTTTTGCAATACAAGATTCCACATAGTTATGCCGGAGAAATAATGTTTGGTAAATTGGTAGGTAACTTTTTCTACTGTTCGGTTTTGAGTTGACAAAAGTTTGCCCCATTTATCACTTCCATCTTTTTTGCTCCATGCTTCTATCACACTTTTTTGAGGAATGATGGTTATATTATCTTCACTTATTTGGAAAGTGCCATTTTCTTTTACCAAAAAAATTTTTGCCAGTGACATACCGAATGTTTTGGAAACAAAAGAATAAGTACCGTTTGAATTAAATGTATACTGATCAGATGTATACCCTGCAATAGAGGTAGCGTAGGCATCCTGGTAAGACGGGTTTACACTCCCATTTTTTTTCCACGTGCCAATGATAGAATTCTTATCAGCGTTATTAACTGGTGATTGTTGTGTATTTGATGCAGGTTCTTTTAAATCAACAGATACCAGCAATGCCTCAATGTCTTTTATATAATTCTGGCTGTTGGCAATGGCTACAATACTTACACATCGGTTATATCCGGTTGCTGTTGTAAGCAATACCATGGCAGTCCTGTTCTCAAAAATAAAATTTGCGCCACCGGTTTTTGTTTTCCAGCCTTCAATTTCCTGTACCTCATTTAATTGTGGCGATCCGGTTGGCTTATAGTTTTTTACTACAAGCCCCTTCCACTCACTTTCAAAATCTAGGTCAATACTTCCTTTGCTGATGGTGCTTTTTTCGATGATAATCCTACACCAACTTTTGGTGATGCTATTTGTAACTGTATAGATAGTGGTATTTTCGGTTACTTCCTTTTGCCAGTTCGCACCTGTTGAATCTTTCGGCGGGATATAGGTAACAAGATCGAATGTAACTTTTTGTGCAAACAAGGCTGACACAGACATACTGATAATAGACAGGCAGATTATTTTTCTCATTTCAAAAAAGATTTAAGCCTGGTTTAAATTTATTTAATTGTTCAAATAAAATGGTATTTTATTGAGGACAAAAACGGCAAGGCCCTGCACCCGTATAATTTGCAAATATTCCTGTAGATGGGAACCTGCTATCTAATTTGCCGCCAATGCCAAACACTACATAGCTACCCGAATAGGAAATAGCAGGCTGGCCAACACTGCTGCCACTTACAGAGGAGATAGGTTGATTTTTTCCTGTCGTCATATTGTGCATTACTATATTGGCAGAGGGTACGCCCAAATTACTTGCCTTGGTTGAAAATGCTACCCAGTTACCATCAAATGATAACGCAATTTTTTCGCCCTGCTGAATCGGGCTGTCTTCATTGCCAGGTTTACCATCAGCACTGTTACTTGCTATTACTGTGCTGCCGGAAGTAATATCATAGATAAAAACATCCTGGAAATTATTATTATCGCCAGCCACCATATTATCTGCTGTTGTTGAAAAGGCAATATAACGGCCATTTCCTGAGATAGCAGGCGCCACAATTCTGTTGGCACTTTCACTACCCTGATTACGTTCCTTGCCATCGGCGGTAAGGCTCACTCTTTTTAACAGGGGTTCATTTTTATCCCACAAAAAAATATCCCAAATACCATTTTTATCATTAGCAACCAGGGTTGCTACACTGCTATAAAAAGCAATCCGGCTGCCGTCGTAAGAAATGGAAGGCTTTGAGCCGCCACCACCTTTTTTTGCGAAGGGGTCTATGCTGATCATAACGGTAGTTTTATTTTTCATATCACGTAAAAAAACATTGTTGTTGCTAATGCCTTTTGCGGTAACCGAAATATTACTGGCCATTGATGTAAACGCAATAAAGTTTCCATCACCCGAAACGGATGGTTCTATGCTTTCTGCATTTGCTTCGGTTCCTCCTTCACCAACACTTACCGTTTCAATTTTATTGGTAGCAGCATGCCAAACAAAAATATCCCGAAAACCATTTTTATCAGTTGGCACCAGGTTGCTTGAATATGATTCAAAAGCAACGGATTTTCCATCACCTGAAATAGCTGGAAAATAACTATCACCATTTCCTTCTTCGCCATTTGGCGCTGCGCTTATCAATTTAGTAATGCCCTCATTACGGTCACGCCAAAAAATTTGCCGGTGTTTACCTGTTGAACCGGCTAAACCCGGCGCTGCAGAAACAAAAACTACGTACCGGCCTTCTTCACCATCAATACCACCCACAGCAGGATCGTAGGTTTCATAGAAGGTGCTGAATGCTTTATCATTAGAGCTGCGGCTTAACAGGTCATAAGTAAAATCGCTCCCTATCCTTAACCTGTTTTCGCCCCTGGTAATTACCCCTTGAGATGCTGCATAAATGCCGGCTGTTTGTGCGGCAGGTATTTTTTTTAGTGATACTGTATATTTTGTTCCATCTACCAACGGTGTTAGAAAGTTGAAGGTTTGGGTGCTAAATGTTTTCCCATTTTCTTTTTGTGCAGTAAGGGTTAGATCGCTTTTACCATTATTTTGTATAACGGCAACTGTACCTGCAGGTGCACTAAACATTCCGGAAAGCGGGGAGCTGCCCGAAACTGAACCATCTGTCAGTTTTCCCTTTTGTTGTGCATATAATCCAGTGGCAATTAAAATAGCGATGAATAGAAATATTTTTTTCATATAATTATTTTATGAATCAAAAATATCTTTACTGCAAGGCTTTTTCTATCCTGTAAAACAAGG
>CAVPNF010000002.1:0-150861 GCA_963706775.1 uncultured Chitinophagaceae bacterium
TCAGCGAAGCAGCGGAATTGGTGAATAAAGCGGTGGCTTAAGCTGAAGCTTTCTTAATTTTTTTGAAAGGTGATATGAAAAGAGACAATCTTTTTATATCACCTTTTCTTTTTATGTCATAAGCCAAAAAGTAGTTTTGTGATTTTTAAAATTACCGCGAATGCCCCGGTTTGATAAAAAAGAATGGCATGATTTTATAATCTTCAAAAATGACATTATAAATCCTATGCCATCATCTGTAATTCTCAGAATAAGCTATGACGTGGCCACTTCAACGCTGCGGGTCGTTTTTGTTTCCGGCACTATTTACGATTACAAAGATGTGCCGGAAGAAATTTACCATTCGATGAAAGCTGCCACCAGCAAAGGCGCTTATTTAAATCAACATATTAAAGGCAATTATTCATTTGAAAAAATAACGTAGGTCTGTTTAAATCTTAAAACTCATATAAGCTAAAAGATAGCTTTTCGTTTTTTTACAACGTCGCAGTCGCCCGACCTGTGGCTCTTCGTCACCGACGCCATTGTTCGTGTCCCACCAAATAAATTCATTATCTCCTTTTTTTTGAACGCAATTATTTATTTTTTGCTACTATTGTTCTTTCTTCTCACAACCAAAACCAACTAAATGAAACCATTCTTCCGGATTTCTTTTTTATTAATTATTTTATTTAGCTGTATCAATCATGCCGATGCCCAAACTAACGCGGATACAGATACTTTGCACAATGGAGACAAGACCTTCAGCAAAGTTGAAGTAGAAGCTTCGTTTCCGGGTGGTCCGGCGGCATGGACCAAGTACATCACTAAATATATGCAGGATTATGTCTCAGAGTTTAAAAGAAAAGATTATGGAACATGTATTGTCCGGTTTATTGTAGACAGGCGCGGACACATCAGTGATGTGGAAGCAACTACCATGAAAAAATCGAGGCTTGCTAAGGTGGCCGTAGAAGCTATTGAGAATGGCCCTAAATGGATCCCTGCTCAGCAAAATGGAAAGACCGTAAATGCGTACAGATTGCAGCCCGTTACTTTAGCTTTTGCAGATAAATAGACGAACAAAGAATCCTATCCTGATCAATTTAGAACCATTGTTATAACCCAAAATGTAGTTTTTCCGTTTTTTCAAACCAATCTTTATTGCAACACAAATTTCTGAACTGAAACTCCTTTGCTAGTTTCCACTTTCAGAAAATACATTCCCTTGGGATAGCTGGAAAGATCTAATCCTTGCGTTGAATACAGGCTAAAGAATTCTTTTTTAAGGATCGGCTGACCATCAGAATTTAAAATAATAAAACTGGCTTTGCCGATGTATCCATTCATCGACACCTGCATTTTTCCCGAAGAAGGATTTGGATAAATAGTGAAAGCCTTGTCGTCATTTATCTTTATTTTACGAACATCCGAATAGCATTTACCAGCGCCCAAAGGAATGATTGCTAAACGGTATTGATAGGGAATTCCTGCCTGAATATTATCAATGAAAGAATAGATGGAATCCGTAGAAACCCGGATAGTGCCGATCCTTTTAAAAACTGAATTGCCGGTCGCTTTCTGAAGTTCATATTGGTCGATATTTTGCTGTTCTGGTACATTCCAGCTTAATTTTATTTGATGATCATTTATCGGGTTAATATCAAACGTTGCGTTGATCCTTATGCTATTTTGCTGACAGGGATTTCTGCAAGTGTTGATAGAAAGGATTTTGTTATTCCGGATAAGATCTGCTGCTTCTTCGTAAGAAGGCTTTTTAATAAAGCAGGTTACAGGAGATGTCATGCCGGCTCTCAAAGCCGCAATCTGTCTGCCTTCTGCAGTATTGGCAAGATCGTAATTGCCATTATCAGGATCAGCAAAAATTGCCTTTAATCCCCGTGGGTCGTTTCTCAGGTCAAAAAATAAGCTGTTCTGATCCTGGCCCGATTGTTTTTTCCATTCATCAAAATTTTCAAGATTGCGGTTCCCTCCGTTGGTAGATGGATTAGTTACATTCCAGGCAATTTTTTTACCATTTAATAAAACGTACACATTATTATTCCATCTATCCGTGGAAGTGGCCATACCATGATCCGTATTGGTATTTGCGGCCGTAATTGTTTGGGATGGGTTCACATCGCAAATAAATATATTGCCCGTCGCAGTAATCTTTCCGGTCAACATTCCGGCGCCATAGACGAATGAACCAGGCTGGTTACTTCTATTAAGGATATGTATGATCGAATTGGTAATAGCAAGTGAAGTGTTTGCCTGCATGTAAATTCCGGTGGCCTGGCCGTAGGTTTTTGTTTTAATAAAAACATTATCAACTATTGCGGCTACAGGATTTTTTGCGCTAAAAGCAATCCCAAAACTCACATCTTTAAAATACGAGTTGGTAATGGACGCATACTTTGCCGAGCCATAATTATAGCCACAATAATATCCATCAGCATACACATTGTTTAAAATAACGCTGTCATTATTCGAAGTAAACATAAATCCGCCGGGCGCATTATTATCCGTAAAAGCAACCACGTTATTTATTTCAACCGCTCCAAAATTAGTCCCGAGACTTGTATGGGCATATACCGGTGAGCCAATATCCAGGAACATAGAATTCTTAATCGTGCAATGCCGGTTCAATCCCTCTACATCATAAAAGACAACCGCAAAATCATTGGTGTTTTTAGGCCCTGGCAGAAAAAGCGAATGATTAATAGTTCCCGCCCGAAGTACGAGGTGATGAATGCCCGCGCCGGGGCCGAAAACAATTTTATTGTAATAAGAATTATCTCCTCCCGGTAATATGCCGTTGCCCGCGCCAAATCCTCGTACCCAAAGATTTTCAAAAATATTATTGGATTGGTAAGTGCTGTTGATTGCCCAATCCCGCACTGTGACTTCGTAACGGTAGGTCGCATTGGCGTTCGGAGAATTTCCATCGCTCGTATGAAGGAAAATTTGTTTAGGATTTTCATTGGTATTCACGGGAGAGTAAAATGAGCCCGGAGTTTTTTCAACATCAGCCAATGAGGTTACGAACTTTAGCGGTTTTCTTGCGGTAAAAGGAGCGGTCTTTTCAAGTGCTTTATCAATTTCTGTTACATAAATATAGCTATAGCTCCCGATGCCGTTGATTCCATAGCCTGCGAAACCCTCGTAAGGAATGGCCTGCTCAAATGTATTTTCAGTGCCCGCTTTTTTTATCCACCCTTTGTCGAATTCTTTTGATCCGTTTAAAACGGCAAAATCATTTTGAGTGGGGTTGTCGGAGTAAGTGCCCACCTGAATTGGATAAGAGGTAACCAAATTATCTTCAAAAACGTCGCCGCTTTTAAGCCCGAGTTTTACGACATTATGAGTCAGGGAATAATTTTTAAGTAATGGTGCAGTCGCTGAAATTGTTTTGCGTGGCAAAAGTTTCAAATTCCCGGAATATCCATCGCTGCCATTATTACTGATATAAAAATCAAATTTATCCTGTGCGAAAGTTAAAACCGGCATCAGCAAAAAGCATACGACGGTCAGCTTAAAAATTTTTAATGCCATAATTTAAAAAAAGACTACTGCTAAATAAAATTTAGGTTTTATCAATCGGGCTATGGATGTTTTATTTCTGTTGAGGGGTTAACAGGGCTACCGGGATTGGTTGGAAACAAAAGCTATTGGATTTGGGCAGTCAGAGGAATTGGCCTGGATTCGGCAGAAATTGAAAATCAATTTCTGCGCTAATTTAGGTATTTGTTTTAATTGAAAGAAAGAATGTTTGGGTGCACCCAATGTGTAAGTTTCTTAGAGACCGTCTAAAGAATGATTTTATAAATTTCCTATGACCGCTAAAAGTGGCCGGTGAGACACCGGCCGCGGCGGAGTGCCGCGGTTGGTGTCTCCACCAACCGTAATATGGTGAAATAAAATTTCATTTTTAGACAGTTTCTCATAACCCAAAATATAGTTTTTGCCATTTTTTATTTCTTCAGGCAACCGTTTACCTTTAAACTGCATTTATATTTCTATAAAAGAATCAACAGCCTGTTTTTATGGATATATCAGAACTTATCAAAGAAGCTAAGCAGGGGAGTTCCGCTGCGCAGAAATGCTTATTTGACCTGTTGGCTGATAAATTATTAATGATCTGCCGCCGTTATGTAAAGAGACCGGAAGACGCAGAGGAAATAATGCTGGATGGATTTTATAAGTTCTTTAAAAATTTATCTTCTTTTAATTACCAGGGTGAGGCAGCTTTATTTGTATGGATGAAAAAGATAATGATCAATGAATGCCTGATGTTTTTGCGTAAGAAAAATGGGTTCAATATTGTCTCGGATTCAGATGTGCCGGATATTCCGCTGGAAGAAGAAGCGCTTAATAATTTATCGGCGGCCGAAATTTTTAATATAGTCATCCAGCTGCCCGTTGGCTATCGCACCGTTTTTAATCTTTATGAAATAGAGGGAATGCCGCATAAGGAAATTGCCCTGCTGCTCGGTATTTCGGAAGGCACATCCAAATCGCAACTGAGTAAATCGAAAGTATTATTACAAAAAATGTTATTGCAAAAAGGAATCAATTATGTCAATCGAAAATCTCAATAACACAGGAAGCTGGAGAAGCAAACTGGACGATCTGGAAGGCTTGCCTGGCGAAACACCCGCTGATAAAAATGCGGCTTATGAAAAGCTTCACGCGCGGCTTCGTGGAAAGAAGCGAAGCAGAAAAGCAATGTGGTATTGGGCGGCAGCCGCCTGCTTATTATTGGCATTCATGATTCCATTGATTTTTAAGAAAGATAAAATTCATCCGGTTGCCGGAATTGAAACAGAACAAAATCAACAACAAAAGAATTGCCGGATGATATTACTACAAAGCCTGATAAAAAAAGATCCGGTTACAATAATTACTCCTTTGATTGAAAAAGAAAAAGAGGTTGTTGCTTCAGGTAAAATCAATAGAAAAGACCTTAAAATAATTCCTGTCGAAATAAAAAACAAAATTCGTTTATACGATACCGTTATCTCAACCGATTTTGCAAAAGAAAATATCGGTAATTCATTGCAGCCGGTAGATTCGGCTTCATCAACTGCGGCAGCATCACCCCGGAAAAAATTAAAGGTGGTCCATGTAAATGAATTGGGCGATCCTGTAGAAGTGTCTCCGGAAATTGCCAATAAAAAAGAATTGCGCTCTTTCCAACTAGAGCTCGCCAGCCAGGAAGTCTATAGCCATTCGCCGGTGGCTTTCAATAAAAACGGCTTTACCATTTTTAAAACGAAATCTCCCTCTAACTAAAATAAAATGAAAAAAACAATTAGTCTTTTGGTGCTTTTTTTAAGCATCACGGCAACGCTTTGCGCCCAAACAACCAACAAATCGGATAAGGCTTTTGAAGTGCCTTCTGACATTATTATCAACAGGCGGTTTTATATTAATCTTGACAAAGGAAACAAGCTTGAGATAGCATTGACCGATATAACCGATCTTGAAAGAGTAGCCAATATCGACTCGCTGTTGCAAATATTTATAAAAGACATCACGCCTTTAAAAGATTCCATTTCCGATCCGCTTACTTCAAAGCGCATTGATTATATTACCGATGCGCAGGGCAGAAAAAAAATCCGGTTGCAGCAGTTTCAGCCAAAAGGCGCATCTTTTCTCATCAATAAAGGCGAGCTTGCTTCGCTCTGAGAACAGAGCAGGATACGATCAATATTATCGGCATCATTACCAATCCGCCAAAAGCTTCGCAAAAAATAAGCGTTACCCAACCACGCTATTACCACTTCACTTTTTATCTCAATAAAATAGATGAGCTCACGGATTATATGAATGGGATATTAACGGAGAAGATCAGCACCATTCAAAATGATGTTACGGGAAAATGGCCGCTTATATTGGGTACAGCTTCTCATTATCTGAAAAAAGATCCTGCTATTTCCGCAGACAGGCCAAAAGGCTTTACGCAGGCGACAAACAGGCGATTATCTCGAAGGCCTTATTACCGTAAATGTACAGAATTATAAAAATTATTTTGTTCCATCGTTCAGTATCGGAACAAGGCTCACCTTAACCAACCGCGACCGTACTTTTAAATGGGAGCCCGGCTTGTTTTGGGAACCTCATTTCTTATTTGCAAAAGACGACCAGGGAAAACTGCGCACCTACAGAAATGATTTTCTTACGCTTACCTATGGCCAGGGAGGCACTACAGATCATGATCCGCGAAAAGATTTTTCATTCAGTGCGGTATTTTCATTGGGCTATCTCATCAACAGGAACGGAGATTATTTTGATAAAAATACTTTTCGCTTAGGCGCGGGAAAATTGAAATTAACAAAAACGACTATCGAGCCTTCCTTATATTTTAATAATTTTTTTAAAGGGGTAACGCCCGGAATAAGGATCAGTCAGAGTTTTTAAGGGGGATTGTAGAAGCTGTTTATATTGTCATTTCAATCATCCAGACATGCCCGAAGGGATCTTTAATCTGTCCTTGCCTGTACCCGTAATCATTGCTTTGAGCCGGCGACATTACAACTGCGCCGGCTTCGATTGCCCGACAAAGAAGATTTTTGAATTATTTGTTGGGCCGTGGGCCCGGAGACTAGACGGTCAAGTTTCTGATACAGTTGATAAAAAAATAATTCATAAAAAGGATAGCGTATTTTAGCGTAAATACAGCTGTTGCCGCCTCAACTTAAACGACATTTCGTAAATAACAGAAACCACTAGCTTGACACAAAAAATTTCAACGCAAAAATTACTTTCAATTACATTGCCTTGTATTCTCGGTTGGGCATTTACATACTTAGCGACATATGTTTTTAAGGATTACGCTTACGGATTATTTGTTTGGCTTCCATTGGTTTTAGGCGCGACTTCAACTTTAATACTTGCATACAAAAATCCAACAGCAAGAAAAGCACTTAGGAACAACGCTTATTTGACGCTGTTGATTTTTTGTCTTGGACTATTATTTTTTGCCTGGGAAGGCGTTATATGTTTGCTAATGGCTACCCCCATCGGCTTTCTGTTTACTTATTTTGGTTTTCTAATCGGATACGGTTTATCCAAAAACAAAATGATTAACAGCGCACCGACCGCAATAATTTTGCTAATGCTTTCTGTTCCTTCGCTAATGGCTTTTGAAGACATTATTAAAACTTCTGACGATTTGCGTTCTGTTACGACATCAATAGAAATCAACGCTTCGCCAGAAAAAGTTTGGAAAAATGTTGTTGCTTTCCCACAACTCAAAGACCCAACGGAATTCATTTTTAAAACAGGAATTGCATATCCCATCGATGCAACAATTAGTGGACAAGGCGTTGGTGCGGTCAGGCATTGTAACTTTTCAACTGGCAGTTTCGTAGAACCAATTACAACATGGAACGAACCGAAACTTTTAAAATTTTCAGTTGCCCAACAACCTGAACCGATGAAAGAAATTAGTCCTTATGACATTCACCCAACTCATCTTCACGGATATTGGGTTTCTAAAGAAGGACAATTCAAACTAATTGCCTTACCTAACGGACACACATTGCTTGAAGGGACAACTTGGTATGTGAACAAAATAAAACCAAACAGTTATTGGATAATCTGGAGCGATTATATCGTTCACAAAATTCACCAGCGGGTTTTAGGACACATAAAGACGGAAGCGGAACTTTGACACAAAAACCTCCTTGTGACAAAAAGTTATAAATGACATATCGTAAATTGACACTTATTAGAGTTGTGCTTTTTTGCCTGCTATGCGCTATCGCTCTTGCGACTTTTTCAGGTTTAACTAATGACTTCCTCACAGAATGGAAACAGCATTTATTACTTATCATCACAATAGCTATTACTTATGGTTTGACAATATTGTTTGTTAAATGGGAAAGTCTTCAATTAAAAGATGTAGGGGTAGTTGCCAACAACAAGACTTTTACGAAAGCAGTAATTGGTTTTGGAATAGGAATAATTATGACAATGCTTCAGCCTGCATTTGTTTTACTATTCGGACACTATAAAATTGCCCTGACCTCTTCCATTTCCTCTTACACGATAATTTTTTATCTGACACTTTATATTTTGGTAGCCATTCGTGAAGAATTAGCATTCCGTGGATACCCGTTATTTAGTTTAAATCATCGCTTTGGACTTTGGACAGCGCAAATCATTATTGTCATAATATTTTCTTTGGAACATGTGGCAGGTGGCATGACTTGGTTTCAAGCTTTTTTAGGAGCAGGGACAGGAGCTTTGCTATTTGGATTTGCCGCACTAAAAACTAACGGAATTGCTTTACCTGTTGGACTTCATGCCGCATGGAACTTTGGACAATGGTGTTTTGGCTTTAAAAAGGAAACAGGATTACTACAAGGCATAGCAGAAAAGGGCTTTGAAAATGTTGTTGAACGAAATGCATGGATTAGTTATTTAATAATCATGGCAATTGCCATAGTGGTTTTTTATTTTTATAAACCAACCCCACGCTATCCTTAGAATGTTCAGAATAAAAAAGAGTGGCTGTAATCTTCTCTTGCTGCGGTTGCCGTCCTCGCCCACAGCCATTAGTCTTTTTTACCAACCAAAATAAGGTTCTATTATATAATTTAATATCATGCAAGAAAAAAAGAAAAGGAAACCAACCGTAATATTTTACGTAGTCTTCAAAAAAATCATCAAAATCTATAAAATCACTTATGCAACTATGCGGGTAACGCCGCTATAATTCATCCCCTTATTTAGCTACATTATTTATTTTTTCCTACTATTGTTCTTTCTTATCATACCAAAACCAACTAAATGAAATCCCTTTTTAAAATTACCTTTCTGTTAGCCGCTTTGTTTTGCTTTAGTAATTCGTATGCACAATCCAGCACCGACTCCGATACTTTGCACATTGACGATAAAGCCTTCACTAAAGTTGAAGTAGAAGCTTCATTCCCCGGTGGCCCGGCAGCGTGGGTAAAATATATTTCAAAGTACCTCCAGGATAATATGTCGGGCTTTAAAAAAAGAGATTTTGGAACCTGTATTGTAAGATTTATTGTTGACAAGCATGGCCGCCCCAGTGAAGTGGAAGCAACCACAATGAAAAAATCGAAGCTTGCTAAACTGGCTGTAGAGGCGATAGAGAACGGGCCAAAATGGATCCCGGCGCAACAAAACGGAAAGCCCGTTAATGCATACCGGATCCAGCCAATTACGGTCACCGATCCGGGAAAATAAATGAATCAAAGAGTTCGGTGGATCAATCAACGGCGATGTTGGGCTAAAAATTATATATACCGCCCATCGCCAAGGCACAACGTTGTATCAAACCTCAGCGAAACTTCTAAATATTTATGAATGGCAGAAATCATTTTAATAACAAGAATAAAGAATGAAATACAGATCTGCTTTGACCTGGCAAGAAGTATCGACTTACATAAAATTTCTACCGCGCACACCAATGAAACTGCTATTGCGGGTTGCACGGGCGGACTTATTGGCTTAAATGAATTTGTCACCTGGGAAGCTGTGCATTTTGGAATCAGGCAAAGATTATCTACAAAAATTACCCGGTTCGATTCTCCCACTCATTTTAGAGATGAACAAATAAACGGGATTTTTAAATTCATGAAGCATGATCATTACTTTGCAAAAGATGGAAACGAAACTATTATGACGGATAATTTTTGCTTCCAGTCTCCTTTAGGATTGTTAGGAAAGTTGGTTGACATGATCGTACTCAAAAAATATTTGACCGGTCTTTTGATCAAAAGAAATGACATAATCAAACAGTTTGCAGAAAGTGAAGCCTGGAAAACTGTTCTATAATCCGCTCTATATATAACATTGCATAGGGCTGCTTCTGAAAAGAACCGCATGATATCTTTATCGGTTCAGCAACAACAATAAATTGGTACTTTTAATAAAAAATAAAAAGACCATAAACTCCCCTTAATAAAATTTGTTTGTCTTGAGAAAATTTGAATTAATTTTATTAATTACTCCCGGGTTTTTATAAACCAAAAATTACTGTAGCTATTTTTTATTGACTACTTCTCAAATTACATGGAGGCTTGCCAAAAAATGAGCGGACGAATAAGGGCCGGGCATTTGTAGCACTATTTACCTTTTGTATAATAGCGAGGGGTTAAACGAATGCAATACCTGCTCGTCCGGCAATGCGTATTCTGTAATTTATTTCAAACAATAAAATCAATAAAAATGGAAACAACAGTAAGTTCAAACAAAGAGATGGTTCAGGCTCTTTATGACAATTTCGGCAAGGGTAATGTTCCCGCTATTCTCGACCTTGTTACCGATGATATAAAATGGACCTGTCCCGGCCCTACAGACGTACTTCCGTATGCACAGGTCTACAACGGGAAAAAAGGAGTAGAAGAATTTTTCAGGCTTATTTATGCAAACAAGGATTTCCCCCAATTTGAGGTTAAAGAACTTATAGGAGAAGGCGATAAGGTAGTTGCCCTTGGCCACTGGGACGCAAAATCGAAGAAAACAGGTAATCCATATTCCGGAGACTGGGCCATGGCATTTTATTTTAGAGATGGAAAACTATCTGAGCACAGGGAATATTATGACTCCTATGGCGAGGCAATGGCTTCCAAAGAATAATTGGTGTACTGAATTTTAAAATCCGTTTCATTTATCGCAGCGTTATACCTAATCATTATGGATGATTAAGGAGAGCTATTGAATTAAAATTTCTGTTTTTTCTGTAATGATATTCCTATTCTGCTGGCGTCCCCGCCAACAATCCTTCGTTTTTTCCAACCATTAAAAAGAACTCACAATGTGTTCATAAATATTCCCTTTTAATAAGTGATTCCTGCTGCGGTTGGCGTCCCCGCCAACAGCCGTTCGTTTTTTTATCAACCATTAAAAAGGAATCAACAACGTGCTTATAAATGTTCTCTGTAATAAGTGATTCCAAATTAGGAATTGTGGTTTCCATTTTTGGAATATAGTTAAAATAGTAAGACTCCCTGTTGCTTAAAAGCCACCTGCTTAAAAATACTGTTGGCGCGGACGCCAACAGTAGCATTCACAAAAAAAGACCTCCTCAGAAGTCTTTTCAAAATCCTTAAAATCTATAAAATCGCTTATATGGCTATGACGGGGATGCCTTCTTCGTGCTAATACCAAATCCTATATGTTTCAGCAGGCGCTTGATCATCAAATGCAATTATTTTTGATATTTGACAAACTATAGCCTACATTACGGTGTGAGCGGAAAGCCAACTGTCAGGAATCAAAAAATGTAACATGAAACGCGCTACATCCCTTACCCTCCTGTGCTTCCTCATGTCGTTTGGTTCTTTTGCCCAAAAAGAACGTTTGATTTACCAACCCCGATTAATCCAGACCAGCATTAGAATCGGTTTGGTCAATAGCAGTTTGAATTTAGAATACCGGTTGAGTTCAAAAACCATGGCTTCAGTTGACTTCGGCTTAGGAATGGTTCATTTACGATCCAACCACTACAACAGGTTCAACGAAAATTATAACGAATACAATAAATATTACGACAACTTCCTGAATTTTGGAAGGGAATGGTGGTGTCCTTATACTTCGGTTCAAATAAGACGGATTATCAATAGCCGAAGCAGGATAAAATATGAATCAACGCCTTACGCAAACACTTTTACCTATTACGGGTTTCAATTAAAATATAATGCACGCGAATTGAAGGAGTGGACGAATAATGATCCGATGGCTGCCTTCAGAGAAACCTATGAATTCGCGGCTTTATTTGGCAGGCAAGTGGAATTGACGAAGAAAGGCAACTTCTTGTGCGACTTATACATCGGCCTCGGTGGTATCACCAATTACAAGATGACCGCGATTGAGCCGAAATGGCTTATCGGCTCAAGAATTGGTGTTAGTTTGTGGCGACACAATAAATAACTTTAATCCCAGCGATTTCCCTGCTGCGGTTGGCGTCCCCGCCAACAGCCGTTCGTTTTTTTATCAACCATTAAAAAGGAATCAACAACGTGCTTATAAATGTTCTCTGTAATAAGTGATTCCAAATTAGGAATTGTGGTTTCCATTTTTGGAATATAGTTAAAATAGTAAGACTCCTGTTGCTTAAAAGCCACCTGCTTAAAAATACTGTTGGCGCGGACGCCAACAGTAGCATTCACAAAAAAAGACCTCCTCAGAAGTCTTTACAAAATCATTAAAATCTATAAAATCGCTTATGCCACTATGCGGGTTACTATATCGCTGTACAGCAACTGGTCTTTTACGCCAAGCACAGCCACGCGGCAGTTGTATTTGGTGCCTGGCGTAAGATTGGTAATAATGCACGTGGTCTTGCTGGTAGGCACGCTTTGCCAGATATCCTTTGCCAGCATTTCGTCGGTGGCATACTGGTGAAGGTAGCTAACGCCGCCCTTCACCCGGTTGATCTTACTGAGGAGCTCGGCGGGGTTCACGCCCTGCATCACCCTCAGGTTTTGCGGCTTCGTAATCGGCGGCGTCGGCGAAGGTTCCTTGGAAATAGTAAAACCGGAGCTTAAAGCCACCACGCTGTTTCCGTTAGATTTAAACAATACATAATCAGCCAGCATATGCAAGCCGGTAATCAATTCAACCCGTCTCTGATTTTTAATAGCCAGCTTTAGGCGGTCGGCATCCCGGGCATCGTAGATGGCTGCTTCAAACGCAGTCAGCACCTCTTTTAACACCAGGAGCGAGGGCTCGGGAGAAGTAAAATTCTCGTTTTCAAACATGGCGGTAAAAACTTTTTGCGCCTTTGTTACCAAATTGGAATCAGACATTTTCGCGAAGCCATTGGTGATTGAAAGTTTTTTCATTTTTTTTTCATTTTTTGAGGTTTAAGGAATTATTTATCTCCATTAAAAACCCTCCCGAAGCTTTATTTATTGTGCAGGCCGGCGGCGGCTTCATGGTTCCGGAACGTCCTGTGGACGGCCACTCAGCTAAAAAATGCTCTTTTTCGTCGCCTAACTCATTAAGAATGATCTATATGTGTTTTCTCATGAACTTACATATAGTTTTAAAAAAATATGTTTTATTTTCAAAATATTTTTTGTGCGGCAGGGAAATCTCTTTGTTTTCCTGTGAAGAAATGATGGTTTCTTCCGGGAAATGATGGTGCTTTCTTCTGAATGAAATGATGATTTTTTCTGAAGAGTTGATGCTTTCTTCTGAAAGGTTGATGGGGTTTTATGAAATGTTGATGGTTTCTTCTGAGGAGTTGATGATTGCTTCGGAAATGTTGAGGCTTGTTTGTGGAAAGTTGATGGTTTTTTAGGAGGAATGGTTAATAGATTGATTTTTAAATATTAAATACTTTGGATATGTTGGTTAAAAATATTACTTTGGACGATAATACGAAACTAGCGGTTGGAATTGGGAAAATTGAGTTGCGTGTAAAGACAACCGTTAGCGACGAGTTCAACCGACACTATTTTAACTTCAAAACTAAATGCTATGACAGAAGAAACTTACACGGATACTAAAACAAACAAAAATTACATTAAGTGGATTATTTTTGTTTTAATTGTTCTAGGCTTGACACTACCATTTCATTATGTCCCTACTGCATTAAGAATGTTTCCAAAGGACCATTTCACTTTTAAGCATACAATAATAACTACCGACGATGTAGACGATATCATAAAAAGATATAACGATGCAAAAACCATTTTTCAGCAAAATGCTATGAATAGTGACCCATTCATTATGACACTTAGGGAACAGGGTATCCTTGTTGACATAGATAGAAAGGATATTAACAACGAAAGCAATAAATAATCTTATGAACCTTGACCCTAATACTCTCTGGAGCAGATTTAAAGCTGCATTTAAACAGACAGCAAACAATTTTCCTATTCAAATTCTGGAACAATCGTGGCTAACAAAATCCAATGAAGCAAGTTATATTTTGAAATTCTTCTTCCAAAGATTGCTACATTACTTGATTTAGAATTTAAAACTGAGCGACCGTTTAGAGTTGATGGAATATTTTTTAGACGTGGCTCACAGACTACAGAAGTACCAGTTGTATATATTGAATCTGAAAATGATGCAAAGTCCACACACGAAGAAATATACAAACTCTGTTGCATTAGCGCTCCTTTGAAAATTTTATTCATTTGTAATGCCTGGAGTGTAGAAGATAAAGAGGAAATAACTAACGGTTATTGGAATTATATTGTTGATGATTTTGCAGAAACAAATCTTTTGACTGGAAGCCTTTGTATCCTTATTGCTGAATGGGATGAAAATTTAAAGTTTTATAGCCATTGTTTTAATGACAAAGGAATATTATTTGAAGAAGAAACTATACTTGAAATAGAAACCTACCACTAACATAAGTAGTTTTTCAGGATTGTTCATAACTCTTGTTCAAGAAATAAAGAAGGTAAATATCATGAAGTAGCTTTAAATTAAAATTATGAATATAGCTTTTGACAAAAAATTTAATTCTATCAACAGTCTTGAATGGTTGCCTTGGATTGGTTCTAATTATTTGACTTCTCAAAACGGTAAAAAACTTTTGCTGATTGGTGAAAGCCATTATTTCAATTCAAATGAAAAGGGCTCAGTTGAGAAACATGAGGATAATGGATATACAAGAATAGTAATTGAAAAGATAGCAATAGGAAAAGAATACAAACAATACAAAAATAAAGCCGCAAAGATTTTTCCGAATGTGCATTTTACTTTCTTAGGTAATGATTATTGTGATACAACTTCATTTTGGAATAAAGTTGGTTATTACAATTTTGTTCAAACACCCATGAATACAAATCGAGGCAGACCTACGAAAAATGACTACACTAATGGATGGAGAAATTTTGATGAAGTGATTGGAGTCATTAGACCAGATACTTGTATTTTTTTGGGAAATTCTGCAGCCAAACACTTTCCCAAAATTTTCAATTCCGGTACGAAAATAATTTCATTACCGACTGATGATGGATGGGTAAATAATTCTGCATCAAAAAAGGCAGAAATAGAATTGAGCGATGGCCAAAGAATAAAACTCATATTTATTAGACATCCGAGTAATTACTATAGTTGGGAATCTTGGAACAAACATCTGATAAACAAAGTTCCAGATTTAATGACATGGCTTAAATCTCAATAACTCCTTTATATAATGAGAAACTTAAAAATAGCAACAGAAAGTCAAAATTATATTTTAGAAGATATACCAGACAAATATAAATTTATAGAAAGTATCGCTCAACAATATGCAAATTCTAAGTCCGAATTAGAAGCATACTACAAGGCGGGAGTACATGCGGCAGAAAATTTAAAAACAAATAATTCAGAAGAATATTTTCAAAAGAATATGATATGGACAGTGCGGCAAACTATAATTGATGAAAGAATACGGTTGCGGTCAGACGATGACTGTGCCAAAAACTAACGAGAATGGCACCAACAAATAATGACATGCAAAAAGCCCTTAGAATTAAAAGGGCAGTTAATGAATATTTGAAAAACTCAAACGAAAACAAAGTTCCAGCGAAAGAATTAATGAACATATTTATTAACAAGGGAATTTTTACAATCAATAACCGAGACGGACTTCCAATAAGGAATTTTTTGCGATTTCTTGATGATAATAAACAATTAAAGTTAATACCACAGGTTTTCTTTGAACAAAAAAATCAAATAATTAATGGACTTCAACAACATTGACGAAATCAAAAAAGCAGGATTTATAGGTTTCAAAAAGATGAGTGAACTTTTCATTGACAGTTCATCAATCTCTAAAACCAAAGGAGTTTATCTCGTATTGAATCCAAACTATAAAAAAGCAGAATACTTACAAATCGGGACAGGAGGACACTTCAAAGGAAAAAATCCCAATGTATTAATTGACGAACTCAAAGCCAATTGGGTTGACAATTCACTTGTGGTTTATATCGGTAAAGCAGGAAGTGAAACAGGTGCTGCTACTTTAAATTCAAGACTGAAACAGTATTCGGCTTGGACAAGGGAAAAACATCGGACATTGGGGAGGCAGATTAATTTGGCAACTTAAAAACTCAACCGACCTAATCGTTTGTTGGAAGCCGTTGCCATATGACGACCCGAGGGCTATTGAAAACCAACTAATAAAAAAGTTCGTGGCAGAATTTTCGAAACGTCCATTTGCAAATCTTACAGACTAATGAGGTCAAATTGAAGGACTTAACGGATGGCTTTACGCATCTCAACAATACAGAAACGAAGATTGGATATGCCGAAATGAATGAATTGGGATTGGAGTTGCGAGGTAATTGCTTAATTACAAATGTTAGCTGATATTTTTTATAGACTTCACTTGCAACCATGCTTTGACCTCTAACAACAAATCATTTTTATCATGACATATGACGATTCGATAAGTACATTCAAAAAACATTTACAAAAACTAAATCAAAACGGCACTGACTTCGAGGTTTGGTTAGCAATTTCAATTGAGCATGTTCATGACATTTTCAGCATACTATCACCTCAGCATACAAGCATTAGTCAAATAAAAAATGATTACAATATTGAAAGAATACGAGACAAATCTATTGCCTTACAAAACAAGTACGTATATAAGGCAAAACAGCTAATTGAAAATTTTATTGAACAGCTAGAGGAAAAAAAGAGAATTGCAATTACCGAAGCAACACAAAAAAACAAAACCACAGCAAGCAGAGAAGATAATCTTAAGCAGCAATTGGCTACACTAACGACAAATTACAATTCTCTATTTTCGGAAAAACAAAAGGTAGAACAAGAGCTAAATCACTTAAAGAATCAGCCCAAACCGAAAAATATTTTTTTTAATGCAGCTAAAGGAGTGTACCATATAAATACTTCTTTATTTTGGGGAGTCATTTTGCCACTTTTAGGTGGTTTTTTTGCTTTTGGATTATATGTTGGAACTACCAAATTCGACAAAAATCTAATTGACTTGACAGATAGTAATCGAGAACTTAAGAATGAGATTGTCAAATTGAAAGACACCGTAAAAGTTCGTGAAAACTCTATTGAATACATGCGTCGGATTTCTGATTCAGCCTTGAATATTTTAGGACACATGCCGTATAAAGAGATGACTTTGGATACACTCTCTTTTAGAAAGATTCAAACGACAATAGAAAATGCCGGTGCAGCATTATACTTAAACAAAGACCCTAATGTGGCGCGAGAATGAGGCGTAGAAAAAGAGCGTTGGCTTCTCGTGCCGTATAAAAGAATCATGCATTATTATAGAGCCAAACTATCTTGTATTTTAAAAGTATGTAGTCAGCCAATACTCTCCGGCTTTTGCATTCCATCCAAAATTTATAATATTTTCTTCCGATTGAAAAAATCAAAAAATCTACATTTTCGGTTATAAGAGTTTTGTATATTTATTGATGAGCCGCAAATACAAATTTCACGATAAAGTGCAATCGATTTTTTGCGGGATTATCCTACATGAAACAATCAAACGAATTTGTTATAAATGGCTTTGCCACAATTGACAACATCTACACAACAGATGAAGTTGAAAATATATTGCGACAAATCAGCCAGGCAACCACAGACAAAGAAACCTTCAGAAAATCCAAAGATCTTTTCGCAATCAGGCAATTTTTGAAAGAGGTGCCATCAACACTTGACAACATTCTTAATGACAATCTCAAGGCTGTTTTAAAACAAGTTTTAGGTGACAAATATTTTGTTGTTAAAAGCATCTACTTTGACAAACCACCAACTTCAAACTGGTATGTTTCCTATCATCAAGACCTTACAATTTCGGTGGACAAAAAACTGGAGTTACAAGGTTTCAACTTCTGGACTAAAAAGCAAAACCAGTTTGCAGTTCAACCACCACTTGACATTTTACAGAACGTTGTAACTGTTCGCATTCACCTTGACCAGACTGACGAAAATAACGGTGCACTAAAAGTTGTTCCTAAATCTCATTTAAAAGGTATTTACAGACCAGAAACAATTGACTGGTCTGTTGAAAACGAAGTGAATTGCAACGTTGCAAAAGGCGGACTTATGCTAATGAAACCGTTGCTGTTACATAGTTCGGGCCGGACAACTAACAATAAGCAGAGGCGAGTAATACACATTGAGTTTTCAAATCAGGAATTGCCGACAGAACTCAATTGGGCTGAACGAATAAACTTAAATTGATAAAGCCGAACTGGCGACATGAACTGTGTAAAAAATCAAATAAAAGTTCCTGTTAGTGGTAATTGAGTAAATTCAAACGTTAAAAGCAGAACATAAAGAATAACTACTTAGCAATTTTTAATGACACTTAGAACAATTCAAACAGCAGGAGTTTTTTTAATGCTCATATCATTTGTTCCGGCATGTAAAGACGAGGAATTCCGTCAATACAAAAAAATAATTCAACAAGCCGACCGATTTGAAATTTACTATAAGAGCAACGGCAGTACTATTGATATTCCCAAGCAAGAACTCGACAACTTCAAAGAAGTTCTGACACAAAATATCAAACCTGACTTACAGCGAAAGTTTATAAATAACGTGACAATAAATGTTTATCAAAATAACCATCGGACCGCATTTATGTTGATTACGACTGGTGAAGAAAATCCTTTTGTAAACTTTAACTCCGACAGCCTACATTTTGGCTACGGTTTGACTTATCGTATCGGTATGACACTTGACTACATAATTAATGCAAACGACCGATAGCATGAACCTTGTAAAAAAAACAAAATAAAAGTTTTTTTAATCAGTTCACAAAAAACCTCCATCAAAAGTCCTTTAAAAATCCTCAAAACGCTAGGTAGCGCGAGAATGAGGCGTAGAAAAAGAGCGTTGGCTTCTCGTGCCGTATAAAAGGATCATGCATTATTATAGAGCCCAATCCATCTTGTATTTTAAAAGTATGTAGCAGCCAATACTCTCTGGCTTTTGCATTCCATCCAAAATTTATAATATTTTCTTCAGATTGAAAAAATCAAAAAATCTACATTTTCAGTTATAAGAGTTTTGTATATTTATTGATGAGCCGCAAATACAAATTTCACAATAAAGTGCAAGGATTTTTGCAGGCTCAAAGGATTGGTTTGTTTAAATTATAGTTCATAGCCATGGCACGGGAAGCCACGCTGCAAGCTGCGCCTCATTATCGCGCCAAAAACGGGACACCTCAATGAAAGTTCGTTTACTAATAATCTACAGTCTTGTTTATTCAATAACACTTGTCGTATTCACAATTTATTGGGCGACAAATTTCACCAGGCATACATTTATGAAAGGCGACGAATTCTCTATGCTAGCCGAATTCTTATTTATCTTTACTTACATTCTTTATCTGATCATACAATTCACTGTTCAAAGAATAAACTTTCTTTTTGCTTTATTAATTCCTATAGTAACCGCTATTGCTGCATTTTGTATCGGCCTGCTTATTCTTTTAGTGACACAATTAAGTGGTGTTCCAAGACAGTATATTTGGATATATAGCATATTGTATGGAATGTTTACCCTTTTTTCAGTTTATAGATTTTGGGGACGGCCATTCAAAACAAAGTAAGCCATGTGCGACAAATGCTTTATTGCATACGCAGGTTACTTTCAAGACCCCGACGGACATTTGTGGGAAGTGGTTTGGAATCCTGCGCTTGAGATTAATGAGTAAGACAAATTACCTGGCCAAAATAGATTAAATACTTTGGATAGATTGATTAAAAATATTATTTTGAATTGCAATCCAAAATTAGTGGATGGCTTTACGCAACTCAACGATATAGAAAGCGAAGATTGGATATGTTGATAATGATACAAATTTAAGCGGTTATCGTTTACCGAAACTGTTCTCTAAAGCAAGGCCAAAACAAATGCAAATTAAATTTCAATCGACACAAAAAGACTATAATACATTTTTCAAACGCCTTTATTTTGAAAAGGACTTGGGCAAACGACTGTTTTTGCTTGTTATCTTCTCACTTTTAATCGGAAGCCTAAGACCACAGCAACTGCCATTTGAACTTTCAGGTTTCGTTATTAAGACGCTGATTGCAGCAATAGTTCTTTTTTTTATTGGTGCGCTGATACCGCTCTTAATGTCAAGATGGCGACTGAAAAAAGCTTTAATCACTAAGCCCATCACAGAAACTAAAACACTAAACATTCAAGACGACGGTATCATTGTAACATCAGCAAATGAAACTTCATTCTGGCGGTGGGAAGTACTTAAGCGGGCGGACATGGTAAACGGCTTTTTATACATTACACTCTTCACGAATAAATTTTACTTAATTCCGATTAATGCCTTTTCATCAGAGAATGAATCCATCAACTTTTTAGGAGTGTTAAAAAACGGAATTTTCAAAGTGCGTGGACAAAGCACAGAAAGAAAAGTCCACAATCTGTATTACTGGGGATTAATTGGATTTATTCCCAACTTTGGAGCCGTTGCAGGTGTAATCCTGGCAGTAAAGGGTTTTAATTACAAAGACAAGAAACTTATTACAATTGGTATTGCCTGCATTTTGTTTACCGTATTGTTTTGGACTGTCATTGTTCCATTGATAATACCCCGCTATCCTTAGAATGTTCAGAGCACAAAAGGACCGCTGTCCTGATTTTGTGGTCATATAACATAAATCAGCCCGTTCGTGGTAATATTACAAGATGATTTCAGAAGTAAGCATTTATAAAAAGGAAACGATGAACAGACACATTGGATTTTTATTTGTGCTTTTAACTTATATTATTACATGGGGTGTAGAAATTCCAGTGGCTTTAAATAAGCATGGATATGCAGCAATAAATATTTCAAAAGGATTGCAAACATTTTGCACCCTTTCGCCAGGCATTGTAGCTGTCATACTTACAGCAATTTTTTATAAAAAGAATGGGCTAAAGACTTTACTAAAAGCTGTTGTAAAATGGAGAGTAAAATTCAAATGGTATTTTATAGTAATTATCTTAGGTATAGTCTTGTGCGGACTATCATTATTACTATTTAATTGGACGTATGGACAAATCAATAACCCTGATCCTGCGTACAATTTTTTATTTTACTTTATATTAATTCTTCCTTTAAGTGCCTTATGGGAAGAAATGGGTTGGCGTGGTTTCCTGCTGCCAATCTTACAACAAAAATATGCTCCACTAACAGCCAGCATCATTATTGGATTTGTTTGGGGCTTATGGCATTTACCGATTTACCTTGCTATAGATCCTTACGGCGCAAAAACTATTACTTATTTTCTATTTATGTTCATTGGTTGTTTTGCACTTTCCATCATTGAGACATGGCTTTATAATTCAACGAAGGGTAGCCTGTTTATTTGCATACTGTTTCATAATGCTATTAACACAAGTGCGGCTTATTTTTATGGTAACTTAAAAGGTAGCGAATTCAGGCCCCTTATAATCTTAGTTGTATTATTGGTAGTGACAGCAATATTTATATGCTTTAAAACAAACGGCAGCCTTAATGAAAACCGCCAACCCATATTAACCAATACGAACGACACCGACATTAAGCAGCAACGAACAAAAATGAACATAACAAAAAATAATTGACAAAATGATTTTGATTACTCAACTGATTTACATTATTGACGGACAGGAAAAAACTTTTGACGAATTTGAAAGCATTGCTATTCCGGCAATTTTAAAATATAACGGAAGACTCTTGTTGCGGATCAGACCGGGAGAAGACAATTTTATAGAAAGCCATATTGACAAACCTTATGAAATTCATCTCGTAGAGTTTCAACATCAACAAGACTTTGAAAACTTTTTGAAAGACGAAGAGCGAAAGAAGTTTTTACATTTGAAAGAACAATCTATCAGGGATGCAATTTTAATCCAGGGAACAAAACTATAACGATAAATTCCGGAACCGTTAGCGGTCAGGCTATGACGACCTCCGCTAGCTTCGATATTTATTTAAACAGTCCTACATGATGTTTTAAACGCTGTGCCTGGAATGATTGTATTTGCTGCAGCCCGGATTGGTACTAAAGTTGATTCAAAACACAGCAGAATATTTTTGTTGAAAAAAGCAGACAGAAAATGGCGACCAAAAAGATTTTAAAAACTTGTAAAAACGGACACAAATTCTATAAAAGTTCAGTCTGTCCTACTTGCCCCATTTGTGAAGAAGAACGAAAGCCGAAAGACAATTTTCTGTCATTGCTTGTAGCACCGGCAAGACGGGCATTGGAAAATAATGGAATATCCACTTTGGAGCAACTTTCAAAATACAGCGAAAAAGAAATTCTCAGCTTTCACGGAATGGGAAAAAGTACTATACCGAAACTGCAAAAATTATTATCCGAAAAAAAATTGACGTTTAATAGTAATAAATAGCCAGAAAGTAATGGAACAAAATAAAGACGAACAAAAAACAAGCGGACAACCGGGCTTTCTTAATTCACAGGCTGATGATCCGGCCCCTGTTTTGACCAAGCGTTCCCGTTTGTGCCTGTGGATATTTATATTTTCGTAAAGTCCTGTGGATGTACCATCTCTTTTTACCAACAACAAGTGGACGCTTGCAGTAGTTTCAGTTCGCAAAAAGCCCTCCGTAAGAAGCTTTAAAAAAATCCTCAAAATCTATAAAATCGCTTATGACATCAAAGGGGTAATGGTCAGCGTTAAGGAGCGTGTGTCAAGTGCAATTATTTTTTTATATTTATAAATTATAATATAAATTAGTAAATCATCAAACTGCTTTTTTATGACCAGATTTTTATTGCCCTCCTTTTCAGTTTTATTGCTCCTTGCCTGTAATAACAACAAGGAAGCAAAAGAAAAAGACAGCCAGCGTATTGGCTGCTACAGCACAATAACTACCGACAAAGATTGGTACACTTCAGGCAAGAAAGCCCCAAAATTCAAAGGATTTGAAGGTATTGATTTCAAAATTTCAACTTCTAACCAGGAAGCACAAGAGTATTTCAACCAGGGAATGATGCTGTCTTATGGTTTCAATCATGCAGAAGCCGCAAGGTCATTTTACGAAGCTACCCGGCTGGATTCCACCTGTGCTATGGCTTATTGGGGCTATGCCTATGTGCTGGGGCCCAACTATAATGGTGGTATGGAAAAAGATAATTTTCAACGTGCCTATGATGCTACCATTAAAGCGCAATCATTTTCTAATAACTGCACCCCAAAAGAGAAAGCGCTTATCGAAGCATTGGCTTACCGGTACGCCGCAAACCCTCCGGAAGACCGCAGTTCACTGGATATAGCTTATGCTTCAGCTATGAAGAAAGTGTATGACCAATATTCTTCCGACCCCGACATTGGAACGCTTTATGCGGAAGCGTTGATGAACCTGCATCCATGGGATTTATATGACAAGCAAACAAAACAGCCCAGGGCGTGGACACCGGAGTTGCTTGCGGTATTCGAACACCTGATGAAAGTTAATCCCAGGCATCCCGGTGCACATCACTTTTACATTCACGCAGTAGAAACATCTGCCACTCCCGAAAAAGCATTGGCAAGTGCAGAATTGCTTTACACATTAGTTCCCGGAGCGGGGCACCTGCTGCACATGCCTTCTCATATTTACATTAACACGGGAGACTATCATCTCGGTTCACTTTCTAACCTTAAAGCCGTGGAAGCAGATAGCATATACACTACTGCCTGTCATGCGCAGGGCATGTATCCGTTAAGCTATTATCCGCATAATTATCATTTTTTAGCAGCCACGGCTACATTGGAAGGCAATTCCTCGCTGGCATGGATGGCGGCAAAAGAATTGCAAAATCATACTGCAAAAGATATTATGCACCTGCCAGAATGGGGCACATTGCAGCATTACTATACGATCCCTTATTATGTGGCAGCCAAATTATCTATGTGGGATACGCTGCTTTCGCTTGCGCCTCCTCCAAAAGACCTGGTGTATCCAAATGCAGTATGGCACTACGCCAAAGGGATGGCTTACCTGGGGAAAAATGATGTATCGAATGCCCAAAATGAATTGAAGATCGTTACTGCCTTAGCTGCTGATACCACGCTGCAGCAACTGACCGTTTGGGATATTAATACTACCGCCGATCTTGCGCAAATTGCCTCAAAAGTATTAGCAGCATGCGTTGCAGCAAGGCAAAATAACTACGAACAATCAATTACCTTGTTTAAACAAGCTGTTGCTATTGAAGACCATCTTAATTATAATGAGCCACCTGACTGGTTTTTTTCTGTAAGGCATCATTTGGGAGCGGTATTGCTTAAAGCCGGAAAATATAATGAGGCAGAAAAAGTGTATCAAAAAGATCTGCAAACATGGAAGAAAAACGGGTGGGCATTAATTGGATTATACAATTCGTTGGTGCTACAGAAAAAAGATAAGGATGCACAAACCTGCAAATCTGCTTTTGATGAAGCATGGCAATATGCAGATATAAAAATTGCATCGTCATCGGCGATTGTGAATGATTAATGATTAATGATTGATGGAAAGAAAATATAGTTGCGAACAAAAGTTTTGCGTTTGCTGCGGGATAGGGTAGCTCTACCAGTTTTTGCGTGAGCAAGTGGCACAAGTCTGGGTGCAATAATTTGGGAAGCAGAATACGCATAAACTAAAATGTTTTCAAACATAGAATGGTATTGTATTTGGCAATAACTTGTAATGGAACTCTAAACAGGGATCATAACTTTAATTATTAAGTAAGAAAAATAAGGCTATGGCAAAAAGCAAATTAATACGGATGGATAATGTCGGCATTGTGGTAGAATCCCTCGATGAGACCATTGCTTTTTTTGTCGAGCTGGGCTTAGAACTTGAAGGACGGGCTACAATAGAAGGAGAATGGGCCGGGCGTGTCACCGGACTGGGAAACCAGCATGTAGAGATTGCAATGATGGTCACACCCGATGGCCACAGCCGGCTCGAAATATCACGATTTCTAAATCCACCTATTATAGCCGACCATCGCAATGCCCCGGTAAATGCACTTGGCTATTTACGTGCTATGTTCACTGTGGACGACATAGATGAGACGCTTGCCAGGCTCCAAAAAATTGGAGCGCAGCTCGTCGGAGAAGTGGTTAAGTATGAGGAATTATATCGGCTTTGTTACATACGCGGTCCTGAAGGGCTTCTTATCGGGCTGGCGGAACAACTCAGCAAAAATAGAAATCCGTTATAAAAACCCGACTGAAAAAAATATAAACAATCGACTGTAGTCACTATCAGCATTACAGAAAAAACCAAATTCTTTTTTTTCAAAGTGTGATTATTCTTCAATATCGTACACTAATAAAGTATCGGAAATAAAAAATGATAGCACATAGTGGACAAAAAAGAACAATTCATAACTGCGATAAAAGACAATGAGGGATTTATTTACAAGCTTGCGTCAGTTTATACTAATAATAAGGAATAGCATTTGTTTTATGCGTATCTTAAATGGCTTATAGATGGCAACAGCCGCATTTAAAATAACAATCCATATGGTTTCGAGTCTTGACGGCTATATTGCCAAAAAAGACAATAGCGTTTCGTGGTTTGAAACATCTGACAACTATGAGAACGGAGTTACCGAACAAGATGCTGGATTTCCTGAAACAGCGGACTGCTATGTCATGGGTTCCCGGACATATGAACACGCGTTGGAGCTTTCAAAATCTTACGGCTGGGTATATGGAGACGTGCCCGCTATTGTGCTGACTCACAGAAACTTGCCGGTGGACAGAAAGAACATTGAATTTTATTCGGGCGACCTGAACCAACTTGTGAATGAACGGCTGAAACCAAACTACAGGAATGTTTGGCTTGTTGGGGGAGCAAGGCTTGTAAGAGATTTCATTCGTTTGGATTTAGCGGATGAAATAAGACAATCTATTCTCCCCATCATGTTGGGGGACGGAATACCGTTTTTTGACCATATAGGACAAGAACGGGCATTGCACCTAAAAAATGTAACAGCCTACAAAAGCGGACTGGTGGAACTGTGTTACCAAATAAGAAAATAATAAAACATTATGACAGGCTGAAGGTCCTGGTTTTATCGAAAAAGCGGTTCGGGGACAGAAGCCTTATTTTGCTTCTAATATGCCCGGTTGTGGTTCGCAGATAAGTGAATTTATTTACGCACAATTGCATAAATATCGCATCCTGATATGCACAATCTTCTTCCAGCTTACTTATTTACTGCTTATTTACTTTATTGAAAAAATTTGACATTGTATTTGGATTCTAAAAATGTGATAAGCATTGATTGGTACGATTTTCGCCCCTATATAAATGATTTTTAGAAAACTCCCGGAGTAAAAATTCCTTTAACAATTTAAATAAAAAAGCTATGAAAAAAGTACTCTTATCATTTTTTGCGATCGCACTGTCTTTTGGTGCGTTTGCGCAGGATTCCGCAATGCATAATAATAACGCAATGCATAATAATAATATGCAGCACAACATGAAAAGCCACGAAGGCATCGTAATGCGAAATGGAAAAGTAATGGTTATTGAAAACGGAAAATCAACGCCCCTGACCCAGGATAAAACATTAAGCAATGGAGAAGTTATCTCATCGAATGGCCAGGTGAAAATGTCGGACGGAACTACTTCGATGTTGAAAGATGGCGACTGGGTAAATATGAACGGAACTATCAGTCATCATGATGCAAAAATGAAAGAGAAATGGAATAAGGATAAAATGAAGAATTCCGCAGATAGTTTAAAGTAAAACCCTGATGATTTCGTAAAGTGCCCTGATTTAGTCAGGGCATTTTTTTTGCCTGAAGGCAACGATTGTCCCTGGTAAAGCGCATATTATTTTGACCAATTCTACGTTATAATGGTCAAAATAATTGTTTCTTGAAAAAAATAACCTGCTTTTTTATTGCTTGCACATTCCTGCAATTTGCGATGGCGCAGCTTTCCAGTGATACCACCATTAAATTGATTGCGCAGAAAGAGAATGTTATCTCTGAAGGCACAATCCTCAAAATTGAAAACCTTGGTGAAGACATTAATTCGCCACTTGAAGAATTGAGGCCTACGATTTCTTCTGATGGCAATCTTTTATTTTTTATCCGCCAAAATCATCCCTACAATACAAGGTTTAATACCGTTCCAAATTCCCAGGACATTTGGTTTTCAGAAAGAGATAGCTCCGGCAAATGGAGCCCTGCAGTTCATTTGGGCAAACCGTTGAATACAATGGAATATAATGCGGTCTTTTGGGTCTCGCCCGATAACAACCGGATATTAATAAGGAACGCGTTTATTAATGGGGATTATTTCGGCAACGGTGTTAGTTTATGCTATCTCACTAAATATGGCAACTGGAGCAAGCCCGATATGCTGAAAATAAAAAATTATGATAAATACGATCGCGGCCGTCAATACGGAGCGACCATGGCCAGCGACGGACAAACCCTTTTGCTTTATATGTCGCCAAAAGAAAATAGTTACGACAATGAGATTTTTGTTTGTTTTTTAGAAAAAGACGACACCTGGACGCGAGCCGAAAAGTCTTGGAAAGAAAATTAACCTCAAAGGATATAATCAAATGACTCCTTACCTGGCCTCTGATGGGGAAACTTTATATTTCAGCAGTAACAGGCCCGGCGGCCTTGGCGATAATGATATCTGGAAAACGAAACGGCTTGATAACTCCTGGCAAAAATGGAGTGATCCTGTAAATCTCGGGAGTCCCATCAATACGCCCGACTGGGATGCATTCTTCACTTTAGATGCGGGTGGGGAGTATGCTTATCTCACCACGGGGCTAAATAGTTTTGGGCGCAGCGATATTGTGCGAGTGAAATTATTAGAGCGGGAAAAACCCAACCCGGTTGTTCTCGTAAGCGGAAATGTATATAATGCCAAAACAAATGAGCCGCTCAGCGCATCATTAATCTATGAGACGCTGCCCGACGGCGTAGTGGCCGGCAACGGAATTTCTAATCCTACGGACGGAGCATTTAAAATCGTGTTGCCTTATGATAAAAATTACAGTATCAGAGCTTCCGCAGACCATTTCTTTGCCATATCGGAAAACCTAAATTTGGATTCGTTGATAAAAGCCGGTTTCAAAGAAATTCACAAAGACCTTTACCTCGTGCCTATTGAAGTGGGCCAGGTGGTGAGGCTCAACAATGTATTTTTTGATTTTGACAAATGGGATCTGCGGCCTGTTTCTTATATAGAATTGGACAGAGTAGTAAAGCTGTTGAATGAAAATCCGGGGATCGAAATTGAAATGAGCGCTCATACAGATAGCAGGGGTTCTGATGAATACAACTTCACGCTAAGTGATAATAGGGCAAGATCCGTAATGGAATATATTATCTCCCAGGGAATCGCGCGAAACAGGATCACCTCGCATGGTTATGGAGAATCAAAGCCGGTGGCAACGAACGAGACAGATGATGGAAGGCAATTAAACCGAAGAGTGGAGTTTAAAATTTTAAAGAACTAGAGGTCATTTTTCCGCGAAATAATTATCGACGAAACTTCGTGTTATTTAATTTTCAATAACGTGGCTGTAGTTTGAGAAAATACGAAAATCTACATTTATGCTTACCAGCATTATTGTCCAAATAGTTCTACAAAATGCAACCGCATGTGGATAGCTATGCCGGGCTAAAATGAAAAATGAAAATTGAAAAAATAATTTTTGGAAAGAAAATTTCAATCCTTCAAAAAAATATCCGGTTTACTAATGCAATCCATTTATTTTCGCTAAGTCAATGCATTCAATGATCCGATCAATTGGGTGCTTCAGCATACAAAAAATTCAAACAAAAATAAACCGTCCGGAATTTTAAATATTTATAACCTATGTCGTTATTGGAGAAACAACTGATCATTAAGCCCTCAACAATTCCGGGAGCGGGCCTGGGATTATTTACAACTGAGTTCATTCCGGCTGGCACAAGAATCATTCAGTACAAAGGGCGAATTACGACCTGGAAGGACGTTCTTAATGGCCCGGAATTTAATGCCTATGTATATTACATTTCCCGCAATCATGTGATAGATGCAATGAAATTTAAAAAATCATTGGGCAGGTATGCCAATGATGCGATGGGACTTAGTAAAACCAAAGGTATCACCAATAATACCATCTATGTGGTGGATAAAAAAAAGGTGTACATGGAAGCTAAAAGAGACATTCCTGCCGGTAGTGAAATATTAGTTTCTTATGGAAAAGAATATTGGGATGTGATAAGAGAAAACATTAAACTGCAGGCGAAGGAACTGAAAAGTGGCCATCGCGAAAACGCGTAACTTTTTTATATTTTCGATATATGGAGTTGCTCAGCATGGTGATAACGTACAAGCCTATGCGAAAATAGTTCGCGTTGCTTTAGAAAATAATAGTCAGGCACAGAAGGTGATTAAATTTTCTTTTTGGGGTGCATTAATTGCTGGTATTCTGAAGGCGTCATATTAAACTGCTTCAGAAAATTTCGGGAAAAATTGCTTTGCGAGCTGAATCCTACTATTGCAGATATTTCATAGATCATATGCTCTCCTTCGGCAAGCAGCTCCGCTGCTTTCTTCAGCCGTATAATATTAATAAGCTCCTGGGGCGACAGGTCTGAAATGGCTTTGATTTTCCGGTAAAGGGTTACCCGGCTCATGTTCATAAGTTTTGCAAGCTTTTCCACATCCAGTTCCGTATGTTCGATTCTTTGCGTGATCGTTTCATTAAGCGTTTCTAAAAAGCGCTCGTCAGCTTTGGTGTGGGCCATGCTTTTGATATGGACGAGCGGAGAATTGGCAAAAAACTCGCGAACCATATTCCTGTTGGACAGAAGGCTTGCTATCTGCGCAAATAAATGCTCTTTAGAAAATGGTTTTTCTATGTAAGCATCAGCGCCAAGTTCCAATCCTTTTACTTTTGATTGTACCGTATTCATTGCCGTCAGCAGTATAATGGGAATATGGCTTATATCAAAATTTGATTTTACTTTTTTGGCAAATTCAAAACCATCCATCACCGGCATCATGACGTCACAAATCACCAATTGGACGGCTTCTTCGTGCAGTATCTTTAGCGCTGCCTCGCCGTTGGACGCTTTGAGAATACTATATTTTTTACTCAGAATTCTTTCAAGGAATTGCAAAATATCTTCTTCGTCATCAATAATTAAAATTAATGGCAGCACTATTTTTATTTTTTATGGTTGGGTGATTGGTTGTTCCGCGATCTTTAATTTATTAAATTTTTCTGTTCCTACCGGTAAGATAAGACGAAATACATTAACGCCTTTTTTTACAAATCTAAGATACAAGGTACCCCGGTGCAGTTCCACAAGTGATCTCGAAAGGGAGAGGCCTATCCCCGTTCCTTTTTGATGTGATGTCTCCTTAATTCTGTAAAATGGCTCGAAGATCTTTTCCTGGTGATCGGGGGTTATGAGGTACCCGTCATTTTCGAATTCTATCATAGCAAAATCATCTCCTTTGTCATTTTTCCGAATCTCAAAGAGCCTGATGGTTACAAGCTTGTCTGCGTATTTAATGGCATTATTTACCAGGTTACTTAAAATTTTTTGCAACGCTTCCTGGTCGGCCATAATGTACAAATCCTTTTCAGGAACGACTACCTGGTAATCAAGACGGCTTTTATTGGCCATAATATTAAACCTCAACGCGGTTTCTTTTATGGTTTCGGTAAGGTTGACCCTCGTGAAATCGAGCATAAACTTTTTAATCTCCGTCTGGCGGAAATCAAGGATTTGTGAAACGAGATCGGTGAGCCTGTTTGTATTTCTGTCGAGGCATTCGAGATCTTCTTTGATATCGGGAATGTCATCTTTCAATTCAAGCAGATTTTCCACTGGGCCTTTTATAAGCGTCAATGGGGTTCTTATTTCATGAGCTACATTGGTAAAAAACTCAATTTTACTTTCATAGATCTCCTTTATTTTTTTGTCATGCAGTCTTTTGTTATAGGTGCTTATAAAATAATATAGAAGAAGGCCGGTTAGAATGACGTACAAACAATAAGCCCACCATGTAGCCCACAGTGGGGGCTTTATTTCAATAATCAATTGTGTTGCTTTCTCATTCCAGGTCTCATTGATTGAGGCTTTGACATTAAAGACATAAGTTCCCGGCGACAAGTTTGTAAAATAAACTTTACGTACTGTTTTGATGGTGGTCCAGCTATTTTCCAGGCCGTCAAGCTTGTATTTATATGCCGTCATCTGCGGCGATATATAACTGAGGGCCGCAAAGTCAATGCTGATGGATGATTGGTTGTAAGGAAGCACTATTTTGTCGGCGCAGATGATTGATTTTTTGAGAAGGGAGCTATCTTCATCCGGGCTCAGTTCTTTGTTGAAAACCTGGATACCTGTTAAATAAACCGGTGGAGTAAAATGGCGTCTTGTGAAATCTTCAGGCATGAAAGAGATCATTCCTTTCACGCTTCCAAAATACAACCTGCCATCGGCATCTTTATATCCTGAATGATAATTAAACTGATCCGTAAGTAAACCGTTCGATTTCGTATAGACATGGATGTTATTAAAATTGTGGTCAAAATTTAAGAGGCCTTTCGAAGTACTGGCCCAAAGGGTTTTACTGTCGTCTTCAAGAATTTTGAATACGAAATTTGCCGGAAGCCCGTTTGAAGTAGTATAAGTTGTGAACGTTTTTCTATCGGGGCTTAATTTACAAAGGCCGCCTCCTTCCGTGCAAAACCAGATATTATTAAGGTCGTCTTCAAACACATCATTGACGGAATTATTAGAAAGGCTGTTCCTCTTCTTGGGGTCATTTTTCAAAACGCCATAATCATGCGTCACGGGATCGAACCAGTAAACGCCCTCGTTAATCGTGCCCACCCAAATAATATTTCTGTGATCTTCCAGGAGACTTGTCGCAAATAAATTTCCGGGCAGGCCTTCCGGCCGCACGAATGTTGCATTTTTGTCGTTGTAGATATAAACGCCGTTACCGGAACCGATGATTATCATGCCCGATTTTGTGCGATAGAAGCAAAGGGCAAAATTACTTTTGATATCTCCGTCGGCGTTTCCTGCGAGGAAGTGCTTTTCAATCTTTCCGGTCCGGATGTTCATGATATCAATACCGTGCTCGAAAGTACCAATCCACAAATCATTCCCTACAGCGAGCAGCCCGTGAATGTTGGGATAAGCAATGCTTGTTTTTTCGCCTGTAGGCTTGAAAGTACCAATCGAATTTGTCTTCTTGTTGATCTTGCTCAGTCCGCCATCTTCCGAACCAATCCATAGATTATTGTATTGGTCTCCGCAAATTTCGCGAACGGAACTTCCGGCAATGCTGTTGTTGCTGTTGTCGGGAAAATATTTTATAAACGCTGCATTTTCTTTTGCATAATAGTTAATGCCTCCGAAAAATGTTCCGGCCCATATACTGCCTTCCGCGTCTTTAAACAAGCTGTAGATTGCATTATCATTGAGGCTGTATGGATCCTGAAATTTCTTTTTAAGATTGGTGATCTGCCCGGTAGTGGAATTATATATGAAAATACCGGATTCTGTAGCGATCCAATATTCGTTTGTATCATTCTGTAAGATGTCACGAACAAAAACAGTGGTTCTATCAGGGTTGTAAGTAAGCACATCTTTGTAAGTAAAATGATTTCCGTCAAAGACCTTTAATCCCTGGGCCGCTGTTCCCACGTATATTGAGTTGTTAGCGCCACCATAAATTTTTTGGATGTATCTCGATGAAGGTGTTTTAGAATTTACAAACATGTCATACCCTGTAAAAGTTTCCGTGTCAGGATCGTATTCCTTTAAAAATCCCTGGTTGGATGCCGCCCAGATGTTGCCGGTTGTGGACATACAAAGCGAAGTGGCGTTGAAATATCGGGACGGAGGAAACACCTTTATTTTTTTAGTTACAAAGTCATACCGGCAGATCATGTTGGAAGACAAAAACCATAATTTCCCCTGGCGATCAATGGTGAGATCATACACATTAGGTAGTGAATCGATAAAGATTTCCAGCGCTTCTTTTTCAGGGTTGAATTTATATAATCCGTTTTGAGCGCCAACCCAGAGCATTCCATTTTCGCCAGCCAGAATACAATAGATGTAATCTTTGCTTAGGTTCTTATCCTTGACGGAAGTATTCATCCGGAATACCTTAAACTGGGATCCATCAAAACGGTTGAGGCCATCCTTGGTTGCAAACCACATGAAACCTTTTGAATCCTGTTTGATAAAATTGACCGTATTGTTGGAAAGTCCGTTCTCAACCTGGTAATGCCTGAAGTAATAAGGCTGTGCCTGCAGATTGACCGAAAAGAGCAGAACAAAAAAGAAAGCAGAAAATGTCTTGTTCATGAAATACTATTGTTGTCGATGCGTCATTTATTTAGACAAGGAGATTCGGACGCCATCGTCTTTAACGCAATAAAAATAAGAAATTCTTTTGCAAGATGATTCATGAATGTGGCAGTAAGACTGTTGAATATTGAAGTGTTTTTTAGCATTATATAAAATGAAAAAATGAAACGGATCGATGAAATTTTGATACAAATTGAATAATCGAAACGGGATTTTAGTGTTTCCTTCACATATCGCTTTTAGCAAGCCTCCAAGGTATGCCCCAAAAGTTTGATTGCGTTATGATTCGGTATTAAAAAAGTCCTTTATATTATTTCTGATTGCTGGTTCTAAATAAAAAATAACATTTTTATATGAATAAATTACTACAAACTAAAACTTCCTTTATGACCTATCGTGAGCAAAAGTTGACCAACTCCTTTCGAATGAAGTCCGGAAAAAAGGTTGATTTTTTTATGCATAAGTTTTCCTTAATACTTCTTTTTGTTTTGTGTTCATTTTTCGTAAATGCCCAAAACAGAAACATAACAGGTAACGTGGCAGATACTTCTGGCAACCCTTTAATCGGCGTCACAGTTTCAACGGACGTTTCCAAAAAAAATGTTGTCACAGATGCTGATGGAAATTTTTCTATCCAGGCAACGAATTCTGATAAAAAGCTCACTTTTTCGTTCGTCGGCATGAAAACGACTACTCAGGTGATTGGTTCGACTTCGAATTATGCTGTTACGCTTAAGGCCGATAACACCGGGCTGAGCGAAGTGGTAGTGGTGGGTTATGGTACCCAAAAGAAAGGATCTGTAACTGGTGCTATTTCTACGATCACGAGCAAAGACATTGACAGGGTACATGGTGGCGCTACCGTAAGCACCGGCCTGGCCGGCAAGTTGCCTGGTGTAACCTTTAGAATGCCTTCCGGAAGACCAGGCGCCTCTGCAAATATCCAGATCAGAAACATGGGCACACCGCTTTATGTTATCGATGGAATTCAGCAGGATGAAGGCCAGTTCAATAACCTCGCTCCTAACGATATTGAAAGCATTTCAGTTTTGAAAGATGCATCTGCTGCAATTTATGGTGTACGTGCCGCAAACGGGGTAATAGTGGTGACAACCAAAAGAGGTAGTTCGGGAAGAAATAACGTAAATGTGGATGCTTATGCCGGTTGGCAGAGCTGGTTCCGCTTTCCTAAAGTGGTGAACAATGCTTATGATTATATGAGCTACAGGGCAGATGCAGAAATGAACGGAGGAAGTACAAATATAACCCAGGAAGAATTAGATAAATACAAACAGGGTGCGGCAGCCGGCCCGGCATACAGAACATTTGACTGGCGGGATTATATTCTCGGAAATCCTGCGCCGCAAAACTCTGTGAATATCAATATTAACGGTGGTTCTGATAAGGTTAATTATTATGTGTCGGCTACTAATCTGCATCAAAGCTCGCTTGTTGGTAAAGAATATTTATTTAACCGTTCTAACATTCAATCAAATGTTACTGCGAAGCTTGCCAATCATTTAAAGGTGGGAGCGGATATTAACGGACGAATAGAAACAAGGGAAAATCCTGGTGTTCCGGGATTTGACGATTACTTTTTGGCGAGATTGGCTGTATTGAGAAACACGCCGCTTGAAAGACCATTTGCCAATGATAACCCCGCCTATCTAAATGATATGGGTCCTCATCTTGAATCGAACTATGCATACCTGCATAATAATCTTGCAGGAAAGTTGCACAGTGATTGGCGTGTTTTGCAATCTAATTTTCACGTAGATTACGATATCCCCGGGATACGCGGCCTTTCTGTAAGAGGAATGTATTCTTATTATATCGCTGATTATTTATTAAATAACCAGGAATATACTTATAAAGCTTACACCTATCGCCCGGCCACAGACACCTACGACGCGACAGGCGGAAGCACAAATCCATGGCGTGAGAGAGAACAGATCAAACAAATCAATACGGTGGCGCAAGGCCAGGTAAATTATAACAATACCTTTGGCGAACATTCTGTAACAGCAACGGTTGTGGCCGAAAGGATTAAAAATCATCGTACCAGGAACTGGCTTCATGCATCTCCTATTTCTAACAATTTGCCGCTTATTTATTTCCCGACAATGGATCAATACCAGGATGAAGATGCTACTGAAACCCGTGTCGGTTATATCGGCCGTCTTACTTATAGCTTTGCAAATCGCTACTTTGTTGAAGCTTCCGCAAGGCGCGATGCATCCTATCTCTTTGCTCCCGGTTTCCAGGTAGGATATTTCCCCGGCGTGTCTGCAGGCTGGAGAATCACAGAGGAACCGTGGATGAGAAAATTATTGAAAAACGGAACCCACGTGTTAAGTGATCTGAAGCTAAGGGCATCATATGGAGAATTGGGCGACGACAGGGATCCCAACAATTCAGCAAATCCTATTGTTGCTCCATATGCCTATCTTTCCGGGTATAATTATAACCAGGGAACAGCAATCATAGATGGCAATGCCATTACAGTTTCCAGGGACAAGGGCGTTCCAACTACCAGCATTTCATGGTCGGTGAGCAAGGTTACTGATATCGGTTTGGATTTTGCTTTTTTGGATAACAAACTTACCGGTACGATCGATTATTTTTATAGGAAACGCACCGGATTACTCGGTAGCAAATACGATGTAATTGTTCCCCTGGAAATTGGCTACAATTTGCCTCTGGCTAATGTCAGCAGTGACGCGCAATACGGTGAGGAAATGTCACTCGCCTACAGGGGCAAGGTTGGTCAGTTGAACTTCAATGTTGGTGGAAATATTGCTTATACAAGGTCTAAATTCTTAAATTCTTATAAGCCCTTATTTTCAAACTCATGGGATCAATATCGGAATTCGAGTGAAAACAGGTTTTCGCGGATAGAGTGGGGGTACGAAGTTGCGGGCCAGTTTACTTCGCAGGAGCAGATCAATAATTATAAAGTGGATATAGACGGTAAAGGCAATCGGACGCTTCTTCCAGGTGATCTGATTTATAAAGATCAAAATGGCGATGATAAAATTGATGGCTATGATCAACGCCCGATCGGGTTTGGATACGGTCAACAGCCCAACATCAACTTTGGATTTACACTCGGATTAGCCTACAAAAATTTTGATTTTCACGCAGATTTCTCGGGCGCTGCCGGTTATACCTGGTTTCAAAACTGGGAGCAGCGGTGGGCATTTCAAAACAACGGAAACCTCAATTCAATTTTCGAAGACAGGTGGCACCGGACAGATATTTATGACCTGAACAGCGCGTGGATACCGGGCAAATATCCTGCAAACAGGTACAATGTGGGCACCAACCACAGTGACTATAATGCAAACTCTACTTTTTGGTTGCATAACGTGAAACAATTCAGGGCCAGAACGCTTGAATTGGGTTATTCTGTTCCTGAAAAAATATTAAGTAAAGCCAGGATCCAGGCTGCAAGATTGTATCTGAATGGATATAACCTGTTTTCAATCGATAATCTTAAACAATTTAATGTAGATCCCGAAGTAATAGATGATAACGGCTTGCAGGATCCGCAAAACAGGGTGTTGAATGTTGGTATTAATCTTTCATTTTAAAGTGATACCAAAGCAAATTTTAATTAATAAAAAATCTTCAATGAAAAAAATAGTATCAATAGCGATGTTTGCTCTCCTGGTGGTCGTTTCCGGATGCAAAAAAGATAGTGAATTTCTGAACGTGCCGCCAATTCAGGTTTTGCCGACTAATGTCGCATTTTCTGATCCTGCGCTGGTATTATCCATTTTAGGTGATTTATATAATCGCCAGGTTGACTTCTCCGGTCTTGATAATGGCTGGCGCTCATTTGCCGATTTCAGTGAAAGTTACCCTTCAGAAAATGGCAGCGATTTCATTGTACAAAGAACCGGATGGGGATATGGAGAATGGAATTCATGGGATTATACTTATATCCGCGATCTAAATCTTTTCATTGCGCGTGATAGCGCAGCCACTGAGCTTGCCGAGGCAGATAAGTCAAGATTTCTTGCAGAAGCAAGATTTCTCAGAGCTAATTATTATTTTGAATTGGTAAAAAGAATGGGAGGCGTTCCGCTCATTCTCGCTGCACAAACTTATGATTCCAAGGGCGATGTTACTTCCTTGCAGGTGCCCAGGGCAAAAGAATCTGATATTTACGATTTTGTTATCAGTGAAGCGGAAGCAATAAAAGATAAACTCCCGGCAGATGTGAATGAAAAATCAAGGGCAACCAAAGCTGCCGCGCTTGCTATGGAATCCCGTGCTGCATTATATGCTGCCTCGATAGCGAAATACGGTGTAACGACCCCGCAAGTATCGCTGCCCGGCGGCGAGGTGGGAATTCCTGTTGACAAAGCAGTCAATTATTATACAGTTGCGCTGAGAGCGGCTAAAGAAATTATTGATGGAAATGCCGGCTCTTATAAACTTTATGAAGTGCTGCCTGATCTTTCAGATAATTTTGCCGCCATTTTTTTGGATAAAAGCAGTGTGAACCAGGAATCGATTTTTGTTGAAGATTTTAAGGCAAACGGGGGGAAAGTGCATGCTTTCACAACCAATGATCAGCCTTATTCTATATCTGATGAAGGAGGAGATGCAGGACGTTTGAATCCATCGTTAAATCTTGTAGAGGCATTTGAAAAATTAGATAATACCTACGCGCCGATTCCTACAACTGATGGCTCTGGAAATCCTATTTATTATGACAATCAACAGGACATTTTCGCCGGCAGAGATGCGCGTTTAGCAGGAACCGTACTTTTGCCGAATGCTTTATTCAAAGGGAAAAGAGTGGACATCTGGGCCGGCTATCAGCTGGCAGATGGAAGCATTCTTTCCAGCGACGAAGCCGGCCATTTGAAACCTTTACCTGGCACAACAACCGATGTCCAGGTGGTGGGTACAGATGGGCCGATTAATGGCCTGGAGCTAAGAACCCAAAGTGGTTTTTATATCCGCAAATATCTTGATCCAACTGTAGGTTCCGGAAGAAGGGGCCGCGGAAGCGATGTAAATTTTATACGTTATCGCTTTGCTGAAGTGTTGCTGAATGCAGCAGAAGCTGCTTTTGAATTAGGAGACAATGCAACTGCCGCGTCATATATGAACCTGGTTCGTGCCCGTGCCGGATTAACTACTCCATTAACTGCCGGCGAGATAACCTTTGACAGGGTGGTGCATGAGCGTCGGGTGGAGCTTGCATTTGAAGGCCATATCCTATATGACATGAAGCGCTGGAGATTGGCTACAAAGGTTTGGGATGGTAATGCAACCACTTTAGCTGACCTGAAAAGCAATATTGGCAAAGCCGACAAACGAAGCACACAACCATGGGGGCTGTGGCCATATAAATATTACAATCCCGGTAATGCCAACAATGGAAAATGGATATTTAAAGAGGTGCTTCCATCAAAGGTTACAGGAAGAAACCGTTTCCAACTCGGAAATTATTATAGTAATATCGGAGACGACATTATTTCAGCCAATCCCAAAATCGTAAGACAACCAAACCAATAAATCATTTATAAAATAATTGTATGAAAATCAGATTTCATTTTGTTCTTTTAATGTTTATAGCGGTTTCGGTAATGTCTTGTAAAAAAGATAATTACAAGGCGCCGTCATCAAAGCTTTCAGGTCACCTTGTTTATAACGGCGATACACTCGGGCTCGAGACCAACCAGGTGCCATTTCAATTATACCAATTCGGTTTCGGAAGAGTCGGACCGATAGAAGAATCTTTTGCGCAAGATGGAAGCTATTCTGCGATGCTGTTTGACGGAGAGTATAAATTGATCGTTCCAAACGGCCAGGGGCCTTTTATGTGGAAGCAGTTACCTTCCGGCGCGCCGGATTCTGTTGCAATTTCTTTAAAAGGCAGTAAGGTTCTTGATCTTGAAATAGTTCCTTTTTACATGATCCGGAACGCACAGATCTCCGGAAGTGGCACTACCGTAACGGCCAGTTGTAAGATCGAAAAGATCATCACCGACGCGAATGCAAAAGATATCGAAAGAGTGAATCTTTATGTTAATAAAACCCAATTTGTTTCCGGAAACGGCGATCAACAAATCGCGAACGCTGAAATTGGCGGTGGTGCTCTTGATCCAAATAATGTTACCTTAAGTGTTACCGTGCCGGCAATGGTTCCTACTCAAAATTATGTTTTTGCAAGAATAGGTTTGAAAATTGCCGGCGTAGAGGATATGATATTTTCGCCTTTGCAAAAAATACAATTATAGAAAAACCCACGGCTTTCTCAATGCGACTTTAGTTTCCATTGTAAAACAAAGCGATACCATTACGCATTTTAATGTGTAATGGTATCGCTTTACCCTAAGGTTTTGTTGGCAATAATAATTTTTAATCTAATATTCGTTCCATCAGAAGAATCTAAAAGCATGAATTTTAAAAAAGAAAATAGCTTATGAAAAAATCAATAATGTTTTCCGCATTCTTATTTGCGACAGTCTCCTTATTTGCCCAAAATTCCGACTGGAAAATAGTGCCGGGCCGTATAACTTCTCCGTGGGCCGATAGTGTGAATCCTGCCAGTGTTTTACAAGAGTATCCGCGTCCGCAAATGAAGCGGAATGAATGGGTCAATCTAAATGGCTTATGGCAATATTCGGCTTTGCCTAAATCGGATGTAGAAGCTGTTCCGGCTTCGTTTCAGGGAACTATTCTCGTACCGTTCGCTATCGAATCTGCATTATCAGGAGTTGGTAAAACTGTTGGCAAAGACAGCATCCTGTGGTATTATAGAACCATCAATGTTGCTCAAAATAAAAAAGGCAAAAAACTACTTTTACACTTTGGAGCGGTTGATTGGAGAAGTGATGTTTTTATAAATGGAAAAAAAGTTGGCTCGCATGAAGGTGGTTACGATCCCTTCACTGTAGATATCACAAGCGCATTAAAAAAAGGCAGTAAGCAACAACTGGCCGTGCGTGTTTGGGATCCTACGAACGATGGCCCCCAACCGCATGGTAAACAGGTTGTGAAGCCTGAGGGCATCTGGTACACGCCTGTAACCGGCATCTGGCAGACAGTTTGGCTGGAAACCGTTTCGGAAACTTATATCGCTTCTACAAATCAAACACCTGATCTTGATCAGAAAAATATTTGGGTTAGCGCCAATATTCAGAACCTGCAGCCCAATGACCAGGTAAGCATTTCTGCATGGAAGGGAAATGAAAAAGTAGCGGAGAAAACGGGTACGGATACATCAGCAACCCTTATGATTTCTGATCCTGAAACCTGGTCGCCGGCAAATCCTTTTCTATATGACTTGAAAGTAACAGTTATGCGTAGGGGAAAAGTTGTTGACGAAGTGAAGAGCTATTTTGCCATGCGTAAAATTTCTTTAAAACCAGATGAAAAGGGTATTCAAAAAATGATGCTGAATGATAAGTTCTTATTTCAATTTGGTCCTTTAGATCAGGGCTGGTGGCCTGATGGTCTATATACAGCTCCAACGGATGCCGCGCTTAAATTTGATATTGTTAAGACAAAAGAAATGGGTTTTAATATGATTCGAAAACATATTAAAGTAGAACCCGCACGTTGGTATTATTACTGTGATAGTATAGGAATGATGGTGTGGCAGGATATGCCAAGCGGCGATCTCGGTAATCATTGGGAGCCGCGTCCGGGTGTAATTGGCAGGCAGACTGATAAAGACCGCACTCCTGAAAGTGAAGGATATTATCGCAAGGAATGGAATCAAATTATGGATGCCCTACATAATTTTCCATCCATCGTAGTGTGGATTCCCTTCAATGAAGCCTGGGGACAATTTAAGACAGAAGACATTACCAACTGGACCAAAGCCAAAGATCCTTCAAGGCTCGTGAACAGTGCCAGCGGCGGTAATTTTTATCCCGTTGGGGATATTGAAGACCTTCATAATTATCCTGATCCTGCAATGCCGCGACCTGATTTATTTGGCAATAAAAAGGCACTTGTACTGGGTGAATTTGGAGGCCTTGGATTGCCTTTACAGGGCCATACCTGGCAGGCTGATAAAAACTGGGGCTATCAAAGTTTTAAAAATGCAGATGAGCTATTCAAACGATATAAAACATTAACGGATAAATTGGAAGAACTCATCAGTCAAGGATTGTCCGCTGCGGTTTATACACAAACAACCGACGTTGAAGGTGAAGTGAATGGCTTCATGACTTACGATAGAAAAATAATGAAGATGCCACTGGCAGAATTGAATAAAGCCAATACGAAATTGTATGATGTGGTTAAATAAGATTTATAAAAAATAAGATATCCTTATAAGTCAAAATGTAGAAATTCGTCTTTCTGTTGTAGTAATGATCTTAGAATTGCAACCACTTTAGGCGTAACTTTTAGGTTGAAAGAAATAAGTCATCTTACGCCGATTGACTTCCCCCTCTCCGTACGGAGAGGGACGGGGTGAGGCCTGTTTCTAAAAGGCAAGAATAATTTAGATTATCGCAAAAGCCTTTGCATTTTTTATCTTTAAACAAATACAAATAAAAATGACGATATCAAGAATGGGAATTTTATTAAAGTGTTTGTTTACTGGAATTGTTACTCTCTTAACGATCGGTTTCCAATCCTTCGCTCAAAATACTTTGAAAGCTTCTATAGTTAAAAGGCCAAATACGAATGTTGCCAATTCTCATTACGTGAGTAATAAAAAGCCTTTGGAACCCCTGGTTTTTATAAAACTTCCCGCTGGCAGCATCAAGCCCGAAGGTTGGATTTTAAAATATCTTGAACTGCAAAGAGACGGGCTTACAGGTAAACTTGGCGAAATAAGTGCATGGCTCGAAAAGAAGAATAATGCCTGGTTTAGTGGAAACGGGCAAGGCGATCATGGTTGGGAAGAAGTGCCTTACTGGCTTAAAGGATATGGCGATTTAGGATATATTTTGAAGGATAAAACAATCACCGACGAGACAAAATTGTGGCTCGAAAAGGTTTTTATTAGCCAGCGCGCGGATGGATTTTTTGGGCCGGGGGATATAGAAAGAAATAGGCAAAATCAAATTGTGAAAATTCCGGACCTGTGGCCAAACATGATCATGCTGTGGTGTCTTCAATCTTATTATGAATATAGCAACGATGCGCGCGTAATTCCGTTTATGACAAAATATTTTAAATGGCAATCTACCGTACCGGATAGCATTCTTTTGAAAACTTATTGGGAAAACAGCAGGGGTGGTGATAATCTTTACAGCATTTATTGGTTGTATAATCAAACCGGCGAAAAAAGCCTGCTTGACATCGGCACTAAAATTTATAAAAATACCGCGGACTGGACCCAAAAAAATAATTTACCCAATTGGCATAATGTAAACATAGCCCAGAGCTTCAGAGCACCGGCTACGTATTATATGCAGTCGAAGGATAGCAATTTGTTGAATGCCACCTACAATGATTTTCATCTCGTGAGAAATATCTACGGGCAGGTGCCCGGTGGCATGTTCGGCGCTGATGAGAACGCGCGTAAAGGATATACGGATCCAAGGCAGGCAGTAGAAACCTGCGGCATGGTTGAGCAAATGGCGAGTGATGAAATCTTGACCGGCATCACCGGAGATCCAATGTGGGCCGACAATTGCGAAGATGTGGCTTTCAATACTTATCCTGCGGCGGTAATGCCCGATTTCAAAAGCCTTCGCTATTTAACCGCGCCGAATATGGTGGTGAGCGACAGTAAAAATCATTCTCCGGGGATACAGAATGAAGGTCCGTTCTTAACGATGAATCCTTTTAGCAGCCGTTGTTGCCAGCACAATCATGCTCAAGGCTGGCCTTATTATGCAGAGCATTTGTGGATGGCCACTCCTGATAATGGTATTGCCGCAATGATGTACAACAGCAGCGAAGTCATTGCAAAAGTTGGTGATCGTAAGGGCAAAAGTGTTGCGCTCAAACAAACAACTCATTATCCTTTTGATGAAAATATTAAGATAGAAGTAAGCACTTCTTCTCCGGTTAGTTTTCCACTGTACCTCCGGATCCCGCGCTGGTGTGCTGATGCAACCGTTATGATCAATGGAAAAGTAGTAGACGTAACGCCAACAGCAAGTTCATATATCCGGCTCGAGAACAAATGGAAAGAAGGCGATGTTATCGAACTAAAATTGCCAATGCATTTGTCCATGCGCTCGTGGACCGAAAATAAAAACAGCGTTAGTTTGGATTACGGACCGCTCACTTTTTCTTTAAAAATTGATGAATACTATCAGAAAATAAATAGCAAAGAATCCGCCATCGGCGATTCCAAATGGCAGGCCAATGCTGATCAGACCAAATGGCCGGCCTATAATATTTATCCTGCAAGCATGTGGAATTATGGGTTAGCACTGAATGCTAAACCTCTTGCCGGGCAGTTTGAAATTATTAAAAAACCGTGGCCTGCAAGTGATTTTCCTTTTACGCAGAAAGATGTGCCCTTGTTGATAAAGGCGAAAGGAAAGTTGATTCCGCAGTGGACTTTGGATCAATATGGTCTTTGTGGCCTTTTGCCTGAAAGTCCTGTCACTGTTGGTACACAAGAAGAAACAATCGATTTAATTCCAATGGGCGCCGCAAGGCTGCGGATTTCTGCATTCCCCGTGGTAGAATAGTTATAATTGGTTTGATCAGGATTAATTCACAATTCAAAAACGTGTCTCATTTCTTGCTCTCCTTTATTTTGGACAGAACAGAACAGAGGCCAACATTTAAACATGAAGAGATTATTTTTTATTCTGTTCGCTGTTGTTTTACTAAATAACGGTAACACCTATGCGCAAAAAGAAAGGGCCGTTTGGTCTAAAACTGAAGCTAAAAATTGGTATGCAAAAAAAGGCTGGCTGAGAGGAAGTGATTTTATTCCGAGCACTGCCATCAACCAGTTGGAAATGTGGCAGGCTGCTACTTTTGACCCGGAAACAATCGACCGGGAATTAGGCTATGCCCAATCCATCGGTTTCAATGCAATGCGTGTTTATCTTCATCATGTAGCATGGCAGGAGGACAAGGATGGATTTAAGAACAGAATGAAAAAATACCTTTCTATAGCGGATAAACATGGTATCGGTACCATCTTTGTAATATTTGATGATTGCTGGAATGCTACTTACAAAGCCGGTAAACAACCTGAGCCCAAAACGGGCGTTCACAATTCAGGCTGGTTAAGAGATCCGGGTGATTTATATTTTGCAGAACCTTTGCTTGCAGATACTTTGGAAAGGTATGTGAAAGATATTTTGGGTACGTTTAAAAACGATAAAAGAATATTGCTTTGGGACCTGTACAATGAGCCTGGCAACTTTGAATATGGACATAAAAGCATGGATCTTTTGCAGAAAGTTTTTAAATGGGGAAGAGAGATAAATCCGGATCAGCCTTTATCTGCGGGAGTCTGGAGCGATAAATTAGTTGAATTTAACACTTTCCAACTGGCTAATTCTGACGTTATTACTTATCACAATTATGAGAATGAAGAAGCACATGCAAAAGCGATTGATTCTTTAAAAGCCTATGGGCGGCCATTAATTTGCACGGAATATATGGCCAGAACAAGAGGGAGCTTTTTTGCAAACATTATGCCTCTGCTCAAAAAAAATAATGTAGGCGCCATCAACTGGGGCTTCGTTGCAGGAAAAACAAATACTATATATGCCTGGGATACGCCGATGCCAAATGGGGACGAGCCAAAGGTTTGGTTTCATGATATTTTCCGTAAAGATGGAACACCCTACAGCGAAGATGAGATCCGTGTTAATAAAATCGCTTGACAGGAGTGAAAGAATCGAAGGCAAAAAATAAAGTAAAATAATAATAATGTTAACGAGCCGCTTCAATATTCTTCTCAACAACATCATTTTAGATTGTCGTCTTCAAATGAATGACAGAAAAATTAAATAACAAATGAAAATTATCCGCCTTACCTCCCTCTTCTTTTTTCTTCTTTGCACCATATCTTCCTTTGCCCAGGTTGGCAAAGCTCCTGCTTACCCGCTGATAACTCATGATCCTTATTTTAGTATTTGGTCGATGACGGATACGTTAAACTCTTCTCCTACGAAACACTGGACAGGAGCCGATCAGGCATTAACCGGATTGATTAAAGTGGACGGTAAAACGTACAGGGTGATTGGCAGCGAGAGCAAGACCTATGAAAGTATTTTGCCCACCAGTGATGAACAAAGTTATTCTGTGAAATATACAGAGTCCGCACCTCAGGATGGCTGGCAAAATGAATCGTTCAATGATGTTACATGGAAAACGGGCAAAGCGCCTTTTTCTGATAATAAATCGGTAGCAGGCACCCGTTGGGTAAGTAAAAATCTTTGGGTAAGAAGGACTTTTACTTTGGATAAAACAGATTTTAATAAACTGTTTTTAAAAATTAACCATGATGATAATATCGAAGTTTTTTTGAACGGTGAATCAGTTTATAATTATAAAGGCTGGCTTGGCAAGTTTCAATATTTTCCTATAGATGCGCTAAAAGCGAAATTAAAAAAGGGAAAGAATGTTTTGGCCATACATATCGAAAATACAGCCGGTGGCGCTTATCTCGATGCGGGTTTAGCACAGGAGCCTGCGTTAAAAAAAGAGGCTAATGTGATCCTCGCCGCACAGAAAAATGTCTCTATAAATGCCACTCAAACGGTCTATGATTTCACCTGCGGGCCGGTTGATGCAACGATCACGTTTACTTCTCCGCTATTAATAAAGGATTTGGATTTGATTGCACGACCGGTTTCTTATGTTACTTATTCTGTAAAATCAAATGATGGCAGCAGTCATGATGTAGCAGTTTATTTCGGCGCCTCAACTAACCTTGCAACTAACACGCCTGCGCAGGAAGTAGTTACAAAAAAATATACGGCCTCACAACTAAATATTTTAAAAGCGGGAACAAAAGAACAGCCGGTTTTACAAAAGAAAGGCGATGATCTCAGGATCGATTGGGGTTATATGTATGTAGCGACACCGGTTTCAGTGAAGGCTTCACAATATATAACTACTGCTTCGCAGGCGGTGTCTTCTTTCACTGCAAAAAATAATACAGCATCAAATGTAAGTGAAGGAAAAAATCTTGTATTAAATACTTCAGTTAATCTCGGAAAGGTCGGTCAAAGTCCTAAAGAGCAATATTTTCTGTTGGGCTATGATGATATCTTGTCGATACAATTTTTTAAACAAAACCTTCGCCCATGGTGGAACAGGAATGGCGATCAAACGATCGAAAAGCAATTGGCAAAAGCTGCCACTGAATATAAAAGCGTAATGCGAAAGTGCGAAGATTTCAATAGGGTTATTTATGAGGATGTCGAAAAAGCCGGTGGACAAAAGTATGCTGAACTTTGTGTCCTGGCCTATCGCCAAAGCATTTCCGCCCACAAATTGCTAAGAAGTCCACAGGGTGAATTGCTTTTTTTATCAAAAGAAAATTTTAGCAACGGTTCCATCAATACCGTTGATATTACTTATCCATCTTCGCCATTATACCTGGCATACAATCCTGACATTATTAAAAGGAATGCTAAATGGTATTTTTTATTTTAGTGAAAGCGGCAAATGGAAAAATCCGTTTGCTGCACACGATCTTGGTACTTATCCGATTGCCAACGGCCAAACGTATGGCGAGGGAATGCCGGTGGAAGAATCCGGTAATATGGTAATTCTTGCTGCAGCCATTGCAAAAGTTGAAGGCAATGCAGACTATGCAAAAAAGCATTGGAAAACTTTAACCACATGGACAGATTATTTAGTGAAAGAAGGGTTTGATCCGGCTAATCAATTATGCACGGATGACTTTGCGGGCCATCTTGCACGCAATGCGAATCTTTCTGTAAAAGCCATCGAAGCAATAGGAAGCTATGCAATGCTTGCTGAAATGCTTGGTGACAAACACACCGCGCAGAAATATATGGATACGGCAAAGAATATGGCGAAACGCTGGATGGTTATGGATGACGAAGGCGATCACTATGCGTTAACATTCGATAAGAACAATACCTGGAGCCAGAAATACAATATGGTTTGGGACATAGTGTTAGACCTGCATCTTTTTCCAAAAGAAGTTTATGAAAAAGAGATCGCTTTTTATCTTGACGAAACAAAATGCATTTGGATTGCCATTAGACAGTCGCAAAACTTATACAAAAAGTGATTGGATCTTGTGGAGCGCAACCCTTACCGACAATAAAAAAGATTTTGACGCGCTGGTGGATCCCGTTTATAAATATGCAATGGAAACGCCAACCCGTGTACCTTTAAGCGATTGGCACGAAACCACGGATGGACGCCAGGTTGGATTCCAGGCGAGAAGTGTGGTGGGCGGTTATTTTATGAAATTGCTTGAGATGAAATTGAAAAAATCAAAATGAAATCGATTAAATCAAATCACATGAAAATCATTAATGCTTTATTTGTTACTGTTTTATTGGCTTCAATGTCTGCTTGTAATAACGGCTCAACAAATGAAACCTCCGCCACCGCAACGACGGATTCGCCGGTTGTGAAATCGAATGGCGTGCCGGATAAAAAGCTGTTTGAATCAACTGTTGACGGTAAGCAAACCGATTTATATTTTCTAAAAAATCACAATGGCATGCAAGCCGCCATCACGAATTATGGTGGCAGGTTGGTGGGTTTGTTTGTGCCCGGATAAAGATGGAGAATTAACGGACGTGGTGGTCGGATTTAAAAGTGTCCGGGATTACGAGAACTCGACTGAGCCTTATTTCGGTGCTACGATTGGTCGCTTTGGAAATCGTATTGCCAAAGGTAAATTTACCCTTGACGGCAAACAATATACTTTGTTTACCAACAATGGCGCGAACACTTTGCATGGCGGAAAAAAAGGTTACCAGGCCGTTGTTTGGGATGCGAAACAACTCAATGATTCAACGCTGGAATTAAGGTATCTGTCAAAAGATATGGAAGAAGGATTTCCTGGCAATCTAAATATCAAAGTCACTTATTCACTTACAGCAGGTAATGGATTCAGATGCGACTATGAGGCGACAACTGATAAAAAGACTGTGGTGAATTTAACCAATCATGCTTTCTTCAATTTGAATGGCGAAGGCAGTGGAACAATTTTAAATCATACGGTACAAATTTACGCGGATAAATACACACCTGTTGATACAGGTTTGATACCAACCGGCAAACTCGCGCCTGTTGCGGGAACACCTTTCGATTTTACCAAACCCAAAACCATCGGTGCAAGAATCGACGCCAACGATGAACAACTGAAAAATGGCAAGGGATATGATCACAATTTTGTGTTGAGCGGAATCAAAGAAAACGGCATGATTCACGCGGCGACTGTCACAGGAGATAAATCAGGAATTGTGATGAATGTATACACCCAGGAACCGGGACTGCAGTTTTACAGCGGTAATTTTATGCAAAGCAAAAATACTTTCAGCGATGGAAGCAAAGATGATTTCAGAACGGCATTTGCAATGGAAACACAGCATTTTCCTGATTCACCCAATCAGCCTTCTTTTCCTTCGACTGTACTAAAACCGGGGCAAGTTTATAAGACGACCAGTTTATACACATTTTCCACGCAAAAATAAAATGAGTTGGTTTGTGGAAAGTATAACATTGATGTATAAACGATAATTAAGCAGTCTGTCTGTGAACAATTCATGAGGAGGCGCTAATGGGCAAAAGTGTTGAAAAAAAGTTATGATGAAAAAAATAATTTTAATCTTTTCGTGTTTGAGTGTCATCATAGTATCAGTGAAAGCGCAACCTAAAGCAAGTGTTTATCAAACGAGAATCGGCATTATCAATGAAAATATTGAACAACGTTTTTTTGATTCGTGCAAAGAGGGCTTTTCTATGAAGCGGTTCCTGTTGAGTCAAACGAAAAAGCCTTTTCTTATTTATGGCCATTGTGTGCATTGATACAGGCTGCGAACGAGGCAGAAGTATTATCGCCATCGGCAGATTATATGACTTCCGCGCTCAATGCGATTGATCAATATTATAACACCAATCCACCCACGCCCGGCTACCAGGCTTACGTAACGGCATTAGAAAAAAGTGATCGCTATTATGACGATAATCAATGGATAGCAATCGCCTGCTTAGACGCGTATCAAAGAACCCAAAAAGTAGATTTTTTAAATAAAGCTGAATTGATTTACAAGTTTATGATGTCGGGTTATGACGCCGCTTCCGGTGGAGGAATTTATTGGAAAGAAGGAGACAAGACTTCAAAAAATACCTGTTCAAATGGCCCCGGAATCCTTGTGGCGCTGCAATTATACAGCGTCACAAAAAAGAAAGCTTATTTGGATACAGCATTGCTTTTATACAATTGGGTGAATGCTCATTTAGAGTCACCGGAGGGTATTTATTATGACAATATAAGAATTCCTTCTTTGAAAATTGATTCGGCCACCTATACTTACAACACGGGCACGATGCTGCAATCAAACGTGCTTTTGTATAGGATCACTCATGAAAAAAAATACCTGGTTGAAGCGCAAAGAATTGCAAAAGCTGCAAAAAATCATTTTTATAAAAATAATCGCTTGCCTGGTAATTATTGGTTCAATGCTGTCTTGTTAAGAGGATATATCGATTTATATAAATTGGACAAAAACAAATCGCAATTACAATTCTTTATTGACGATGCCGAAAGAATTTGGAAAAATGAAAGAGATTCGAATGATCTCCTTGGGAAGAATAACAAAACGAAAAGCCTGATCGACCAGGCTGCCATGATGGAAATATATGCGCGACTTGCTGCATTGGAACAATAATGATTTGGTCGCGGAGTCAGACGCAGTTGCAACATTTAAAAAATGAATTTTCTATATTTTGGCTTATCACAATTCCGCCCGGAGGTTTGTGCTCTGAGAATCGAACGCGCCTTTACGAGATAAGTCAAAATGTAGATTTTCTTGATTTTTATTTCCTTGATAGAATGCGCAATGAAAAGTTATTCACTCTAAAAAATAAAATGATGAAGCCATTTTTTAAATATCTCTTATTTTTTATAGCGATACTTAGCCTTGTTCCTGCTTACTCACAACAAACTTTTACCAATCCGTTATTGCCGTCCGGCGCTGATCCATGGTGCATTCACAAGGATGGATATTATTATTACATGAACACAACCGGTCACAATCTTACTGTTTGGAAAACGGATAACATTGCCAATCTTTCCAATGCTGAAAAGAAAATTGTGTGGACGCCACCGGCGTTGGGGCCTTATTCAAAAGATATTTGGGCGCCGGAAATTCATTTTCTCCGGGGCAAATGGTACATCTATTTTTCCGCGGATAGCGGCTATAACTCAAGTCACCGGCTGTTTGTGCTCGAGAATGCTTCTAAGGATCCACTACAGGGAACGTGGGAGATGAAAGGCAAGCTTACCACACCGGGGGACAAATGGAGCATTGATGGTTCTGTTTTTGAAAATAATAAACAGCTATATCTCATCTGGAGTGGTTGGAAAGGCGATGTCAACGGCCAGCAGAATATTTATTTGGCCAAAATGAAAAATCCATGGACCGTAGAAGGGAAGCGGGTTTTAGTGTCTGCCCCCACATTTGACTGGGAGACAAACGGGGATCTTAATAATCCAAATGATGTATCACATGTAAGCGTAAACGAAGGACCGGAAATATTAAAACGTGGAAACAAATTGTTTCTAATTTATTCAGCAAGTGGCTGTTGGACCGATACGTATTCTCTTGGAATGTTAACCGCTAATTCTAATTCAGATTTATTAAAAACAACTTCATGGAAAAAAACAGGTCATCCTGTTTTTACGCAATCTCCAGAAAACAGTGTCTACGCCCCCGGCCACAATTCTTTTTTTAAATCACCTGATGGAAAAGAGGACTGGATATTATACCACGCAAACGATAAGCCTGGCTTAGGTTGTGGACGTTTTCGTTCGCCGAGAGCGCAAAAATTCACATGGAATAAAGATGGAACGCCTGATTTCGGTATTCCGGTATCAGAAGGAATTTCTTTAGATATTCCTTCAGAAATAAAAGCTGCTGCTGAAAATAAAAAACGTAACCCGGTGCTGGATCATGATTTTCCTGATCCGACGGTAATCAACGTCAATGGTATCTATTATGCTTATGCAACCCAAAGCTCATCACGACGGAAAGATGATTAACATACAAGTTGCTTCATCGAAGGATTTATTTAACTGGAAATATGAGGGCGATGCATTGCCTCAGAAACCGGTTTGGGCCAGCAGTACGCAGGACTTTTGGGCGCCTGATGTGTTGTATGATTCTGCTGCAAAGAAATACGTGATGTTCTATTGCGCAAAATCTGATGATAGGGCTTTTGACAAATGTATCGGTGTTGCATTCTCTGATAATCCCTCCGGACCCTTTATTGATAAAGGCACTCCGATTATAGCAGGCAAAGGCTTTGGCGATATCGATCCAATGGCAATGACCGATCCGCAAACCGGTAAGAAATTGCTTTATTGGGGATCAGGATTTGAACCCATAAGGGTGAGAGAATTAAGTGATGACTGGAAATCTTTCAAAGACGGAAGCCCGGAAATACCATTGGTCTTTCCGGGGAAAGAAAAAAACTATAGCTCGCTCATAGAAGGCGCCTGGGTAGATTATTATGATTCCACTTATTACCTCTATTATTCCGGCGACAATTGCTGCGGCAGCAAAGCAAATTATGCGGTGATGATTGCAAAAAGTAAAAGCGCCTTTGGCCCTTTTGTGCGGTTGGGTGAAATTAAAGCAGATAGCAGCAGTGTGATTCTACAGAAAGATAGTATCTGGAATGCGCCCGGCCATAATTCAATCATCAAAGATAAAAAAGGCAATCGCTGGATCGCCTATCACGCGATCTGGCAAAATCCTGAGCAGGCTGGGAAGCCTTCCGGACCCGATCATTACTTAAAGCGTGTGATGTGTATTGAGCCGATAAAATATAAAAATGGATGGCCTGTGGTTGTGAAATCTTATTAATTTTTTTGGGAAAAAATGAAATTGATTTTTCAAAAAATCCACAATTTTATTCTTCATGCACATGCAACTTATTGTTTTGCTTATGACAATCGAGTCGAATTGTGTTTTCATTCCAAAAGATATTAAATCCAATATTCATTTTGTTACAGAATCTATTCCCTATGTTTCAAATAAGTTTTCAGTGGCCTAAAAGTTTTATTTTATAAAATCGAAAATATAAAAGAAGCTAAATTGCTATTAAATAAGTGTTTCAAAAATGAATTTATTTATCAGGACGTTATCGCTTGTTTTTGCATGTTTGTCATTTACTAACATTTCAAGTGTTTCCGCGCAGAACAGTTCCACTCTTTTCAAATTACTTCCTTCTTCGCAAACGGGCGTAAATTTTAAAAATCAAATTACGGAAAGCGATTCTTTGAATATTCTCAACCAGGCCAATATCTACAATGGTGGCGGTGTTGGGGTAGGTGACTTCAATAATGACGGCCTCATGGATCTTTATTTTGCCGGCAATATGGTGTCGAATAAATTATACCTCAATAAAGGGGCAATGAAGTTTGAAGATGTTACCACGAAAGCAAATGTTTCAGGTGAAGGCCGTTGGTGTACCGGGGTTTCAGTGATTGATATTAACGGCGATGGCCTCATGGATATTTATGTGTGTGCCTCATTTACTAACGATGCACAAAGACGAACCAATCTCTTATATATCAATAAAGGCATGGATAAAGACGGCATCCCGGTATTTAAAGAAGAAGCGGCTGCCTATGGATTGGCGGATACCGGCTTTAGTACGCAGGCGTATTTTTTTGATTATGACAGAGATGGCGACCTGGATATGTATCTTGTTACTAATGAAATTTATGATCCCAAAACACCGATCAGGTTTAGGAAAAAAGTGACAGATGGCTCCGCGAAAAATACGGACAGGCTTTACCGCAATAATGGAAACGGGACATTTACAAACGTATCCAAAGAGGCCGGCATTTTGATAGAAGGCTGGGGCCATGCGGCTTGTATTACGGATATCAACCGCGATGGCTGGCCGGATATTTATGTGGCCAATGATTTTGTATCGAATGATCTTTGTTACATCAATAATAAAGACGGCACATTTACCAACAGCCTGGAAAAATATTTTAAGCATACGGGTTGGAATGCAATGGGAACGGATGCGGTCGATATCAACAACGATGGATTTATAGATTTTATCTCTCTTGAAATGTTGCCCGAAGACAATCTTCGTAAGAAGCGAATGCTAAGTGGCAATGAATATTATAACTACACAAACAGCGAAAAATACGGTTACGAACACCAATACGTGCGTAACGTACTTCAGCTCAATAGCGGCCCCGCTCCCGATGGTAATCCCGTTTTCAGCGACATCGGATACATGGCCGGCGTTTACCAGACGGATTGGAGTTGGTGCCCGCTGGTGGCGGATTTTGATAATGATGGATTTCGCGATATGGTGATCACGAATGGTTTGCCACGCGATGTGACGGACCTGGATTATATCGGCTACAATAACGGACAGGGCGGAAGTGGTGGAAAATATACACTCGGAATGACTGACTCACTTCCGGTAGTAAAGTTGTCTAATTATTCTTTTAAAAATGAGAATGGTCTCTTATTTCAAAACACCTCAAAACAGTGGGGTTTTACAGAACCTTCGTTTTCGAATGGCGCCGCATATGTTGATCTTGATAATGATGGCGACCTTGATGTGGTTATTAATAACATCAATGATGAATCGTTTATTTATGAGAACACTTTAAATGAACCGCGAAAAAAGTAGTTCGAATTTTTTAGTTGTAACTGTCATTGGTCAGGACCTGAATATAAATGGAATTGGTGCAACGATCACCGTTTATTTTGCCGGCGGAAAGATGTTGTATTATGAACACCATCCTGCGCGCGGATATTTATCAACCGATGATCCAAGAGCTCATTTTGGTTTGGGTGCTACTTCGACAGTGGATTCATTGATCGTTAAATGGCCTGATGGAAGATTACAAAAACTGACTAATATTAAGGCGGGAAGTTCTATTACTTTGTCTTATAAAAACTCGGTTAATATTAATACCCAAACAAGCCAAAATGTAGTTTCTCCGTATTTAATTAATTCGAATGATCGCTATGGTGTAAAGTTCAAACCAACGGAAAGAAACTTTATAGACTATAACATCCAGCCCGCGATGCCTCACCAGCTAAGCCAATATGGGCCCGGCATTGCGGTGGGAGATGTGGATCATAATGGCTTTGAGGATTTTTATCTGGGTGGCACATCCGGCAACCCCGGCTTGTTTTTTATGCAGGATGCGAATGGCAAATTTTCAATCGACTCTTCACGTTTTTTATCAAATGAAAACCGGTTGCAGGAAGATATGGGCGTTCTGTTTTTTGATGCCAATAATGATTCATCTCCCGATCTGTATGTGGTGAGCGGCAGCTATGAAATACCGCCCGGTCACGCTGTTAGTTCAGACCGTTTGTATCTCAATAATGGTAAAGGAAAGTTTACGCGCAGTTTGGAATCATTGCCTTTAGATTCTGCGAATGGTTCCTGTGTTCGCGCAGCGGATTTTGATGGTGATGGTTATCTGGATCTGTTTGTGGGAGGCCGCGTGGTATCGGGTTCTTATCCTTCAGCACCGCGTAGTTTTATTCTGAAAAATAACAAAGGAAAATTTATCGATGTCACTGAAAAATATTGCCCGCAATTAAAAAATATCGGTATGGTCACCGATGCTTTATGGACGGATTTTGACCAGGATGGAAAAGTAGATCTTATTGTCGTCGGCGAATGGATGTCCATTACTTTTCTTAAAAATACCGGGCATTCATTTGTTGATGTTACTTCCTCTACCGGCATTGGCCAACAGGTTGGTTGGTGGAATAGTTTGGTTGCCGGCGATTTTGACAATGATGGCGATATAGATTATATAGTAGGCAATCTCGGCCTGAATTCAAATTACAAAGGCACTCCGCAAGAGCCAATGACGCTGGTCGCCAAAGATTTTGACAACAACGGATTGATGGATCCATTGATCTTTTGTTACATGAATGATGTAGATGGATCCAGGAAACCTTTTCCAATGTCAACACGAGATGACATGGTCAGCCAGATGATTTCTGTAAGGAAGAAATATCCAACGTATAAATCTTTTGGGCTTGCTTCGATGGATGTTTTATTGAGCGCCGATGACAAAGCCGGCGCTATCATTGCGGAAGCTACAGAAATGAGGTCGAGCTATCTTGAGAATTTGGGTAATGGCAAATTTAAAATAACACCATTGCCACTTGAAGCTCAGACTGCGCCTGTGTTTGGAATGATTGCTAAAGATGTGGATGGCGATGGCAACCTTGATGTTCTACTCACCGGAAATGATTACGGAATGGAGCCATATAGTGGGCGTCATGATGCCTTCGATGGCTTGATGTTGAAGGGTGATGGCAAAGGGAATTTTTCGCCGGTTTCACTGGCACAAAGCGGTTTCTTCGTGAGGGGAGATGGTAAAGGATTGGCAAGTCTGCGTGGTGCTAAGAACGAAGAGATTTTTATCGCAACGCAAAACCAGGACAGCCTTTTGTTGTTTAGAAAAAACCCAGTGTTGAAAAATGAAATTTTAAAATGGGTGCCGCTGCAGCCAGGTGATTTCTGCGCAGATGTCGAGTATAAAAACGGAACAAAACGCCATGTAGAATTTTATTACGGCTCTACGTATTTATCACAATCATCACGCATGTTGCCGGTTGAAAAAAATGTGGTTAAGATATCAGTGACCAATTTTAAAGGCATAAAAAGAAAATTATTATAAAAAAATTCTTATTCGAATTAGACTTAGTGAAATGAATGAATCGTCTTTCCATTGTGAATATTAATCCCTTTCGCTGGCAGAGCGGGGTGAGGCGCATTTAAAGTCAATGAGATAATGTAACAGGTTATGAAAAGTGTATGGATGATTTTATTGGGCTGTTTTTTATCGGTAACGATTGTTTCCGGGCAGGCTAAAAATTGGAAACAAAAGACAGAAAATCCGGAATATATTCATCGCGCCATAAAGCAGGTTTCCGATGTGATCGTTCATGATATTTATTCTCCACCGGTGGCGAGTCGTACCTATTCTTACATCTGTATTGCGGCCTACGAAGCGATGCTGCACAGCGAAAAGGGACATAGGAGTTTCGCCGGCCAGCTTCATGATCTCAAGGCTTTGCCGCAGCCGGAGGAATCTAAAGAGTATTCTTTCACATTGGCAGCAGCCGACGCAATCCTTCTTATCGGAAAATCGATGGTCATCTCAGAAGAAAAAGTCAATGAATTCAAAACCCAGCTTTTGCTGGAATTTAAAGCAGATGGAGTGCCTGAAAATGTTTACAACAATTCTTTGCTATTTGGCCAGCAGATCGCGGATCATATTTTGGCTTGGGCTGCAAATGATAATTATAAGAAATCCCGTTCAATGCCTAAGTATGCGGTGAATGAGTCTGCGGGAACCTGGAAACCAACGCCGCCGGCCTATATGGCCGCCATCGAACCCAATTGGAATAAGATAAGAACCTTCGTGATTGATTCGCCACAACAATTTAAACCTGCACCGGCAACGATTTTTTCATCCGAAAAAAGCAGCGATTTTTATAATGAAGCGATGTCCGTTCACGACATCGGCGTAAACTTAACGGCAGAACAAACCTCGATTGCGAGCTTTTGGGATTGCAATCCTTTTAAAATGAATGTGAGAGGCCACGTAATGTATGCCACGAAGAAAATTTCTCCCGGCGGGCATTGGTTAAATATCACCCGGCTCGCTTGCAGAAAAGCGGGTGCCAATGGTATCCAAACTGCAGAGGCATACGCTTGTGTGGCCATCGTAATTTCAGATTGTTTTTCAAGTTGCTGGGATGAAAAATATAGAAGCAACGTCATTCGCCCGGAAACTTACATCAATGAATATATCGACAATTCATGGATGCCGCTTTTGCAAACGCCACCGTTTCCTGAATATACAAGCGGACATAGTGTTGTCTCCTCATCTGCGGCCGTTTTTTTAACCAAATACTTTGGAGACAATTTTTCTTTTACCGATTCCACCGAATTGGAATTCGGACTTCCCGAACGGCATTTCAATTCTTTCAAACAAGCGGCTGAAGAAGCTGCCATCAGCCGCTTCTACGGCGGAATTCATTATATGCCTTCTATTAATAACGGATTAAAAGAAGGTGAAGCAATTGGTCATTTTATTACCGGAAAATTGAAAATGAAAAAGGAAGATGTTGCAGATAAATAAATTGGTCACCGATTAAATTATTCAAGGTGAAATTTGCTTAAAACAATTTTTGGAAAGAATGATTCACATTAATTATCAAGGGAAATAATCCTCATAAGCCTAAAAGTAGTTTTTGATAATTTGATTTTGAGGAGAGAATAATATCGAAATGTTTTAAAAAATATCAGCATGAAAAGTATTCTATTCACTTTAATATTTTGTTTCTTCATTTCCGATTTGTGGGCGCAGGATTCTGCGCATGAATTGTCAAATTATCTGTTTGCACAATTCAATGAAGGCGTGGTGAAGCAGAAATCCGGTGAGGAAAATAAAGTCTCTTTAAATTATAACACCATTACGCAGGAAATGATTTTTGAGAATGGCGCTCAAAAGCTGGCACTCGATAAAGTTGAAAATATTGATACGGTGGTGATTCTCTCAAGACGATTTGTTCCTGTTGGAAAAGTATTTTATGAGGTTGCTACCACCACGCCGGTTGCACTTTTTATCCAATATGAAACGACTATCATTCCACCGGGTAGTGAAACAGGCTTTGGTAAATCACAGGCCGGCGCAATCACTAATGTAAGTGACTTAAAAAGCTCAGGAAAGCTTTACCAGTTAAAGCTTCCGGAAGATTATGCGCTCAGGTCAAAGACTACCTACTGGCTGAAAAAGGGAGATGAATATCTTAGTATAAAAAATGCGAAAGATGTAAAAAGTATTTTTACAGAAAAAGCTGCTTCCATTAATGATTATCTCAAAACCAACAGAGTGAATTTTAAAAATACCGGCGATGTTATCAGGTTAATTCAGTTTTGTAATAATTAAATCTCATCTTAAAATTTTTGTATTACTAAGATCGTGTGTGCATTGATGTTATTTTTTTATAAGAAAAATAAATGCCTGATTTATAATCAACGCTAAATTTAATCCTGGTAAGCCAAAAAGTAGAAATTCGACAATTCACATACCTGGATTTGCGCTAATTTATTTTCTGCGAGCCTTTAATAAATAACAGATTCACCCCAGGGTTGTAAATTGCATTTATTAAAAACGGCATTCTAATTTTGTTGAAGTTTGTACATTTATAAGAAACCCATTTATGACCGATACTCATTTTATACTTTCTAAAGAAATTGCGTATAGAAAAATGCAGCGCATGGCCTACGAAATAGTGGAGCGCAACAGCAATGAAAAGCAGATTATTCTCGCCGGCATCAAAGAGAACGGACTTATTATCGCGGAAATTCTTTATGAATTTTTGAAAGAAATATTTAAAGGAGAATTAAGTGTAATCGCTATAGCATTGGACAAAAGAAATCCAAAAAATATTTCGATCTCTGATGAAATTAATTTTGATGACAAAGTGATTGTTATCATTGACGACGTGGCTAATACTGGCAAAACCTTACTTTATGCGCTGAATCCTTTTCTTGAATTTTATCCAAAAAAAATCCAGACTCTGGTTTTGGTTGAAAGAAGCCATAAGGAATTCCCCGTGGCGCCCGACTATGTCGGACTTTCGATTGCTACTGCTTTGTCGGAGAAAATTATAGTAGAAACGGAGAACAGGGAAATTGCCGGCGCACGGTTGGACCAGCACTAAAAATAAATTAGTTTTTTCGAATTCAAATTAAAACACGATCCAATGTCCTTTAAAACTTCCGTTTGAAAATTCTAAAGTGGGTGCGGGAAATTTAAAAGAATTCAACACAAACAATAATATCTTAATTCCTTTTTTGTTCGTCCTAATTTTGGTAAGGTCTACATCAGGTGAAAGATACCATTGGCGATAACGTTTGATATCCGTGCGGTCAAAGGTTATGTTTCCGTTTTTATCCCGCCCAATATTTTGTGTGCCTCCGAACATTCCTTCCGCTCCGTAGCCGACTGAAACGTTGAGCCAGCGCGGTAATTTCGTTTCAGGAAAGAACGAATGAATATTCGCGCTCACCCAATAAGATTGTCCGTTATAATCTTTAATAAATCTTTCAAGTTCGCTTTTGCCATATAAATTATCAGCCCGCGCATCCAAATCAGGTTCACCATAATTTTTTCGGTGAAACGAAAATTTAATGCTGATTTTTTGTTCATCCCAGGCAAGTTCCTGTGAAATAAAACAGGCCGATCCTATTATATTGGCAACAAAATCTCCGGGGCTAAAACCATATTCAGAAGAAAATCCGTCCAGCACTTCTATGATGGATTGGTAGGCAACACCACTTAATCCCCCGATCCAGATACGCTGTTTCCTCGGGAGGCCGGCCCAACGCCACATTTCCATTGTTGCCTTACTTTCCAGGAAGGCGCTATACACATGACCCACTTTGTCCATTTGCTGCCATTCAGCATCGTCGTTGAAAAAATGAAATCCTGATCGTGGATATTTTGCATACCAGATCGCATTCAGGCCAACAAGGGTTCCCCCATAGCCTACGATATTGGCGGCTGTTACTAATCTTACCCGCTTTTTATTATAAGGATAACTGGTCTGTAAAATGGAATCTTTCGAAAATCCTGAGTGGTCGAATGTCAATCCCTGTTGGAAAGTGCCTTGTGAATAAGCAACCGAAGAAAAAAGTAAAAAGAAAGCCGCTAAAAAACGAATCCGGATTTTTCTTTGGCAGGGTAGATGCATATCACAAAAATAAGAGGAATGATTTTCATTAATTGAAATAAATCAAAAATGAATATCTTCAAATTGTAAAAATAAAATCATGGAAGCAAAAACAGAAAATAAAATAGAAGAATGGCTCTCAGGAAATTATGATGAAGCCACTAAAAAAGAAATTAGGAAACTCCGGGAACGTGATGCATCAGAATTGGAAGATGCATTTTATAAAGACCTTGAATTTGGTACGGGCGGACTTCGCGGGCTTATGGGTGTTGGCACTAACCGGATGAATAAATATACCGTTGGAATGGCCACGCAGGGTTATGCAAATTATCTGAACAAAAGCTTTCCCGGCGTGAAAGTCGCTATAGCACACGATGTTCGCAATCATAGCAGAGAATTTGCAGAAATTGCCGCTAATATTTTCGCAGCAAATGGCATTAAGGTTTTTTTATTTGAAGCGATAAGGCCTACACCTGAGTTGAGTTTCGCTATCCGCAACCTTGGCTGCCAGGGCGGATTGGTAATCACGGCATCCCACAATCCCAAAGAATACAATGGCTACAAAGCCTATTGGGATGATGGTGGCCAGCTCGTGCCACCGCATGATAAAAATGTAATTACCGAAGTTGAAAAAATAAAGAGCCTCGAGGATGTAAAATGGACTGGCGGCGAAAGTAATATCACGATCATCGGGAAAGATATTGATGATGCTTATTTGAAAATGGTTAAAGGCCTGAGTGTAAATCCGGATGCCTGCATCAAGCAGCACGATCTCAAAATCGTGTACACTCCCATACATGGAACGGGTATCATGCTGGTGCCAAAAGCATTGGCTGCTTATGGATTTGACAATGTTCATATCGTGGAAGAACAAGCTACGCCTGATGGAAATTTTCCTACTGTAATTTATCCTAATCCGGAGGAAAAAGAAACGATGAGTATTGGTTTGAAAAAAGCCAAAGAGTTGGATGCCGATATTTTATTGGGAACCGATCCTGACGCAGACAGGGTAGGAGTTGGCGTAAAAAATAATCATGGTGAATGGGTTTTGCTTAACGGAAATCAAACAGCCATGCTGGTATTTAATTATATCATCGAGGCAAGGAAAAACAGGGGCATCGCGAAGCCAAACGATATGGTCGTAAAGACAATCGTAACGACAAACATGATCGATGAAATAGCAAAGGCAAATGACATCACCTGTTATAATGTGCTGACTGGATTTAAATGGATCGCAGAATTGATAAGGGAAAAAGAAGGCAAAGAAGAATACATCGTTGGCGGCGAAGAAAGTTTCGGTCTCATGATCGGTGATCAGATTCGCGATAAGGATTCTGTGAGCGCCGTTGCGATCATTTGTGAAATGGCCGCCGTGGAAAAGAATAACGGCCGCACTCTATTTGATAAATTGCTGGAGCTTTATGTTCAATATGGTTTCTATTATGAAAACCTTATTTCGTTGACCAAGAAAGGAATGAATGGATCAAAAGAAATCGCTGATATGATGCAAGGCTATCGCGATAATCCGCCAAAAGAAATTGCAGGAAGTCGGGTCGCGGAATTGTTAGATTATCAATTGCAAGTCAAAACGAATATCCAGACGGGTGCTACCGAAAAGATCGATCTGCCGAAGAGCAATGTATTGCAATTCATGACCGAAGATGGTAGCAAAATATCTGCCAGGCCAAGCGGCACAGAGCCAAAAATAAAATTTTATTTTGGTGTAAATGCGCCCCTAAAAAGCATAGAGGATTTTGATAAAACAAAAGAGTTGTTGGATAAGAAAATTGAGAATATCATTGATTCGATGAATTTAAAATAATGATTTCGGATATTCCTTATCATGATGGGAGGAAACAATATTTTTCAAATTCAAAAAAGCCAAAATGTAGAAATAGCCTTTTCTACATTTTGGCTTTTTTGATAATAATAATAAAATAATTCGATAGTGAAATAATGAACAAAAATCAATTTCCATACTGCTGATCCAAAAACCTGTAACGCGCATCATCGCCGGCTTTGACAGATTTTGAGTCCACATCAATTACCATAACATCCGGTGCCTTATCTCCCGGTTTAGCTGCCGGCCAGTTGGGAAGTTTATCTCCATTCGGATTGCCGGTTTTAATAAAATTGGCAAAAAAGTTAAGCATCGTTTCCGATACTTTATAATCATCCGCTGTCCAGCTATGGTCTTTAATCAAAGCCAGGTTTCCCATACAATATTCTATCTCCGATGCGTGAGGCGCTCCGACCGGCGCAGGCATCTTTAAAGCACCAGGATCTTTTTTTGCGGGATTGGCTTCTTCCAGCGGAGGATGAATCCTCGAGAAAAAATATCGGTACACCTGTTGTGAACTATTGTTGATCTGAAGGTCTGTCCATTTCCACGTGCTGTAAGAAATAAACCGGTCAGATGCCAATGCGGTAGCCGATAATTCTACTTCTGTTTCAGATCCGTGTGGATACAGTTTTAATACTTCTTCATAATCTTTGGGATATGCTTTTTTGACTTTGTCGATGAAGTTTGACTCGGTATAAGCTGCGCCTTGCATAAAAGCCATCCCCGGAATTTCAGCGGAATTCCAACCTGCCAACAAGGGTACCATTGCCTGTTTTTTTGCCTTAAAAGTTTCCGGTAATGATCCGGTTAAAAAATAGCCATCTATAACCGTAGGAAATCCAAAGCGGCCGGATTCTTTATATATTTCGTAAATATCCCGCGTACTCAATTTTCTCAATTCTGCGAGAGTGGAGTAGCCTGCTTTTTTTGCAAAATCCATTCCTTCTTTTTCAGCCTGCGCTAATGGAACCGGCGCCAGGGTTGGGTTAATACCTGCGCCGCTTTCTCCGATCGCGCCGGCTATTAAGTTCTTCGAAAGTGGCGATGCCATTTGGTCGCTCACCGAAATAGATCCAGCAGATTCACCGGCTATAGTTACACGCTTTGGATCTCCGCCAAAAGCAGCAATGTTTTTTTGCACCCATTTCAGCCCGGCATTTTGATCCAGCAAGCCATAATTTCCTGATGCTTTGTAAGGCGCTTCCTTGCTCAGCTCGGGAAGAGCAAGAAAGCCGAAAATGCCGAGACGGTAATTCACGGTGACAACCACAATTCCTTTTTTAGCCATGCTTCCGCCATCATATCTTGGCTCCGATGCATCGCCCGCAACAAAACCTCCGCCGAAGAAATAAACAAGCACCGGAAGGCCTTCGCTATTTCGTTTAGCCGGAGTCCATACATTCAAATAAAGGCAGTCTTCACTTAACCCATCCGAGCGGCTGTTCATATCTCCATACACCACACTTTGTATAGGCCGCGGACCGAAACGTTTAGTTTCTTTTACACCTTTCCAATTGTCCAGCGGTTGTGGCGCTTTCCAGCGTAGATCGCCAACCGGCGGCTTTGCAAAGGGAATTCCAAAATAAAGCTGCATGCTCGTTTTGGTATCATAATTTCCCTCAATTATACCATTATCAATTTTGGTTTGAACGGCAAAATAATTGTCCGTTTGCTGGGCATTTGATACAATAGAAAAAAACATAAAACCTGCCAGGAGTAAGATTTTTTGCATGATAGAAATTTTATCTTTGAATATTTTAATATGAAACAATCTAATACATTTTCGCAATACTTCAATTACCAAAATAGTTGGTTGGGAATTTTTAAAATTGTATCTAAATCCGGATGAAAAGCAAGCTGTATATTTTTATTCAATTTGAAATGAAAAATGAAACCTTGAAGGTCGTGACAAAATGATGATGGCCGTGGCATCCCTACGGGATGTTTGGGTGGATATTAAATTCTTTTTCTACCGGGGTTAAATGCCTCTGGCATGAAAAATCGATAAAGATTGATCTCCGGGCCTCACATCCCAATGGGGACGCAACATTGTAAAAAAAATATGCTGCTGATACTTATCCGGATGAAGCCTTGGTAAAAAAATATGCTCACAGATACTCATCCCGGTCGGGATGGAACGTTGTTAAAGAAGATATGCTGACTTTTAGTCATCCGGATAGGGATGCAAGATTGGTAAAAAAATACGCTCCCGTTTCTCCTCGTGTTTCTTTATGCATTTTCCAATGCCTTAATATCAAACTTGGTCATTTTCATAAACGCCTCGATCACCTTTTGTGACCTGGCAGGATCACTCATTAATTTTGGTAAAATGGTTGGCACAATTTGCCACGACACGCCGAACTTATCTTTCAGCCAGCCACACCGGCCCTCGCTTCCGCCATCAGAAATCAATGAGTTCCAATAATGATCAATTTCTTCCTGTGTTTCGCAGTCTACCACAAAAGATACGGCTTCATTAAAATTAAACTGCGGTCCTCCATTTAGACCCATGAATTTTTTTCCATTCAATTCAAACGTGCACACCATTTGATTGTCTGAAGTAATTTTCGAATTTTCGAAAATGGAGCAATAGAATTTCGCGGCTTCCTGAGCCTGCCCGTCGAACCACAGGCATGGATAAATTTGCTTTGTCATCTTGTTTTATTTTTTGGTGTTATATGGATTCGTTGGAACATGTTTGAAAATTCTTTAAACGGAATTCAAAATTAAATTTTCTGGAACTATTTCCAATGATACTGTCCGCTTCGATGAAAGTTTACCACATATTATTTATAAAGAAGCGTCGGCTATAAATTTATTTGGATCGTCTGGCGTTACTATTATTTTCCTGTTGTCCATTGTTATAACCAGAATCATTCCATTTCTTCGTGTGGCATACCAGGTCATACTTCCAAGTTTTGTGTTAGCAAACTCTCCATAATAACCAAATAAGCCGCCCACGCCAAAAGTCCGGATAGAACAGCTCGTCGCAGCCTTGTCCAATAGTTCAACACTTTTGATCTGACTTCTTTGAATTTTTACGTCTGCAAAAAGACGATGAATAATAAGGTGGTCAGATGTCAGCATATAATTAATTGGTCGAAATGCCAAAGCAATAAAGTAAAACAGGACGCAGGTAACTGTAGTATAAATCGGGGTGGCCCGCCCTGCATCTTTAATAATCGAAAATTGTCCGAAAATAATAAAGGCAAATAAGACACTGACACCAATGGTTACGGCCTTCGCCAAATTATCTAATGATGCTTTGTATGTCATAAACTTTGACAATTTATTAAGTCGGATCGCCTGAAGGAGATTTAATAATTAAAAAAAAATTAAAAATCTACATTTTCGTTTATAAGACAATATTTATATCAAATGAAATTTCATCCAAACTTTTTATTTCAACGCTTCATATAAAACCTCAATCGTGTGTAATGCTTTCTTGCCTGTTCCATCTTTAACCTGGTGGCGGCAACTTGTGCCGGGTGCAGCAATGATCACGTCATCGGGTTGATTTCTTACTGTAGGTAATAAAACCAATTCGCCGATTTGCATCGAAAGATCATAGTGTTCTTTTTCAAAACCAAAAGATCCTGCCATGCCACAACATCCGGAAGGTATCGTCTCCACTCGGTAATTTTCAGGAAAGGACATCATTTTTACAGAAGGTGTTACGGACGATAACGCTTTTTGATGGCAATGCCCGTGAAGCTTTATGAGGCGCTTTTCTCTGGTAAATAATTCCTTGCTGATGTTTCCTTTTTCCATTTCACCGGCTATGAATTCATCAATGAAAAAAACATTTTTAGCCAGTTTTTTTGCGGTTTCTAAATCGGCATCATCGGCGAGGTCGATATATTCATCGCGGAAGGTGAGAATGGCGCTCGGTTCTATTCCGATGAGCGGATTTTCTGCAGTAACTATTTTACTTAAAAGTGCAACATTTTTGTTGGCGATAATTTTGGCTTCCTTTATCAATCCCTTGGAAAGCCATGCCCGGCCGCTTTCTTCGTGCTCCGGAATCACTACTTCATATCCTAATTTTTCCAAAAGAAGAATCGCCTTGATGCCTATATCGGTGTCGTTGTAATTGGTGAATTCATCGCAAAACAAATAAACTTTTTTTCCTGTAGAAATTTGTTTTGCGCCTGTTTTTCTTTTTCTAAACCATTTTTCCAAACTGGTTTTATGAAGCGTGGGCATCGAGCGCTTTAAAGCAAAGCCCGACAAGGTTTTGATCAGCGTGCTAAATGGGGGCGTGGTCGACATGAAATTATAGATGCCTGGCGCGATCGATCCCATCTTTGCCGCTTTATTAAAATTAGCAATCAGCTTGGAGCGAAACGGAACGCCGTTGGCGTCATAATAATGCTGTAAGAATTCAGCTTTCAGTTTTGCCACATCCACATTCGACGGGCATTCAGATTTACAACCTTTGCAGCTCAAACAAAGATCCATTACCTCATAAATTTCCTTATGATCGAAGCGGTTGATCTTGTCGGAATTGGTAAGGAATTCACGTAAAATATTTGCTCTTGCTCTTGTGGTATCTTTTTCGTTTTTAGACGCCATATAGCTCGGGCACATGGTTCCTCCGGACAAATGTGTTTTGCGGCAATCGCCTGTGCCATTGCATTGCTCCGCGTGTTGCAGGATATCCTGGTTTTGAAACCTGAACACAGTGTCAAACGCCGGCGTCTTTTGCCCCGGAGCGTAGCGCAGCATGGTGTTCATCGGCGGCGTATCTACAATTTTATTCGGGTTAAAAATATTGCCGGGATCCCACGTATGTTTTATTTTTCTGAATAATTCATAATTTTTTTTACCAACCATTTGCTCAATAAATTCGCCGCGCAATCTTCCATCGCCATGCTCACCACTGAGCGAGCCCTGGTATTTTTTTACGAGCGTGGCAATTTCTTCGGCAATAGTTCTGAATAGCTGGTTGCCTTCTTCCGTTTTTAAATTGATGATCGGGCGAAGATGCAATTCGCCCGATCCCGCATGCGCATAGTGCACGGCATGCAGATTATGTTTTATCAAAATTTTATTGAAATCGGCAATGTAATCCGGCAAATCGTTGACGTCAACCGCTGTATCTTCTATCACCGGTACTGCTTTTTCATCACCGGGAATGTTGCCTAACAGGCCAAGGCCGGCTTTTCTTAATGACCAGATTTTTTTGGTATCTTCTCCGAATAATAACGGAAAATGATAGCCCAATCCTGCGGCCCGCATTTGTGTCTCACAGGCATGGGCAACCGCAATAATTTCGTCCCGGTTAGCGCCTCTGAATTCTACTACCAGTATTGCCTCCGGGTCGCCCTGCACAAAAAACCGGTTCTTGCTTTGTTCGATATTTTCTTTCGTGCATTCCAGCACATAATGATCTATCAGTTCGCTGGCACCGGGATGATATTTCAACGCAATCAGGTTGGCTCTTAAAGACTCATCGATGGAATTAAAATGTATGCAAAGTAATCCGATCTCGCCCGGAGGAAGCGGTAGTACATTTAATTTTATTTCTGTGATAAATGCCAGTGTGCCTTCGCTGCCCGCGATCAGCTTGCAGAAATTGAAGTCATCGCCGCCGGCAGTAAATGGCGCGCTGTCAACAAGGACGTCCAGGGCATAACCCGTGTTCCTTCGCTCTACACTCTTCTTCGGAAATTCTCTTTTTATTTCTTGCTGATTTTCATAATTACTTAAAAGACTTCTGAGCGTTTTATAGATGTTGCCTTCCAGGTTGTCGGACTCGCATTTTTCATGAAATTCCTCCAAATCCATCGCCTTAAAAACCGTTTCGCTTCCGTCGCTTAGAAGAACGTTGACTTCAAGGAGGTGCTCGCGCGTGCTTCTGTAAACCACGGAATTGGAGCCGCAGGAATTGTTACCGATCATTCCGCCAATCATGGCCCTATTGGCCGTAGAAGTTTCGGGGCCAAAAAATAATCCGTGTGGTTTTAAATACATGTTCAACTCATCGCGTATAACGCCGGGCTGTACACGCACCCAATGGTGCTCCTTATTCAGCTCAATTATTTTCGTAAAATATTTAGAAATATCTACCACAATTCCTTTGCCTACGACCTGCCCCGCCAGGGAAGTTCCGGCGGCCCTGGGAATCAATGAGGTATTATTGGCAGATGCGTAAGCGATTAATTTTTTAAGGTCTTCAACCGATTTTGGAATGGCTACTGCCTCTGGTATTTCCCTGTAAGCAGATGCATCAGTCGCGTATAAAATTCTTAGTGCATCGTCGGTAAAAAGTTCGCCATCTAATGCGTGAGCAAGTTCATTCAATCTTTCTTTCATGTAAAACCAAAATTAAAAAATGTAAAACAAATTTCTTTTAAAATATGAAAAACTACATTTTGGCTTACACAGGTTGTTTTGCAGATTAAAGTGGTTCATCATTTTGAAGCTCATTCGATGAGTTGATCCGGTTCAAAAAATCATTCATCGATTGCTCGGTTGGTATTTGTAATTTTTTTCTCAGGCGATAACGGCTGATCTCCACACCACGAACGGAAATATTCATCAATTGAGCTATTTCTTTCGAAGAAAGATTCAGTTGCAGGTAAGCGCAAACTTTCAAGTCAGTATTGGAAAGCTTGGGAAATCTACTTTTTAGCTTGTTTAAAAAATCATTATTGACTTCGTTAAAATGTAAGGCGAACTGCTCCCAGTTGGAATTATTCTTTTCTACATCTTTCAGCAATTGCAGCGTTTGTTTTACATCGTGGTTGTTGCCGGTTTTTGTGTAGAGCCTTTGCAATTCATCTTTCACTTTTACCAGGGTATTGCCTCGCTCTACGAGGTGCATTGTGGCATCAGCAAGCTCTTTATTTTTAAATTTCACTTCATTAGCAAGCTTTTCATTTTGAAGCTTGATAATTTCTTTTTCGCTTTTCTCGATTTTTAGCAAATGCAATTCTTTTAACCGCTTCTGTTCCTCTTCAAATTTTAGCTGTTGTAGATGCAATTTTCTGTCCTGCCATTTATAATATAGGAATAACAACAATCCAATCGAAAATGTATAAAATATTTTTGCCCAAATGGTAGAATACCAGGCTGGATTTACTATTAAAGTAAAGGCGACAATACTGGATTCGTGCCCAAGGTTATCCCTTGCTTTTATATTAAAAGTATATTTTCCGGAGGGAAGATTGGTATAGTCTTTTTCTGCCTTGGTTGACCATGGGGACCAGCTGGCGTCATAGCCCGATAGCTGATAACTATATTCAATATTATTTTGCAAGCCGTATGCCGGCGAGCTATATTCAAAATGGAATGAATTGAAATTGCTGTTGAGCCGGATTATATCTTTTTTTTCCGGGAAGAATGATAAGCTATCTTCTTTCAGATGTCCGCCAAACAAAATGCTGTCTGCGCCGTTTCCTATTGCCTTTACAAGCGTGAGAAGAATACTTGGTTTTGGTTTTTTAGAAGTATACTTTTCATAATTAAGATGAATTACTCCTTTTTTGGAGCCTATAAAAATGTTCTCTTTGTTAAAAGGGTAAATATTTTCCGAGCCGGTAAGAATATCTCCTGTCAGTTCAGGAAAGTAGGTTATCGTAAACGGCTCACCAACAATACTTTTATTGAAGCTGACCACTCCTACTTGCTTTTCCGTACAAAACCAGATATTTCCCTCGGGATCTTCATGCAGATAACGCATTTCCCGGCGTCCAAAAACCGGCTCAAAAAATGCAGACGGCATAAATTTCTTTGTGGCAGCGTCATATTCATATATTCCTTTTTCCGTTGCAAAAACAATTCTGTTTTTTACTTTAAAAACATAATTGCCCAATGAAGAAGGAAGTCCTTCACTTGCTGTTAATAATTCAGAGGTGCACTTTTTTTCATCCGCCGAAATGTTTATTTTGTATATCCCCCGATATGGGTGAGAAGCCCAAATGTCGTTGTTGTTATCAATTTCCAACAGGCGCAATGATTCATTTATTCCTTCCACCTTTCCCGCATCCGTAAATTTATTTTGGGCAAAATTCAGGATTTCAATACCGGTATAAGTTCCCACCAAAATATTTGATGCCGGCTTAGAAGAAGTGGCTGGTAAAAACAACCATGATCCATCACCTTTGGCAATGGGAACGCTTTGGTCATTTTGAATCATGGAGGTTCCATAATTGTGGGCTAATAATAATTGCCCGTTCACTTCATCCAGCCGCCATACCTCGCCTGCCGTGTTTTTTACTTCTGTGAAATTTCCTTTGGAAAAACTCAGGTCTTTATTGGAATCATTCAGCGGCACCATAAAAGCGCCGTCCGCCGTTCCGATATAGAGCTTTCGGTCAAAGATTCTTGTGGAATATCCGGGAAGCTCATTGCCTTTATTCGGTTTAATATATTTGATCGCTGAATTATATGCGATAAAACTGATGCCATTGTTGAGGCCAGCCCATAAATTTTTATCCTTGTCGAGAAATACACAAAGGACATTACTGTTTTGGAGGCCTTCGTTTGTCGAGATCTTTTGAACGATCTGGCCTTCAATATTCATAATCAAACATCCTTCCGATGTGGTTCCGGCTACAAATTCGCGCTCATTTATTTCGCCTGCAATATAAATATGACGATTGGAGGAAAATTCCCTTCCAGACATTTTAGAGAGGGAATCTTTGTGTAAAAGATAAAAACCGTCTCGTTTTGTAGTGATCAATACGCTGTCGTTCCTGGTTTCGATCATCCCGGAAATAAGGGGGTCGCCTAAGATGTGACTATTCGGAAACGGCAGCCATTTTTCATTTTTAAATTCAAACAAACCATTTCCTTTTTCCTGTAAAAAGAACCTGTTGCCTACTTTTTTTACAAATTGCCACGACGTTTTAGGTAAATGGATCTTTACCTGGTTGTTTTTATACTCAAACAGGCGATCGGAAGCCTGGAAGAATACGGAGTTGTTGAATATCTGAATGGACCAGATGTCTGCAAAAGTATTTTGATCTTTAGGAATCAGATTTTTTAGAGACGTATATCGCAAAATCCCTTTTTGATCAGGTTGAAAATATCCAATCTCGTCCTGGCCGCCTACATAGATCCTGTCCTGCGAATCTATTGCGAGCGATCTCATAATTGTTTTGTTAGGAAGGGGAGACACCTTCCAGTAATTTCCGTCATAAGAGATGAGTCCCTCATTGTTGGCAAAATACATAATACCCCTGCTGTCCTGCCCGATACTCCACGTTTGGCTGCCGGCATGAAAATCACCCCGGCTATAATTAATAATCTGTGGAAGCCCGACGGTGTTTTGTGACAACGCCGCTTCTGTGGAAATAAATAAGGTAAAAATAAATAAGCAGCTTATTCTCATGTCCTGGTATAAATGATCAAAAGAGATTTCCTGAAATTTTTCAGGAAGGTTAGTTTCGTCTTGTTTATAAAGTTATTTCTTTTCTGATGTATTAATGATGTGGCAAAAATCAGAAATAATAATGAGATTAAGCTTTTTTGATGTAGTAGTGATGTAGTGGAATTTAAGGTTGTCGATGTCCAAACGCCTATATTTGTCCTGCCTGATTATATAAAAAGTCGGGCCATTTAATAACCATTAACATAAACTTGCTTATGAAAAAAGTCTTTCAAAGGATTTTTATTCCTTTAATTTTTCTCCTTATCAGCGCGGTTTCCTGGGCACAAAATAAAACGGTGGCCGGAAAAGTGATGGACGAAAACGGCGCTCCCGTAATAAATGCTTCGGTTGTGGCTCGCGGTACTACAACAGGTACCTCAACAAATGAAAAAGGAGAATTCAGCCTTTCCGTTCCGGCCTCAGCATCACGGATTGAAGTTTCAGCGATCAATTTTACTACAAAAGAAGTAGCCATTTCTAATTCACCTCTGTCGATTGTGCTGGCTGCCAGCGTTTCAAACCTGGATGAAGTGGTAGTAGTGGGATACGGCACTCAAAAAATCACCAAGGTTTCCGGAGCCATCGCCACAGTAAAAGGCGCGGACATCGAGAAATTAAAGCCAGTGAGAATAGAAGATGCGTTGCAGGGAAGAGCCTCCGGCGTTACCGTTATTGGCAATGGTTCCCCGGGCTCAAAGCCAACCGTGCTCATCAGGGGTATTCCGTCATTTACCGGTACGGACCCAATTGTCATTATCGATGGTATTCCGCAGACGTTGGACGATCTGAACGCGATCAACTCAGAAGACATTGAATCGATCAACGTATTGAAAGACGCAGCTACTACTGCAATTTATGGCGTGAAAGGTGGTAATGGCGTAATAGTAGTAACTACAAAAAGCGGTAAAAAGAACCAGAAAACGGTAATTTCTGTTAATAGCAATTATGGAATTCAGCAGGTCTCCAACACGATCGGCGTATTAAATGCTACAGAATACGCGGCTATCGTCAACGAAGGAAGTGTGGCCGCAGGCGGAAACCTGATTTTCCCTGACCTCTCCATTTTGGGAACCGGCACCAACTGGCAAAAAGAAATTTTTCATGACGCTCCGCTTCAAACCTATAATGTGAGTGCTACCGGCGGAACTGAAAAAACAGGCTTTTTCCTTTCCGGTGGTTATCTCGGCCAGGACGGGATCGTAGGTGGCGGAACAAAATCTAATTTCAACAGGATAAATGCTACCGCAAATTTAAATTTCCAGCTTTCTCCAAAATTAAAACTAATTGTCAACACCAGTTTTGCCAACATTAAGAGTAAAGGCGTTCAGGAAAATTCTTTCAACTCGATCATCGGAAGCGCTTTGAATTTTGATCCTACGGTTCCGGTTTACAACACAGATCCTGAAACGGTTGGAAAATATGGATACTCAAACCTGTTATTATCAGAGATCTTTAATCCGCTCACCAAACTGGATAATACTTACGGCGTGTCAAACGGTAATAAATTATATGGTAAAATAGAATTACAATATAATGTGGTAAAAAATGTGGTTCTTAGCACGCGTTTTGGCTACACCAATTGGGATTATACCGATAAAGGATTTTCTCCCCTGGCATTCTACGGACCTTTAAACGTTGAAAATACCATGAATGCGGACGGATCAACTGTTACGGGCAAACATAACAGTGTGAGCGAAAGTAAAAGAACAGATGCTGGTTTCACTTCTGAAACATTTGCAAATTATAACTTTACAATCCACAACGATCATAATTTTCAAACGGTTGCAGGTATTTCATTTGCAAAAAGCAGGGGCGATGGCCTCAATGCTTCAAGGCAGGACGTTCCGTTCAATTCCTGGACTTTTGCTGATTTGACATCAGCCACGGGCACGAACACCGCTACAAACACAAGCGCTTATTCTGCAGGTAATTTTCAGTATTTCAGAAAAAATGCGTCATACTTTGGAAGGATTAACTACGACTACCAGGCGAAATATTTAGCTTCATTTACCGCCCGCCGCGATGGTTCTTATGCATTTGGCCCTCAAAATAAATTCGCGGATTTCTTTTCGGGATCTCTCGGCTGGGTCGCTTCCAATGAAGATTTCTTCAAATCTGATTTTATCAATTATTTAAAAATAAGAGGGAGTTACGGAACTGTCGGTAATGAAAATGTTAGCCCGCAATATGTGAGCATTTCCAACGGCGGCCCAAGCTATGGGGGCACAGCCAACAGTAATGGATACACTTTCGGAGACATATTTGTTCCGGGATCAACCGTTGGTTCGTATAAAAATGATGCGTTAAGCTGGGAAAAGCAAAAGCAATTCAACATTGGTTTTGATATGACTTTCTTCAAAAATAAATTGTCGTTGACAGCAGATTATTTCCAGAAAAATGTAGATGGTTTGTTATTTACGCCATCTGTATCAAGCTATCTCGGTACGGCAACAATCCCCACAGCAAACATCGGATCTACAAAGAGCAGTGGTGTAGATATGATCTTAAGCTATAACGAGAGAATTGCAAAAAGCTTCTCCTTCAACACGTCGTTTACTTTTACTACTTCTACTAATTTGGTTACTGCCACCAATAGCGATGGAACTGCGATTATCACAGGGGGTAGCTACTTTAACGGGCAGTCACAAACTGCTACAAGATTCCAGAAAGGATTTACTCCGGGTTATTTCTACGGATTCAAAACAGATGGCTTATTTCAGACGTCAGAAGATATATCAAAATCGGCAACTCAAACAGGCGCTCAGCCGGGCGATATTCGTTATGTGGACGTGAACGGCGACGGTGTGATCAGTGATCTTGATAAAACAAAAATCGGCGATCCGTTCCCACAGTTTACAATGGGCTGGAACCTGGGATTTGATTTCAAAGGTTTTGACTTCAGCATGTTTACTTATGCATCTGTGGGAAATGATGTTTACAGGGCTTACGAGCGAAATGCGAATTACAGCAATAAATATCGTGGCGTTCTGGCCAGGTGGACAGGACCAAATACTACCAACGATGCAACAAATCCAAGATATACATTCGCGGATGCGAATAGCAATATCAGGGTTTCTGACAGGTATATTGAAGATGGATCTTTTGTGAAAATTAAAAACATCGTGTTAGGATATACCATTCCGTCCTCTGTTTATAAGAATAAAGTGTTTAGTAAAATCCATGTATATGCACAGGTAAAAAATGCGCTTACTATCACTAAATACACCGGCTTTGATCCCGAGGTTCCGGGCGGAATTTTAGATACAGGTGTTGATCGTGGAGAATATCCGCAGGCACGAACCTATTCATTAGGAATTGATTTTAAATTTTAATCATCAATCCCAAAAAAGCACAAAATGAAAAATAATATAAAAATAATAACAGCGTTCTTTCTGATCACTCTTGTTTCATCCTGCAAGAAATGGGTGGATTATAATCCTCATGATGATTACCAGGTAACGGATCTTGATTACCTGAAATCAGGAGCCGATTATCAAACTATGGCAGTAAGTGTCTATTCTCCATTGCAATGGCTCAACCAGGCGGTTCCTGTGGCAGACATCGCTTCTGACAATTCAGTTGCGGGGGGTGAGAATGCTTCTGATGTATTAAATCTTCAGCAGATTGATGATTATACCATCACTACCAATAACGGTACATTGGCGGATTTGTGGCAATCCGCTTATGAAGGCATTAACAGGGCCAACTATTTAACCCAATACAAAGATCAAAACCCCGCAGGCGAGGCAATCTCATTCGCAGGCAAAGAAGCGATGTATGGCGAGGTCTATTTTTTAAGGTCTTATTATTATTTCACCTTAGTAAAATTTTTTGGCGATGTTCCTTTGTTTGCTGATAAAAGGCTTTCCATCACCGATTCCCGCACTTTGCAGCGTTCGCCCAAGGCAGATGTCTACAAGCAAATTGAATTGGATCTGACCAATGCAATTGCAGTGTTGCCCACGTCGCCGGCCCAGCCCGGAAGGATCACCAAATATGCCGCACAGGCATTGCTTGGTAAAGTTTATTTGTATGAAAATAAATTTGATGAGGCGGCGGCCATGTTGGAAAATGTCGTGAACGGCCCTTTTTCATTGGTTACGAACTTCGCAAGCATCTTTTTGAAATCAGGGGAAAACGGCCCGGAGTCAGTATTTGAAATTCAATACTCGAATCTTTCTCCTTATTATAATTGGGGCGGCGCCACAAGAGGCCAGGGAAATTATTCCGTTCAGCAATGTGGTATTCGCGGATTGAATGGCACAAGTCCTTATGCTGCAGGATGGAGCACCAATCTTCCGACGCAGGATCTGGCAAATGCTTATTCCGCAGGTGACCAAAGGAAAGATGCCACGATAATGGACATTGAAGCATACAAGACAGCTCACCCGGAATTCAACATTACCTACCAGGTAGCTCCGTTTAAAAACACCGGGCTTTACAATCAAAAATATCTTCCAAGAAAAGGAGAAACTTCCGGTCAATTGGAACTGAATTACGATAATAATTTTAGAACCATTCGCTATGCGGAAGTATTGTTAATGGCCGCCGAAGCCAATAACAGGAAAACATCGCCTGATGATGTGAAAGCAAAAACCTATTTGAATAAAGTAAGGCAGCGTGCATTCGGCGACAATCTTCACGATGTGACCGCCACCGGTGATGCATTGAAACAAGCAATATGGACGGAGCGCAGGCTGGAGTTGGGAATGGAAGGCGACCGCTTTTTTGACCTCGTGAGAACAGGACAGGCTGCCACCAAGATCACAGGCTTCGTGGCTAACAAAAATGAAGTGTTTCCTATTCCTCAAACTGAAGTTGATATTTCAGGCCTTACTCAAAACAATGGTTACTAATCTAAATTATTAAAATAGAAATTATGAACGCATTACGATATATTCTCAGCGTTTCTTTATTGATCCTCGTGATCGGCGGCTGCAAAAAGCTGGAATACAACGACACCTCGTTTGTTAATTCAGCAGCTTCGCCTGATAAGTTATCTGCGCTTTTTGATATCACACAGGACAATACGGGACTGGTTACAATTACTCCAAATGGCGACGGCGCATCCTCTTATGATGTTTATTTTGGCGATAATACTGCCGAACCGGCAAAAGTAAAGGGTGGCGGTCATGTGCAGCACATTTATGCCGAAGGGAATTATACGGTGAAATTAGTAGCCTATAATGTATCCGGAAAAACAGCGCAGGCTGAGCAGCCGTTAACGGTTTCATTCAAGGCACCTGAAAACCTGAAAGTCACTGCAGCAATAGATCCTTCTAATAATTTTAAATTAAATGTGACGGCTACCGCCGACTACGAAACGGTTTTCAAAGTTTATTTTGGAGATGTTACGGACGAAGTGCCTCAGTCATTTTTGGAAGGCAATACTATCAGCCACGTGTACACGAAAACCGGTACTTACAACATTAAAGTAATTGCGCTGAGTGGCGGTGTGGCAACAACCGAATTTACCCAAACAATTACGATCGTCGATCCGGTTTTATTACCGGTAGATTTCGAATCTGCTACCATTCAATATGACTTTTCTAATTTTGATGGCGGCAATTCTACTGTAATTGATAATCCTCAATCAAAAGGAATTAACACCAGCAAAAAGGTGGCTAAGATGGTAAAAAGCGCGGGCCAAAACTGGGGAGGAAGCGTTCTTTCATTAGGAAAGCCGATAGATTTTTCTGCAAATAAGATTTTCAGAATGAAAGTGTATTCTCCACGGGTGGGAGCGAAGGTGCTTTTGAAGGTTGAAAACGCAACAGATAACACTATCAATTATGAAGTGGGAGTAGTTACTACAAAAGCCAATGATTGGGAAGATTTGGCATTTGATTATTCGGCAATAGATGCTTCAAAAAGCTATCAGCACATCGTACTCATATTTGATAATGGAACAATGGGCGATGGCTCGGCAAATTTCACTTTCCTGTTTGATGACATCAGGCTTACGCCGGCTGTGGCACAAATTAATTTGCCGGTAACATTTGATGTTGCTAATGTCAATTATACGGTTACTGATTTTGGAAACAATCAAACGGTTGATGGCGTGGATCCTGCCAATAACGCAAATAAAGTAAAGATCACCACCAAGCCTGCGAATGCAGAAACCTGGGCCGGAACTACCATCGGTACGCCTACAGGATTTGCTTCAGCGATTCCGCTTACTGCATCAAATACGAAGTTAAGCATGAGGGTTTATTCGCCTGCGGCAGGTATTCCTGTAAGGCTCAAACTTGAAGATCATACAGATGGTACTAAATCTGTAGAGACCGAAGTTGTTACTACGGTTGCAAATGCATGGGAAACACTGGTATTTGATTTCAGCAAACCCGCTGACGGAACCGCCGCGCTCAATCTTTCGTACAAATTTGATAAAGCGTCGGTATTCTTTGATTTCAATAAGCCCGGAAGCAACAAAGTTTTTTATTGGGATGATGTGAAAATGGCCGACGCTGTTAATCCCGCTACGGTCGCCCTTCCCCTTGATTTCGAATCCTCAACGCTGGTTTATGCGTTTACAGATTTTGATGGCGGTAACACAAGCATTATTAATAATTCACAATCATCAGGAATTAATACAAGCGCAAAGGTGGTTAAGATGATTAAAAATGCAGGCCAGCCGTGGGGCGGAAGCTTCCTTGATTTGCCTGCACCGATTGATTTTTCTACAAAAAAAACCTTTAAGATGAAAGTATTTTCGCCACGTGCGGGTGCTAAAGTGTTGTTGAAAGTAGAAAATCAAACAGACGGGAATACCAATTTTCAGCAGGAGGTTGCTACCACCAAAGCCAACGCGTGGGAAGAGCTCACCTTCGATTATAGCACGATCGACGCGTCTAAATCGTACCAGAAAATTGTGATCATATTTGATAACGGAACGATGGGCGACGGTTCTGCCAACTTTACTTTCCTGTTTGATGACATTACGCTTAACTAATAAAAAACTTAACTTTTTATGATAACTAATAAAAAAAATCTGCTCATCATCCTCATAGCAATGAGCGTTGTTGTCTTCAGCAGTTGTGTAAAAGAGAAATATTCTTTTGGTAACATTAAAACACCTGCTGCCCTTACCATTAATACAGAAATAACGGGTACTGATGCGGCCAATCCTGATGGAGACGGTAGTGGTGGCATATCTGTGTCTGCGACGGCTACCGATGTGATCACTTACAAAGTTGATTTCGGAGACGGAACGACTAAGATGGTGCCTTCCGGAAGTATAGCTTATAAATACACGACTCCCGGAACTGCTGATTACACCATAACCGTGAATGCGATCGGAACTGCCGGAACGATCTCCTCCATCAGCAAAAAGATAAGAGTTTATGTAGCCTTTGTGATCCCTGGTGAAATCGTTCAGGATCTTACAGGGGGCACTTCTAAAGTCTGGATTACAGACAACGAAGCGCCAGGCCATGTGGGCGTTGGACCTGCAAACGGATTTACACCAAGCTACTATTCAGCAGGACCGAATGAAAGATCTCCGTGTCTCTATGATGATGAGATGACCTTTGCAAAAGACGCGAACGGAAATATTTCGCTGTCAGTGAATAACAAAGGGGAATCATTCCTGATTGGCGCATCCACTACATTTTATGGAAAAAGCGGAGGCGATGGTTGTTATGGTATTACCTTTAATAATCCCATGCAGCTTGCATTCATGAATGCAACTTCTGGTTCTACGTCTGCGATTTCTACAGGCGTACAATTCAAAGTGCCCGGAAACGGTTTGATTAATTTTGGCACCGGGGGCGATGTGTATGAAATCCTTTCGATATCAGAAACAAGTATCCACTTGCGTAATATAGGCATTGATGGCAACTCCTGGTACCAGATATTTAAAGTAAAATAAAGACGTTTCTCAGAGCACACATTTTATAATGAACAAATAAAACAGGGTTTGGGGAAACTATTATCCGATCCCTGTTTTAATGACTATCAAACAAGTCAAAAAGTAGTTTTTCGTTACCCTGAATTGAATACTAATTTTAAAAAAAGAATAATGAGAATTCCCGCTTTAATTTCCATCCTATTGTCGCTGATCTTTGTCTGCCCCGATGCAAAGGGGCAGTCTTTTAATTATACTCCCGTAACGCTTTCGAAATATCTTGTCAGCAATGAAGATGCGCAATCAGGAAAAATTACGGAAATTATTTTGCCAGAAGAAACGACGGTGACACTTGGAGGAAAAGATGCAAAATGGCTGACGCTGAAAGATCATTCGGTATTTATCAAACCTAAGTTTGCAAAAGCGACATTGAAGAAAAAGGAAATTAACTTTACGGTTCGCACTAAAGGCCAATCCGGTATGGATGAAACACATTCATTTACACTTTTGTCTGACCAGTTTAAGCATAACAAAGTCATCGCTCATCGCGGTGCCTGGAAGAATACAGGATCGTCTCAAAATTCTGTCGCTTCTTTGAAAGCAGCCATTGCATTGGGTTGTTTCGGATCGGAAACAGACGTGCACATGACAGCCGATAGTGCCATCGTCGTTAATCATGATAATGAATGGGGCGGATTTTCTGTTCAAAAAAGTGCCCTCGCGGAGCTGCAAAAAACGAAGCTCTCCAATGGGGAAACCTTGCCCGTGCTGGAAGATTTTTTAAAGATCATTAAACAGCAACGTGGTACAAAACTGATTCTGGAAATTAAAGCTTCTGTCAAAGGAAAACAATGGGCCGATGCAACGGTGAAGCGCGTAGTAAACATCGTTCAAAAAATGGAGGCGCAGGCATGGATCACTTACATCAGCTTTGATTATGGAATGCTCAAAGAGGTCTTAAGATTGGAGCCTTCGGCAAATGTGCAATATCTTAACGGCGATAAATCCCCACTTGAGTTGAAAAAGGACGGAGTAAAAGGCGCGGACTATTATTTCACCGTGTTTCAAAAACATCCTCAATGGATTCAATCGGCGAAAGAAAATAACATTGATATAAACGCATGGACGGTAAACGAATCCAAAGACATGGATTGGCTCGTGGCAAATGACGTAAATTTTATTACCACTAACGAACCGGAATTATTATTTAAACAAATCGAAAAATCTCCGGTGAGCCGGGGTATGAAATTGGTTTGGAGTGATGAATTTAATTATAACGGTTTACCCGACAGCAGCAAATGGAATTTTGATGTTGGTGGCCATGGTTGGGGTAATAATGAAAAGCAGTTCTACACTGACCGGGACACAATGAACGCAATCGTAAAGAATGGTGTTCTGTCCATCATCGCGAGAAAAGAAAAGCACGACAACAATGATTACACTTCCGCGCGCTTGCTTACAAAAGGAAAAGCGGAATGGACTTATGGCCACATAGAAATAAGTGGCAAACTGCCTCCCGGACGAGGCCTTTGGCCCGCGGGCTGGATGCTTGGCAGCGATGTTGAGACAAAAGGATGGCCAGAATGTGGCGAGATTGATATCATGGAACATGTTGGTTACAAAAAGGATTCTGTTTTTGGAACGGTACATACAGGTGCCTACAATCATGTCAAAGGAACCCAAAGAGGAACTACCACATTAATTGAAAATCCTTATTCTCAATTTCACACATTCGCGGTCGACTGGACAGAGGAAAAGATGGATTTTTTGCTTGATGGAAAACTATTCTATCATTTTAAAAATGAACATAAAACCAGCGCCGAATGGCCATTTGACCGCCCGTTTTTTATTCTGCTGAACATGGCAATCGGTGGTAACCTGGGTGGTCAAAAGGGAATCGACGACAGCATTTTTCCTGCAACATTTGAAATAGATTATGTAAGGGTTTTCCAATAATGGCGCCTGAACTAACGGTGCCTCATAATCGAAAAAGTAGATTTTCGTATTTTAAAAAAAATGAAAACAACGATATGCGTAACCAACTTTTTATAAGTATTTTAATCATCGCGGGGATGACCGCCTGTGGAAAAAAATCAAGTAATCCAACACCACCGGTTGTTGTTAAAAAATCCTTGCTAAGCATTTCAGATGTTCAGCAGAAACGTGATAATAGTTTCACTAAAAATTTTCAGTTTACGGTGAATGTGGACAATGTTTCTGCCAAACCCATCACCGTAGATTATACCACTCTTGACGGAACGGCAACGAGCAAGGATTACACACCTAAGTCCGGAACCCTGACCATTCCTGCAAATCAATACAACATCACTATTGATATTCCTGTAAGAGGAGATAGTCTCGCCGAGCCAAATAAAATATTTTATGTTCAGCTTAGCAATCCCGTTAATGCGACGATCAGTGGCTCGGGTAAAGCAACCGGAACAATTATTTGTACGGATGGTAGCTTATGTTCCGATCGATGATGCAGGCTACAACGCGCCTACTTCTTATCCCGGGCTCAGTCTAAAATGGAGCGATGAATTCGATCAGGCTTCTTTGGATCTCACTTCATGGAGCTACGAAACCGGCAACAGTGGATGGGGCAATAATGAATTGGAAAATTATACGAATAGCGATAAAAATTCTTACCTCACCAAAGGCTATCTCGTTTTGGAAGCCAGGCAGGAAGCTGCCGGAAATAATAATTACACTTCGGCAAGATTGATCACAAAAGGTAAAAGAGAATTCAAATACGGACGAATGGACATCCGCGCAAAACTGCCCAAAGGAAAAGGAATCTGGCCGGCCATCTGGATGTTAGGAAGTAATATTTCGACCACGGCCTGGCCTGCATGCGGTGAAATTGACATTATGGAATTGTTAGGCCACGAGCCGAATAAAATGTACGGTACGATGCATTGGGGCGTTGCTAATGGGCCAAGTAGCCAGAGCGGTGGAAACTACATTTTACCCGGCGAAGATTTTTCTCAGAAATTCCATGTCTTCAGCATTGTTTGGGATACGGATAAAATTGAGTGGTATGTCGATAATCAGAAATTTTTCACCGGAAACAGATCTTCTGTAACCGGTAATAATCCGTTTGACGATTCATTCTTTTTTATTTTAAATCTGGCCGTTGGCGGCAACTGGCCAGGCAATCCTGATGCAACTACTGTTTTCCCACAAAGGATGTTGGTGGATTATGTAAGGGTTTATCAATAAGGAATTTACCTGTTTTATGGCGCATTTCATTTATCTGTTCGTGCGAGGTTTCATTAGTTACCTTTGCAAAGAATTCGATTTATCATGAAATTGTTTATTAAAAATATGGTTTGTCCGCGCTGCATCATGAGCGTGGAAAGCATTCTCAAAGCAAACAAGTTAACCTTCAAAAATATACGCCTGGGCGAAGTAGAGCTTGAAAAAACTTTAGGAAAGACGCAGTTGCAAACCTTGTCGGATGACCTTGAAAAGGTTGGTTTCGAATTGTTAGACGATCAGAAAACGCAATTAATAGAACAGGTAAAAAACCTGTTGATTCAAAAAGTGCAGGAAGGAAATATCGAAGAACATTTTAGTCTCCAAAAGTTTTTAACTCAAAAAGTTTTTAAAGATTACTCTTCTATAAGTAAGCTTTTTTCAGAAGTCGAGGGCATCACGCTTGAGCAGTTTTTTATTCTTCAAAAAATCGAAAAAATAAAGGAGTGGCTTACCTATAATGAAGAGTCATTAAGCCAGCTCTCTTTGCGGCTGGGTTATAGCAGCTCGCAACATCTTTCCGGCCAGTTTAAAAAACTGACAGGAATGACACCCACAAAATTTAAAGCGTTAGGCAACCTTCATCGCACGCCAATCGACTCTCTCAATCTACCATGAGTAGTGGAAACATGATATACAAATCTTCCCTAATGATATACGCAGTTTAAGCTACTGTGACCGAAATTTGCATCATGTCGAAAAGATAGTTTCAATGACTAATTCCAGTCGGTATAATTGAAAAATTAAATTGAAAGTTGGCAATTTCTCAAAAGAAAACAACATGAATGAAAATAAATCAATTGATCTCCCTTTATCAGGCGTCGATAGCGAGCATTGCGCTTTAATAGTCGACACAGGACTAAGCAAAGTCGCAGGCATCAATTCGCATAGAGTGGAATTGAATAATAAAAAGGCCATCATTAATACCAATGGCGATGTCGAAGTGTTACCAAAAGCCGTCAAAGCTATTCGTGATTTGGGTTACGATGTAGACACGATCAAAAAATCTTTTCCTGTTTTAAATATGAGTTGCGCGTCTTGCGCTGCCAGTTCACAAAGCACATTGGAAAACAGTCCCGGTGTCATCCATGCTGCTGTGAACTATGCGAATGCCACGGCGTTAGTCGAATACATTCCAACGGTCACCAATTCCTATAAGTTAAGATCGGCGCTACAAGCGGTTGGCTATGATCTTATGATTGATGAAAGTGACGAAGCAAAGAATGCGCTAGAAGATATCCATGCCAAAAATTACACCAGGTTACAATACAAAACCTATGGTGCCATTATTTTGTCGGTGCCTTTATTCGTTATCGGGATGTTTTTTATGAACATGCCTTTTGCAAATTATATTATGTGGGCGCTGGCGACTCCTATTGTATTTGTTTTCGGAAAACAGTTTTTTGTTAATGCCTGGAAACAATTAAAACATCATTCCGCAAATATGGACACGCTTGTGGCGATGAGCACTGGGATCGCTTATTTGTTCAGTGTTTTCAATATTATTTTTCCGCAATTCTGGATCAGCAGAGGCGTCATTCCTCATGTTTATTTTGAAGCCGCCGGCGTGGTGATTGCCTTTATTTTATTAGGAAAATTATTGGAAGAAAAAGCGAAAGGAAATACTTCTTCAGCAATCAAAAAGCTGATGGGATTGCAACCAAAAACGGTTACGGTAATTGAGGCCGGTGGGCGCCAGGTTGAAATGAAAGTTGCTGAGTTAAAAGTGGGCGATTTGATTTTAGTAAAGCCCGGCGAAAAAATAGCAGTCGATGGTAAAGTGACCAAAGGCAACTCTTTTGTTGATGAAAGTATGATCAGCGGTGAGCCTGTCCCTCCCGAAAAAAAGAATGGCGACAAAGTCTTTGCAGGAACGATAAACCAGAAAGGGAGTTTTCAATTTGTTGCAGGCGAAGTAGGCGGCGATACGCTGCTGGCTCATATTATCAAAATGGTGCAGGAAGCGCAGGGAAGTAAAGCGCCCGTACAAAAATTAGTGGATAAGATTGCAAGTGTATTTGTGCCCATCGTAATTGGAATCGCTATTTTGAGCATGGTTCTATGGATTATTTTTGGTGGCGAAGATGGATTAACACATGGCTTATTAGCGTTGGTAACAGTGTTAATCATTGCATGTCCGTGCGCGTTAGGTTTGGCTACACCAACCGCGATCATGGCAGGAATTGGCAAAGGTGCGGAAAATGGTATTCTGATCAAAGATGCGGAAAGCCTTGAAATTGCTAAGAAAGTGAATGCAATTGTTCTTGATAAAACAGGAACTATTACGGCGGGAAAGCCTGTCGTGACAGACGCTGCCTGGCTAAATAATGATGACATCTACTTGCCTCATTTCTTAACTATCGAACAGCAATCAGAACATCCATTGGCGCAGGCTGTGATAAGCCATTTTGTAGAAAAAGACAATTTGCCTGCGCAACATCTGATCGCCACCGGATTTGAAAGCATTACCGGTTCGGGCGCGAGGGCAACTATTGATGGCAAAATATTTTTTACCGGTAATCTTTCTCTGTTAACAACGAATGGGATTTCGGTTAATAGATCATTAACCGAGTCTGCCATGAAGTGGTTAAACGAAGCAAAAACGGTGGTTTATTTTTCTGATGATAAACAGGCGCTGGCGGTTGTTGCGATTGCAGATAAAATTAAAGAAACTTCCAAAGAAGCCATAAAAGAATTGCAGAATGAAGGCATTGAAGTTTATATGCTCACAGGGGATAATGCTACCACGGCAAAATCCATTGCCGCGCAGGCGGGAATTCAGAAGTATAAGGCTGAAGCATTGCCGGCTCATAAAGCAGATTTTATAAAGAAGTTGCAGCAGCAAGGGAAAGTGGTGGCCATGGTGGGAGATGGAATAAATGATAGTAATGCATTGGCCCAGGCAGACGTGAGTATCGCAATGGGGCAGGGGAGTGATATCGCGATGGATGTTGCGAGGATGACTATTATCTCTTCTGATCTCTTGAAAATACCAAAAGCGCTTAAGCTTTCCCGTTATACTGTGGCCACGATAAAACAAAATTTATTTTGGGCATTTATTTATAATATTATTGGGATTCCCATAGCGGCAGGAATTTTATTTCCGATTAATGGATTTTTGTTGAATCCGATGATTGCAGGGGCGGCCATGGCGTTAAGTTCTGTGAGCGTGGTAAGCAATAGCCTGCGTTTAAAAAGAATTAAACTTTAAACAAAATAAACAGCTTAAAATTTTCCGGAATTGTATAACTCAAAACCAAAATTGTATAAATCTATTAACAAACGCCAGACTATTTTTACGGCATTAAAAATTAAAAAATGGAATTAAAAACAAACATCATGTGTGGCTCGTGCGTGGCCAAAGTCACTCGTGTGTTAAATGAAGTTGTAGGAGAGAATAAATGGAGCGTTGATACTCAAAATCCAAAAAAGATACTGTCAATTCATTCCGATAACGTTAATGAAGAAGATGTGGCCGATGCCCTGAACAAAATTGGTTATAAGGCTGAACTGATAAAATAGAAAAAAAGATCGCGAAAGGTCATTCTTTAAGAATAAGCTTAATCAGTCCGCGTTTTAAAATGTCGCAAAGGTTGCCAACCTTTAAGAAGTTATTCCAAACTTAAAAGTACTATTTCTGAAGGTTGGCAACCTTGGAATTTCCGCAACAATTTGAGTGCACAAGTTTAACCAGTTCATGTTCTGTAAAAAAATGTTTCGCCTTGAAATTGCTCATCGCTTAAAGTTTTAAATTTTATCTTTGCATTTCATTCATGAAAAAGTTTTTCCTACTCATATTATCGTTTGTTTACCTGGCAACCTCTTCGGGAGCCACCGTTTACATCCATCAATGTATGGGGAAAACAATTGCGTGGGAACTTCTTGAAAATGAAGGTAGCGCCTGCACGAAATGCGGCATGCACAAAAATGCTCCGACCGATTGTTGCAAGGATCATGTGAAGGTTTTAAAAGTACAGAACGACCAAAGCCTTCCGAATGCCTATCACGCGAAAGTGATCGGACAAAACGCGATACTGCCTGCCTGTATTAATTTTTCATCACCGGTCTTTAATGGTCATGCTCATCAGTCTGATGCTTACTATACACCTCCTCCACGAAGCAGTAAAATTAGTTACTGCATCTTATATTGTAATTTCCTGATTTGATATTCTTGGTTGATGATCTTCCCGCACCTTATGTGGGATTAAATTTTATTTTCCCGAACAGGATTCTGTTTATGGAAATATCAATCTTCTTAATTTTTTCATGAAAATCATTTTTAGAATGATTTCGTCAAAGAAAATCAAATCAGTAATGAAAACTTTTAATATAATAAACTCCCGAAAGCGAAAAAGTAGATTTTCAACTTTCTTTTCACGGCATATTTTTTTATTAATTATTACAGCCTTTTATTTTTCGACCGTAAATGCCCAGTCAAAAAAGGAATATACTTCTACAACCTTCAAAGTGTATGGCGAATGTGTAGAATGCGAGGCAAGGATCGAAAATTCCCTCAAGATCAAAGGAGTTAAATCAGCCAAATGGGATGTGAAAACAGAAATGCTTTCAGTCTCTTATGACGCCGATATTTTAAATTTAGCCGCTATTCAATCCAAAATACTCGCTGCCGGACATGACCTTGACTCTGAGAAAGCCAAAGATGAGGTGTATGAAGCGCTTCCACAATGTTGTCACTACCGGGACGTGGTGGACGAAGCGCATGAACATAAAGAGTCTGATGATCATTCGAACGCTATCAGTGGCATCGTTGTGGCGGAAGATAACAAAGGCAATTTAACGCCTCTTGAGGGTGCAAGTATTTTCTGGAGCGCAACAAAAGAAGGGGTCGTTTCGGATAAAGATGGTGTATTTGCCATTGCAAAAAATAAAGATGTATCAACATTAGTCGTGAGCTATTCTGGCTTTCAGCCCGACTCAATCGACATCACAAACGCCAATCATCTGCAGATAGTCCTGGCGTCAAAAGGGCAATTAAGTACCATTAAAATTAAAGCGAAAGCGCGTCCATCATATATCAACGAACTTGGCGCTGTTCGAAGCCTGATGATCAACTCGAAAGATTTATTAAAGGCTGCCTGTTGCAACCTCAGCGAGAGTTTTGAAACCAATCCGAGTGTGGATGTTTCTTATAGCGATGCGGTAACGGGTTCCAAGCAAATTCAACTGTTAGGATTGGCAGGAATTTATACCCAATTGACGGTTGAAAATCTCCCCGGTCCGCGCGGTATTGCCACTCCACTTGGTTTAAATAGCATTGCCGGTCCGTGGATAGAAAGTATTCAATTAAGTAAAGGCACAGGCTCCGTTGCAAATGGCTTTGAAAGCATCGCGGGGCAGATTAACGTCGAATTAAAAGATCCTCAAACAAGTGAAAAATTACTACTCAACGGTTACGTAAATCAGCTGGGAAAAACGGACGTCAACTTAAACCTGGCACAGCACTTAAATGATAAATGGTCGACTGTTTTATTATTGCATGACGATTTTCTTTATAATAAAGTGGACGATAATCATGATGGATTTCGAGATCTGCCAACGGGAAATTTATTTAGCGCAGTGAATAAATGGGCCTATGTAAATGAGAAAGGCCTTGAGATCAGGTTTGGAGCGAAGGCCTTAATTGATGACAAAACCGGTGGTGAAATGAATTACCAGGCATCGGATAAATTCTCGGCTAACCTTTATGGACTGGGTATTAAAACCAACCGTTATGAAGCGTTTGCAAAAATTGGTTACGTGTTTCCTGAGAAAAGATACAAGAGCATTGGCCTGCAGTTGTCGGCATTCGACCATCAGCAGGATTCTTATTTTGGAATGACTAAATATAATGCAGAACAACAAAATTTTTATTCTAACCTGATTTACCAAAGTATCATCGGTAATTCGGCGCATAAATTCAGAACAGGTCTGAGTCTCAATGCGGATAAATACAATGAATTATTCAAAACGGAAACATTTAAAAGAAATGAAATTGTACCGGGCGCATTTTTCGAATACACATACACGATGAATGAAAAGTTCAGTCTTGTCGCCGGTTTACGTGGCGATCATAACAATCTGTATGGTTGGTTTGCAACGCCAAGGTTGAATGTGCGGTATGAGCCGATCAAGGGAACTATTGTTAGATTGAGCGCTGGCCGTGGGCAGCGCACTGCGAATATTTTCGCAGAAAATATGGGTGCATTGGTTAGTGCAAGAGAAGTAAACATTATGTCATCATCGAACGAAAAGGCGTATGGCCTGAGTCCGGAAGTTGCCTGGAATAAAGGAATCAGTGTTGACCAAAAGTTCAAGCTTTTTTCAAGAGATGCGATGCTAAGTTTTGATTTTTTCAGGAATGATTTTACCAACCAGGTAGTGGCAGATTTTGAAGACGCGCGCCAGGTTAAGTTTTATAATTTAAATGGAAAATCTTTCTCAAATAGCTTCCAAACCGAATTGAATTTTATCCCAATTAATAAATTAGATGTTCGTTTGGCGTATCGCTTCTTTGATGTAAAAACCACTTATGGAAATGAGTTGCTCGAGAAGCCTTTCACGGCGGCTAACAGAGCTTTTGCAAATTTCGGTTACGAAATAAAGGGCTGGAAATTTGATTATACAATAAATTATGTCGGGAAGAAACGCATTCCGTCAACTGCTGAAAACCCCGCTCAATACCAGCTTCCCGGCTATTCACCGGATTACATTACCATGAATGCACAAGTAAATAGATCGCTGGGAAAAAGCAAAACATTTGAAGTATATGTCGGCGGAGAAAACCTTACTAATTATTTTCAAAAGAATGTAATCATTGGTGCTGACCAGCCGTTTGGAAATTATTTTGATGCTTCTATGGTTTGGGGACCAGTGAGCGGAAGGCTTATCTATGGCGGATTCAGGTACAAAATAAAGTAAAGCTATTTACCGGATATTCTAAATTTTTAAAATCAAAAAGAAATGAGAACCATATTTATTTTAGGCATTTTTATCGCCACCGTATTTAGTCAAAAGTCCTTCGCACAGGATGCTTCGCAATCGAATCAATTGTCTTCGTTGCTCAACAACTATTACGAGGTGAAAGATGCGCTTGTAAACAGCAATCCGGATGCTGCGGCGTTGCAGGCAAAAGTATTTTTAAAAACGATAAAGGACCTGTCTAAAGCAAGCCTTTCTAAAGAAGTTAGAAACGCTCTTATGAAGCCCGCGGAATCTATTTCTGCTACAAAGGATATCAAGATTCAAAGAGAAGCTTTTGCCAAATTATCGACCAATATGTATGACTTTGTAAAAACACAAAAAACGGGTGGTACTATTTATTATGCCTATTGCCCGATGAAAAAATCTTATTGGCTTAGTAGTGAGAAGGCAATCAAAAATCCATATTATGGGAACATGATGCTTACATGCGGGAATGTTTCGGATACTATTGAGTAACGTCTCAATATGTTCAACTTGTTTTATTGAAAGTTCTTATACTGCAGATTTTTATTGCGGTATAAGAACTTTTTTTTGCTATACTTAATCGATATAGGAACGTCATTGAATCCGCATCAATGATTGTGAAATAAAACGCGGTGCCTTAATTTTTTGCTTTTACTAAGATGGCATAGATCACATAGAGCCAGCCAAGGATTCCATGGATGATTGCCCAAAGGATAGATTTATTCCTGGTCCATGAAATCACCACCGCGATGACCGTGCCCAATCCCACGCCAGGCGCAATATACACTGGTCGGCCATAGCCATCATTATAAGGTTGATTGGTTGCGCATGAAGCGATCAGCAAGGATAAAAGCAGGAGTGGAAGGCCAAATTTTCTTAACATGATGTATCTATTTATATTCCGGAATGTTTATGAAAGTAAGATAAAATTTTCATCAGGATCAACCTCTTGAATGAAAAGAAAAAATCTTTTTGAATCCGGGGAATTCTTGATTGTTGAAAAACTACATTTTCGCTTATGAGGGTTCTGTTCAATTTGCCAACAGCTGTTTTTTTAGTTTTTCGTAGTCGTCTTTGATTCCCATTTCATCGTCATTGAGGATGCTATTATTTAAGATTTGTATTTTGTTGGCAAATGAAAAGAATTGAAGTTTACCTATTAAAATTTCAGGACGGCCATGAGGATAGCATCTCAATAACTTCTTAATAAAACCAACTCCGAAAGAGTCGTATAAATACAGAAGATCATAATCAGGATCACCGATTGCCAAATCACCAAAATCTATAATTCCGCTTATCTCGTTCTTTGTTTTGTTGTATAAAATATGGTCGGTACTAAAATCATTGTGAATCAGTGCAGGCGTGTAATTGAAATTTATTTTGTTGGTAAAATAAGATGTGAACATTTGTGTGATTCTTTCCCGTTCCTCCGGAGACAGATCTGGATAAATAAGTTTCTTAGCCGTTTCTAAATCATTACTATATTCTTCCCGGTAATCCATCGTATCCAGGTTGCTGTCAACAAGGCCCGACAAATCAATGTGATGAAGTTTATTGAGAAATACTCCAATCGACTTTTGGATCTTTAATTGAAAATTTTCATTCAAAGAATGGTAAATTTTTGAACTAAAATTTTCACCATGAATTATGGGATGGCCAACAAAATTTTGTTGTTTGGAGATATATTGAAAATGCGGAATTGGAAGATTCAAGTGCGGAGCAATGATGGCTAAAGCCACAACTTCTTTTTTGATATTTCTGCGGGCTTCGTCACCTTTTGGAAATCTGAAAACAATGTTTTCATTGATCAAAAAGGCGATGCTGTTATCGCCTTCGCCAATTTTTTTTATTGATGCAATAAAAAAATCCGGAAGTTCATCTTGAATGATCTTCCGGATTTCTTTTAATCCTTTCATTTAAATTTGAAATGTTTTATTTCAGTTCAGGTTTTATTTCCCATACCAGCGCGCTTGCGCCAAGGATTGCTGCGTCTGATTCTTTTAGCTCACTAAATAAAAGCTTCACTTTATTTTGAAAAATGGGTAAAAGATTTTTTTCCATATTTTCTTTTACCGGGTCAATAAGCAGGTTGCCCGCTTTTATTACACCACCAAAAAGGATAATTGCTTCAGGCGAGGAAAACATCACGAAATTTGCGAGCGCTTCACCAAGAATTTTTCCGGTAAATTGAAATACATCTAATGCAATCTTGTCTCCTTTAATTGCTGCCTCATACACTCTTTTAGAGGTAATACTCTCATGAGGAATATCGCGAAGCAAACTTTTTTCTCCTATTCTTTCATCAATCAATTCTTTAGCAGTGATGGCAATGCCCGTTGCCGAAGCGTATGTTTCCAGGCTTCCTTTCATTCCGGTGCCCCAATGAAGACGCCCTTCAGGACGGATGATAGTATGCCCGAGTTCGCCGGCGAAGCCATCGTGGCCATAGATCAACTGGCCGTTTGCAATGATGCCGCTGCCAACGCCTGTGCCAAGTGTGATCATGATAAAATCTCTCATGCCACGTCCTGCACCATACATTAATTCGCCGATTGCTGCGGCATTCGCATCGTTGGTGAGTGTGCAGGGTTTATTAAATTTTTCAGTGATTAGCTTTGCAATCGGAATGATGCCCCTCCATTGTAAATTTGGTGCATATTCAATTGTGCCACTATAATAGTTGCCGTTAGGAGCGCCAACACCAATTCCTTTTATAAGTTCCGCGCCGCCGATATTTTTTATGGCAGGTAGTAAATTTTCATATAAGTCATCAATGAAATCTTCTACTTTTTCAAATTTAGTCGTAGAAATTTCTCCAGTGTTAGAAATTTCGCCACGGTGATTCACTATTCCAAATTTAGTGTTTGTTCCTCCGATATCGATTCCGATAGCATATTCAAGAGTGAGATCCATTTCGCTTTTTAATTTCGTATTCAAGATTGAATAATTTTTTTAATCGGTTAAAAAATAATGCATTCTATTGCTGTCCTTCCAATGCTCCTTCAGGCGACGTTGACTCCGTTTCAAGTGACATTTCGTAATCAATTCCCTGCCTTTTTAGAATACCTTTTACAAAGAAGGCGAATAAGGTGATATAAGCAAAACATAGCAGAGGAATCCAATAAGATTCGTGAATTCCTGCGCCCTCGACGGAGCTTTTTGATTCAAGATAATCGGCCAGCTTTCCCTGGATCGGCGGTATAACACCACCGCCCAAAATCATCATGATTAAGAAGGCAGAACCTTGCGTCGTGTATTTGCCGAGTCCGGCAATCGACAATGTAAAAATTGCGGGCCACATGATAGAACAAAATAAGCCGCCGCTCAAAAACGCGTAGATCGATACTGTACCTGTGGTTGCCAGGCCAATAGCCATCGAGATCACACCCAGCAAGCCAAAAATAAAAAGCATTCTTGCTGGTTTGTCCTTGCTCACATAGAAAGCGCCAATCTGAATGAGCACACAAACAATATAATAGTAGAGAATTCTTACGTCATATTTTGAAAGGGCATTTACCGATAGCACAATAATAAAGGCGACCATTGGCACAATGAAAGTGAGCAGTTTTTTTGTTGAAGGTTTAAATTCAAATGCGGATATAGAACCAACCCATCTGCCAATCATTAAGCTTCCCCAATACATGGAAATATAAAGCGCAGCCTGTGAAGATTGAATGCTTCCAAACTGAGGTTTGCTGAGGAGATCACTTAGATTGCTTACGATGGTCACTTCCGTTCCTACATAAAGAAAAAGCGCCAGCATGCCGAGCACCAACTGCGGGTATTTCATGGCGCCCCATCCTTCAGGCCTTTTTTTAGCGCTCAAATTTGAGATCAGCAAAGTAAGTACCACCACGGCAAATGCGCCAAAAAGCCATTTCACGCGATAGGTTTCCATAGCGATCTTATCTGCCTCGCTCGAATTGGTAAGATCTACTTTATAACTACTGAAAACGGGGACAAACATGATGATCAAAAGACCGGTCATTATTAACAAAGAGTATAATGCTTTATTGGCCTTTTCTGTTTTTTCAGTAGAGATGCCATCCGGTACTTTTTTTGAAAAATAAAACAATATAGCAGCGGCGATAAACAGGATGCCAACGCAACTGTAAAGAACAATTACTTTACTCAAGCTAAGGCCGGCGATCTGTTCGTCCGTAATGGCGGCGGTCGTTCCGAATAAGGCAAAGGCAACAACCAATGGCCCGATCATCGTTCCAAAAGAATTTACCCCACCACCAAGATTTACGCGGCTATTGCCGGTAGAAGGATCACCAAGTGTAATGGCGAAGGGCTGCGCCGCAGTTTGCTGCAATGAAAATCCGAGTGCAACGATGAATAATCCTGCAAGCATTCCCACGAAGGCGTTGGCATTAACTGCGACAATCATGGCGACAGCGCCAATGGCTGAAAATAATAAGCCATATACAATACTTCTTTTATAGCCCCATTTTGCAACAAGGTCTTTTCCTCCAAAAGCGCCATAAGCAAAGAGGCCAAGCGCCCCGATATAATAAGCGAGATAAAAAGCAAAGTCAATTAGCTGGCTCTGAAACTGATCCAGGTGAAAATAATGTTTGCAAAAAGGAATAAAAACACTGTTACCTGCGGCAATAAAACCCCAGAAAAAAAACACAACAACTAAAGTACTTAAGGCTCCGTAATTGGTAGGCTCGAGCGGCCCCGCTTTTATTTTCGGAGTTGATAAATTCATCACAGGAGTGGCCATCTTATAATTTTTTGGAAATGAAAGTAATAGAATTTTCTCAGCATTTGATTTTTTATTAAAATTTTTTAATAAGAAAATGATTCTTAATTTGAATCCTTTATTTTCGGTGTATGGAAATTATTCATGTTAGTGCAGAAAGTTATCCTGTTGCCAAGGCCGGCGGTTTGGGCGACGTGGTAGGCGCTTTGCCAAAATATCAGAATCAGTTGGGGCATATTGCGAAGGTGGTTATGCCGATGTATCGTACAAAGTTTTTGTACCAGCATCAGTTTGAAGTGGTTCATAAAGGATCGTTTGGTATGGCAAATTACTGGCTTGATTACACTATCATCAAAGAGCCCGATAATCTCCTCGGATTTGATCTTTACCTCGTGGATATTTTTGGTTTGTTGGATAGGGAAAAAATATACAGCTACGACGATGATACAGAAAGATTTACAGCCTTCCAGATTGCTGTTGTGGATTGGATTAGCAAATGGAAGCATCGCCCTGATGTTGTTCACGTGCATGATCACCAGGCGGCACTCATTCCATTCATGATGCAATATTGTTATGCCTATCGGCATCTTGCTTCCATTAAAACAATCCTTACGATTCACAACGCGCAATACCAGGGCTGGATGGGTTGGGATAAATCATCTTATTTGCCCGATTGGGACAGGTGGAAATCGGGGATGCTTGAATGGGAAAAGACAATTAATCCGCTCGCTTCCGGAATCAAATGCGCCGCAAAAGTAAACACAGTAAGCCCTGGTTACCTTGAAGAATTAAGGCAGGATGCAAATGGACTTGAAAGGCTGTTTGAATATGAGCGTGGCAAATGTTTTGGCATTTTAAACGGCATTGATACAGACGTTTGGAATCCTGAAACGGACACCTATATCTCAGATACTTTTGGAGTGAAAGATTTTGAAGAAAAGAAACTTGCAAATAAAAAAATATTGTGCGACCAGTTTAATTTAGATATCTCAAAACCATTGATTGTTTTTATCGGCCGGTTGGTTGGTGAGAAAGCAGCGGATCTTTTACCAGCAGTAATCGGCGATTCCATTTATTATATGGAAGGCGCGATGAACTTTTTGGTGCTGGGAAGCGGCGATTCCGTGGTTGAACAACAGCTCAGCGACATGCAAAGTCAATTTTTCGGATATTACAATTCTTTGATCGGTTATAATGAAAAGTTGAGTCACCAGATGTATGCCGGCGCTGATTTTTTATTGATGCCAAGCCGGGTGGAGCCATGCGGTTTGAATCAAATGTATGCGATGCGATATGGTACCATTCCTATCGTGAGGCGAACGGGTGGTTTGAAGGACACTGTAAAAGATTATGGAGAAGAGGGCGGTTTTGGAATTTGTTTTGACACAGCGTCGGTTGGCGATATTTCACATGCCGTTTATCGTGCTGTGGAATTGTATCGTCATAAGGAGAAGGTAACCAAGATCAGGAAGCACCTGATGCAAATAGATCATAGCTGGGAAAAGAGCGCGCAGATTTATATTAACTTATATAATTCCTGAGGCGTCAGGTATGAGGTATCAGGTGTGAGGTATCAGGTATGAGGCGGTGAGGCATCACGGAAAGGAAACCATTAACCATTTCTAAACTTTCTAAACTATTCTACACCCTAAACCATTCTAAACCTTCTAAACTATATAATATGTGGATAAGCCAATCATTGATCGCAGTAATTCTCGGAGGCGGAGCAGGTTCCCGTCTATATCCTCTAACCGCTAACAGAAGCAAGCCGGCCGTGCCGCTGGCCGGAAAATACAGGTTGGTCGACATTCCGATTTCAAACTGTATAAACTCAAGCATCAACAGGATCTTTGTTCTCACGCAATTTAATTCTGCGTCGCTTAACAAGCATATCAAAAATACTTACCAGTTTAGCGCTTTCAGCAGCGGCTTTGTAGATATCCTGGCTGCCGAGCAAACACCGGACAGCACTGCCTGGTACCAGGGCACCGCCGATGCTGTTCGTCAATGCCTGCGACATCTCACCAGTTTCGAATTTGACCATGTGCTTATTCTTTCAGGCGATCAATTGTACCAGATGGACTTTGGTAATATGTTTCGCACGCATGAAAAAGAAGGAGCAGATATTACCATCGCGACCATTCCGGTCAGTGAACGGGAAGCAACAGAATTTGGCATTCTAAAATCTGATGAGCAAAATAAAATTGTTTCTTTTATAGAAAAACCGAGCCTTGATAAACTTCCTGATTGGATCAGCGAGACAAGCCCTGAAATGCAGGAATCAGGCAGGAATTACCTCGCTTCCATGGGTATTTATCTCTTCAAAAAGAAAGTGCTGTTTGATCTCTTAGGAGGCGAAAACAAAGATGCAAAAGATTTTGGCAAAGAAATTCTTCCAAACGCAATCTCTGAGCTGAATGTATTGAGCTATCAGTACAGTGGCTATTGGACAGATATTGGAAATATCTCTTCATTCTTTGATGCCAACCTTGGGCTGACACAGGAGTTGCCTCCTTTCAATCTTTTTGATAACGAAAATAAAGTCTACAGCCGCCCGAGAATGCTTCCTCCGGCAAAAATCAGTGGTACAACCCTGATCAATACGATCGCAGGAGATGGATGTATCATTCACGCCGAAAGAATTGAAGATTGTGTGATAGGAATCAGAACCCGCATTGGGTACGGAACAAAAATATTCCGCGCTTACATTATGGGAACGGATTATTATGAAACTATTGAAGAAATGAGTTTCGCTGCCGAGCGCGATTTGCCAAAGTGTGGCATCGGCGATAATTGTTTTATTAACAACGCCATTATAGATAAAAACTGCCGCATGGGAAATAATGTAAGAATCAATGGCGGTAAGCATCTCCCGGATCAGGATCATGAGTTATACACCGTTAAGGATGGAATTGTGGTGGTGAAGAAGGGGGCAGTATTACATGATGGATTTGTTGTGGAATAAAACCTATACGGGAGAGTCGATGATTCTTCGCCGAAAAATAAAGTATTAAGAGATTGCCAGCCTTTTAAAGCATGTTTCATTTGATGGATTTTGTTTTCAAAAGGTTGGCAATTTTTAATAACAACGGTTGGTACTAAAAATAACTACTCCTTCGCTTGATTAGAATTTTTCTTTGCCTGTATTTTGCAGGCATTATATTTTACTAAAAGATTGCTAATGTCATCAATGCATCCTTCGCCCGTCAATCGCCTTAGTTTCAGGCAAATTGTAAACATGAGTTTTGGATTTTTTGGGATACAATTTGGCTTTGCTTTGCAGAATGCCAACGTATCGCGCATCTTCCAAACACTTGGTGCGGAAATCGATAAAATTGGTTTTTTGTGGATTGCAGCTCCGCTCACCGGTTTACTCGTACAGCCCATCATCGGATACATGAGTGACCGAACATGGCACCGGAAATGGGGACGGAGAAGGCCATTCTTTTTTATCGGGGCGGTGCTTTCTTCGATCGCGCTTTTCCTCATGCCGCAGGCAACAGTTTTATGGGCCGCCGCTGTATTATTGTGGATTCTGGATGCATCTATCAATATTTCCATGGAGCCATTCAGGGCTTTTGTGGGCGATAAATTGCCCTCATCACAAAGAACGACCGGCTTCGCAACGCAAACTTTTTTTATCGGCCTTGGCGCGGTGATCGCATCGATACTTCCATATATTATTACCAATGTATTTCATGTATCCAACACAGCTCCTGCCGGCCAAATAGGCGATTCAGTAAAGTATTCCTTCTACGCAGGCGCGGTTGTTTTCTTTCTTTCTGTATTATGGACTGTCGTAACATCCGATGAATTACCTCCTGAAGATCTGCAAAAATGGGAAGAAGAAAAAGCGAAAACCAAAGGTGTTACTAAAGGCTTTGTTGAAATAACCAGGGGTATATTTACGATGCCACGCACGATGCTTCAATTGGCCGTCGTTCAGTTTTTTACGTGGTTTGGTTTTTATTCTATGTGGCTTTATACCACGCCATCAATTGCACAAAATGCTTATGGAACGATTGATCCTACATCGCAGGCTTTCCAGGATGCGGGCGATTGGGTAGGCGTTATGTTTACCATTTATAGCGCCGTGTCTGCGATTACCGCTTTTCTCCTTCCTGTCATTGCCAAACGCGTTGGCAGAAAATATACGCATATGATTTGCCTCGTGATTGGTGGTATAGGATTATTCTCTTTAATTTTCATAAAGTCACACACCTTATTGCTCGTTCCAATGGTCGCGGTTGGGCTCGCGTGGGCGTCTACGCTGACATTGCCATATGCGATACTTGCCGGCGCATTGCCTCCTTCCAAAATGGGTTTTTATATGGGCGTCTTTAACTTTTTTATTGTTATTCCTCAATTAATCGCTTCAGTGGTATTGGGCTATGTAATCAAAAATTTATTTCATGAACAAGCGATTTACGCCCTGGTTATTGGTGGAATTTCAATGGTGATTGGGGGTATTTTAAATTTTATCGTTGCAGACAAAGACGAGAAAATTCCTGATGTTTTGAAATATGAATTGGTGGAAAGCTGATGGGAAATTAATGCTAAGTCCTGATCGATTGACAAAGTTATTACCGCCTCGTGATTGAGAAGTTGAAAACCTTTCAAAAATATAAAATCTATATAATGGCTTATAAGGCTTGAAAGATCTTTTAGCCAAAATGATAAAAACTATAAAATGAGTTATGAGACATCTGTAAAAATTTATAAATGATCTCCGGCATATTTAACTCTCACAATTTTATAAAAGCTATTAGCCATGAAAAATATAATTTTTTTGCTTTTCACAAACCTGCTGGTCCTGGCAGGCTTCAGCCAACCCAATTCCATTGATTGCTATCCAACCAATTGGTGGGCAGGGATGAAGAACCCGAATTTGCAAATAATGATTCATGGCAAATAACGTTGCTAACAGTAATGGATATACGATAAATTATCCCGGTGTGAAGCTTGATAAAGTCCATAAAGTGGAAAATGCGAATTATGTATTCCTGGATCTCAACATTTCGCCATCGGCAAAACCAGGGACCATAAAAATAAAAACCGGAGGAGCCACCATTGATTTTGAATTGAAGAAAAGACGCCAGGGAAACGGAACTCTTTTTGCGCAAGGTGTTACATCAAAAGATCTGATGTATTTGATTATGCCCGATCGCTTCAGCAATGGCGATACCACCAATGACAGAATCGCGGGAATGAGAGATCAAAGTCTTAACCGCGATACGGTTTTTGAGCGTCATGGCGGCGATTTGAAAGGAGTTCAAAATCACCTTGATTACCTGCAATCGATGGGAATTACGACCATTTGGCTGAATCCTGTTATTGAAAATGATATGCCCAATCGCACCGAACATGGATACGCCTTCACCAATCATTACAAAATAGACCGAAGAATAGGCGGAGAAAAATCCTATCAGGAGTTGATCGATGCCATACATGCAAAGAGGATGAAAATCATCCAGGATGCGGTTTATAATCATATCGGAAGCTATCACTTTACAGTGTTGGATCCCCCGATGAAAAGCTGGCTGAACCAATGGCCTGTCTATACAAACACGACTTATAAAGACCAGGTTCTTTTTGATCCTTACGCAAGCGCCGTCGAGAAAAAGCAAATGAGCGATGGATGGTTTGTTCCCTCGATGCCCGACCTCAATCAAAAGAATCCTTACGTTGCCAATTTCTTAATCCAACACGCTTTATGGACGGTTGAGGAATTTGGAATTGATGGCTGGCGCATCGATACTTATGCCTATAACGATCTCGACTTTATGAACCGATGCAACCAGGCGTTGATGGATGAATATCCAAAGTTGACCATGTTTGGTGAAACGTGGGTTCATGGCGTAATTAACCAAAGCTTTTTTGTACAAAATAATTTTAATATCAAATACAAAAGCAATCTCCAGGCACCGACGGATTTTCAAACCCTTTGGGCCATCACCGATGTGATGACCAAAGATTTTGGATGGACAGATGGTGTAAATGAATTATACACAACCCTCGCGCAGGACTTTGTTTATAAAGATCCGATGCGCAATGTAATATTTTTAGACAATCATGATTTGTCGAGGTTTTTTTCTGTAGTGGGTGAAGATGTAATGAAATATAAGGCCTCGCTGGCATGGCTTTTAACGTGCAGGGGAATTCCGCAATTGTATTATGGAGATGAGATCGGCATGGCCGGATTTACTTCACCCAGCGACGGTTATGTTCGAAAAGATTTTCCCGGTGGATGGGCTTCGGATTCGTCAAATAAGTTTTCATCGGCGGGCCGCTCTGCGAAAGAAGAAGATATCTGGCTTTATATTTCTAAGCTCGCCAATTTCAGAAAAAATTCTTCGGCTTTAACCAAAGGGAAAGATGATGCAATTTGCGCCGAAAGAAGGGGAATACGTTTTCTTCAGGTATGATGACACGCAAACGGTCATGACAGTTCTGAACACTGCTAAAGAAAAGAAAACAATTTCCGTTCAGCATTATTCGGAAAGAACCAGGGGATTTACCAAAATGAAAAATATTGTCACAGGTGAAATCACTGATATCAAAGACTTTTCTTTGGAGCCAATGGAAAGTGGGGTTTGGGAATTAGTAAAATAATTTCCTATGCTTTCACGATCATCTTGCCTGTATTACTTCCGGCAAAAAGAGCGATAAATGCTTCCGGTAATTTATCAAATCCATTCACAATAGTTTCCTTATAAGTAAGCTTGCCCTCTTTCACCCATTGGGATAACTGGATAATTCCTTCTCCGAAGCGGCTTTGATAATTACTAATAATAAAGCCTTGCATCAGCACGCTTCTTGTGAGAAGCATCGGCTGTAAACGTGGCCCGACTTCACTTTCGGTTGAATTGTACAAAGAAATCTGGCCGCATAAAACAATGCGTGCATGGAAATTAATATTGGCAATGACTGCGTCGGATATTTCGCCGCCAACATTATCAAAATAAACGTCAACGCCATCAGGACAAGCTTTTTTTATCGCGTCGCCTATGTTGGAAGTTGTTTTATAATTAATCACCTCATCAAAATGAAATTCGTCTTTCAGCATATTGATCTTATCATCACTACCTGCTATTCCAATGACTTTACAGCCTTTTAATTTTGCAATTTGTCCGACAACAATACCAACGGCACCAGCCGCTCCGGATATCACAACTGTTTCCCCTGACTTTGGTTTTCCAATATCTGTTAATCCGAAATACGCGGTTAAGCCCGGCATTCCTAAAATTCCAAGATAGTAGGAAGCAGGTGCTAAAGAGGTATCGATTTTTCTGATTTCCTTTGAAGAAGCGATCGATTTCGTGGCCCATGGAAGCATGCCAACAACAATGTCACCTTTTTTAAAATCTGGTGACTTGCTTTCTTCTACTTCACCAACAATACCGCCGCTGATAGGTGCATCCACCTTGAATGGCGGAGAATAAGATTTTACATCGTTCATTCTACCACGCATGTATGGATCCACAGAATAAAATAATCCTTTTATCAGCACTTCATCGGATTTTAATTCCGGTAGAGAAACGGTTTCAGTTCTAAAATTTTCCTGTGTGGGCACGCCTTGTGGCCTGCCTGCGAGCACTATTTGTTTTATGTCCATAATATAAATTCTTAGAAATCACATTTCACAATATACGTGCCCGTATTAATAAGCTAACAAAAAGCAGAAGCCAAAAATCTATAAAATGGCTTATAAGAATTAGTTCTGTTTTTAGCGGGAAGGAATTTTATATTAGGCGAGTGTAAATAATTTACAACATGGTAGTCCACTTGAACCTCGCTATCTGTTGTTTATAATCTTTATTCTCCTCAGCGTCATCGCTATATTCATCTTTGGTGCGGTCATCCAAAAATTTCTCTAAAGATTTCATAGTGAAGGGCTTCTTGCTTGTGATAGGTTTAATAGCATTTAAATCCGCTCCGCTGAGCATCACTTTTGTTGCTATCCAGGACGTGTACAATCTTGGAATCGTTACGCCAAGGATCGTTCCTGGTAAGCCGTTGATAGAACACGGGCCACCGGGTATGGTAATCTCATCTGTATAAAATGCAAAAATATATACGCTGTCAAACATGGTAGCGACTGCTTTACGGCAATTAAATCCCGCAATAATTCTGTTTTCATTCGTAAGTTTCCATTGCAGATCCCGTATCGAATCCTGAACTACAAGATCCGATCCATACATATTTTTTTGCATGTCCATTTTGCCGGAATTATAATCTGCATACCAGATATTTCCTTCATCGCTTTTCTTCAAAAATTCCGGAATTTTTGCACTTTCATCCCAATGATCGAATTTATAAACGCTTTTATTGTCCGCAAACATCAACTTATAATATCCCGTTTTAAAAGTTGGAAGTTTCTCTTTAATCATATCGGCAAAAGTGTTGTTGCCCATTGTTTTTTGAATGTTCGCCTTTACTTCGTATTCAATAACGCCTTTGCTTATAAACTGCTGCGCCCTCAGGCCGCTAAAAGAAAATAATGTTGCTAAAAGAAAAAATATTTTGAATTTCATTTTTATATTTTTTAAAAATAGAAGTTATTTTTTTGGTGCTTTATTTTTGAAATCCCAGGTAAAACCAACCATGAAATATCTCTTCAACCGGTCATTTCTTACTTCTGTGTATGTGTTGCCTGAAAAATTCCTGTTGATGCCAATATTCTGATTCAGGATATCTCTTACTGTAAAGTATGCGGTGAATTCATTGTTATTAAACGTTTTTTGCAAACGTGCATTTAGGATATGTGTATTTAGGTTGTTGTCTGTTGCAAAAGTTTTTTGCCGCGAATTAAATTCATATTCGCTTATGAGCGACCAAACTTTTTTCACATAAATGGTGGCGTTGACTGTAAGTGTATTTGAAATGTAATGAATCTTGGTATCGTTTTGAGAAGTAGTGTTGCTGTTGTAAGTAAAATAATTCTGCAGATAAATATCATACTTCTTTTCTTTTGATTTCGATAAATTTATTGAGCCGCCGGGAGCAAATGTTTCTGAAAAACTTTTTTTATTATTGATGATGTCGGCATATTTGTTATAAGATAATGATGGGTTAAATCCCATTCTAAGATCAAGTTTTTTCAACTTGAACCCGAATCCGCTCCACAGGCTCATTGATATATTTCCGTCTGTATTGATAGGCTGTGTAATGGTTTTGCCGGAATCAATATTGATGATCCTGCTATTGGTGATTGAGTTGTCAACCATCCTTACGTTGAATGATTGATACGTCCATATTTCCTTTAAAAAATTATAGCTATTGTGCGAAATATTGATCGAGTTGGTAAATGAAGGTTTCAGATCGGGGTTGCCAATGTATTGATTGTAATAATCATTATTATTTCTTAATGGCTGCAATTGATTAATCGTCGGCTGTGTGGTATTTCCACTATAATTGATCCTGATATTATGATTGGCCTTATAAGTGTAAGTGAGGTTTGCAGACGGATAAAAATTTACATAGTCCCTGTTGTAATCTTTATCGTAGGTCAGATCTTTTAATTCAAAATTCGTAAATCCGAAACCTGATCCCACATTGACTTTGAATTTTTTATTGGCAAAATTTATTTTTGCTGAGGGAATGTTCTGGATAATATTTTGCCTGAATTCATTTGATAAAGAATCAACGATGGATTCGTATTTGCTGGAGATGGGTGTATAGTTATAAGTTGTTTGATCATTGTTGCCATGATTATAAGCAATCTGGTAGCCTAATTCCAGGGAATATTCTTTCGAAAGAGGCTCGGTGTAAACAAGTTTTGCAGATAAATTATTAGTTGCTGTACTATAGTCTTTCATCTGATCAAGCTGTTGCGCCCCCGCAGGAAGTCCTTCAAAATAAGATTGGTTCAATGATTTTAAAAAAGTGGTGCCGGTTGTGCTTAGCGTATTCCAGTCCGCAGTGAGGGATAGAGTTCTTCTTGCTTTATTAAATTTATGTTTGAAAATAATATTTCCTGACAGCGCGCTCTTATCGCTTTTAGTCTGGAGACTCCTGGTGCTCGTGTTTTTTAAAGTACCCGTATTGCCGGTGCTGACAGACGCTAAGTCACTTTCGGTTTCGGTGTGATAAAAATTAGCATTGGCAGTAATCTTTAACGTATTCATGGAATCGATCTTTATGTCAAATATTCCTTTAAGCTTAAAGTTATGCCGGTTAACCCTGCTTGTTTCATTTGAGTTGACATTAAGTACAGAATCGTCAAGCTGGGTTTGAGTGAAAGATTGCTTATGATTGGTATATTGCTGGTTGTTGAATTTTGGTGACAGATTCAACGTGTTTTTGTCATTCCATTTGTTGGAATATTGGATGCCCGCATTTACGTTTGTCATGAAGCCATTTTGCGGATCAACATAAGGCTCATCGTCCGAGTTGCCGCCATTCCACATAAACATCAGGTCACCGTCATCGGACATTTCCATTGACATATTATCGCTGCCTCCATATTTTTGTTCATCTTGCCAGCTTAATCCATCCTGGCCCGTATTTCCGTTTAATAAAAAGGCCGAGAACTTTCGTTTTCCTTTAAAAGAACTGAACAACAAATTATCATTGTAACGGTTTTCAATATGTGCCTGCGGACCCGCAGCCACATCAATCTTTCCAAAATAGCCGGCTTTTTTATTTTCCTTTAATTTAAGATTGATGGTTTTTTGAGTTTTACCATCATCAATTCCCGTAAATTCTGCCTGCTCACTTTTCTTGTCAAATACCTGCACTTCTTTTACAGCATCAGCGCGCAAATTTTTTACTGCCATTCCAGGATCATCGCCAAAAAATTCTTCGCCATCGACTAATACTTTGGAAACGGTTTCACCCATTGCTTTTATTTTCCCATCTTTATCCACCTGGATTCCCGGCAGCTTCTTTAAAAGTTCTTCTACGTTGGCATTGGCGCTTACTTTAAAACTGTCTGCCGTATAAATAGTAGTGTCCCCTTTTATGCGAAGCGGGCTGCCGCTTTTCACAATTACTTCCTGCAACAATTTACTTTTTGAAGTAAGACTTAAAAGAGGTAAATCTACATTTTCCTTTATGTCAACATCTTCAAGCAAATCAGCATAATAGGGATGCGTTGTCATTAGAATATAGCTTCCCGGTTTTACATGTTGTATCATGAACTTTCCGCTGGCATCTGCCCGCGTGAATTTATAAAGAATAGAATCTTTTGGGGTTAAAAGTGCGATAACCGCGTTCGCAACAGATTTATTCTCATCCTTATCATTCACGGAACCAGTTACTTTCAAAAGTTGGGCATTGGCAGAAAACGATAATATGAATGCTGTTAGAATTAAGGCAGTTAGTTTCTTCATCAGAGTTCGTATTTAGTGTTTGGGGGCAGAAATATTACTCAAATCTGATTCTTTTATTAAAAAAAATATGCATGTGCATCTTAAACTTACGTTAAAACCTTGCGGAATTTAGATTCAATACCTACAAAATTCCATAAACCGACTCCGCCATTATTTTAAAAACTCGTTTTTTTTATTCATCCTTATAAGCGAAAAAGTAGATTTTGATGCTTCGATACAGGGCAGTTTTTCTGACTAAAAGGAATTTGAAACTTGTCTGTTGAATATTTTCCAAATTCAATAATGGGCCGTTTTTTTAAACTTAACCAAAAAATGTATATTACATTATGCCCAAAAAAATTACACCTTACGAAAAAAAGAACTTTGTCGATTCAACCAAATCTGTTTGGAATTATTCTTTGTTCGACGACGAGGATATCCGCAATTTTCAAAATGGCACTCATTACAGTCTTTACAAAAAATTTGGTTCGCATGCAATGACGGTGCTGAATACTCCCGGATATTATTTTGCTGTTTGGGCGCCAAATGCAACGTCAGTAAGTGTTGTAGGGGATTTTAATAATTGGGATGATCATGCGCATCCATTATTTGTACGCCTCGAAAAATCAGGTATATGGGAAGGGTTTATTCCAAATCTTGGTGAATATGAAAACTATAAATATTATATAGAAGGATTCGAAGGCGCTAAATTATATAAAGGAGATCCGTTTGCAAACCACTGGGAATTCAGGCCGGCAACATCTTCTAAAACGATCGACATATCGCATGAATGGAACGATGAAAGCTGGATGGCCAAACGTATGAAGAATAATTCTCTTGATGCACCGTGGAGTATTTATGAAGTTCATCTGGCAAGCTGGATGCGACCTTATCCGCACGATGAGGATTCTTTTAATTCTTATTACGAAATCACCAAACACCTTGTTCCATACGTAAAAAAAATGGGCTTTACCCACGTGGAGCTGATGCCCGTTATGGAATATCCTTACGATGCGAGTTGGGGCTACCAGGGTACGGGCTATTATGCTGCGTCATCAAGGTTTGGAATTCCGCAGGATCTGATGAAAATGATCGAGGCTTTTCATGCTGAAAATATTGGCGTTATTTTAGACTGGGTGCCTTCGCATTTTCCGAATGATGCCCATGGGCTATACATGTTTGATGGAACACACACCTATGAATACGCGGATATGCGCAAAGGTTTTCATCCGGATTGGAACTCCTATATTTTTAATTATGCAAGAGGGGAAGTGCGCTCTTTCCTGATCAGTAATGCAAGATTCTGGTTTGATAAATTTCATATCGATGGGATGCGCGTAGATGCTGTCAGTTCGATGCTGCGGCTGGATTATTCAAGGGAGGAAGGAGAGTGGGAGCCGAATGAATTTGGCGGTAATGGAAACCTGGAAGCGATCGCTTTTATCAAAGATCTTAATGCGATGGTGTACCGGGATTTTCCCGATGTACAAATGATCGCAGAAGAATCTACCGACTGGCCGCAGATTACAGATCTTACTACATCCGGAGGTCTTGGTTTTGGAATGAAATGGATGATGGGCTGGATGCATGATACGATCAACTATTTTAAAGTGGATCCACTTTACAGGAAAGATCAGCAGGATAAGTTCTGTTTTAGCATGATGTATTTTTATGATGAGAATTTTTTATTGCCCTTAAGTCATGATGAAGTGGTTCATGGTAAATCACCAATGCTATATAAAATGCCGGGTGATGAATGGCAAAAGTTCGCCAACCTGAGAGTGCTCTACGCCTATATGTACACACATCCGGGAGGTAAATTGCTTTTTATGGGTAATGAATTCGGGCAGACCTCGGAATGGAACTTTAGCATGGAATTAAATTGGCGCTTGCTTACTTATGAGCCTCACCAAAAGCTGCAGCATTTTGTAAGCGATCTCAATAAATTATATACGGCTCAGCCGGCTCTTTACGAATACCAGTTTGATAAAAAAGGGTTTGAATGGATCGACCTCAATCATCGCGATGAATGTGTCATCGTTTATATGAGAAAAGGTAAAAAAAGAAAAGAAGATTTGCTCGTGGTTTTCAACATGACGCCGGTGGAAAGATTTGATTGGAAAATTCAGGTCCATGAAAAAAATAATTGGAAGCAGATTTTTTGCAGCGATGACGATCAATACTGGGGGAGTGGCAGATTTTCCGGCCAGGAAATAGAAACAATTGTTGTGGATAAAAAAAGCAAATTATATGAAATAAAGCTGAACCTGCCGGCGTTAAGCACAATTGTACTGCAATAGCGGTACTTTATTTGCAAACGCTACCGATATGAAAAACCTGATCTCCACAGCTTCCCTATGTCTTCTTGTCAATTTTTTATTCGCACAAAATCCTGATAGTTCCCATTATTATTTTCAAAAAGGAATGACAGAATTTGGAGTTCGCCACTATGCGGTTGCAGGAAAATATTTTGATAAGGCTATTCAGCTTAAGCCTGACTTTACGGACGCTTATGTTGCCAATGGAAAGGCAAATATTGAGATGAGCAGAATCTATGAAGCCAATCAAAATTTTGCGAAAGCTTATGAATTGCAGCCATCCAATAATGAAGTGATCAAAGAACTTGCGAATTTGTATTTTAATAATCGCCAATATCAAAAAGCCATTGAACTTGCACAAAAATGTGCTGCCTGCGACAATGCCGACCGCATTCTTGGAATGAGTTATTACGGTACCGAAGATTATGGAAAGGCAGTTGAGTTTCTGCAGAAAGCCATCAAAAAAAATGACCACGATGCAGAAGCAATGTATCAGTTGGGCCGGACTTATCTCGAACTTGAAAATGAAAAAAGCGCCATCCCTCAATTTCAAAAAGCCGTATCGCTGCAGCCGGCAAGAAATCAGTGGTCATATGAATTGGGACTTATTTTTTACAATCAAAATGATTACAAAAGCGCATTGACATATTTCGATCTTGCGGGCGCAAATGGATTCAATAAGAATAATGACTATTATGAAAATTACGGCTTTGCGCAGCTTTATACCGGCGATGTTGAAAATGGAATAAAGACACTAACGGGCATCCTTGAACGCAAACCAAATAACAGGGAACTTATTGAATAATATTGCCAACGCTATGTATGAAACAAAGCGTTATGAAACAGCTTTGGACTATTTCAAAAAGTTGCTCGACCTTAATCCGAAAGATGCCAATTCATTATTTATGGCCGGTATGACTTTTCAGAAAATGGGCGAGAAAGAAAAAGGCCAGAAAATATGCGATAATGCCATTGCGATGGATCCATCACTCGCGCGAAACAGGCAGAAAAAAGATATGCCAATGGGATTATAATTAGCTAATCATCTAATTGGCTAATTAGCTTATTAGTTCATCATTAACACATTCACACTTCGCTGTAAAATATTAAAAGCAATTTCCGCCATCAGGTTTTCTTTGTCCAGAGTGGGATTTACTTCAGTGAGCTCAAAGCAGCAGATCTTCCTGTTTTGCATGAATTTGCTGACGAGATCTTCTGCTTCTCTTTCCTTTAATCCATTGCTTACCGGCGTGCCCGTACCTTTTGAAATGCTTGAATCGAGACAATCCACATCGAAGCTCACATAGATATCTGTGCATTCATTCAGGAAGCGCAGTGCGGATCTTACCACGTTTTCGGGCCCTTTCCTACGCAATTGACTTGTAGTGATCACCTTCATTCCGTATTTGTCGATCAAATGTTTTTCTTCCTTTTCAAAATCTCTTATGGAAATGAAAACGATATCATCCGGCGCGATCTTAGGATTTATTTTCCCAAAGTTTTTTAATAGATTCCATTCTTTTATCGTTTTGTCATCGGGATCATGCATTTTGCTTTCTTCATTGTCTTCGCCTATAGAGGCAGCCAACGGCATTCCGTGCATATTCCCGGATGGCGTGGTGTAAGGCGTGTGCAGATCGGCATGCGCATCGATCCAGATGACGCCCAGGCGGCTATTGGGCTTTGCGAGTTTAATGCCCGCGATCGTTCCGCCGGCAGTGCTGTGGTCACCGCTGATCACCACGGGGAAAAAATTATTTTTAATCGTGTCTTTTACTGACTTTGATACACGTTCGTACATGGTCAACACCCCACCAATTCGTTTGGCATAAGGCGATTGGATTGGCTCAAACAAAAGCCGGTTCTCTGTTTCAATTTTTTCCGATGGGAAGTGAACAAAAAAATTGCTCATGAAATCAAGAGCAGCAATTTTAATAGCTTCAACACCCAGGCTTGCACCACGCGTTCCGGCACCTATTTCACTCGGAACTTCAATTAGTTTTATATTTTTCATAAATCGACTTAAGAGTGATCTTTTCCCACATGATCTATTTTGGAAAGGTAAATCTTCCGGTGTTTATCTCAAAGTATGAAATGTTTAAAAAAAGGCTGATTGATGATAATGCCATTTCAATGATCGCCCTATAAGCCAAAAAATAGTTTTCTCATTTTTTTAAACGATACAATTATGAGTTTATGTTTTTATTTTCCCGGGCTAAATGAATTCAAAAATTGAAGAGATGATTTCTAAAAATCTTTATCCAAACAATGTGTTCGAATCAAGCAGGGCATTAATTTCTTTTAACAACTCCCTGGAGCTCGCTGATATTTCATCACGAATTTCTATGAGTTGGTTTAATTCCGTCGGATCAATTTCTTCATGTATAATTGATTTTTCCAGGAGGTCATTCATTGTCCTGCTATCATGCCATTTTCCTAATAATTCCTGGAAGTTGTTTTCTTCTTCCAGTTGGCTACCGGGCAGCCGGCAACTTTGTTTATTATAAAAATCTATTTTCAGCCTCTTGCGCAATTCATGTACCTGCAATGGCTGTAAAGGTTTTTTTTGTATAATGTCGCTGATGTCTTTCCTTTTTTTTTCAAAATAAGCAGTTACTTTTTTGGGGGGCACCGCTTCCAGGAAGGGAATGATTTCTTTGAAATTTTTTTTAAGTAGCGCCTTTCTTTTTTTGGTAATAACAGCATGAAAATCGGTTTCCTCTTTTTTGACCTGTTTTTGTATATCGCGCAAATAATGTTCAAAGGAAAAAGAAACATATTCTTTTAGAGTTGCTTCTTCAAGTTGCAATTCTCTCACCTTCCCGGCCCGCATAAAAATTTTCTTTGCAGGCTTAAAGTATTTTTCCCGTTTAAAATGTTCAGAAAAAAATTGTAAAAGATCGAAAAGCGCATTGAGTTTTTTTATTTCTGTTCGCAACCGATGGTAATCTTCGACATTATATCGATCAGATGATTTTTTTAAGATCTTATTGATTCTTTTTGCCAGCTTTTTAGAATAGTTCAAAAGTGTTTTTGCTGATTTCATTGTCAAACTTGATACAAAAAAACTCAAGAATACTGCCAGTTGTGCTTTTTTAATTATAGAAAAAAACTACTTTTTGAGTTGTCAGGCGAATCTTTCCGGAAATATTTTGCAACATTACACGGATAGCAATGCTGATAATTCCCCTGTCATCCAAAAAATACCTATTCCCCTAAAAACAAACTGATACGCCAAAATATAGTTTTTCCATTTTTTTATATGCATAAACCCAAAAGTCCGGAATTAAATCATCTATTACTAAAAAAGCGGAAGTTCTATTTCAGGTAAAACTTCCGCTTACAACGTCAATTTATAAACAATCTCTAATAATTAAAAAATCTACTTTTTCGCTTATGAGATAAGCCTTAATAAGGAATAGCAATAATCGGCACATGACTATAATAAGCCAGTTTTTTGGTATGGCTTGTTTTGAAAAGCTGGCTTAGGAAACTGTGCTTGCGCGGAACGGTTATAATGGCATCAATATTTTTTGTTTCAACAAAACTATTAATGCCATCTAAGAAATCATAAGCTCTTAGAAAAGAGAAATTAGGATTGTAGCTCCCTAGTTTATCTTCCATAGCTTCTCTTTCAATTTTAAAATCTTCTGTAAGCTCCACATAATGCTCGCTGTCCACATTTAAAATATCAAGGTGAGGTTTAAACTCGTCGAGTATTTTTTTCAACGCAACAAATGGAGTCGTCCTTGCAACATCTTTAAAGTCAGAGGTGAACAATACTTTTTTCAGTCCTGTGCATTTGGCATCCGGAGGGATGATCATCACCGGGCAGTTAATATGCCTGATCACGTTCAAAGTATTTGTGCCCATGAAAACCTGTGTAATCCTCGAACTTCCGGTAATTCCCATTACCACGAGGTCAATATAGTTCCCCATTACATAGTCGCTTATATTTTCGACAAATGATCCCTCCTCAGCCACGCATGTAATATTCGTATTCCCGTCTGCTATTTTTTCCTGTACATTCTTCAATTCTGCCTCTGAAACCAACTGGCGGGACCCTTCATCTTTAGATTTAAGCGTAGCGAGGCTTATCTTGCTAAATACATGATAGAGCGTAATATGAACTTCGGGAATTTGCTTTGCTAATTCCACCGCATATCTCGCAGCGTTCAATGAAGTGTCAGAAAAGTCAATAGGAACGAGAAATTTTTTCATTTGATTTTTTTTAATGTTTATACAGAAAAAGGGATTAACGAGGGATTGCAAATTTAACCATTCAAATAAACAAAAAAAATAAACTAAATCCTGAGAAAAGACCGGAAATTTTGTCATTCTGTGAAAAATGTGTGTATAAGTATGAATCGCCGTGAGGTCTTCCAAATCTTTCTTTCTGGCTTAAAACATATATTTGCCAGCCTGCTAAACCCAGGTTTGCTGCCGTTCATTGAACACTTAACATAAAACAGATACCGTGCGATTAAAGAGTTTGGAAATAAAAGGTTTTAAAAGTTTTGCCGATAAGACATTGCTCAATTTTGATGAAGGCATTACCGGCGTTATCGGGCCGAATGGCTGCGGTAAAAGTAATATTGTAGATAGCATCCGTTGGGTGATCGGCGAACAGAAAATCAGCCAGTTAAGGAGTGAAAATCTTGAAAGCCTTGTTTTCAACGGTTCTAAGAACCGCAGTGCGAGCGGCCTTGCCGAAGTGAGCCTTACTTTTGAGAATACCAAAAATCTCCTTCCTACAGAATTCAGCACCGTTACAGTTACCAGGAAATATTATAAAAATGGCGAAAGCGAATATCGCCTGAACGACGTGAGCTGCCGGTTAAAAGACATTCATAATCTTTTTATGGATACTGGTGTGAGTACAGATAGTTATGCGATCATCGAATTGGGAATGGTGGATGATATTATAAAAGACAAGGAAAACAGCCGCCGCAGAATGCTTGAGCAAGCCGCCGGAATTTCCATTTATAAAACAAGGAAGCGCGAAGCAAAATTAAAGCTGGACGCTACCGAGCAGGATCTTGCGCGCATTGAAGATCTTTTATTTGAAATTAATAATCAGTTAAAGACACTTGAAGGCCAGGCAAAAAAGGCGGAGAAATTTTATGAAGTAAAAAAAGAATATCGGGAAATAAGTATTGAGCTGGCTAAAGCAGCACTCGAAGGATTTCATATTACTTACCGCGATCTGTCTGAGCAGCAACAAACCGAAACTGATAAAAGAATTGAGTTGGAAGCGGCAGTCGCAACAGAGGAAGCGGCCATTGAAAAAGAAAAAATCGGGTTTATTGATAAGGAGCGGGCGTTACAGCAACAACAGCATTCTTTTAATGAATTGAATAACACGCTTAGAGAAAGGGAGAACAAAAAGAACCTGAGCGCGCAAAGGTTGCAGCACCTCACAGAAAGGCAAAGCAGTTTAAATGATTTTTTACTGAAGTCGGAAGGCCAGCTTAAAGGGATTAGTGAAAGTATTGCATTCACTCAACAACAAATAGGAGACGAGCAACTAAAGCTAGCCGAACAAAAAGAGCAGCTTGAATCTTTGAAGAAAAACGCGGAAGAAAAAAGAATTGTTTTTGATGAAAAGCGCAATGCAGTGGACGCATTACGCCAAACGCAAATGCAGTTGCAGCGCAATCATTTTGACGCAGAAAAGAAGGTTGCGGTGGCGGATACTTCCATATTTAATCTTCAGCGCTCCATCATCCAGATCGAAGAAGAGCAAAAGCAAAGAACCGAAACACTTTCCCGGCTCGAAAATGAAAAGAAAGAAAAAGAGTTGGAGCTGAGTGATAAAAAGGAAGCGTTTGAGCAACTGAAGAAGCACAACGAATTCACCAAAGAGCAAATACTGGAAACCCAGGCGGTGTTGGAAAAATTAAGGAGTGAGCTGGCCGAAGAAAACCGCATGCTCGATTCCAAACAGAATGAGCATGACCTTTTGAAAAGCCTTATTGATAAGATGGAAGGTTATCCTGAAAGCGTAAAGTTTTTGCATAATAATCAGTCCTGGAATTATACTGCTCCCATTCTGTCCGATATTATTTATGTAAAAGAAGAATATCGCGCAGCGGTGGAAAATGTGCTGGAGCCTTACCTGAATTATTATGTTGTTGATACGATGGCCGATGGCATGACAGCGGTTCAATTGCTGGATGCGAATAAAAAAGGAAAAGCCAATTTTTTCCTTTTAGATCAGCTAAACAACTTGCAAAACGGCAGTCCAAACGGAGAAATTGACCACGCGATTCCGGCATTAGACGTTATTGAGATTGATGAAAAATATCGCCACCTGGCAGGATATCTGTTGGGCAATGTTTTCATTGCGGAAAATGATGAAGCGTTACAGAACAATAATAACAGCGATGCGATTATTCTCGAAAAAACAGGAAAATATGTAAAGGGGAAATATGCACTTTCCGGAGGAAGCGTAGGATTATTTGAAGGCAAGAAAATCGGGCGTGCCAAGAACCTAGAAAAGCTGGCAGAAAAAATAGCCGTTCAACAAACGAAAGTGAATGAGCTAAAAGCGGTGATCAGTCAGAAATCGAACGAAGTGATCGCTTTCAATCAACAACTGAAAGAGAACACGATTCAACAAATGCAGCAAGCAATCAATGAGCTCATTAACGCAACTTATGCGATCCAGAATAAGCTTGAAAATATGCTGCATCAGCAAAATGTTTCTGAAAACCGTCTGGAAGAAATGCGGGGCCAACTGGAAGATAACCGCGAAGCGATTAGTGATACACGTGATCTTCTCGGCGACCTTGTGGAACAAGTAGCGGCCCACGACGAAAAGATGAAAATGGCCGGTGCTGAATTTATCAAAACAGAACAGGAATTTAACGAAGTAAACAGGCTGTATAATGATAATAATTTACAGCTTACGCGCCAGCAAAGTAAAGTGAATTCGCTCAACCAGGAACTCGAATTTAAGAGCCGCCAGTTTAAAGAACTTAACGCACAAATTGAGAACAGCAATGTTCAGCTAAAAGAATCATCCGAAAATATTTCCACCACTTCTGCAGAGTTGAAAGAACTGGAAACAGCGGTTATCAATCTCATGAGAGATAAAGATGCGGAAGAAAAAAAATTGAATGAAGCTGACCAGGCTTATTACAATCTGAGGAATCAATTGAATGATAAGGAAAGCGAATTGCGGCATAAGCAAAAATCAAAAGAGCAAACCGATCAGTTGCTGAATGAAATAAAAGATAAGCTGAATGACCTGAAGCTTCATCTTGCGGGAATGAAAGAAAGATTAAGCGTAGAGTTTAAAGTCGATCTGGATGTGATCCTTGACGAAGAGCGCACAACCGAAACTCCGTTGGAAGATTTGCAGGAAAAAAGTGACCGCATGAAAAAGCGTTTGGAAAATATGGGTGAAATAAATCCAACTGCGATTGAGGCATTTACCGAAATGAAAAAGCGTTTTGATTTTATCAAGGAACAAAAAGGCGACCTCGTAACCGCAAAGGAATCTTTGATGCAAACAATCCAGGAAGTGGAGACGAGCGCAAATCAGAAATTTTTGACAACCTTCAACCAGGTTAGGGATAATTTTCAAAATGTATTCAAAGCATTATTCACAGACGACGACACAGCCGATATGGTTTTAAGCGATCCGGATAATCTTGCGGAAACGGGAATTGATATTGTTGCCAAACCAAAAGGAAAAAGGCCTACGAGCATTACGCAGTTAAGTGGAGGAGAGAAAACCCTCACAGCCACTGCGCTTTTGTTTGCGATTTATCTTATCAAGCCAGCGCCTTTTTGCATTTTAGATGAAGTCGATGCGCCTCTTGATGACGCTAACGTTGGTAAATTCACACAAATGATCAGGAAGTTCAGTAAAGAATCTCAGTTCATTATTGTAACACACAACAAAATGACCATGGCGTCTGTGGATGTCATCTATGGAGTAACCATGCAGGAGCCAGGTGTAAGCAAATTAGTGCCGGTCGATTTCAGAGGCCTGGATCATCAGTTTGTGAATTGATGATTGAATGTTACACCAGCAACTGCTGATTCTTTTAATTCAAAAATCTATATTTTGGGTTGTTTCATCTTATAGTTTAATTCCGATGTCTGTGCCTTCTAAAAATTGCAGCAGATGATATGGGCTTACAAAAATTATTTCTCTTTATTATTCACCAACATCCATTTAGCCGTTTCATACATCGCGGAGGTTAATTCAGAGAGTCTGGATTTCACAGAATCCTGTTGGAGATTGTTTAACTGCAAAGAATTAGAATTTAAAGGCAGTAATTCCTGTTTGCTGATTCGTAAATTTTTTACATAAAAATAATCATTAGTGACAACGCCGATATTTCCTTCGTCATGATGAATGATAAACGCCGCATCCATTTTATTTTTTGAATTTAACAGGTCCCTGCCCAATGTTGTGTTGGTATAAGATTGATGTAACATGCCTCCAATTGTGGGTAGCACATCAATTTGCGAAACTACTTCGTGACGGGCTTGTGGTAATAATAATTCCGGTGCGTAAAATAGCAAAGGCACATGTTCATCGCTCAACCGGCCCATATTTAGCCTGTCTGGATAAATGGCCGATGTCTCGCCTTCCACTCCGTGGTCACCAACAAAAACAAAGATGGTATTGTTAAACCAGGGCTGTTTTTTTGCGCCTTCAATTAGTTTTTCAAAACAATAATCGGTATAGCAAAATGCCTGGAATTCTTTTAAAGATTCAAATCCATATTTGTGCAAAGTGTCTTCCGGCTCAACCCTTCTTATAAAATCAGTGTCTTCTTCAGGAATGCTAAACGGGCGATGATTGTCTGCTGTCTGGATGATTGCAAAAAAAGGATTTTTTTGTTCGGAAAGCACCTGGGAAGATTCCATGAACAGGTTTTTGTCACTAATGCCCCAAACATTTAAAGGAGCAGATTTAAAAGATCCTTCCTGGTAAACTTTCACGCCGCTAATGTTTTTTACCAGTCCCTCGAAATTATTAAAATCGCTGCTGCCGCCTAAAAAATAGAATTTATTATAATCTTCAAATTCATTAACGATCGTATGTTGATTGATCGCAGCAGGATTGCGCGTAGAAAATTTCGAGAGCTGAACATCCGGAATTCCTGTTAGCGTTGCAAAAACGCCTCTCGCGGTTCCGAAGGTTGGACTGAAACACCTGTTAAAAAAGATGCCGCTATCACACATCTTTTTAAAATACGGAGTCGTGTTTAATGGATTGCCGCTCATGCTGCTTCTGAACATGGAAAAGCTTTCGCAAATGACCAACACTATGTTGGGCCTGCTCTCCAGCGATTTGCTATTAGGTAAAATTTCTCTTGAATAATTTTCTTCGGCAATATTTTTAGGATCCAGTTGAAGGAAATTCGCGATCAAAGGAAAATATTTTTTTGCCTGCGCATCATCAAAAGAGGGCTTGCGAAATTGAAGCGTTGTGAAAAAGTTTTGTAACGGATTTAAAGCTACATAGGATTTAAAATTGTCGTTCATCTCAAACGCATCTTTCCATTTTATCGGATGAAAAGAAAACACTCCATAAAGGCACCAAACCAAAAAAGCGATTGCCGCGAGATGCCATCTTTTTTTATAGATCATATTTTCCTGGAGATTTCTCTTCGTAGTCATCACGTGCGTCCCTTTGAAAAGCTTGGACATTAAAATCACTGACACTACCAGCGCTGTAACAATCCATACCATCGGATAGCTTTGCCAAAGCATCTTAAAAGAGATGACCGGATCTTCTGCGAAGTTTAAAGCGCTTGCATTGATGCGGGTGTGGTTGTAACTAAAATTCCCAAAGTCAGCCCCGAAAAAAAACAGCACGAACAATGTGGTTATGGCCAGATAATAAGACCATAATTTCTTATTTTTTTCAGAATAAAATGGCGAAAATTTTGGATAAACTGAAAGAATCGCGATTGGTAAAAGTATAATCGAGATCCATTTTGCATCGAAGCGAAAGCCAAGCCAGAAGGAGGGAAGCAGCGATGCGATTGTGACATTCGAAGGAATGAACAGAGCAACTGTTGAGACGCGGAAAATGGTAAAGATCACTACATAAATGAGCCAAAGCATTAACAGCCATTGAATGGTTAAAGGGACTGTCCTGGGAATTTTAGCTTTGAAGATCATGATGAGTCAGACAAATATAAATTAGTTTGTTGTTGTCTTCTTTGGATTAACTTTCTTGTTGTTTGAAAGCATGTATCTCGCTGTTTCATAATAAGCCTGCGAAAGTGTTTCCAGGGCTTTTTTATCTTCATCGATATTTGGATTTTTCGGCAAAGCCGCGTCACTGTTGGAATAGCGAAAATCTACTTTTCCGCTTATGAGGTTATGTACATAGGCATACTCATCTGTGACAACACCAATTTGTTTAATTGTCGGATCAAACAAAAACGCTGAATTAGGAAATCTTGTATCAGTCTTCACCGTATCAAAAAGATTTTTTCCCAAAGAAGTATTAGTGAAAGAAATATTTGCGAGCGCGGACACAGAGGGCAGAAGGTCCACCTGGGAGCAGGTTCTGTCGATTCGTTGAGGTTTCAGAAGAGCCGGTGCATAAAACAGCAACGGAACGTGTTGGGTAGATAAGCCATCTATTTCCCAGGCTTTAGGAAACATTTTACCGGCATCGCCGCGTATGCCGTGGTCACCTACAAAAACGAAAATAGTATTATTAAAATAGGGTTCTTTTTTTGCGGCTTCTATGAATTTCTCAAAACTAAAATCGGTGTACCTGAAAGCATTCAATTCATCGTTGCTATAAAACCCATATTGATGAAGAGAATCTGTTGGAAAGTTTTTTAAGACAAATTCATTTTTATCTTCTTCCGGAATCGTGTAAGGCCGGTGATTATCGGCGGTTTGTATCACTGCAAAGAATGGTTTCTGTTGTTGTTTCAAAACATTGTTGGCTTCAAGGAATAACCGCTTGTCGCTGATGCCCCATACGTCCACGCTTTTTGATTTAAAATTTTCTTCTTCATACATGTTGAGTCCGGCAATATTGTTATTGAGCAATCCTCTTATATTGGCCCAGCTTAGGCTACCGCCAATAAAATAAAATTTCTCATAGTCCTTGTAATCGTTGATGATAGAATGTTGGTCAACATACGCCGGATTGCGACTGGAAGTGTTGGGATATTCCACATCCGGAATTCCTGTAATCACCGCCCACACGCCTCTCGCGGTACCATAAGCAGGCGTGAAGCAACGATCAAAGAAAATACCTTGTTGGCACATTTCATTAAAATAAGGAGTCGTGTTTAACGGATTGCCCCACATGCTGCTCTTATATCCGCTGAAGCTTTCGCAGATCACCACCACCACATTAGGCGTTTTACCAGTTGTCGTCACATCATGAATCCTGGTAAAATTTAAATTCACACTATCAGGGTTTTTAATGTTAAGGTATTTCGCCATTAAAGGATAATAAGCTTTCACTTTTTTCAGATCATAGGAGGAATTTCTAAATTCAAGTGTACTTAAAAAACTTTGTACAGGATTGAGAGAAAGGTTGGCTTTAAAATCGTCGTTCAATGCAAATGCATCGCTCCACCGCAATGGATATTGATTAATTTTTCCAAAGATGCCAATGCTTAATATGAGGGTAAATAATACACCAAATGAAATTTTGCTAATCAAATGACCACGATAAACCGCAGCTTTTAATTTCTTAAAAAAATAAATAATAACAAAATAAAGAACGGCGGTGAAAAGAATGATAAGTGTTAAAAGCGTAATAACCGGGTAAGTTTCCCAAACCATATTCATGGAGATCTTGGCATCTTCTGTATAATTCATTACGCTTGCGTTCAACCGCTGGTGCAGGTAATCAAAATGTTCATAATCGATTGCGTAAAGAAATACCAGCACCGCCGCAATAACTAAAAAGTAGATTTTAAAGATTCTTGCGGAGGTAGCATTTTCAAAAGGATTGCAATTTTTTGTGACAAAAAGCCATAGCAAAATCAAGGCAAAAATCACTGCGGCAATAGCCAGTATGGAAAATGATGCATGCCCTTTTTTCATAAAAATGATCAACAGCACCATTACTATAACCGTTATGGCTAATTGCACAATACTGCCGGGCGAAAGCCGTTTTTTAAAATTATAAGTAAGATGAAGATTACCTATAAGAAATGGAAAAAGCACGATGCCGCAAACAATCCGTGTGTCAAAATTGAGACCCAATAAAAAAGCTTTTAAGCTGCCTGAAAATGAATAAGCCGGTGGGCGATAATGAAAGAAAAAGGCGAACCGCATTAATGTCATAAGGACAAGAAATGTGACAGCAGTAAAAAACATCCATTTTATGAGACGGGGAAAATTCGTAGTTTTCATTTAAATTATTGAAATATTACTGTTAGGCTCAACCTGCAAAATCCGGCGCTAAAGGTAAATGTAAATATTTAGGCACGTTTTTTAATGAATAGTTATTTTTGTGAAAATGAGTTTACTGAAAATATACATGGACGATGTTTTACCGGTCGGGTTGAGGCAGTTTGACTATGATTTATTTTCGAAAATGAATGGTCGTTGGCACAACTCTTTTCTCGATACCATCTTTCCATTCATCAGGGAACCATTTGTATGGATGCCGTTTTATTTCTTCATGGTGCTTTTTGTAGTCTTGAATTTCAAACTGAAAGGTTGGTTTTGGGTATTATTTTTAATTCTAAATGTGATGCTCAGCGACTATGTAAGCAGTACATTGATTAAAGATAATTTTATACGCCTCAGACCGTGTCAGGATGTTTACCTGGCAGACCAAATACGTTTTCTTGTTAGTTATTGCCCTTCCAGCTCCAGTTTTACGTCTTCTCATGCAGCTAATCATTTTGCCGCTGCAATGTTTATATTTACAACTTTAAAAAAAACGGTAAGTCCAAAATGGGCTTTTCTGTTTTTATGGGCTTTTGCTATTTCGTATGCTCAGGTATATGTCGGGGTTCATTTTCCTTTCGACATATTTTGCGGAGCCATACTTGGAGTGATTCTCGGATATATTCCGGCGACGATCTTCAATAAAAGAATAGGACTTGAGCCTCAAATCGAAAATCATAACCATGGTTGATATTATTATTTTGTTTTTCCTGATCCTGATCAATGCGTTCATTGTAATGTGTGAAATGGCGCTTGTGTCAGCAAAGCGATCGCGGCTCGAAAGCAGTGCCAACAAAGGCGATGTGAAATCCAGGGTAGCATTGGATCTTAAAGAAAACCCTGATCTTTTCCTGTCGACCACGCAGATATATATAACACTGGTTGCGATTTTAACGGGTGTGTATTCTGGTGAAAGATTTAGTACATACTTACAGCCGTATCTTGAACAGGTCCATTTTATACGTCCATACGCTGCCACGGTGTCTACGGTGATTATTGTTATCATTGTTACTTTTCTATCGATACTTTTTGGCGAATTGGTGCCAAAAAGAATTGCCATAATGAATCCTGAAAAAATCGCCAAAGGGATTGCGCGTCCTATTAAAGTGCTTAGTTCAATTTCATATCCGCTCGTTTGGTTATTAAGCTCACTAAGTGCGGGAATTTTTAAGTTATTTAATATTACACCTCACACGGATAGCCAGGTCACGGAAGAAGAAATTAAAGCAATGATTAATGAGGGCAGTGAATTGGGTGCAATAGAAGAAGAAGAAAAAGAAATAATTGAAAGAGTTTTTCATTTGGGCGATCGCAACATTACTTCTTTAATGAGCCATAGAACAGATATTGTGTGGTTCGATATCGAAGAAAGCCGTGAATCGGTAAAAGAAAAAATAAAGGAATTTCAGCATTCGGTCTATCCCGTTTGCCGGGAAACGATCGATGATATTGAAGGAGTGGTTTATGTAAAAGATCTTTATCTGCAGCCGGATGCGCCACTATCGACTTTGTTGAGAAAAGCCCTCTTTGTTCCGGAAAATAACTCAGCTTACCAGGTTCTTGAAAAAATAAAAAATACCAAAATTCATTATGCATTTATCGTTGATGAATATGGAAGCCTGCAGGGAATGATCACTGTAAAAGATATTTTGAAAGCCATTGTAGGCGAGATGCCTGAAGAAGAAGACGATGAATACGGGATCGTGGAAAGAAAAGATGGCAGCTACATTATCGATGGCCAGATCCAGTTCTACGATTTTCTTACAAAGTTTGATAAGACGATCTGGATCAATGAAGGAGAAAACGAATTTGATACCCTGGCCGGATTTATTTTACATGAGCTTAAGCGGATTCCATCTGAGGGTGACACATTTGAATGGCGCGGTTTTGATTTTGAAATTGTGGACATGGACGGACAGCGAATCGATAAAGTGATCGTAAAAATCTCTGAAGAGATACGCCAGGCGATGGAAGATTGAGGTTAATTAGCTAATTAGCCGATGAGATGATTTGCTAATGATAGCAAGTGAATGAAGCTCCATTTTAGAAGTCAAAACTTATTTTTGCATTGGGATTTACGAGTTGCCTGCTTTTGCGTTTGCCCTTAACCGTTACATGCACAATATTTGTCTGCTCCGGTTTGTATTCAAACAAAAGATCATTAAAAACATCGACGGTTTTATTTACAGAAATCCGGTTTACCTGGAAATAGCATTCCACGCCTTCTTCATCTTTTTCATAGCCCACGAATTGCATTCTAACGGGATTTCCATCAACGGAAATTTTAAGATGATTTTCTATATAATCGCTTATCACATTATTCATCGCTGAACGGTCAGGAGGATTCAAAAGATCGATATGTTCCTTGTAATGCATTCTTAATGTTTTTTCAAAATCATCAGTAAAAATTTTGCAGGACACTTCCAGTATTTTTTCCTTGCTGTTTTCATCAATGCGGGTGACGCTGACATAAAAAGGATGATGACTCTTTTTTACGGTTGTGAAAGAAGTTGTCAGCATTCCAATACAATATAACAATCCTGCACAAAGAAGCATCTTGTAAATTTTCATGGCTTAAAGTTAATAGTCTTATTTTGGCGGCAAAAATCCTTTATAATTTTAAAAATTATTTGTGAATCTTTATGGACGATATCAATCTTTTCTTTTCTCTTGGCTGGCATCATATTATTAGCATAGATGCGCTTGATCATATTCTTTTCGTGACAGCTTTAGCCGCTATTTATATTTTTAAAGACTGGAAAAAAGTGCTCATTTTAGTTACCGCTTTTACTATAGGACATTCGCTCACACTGGCGTTGAGTGTTTACGATGTGATTCGGGTAAATGATAACCTTGTGGAATTTTTAATTCCCGTGACAATTTTGATCACCGGAGTCTTCAATTTATTTCAAAAAGATTTCCAGCCAAAATCTCTACAGCTTAATTATTTCTTCGCATTATTTTTTGGACTCATACATGGAATGGGCTTTGCGAACAGTATCCGTTTTATGCTGGCAAAAAATGAAAGTATCGGACTTCCTTTGTTGAGCTTTAATGTTGGACTTGAGGCCGGCCAAATCCTTATCGTGTTTATTATTTTATTGTTAAGCTATCTATTGATTACGATTTTAAAAGTTCCGCGCAAGGCTTGGGTATATTTTCTTTCTTCAATCGCAATCATTGTTTCTTTGAAAATGATCATTGAAAGATGGATTTGACAGGCCTTCCACAGTTTTGATGATTTAAATAAAAAACTTAAAAATCTATAAAATGACTTTTCTGAATAATGCTAATACACCGGGAAATTTCAAAATGTCGCACGGACCAAGGTTGCCAGCTTTAAAAAAAATATTTTTGAGGTGAAACAACTTCCTGAAAGTTGGCAACCTTTGCGACAAATTGAAATGCGCCCAATAAACCGGTCACCAGCTATCGTATTTTTAAATACGTTATCATAGAGTTGGCTGTAATGTTGAAAGAAATGATAAAGGTGCAAATGCTTAACATTTGCAAAATAATTTAAACAGAAATTAATATATACGATGAAAGCATTAGTATTTTATGAATTAGGCAATGTGACCATGGAAAAAGTGAGAGAAGTCTATCCACGTCACAAAATCATTGTTGATGAATTTGCTAAGAACAAAAAAATTATCGCGATCGGAACATTTGCTGATCCAACCGAAGGTTCCTTGGGAGTATTCACCGATAAAGCGAGTGCAGAAAAATTTATTAAAGAAGACCCGTTTGTTACAGAAGGTGTCATAGCTAAAGTGACCATAAAAGAATGGAATGAAGTTTTATTAAAATAAATTTTCGCATTGTACGGTTTATGAGAAGTTATTTGCCTGCCTCGTTATATCGGGCAGAGCGCCTTAACGGATTATATATCTCGCTTGCATGCTTTGCATTTATCCAATAAATTAATAACTATAGCTCAGCTTTCTAATTAACGCCTCCGGAAGTTTTGGTAAATTTTTTCTTTCTATTAAAAATGTTGAAAGTCCTGAGATGTCCTTAAAAATATAATGTTTGTTTAGAGCGCCTTCAAGATAACCTCCGCCGCTTGTATTTCCCGTTCCCATCCGCATGCCGATCATTCTGCGAACCATATCAAGGTGCTTGTGGCGCCAGTTAGACATTTGATGATCTATCTCAACCAGTGCATCCAGAATTTGATAAGAAGTTTGAAACACAGGAAAATCACGATAAAGCATAATGAACAAAGCTGCACGCATAGCAGCGGCAGATAGGGTGGGTTTGGCTGGTAATTTCTCTTCCGGCAGATTATTTTTATTTTCAAAAAAAACAAAATCAAAATCAATTATTTTATTCGCTTCTTTTTCTGTCAGTCCGTTTTTATAAATAGTCCGGTAATCATTCCAGAATGGGTGCAAGCCATTATTGGAAGCGAATTGCGGTCGATAACTCTTCCATAAATCTTCATCGAAAAACGGAATTCTTTCCAGCCATTTATTGATCAGTGCGAGAAGATTGGTAGATTCTTCTGTGGAATTTATTTTGTCAAAATCAGGTTTATTAAATCCCCCTTCGTTGGTTCGCTTATAATAATCTTTATTAAAACGGCTGTCCATCGATAATCCGAGCCGCGCCTCAATTAATCTGAATTGTACACTTTGAAATCCGGATGCCGGAATGAGCAAATTTCTGAACTCAAGAAAATCCAGCGGCGTCATCGTATCGAGCAGCGTTATTTGCTGGGTGATGAGTTCCAGTATTTTAATAATACGGTTCATGCGGTGGCGCACCAGGTTCAAATCTTCTGAATTATCATCAATTTTTTCCTTGCTGAAAACGCGCAAAACAAAATCAAGCTCGAATAATATTTGTTTAAACCAAAGTTCGTAAGCCTGGTGAATAATGATAAAAAGCATTTCATCATGAGCAAGGTCATTGCCTTCTTTTGCACTCTCCAAATGCTGCGCATCCAGTATTTTTTCCAGCTGAAGGTAATCGTTGTAATAGAGTCCTTGTGCTTGCATAGATATTAGTTTGATCCCTTCAAATTTAGCTGAATTCATCATCAATCTGCAAAATGAGTTTGCATCATATTCTTACATTCGCATCATAAAAAAACCAATGAATTTTTATTCATTGGTTCTTTTTAAATCAGTATATTTTATCGTTGTATCAAAATGGATTTACGCTAAAAGCAATTAAAGAGTAAGCGCCGCGTTCATTGCTCTTACCGCTTCTGCACTTTTATTAAAGGCAGCTTGCTCTTCGTCGTTTAATTTAAAATCGATGATTTTTTCCCAGCCATTTTTTCCTACAACAACCGGCACGCCCATGCAGATATCGTTTTGTCCGTATTCGCCATCGAGCATCACGCAGCAGGGAATTAATTTCTTTTCATCACGCACAATGGCTTCCACCAAAGTTGCTCCCGCAGCGCCCGGAGCATACCATGCGCTGGTTCCTAAAAGTTTGGTAAGCGTTGCTCCGCCAACCATAGTATCTGCCGCTACCTGCTTCAATGTGGCTTCATCCAACATGTTCGAAACCGGTGTTCCGTTATAAGTCGCCAATCTTGTTAATGGTATCATCGTGGTATCGCCATGGCCACCGATCACTACCGCCTGCAGGTCATGCGCGGAGCATTTCATTGCTGTTGATAGAAAATATTTGAAGCGGCTGCTGTCTAACAATCCGCCCATTCCGATGATCCTGTTTTTAGGAATGCCGCTTGATTTTAAAGCGAGATAAGTCATGGTATCCATTGGGTTACTGATCACAATAATGATCGCGTCCGGTGAGTTTTGCAAAATATTATTCGTTACGTCTTTTACGATTCCCGCATTGATGCCAATCAGTTCTTCGCGCGTCATTCCCGGCTTACGTGGAATTCCCGATGTGATAACCACTACATCGCTGCCGGCCGTTTTTTTGTAATCACTTGTGCTGCCAATAATTTTTGTATCGCTTCCCAAAAGGGCTGCGCTTTGCATAAAATCCATTGCCTTTCCTTCAGAAATTCCTTCTTTGATATCGAGCAAAACCAGTTCTTCACAAAGTTCTTTCCTGGCAATATTGTCGGCACAGGTGGCGCCTACTGCGCCCGCGCCTACTACGGTTACTTTCATTGTACTTTATATTAATTTGAAAAAATTGTTACTGCTCAAAGGTATAGGATAATTGTTTTATTGTTTTGATGCAGGATTGTTTTGTTTTTATTTGTTTTGAAAGTGCCAATAGATATTTCTGCCGGTAGAAAATAGAAAAACTATATTTCGGCTTATGAGAAGTAATAAGATCAACGATCGCAGAATTACAAATCCGTTTACTCAACCGTTTGTTATGAATGCGCAGAAAAATGAAGAAAACTATTTTTTTAGCTTATAAAAAAGCACTAGAAAAATGTAGAAATGTAAACCGGGATTACTGATTTCCTAATGCTGTCGCTACTTCATCCATTTTGATATCGCCGCTAAAGGTTTTTACGAATTTTCCGTTTTCATCATACGCTACTAATTGCGGATAAGATTGCACATGATAATAGGGTAGAAAGAAATCTTTTTTATCCCACGCCATCGTAATGCCAGGATAATCGGCGATCTTATAAGTTTTGTAAAACGCCGCCATCTCACTATAAGGTAACCAGGTCGTCATCAGGATCTGCGTATTCTTGAAATGGTCTATATTTTTCAATAATACTTCTGTCTCGTGCTGACAATGGCCGCAGTCCGGGCTAAAGATCATTATCAAAACGGGCTTTTTTTTCACGAGATCTTTATTGGTAAAAACGGTGCTATCCGGCGCTTTGTACAAAGTGAAATCCGGGATGAAAGGATTGCTTATGAATTGTGGCGTCGCCTCAGCGGTGGGCGTCGCTTGAGAAAATCCTGCATAGAAAGCAAAAACACAAGCGATTAAAAACGGGATTTTTTTCATCAGTAACTTTTTATAAAACTAATAAAAAATTGCAAGGCCGATCGATACGAATAATTTTTTTTTAAGCCTTGGAGAGATGCAAGGGCAAATTTTTCCGAAAAATATATGAAGTCTTTTATGCGAACTTTCTCTATAATTCTTCCAGAATGTCTTCCATTTTTACACTTCCCTCAAAGGCTTTTTTAAATTCTCCTTTTTTGTCATAAACAAAAATCGATGGCAGGTTCTGCACCTTGAAAAATACCGGGAAGAAAAATTTAGTATCTCTCGCCATCGTGATTTGCGGATAAGCACCGATGTTATAAACTTTATAGAACTTCATCATTTCATCATAAGGAAGATAGGTGATCATGACGATCTGTACATTCTTAAACTTCCGGATGTTTTTTATGAGTGATTCTGTCTCATGCTGGCAGTGAGTGCAATCCGGACTAAAGATAAAAAACACAACCGGCTTTTTTTTCTGGAGATTTTCCCTCGAAAAAGCTGTACTGTCGGGCGCTTTGAAAACGGTAAATTGTGGAATCGTGGGAAAGCGGAGATAAACCGCGGAATCTTGTTTTGCTTCCGGCGCTTGCGAAACCGAATTATAAGAAATCAAAATGCCTGCGAAGAGAATTAATAAATTTTTCAAGCGCTTAATTTTTTATAAAACTATGAAAAAGCCTTTCTTAAAAAAAAGCTTATTCAAACTTTAAGAAATCTTTGCCGATAATGCGTTTGGACATGTACTCCGTTTGCGAGCTTTGAATTTTCAATTAAACCGGCGAACAATAAAACAAATAATTTACCTTTGACGCCTTAAAAAAAAATTATGGCAACTACCTCAGATGTAAGAACCGGGTTGATCTTGAAGATTGAAGGCAACCTTTACACCGTTATTGAATTTGGTCAGAATAAAACAGCACGCGCCGCAGCAAAGGTGTGGGCGAAATTGAAAGGCGTTGATAATGGTCGCACGATTGAACAAACCTGGAACAGCGGGGAAACCATTTTTCCGGTGAGGGTTGAAAAAAGACCTTACCAGTTTTTATTTAAAGATGATACTGGATATACATTTATGGACACTGAAACATATGAGCAAATCGCAGTACCGCCGGCTATGGTGGATGCACCGCAGTTTTTAAAAGACGGCCAGGAAGTATCAGTATTAATCAATACAGAAACTGATTTACCGATGGGTGTGGAACTTCCTGATAAGATCGTGATGTTGGTAACTTACAGTGAGCCTGGCGTTAAGGGCGATACTGCTACCAGAACTTTGAAGCCCGCAACTGTTGAAACTGGCGCTACTGTTAACGTTCCATTGTTTGTGAATGAAGGCGAGAGGATAAGGATCAATACCAAAACCGGTGAATATGTAGAAAGGGTAAAAGATTAATGTTGACAAATTGAACAAAATAATTATTTAATTGTTCAATGTTAAGTCAATTTCCTAATTCTATTCTATCTTAGCCTTCCCTTTCCTAACCAAAAAATTAATACATCCAATATGGACATAAAGCAAATTCAAGAACTGGTACGGCTTGTCAACAAAAGCAATATTGGTGAGCTTAGTATTGAGAAAGATAATTTTAAAATCACCATCAAGCAGAAAAAAGAGGCAGCGCAGCATTATGGCAGCCCTGTAATACAGCAGGCGCCTTCTGTGCAGCAATCCGGCTCGTCTGCGCCTATTTCGCTTCCTGCGGTGGCACCCGAAAAGCCCGCGGCCGATTCAGCAAAAACTGAGAATTTATTGACCATTAAAAGCCCGATGATCGGCACTTTTTACCGACAGGCGGGACCAGATAAACCTTTATTTGTAAGCGTTGGCGACACGGTAGAGCCGGGCCAGGTAGTTTGCATTATAGAAGCCATGAAGCTTTTTAACGAAATTGAAAGTGAAGTATCAGGCAAAATCGTTAAGATCCTTGTTGAAGATGCTTCGCCTGTTGAATTCGATCAGCCGCTGTTTTTGGTGGAACCTTAATTAATTTGCCAATTTGAAAATTTGAAAATGGCTCAATTTGAAAATTGTTAGACCTCAGGCTTGTACTCATAAAAACTACTTTGCTTATGAGAAAGGAATTAATTGAAAGAAATCCAATTTTAAAATTGTCTTTCGACTTTTCATTATTGGTAATAAATTATTGCGAACTACTTGACGTGCAGAAAAAATACATATTTCAGAACAACTTCTCAGGTCCGGAACATCAATCGGGGCGAATGCCATGGAAGCACAAAATGCAGAAAGCAAAGCAGACTTTATTCATAAAATGAAGATTGCGGCAAAAGAAGCTGATGAATCTCAATATTGGCTTTGGTTTGTGAGTTTGCAAACTCGTATCCTGATTGTGTTTCGTTACAAAATAAACTTGAAGAAATAAATAAAGTGTTAGGCAAAATTTGTCAACAGCGAAAAGCAAATCCTGCAATTAGCTGGTAACTGTTGAGCCAATTTGAACTCTATCATTGATCGTTGAAATTATAAAAATTAGCAGGGGTGTTTCACATTAGATTCAGCATTTTCAAATTGAAATTAACTTATGTTTAAAAAAATACTTATTGCAAACAGGGGGGAAATCGCCCTTAGAATTATCCGGACTTGTAAAGAAATGGGCATCAGGACGGTAGCCGTTTATTCGACCGCCGATAAAGACAGCCTTCATGTGAAGTTCGCGGACGAAGCCGTTTGTATAGGCAAGCCTGCAAGTGCAGATAGTTATTTGAACATTCCGCATATTATGGCGGCCGTGGAAATTACGAATGCAGATGCGATACATCCCGGCTATGGATTTTTGGCTGAGAATGCCAGGTTCGCTCAGATATGTATTGATCATGGAATAAAATTTATCGGGCCAACGCCCGAAATGATCAACTCCATGGGCGATAAAGTCACCGCTAAAGAAACGATGATAAAGGCCGGCGTGCCCGTGGTTCCCGGAGTTGATGGCTTATTGGCTGATGTGGCTCATGCAAAAAGAGCTGCCAAAGAAGTGGGATATCCTGTAATTCTGAAAGCCACGGCTGGAGGCGGAGGAAAAGGAATGCGCGTGGTTTGGGAAGAAAAAGATATTGAAAAATCATTTGAAAATGCCAAAACAGAAGCGGCCGCATCTTTCAAAAATGATGGTATTTATATGGAAAAATTCGTGGAAGAGCCACGCCATATTGAAATACAAATTGCCGGCGACCAGTTTGGAAATGTCTGTCATTTAAGTGAGCGTGATTGTTCCATACAACGACGCCATCAGAAGCTGGTAGAAGAATCTCCGTCTCCGTTTATGACTCCGGAATTACGCGAGAAGATGGGCGAAGCCGCTATCAAAGCTGCCTCCGCGATCAATTATGAAAGCGTGGGAACTATTGAGTTTTTAGTAGACAAGCACCGCAATTTCTATTTTATGGAGATGAATACCAGGATCCAGGTAGAGCATTGCGTAACAGAAGAAGTGATCAATTATGATCTTATAAAAGAGCAAATAAAGATTGCCGCAGGAGATAAAATTTCAGGAAGAAACTATTATCCCGAAATGCATGCGATAGAATGCAGGATCAATGCCGAAGATCCTTATAATGATTTTCGTCCCTCTCCGGGACGCATCACAGTGCTGCATCAGCCGGGCGGACATGGAGTTCGTGTGGACAGCCATTGCTATGCGGGTTATGTAATTCCTCCTTATTATGACAGCATGATCGGGAAGCTGATCACCATGGCGCAAACCCGCGATGAGGCTATTGATACCATGAGCCGCGCGTTGAGCGAATACGTAATCGAAGGCATCAAAACTACTATTCCTTTTCATTTGCAGCTTATGCAAAATGAAGATTTCAGAAAAGGGAATTTTACCACTAAATTTTTAGAAGGATTTAAGATGCAATAGAGGCTTACGTTTTGAAAGAAAGCTTCGTTAGTTTTTATTTTTCGTTGGTAGCCTGATGAAGAAAAGACAATTCCGTCATCGGAATTGCGTTACGTAGTTTCTTGGATAACGATACATGGTACGTTCATGCGTTTGCATTAATGCCTCGTAAGTCAAAATGTAGAAAAAAGATTTTTAAAATCCAGAATAAAAATTTTGGGCCATTTTAATTCTATTTTTTTAACCGCTCATAATACTCGACGCCGATGGTTCCATTTGCGTTGGTAAGGGTTTGCTTATATTGATCCGTTCCGGTCATTTCGATATCTATATCAAAGGTGTTTCCTGCTATTATTGAATAGGTCGAATTAAGATCCGTCTCTTTTATTTTTTTATCATTGACCATTTGGAACGTGCCAAAGCCAATGCCGGTATGCTTTTTAGACGCTGAATCCATAAACGTGTGCCCAAACATAAAGTAGCCATTATAAAATCCTTTATATTGGGTTCGCGTAGTTTTTAAAGTGTCTTTTCCGCGCAGATTGTAAGACCTCACTTCTTTCCAGACACCATCCAAAGGAGTTTTTGTGGCAGTGCCGACCTTTTGATACACTTCCGTTAATTTATAATTTTGAGAATCCGTAACGAAATGTGGGATCACTTGTTCGTAGCCATCAGACGTTTTTTTTATGTTTAGTTTGAAAGTGCGTGGGGTAGTAACAAAATTTGTATTGCTTGCGCTGTAGATCACATTTTCAGTTACTGTGCCTGTATCTGATGAATACGTTCCGACTCCAAACGCAGAGACGGAATCTGACGGATTCACCTGCACATACATCATGAAATCATCCGTGTAAATTTTTAGTTGTTTGAGTTCCGTGTATTTAGTTTCGCGGGCACTGTCGTTAAGTGTTTGCGAGATCATCAGGTAGGTTCCTGGCATGTTTGGCTTGTCTGGCACAGTTGACGTGGTGCAGCCGGCTATTCCTAAAACCATCACCGAGAAAATTAATTTTTTCATGACATTTGGTTTTAATGCGTAGACAAATTACCAAAAAAAGTTCGAAAACACAACAATAATTTGTAATGTCAAATTATGAAAGACTTGTCTATCCCCTAATTTTCCTTTAAATCTTTAAGGAAAACCTAAACGAAAGATTGGGCAGAAGGATGAAAATGATTTTAAATGAGGCTAACCAATTTTTCAATCACCTGGTCCACTTCTTCTTTCGTGCTGTACTTGCTAAAAGAAAAACGCACCGTTTGCTGATTGGAGGCTGGTGAAATAGCGCTGATTACATGGCTGCCGCTTTCTACGCCTGAAGTGCAGGCACTGCCGCCACTGGCGCAGATGTTATTGATATCAAGGTTAAATAAAAGCATCTCAGATTTATCCGATTTAGGAAACGCGACACTTAATACCGTGTAAAGGCTTTGTCCGTCGGGATCGCCGTTAAAATGAACGCCGGGAATATTTTTAAGAAGGCTGGCTTTCATGTGGTCGCGCACTTCCTTAATGTGTTCGCGCTCTTCGTCCATATTTTTCACCGCCATTTCCAGCGCTTTTGCGAAGCCGACAATTCCATAGATATTTTCCGTGCCGGCACGCATATTTCTTTCCTGGCTGCCGCCATTTATGAAAGGATGAATTTTAATATTTTCATTAATGTATAAAATGCCTACGCCTTTTGGCCCGTGAAATTTGTGTGCAGAAGCAGTAATGAAATGAACAGGAAGCTTGCGAAGATCAAGATTAAAATGACCGACCGTTTGAACAGTATCGGAGTGAAAGATTGCATCATATTCCTTACACAAATTTCCCACACGTTCGATGTCGGTGATGTTACCAATTTCATTATTCGCGTGCATTAGCGTCACGAGGCATTTTTCTTTACTCTCTTTTAATAACTTTTCAAGATCATCATAATCGATATGCCCGTTTGGCAAAACCTTTACATAAGAAAGAGTGGCTTCGCCGGTATTTTTCAAATGTTCAACGCAATGCAATGTGGCATGATGCTCTAAGGGCGAGCTGATGATATGTTTGCAACCAAGGTCATGAACTGCCGCGCATATCGCCGTATTGCTGCTTTCGGTTCCGCCGCTGGTGAAGAATATTTCCGAAGGATGTGCATTTAACAATTTAGCTACCGACTTTCTTGATGTTTCAATGGCCATTCTCGTCTCGCGGCCATAAGAATAAATTGACGAAGGATTACCAAATTTTTCGGTGAAAAAAGGTTTCATCGATTCAAAAACATCCGGATCAAGGGCAGTCGTAGCTGCATTATCAAAATAAATCCTGTTCATATTGTAGAAATTGTTGTCTTGTCACATTATCACATTAGCTAATGGCTAATTGGCTAATTAAATAATTAGCTAATTACATTGCCTCGTGTATATCTTTCATGATTTTTTTTGCGATATTATCTGCTGTAGTTTCGAAATTACTTTCGGAATAAATTCTCAAAATAGGCTCAGTGTTGCTGGTTCTTAAATGAACCCAATCATTATCAAATTCTATTTTCAATCCATCATCTGTATTGATAGGATTGTTCTTGTATTTGTCTTTTATCTTTTTAAAAAGATCATTTACGTCAACATTATTTTCCAGCGTGATCTTATTTTTCGAAATAAAATAGTCAGGATAATTTCCTCTTAACTGCTTAATGCTTTTATGAGAATGAGCAAGATGAGTCAGGAAAAGCCCGATACCAATCAACGCATCGCGTCCGTAATGAAAATCAGGAACGATAATTCCTCCGTTTCCCTCACCGCCGATCACCGCCTTCACCTCTTTCATTTTATTGACCACATTTACCTCACCCACGGCGGAAGGAAAATATTCACCACCATGCTTATGCGTAATTTCTTTCAAGGATTTCGTAGACGACATGTTGCTGACCGTATTTCCTTTTCTGTGGGTCAATATATAATCTGCCACGGCCACCAAAGTATACTCCTCTCCAAACATGCTTCCATCTTCACAAACGAAACAAAGCCTGTCCACATCCGGATCTACGGCAATGCCCAAAGAAGCATTCTGTTTTTTCACTTCATTGCTAAGGCTTGTCAGGTGTTTTGGAAGCGGCTCGGGATTATGTTCAAATTTGCCTGTCACTTCTTCATTTATTACAATCACATCTTTCACGCCCAATGCTTTTAATAAAACGGGAATGTAGATTGCACCCGAACTATTGATTGCATCCAGCACAATTTTAAACTTTGCTTTTTTGATCGCATCAATATCCACCAAATCATAATCGAGCACAGCAGCAATGTGTTTTTGCAAATAAGAATCATCCGCTCTGTAAGTGCCGGTTTTATCTACGTGAGCATAATTAAAGTCTTCTTTTTCAGCTAAGGCAAGCACTTTTGCGCCCACCTCAGCATTGATAAATTCGCCTTCGCTATTGAGTAACTTTAGCGCGTTCCATTCCTTAGGATTGTGACTGGCGGTTAATATAATTCCACCGGCAGCATTCTCCATTTTTACAGCAATTTCAACAGTTGGCGTTGTTGTGAGACCAAGGTCGATCACATCAAAACCACAGGCAATAAGCGTGTTGGCGCACAAGTTACTTACCATTTTACCGCTCATTCGTCCGTCACGCCCGATAACAATTGATTTGTTATGATGGCCATGATTTAAAGAATACGCAAACGCTGATGTGAATTTTACAATGTCTAATGGAGTAAGGTTTTCGCCGGGTTTTCCACCTATAGTTCCCCGAATTCCGGAAATGCTTTTGATCAGTGCCACAAATAATTTTTAGGATGCAAATTTAATTGATTTATTGTTTGATTTCCGGATTTTTATGCGACCGCAGGCGCTTGCGGCCAAACCAATCAGCCATAAACAATATTTCCTTTTTACATTTGCGCTTTAAAACAAAAAGATGAATGACACTCAGCCTTGGTTTGTTGAATGGTTCAATTCGCCCTATTATCACCTGCTGTATTTTAAGCGGGATGAGGCCGAGGCAGCCGCTTTTATAAATAAAATTGTTGCACATTTGAATCCTCCCGCCGGGGATTTTGCACTCGATATTGCTTGCGGTAAAGGAAGGCACTCGATCCAATTGGCATCTAAAGGGCTGGATGTCACCGGAATTGATCTTTCCGAATTCAGCATTGCCGATGCGAAGGAATATGAAAACGACAAGCTTCATTTTTTTGTGCATGATATGCGCCTTCCGTTTTGGATTAATTATTTTGATTACGCTTTTAATCTCTTTACCAGTTTTGGTTACTTCAGAACCAGGCGTGAGCACGAAAACTCAATCCGTACCATTTCGCAGTCTTTGAAACCAGGTGGAATCTTTGTGATTGATTTTCTGAATGTTCATTATGCCGAAGATCACCTGGTGCATCAATCTGAATTAGAATTGGAAGGCGTCAATTTCGTGCTTACAAAATGGTTTGACGAAAATCATTTTTATAAAAAAATCATTATCGAAGATGATAAATTAAAAGAACCGCTGGAGTATCTGGAAAAAGTAACCAAATTCAGCTTAGGTGATTTTACGGAAATGCTTGCTTATCATCAAATGCAGGTGCAGGAAGTATTTGGGGACTATAGCTTAAATAATTATGATGTAAAAAAATCTCCCAGGATGATCATCATCGCTAAGAAAATTGCCAAGATCTAACTCTTCCGAAACATCCTTATAAGCTAAAATATAGCTTTTGCTATTTGAAATTTCCACGACTAGTTATTGCCCCTGAAAAATAACACTACCACTTTTAGCAAGGTCAGATTCGATTCTTACTTCGTATCTTTTGTTTCCGTCTGTAACGATCATCAGCGCCGTGTTTGGCGGAATCGTGCCTAAATTATCGGCATACATCGTCACAATATTTTCTTTAGCATTTTTATCAAGCGCCAGGGTAAGAGATACGGGTTTGTCGGATAATCTTTGATGAGACAGTACAATTTTGCCGTTATAGAAAACAGTAATAGAATCCCCGTCAATCTCCCCATTATCATAAAAATCCAACCGGAAAGTTGGCTGCTCGATCGTTATCGTTTTTACGATATCCTTCCTTCGGGTTTCAAATCCTCTAAGTGGTTCGGCGACTTTGTTGAAACTTTTCATTTCCGGCTTCTCGATGGGCGTGTCGCCGATGTTATTTTTTGTTATTTCGGTCTCAGGTGTTTTCGGCTTTTCATGAGGCGGCTTCTGTGCCATTATTTCGGGAGTTTTTCTCGATTGGTCAACAGGTCTGTTTTTATGCACCGGTGGCTTCACTGTTGATTTTACGATCTCTTTCTTTTCCGGAGGTTTTATGCCTAATGGCATCTTGTTCACAACCCTTCTTGAAAGAACGGTTGTGCCGGTGCCGCAACCTGCACCCTGGTTAGGTGCGGGAATCCAGGTGCCGCGTAATTCCTCAATGTCGCCTGAGTCTTTTTCATAATGCAGACGATGCGTTTGAAAACAATTTTGAAAATTCGCAGGCGTATTAAATTTGGTTCTCTCAACTTCGGTAACCACAATTTCTTTTGTGTCACGATCGAGAGAGCCGGTCAAACGGCAGATAGTATAATATCGTTTGCTTCCTTCGTGGAAATAGGTATAGGAATATCCTGAAACTTTAGAACCTTCAGTATTCAATTCTAAAACATACACAATGTCATTGCCGCCAAGCCCGGATAATCCATAACTTGTTTCATCAAAACCACCTTTCCATTGGCCATTGTAGTTGATTTCTTTTTCATCCTGATGCGAAATTCTGGAAGAATATTTCTGCGCAGAATTCTTTTGAGCCTTAAGAGCTAAGCCCAGAAACAATAAAAATGTCAACGTAAATATTTGCTTCATCGCACCCTGTTATTTTTTCAGTCAAAATTAATTGTTATTAAAAGCATATCCTCTCAAAGGAATAGCATCTTTGTCTAATACTTCGTTAAATTTGCCTTTCTGAACAATAAAAATAAAACGTTTTAGAGTAATTGAATTTATGAATATTACATTTCCTGATGGCGCTGTGAGACAATATGAAGAAGGATCTTCGGCCCTGGACATAGCGAAGTCGATTAGTGAAGGTCTTGCCAGAAAAATATTAGCTGCCGAAGTTAACGGAGACGTTTGGGACCTTAGTCGTCCTATCAACAAAGACGCGTCTATAAAATTTCTTACCTGGGAAGATGAAAAGGCAAAATCTACATTTTGGCATTCCTCGGCTCACCTGATGGCGGAAGCTGTTGAAGATACTTTTCCCGGCGTGAAATTCTGGGTGGGTCCGCCCATTGAAAAAGGTTTTTATTACGACATCGATCTTGGCGAAAATGTAATCACAGAAACTGACCTCGGTAAGCTCGAAAAGAAAATGAGCGAGCTTTCAAAACAAAATAATTCCTTCGTCAGAAAAGAAATTTCCAAGGCCGATGCCATCAAATACTTTGAAGAGAAAGGTGATGAATATAAGCTTGACCTTCTTTCCAACCTGGAAGATGGCAACATCACTTTTTATACACAGGGAAAATTCACTGACCTGTGCCGTGGGCCGCATATTCCTTCAACAGGATCTATAAAAGGCATAAAATTGACTTCCATTGCAGGCGCTTATTGGAAAGGAGATGAAAAAAATAAAATGCTTACCCGCATTTATGGAGTAACATTTCCGAATCAAAAAGAATTGGAGGAATATCTTGTATTTCTCGAAGAAGCTAAAAAACGGGATCATAGAAAAATTGGTAAAGAACTGGAGTTGTTCACCTTTTCCGAAAAAGTGGGAGCAGGTTTGCCGTTATGGCTGCCAAAAGGCGCGATGCTTCGCCAGAGATTACAGGATTTTATGCAGAAAGCACAGATGGAATCGGGCTATCTTCCGGTAATTACTCCGCATATTGGTTCTAAAAATTTATATGTTACCAGCGGGCATTATGAAAAATATGGAGCAGATAGTTTTCAACCGATAAAAACACCGGTGGAAGGTGAGGAGTTTCTTCTCAAGCCAATGAATTGCCCGCACCATTGCGAAATTTATAAAGCGGTTCCAAGAAGCTATAAAGATCTTCCGCTGAGGCTTGCAGAGTTTGGCACCGTTTACCGGTATGAGCAATCCGGCGAATTGCACGGACTCACAAGAGTGCGCGGATTTACACAGGACGATGCACATTTATTTTGCATGCCCAGCCAGGTAAAAGATGAGTTTAAAAAAGTGATTGACCTCGTACTATACACTTTTAGCTCGCTTGGCTTTACCGATTATACCGCGCAGATTTCTCTTCGCGACCAGGTTGACCGCTCAAAATATATTGGTAGCGATGAGAATTGGGAGCGTGCAGAAAAAGACATTGTAGAAGCCGTAGAGGAAAAGGGTTTGAAGAATGTAGTAATTGAATATGGAGAAGCCGCTTTCTATGGCCCGAAGCTGGATTTTATGGTGCGCGATGCGATTGGCCGCAAATGGCAACTCGGCACTATCCAGGTGGATTATAACTTACCCGAAAGATTTGATCTTACTTATATCGGTGAGGACAATGCGAAACATCGCCCCGTGATGATTCATCGTGCGCCGTTTGGAAGTTTGGAACGATTTGTGGCGGTACTTACTGAACATTGCGCCGGAAAATTTCCGATGTGGCTTGTGCCTGTACAGGTAAAAATTTTACCAATCAGCGATAAATTTCTTCCCTATGCAGAAAATGTTTTAAGTAAATTAAAAAATAATGATATTCGTGCAGAAATTGACGACAGGAGTGAAAAGATTGGGAAGAAAATAAGGGACACAGAGTTGGCAAAGATTCCATTAATGCTTATTATTGGTGAAAAGGAAGTGAATGACGAAATGGTCTCTGTGAGGCGGCAGGGTAAAGGCGATGAAGGAACAAAAACTTTGAATGAGCTGATTGAAAATATCAAAACAGAAGTCAATAATAAAACGGCCCTTATTCCTGAGACAATTTCATAATAACAAAAAAAAGAAAACAAATTTTAAACTAAAATTAATTAATGGCATTTCCACCAAGACCGCCCAGAGGGGCATTTAACCCACGTTTTAAAAAAGAACAACAGCAGGAACACAGAACCAATCACATGATTAAAGTGCCGATGGTTCGTTTGGTTGGCGAAAATATTGAAGTGGGCGTTTACCCAATAGCAGAAGCTCAAAGAATTGCAAATGACCAGGGACTTGACCTTGTCGAAATTTCTCCGCAGGCTGATCCGCCGGTTTGCAAAGTGATCGATTACAATAAGTTTCTTTACGAGAAAAAGAAGCGCGAAAAAGACATGAAGGCCAAGAGCAAGGTTTCTGAAGTAAAAGAAATCCGCTTTACGCCGAATACTGATGATCATGATTTTGATTTCAAATCAAAACATGCTGAAAACTTTTTGAAAGATGGCAACAAGGTGAAAGCCTATGTGCAGTTTAAAGGCCGTGCGATCATGTTTAAAGAAAGAGGCGAACTTTTATTATTAAAGTTTGCTGAGCGCCTCGTGGAAGTTGGCACGTTGGAAAGCATGCCGAAATTAGAAGGAAAGAGGATGTTCGCGATCTTTGCACCAAAAAGTCAAAAAAAGAAATAGTTTTTTTCTTTCAAATTTATTCCCTTAACACCAATCAACTCGTTTGATTGGTGTTTTTTTCAGGAGCTTTTTGACAAAAGCCGGATAAGTCAAAATGTAGATTTTTAGATTTCATCACGAATATATTTGTGAATAGATACCGTCTCGCGAGGCACAATTGCCCGGTTCTTAACTGAGTTTTCTTCCGGCTGCATCTTATGCGTTGCTCCAAAGTCTGATAACTTCAATTCAATAAAAACTGCGCCATTATGGGTTTGTATTTTTTTTATTGTTAGTTATTTTACCTGATTTATTCGTAATATTACTATAGTTAAAATTTGGTAATTCTTCTTTAGTAAATACCACTAAAAAAGTTGATTTTTGCGATGTTAAAAACTATAAAATTTATTAACTAGACCTATGAAGCCAGATAACGAAGAAGTGATTAATGTAATGATTGTCGACGACCATGTTCTTTACAGGGCTGGAGTTAAAACAGCGCTTTCTTCAAGAAAAGATATTAAGATAATTGCTGAAGCTGATAACGGATCTCATTTGCTAAACATGCTAAAAGGTATTCAGCCTGATGTGATCCTGCTGGATATCCAGATGCCCATTATGGATGGGATTGCTACCTTACCGGAAGTGAAAAGATTGTATCCGGGCATAAAAATTATTATGCTGACCTTATTAGATGATCAGAGCATGATCACGAAATTAATGGAATTGGGAGCGAACAGCTATCTCGTCAAGACATCAGACGCGGAGGTGATCTATGAAGCGATTAAAACCTGTCACGAACAGGAATTTTTCTTCAATGCCCTGACCAACAAAGCGCTTTTGAACAACCTGCGGCAAAAAAATATGGGCTCGCCCTTTAAATTGCAGCAGGAAGATGCCACATTGAATGAAAAGGAAATTACCATTTTAAGATTGATGTGCGAGGAAAAAAGCACCAGGGAAATTGCTGAAGCCGTTGACTTGAGTCCGCGTACGATCGAAGCGATCCGCGACAAGCTTAAGGCAAAAACCGGGGCCAAAAGCACCGCCGGCCTGATCATGTTCGCAGTAAAAAATAAATTACTCGACCAGGAAATTTAAAATTCCGTAATCGGTTCATACACCTATTTTTGCTCATTCATTTTTAAAATATGAATGAGCTTTTTTTTGTTTACAACAATAAGTTTTTCCGCTCCGGCGAGCCCGTAATCAGCGCCGGGAACCGTGGCTTGCGCTATGGTGATGGCTTGTTTGAAACCATGCGTATTGAACACGGACGGATTCTGAATGCCGGGTTTCATTTCGATAGATTATTCCACGGATTATCGGTTTTGCAATTTGAAACTCCCAAAATTTTTTCGCCCGAATCGCTGACCCAAAATATTCATGATTTGCTTCGCAAAAATGGGCATGATGAAAATGCAAGAGTGCGATTGAATGTCTTTCGCGGTGATGGTGGCGTGTTTGACGCCGACAGCCATTCCCCCAATTGTATTATTGAAAGCTGGGCGTTGCCCGGAGCAATAGCTTTGAATGAGAATGGCCTCACGGTAGATATCTTTCCGGACGCGAGAAAAAGCTGCGACCTATTTTCCAATTTAAAATCGAACAATTATTTGCCTTCGGCGATGGCTGCGTTATTTGCCAAAAAGAAATAAATTAAACGATGCGATCCTTTTAAACGTACATGAAAGGATTTGTGAATCCGCAATCGCCAATTTGTTTATCATCAAAGGCAACAACATCTATACTCCGCCACTATCAGAAGGCTGCGTGGCCGGAGTGATCCGTCGCTGGATAATAGAAAGATTTTCGCCGGCAAATTATAGCGTTATCGAAAGAAGCCTTTCGATTGATGACCTGCTTGATGCCGAAGAAATGTTTCTCACTAACTCCATCCGACCCATTCAATGGGTGAAGCATTTTGGAGAAAAAGTCTTTGAGAATAAGAAGATCACGGAAATCTATAAAATGGCTTATAAGGACTTTCTTAGTATGTAAATTCGGGGAGATACCGCAGCCTGGTTCCGGGCAACGGAATTGGAAGCAGGAGGGAGCCCCGACTGGCGAATGCCAGTATTCCAATTATGGTTTGGTCATGCAGGTTAATTTTGTCCAAAGCCAATTGATGATTGACTCTCCTTGCCTAATATTTTTCTTTACCGGTTGGTGTCTTCACCAACCGGAACCTCATAATTTTTGCTGCTGTTGATGTTCCCTTCTCAAAATTTAAGACATTTCGCTACTCAGCTCGCCCCGTCTGGTCGCCGGCCAACGGGATTGGAATTTTATTTTTGGCCGTTGTCAGGAGACCAAACAGCGGCTCCCACTGGCGAATTGAAAGCTTCGAAAGATAGAGAAGGTACACCCGCAGTGAGCTAAATCTATTCTCCACCATTAACACCTTTTTTTCAACGCCGGAGATTGCCGCGGCGCATGAAGCTCTTTTCATTTTAAGTGTCCATCCTTGCGCCTCGCAAAGACGTACTAATTTCTTTACCGGTTGGTGTCCTCACCAACCGGAACCTCCTCACCAACCGGAACCTCATAATCGATAATCGGAAACAATTGCAAACTCATCATAACCGGTTTCATAAAATCGCGCACTGCTCCACAAATAATTTTCGGGACAATTAGCAAGGTTCCATTTTTCATCCAAAGGATTAAAATGTATGTAGTTTAATTTTTGTTGGAAGCTTTTCTCTGAGGTCAAGGGAATCGCTAACGGGTCTCTATTCCAGAACTGATATTTTCTGTCAATTTTATCAGAACGGAATTTTTCCAATTCAACAGCATCTGTCAAAAGAAGATACTTTTTAAATTCATGAGCTGTAAATTTTGCAAAACTCCCCGCCGGACTTTCTTTTCCGTTTAAGGCAAGCATTTCCCAAATAAGGTGAATATGATTAGGCATGATAACATATCCATATACTATTATTTTTTTTGCGATTACCAGGTGTTGTAAAGAGTTAATGATAATCATTTTAATTTTATCATCTTTCAGAAGTGGTTTATGTTCGAAAATACTATCCGTATAAAAATAGGACTGTAAATGGTCCATCTGGCCTTGCCGTTGATAAGGATTAAATTCCATCATAGGGCTTTATTTAATATAATTATTTGTTTGAAAATAGTATTTAGTAATTTGATTTTCGGACACTGCATTTCGGTTGGTGGGGACACCAACCGATAAGAAAATTCCATCATGGGGCTTTATTTAATATATTATTTGTTTGAAAATGTATTTAGTAATTTGATTTTCGGACACTGCATTTCGGTTGGTGGGGACACCAACCGATAAGAAATTCCATCATGGGGCTTTATTTAATATATTATTTGTTTGAAAATGTATTTAGTAATTTGATTTTCGGACACTGCATTTCGGTTGGTGGGGACACCAACCGATAAGAAATTCCATCATGGGGCTTTATTTAATATATTATTTGTTTGAAAATACTATTTAATAATTTGATTTTCGGACACGCATTTCGGTTGGTGAGGACACCAACCGATAAGACAAATTTTAAGTGTCCATCCGTGCGCCTCGCAAAGACGTATCAATGAGTTGTTACAGACATCTAAGGTTTCGAAAACCTTAGAGGGCTGAAACAAATTTAAGTGTCGCTCTTCGCCCTCACCAAGACGTATCAATGAATAACGTCGTTGTGGGAATTTATTTGATGCCGGCGGCACTCACTTGCCGATTGAAAGCTTTCTGCAATCGCCCACCGAATTCATAGCTATTTACGCCACTTACTAAAAGACACCTATACGTGAAATGCACTTCACGAAATAGCACTAGATAACCTCTTTTTACACGTATACATTTGTCTTTGGTATTAAGGGAGAAAGCTGAAAACCCCGGTCTGCCGATAGCCAGGCTTAAAGAGTAAGCGCCCGAAAGCCGAAAAGGGAAAAGAGTAGGCGGTAAAAGTTGTTGGTCAGGAATCAATAACAAAATAAATCAAACCATCATGGCAGAAAAACAACAACCCGGAAAAGAATCGAATAAAGATCAACCGGGCAAAAACGAAATGAATGCAGATGCATCCGGTAATCAACTCTCCGAAGATGAAAGATTAGCCGAACTTAGGGAAACGGCAGAAGCTGTGGCAAAACTGGCTGAGGACGAAGGCGCCTTTACCCGTGCAGTGGAAGCTTTCCGGGCCAAAGATGCAGAACAATTCCAGGGAGAGCTGTCAAAAATAGGCATATTAAACAGATGCAAATTAATTTGCCGTTTTTTATGCACCAAGCATTGCGTGTTTAAATGCTCAAGGCTTTGCAGACAGCCACAAACAAAAGACGAACAGCTTGCTATTTCAGAAATACGGGAGTTTGCACTGGTAGTGGCACGCATAGCTAAAGATGAGGCACTTCTTAAACAATTTGTAGATGCCGCCGATAGCGATGATGCAGAAGCCTTCAATGCCTTAATTACCAAGCTGAAGCTGGAAGCGTATTGCCATCAATTGTGTCACTGGCTTTGTTCTGTACGCTGCCGCCTTGTTTGCAGAAAAATGTGTCCCCCTTCACCCCTGATTACAGAGATCGCCTATATTCCCACATCGCAAATAACTCCGTCAGGCGCTGGTACAGGATTGGGAGCAGGGCCAAGTTTACCTCCCGGCACTACCTCTTCAGATAACAAAACTCCACCTTCAGGTGGAGTAGGCGATCACCCGTTTGGCGGGATTGCCAACATCCGCGGTTTTTTTGCAATAACCGGTCCGTTTCAATATAAGGTTGAATACTCAACTGCTCCCGGTGGACCAACGTGGACCCTTATTGATCCGCCTATCCTTGACATTTATGTTGATCCTTTATTTCCTTCCCCGGGTCACCTTTCTCCAACTGTAAATAATTACCGTTCTCCAGCCACGGGCGGCTGGTATAATGTAGCCGATATGGGACTTCTCGGGCAACAATATCTAACAGACTGGCAAACCCCTACAGATCGTAATCAAACTTATTACCTGAAGCTTACTGTTCGTAATGCAGCGCTTGTTGAATTTGAAAGCCTGGTGGTTCCGGCAAGAGTAGACAATGGCTGGCCAGCAAAGCCGGTAATTGATTTGGCGCTACAAACACCCGACGGTAACCAACAAAAATTAGATTGCTGTGAAAAGATTGAACAGGGCAAGGGGAATCTTTTGGTTATTACTCTTACCGCTTCAGATGAAAATTTTAGCAGTATAGGAGTAAGCCTTATCGGCGGGTGCGGTGCATCCTACCCAATTATTGACACCGGTGGAAATGATCTTAGTAAATCCTATAATGGAAACATTGCTGATACAGGTTATCCTGCGCCCACTACTTTCTTATGGGATCCCTGGGCCGCCGGGGTTAGCCCATGTTGCTACCTGATCTATGTTACCATTAATGACCGTGTTATTGCCGGCAATGCCTGGTCAGGCGGCCATTCAAGTGCAAACTGGCATTCTATCACTATTGCTTAGCAATTAATAATTTCTAATTTACCGGAGTTAGCCGAAAATCCATTTTAAAGAGTAGGCAGTATAAAACTTAAATTATGGCAACGAAAAAAAACGAAGGTGATTTTCACGTAGCTCTTAATGGAATCGAACTAAGCGAAGACTCACGAAACCGCATCCAGGCAGGCATTCAAAAAGCTGTGATGGATGAGTTGGCAGGCTATCCAAACCCCGACGATGATGAAAAGCCACGCAGACCTCACCTTAACGATGGCGTTATTACCGTATTACCAAAATGGTGGTGGGGTTTTATTATCAGGGTTATAAGACCTGGTGAATTAGATGGTTTTAAAGGGCTGGGGCCATTAATAAATTCAAAACAGTATGGCCAGGAGTGACAATAAAATGTGCCCAAGCGCCACCTGCCACCCGGGAGCTTTATTATTAGGCGTGGTACAGCGCGACAAAAAAGTTGCCATGTTGCCCACGCCCATGAAAGTTACCGAAGACTTTGTAGAAAAAGCTGTAAGAGCCGGTGACCCTGAAAAGAGGTTGAGGTTTGCGGGGCAATGTGCTAAAGGAGGTTGTTCGCAATGGACAGGCAGCCGCTGTGGCGTAATAGACAAGGCGCTAAATTATATGAAAGAAGTAACTGATAATGCCTCCCTGCCGCTATGTGCAATAAGGCCGCAATGCAGGTGGTATAGCCAATCAGGTGCTGACGCTTGCAAAGTGTGCCCTTATGTAATTACTGATACACGATAAATTAAAAAACAGGAGATTGCCGCGGCGCATAAAGCTCTGTTCATTTTAAGTGTCCATCCGTGCGCCTCGCAAAGACGTATCAATGATTTGTTACAGACCTCTAAGGTTCGAAAGTGTGAGAGGTCTTGTATAAATTTAAGTGTCGTTTCCCGTCCTCTCAAAGACGTACTACAAGTAACGTCATTGCGGGTCCCGATGGCTATCGGGATTGTCAAATTTCTTTACCGGTTGGTGTCCCACCAACCGGAACTTCATTTCTTTACCGGTTGGTGTCTTCACCAACCGGAACCCTATAATCGATACCGCATTTCGGTTGGTGAAGACACCAACCGATAAGGAAAATGGTCTGAATTTTTATTTTATTATGGATGAACTCAAACGGAATTTCATATTCAATAGCATCAAACATATTCCTCCGCTCAATTTTTAAACTACTTTTCTGGATTTCAAAATCCTGCCTGGTAAAATAACGCCTGTTAAAAAATTTCATGGGTACCGGGAAGTTTTGGATTTAGTTAAGTTTTGGGTTTGCCGAAGATGGAGCAAATTTCGATAAAAATGTTCAATTTAAAAAGGTCCCCGGCTGATCAGGTTTTTTGAACACCCATACCAGTTAAATCTATTCATCAGCATTAGTACCTTTTTTCACAACAGGAGATTGCCGCGGCGCATGAAGCTCTGTTCATTTTAAGTTTCCACTCTTGCGCCTCGCAAAGACGTACTACAAATTTTCTTTACCGGTTGGTGTCTTCACCAACCGGAACCTCATAATCGATAATCCGAAACAATTGCAAACTGACTCGTCTAAAAAAAGTTTACAGGTCAATAGATAAATCCTGCTATAGGTTTACAATGATTTTCATTTTTCTTTTTAAAAGTAGCCGGTGTTCTAAAATAATTTTTCCATAATCTTTGATGATTTAATTTTTTTTCTTTACCGGTTGGTGTCTTCACCAACCGGAACCTCATAATCGATAATCCGAAACAATTGCAAACTGACTCGTCCTAAAAAAAGTTTACAGGTCAATAGATAAATCCTGCTATAGGTTTACAATGATTTTCATTTTTCTTTTTAAAGTAGCCGGTGTTCTAAAATAATTTTTCCATAATCTTTGATGATTTAATTTTTGATGGTTATGTAATTTGTTTGGAGGTTGAAGCAATGTTGCCGTTGGCCGGAGACCAGGCGGTATAACCATCGATCGCTCCGGAATAAAATAAAAAACATCACTTTGACGAAAAGCGAGCCGCAACGGATAAGTACTAAACCTATGTTTGCTTCGTTAAAGATTGTAGCCTCAGGGCAGTAAAGTGCGTATTTTCTGCGGCATATGCCGCACTTACCCCGCAGATAACCCGAAGAAGGGTGGAGGTATATACAGGAAGCAAACATAGCTTTGGTATATAGAAACTGCGGATAAAACAGGCTCAATAACACTAATAACAAATTACTATGGCGTCAAAAATGAGCGTGCAGCTAACAGGTAGGATCAACAACCTTGTTTTTTATAAATTAGGGGACCAATATTGTGTGCGGACTATTCCCCAACGTGTAAAGCAGACAAAGGCCACCAAAGCAAGCGGCAAGCTCTTTGGGATTGCGGCAAGAGCCGGTAAGGCTGTGAGGCAGCAGGTACTTCCGGTAATACCTTTTCCGGCAGATAATAAAATGCAAACCCGGCTTGTAACGGCTATTTATCAATATTTGAAATCACCTTTGGGTGAGGCAGCAGGATCAACTAATGACCTTCCTTTTATTACCGCTTTCCAGTTTACGGAAGGCTATACATTGGCGGAAAGATGGAAGGTAGATCTTACGGTTATAGAAAATAATGACGGAATTTCTGAACTCTGTATTCCTGCCTTTATCCCCGCCACAACTCTCTCTGCTCCGGCGGGCACGGTATCAGTTACGTGTAACATTGCCACTGCCGGTTTTACCCGCGCCACAGGCCTTGCTACAGGCGGATTTTCCACCGCTATTCATTTTGATTACAACGAAACTGAATTGCCCGCACAGGTGATCCCACTGCCGGTACTGATGCCCCCGGGAAGCGTAATAGTAACGGCCATATCAATCGAATACAACGCGATCAAATACGGGCGGGTTGAGAAGATGAAAAACAAAGCCTTTATGCCGGCTGCTATTGTAAGTGCGGCTTACAAACAGGAACCTTAGGTGAGAGAAAAATGGCTTTATTTGCCTGGGAGCCCGGCATAGATGGACGTCTTCTTTTGCTAAACCAAATTATGTCAGGTTTATAATTTCTCCATTGCGCCTAAAATGGATTTGGCTGTTGTATTTGAAAATGTTTGTTGCGAATCAATTGAAAGAGCCATGTAAGGTACTTGTGTGGGATGTACATAGCAGGAAGCCAGGGCCAAATTTCCATGATAAAAAGTCAGTATTATCCACCCGCGGGAAGCGTTAACTGGCGCAGGCCTCCAGACCGAGGCCTTCACGTTACTAAACCTGAGACAAGCTAAAAAGTAGAAATTCTTTTCCCATCCCCGCAGTTCTCTCCACCCGTGAAGCGTCATTGCGAGGCACATTCAAAAATTTTCAAGTAATCAATAATCGTGATTGTGCCGTGGCAATCTCAACTGGCGCGGGCATCCCACCGCGGCCTTTCCGTTACTAAAGTTTGAGATAAGTGAAAAAGTAGAAAAAGCAAGTTCTTTCCGGTTTTTTTACCGCCAATAAAATAGATCGATATTTGTATATTTGACACATACCTATTTTACCAAGGAAACCAACTCAGACACTTCGCGAGCAAAATTAACTGAGAAAGAATCTTAAATTGAATTGTTATAAATTATAATGGCAAAAGCAAAAACAAAAACACAAAAGCTAAGCTTGAGTTTCAATATATTTATATCCAACATAGTTTTTATTTTAACGCTAAGTTCATACTTACTGGGATCCGAAAATCGCATGCGAAGTGTGTTTGATAGTAAACGATTTAATTGGTTTTCAAATTACGTCACTGACCCACATTACTTGAATTCAAACATGATATAAAATGCAGGACATAGAAGAAATAATAAAAAAATTAAAAGACTTCCGGGATGAGAGAGATTGGGCACAATTTCACAATGCAAAGGATCTTGCGTTGGCTATTAACGTAGAAGCCGGCGAACTGCTTGAATTGTTTCTATGGAAAGATGCTAACGATGCAAGCAAAGAAAAAATAAAGGAAGAATTAGCTGATGTCTTTTCATTCGCATTTCTTTTGGCAGATAAATATGGCCTGGATGTTAAGCAGATCATCCTTGAAAAGATTGAGCAAAATGGCGAAAAATATCCAGTTGAAAAAGCAAAAGGAACCGCCAAAAAATATACTGAGTTATGAGTTTAAATAATGCATTTGAACTCCAGCGGTTTGATTTTAATTCCAACTTATATGACGAGTTTCAGAATCTCCATTATGTAAAGGATCTTTGGCCTATAGTATATATTTTAAGCGATGGCCAGATTATGGAGGCATATGTAGGAGAAACTACTGATACCTACGCAAGAATGACCAGCCACCTGAAGAACAATAATAAAAGTAAACTAACGGCTGTTCATTTAATTACAAGCGGGAAATTTAATAAATCAGCTACGTTAGATATTGAATCAAATCTGATAAAATATATTTCAGGTGATGGTCAATATAAATTAATGAACGGTAATATAGGCCTGGCCAATCATGACTACTATCAAAAGAAAGAAGTTTATTGGGATTTATTTAAATCAATTTGGGACAAATTAAGAGCTGATGGGATTTCAAAACATTCAATTGAATACATTGATAATTCAGATCTTTTCAAATATTCACCTTATAAGAATTTAAGTGTGGATCAAAGAAATGGATTGCTAGTGATTTTGAAGAATTTGCTAAGTGATTATTTTGAAAATTTTATTATTGAAGGAGGAGCCGGAACCGGTAAATCCATTTTAGCTATCTTTTTGTTTAAACTCCTTAATACTGACAATGAAGATTTCAATTTTAAAGAATTTGGTGACGATGAATTAGAATTTGTAACCCTGGTTAAAGAACTAAAAAAGAAATATCCTAATCCAAAAATGGCGCTGGTAGTGCCGATGTCATCTTTCAGAAATACACTTAAAAAAGTTTTTAAAAATATCAAAGGCCTGAACGCCAATATGGTTATCGGCCCTGCTGAAATTGTAAAAACTAATTTTGATATAGTAGTGGTGGATGAATCGCATCGACTACGGCGCAGGGTTAATCTAGGATCCTATTTCCGTGCCTTCGATGTTGCATGCCAAAAACTTCATTTGGACAAATATGATTGCAGCGAATTGGATTGGGTGCTGAAACAATCAAAAAAGGCTATTTTATTCTACGACGAGAGTCAATCAATTAAGCCGTCTGATGCCAGGAAGGAAGATTTTGATAAACTTAAAAAAGATCCCCGAACCAAAATTGAATATTTAAAATCTCAGTTTAGGGTGCGTGGCGGAAATGATTATGTGAACTATATCTATAGACTTTTAAATTGTAAACTGCCCTTATCGGAGCCGTTATTTAATTCTAAAGAATATGAATTCGTTCTTTTCGATTCGATGGAAGATATGGCCAGCGAAATTAAACTGCGAAACAAAGAGAGTGGGTTGGCAAGGTTAATTGCAGGGTATTCGTGGAAGTGGGTGTCAAAAAATGAAGTGGGCAAATTCGATATAAAAATAGATGGCGTAGAACTTAAATGGAATAAAGTATCTGTTGATTGGATTAATACAGAAAATTCTGTGAACGAAGTGGGGTGCATTCACACCACTCAGGGGTATGATCTTAACTACTCTGGAATCATCTTTGGAAATGAAATCAGTTATGATAAGTTGAAGAATGAGATAGTAATATTAAAAAAGAACTACTTCGACACCAATGGTAAATCTTCAATAAGTGATCCGCTTGAATTAAAAGAATTTATACTTAATATTTACAAAACAATAATGCTGCGAGGCATTAAAGGCACCTATGTATATGTTTGCGATGAAGGACTTAGAGAATACTTTTCAAAGCATATTCCACTTTACCACAATGAGAAAAAGACGCTTCAATTCTTAGCAAAACATGAAGTCATCCCTTTTAAAAATAGCATTCCATTTTATGATCTGAAAGCAGCCGCAGGGGAGTTTAGCACAACTCAATCTGTAAATATAGATGACGTTGAATGGTTACCCTTACCTCCAGGATATAAAACTTCTA
>CAVPNF010000003.1:0-309627 GCA_963706775.1 uncultured Chitinophagaceae bacterium
CAGAACTTGAAAAATGCAGTGTTTATAAGTATTTCAGAGGTCGGATAACAAAACGGGAACAGCAATTTTCAGAAATAAAAAACGAAAAATAAACCCCAAAATTTCTCTACTAATTGATATGATCTCTCCCGTTATTTCTCCCAAAGTTAATCAATATCTGATAATCACTATGGGCAGCAAACCAATATGTTTAGGTAAATTTGATGCATTCAAAATTCACTTTAAGGATTTTGTTTTGTTGAATCCATTTCATTCATCTTTTTATGATCTTGTCCCTGCATAGCGTGTTCTCAGTGCATCATTTCCATCATTTTCATCATTTGCCCGGCATCACTATAACGCCAATGTTCCACTGCTTTGCCATTCTTTATTTTTACCACATTTACGCTGGTCATGTCAATGGGTGTATTGGCAGGCATTCCCATGTATTCACTGTTGGTAGTACCGGTCATTCTCACAAGGTCAAAATGATAATCGCCACCGGTAGCATAGGCAATAGGTTCCATTTTAAGGTTGCTGATATGATCGTGCATTGCCTGAAACATGATTTTGCTGGAATCAAGGCCTAACATATCGCCATGAGGTCCCGAATGGTCAACGATGTTTTTATCAATAAACATATCCAGTTTACTTACATCACCAGTTTCAATAGCCCGGTAAACCTGTAGGGTATTTGCATGATTCCTCTCTGCCTGCGAATTGCCTTGTGCCAACGAAGCCAATACACAAAAAATAATACCCACGATTGTTAGAAATAATTTTTTCATTTTGTTTTAATTTAAATTAGGTGAATAAAAGAAAAAGTAATCCCGGGATATTCAAAAGTAGAAATGCGCTTTTGCAGGAATATGGAAAAGATAAGGGCAATCAGAGGTGGCGTAAATGGTTGTAAGGATAATAGATCAAAAGGTCTGGGCTATCCTTGAATATAACTTTTTAGGGAAGAGATATGGATACCAATCAACATTATAACTCTCATTATATTAAAGCAAGTCCTGTGCCGAAAATATACAGGTTTAGGAGTGCTGCATCAGGGATTTAAACATTCTAAGGATGACTCAGGGCATTATCCAGTATGCCTTGCCGGTAACGGCAGGGCTACCATCCTGTTTCTTAGACTCTTAACCTGCAGAAAATTGTACGTTTCTTCTTTTTGAGTTTCTTGCAGTTCTCTCATAAGGTCAATGTTAAGTTCTTGTTCCCATTCATTCTGCTTACGATAAGCAAGTTCCCTTGTAATAAAGGTTTTCCATTCTACGTAGTTGCAATCACATATAACTTTTCCAAACCTGATACCGTCCACGCCAAATGCTATAACATGAGGGCTGTTATTTCTTATAACTGGCTTAATGGTACAGTACATGCCTTTTCTAAAAAAGGCTTTTACAATATCAAGGGGATGGGAAAAGTTGAGGCCAAGCCGCTCATTGTATCTTTTAAAAAAATGCGATGTAAAGCCTGCCAGCACCCCGTCTGATGCCTGGTAAAACGCTTTGAGCCCTTTATCACTGTAATAATATACTACGCACAAAAAGCAGAGGCATTCTGTTCCGGTGTATTTTTTTTCGCCCGGGCCTTTATGTAGAAATATGATCCAGTTGTTTTTACCTGCCGTTTTTATTTCGTATTCCTTAGGATACATGTCTTCTTTAGGTATCCTGCGCTTTCTCCTTTCGCGGTCGTATTCAGCTCCCAGCCGCAGAAGAGTGGTGCTACAAATTTTATTGTGTTCACTTTTTATCTGTGCAGCTATTTCCTGGTGATTCATTGCCGGAACTAACATAATGAAGAGTTTACACAGGTATAACGTCTTTTTCTTTAAAACTTATATGTGTCTTATACTGAAAAAATTTACAGTTTAAAGAGAATAATATTGACTGACTTTACACTTAATGAATAACTAATTCACTTGCTTGATTCGTAAAATTTTATTTCACACTCAATGACGCAATAACCGCCCTAGAACTCTCCAAGCCCGCTTCCAGGCTCTCCGCAATCTCCAAAGCCAGTTCATCAGGATCGGGAAGGTTGTCTAAATCGGCCAGCGATTTATCTTTAAGCCAGGTAATATCCAAAGAGGTTTTATCCCTTGCCATAATTTCATCGTAAGTAAATTTCCTCCAACGTCCTTCGGGATTGCTATCAGCATTAAATGTTTCTTTTCGTTTATGCCTGTTTGTGGGTTTATAACAATCAATAAAATCTTTTAAGTCATCGAGCTTTAATGGATTCTTTTTTAAAGTGTGGTGAATGTTGATGCGATAATCATATATCCACACTTCTTTTGTCTACGGATTTTTACTGCTGGGTTTTGCATCCCAGAAAAGTACATTTGCTTTTACTCTATTTGCATAAAATAATTCCTGTTGGCAAACGAAGGATTGTATGCAGGTCGGTGGTTTCCAACAATTTCTTTCTTACGGTTTCTCCCGCGCCACCTTCAAACAAAACATTATCCGGTAATACAACCGCAGCAAGTCCTGTTGTTTTCAACATTGATTTGATGTGCTGCGCATCGGTGCAATGGCGATACCTTGATTATTTGCTTGTATATATTTAGGACGCACATACCGGTTTACAAACCTGCCTGACGGCAGACAGGCAATTTGCCCGGTTCATATTCTAATTCTTCGGTTATTTCTTCACCGATTTTTTTACAGCCTTCTATTACTTGTGTAGGTTCAATAATAATTTCCCGGCGCTCTAAATGTTCAGGAAGTTTGGTACGCCCGGGATGTTCTCTGGTAACCTGTGTAGAGTTGCAGACGTATTCAATCTTCTGCGTTTGGGTAACAGAGCATCCGGCAACAGCATCTGCTTGTATGTCTAAAGTTAGCTGGGAAGGAGCACTTTCTGAAGGAATGAAGCGCTCATTTTTACTGCCAAAGATTAAGCGTTTCAGATTGGCCAGTTCTTGTTGTAAAGTGGCATTTTGCGCTACTAATTGTTCGTATAAAGTTTTATAATCAATGGGGATTTCTATCACGCATCAAAGATACTGTAATGCAGTGGTACCAATCCTTTGGGCATATACATTATCCACAGCTTTCAGACTTTTGTTGATATCTTTTTCGCTTGCGAACGCTTCTTACAGAGACGCCTGCAAAATGTGTTGCAAGGCTTCGTGGCTGATGGATAGCTGCTATCATCATCACTAATGGAAGGCACTTCATAGCTTCCCTTTTCCAGTGTTTTATAATACACCGCAAGGCCATCTCCTTCCCACAGTAACAGTTTTACCTGGGTCTGTTTTTTATTAATGAAGATAAACACCGAGCCGCTGAGTACATTCATTTGCAACTCACCACTAACGATGCCGCATAGACTATCAAAACCTTTGCGCATATCGGTGGCTCCACGATGCAAATAATACCGGCATGATGCACATAAATGAAGCATACTTAACTGAGCAGCGCTTTTAAAAAACCACTGCTTACCGGCTCGTTAAAAACTAACCGGATACCGCCGGGATAATATATTTCTAATGCACTGGCTGATGCCGGCTTTGCTATATGCAATTTTACAAATGAGCTGCTGACGCCTTGAGGGTCTGCATGCAGTTTACGATAGCGTTTATACCAGTAATGAAAAACATGATATTTGATGGACTGCTCCACACAAAATGCATTTTGGGTAAGGCTGCTTTGCTGCCATTATTCTATTAGCCTGAACATTTGCTCCCGTACTTCCGGTTGACTGAACATGAAATTTATTTAGCTTGCAAATCTATCGTTCATTATCTCCTTTAACAATAGGTACTTGGACGGTGGGATACAAAAAACTTTACCCGTCAATTTAAAATTAATATAACACTAGTGTTACGGGCATGGTTGGCGAGGATATATTATTTGAATGTTTGCAAGACCCAACTGTGAGTCAACAAACAACGCCAACTACAATGCGAATTTCTTTATATATAAATGTCAAAATATAAAATTATTAGCTACCAGGTTTTAAGAAAACCAATTGACCATTATTTCTAGCTAATACTAGTATTTTTTTACCTCCTGAATAGTTAATCCATTTTGCATCCCTGAATTCTCCATCTATTGAAGGAAGTTCGGATAATGGAGAAAATTGTCCTGATTTTTTATCATAATTAAAAATTGTTGGATTCATTGCGTCATAACGTCCCTCATATGGCAATACCCCATAGAAATTACCGGCAGCAATATAAGTTAATGCACTTTCTTCTGGTAAAGATGCAAATGAAAAAATTGGCGCTAATTGCAATTCATCCGGCAAATCTTTTCTCGTAAAATTTCCTTTGCCGTCATTTATAAAACAGGAAGAGCTGAGTGTTTCCGCTTTTAGTTCGGTGTAATCTTTAAACATATCCCCAAAAAGATATTGTACTGTTTTCCCTGCCACTTCGCTATAGGTCAGATGCTCTTTTTTTAATAAAGGCAATGCCTTCTCTAACTGATCCTTTCCAAGAAAAGGATATTCCTTGCCGTCAATAGTATAAGTCACAATCTGTTCAACTGACCCGTTATTGTCAAAGTCCTTTATATACAACTTTAGTGGTCCATTCTTACCTGCATATAACTTTGAATTGTGTCCCCAATTGCCGGCTAAGATATCAGGATAACCATCGCCGTTAATGTCAGTAGTATAGACCGTTTGCCACAGGCCGGAAGATTGACCTATTTCGGAAGCTTTAAAAATCCCGTTATGATTGATAAATATTTTTACAGGCATCCACTCGCCGGCAACAATCAGATCCATCCATCCGTCGTTGTTTATATCTGCAAATGAACATGAAGTAACCATTCCTGTTTCCTTTAACGATATAACGGATTCATCTGCCAGTTTAAAATTTCCCTTACCGTCATTTAGTAGCAAATAAGATGATTGTGCATATCCATATTTTTTAGCATCTGCCAATCCGCCGATAAAAATATCTTTATTTCCATCTTTATTTATATCAGCAATTGCAACACAGGATTTATTGGTTAAAATTGCGGGCAGCGCATTTGCATGTTCTTTAAAATGTCCTTTACCATCATTCAGGTACAAATGATCAGCAAGATTGGGATTACCATTTTCATATTCATTACCGCCGCTTACAACATACAGGTCCGGATAGCCATCATTATTGGCATCAAAAAAAACAGCATCTACGCCTTCACTTCCTGAATTTTTATTAAATACAGCGGTATCAGTTTTAATAAATTTACCATTCTTTGTTTGTACCAACAGGCAACCAGGCTGTCCCTTCGCTCCGCAAACAAATATATCATCCAGGCCATCTTTATTTACATCTGCAACTGCAACTTTAGGGCCTCTTGTAGATTCCATATGCGGAATAAGATCCTGGATATTAAAATCAGTAAAATTGTTTTCTTCATGTTTCCATCCAACACTAATTTGGCTGGAAATATCTTTTAATAATTCCTTTTTTTTGGGGAAAAATTGCTCATAATTAAAATTCAATAACGCATTACTTTGCTTTACAACTAATTGTCTATTGACTGAAACATTTTTTAACAGCTGATATTTTTGATTGGGCCACACAATTAATATACTGTCCACTTCAGATAAACTATCCAGTCCGAAATGAAGCCGCGGATCTGATGAAGACATGAAACCTCTGGTGGACATTAGTTCCTGGTATTGCATTTTTCCTCCCGAAAAAAGGTAAGCTTTTGCACCAATACCAATAGAATTCATTTCATCCCCTTTAAAAGCAAGAGAAATATAATTTTTCTTTGGAGCATTGTTTTTTAAAATCACTGCCGGCCCATTCAGGCAATTAATTACCATATCCAGGTTCCCGTTATTATTTAAATCGGCATAAGCAGCTCCGTTAAAATATCCATTCATTTCACCGGTACCCCATGTTTCACTAACGTCTTTGAAACCCAGATTTCCATCGCCCTTAAAGAAAAATGGATGCGATGCGCCGTCCGGCATTTTTTCTAACAGCGCCTTCTGAAAATTCTCCGGACTACCAAATATTCGGGGATCTTTTATGTTTGAGAAGAACATTATAAAATCCAGATCGAGGGGGCGTTTTACTATCCCACTCGATATAAACAAGTCCTTATTGCCGTCATTATCAAAATCCGCAAATAAAGGGCTCCAACTCCAATCTGTTGCGGATATTCCGCTTATCAATCCGACGTCACTAAAGCTTACTCCATTCCCATTATTTCTTTGCAGGCAGTTTCTTGAATACTGGTTTTGATAGCCGTTTTTAGTAATTTTTTGATTATATACATCGAGATGCTCTCCATTACCATAAGTTTTTAAAGTCCTTTCATCGCCTGGTAACATATCTGCTGTAACGATATCAGGTTGCCCGTCGTTATTAAAATCAGCAATATCATTGCCCATACTGTAACGGCTGTAATGCCTGAAATGGCTTGCTCCGCTCTCCGCAAATGTGCCGTTACCGTTATTAATATAGTAATAATCATTTTCATGAAAATCATTGCCGATATAAATATCATCCCAACCGTCATTATTCAAATCGGCGACGGCAATGCCTAACCCGTATCCCAAACTACTTTGATAAATGCCCGCCTTAGAGGAAACATCGGTAAACTTCCTTTCTCCGTTAATTAAATCATTTCTATATAATCTGTTTCCGGCATTTGGATCAAATTTTCGCCGGTTGCTGGTATCCACAATGTTCTGGTTTGGGTGCTCAGATTGATTAAGGATAAAGCAGTCCAGGTCCCCATCATGATCATAATCAAAAAACACAGCCTGCGTTGAAAAGCCTGAAAAATTTAATCCATATTTAGCGGCACTTTCCGTGAACGTGCCATTGCCGTTATTAATAAATAATTCATTGTGTCCTTTTAAACCATGCATATTGGCAACTGCACACACATAAATATCCAATAAGCCATCTCCGTTTACATCCGCCATAGTTACTCCGGTACACCAATCTGAAGTTCCTGCTACCCCAGCCTTATCAGTAACATCTTCAAATTCGAAATTTCCCTTGTTTAGGTACAATTTATTATGCCCTTTACTATTGGCCGTAAAATATATATCGGGTAAGCCATCATTGTTTACGTCTCCGATGGCAACCCCTCCTCCATTGTAATAGTAGATGTAATTAAGAATGCCGGGATTTTGTTTATCTTCTAAATCATTTGCAAAATCAATATGAGTTTCTGATGAAGCCAGGATCTCAAACATTCGGGAGCTTTTCTGATGGCATGAAATAAAAATCAGCAAAGAAGCAAACAAATATAGCTGCCAATTTTTTTTTGCAATCATAATATTAATTAAGACAATACTATATGAAAGTATCAGAATACTATACGCCCATCTCCTGTTTTTTTGAAATCATTTCTTATTTAAAAACAATTGATTTAATTACTGATTAGCCATATCCGAATTACTTACAAAAGCAACTCTCTTACTATCAGGAGACCATGAGGGTACATTGATCGTTCCTTGTCCTCCGTAAATATAAGCTATTACTTTGGGAGCGCCTTTGCCATCGGTTGGCATTAGGCGCAAGTAAACATGTTTATAAGGCGGGTGAATACCGGGAGCAACTTCTTCTTTTAAGAATGATAGAAACACCATCCATTTACCATCTGGTGAAATATGCGCAAACCAATTGTCGAATTCATCATTGGTTACCTGCTCCTGGTTACTGCCATCAGGTTTCATACGCCAAATTTGCATTAAGCCGGAACGTACTGAATTGAAATAGATATATTTCCCGTCGGGTGTATATTCAGGCCCGTCATCTAATCCCTTCGCATCAGTTAATCTTATTTCAGGACCTCCTTCTGATGGAACTTTATAAACATCAAACTCACCATTCCTGTCCCCGCAAAATACAAGGCTTTTTCCATCGGGAGACCAGCCATGCAGGTAAGATGGTCCTTTAGGAGTAATTTGTTTTGGGGTTCCGCCTGAAACCGGCACGGTATAAATAATAGAGCCTCCAAGCTCTTTTACATTACTGCTGATACCCAATTCTGAACCATTAAATGAAAGAACATGATCATTATTATTATTGGTGACATTGCCGGTATTAATTTGAACGGATTTGCGGGCTTCAAGATCAAAATTATATAGCAATCCTTTGTAATCATTGAAAATAATACTCTTACCATCAGTTGTCCAGTTCGGTCCCTGAATGGAATAGGGAACCGTGTAAACAATATCGCGCCTGCCGGAAGCAACTTCAAGTAATTCAAGATTACTTCCGAGTGTCATCTGGGTTCGCTGATCTGCAACACCGTTATAAGGGACATTTATACGCACATTACTGAACACACCGGTTTCCAAAACATCAGCATTATGGGAACCTACAAAAAGGCCAATATATACTTCTTGACCAAGATCGATATCTTTGATTGTATCCGTTTCAAAGGCTTCGCCATAGATTGCAGCACGCATAATGTATTGGTTGCCTTTTCTCTCTAATTGCAAAATATTAGCATGAGTCATTTTAAGCTTATGCTCTTCAGTCTGAGCCCCGGCTGTCCGGCGAAACTGAAGCGAGGTAAGTCCATCGCCATGCTCTACCGCATTTACATGAGCTGAATTACCATCTAAACTCTTTCGGATCATCCAACCGACCTTCCGGTGATAATTTACCCATGTACCCAAAAATTCCGCGCGGGCGTAAAGTATAAAATCACCTTTCATTTTTTTCCATACATATTGAAATTCGTCATGATCTCCCCATACATTATAGCCGGCACCGGTTATTACATATTGTCCTGTGGCGGGAATAAACGTTGCAGAACCGGATTTTACGTTAGTGCCCACATCCCCATGGCCATCGAAAATTCCAATGGATTGATTTTGGGGAAACCCTTTCTGACATAGCAGCATGAACAATGAAATAATAATCGCAGAAAAAACAAAATTGTGTTTCAATTTATAAGGATTTATATTTTAAATATATTGATAGCAGCAATTCGGATACTATTGTTTGATATTTTTATTAATTGCATTTACAATCCGGAAAACCGCTTCAGGATTGTCTTCATAATCGATCAATTTCTTTTCAGGCGAATACAAAAACATGGCAGGATATCTTATCGGGTCAAACCTTGTAATAAACTGCTGCAGCCTGTCTTGTAAAATAAAAATGTTTTTCCCTTTTAACTTGTTGCCATACGTATTCATAAAATGATTTATTTTATCCCAACCATCAATAGAAATTACATAAACCGAAACTTTTTTAAGAGTTTGATATTGGTCACCGATTTTTTTAATAGCAAGCTGGCAGTGGTCGCAATCCGGATCAATAAACATAAAGAATATCAGTTTGCCCGAGGGCAGATTTTTCTCAGTAAAAGTTGAACCTGACGGCGCAAAAAAACTAAACTGCGGAATTGTTTGCGCAGGAGGCTTATCCGAAATTTGAGCAGGTGCAGCAAATGAAACTAATAGCAGTAAAGCAAATGTATGAAGCGTATATTTCATTTATCTAACTATTGAATATTAATTGCCTTTTATTCACTTCAATTTTTTAAGTTAAATAATAATTATCGGCATTTAAAAAATTCGAAATTGAGAGTTGCAACGCCTCCCATATTAACCTTTATTACGTAAAACGAATACTTCCCGATTATTAATGAGATTTAAAAATTTCAATTATTATATTTTGGGGCAGTTTTTTATTTTATGTTTGACAAATCCCATAATTTAAAAGACTTTATCAATGCATTCCCTCCGATTGAAAATGCAGACAATAAGTCGGCATCTTCATCGGGGTATACATAAGTGGTTAAAACTTTCTCTCCATTATTAATAAACACTTCAAGTGATGATTTGTCAAACAAAATCTGCAGTTTAATTGTCGCATCTGTTCCTGTAACACCAGACGATTGCTTTACATTGTTTTGATTAATTTTTCCACTGCCTGAATTACTTCTATCTACATAAAGCTCATGTTTTTCTGCATCATACCCTATTTCGGTTTCGGAAAGAACGTTATTATTTTTATCTTTTTTTTGCGCTATTTTAAAACCTGCCTTCGTATTAGGTTCAACAACCAAATCAGCTTCAATCCAATAAGAATTACCGGGAATATTCTTACCTTTTAAAATATCTTTTTCCGGATTATTTACCTGGATATTTTTTAATTCAACAATACGATTGCCTGAAAGCTTTGTTAGATTATTTTTAATGACTGTAGTTGGCTGCTGGAAAAGCCGAATCCCATATTTTGTTTCTTTTAAAATAAGATCTCTTGGAATAGACATTTGTCCTCTCCACGGATAAGTTGCCTGAGGCGGAGGGACCATCCATCCGATAAATATATTTTGATTTCCTGGCAAATTATTCCATGGGATAGCTGCATAAAAACAGTCTCCCTGATCAACTAATAAAGCTGTATCTGCCGGATTATCGTTTTTGAAATTAGCTCCATCAAAATCACCCACAAAGTATTGCATTAAAGTTTTGTGTGAGCCACCAAAGGATGTCATTAATAACCACTTCTTTTTTCCCGGCTTTCCGGACACCGGCAATTGAGTAAAAAACGGGCATTCCCAAATCCCATTTTTCAAACCGGCGGGGCCAAATTCACTTAATAATGTCCAGTTTTTCAAATCTGGTGAAGAATAAAATTGTACTTTATTATCCCTGGGCAACGCTACAACCATTAACCATTTTTTAATAAGCTCATTCCACCTAACATTAGGATCTCTGAAATCTTTTCGATGTAAATCAATCACAGGGTTTCCGGAATAATTAGTAAAGTGCATTCCGCCATCGTTGCTATAAGCTACGAACTGGGATTCTTTTTTTAAATTGGGTTGATCAGCAGTATAAATTGCCACAATGCAACTACCGTTTTTGCAAAACCCACTTGTATTTTTTTTATCCACAACAGCACTGCCCGAAAATCTCCAGGTTGTATCTTTATCGATAGCTTCCGGCATTGCAATCGGCAAATGTTTCCAATGGACAAGATCTGAAGTGGTTGCATGTCCCCAACTCATATGTCCCCATTTATTTTCGAAAGGATTTTGTTGATTGTATAAATTATACACGCCATTAAAATAAACAAGACCGTTAGGGTCATTGGTCCAGTTCTTTAAAGGAGTAAAATGATAAACCGGCCTCCATTGTGGAGTTGGTACCTGGATATTTTGAGCAAATAAAAATGACCCAAAAAAAAAGAGTTGTAATGAGCAAAGCCATATCCGTTTCATGCTAATTATTTAATAGTTTTATCAATTATTTCCAGATACTTTTATATTTTATATAGTCCGGTGAGATGATAAATTCCCTGATAATACACCATACCGTTAGGATCATTTGTCCATTTTTCTTTGGGCGAAAAATGAATTTGAGGCCGATATTGTTCATGATACAGGGCTTGTGCCTCAGATTTCAGAGAGGGAAGACATATTAAAAATATAATTCCAAAAGTTGAATTTCTTATTCGCCTCCTCATTAGAATTTATTTTGAAAGAATGTAAAAAACCGCAATTAAACAAACCTGAATTTTATTATTCGGGACATCTTAATAGCCCTTATTTTGCTTGTAAAGTCCATTGGTAAAGGTTATTTGTTCCTGAGGAATTGGAAAATATTCGTTGGTTCCTTTTGTGAAATGCGCATTTTGTAAAAAAGGATGCCTTACTTTTTCAATGGCGAAATAATTATTCAAAGTTTCTGCAGCAATTCCCCATCTTACAAGATCAAAAAACCTTGGACTTTCCATGGCAAATTCCATTCTTCGTTCCCATTGCAATGCTTTAAAAGCGGTAGCCTGGTCCCATGTGGCAATATTTATTCCCGGCTGATAAGTGCTTATTCTGTAATTGGAGGGATTTGTACCACCTATTTTTTTTACCAACCCAGTACTGTTTGCTGCCCTAGTTCTTATCTGGTTAATCAAAGGCAAGGCTGCGGCCGGATTCCCCAATTGAATTTGAGCTTCCGCATTCATTAAAAGAACATCGTCAAAACGTATAACATCTAAGTTCACAGAAGTGCCGTAAAAGGGTCCGAGTTTTTTAAAGCATGCACAAGTTGCCAGCTGTAATTCTTTCATCGTTCCAAAACCACCATAAACGCCGGCTAATCTTTCCCAGCTGTGGGAGTAAGGAAGAGCTGCGTTATATTTGAACGGGTGCCCGGATATTCCTATAGTATGATCAATGCGCGGGTCAACCAAAGATCCGTTAGTTGTTAAACTGTCATCATTTAAAATAACGCTATTAAAGGTATCAAATTTTGGCAGGCCTGCCGAAGTTGTTCCAAAAGAATTTACCAATTCCTGGCTCGGAACATGGAAAGCACAGCACCCATACTGCGGAGCGCCTGCAAAATAGTTCAAGCTGGTTGACATGCTTAATCGTCCGCCAATTGCAGTTCCGTCATTAATTGAGTACTGTATCGCAAAAACTGATTCAGGACTGTTATCGTGGCCGTCGAGAAAATTAAATGCAAAATCTGAATTAAGGTTGTAATTACCGGAATTGATTACATCGTTAGTCAGTGAAACAACCTGTTGCATTTTAGCCATGTCAATGCCAGTTACATTGTAATTATCGTCCTGAATGTAAGCCTGATAAAGCCGTGTTTTAGCAAGATATGCCTTTGCTGACAACTGGTTTGCCCTCCCCGGCTGGCCCGGCTGTGTAGGGGGCAGGTCATTTATCGCCACTTGAAAGTCGCCTGCAATTTTTTCCCATAATGAATCGTTTGACAGAGTATTAGGAATTTTTAAAATTTGGTCATTTGACGCTGTCTCATCAAACCAAGGAATGTTGCGAAACAAAATCTTCAGTAAAAAAAACATATGCCCTCTAAGAAAGTGCATTTCCCCGATACGGGTGGTTCTTTGTGGGAATTGGGCATCTGTTAAGTTATTGAGAGCTCTAAGTGCCAAATTAATTCTCGAAATTGCACTATACGCCCGTATCCAGGTACCCGGAAATCCAAAATCTGCTGCTCCGTTATTGGAAGCATTTAGCAGGTAAAACTGCTCATATTTATCCATCTGCTGTTGATCTCCGATATCTCCGCCGCCCTTGTAAGCATCGTCAGATCGTACGCTTCCATATTCCCACATGCTTGTTATGGGAGCATCCCACCAATCATTTGCAATGCCTGCATAAGCAGCCGTCGCCAGACCATCAACTGCTGTGGGCGAAGTTAAATCACTTGCTCCAAGTGCTCCCTGGGGCTTGTAATCCAAATATTTCTTACAGCCCACTGATAAAGTAATAATAGATAAGATGATAAACGCAGACAAGAGAATTTTTATATTATTATTTTTCATAATTTTATTTTTATTATAATTTAAAAATTGGCGTTTAATCCAAAAGTGATAGAAGTGGGAACTGGCCAAAGATCAAAAGTGTTTGCTCTTTCAGGATCCTTCGCTGTAAATTCTTTTGATTTAAGAACAAATAAATTCTGCCCTGAAACAGATAGTTTTAACCCTTCCAATCTAAGTCGATTAGCAATGCTGTTAGGTAAATTAAATCCCAGGGCCACGCTCCTTAACTTGAAATATGATGCATTTACATAGTAAAAATCAGACGGGCGATCTTCCCCATTATTGTTCAGCAATGAAAGCGCGGGTGTCTTTGAGTTTGGATTTTGAGGAGTCCAGGCACTTAAGGTGCCAGGACCAAAATTGTTTCTGACGTTTACAAACGAATTAAAGAATTTTGTGGGATCAAAACCAGTTTTTCCTGCTACGCCTGAGCCAAAAATTGATAAGTCAAACCCTTTATATGAACATCCGATCCGTAAGCCATATTCAATTTTCGGGAGTGTAGTTCCAAGGAACTCCTGATCGTTTGCATCGATTTTTCCATCACCGTTTAAATCCACATATCTTAAATGCCCTGGTGTAGCCCCAGGCTGTGTAGGAGCCTTATCTATTTCTGCCTGGTTTTGAAATATGCCATCAGTTTTATAACCGAAAATGCTAAATTGAGAATGTCCTACAATAGAATGATTTGCATCTCCAGGATATGCGGGACGTACATCGTCAGGTAATGATGTGATGATGTCTTTAGTATGGCTTGCATTTGCAGTAATATTATATTGGAAACCTCCTTTGGTAGAATTGTGGTATCCTAAAATAAACTCCCATCCTTTATTGGTCTTATTTGCCCCGTTTAGAAACTCTTGTTGTCCTTCGCCCAAAGCAGCAGCAACAGGCGGCGAGATTAATATTCCGCTTATTTTCCTGCTAAAATAGTCGAATGAACCAGTTACTTTTTCATTTAAAAAGCCAAAGTCGACACCTACGTTAGTTTCAGTAGTCTGTTCCCATTTCAAATTTGGATTACCTCTTTGAACCTGCGAAAATCCTGAGGGAAGGGTACCTGTATTAACGCCAAAAAGATCATAAGCTGTACCAATATTCAGCCATTGAGGATAAACCGGACTCGCTGTGCCATAATTAGGCTGAAATAAAGTATAGGCTGCGAGATTACCAAGACTTGATTGACTTCCTACAGTTCCTAACCCAGCTCTCAATTTAAGATTAGACACATTTTTTACATTCTTAAAAAAAGATTCATTATTAATCCTCCATCCAATTGTAGCTGCGGGAAATACACCGTAAGGGTTATTTGTACCGAATCGGGACGAGCCATCCCTTCTTATGGTTGCTGATGCGAGATACCTGTCTGCATACCCATAAAACACCTTCCCAAATTGCGAAAGTAATCTAAAGCCGGTTGCTGAACCATTAACGGTTTGTGACCCAACTCCAGAACTTAACTGCAAATAATTTTGGGTCTGCAGGGCAAAATTAGTACTAGAAGCACCAAAAGTCGAAAAATCTTCTCTTACCGACTCAGTACCCGCCAATACATTAATTCTACTTTGCCCGAAATCCAAATTATAATTTAGGGTATTGGTCCAGGTAAATGTAAAATCCTTACCTTCCTGTAACCCTAAACTGTTAAATGATCTAACTGGCCCCTCATTACCAATTAGCGCTGCGTTTTTAGCAAGCAAGTCAGAATAATCGAAGCCAAAGCTGGTATGATAAATCAAATGCTTAATTACCTCTAAGTCCATGTAGATATTACCATTTACCAGAAATTGGTTACGTGTATTAAATCTGTTTAGAAACTGCTGATCGATAGGGTTATTTCTATCTGTATACCCAGCACCTCTTGGTCCTGCAAATGTGCCATCTGTTTTATATACGGGGATAGTCGGAGATAAAGTTAGCGCAAGACTGGGCGTAGATGCACCTCCCACATCAATGGTAGAATTGACCTGAGATGTTCTTGATAATTGCAAATTCTCTCCAATTTTTAGCTTGTTATTAAATGCTGATGTATGGCTGTTAATACGTATATTATATCTTTGATATTTAGTAAAAACAATCAAACCATTATTATTAAAATATCCTAAATCTATAAGAAATGCACTTTTACCGGACCCGGAAGAAATGGTGAGGTCATTAGACGTAACCGCTGCTTGCTTATATAATGCATCCTGCCAATTTGTATTACCAACCGGTTCCAGGCTATCTGTAGCTGAGTATGGACCGGCAAACGGATCATAATTCGGAGCATTATTATTTGTGGCGCCGACAAATGGGGCAATAATAACCTTGTTAAGAACGGGGTTATTATAATCCCCATTCCAGTCAAATTTGTATATTTGATTCACAGCATTATTAGGGTCAGTTTTATCATTTACTGCGGCGCGCCATATTGCTACACCTCTTTGCTCAGAATTTAATGCTTTTTCCTGCCATGGCTTTTCAGTTTGAAAGGTTAAGGTTGAGGTAAACTGAATCCTCATTTTATCTCCAGCACTACTGCCGTCTTTTGTAGTTACTATTATTACTCCGTTAGCAGCTCTGGAACCATAGATTGATGAGGCAGATGCATCCTTTAAAACCTGTATGGAAGCTATAGAATTAACATTCAAATTTGCAAAATCTTCATATCTAGTCGTGGGAACGCCATCAATAATATATAACGGATCTGTATTTCCCAGAGTGTTAACTCCACGAATTAATATAGTTGGAGCGCCTCCGTTTCCACCGGTAGGTGAACCATCTGTTTGAACGTATAAACCAGGTACTTGCCCCTGTAACGCGAGCATTGGACTGCTTGCCGGAATGCTTTTTATGTTACTAACATTCACCACTGCAACAGCGCCTGTTAAATCTACCTTTCTTTCGGATTTATATCCTGTTACAACAACAGCTTCTAACTCATTAACTCCTGGTTCCATTTCTACAGTTAATTGTTGAGTTTCGGCCGTAATTCGTATAGATAATGATTTTAATCCAACATGTGTAATTTTAAGATTATCCCCTATCGATGTCTCGATGGTAAACTTCCCCGCATTATCCGATGAGGTCGTTTTGCTCTTTGCCTGAATGGTAACCCCTTCAATTGGACTGTTGTCTGACTTGTTTTTTATCGTACCTGTAATAGTTTTAACCTGGGCAAAACTGAACAATTCAATTAACAACATGGGTAATAAAATATGTAATTTTTTCATATGCAAGGTTTTAAGTGTTTAATATTTATTTATGATTTTTAAAATGAAACCTTACGGTTAATTTTTATTCACTATTAACTCCAACTTTAATAAGATCATAAATTTCCTCTACATTGTATTTGGGACATGGACCGGTCCTGCTTGCAATAAAAGCCCCTAAACCGCTTGCGAATTCCAGTGTTTCTTCCGGAGCGGCCTTATCCAATAATCTGGCTAAGAGGCCTGCCAGAAAGGCGTCACCACTACCAACCGTATCCACCACATTTACTTTATATCCTTTATGCCGATATTCTTGCCCGTTGTAATATAAAATCGCTCCTTCGCCGCCCATGGTGACCACTATGTTTTGAATTTTGAACTTATCCATAATTGACCATACCCTGTCTTTGACACTTTTATGCTTAGAAAACCAGCCAGTTATTAATTCCAATTCGGCAATGTTTAACTTAAGAAAATCAGTTTTACCTAATAATTCCTCAACAATCCTCCTATTGAAATGGGGCGGTCTTAGGTTTATGTCCAGCACTTTAGTCTTAGCCACCTCGCGCAATTTCAAAAGCGTATTTTTGGAAACGTCATTTCTTGTCGAGAGGCTTCCGTAGACAAAAAACTCTGCGTTAGAAACTAAATCAATTAGGTTGTCTTCCAATTCAATAAAGTCCCAGGCGGTGGGCTCTACAATATCATATACTACTTCATTATGTTCGTTTGGTTCCGCATAAACTTTTCCTGTTTCATAGGTATCATCCTTCTGAAAATAATCTGTGCAAACGCCATATTCTGAAAAAATTTTAATCAGCCCATTTCCCTTTTCGTCACATCCGACCCTGGTAATCACTGCGGGATTTTTTTTCTGTTTTTGAAGATGGTATGCAACATTCATAGGCGCTCCACCGGGTACCGCACCTGTAGGAAGTACATCCCAAAGAACTTCTCCAAAACAGACTACTCTATGATTATCCATATTTTCCATTGTAGTATTTATTTTCCGATGTTTAATCAGCAGTTAACACGATTGCGCCAAGCGGTTTTATCTTCGTTTTAATAAGTTTTGCTTCCAGTTCTTCAAGAGGCACACCCTTTGTTTCGGGCATTTTAAAAATTACCCATAATAACTGCAAAACCATCATGAATGCAAAAAATAAAAATATAGGGGCAGCTCCAAGTCTGGCAGCCATTATTGGGAAAACAGTTGTAATAATGGATGCTAAAATCCAATGAGTGGCACATCCAAGTGACTGGCCATAAGCCCTTACACTATTAGGAAATATTTCTGAAATAAATACCCAGATTACAGCTCCTTGCCCTATAGCATGTGAAGCAATAAATAGGAAAAGTAATACCGGAACCACCATACCGCCGGAATGTCCTGAATAAAAAGCAAAGGCAACTGATGCCAGGGAAATAATGTAGCCTACAGAACCTATTAACATTAACTTTTTCCTGCCAAGTCTGTCAATGAGGTACAGACCAAGCATTGTAAAAACAAGGTTTACAAGACCAATACCTGCACTTTGTAAAAAGGCAGCCTGTTTACCTATTCCCGCAAGTTCAAAAACCCTTGGAGCAAAATAAATTACGGCATTGATACCCGATAACTGGTTGAAGAATGCAATCATGATAGCAAGAAAAATAGGAACGCTAAATTTTTTGGATAAAAAAGCGGCCAGGCTTTCTTTCTGATGTTCTTCTTCGATGGATTTGTGAAGTGCAAGGATAGCTTCGTCTACCCCCTCCGGATCACTTATTTCTAGTGTCCTGCGTGCTGTTTCAAAATCTCCGCGATGTACCATCAGCCACCTTGGACTTTCCGGCACGAAGAAGACCAAAATGCAATAGACTAATGCGGGAATTGCTACTATCCCCAACATCAAACGCCAGCTGTTATCTCCTCCAACACCTTGTAATAAATAGTTGGATAAATAGGCTAACAATATTCCAAAAACAATATTGAATTGAAATGTGGCTACGAGTTTGCCACGATTTTTGGCCGGAGCAATTTCTGTGATATACATAGGCGCAACAACAGAAGAAGCTCCAATTGCTAGACCGCCTAAAACTCTGAAAGCCATGAATATATATACTCCGGGAGCAAGCGATGAACCAACAGCAGAAATTAAGTAAAAAATGCCTATCCACAGAAGTGTTTTCTTTCTGCCAAATTTAGTCGCAGGTACTCCACCGAAAAGAGCACCTAACACTGTACCATAAAGAGCAATTGCAATCGCTATTCCATGAAGTACATCTCCCAATTGCCAGATCCTTTTTATATCTTGTTCTGCGCCTGAAATAACAGCAGTATCAAATCCAAACAGAAACCCACCTAATGCGACTACGATACTCCATAAAACTAATTTTCTGTTCATACGAACATTTTGAAAGGCTAATATACATTTAACGCATACTCAATCTTTTTCAAAATCAGACAATAACTTTCAAAATTGGTACATTTTTAAATAAACGTATAAGTTATTGATTAACAGGTCGATTCGATTTAAAAAAATTTATTACAAAATCATTATTTACAAAATTGTTCCCTAAAATTTCGATATTCTTGCATCATTTAACAATTTTTTTTTGTCTTAGTAAAATAGTATTGATTCTATGACCATCGGTAAATGATAATTTCCAAGTCTATATCACAGTTTAAATTCTTTTTTTTACTTATTATAACATTACCACTGAATATTTCATGTAATAAAAAAGTAAAAGAAAAACAGTTTGTAATAGGTTTTTCACAATGCACAACCCACGATGTCTGGAGAAAATATATGCAAAAAGAAATGGAACGGGAATTAGCATTCCATCCGGAAATAAAGTTAATTGTTAAAGATGCTAACCTAAGTTCAGAGAAGCAAATTGAACAGATAAAAGAATTAATTAACGATAAAGTTGACTTGTTAATCGCTTCACCTTCAGAGGCAAAGCCCATTACACCTATAATAGAACAAGCCGTTTTACGGAAAATTCCTGTAATTCTTGTGGACAGGAATATAATGACTAAAAATTATTCTGCTTACATCGGTGCCAACAATTATAAAGTAGGGGAAGATGCTGCAACTTATGCTAATGCTCTTTTAAATGGCCATGGAAATGTATTGGAAATCGGAGGAGTGGATGTTGGATCCTCTGCCGATATCGGACGTCATACAGGTTTTACAGATGTACTTAAGCAATATGAAGGAATAAAATATATTACAAGGCTTTCTGAGGACTGGGATGGAGCTCCTTTAGAAGCAGAAAAAGAACTCACAAACGAATTAATAAAACATAAAGACGTCCAGCTGGTTTTTACTCAAAATGACCGCATAGGTTTTGGATGTTATAAAGTATGTAAGAAACTCGGTATTGAAAATAAAATATTTATTATTGGTGTGGATGGATTGCCGGGGGAAAATGGCGGTATTGACCTTGTAAACAGGGGAATGCTCAAAGCCACCATACTTTATCCAACTGGTGGAAAAGAGGCAATCCAAACGGCCGTAAATATCCTGGAGAAAAAACCTTTCCAAAAAGAAAATGAATTGCTCATCAGTATCATTGATTCTACCAATGTAAGAATGATGAATCTCCAAAGCCAGAAAATATTATCGCAGCAAAATGAAATAGAAAGACAACAAGAAATTTTATCTGAACAAATAAGAGTTTATAATAATCAGAAAACTTTTAATAATATACTTACTATAGCCTTATGCCTGGTTGTTATTTTAGGTACAACGGTATTTTTTTCATGGAGAAAAAATAAAAGGATCACTAAAAAACTGCAATTACAAAATGAAGAAATTTCAAGACAAAGCGTGCAGTTGATTGAAGTGTCGGCAAAAGCTGAGGACGCCCATCAGGCTAAACTTAATTTTTTTACCAACATATCGCATGAATTCAGAACACCGCTTACCCTTATTTTTGCACCATTAAGTGAATTAATTTCCAACGAAAGAATTCAACAAGATACCAGGCTGGCTTTGCAACTAATACAAAGAAATGTTGTGCGTTTATACAGGCTCGTTAACCAATTAATGGATTTTAGAAAAATAGAGTTTAAAAAAATGAAACTGCACGTATCGGAAAACGAGCTGATAGATTTTACACATGAAATAGTTAGCTCTTTTGAGGTATTGGCGAAGAGTAAAAATATTGACCTTGAGTTTTTAACCACTGAACGAAGTCTTTATGTATGGTTTGATCCAACTATGATCGATAAAGTTATTTTTAATGTTTTGTCGAATGCATTTAAATTCACCAAAGAGCATGGCCGTATTCATGTAAGTATTTCGAAGAATAACGAATATGCGGTCATAAAAATAGAAGATGATGGTATTGGAATGTCCAAAGAAGTAATTGATCATGGTTTTGAGCCTTTTTTTCAGGGTGAAAATGAAAATTATAAAGGTACAGGTCTTGGGCTTGCACTATCAAAAGAATTGATGGAATTACATCATGGTTCTATAATAGTAAATAGTGAAAAGAAAAAGGGGTCTACATTCGAGATTTCATTGCCATTTGGTAAATCTCAATTCGGAAGAGATGAATTCGAAAGCAATACTAATAAAGAATGTTTTGTTATTGAAGATGCAAATATTTACACTACTGATCTTTATGACATCAACGAGGGACCTAACTCAAATTTTGATTCATTTCCCCCAAAATACCTTACAGTTTTATTAATCGAAGATAATAATGAAATGCGGGAATATCTTCGTTCCAGACTAAGTACAGACTACACTATTATAGAGGCAGAAGAAGGAAACACAGCGTTGCAATTAGCTTTTGATGCTGTTCCGGATCTTATTCTTTGCGATATTGTTATTCCCGGAAAAAACGGTCTTGAGCTAACCAAAATTTTTAAAAGCGATATACGCACTTCACATATACCAGTGGTTTTATTAACAGCCAAAGACCAGGAAAATCAAAAAATTGAAGGAATGGAAACACAGGCAGATGCTTATATAACCAAACCATTTAATTTATTGTTCCTGCAAAAAACAATCAAAAGCCTACTTCAAAATCGGATAAAAATAAAAGAACATTATTCCGGAGAAATAATGTCAGAAGAAAAATTACATCTATCAAAGAAAGCAGATCGCAAGTTCATAATTGAATTTAAAGCAATAGTTGAAAATAATATTGGAAATGAAAATTTCGGTATACCAAATATTTGTAATGAAATGCGAATTTCAAGAGTGCAACTTTACCGGAAAATAAAAGCAATATTGAATTGTAATGTGAATGATTACATTGTAACAACCCGACTGCAAAAAGCGAAATATTACATGCAGCACGAGAACCTTAGTATTTCAGAAATTGCCTTTAAATCCGGATTTTCATCCCCCGCTTATTTTTCAACTGTATTTAAATCCAAATTTGGTGTAACACCAAAAGCTTTTAAGGAAAAATAAAAAACTCATTTTTCTTTTAAAAATTAGTTTCAGTAAACCCTTAACCAAAAGCTGGATTGCCTGTTGCTGGAACAGGCATGTTCATGGGAATTGATTGGAATGTTTTCATCACCTCATTTCATCTCCATTTTAAACTTTTAAAAAATAGCCTGATAACGTCAGGTAATGCCTACAACAGACCAACACTGACTATATGCGCCATAATCTCCCCAAATTCATTCATTTTTTGTTGCGCAGCAAAATTTTACAGAAGGGTACAAACAAACAACACACGAAAAGTAAAAGGAAGTTAATTTTTATAAAACGCCTGAAGTATAGTATTGATAGTCAATACAGAAGATTAAGGTAAGTAAAATTAGGTAAGGTTGGGTCAGGTAGTCATTTCCCGATACAAAACTTACTAAATATATAATCCAGCCGGTCCTCATTAGTGATTTCTCCGGTGATTTCACCGAGAAAATGGAGGCAACGATTGATGTCTATGGAGAGAAAATCTCCTGTCAAATGAGCTAACAGCCCGGATTTGATATCTTTTATGCTTTTGGAGACTTCGGATAAAGCGGCATAGTGGCGCGCGTTGGTGACAATGATATTTTCACTGTTAAGTTGGCCACCGCCAGCCATCGTAAACAAGGCGTCCTTTAATTCTTCAATACCAATTCCTTCCTTTGCGGAAATGAATATTCCGCAGGGGAATTGTTCGTTTAATTGTTGGTTGTAGGTGTCGGTTTTATTGGCAACGATAAGGACATTGGCGTTCTGCCCTTTCAATTCATTGACAATCTGGTTGAGTTCTTCGGTATCCATATCATTCACGTCAAACAGGTAGAGAACGAGGTCTGCTTCGCGGATTTTTTCTTTGCTTTTTACGACGCCCATGTTCTCGATAATATCCTGGGAATGCTCGCGAATGCCGGCGGTATCAATCAGCCGAAACAGGATTCCCCTGATGTTGATCATTTCTTCTATGGTATCGCGGGTGGTGCCGGCAATGTCGCTGACGATGGCGCGGTTTTCATTGAGCAGCGTATTTAACAGCGTCGATTTCCCGGCATTGGGTTTCCCCACAATCGCCACGCTGACGCCATTTTTAATGACATTCCCCAGCTTGAAAGATTCCAGCAGCGCCGTTACGGTTTCATCAATTTGCTCTATCAGTAAAGAAAACTTTTCGCGGTCGGCAAATTCAACATCTTCTTCGCTGAAATCCAGCTCAAGCTCTATAAGAGAAGAGAATTTGATCAATTCCTCGCGCAGTTCAGACAACACATGGGAGAATCCGCCACGCATGTTATTGAGCGCGGTTCGCTGAGAAGCTTTCGTATTGCTTGCGATAAGGTCGCCCACTGCTTCTGCCTGAGCCAGATCGAGCTTCTTATTCAGGAATGCACGTTGAGTGTATTCGCCCGGCTTGGCAAGCCTGGCGCCATTTCGGATCAACGCGTCCAATACCTGTTGTTGAACATAAGGCGATCCGTGGCAACTGATCTCTATCACATCTTCGCCGGTATAGGATGCAGGTTTCTTGAAGAGGGAAATCACCACTTCATCGAGGATCAAATCTCCATCCTTTAAATATCCCACATGAAGCGTATTAGCGGGCTGTGCCGCCAGGTTCTTTGATGGAAAAAGCTTCTGCATGATTTCATACGACTGGTTGCCGCTCAGGCGCAAAACACCAATTGCGCCTACGCCCGGAGGCGTAGCAATGGCAGCAATCGTGTCGTCCCATCCGGATAATTTACTGTGCATGATGTAAAGATAGGATGTAGGTGGCTATTGAGTAGGTTGTATTGGTTTATTGTTGAATGTTTATTGATTTGTTGGTTTATTGGCTTTTGGCGTTTAGCCTTGGGCCTTTGGCGTTAGCCTTTGGCGTTTTGCCTTTAGCTTTTAGCTTTGGCTTTTAGCCTTGGGCATTTCGCTTATCTATGGCTAATGACAAAATAATGTTGAATGTCACTAATTTGAATTTCATCGAGAATATCCATAAAATTTTTGTAGGAAGATTCCGGTCCCGGATCAATGATGATCACTGTTTTGTCTGCACTCCCCAACACCTCCGCTACCTTTTGCCGTTTTTGCCGAATCACGGCACGTACTTCAGCATAAGAGCAATGTTGGATTAATGCAGGTTGGGATTGTCGTCCTTCATAATAACTGATCTCATTATTTCGTACAGGCATTAATGTGAGTGTTGCAAGTTCACCGACAGGTGTTTCAACATCGCTGTCCTTCGGCATGATGAGATTAGCTACGCGAGGTTGTGAAAAAGTAGTGCTCAGCATAAAAAAGGAGATCAATAAAAAACCAAGATCAACCATTGGAGTAAGGTCAACACGAAGCAAAGTACGGCCGGTAAGAAACCTGTTCTTGCCGTGGTTATTGTTTTCAATTTGTGCCATGGGATTGATGTTTATGGTAAGACGCATCACCTTCTTAATTGCACAAAATTTGCGTGCATAATTAAACTGCCTCATAAGTGAAAATGTAGATTTTCATTATTTGCAAAACGCCACATCAAAAGTGGAATTTCTACATTTTGGCTTACCTGGTGCATATTGATCATCGCCATAAATCCTGAAATCGATGTCGAGTGTGGAAACGAAAATTCAGGGCACAAAAAAAGGAGACGCGTTTGCATCTCCTTAAAATATTTAATTAAAACTATTTATTGATCAGGGTTAGTTAGCGTTACCGGTTGTAAACGGTAAGCATTCACCTGGCGTCCGTTCTGCTGTGCGGGTGTCCATTTTGGCCCCTTTCTGATAGCGTTTACGGCGATTTCAGCAAGTTTGGTTCCTTTCATAGTCGTTGCCTGAACATCACTTACTGTACCGGTTTTATCCACGATGAAACGAACTACGCAAGTACCATAATCAGACTCAGTGAATTCATCGATATCAGCCTGGATCGCCTTGGTTACATATTTCTGCCAGGCTCCCGGACCGCCGGGGAAAGAAGCTTCGATCTCAACTTTTGTAAAAATTTTATCAGGATCTTCTTTCTTTTCCACCGGTGCTGCTACTACCTGGGTTCCTGTCATGTCTGACGGAGGAGCCACAATACCGATATCTTTTGTTCCTTCAACTGTTTTTACATCAATCTTTGCTTCTTCGATTTGTTTTACTTCTGGTGGTGGTTTAATTACCTCTTCATCTTTTACCACTTTCGGCGGCGTGAACGCAATTGTTGCAACCGGCGGTGGTGGCGGTAATTTTGGAGGCGGCGGAGGCGGCGGAGGCGGTGGCTCATTTGGTTGCACCTGCTCCATGGTGACATCTTTCACCACCATTTCTTTGACGTCCGACGATTTATTCAGCTTACTGGCAATTGCAGAGCCAATGAGCAAAAGCAAGATAATTCCCATCGTTACCGATATCGCTATAGTGATCCTTCTGTTATACGTTTTACGTAAATCATAAGCACCATACGACTTATTCCTTCCGTCAAAAAGAATATCAAGGATATCTGCTTTTAATATTTGATTAGCTTCCATGATTTAGTTTTTTAATTAGATAGATTCCTCATTGCGAAATTTCCATATCCTATTTTACACCAGATGCCTGTTCAGTCGCCTGAATTTTACTGTATTCATCAGGTGTAGGATCAACCATCGCATACCTGGTGACGTCATTGATACTCATTTCATCAATAATATCCACTGCATTTTTATAAGATGCATCTTTATCGGGTTTAATGATTACAAAAAGATCATCAGCGGGTGTGGATTTCTTTTTATCAAGGATTATTTTCCTTACATCTTTGTAACCTGTCGTTTGCATAGTTGCAGGATCGTTACCATAGTAATAATAAATGACGTTCCCTTTACCCAGCATCAATGTCAAAGAACCGGATTCTTTCACCTTATTTACTTCATCAGGCTTATCCGTGTCTTTGGGCATAGACAGATTCATTGAAGTAGGCTGTGCCATCGTTGTGGTAAATATAAAGAACGTGATCAGCAAAAATCCTAAATCTACCATTGGAGTAAGATCCACACGGGTTGATTGCTTTTTACCTTTTTTGACACCAGGACCTTTTTTACCGCCCTTGTCTTTCACTTCCATTTCTGCCATAACAGTAAAATTTTATTTTGTTGATAATTTATTTTGACCTTACTTATTTCCCCGCTTCGCCAGCCATATTCTTCTTATACAATTCGCTACCTTCAGGCACGTCTTCTGCATTGGTCACAAGGTTATACTTATAAATATCGTTCTTTTTGAACGCATCCAGAACCCCTTTAAATGCTGTGTATTTAGAATTATCATCGCCTTTGATCAGGAAATTAAGCTTCTTACCCAAATTTGCATTCACTGCAGCAGAAATCCATGCCTGTAGCTCGTTATTAGTGCTATCAGTCGGAATTCCCGGCAATTTTGTAGCCTTCAACTGTTCAGGTGTCAACGCGATAAAAGATTTCAGCTGACTGAAAGGAACGCCCACAAAAGCAGCCGCCTTAAAGTTTTGGATGTCTGCGGGACTGAAAGTGATATTTCTTTCTTTTCCTAATTCATCAAGAACATCTCCTTTCATCGCATCGTCCATATCCAGGTAAACCTTATTTTCCTTGTCAATAGTTACGTTGAAATAATCCTTCTGCGGAGCATGCTTATTCGACACTGAACTTGGTGGTGTCACATTGATCGCATCAGATGGCTTAAACTTGGTGGCTAATATAAAGAAAGTTAATAATAGGAAGGCAACATCACACATAGCCGTCATGTCAACTGTTGTACTCCCCCGTTTTATCTTCGCTCTGGCCATACCTTAATTTTTTATAATAGTTATTAGATTCAATAGTTGATAAATTCCATAAAATTATTTGTACAAAGAAGCAAAGCTCTGAGTCAAAGTAAATCCTGATTCATCAATACCGTAAGTAATACCATCAATTTTTGTAGTAAAAATGTTGTAAGTAATAATCGCAAATGCAGATGTACCGATACCTAATGCCGTGTTGTACAAAGCCTCGGCAATACCTCTTGACAACTCTCTTGCTGCATCACCACCGCCTGATTCACCTAGATTACTAAATGCGCGGATCATACCAACCACTGTTCCTAATAGTCCTATCAATGTTGACACTGAAGCAAGGGTAGAAAGAAACACAAGGTTCTTTTCCAGCATAGGCAACTCCAATGATGTAGCTTCTTCAACTTCTTTTTGAATCGCCAGCACTTTTTGTTCTGTATCTAATTCTGTATCGCTGATCATAGCTTTGTATTTACGAAGGCCGGCTTTCATTACATTTCCAACAGAACCTTTCTGCCTGTCGCACTCTGCTATGGCCGCGTCTACTTTTTTATCAGCAAGGAAAAATTGCACTTTCCTGATAAATTCAGCATTTGAGCCTTTACCATTTGCTTTTGAAACCGTTAACCATCTTTCAACAACAAAAGTGAATACAATTAAAAAACATCCAATCAGAATGGGAACGATGATACCACCCTCATACATCCTGGCAAGATCACCTTTTGCACCTTGCTGATTGGGCCAAAAACCGCCCTTAGGATCCGGTGCTGTGAAATTACTATCCGCACCAATCACAAAACGCCAAAGGCAATATCCAGCCACAATACAAATAATTGGAGCGAGCAACGAAATGATGTTGTTGGATTTTTTAGCCTGTACTGAAGTGGTGGAGTTTACTGTCGAATTTGCAGTAGTTTTTAAATCTGCCATGTTGCTAATTTTTTAATGGTTTAAGTTTAAGATGTAGGTTAAAATTTTTATTTGACGATACAATTCTAACGAAAAATTTTTTGATAAATCCTTTTCCAAGAAAATATATTTTCGCAGCGCACAAGTTAGTAAAATAATTGAAAATTTATTTTTTTAGTTGGACAAAAATGAAAAGTTATTTTTCTGTCAAATTTTATGCGGAAAATCGTGCAACGAAACTCATAGAATAGAAGTCCGAAGAAACGGATCGATAAAAAAACAAAAATATCGAGGTGCAAGTTTTGTGATGATGACACGATAATTCCCTTGGCAAATAAGTCACGTTTTTATTCGTACCTGAGCGCGACAATAGGGTCCAGCCGCGCCGCTTTAACCGCCGGATACAAGCCTGCAAACAGTCCAACGGCTGAGCACACAACGATACCGATGATCACCCATCCCCACGGAACGACAAAGCCTGTATGAAGAAAAAGCCCAACGACATTGCCTACGATCACGCCAAGGATGATTCCGAAAATGGCACCGATCAGACTAATAAAAACGGATTCAAATAAAAATTGAGAACGTATACTCTTACGCGTGCCTCCAATAGCCTTTATGAGGCCAATTTCCCTGGTTCTTTCGTTCACAGCTACGAGCATAATATTCATCAAACCGATAGCTGCGCCAAAGAGTGTGATGAGCCCGATAAATGCGGCAGCGGTAGTGATGGCTCCAAGGCTGTTCATAAAAATTTCTGCGATGCTATCGCTCTTATCGATATAAAAATTATCGGCTTCATCGATTGCAATCCTGCGTATCGGCCGGAAGGTTCCCTGGGCCTCGGAAATGGCAGGGTCTAATTCGTTTACATCGTTCACCATGACGCCTATGTTAAACGTTTTACCATCCGTAGGGAAAAGTCTCCGGATGTTGTTATAGGTGGTAATCACCACATTATCAGCGTTTAAAAAAGCGCTCGAGCCTTTGTCTTTCAAAACCCCTACGACTCGATATTTGATACCCGCGACCTTAATTACCTGGTCCATGGCAAGTTGGGTATTATCGCCATAAAGCTTTTGCGCCACACTATTGCCTAAAATGCATATACTGCGGCCGCTTTGAACATCTATTTTATTGAAATTTCTTCCGGCAGATAAGTTGTATCCGCTTTGCATAAGATAGTTCTCATCGGCTCCCGTCATTGAAATATTCGGATTGGTTTTTATTTTATCATTGCTTACTATTACGCTTTGGGGCCCGCCTATAGAAATGCTTACGCGGGCAGGAAACGTGTATCGTTCCTTAAATAGTTTTGCCTCCTGGTAAGTGATTATTTTACGGGCGTTCGATTTCTTTTCTTTAAGTGCGTTTCGGTTTGTCTTCTTCACTTCGCGGCCACCTCCGCCCATCCTAACCATTCTGTCATTATAACGAATGCTAAATGAGTTGGCTCCCATGGTTGAAAAACTTTCCGATAAACTTTGATTCATAGAAGCAATAGCGGTGATTATCCCGATCAGGGCCATAATTCCAAAGGCTATGATGGCAACAGTGATGCCTGTACGAAGTTTATTGCTTTTTACCGTTCGGAAAGCCAGTGAAAGTGAATCTGATAATTGCATGCCCCAATAAATTATTTATAGTTCGTTCGATTAAATCAAACGGAAGTGAAGGTACAATTTCAAAACAATCTGTCCATTACCATTCCTGTAGAATATTTAGATAACGTTGGGACTTGAGAATGAAAAAAATACAAAACGATCAACTAAAGGTTGAGCCGGTTCAATAATAGATCCAATCAATTACCAATCCCGGCAATACTCCAAGCAGAACGATAATCGCTGCGGTAATAACCAGCAACCATTTATAACCTGAGGTTGTGTTGATCGTGTCATTAATCCCATCGACAGGTTCTTTGAAATAGATCGCCTGGATGACCCTGAAATAATAAATAGCACCAATTGCCGCGCAGATAACCGCAAACACTACAAGCCATAATTGATGGCCATCTTTTACGGCTGCCATGAGAATATAAAATTTTGCAGTAAATCCGCCGGTTAAAGGTATGCCGGTAAGCGATAAAAGAAAAATAGTTGCGGTGAGCGCCAACAAAGGCTGTTTTTTACCAAGACCATTGAATCCCTGTATAGAATAATCAGTCAATTTGATCAGAATGGCAAAAATTCCAATTGTGGCGACGCTGTATGCCGCTGCATACAAAAGAATGCCTTCCCTTGCTGTATCGTTCAGCGCAAAAAGCGCGAACATCATAAAGCCGGCATGAGAAATACTGGAATAAGCGAGCATTCTTTTAACGCTTTGCTGAAACACTGCTGTCACATTGCCGATCAATAAAGTTGCCGCTGTAATCACTACAATCAGTATTTGCCATTGATGCTGCATCATTCCGAAAGAAGCTTCGAAAAGTCTGAAAAAAGCGAGGAAAGCCGCGACCTTTACGATCGTCATCATGAATGATGTAACTACCGATGGCGCTCCGTCATAAACATCCGGCGCCCAAAAATGAAAAGGCGCGGCGGAAACTTTAAATGACATAGCGACCAACATAAGCACTAATCCGGCAGCTATCAGCACCGGCAATTTTCCTGTGCCTAAATTGATGGCGTCGATATAAAAAGATCCGAGGCTGTTGCCTCCATAAATGAGCGCGATGCCCATCAATAAAATGCCAGTGGAGAAAGAGCCCATCAAAAAATATTTTAACGAAGCTTCGTTGCCTTTCAAATTCCGCTTAGCAATTCCCGTAAGAATATAAAGCGGAATAGATAAAATTTCAATGCCAAGAAATAATAATAACAATGTATTAAATGACGATAAAATGGAGGCTCCGCACAATACAAAAAACATCAGGCTAAAATATTCAGAAACATGAACGCCTACTTTTTCGAAGTCCCTGCCGTTTAAAAGAAAAAATAATAAAGTGCAGGCAAACACAATCGTGTTAAAATGCAAACCGAAGGAGTCGAAGCGCAACATCCCTTTGGTATCGATATTGAAAAAAGGATGGCCAAAAAATTCAAGAATATTTGCAGTCAGTATGATAATCACTCCCGCTACAGCCCAATATTTGGCCACAGAGGTTTTTTTGAAAAAAACTCCGCCGAACATCATTACCACTCCCCAAATTGCCGTCAATATAATTGCATTCATAATGTAGCCCAACCTCCAGGAGGTTCTTATTTAATTGTTATTTAAAAAATATCCGCAAAACAAAAGGCAGACGTTTTTTGAAAGCCGATTATTTTCATACTTATTTTATAATTCTGCTGAGCACCTGGTTCACCGTTGATTCGGTTAAATGAATTACCGGTTCAGGATATATTCCTAATATCAGTATTGCCACAACAAGAACCAGCAACACCAGGTTTTGACCTTTGCTCATGGGCGCCGCTTTTTCAACCAACACATTTGTTTTTCCGTAAAATGTTTTTTGCACCATGGTCAACATATACGCTGCTGAAAGAACAATTCCGATGCAAGCGAAAGCGGCATACCATTTATTAAATGTAAACAACCCATTAAGCATCAAAAATTCACTGATAAACGAGTTGGAAAGTGGCAATGCGATATTCGCAAAAGCAATGATCACAAGGAAAATCGCCAGCGCGGGAGACTTCGCTCCAAGTCCGCTTAGTTCCGATATTTTGCGCACACCTGTTTTCTTTTCAATGATATCAACAATGACCCACAACGCCAGAATATTGATGCCATGATTCAGCATTTCGAGCATTACGCCTTGAAGGGAAGAACTGTTTCCGGCAAATATTGACGCGGCAATTAATCCCAGATGCGCAATCGACGACCACGCGACAAATCGCTTGAGATCATTTTGCACGAGTGCAATACAACTTGCATAAAGAATTCCAATGATGCAGAAGACTATGATGACATGATCAAATTTTGCGACCGCACTTGGGAAAATAGGAAGCAGCCACCTGATCATTCCAAAAATTCCCATTTTTACCATGATTCCACTTAACACCATGACAGAGGGATAATTTGATTGCTCATAGACATCAGGCTGCCAGGTATGTAACGGAAATATGGGTATTTTAATAGCAAACGCAATAAAGAAAAGCCAGAAGAGCCAGTCCTGCTCCCCGGGAGATAACACAACACTGTAAAATGCAGCGAGAGAAAATGAATGCGCAGAAGTGCCGGACAGTGCAGGCGTAAACTGATAGACATAAATAATTCCAACCAGCATCAAAAGGGAACCAAGAAAAGTATAGATAAAGAATTTAAAAGTCGCCTGAACCCTCTTCTCACCTCCCCATCTGCTACAAAGAAAATACACCGGAATCAACGCCAACTCCCAGAAGAAATAAAATAGTAACGCATCAGCCGCAACGAACACGCCCATGATCCCGGCCTGCGATAATAACATCAACGCAAAAAATGCATTAGAGTTTTTATATTCCGATTTATAGGTAGCCGCAAAAATTAGCGGGTAAGAGAATGCAGTTAAAAATGTCATTAAAAATCCCATACCATCAAGTCCTACCGCGAAGCTGGAACCGATATAAGGCATCCAGACATAAGAGACATTATTATAAAGAAAAAATTCAGGGTGATTGGCGAAATCTGAATGGAACAAACTGATTACGGATACTATTAAGGTGACGATCGACGAAAGCAGCGCAAATAATTTTACACTCTGACTATTTTTAATAAAAATAGCAATCAATCCCGTAACGAAAGGTATCCAGATCAGCAATTCAGGAAAAGTAAAGTATGTACCCAGCATTATGTTATTTTGTAAACATTTGAATAATAAATAAGATCAGCATTCCAATAACCATCAATAAAAGATAAGAGCCCACCTGGCCACTTTGTAATAATCGAAATTGGCGGCTTCCATAATTTACACTTCGCCCAACTCCGTTAACAATTCCGTCAATCCCTTTTTTATCCACAACATTATTTAGAAAACCCCCAAGCGCCTTGTACGGTTTTAGAAAAAGCGCATCGTACAATTCATCCACGTAAAATTTATTTTCGATCGCTTTTGCAAAGGCACTTTTTCCGTTTGCAAATACCGTCGCACGTTTATATTTATTCCATGCCCAAACACAAACAGCAATTGATAAAACGGCCGCAACAGACATCAGGATAATTTCCGTTTGATGGGGAGTGGCATGCTTGCCCAATAGTTGTTGCGAGTGTGCAAATACAGGTGATAAAAAATCTCCGATTCTATTTCCTCCTGTCCCAAATACTTCCGGAACTCCAACCAGGCCACCAAGAGCCGCGAGAATCGCCAATAGAATCAATGGAATGGTCATTACTTTCGGACTCTCGTGCACATGATGTTCCTGCTCATTTGTGCCACGGAATTTTCCTGCGAAAGTGAGCGCCAATAATCGGAACATATAAAAAGCGGTAAGTAATGCTCCGCCTAATCCTAATACATATAATAAAGGACTGGAACTAAAAGCAGCGCTTAAAATTTCATCTTTAGAAAAGAATCCTGAGAACGGCGGAATGCCGGCGATCGCAAGACATGCTATAAAAAACGTGATATAGGTAATGCGCATCTTTTTGCCCAAACCTCCCATTTTCGTAATATCCTGCTCGCCCGACATGGCATGAATAACAGAGCCTGCCGCCAAAAATAAAAGTCCTTTAAAGAAAGCATGCGTCATCACATGAAAAACAGCCGCAGAATAGGCACCAACTCCTAATCCTAAAAACATATAGCCTAACTGGCTAACGGTGGAATAGGCCAGCACTTTTTTGATATCATTTTGCCTTAAGGCAATTACGGCAGCAAATATTGCTGTGGCAAGTCCGATGATGGCCACCACTGTCATAGTTGTTGGCGCTAATGAATATAAAATGTTGCTTCTTGCTACGAGATAAATACCTGCGGTAACCATTGTTGCTGCATGGATTAATGCAGATACTGGCGTCGGACCAGCCATCGCATCGGGAAGCCATGTATACAAAGGAATCTGCGCGCTCTTGGCAGTCGCTCCTAAGAAGAACAATAACGAAATGCCCACCATGTCAGTGGTATTCACGTTAGAGATCAAAGTGATCAATCCATTTTGGGAATTATAAAGCTCGTGATAGGAAGTGGTTCCAAACAAAGAAAGCAACCAGAAAATGGCGAGTAAAAATCCGATATCCCCGATACGGTTCATTATGAAAGACTTTTTACCGGCATTATTGTTTTCATGATCTTTATACCAAAATCCGATCAGTAAATAAGAACAAAGGCTGATTCCTTCCCAGCCGATATACATGATCACGTAGTTGCCGCCGAGCACGAGCAACAACATAAAAAACACAAATAAATTCAGATAGGAAAAAAATCTTCCAAAGCCCTCGTTTGTTTCTTCGTGCATATAACCGACAGAATATACATGAATTAAAAATCCAACTCCCGAGATAATTAAGAGGAAGATAGAAGTAAGCTGATCAATTTGAAATTCAAAAGGTATAGACAGTTTACCGGCTTTAATAAAATCGAAGAAATGAATATTTTGGGTAACAAATCCTTCCTTTGAAACGGCGAGGAATATCAAAACGCTGAGACAAAATGAAATAAAAACAACCCCGCTTCCTATAATGCCAATTGCAGATTTGGAAAGAAAATTTCTTCCCAAACCGTTAATCAAACATCCAACCAGTGGAAGAAGGGGAACAAGATATATAAGGTGAATGGCGTCCATAAAGCAAACTTCAGTAGCGTTTTATAATTTCCAATATTTTTTTCTAATCTCTTTTCGGAATTAATTTTTCAGCCTGTTTAAAAAATTAATATCAATAGAGTGCGTATTTCGATACATCATTACGATAATAGCCAGTCCAACACTTACCTCCGCCGCCGCAACGATCATAATGAAGAAAACAAATATCTGCGCGCTCGTGGCCATTGAACCACTAAATGCATTCATCCCGGACATGTGCATTTTCGAAAAAGCGATTAGCAATAAATTCACCGAGTTTAACATGAGCTCAATGCACATAAAAACGATGATCGAATTGCGTCTCGTCAATGCACCAATAATACCGATACAAAATAGAGCAATCGATAAAAATATGTACCATTTGATTTCCATAATTACAACTTTACATATAAACCAACACCTGCTGTATTCGAAGCAGGCGCAATTGAAAAAATATCTTTAATTTTTTTAACGGCGATTCCATTGAAAATATCAACCGCTTTATAGGACGCGCCTTTCGTTAAAAACTTCACAATCAATCCCGAACTGATAGCGCTTATTCCCGAATATAAAGCCGCATTACCATCAGTCTTTTTTACAGAATTGCCAAGTTTTCTGGCAATTCCGTAAACTGCAATCGCCCCGCCCACATACGCTGCCGATTTATAAACTGTTCTTCCAGTTTTAAAAGTTTTGAACAACCTGTTGACTTCTTCATTTTTCTTGAGCCCCAATATCTCCGCAACCTTAGAGATCTGATCAATCGGTTTATTGCCAAGAGAAAATGTTGGCGCAAATCCCTTTTGAACATGCATCACTTTTCCGATAATATCCTGAATATCAATGTTGTTTAAATCTACCTGGGCATATAGTCTTTGCCCATTGAACAATCCCAAAACAACGACTGCCGTCGCGATCAATTTTCTCATATGCCAGCCTTTTTTACTGAATCTTTTTTACCCAGCACAATGGCACCAACCATTGCACTTAAAAATAACACACTTGCGATCTCAAAAGGCACCACATACTGAGTAAATAATGCTTTTCCAAGATTTTTTATTAATCCGACACCCGTTCCGGGCCTCATCACTGTATTTTGAATATCCGAATGAGAAAGCGCTGCCACAAGCACAATTAATAGAGACATTCCTGATATGACACCCGCCATCTTCATATAAACATTTTTGACAGGCTCGGCCTCAGCATTCAGATTCATCAGCATGATAACGAAGAGGAAAAGCACCATGATCGCACCTGCGTATACTATGATATTGACAATGGCGAGAAATTGCGCATTCATTAAAATGTAATGACCGGAAATGGCAAAGAATACGATGATAAGCCATAAGACACTGAATATTGGATTTTTGGCGGAAACCACGCCAATGGCAGCTACTAATGCAAGAGCAGTTAAAAACCAGAATAGAATTTGTGTTACAGCCATTTCTCTTTTGTTACAGTTTATTTTCGTTATATAACAGGCAAAGCTTTCTTACTATCAAAATCACCTATTTCTAAAAAGCCATTTTATAGATTTTTGAATTTCTTAAACTTCGGTGAACTCCTCATAAGCCATTTTGTAGAAATTCGAAATTCTTCCTTCTCCCCCTATTTTCTTTTTACAATTATCTTCTTAACTATTTAATGTTCGTTACCATGTCCCTGCGGCTGGCTTGCTCTTTTACCACGCGCCTTTGCAAAAGCCTCAGGATCTGTTTTTGGATTCGGAATAAGCAATTCGGGTTTGCCATAGATAAATCCTTTACGCTGGTAATTTGCCGGAGTAACGGTTTCTGACAAATAAACAGCATCCTTAGGACATGCTTCTTCGCACAATCCGCAAAATATGCAACGAAGCATATTGATCTCGTACTTTGCAGCATATTTTTCTTCACGATACAAATGCTCTTCACCGGGTTTGCGCTCAGCGCCTTCCATGGTAATGGCTTCCGCAGGACAAGCCACTGCACAAAGGCCGCAGGCTGTACAATTTTCACGACCTTCTTCATCCCTGTTCAACACCTGAAGTCCGCGAAAAACAGGGCTGAACTCACGCTTTTTCTCCGGATATTTAATTGTCGGAACTTTTTTAAACATGTGCAGAAACGTGATCACCATTCCTTTTAAAATGGCAGGCAAATACATTCGCTCCCACACCGTCATTGGCTTCCTGGAAACCGGCTTTATCTTATTAGTTAATGCTTGCATTATTAAATTTGTTTTAAAATCTTTTCAACCTTTGCCGCTGTCCACATTTACATAGTAATTCCTGGTTGATTTGATAATTACTATTCTATTTCTGAAAATCTACTTTTTAACTTATCAGAGATTTTGAAATACCCCTGAACAGTTTTTCTAATATTTTCTTTGGTTAAGATCATTAATTACAAAAGTATCGTTATGTTTTAGAAATGCCAGTGATTCTGTTTTAATAAAATCAACGCTCCTGTCACCAACATATTAAAAAGAGCCAAAGGCAACAATATCTTCCATCCAAGATTCATCAATTGATCATAACGAAACCTTGGCACTGTCCATCTCACCCACATGAATAAAAAGATAAAGCCAACAATTTTGATAAATAAGGATGCAAACTCGAGCAAGGCGGTCCAGTTGGCGCCAATTTTTTCTAACAGGGCCGCGTCATTTACAAAAGGAATATCGTAACCGCCAAAAAACAAAGTGGCCATTACCGCGCTGCTCAAAAACATATTGATGTATTCAGCGAAAAGATAAAAGCCCAGTTTCATGGATGAATATTCTGCATGATAACCACCAATCAATTCGTTCTCCGCTTCAGGAAGATCAAAAGGCGTCCTGTTGGTTTCGGCAAAAGCACAAATGAGGAAAATCAAAAATCCCAGGGGTTGTTTGAAAATATTCCACCATTGATCTTTTTGTTGTACAACCATTTCGTTCAGGCTCAGGGTGCCCGTGATCATCAAAAGCGCGATCAGCGATATACCAAGTGCAAGTTCGTAGCTGATGATCTGGGAAGCAGCGCGCATGGCGCCTAACAAGGAATATTTGTTATTGCTGGCCCATCCACCTATCATGATTCCGTAAACACCTAGGCTGACTACTCCGAATATGTATAAAATCCCAATATTTACATCAGCAATTTGTAGTGTAATCTCGCGGCCAAAAAGATGGACCTTATCTCCCCAGGGAATCACTGCACCAATCATCATCGCGGTTAACATCGCGAGGCATGGGCCAAGAATAAATAAAAATTTAGATGAAAAGTTGGGAACGATTTCTTCTTTAAAAAACAATTTCAATCCATCTGCCAACGGTTGTAAAATTCCGAATGGTCCCGCACGATCAGGGCCAACTCTATCCTGCATAAAGGCAGCTACTTTACGCTCGGCATAAGTGGAATACATAGCTACCAGCAACGAGCCCATTACCACCACTATAATTAAAACAAGCTTCTCAGTTAAAAGAGCCCAGTCAAGGATAAGAAATGTATGATTAAAAAGCATGGTACTTGAACGATGTTTTAATTATGGTAGTTTTTTATGGTCATTTATCGATATCCTCTCTTCAGTCGCTTGCTCAATATCTTTAATTTCATTCCTTTCAATAAAAGTAGTAGACGTTGCAGGTCCCGGTATCAGGCTTAGATCGATATCCGAAGTATTTACCTGGCTTACTTTATTAATGTCCATCAGCAGCATCGGTTCGCGCCCCGATAATACTCTTTTTAAAGTATCGGAAGGCATTACTTTTTCTACATAGTGATTGGTAGAAATCACAGAATGACGATCGATTGCCGTCGGGCCTTCGATCACCCAATCAGAAGTATTTTTCTTCTCAAAACGGCAAGTATTGCAAATCCATGCAGCTTTTCCATCGATATCCTGAACTTCACCCCACGGGTCTTTTCTTGAAGTTACCCTGAAAACTTCATTTCCGCGGTTCCACAAAGTGACCTTGCCACAGCACTTGTCACAATCGCGGTGCGCATCTACGGGTTTAAGGAACCAAACCCTGTTTTTAAAACGATAGGTACGGTCCGTCAATGCGCCTACAGGGCAAACATCGATCATATTTCCGCTGAAATCATTATCAATAGCTTTTGATATATAAGTGGAAATTTCGGAGGCATCACCTCTTAATAAAATACCCTGTGAGCGGGTATTTGTGAGTTGATCAGCAACCATTAGACAACGATAACATAATATGCATCGTGTCATATGTAATTGTATGTAGGGGCCAATGTCCTCTCTTACAAAAGTTCTTCTTTTGAATTCATAACGGGTACCCGCTACACCATGATCATAACTAAGATCCTGCAAATAACATTCTCCTGCCTGATCGCAAATTGGGCAGTCTAAAGGATGATTTATAAGAAGATATTCAACTACACCATTTCGTGCATCGATTACTCTTTCGCTGGTAACATTTTTTACCACCATTCCATCCATTACCTCAGTTCTGCAGGAGGCAACCAATTTTGGCATCGGACGCGGATCCTTGGTAGAACCAGCTGCAACTTCCACCAAGCAGGTTCTGCACTTACCGCCGCTTCCTTCCAGCTTGCTATAGTAGCACATTGCCGGCGGTGCTACTTCTTTTCCAATTTTGCGGGCGGCATTTAGCACTGTAGTTCCTTGCGGAACTTCTACGGTAATGCCGTCTATGGTAACCTTAAATATTTGTTGTTGTTCAGGCATTTCAAACTAATATTTTCAAATTTAATTTTTCATTTTTCAGGAAACAGCCACTTCCAAGGGATCCGCATAATGCGCTAATCCATAATTTCTTACCAGACATTCTTCAGGGTTTAAAACATGCCATTCAAATTCATCTCTGAAATGCCTTATTGCGGCAGCCACCGGCCACGCTGCAGCGTCACCTAACGGGCAAATCGTATTGCCTTCAATTCTCCTTTGAACATCCCAGAGAAGGTCAATATCTTTTAACTCTCCTTTGCCCCCTTCGATTTTCTTCAATATTTTTTCCATCCATCCTGTGCCTTCACGACAAGGGGAACATTGTCCGCAACTTTCATGATGATAAAATCTTGCGAGAGTCAAAGTATGGCGAACAACGCATTGATCTTCATCTAACACAATGAAACCGCCCGATCCCAACGAACTTCCTGTAATAAATCCTCCATCGGCAAGGCTTTCATAGTTCATAAGACGTGGTTCGCCTTTGGCAGTTTTTAATAAAAGATTAGCCGGTAAAATAGGCACTGAAGATCCGCCCGGAATGCATGCTTTTAACTTTTTACCATTTGGGATTCCTCCGCAATATTCATCACTGTAAATAAATTCTTCTACAGAAATAGTCATATCAATTTCATAAACACCCGGCTTATTGATATTGCCGCAAGCGGAAATTAATTTGGTTCCGGTAGATTTCCCCACTCCGATTTTTGCATATTCATCGCCACCCATGTTTAAAATAGGTACGACGGCAGCGATGGTTTCCACATTATTCACCACGGTAGGACATCCCCAGGCGCCTTTTACGGCGGGAAATGGGGGCTTGATCCTGGGCAAACCTCTTTTTCCTTCCAAGCTTTCTAATAGTGCTGTTTCTTCACCACATATATAAGCTCCGGCGCCGCGATGCAAATAAATTTCGCAATCGAAGCCACTTCCCTGGATATTTTTACCAAGGAAATTATTTTGTCTGGCCTCCTCGATTGCATTTTGAAGAATGTCAGTGACCCAGTCATATTCGCCTCTGATATATATGTAAGAAACAGTGCTTCCCAGTGCAAACGATGAAGTGATCATTCCCTCGATCAACAGATGAGGAATAAATTCCATCAGGTAGCGATCCTTAAAAGTACCGGGTTCGCTCTCATCTGCGTTGCAAACCAGATAGCGCGCAACACCTTCAGGTTTTGCAAGAAAACTCCATTTCAAACCTGTTGGAAATCCTGCGCCGCCGCGTCCTCTTAATCCACTTTTCTTTACTTCCTCAACGATATCGCCCGGCTGCATTTTCAGGGCTTTTTCCACACTTTCATAACCACCTTCGCGGCGGTAAACTTCAAAGCTTTTTATGCCCGGAACATTTATTTTATCTAATAATAATTTTTTCATATTCTACCTATTATCAAGCGAATTTCATTTGATCTATTTGTTCAATCTGCTATTTCTTGTAATCATGATTAAACATCCAACTAAAGCCATATTTATCTGTTAACATTCCAAACTTCGCACCCCAAAAAGTATCCTGCAAATCCATCGTAACTTTTCCTCCTTCTGCTAATGCAGCAAATGTTTTGTCAATGGATTCCACATCCGCAAAATTTAATGACAGCGATAAGTTAGAACCTCCCGAGACTGGCTGTCCGGGCATTCCATCAGAAACTAAAAAATGTAAATCACCTGCCTTAAAACTCGCATGCATGATCTTATCTTTTTGGCTTTCCGGCGACTCCATTGGGGATTCACCGAAGGTTTGCTTAAAAACTATTTCACCATTCAAAGCCTTACTGTAAAAATCAAGCGCTTCTGAAGCATCGCCGTTAAAGGTCAAATAAGGAATGATCGCTTCCATAGTAAACTTTTTTAGTTTTATAATTAATTGTTTCTCGCACTATTATTTCTGCATTCCTCAATGATCTGATCCACTTTTTCCGGTGTCAGGTGTTCTTTATAAATTTTGCCCAACTGCATCATCGGCGCATAACCACACGCACCGAGGCATTCCACTGTTTTTAAAGTAAACATGCCATCCGCGGTTGTTTCACCTACGCCAATGTTTAATTTATTCTTGATATAAGCAATGATCTGATCACTTCCATTTAACATGCAAGGTCCGGTTTGGCACACTTCAAAAATATATTTACCGACAGGTTTTAAATTATACATGGAATAAAAAGAAGCCACCTCATAAACCTCAACTGGTTGAATATTGAGCAGCGATGCTACATAATCCATCGTAGTAACGTCAAGCCAGCCGCCAAACTCCTGCTGCGCCAAATGCAATATTGGCAACAATGCACTTTTACTTTTGCCTTGCGGATAACGGCTTATCAGTTCGCTAACTTTATTTAATTTTTCCTGTGAAAATTGTACACTCATTTGTTTTTCTTATTTCTTTTTTCAAGCTTATCAACATCAGCAGCTTCCGCTTCTTCGAAGGTAAATTTTTTCACAACCGCTACTATTTTTCTCTCCTTCCCCATGTTTAAAATTCAAGATTTGTTCGTTTGCTCATTTCCTGATAATAGGGCGTTGCCTATTCTAAGATATTTCGCCCTTCAGGGCTATGAGACTATTCCTAATTCTTAATTCATCATTTTTAATTTATCATTTTCCTAAGCATCCAACTCTCCCGCTATGAGATTTAAACTACTCATTGTAATGATCGCATCGCTTAATAATCCACCTTTTGTCAATTCAGAATAGGCCTGGTAATACACAAAGCACGGCCGTCTGAAATGCAGACGATACGGCGATCTTCCGCCATCCGTGATAAGATAAAAACCAAGTTCACCGTTCGCGCCTTCCACCGCCGAATAAATTTCTCCTTTCGGCATAACGATCTCACCCATGATGATTTTAAAATGATAAATCAGGGCTTCCATTTTGGTATAAACATCTTTTTTGTCCGGAAGATAATATTCAGGGACATCCGCGTGGAAGACTTCTGATTCTGCACCTTTGAATTCCTGCACCTTTTTATAGGCTTCTTTGATCAGGTGAAGACTTTCCCACATTTCCTGGTCGCGAACCAAAAAGCGATCATAACAATCGCCTGTACTTCCTACCGGAATATTGAATTCAAAATCTTCATAGCTACTATACGGCGTATGAATCCTCACGTCATAATCTACGCCGGCTGCTCTTAAATTCGGACCGGTAAATCCATAATTTAAAGCACGCTCACCGGAAATAGGACCTACGCCAATCGTGCGATCCATGAAAATGCGGTTACGAATAAATAATTTATTAAATTCCTCCAGTACTGCCGGCCATTCTTTAATAAATTTCTCTAATTTTTCAAAAGCCTGGTTCGTGAAATTTCTTTCGAAACCACCAATGCGGCCAATATTTGTAGTCAGCCTGGACCCACATACTTCTTCATAAATTTCATAGATGAGCTCGCGATATTGCATCACATAAAGAAAACCGGAAAAAGCTCCGGAATCCACACCAACGATAGAATTACAAATCAAATGATCCGAAATTCGCGCCAGCTCCATGATAATGATGCGGAGATAATCTACCCTCTTTGGTGTTTTAATACCCAAAAGCCTTTCGCAGGTAATGTGCCAGCCCATGTTGTTGATAGGCGAGGAACAATAGTTCAGGCGATCAGTAAGCGTAGTGATTTGGTACAGATTCCGGTGTTCAGCAATTTTTTCAAAGGCACGGTGTATGTATCCAACAGTTTGTTCTGCACTCACAATCGTTTCGCCATCCAGCTCAATAATATTTTGAAATACTCCGTGAGTGGCAGGATGTGTCGGCCCCAGGTTTAGAGTGGTCGTTTGCTTTTCGACATCGCCATCCGGTAAATTTATATGTTCGCTCATTTGCTTGTGTCAATTTATTTACCATTCGTCCGACAAATTCAATTATGTTCGGCCTTTAGGTTTTATATAAATTCAGATCTTTTATCAGCTCAATTTCATCTTTTTTTTCCCGATATTTTGTTTCCTTGAAAAACCAAATTTCTATATTTTGGCTTATCAGGAGACATAAGCTTGTAATGTTTTATCTTCCAAACATTTCGTCATCTTTATCGGTTCTCTTCATGTCTTCCAACGGATATTCTTTTCTTAACGGAAAATAATCCATCTCATCAACATTTAAAATCCTTTTCAAATTAGGATGTCCGACAAAATTTACCCCATAAAAATCATATGCTTCTCTTTCCATCCAGTTTGCTGCTTCAAACAATGTTGAAGAACTGAAAACGTCAGGCTTATTAACGTCAGCAAATACTTTATATCGGATCCGGATATTTTCTACCAGGTTATGCAAATGGTAAACCACTCCTATTTCCTGTCCTTTTTTTTCGGGAAAATGCGTTCCGCAGAGATCCGTCATAAAGCGAAATTGAAGTTCCGGCTCATCATATAAAAACTGGAGTACTTTAAGATTCAAATCCTTATCAGAAGTAAAAGTAAGCATACCATAGGGCTCTGCCCAATTGGTAAGCTGCTCCCCAAATTTTTCAATTAATTTTTCCCTTATTATTTCGTTAGTTAAAGCCATGTACTAATTTGAAAATTTCGCGATTTGAAAATTAGAAAATCAGCAAACAATGATTTATTGAATGCCATAAGATTCCATCAATTCTTTATATCTGTCTGAATGCCTTCTTCTTAAACTTTCATTTGCAACCAGATCCTGCACCCTCATAAATCCGTCGAGAATAGCTTCCGGTCGCGGCGGGCATCCGGGCACGTAAACATCCACCGGAATCACCTGGTCGATGCCTTGCAAAACGGAATAAGTATCAAAAATACCACCGCTGCTGGCACAAGCTCCCATCGCTAAAACCCAACGGGGTTCTGCCATCTGCAGATAAACCTGCTTTAAGACAGGTCCCATCTTTTTTGCAATAGTTCCGATGACCATTAACAGATCGCACTGGCGGGGAGAAAAGCTTACCCTTTCTGAACCAAAACGCGCGAGGTCGTAATGCGAAGCCATCAGCGCCATAAATTCGATTCCACAGCAACTGGTAGCAAAGGGCAATGGCCAGATAGAATTCTTTCGGGCCAAGCCAACGACATCACTCAATTTGGTAGCGAAAAAACCTTCGCCCGAAAATCCATCCGGAGAAGCTGCGTAGCTGATGGGCGTTTCAAGAGGTTTATTTGTTAAGTTATATTGAACAGGACGAGCCATAATAAATTTGATAATTTAATAATCAGCTAATATGCCGATTTAATTTTATAATTTGATAATTAGCCACCTGCTAATTAAGTTTTCATTTTTACTTTATCAATAAACAATTAATATTTTATTCCCGGCGCATCTACATTATCACATTGGCTAATCAGCACATTTGCTTAATCTTCCCAATCCAGGCCTCCTTTTTTGATGATATAAATAAAGCCTGTGATAAAAAATCCTACAAACATTAAAATAGCCAAAAATCCATTCCATCCCAATTCCCTGAAATTAACTGCGTAAGGATAAAACAAAATAACCTCCACATCAAACAAAACAAACAGGATTGCTACCAGAAAATATTTAACGGCTATCGGCTTCCTTGCATTTCCGTGAGATTCGATTCCGCTTTCAAAATTTATAAGCTTATCTGCAGTTTTCCTTGAAGGCCCTAAAAGGTTGGTTGCGACAATGATTACCACAAGAAGTACCAGAGCAAAAATTAGTTGAATCCCGATTGGCAGATAATTGGAGGTGCTGTTTACACCATGAAGTTGTAAAAATGTTTGTATCAAGGTCGAAGAATTATATGTGCAAAAGTAAGGTAGCAAGATCAATAATCCATAAGTGAGAATCATATTATAAATCAGGCAGGAAAAGATATTACATATCGTTCCGGTATGTCCTTTTCTGCATTGATTTTATAAAGATTTAAAAAATAACTTTAACTGAGCCGTCCCAATCATTATGGCAGCTCATGATGCTGTACAACGGCTATCGGGAAAAGGAGAAAAACTACTTTTTGACTTATAAGGTGCAACAACTTAAACACTGCAGCTATTCTTCCATGCTGATTGCCGGATCGTAATCTGGACGCCGCCATTTCATCTCTCCTGGTCGACGACTCTTCTGTATTCCTTGTAAGAACAAATGCCGGCATTCCTCCCTGATAGAAGGCTTATAAAGGAAACATGCTTTTGATAATAGGTTTCGCTCTTGAATGCTCTTTCAATGGCGTATCCAGCAAATTAAAATAATAGCGCAAGCTGTCTGTTGAGATTTCATCCTTTAAATCTGATAATGCAATCAGTGAAGTAAATGAGCCATGATGTTGTTGAATAAAATTTTCTTGCGCCAACACCAATTCAGCTTTTCCCTTTTTCAATTTCCCGGAATAAAGTTCAAACAATGTGGAGTTTTTATTTTTATATTTAAAAGCGCTGTCTGAATATTCTTTATGTATTTGGATATAGGGGCCGAGTACATTCAAACTATATTCTTTAAAAAAATCATTTTCTTTCGAGCCGCTAATTTTTGCCAGATACATTGAATCTTTTTTTCCCACAATAACGATCTTCCCGGTATCAATTAAAAAAATGAAAGCTTGGGCTGATCTCTCAAGTTGTATTGAATAAAAATCAACTTCACTAAATTCGAAATTTTTAAATTGAAACCTTCCATTCTTTGACTTTACCGAATCAAAAATCTTAGTTTTATTCCCATATAAAAAGGATTTATTCCCCAGGTAAATCTTTAAAGTATCAACCCCGGATATTTCTCCTGAAATGGTGGCAACTTTTTGAGCGAAATTATTATTGCCTATTAAAATACATAATAAAATAAAATAAAATACTTTCATATTTACAGCTTTTTCGTAAAAATATCAATTTATAGTTATTTCAGGACTAAACAAGGACTACATATCTACAGGGATACAGTATGGATAGTGTATGAGTGGTGCATAGCAGACGCTTTGAATTTATTTTAAAAAATCTCAGTAAGTTTAATAAAAAACTCCCGGCAAGCGGGAGTTTTTTATATAGCATTATTATTTTATTAAGTATTTACTTCCCGGCTTTTTTTGCTGGCGAAGCTGCGGCTGGTGCTGGAGCCGACGGCTTTTTAGGGACCGCGCTCAACGCTTCTTTGGTTTTAAGAGCAGTAGGATCAGCAGGATCTACTACCAGGATTTTATCATTATAAAGAATCGCTGAATCTTTATCATGCTTGATGTTATAATGATAAGCCACAAGATATCTGTAAGATGGAATCAGATATGTTTTTAAAGCCGCTTTGTCAGTTGCAGTATCTGCTATAGCAATTACCTTTTCATAATCTCCTTTCGCCAATCCCAATTGACTGGTCGTATCAATGCCTTCCTTAGCACGCGCACCCATATACCAGCCAAAGGCATCTTCAGGAAATTTAGATTGATAAATAGTAAAAACAGAATCTGCAGATTTATAATTACCACCACGATAATCATTATATCCCGCATAGTACATATCAACCTTGCCATAATTTGGTTTGAGCGCTAATATTTTGCCATACCATTTACCTGCGTCAGCAAACTTGCCCGCTGTAATCAGGCTGGCTGCAACATCTTTAATATATTCCAATTTGTTAGCAGGCACGGTGTCGAGAGCGATTGCTTTATCAACATATTGTACTGCGAGAGAATCCTGACCGGGGAATTTCAATAAAATCTTGCCATAAGTTGCATAGTCATTTGGCCCAATGTTTTCCGGTACCACTTTTGTAAAAAATTCTTCAAAATACTTTTTAGCATTCAATGAATCACCTTTCTTATCATAAGAATACGCGATCAATCCATATAAATTTGGAAACGCTTTCGCTCCGGCAGATGTAATACAACTGTTGGCTTTTGCGATGGCGTCATCATATAATTTGGATACGTAGGCGAGTGAGGCTTCCGCATAGCAATTCTTGGAATCGGCATCCGCAACTGCTACATATTTATCTAAATATTCTTTCGCTTTATTTACATCGCGTTGATAATAATATTGATAAAGCCAATAATAAACAGGGGCAAAATTCGGATCTGCGGCAATCGCGTCATTATAGTATTTCATATAAATCGCTTCCTGCCCGTAGCCCTGGGTTTCATAGATTCTGCCGATCATAAAACTCGACCTCGCGTTTTTCGGATCTATAGCCAATGCATTCTGATAGGAAATTGTTGCATTAGCACCGTCAATGAGTTTACGATAAGCGTCGCCTAATTCATTTTGAATTTCAGCGCTCTTTTTATTTTTATCGGCGGCCTGCTTCAATTTATCTACTGCATAAACTGCATCGCCGGATTTGGCATCCACGTTTGCCCGTCCCACAGCAAGAAGCGTTTCGTCAAGATCCTTTTTCTTAGCTAAGCTAATTGCTGTTTCGAAACGATTGCGGGCGTCATTGGCTTTACCTTCCCTTAATTCCAACTCTCCCATTCCCACCATCAGCAATGGCGCATTAGGATTAGCTTGTAACGCTTTCTGATAAACGTTTTTTGCCGCAACTGTGTCTGGGTTGTCAGTGTTTTTCAAATAAGTCTGACCGAGCCAGTAAGCGGCATCAACATCATTGGGATTGGCTGCCAACAACTTACTAAAAACGCCTTCGGCACTTTCAAACCTTTCATAGTTTAAGAATTTTTTTCCATCTGCTATGCTTTGGGCCAATAGTATATTGCCCATCAAAATAAAAGAAGCTACGAGTCCGATTTTTTTCATTTTTTCCATTTTTTCTTTTGATTAAAATAACTGTTTTTAGTTTAATGTGGCAGAGCGAACGCTAAAATTCATTTTGGCAGGCCATAAATAAGCACGCCTGAAAATCAACTGGCCTTTTTCATATTCCATAAAATTAGCAAACCCGCCGCCAAGCCCGTTATAATTTTCTTTCAGGATGTAATACAAACCGCGTACCAACGGGTAACGCTTCGTCATGATATTGGCCTGGTAAGGCTTTACATAAGTTTTTTCGGGGCAGGTACATTGAACCGAGGCAATCCTTACTTTGTTCAAAAAGCTAAGCTGGGCTGTATCTTCAGGGTTTCCTATCCAGCTGACTCCCACAAACCCGATAACATTTTTATTTTTTGAAACATAATCAATTACGGCCTGGCTGTTTTTTTCGGCAAACACTTTTTTGGGATCGAAGGGTTTTCCTTTCAAAATTGAATCGATGGCATAATTCACAGTGCTAGTTGCGTTCAAACCATCAAAAACAGCAATTTGCTTATCGGCCGTCGATCCGTCTAAAATCCCCCGAAGCTTGCTCATTGAAAAAATCGAATCAGATGCCTGGTCACTCACAATTACCGCGATTGCGTCGTTGGCGACCTTAGACCATGTTGGCGAATACGATAAAGTGTCTTTATAATATTGCTCTTCCGCTTTAGTGAGGCCACGCGTAACAATGATCATTCTGGTACTGTCTTTCGCGAGATCCTTAAAACAGTCTGCTTCGGTTTTATAATCCGCAATTATGTGCGCGCCAGGATTCAAAGCTTCGAATACTTTGATCTGTGAATCGATTACCGGCTTAAAAGATTCGTCTACGCTGATACGAATAGTCCCTTTTTGCGGCGTATCCAAATCAGTCCGTTGATTTTCTTTACATCCCGTAAATAAAAAACAAAGAAACGCTATGGCTCCGATCACTTTAAAAGAAGCTTTTTTAGTTTGACTATTCATTTTTATTTAAAATAATTTTTTTTGATCCCGCGATAAATTCTCCACGCTCCATAGATAAATGCCAGCGCCGCAAATAATTTAGCCGGCACACTGTCCGTAAAATCTGATGAAAAATTAAACTGTTTCGCGAAGAATATAATCACGCCCACGGCCACATAAATAAAGCCCATTCCAAGATCCGTAATGGTTCTCATCAGGATATACCGTTTCGTTTTAGGATCCGGCGTATTTTCAAATTCTTCCAGGCTCATACCTATTTTTTTAAATTAGACGATTGGCAAGATAAAATAAAATGCAGAATTCGCCAACCATTATAAGTGTAATAGAAATCAATTTTAAAAGTCGCTTGTGAATTTGACAGGAACTGTATAATAAACCGAAACATTTTCTCCGTTGCTTTTTCCAGGAATCCAACGCGGCATTTTGCGCAAAACTCTCAATACTTCATTATCAAAAATGTAGCCACCAGATTCCAACACATTGAATGCTTCCAACCGGCCATTGTAATTCACGACAAATTTCACTTTCACGGAGATCATTTTGCCTGCTTCGACGTCATCGGGCGCACGCAAATTTTTTTTCAAATAATCCAACAGTGCTTTTAGTCCGCCGGGATATTGCGGCATCACATCAGGAGCAGTTAAGATTATTGATTTACTACTTTTTGGCTTATCAGGAGCAGCCGGAGAATCGCCACCCTCCGCACCTGTAACCAATTGATCTCCGAAATTTGCCTCACCGCTCAAATCACCACCGGCATTTCCCCCGATCTTTATTTCAGATGCAAATGGCAACAAATCTGATGCATCCGGTTTGTTAATGTTTTGCTCATTCACAATCTGCGGGGGCATTTCAGCGGGATTTGCCGCCTGTTGTTTTTTGTTGTCCGACCTTTTCATAACGACCTTTGCAGCAGATACTTTTTGATAGTTCGACATGCCCCGGTCAGGAACATCAAAGATTCTGGGCGGCGCTTGTGTGTCAACTTTTGGAACATGAAAAAATTGATACGATGAGAACAAGGCAACAAAAATTAAGGTGGTCAGAACAGCAAGGCCTAAACGATTATTATAAAATTTTCTGAGCGTATATGCACCATATTCTTTATTCCTGTTTTCAAAAATGATATCAAGAAGGTTGCTTTGCCGGATGGTTTGTGAGTTCATAATTTTAGTTTGGCAGAAAGTGCTGACTTTCCGGGTTAAAAAATTGTTGATTTAAAAAGCGGCGCCACTGATGGTAAGATGCAGTGATTCATTTCTTTCCATATGGTGGAATCTCAATTTTTCAAAAAGAAAAACTCAACATGCAGATTTATACATTTTGGCTTGTTTCGTTTATAGAATTAAACTTTGTTGTTGTGACATATGCCTTTAACCTTGTAATGATTGCGGTCTTCGCTCACTATCCCACCTGATTTTAAACATTAAACAATATTTTTGCTTTTACTAAAAATAATTTCACAGAAGAATAAAATATGAAACCATCCCTTCCACAAGGAACAAGAGATTTTGCTGCCGAAACATTGCGTAAGCGCCAGTTCATAATTAATACGATCAAGACCGTTTTCGAATTATATGGTTTTGAGCCATTGGAAACGCCTGCGATGGAAAACCTGGAAACATTAATGGGAAAATATGGCGATGAGGGCGACAAGCTTATTTTTAAAATTTTAAATAATGGCCTTGACCATTCTTCAAAATCCGAAAAAGCCAGGAACGATTTTGAAAACATTCTTGCCGGAAAAAATGAAAAGAATCTTACGGAAAGAGCCCTGAGATATGATCTTACGATTCCGTTCGCAAGATATGTAGCGATGAATTATGGGAAATTAACGGTGCCATATAAACGCTACCAGATACAGCCTGTGTGGCGCGCTGACCGGCCTCAAAAGGGAAGATACCGGGAATTTTTTCAATGCGATGCAGATGTTGCCGGAACTTCTTCATTAGTGAGCGATGTTGAATTTGCATCCATTTATATGGAAGTATTCAGGCGGCTCAATATCGGTGTCGACATTAAAATAAACAGTCGCAAAATCCTGTCTGCGCTCGCAGATGTATGCGGTTGCCCGGATAAAATGACTGAAATAACAGGCGCCATAGACAAGCTTGATAAAATTGGCGTTGAAAAAGTAAAAGATGAATTAAGAACTAACGGTATCCCTGAGCCGCAAATCTCATTGATAGAAACCTATATAAATATTGAAGGTTCCAATTCAGAAAAATTAGAAAAATTATTATCGATCGTTAACACTTCAGAAACAGGAAAGAAAGGAATTGACGAATTAAAATTCATTTTAGATTTTCTAAATCAATCGGGTGATGATAACGCCCAACAGTCCATTAGTATCGATTTTACTTTAGCAAGAGGCTTAAATTATTATACAGGAATTATTTACGAAGTAAAAGCAAAAAATGTCGCTATGGGAAGTATTGGCGGCGGCGGACGTTATGATGATCTCACAGGTTTGTTTGGAGTGCCCAATGTGCCCGGCGTAGGCATTAGCTTTGGCCTTGACAGAATTTATGATGTGATGGAAGAATTGAATGTTTTTCCGGAAAGTATTTATCATTCAACGCAGGTGCTGTTTTTTAATTTGGGTGAAAAGGAAAGCAGGTACGCTTTCGGGTTGATGCAGCAACTAAGGCAAGATGGAATAAGCTGCGAGTTGTTTTATGAAAACGCTAAACTTGACAAGCAATTCAAATATGCCACCAAAAAAAATATTTCCTTTGCGGTTATTATCGGCTCTGCTGAAATGGAAACAAAAACCTGCGTGGTAAAAGATTTGCGTAAAAGTGAGCAGGAAACAATCGCCTCAGATCAGCTTTTCAATCTGTTGAGAAATAAAAATTAATTTTAATGAAACACGGGAACGGAAATTCCCGTTATTTTATAGTTCTAAATTTCAAAACAAAATTTTTCATACTTAAATAATTATTATGAAATCGTTTTTAAAATTCGCCTTTGCGATCAGTGCAGTGGCAGTCATGTTTTCTTCATGCAGCAAAAGTTCGGATGAAGGAGCAATGATTCCCTCAAACGCGATGTTTGTATCGCACATTGACATGAAATCGATGGGGCAAAAAGTTTCATGGGACGATATCAAACAAACGAGCTGGTATAAAAAAGCCAGTTCAGATTCATCGACACCCGATTGGAGAAAAAAAATTCTTGACAATCCTGCATCCAGCGGAATTGACTTTGATAAGGGGTTGATTTTTTTCGCTCAAAAGGGCACGGGAAACGATTTCCATTTGGTTGTAGAAGGCAGCCTTAAAAGCGAAAAAGATTTTGAGCAGTTCAATAAAAATTTTGATCCTGCACAAACAGTCAGAAAAGAAGGCAGTGTTAATTTGCTCACTCTGAAAGATAAAAATGTTGTTGGCTGGGATGGGAGTCATTTCGTGTACACTATGAATTCTTCTACGACCTCTTCCGAACTTTATAAATGGAACCAAAACAAGGATGCGCAACCCAACGCTGAGCCTGCGGATAACAGCGCAGAACTTTCGGCATATTGTGTTAAGCTCTTTTCTTTGAAATCCGATAGCAGCCTGGCAAAAAATGAAAAATTTGCAGCACTGCTTAACGAAAAAGGAGACCTTCATTTTTGGCAAAACACGGAGGAGATAGTAAAAAGTGTTCCGAATATGGGAATGTTGGGCATGCTAAAAATGGATGCTTTTTTTAAGGATAATGTGAGCGCTTATACGGTCAATTTCGATAATGGAAAAATTGAAGTAGATCAAAAAGGTTATGCATCGAAAGAATTGACAGATCTTTTAAAAAGCCAAATGAATGGCAAGGTGAATAATGACATGATCAAGGACATTCCTTCTCAAAATGTGTTCGCGGTTTTGGCAACCAGTTTTAAACCTGGCACATTAGTAGCGTTGCTCAAGCTTGCCGGCGTCGATGGAGTTTTAAATACCTACGCTCAACAAATGGGATTTTCACTTGATGATTTTTCAAAAGCAACCAACGGAAATATGATGCTGGCACTCTCTGATTTTAAAATGAACGCAGATTCGTTCAATTACAAGGATGATTCCGGAAATGAAATTGGGTCAGGTAAATTTAATAAGCCCAATCTTAATTTTATATTTTCCGTAGGAATCGGAGACAAGGCGAGCCTTCAAAAAATTATCGGCGCAGGAAAAACTTTATCCACTCAAATGGGAAAGGATTCGCTTTTTCAGGAAAATATGAACGACAAACGCCTCGCTTTCAGTAACACCCCGGATTTAGCCAAACAATACCTCGCTGGCAATAACAGCAAATATGATTTTACCGATAAGATTACCGGCCATCCTATTGGTTTGTATATTGATTTTCATAAAGTCCTTTCTGAATTAAGTACGTCAAAGAGCAATGATTCTAACGACAATGCAATGTTGGACCAGGGCCTGAAGATGTGGAATAATGTAATCATGACCGGAGGAGACTTTAAAGATGGTGCTTTTACAGCTAAGGCCGACGTTAACCTTGTTGATGCAAAAACAAACAGCCTTAAACAGCTCAATACATACATCGATGAGATGTTTAAATTAGCCCAGGCAAGCAAGGCCAGCTCTCATGAAAAAAAATTAGACTCTTTGCTGACACCGCCACCAATCGATACAGTAAAAGTGAAATAATAATAAAGATTGTAAAAGGAGAAAATATGCAGATTCAACTGCGGAATGTGGTTCCGGATTTTATAGAAAAAGAAAAGAGAAAGGATTCGCATATTTGGGCACAGAATATTATGATCCCGAAAGGAGAGCACCTGCACATCGTCGCTCCTTCCGGCAGTGGCAAAACTTCTTTAATGCATTTTATGTATGGCCTGAGAAGTGATTATTCCGGCAGCATCTTTTATGAGGAAACCGATATTAAAAAGCTTTCTGTGGAAAGCTTTTCTTCGTTCAGGCAAAATAAAATAAGCATCATATTCCAGGACCTTCGTCTGTTTGAAGATCAAACGGCGCTGGAAAATATTGAAATAAAAAGGAGATTATCCCCGTATCATCCTGCGGAAAAAATTTATGAAATGGCGAGTCACCTGGGAATAGAAACCAAACTCAATCAACCGGCAAAAACATGTAGCTATGGCGAACAGCAGCGCATTGCCATTATCCGGGCCTTGATGCAGCCCTTTGATTTTCTGTTATTAGATGAGCCCTATAGTCACCTCGATGAAGAAAACAGAAAAAAAGCAATGGAATTAATTTATGGCGAATGCGAAAAACGAAAGGCAGCCATGATTTTCGCTGATCTTAAACCGCTCGATTTTTTACAGGGCGAGCGGATCGTTTATTTATAAAAGAGGAAGAGGTTAATTGGTTAATTGGTAAAAAGGGAACGTGAGCGAGCCAGCCCTGAAAGGGCGCAATATCTCAACATTGGGCGACGTCCAATGAAAATGAATTAAAAAAATGTCATTATCATATAAAAATATACAGCCATTAATCATTACGGGAAAAAATAATTTTTCTAAATGGTTTGGCTATTTCGGATTAGGGATCGGTGTGCTTTTACTGTTAGTTTCTATTCAGATGTTTGTAAACGTCCAGGTATTATTAAAAGAAAATACGCCACGCAAAAGTGGTGGTTATGATTTCATTTCCATTTCAAAAACGATCACCAACGAGAATATGGGAAAGGATAATAGCTTTACTGCAGACGATCTTTCCGGTCTGAAAAAGCAGCCTGATATCGCCGGAATTTCTCCCCTCATCGCCAATCAATTCAGGGTGAAAGCCACAGCCGGAGACATTATTCCATTCAGCACAGATCTCTTCTTGGAAAGTGTTGACAATGACTTCATCGACACTTTGCCGCCTTCTTTTACATGGCAGGAAGGGCAACAGATTGTGCCGGTTATTTTCTCATCCGATTTTTTGGAGATGTATAATGTATTCGCGCCGGCACAAGGATTACCACAGCTTTCAGCAAAAACCATTTCTTCGGTAAATATTATTTTAGAATGTTCCGGACCTCATGGCTCTCAAAATTTTAAAGGAAATATTGTAGCCTTAAGTGATCGGATAAACTCGCTGCTTGTGCCTAAAACTTTTATGAATTGGAGCAACCTGCATTTCAGTGGCGATACTGCCATCCATCCTTCGCGGGTTTTTATCAAAACAAAAGACGCCAACAATCCAACGCTAATCGCTTACTTCGACCAGCATGATTTCCACGTTAATAAGGACAAGATAAAATTTTCGCGGGTCAAAGGTATTTTGCAAAACATCGTGAGTTCCCTGGGCATTTTCGGAATCCTCGTGATTGTGTTGGCGTTAATGCTTTTTTCATTTTATCTCCAATTAATGATCGCAAAGAGTAAAGATAACTTGCGTTTATTGCTTACGTTAGGCTACTCACCAAAATGGCTGGCTCAAAGTGTCGCCAAAACCTGGCTGCCGGTGTATTTGGGCGTTATTATCGCGGCAATTTTAATTACCCAAATACTACATTTTGGCTTCTTACAACTTTCATTTGTCAACAAAGGCGATCTTTCATTTCTGTTGCATTGGAGCGTTTGGCTAACGGCTGTTTTTTTATTCGGGTTGACAATATTCATCAATTCAAGATTAGTAAAAAAAGAATTGGAGAAAATAATTTAGCGGGGGATCTTATTTATAAGTTCCGTGTACCACTTCAATCTTTTGACCTATATAGCTACCAAAGTCGCCGGCAGCGTTGTCCACCATATGATGAATATTTTTATCCCCGGAATTAAAATATTTTGTTTCGATAATGACGGCATCTCTTTTTAATGTGCGCTTCCAAATTCCTTCTATCCGGCCATTGATCACGACCGTTGGCCAGAATATTCCATTATTAGAAAATGCTTTTGACAAATGTTTTAAATCAAGTGCGGCAGTCCTGTCTTTGTAGCTGATCAGGAATTCATCAAATGCAGGCAAAAGATAAGCAGACCCTTTAATGTTTTTTGGATTAGAAAATGTGTGCGGAAACCAATAGGTTTTGGAATTGATCACTTCAGAAAAAAATTGAGGCCTGATCATTTCAAGTGCGTGCTTTGCATCAGTCGCAGAGAGACCTGACCACCAGGTAAAATCCTGTAATGTGGCCGGACAATGGCTTTCAAAATATGTTTTGGCAAGTTTAGATAACGCTTTGTCTTTGTGTAATTTTTTATTTTCAGGAACCCATTCGTTGAGCAACGCGTAAGTATTCTGTTTGGCTTTTGTTTTACCGCTACAAATAATTCCTTCCAGTTCTGCCTTAAATAAAATATGTGATGCGCGGTTATTATCAGTTGCAATTTTGGCTTTTTTAAGCTCGCTCAATAGCTCTGCACGCGTTAAATGATTATTGCCTTTTAATACTTTTTTGAAAATATCATTGGTTTTCGCAAAAATTTTTTCGGTTAATTCTAATTGCTTTTCCCTTGATTTTTGCGCGGCTTTTAGCCGTGGCGCCGTTAATTCCAACATCCAATAAATGTCATCTGCTGAAACAAAATGCCATGTTGGCCTTAACAAATGAGTCCTGATGATTTCTCCTTTATCAATTGCTGCCTGTACTGATTTTTGGGTAGCCTTAGGAAGCCGAATCCCAATCGCCCATTTCGCCATATTGTAATCCTGCGCCTGCATCGCTCCCATCCGGCCAACAATTTCTTTGGGTGATCTTAATTTGGTTTTCGCGATTTGTTGGCTGATTAGTCGAATATTGGCAATATCAGTTGATTTCATTCTTTTTGGTTCTGATTATAAATTCGCCCGGGAAAAAGGCAGACAAAAAATATCAAGTCAGGTTTTCGAAAATAATCGCTGCCCCCTGCCCCACGCCTACGCACATCGTAGCAAGGCCGTAGCGGGCGCGTTTTCTTTTGAGTTCGTATAATAAGGTGGTGGAAATTCTTGCGCCGCTGCAGCCCAAAGGATGGCCGATGGCAATGGCGCCTCCGTTCACATTTACTTTCTCCAAATCAAGCCCAAGCTCGTGAATGCAGGCAATAGATTGCGAAGCAAAAGCCTCGTTCATTTCTATCAGATCCAGATCGCTAACGGTGATGCCTGCACGAAGCAATGCCTTTTGCGAAGCAGCGACCGGTCCTATACCCATAATCGCAGGATCGACTCCGGCGACAGCCATGCTTACGACGCGGGCCATTGGTTTCAAATTGTATTTTTTTACAGTGCTTTCATTGGCAAGCATCAACATCGCAGCACCATCATTGATTCCGGAAGAATTCCCTGCGGTTACCGTTCCTTCTTTTATAAACGCTGGTTTTAACTGCGATAGCTTTTCCAAAGAGGTTTGCCGCGGATGCTCATCTTTGTCAAAAAAAATACGATCCGTTTTGTTTAGCAAAATTTCCACTGGCACAATTTCATCTTTCCATTTGCCTACACCTAAAGCTGCAAAATATTTTTGCTGGCTTTCAAAAGAAAACTCGTCTTGTGCATGTCTCGATATTTTCCATTGCCGCGCAACATTTTCAGCGGTCTCGCCCATTGAATAAGGATAATATTGATCGCTGAGCTTTTTATTTGGAAAGCGCCATCCTATGGTTGTATCGTAGATTTCAGTCTTCCTGCTAAACGCAGACTCGGCTTTGCTCATTACAAAAGGAGCGCGGCTCATGCTTTCGACACCGCCTGCCAACAGAATATTTCCATCGCCACACATAATTGCGCGGGAAGCGTCCATAATTGCCTGGAGCCCGCTGGCACATAATCTGTTCACGGTATTACCGGCGACCGACACAGGCAAACCGGCCAGCAATGCGGCCATGCGTGCAACATTGCGGTTATCTTCGCCAGCCTGGTTAGCATCGCCAGCTATCACATCTTCAATCTCATTTACATCAATTTTCCCATTTCTCTTCACCAATGCTGACAATACATTTGCCAATAAATCATCGGGGCGCACGGTGCTCAATGCGCCACCATAGCGGCCTACCGCTGTTCTTAAGGCATCAACGACATATACGGCTTCCATAAATTTTCTGAATTAAGTGACGTGCAAGATAATTATTTTACCACCCTTTAATAATCGCGGTGAAAAGAACAAAAACTACAAAACGACTTATGAGGGCTGTGAACAATTAACAATAAACACTTTAACAATTAAACAATTAGTTCAATCTTTGCAAAATGAATGCTCAAAAAAACATCCGAACGCTTTCGCTGGAAGAATTAATAGCTTATTTTGAAAAAATGGGCGACAAAAAATATCGCGCAAAGCAAGTGTGGGAATGGCTTTGGAAAAAACATGCTCATAGTTTTGACGATATGACAAACCTTAGCAAAGAGCTACGGGAGATATTAAATAAAAACTTCACGCTTCCGGCGATCAGCACAAATGCGGCTCAATACAGCAGCGATGGAACTGTTAAAACCAGATTTAAAACTTTTGACGGCGAATTGGTCGAAGGCGTTTTAATTCCCGTGGATGACAGGCAAACCGCCTGCGTTTCCTCCCAGGTGGGCTGCAGTTTAAGCTGTAAATTTTGTGCAACGGGGTATATGGACAGAAAAAGAAATTTACATTTTGACGAGATCTACGACGAGGTGGTTTTACTAAATCAGATGGCCGAAAAAACCTATGGAAAAAAACTAAGCAATATTGTTTTCATGGGAATGGGTGAACCGCTGTTGAATTATAAAAATGTTTTGAAGGCAATTGAAAGAATTACTGCACATGACGGACTGGGAATGAGTGCCAAAAGAATTACCGTTTCCACTTCAGGAATTTCTAAAATGATCAGGCAATTAGGCGATGATGGCGTAAAATTCAACCTGGCGCTTTCTCTCCACGCTGCCAATGATAAAAAGCGTAATGAGATAATGCCGATCAACGAAACCAATAATATTAAATCTTTGATTGAGGCGCTCAATTATTTTCATTCAAAAACTAAAAACGATATCACGTTTGAATACATCTTATTTAAGGGCGAGAACGATTCTATAAAAGATGCTGATGACCTGGTAAAAATATACAAACAGGTTCCTGTTCATCTTGTAAATATTATTGAATATAACCCGATTGAGAATGCCGATTTTCAAAAGCCTGACAGAGAGGCTACACAGGCATTCATGGATTATCTCGCAGCCCATCGGGTGAATGTTAGATTAAGAATAAGCCGTGGGAAAGATATAGATGCAGCCTGCGGACAGCTTGCTAATAAAAACCTTGATGCAGTGGAAGCAAATTGAAAACAAAGATTATTCTGATAAGCGATTTTATAGAAAATCATCAAAATATAAAGGCAGTTCATTCATTTGAATTGCCTTTATTTTCTAAGGAAATCGCGCAAAGCCTAAGGTGTATTTGCTTGATTATTTTCAATTCTCTTTTGATTTTTTAAGCGATTTAAAATTGCCGTGCACAAAATTGCCATTGCGACCAACTCAACGAAACCCGCGGTAGTCAAATGCCTCACGCCAAATTTTTGAATGATAAATCCAAGGCAATAATTAATAATCATATTTCCTGCAAGCGCAATCACAAAAACGATACTGAATGCAGTGCCGGACATTTCCTTAAATCTTTCACCAACTAAACCCAACATGATGGGAAAGCCCGCCGCCAGTCCGGCTCCGATCAAAATCAATCCGGCCACTGCGGGATAATAAGTTTTGCCAATCGTCAAGAAAAGCAACCCCAATAAGAGTGCGAAAAAAGAAATCAGCCATATTTTTTTAATAGATGTATTTCTTAAAACGCTTCCCAGAAATAAGCGCATGACTGTAGTTCCAACGACGGATAAAGAAAGTGCATATAATGCTCTGCCGGGTAAAATATGGCGATAATCCGTAAGATAAGTCGTAGTCCAGTTATTAATGATGCCTTCAAAAGCGCTTTGAAAAAAAAGGAAAAAAGCGATCAATAATAAAATGTTCTCTTTCATTAATGAAAGGCTTTTCGCAATGGGAATTCCGCCGGCGTGCTTTGGCGCAGGGAATTTGATAAGGAGAAAAATAATGCCCATAATTAATGTTGCTACTCCAACTACCGATACAGTAATTTCATAGCTGAACCGATTCTCCAGAATGCCGAGAATGAAAGGCATTCCCAAGGCTCCGACGGCGAAAGATACTCCCAGCAGGCTAAGATTGGCGCCTTTGCCTTCTTCGCTGATATCAGACACAAGCGCGCTCGTGGATCCATTGATGGCACCGCCGCCGAGACCAAATAAAAACACACAAATTTCTAGAATGAATACTGATGTGGCATAAGCAATTCCTTCGAAGCCAATGAACATGCTGAAGCAAGTAAGCGCCAGCAAAACTCTGTAACCGTATCGATCGCAAAACGGACCAAAAAATAATGAGCCCGTCAAAATACCAAAAGGTAAAATTGAAAACAGCGTTCCTACAGAAATATCGTCAAGTTGAAACTTGGTTCTGAGTTGCGGAACTACTGACCCTAAAGTGGTGATGGCCATTCCAAAAAATAAAATACCAATACAGGCCGCCCAAAAAACCAGACTCCTGTTATATGTTTTTCCCATTGAATTCTTTTCAATTTTTTGACGCAAAAAGTTCGATAGCTTCTTTAATTCAGCAATTCATCAACCCTTACAAATTGGTAACCGCGCATCTTCAATTCTTTGATCAACACCGGAAGAAGATGGTAAAATTTATCAGTTCTTCGTGGATCTGTACCAAAATGCGAAAGTAAAATAAAACCGTTCAAACCATTATTGGCAGTTCGTTCATAATCTAAAATAGATTTCATAATTGCGTCACTACTCACATATTTATTGCCCATTTCAGGATAAGTATAATCGGCATTACTTCGGGTGCCGGGAGAAAAATTCACCAGCTGCAAATCCATTTCCTTTGTCCATGCAGCAATGGAATCATTATACCATTCATATGGTGGCAAAAAATAATGAGCCTTCTCTTTTTCAATATTCCAATGTTTTAATTTGGAATACGCATTATTCAAATCTGCTTTGAATTGTTTTTTAGTAATTAAAAGGCTGTCCCGTTTTCCCCAATCGCAATACAATAAGTGCTTATCAGAATGAGATCCTAAATAATTTCCATTCCGTTTTAATTTTTTTATAATGGTTTTGAAAGAAGCGTTTTTATAGAAATTCCCGGTAAAGAAAAAAGAGCCATGAACATTTTGTTCCTGTAAAGTTTTTAAAATTGATCCACCACCATCACCAAATTCATCTGCGGTAAAAACGAGTGCTATTTTCTTTTTTGTAGTATCGCCCCGTATGATGCCAGCATGCGAAATAAGTTGATTTTTTCCAAATACAGCTTTGACCCGTCGCCGCATTTTCCTTTGCAGCCAGGAGATATATTAAAGAAGCAGTTCCATCCATTGTCGGCTCATTGGTACTGTAATCGCCATAGTCATCATGATAAACAGCGAGGTCGCTTTGAAAATTAGCATAAGCATCCTCGTTACGTAGCTCAATTCCAATCAGCCCTTTAAAGATATTTGTATAAACAGGTCCATCCACCAGGCCTCCATAAATTGGATAATTTTTTAAGTGAGTAAAAGCAGAATGCGGATCAACGGGAGTATCGCCCCACGAAGGCAACCCATATACCATACTTGTTCCCCATGGATTACAGCCGAAAAGCCAGTCAAAATTAGCTTGTTCAAATTCAGCATATTCAGTGTCTCCGGATAATTGCGCATACCATAGGCATTGAATAGCAAAGGAAGCGGTTAGATTATTACTGCACCAAATAAATGGTATTCCACGGTAAAATGCATTTTGCTTTGCGCGACTCCACACGTCTTGAATGCCCTGTTTATAATAACTAATGATTGAATCTTTCTTATTTCCTTTTATTTGTTTTGCAAGTTCAAAATGTCCAGGATTGATAAAAGGATAGTATTGATAATGATTGGCCGTATCACGATAAAACCAGGGCGTGATTTTCTCTGCCTGAGAATATATAAAAGAAGAATCGAGTAATTGTTTGGTGCTATTTTCCCCGAAATGATCTAATGATTTAGCCAAAGATGCGAGTCCCAACTCCATATCATCCGTCCAGTTTTCTTCGGCATAGATGTAAGGAGAACGCACGGAAACGGTTTGTGTCACTCCCGGCTTAATCAATGCATAGTCAATAGAAGTTTTTGCAGCATTCAGTAACCTTTTTGCATAAGCAGGATTTGCGGAATCAAACAAAATAGCGCCCAATGCAAAAGATCCTGCAAATTTTCCGGCAGTGGAACTTGTACCGGTCGTATGATTCAAAAATTTCCCTCGTTGTTGTGGCTTACCATCGATAAAATAAACAGGACGTTCGATTCCCTTTCCATAAAAAGAATCTTCTTTTGGTATCCGCATTCCCATATGATCGCGGTCATCAGCTATTTGATTAAACATCCATTCAGGCTTAGGATGCATTTTCAACAACCAGTCCAACCCCCATTTTGCTTCATCTAATACATCGGCCACTCCGTTTTTCCCATCAAGGCCGTTTGCCTGTTTTTTATCGCTAAATACTTTTGGAAAATCGCGGTAAGCCGCAAGCAAATGCCAGGTTGCATTCGCAGAAGTGGTCGAATATTGAAGATAGTCAGACGCATCGTGCCATCCACCCACTACGTCAACATGACTGCTGTCAGCCATCGGCCCATAAAGCGTATAACCATCCCCGGTATGGCATGAATCATTTAGGAAAGGATTAAATCCGCTGCGTTGCTGGCGCATATAAGAAAGACAAAAATCTGCTGCGCCTTTATAGACATCCTTATCGATTCTAAAAAATGGCGACACTGCATTTCCAGCCCTTATATAAAAAACGCCATTACCTTTAAAAGATGAGAAATTCAACCTGCAGGAATTCCTGAAAGGACCATAACTTCCAAACATTTTTCCAGCATTTCCCTTCAGAACAACTCTGCGGGTTGCAGAATCGACGAGATCAAACGAGGTAATTCCATCTGTTTCTTTGCTGCACCAAACGGCTACTTTAATTCCTTGTGGTGTATAGCCTAATTGGTTAATCCTGATCCATTCATTTCCATTCCCTTTCGGATTAAATGCAAGCATCAAAAAGATAATTGCAAACACAGTTGCGGTGGCAACCAATTTGCCAATTCCCAATAGTTTTTTATATTTTGCTTTTTTGATCATTCTTTATTGAAAGCACTAATGTGCTTAACCATTTAAAAAAAACAAAATCACTTGTTCATAATTTTACCGTTAACGATCGTATAAACAGGTTCGAATTTTTCTGAAAATACTGTAAGGTTTGCTTTAAATCCCGGAGCTATCTTGCCCAAATCATTAGCGCCGATCACTTTTGCCGGATAAGTTGATGCCATTCGCAAAGACTCTTCTAATGAAATGCCCGCCCGCTCCACACAGTTCTTTATTCCCTGTAAAAGAGTGATGCATGAACCCGACAAAGTGCCATCGGGCAAGGTAAAGCGATCTTCTTTCCGAACATGAATGTAAGCGCCTTCGTTACTTGCTTCTACTGCGTCTGTGATAAGAAACAGCCGCTCTTTCATTATTCTCTTGCTGATCATCAGCGTATCAAAATCCACATGAATTCCATCGGGGATAATACTTGCAAATGCTGTTTTTGATAAATACGCCGCACCCGGCAAGCCTGTCCCCCTATGATGTAGCGAAGACATCGCATTGAATAAATGAGTGGTTGTAGTAATACCATTTTCATAACCACTTTGCGCTTCCTGAAAAGTGGCATTGCTATGGCCTGCAGAAACTACAACATTATGTTCCGTTAATAATTTAATAACAGCCGGATCGCACATCTCGGGTGCTAAAGTGATCATTTTAATAACACCACCGGCCATTTCCAGTAACTCCCTGATTTCCCGGATTTCGGGACGTTTAATATACTCCGGAATGTGCGCACCGCGTTTTTTCGGGTTGATATATGGGCCTTCCAAATGCAATCCGATTACTGCAGGCCGCGGATTCTCTTTTACCACCTGAATAGCCTTTCGAAATATTTCGTCAGAATTGGTCGCCAACGTAATTAGAAACCCTGTCGTGCCCGTTGCTGTTAATCCTTCAGACATCGCGTCTAAAGCTTCAACCGAAGGATTATTCGAAAACAAATAACCACCACCGCCATAGATTTGCAGATCAATTAAACCCGGAGCAATAAAATTTCCATCGCAATCAATGACCTCCGCATGCATTGGAATTTTTTCTTTTTCAACAATTTCTTTTATTTTACCATTCTCTATAACAAGCGCTTTTCCGGCCATTTTTGCCTCCCCGGTAAAGATTGTCGCATTGGTCAAAACAGTTAACATAGTTTTTATCAACATTTATCAGGTGAAATTTTAATCAATCAAATAAAATTAATTCATAAAAATTGATTCGCACTTTCCAATAAATTCAAAAGAATGGATTTCAAAAAACTAAAAATCTATATTTTGGGTTATCACAAGGTTTTTAATTAATGATTGATTCCAAAACTGCTCTGACCGCATATCGAAAAAACTTTAAATGAGTCAGTTGACTTGTTAAGAACGGCGCACCAACGAAGAATTTTCTTCTTTTAATTTATCTTTGCTGCTCACTACTGTTGAAAAACAGCAAATCAATCTCATGAGCGAACAACCTTTCCAGAAATTTATCAATCCTAAAAATAACGCTGCCATAAAGGAAAAGCACAAGCAGGATAAGAAAAAAGCAAAAAAACAACGTGCTGTCGATATCGAAAAACATTTTGAAGAAAAGCGCGCGGCACGCACCAAAGGATTTGAAAACAAACCTGAGCCGGAAAAGAAATTTGACAAGCGACAAAAATATCCGCAGAAGAAAGCAGGAGTTGCTCCTTCGAAGAACTCATCAAATGCGGTAACAACAACCAAACCTAAATCAGTTCCCGGAGAAATGCCTTTGAATAAATTTTTGGCACATTGCGGGGTTACTTCAAGAAGGGATGCCGTAACGCTGATCATTGATGGAAAAGTAACGGTTAATAAAAATGTAGTGACCCAGCCTGCATTTAAAGTAAATGAAAAAGATGATGTTTTTTATAATGGCAAAAAATTGCATGTCACCAAAAATCTCGTTTACATCCTTTTAAATAAGCCGAAAGATTATATCACCACTACAGATGATCCGCAAAACAGAAAGACTGTTTTACAACTCACCAGGAGCGCGACGGATCAAAGAATATACCCTGTAGGCCGGCTCGACAGAAATACTTCAGGCGTGTTGCTTCTTACCAATGATGGCGATCTTACGCAGGAGTTAACTCACCCAAGTTTTAATATAAAAAAAGTTTACGAAGCCAAATTGGATAAGCCATTAACCAAAGCAGATTTTGAAAAAATACTGAGTGGGTTGAAATTGGAAGATGGTGAAATTTTTGCTGATGCGCTGGCCTATGCGGACACAAAGGATAAATCCGTGATTGGAATTGAGCTCCACAGCGGGCGCAACAGAATTGTGCGCCGCATTTTTGAGCACCTTGGCTATGATGTGAAAGGCCTGGATAGAGTGATGTACGCCAATCTTACCAAAAAAAATGTAGAACGCGGCAAGTGGAGATATCTCAACGAGAAAGAAGTACGATTGCTGAAATACATGAATAAACAAAAGAATGTAAGCGGTTCCGGCACTAATAAGAAGCATTCAAATTCAGAAGATTAAACATATTATTTTGAAAGGATTTTCGATCATTTTTGAAAACGATGATTTCATTGCGGTGAACAAAGATGGAGGTGTTCTTACCATACCGGACAGGCATGATGAGACGCAATTGTCATTATACAAAGCTTTAAATAAACAATACGGTAAAATATTTATTGTACACCGGCTGGACCGCGATACCAGTGGATTGATCTTGTTTGCGAAAAACGAGGCCACTCATAAATATTTGTCTCAATTATTTGAGCAAAGAAATATTGAAAAAAATTATCTTGGAATCGTGCGTGGCAGCATGCCGGCTAAAACAGGTTCCGTTAATGAACCGATCGCTGAACACCCTTATCATAAAGGCGAAATGATTATTAGTAAAAAGGGCAAACCTTCTCTAACGGATTATAAAGTACTGGAAGATTATGGGATTTATTCTTTGGTTCAATTTGACATCCATAGCGGGCGAACTCACCAGATAAGGGTTCATGCAAAATCATTGGGCCACCCTATCATTTGCGATGTCGTGTATGGAGATGGCAAACCGGTTGCGCTTTCTTCGTTCAAGAAAAAATACAAGCTCAGCCAGCACGATCTGGAAGAAAGACCTATTATCAATAGGTTGGGGCTTCACTCTCATAGCTTGACTTTTACCGATCAGCACCGGGTGAAACACACGATTGAAGCGCCATTGCCTAAAGATATGAAAGCGCTTTTGCAGCAATTGAAAAAGAACCGCAAGGTTCAGGAGAAGTAAGGACTCTCATAATCTATTTTATAGTTTTTCCTGTTTTGGATTTAAATAGAATGTAAGATCCTTACAAATCTTCAGCAAATAAAAAAACCGTGTCCCAACCCGAATTTCTCCGAAAGATTAAGACACAGTTTATATCAACCAATTATATTTTTCTTAGTTCAATTCCGGCGCTGGAGTAAACCTCAAATAAGGTTTTACTTCTCTTACGCCTTTTGGATATTTTACGCGGGCATCCTCGGTACTTATGGCCGGAGAGATCACTACATCTTCACCTACATTCCAGTCAGCCGGAGTAGAAACGCTATGATTCGCAGTCAGCTGAAGTGAATCTATTACGCGAAGCACTTCGTTAAAATTTCTTCCTGTAGAGGCAGGATAAGTCAGTGTTAGCTTCACTTTCTTATCAGGGCCAATAATAAATAATGATCGTACGGTTGCTGTAGCCGATGCATTTGGATGCAACATGCCATAAAGAGTGGCCACAGTCTTATCTTCATCAGCAATGATCGGAAATTCAACGTTCACGTTTTGGGTTTCGTTAATATCCTTTCTCCAGCCAAAATGCTTGTCCAACGGATCTACGCTCACAGCAATCACCTTCACGCCACGTTTGTCAAATTCACTTTTTAACGCTGCCGTTCTTCCGAGTTCGGTAGTGCAAACAGGTGTATAGTCTGCAGGATGTGAAAAAATAACTCCCCAGTTGTCACCCAGGAAATCATAAAAATTGATCTTACCTTCTGTTGTTTCCGCCGTAAAATCGGGGGCTGTGTCGCCTAACTGTAAACTCATAATTGATACTTTTTTTATTTAATGATATGCAAATATATTAATCCCTACCAAATTAGTAGGGATTAATTTTATATTTTTGCACCATCGAAAAAAAACCGGCTGCTTTTTTAACTTAGATTAAACGAATGCTTTCAAAAAAAACACAATATGCTTTAAGAGCGCTTACCCATCTGGCACTGCATTATGGTGATGAACCCGTAAGAATTTCCACGATCGCTGCTCAGCAGAAAATTCCTTTAAAATTTCTTGAAAATATTCTTGTGGAATTGAAAAACGCGGATATGTTAGAAAGTAAGAAAGGAAAAGGCGGTGGCTATGTTTTAAAAATGTCTCCCAAAAAAATTATGCTGGCGACTGTGATCCGCGTGATCAATGGGCCCATTGCGCTGATGCCTTGTGCCAGTTTAAATTTTTATGAAAAATGTGCAGATTGTTTCGAAGAAGAAACCTGCGGCATCAGAAAAATGATGATCATTACGCGGGATGCAACGCTAAAAATCCTGGAGAAAAAAACCTTGTATGATATTATTTCCGTTCACGGATAACAACTGTTTTCCCGGAAGCCCTATAAACAGATGAACCACCAAACCTGTTCTTTACCCCATCTATCGCTTTATAAAGTACGTTTTTGCGCTCTGTATTTTGAAATAAATTTGTCTGAACGGCATCATTGCTCAGATCGCTGAGGCGCACGCCCAGCAAGCGTATAGGTTTCCCCTTCTTATACAGTTTATGGAACAGGTCTTTGGCAACAGGAATAATTTCATCATCTGCTGAAGTATAAGGAATACTTACCTGGCGCGAAGTTGTCTCAAAATCCGGATACCTCAATTTAACCGTTACACAACCAGCCACCTTTTCTTCCTTACGAAGCTCGAAAGAAATTTTTTCCGTCATTCGCACAATCTCGCTCATTAATAGATTCACATCAGTAACATTTTCGTGAAAAGTATTTTCTTTCGAAATGGATTTTTGTTCGCGATATTCTGAGATCACGGATGTATGTTCACCTTGGGCTTTTTGCCAAAGTTCATGGCCCCATTTTCCCACTAATTTCTCCAGGTTTTCAGGTGTGGTTTGATGAATATCTTTAATCAATTTAAAACCATGAAAATCTAGAATTTGGCTTGTCTGGTCACCAACGCCCGGAATTTTGTTGACGGCTAACGCGGCCAGGAATTCCTTTTCCTTACCTAATGGAACCTGCAAAAAGCCGTTGGGTTTTGCCTCGTTCGTTGCCATTTTCGCGACCATTTTATTTTTGGCAATTCCGAAAGAAATAGGCAAACCGGTTTCTTTCATGATCAATTCTCTAAGTTCAATTGTCCATTTGAGCGGATCAAAAAAAGTATCCATTCCACCGAGGTCAACATAGAACTCATCGATGGAAGCTTTTTCAAACAGCGGCGCTTTAGAGGCAATAATCTGTGTGACCCACCTCGAATAGCGGGTATATTCTGAGTAGTTTCCTGAAATTACAATGGCATGTGGACACAGGCGCATGGCGGTTTTCATTGGCATTGCGGAATGCACGCCAAATTTGCGGGCTTCATAACTACATGTGGTTACAATACCTCTTTCATTTTGTCCGCCGACAATTACCGCTTTTTCTTTCAGGGAAGGATCTTTAATAAATTCGACGGAGGCGAAAAAGGAATCCAGGTCAAAATGGGCTATCATGCTTGAAGTGGTCATATGCAAAATGTAAATTTACACATTCCGGCTTATCAGGCATTTTTATAAATATCCAGCAGGCCATCGGGAATATCTATGTAAAGTTTGCGGTTCTTTTTATCAATCTTTTCAAGAGAATTTTCATGCACAGGTATCAGCGCTTCTTTTCCATCAATCATAACGGCGCACAAAACCTGGTGAGGCTGTTCAATTACCTCGATCACTTCCCCTATTTCAACGTCATTATCTACAATCACAAAACCCAGTAATGAAATTGGCGCTGCGCCAGCGGCGTATTTTTTAAAATCACTTTCTGTTAACCAGACTTCTTTTTTAATGAGATAATGAGCCGCTTCTTTCGACTGCAATCCTTCCAGTGAAATATAGATTTCGCTATCGTTTTTAATTTTGGAACCGGTAATAAAATAGGGAAGAAAGGAGTCCTTTTTTTCTTCAATAAAGATAGCTTCCAGGCCTTTCAATGAAGTCTTTTTACCAAGGCTGTGTTCCAGAATTAACTGACCCTGAACGCCAAATGTGGCGGCTATTTTGCCGATCTTAAAATAATTATCCATCTTGACGGCAAAAGTATTTTTTATTTGGCGCATTAGCTAATCAAACGCCCATGTATTCTTTAAGCAGATCGCACCGGGAAATGGTACGCAGCTTCGTTAACGCTTTGTCTTTTATCTGCCTTACCCGTTCCCTTGTGAGGTTGTATTTATGCCCGATGTCTTCAAGACTGATCGCTTGTTCAACCCCGATCCCGTAGAAATAGCAGATCACTTCTTTTTGGCGCGGTGTCAGCACACTTAATGAACGCTGAATTTCCTGGCGCAGGGAATCATTAAACATGATTTGTTTATCGGCACTGTCGGCATTGCCGTTCACAAGCACATCTATCAGCGTGCTTTCTTCGCCATCGCTTAACGGCGAGTCCATACTTACATGTCTTGCTGCGACACGCATTGTAGCCGAGATTTCGTCTTTATCCACATCAAGGAAAATTGATAACTCTTCAGCGGTTGGCGTTCTCTCAAGCTCTTGTTCCAGTTGGGAAAAAGCCCGGCTTATCCTGTTGGTAAGGCCCACTTTATTTAAAGGCAATCTTACAATGCGCGATTGTTCCGCAAGCGCTTGCATAATGCTTTGCCGTATCCACCATACACCGTAGGAAATAAATTTAAATCCGCGGGTTTCATCAAACTTTTGGGCAGCTTTTATTAATCCTAAGTTTCCTTCATTGATCAGGTCTGGTAATGTGAGTCCCTGGTTTTGATATTGCTTGGCAACGGATACTACAAAACGAAGATTTGCTTTTGTTAGTTTATCAAGGGCTTTTTGGTCTCCTTGCCGGATCCGCATTGCCAGTCTGACCTCTTCTTCCGGAGTAATCAGCTCTTCCCTCCCGATTTCCTGAAGGTATTTATCTAAACTCTCGCTTTCACGATTCGTAATGGATTTCGAAATTTTGAGCTGACGCATACTCATAGAAAGTAATTAAAATGGGGGATTACAATATAGTATTTGGTTTAAATTATACTAATCTGGATACTAAACGTAATTTATAGTAAAGAAAGTATGTTTCCAAAAAAAATGTTAAAGCTTGAACCAGCCTGACATTATATTAGAGAGAGCGAATTATATTATTAAAATAAAATACGAAAAAATTAAACAAATAATGTTGGTTAGTTGAATTATTTTCTATTATTGCAGATAATGCGCAAAGTTTAAATTAAAAGATGAGTAAGAAAATACAATATACAGTTGAGTACCCGGTTAGATGTTCACCATCGATTTTATATGAATTTCTATCGACCTCATCGGGGCTACAGGAGTGGTTCGCAGATAAGGTGGAAGATTCAAACGGACTTTTCAGCTTTTCATGGTCTGGCTCAGCAGAGGAGGCTGAAGTGGTGGACAAAGAAGAAAATAAATCGATTCGTTTTCATTGGCTTGACTCGCCGGCGGGGGAATTTTTTGAATTCAGTATTGAAAAGTCTGAGGTTACTAATCTTACCATTTTGATAATAAATGATTTTGCTGAAAAAAAAGATATTAAAGACCAAAGCCAGCTTTGGGAAACCCAGGTTAAGGAACTTTTTCACCGGCTGGGAAACTAATCTTAATAAAATCGATTATTTCTCTAAATGACTGCTCCAGCAGCTCCGCAACATTTTCCCATTCGCTAAGTTCAACGCGCCTCGCCACTTTAAAAAAATCTTTTTTAGCAAGTGCCCCGATCTGAATTTCGTCAAGGCATTTTATGTCTGTAAAATTGTAGGGATGAAAATCATGCTCCCATTCACCTTCGTTGACGCATACAGCAAAGTTCTTCTCCCTGAAAAATGCCAGCCATTTGGCTAAATCTTTTTTATTCTCAAAAAATTTCCCTGAAAGATGTAAAGTGATGCTAAAAAAATTACCCCACCAGAACATCGTCCTTACTGCGAAAATATTTTCTTTACTAAACATTGCAGGATAATCCAGCATCAGGTAAGGTAGCCCGTTATAATTTTCGCCCCTTGATATTTTCCCTCCCCGCTTCTGAAAAATCAGAGGCAGTTCAGCATGATTAATCTCGACAATTTGGCGATAACTTGTATGCAGTTCTCCAAAGAGATAATATAGTTTTTCCGTTATTTTTTGTTTCCTAAATATCCATTCAGTGTTATTAACGAGTTCAGTTTCAAGTTCCGAAAGATGTATTTTTGCCGGATCGATCATAAACCGGAATTTACAACAAAGAGATTAATCGAACCGAAGATTCTTAAATGTTTAAAAAATTAGACAAACTTATTTTAAAAGCTTTTGTGTGGCCTTTCATCGCCACATTTTTCATTACACTATTTGTATTCATGATGCAAATTCTGTGGAAATATATAGATGATCTTGTTGGAAAAGGACTCGACGTTATTACACTAACAGAATTTCTTATTTATGCAAGCGCCACGCTGGTGACGCTCGCCATGCCTATCTCAATTCTATTATCGTCCATAATGACATTTGGCAAGCTTGGTGAAAACTTTGAGCTTGTAGCCATTAAATCTTCCGGGATTTCTCTGCTGCGTTTTATGAGGCCTTTGTTTTTTGTATCGATTCTATTATCCGGCATCGCATTTTTATTTGCCAATTACATCGCGCCGGTTGCTAATTTAAAATTCGCTGTCATCTATCATGATATTTATGAAAAGAGTCCCGCGTTTGATTTGAAAGATGGCGTTTTTTATAATGGCTTTCGGGGATTTTCCATAAAAGTGGGAAAGAAGGAGCAGGATAAAAGCACATTGCATGATGTGTTGATCTACGAGCAGTCTAACGGCCTGCAGGACAATACCATTATTTCCGAGAAAGGAAAAATGACCATGAGTGATGACAAAAAATTCCTGGAATTTCGCTTACAAAATGGTAACCGGTATGAAGAAAATTCCGGCTCCGGAACCGCCCAAACCGAATTTATAAATTTAGGATTTCAGGAGTATAATAAATTATTTGACCTTAGTCAACTCAATCTTCAAAAAACATCGGACAGCCTTTTTATGAACAATATGCGTATGAAGAATATGCGCCAGCTTAATGAAGATCTTGATTCCCTGAAAAAAATGCCGGATTCACTTTTTCGAAAAACAAAATCGGATCTCACTTCTTATGTGCAATACACCAAATACCGCGACAGCACTTCATCCAAAGAGGTAATGGCATCAGCTACAAAACGATTGGAAAATAAAAAGGCAACCTCTTTCGATCAATTGATTCCCGACAGTCTAAAATCTCTCATCAATGATCAGACGCTCAATACCGTGAGCAATGTAAAAAGCATGGTTGAGATTGCGAGTACCGATTTCAAAGCTAAGGATGATGACATCACCCAGCATAAGATAGAATGGCACAAGAAATTATCACTCTCAGTCGCCTGCCTCGTATTGTTTTTTATAGGTGCACCACTTGGTTCTATCATTCGAAAAGGCGGGCTGGGACTACCTTTGGTGATGGCGTTGCTTTTCTTTATGATATTTTACCTGTTGAATATTTTTGGTGAAAAGTTTACAAAAGACCATGTCCTTATTCCTATAATAGGCATGTGGCTCCCCGTGATTGTGCTTTCCCCCGTTGGATTTTTTCTTACTTATAAAGCCATGCACGATTCGCAATTATTCAATAGGGAATACTACTTCCGCGTGTTCAGGAATATCAGAAATTTTGTTAAAGGAAAGGCGAATTTGTCTGCAAAAAATTAGCTTTAATATTAGGCGCATGTAAGAGATTTTTCATTACCAGGCACCGGTTCCCCTAAAATAGACTCAGCCTTTGTAATAGAAGCATCTTTAAAAATTATTAAGTGATGTAACTAAAACAAAGGCTGATGTATTGAAAAGCAATCTGGTGCAAATGTATCAAATCATTTTAATGTTGGCCAAAATATTTGGCGGATCTTTTTACGAAATACGTTAATGTTTTCGGTCAATTTTTATTTCATCAAAAGTTCTATATTCGTTTCATCACCTATCAAAAAAATAAAACCATTTTTATGGAAGCATGGGAAGAATACCAGGAAAAAAATAAAGAAAGATTTTTAAATGAGATGATGGAATTATTGCGCATTCCGTCTGTCAGCGCAAAAAGCGAGCACATTCAGGATATGACCAAATGTGCCGAAGCTGTGAAGAAAAGTCTTCTTGCGTCCGGAGCGGATAAAGTTGAGATCATGCAAACGGATGGCTTTCCTGTTGTATATGCGGAAAAGATAATTGATGCGAATAAACCAACTGTATTAGTATATGGCCATTATGATGTGCAGCCTGCAGAGCCGCTGGAGTTATGGCACAGCAAGCCCTTTGATCCGGTAATAAAGGACGGCAAAGTTTACGCCCGCGGATCGGCAGATGATAAAGGCCAGTTTTATATGCACGTAAAAGCGCTTGAAACCCTGGTTAAGACGAATACTATGTCAACTAATATCAAGTTTCTGATCGAGGGTGAGGAAGAGATTGGTTCACCAAACCTTGGCAAATTTGTCGGAGAACATAAAGAACTTCTAAAAGCTGATGTAATTCTTATAAGCGACAGCTCAATGCTCAGCATGGAAAATCCCTCACTGGACATTGGCGTCCGGGGACTTTCCTACATCGAAGTGGAAGTTACCGGCGCTGATCATGACTTGCATAGCGGCACCTACGGCGGCGCAGTTGCCAATCCGATCACGATTCTTTCAAAAATGATCGCCAGTTGTCACGATGAAAATAATCATATCACCATTCCCGGTTTTTACGACGATGTAATAGAGTCCACGAAAGAAGAACGCGAATTGATGAATAAAGCCCCTTACAGCGAAGAGGAATACAAAAAAGAAGTCGGCGTTAATGAATTATGGGGCGAAAAAGGATACACGACAAATGAGCGAACCGGCATTCGTCCAACGCTCGAAGTAAACGGAATCTGGGGGGGGTATACCGGCGAGGGAGCAAAAACAGTGTTGCCATCAAAAGCGACCGCAAAAATTTCTGCAAGATTGGTTCCGAATCAATCCTCAGCGAAAATGACTAAAATTCTAATTGACTATTTTTCAAAAATTGCGCCGCCGTCCGTTACTGTAAAAGCGTTTGAGCATCATGGTGGTGAGCCTTATATGACACCAATAGACAGCCCGGGATATAAGGCGGCTTCAAAAGCTGTGGAAAAAACTTTTGGAAAAACACCCATTCCAGTAAGAGGCGGGGGCAGTATTCCAATTTGTTCTATTCTTGAAAGAGAATTAGGCGTAAAAATCATTTTCATGGGCTTTGGGCTTGATAGTGACAACCTTCATTCACCAAATGAAAAATACGGTATCGCCAATTTTTATAAAGGAATTGAGACGATTCCTTACTTCCATAAATACTTCTCAGAAGCCAATTTATAGTTTTTCAAATTCTTATAAAAAAAATGCCGGCGAAATATCACCGGCATTTTTTATGATTTTAAAATAATTATTTAGTCAACTCTTCTATCACTTCTCCGACATTGCCGTTGGGCATTTGAATATGAAGCAGCGCTGCCAGTGTTGGAGAAATATCCGACATGCGCACATACCTGTTCGATTTACCTTGCTTAATCCCCCAGCCCATAAATACCAGTGGTATATGCGTATCATAAGGATTCCAGCTTCCATGCGTTGTGCCTGTTCCGCCAACGCTTCCACCAAACCAGCCGGCGTCAGCTACGATCATTACCGGGCCGCAGCGTTTTGAATTATATCCGTTAATGATCATGGTTTTGATCGGCTCCGGGATCGGGGCATTACCAATCTGTTCTACATCTACGGCAAACTGAATACCGGGTTGTTTTTGCAAAAATGAAACAGCAGCCTTTTTTACTGCATCATAATTCAGCTTGTTGTCATTAATTTTTTTTAAATCAAAATTGAAATGATAATTGCTATAACCGGGAGCTAAATTTTCAACTCCAAATTGGCTGTTTAAAAATTCATTTAAAGGCTGCGTGATATTTCTTGAAACAAGGAAATCCGCGGGAATATTATGTTCCTTCATAAAGCCGATAGAATGAGCAGCTCCATGATCAGCCGTTAAAAATACAAGATAATTTCCTTTGCCAACCTTTTGGTCGAGGAACTGGAAAAAAGCTGCAAACTCTTTATCAAGGCGAAGATAAGTATCTTCAACTTCAATGGAATTAGGCCCATATTTATGTCCGACATAGTCGGTAGAAGCGCAATTGATGGTCAAAAAATCGGTCGCTTTTCCATTTCCTAAATTATAAGCATTCAAGGCTTCTTTTGCGAAATCCAAGGTGAGCGTATTTCCAAATGGAGACGTACGGATTACTCCCCGGTCTTTTTGGTAAAGATTTTTGAGGTCATGAGGAAAAACAGGTGCGGTTTCTCCGGAAAATTTTCCTTCCCATGTCACATTATCTTCACTACTTTGAGTATACGTATTTATTGGATACAACGTGTTCCAGCCATTGGCTAATAACCTTGCTGGCTCATCTTTGGCGTTGAATTTTTGCACCCATTCAGGCAGTTCCTTCATGTAGTAGCTGCTGGTAATAAAGCGGCCGGAGGCATCATCAAACCAAAATGCAGCATTCGCAGTGTGTCCTGCCGGAAGAATAGAAGCGCGGTCTTTAAGCGAAACTCCTACCACACGCGATTGAAAATTTGTAGCCAAACGCAACTCATCCGTTATCGTAGATACCAACATATTCTTTGGAGACATTTTACCGGCATTTCCCGTGGTCCCAACCGTTTGAACTGAAGAATCATCTGTGCAATAGACGTTTTTTCCAGTCATTTGATCAATCCAGTCATTTCCTACAATCCCGTCAATCGCTGGTATAGAACCGGTAAAAATAACTGTGTGTCCAACGGCAGTATAAGAAGGGACATAATTAATAAAAGTATTTTCACAGGAGAATCCTTCATTCAGAAGGCGTTTAAATCCGCCTTCAGTATATCGGTTAGAGTATCGATATAAATAATCCCACCGCATTTGATCAACCACAATTCCCACCACAAGCTTTGGCTTTTGCTCTTTTTTTGCCTGCTGCGCAAAAATAAAGCCCGGGGAAAACGCGAGGGCGATCAGAATAAAGCATCTTTTCATGATAATTTTTTTCGGCTAAAGATAGGCAAGCCTAACCAAAATCGTTCGCCACTGGAAATATAGACCCTGAAAATTCGCGGTCTAAATAGTACTTTTGCGCACAATTGATAACACATAAATAACAATAAATGAAAGATCTTTTTGAAAAAATGACGAAAGATGCGGGTCCATTGGGCAGTCACCAGGAAAGAGCGCATGGCTATTTTGCTTTTCCAAAATTAGAAGGAGAATTAGGGAGCCGTATGACTTTCAGGGGCAAAGAAAAAATTGTTTGGAGTTTGAATAACTATCTCGGGTTAGTAAATCATCCTGAAACCAGGAAAATAGATACGATAGCCGCTGAAAAGTGGGGCATGGGAAACCCGATGGGATCAAGAATGATGAGTGGAAACACGACGATGCATGAAGATCTTGAAAAAGTGCTTGCAGATTTTGTGAGCCGTGAGGACGCGATGCTTTTAAATTTCGGTTACCAGGGCGTAATGAGTTGTATTGATGCATTGGTGAATCGCCATGATGTGATTGTGTATGACGGCGAAGCACACGCATGCCTCGTTGATGGAATTAGAATGCACATGGGATTTACATACAAATACCGGCATAACGACGTGGAGGATTGTGAAAAACAGTTGCAACGCGCCGTGAAAATGGCGGATAAAAACGGCGGCGGAATTCTCCTTGTAACTGAAGGCGTTTTTGGCATGAGCGGAAACCAGGGAAAAATCAAAGAAATTGTTGCACTTAAAGAAAAGTATAAGTTCAGAATTTTGATTGATGATGCGCATGGATTTGGATCAATGGGACCAACAGGAGCCGGAGCCGACGAAGCCCAGGGTTGCCAGAAAGACGTGGATCTTTATTTCAGCACATTTGTAAAAAGTATGGGAAGCATTGGCGCCTTTATCAGTGGACCAAAGGATATCATGTCTTATCTCCGCTACAATGTGCGCTCGCAAATTTTTGCAAAAAGTCTTCCGTTAATCGTTGTAGAAGGAATGATGAAGAGAATGGAAATGCTGAAAACAATGCCTGAATTGAGAGAAAAATTATGGCACAACGTAAACAGACTTCAAAAAGGATTAAGAGAAAAAGGTTTTGACATTGGAGACACCAACAGCCCGGTTACACCTGTTTTTATGAAAGGTGATTTGCCTGAAGCAACAGGAATGGTAATGGATATCCGCGAAAATTATAACATCTTTTGTTCAGTGGTGGTTTTTCCGGTTATTCCGAAAGGTCAGATCATTTTCAGATTGATCCCGACCGCGGCACATTCCGATGAGGATACAGATTTAACCCTGAAAGCTTTTGAAGAAACCAAAAAGAAGCTGGATGCCGGAGCCTATAAAGCTGACGATATTCCTGATATGGCTGATACGGCCGGGTTTGGACAAAAAGGAGAACTGTAAGTTTTTGACAGTTCTAAAAAAAATATCAAAAACTACATTTAGGCTTTTCAGGCCACGAAAGTTACACAACAGTTTATCTTTCGTTCAAATAAAAGATTAAATAAAAAAATGGGGGCCAGCTCCCATTTTTTTATGTCGATAGGCGAAATAAAACCAATGTGGGAACAACTTAAAATAAAAAACCGGGCTTCTCAAAAAGAAGCCCGGGATAATCAAAAAATCTTAACCATTAAATCTTAATACTAAAAAATCTATACAAATAAGTCGGAACAAATGATTGAATGGTTGCATGAAGTTTATTTTCAACAGGACAAAAAAAAGGGGCCGGATTAAAATCCACCCCTGTTATAATCCAATATCCTATGAAAAACCATCTTTGAAACCTAATCGGCTTCTTAATATATTTAATGGCTTACGCCAATTTTTTTATTTATAATAACCTTTCAACTAATACAGACTACGTATTTATTGAAAACGTTGCATCTGAATTTTATTTTTCAAAAGAATAAAAAAAAGGGGCCGGATGGAAATCCACCCCTGTTATAATCCAATATCCTATGAAAAACCGTCTTTGAAACTACAAGTAGTCTCGTATATCTTTAAAAATGGCTTTCACCATGTTGATTTAAAATCTTTTATAAACTGATTATAAGTTTGTGTCTTATAATTTCCTTCTCCAAAATATTTGAGGATCGGCTCTATTTCCCTGGCACTCATAAATCCCGGAACGGATGCCGGCGCCACATCTGGCGTGGAAAAAATAACCGTTGTTGGAAATCCAGGTTGATCCTGGGTAATGTATCCTGTGAAATCATTCAATTTATTTTCAGAGTTGTAATTATAGTTTTTATTATTCCAAACGATCGGTTCTTTACTCTCCCCGTTTACTTTCACTGCATAAAAATGATCGTTTATATATGAAATGACCTTTGAATTATTATAAGTCTTTTTGTCCATCACTTTACACCAATAACACCAGTTCGTAAAAAGATCTATTAGCACAGGCTTCGACTCATTTTTTATCTGAAGGTTTACTTCATCAATGCTTATCCAGTTAATTTTTTCTTTCGCACTTACATTAACTTTGGCAGAACATAATGTAAGCCACGAAACAAATAATAGGACAACCACTTTTCTCATTATTCTAATAACGTACGTTATTTGTTTTTATTGGGTTTCGAAAAAAATATTTTTATTTTATTTTTTAATTGCTTTTAATGAACAAAATTATCATTGCTGTTACCGGTGCCAGCGGTTCCATTTATGCGAAATTATTGCTAGGAAAAATCTCCATGCTTAAGCCGCAATTCGCTGAATTAGCATTAGTTATCACAGATAATGCCAAGATTGTTTGGGAAACAGAATTGGGCGGAACGGATTATAAAGCCTATGAAAAAATAAGCTATGACAAGAATGATTTCATGGCCCCGTTCGCTTCGGGTTCCGCTGCTTTTAATATTATGATCATCATCCCGTGTAGCATGGGCACGGTGGGGAGAATTGCTTCCGGTATTTCCAATGACCTGATCTCAAGGGCGGCAGATGTAATTTTAAAAGAAAAAAGAAAATTAATTTGTGTGGTAAGAGAAACTCCCTATAGCCTTATTCATCTTCGCAATATGGAAACTATTACCCAGGCAGGAGGAATTATTTGCCCTGCCACACCTTCTTTCTATAGTAATCCTAAAACAATTGAGGAAGTAGCTAACACGGTAGTCGATCGCGTAATCGATCTGGCCGGATTAAAAAATGATTCTTTTCGATGGGGAACTAAGTGAGAACCTATTGCTAATGTTCTATACATCAACGCCACATCGTAACTATCGGAATCTTCTCATTTGAAAAAATATTCATTTTCTACATTTTAGCTTTCCAGGCTAAGGATGCATGTTTCGAAGTTCCCATTTCGAAAACAAGCCGTTTCTATTCCAATAAATAAAAGAGATAAGCCTTTCATATTTAAAACAAAATAAATATAAAGGTTCCAATGCAATAGATGTGAGCACGTCTCCGTTCTATTTACTATTACCATATTTCAAATCCAAAACTTAAACTGCCTTAGCCAATCTTAAATTATTAAGTAGAATTCCAGTCTCGATAAAATCTCCTAAATAATTCCTGGCGACGCTTGTATTTCTCTTGTCCAAAAAATGAAAAAGCTGCAATATATAGGAACGTTGTTGCTGATTGCGGCATTTAATACCACATCAAACCTTGCGCTTTGTCAAATCACGGGTGGCAATGATCTTCAACAACAGGCTGGTATAAACGTATTCAATTATCAAAATATGGAATTCGGTTCCTTTGCGCAAGGATCCGGTGGCGGAACAGTGACGATTTCCCCCGATGCAAAACGGTCAGCAACGGGCAATATAACGTTGCTTAATTTCGGTGCAATCTACTTTCCCGCAATTTTCGAAATTGAAGTGCCGAAAAATTCAATGGTTTCTATTGTAACTGCACAGGACGCGATTCTTACTGGCAGCAATGGAGGATCAATTTCATTAAAGATCGGCTCATCAAATCCATTGAACCCATTTGTAACATCGGTTGATCCGCCCGGACGCACTAAAGTCTCTGTGGGCGGCACTTTAACCGTTGGTAATTTATCAAGCTCACCCCCCGGCAACTACAGCGGCGAATTTCAGATAACCTTTATCGTGGAATAGTCCTGAAATAAAATTTAAAATCAACCGAGTAAATCTGAAAAATTGAGAATTCCTTTTGCCTTCTTTACGATCACTTTCAAATGGAGAAGACATTTTCTTAATGGCGGATTGTCAATTGTTTTATTGATCGCTTCAGTGCTTTCTCCCAGTCTTTCTTCGGCCCAGGTAGAAACAAATTATGATGAAGTGATGATCACCTTATCTGAATCACAACTCGGTGCTGTAGAAATACCGGCTATTATTTATAACGAACAAGCATATTTGCCTGTAAAAGAATTCTTCGATTTCCTGGAAATAAAAAATGATCCCATACAACAAGATTCGGCTTTCGATTAATGGTTTTTTTATCAGCCCTGACGCACCTTTTCAAATCGATAAAAGAAGAAACCAGATTCTTTATAACAATTTTGTATTTAAGCTTGATCCGACTGATTTAATATTTTCAGACAATAATTTATTTCTTAAAGCGGAATATTTTGGAAAAATATTTGGCATCCAATGCGATTTTTCTTTTCGAAGTCTCACTCTTAACGCCTCAACAAAAATTGAACTACCGGCAGCCCGCAGAAAGCGACAGGAAGAGATGCGTGGGAATATCAGTAAATTAAAATCTGACCGGAAAGCGGATACTGTTATCCAAAGAGAATTTTCAATGTTTCGTGTAGGCATGACCGATTGGCAAATTACCGCTTTACAACAAAACAACAGCCAGTCAAATATCCGTGCGAACTTAGACCTGGGTGGCATCATAGCGGGCGGCGAAGCAAATATTTATTTGAATTACAATAGCAACACGCCATTTAAATTAAGGAACCAATTTTATAATTGGCGTTACGTGAATAATGATAACCAGATATTGCGGCAGGCAAGTCTCGGCAGAGTTTTTTCCGCCTCCACGTCTTCATTGGTTGCACCTTTGAACGGAATTCAATTTAGCAATACTCCAACCTACTATAAAAAATCTTTTGCGACATACACGATAAGTAATACTACCGAACCCAACTGGATCGTAGAACTGTATGTGAACAATGTTTTGATAAATTATACCAGGGCCGATGCAGCCGGTTATTTTAGCTTTGAGGTACCAATCATCTACGGAACCTCCATGATCAAATTTCGCTATTACGGCCCCTGGGGCGAAGAACGGTCAAGCGAGCAAAACATCACAATACCTTTTACTTTCCTGCCCGAAAATCAATTCGAATATTCGGTTACTGCAGGTATTATTTCGGACATTGAGAATAGCAAATTCTCAAGAGCAAATCTGAATTATGGATTAAGCAAGCGCATTACTATCGGATCCGGGATTGAATATCTTTCATCCGTGCAGGGCGGAAAGCCGATGCCTTTTGTAAATGCATCTTTAAGGCTGGGAGCAGACGTAATCTTTTCTGCCGAGCACACAAGCGGAGTTGTGTCAAAAGCAAATATTAATTATCGTCTTCCTAACAATATACAGTTCGACTTCAATTATGCAAAGTATTCCCGCAACCAGACCGCGGTGCAGCTCAGTTACCTCGAGGAGAGAAAAGCGATTATCTCCATGCCTATTCGAAGCAAAAGATTCAACGGATTTACAAGATTAACGATTGATGATGTAACGCTGCCAAAAAGCAAATTCACCACTGCAGAATTTTTACTTGGAGGCGTTTTCGCCGGGATAAGTTCCAACTTCACAACCTATGCGGCCTTCACCAATTCGCAACCCGTTATTTTTAGCAAATTATCGCTGACATACCGCCTTCCGAAGGGAATAAGATTTACACCGCAAGCTCAATATGAATACAATGAAAAGTATTTCAGCATGTTCAGAACCGAATTGGAAAAACAAGTCTCCCGCAATGGATTTATGAATATTTCTTACGAACGAAATATGATTTCGAAGATCAATACTTTCCTTTTGGGATTTCGATATAATTTTTCATTTGCGCAGGTTGCCTTTTCAGCACGACAAAGTAATCAGCTAACAGTATTATCACAATCAGCAAGCGGAGGCGGCGTGTATGATGACAGAGGTCATTATTTTTCTCCAAATATTCAAAAAAATGTTGGAAGAGCAGGTTTCATGATCATACCATTTTTGGATTATAACAATAACGGCCAAAAAGATAAGGGCGAACCTGAAGTAACAGGTTTAATCGTAAGACTTCCATCAGGACGGATAGACGGAAATCAAAAAAGTGCGGTAACAAGAGTCTCAGGGCTGGAGCCGTATAATAAATACACGATTGATCTGGATGGAAATAGTTTTGAAAACCCCGCATGGAAAATTCGTAACAAAGTAATCAATGTCACGGCTGATCCGAACACATTTAAATTAATCGAAGTGCCGGTTTCTGTTGAAGGAGAAGTTGCGGGCACAGTGTATTTAAAGAAAGGGAAGATCAAGTCAGGCTTAGGCCGAATGATTGTAAATATATATAACAGTAATCATCAGCTTGTCGCAAAAACGTTAACTGAGCCTGATGGATATTTTAATTATTTAGGGTTGCTGCCCGGAGACTATACAGTATCCATAGACGAAAATCAATTGTTGAAGACAAATATGAAAATTGAAAATCCGAATATTCCTTTCACCATACAGGTAAAAAAAGAGGGCGATATTTTTGACAGTGTGGAAATCATTGTTGTGGGTGTCAATGCAGGAAATGACTGAGCTTTCATTATTGGAAGAAACTTAAAAATCTACTTTTTGATTTATGAGAGATTGTAATCTTATTTCACAATAACTTTTTACAGATACCGTTTTTACTAATGTAATCAAAAACAAAAACCCAAAACAAATGAAAAAAATGAAAAGAATTATCGCGGTTGCGATAGCCTTTATTGTGGTGTCAACGAATGCGCACGCGCAACAGCCCATTGCTGTCGCGACCGCAACGGCCACAATTCTGAGCCCAATTGGCATTGTGAAAAACACTGACATGAACTTTGGTAACCTGACTGTACAACCAGCCGCAGGCGGTGTTGTAACGTTAGAGCCATCATTAGCAGCCACACGTACTCCCAGTTCTGGCGGAGGCGTATCGTTATCTACAATAACAGGTACCGTTTCTGCAGCAAAGTTCACTGTTACAGGACAGGCACTTTTTACTTATGATATTACCTTACCGGCAAGTGCAACACTTAGCAATTCAGGAAACGATATCATTGCAGACAACTTCACCACCAGCATCGCTACCGGAGCATTAGATGCCTCCGGAGCACAGGAGTTTTATGTTGGTGCTGACTTAACTGTAAATGCAGGCCAGGAGCCGGGCGTATACGTTACAGGATCACCATTTTTTGTAATGGTAACTTACAATTAAAATAAAAGAAGAATGCTGCAAGCTTTGCAGCATTCTTCTTTTTAAAAAAAATCACATCGTCTGCAGAGATTGAAATTTTTTTATAAAAGCCATCAACATGGATAGATTCTCTTTTTTATGAACTTTATATCTCCTAAAAAAAATAAATATTTTTTTAAATCAATTGATAACATCCGTGCCGTAATCATGTTACTAATGTTTGCTTTATTCACTTCTTTTAACAGTCATGCGCAAGGAAATTTATTGATTACACCCAAAAGAATTGTTTTTGATGGCACCAAAAGATCAGCAGAAATAAACCTGGCGAACATCGGAAAAGATACCGCCACTTATCTCATTTCCTGGGTTCAATATAAAATGAACGAATATGGAAAGTTCGAAAAACTACCCGACGATGATTCTTCACAAAATTTCGCTGATAAGAACGTTCGCATATTCCCGAGAAAAGTAACGTTGGGGCCAAATGAAGCACAATCAGTAAAACTACAGGTGATTAAAAGAAACGAATTAAAAACGGGGGAATACAGATCTCATTTATTTTTCCGGGCGCTGGATCAAAAGCCATTAGGCGAAGAGGACTCGCTCAAAAAAGAAACAGGCATTGTAATTAAAATGACACCCGTTTTTGGGATATCCATACCTGTTATTATTCAGAATGGTGAAACTTCGATGAATGTCACCTTATCCGATGCTGCATTAGAAATCGATAGGGATACTATTCCCAATTTGAAAATCACCTTTAACCGTACCGGCAATATATCGTCTTACGGCGATCTCACTGCTAATTTTATTTCAAGTGATGGAACAGTAACGCAAGTCGGATTGATTCGGGGAGTGGCAGTTTATACACCAAATGATAAAAGAATATTTACATTAAAATTAGATAGAAAACCGGGTATTGATTTCAAAAGTGGCAAACTGCGCATCGTGTATTCAGATCAGTCACCAAAGAAAATGCAACTGGCTGAAGAAGAAATTAATTTATAAATGAAGGGCGCCTCTGCCCTTGCCAATTTCACAGATTCCTTATAAACGAAAATGTAGAAAATTGACTTTAGAAAACTATCTTAAATCCACCACTTCTACGTTTGGATATTTTTTTGCATCGAAAACAAACAAGCTTTCGGGAAGATCCGTATTTGTTTTAATACTGTTGATCTTATAGATATAGCGGTTTCCATTTTTTTCATAAACGGTTGTGGAAACAATATTGTTAGAATTTTTATCAATGTCAACCAGCACTTTAAAAAAAGTTTTTGTCTTATCTACCGGCGTTAATTCGACTTGCTGGATTGTTTTGCCACCTTGCTTTGTTTCACTGTTTAACTTGTATAAAAAATCCTTATCATAGAAATTAGTAAACATTTTTTGGGGCGTGATCGTATTCGTCGAAGGGTCAAATTTTGTAAGCTGAACTTCATTTGCAGATTTATCAAAAGTCCAGATATTGCTTCCATCACTGTAGATTTCCTGTCCTGAGATAGTCACTCGATACTTCGAACCTTTCATATTCACAACGCCTGTCTTTGTACCCTGCGCTTTGCCCGCGGCATTTAGTACCGTTAGTGTAAAATTTGCCGTAACTGTTTTATAGGTCTTGAATTTTGCACTTACATTATCCAATATTTTCTTCGCATCAGGGTCACTTTTGCCCAGGCTATTATTTTGAGAAAAAACATTAAAAGCAGAAAATATAAAAAAGCTAAGGAGTAGGTATTTTGTCATAATGATTTAATTTTAAAAGTAAATCTTTGGCTTCAAAGATAAATTATAGACTTTGTTTTGCCCCGGGTCGTTTAATCACCATTTCAGCCTAACGTTAATCTTGTGTTATCCCAATTTTTTTACCCGGGAACAGCATTTTCTTTTCATTGTTTACGACTCGTCCTTTTTTGCTTTTTGAGCAGCTTTGAATTCCTTCGCGGCCTTGATGAAATGAACAAATAAAGGATGAGGACTTTCCACTGTACTTTTTAATTCAGGATGATATTGAACGCCTATAAAAAACGGATGGCTCGGAATTTCCATGATCTCAACCAAGCCTGTTTGTGGATTGATGCCGCTTGCAACCATTCCAGCCTCCTCAAACCTGGAAAGGTATTTATTATTGAACTCCCAACGATGCCGGTGTCTTTCATTGATCTGCGTGCTTCCATAAATGGTGTGAGCAAGTGTATTCTCTTTAATCTCGCATGGATAAGACCCCAATCTCATGGTGCCTCCTTTCATCGTAATCTTCTTTTGCTCTTCCATCATATCAATTACGGGATCTTTCGTTTCCGGATTCATTTCTGTAGAGTCTGCATCTGCAATACCCAACACATCTCTTGAAAATTCGATAGCGGCCATTTGCATGCCGAGGCATATACCAAAAAACGGAAGCTTGTTTTCGCGCGCATATTTTACTGCGTGTATTTTTCCATCAACCCCTCTAAATCCAAAGCCGGGCGCGACCAATAATCCGTCAAGCCCGATTAATTTTTCACCAACATTTTCTTCATTAATATATTCACTGTGCACATTAATCACCTGGACTTTACAATCGTTCATCGCTCCTGCGTGAATGAAGGATTCTAATATCGATTTATAGGCGTCCTGCAATTCGATATATTTTCCGATAAGGCCAATATTCACAGTGGTTCCGGGATGTTTTACCTTTTCCAGAAATCCGCGCCATCTTACAAGCTCCGGTTCCCGATAGCTCGTAATATCTAATTTTTTGAGGACAATAAGATCGAGTTTTTCGCGAAGCATCAGGATCGGCACTTCATAAATAGTGGACGCATCTGCAGACTCAATTACCGAATCTGATTTTACATTACAGAAAAGAGCAATTTTTCTTTTGATCTCATCATTCAACGGATGCTCAGTGCGACAAACCAAAATGTCAGGATGAACCCCATTTGCGCTCATCAATTTTACACTTTGCTGCGTAGGCTTCGTCTTTAGCTCTTTTGCTGCCTTCAGATAGGGAATCAAGGTCAAATGAACAACCAGACAATTCTCTACAGGAAGTTCCCATTGAATTTGCCGGACTGCCTCAATAAAAGGAAGACTTTCAATATCGCCGACCGTGCCACCAATTTCTGTAATGATAATATCAAATTCGTTTTTTTCACCCAGCAACATCATGCGACGTTTTATTTCGTCGGTAATATGAGGCACGACCTGGACTGTTTTTCCAAGATAATCGCCTTCTCTTTCACGATTGATAACGGTTTGATAAATACGCCCCGTTGTCACATTATTAGCCTGGCTGGTATCGATATTTAAAAATCTTTCATAATGGCCAAGGTCCAGATCCGTCTCCGCGCCATCTTCCGTTACAAAACATTCCCCATGTTCATAAGGATTAAGTGTACCTGGATCGACATTGATATAAGGATCGAATTTTTGAATCGTAACTTTTAATCCTCTTGCCTGCAACAGCTTTGCAAGGGAAGCAGCGATAATTCCTTTGCCTAAGGATGAAGTAACACCGCCTGTTACGAAAATATACTTGGCCATTTTTTTGGGCATTTGTTTCAAAATAAAATGTCCTTCAAACAACTAACAAAAATGATTAATTGCCCGAACGACGTTAAAAAAAAATTGACCAAGGAAAAGAATGTGAAGAAAATATCCCGGAGGTCGTGCAAACTTACACTTAAAAATTTAGCGTAAAAATTTATAAAAGAATTTTTTAAAAGAATTGGCAGAAAATAGTTTTCCAAAAAATAAATCCGGCTTTATTGAAAAAAATCTTTTTAAATAATAGTCCACTGATCATTTTTGATTGTGTATGACAATCCATTGCTCATCACATAGATTTCCTTCGACGTCGCCGGATCAATAAGTTGTTTTTGCTCATATACGCGCACACCATTATTTTCCCTCGTGAGGTAAACAATCAAGGCATTCAAAGTCGGTGGAATATCGTGAAGCCACTGCTCTTCGCTTTCTCTTACAAATGCACTGCTCATAACTAAAGATTTATTTTATTGCCAGAAAAAACTATGCCCGTTTTACAATAAAAAATTAAAAAAATACGGGATGCAGATCGCGCTGCTATCCCGTATTTAGATTAGATTAATAACTATCTGTCGATAGAACCCATTACTTTTTTCATAAACGAATTTAAAGCATCCTTTTCGGCAACACCTTCGTTGATCAATTGATGCACTTCCAAAGCGCCGCACATATTGGAGATAAGCTCTCCTATCACCTCAAGATCTTCTTCACGCAGGGATGCCGCTTCTGATGCAGCCTCCAGCACTTTTATGGTTGTTTCAATTTCATCAACTGACGACGTCCTTTGAATTTGTTTAATTACTGGTAATTTCATTGATCAGGTTTTTTAAATGTTCTTCTTTAGTAGTTTGTACCTGGTTGATCAACGCTCCGTTTTTAAATGAGGCAAACGTTGGCAGATTTTTTACGCTGGCCAGTTTGCGGCTACCAGGAAATTTTTCAGCGTCCGCTATGACAAAAGTGATAGCATCATTCTCTGTTGAAAGCCGTTTGAATTTCGGTTTCATCAGTCTGCAATTGCCGCACCATCCTGCTGAATATTGAACAATTACATTGTCATTGTCTTCAACAAATTGTTGAAGATTATCTTCTGTTAATTCTATGAGCATAAAATATGTATTTAAATTCTATTAATTGTGAATGCTTGCCTGGCTTAGGTAATTAGACACGCCTTCTTTGGTCGCCGTCATTGCCTCTTCACCATCTTCCCAGTTTGCAGGACATACTTCACCATATTTTTCAACATGAATCTGCGCATCAACAAGTCGAAGGTATTCGTCAATATTTCTTCCGAGAGGCAGATCATTTACTGATGCGTGTCTGACAATTCCTTCCTTGTCTATCAAAAAAGTGCCGCGATACGCCACGGGAATTCCATCAAATGACCAGGTATTTTTTTCACTGTTGAAGGAATAAGTGCCACCTAAAACTCCATAATTCATGGAGATAATTTTAGATGCATCGGCAACTAAAGGATAAGTTACTCCTTCGATTCCGCCATTATCTTTTGGCGTCGTAAGCCATGCCAGGTGCGTTTCTTCTGTGTCCGTTGAGCAGCCGATAACCACTGTGTCTCTCTCTTCAAATTCTGCTAATTTTTCCTGGAAGGCATGTATTTCTGTAGGGCAGACAAACGTGAAATCTTTTGGGTAAAAGAAAAGGATCACATTCTTTTTTCCAAGGTATTGATCAAGATTAAAACTTTCTACTATTTCCTCTCCATTTATAACTGCACCGGCGGAAATCTTTGGTGCTTTTTTTCCAACTAAACTCATGATTCTAATTATTTATTTATGATGATACAATCTGTTTTGCGGCCGCAAAGTTAGTTTACTTCAAGGGTTTATCCCGCGGCGAGATAAGGAAATTCTGTAAAAGCGTCTTAATGTTTGTTTAAAGAAACGGAATTAAAAGGCATTATTCCGGCATGCAAAACCAAATCACAGCAAGAAGTTGTGATAAGCCAAAATATAGTTTTTTGAGATCTTTAAATCGATGAATAGTAGTTTGACAATCGAACATTGTCAACGTTAATTCGCATTAAGAGTTTCTACATTGATTTGGGTGCTAATAAAATATCTCAGCAACTTAATAATAATTCTTCCCAACAAGATAATTTCTTACATAATCATCGACGCCTTCTTCTAAAGAAAAGAATGGCTTCGAATAGCCTGCGGCGTGGATCTTATCCATTGTGGCTTCGGTGAAATATTGATAAGTGTCGCGGATATCTTCGGGCATATCGATGTATTCTATTCGCGGAGCTTTGTCTAATCCTGAAAAAGTGGCCTTCACAAGGTCATCAAAGCTTCTGGCTTTTCCTGTGCCCACATTATAGATTCCGGAGATAAAAGTTGTGTGGTCGTTTTGCCAGCATTCCAAAAACCAAAAGCAGATGTTGAGCACATCTTTTACATAAATAAAATCCCTTAATTGCTCGCCATCTTTAAATTCCGGCTTATGCGATTTGAAAAGCTTTACAAATCCCCTTTCCCGAATTTGATTATATGAATGAAAAATGACGCTTGCCATTCTTGCTTTATGATATTCGTTAGGTCCGTAAACATTAAAGAATTTTAACCCGGCCCAGGCGGGCGGCGCCTCGGTTTGTTTCAGCGCCCATTTATCGAATTCATTTTTAGAAACGCCATAAGGATTTAGCGGCTTCAGATCTTCTATGATTGATTCATCGTCCTTATAACCTAATTCACCCGCGCCGTAAGTTGCAGCAGAAGATGCATACACAACAGGAATATTATTTTCCGAACAATACCTCCAAACTTTTTTCGAATAATCCACATTAAAATGCTCGTGCACAGAATAGTCAAATTCGGTAGTGTCCGTGCGGGCGCCGATATGATAAAAAAAGCCAATTTCTACATTTTCGCTTTTCAGCCAATCAAAAAATTTTTCTCTGTCTACTTTTATTTTAAAATCTTTTCCAACCAAATTGGGCTCTTTATTTCCAGAAGAAAAATCATCAACCAAAATTAAATTCTTGTACCCTTGACTGTTCAAAAGACTCACAAGGCAACTTCCTATGAAGCCTGCAGCGCCGGTTATAACGATATTGGAATCTTTATTCATCTATTCTTCTAATTTTAAAAAATCACCGATGGCGTTATCATATTTTTCTTTCCAATCATTAACATTGCCCCAATTTTCATCATCGATAAGAATTTCTCCTGAAGTAACAACACCTAATTTCTCAAAAGGAACTTTCAAAGAATTTTCGAATTCTTTTGTTTTATCTGCATCCACTGTTACTACTACCCTGCCCTGCGCTTCGCCAAACCAATACGCATCGCTTCTTACCTGCGCGGATTGCTTTTTTACATCGAATCCAAGATTTTTAACGAAACCACTTTCGGCAAGCGTTACAAAAAGACCGCCTTCAGAAATATCATGTGCTGAGAGAATCGTTTTATTTTTAATAAGATCACTAACAGTTGCGTGTAGACGAAATTCTTCTTCGAGATCAAAATACGGCGCAGGAGAAAATTCCACATTACAAATTTTGTGGAGGTATTCCGAACAATTAAAATCTTCAGGATTTTTTCCTAATAGATAAATAACGTCGCCGGCATTTTTAAAATCCAGCGTCATTTTATCGTCAAGTTGCTCCAGCAGTCCAACCATTCCTATGGTTGGTGTAGGATAAACAGGTCCTGATGGAGATTGATTATAAAAACTAACATTTCCGCCAGTTACAGGAGTATCAAACTTTGTCCCGGCTTCTGTCATGCCTTTTATACTTTGTACAAATTGGTAATAAACTTCAGGATCATAAGGATTTCCAAAGTTGAGGCAATTGGTAATTCCCAACGGAGAACCACCACTGCAAACTATATTTCTCGCCGCTTCACTTACAGCGATCATACAACCCACAAAAGGATCTGCGAAAACATAACGACTGTTACAATCTGTAGTGAGCACAAGTGCTTTTTGAGTTCCCCTTATTGCGACTACAGCCGCATCTGAAGGCGCGTTGGTATTGAGATTGGCTGCACCAACCATACTGTCGTATTGCTCATATATCCATTTTTTTGAAGCAATTGATGGCAGCGCAATCAATTTTTCAGCGACGCTTTTCAGATCCGCCGGAACCGGAATTGACGCGGGATTGAACGACTTAATTTTTTCAAAATATTTTGGTTCTTTATATTCCCTTTCATAAACCGGCGCACCGCCGCCAAGCACTAAGCTTTCTGCAGGCAACTCAGCTTCCAGTTCACCATTCATATAAAAACGAAGCATTTCACCGTCGGTCACTTCTCCAATTTGAGAACATGGTAAATCCCATTTTTCAAAAATATCGATGACTTCCTGCTCTCTTCCTTTGTGAACCGTTAACAGCATTCTTTCCTGGCTTTCGCTCAGGAGTAATTCCCACGCTTTCATGTTCTTCTGGCGCGTTGGCACTTTTTCCAAATAGATATTCATTCCCACGCCGCCCTTGGCGCTGGTTTCAGCGGTAGAACAAATAATACCCGCAGCGCCCATATCCTGCATTCCCACAACTGCCCCGGTTTTGATCACTTCAAGACATGCCTCCAGCAATTTCTTTTCCTGGAAAGGATCACCGACCTGAACGGCCGGTAAATCTTCTGCACTATTTTCAGTAATATCTGCAGATGCAAATGCTGCTCCGCCCATTCCGTCTTTTCCGGTGGCGCTGCCTGCTATAAAAACCGGATTGCCTGCGCCGAGAGCGGTGGCACTAACAGTCTCGCCTAAACGAACTACACCCGCACTCATGGCATTCACCAACGGATTGGTATGATAACAATCTTCAAAATAAATTTCTCCGCCAACAGTTGGAACACCAAAGCAATTTCCATAATGGCCAATGCCCTGCACAACACCATTCAGTAAATGTTGTGTTTTTTCATTTTCAATATTTCCGAAACGAAGGGAATTTAAAGTTGCGATTGGCCGCGCTCCCATGGTAAATATATCGCGATGAATACCGCCAACGCCGGTAGCCGCGCCCTGGAAAGGCTCGATGGCCGAAGGATGATTGTGACTTTCAATTTTGAAAACAACTCCCATGCCATCGCCGATGTCCATAAGGCCCGCATTCTCATCGCCTGCTTTTATCAAAAGCTTAGAACCCTCGCGAGGCAAGGTTTTCAACCACTTTATTGAATTTTTATAACTGCAATGCTCGCTCCACATTACTGAATAAGCACTCAACTCTGTAAAGTTGGGCGTGCGCCCGAGAATCTCAACAATTTTTTCAAACTCGTCTTTTTTGAGTCCCAATTTTTCCGCCGTATCAAATGTTATTTCCATAATCTTGTAAAAAAGCAAACTTACAATCTCTTGCACTTTAAATTCGTAATCGTATGTAAAAATTTTAACTAACTTCCCACATTCTAAAATTTTTGCTGCTTGTTTTATCTACTTTTCATCACTTATCTCGTTCTTTTTTGCTGGCTGATTACCCGTCTTCCATTCTTTAAAAACTCCGGACTCGGAAGTCGCTTTGCTGATTGGATTATTTTTAATAAGAGTTGCAATGTCGCTGGTAACTTGCTATTTCAACCTGTATTATTTTCCGGTTTCAGATTCACTCTCTTTTCATCACGGCGGCATTGATGAATATAATTTGCTGATGAAAAATCCGCGTGAATATTTTTTTAATTTTTTCGAAGATTCACATCATAATGGATATTCGGGATTCCTGGATGTGACCAAATCTTATTGGAACGACGCCAAAGGAAACCTGATATATAAGACATTCGCGATCTTCGATATCTTCAGCGGAAAGAATTTTTTCGTCAATACTTTGTTTTTTAATTTTTTCGTCTTCTTTGGACCAGTGGCACTTTATAAAGTATTTATTAAAATTTTTCCAACTGATTTTTACAAAGTCATCTTCTGTATTTTTTTATTGCCTTCGGCCTTATTTTTCAGCTCAATGATCCACAGAGACGGATTTACGTTATTAGCGCTTTCAATGGTGATCTATCATTTTTATTTCCTGTTAAACGGAACGCGTTTTCCATGGAAAAGAATTCCGGTAATCATTTTTTTCATGCTCGTGATCCTGATTTTAAGAAGCTATGTATTTATTGTTTTGCTGCCGGCGCTTCTCGCGTGGTTCCTGGCTCGAAACAAGCCAAAATATCGTTTTTTGATTTTTTCAGGAATTTACGTCACCGGGTTTATTTTATTTTTTTGCTCAGGATACCTATCTCCCAAAACCGATCTTCCAAGGTATGTTTGTGAAAGACAACAGGCATTTATTGAGGTTGCTAAATTGGGGGAGTCTACGATTAATATTAATCCGCTTTATCCAAATTTCAAAAGCTTTCTGCTGAATGCGCCGCAGGCGCTGAACCACGCTTTAATGCGTCCTTATCCAACAGAAATAAAAAGTTTCGTATATGTGCCATTCGCCATTGAAAATTTAGCTTTCGCAGTTTTATTTTTACTATTTATATTTTTCAGGAAAAAATTCCGTGAGAACGACAGTCTCGTATATTTCTGCTTTTTCTTCACCGCAATGATCTTCCTAATCACAGGATATACGGTTCCTATTATTGGAGCGATTGTGAGGTACCGAAGCATTTATCTTATATTTCTATTGCTTCCGATCATTTGTTATACCGACTGGAAGAGGATCGGAACCAAACTATATATTTTGAATAAAAATATCTGATATTTTTTTATTCGATTATCTAATTTTTTAATAATTTCTGTAAAATAATTGCTTTTTTAAATAATTATGTTGTTTTTTTGCATACTAAAATATCAAAAATGCAATCTTTAAGACTTAATGCACTTCATGAACTTTTTTCAAATTCAAAAATCCAGGAGGTTCCGCCTTCAAAAAAAATCACCAGTTTTTTTGGGGAAAATGTGTTTGATCTAAAGAAAGCCAGAGAATTTATGAGCGATGAAGCTTATAAAAGTTTGCTTTCTTCTATCAAAAATCAAACTAAGATCGACAGAAAAATGGGCGATCAGATCGCTTCCGCTTTAAAAGGATGGGCAGAAGCCAGGGGAGTTACTCATTATACTCACTGGTTTCAACCACTTACGGGGGCAACTGCTGAAAAGCATGATTCATTTTTTACTTTAAAATCAGATGGCAGCGCTTTAGAAGAGTTTGACGGAGCAGCATTGATACAACAAGAACCAGATGCTTCCTCTTTTCCCAGTGGTGGACTGAGAGCTACATTTGAAGCCCGTGGCTACACTGCCTGGGATCCATCTTCACCGCCATTTATCATGGAAATGGGAAATGGAAAAACGCTTTGCATTCCTACCATATTTGTTTCTTATACAGGCGAATCATTAGATGCTAAAACGCCGCTCTTAAAAGCCACTGTAGCGCTTGAAAAAGCAGCCGTTGACGTTTGCCAGTATTTTGATAAAAACATCACAAGGGTAATGCCAACACTTGGTTGGGAACAGGAATATTTTGTAATAGATTCTGCGATCGCAAGCGGCCGTCCGGATTTAATGATGACCGGAAGAACCGTGTTTGGGCACGCTCCGGCGAAGGGTCAGCAGTTGGATGATCATTATTTTGGAGCCATTCCCGAAAGAGTCTATTCCTTTATGAGAGATTATGAAGAAGAAGCTTATAAATTAGGTATTCCACTTCGCACAAGACATAATGAAGTAGCGCCTTCGCAATTTGAATGTGCGCCGATTTTTGAAGAAGTAAATATCGCCGTAGATCATAACACATTATTAATGGATGTGATGAGCCGCGTGGCAAAAAGGCATAACCTGATTGTATTGCTTCATGAAAAACCTTTTGCAAAGATCAACGGAAGCGGCAAGCACAATAACTGGAGCCTTGCAACCAATACAGGTGTAAACCTTCTCGCACCCGGAAAAACGCCCAAGACGAATTTGATGTTCTTAGCATTTTTTGTAAACACGATCAAAGCGGTTCATGATTATCAAAATCTTTTACGTGCTTCCATCGCCACCGCAGGAAATGACCATCGTCTTGGAGCCAACGAAGCGCCTCCCGCGATCATTTCCATATTTATCGGAAAATATTTAACCGATGTTCTAAATGAAGTGGAAAAGCGCGTTGGTGAAAAATTCGATGAGCAGGATGAAGCTATGCTTAAACTCGATATCCATAAAAGCATTCCTGAATTGATGCTGGATAACACAGACAGAAACAGAACTTCTCCATTTGCTTTTACAGGTAATAAATTTGAATTCAGAGCGGTTGGTTCGTCTGAAAACTGCGCAGGCCCAATGATTGCGCTTAACACGATCATGAGCGAAACTCTTACGCAATTTAAAACTGACGTAGATGCGCTGATTGAAAAAGGCGAAAAGAAAGAAATCGCGCTGATGCAAACCATTCAGAAATATATTGTTGAAAGCAAAAATATTTTGTTTGAAGGCGATGGCTATAGCGCAGCATGGGAAAAGGAAGCTGAAAAACGTGGCCTTGCCAACATCAAAACCACTCCTCTGGCGCTCGACGCTTTTGTTACAGACAAATCAAAAGAAGTTTTCAAACGCCATAATATTTATTCACATGCAGAGCTCGAAGCAAGACATGAAATATTACTGGAGAATTACACTAAAAAAATACAGATAGAAGCCAGGGTAATCGGCGATCTCGCAAGCACTTATATATTGCCTGCTGCGATCAAATATCAGAATGTGGTCTTAAAAAATATTATTGCTTTGAAAAACCTTGGGTTTGATGAAAGTTCTTATGCATCCCAACTTCTGATTGTTCAGAAAATCTCTGAGCATATTAATATCATTACGCCACGCGTGAAGTCGATGATTGAAGCCAGGAAAATTGCAAATGACATTGAAGATTCAAGGGAAAAAGCAATTGCCTATTGCGATGAGGTGAAAAAATATTTTGATGAGATCCGCTACCACGTTGATAAGCTCGAGCTTTTGGTAGATGACGAATATTGGGAATTGCCAAAATATCGTGAATTACTTTTCTTAAGATAGTCGTGAATTTTGCACAACATTTTATAAACCACTTCCGTGTTAACAAAACAAACAGGAAGTGGTTTTTTTTTGAGATAAGCCTGAATGTAGTTTTTTCATGTTTGAATGAAGCCTGTTAAAATCGCGTCTTTTATTTAACAGGTCAATTTTAAACCTTGTCATCCTTTGATCATCTATCATGTAACCTAAAAATTAAAACATGAAAAAACTATTAACTATCGCTGTAGCATTCAGCCTTTTTACAATAAGCACCAACGCGCAAGTTCAAAGAAATGCCGGTTCTTCTCAGAAAATGCAAAATGATTCCTCGCATAGAAGGGGCGGAAAGATGATGAAGGATCTCAACCTTACTGATGCCCAAAAGACACAGATGAAAGAGAACAGGGAAAATATGAAGCAGCAGCGTGACGCGATTAACAATGATGCAAGCCTGACGCCGGATCAAAAGAAAGCCAAAATGCAGGAGCTTGGCAAGACCCAGAGAGACAAAATGAATTCTATTCTAACAGCAGACCAGAAAGCAAAAATGCAGGCTGACAGGGCAAACTGGAAGGATCAAAAAGGAATGAAAGGCCAGGATCATGGAGGAAAAATGTTTAAAGACCTCAACCTCACTGATGCTCAAAAAAGTCAAATGAAAGCTAACAGTGAGAACATGAAGCAACAAAGACAAGCCATCAGCAACGACGCCAGTCTTTCACAAGATCAGAAAAAAGCGAAAATGCAGGAGCTTCACAAGACTCAGAAAGATCAAATGAACTCAATTCTTACCGCCGATCAAAAAGCAAAACTGAAAGCCGATATGCAAAACCGAAAAGGTAAAAATGGCCAGAAATGGAATAAAAAGCAAACAGATAATTCTCAAAAAACATCTTCAAAATAAGGATAAAAGATAAACCCGGTTGAAAACTAAAATGCCGCACCAATTACGAGTGCGGCATTTTTTTATTTGAAACAAAACTTAAACAGTCTCATCGGAAGTAACTTCATTTCTAAAAACAACTGTTCCATCAAAAACATCCACCAGAACGGGTTTCGTTTTATCAATCGTGCCGCTTAATAACTTTTTGCTTAGCTGGTTCACGATTTGTTTTTGAATTAAACGTTTCAACGGTCTTGCACCAAATTGCGGATCAAAACCATTCTCTGCCAGATAATCCAGCGTATAGTTCGTGAATTCGAGCTGGACACCATTCTTAAATAATTGTCGCTTTAAATCATTCAATTGAATTTTAATGATCTCCCTGATATCCCCTTTCAGCAAAGGCTGGAACATGATCACCTCATCAATCCGGTTCAAAAATTCGGGCCTGATAGTCTGCCTTAGCAGATCAAGCACTTCACGTTTTGTATTTTCAACAACTTCATCTTTATTTTCTTCCGTCACGTTTTCAAAATTAGCCTGGATGATCTGACTGCCCATGTTGCTGGTCATAATGATGATGGTATTTTTAAAATTTACCACGCGGCCTTTGTTATCAGTCAATCTTCCGTCATCAAGCACCTGCAGCAGAATGTTAAAGACATCAGGATGCGCTTTTTCAATTTCATCCAATAAGATCACACTATAAGGTTTTCGTCTCACCGCTTCCGTTAGTTGACCACCCTCGTCATAGCCTACATAGCCCGGAGGGGCTCCAACGAGCCTGCTCACTGAGTGTTTTTCCTGGTATTCACTCATATCAATACGTGTCATCATGCTGTCGTCATCAAAAAGATAATCTGCAAGCGCTTTAGCTAACTCTGTTTTACCAACACCGGTGGTACCAAGGAAAATGAATGAGCCTAATGGCTTTTTTGGATCGTGTAATCCCGCACTGCTTCTGCGAACGGCATCAGCTATAGCCTCGATGGCTTCATCCTGCCCAATCACCCGCTTGTGTAATTCATCCTCGAGATTTAATAATTTATCTTTCTCGCTTTGCAGCATTTTATTTACAGGAATTCCTGTTGCTTTCGCCACACTTTCGGCAATATCTTCTGCATCTACTTCTTCTTTTAACAATCGCTTCTCACTAATCTCATCGAGCTCGCGCGTATAATCAGCAATTAACTTTTCCTGATCCTGTCGTTTGCCATATCTTATTTCCGCAACCTTTCCATAATCGCCTTCACGTTCTGCTTTTTCGGCCGCCATTTTCAGATTTTCCATTTCAGCTTTTGCATTCTGTACTTTTTCCACCAGTTCTTTTTCCTGCTGCCATTTAGCTTTAAAGGTATCTCGCTGCACAGAAAGATTGGAAATTTCTGTATTCAATTCCCTCAATTTCGGCTCGTCTTTTTCTCTTTTGATGGCTTCTCTCTCAATCTCCAATTGCCTGATCGCTCTTTCTAATTTATCAAGCTCTTCGGGCATTGAATTCATCTCAAGCCTAAGCTTGGCCGCGCTTTCATCAATCAGGTCAATCGCTTTATCAGGCAAAAACCGATCGGTAATATATCGATGCGATAATTCAACCGCAGCAATGATCGCCTCATCTTTGATCCTTACATGATGATGAGTTTCATAACGGTCTTTTAACCCTCTTAAAATCGAAATGGCATCCTCCACATTAGGCTCATCAACCATCACCTTTTGAAATCTTCTTTCCAACGCTTTATCTTTTTCAAAAAATTTCTGGTATTCATTTAAGGTAGTGGCACCGATAGCTCTCAATTCGCCACGCGCTAATGCCGGCTTCAAAATATTTGCAGCGTCCATCGCACCATCGCCTCCACCTGCGCCAACCAACGTGTGGATCTCATCAATAAACATGATGATTTCACCATCACTATCGCTGACTTCTTTAATCACAGACTTGAGTCTTTCTTCAAATTCTCCTTTATATTTTGCGCCCGCAATTAATTGTCCCATATCCAAAGCGAAGATCACCTTGGACTTCAAATTTTCGGGAACATCGCCGCTGATGATCCTGTTGGCCAAACCTTCTACGATGGCAGTTTTACCGACGCCGGGCTCACCTACAAGGATCGGATTATTTTTTGTGCGCCTTGATAAGATGTGCAAGGTTCTCCTGATTTCTTCATCGCGCCCGATAACAGGATCAAGCTTGTTGCTTCTCGCTAATTCATTTAAATTTTTAGCATATTTATTCAACGCATTGAACTGTGTTTCGGAAGTTTGCGAAGAAACGGTCGATCCCTTTTTCAAATCTTTTATTGCTGCAATCAGGCCCTTTTCAGTTAGCCCGGCATCCTTTAAAATCTTTGCAGCATTATCATTTCCCTGCACGATTGCCAGCAGTAAATGCTCCACACTTACGAAGTCATCACCAAAATTTTTTAAAGTTCCCGCAGCGCGTAACATCACATTATTCATATCGCGGCTGATCACCTGCGCAGGTTCCCCCTCTCCCATTTTTGGAAGCTTGAGAATGCTTTCATCAACTTTGCTTTCTACAAAATTTACATTCACATTATTTTTCTTCAAGAGAAAATCCACAGGACTGTCTTCATCAGTCAGCAAAGCCTTCAACAAATGTTCTACTTCAATGTTCGGATTCCGGTCATTGAAGGCAAGTTGCTGTGCTTTCTGAAAAATTTCCTGTGACTTTATTGTTAGATTACTAGGATTCATATATGGTATAATTTTAATTACTGCGATAGTAATCACAAATATTAATCCAACCTACAGAAGCGATATTTTGTCTTATATCTTTCACAAAAACTGACGCAAATGCAGACCAGAAAAGGTTTTATGCTATTTTTACCGTTTTTAATACCCGGATATTTTCGAAACTATAAATGATACAAAAATCAGACTATACTTCTTTTGTCAAATCGGCCGCGCAATCCTTAGGTTTTGATTTTTGTGGAATCGCAAAAGCCGCCCGATTAGAAGAGGATGAAAGGCGGCTGACCTCGTGGCTCAATAAGGGATTCAATGGATCTATGAATTACATGGCGAACTATTTCGAATTAAGAGTTGATCCGACTAAATTAGTTCCCGGAGCAAAATCCGTGATCACTTTATTGCTCAATTATTTTCCCGAACAACAACAAAATCCCGACGCACCCCAGATTTCAAAATATGCTTATGGAAAAGATTACCATGAAGTGATTAAAAGCAAATTGAAAATATTTTTGCAAACCTTGAAAGAAAATATCGGGGACATACATGGCCGGGGATTTACCGACAGCGCTCCCGTACTCGAAAGAAGCTGGGCAGTAAAAAGCGGCTTAGGATGGGTTGGAAAAAATGGAAACCTGATCACAAAGAATAATGGCTCTTTTTTCTTTATTGCCACCTTGATCACTGATCTCGAGTTGGAATCTGATGATCCCTTCATAAAAGATTACTGCGGCACGTGCACAAAATGTATTGACAATTGTCCAACGAATGCGATCCTTCCTGATAAAGTAATTGATGGAAGCAAATGCATCTCTTACTTTACTATTGAGTTGAAAGAAATGCTGATCCCGCAAGAAATGAAAGGGAAATTTGAAAACCAAATGTTTGGTTGCGATATCTGCCAGGATGTATGTCCATGGAATAGATTTGCTAAACCAAGCCAGGAACCAAACTTTGCACCATTAAATGAAATTTTGAATTTTACAAAAAATGATTGGGAAGAACTTACGGAAGAATCTTTCAAAATTATTTTTGGAAAGTCTCCTCTTAAGAGATCGAAATTTGAAGGGATAAAAAGGAATCTAAAATTTTTGGATTGATGTTTAAAAGATCACACCTGCTTTCAATGCGATTCTTCCAAAGTGGTATTTATATAAACTATAATCGACCCAACAAGGGGCGGCAATTCCACATCTATTGGCACCAATTTTATTTTCCAATTCTTTATAACTGTGTCCGATACTAAAAACCAAAGATGTTTTTTTGCGCAAACGCGATTCCACTCCGACGCCAAAATCAGTGTAAATTCCGCCGGTAAAATGATAAGAGCTATAATAATAAATTTCCTTTCCGGGCTTATTTTTCATAGGAAAATCATAACCAACATTTGCATATAAAAAGACCATTTTTTCCTTACCGAAATATCTTCTCCCATCAAAAAAAAGTGGCAGCGTTTGATAAATATAATCATCAACTCCAATACCTGCACCGGCAAACCAATTCCCGGATTTGATGCCATTAATTGTCTGAAACGTCCAATGTGGCTGACTTTGACCAAAAACGGTTCCGATGTTATTTATCGATTGAAACTGAATCTTTGCCTTTTGCCCCAGAGCGGAAAAAGAGATCAATAAAAAAAGCAAAAAACTATAAAATGACTTATAAGACATAATTAATTAGTTAAAACGGGAATCTTACTAAGCAAATGAATGTTGTTCAAATCAGCATAATCATATTGATACAAACCGTCTTTGGCAACAACCAATGCTATATTATCAAAAGCAATCACGTCGTAAGTCTCCAAACCGGAAAACTGCTTTATCAACTGAATATCCGACACGTTGGACGCATTATAAATTTTTAATCCATCGGCCCCATCGCAGATAAAAAGAATTTTTCCATCTTTTGATAATCCATGAGGATTCGTGAAAGGATAAGCCTTTACTAATGTAGGATTTGTGAAACTATTCAATTGTAATATTTCCATTTGATTGGCGTTTCCAAAACAAGTAGAGCCCGTGCGCAGCGTTACATAAGCGAAATTATCATCAGCAATCACAGGATCACAACTCTGCACATGGGAAAACTGGCCAATCAGCGCAGGGCTATTGGGATTATTGATATTATAAACAAACATTCCATTTTGAGAACCGATAAATAATTTGTCTTTGAAAGGGAAGATGGTTTCAATATTCCAACCACCGATGTTTACTTTGTTTTTATAAACCGGATTAATGGCGTTTGAAATATTAAACACGTTAAGATCGGAATTAGAAACACTGTACATTGTTTGATCCACTATAGAGAAACGCGCCATGGAGCCACCTTTACCAATCGGCGAAGAGGCATTCGTGCCCGACGACGATTGATTAGAAAAGGACGCTGCGGCGTCAAAATAAATATTGCCTCCTGGCATCTGAAAGTTGCCACAATTCTCAACCACGGTTGTATCTCTTTGTATCCAGTCAGTAATAATTTTTGAAGTATCGTTATAAAATCCATTGCCATACACCCGGAAAGGAAAAACGCCTTCATTGATTTTCTTAACCGCTACGTTCAATGGATTGCTGATGTCTAATGTCACCAGGTCGGTGTAAAGATCTGCATACAAAATGTTTCCTTTTACTGCCAGGTCCATGTTTCCCGGGATATCAATAAACGCAACATTCCTTGGCGCAGCAGCATTGCTGTTATCAATTACATGAATGCCCTTGTCTATTTCATTTAAAAAAATATATCGTCCGAGGATAACAATTTTGCCCGGGCTTTTTACTTCCTGCGGAGTGCCACTTTTAATATCCGCTTTCACCTGGGCTGCAGTTTTATAAACGGGCTCAAAGAAAGTATAAGTATTTAAATGGCTGCATGAATCTTTTATGCAGCTACTAAAAAAAGCAGTAAAAAAAGCGAAAATAAAAGTTGCCTTAATAAGAATTGTAATCTTTTTCATGATGTGATATTTATGGCCTGACAGTAGAAATGCATTGACCGTTGCATGGAAACTTTATTTTTTCCTGAACACGAGTTGCGTGGAAATACCAAGGTAACTGAAATGTTTTTTACCGTACATCCCTTTATCTGCAAGCCTTGAAGCGCTGTAATAAAAATAAGGACCAATTTGCAAGGAAGACTTCTGATCCGAAAATAAGGTTGTCGAAAATCCGGTATTGAAGCCGAGCTGTGTCTTATTAAAGAACGAATTATCTATATAATAAATTCCGGGCACGCTTTTGAATTGCAAAGCATTGCTGTAGATTAATTCAGAAATATTTATGCCGGCATGCCAGAATAATGGAAATGATTTAGCCTTGCTGATCCGGAAAGTAAGCGTCACCGGCAGTTCAAGGTAATTAAACTTATTGCGATGATCGCCGGATGAGGGAGCAGTTGTTGAAAAGTTGTAGGCGGTTTGCGCTGAGTCGATTTTATAACCAACCTTGTTTAAGGTAGAAAAATATTTATAATTGACACCAACAGAAATCTTGTGGTTTGCAGAAATATTTTTTTCCATAAAAAATCCGGCGATGAATGCGAACGAACTTCTCACCGACGATGAATAGAAGAAAGATGAATTTCCCGTTCCTGATCCTGATCCCGTGCCGGGCATGGATGATGCGAAATCACTGTAAACATTATTGCCACCACTCAAAAATTCATTGCCAATCATTGAGGATCCACCTGATAAAGTAATGCCAGGATGCCATTGTTTTTTACGATTTGAAACGATCTCTTTTTCTCCTTTGTAGGCAGAAGATGTGTCTTTCTTTTCCGAAGACATTTTCATTGTATCGGGAAAGCTAATGCTGTCCTTCGCTATATTATTTTTTAAATCTTGTGTGCCCGTCATTGCCTCTTCGTTTTTCCTAATAGCTACATCTCCACTCCCGCCAGATAAGGCATTTTGTAGTTTTTCCGCTTTTTCTTGACCAGGTCTTACCGAGTCATCCACCTCAAATACTTTTGGGCCATTGACTTTTACTTTTCCTTTTTTTGAAAAAATGATTTTTCTACTTTTTGGCTTTTCACTAAGTTGATTCTTTGGGGGTTTTATTGTTGTTGAAGAGAGCGTTTTTTCCTTTTGAAGAGCTATTGCCTTGATGTCTTGATTTCGGGGAACTATTTGCTTTGAAGAACTGTCTTTGATCTTTAATCCTCCATTGTGTAACAATACTTCCTGCTTTGGCGATTGATTTTCCTTGTTAATGTGCAACCACAAATATCCGCCCGTTAATAAAAAAAGTGTAATAAAAAACAGTACAAGTACACCTCTTCTTCGCGTCTTTTTGATCGCGATTCTTTTCTCCACGTTTTGCCATACTGCTTCTGACGGAGGAATCTTTAATTCATCCAGCTTTTGCTGTATATCTTTTTCAAATTTATTTTGTTCCATAATGGCCCTGTTGTTCTTTTATTGAAAATTTTTCAATCCATTCAATCAATAAGGCTCTCGCTCGTGCGTATTGCGATCGTGATGTGCCATCGCTGATGCCCAGCATGGACGATATTTCCACATGAGAATAGCCTTCCACCGCATGAAGATTAAATATGGTTTGAAATCCTGTTGGCAATTGCCTTACCAATTCTGACAATTCTTTAGCATGAAGCTTTACATCCGGATTATCCGTCGACACAGGATGCAAAGGCGCTTCATCAAAGGAAAGCTCATAGCGGTAACGGCGGTTACTTTTCAAATAATTTAATGCCGTATTCACCATAATTCTCCTGATCCATGCACCCAATTCGCCGTCAGACCTAAATTGCTTCAAATGCTTAAAAACTTTTACAAACCCATTTTGCAATACCTCCTCCGCATCGTGCATGCTTTTAGTATATCGAAAGCATACCCCTAACATCGAAGGTGCAAAATGCTCATAAAGCATTCGCTGCGCCTCCGGCTTGAGTTTAAGGCAGTCTTTTAGCAATTGATTATAATCTGTCATGTCTGATTGCAGGAAGTTGACAACTCATTCTTGAAGAACGTTGCATGAAGCGTCTTTTTTTATTGATCAGATTGAGAGGATCGGCAAGATTAAATATAATAAGGAATTTTTCAACCTTGGATTTCAGAGATCCTGTAATAAAATTTTCAAAGGCCTGGAAAGCCAAAATATAGAAAAAGCTATTTTTCTAAAGCCTTTTTTAAATTAGCTAATGCCGCCTCATATTGAGGGCCACTAATTTTATCGAGGAAAATACCACGGACTTTATCCCATGGATACCATCCTAAATCTGTGTTTACATTCCAGGTTATTTGCGTTTGTGCATTATTGTGATTGGTAAGAATAAACTGGTAATTCACTTTTGCAGAAGCCTTCGAAGTCAGCACTACCAAAATTGTATCTTTTTTAGATTCCAAAAGATCAAGGTCTAGTTTCTTTCCCTGTCCATCGATCAACGAAACCGAATTGATCGCTCCGGGTCTGGCAGGATGTTTAACCATAGATACGTTTTCGCCTTGAAGCGGCGGGAACCAGTTTTTCCAGCGATCAAAGTCTACCAATTCACTGTCCACCCGCGAAGGAGAAGCGTTCACCAAAGCCGTTTTTGAAATAGTGACTTTCGAAGGCAACAGAAAGCCTGCTAAAAGGATCAATATTAAAATGACGATAACACCAAGAGCAAATCTTACAAAACGCATAATTATTATTTACGAACCCGGATCAGATAATTTATTTAAAACGATTTGGGTAGCTTATTCCCATTTAAAAACTTTAATGGAGATGGCATAAACAACAATTCCCCAGAGCAATAATATCGCTATTTCCCAGCGCTCATCCCAAAGGTTGCTTCCTTCAAAAGCGACGGCCCGAAGGGCATTATTTAAATGGGTAAGCGGCATTGCCTGCGCAATCCATTGCAGCCACTTAGGAAATACATCGATTGAAAAAAAAGTTCCGCCGATGAGAAATTGTGGCAAGGTGATCAGGTTTGCGAATGGAGGAATAGTGTTGTCGCTTTTGGCGAGACCGCTCACGATAAATCCAAAACCCATGAAAACTACAAGGCCTATAAAACTCAAAATGAGTAATTCTATGAAAGTTTCAAATCCATAAATCAACGTGAAACCAAACAAAAACTTTCCAGCGAGAATAATGATCACCGCTGTGAGCATTTGAAATATTACGCGGCTGAACATTTCGCCCAAAATAATGTAGGTCCGGCTGATAGGAGTTGCAAAAAATCTTTTTAAAACAAGGGTATTTCTCAGGTTGAAAAACATAAATGCAACGCCGAACACGCCCGAAGCCAATAAGGAAAATCCAAGCTGGCCTGGCAGAACGAAATCGATAGTTTTATATTCACGAATAACCCTGATATCCTTTGTGAAATCAAAATCAAACTCAGCGTACGCAGGCCTGTTGGGGTATTTCTCATTGCTTACTTTATTGATCACCGTTTCTGCAAGCACTTTAAATTGCGGCCATTGATCATTGCTTGACGTGGTGCTTTTTAGCGTGAAAATATAAGGCGGCGTAAGCGATGGATTTTTTTGAATATTAATAACACCGGCAATTTTTCCATGCTGAAGGTCATATTCAAGCGATTTTCTATCAGCATATTTTTTTATCGTTAGGCCCGGTGTGTTTTTGAGGGCAAGAAATAATTGATTGGTTGTATCGGCACTGCTGTCGATAGCCACTTTGTATGATTTCATAAGGCTGCCATTTCCCATAAAACCAAAAACAAGAATGAAGATAAAGGGAAACGCAAAACCAAATATAACTGACGAGGGGCTTCTGAAAATAGCGCGTAAACTGGCTTTTGTGATCGCCATCATTGCACGCAGCTGACTATATGATTTCATTAAAATTCTGTCAATTTAAAGGGGCAAAACTATTCGAGAAAAAATAAAAATTTGAAATAATTTGAAAAACAAAGACAAATGGCGTATATTTGGATGACAAATGGCACATCATGAAAGATAAAAATTATAAAAAGATAAACACCGATCCGGGCAAGGTTGAAGAAGCACAGGCGGCATATGGCATGCTAAAGCATCAAAAGCTAACCAAGGATTTCACTTACGACGAATTTAAAAAAATAACTTCAAAAACAGATTTTACTCAAAAAGAATGGTCTGATATTTTGCATATATCTGAAAGAACATTACAGAGATATTCTAAAGATAATTCTACTTTCAATTTCAGCGTTACAGACAGAATTCTCCAGATCGATAAAGTGCTCGAAAGAGGCCTGGAAGTTTTTGGAAGCTATGAAAAATTTTTGCGCTGGCTAAGAGATGATCCTTATATGCTCGAGGGTAGATTATCCTTATTTTCGCTGGCAAGTTTTGAAGGCATTAATAATGTACTTACCCAAATTGGTAGAATAGAACATGGAATTTTTGCATGATAGTATATCGAATAACTAACGAAGCTTATAAAAATGACATCTCCGGAAACGGTGCGGCGTTGTATGGATCAAGATGGAATTCTAAAGGAATTCATTTGTTATACACTTCCCAGTTTATCTCTTTAAGCATCCTGGAATCATTGGTGCATTTGAGAAGAAATGAAATTCCTCCAGCTCAATATCTATTACATATTGAATTTCCCGATGAGAAAAAAATCGCTGAAATATCTTACAAAAAAATGAAAAAGGACTGGCAAGAAGAATTTGAATATACTCAGTGGATTGGCGATCAATTTATGAAAAATCAGGAAGGGCTGGTTTTGAAAGTGCCTTCTGCCATTGTACCGCAGGAACATAATTTTTTATTCAACCCCTTACATACTGAATTTAAAAAAGTAAAAATCGTCTCATCAGAATTATTGGAATTGGATAAAAGACTCCACGAGTATAAAGGAAGATTATAAAAAAATGAACACAATTTTTTTAATCACAGGAAGTAACATCGGTAACAGGAGAAACAATCTGCTAACTGCGGCGCAGCTTATTCAAAATCGAATTGGAAAAATTATTAAAAGCTCCGCCGTTTACGAAACAGAAGCGTGGGGAAATACCGATCAGCCTTCCTTTTATAACCAGGTACATATTGTGAACAGCATCCTCTCTGCAGAAGAGACGATTGCTAAAATATTGGTCATTGAAAAGCAAATGGGCCGTATCAGAACAATTAAAAATGCCGCCCGGATTATCGATATCGATATTCTATTTTTTAATAAAGAGATTATCAATACTCCGAGCCTGATCGTACCTCATATTGAGATCAGCAACCGGCGCTTTGTGCTGATGCCATTATTCGAATTATCTCCTGGCCTCATTCATCCCGTATTGAATAAAAGCATCGCAGATTTGTTATCTGAATGCAAAGATCCACTAAACGTTATTCCGCTGGAAACCACATTTTAGTTGGGAGTCCATACGAAATTTCACTCGAAATTGAATTTATCTAATTCAGATTTCAGGTGTTATTTTTGAACCGCAATACTTTTGAAAAACAATCCAAAAGACGTAAACGATTTTACAAGGAAAACGAATGAAATATAATTTCATCACTATTGAAGGGAATATTGGCGCGGGAAAAACGACTCTCGCGCACTTACTAAGTAAACATTTTAATGCAAGACTCATATTAGAGGAATTCGCTGACAATCCATTTCTTCCAAAATTTTATGAAAATAAACAGCAATATGCTTTCCCGCTGGAGCTTTTTTTCATGGCAGAACGTTACAAGCAATTAAAAGAATTATTGCAGACAAAAGATATGTTTCAGAAATTAACGATCTCTGATTATCTTTTTACAAAGTGCTTATTATTCGCGAAAGTAAATTTACCGGAAGAAGAATTTTTACTTTATCAGAAATTATTTGACATCATCAATCCACAATTGGTAAAACCGGATCTCCTGATTTACCTGCATGCGCCGGTGTCAAAACTCAGAGAAAATATCCGGAAAAGAAATCGAACCTATGAGCAATCAATAGAATCAGAATATCTTTTTTCATTGCAGGAAACTTACACAAACTATATAAAACAACACAACATCAAAACATTATTCATTGATGCTTCATCAGCGGATTTTCTATCTAATGAAAAGCATTTAAAAACGGTTTTGGACGCACTCGATAAAGATTATGACAGTGGTCAAAATTATTTGATGCTGCCATAAAAAAATAGACGCATGCCATTCAATTCCGCGCCTTTCGCTTCTGTAAAAGTTATCGAATACCGCCATTTATTGTTGGGAAGATTTTCGTTTACAATGGGATTGCGAATGATGTCTACGGTTATTGGGTGGTGGATCTATCTTTTGACCAATGATCCATTCGCCATTGGGCTGGTTGGACTATCGGAAGTAGTACCTGCACTTTCGCTGGCTTTATATGCAGGCCATGTAATAGATCAAAGTGAAAAAAGAAAATTATTGTTGAAAGGTATCGCGCTTTATTGCGTGGCAGCAATCGTTCTGGTTTTTATCTCCGGCAAATTCACGTCGCAGCATCTTGACAATCACTGGATCGCTATATGCATTTATGCAGTTATCTTTTGCACCGGAGTTTTCCGTGCTTTTACCGGACCGGTTTATAGCGCGATGATCGCCTACATCGTTCCGCGGGAAGATCTGCAAAATGCCACCACCTGGAGCCAGGGAACTTATCTTTCTGCGTCGGTAACCGGCCATGCGGTCGGAGGATTTTTAATCGCAATTGTCGGAATCACCGGAACACTTATAACGATAAGCTGTTTAATGGTAATTGCTTTTTCATTTTTATTCAGGCTCAAACCTAAGCCTGCCTCAATCGTTAAAGGCGCTGTTCGCACATGGGAAAGCGTGAAAGAAGGATTGCGTTTTGTTTACAAAACGAAAGAATTGTTAGGCGCCTTATCGCTCGATCTTTTTGCCGTATTATTTGGCGGCGCCGTGGCATTAATCCCTATTTATGCAAGGGATATTTTAAAAGTGGGTTCCGAAGGATTTGGAATTTTAAACGGCGCATCTGATTTCGGTTCCATTTTCATTGTGATCATCTTAACCCTTTTTCCACCAAAGAAAAAACAGGGCAAAACATTGTTGCTTGCGGTCGGCGGCTTCGGTCTTTGTATCATCATTTTTGGTTTCTCAAAAATATTTTTACTCTCTTTTGTCGCGCTAATGATCTCCGGAATGCTGGACGGAATAAGCGTGGTCATACGCGGTACGATCACCCAATTGAAAACGCCCGATCATATGCGCGGGCGAGTAATGAGCGTAAACTCTATGTTCATCAATTCAAGCAATGAGCTTGGGCAGTTTGAAAGTGGTGTTGCGGCAAAATTAATGGGCACAGTGCCTTCTGTGATTTTTGGTGGCGGCATGACTTTGTTGATAGTCATTCTTACCTGGCTGAAGGCGCCAACTTTAAGGAAGATGGAGTATTGAGTGAATTATTGTTGGATTGTTAGATTGTTGAATTTTTATAGAGTCAAGAAATTAATGGACAATAAAAAAGCTGCCAACTATAATTTTTAGATATAACAGTTGGCAGCAAAGTGATTATATTCCAATCGAAATTTTATTCTGGTTTTATTTCAACTAATTCGATATCAAAAACCAATTCTTTTCCTGCAAGCTCATGATTGGCATCGAGGATTACTACATCATCTTTTACTTCTGAAACCACAACAGGAATCGGTTGTCCCGCTTCATTCTGCAATTGCAATTTCATCCCCGGCTCCAACTTCATATCAGCGGGAATATTCGCTTTTGGAAATTCAATTATCGCATCATGGTTTTTTGCTCCGTAGGCATCTTCGGGCGCTATATTTATTGTTTTCTTTTCGCCCACGGTCATGCCTGGAATAGCATCATCAAATCCTTTAATCATTTGACCGGCGCCTACTGTAAAAGCAAGCGGCTCCCTTCCTTCGCTGGAATCAAATTGCTCGCCCGAAGTTAAGGTTCCCTTATAATGCACTTTCACATTGTCACCTTTTTTTGCTGTACTCATAATTATAGATTTAATTTTTAAAAAATAAAATTCTTTTAAAACAATATCATTGCCTGTTAAGTAAAGTAACTAATAATATTTTATTTAGAAATATGAAAAATCGGAACCATCAATTTTTACAATAATTTTACCACGATCAAATACGGCGTTCATGTTACTTTACAATTGATTTATGTTAAAATTTTAAACCGATATGATTAGAACAATAAAATTAATTTTTTGCCTGGCATTAATTAGCTTGAATAGCTTTTCACAGAAAAGAATTGTACCTGCGGCGGAAAGAACGGAACAATACCTGCCGCTTTTAAAGGGCAAAAGAGTTGGATTATTTGCCAATCAGACTTCCATGGTAGGCAACAGCTTTCTCGTGGATGTGCTGAAAAAATCAGGCATCAATGTCGTTGTAATTTTTGGCCCTGAACATGGTTTCCGGGGTACGGCAGATGCAGGCGAAAAAGTTGGAAATTATGTCGACACAGAAACGGGAATCCCCGTTGTTTCACTTTATGGAAGCAAAGACAGGCCTTCTGCTGAAGATCTGAAAAATGTGGATATTCTACTTTTTGACTTACAAGATGTAGGCACCCGTTTTTACACCTACATCAATTCCATGCAGCATTTTATGGAAGCTGCATTTGAAAATGACAAGCCGCTCATTATTTTGGACCGTCCAAATCCTAATGGCTTTTATGTGGATGGTCCTGTACTTGATTTGCAATTTAAATCCGGCGTGGGTGTTCAACCAATTCCAATTGTATACGGGATGACGATCGGTGAATATGCGATGATGCTCGCCGGCGAAAAATGGCTGACGCCGGGTGCCAATAAAAAATACGAAGATTTTCAAAAAAATAAAAAAGCCGACGCAAATTCCTTCCATTTTTTAGTGATTAAAAATCTGAATTACGATCATAAAAGCAAGTACATTTTGCCGGTTAAACCCTCTCCAAATCTTCCGGATATTCAATCGATCTATTTGTATCCGTCGACCTGTTTTTTTGAAGGAACTACTTTGAGCGAAGGTCGCGGAACGGATAAGCCTTTTCAGATTTTCGGCGCGCCTTCTTTGCCAAAAAATTTATATTCATTTACGCCACATCCAACGGAAGGCGCAAAAAGCAGCAAGCATTATGGAGTCACTTGTTATGGATGGAATCTTTCAGGAACACCTTCGGAAGTGCTGAAAAAAATTGATAATAAAATACAGCTTAAATGGTTGATGGAAGCTTATCGCTTATTCCCAAACAAGGACAGCTTTTTCATTCTTCCAAAATCCGGCAAAATGGAAAATTCTTTTTTTGATAAGCTGGCCGGCAATGATGATTTATGGAAACAAATCAGAGATGGAAAGACGGAGAAAGAAATTCGTGCGACGTGGCAACCGAAACTGGATCAGTTTAAAAAGATAAGAAAGAAATATTTGTTGTATAAAGATTTCGAATAGAATTTTAATAAGCGATATTTCAATAAAACTACAAAAAACTACATTTTAGATTATATGGATCGTCTTCGTATTGTTTTCATGGGAACACCGGAATTTGCAGTGGCATCATTAGACAAAATTTATGAAGCGGGCTATGAGATTGCATGTGTGATTACAGCGGCTGATAAGCCCGCGGGACGAGGCATGCAGCTGACAGAAAGCGCCGTAAAAAAATACGCGTTAGAAAAAAATTTAAGAATCCTGCAGCCGGAAAAATTAAAAAACCCGGATTTTATAGAAGAACTGAAATCGCTAAAAGCGGATGTGCAAATAGTGGTTGCATTCAGGATGTTGCCGGAGATTGTTTGGAGCATGCCTCCGATGGGAACCATTAATCTCCATGGATCCTTGTTGCCACAATATCGTGGCGCAGCGCCCATTAACTGGGCGATTATTAACGGAGAAAAAGAAACAGGTGTTACCACATTTAAATTGCAGCACCAAATCGATACGGGCGACATTTTATTACAAACTAAAATTCCCATTACTGAAAATGAAACGGCCGGAACGCTGCATGATAAAATGAAAGATATCGGTGCAGAATTACTTTTAAAAACCCTGGAAGAATTACAAAAAGGAACTTTAAAAGAAATCGCGCAAGATGCGACACAAGCCGTTATTAAACATGCTCCAAAAATATTCACCGAAACCTGCGAGATAGACTGGAATAAAAATACAGAAGTTGTTTATGATCTTATACGGGGATTATCGCCCTACCCTACTGCTTTCACATTTTTGCAGGGGAAAAAATTAAAAATATTTTCGGCGCAAAAAGAATTAGATGGAGAAGTAAAAGAGGCGGGAAAAATAATTACAGATCACAAATCTTTCTTGAAATTTTCCGCTGCAGACGGCTATATCGCTTTAAAAGAAATTCAGATGGAAGGAAAAAGAAAAATGAAGATTGAAGATTTTTTGCGCGGATGGAGGGAAAATTGACTAATGTGATGATTAGCTAATTAGCTGATGCCCGAACTACCTTATTAAAAAATGAAAAATCTACTTTTTGGCTTATAAGAAAAGAAATAAATTATCTCACGATTATTTCACGTAGCTCACTATACAATCAAATTTATTTTCTCCACCGGCTCCCAGTTCTTCCGCCGCTGCATTGCTTAGCACTACCGATAATCCTGCATTTTGCCTGATATCCGGGATAGCATCTAACACCTTGGCATAAACGCTTTTTCCGGACGCATTGTCCGTAACTTTTAAGACACTTCCGGCAGCAGCATCATTGTAAAAACAATAATATTTTCCATCCTGCCAACCGCTCGTAGATTTAAATATACCGACGCTTCCGCTGTTATTGATAGGCGACTTCGTTTGAACCTGTTGATCGTAAACTTTTTTAAAATAACCTCCGGAAAAATTGACGGTGCTTTTTGTATTTACCGTTTTTTCAACCGCGCTTTCCTTTGCAGGTGCGGCAACAGCTTCTTTCTTCGCCGGTTCGGGCGCTTGTGCAGTTGTTGGCTTTTCAACGGCGGGCACAGACTTTTTTTCGGATTGAACCGGTGCTGAAGCAACCTCGCCCGCATTTGCCGGCTGCGTTGCCAAAGCAGATTGAGCTTTATCCACTTTAAGAAAACCGACAATCATTTGTGAACCTTCACTTAAGGCGTCTGATTGAAGATTGTTCCATTTTTGCAAAGACGTGATCGGCACTTTATTATAATTCACGAAGAGGCGATAAAGTGTTTCTTTCGATCCAACGGTATGATAAACCGGCACCAATGCATCATTGCCGGATTTAGCTTCCGACTGGGAAAAATTATTTTTGTCCAGAGGGATTTTCATTTCCTGCCCAACACTTAAACCACTTTCCATCTGAAGATGATTGTAGGCTGCAAGATCTTTTGGCGCGACGTTGTAAAGCCTGCCAACGCTATAAATACTTTCTTTTGGCGCAACCGTATGATTTAAATATAAATCAGGACTTATTCCTTTAATTTCAAGGCTGCTCTGCGCGAATAAACTGCTACTTGTAATAATTGCAATGAAAAAAAACATCAACCATTTCGACATAAAAAAAGATTTACAAGTCTTCATAATTATTTTACAATTAACTAATTGTTTAATAACCTTAATATAAAGGTGGTAAAAATAATTATTTTGGGTTTAGAGATTTGATAAATGTAGTTAAAATTTGTTCAAAGATTTCCCATCTTGAGATGTGCAGTTATTATTCTTATTTAACCTAAGATGATAAAGCCCATTAATTGATTTAAAAATAGAAAAGTTAATTATCCGCAACATCAAAAAATCTGCGCATCCGGTCATAGACGTTGCTGCCACTTCACGACCATTTCATTTTTCCAGGAGGCAAACGTTCCATCAATAATATGTTGCCGCGCTTTAGTAACGATATCAAGATAAAAAGCGAGATTATGAATACTCGCGATTTGCAAACCAAGGATTTCTTTTGCTTTTATTAAATGCCTTAAATAAGCTTTGCTGTAAAAGTTACTAACCTCACATTCGATTCCATTATCCAAAGGTGAAAAATCCTTTTCCCACTTTTTGTTGTCGATATTAATAATCCCATTACTGGTAAAGAGCATCGCATTGCGACCATTGCGTGTCGGCATCACGCAATCGAACATATCAATACCTAAAGAAATGCATTCCAAAAGATTCCATGGCGTACCGACACCCATTAAATAACGTGGCTTATTTACCGGAAGATGGTCACAGCAAAGCTCACATATTTCATACATTTTTTCAGTCGGCTCTCCTACACTCAAGCCTCCAATCGCATTGCCTGTGGCTTCTTTGGAAGAAACATATTCGCAGGACAGTTTTCGCAACTCATGATGAACACCGCCCTGCACAATTGGAAATAAATTTTGTGTATATCCATATTTATCTTCAGTAGCGTTAAATTGTTTAAAACATCGGTCGAGCCACCTGTTCGTCAGTTCCAAAGAAGTTTTCGCATAATTATATTCGCTCGCGCCCGGTGGGCATTCATCAAATGCCATAATGATGTCTCCACCAATTATTCTTTGAATATCCATTACTTTTTCAGGCGAGAACAAATGTTTACTTCCGTCAATATGACTTTGAAATATCGCGCCTTCTTCCGTCAATTTTCTTACACCACTTAAAGAAAAAACCTGAAATCCACCACTGTCCGTAAGAATCGGTTTATCCCAATTCATAAAACGATGCAAGCCTCCTGCCGCTTCTAAAACTTCAAGACCGGGGCGGAGGTATAAATGATAGGTGTTTCCAAGAATGATCTGCGCCTTTACATCTTTGTGCAACTGCTGCTGGGTCACGGCCTTTACGCTTCCGACGGTACCGACAGGCATAAAGATGGGTGTCGAAATTTCACCGTGATCGGTAGTGATCTTTCCCACCCTTGCTTTCGTGGACGAATCTGTGTGCTGAAGTTCAAATTGCAATGCTGCCATTAAAGAATAATTTAAAAAGGGCTGCAAAGATAAACAGGATTGATTGTTAGCTTTTCACGTTATTGATTTGTATTCATTAAAAGCAGCGAAATATTTTTTAGGATTACAAAATAGAAAAAAAGTAATATTCGAAATTTCTACATTTTGAGTTATCACAATCAATAAATTCAACTACTAACAGTTACCATTCATAAAAAAATTATTTCATTTCTGCGCCATCCGTACTTACTTTGAGCGGAACAATAAAAAAACATTTATGAGGATAATAATATCATCTTTACTTCTGCTATTCTTTATGGGAGCCGATCTTGCGCAGGCACAGCAATTATACATGCCAAGAAATATTACCAAATCTTATGAAAACGGAACACGTGGGATAGATGGCAAACCCGGAAAAAATTATTGGCAAAATGCAGGCAAATATGATATGAGCATTACCGTAACACCTGAAACTAAAATTGTATCCGGCGTTGAAAAAATCGTTTATTCCAATAATAGTCCTGACACGCTGCGTTCCATCGCGATCCGGTTTGTCAATAATTTTCATAAACCACTGGCGCCGCGGGTCGGCTATACCGGACCAGACATGATTACAACGGGGCTTGTCATCGAGTCTTTTTCAATTGACAATGACATTTACAACATCGATAGTAAAAATTGGACAACCGTTGCTGCAATCAGGCTGAAAAAATCAATTCTTCCCCATACTTCGGTCGAAATAAACATTGGATGGAACTATCCATTAGCCAAACAAAGCGGCCGCGAGGGCCAGATAGACAGCACTACTTTTTTTGTTGCTTATTCTTATCCACGTGTTTCGGTATATGATGATTATAATGGCTGGGACATGATCCCACACACGGGAGGACAAGAATTTTACAATGATTTCAACGATTATAATTTCTCGGTAAAAGTGCCGAAAGATTATGTGGTGTGGGCAACGGGGGATCTGGTAAACGCAGATGAGGTGTTACAGGCGCCGATTGCAAAACGGCTTCAAGATTCTTACACCTCCGACAAGGTGATTCAAATTGCGAATTTCGATGAAATGCAAGAGCATAAAATAACTGCGCAAAATGAGTGGAATGAATGGAAGTTTACTGCAAAACATATTACTGACGTGTGTTTTGCCGTGAGCAAAAATTATGTATGGGATGCGGCAAGCGTGGTCGTGGATTTAAATACCAAGAGAAGAGCGAGTGTACAATCTGCCTACAACGACACAGCAAAAGATTTTCATAATTATACAAAATGGTCACAGAATTCGCTGGCTTATTTTTCAACAAAATGGCCTGGCGTTGCTTATCCTTTTCCGAAAATGACTTCTGTACAAGGCTATGCAGATATGGAATATCCGATGATGATTAATGATGGCACCACGTCCAACTTTAAATTCTCGCAAATGGTGCAGGATCATGAGATCGCGCACACCTATTTTCCATTTTATATGGGCATAAATGAAACCCGTTATGCTTATATGGATGAAGGCTGGGCAACCACTTTCGAATATCTGATCGGGCAGGAAGAATTTGGAAAGCCACACGCCGATTCAGTTTACAAATCGTTTCGCGTCAAGCGCTACATCAATGATCCATCCGCGGAGGAAGACCAGCCGATCATCTCAATGTCAACGCAGGTGAGTGGCGCAGGCTATGGAAATAATTCTTATGGAAAAGCTTCGTTAAGCTATCTCGCATTAAAAGATATGCTCGGCGATGCATTATTCAAAAAAGCCTTACACTTTTATATGGATGCATGGAATGGAAAACATCCGGTTCCATGGGATTATTTTTATGCAATGAATGCCGGTTCGGGACAAAATTTAAATTGGTTTTTTACTAATTGGTTTTTTACTAATAATTATATCGATTTAAAAATAGATACGGTTAAAAAGCAAAATGATTTTTATACGCTCACGGTTAAAAACGTGGGAGGATTTGCGATTCCATTTGATATAAAAATTGTTTATGAAGATGGCGACGTGACACACACGCATCAAACACCAGCCATTTGGAAATCGAATCAAAAAGAACAATTGCTTAAGATCTCAACAAAGAAAAATATCAAATCGATAGAGCTGGATGGCGGCATTTTTATGGACTACACGCCGGCAGATAATACATGGGTAAATTAAATAAAACAGGAAAAACTATAAAATCACTTATGACGACTTCACATTTATAGCCATTACTTTATTCCGGCCCGGGTAAATATGCGCCGGGATAAAGTAATTTTAATTTAACAGCTATCTTATTTTTTTAGGCGACGGCCTCAGCACTCAACGATAATTTGAGAGAACCAGCTAAGAGATCTTTCACATCACGTCCGTCTACCTCCAGGCCAGGTTCCATCGGCGCAAACAAATAAAGCAAGCCTGTTTGTTTGCCTTTCACCAAATAGCTTTCCTGCCCCACGTATGTCAGCTTTACAGGATTATCCAGCACGGGTTTAGGGTCAACGGGTGCTGTCTCTTGCCGGGGCTTTTGTTCCTGCCACTGCCGGCGCTTTTGTCCGCAACAACTCATAATTAATATTTGAACTTATTTTTAAATAAAATTATTTTCGAACGCTACTCAATTGTTCCAAAAGACAAGCTGCGCCTGAAAGAGACAGCCAGCAGATAATTCTTGCCGGCCAGTCCAGCGAAATAACCAGTGCAAATGGGATGGCCATCCAGATACTCAAACAGTAAAAACAATCCATAGCTTTTCCCGCGATGCTATTTCCTAATTTCTTACGCAAAAGAAAAATCAAATCCCACGGGCCGTCTTCAGCAACAAATAAATGGGTAAGACGCCAAACGGCCAGTGCGCAAAGCAGAAATTGCATTCCGATACTTAACTCAGAAAACATGGACAACTTTTTGAATAACGGTTATAAGTACTATTTGCCTTCATAGGCTTTTCAAAACTTTTTCACCTCTTTCTTTAGACCGTTGATTATAACGTATGCTTTTACGATTTTATCACCCGGATTAGTTTTAAATTCCATCTGCCAGTCATAATTTTTATTAGCAGAAAAGAATTTGATATTTGATTCCGGGATTAGCTGCAAATCGGGTTCTCCCGGCATAGTTGTCCATAATGTTCCATCTTTTTTATAAATGTTGACAAGAGTGGGCAGCGCATATTCACCTGTATATTTGTCAAGCAACGATGAATCAATAGCAACTTCTTTATGAGTATAAGGTGGTACTACTTCTTTGTCAAACAAAATATAAGCTAAAGGACCAGCGATACCGGAAGAACTTTTGGCCTTATTGGCCAGGACAATAATTGTAATATCTTCCTTAAGATATTTCATCAGAATTGTTACATAGCCCAAAATTATATTTCCGTCGCCTCTTTGCTGAACATAATTGCCTAATTCATTTTTACCTTTGATTATTCCGTAACCAAGATAATATTTGTTAACTGTGTCTTTTAGAGTATAGGGCGTAAACATTTCATTTTTAACAGCCTGTGGAAACAAAGCATTATTCTGTAGCGCCTTGTCCCATAAAAACAAATCGTATGCAGTACTGCTCACGCCTTCATTGCCTACCACACCTTCTACAGCATAATGATATTCCGGCGGCATTTGACGCATACTATCTACAGGGAAAAATTCCTGCCTCTCTTCATCAAAATATACACTTTCTGTATGGTTTGGATGAAGCTTTTTATTTACCTGCAATTCGGCGAACACTTTTGTATGATCTAAATGCAGCGGAGTAAATATGTTTTGCTGCATAAAGTCTGAATAAGAAAGGCCTGATATCCTTTCAATGATGGATGCAAGCAGAGGATAATCTGTGTAATAATGGTAGTCATCAATTTTTGTTCCGGGGGGCCATGCCAACGGCACTTTTGCATCTGCCAGGCTTTTCACTACATCATTATTCGTTGCAAGTTTTCCCGCGCCCCATTTATCTTTCATTACTTCATCATAATAATCAGGCAAGCCTGCAGTATGAGTAAGCAAATTTATTATCGTTACGTTAGAATAGGGAAGTTCCGGCAAATACTTAGTAATTGGATCGGCAAGTCTTAATTTGCCTTCATTTTTTAATAATAAAATAGCTGCGGCAGTAAATTCTTCAGTAATGTTTCCCACCTCAAACATAGAATTACTGTCTAATGGCTTTGCGTTTGCATAATCAATTGTGCCGAATGTTCTGCGATAAATGATATTGCCATGTTTTGCAATTAACACAGAACCGCTGAATTGATTGGCATTTACGGCTGCCTGCATATATTGGTCAAGCAATGCAGGATATTTCTTTTGAGCCTGCAAAAACACCGGAAAGATTAGAAGAAAAACTATTTTTTTCATCATTCTGTTTTAAAAAATTGAACTCTGCAAATAGAAAAAAATTTCCGTTTCGAAAACTCTGCATCATCTTTCACGAGGCGTTCAAGGGTTTACGCATATTTTCCTGAAGCGAAAATATCGCGGATCAATTCACCATTTTAAGAGCTTCGGTCCGGATCTTTTTCATGGGCATTTGGAAAAATATCATCGATTAAAAGCCGGCCATATCGTTTCACACAAGGATAGAAAACAGAATAACTCTTCTAATCTTTTACTTAACTAAAATTATGGTTCGTCGTTTTATGTTTCAAGCACTTTTTCGTGAAATGCATTTCACGTATAGGTGCTTTTTAGCAAATGGCGCAAATAAGGAGAAATCCGGTGTGGAACAGGAATTGCAAAGTTATCCGTGAGATAAAGGATTTTTTCGCATTCATTGATAGTTGAAAAATAATTTACGTTTAGAAGATAAAATTTATTTAGCCGGATAAAATTTTCCCGGGGAAGGCGCGCCAGCAATTCTTTAAGCGTGCAATGACGGCTCATCCACCTTTTCTCTCCGGCGCATTGTATTAAGGATTTTACATAATGATCTGCGCTTTTGACAAAACAAATTTCATGCGGAAGCGTCCATACATGCCTTTCTTTCTTTTCTTCAAAACAAATCAATGAACCAGCATTACTTAAGGCGTTTCGTCCTGCAAAGACCGGTATAGTCGCTTCGTCGTCAAGATTATCATCCAAAATAACTTTTTCGAGGGCATTCATGTTACAAAAATGAAGTAGTGTAAAATTTTGGAGGATATCAGTAGAAAATTGTTTTTCTAAAGAAGCTTCGGGGGCAGAAGATGAAATTACGAAATCTCCGCGTTCTGGCCTACGGGAAAATTCCCATGAAAAATCGTTTTATTACGACCTGCGCCGGCTCGCCGGCAGACAAGTTCATTAAATTCTCAGTCGCAAAACCTGATTAAATGAATGACATCGTCTCAGTGATCATGGGCGATTAACGATCACTTTGGACTTCTTTTTGTGACAAGAATTCAAAAACTTTATGCAATCACACCGCTTCGAAATCGTAAGTAACGGACTTCCCTATCTTGTGGAGGCAGTTCCCTTCCAGTTTAATAATCAAAAAAGGTTTCGGATAACCTACAATGGCGGTGATGAAAATATTTTTGCGTGGGATTCAGAACTCAAACGATTACGCGCAATAGATGAAGATGCTGCCACTTTGCCTGATGATCTCGAAATGGAGATTTCGCGAAAACTGGAATCCGTTTCTTTTTAGCTGATATTTTTATGAATAGGTTTCTTTAATTAAATTTGACCTATCCAATTCAGCATTTAAATATTTATCGAATTATGATCATTGAAAAAAATGGATTCATCCATCATGTATTCTTTTGGCTAAAAAATCCCCATAGTAAAGAAGACCTCGCGTCTCTCATTGAAGGCTTGACAAAGCTCAAGGAGGTTTCTACCATTGAGTCCTTTCACATTGGCAAGCCAGCAGCAACCAATCGTAATGTAATTGATTCCGGCTACAGCGTATCATGGCTTTTGCTATTCAAAAATAAGGAAGCCCAGGACAGCTACCAGGTGGATCCTATTCATTTAAATTTTGTCGATACCTGCTCCCACCTTTGGTCTAAGGTGATCGTATATGACACTATAGGTATTGAATAACTGCCGCAGCTAATAGTTTAAATGCAGTCTACCAGAAGCGCTTGAAATAATGCTTAATTTATTTTCGTGTAGCCTTATACGTTACAAATAATTTTACGTCCTGACGTTTTCAGGCAAAACACTTTTCTGATATTTTAAATACACATCCATGCTTATCGTCCGCAACATAACAAAGACTATTCTTTTCATCTGCGTTCTCACAAGCCTTGCTTTCAACGCGCGCTCCCAGGCCAATGCGAAAAAAAGTGGCGCAAAAAAAACGAGAATTGAAACTTCCGGAAATCCTGTTTTTCCAGGCTGGTATGCAGATCCCGAGGTGCGCATATTCGATCATCAATATTGGATCTACCCGACTTTTTCAGCTCCGTATAATCAGCAGGTTTTCATGGATGCATTTTCATCTCCTGATCTTGTTCATTGGAAAAAACATCCTCACATCGTTGATACTTCAAATGTAAAATGGGCCAAAAGAGCCGTTTGGGCGCCATCAATTGTTGAAAAGGACGGAAAATATTATCTCTTCTTTGGTGCCAATGACATTCAAAGCAACGCGGAGAAAGGAGGCATTGGAATTGCCATTGCCGATAATCCTGCCGGACCTTTCAAAGATTACCTGGGCAAACCGTTAGTGGACCAGTTTCACAACGGCGCCCAACCGATCGATCAGTTTGTTTTCAAAGATAAAGATGGCCAATACTATTTGATTTATGGCGGCTGGGGACATTGTAACATTGCAAAATTAAATAGCGATTTCACAGGATTTGTTCCATTTGAAGATGGAACAACTTTTAAGGAAATCACTCCAACGGGCTACGTTGAAGGTTCTTTCATGATTTTGAAAGACAATAAATATTACTTCATGTGGTCCGAAGGTGGTTGGACGGGGCCCGATTATGCTGTGGCGTATGCGATCTCAGATTCCCCTTTCGGCCCGTTCAAAAGAATTGGAAAAATATTGCAGCAGGATTCCGCTGTAGCTACCGGCGCCGGCCATCATTCCCTGATCCAGGTGCCGGGGACGGACAGGTGGTACATCGTGTATCATCGCCGGCCGTTGGGTGAAACGGATGGCAATCACAGGGTGACCTGTATCGATGAATTGCATTTTGATAAAAATGGATTTATTAAGCCAGTGAAAATAACCTTCGAAGGCGTGAAAAAAGAAACTCTGAAATAGATCGGTTTAACCGTAAAAGATTTTTCTAAAAATATTTTTGAACAATTTCAGAAAAAAATTAAAAAACTACTTTTTGGCTTATGTCGCAAATCCTGTGCATATAACATATATGTATATGCGCACATGGGCTAAGAAAATTTGTAAGCAAAACACTTCAACGTTCATCGATATCAGATGAGTCGAAACAAATGAAAATATAGTTTTTGGCATTTTATCTTAAGCCTACGGCATCTTGCGCATTACTATGCTGTAGCTCATTTATCAATTGAGCAACAAGAGAAGTCCATCCGGTTTGATGGCTTGCTCCGAGCCCGTTGCCGTCATTTCCATGAAAATATTCATAGAATAAAACAAGGTGTTCGTTGCCGGGACGTTGATAAAACCAATTATGAATCCCATAAATGCTACGTTCGCCTTCTTTATCTTTTTCAAAAAGACTGATGACGCGCTTTGTCAATTCATCAGCTACCTGTTTTAGGTTCATTTGATTTCCCGAGCCGGTTGGAAAATCCACCATGAGATCATCTTCATAAAATTCTCCATATTTTCGAATGGATTGAATAATCAGGTAATTGATCGGAATCCACACGGGTCCGCGCCAATTAGAATTTCCGCCAAAAAAATCAGAAGTAGAATCACCCGGATCATATTTAATAGAATATTCTACATTGTCGATAGTAACTGCATAATGGTTATGCTCATGATATTTTGAAAGCGCCCTGATACCACCGGGCGAAAGAAATGCGTCTTCATTTAACAAGTGTCCAAGAATGGATTTTAACCGGTCGCGCTGCACCAATGATAACAACACCGATCCATTATCAGCGTGCTCTTCGTTGGGCCAGAAGCGGTCATTTTTAAGGCGATAATGCTCGAACCACTGCGTCCTTTTTTTAAAATCTGCAAGTTTGTCACGCACTTTTTTCTGCATCTGTGAAACGGCAAACAGCGACGTGATTCCAACGATTGACTGAATGCGCAACTGGATCGGATTTGAGTCGCTCAGCGCAAGAATATCGTAAAAAAACTTATCCTCATCATTCCATAAACCGTGTTGATTAAGCGCTTCGGCAATCAATACAAAATGCTCAAAAAACTTAGTAGCCGTATCCTCAAAAGCCTCATCCACCATCGCGATCTCCAGCGCCATATCCATCATATTCAGTGCATACATTCCCATCCAGCTAGTGCCATCAGCCTGCTCCAGGCGGTGATTTCCGGGCATTTCAATACTCCGGTTAAAAATCCCGATATTATCAAGTCCAAGAAATCCACCCTGGAAGATGCTGTTCCCCTTCGCATCTTTTCTATTGATCCACCAGGTAAAATTGATGATGAGTTTATGAAATATTTTTTTTAAAAAAGTAATATCCCCTTTGCCCGTCATTGTCTTTTCCACGTTGTATACGCCGAGCGCAGCCCACGCATGCACAGGAGGATTTACATCGCTGAAATGCCATTCATAAGCCGGCAGCTGGCCATCCGGTTTCATATACCATTCTCTCATGATCAACAGAAGCTGGTCTTTTGCAAAACCAGGATCAAGCATAGCCATTGGGATGCAATGAAAAGCCAGGTCCCACGCGGCATACCAGGGATATTCCCATTTATCAGGCATCAAAATCACATTTTGATTTTTCAGATGCTTCCAATCGTGGTTTCTTCCTTCGAGTTTACCTGAATTAACAGGCGTAATTCCATCGCTGGTTGTAAGCCATTTTTCCACGTCATAGTGGTAATATTGTTTGCTCCAAAGCAGCCCTGCAAGCGCCTGGCGCTGAATGTTTTTTAATTCCGGTGTGATGTTCGCGGGCAGAATAGAATTATAAAAATCGTCAGCTTCAAATTTTCGCACTGAAAATATATTTTCAAATCCCTCTTCAAACGCATTACTTAATTCTTTGTCAGATAACCGCAGGAAAATAGTCTCGGATTCCCCGCCCTTTATCGTGAATTCGTATACGGGAGAAAATTTTGTTCCCGAGGTTTGCTTGCGAAGCTCATCGAGATTCTTTCCTTCGATGATCGCGTCATGAAACGCGTCTTTTACAAAAGGAAATTCATTTGGCACTCCCAAAATCTTCTCAGTGTTGGTTTCATTTTGTGTAAATAAAACATCATCCGCCGGTTGAAAATATAAAAAATAAGTACCTAATCTTTGATGTGTTGCTTTGATGCTGGTTTTATCGCGCAGGGCAATTAAAGGCTTTTCTTCCAGGTCTTTATTGCTCGAGCGGTTATAGAATAAAAGGGTGGGTAATAAAGTGACGGAAGCACTTTCAGTATTTCTGTTTTTAATATTTATTTTAATAAAAATATCATCAGCATCTTCTTTAGCATAAGTGATACAGACATCAAAATATTCATCGTTTTTGAAAACGCCGGTATCAAGGATCTCGAATTCCGGCTCCTCTCTGGAAAGCTCGCTGTTTTTGTTCCGGATCTCTTCATAAGGAAATTCCTGTTGAGGATATTTATACAAATATTCCATGTAATAATGAGTTGGAATATTGTCCAGGTAATAATATAATTCCTTGACATCCTCGCCGTGATTCCCTTCTTTATTGCCCAAGCCAAAAAGCCGTTCCTTTAAGATCGGATCTTTTCCATTCCAAAGAGCAACGGAAAAACAAAGATTTTGAAAATAATCTGAAATGCCTGCAATGCCATCTTCGCCCCAATGATAAGCCCTTAGATGAGCGTCTTTAAAAGGAAAATAGTTCCAGGCATCGCCCGATGGGCCATAGTCTTCGCGCACGGTTCCCCATTGGCGTTCGCTTAAATAAGGCCCCCATTTTTCAAGCGGTATTTTTTTGGTCAAATTATTTTGAAGACGTTCATGTTCTGCTGTCATATTTTTCCTGTGGATTATTCAGTTATATCTTCTTTCTTAAGAGTTCCTTCGTGAATACAAAAGACGATCCGAATTTTTTTTTCGATTTTTATGCAATTACATTAAAAGTTTATTCACTAAAATGCAAATTGTAACCTCCGTATAAAAGGATGCAAAAATAAGACAGATTAAAATTCCGGTGGAGAGGACAAAGCTCTATTTCATTTCAGAAGGTCAAATGTTCTTTTTCTCATGACTTAAATGACAATGATCTATAATGCGAAAAAATTTATGGCGCGAATAAGCGGTACTTAAAAATCTATATTTAGGCTTATGAGAGGCTGTGACTCAACAATCCCGGAAGAATGAAATATCAGGAAAGCAAAAATGTATTTTTTGTTTTTGCGAAATAATATTTGACTAGGTTAAATATTCCAACAATTTGTCAATATCGTTATGGTCGTTATACAGATGCGGCGCAACGCGCACAGTTGTCCCCCGGAAGCTGATATGAATTTTATTTTCAACAAGTTTTTTACTTAATTCAAGAACTTTATCGTCAGAAACTTTAATACCGATGATATGGCCAACGCGAGGCTGGACGGTTGTTTCAAGACCAGCAACGACTGCTTTCTGCGCCAGGCTTTCCGTTAACGCAGATAATGTTTCCTGTATGTTGGCGATGCCCCATTCCGAAACTTGTGTCATCCCTGCGATCGCCATTGCCACATGAATAAAGCTGGAGCTTTCGCCGGCATCAAATCTTCGTGCTCCCGGTTTATATTCATCATAATAGACCAACCTGGAAAAATCTTCGCTTCCTGCCATATTCAAATTAGCAAATTCGATTGGAATTCCTTTTTCACAAAATTCATCTGATGCATATAGAAAAGCAATATTGAAAGGGCCAAGAAGCCATTTGTAACCGACGGTTAATAAAAAATCGGGTTGAATTTTTTGAATGTCTAAAGGGTAAGCGCCCAACGACTGGCTGGCATCAATCACAAGTTTTGCATTCACTTTTCTGGCGGCTGCGCTTACTGGTTCCAAATCGATCAGGCTGCCGTCAGTCCAGTGACAATTGGGAATGGCCACGAGACCGGTTGCTTCATTGATGTTTTCAAGAATCGCTTCCGTCCATGATTGATTGCCCGGCTTTTTTACCGTAATTATTTTGGCGCCGGTTCGTCTCGATAAGTCGCGCCAGGCATAAACATTTGAAGGAAATTGGCGATCTAAAAGAACAATATTTTGACCTGAAGTTAACTTAATATTTTTTGCCGCGATTGCCATTCCATAGCTCACTGAAGGAATCAACGCAATATGCTCCTTATCAGAATTGATCAGGCTTCCAAATAGCCCGCGTAGATGATCAGGTGCGCCAAACCAATCATCATTGTTCATTGTCCACGGTTGATTTCGTTTGTTAATCGAATCAATGCCAGCCTCATTTACGGACTTCAATAATGGCGACATGTTAGCGCAATTTAAAAAAGTAACATCATCGGGAATCTGGAAAAGCTCTCTTTGATTTGATAAAATCATGGTAACGTTATTTAAGGTGGTTATCACACAATGGTCAAAAATAAGATATAAAAAATGCTGACGGTTGCCGACATTTTTAATCGATAAAAAATTTTATCAATATTTAAAAAATTGAAAAAACTATATTTCAGCTTTCGGGATCCCGGTTGAACTTACACTGCTTAACGAAAATTGATAATGTGATAACAGTTTGTGATAATGCAAATGAAAAATATCCTTACTTTCTTTCGACAGGCAAAAAATTTCATCACAATTTTCCTGATCCCGCAATAGCAAAAGGCAGCGAAGAAGAAATTATGAAGAAGTTCAGAGAAGTAAGAGCGATGATAAAAACCTATTGCAGCAATTTTATAGACGATAATTTATGAGTATTAAAAACTGCGGAAAACTACAAAATAGCTTATCTAAAATCGTGATCAGCTAATCGAATCAATAAAAAAATTCATCACGGTTGCATGAAAATGATAACCTGCACAATCCATTTTTCTCCTTTCTTACACCCTGTCTTTTAATTACTTTTGCACCATTCTCCATTTACATTATTAAAATCTACAATGGCATCAGCAAAAAAACAATTGAAAGGATTTGGTTCTACCGCAATACATGCCGGTCACGATACGGAAGAAAACAACGCTCATTTAACGCCTATTTATGCAAGCAGCACTTATGTCTTTGAAACAGCGGAGCAAGGTATGCGGCGGTTTAGCGGAGATGAACCCGGTTATATTTACAGCAGGTGGGGCAATCCGACGATGAAGGAAGTCGAAGATAAAATTGCAGCATTAGAAAGTTTCGGTGTTGTTGAAAATGGGGTGGCGTTATCGCTAAAAGCGCGCGTACATTCAAGCGGCATGGCAGCGATAAGCACGTTAATGTTTGGAAATTTGAAAAGCGGCGATAAAATTTTATCGCATTATTCTTTGTATGGTGGCACGCAGGAATTGATGAACAGGATTCTTCCGGATTTGGGAATCCAAGCGGTCATTGCTGATCTGCGGGATCTGGCAAAGGCAGAAGAAATCATGAAAAATGATCCTGAAATAAAAATGCTTTACCTCGAAACGCCCGCCAATCCAACGATCCAATGCGTGGACATCGAAGCGCTTACAATACTTGCAAAACAACATGACATGATAGTGGCAGTTGACAATACATTTGCCACGCCCTATTTACAACAGCCGTTTAAATACGGGGTTGACTTTGTTGTTCATTCTACAACCAAATTTCTAAATGGCCACGGCACTGCAATAGGCGGAGCATTGGTAGGAAAAGATCTCGGACTGATGCAGGGACGCATGGAAAAAGTACATCGTCTTTTGGGAGGCAATACAAATTCTTTCGACGCTTTTTTATTGACACAGGGAATGAAAACTCTTGAAGTTAGGATGGAAAGGCATTGTGCCAACGCGATGAAGGTAGCCGAATTCCTTGAAAATCATCCGGCGATCAGCAAAGTGAATTATTTGGGATTGCCATCGCATCCGGATTTTGAAACCGGAAAAAAACAAATGAAACACCCCGGCCCAATGCTCAGCTTTGAAATGAAAGGGGGATTAGAAGCCGGCAAAAAATTTATTGACAAATTGCAAATGTGTGTAAGAGCCGTTTCTCTTGGATCGTGCGATACATTGCTTTCGCATCCTGCTTCCATGACGCATTATGGCGTACCAAAAGCGGACCGGGAGAAATACGGGATCACGGATGGCCTGATCAGGATGAGTGTGGGCATAGAAAATATTGAAGACATAATAAGTGACCTTGAACAAGCGGCAGGTAATTGATAATTGATAACTGAAATAATAATGCAGATCAACATAAGAAGCGCTAAAAAAGAAGATTGTGAATCAATGATGGACCTGGTCCGGGAGCTTGCGGTTTATGAGAAAGCCCCGCATGAAGTAACAGTAGATTTCGATCATTTTGTTGAAAGTGGTTTTGGCCAAAACCCTGTGTGGTGGGCATTTGTAGCGGAAGCAGAAAATAAAGTAATTGGCTTCGCACTTTATTACATCAGATACTCCACCTGGAAAGGACAACGCCTTTATCTGGAGGATATTTTGGTAAACGAGCCCTGGCGTGGCAAGGGAATTGGCAAATTATTATTTGACCGTTTGATAGAAGTAGCCAAAGAAAAAAATCTAAGTGGAATGGTGTGGCAAGTACTAGAATGGAATGAGCCCGCCATTAATTTTTATAAAAAATATGAAGGTGTAGATTTTGATAACGAATGGGTGAATTGCAGTTTGCATATAACCTCCTAAAGAGGAATAAAATTCAAAACTGACAAACCAATTAACGGATAAACTAATAAACGAATTAACCTGATAATATGGCAAATAAAATTTCAATGGGCAGCGACGGAAAGCTAATCGTGCCCGATAATCCAACGATTCCTTTTATAGAAGGTGACGGCATTGGCCCTGATATCTGGAAAGCAAGTGAGCGCGTTTTCGACGCGGCAGTGGAAAAAGCTTTCCAGGGAAAAAAGAAGATAAGTTGGCTGAAAGTGCTGGCTGGTGAAGAAGCGTTTAATAAAACAGGTGAATGGATGCCGAAAGAAACTATGGAGACATTTCGCGAATACCTGTTATCTATAAAAGGACCTTTAACAACGCCTGTTGGCGGAGGTATCCGCAGCCTGAATGTGGCCCTGAGACAAGATCTTGATCTGTATGTTTGCCTTCGTCCCATAAAATATTTTGAAGGAGTGCCCTCTCCTATGTGGCAACCGGAAAAAGTAAACATGGTTATTTTCAGAGAAAATACAGAAGATATTTATGCAGGCATCGAATATATGACGGGCACGCCTGAAGCAAAAAAACTATTGGATTTTCTACAAAATGACTTACATGTAAAAAAAATCCGTTTCCCCGAAACGACTTCCTTCGGCATAAAAGTGGTGAGTAAAGATGGCTCTGAAAGATTAATTCGCGCAGCGATAAAATATGCTATCGACAACAAGCTTCCTTCTGTTACATTGGTTCATAAAGGCAACATCATGAAATTTACTGAAGGCGCTTTTAAAAACTGGGGTTATGAACTTGCGGAAAGAGAGTTTAAAAACAATGTGTACACCTGGAACCAATGGGAAGCCACTAAAAAAGAGCGCGGCGAAGCAGTAGCCAATGAAGACATGCGCATCGCGGGCATCGGTGGAAAGGTGATTATTAAAGACGCCATCGCCGATAATTTTTTACAACAGGCATTACTGGCACCACAGGATTATTCTATCATTGCCACATTAAATTTGAATGGCGATTATATCAGCGATGCATTGGCTGCACAGGTTGGCGGAATTGGCATTGCGCCAGGAGCGAATATTAATTATTTAACCGGCCACGCAGTATTTGAAGCAACGCATGGTACCGCGCCAAGATTCGCCAACACCAATAGTATGAATCCTTCTTCATTAATCCTAAGTGGGGTAATGATGCTGGAGTATATGGGCTGGAGAGACGCCGCTGAAATGATTACCAATGCGGTTGGAAAAACGATCAGGAATAAGACTGTTACTATCGATTTTTATAATCTTATGAAAGGCGGAAAATTGCTCAAGACGAGCGAATTTGGGGATGAGATCATTAAGAATTTGTAGCGGTTCTATGTGTATGGATTTGATTATATTTGTGTATAAAAATTTTATCAGTCATGAGAACAAATATTGAAATAGACGATGATTTAATGAACAAAGCACTTAAATATTCTAAACTAAAAACCAAAAAAGAAATTATCAATGAAGCGCTCAATCAATACGTGAAGTGTCAATTGAGGATCGAACTGATGTCATTACAAGGAAAAGTAAAATGGGTTGGCGATTTAGATAAAATGAGAACTTACAATAACGGAGAAATCATTTTAAAGAATAATCTTAAACAAAAAGTAAAAAACTATGCGGACAAATATTGATATAGATGATAAATTGATGCAACAGGCAATGAAGTCAACTAAATTAAAAAGTAAAAAGGAGCTTGTGAATTACGCTTTAGAAGAACTCATACGATTGAATAGAAGAAAAAAAATGTTATCACTTTTTGGGAAAGTAGAATGGGATGGGAATCTTGAAGAAATGAGAAAATGATGAAGGAGAATATAATTGTTGATACAAGCGTGTGGATAGATTTTTACAATGGCATTTCTAATAAACAGGTTGAAGTGCTAAAGAGCATAATGCTTACTGATATTATTGTTATTCCACCAATTATTGTACAGGAAATCTTGCAAGGCATAAAGGAAATAAAATTACTTCATATCGTGGAAGACTCTATTTTAGGGTTTCAATTTTTAAAATACGACGCTTATGAAGCAGCCCTGGAAGCTGCGGCTTTATACAGGTTATTGCGTTCAAAAGGAGTTACAGTAAGAAGCTCCAACGATTGCTTAATCGCTTGGTTTTGTATAACCAATAGTTTTTCCATACTTCACAATGACAAAGATTTTAATAATATTGCAAAACACACTTCGCTAAAAATTTATAAAACAGACTCATGACAAAAATTAAAGTAGCCAACCCTGTAGTAGAACTTGATGGAGATGAAATGACAAGAATCATTTGGAAATATATAAAAGATAAGCTGATACTTCCCTATGTGGATGTTGAGATAAAATATTTTGACCTGGGCATTCAACACCGGGACGCCACCGATGACCAGGTAACCATTGATGCCGCAAACGCTATTAAAGAACATGGAGTTGGGATTAAATGCGCCACCATTACTCCTGATGAAGCAAGAGTAACAGAATTTGGATTGAAACACATGTGGAAAAGCCCGAACGGAACGATCAGGAATATTCTTGACGGTACCGTTTTTCGCGAGCCAATCGTAATGCAAAATATTCCACGCCTGGTAAACAACTGGACCGCACCAATCATCATTGGCCGTCACGCTTTTGGCGATCAATATCGCGCAACTGACACCGTGATAAAAGGAAAAGGCAAGCTTACAATGACCTTCACACCGGAAGACGGCGGCGCACCGCAGGTTTTTGAAGTATATGATTTCAAAGGTGATGGTGTCGCGCTTTCTATGTACAATACAGACGAAAGTATAGAAGGTTTTGCAAGAAGCTGTTTCAATATGGCATTGAACAAAAAATGGCCACTATATCTTTCTACAAAAAATACCATTCTTAAAAAATATGATGGCCGTTTTAAAGATATTTTCCAGGCGATCTATGAGAATGAATTTAAAGGCAAATTTGAAGAAGCAAAAATCACCTATGAGCATCGCCTTATAGATGATATGGTTGCGAGCGCATTAAAATGGCACGGCAACTTTATCTGGGCTTGTAAAAATTATGACGGTGATGTGCAGAGTGATACCGTTGCGCAGGGCTTTGGATCACTTGGATTGATGACTTCGGTTTTGATAACGCCGGATGGTAAAATCCTTGAAGCCGAAGCTGCCCATGGAACCGTCACAAGGCACTTCCGTGAGCACGAAAAGGGAAATCCGACCTCAACAAACCCCATCGCGTCGATATTTGCATGGACGCGTGGACTTGCCTTCAGAGGAAAACTTGATAATAATCAACAATTAATTGATTTTGCAAATGCGCTGGAAGAAGTATGTATTGAGACGGTTGAAAGTGGAAAAATGACCAAGGACCTTGCCGTGTGCGTCAGTGGCAATAAGGTTTCCCACGGAACAGACTATCTCTATACAGAAGAATTCCTGGAGGCAATAAATGACAACCTGAATAAAAAATTATCGGAAAAGGCCTAGTTAGATATTTATTTTTAATAATACCATTCATTTTAGGAACAAAGTTTGAGACCAATAGATGTCCAAAATAAAAGGGCGGCCTGTTTGAATATCAAAAAAATGATATTTGAACAGGCTACTTTTTCAATTTTCAAGTTCATTTATGGGTATCACGCAAGAAGAAAAAACAGTAACAGTTTCACCTGGGCGGCATCCTTCTGAAAAATTGTTTCTTACTATGGCCAATGCTGCGCCCGTTTTAATTTGGTTGTCAGGAACTGATCGTCACTTTTCTTTTTTTAATAAAACATGGCTGGATTTTACAGGGAGAACCAAAGAACAAGAACAAGGAAACGGTTGGCTCGATGGAGTGCATATGGATGACAGAGAAAGATGTATCGGAGTATATTTGGATTCTTTTGATAAGCAGCAAGAATTTGAAGTGGAATACAGGCTTCGCAGGCAGGACGGCAAATACCGCTGGATGCTCGAAAATGGAGTGCCTTATTATGATGACAACAAAATCTTTTCGGGTTTCATCGGCTCTTGCGTAGACGTGAGTGAAATAAAGGAACAGGAAAAAAGAAAAGATCAGTTCATTACAACGGCAAGCCACGAATTAAAAACTCCGCTTACTTCTTTGCAGGTTTATCTTCATTTAATATCAGAATATCTTAATGAGAATGATGATAATAAATATGCCGGCTATGCAAAAAACGCAGTGGTGCAGGCTAAAAAACTCACCGATCTTATTAACCAGTTATTAGATCTCTCCCGCATTCAGGCGGACTCGCTCAATTTTCAATGGTCTGTTTTTTCTTTTAAAAAATCAGTGACCGACATTGTCCAAAAAATTCAGTTAACTACCTCCTCTCATAAAATCGAAATTACCGGGAACTGTGATGCAATGGTAAGAGGCGACCAGGAGCGGCTTTCACATGCAATAGAAAATCTTTTAACCAATGCAATAAAATTTTCAAAAGACAAGGATAAAATCCTTGTTAAATTATCCCAGGATACGAAAAATGTTTATGTAAGCGTTATAGACTTTGGGATTGGAATTGATAACAACGATCTATCTCAAATTTTCCACCGGTTTTACAGAGTTTCAGGCGCAACAGAAGAAACCTTTCCTGGAATGGGTATCGGGCTTTATCTTTCAAAACAAATTATCGAAAGGCATGGTGGAAAAATTTCGGTAGAGAGCATTAAGAATAAAGAAACAAAGTTTAACTTTCAAATTCCTCTTTTACTAAACTTGATTAATTAAAATTAGCGATGTCCAGAATTTTAGTGGTTGATGACGATATTGATATTCTTTCGGTGATGGAAGTTTTGTTATCTATGAAGGGCTTTGACGTAGAGGTAACCTCTAAAGGCGAAAACACTTTTCCTAAAATTAATTCATTCAAACCCGACCTGATCCTGCTAGACGTACTTATTTCCGGGCACGATGGACGAATCATCTGCAAACAATTAAAGACTAATGAAAATACGAAACATATTCCCGTGATCATGTTTTCTGCACATCCCGGCGCCGCGGCTACTATCGGAGATTACGGAGCAGATGACTTTATTGCAAAGCCTTTTGATGTGGCTCATCTTATTAAAAAAGTAAATGCTCAATTGGGGTTAGTAAGCAACTGAGTAATTTTATTTATTCTCAGCTATTTTTCGAAACGCTAAAACTTGTTGCCGTATCCGGCTTCTCTCAAAGTTTTGCATCGCATCTATCCGCCTTTTATAATAGCAAACAAAACTCAGATAAGCCCAAAAGTAGATTTTCGCAGTTTTTACCCGCCGGCTAAAAAAAGAGTTTTCTACATTTTGGCTTTCCTGGCCAGTGATCTTTTCATTAAAAAAAGCTTTAATAAAATAATGACAACAGGTTTCTCACTTGTCAGAGAATTGTATCTTGTAAATTGTTATGATTTGGGATATTTTAAACTTTTGACAGATGAAACAAATGCGCCATTTAGTAATGGGTCAACGATTTTCGATTTTATTTCTAATTTTTTTCTTAGTCTTTATCTTTCAATCCTGCGGTAAAAAAGAAAAGATCATTGGAGTCGATCCTGCTTTTGGCCAGTTCATTGATGCCTATACTTCCGGCATTATTTCCAAAACGTCTTCAATTAAAATTCAGCTCGCTTCAAACACGACTACCACACATGCTATCGGCGAAGTGACAGATAAAGAATTGTTCAGTTTGTCTCCATCCGCAAAAGGAAAAGCAGTATGGCTCGACGCGCGTACAATTGAGTTCAAACCTGAAGGAAATTTGATGCCCGGCCAGTTGTATGAAGTCTCATTCCGGTTAGGCAAAGTGACAAAGGTTTCATCCAAATATGAAGATTTTAAATTTAATGTTCAAACTGTAAAGCCATCATTTTCGGTAGCGGACATGGGACTTAGAAGCACCGGACAAAAGGATAAAATGTTTCTTCCGGGAATCATCGAAACAGCAGATATCGAAAACGATGCAGATGTTGAGAAACTGTTGAACGCCACTCAAAATAATAAAAGCTTAAAAATAAGCTGGCAGCATAACGGTAATGCTAAAACGCACAATTTTACAGTAGATGATATTACCCGGAGTGATAAAGCAAACCAGCTTTTAGTTTCATGGGACGGCAAGCCGATGAAGATTGAACTGAAAGGAAATAAAACGCTGGAAGTGCCTGCTATTGGTGATTTCAAAGTATTAAACGTGATGCCGGTGAATGATGCGGAACAATATGCCTCAATTCAATTCAGCGATCCTATCGCTATAGGCCAGGAGCTGACAGGTTTAATTGTTATCAGCGATCAACAGGACATTACTTATAGCATCAATGGAAGTGAAGTCAAATTATATACGGGCGATAAATTAGATGGCAATTACACGATCAGCATCAATCCTGGAATTAAAAGTGCTTTTGGCAAAACTCTCGAACAGGGATATTCTTCCAATATATTTTTTGAGAACAGGATGCCTTCGGTTAAAATCCAGGGCCGTGGCAATATTCTCCCGAACTCCGGAAAATTAGTGCTGCCTTTTGAATCCATCAATCTGAACGCTGTTGATATCAGCATCATTAAGATTTACGAGAACAACATTCCGCAATTTTTGCAGGGAAATGACCTTGCGGGAGAAGAAGATCTTCGGCGCGTAGCAAAACCAATCGTTCAAAAAACACTCCGGCTCGATGATGACAAAACGCTGGACCTGCACAAAAAGCAAAGGTTCTCACTCGACATAGATAAATTTCTTAAAACGGAACCCGGCGCGATTTACAGGATTACAATAGGATTTAGGCCAGACTATTCATTATTCAATTGCAAATCGACTGATTCCACATCCAATGATGATGAATCTGCCGCTGATTATGGCGATGGATATTACGGCAATGAATCTGCCGCTTCGGATGATGATGATGAATTCTGGCAGCGCTATAATAATTACTATCCTTACGGCTATAATTGGAAACAGAGAGACAATCCATGTTCAAAATCTTATTACAATAAAGATCGCTGGGCTACCAGAAATATCATTGCATCCAATATTGGCTTAACGGCAAAACGGAGTGGCATCAATACATTGACGATGGCTGTGTCAAATATTTTAACCACTGAGCCATTGACAGATGTCGAACTAACAGTGCTTGATTATCAGCAGCAAATTTTGGGAAAGGTAAACAGTGACAAAGATGGATTTGCCATTATTGATCTAAAACAAAAGCCTTACCTGGTGATTGCAAAAAATGAGCACGAAAAAGGATATTTGAAGATTGACGAAGGAAGCAGTCTGCCGCTTAGCCGTTTTGACATTACAGGCGAAGAAGTTAAAAACGGAATCAAAGGATTTATTTTTGGAGAAAGAGGTGTGTGGCGTCCGGGAGATTCTCTCTATATTAATTGCATTGTCGAAGATAAAGACAACAAGCTTCCTGCGGATCATCCGGTTGAATTTGAACTATTCACGCCGCAGGGACAGCTTTATCAAAGAATGGTACAAACCAATGCCAACGAAGGTTACAATATTTTCAAAACAGCAACACGCCAGGACGCGCCAACAGGAAACTGGCTGGCTAAAGTTAAAGTTGGGGGCGCCGTTTTCGAAAAAAGAATCAAGATAGAAACCGTAATGCCGAACAGGTTGAAAATTGATGTTTCTTTTGGTAATGATTCGATGCTTGGAAAAAACATTTCGAATTCAACCCAACTTTCAGCAAAATGGCTTTTCGGCGCAACTGCAAAAAATTTAAAGGCGAAGATCGATGCTTCGCTGTACGCTAAAAAAACGTCGTTTCCAAAATTTGACGGTTACTCTTTCAATGATCCAACAACAAAATATTCTACCGAAACCAAAACTATTTTTGATGGAACGCTTAGCGATGAAGGAAAAGCTACTGTTAATCCAAAATTCGAAACAGATGAGAATGCGCCCGGTATGCTGACAGCCAATCTTTTTGTAAAAGTCTTTGAACCTGGAGGAGCCTTTAGCATCAATAGCGTTTCCGTTCCTTATAGTCCTTACACGAGCTATGCCGGAATAAAATTACCCGAAGGTGAAAAGCCCTGGGGATTTTTGATCACCGGAAAAACCCACACTGCTCAAATTGTGGATGTCGATAACAAAGGCAATTTATTACCGGGCAACAAAGACATGGAAGTCCAGTTTTATAAAATCCAATGGCGCTGGTGGTGGGATAACAGCGGTGACAATCTCAGCAATTTTACACAGGACAAATACAACAAATTAATAAAAAAAGAAACCATCCATTTATTAAACGGAAAGGGTCAATGGAATTTTAATGTGGGTGAAAATGAGTGGGGCAGATATCTGGTTTTAGTAAAAGATCTGGCGAGTGGACATGTGACTGGTGATGTGGTTTATATCGATCAGCCCGGTTGGCAAAACCGGGAGAACACGGATGATCCAACAGCAGCGTCCATGCTATCGTTTACCTCCAACAAAGAAAAATATAATGTGGATGATGAAGTAACGCTTACGATCCCGAGCAGCCAGGGTGGCCATGGACTAATTAGTATTGAATCGGGAAGTAAAGTGCTGCGCACATTTTGGGTAAAAACTGAATCCGGGCAAACCACTGTAAAATTCAAGGCCGAAAAAGAGATGGCGCCGAATATTTATGTAAATGTGAGTTTGCTGCAGCCGCATGCACAAACCGTTAATGACCTTCCGATCAGAATGTATGGCGTGTTGCCTATTCTTGTTGAGAATAAAAATACGATACTCAAACCGGTGATCAGTATGAACAACACGATTCGTCCGGAGCAACCAACATCAGTAACTGTGAGCGAGCAAACCGGCAAAGAAATGACTTATTCGATTGCTATCGTTGATGAAGGGCTGCTTGATCTTACCCGTTTCAAAACACCAGATCCTCATGAGTATTTCTATGCGAAAGAAGCCTTGGGAGTAAAAAGCTGGGATCTTTACGATTATGTGATCGGCGCATGGGGCAACAGCCTTGAGCGTATTTTGACGATTGGTGGTGACCAGGATGCCGGAGGACCGCTGCAACAAAAGCAAGCGAACAGGTTTAAGCCGGTGGTAAAATATCTCGGACCATTTCTTTTGAAAAAAGGCCAGAAACAAACACAACAATTCACTTTACCACAATACATCGGCTCAGTCAGGGTAATGGTAGTTGCGTCTAACCATGGCAGTTATGGCAATGCAGAAAAAGCAGTAGCTGTTAAAAAACCATTAATGCTGCTTGCTACGCTCCCCAGAGTTCTTGGCCCGACAGAGACCATCCGAATTCCGGTTACCGTGTTTGCGATGGAAAACAATATTAAGAATGTAAATGTTTCGTTGCAAACAAATCCGCTTTTGGAAATAATGGAACCAAAAACCCAAACGGTGAACTTCGCGGAGCCGGGTGAACAGATGATTTATTTTGATATTAAAGTAAAATCAGAGATTGGAATTGGTAAAGTAAAACTTACCGCTTCAAGTGGCAATGAGAAAGCGGATTATGATGTAGAACTTGATGTGAGAAATCCGAATCCACCGGTGACAAGTGTATCTGCCGCAACCTTAAGTGGTGGCCAGCAATGGTCAGCCACTGCAACCCCTGTTGGTGCAGTTTCCACAAGCAAAGCGGTTTTAGAGATCTCAAGCATTCCCCCAATGAATCTGGGGAAACGGTTGGATTTTCTGATCGACTATCCACATGGCTGTGTGGAGCAAATTACTTCCGGTGTTTTCCCGCAATTGGTTTTAAGTCAATTGACAGATCTTTCAGAATACAGAAAAGCCCAGGTAGATAGAAATGTAAAAGCAGGAATCGCATCATTGCTAAATTTCCAGACAAAAGATGGCGGCTTAAGTTATTGGCCTGGCGGAGGACAAAGTGATGAATGGGGTACTAATTATGGTGGGCATTTTTTATTGGAAGCGCAGGATCATGGTTATACCGTGAGCAGCCAGCTATTGCAACAATGGAAAACTTATCAGCGTGGAAAAGCAAATGCATGGATGCCCAAAACCACCAATTTTTATGGAGGAGATCTTACACAGGCATACAGGCTTTACCTCCTGGCTTTGGCAAAATCACCCGAGCTTGGGGCAATGAACCGGCTGAAGGAATTCAAATACATTTCGCCGCAGGCGAAATGGCGTCTTGCTGCTGCCTACAAACTTGCAGGTCAGGACAATACCGCCTTACAGCTCATCAGTGGCCTGCCAACAACATTTAATTCTAATAACCATGGCGGAATAAGCTATGGCTCTGATCTTAGAGATGATGCAATGGTTTTAGAAACACTAACGCTGATGGGTAAACGAAATATTTCTGAAGAACTTGTTAACGGGATTGCAGCAAGACTCGCAGACGATTATTGGTATAGTACGCAGACGACTGCTTATTCATTAATCGCAATTGCAAAATATTGCGGCAAAAATCCATCTGGTGCAAAGATCATCGCCACAGGAACGGTGAACGGAAAGCCCATCAATATTAATTCTGCATCTTACATGACCCAATTTCCTATCGACTTAAAGCAAGGTTCTTCAAAAGTGGTCTTGAATAATAAAGGAACGAATGTGCTTTATGCGCGGATCATCAGTGAAGGTCAGCCTTTGCCTGGCGAAGATTTGCACGTCAAAAATGATCCTTCGATTCTTGCGCTAAATGTTAGCTATATGACCCGGGATCACAAACCAATTGATGTAAGTCAATTGACACAGGGCACCGATTTCGTCGCGAAAGTGACCATTAAAAATCCGGGCAAAAGAGGCTATTATGAACGCATGGCGTTAACCCAAATCTTTCCGGGCGGCTGGGAAATTTTAAATACCCGTTTGCAGGAAGGTGAAGGAAGCTTACAATCTTCTCCATCTGAATACCAGGATATCCGTGATGACCGGGTGTTTACTTATTTCGGAATTAAAGAAAATGAAACGCTAACTTATTATGTGCAATTGAATGCGGCGTATCCCGGCAGATATTTTTTACCTGGAACTTATTGTGCCGCAATGTATGACAATTCGATTAGCGCTGGCATGAATGGAAGATGGGTTGAAGTAGTGAAACCATAAAGAATGAATTTTAAAACACCGATAGAACGGACTAAAAAAAGGAATAAAGGCAAGTGGTTGTTATATTTTACACTTGCCTTTTTCGGCATATTAATTTGGTTCTGGCTGTCAATGCCGGCAAGATTGTTTAATGATCCGACAGGTTATGTCATTGAAGATAAAGACGGCAACTTATTGAGTGCGTCAATCGCTTCCGACGGGCAATGGCGCTTTCCCGACCGCGACAAAGTGCCGGAAAAATTCATTAAATGTATCACCGCTTTTGAAGATAAAAGATTTTACTCACACCCGGGAATAGATGTGATGGCATTTGGCCGCGCAGCATTTGCCAATTTCAAAAATAAAAAGACCACGCAGGGAGGCAGCACATTAACCATGCAGGTCATGAGGCTAAGCCGGAATCAGACTAAAAGAAACCTGATGGCAAAGATCAGCGAAAGTCTGCTTGCTATCAGGATGGAATGCAGCTATTCTAAAGATAACATCATGGCTTTGTATGCGGCCCATGCGCCTTTTGGAAGCAACGTCGTTGGGCTTAATGCAGCTTCCTGGCGTTATTTTGGGCGCAGCCCGGAAAAATTGAGCTGGGGAGAAATGGCTGCATTGGCTGTATTGCCCAATGCACCTTCGCTGGTGCATCCGGGGAAAAACAGGAGTATTCTTCTTAATAAAAGAAATGAGCTTCTTGATAAATTATATTTAAATAAAACAATAGATAGCTCGACATGCTATCTCTCAAAGCTTGAACCATTACCCGGAAAGCCGCTGCCATTGCCGCAATTAGCCCCCCATTTGTTGCAAAGGTTCAAAACTGATATTAGAAATAATACTTCGATGCCGGCCCAAACAAAAACCACGATTGATATCAACCTTCAGAAAAATGTGATTAATATTTTAAACAGTCACCATAATATTTTAAAAGGAAATGGAATCAATAACGCATGCGCTTTGGTGCTCGATGTAGAAACAGGTGATGTGCTGGCGTATGCCGGAAATATTTACAACCCAGGAGATGCAGATCTGGAAAGCGACGTAGATGTAATAAAAGCGCCACGCAGCCCCGGCAGCACTCTAAAACCAATCTTATATGCCGCCGCGCTATCAGAGGGAATGATCTTACCTAATTCCATTATTGCTGATATTCCAACTCAAATCGGAGGATATTCCCCTCAAAATTATGACAGGGATTATGACGGTGCGGTGCCTGCATCAAAGGCGCTTTCGCGCTCATTGAACATACCGGCTGTAAAAATATTGCAGCGATATAAATACCAAAGATTTTATGATTTGCTAAAGCAGCTTGGCATGACCACACTCAACCGACCTGCGGATTCTTATGGGCTGTCACTGATTCTCGGAGGTGGCGAAGTCAGCATGTGGGACCTTGCAGGGATTTATGCGGGCATGGCACGAACCTTAAATCACCAGCGACAGAATAAAGGGCTCGCTTTGAAAAAAGATTTTTTCTCACCGCGGTATTTTGAAAAAAATAATGATCATGATAAACCGTCGTCGGATGAATTGATCAATTCTTTAGATGCCACCTCCATCTGGTTTACGTTCCAGGCTATGGAAGAAGTTATGCGGCCGGGCGAAGAAGGATTGTGGGAACAGTTTACATCTTCTCAAAAGATCGCCTGGAAAACCGGCACCAGCTTTGGTTTCAGAGATGCATGGGCCATCGGGATCACGTCCGGGTATGTCGTTGCAGTGTGGACCGGTAATACGACAGGCGAAGGACGCGCAGGCTTGATAGGCGTTCAAACATCCGCACCCGTCATGTTCGATATCTTCCGGGAATTACCTTCGTCAAAATGGTTTTCTACTCCGCAAAATAATTTTACTTTCCTGCCGGTCTGTAGAAAAAGTGGCGAGCGGGCAAATATTGATTGCCCCGACGTTGATACGGTTATGGTGTCAAAAAATGGCGATAGAACTCCTCTTTGCAGCTACCATCAATTGATCCATCTGGATGCAACCGGCACCTATCGCGTTACCGAAAATTGCGCGTCACCCGCCACCATGATTCATAAGAGCTGGTTTGTTTTGCCGCCCACAATGGAATGGTATTACAAACAAAAGAATCATGATTACAAAATGCTGCCGCCATTCCAAGCCGGCTGCGACCTTAGCGACAATAGCGCACAGATAGAATTAATATATCCTTTGCAGAATGCAAAAATCTATGTGCCGCTTGAAATTGATGGCCAACGTGGTAAAACAGTTTTTAGGGCAGCAAGCAGAAGGCCAGGAAAAAAAATCTTCTGGCATCTTGATGATGAATACATAGGTACGACAACCAACTTTCATCAATTAGCTTTTAGCCCGGCGCCCGGAAAACATGTTCTTACTCTTGTGAATGAGCAGGGCGAAAGCATCAGCAGACAATTTGAAATCCTGGATGTAAGAGATAAAAAGGAAGACAAACAATAATTGTGCAACGCACAGAAGGAAAGAAAGTCCTCCACTTTATCGTACATTGTAATCATGCAATCGAAAAACAAGTTTTACAATCTTGTCAATCATCCTTTCAAATTCAGGATGTATTTGCTCTACAAATTACCCGCAGCATTTTTTTCAGGAGTAAAAATTAAAGAATGTACGCAAGAAAAATGCGTTACATCTGTCCCATATAAATGGCTTACGCAAAATCCTTTTCGATCCACTTACTTCGCTTCACTTTCTATGGCCGCGGAAATGAGTACGGGCGCTCTGGCCCTAAGTAACACTTATAAAAAAGTACCAGCTATTTCAATGTTAGTTACGAAAATGGAAGCGAATTATTTTAAAAAAGCTACAGGAATTACTTTTTTTACCTGCGCCGAAGGAGTGGAAATAGCAGACGTTGTAGAAGAAGCCAGTATTAGTGCAGAAGGAAAATCCATTACCGTAAAAACAACCGGGAAAAATAAAAATGGCGAATTAATCGCTGAATTTTTATTTACATGGTCGTTTAAGACGCGGAGATAACAATTCAACAATATAGCAATCCAACAATATAACAATTCCCTTAACTTTAATTTTAATCTTCATCTCTAAACCTCTTTTATGAAAATAGCCTTTCACGGCGCAGCCCGCACAGTTACAGGATCCAAACATCTGTTGACACTCACCAACGGAAAAAAATATTTACTTGATTGCGGCATGTACCAGGGATTGGGCAAAGAAACGGATGAGTTGAACAGGGACTTTGGTTTTATTCCCGCAGAAATAGACCACATGATTCTTTCGCATGCGCATATCGACCATTGCGGGCTAATCCCGAAGCTGATCAAAGAAGGATATAATGGAAAAGTGTATTCGACTCCTGCAACGAAAGACCTCGCTACAATCTTAATGGCAGACAGTGCAGGCATACAGGAAAGCGATTTAAAATATTTAAATAAAACGCGGGCGGCACAAGGCAAACCTTATTTGTCCCCTTTATACGTAATGGAAGATGCTGTGAGAGCCGCGGAACATTTTGTAGTCGTAGATTATGGCAAATGGTTTACAATCGATGAAAATGTACAGCTCATGTATCTCGATGCAGGACACATTATCGGCAGTGCAACCGTTCATCTTAAAATCAATGAAAACGGGAAACAATCCATGCTTACTTTTTCAGGAGACGTCGGCCGCTACCGTGACATTATCTTAAAATCTCCTTCTGTTTTTCCACAATCGGATTACATCATTATGGAGTCTACCTATGGAAATAAATTGCATGAGGAAATTTCAGGAACTGAAGACAATCTGTTGGATTGGATAACAAGAACATGCTTACAGAAAAAAGGAAAACTGATTATCCCTGCATTCAGCGTGGGCCGCACACAGGAAATTCTTTATGAATTGAATCAATTGGAAAATGAAAATCGGCTTCCCGACGTTCCTTATTATGTTGACAGCCCTTTAAGTCTCGAAGCGACAAAAGTAATTGAAAGCTATCCACAGTATTTTAATAGCCGGGTCCAGAAACTATTGCTAAATGATGAAGATCCTTTTGCATTCAAAGGATTAAAATTTGTAAAATCTGTGGAAGAAAGTAAATCACTTAACTACCGCAAAGACCCAATGGTTATTATTTCTGCCAGTGGCATGGCCGAAGCAGGTCGGGTGAAACACCACATAAGCAATAATATAGAAAACAGCAGAAACTCTATTTTACTGACGGGCTACTGCGAACCGAATTCATTGGGAGGACGGCTAAAATTGCATCCGAAAGAAGTTGGAATTTTCGGACAGCCTCATGAAGTACATGCAGAAATCGGTGAAATAAAAAGCATGAGCGCCCATGGAGATTATAATGATCTGAGCCAATGGCTGGCATGCCAGGATCCAAAACTCGTAAAAAAATTATTTTTAGTTCATGGAGACTATGATGTTCAATTGGATTTTAAAAACCGCCTGATCAGTAAAGGATTTTTAGACGTTGAGGTTCCGGCGCGTCATACAGAGGTGGGGTTAGGTTAATGGAGAATTGAAAATTGAAAATTGAAAATTTACCATACACTCAGAATTAGGTTAACCTATTTAGAATAAAATTTCGCGATAAAACAATTCAACAATAAAACAATACAACCATCTTCAATCACCCATACAATTCGTCGAGTTCCAACTTTTTAATTCTTGAATTAATTGCGCTGCTGCTGCGGCCGAAATGTTTGCACATGTCTTTTATATTAATTCCGTTACAAAACATCATGGTCAACTCCTGGTCCAATTCGGAGGTCCATGGCCTATAGGCATCTTTGTTTTGTTCCCTGGCACTTTCCAGGCTGTGTGCCTTTTTTTTTATCTCCCGGATCTTATTCGCAGGCGACGCTTCTTTCTTCTGCTCTTCAGGAGTTTCCTTTAGCACATGAACTTGCGAAGAAACCGGAAATGCAGCAGGAACAAGCGCTTCAGGAATGTGAATGACATTTTTCGTTCTTGTTATCGCCACGTAAAGAAGATTAATTTCTTCATTGATCTTGGCGACGTTTAGGTCTTTCTCTTTTGTTTGTTCGATTATTTTTTTAATTTTTTCTTCTGTGATAAAATCATTTACCAATTGAATCGAATCATATTCCATTCCCTTGCAACGATGAACCGTTGAAAAGATCATGTCTGCTTTTTCTTTATCATCATTATCAATATGACGCTCTTTTATAGACTTGATGATTCCCGGAATTTCATTGCCGTATTCCTTCACAATTTCCACCATCATTCCTAATTGAACATCTTCTGTTTTAGTGATGTATTCTTCAAGCTCATACATACTATTCATCGATTGTATAAGTTTATCCCTAACACGATTTCGGTTTCCGTTATAAAGGTTCAAAACATCATAAAGTGAGGCCCCATCATCCGCGTAAGTATAGGAATTGATATTACCCTCAAAATAGATCTTCTTATTATTCTTCGTTTCTGTTACAAATTCAATCGCCTTCAAAAGCAATCCCAGGTTGGTGCGGGCAAGCGTCGCCTTTATTTTCTTTTCCTGGGAAAGTCCTTTCCCCGATATTAACACGGGATCATATTTCGCAAAATGAGCTTTCCATTCAAGAACCTTGTTTGCAAGATTCGCGATATCCTGGCTAAACCGAAAGCTCGTGGAAAGATTCAATGTACTGAACTCTACCTTCTCCAACGAGTTCACTGCAAATCGCCATCCATAGATCTGCTGATGTGTATCGCCTACAATTATTTTAGTAGCGGACTGTTTTAAAAAAATATCAAGCATGGCGGGCGATGCATCCTGCCCCTCATCAAATAATATATAGTCAAAGTTGAGTTGAGGATTTAAGAGTTGAAATTTCTTCAAATAAAAATCATGCGTGATATCAATTTCTCCTTTATCCATTTTGGCCAAAAACAAACGTGTTTGTTTTTCTATGTAAGTATAGTAATTCTTTACAAAAATCCTGGCTTTCTGATCAGAAACCTGGTCAAGGTAATTTAAATCCTGTACCCTTTGCTTTTCACTGTTGCAGAAATAAGCAATGAATTTATTTACATGATTCGCAATAATATATTCTGCGTGTTTGTCTCCGTTTCCTTTAAGGCCAAGCAATTCTGCAATCTCATTTGCTTTGTATCCATTGCTGCTAACCTTATAATTATTGCTAAACACAACGTTTTTATACGCAAGCGAATGAGCAGTTTCTACTTTTACACTTATGAGGCCTTTGTCCGAAAATTTTTTAATAGCTTCCGTTTTTACGGACTTATTAAAAGCAATGTAGAGTATCCTTGAATGCTTCGGCCTCGTCCTGGCATATTCAATAATAGTAGTCGTCTTCCCGGAACCGGCCACGGCATTTATTTTTACATTACCGATGGAATTAATTATAGCTATCTGTTCTTCTGTCAACTCCATCATGTTCATTTTGATTATTAAATATGACTATCTCCGCAAGTCATAATTTAATTTAAGCAAATCATTTCCGTTTTCTTCAAATCATAAATAACTTAACCACCATTTTTTATGCGATGACTTTAAGCGATCATACCATTTGCAAACGGGGTATAAAACTACAACCACTGTGATCCAGATCAGATACACAATCCCCAGGGAATAGCCGAAAGTCTCCGGCCTGAAATGAATAAGTCCTGTGTTAGCGGCTGAGAGCGAATTTCCGTTTAAAAAAAACAAGATCATGCAGATAAGGTGCAATAGAAAAAAATGTATTAGAAAATAAAAGAAAGGTACTCTGCCATACACAGAGACGACCTTCGTCCATCGCCCATTTTTATTTTCTATGAGAGAAAGAAATATTAATGCCGGACCTAAAGTCATAGACAAAAAAAGCAGGGAAGGTGGGTATTTTGTAACATTAAAAAAAGAAAGAACGGTTGTAACCGAATTCCTTTGCACGCTCCACGATGAAGGATCTCCGTAAACATTTGCAAAGCGAAGCGCAACGAAAAATAATGTCACTATAACGCCTATCAACATAAGGCGTTTTTGTCTTTTGACCGCATCATATTCTTTTATATAAAAAGATCCGAGGCAATAACCAATCATCATCACTCCCGGCCAGGGTATCAAAGGATAAAGTATTCCAAATGTTCGATTTCCGTCATACGGAAAAAATGATTGCTGATGCAATAATCCCCACCAGAAAGGCGTGGTACCAGGCTTTGTAGCATCTACCACATCCAATATATTATGACCGCAAACAATGATTAAACCTGTGACAAGGATCACCGGTAATGGCAACCAGATCATGAAAGCCAATATTATCATCGATGCGCCAATCGCCCAAAGAACCTGCAACACAATGAAACTATACGTCGGATCGAAAGTGAGCAATAAATTAAAGACCGCTACTTCAACGATGATCAGCCATATTCCTCTTATAAGTAAAAATGTAGATAATTGCTTTTTTGTTTTTTTTCTTCCGGACAGAAACGCTGAGGTACCTGATAAGAAAGACAAATACCGGTGCACAAAAATGCGTGATCCATCGCGTAAAAAACAGGATCGGCGTGGTGGTTGCCAAATTCGTTGGGTCTGATTGAATATGAAAAAAATCGCGCGTATGATCGAGTGCCATCACGATCATTACAAGACCGCGAAGGATATCAATAGAATTGATCCGAAATTTTCCAACATTGTTTATTAAAGGCGACTGAATACGCTGGCCTATCATTTTTATTTAGATTTAATGATAAAAAAATATTGTTTAACTGCAAATTATTCAGGGCTTTGATCTTTAAAAATATCATCCGTTACATTCAATTTACTTTTGTTCCGATCGAGTGATTCCTGAATTTCTGTTGCGAGCAAACTCGTAGAATCGCCCTCATGGCGAATAAAAATAAGATCAGGGTCGTTAAATGAAAAAAGCGACCGCAGCTTTTTCTCCGATGATTCGCCGATCCCGTCAATCAATAAAACAATATCATATTTCCGTTGATGAAAAATTTCAATGGCGCTTTCATCATCTACTGTTCCGGTACCCTCCCAGTCAGGCCTTTCATTGATAAAGCGCAGCAATTTCTGCAGGACAACCGGATCACGGCCAATGCCTAAAATTTGTATTTTTTCCATGATTTAATTTTTTTAATCTTCATTAAATTTCAGCAAAAAAACCGGAGTTTTCATTTCTGATTTCAAAGATTTTTCGGCTCCGGATCTTTGTTGTGATCGTCGGATAGATTCAACGCAGATGGGAAACCGGCCATCATTTTTATTCGTGGTAACATTAATTTTTTATTAGTTTTATTTTTCTTTATAAAAATCTTTTCCCTTTATCAACCCAAAAAAATGAAAAAACTAATTTCGCTTTTGAGTGCTGTTATTTTCCTGGTGCAGTTTTCCAAAGCCCAGGATGCCAGTCCCTATTTTGCTTCCAAACCTGCGCTCACTCCTGATGGACAAACACTCATATTTAGCTATGACGGCAATCTTTGGAAAGCATCCGCAGATGGTGGCGTATCCATGAGAATCACAGCTATGCAGGGAATTGCAACCAATCCACGGGTATCGCCTGATGGAAAATGGCTGGCCTTTAGCGGTTCTCAATTTGGAAATTTTGACGTTTACCTGATGCCACTTGCCGGCGGCGCTATCAAACAATTGACTTTTCATTCTGCAAATGACATGGTAGAATCATGGTCGTGGGATAACAAATCGATCTACTTCACTTCGAATAAAGACAGCAGAATGTCCACTTATAAAGTGAGCATCGACGGGGGAACGCCATTGCGTGTTTTTAGCAATAATCTATTTGATTACACACACAACGCATTTGAAAATCCAGTGACGGGTGAAATCTATTTTGATGACACCTGGGAAAGCTCACTTTTCGCAAACCGATTGGGATATAAGGGCTCTTTCAATCCGGACATTCAGTCCTACAATCCTTCAACAAAAAAATATACACGTTACACAGATTGGGCCGGCAAGGATATGTGGGCAACAGTTGATAAAAAAGGAAATGTCTACTTCGTATCTGATGAAGCGAACGGTCAATATAATCTTTACACATTTGTAAATGGAAAAAAAACTGCACTCACCAATTTTACAACTTCTATTATGAATCCTTTTGTGGATGCGGCAGGAGATAAGATCGTTTTTGAAAAAGATTTTCAATTATTTTCTTATGATATTTCAAAAAAACAATCGGCAAAAATTCCATTACAAGTATATAAAAACAACACCTTATCCTCATTGCAGGATTTTAATGTTAATGGAAAAATTTCTGACTTTGATGTATCCGGCGATGGTAACAAAATGGCATTTGTATCCCGCGGAAAGCTATTTGTGTCTGATGCCAAAGGAAAATTTATTCGGCAGATCGCAACTCTTCCGCAGGAAAGAGTGATAGAAGTTTTTTGGTTAAAGGATAATAAAACTTTGCTGTACGGACAAACAGATAAAGGGTTTGAAAATCTGTATACACAGAATGCCGAAGGAAATGATTCCGGCAAACAAATTACACGCTTTAACAAAAACAGCCGCAGCTTATCTTTCAACAGTGACAAAACCAAAGCCGCTTTTTTATGCGGTTCCGATGAAGTGCGGCTGCTCGATCTGAAAACTATGACGACTTCTCAAATGGTAAAAGATGAAATATGGGGCCTGTCAACATCAGCGCCGCAATTTTCTCCCGACGACAAATATGTGATGTACACTGCATTTCGAAACTTTGAACAAGATATATTTCTTTACAGGCTTGATGACCGGCAGGTATTTAATATCACCAACACAGGTGTTTCCGAAACAGAGCCTTTCTGGTCACCGGATGGAAAATATATTTATTTTTCCTCTGACAGGACGCACCCATCTTACCCGTATGGCGTACGCGATCAAAAATTATTCAGGATGCCTCTGGAAAAAATGAACGAGCCTTATCGTTCTGATATGTATGATTCATTATTTGTAAAGAAGAAAACTGAAACAGAAAAAGTGGACACATCCACTAAAGAAAAAAAGAAAGCCTACGTTAAAAAAGAAAAAGCAAAAAAGGAACAGGAAACAGCAAAGAATACAGCCACTCCCAAGCCGGTAATCAAAATTGATTTTAATGGCATGATGGATCGTATAGAACAAATAGGACCGGATTTTGGCGAACAGGGAAATGTATTTGCAGTAAAAAATGATCAGAAAACTTTTGTCTTTTTTATTTCCAATCATTCCAACGGAAAACCTTCTTTGTGGAAAATGACCTTCGAGCCATTTGAAAAAACAAAGACAGATGAAATAAAGAATGCTGAAGGTGGAGATATTGAAATCAAGGGTTACAAAGACCACTATTATGCCCTCGTCAAAGGTTCCATTAATAAACTGGACGTCGAAAAAAATACCCTGGACAAAACAGAAATGGATTTTCCATTTACCATTAATATGAATGATGAATTTAACCAAATGTTTTATGAAGCATGGGGTGACCTGAATGAAAATTATTACAGTGAAAACTTTAATGGCGTAAACTGGCAATCAATCCGTGACAGATATGCGGCTTTTCTTCCTCAGCTGCAAACAAGAAATGACTTTCGGGTTTTGTTGAATAATATGATGGGCGAATTAAATACTTCGCATTACGGACTTGCAACTTTTGGTAATGATGAAAATACTTTTTATAAAACGATCAGCGCAGCAAATGGCATAGTATTCGAAAATGAAAAGCCTTATATCGTTGATCATATTGTAAAGAATGGCTGCGCAGACATTTCTGACCTCAAAATTCAAAAGGGCGATGAGTTGATAAGTGTTGATGGAATTAAAACAGCTCCGGAAAAAAGCCGTGAGTATTATTTTACCAGATCTAAAATACCGGATGAAATGACGCTGCGTTTCAAACGCGGAAGTAAAGAATTCGAAGTAAAGATACACCCGGTAAGCTATAATGCTATGCAAAGTCAGTTGTACGACGAATGGGTCGCTGCTAATAGAAAACGTGTTGACGAATTAAGTAAAAATCAAATCGCTTATGTTTATATGAAAGACATGACCGGCCCTTCCTTTGATCAATTTGCGAAAGATATGGTGTCCGATTCTGTTAATCAACGCAAGGCATTAATACTGGATCTTCGTTACAACACCGGCGGAAATGTGCATGATAAAGTATTACAATTTCTATCGCAACGCCCCTATCTGCAATGGAAATACCGGAATGGAAAAATGAGCCCACAGCCGGATTTCGCACCTGCCGCCAAACCGATCATTCTTTTAGTAAATGAACAGACCTTAAGCGACGGCGAAATGACTGCCGCCGGATTTAAAGAATTGAAACTTGGTAAAATTATTGGCACAGATACTTATCACTGGATCATATTCACTTCAGGAAAAGGGCTTGTGGATGGCTCGCTCGTGCGCCTTCCATCGTGGGGATGTTTTACATTGGACGGAAAAAATCTTGAACACACAGGAGTATCACCAGACATACAGGTAAAAAATACTTTTGAAGACAGGATGGATGATAAAGATCCGCAGATCATCAGGGCCGTAGATGAAATATTGAAGGACTTAAAATAGGATTTTAAAAAATGTCTTTCGTCAATGAAAGGCATTTTTTATTTTTACCGGATTTATGTCAAAAGTATTCAGATGAAAAAAGACTATCGGTTTTTATACTTACTTGCCTGTATCAAATTTATTCTTCCTTTCATTTTACAAAGTGATGCTTACCAACCCCAGCGCGATGAATTCCTTTATCTCGCTGAAGGGCATCACATGGCCTGGGGCTTTATGGAAATACCTCCGCTTCTTTCTGTATTCGCCTGGTTTACTAATCTTTTTGGAGATAGCATGTTTTGGCTGAAATTCTGGCCCTCGCTGTTTGGCGCCCTGACTTATATTCTTGTAGGAAAAATGATTCTTTCTTTTGGAGGAAAATCGCTTGCTCTGTTCCTTGGATTTTTAGCTTTTATTTTTGGCGCCTACTTAAGAATACATTTTTTATTTCAGCCAAACTTTTTAGAAATATTTTTTTGGACCTTGATTTCGTATACCCTTATACGTTACATTGAAACTGAAAACAATTCCTGGCTCTATATTCTTGGAATCTCTATTGGGCTTGGAATGAACAGCAAATATTCGGTCGCCTTTTTTGTAATTGCTCTTGCGTCGGGATTATTGTTTACGAGGCAAAGAAAAATATTTCTGAACCCGCATTTATACATTGCTGCGGCAGTTGCATTTCTAATTTTTCTTCCAAATTTTATATGGCAATACAACCGGAATTTTCCTGTGTTTGTACATATGAAAGAATTGAAAAGCACGCAATTACAATATGTAAAGCCAGCAGATTTCCTGATAGACCAATTGCTGATGACCATACCCTGTGCATTTGTCTGGATTGCGGGACTTTATCATGCAATTTTCAAACAACAAGGTAAGTATAGAGCGTTTGCGTGGGCTTATCTATTCCTCATCACATTATTGCTTTATTTCCAGGGAAAAAGCTATTATGCATTGGGTGTTTATCCTGTGTTATTCGCATTCGGTGCTTACCAGTTGGAACAGTTTAGTGAAAAAAGAAAAGTCTGGAAATACGTGTTTATCATTTTTCCATTTATGATCGGAATTTACGTCGTTCCATTGATGCTGCCGGTAGCAAAACCAGATGCATTGGCCAGCTATTATAAAGCCAGGCACTTAGAAAAGACAGGACTTTTGAGATGGGAAGATCTACAAAATCATGCTTTGCCCCAGGATTTTGCCGATATGTTGGGCTGGAAAGAAATGACTGAAAAAACTGCGAAAGCCTACGCTACGTTAACGGATGAAGAAAAAAAACACACCATTATTTTTTGTGATAATTATGGACAGGCCGGGGCTATCAATTACTACGGGAAGCAATTAGGCCTTCCTGTCGCCTACAGTGATAATGCCAGCTTCCTTTATTGGCTGCCAGACAGTTTGCATATTGATAATATAGTTCTGATAACTGATGACCAGCAGGAAATGCAGCACGATTTTATAAAAGATTTCACATCCGCTGTGTTAAGTGATAGTGTTACAAACGAATATGCCAGGGAAAAAGGAAGCCTTATTATCATTTTAAAAGGAGCGAATGAAAAATTCAATCAAATGTTTAAGGAGAAGATAGCAAAAGATAAAAGAAAATTTGAATGACCGCAATTCTTTATAACAGGCATGAGCAAACGAAAGTTATTTTATGCCCGAAGATAACAAAAGTTCCAAGTTGAATATTATACCAAATTTAAATTATAAATAGTCCAATCTCTTTTCTGTCGGTATAATTCCATCTGAGATTACAGTTTTAAAAAAATATGCTCAGATTTTGTCTAAAATCTTTCCACGTTAAAGGCGCTGATATCAATCGCAGTGCGTTGGTTATCCGCAAGCTCACTGATAATTTTACCTGTAGCAGCTCCTTCTGAAATGCCGAGCATCGCATGACCACCCGCGACTAAAAGATTATCGTATTGGTGAACCTTGCCAATGTAAGGCAACCCATCAGGAGTTACCGGCCGAAGGCCAGTCCAAATTTTTTCCTTTGGCGGAAAATCAATTTGCAAGCCCGGATAAAACAGCTTGATCGAATCATAAATCCCCTGCATTCTGTTGATTAACACCTTGTTATTAATGCCGCTAAATTCCATCGTTCCTCCTATGCGAAGCGCATGTTTCCAGGGAGTAATTGCACAGCGCCCATCCACAAGGATCGCAGGGTTACGGATATTTTTTTCAACATGATCATAGGTATAACTGTAACCTTTGCCTCCTTCCAGCAACAAATGCAGACCAAGCATTTTTGCAACCTGAGGCAGCCAGCTTCCGGGACTAAGAAGAATTTCATCCCCGCTGAATTCACCTCTATCTGTGATAACCGATTTTATAGTTTTTCCGCTTTTTACAAAACCTGTAACGTTAGTATTCAGTTGAAAATTGACGCCACTTTTCGTCAAATAATTTTTCATGGCCACCATAAATTTGCCGGGATGAATATGTGCATCATCTTTAAATAATAATGCTCCATAAATATCAAGTTCCACATCAGGCTCTCTTTCCTGCAATTCTTTCCGATTCAAAACCTCTACATCCAGTTTAAATTTTTTCGCAGCTTCAGCAACTTTCAATTCTTCTTCAAAGGCTTTTTGAGAATGGCACATCATCATGCAGCCGATTTCTTCCATATCAAATACATCACCGATATCGCCCCTGATTTCGTTCATCAGTTTTCTGCTGAGGTTCAGTAGTTCGCTTAAATGCGGCGCATTTCTGTCTACGACATTTTGAGAACTGTTTTTGTAAAATTTGAATGCCCATTGAAGAAAGGAAAGATTCAATCTTGGCTTCATGTAAAACGGACTGGTACTGCTCATCATGTGCCTGATACCTTCGGCGACCACGCCCGGAGAAGCCAGCGGAATAAAATGACTGGGCGAAAGAAAGCCCATATTGCCAAATGAACAATTAGCTGAAATATCACCACTATCGATCACGGTGATTTCAAAGTTTTTCCTGGCAAGGTAATAAGCAGAACAAAGGCCGTTTACGCCGCCTCCGACAATAAGTATTTTTTTCATGTTACCCTATTCAGATATTAATAAAAACTTAGTCAGTTCAACAACGCAACAGGTGCATTTTAAATCTCTCAACCCTCAATATCAACCTGATTGTTAAGAAGATCTTCAAACACTTCACGCTTCCTGATCAGCGAAGCTTTCCCGTCTTTGACCAGCACTTCTGCAGGTCTCAGCCGCGAATTGAAATTAGACGACATTTCAAAACCATAAGCGCCGGCATTATAAAAAGCCAGGTAATCTCCTTCTCTTATTTCACTAATTTTTCGGTCGGTGGCGAAAGTATCCGTTTCACAAATATTTCCCACAATCGTGTATTCTGATTTCGCGCCATTTGCATTACTGATATTGTCAATCCGGTGAAACGAATTATAAAACATCGGGCGTATCAGGTGATTGAAGCCACTATTGACACCTGCAAAAACAGTAGAACTCGTTTCTTTCAAAACATTTACCTGCGTCACGAAATAGCCTGCTTCGCTTACTAGATATTTGCCCGGCTCAAACCAAATCTGTAGCGGCTTATTATTTGGATTGGGATGATTCGCAAATGCTTCTTTGACCTTTTGGGCCAAAAGATTGATATCCGTTTCTGTATCGCCTTCCTTGTATGGAACTTTGAACCCGCCGCCAAGATCAACGAACTCAAGTTCATTGAAATGAGGAATGATGTCAAATAATTTTCCAATTCCGGTTAAGAAAACCTCCACATCTCCGATTTCACTTCCGGTGTGGATATGCAATCCGCGTATAAAAAGATTATGCTGCGCAACAATGTCCAAAACCTCTCCGAGTTGATCAACAGGAATACCGAATTTGCTTTTATCGTGGCCCGTAGAAATTTTTAAATTACCGCCAGCCAGTATATTTGGGCGCAGCCGAATCCCGACCGGATAAGTATGGCCAAATTTTTTTCCAAATTTTTCAAGATTGGAAATACTGTCTATGTTAATATGCACACCGATATTTTTGGCTTCTTCTATCTCGCTGAACGCAATACTATTTGAAGTGTATAAGATTTTCCCGGGTGAGAATCCCGCGTGCAAAGCAAGCTTTACTTCATTAATTGAGCTGCAGTCAACATTGGCGCCGATGGATTTGATATACCGAAGTACGTTGACATTGGTCAGCGCTTTTGACGCGTAAAAAAAAACGACATTTTGGTCTGAAAAAGCCTTTTTTAGTTTGTTGAATTGCTCCGCGATTTTTTCTGCATGATAAATGTAAACGGGAGTTCCAAATTCATCAGCGATGGCAGATAGTTGGGAATACGATAAAGCCTCAGACATTATTATTTATTAGAAAAGTGGAATATTTTGATGGAAATAAAAACATGAAAATACTACAAAATCACTTGTCAAGGCAAACCTAAGCAGGCTCATTTTCTTCGGAAGCCGTTTCTTCCCCGGAAATTGGATTTGGGTCTAAAGAATCAGCTCCGATCTCAACCTCCGCCTGTACGTCATTTGCCGGCGGGTTAATGCCATTTTCTTCAGACTCAATTTCATCCACGACATCTGCTTTTGCTTCGACCGAAAGACCAGGATCTTCCTGATCATCTTCTCTCTCTACTTTGGTTGCTTCTATTATTTCCTGGTCAAGGATCTCCTTTATTTTCGGAAGGTCGTTGGCAGAATTAATTCCAAAATAATCCATGAAGGATTTAGAAGTGGCATAGATCAGCGGTTTGCCAACGGCATCCTCTCTTCTTCCTGAGATCACTATGAGTTCCTTCTCCAAAAGTTTTTGAACAGCATAATCACAGTTAACACCGCGAATCAATTCGATTTCCGATTTTGTGACTGGCTGTTTATAAGCAATGATAGAAAGCGTTTCGATGGCCGCGACAGACAACTTCTTCAGAAACTTATCGCCGTAAAGCTGGGCAATCGTTTTATAATATTCCTTTTTGGTAAGGAATTGCCAGCCTCCGCCGCTTTCGACCATTTCGAAAGCATAAAATTCTGAATTATATTTTTCGTTGATGGCATTTACCGCGGCTTCTACCTGGTCGCCGGTGGCGCGGTCTTCAATAAATCCTAAAGCATTATTCAGCAGATCAGTAATATCATTTACGGCCAGCGGTTTTTCACTGGCAAAAATAAGCGCTTCAATATGTGGAATGATGATACTTAGCTCCATTATTATACTTAATTGGCTAATTAGCTAACCGGCTAATTAGCTAATTGGTTATTATCCCTGCAATGCTGCGGCGCCACTTACAATTTCCGTAAGTTCGGTAGTGATTGCAGCTTGTCTCGCACGGTTGTAACTTATTTTCAATGCTTTCAAAAGTTCGTTAGCATTTTCAGTCGCTTTGTCCATTGCGGTCATACGCGCTCCATGCTCACTCGCATGAGCATCGAGCATTGCCTTATATAATTGGGTATTTAATATTTTAGGCATCAATTCCTGGATAAGTACATTTTTGTCGGGCTCAAAAATAAAATCCGCCTTCGCTTCACCTTTTTTGGTTTCTGTTTTTTTAACAGGCAAAAATGGTTCTGCGATAAATACCTGCGTGGCGGCATTTCTAAATTCGCTATAAACAAGATCAACAGCATCTACCTGACCTTTTGAAAAAGCATCCATTGCATATTTGGCAGCAGCGGCAACATTTTCAAAATTGAGATCAGAAAAAATACTCCAATAGCTTTCTACTACCTTGAATTTATTTTTAGAGAAATGCTCAAATCCTTTTTTTCCGATAGGTAGAATCTCAACATTCCCTTTCGCAAATTGAGCCGCATATTTTTCTTTAATATCCTGTTTGGCCAGCTTTATAATGTTACTGTTGTATCCGCCGCATAAACCACGATCACTTGTTACTACAATTAATAAAACCTTTTCAACAGGTCTTTCTTTTGCAAGTGCCATATTTACGTCGCCGTCCGCATTGCTTACGATGTTGCTAAGCATTTCCTGTAGCTTTTTAGCATAAGGCCTCATTTGAACGATGGCGTCCTGTGCTCTTCGTAATTTAGCAGCGCTCACCATCTTCATGGCTTTCGTGATCTGCTGGGTGCTTTGAACACTCTTAATGCGGTTTCTGACTTCTTTTAATGCGCCACTCATATTAATTCTTGTTTACGGGGTGCAAAGTTAAGTGAATGAACCTATAAAACCATGTGGATTTTATATATAAAAAGCCCCCAAAAGGGGGCTTAATGATTTAGGCGGTCAATTGGAATTAGAATTACTATTTCAAGCGACCAGAGGGTGTGTAGCTTTTCTCCAGGATTATTAGAAATATTTTAATTTTTCAAATGGATAATAAGTCAAATGTACCTTTTAAAAGGCTAAAATAAAACTATTGAAGCTATAGAAATGCCCGCAAAAGACATTTTTTATGTCTGTCATAAGAAAAATTACAGAATTTAGAATTCGTAATTATTCTGTTATAAATTAAGAAGATATAACATATAGGATATTTTAAAATTGCAATTGTCAGTAAGACAAAAATTGATGAATGTATATTCCCTAAAATTATTGCGATATCATTACCCGATTTTGCGAAAATCTTTTGGAAGGCAACGAAACTCTTTTTTAAATGCGCTTGAAAAGTTACTGAGGTTTTGATAGCCGATCATTCCACCGACTTCTGAAACTGAGTATCGGCCGGTGTCCAAAAGTTCTTTGGCCTTATGGATTCTATTTTTTTGATAATATTGATACATATTTATTCCGAATGCTTTTTTGAAAACATTCTTGAGTTTAGTCTGGCTCATTAGGGCAACACGGGCAAGCTTTTCTATGCTGGGAAAATCCATGTTGTAGTTTTCCAGCAGCATGGATTCAACTTTTAAAATATTTTGAACATCTTTTGCGGATGGAGGCAATGTACCGGCAGAAATGCCATACTTCAAAATATGATCTAAAAAACCTTCCAACAATCGTAAGACGCGGTTATTTAAATAAAGGCCGGGCGCGGGAGAGTTGGATTCACGATCGAAAATCTCTGTAAGCAGCTTCTGCGCTTTTGGATTGATAAAACTTTGAAACACCTCTTTTTCTTTAAATAGGGCATAATTGGCCGTATCCGGATGGGCGATTTTCTCCTTAAGCCATTCTTCCGTCAATTGAATGGTCAATCCCTTAACGTAAGTCCCGGCCTTCAATTCCAGTCTTTGATTTACGCGGCTATTCGTCATCAGCAAGCTGCTGTAATCATTTTCTGTGCTGTCGATAACCACTTTATTATTAATCGTAACCCGAAGTTTGGAGCAATTATTATATTGATAGAAATAAATGATTAAATAATAATTTTCCGTTTTTTCGCGGGTAAAAATATAGTCTGTATTAAGCAGATAGTCAACAATTCTATACGTAAGACCAGGTTCAATCAGGTGTACTTTTGCAAAACCAGTTGCAAAACTTGTTGGATAGATCACGACATTTTTTTCCGGATGGGCTTTCAAATGCTGGGCAAAATCCCGGATCCAGGCCTGGAGCCCGGAATCTTTTGTGGTAAAATTTACCGACTTTTTACTTTTGATCTTACTCATAGCCAGTTGATAATGCGGCAAAGAACGGAAACTTTCATTACCAAAATACGAATATGGTTTGAAACGGCAATTTAGTTATTGCTTATCGTTTTCCTCTATTAAGACTTTAAAACAACAAATTTTTAAGTGTGATTCAGGTTTATTTCCGAAATAGTCGATTTTAAAAAGAGTGCTTCTTAAATTTTTATTAGCCCTGATTGACATAGAAAGGGCCGGTTTTTCAACCGGCCCTAACAAAGTATTTATAAAAAACTAAATGATCAGCATTGCATCCCCATAACTAAAAAAGCGGTATTTATCCTTAATCGCTTTTTTGTATGCCTCCATAATTAAATCGTATCCGGCGAACGCGCAAGCCATAATCAGCAAGCTCGTTTTCGGTAAATGAAAATTAGTGATAAGTGAATCGGCAATATTGAAATCATAAGGCGGATGAATAAAATGATTCGTCCAGCCTTCTGAAGGTTTTAATAGTTTCTGAGCGGTAAATGACGTTTCCATGGCGCGCATAGTAGTTGTCCCCACTGAGCAGATCCTGTGCCCACCCTCTTTTGCTTTGTTCACGATTTTGCAGGCTTCTTCCTCAATTCTGTAATATTCAGCATCCATTTTATGCTTGCTCAAATCCTCTACTTCAATCGGGCGAAACGTACCAAGGCCGGTATGCAAAGTCACTTCTGCAAAACGAATTCCTTTAATTTCCAGACGTTTGATCAATTCAGGACTGAAATGCAAACCCGCAGTTGGGGCTGCTACAGCACCTTCGTGCTTGGCATAAACGGTCTGATATCTTTCTTTATCTTCTTCATCCGGCTTGCGTTTGATATATTTTGGCAAAGGTGTTTCACCCATAAAATAAAGCATCTTTCTGAAGTCATCTTCCGGGCCATCCCAAAGGAAACGAATCGTTCTGCCGCGGCTCGTCGTGTTGTCAATTACTTCAGCAACCAGTTCGTCATTTTCTCCAAAATATAATTTATTTCCTACACGAATCTTTCGCGCCGGATCTACGATTACGTCCCAAAGACGATTTTGCTTATGCAATTCCCTCAATAAAAAAACCTCGATTTTAGCGCCGGTTTTTTCCTTTCGCCCATACATACGTGCAGGAAAAACTTTGGTGTTATTCACCACAAAAACATCTTTGTCATCAAAGTATTCAAGAATGTCTTTAAAATGTTTGTTTTCAATTTTCCCCGTGGCTCTTTCGATCACCATCATTCTGCTGTCTTCGCGTCTTTTGGTCGGATTTTGTGCAATTAGATTGAGAGGAAGGTCAAATTTGAATTGACTTAATTTCATGTGCAATTATAATTTTAAAAGTTAATTGTCACATGCCATTTACTGTAGTTTTACAGAGATACGTACCCGCCGGTCGCGGGCCACTTATCATGTTACGGCATGATTTTTAAAGGCTGCAAAGGTAATATTAATATATGAAATAAGATATACCTTTTTGTTAAGACTACTGCATACCATTGATGCGACATAAGCTAAAATGTAGAAATTCCTGTTCCGGTTAAAATCAATTCACAATTTTTATTTAAAATAAATGTTCTTTGAAACGGCTGGTAATAATAGCTTCGCTATTTTTATAATGCCGGTTCCCTTATTTTCAATTATACCCGATATCAAAATCCATATCAAAATCCAAACTAACTACGCTTTCGAATGAAACATTTTATTACTTTTATTTTTATTCTTTTCGCTTATTTACTTCCCGGCAATGCTTTTGCTCAAACCCAGCACGCTCAAAAATACCAGGGACTTTTATGGGAGATTTCCGGCAACGGTTTAAAGAAACCATCTTACCTGTTTGGTACGATGCATGTCAGCAGCAAAATGGTTTTTCATTTGGCTGATTCCTTCTACTATGCTTTGCAAAATGTAAATGCCGTTGCCATTGAGCTAAACCCTGAAGTGTGGCAGGTTGAAATGGTGAAGCTGGACGTTCTTCAAAAAAACTTTAAAAATTTCAGCCAGGTTTCGGCCAACGACTATCTCAATGAAAAATCATTCAAGATTGACGATTATCAGGATGAATTAAGAGCAGCTTTACAATCAGAGCCCACGATCGTAAACGGATTACTATACCGCAGTTATAAAGCAAAAGAGGATTTCGAAGAAGACACTTTTCTGGATCTCTATATTTATCAAACCGCTAAAAAATTAGGCAAAATCACTACCGGCGTGGAAGATTATTTCACAACAGAAAAAACGGTCCTGGAAGCCTATGCCGACATGGCGAAGGAAAAAAAGAAAGCCTCAGAAGGCTCCAATAACTCGCCTTATGAGATTGAGAAAAAAGTTGAAGACGCCTACCGCCGCGGCGACCTGGATCTGCTGGATTCTTTAGAAATTATCCTGCAGGGATCAGAAGCGTTCAGGAATAAATTTCTATTGAAACGAAATGAAATCCAGGCAAATTCAATAGATACTATTATCAAAAAAAATTCACTTTTCGCAGCGGTTGGCGCCGCCCATTTACCCGGCGAAAAGGGCGTAATAGAGCTTTTGAGAAAAATGGGTTACCGGCTAAGGCCGGTGAAATTAGTCTATAAGAATGCGCTTCGTCAAAATGAAATAGATCAAAAGAAAGTGGCTGTGCTTTTTTCAAAACAGTTCGCGACAGATAGCTTATTCTCTGTTGAAGTTCCCGGGAATCTTTACAAATTATCTTCTGATTATTCCGGCTTAGACAGGCGGCAATACGCTGATATGACCAACGGTGCATATTATTTAGTCACCAGAGTTCAAACTTATAGCGCCTTTAACGGAAGTTCAGAAAAAGCGGTTTATAACAAACTCGACAGCTTGCTTTATGAAAATATTCCAGGGAAAATAATTTCTAAAACTCCGATCAGGCGTAATGGTTACAATGGCATTGACCTTACCAACAAAACCCGGCGCGGCGACATACAGCGTTATCAATTATTTGTAACGCCGCACGAAGTTTTAATTTTTAAAATGGGTGGGAAAGAAAATTATGTGAATGGGCCGGAGGCCGAAAAATATTTTTCTTCGATACAATTGAGGACTCTTACAAACGGACCGGTAGTTTTCGAGCCGGCCGTAGGTGGATTTAAAGTGATCCTGCCGGAAATGCCGCACCAATCTGTGAACAACAGCATGGCAGATGGAATAGATAGATTGGAATATGAAGCGAATGATAAAGCGAATGGAAACTCGTACCTCATTTTGAAAAAAACAGTGAACAATTTTAATTTCCTTGATGAAGATTCTTTCGACATCAAGCTTCCAAATGAATCCTTCAAAAACTCTGAATTTGCCAAAGACAAAGAGCAAAAAATAAAAAGGGATGTTGCAATTGTCCCCTTCTTGGACGTTTCTCAATCATTGAAGGACGGAGGCTTTGCCCGGATAAAAGTAATATTGAAAGGTCCGCACTATTATTTGCTGGCGGCAAAAGGAAAAGATAGCACTGCCGATTTCTCAAAATTCTTTTCTTCCTTTCAAACCACTCCGTTTAAATATGGCAAGCCCGGAATGTTTATCGACACTTTCCTTCATTTTACCGTGATGACACCCGTTGTTCCGGAGCTTGACCAGAATTTCCGGGCGCTGATCGACAATATTTCCAGCTCGGCTTTTTACGGCGGCGGGGATAAGGAGCCTTACTGGCCCAAAGAAAAAATTGCTACGTTCAATAGCGAAGAAACAGGCGAATCCATATCTGTGCGAATGCAGGCATTTCCTCTTTATTTTCAAATGAGAGATTCTGCGAATTTTGTTCAGAATGAAATTAATGACTACCTCGGCGACAATGACATGATGCTTTCCTCAGTTGATTCATCGATGCTGGATCAGCATACAAAAGCCTATCGATTTACTATTTCCGATACGAATACTTCACGGGTTATTTACCGGATGTTTATTTATAATAAATCAAGGTTATACAGGATCGTTGCCATGGGCGATAGTTCCGGCATAAAAAGCGATTTTGTTAAAACGTTTTTTTCAACCTTCCGGCCACAGCCTGATTCATCAAATGCGGAGGCACCGTTAAACAAAAAAGATCAACTGTTTGCAGATATTAAAAGCACCGACAGCGCCACTCATTTAAAAGCGATGATCGCTTTTCCTAATATTTATTTTTCGAAAGATGATATTCCTGCATTAAAATCGTTGATAAAAAATCTAAAATATTCCGACAAAGATTATTTCGATATTAAGGCAAATGCGATCCGTGAGTTAGGCTACATAACCGGAAAAGGAAGCGAAGGATCTGTTGCAAAATCATTAAAAGAGATTTATGAAAACACTGCTGATACCGCTATATTCCAAAATGCCGTTATTAGAGCACTTGCCAAAAATAAAACCAAAGAATCTTATGATTTGCTTAAAGAACTTATTACAGCCGATCCACCTCTATTTGAAAACAGTTATGATTACAGTTCCTTCTTTGCTGACGTTGACGATTCACTTTTATTAGCTAAAAAACTTTTTCCTTCAATGCTTCATCTTTTGAGCATCGATGATTATAAAGATGAGGTAATGTCACTTCTCGTTGCGCTCGTGGACAGCAATCTTTTGTCTGGAAAAGATTACAAGGATTTTTATACCAGCATCTATTTTGACGCCAAGATCGCCCTCAAAAAACAGCAGGCAAAAGATGAGAACAAAATGAAAATCGAGAGCAAAAAGAACGACGCTAACGACGATGACAATTCGGAAGATGATGAAAGATATAGCCGGGATTATAAGCTGGATGAATTTGCTACACTGCTGATGCCTTATTATGAAAAAGAAAAAGCGGTACGAAAGTTCTTTGAAAAACTTTTGAATTCCAAAGATCAAATCGCACAGATGACGGCGGTTATTGCCCTTATTAAAAATAATAAAACAGTTCCTGACAGTGTATTAAATTGCATTGCTTCCAATGATAAATTTTGCGCATCACTTTATGGCGAATTGAAAGAAATAAACCGCGAGAATCGATTCCCGCTTGCTTATAAGAAGCAGCAATTAATAGCTCGTAGTATCCTGGTCGGAAATGGCGCATTTAATAAAATTGATTCTGTAGAATTCGTGAGTTGCCGGGCCGCTACATACGGGAACAACCGCGGTAACGTTTACTTCTATAAATACCGGGTAAAGAAAGAGGATAGCTGGAAGATTGCTTTCAGTGGATTGCAGCCGTCTGACTTAAATGATGTTGATATCAACAATGACTATACGAAATTCACCGATAAAAAATTAGACTATGAAAGTCCGGAATCAGATCAATTTGAAAAAGAGTTTGAAAAAATGGTGATCTTATCACATAAGAGTGGAAGAAATTTTTTTATCATCAATGATTACAGCCGGTTTGCAGACCAATGATCAAAAATTTACTTTTGGGATAGAGGCGATCAATCGTTGTGTATATTCTTTTTTGGGATGGAAATAAATTTCGTCAGCGGCCCCCGTCTCTTCTATTTTTCCATTATTCATCACCATGATGCGGTTGCTGATATAATGCACAACACTTAAATCATGAGAAATAAAAATACAGGTAAAGCCCAACTCATCTTTAAGGTCATTCAGTAAGTTCAAAACCTGCGCCTGCACGCTTACGTCAAGGGCTGAAACGCTTTCATCGCAAATAATAAAATCGGGATTCAGTCCGAGCGCTCTCGCTATACAAATTCGCTGGCGCTGACCACCACTGAATTCATGCGGATAGCGATTAAAATATTCTGGCTTAAGATCTACTTTTTCCAGCAGCTCAATAATCTTTTCTTTGCGTTGTCTTTCGGTTGGCAAAATTTCGTGAATCTTCATTGGTTCGTTAATTGCCTGGCCAATCGTCAGTCGCGGATTAAGCGAGCCGTAAGGATCCTGGAAAATGATCTGAATATCTTTTCTCATCTTCCTCATCTGTTCCTCTTCGATATGCGCAATGTTTTTTCCATTGAACAAAATATTTCCTGAAGTAGGACTTATTAATCTCATCAATGCCCGGCCAAGAGTTGTTTTACCGCAGCCGCTTTCTCCCACAAGGCCCAACGTTTCTCTCCGGTCGACCGTGAAGCTTACGTCATTCACCGCTTTGAATTCTTTCAATATTTTACCAAAAAAATTCTTCTTGGTCGGAAAATAAACTTTCAGATTTTCTACTTTCAAAAGCGGTTCTGCAATATCAATATTTTCAACTTTATTGTTCCTGTCCGCCGATTGCTGATTACTGAAAGCTGTCGCTACCCTGTTCCCGATACCTGATTCCCCGCCCAAAAAATCACTAATCACAGGAAGCCTTTTTCCTTTGGAATTTGCCGCCGGGCGGCATTTCAGCAACGCCTTTGTATAAGGGTTCTGTGGGTTTAAAAAAATATCTCTAACCGGACCATGTTCCACCACGCTGCCTCTATACATCACGATCACTTTGTCGGCGATCTCTGCAACCAGCCCAAGATCATGCGTGATATAAATGACACTCATCTTCCTGACAACCTGTAGTTCTTTGATAAGTTGCAAAATAGTTTTCTGAACCGTCACATCCAATGCGGTGGTCGGTTCATCGGCGATCAATAGCGACGGCTCACAACTCATTGCCATAGCAATCATGACCCTTTGTTTTTGCCCTCCACTCAGTTCATGAGGATAGCGCCCCGGCATCGAAGCCGGTTCAGGCAATTTAACCTGCGCGAATAATTCGATCGTTTTTTGAAGAGCCTCTTTTTCAGAAATGTGCCTGTGAGTCCTTATCGCTTCTATCACCTGGCTGCCACAGGTTTTAACCGGATTTAAAGAAGTCATCGGCTCCTGGAAGATCATGGAAATTTTATTTCCGCGGATCTTCCTCAATGCCTTTTCTTCAATATTTAATAAGTTGGATTGTGTATTTCCATCTTCAGAAAATAGAATTTCACCTGATGTATATTTTGCCGGAGGCGAAGAAAGCAATTGCAAAATGGATAAAGAAGTAACTGTTTTTCCTGAACCGGATTCACCAACAATAGCAACTGTTTCTCCATGGTTGATATCAAAAGAAATATTTTTCACAGCAGAAGTTGTTCCGCTTTCTGTCACAAAATCGACACTAAAATTTTTTATTTGAAGAAGGGGAAAAGGCAAAATTGGCTTATTGGTTGTTGATTTATTAGTGTATTGATTTATTGGTTTATTGATTTATTCACGACTCACGCTTCACCATTCACCATTCGCCATTCAAGCTTCACCAATTCACGCCTCACCATTCACGCTTCACGATCACCCGTCTAGAATTTCAAATGTCTTACGGTCAATCCATCATTTATCAATTGTTTGAGAGATTCGATTCCGATCGTCAAATGCATCTCCACAAATTGAGCAGTTACGCTTGCATCACTTTCCGTGGTCTTGACACCTTCAGGCACCATTGGTGAATCGCTTACTAATAAAAGTGCTCCCGTAGGAATTTTATTATAAAAGCCAACCGTAAAAATAGTGGCGGTTTCCATATCCACTGCGTATGCCCGGATTTTCCTGAGATAAGCTTTAAAAATTTCATCATGTTCCCAAACCCTTCGGTTCGTGGTGTAAACAGTTCCGGTCCAGTAATCAAAAGCATGGTCACGAATGGTTGTGGAAATTGCTTTTTGCAAAGCAAACGCCGGTAATGCCGGCACTTCCGGAGGGAAATAATCATTAGATGTTCCTTCGCCTCTTATTGCTGCGATCGGTAAAATAAGATCGCCGATTTTATTGCGCTTTTTCAAGCCACCACATTTTCCTAAAAATAAAACAGCCTTTGGCTCAATGGCGCTTAGCAAATCCATGATCGTAGCGGCTCCCGGACTTCCCATCCCAAAATTGATAATCGTAATATCATCCGCGGTTGCACATTCCATCGCCTTTTCAACCCCGACGATTTTAACATTGTGAATCTCCGCAAACATCTTTACATAATTACTAAAATTGGTGAGAAGAATATATTCTCCGAAATTATCCAGCTTTTCACCGGTGTAGCGTGGTAACCAATTGTTAACGATCTCTTTTTTTGTCTTCATAATTCCATTCGGTTAAATTATTTTTTGCTATGGATAAAAGTACGATTTTAAGAAGTTAATTAGGCGAAATTTGCCAATAGTCCGAATTTACCAATTCGCCTTTAAATTCGATGAAAAATATTCACAAAGACTAATTAAAGAAACGCTCTAAAGGGCGATACGGCTTCAAATGATAAAAATTGAATTTCCAAAGCAGCCTGTAAAGACAAGACAACAGGCAAGCATAGACGAAATTTTTGATCCGGTGAGGAAAAAATGGCTGCTGATGACGCCGGAAGAATGGGTACGACAAAATATTATTCAATTTCTTCTCGTCAAAAAAAAATATCCCTCATCTCTGATTGCTATTGAAAAAGAAATCAAATTAGGAGAATTAAAAAAACGCTGTGATATCGTCGTATATGACAGGCAATCACAGCCATGGATGATAATCGAATGTAAGGAAATGAATGTGATGCTTTCAGAAAAAACGCTGGAACAAATATTACGGTATCACATTTCTCTCCCGGCAAAATACCTTGTAATAACCAACGGCAGTCATTGTTTTGGTTTTGAAAAAAATAATAACCGCTTTAGTGAAATTGATTTCTTCCCGGAGTTTGAATTGTAAACTCTGAAAAGTCAAAATGTAGAAAATTGTATTTTTTATGATCGCAACATTTCAGAAAGCTTAGCTCGATATTCTCGCCAAACACGGCTGTGATAAGCCAAAATGTAGAAAATCACCTTTCAGCGTTTTCGTTAATTCATAATTAAAAAAGCCGGGAAGCAAGTTCCCGGCAGGTAAAAATATTCAAATATCTTATGGAAAAATTCCTAATTCCGCATAGGAAGTAGCAACTTTATTAATCGCGCAAACGTAAGCGGCAGTCCTCATATCCGGGATTGCCGGCGTCTTCTGCCAAATGTCAACAATCTCTCTTGTCGCGCTGATCATCGTTTCTTCTAAACCACTTCTTACAAGATCAACTTCTTCCGCTCCATGTAAAAGAAATTCTTTTTCAGCCGCATTTATAGTCTTGCCAGTCAGTTCTTCGATCTGTCCGACAATGTGGTGATTCATATTTTCAGAAAATCTTTTTTCCAAACGACCATAACGCACATGGCTCAAATTCTTGAGCCATTCAAAATAACTAACCGTAACACCTCCGGCATTCAGGTACATATCCGGAACTACTAAAACACCTTTTTTATTAAAGACATCATCCGCTTCAGGTGACAAAGGCCCGTTAGCCGCCTCACCAATAATCTTTGCTTTTACTTTAGGAGCGTTTATTCCATTGATCACATTTTCCAACGCAGCAGGAATTAAAATATCGCATTCCATCTCCAACGCATCCCCCGATTTTTCAAAATTTTTAGCTCCCGGAAAATCCAGGATCGAACCGGTTTTTTTGCGGTGTAAAAAAACCTTTTCTACATCAAGCCCTTCATCATTTTGAATCGCACCTTCGAATTCTGCTAACCCAACGATCAGCGCACCGGCCTGTTGAAAAAACAATGCAGTGTGATAGCCAACGTTTCCAAGGCCCTGCACGCAGATCCTTTTTCCTTTGACACCGAGTGAAAAACCTATGGGCCCCATCAAAGATGGCATATTGCAAACTTCAGAAAGTCCGTAGAACACGCCGAGCCCGGTTGCCTCCTTTCTTCCACGCACTCCACCTTGCGAAACAGGCTTTCCGGTGACACAACCTGCAGCATCAATCTCACCGGGATGCATCGCAACATAGGTATCTAATATCCACGCCATTTCTCTTTCTCCTGTTCCATAATCAGGAGCAGGAACATCTGTGCCCGGACCGATAAAATTTTTCTTGATTAGTTCCGCTGTATAACGGCGCGTTATTTTTTCCAACTCATACGCAGTGTATTCCCTGGGATTGATTTTAATTCCTCCTTTACTTCCTCCGAATGGAACGTTCACAATCGCACATTTAAAAGTCATCAGGGCTGCAAGTGCCATTACCTCATCCTGGTTTACAGCATTGCTGAAACGAATACCGCCTTTGCATGGCGTCTTGTGATGCGAATGCTGAACACGATATGCTTCCAGTGTGACAATTTCGCCACTCTCTCTCTTGATGGGAAATCGCATTTGATATACACTGTTACACTGTTTTATTTGCTGAAGAATACCACTATCCCAGGCAGTAAAAAGCGCTGCTTTATCAAAGCTCCGCTCGACGCTTTGAAAAAAACTATACGGTACGTTTGATGACATAAAATATTATTTTAGGAGCAATTAATTTTGCGACAAGGTAATAATTTGCAATCGAAAGCAGATGTTAATCTACTGCATTTTTTCTTTTTTCGAAACTTTAAGATCGATTCTTACAAGGTATAAAAAGAATACCAAAAGAATAACTATGCAAACAGCCATGACGACATAAATTTTATCGTGGCTTCTCATAACCTCATCGACGGAAGATGATGTGGAATCTGTGGCAGTCTGTGCCCATGAGCAAAAGCTTAATAAAAACAATATAACAGTGAAGCTGAAACGCTTAAGGTCTAATTTATTCATTAATTAAATTTTTATTGGCAAGCAAGCTTAATCGTATTTTTAAATTACTGATCCATATCCCTAAAAGCAACCAACCTAAAACCGCAGGCCAGAATAAAAGGTGCATCGTACCATCAAGGCTGGCTCCGCCAAGCGCGGGATTTCCACCGCCTTTTGCACCCTCCATGCCACCAGGATGAAGCGATTCTACAAGGCGCGGAAGGATCATAATTAACGGGATATAAATAAAATAAGCGAAAATATTATAGACTGACGACACGCGTGCGCGCTTGTCCATATCCGGCATGGAGCCTCTTAAAACAACATAAGCCAGGTAAATGAGAACAGCTATAGCGGCGGCCATTTGTTTAGGATCGTTACTCCAAAATTCTCCCCACGTATATTTTGCCCAAATAGCGCCAGTCAATAATCCTAAACCACCGAATATAATTCCCGTCTTTGCAAATTCACCGGCATAAATATCATATTTAAGATTCTGTGTTCGCAGATAAGCGATAGAATAACCCAGGGAAAGCGTGAGTAAACCCATTTGGCCAAACCACATCGGAACGTGAAAGAAAAAATTCCGGATCGTTTGATGAAGGTTGCCGATTATGGGAACTTTTATCAGGAAACCCGCAGTAAAGGTGAGCAACAAAAACACTATGCACAATATCTTCCACCATTTTAGTTTCATGATTTCATTTTTGGTGTTGCAAAACTATGGCTAAATGTTTAATTGTTCAATTGTATAATTATATAAGGTTGGATTGCCTTAAGGCTGCATCGTTTTATTTGTTTAAGAGCCTTATTTATAATGAGGTTAGATGCATTGTATGAATAATGTTTTTACCTGTTCAATAATTAAATAATAGAATAGCCTAATAATTTATAAAATTAGTCCTTCCACAGAAATGGAAAAAGAACAACAGCCAGCGCAATCACAAGCACATCGAGGCCGAGTAACAACATGATGATCTGCAGAAAAGCACCTTCCCTGAAAACTTCGCCCAGTGGGGATTTAGAGAGCCTGATCAACAACATTAACTGAGGAATAATCAGCGGAAAGCCAAGAATTGCCATTACCGCAGAATTTTGTTGGGCTTTCGCGGCAATTGCCGCCATCAAAGTAAATACAAGACTTAAGCTTAATCCTCCCAGGCAAGCGAGACCGATAAACTCAAATTCATGCATGATAGGATTACCCAGCAAAATCCTGAATAATACGAGACTTAGCAGCACCATCAATAACATTACAACTGAGCTGTAAATCAATTTGGCAATAACAAAATGAATGGGGCTGGAGACTGAAAAAAAGTAAAGCATCCTGCCTTTACTTTCCTGTAGAAAACTCTTTGCAACCGCATTTACGCAAACGAACAATTGTATCATCCAGAATAGTCCGTTGTACACAGTACTCTCAGGCTGACCCATCGCCAGGTACAAAACAAAAATTGTTGAGGCGACATACAGCAATATTCCAAAAAAAGTGTGCTGCTGCCGCAATTCCAGCAAGAAATCTTTTTTTAACAGCGTAATTATTTTTGACAATTCTATCTTTTTTTAATATTCTACCCCGGTAAATAACCAATCGACATTTCAACTTATTAACTTTTTAAAGCCGCGCAAACCCTGCATCTCGGCTCATAAATATCTTTTTCGCCTAATAAAACCTGGCCGCCTGTTGCCACCTTTCGATAGCTGACGTTTGCAATATTTCCACACACCACGCAGATAGCATGCAGCTTGGTAATATAATCGGCGATTGCCAAAAGATTCGGCATTTGACCAAAGGGCTTTCCGGTGTAATCCATGTCCAAACCTGCCACGATCACCCTCATTCCCTTACAGGCGAGTGTCTCACACACATTTGCAATTTCATTGTCAAAGAATTGAGCTTCATCGATGCCAACGACATCCACGTCCTGTGCCAGCAATAAAATCGTTTGTGAGTTATCAATCGGTGTAGATTGGATCCTGTTTTCATCATGACTCACAATTTTAACTTCATCATAACGCACGTCAACAGAGGGTTTAAATATTTCTGCTTTCAGGTTGGCAATCTTCACCCGTTTCAACCTACGAATGAGTTCTTCCGTTTTTCCACTGAACATACTTCCGCAAATAACCTCAATCCACCCTCGCCGCTCCCCGCGGAAATTAGGTTCTATAAACATTTTTTGTATTTAATTTTGATATCAATTTGTAACTTAGCTACGATTGCAAGGTTAAAATGATTTTTTGTTAAATCAAAAACAAACATTTTATTTCCTGTTTTTCTTAATAATTTTACAATATCTATATGGAAAGAGTGTCAACACTCCTGAAAAAATTACAGCAACAACTTAATGATCACTCATCAGTCCAGTCTATGCTGCATACTGTCCATATTCTTCATGCCGAACTTACAAGTCAATTAGATAAAAAAACGGTTGCAACAAATGAAAGAGTGGCGATAAGTATGCCTCCGTTTTCCGCAGTTATTTTTGGTAATACCGTTGATACAATTAATCCCGAAGAGAAGATCGTTGAAGTATTGCAGGTAGATGAAAAAGAAATTGAAGAAGAGCTTGAGCAGATAAAAAAGAACTCGGAAGCTTTAAACGCTGCCGGATCGCATGCACGTTCTTTTGTTTATGACCCGATAGAAGAAGTGCCCACGCTTGCGCACCAGGACCCGCCGCATGAAAAACTGGCGCCATTATCCGATCAGGATTTTGAATACCCGGAATCTTTAAACGACCGGCTGAAAGAAATCAAGATCGAGCTATCGCAGACATTGACATCCACACCTATAAAGGATTTGAGAAAAGCGATCGGAATCAATGACCGTTTTCTTTTTATCAATGAATTATTCCGTGGCGATGAAGCTATGTATGAACGAAGCATTAAAACAATTCAAAATTTTTCCATTTTACCGGAAGCAGAATTTTGGATCAAAAGAGAATTGAAAATCAAAATAGGCTGGATGGATTCTCATCCTGTTGTCAAACAATTTGACCAATTAATAAGAAGAAGATTTTCATAAAAGCATAAACTTCTGACAAGCCAAAATATAGTTATTCGGGTTTTTTATCTTCGTCGCCCATGACCAGGCTCGCGCCTCCATCCCGTAGGATTTCATCCATATTTCTGTCATTGTCAATAATTCCTTTTGCTTCCAACATGCGCATATCTTTTGCATCCCTTAAAAACTCGGAAGCAAAAATAAATTCATTCAATTTATCGTGTTTGCTAAAGATGATTTCTTTATTATTCCCTTCCCATTCTTTTTTACCAAGATACAGGTAAAGAATATTTTCGCCGATCTCCATCACGCTGTTCATATCATGAGTATTGATCACCGTGGTCATATCATTTTCTTTGGTGATCTCATGAATGAGCTTATCAATAACCATTGATGTCTGAGGATCAAGGCCGGAATTGGGTTCATCACAAAACAAGTATTTTGGTTTCAATACAATTGCCCTTGCGATGCCGACTCTCTTTTTCATACCACCGCTTATTTCCGAAGGAAATTTCTTGTTGGTATCTTTTAAATTTACCCTGTCCAGCACATCATTTACGCGCTCCATTTTTTTGGCATGGCTCCATTTGGTAAACATGTCCAATGGAAATTTTACATTTTTTTCCACTGTCATACTATCAAAAAGAGCAGAGCCCTGGAAAAGCATGCCTATTTGCTGGCGCAACTCTTTCCGTTGTTCCTGTGCCATAGTTGTCAGATCCTGGCCATCAAAAATCATATCCCCGCTGTCCACTTCAAATAACCCAACCATACATTTTTGCAGGACCGTTTTTCCACTTCCGCTCGTGCCGATGATCAGGTTTGTTTTACCGGTTTCCATCACGGCACTTACATTATCAAGAATTTTTTTATCTCCAAAAGATTTAGAAACATTTTTTATTTCTATCATAACACTTTAGGTTAAATATTTTTATCGGTCTTCTTTCCCCACGATCGAACGCAGCAAAATATTTTTTATAATAAAAAGAATGACAGCACATAATCTGCAATCAAAATAAGAATACAACTTGAAATCACCGCTTTGGTGCTTGCCCTGCCGATTTCTAATGACCCACCTTTTACGTTATACCCATAAAACGAAGGAACACTGCTGATAATAAATGCGAATGAATAGGCTTTTGCAAGTGCAAACCAGACATTTTTAGGTAAAAAATTTCGTATCAGCCCACGGTCATAAGTATCAGCAGACAAGATGCCTCCGAGGCTTCCCGCAAGACGACCACCATAAATACCCAATACCATCGATATCACCACTAACAAAGGAATGGTGATCAAGGCGCCGAGAATTTTAGGTGCTATTAAATAAGATTTGGTATTGATGCCCATTATTTCAAGCGCGTCAATTTGCTCACTTACGCGCATATTCCCCAACTCACCGGCGATCTTACTGCCAACTACGCCTGCCAGTACAATACAAACCAACGTAGGTGCAAATTCAAGTATAACAGTATCGCGAACTACCTGCGCAATCGTTTCGTCCGGAACCAAGGGGCTTGTCAATTGGTAAGCGGTTTGAATTGCACTCACCGCGCCCATAAATATCGAAATCACCGACACAATCCACAGAGAGCCGAAGCCGATTTCAACAGATTGATGCATGAGTTCCTTCCAATACATTCTGATATTTTCCGGCCTGGTGAACATGCCCCGCATCATATTGATATAGGCGCCGAGTGTAGAAATTAATTTCATTTTATTAACTTAGAAAATTTTCGATGTTTACCCTTCGGGATTTAGTTTTTTAGCCTTTCTCCATCCTCTCGGATTAGATTGTTCAGCGGCAATTTTTTTCTCACATTTCGTCTGCGCGTCTAATACCGCGATCAACACCATGTTATAAATACTGCGAACCTGGCTCCCGAGCTGAAGAATGTGTACAGGTTTTCTAATGCCAAGCAGCACTGGCCCGATGGCCTCGGCCCCACCAACCTCCTGCAAAAGATTATAGGCCACGTTACCGGCCGCCAGGTTTGGAAAAATAAGCACGTTCACATCGTAATTTACCAACTCGCTAAAGGGATAATTGTCCTTTAAAATCTCTTTGTTAAACGCAACATTTGCCTGCATCTCACCATCAATCAGCAGCGACGGCTCTTTTTGCTTTACGATTTCACGCGCCTCGGCTACCAATCTTGCTTCGGGAGAATCACTGCTTCCGAAATTAGAATAGCTCAGCATAGCAACGCAAGGCACAATACCAAAGTTTCTTACTTCCCTGGCCACCATCAAAGCAATATCTGCAAGTTCCTCAGCGGTCGGATTAAAATTGACCGTTGTATCAGCAAGAAACAGGGGGCCTTTTTTGGTCATCATGATGTACATACCCGCCACTTTCTTTGATCCTTCTTCAAGGCCAATGATTTGCAACGCCGGCCTTATCGTGTTAGGATAATTTTTTGAAAGGCCGGAAATCATGGCATCTGCCTCGCCTGTCTCCACCATCATGCAACCAAAATAATTTCGGTCGCGCATCATCTTTTTAGCCTCGTAATAGTTAAAGCCTTTGCGTTGGCGCTTCGCAAAAAAGATCTCGCCAAATTCCATTCTTTTTTTCTGCGATTGATCACTTTTGGGATCAATAATTGGCATTCCTGTCAGATCAATTCCATTCGCTTCTGCAATCTTTTTTATTTTTACCGGGTCTCCTATTAAAATGGGGAAGGCAACGCCTTCATCGAGCACGAGTTGCGCCGTCTTTAATATTTTTTGATTTTCTGCTTCCGCGAAAACCACCCTTTTCGGCTCTTTTCTCGCTCGTGCACCGATCACACGTAGCAATTGATTATCGATTCCCAGCCGCTCATCAAGCTCATGTTTATATGCGTCCCAATCTGTTATCGGGTGACGCGCAACGCCGCTTTCCATTGCAGCTTTCGCTACAGCGGGCGCTACAGTTGACAGCAACCTGTTATCCAAAGGTTTTGGAATAATATAAGTAGGGCCGAAAACGAGATTTTTCTCGTTATAAGCCATCATCACAATATCAGGAACGGGTGACTTTGCCAACTCTGCCAAAGCGCGCACAGCAGCAAGCTTCATCGCTTCGTTAATTTGTGTGGCTCTTACATCAAGCGCTCCGCGAAAAATATAGGGAAAGCCCAGAACATTATTTACCTGGTTTGAAAAATCACTTCGACCCGTCGCCATAATCAAATCCTTACGGACAACGATCGCCTTATCATACGTGATTTCGGGATCGGGATTAGCCAGGGCAAAAACGATTGGATTTTTCGCCATGCTTTTTATCATTTCCGGTGTTACTACATCGCCAACGCTCAGCCCAACAAAAACATCGGCATCTTTCATCGCAGCCGCCAAAGTCAAATCCTTATTTTTCGTGATGGCAAACTTTATTTTTACGTCATCAAGATCGTCACGATCGCGGTGCAACACCCCTTCTTTATCAAACATCAAAAAATTTGCAGGGTCCGCTCCCACAGCTACATACAATTGCACACAAGCCATAGCTGCGGCGCCGGCGCCATTCACTACAAATTTTGCACGGCCTATTTTTTTCTTCTGAATTTCCAACGCGTTCAATAATGCCGCAGAGCTGATGATCGCCGTTCCATGCTGATCATCATGCATTACGGGAATCTTTAACCTTTCCCTTAATTTTTGCTCTATATAAAAACATTCCGGCGCCTTGATATCTTCCAGGTTAATTCCCCCAAAAGTCGGCTCCAGTGCGGCCACGATTTCCACAAATTTTTCAGGATCTGTTTCGTTTATTTCAATATCAAAGACATCAATATCTGCGAATATTTTAAATAAAACACCTTTGCCTTCCATGACGGGTTTGCCAGCTATCGCGCCTATATTTCCTAATCCCAACACCGCGGTTCCATTGCTGATCACTCCGACCAAATTTCCCTTGGCAGTGTATTGATAAGCAGCTTCAGGATTGTCATAAATTTCCATACAAGGAACCGCAACTCCGGGAGAGTAAGCCAATGAAAGATCTCTTTGAGTTTTAGTCGCCTTGGTGGGAATCACTTCTATTTTACCAGGTCTTCCCTTCGAATGATAGTCGAGCGCCTCCTGATTACGAAGATTTTTTTGCATAAGAAATTTTAATCCGAAAGCCGTATGAGGCCGTTATTTTTATAGAAAAAAAAGTAAAGATAGTTAATGTGCAGGATTCGTTAAACGGGAGTGGAAACCGCCAGCCATGCCATAATCTCCATCCCGTTCCTGATGGCCCTTTCATCCGCATTGAACGTGGGTGTATGCACGCCGGAAGTAATATTTTTTTCTTTGTTGCCAACACCTAATCTGAAAAAGCAGGCAGGAATTATATGAGAATAAAATGCAAAATCTTCTGCACCCATCCGCATCTCGGTTTCTTCTACATTTTCTTCGCCGGCCAATTCGGAAGCCTGGTGTTTTGCTCGCGCCGTTAACTCAATATTATTTACAACGAAAGGATACCCAACGTCAATTTCAACGTCAATTTGAGCCCCTGAAATGCCGGCTGTTTGCGTGCAAATATTTTTAATCAGCTCATGAGCCCTGAAACGCCACTCTTCATTCATCGCCCGGAAAGTACCCATTAATTTAACCTCGGATGGAATCACATTCGTTGTGTTACCACCCTGGAACGACGTGATAGAAAGCACAGAAGGATTAAATGGATTATTCATTCTGCTGATGAGCTGCTGAAAATTTACAACTAACTGCGAAGCCGCAAGAATCGTGTCAGCCGTCAGATGTGGCGCTGCTGCATGGCCGCCTTTACTTTTTACGGTAATATATATTTCATCAGCGCTGGCCATTACCATTCCACCGCGAAAACTCAATTTGCCTACCTCAAGATTCGGATGAACATGTAAAGCAAAAATGGCGGCCGGCTTTGGATTTTCAAGTGCACCTTCTTTGATCATGAGACTTGCGCCACCGGGGTTTTTTTCCTCCCCCGGTTGAAAGATCAATTTAATGGTTCCTTCCCATTTGTCTTTTAATTCGTTCAAAATTTTTGCTGCGCCGAGCAGGCAGGTAGTATGTACATCATGGCCGCAGGCATGCATCACTCCCGGATTCTTTGAGCGGTACGGCACGTCATTTTGTTCGAGAATTGGCAGCGCATCCATATCCGCACGTAAGGCAATCACACGGCTTGCTGCATTTTTCCCTTTGATAATCCCAACCACGCCGGTGGTGGCGATTACCCGGAAATCAATTCCCCATTCTTTCAATTTTCCCTGCACAAATGCTGATGTCTCAAATTCTTTGTAACTCAATTCTGGATGGGCATGCAGATGATGCCGCACCGCGATAAATTCGTCCTCGTATTTTTCCGATAGCCTCTTTATATTATCTATCAACATGATGATTCAGTTGTTATTTGCTCAAATGTAAAAAGAGTTTCGTGGATGAAACTCTTTTATTTGAAGAAGCCTATTCTTAATGATAGAGCTTGAAATATTTTTATTCGTTTATAGATGCAACAAAACCTGGGGCTAAAAAGTTCGAATGAAAGGAACAATACAATCGTAAGCCGCAAAGCTTTACGCTGATGAAAAAAAGGATAAAACCTACATTTGCGCTTATATGGATATTCTTACTAAATACTTTGATGATTTCACTGATACTCAACTCCAACAATTTGGCGCTTTAAAAAATTTATATGAGGAATGGAATCAGAAAATAAACGTGATCTCAAGAAAAGATATGGAGCAATTTTATGAGCATCATGTCCTGCATTCGCTTTCGATTGCCACGCAATTTGATTTTCCGGATGGATATGAAATTATGGACCTTGGCGCCGGTGGCGGTTTTCCGGGTATTCCTCTGGCTATTTTTTTCCCGGAAGTCCATTTTCATTTGGTAGATAGCATCAATAAAAAATTAAAAGTAGCATCCGCTGTAGCGGAATCGATCGGCCTGAAAAACCTGACTGTACAACATTCAAGAGCAGAAGATATTAAAGATAAAAAATTTGACATCGTTATTTCCCGGGCTGTTGCGCCTTTGAAAGATCTTTGGTATTGGAGCAAACCTCTAACAAAAAAACGCCCAATTGATCAACCGAAAAAATTGAACGGATTGATCTGTCTCAAAGGCGGAGATCTCGCAAAGGAAATTTCTGAAAGCGGCTGCCGCCCGAAGATTTGGGAGATTGAAAAAATCTTTGAAGAGGAATTTTTTAAAGAGAAATATATTTTATCAATTAGCTGATTAGCCAATTGACTAATCAGCTAATTGGCTACCAATTCAACTTCAACAAATTATTCTTTTGATCAACATCGGCCATGCGTTTTGTCGGGTCAATTTCTACCTCTACCACTTCATTTAACGGATGTTTAAACTCAAGAACATAAGTTGGATTTGTCCAGTTCCATTCTTCATGAACAAACCTCTTTTCTTTATTTTCCGCGGGTTTGTCACCAAGCATCAGATCCGTAGGAACATAATGTAATTCTTTTGTGCCATCTTTAAATGTGAGTTCGAGATCAACAGGCATAGGCATTTGTCCGATCCTTTTCAACCGCACTTTTGAAACGCCTTTTTCTTCCCAAAGACTATCGATTCCGTAGTCAATAGTCTTGGTGGTATTTACCCAATACTCTTTATACCAGTCAAGCTGCACACCGCTCACATCCTGCGCTACCTTCATAAAGTCTGAAGCGTTCGGATGTTTGAATCTCCACAGTTTATAATATTCAAGCATAATTTTATCTCTCACGTCAGCACCAACGATATAGCCTAATTGCTCGAGGAATATTTCGCCTTTTGAATAAGAATTAATGCTGTAGCCAAAATTAGTATTGTAATGATCTGAAAAAGTGGTCAGTGGCTCATCCAAATTTTGTTTTACCAAATAATAATAACCATTATAAGCACCGGCGTGATTTAAAGGGAGCTTCTCACTACTTTTCAAGCCCATCTTTTCATCATAAAATGCCGAAACCTCGCCTTCGGCCCAGCTTGTAAAACCTTCGTCCATCCACGGATATTGATTCTCATTGGTGGCGAGCATCATCTGGTACCAGCTATGCATCCATTCATGAAAAACGGTTCCGAGGCTGGGGCCTTTTATTAATGTTGCCATTGGATATTCCATGCCGCCATCACCACCCTGGATGAATGAATATTGAGGATAGGCATATTTTCCAAACCTTTTTTCCATGTAAGGCAAAACGGTTACCGCGGCATCCGCAACTCTTTCCCAGCTTTTCTGTAAGGAATCGACTTTTTTATAGATCACGTTTAAAACAACGCCGTTTTGTTTTCTTACAATATGTTCATAGTCTGGATCTGCTGCCCAAACAAAATCGTGAACGTTTTTTCCAACAAAATGCCAGCTGCGTTTTTCAGAGGTAATATTTTTTAATGGCGTGCCCGGTTTATCATATCCCCAGCCAATTTCATTTGCGTTTAACAAGACACCCGTTCCGCCTAATTTATAAGATTTGTCAATTTTGATAGTCACATCATAATCGCCCCACACGCCGTAAAACTCGCGCGCGACGTATTGCGCAGGATGCCAGCCTTCATAATCATATTCGCAGATTTTAGGATACCATTGGCTCATACTATAACGGATTCCCTCTTCATTGTCACGACCGCTTCTTCTTATTTGTACAGGAACCTGGGCTTCGAAGACCAAATCAAATATCACTTTGCTTTTTGGCAAAATCGGTTTGGTCAAATTGACTTCCAAAATGGTTCCATGGTATTTTAAAGGCTGTTCAACACCATTTAATTTCAATGATTTTATTTTCTGATAACCAATCTCATTTGGTGCCAGTTTTGAGATCCGGTCCGTCACTCTTGAATCCCAATCAGGACGGCCGTTCACCAATATTTTCCCCAGCTCACGGCTTCGCACGTCCATTTCGCTTCCCGGCTGAAACGCATTCCAGTACAAATGAAAATAAACCTTATTGAGCTTATCCGGGGAATTATTCGTGTATTCCAATTTTTGAATTCCATTGATAAGATTGGCATTCACATCAACATCCACATTCATATTATAATTCACATGCTGCTGCCAACGATCCGGCTGGGCGTAGGAATAGGTAAACAATAAAATAGTTAAAACAAAAAATAAGCTGAGTTTCTTCTTCATGGTGTCAATTTAAAAAATGGTATTTGTAAACATCGTAAAAAATGATTTATAAAAAAAACAAAAATGGAAGACAGCATAAAAGGAAAATAAATTTAAGGGAATCTTTGCATGCGATGCATTCTATCAATCGGACAGCAGCATTAGGACGGAAAAAGCCCGGTGAATACCGGGCTTTTTCAAATTTGCAAAAATGATTTTTCTATATTTTGGCTTTTCAGGCCATGTATATTTTGTTACACCAACATCGTAACAGGATTTTCTAAAAATCCTTTTACGGTTTGCAGGAAAGCAGCTCCCACAGCGCCATCCACGCTTCTATGATCGCAACTCAAAGTAACTTTCATGACATTAGTCACGGCAAAGCCATCACCTTTTTTCACCACTTTTTCTTTAATCGCACCTACCGCAAGGATTGCGCTATCCGGAGGATTGATAATCGCTGTGAATTGCTCAATATCCATCATTCCAAGGTTAGAAACCGTAAAAGTATTGCCGCTATATTCTTCCGGTGTAATTTTTTTGTTTCTTACTTTCTCATATAACTGCGATGCGTCAGCGGCGATTTGCGACAATGATTTTTGATCAGCAAACCTGATTACGGGAACCATTAATCCATCAGGTACTGCAACTGCAGAACCAATATGAATATGTTTGTTCACGCGAATGAAATCGCCTCTCCAGCTGCTGTTTACAGCGGGATGCAGGCGCAGCGCCATGGCACATGCTTTTATTACCAAATCATTGAAAGAAACTTTGGCAGGACTAATTTCGTTGATTGACTTACGCGAGCGAATGGAATTATCCATATTGATCTCCATCGTCAGGTAAAAATGCGGCGCCTGAAATTTGCTTTCGCCCAATCTGCGGGCAATCGTTTTGCGCATCTGAGAATTAGGAACGTCTTCATAGCTTTCCTGGCCTGTTTGCGCAAATGGTTGAACCGGTTTCGCGTCAACAGCTTTCTTCGCTTGTTCCTGGGGTTTAGCTGCGGGAACGTAGGAATCCACGTCCTTTTTTATAATTCTTCCACCGTCGCCGCTACCCGGCACCTGGGAAATGTCAATGCCTTTATCAGCCGCTAATTTTTTAGCCAATGGCGATGCTTTTACTCTGCCGCCATCTACCGAAGATTGTTGTGCCGTTTCATTACTTTGCGCGTCGGGCTCAGAAGCTTTTTGCTCAGCCTGCTTTTCCTGAGGTTTATTTTCAGTTTTGGGAGCACTTTGTCCGCCGCCGTTCTTTTCAGCTTCTACAAAAGCAGAAACGTCTGTTCCCGGTTTTCCTACAATAGCAATGATCTCATTGATTTTAGCGGCTTTGCCGGCTTCCACACCGATATATAAAAGTGTACCTTCTTCATATCCTACCACATCCATCGTTGCTTTATCTGTTTCAACTTCTGCCAATGAATCATCGGACTTCACCAAATCACCGACTTTTTTATTCCATTGAATGATTTTCCCTTCGGTCATGGTATCGCTCATCAGAGGCATCCTGATTACTTTTGCATCCTTTGGCAATTCAACGCTTTGACCGCCGTCCGCAGGTTTGTTATCGGATTGATTTTCCTGCTTTTCAGCTATCGCTTTTTCTTCATTCTCATTTTTGCCACCAGCCTGTTGGCCTTCGGTTCCACCATCAGCTTTCTTCTCATCTTTTTTTCCACCTTTTCCTTCTGCGTCCAGGATTGATTGATATTCTTCACCCTCTTTACCCACGATCGCAATGATATCGTTGATCTTCGCGGCTTTTCCTGCTTCTACACCGATGTACAGAAGCGTTCCTTCTTCGTATCCAACTACGTCCATTGTGGCCTTGTCTGTTTCCACTTCGGCGAGAGAATCATCGCTTTTTACTTTATCACCAACTTTTTTGTTCCATTGAATGATTTTCCCCTCGGTCATGGTATCACTCATCAACGGCATTCTAATCGCTGTCGCCATAATATAAATTCAGTTTTTATATGAGAATTAAGGCGTGAAATTAATGCAAAATGAGGAAACTAATAAAAGGGAATTGTCAGTAATAAATTTTGTTGAAATTAAAGGACGAAACCGTAATTTAATTGGAGTCGCCCAACAGGCTTATTTATTGGTATATTTTTGAAAAATATCCTTCTGAAAGCGTAGCAGAATTTGTACCGATTATTTCTGCGGCATTCATATTAAAAGTGCCCCGGATTCTTTTAGTGGCGGTATTATGTTCAAGGATAGTAAGCGTACCGCTTCCTGCTGACATATAACTTGTTCCGACGTTATATTGACCAATATAATCCGGCCCAAAAGAGCTAAAAGTGTAGGTTCCGGCTTTAATATCGGAGGGAACGGATATCCCAACCGTTTTTGAAACATCCTGGTTGCTGGCAGAAATATTGATTTTACCAAATACATTAAATCCGCTCACGGAATATACGGCAAACTGAACGCCATCGACCTTAACTCTAAATGTATCGGAAGCGGTTGCCGGAGGGATTGCAATGGTTTGATATGAAATATTTTTAAAAACGCCGGCAGTTATGATCTTTTGCTTGCTGTCAAATTGCCGGTAAACTTTCATACTAAAAGTTCCACTCAGGGTTTTTTTGGCCGTATCGACTGAAGTAATGGTCATAGTGCCACCCGACTGATCCGCCGAATTTCCCTGATTGGTGGCATAAGTATAGGCGGTGTCTTTGGAATAAGCCCCGACATTGGACGCGCTGCCAATGTTTAATGTATATTGATGAACCGAAGAATCTGCAACTCTTAGAACGATCTGTTCGCCATTTACAGACTGACCTGTTATAGCAATTACTCCCGATGTGATGGCCGCAGAAGTCCCTCTATCAGCCACAAATTTGACACCATCAATCGTAGCAGTAAAAGTGCCCGAACCTGGAGACGCCGGCTGCGTAATCAGGGACGAATCTACATCTGAAAGAAAAAATTCTTTCTGACAGGAAGTATTTTGTAAAGAGATAAGAAACAAAAGCAAAAGGCCGACAGCAGTTCTCATAAGGTCAATTTAAAAATGGATGCAGGCGATATTAAAGCTCACTCCAAATATCTGGTAAAAAAAAATCAAATATAATTGTTTATAGAAAAGAAATCACCGGAAAGCCACTACCATTAATATTTTTTCCGGGAATTTTCAAAATATGTTGCACTAACGTTATTCAAATTTTTTTATTTCAAAACTGCGAATGATTTTTTCGACCATTTAAAAAACCTGTTCCACGTTCACTCTTCATAATAATTCAGGTCTTTGTTAAAGCTTTCTTTTAATTGCGTCAGCGCAAAAATTGCTATTAAAGAAAGGCCAAAAATCATTATGTAGCCGGCAGTAATAATATTAAACCTATGTACAAAATATTCAAAAAGGAATGTGCTCGGAATCAGCGCCCCTCTTACAAAATTAGGCGCTGTGGTCGTAACGGTAGCGCGCACGTTGGTGCCAAACTGCTCTGAGGAAATCGTCACAAAAGTAGCCCAGTAGCCGACTCCGAGCCCCATAAAGAACGCAAGCCAATGAAAACGGGTTTCAGTGAGCCCGGTACTGCCCAGGTACCATGCCGAGCTGATCATAATCAAAATCTGAAACAGGAAAACAGTAATTTTTCGTGAGCGGATTATTTGCGCCAGCAAACCGGCCAAAATATCTCCCAGCGAAATTCCTATATAGGTAAATAAAATTCCTTTGCCTGCGCTGAGTGTTTCAGGCGCACCCAATGCCTTTCCAAACTCTGGCGCCTGCGTTACAAAAATGCCGACAACGAACCAGATAGGCAGCCCGATCAGCAGGCAGTAAATATATCGCAAGAGTCTTTCCCGATTTTTAAAGAGCAATGAGATTTTTCCTTTTCCGGCATTTTTGTTTGCAACACTTTTATATAAACCCGATTCAAAAGTGCCCGCACGCAGCGCGAGAAGTAAAAGCCCGATGACGCCGCCAACGATATAAGCATGCCGCCAATCGAAATGAGTCGCAACAAAGAACGCGGCAATTGCGCCCAAAACGCCTATACCCGCCACCATCATGGTTCCATAACCGCGCTTATCCTTATGCATGCTCTCGCTCACCAGTGTTATACCGGCGCCTAATTCTCCTGCGAGGCCAAGGCCTGCGATAAAGCGGATGACAGCGTAGGTATCAATATCATGCACAAAGGCATTGGCAATGTTGGCAAATGAATACAATAAGATAGACCCAAACAATACCTTCACGCGGCCGTATTTATCACCGATAATGCCCCAAATAATACCGCCGAGCAGGAGGCCGCCCATTTGCATATTCAGCACATATTCGCCACCCGTGCGCATCGCGGCTTCCGGAATATTGATATCTTTAAAACTCTGAACCCTGACAATTGAAAATATTACCAGGTCATAGATGTCAACAAAATATCCTAGCGCAGCAACAAGTACAATAAAAAAAACATTTTTTTTGGAAGCTATAGTGTTTGAAAGCATGCAAACTTATTGAGGCGATAAAACTAAAACTTTGTAACGAATTATTTTATCATCAATATGAAGAATCAGGAATTGATTCCATTTGCTGTTTGAAAAAATTTGAAATAGATAAGAAGAATTCCTGAAAATAATTTCAATGCAATTCCCGATGATGAGGTATTTGATTCACCGGCATTTTTACAAAACCTCGAAAATTAAACACGATTATTTAATTCAACTTTTCCATTTCGTCATTGACGAATTGCATCAGGGATTTGATATTCTCCGATGAAAAGTCAAATACCAAACCGGCAGACTTATAAAGTTCAGGCAATGTTTTGGTAGCACCGAGGCTCAGCGCTTTTATATAATTATCAAGCGCCTGTTCAGGGTTTTTTTTGAACTGCATCCATAGTCCGATCGCACCCAGCTGCGCAATGCCATATTCAATATAATAAAACGGCACTTCAAATAAATGCAATTGTTTCTGCCAGCTATTTTCCTGGTATTTTTCAAGCCCGGAAAAATCAATCACATCGTCAGAAAATTCTCTTAGAATTTGCATCCATTGAGCAGATCTTTCCTCCGTAGTGTGATTCGGATTTTCGTAAATCCAATGTTGAAATTTATCAATGACAGCAATCCAGGGGAAAATAGTGATCACTCTTTCCAGTTGATGTTCTTTTGCTCTTCTAAGATCTTCTTTATTTTCAAAAAATACATCCCAATGATCCATGCTAAATAATTCCATCGCCATACTGGCAACTTCCGCAATCTCCATCGGGTATTCCTTAAAGGCATTCAATTCAAGAGAATGGGTAAGAAAAGATTGAATGGCGTGGCCGCCCTCATGCACCATCGTGGTGACATCGTGCATTTGGCCGGCGGCATTCATAAATATAAATGGCGCGCCACTTTCGGCCAGCGGCATATTATATCCTCCGGGTGCTTTTCCACTTCTGCTCTCAAGGTCAAGATGTTTCATGGTATTCATCTGCCGCAGGCAATCGCCAAAAAAGGGCCGGAGCTTTGTGAAACATTCAATTGTTTTTTCCAGTAATTCTTTCCCGGATTCAAAAGGTGTCAAAGGTTTTGTTCCTTCAGGTTCCGCTTCGATATCCCATGGACGCAGTGTGTCAACTTTTAGCTTTTGCTTTTTATGTGCATAGATTTTATTTACCAAAGGCAGCACGTGCTGCTTCACGGAATCGTGAAACTTAAAGGTGTCTTCCTTGGTATAATCAAACCGTCCTAATTCTTTGAATTTGAAATCGCGATAATTTTCAAAACCAGCGTTCAACGCTTCCTGGTTTCTCTTTTTAATCAGTTCAGTAAACAGGTGATTCAGCGACTCTTTATCTTCCAGCCTTCTTTCGTTCACTTTGCGATATACTTCTTCACGTAAGTTCCGGTCGTGGCTTTGAAAAAACTTCGCCGCCTGCTGAAGTGTGTACTCTTTACCATTAACCTCAATCGACATTTTACCGGTAATCATTCCGTATTGCTGTTGCAATACAGCCATTTCTGCCTGGATCGGAATATTTTCTTCGCGGAAAAGATCAATGTGCTTTCTTATCGTGCGCAGATAAGTATAAAATTTATCATGATCCAGTTCATTGATAAAAGGAGAATTTACAAGCTTCTTATTCAGTTCAAAAGCATATGGCTGAACCTTTGGCTGAATTTCCATACAAAAATAATTGAAGGATTCTTCAAGTGATTTGTTATTGGTATCACAGGTCATTTTTATCTGGCGCCAGCAAAACTCTTCGTTCAACATCGCTTCAAGTTCACTCATATCCTTAAGCCAATGCTCAAGTTCACCAACAGAATGAATTGGTCTTTGTAAAAGCTCTTTAAAATATGGCTCAATGGTTGCCCAGTCAGACGCTGTAAGCGTCTCCGGTAAATATTTCCTGGTTAACTTTTTTATATCTGCTGGATCAATCATCTTTTAAAATATTATAAAAAGACCATTTTCTACATTTTAGCTTATGAGGCTATAGTTCGCCAATTTCCAATGCTACATTAAAATTATTTCACGCCCCTGCTTTCAATCTTTCTTGGATTGGATTGCTGAGGCTTCATATCTTTTACATGGGCATTTTCATTGTGAGCCGGCTTTAGATTCTTTAATTCAGCTGCAGCTTCCTTTTCCTCCTCTGTTTTTACTTTGATTTCGATTTTATTTTTATCCAGAATATGATACCACTTTACCATCTTTTTCATATCGCTGGAATACACTCTGTCAAAGTCAAGATCAGGATATACCTTTTCAAAATAAGCCTTCAAAGTCTTGTTATCGGCATTAGCGTCAGGTATTTTTTCTTCGCTGTTTTTCATTGCATCAAACAACTCGGCCAGGTTGGTATTTTCCTTTGTTGTGTATACTTCAATACTTTCCAGGTGCGAAAAATTATGTTGTCTTGTGCTCACAAATTTGGTGCTGTTGTCATCCAGGGACCGCACTACTGCGCCATCGGATTTTGAGGATAATAACTCAAATAAACCCGGAAGTCCTGTTACTGATACAATCTTATTATAGTCCATAAATATATTTTTTTGTTTTGGGAGTGCAATATAATTGAAATGATTTTCAGATTTGTTAAACGCGATAAAAAATCCTTTTCAATAAAAAATACAAAAAGCCGCAGGTTTATGGACACATTATCGTCATATGAGCACTTAATCAATATTATGTATCGAATTATATCTGCTTTCCTTTTTAGTGCCTTTTTGTTTGGGACCGCAAGTGGCCAGTCAGTTTCCGGATCCTTACAGGATGCAAATGATAAAACACCGCTATCCAATGCTACCGTAAAAATTTTAAACAGCGATTCCACAGCCACTCCTTTTGTAACCGTAAGTAACAGCCGCGGCACCTTTATTTTCAATAATGTTTCCAATGGAAATTATTTGCTGTCAGTGACTTCAGTAGGCTATACAGGATTTAAAAAACGTTTTACCGTAAATAATAATAACATTGATCTTGGTGAGGTAACTGTTGCAAAAACGGCGGAAACCCTTGCAGCAGTTGTGGTGAGCACAGAAAGTGCGGTCAAGCAAAAAAATGATACCGTAGAATTTTCAGCTAATCAATTTAAAGTAAATCCCGACGCCACAAGCGAAGACCTGATCAAAAAAATGCCAGGCGTTACTGTTGATAAAAGCGGAACCGTAACTGCCATGGGAGAAACCGTGCAAAAAGTTACTGTAGATGGCCGTGATTTTTTTGGTGATGATGCAACAGCCACTTTGCGGAATTTGCCCGCCGAAGTGATTGACAAGATCCAGGTATTTGATAAGCTAAGTGACCAGGCGCAACTCACAGGATTCGATGATGGTAACACAACAAAGTCCATCAACATCGTTACTAAAAAAGATATGCGAACAGGAAATTTTGGCCGCATATTCGCCGGATATGGAACAGACGACCGGTACAGCGCCGGAGGAAACGTAAGTTTTTTCAACAATGCGAGAAGAATCTCCCTCGTCGGATTAGTAAATAATGTAAATCAACAAAATTTTTCATCCCAGGACCTGCTTGGTGTCACCAGCACAGGTGGCCGTGGCGGTGGCGGACAGCGCGGAGGCGGCGGTGGGGGTAATTTTAGAGGCGGCAATACCGGCAACTTTACCGTAGGTCAGCAAAATGGTATTGCAGGTACAAATGCGTTTGGAATCAATTACAGCGATGCATGGGGCAAGAAAATAGATGTTACCGCAAGTTATTTTTTCAACAATGCGAATACTTCTAATAATCAATCCCTCAGCCAGCAAAATATCATAACAAAAGACAGCAGCACTTATTATGATGAAAACACTCTTTCTGATAACCATAATTATAACCACAGAGCGAATTTCAGGCTTACCTATAAAATTGATTCGAGCAACTCTATCCTGGTAACTTCCAGTCTGAGTTTTCAAAACAATAATTCAGTCAATTATGTAAACGGAACCAACTACCTGGATGAAAGCAGACAGACCATGCTAAGTAAAACCGTTAACGATATCAACAGCCGTTACTGGGGAAATAATCTAAACACGTCAGTTTTATACCGCCATGCTTTTGCAAAAAGAGGACGTAGCATTTCCCTGGGTATCAATGGCAGTTTCAGCGATAAATCCGGCCTTAATTATTTAACGGCAGTAAATAACTATTTTAAATCCACCACATTAATCGATTCGCTTCAACAGCTTTCTGACCAGGATAATTATAATAGAAAATATAGCTTCAACCTTGTTTATACAGAACCTGTTGGCAAAAAAGCGCAGCTTCAACTAAACTATAATCCTTCTTTTTCGAACAACAATGCCGACCAGGAAACCAGCAATTTTTCCGATGCTACCTCAAAGTATTCTGAGATGGATACCAGCCTCAGCAATAAGTTCAATAACACTTACAATACGCAAAATACCGGCATCACCTATCGGCTAGGTGATCGAAACAATATGGTTTCCGCCGGGCTTTCTTATCAATACAGCGAGTTGAAAAGCGACCAGGTATTTCCGCAGATTTCGCACATTGATAATTCTTACAGTAATATTTTGGCAAACGCATTTGCCAGGTTTAAACTTTCATCAAAAAGTAATCTGCGAATTATTTATCGTTCCTCTGTTAGCGCCCCGTCGGTGACGCAATTGCAAAATGTAATTAATAACTCGAACCAGTTTTTTTATTCAACCGGAAACCCTGACCTGCAACAACAATACACTAATAACATTATTGCCAGGTACAACTACACGAACACTGCCAAAAGCCAGACGTTCTTCGCCAATGTATTTTTTCAAACCATTAATGATTATATAGCCAACGCCACTTATACGGCAGCACAAGATTCCACGCTTTCCAAAACTGTAATTCTTTTCAAAGGATCACAAATTTCAAAGCCCGTAAATTTAAACGGATACATCAGTGCAAGATCTTTCTTCACTTTTGGAATGCCGCTGAAATTTATGAAGTCGATCCTGAACTGGAATGGCGGCGTGAGCTATGCAAAAATGCCGGGGCTCATCAATGATGTTGACAACATTTCTAACACTTATAATTATAACCTTGGAGCTGTATTAGCGAGCAACATAAGCGAATATGTAGATTTTACCCTTTCTTATTCTGCTAATATCAATACGGTAAAAAATACCATTCAGCCGAAATTGAATAATAATTATTTTACCCAATCTGCCGGGATCGGCTTCAACCTACTTACGAGGAAAGGATCGTTTTTGAATAACGATCTTTCTAACCAGTATTATAAAGGTTTAGCCGGAGGATATAACACCAACTATTGGTTATGGAATATTGCCATCGGACAAAAATTCCTGAAAAATGAAATGGGTGAATTAAAGCTTTCCGTGTTTGACCTCTTGAAACAAAATAAAAGCATTTCCCGAAACGTAACTGACTCCTACATTCAGGATGTGCAGAACCAGGTGTTGCAACAATACTTTATGCTGACATTTACTTACAAATTGAAGACCTTTGGCAAAGGGAAAGCGCAGACTAATGGAGACAGAGAAAGACCCGATCGCCCTTATGGCGGCCCGGGTGGACCACCGTTCGGAGGTGGAGGACATGGCGGACCCGATCTTTAGTATTAAAATATTTGCTTTGAACGAAAGGGAATTAGTTAGGCTACTTAAAAATAAAGACCGGGCTGCTTTCAAAACCATTGTTGAAACATGGCAAAATATGGTCTATAACACGGCGCTTGGGATCTTGCAAAATGAGGAAGACGCTGAGGATACTGCTCAGGAAGTGTTCATGAAAGTTTATGAAGCGATTGATTCTTTCAAAGAAGAGTCGAAATTATCGACATGGATATACAGGATCACTGTCACCAGATCAATGGACCTTATCCGCAGAAAAAAACGAAAAAAACGCTTTGCGTTTATTCAAAGCCTTTATGGAAAAAATGATGGCATGATGATCGATCCGCCGGATTTTTTTCATCCGGGTGTAAGCCTTGAAAACAAAGAAAATGCGGCAGTGCTGTTTAAAGCGATCGACCAATTGCCTCCTAATCAAAAAGTAGCTTTTGTGCTAAATAAAATAGAAGGATTAAGCTATGTTGAGATCGGTGAAGTAATGAATTTAAGTGATTCTGCCGTAGATGCATTATTGCAAAGAGCAAAAAAAAAGCTTCAAGGCAACCTGTTAAGCTTTTACAACAACAGCAAAGAATAACTAATAAAAATTATCAGTTATAAAAAAGAAAAAGAATAGCAAAAACAAACCCCGCGCAGGTTTTCTAAAGCAACAACGTCTAAAATAAATCAATAATTAATTATAAATTCCCGAACCATTAATTATAAGCCATGCAAAATAACATCAATAAAAAAATTGAAGAAACCATGCACAGCATTGATGGTATTGACAAAGCTCAACCCAACCCGTTTTTCTTTACGAGGCTTGAAGCGCGAATGGAAAAGGAAAATAATATTTGGGTAAAAATTACCTCTTTTGTTACCCGACCGTTGGTCGCCTTTGCGTGTATTTGTTTAGTAATAATAATCAATGCTTTTGTTATTCTTTCTTCATCACTTTCTACTAACACGAGCACAAAACAAAATACCGAATTGGCCACTGTCGACGAGTATACTCAAATAAACACCACTTTGTACGATTTTGAAAATACAAAACCATGATGAACGACACGAAAAAATATAAAGCGCTGGTCTCAATTATCATCTTTTTGCTGATTACAAATTTGGCTATGCTGCTATTTTTTATTGTACTCGATAAACCTTCAGGTAAAAGATCGAAGGAGCGCGCTGAAAACGGCATGTACAATTCGCTTCAGAAGGATGTAGGCTTTTCAAAAAATCAGCTCGATCAATATCAGTCTTTAAGAACCCAGCAGCGCCAAAATATAAAACCGCTATTTGATAAAGTAAGAAAATCCAAAATGGATTTTTACGGATTAATTTATATGCAAAATGTTTCGGATTCCACATTGGCCATGGACGCGGATACCATCGCCCAAACACAAAAAGAGCTGGACTTGCAGATGTTCAATCATTTCAGGAGAATCAGAAGCCTTTGTACTCCCGATCAATTGCAAAAGTTTGATTCCACGATCAAAAAAGTAATTATCCGCATGACGGGGCGCCCGGGCAAAGGAAAATAAATTACTTGATGCAACTCAGTAACAATTAAAAAAAAATAAACATTTATGAAATTAAAACCCTTTCTGTTTGTTGCCTTTTTATTATTGGCAACAACTACCATTTTCGCACAAGGTCAACGCATGACCGTTCCTGAAAGAGTAAAAGCAACGATGGATAAAATCACTTCGCCACTGGCGCTAAATGATGCGCAGGTCACGAGCACAACGACCGTTTTTACAGATTTTTACACGGCACAAAATAAAATGAGAGAAGACGCAAGAGCGTCCGGAAACCGCCCTGACCGCAGCGTGTTTGAAAAGATGGCTGACGATCGCGACGCGAAATTGAAAGATATTTTTACTGCAGATCAATACACTAAATTTAAAAATGAAATAGAAGCTACGCTTCGCCCGCAAAGGCAGCAAGGCGGCGGTGGAAATAATTAGAAGAACACCTCTGATAAGTAAAAAGGGATTGCGCAGGCAGTCCTTTTTTATTTTGCGTTTTTTCTTTGTTCTTTAAATTCATTATTCCGTTCAGTGATGAGGTCAAGTACCTTATTTTTTCCCATTTTTTTTACAGCGCTTGTAACAAAATGCTGGGGTAAAAACTGCCGGATTTTGGTAAGGCGCTCCAAAAAAGATTTTACATTCTTACTAACTATGGCTTGCTTTTCCTTATCGGCTTTGGTAAAAATAATGGCAAATGGCACTTCCCATAAATCCAGTTTTTGGATAAAATCAAGATCCAGTTTTTGAGGCGAATGCCGGGCATCTATCAACACAAAAACGCTCACAAGATTTTCCCTTTTCTTCAAATAATTTTCAATCATTTGCTCCCATCTTCTGCGGCTGCTCAGTGAAATTTTTGCAAAGCCATATCCCGGCAAATCAACGAGATACCAATTCGTTTGATCAAAATCACCCGCTTTAGAAACGCTCGCAATCTCAAAGTGATTGATCATCTGAGTCTTTCCGGGAGAGTTGGAAGTTTTAGCCAATTTATCATTATTACACAACATATTTATCAATGAGGATTTTCCAACATTGCTTCTTCCAATAAATGCATATTCAGGCAGGTTTGGTGTCGGGCACTTGTCTACAGAAGGACTACTAATAAGATAAACTGCTTTTTTGATGTGCATGGCGCAATATACGTTAATATGGAATTTGTAAGTTGAAGCGTAGAATAGTTTCACAATCTTCATCGCCACATAACCCAAAAAGTAGTTTTTTCTGTTATTCCGGATCCCAGGAATCATTAAACAATATAACCATGTAACAATAATTCATTAATAAAATAATTTACGACACCCTTGAATTCCAACAACAATCAAACAATATAACCATCTAACAATTTTAATTTTTCATTCCTTATTTCAAGGACTTTATCTTTGTGGTATGAGTAAAGTAAGAGTAAGATTCGCTCCAAGTCCCACCGGAGGCTTGCATTTAGGTGGTGTGCGCACTGCCTTGTATAATTATTTGTTTGCAAAAAAACATAACGGAGAATTCGTGCTGCGGGTGGAAGATACGGATCAGACACGCTATGTCGCCGGCGCGGAGCAATACATTATTGATTGCCTTAACTGGTGTAATATTCCACCGGATGAAGGTCCGCAAAAGGAAGGCGCTTATGGTCCTTACCGCCAAAGTGAAAGAAAAGATATTTATAGAGAATATGCAGAGAAATTAATTAAGGCCGGACACGCGTATTATGCATTTGACACGCCGGAAGAAATTGAAGAAATGCGAAAAAGATTACAGGTCGAAGGAAAAGACAATCTTCAATATGGATATCATGTTCGTTTCGATATGAAAAATTCTATCTCGCTTCCACCTGAAGAAACGGAAGCCTTATTGAAAATAAATTTTCCGCATGTGATCCGGCTGAAGATCGAGCGCGATGAAGTGGTTCGCTTTAATGATATGATTCGTGGCGACATAGAAATGAGCACCAACGGAATTGATGACAAGGTTTTAATAAAAGCTGATGGCATGCCAACCTACCATCTCGCAGTTGTAGTTGATGATTATTTGATGAAAATTACACACGCGTTTCGTGGCGAAGAATGGCTTCCCAGCGCACCGGTGCATGTGCTGCTTTACAAATATTTAGGATGGGAAAACCATATGCCGCATTGGGCTCATTTTCCATTGATCTTAAAACCTGATGGAAACGGAAAATTGAGTAAAAGAGATGGTGAGCGATTAGGTTTTCCCGTGTTTGCCATGGAATGGAACGATCCTAACAGGGGACCGGTTAAGGGATTCAAAGAATTGGGTTTTATGCCGGAAGCATTTTTAAATATGCTTGCTATGCTCGGCTGGAACAATGGAACGGAGCAGGAAATTTTTTCTTTGGATGAAATGATCGACCAGTTTTCCATTGAAAGAGTTCACGCGCATGGTGCAAAATTCGATTTTGAAAAAGCGAAATGGTACAATCACGAATGGATAAAAAAGTCTGGCGCAGAAAGGCTCATGCCTGACGTTAAACAGATTTTCGAAGAGAAAGGAATCACAATAAATGATGAGGCTAAATTTGAAAAAATTATTGAGTTGATAAAAGAAAGATGTCCGCTTCTAACTGATTTTTGGGAACAGGGAAGCTTCTTTTTCTCAACACCTTCGCAAATTGACACGGCATCAATTCTTTCAAAATGGACTGAGATTAAAAATCAATTTTTCATCGAATTGATACGCTCTTATTCATTGTTAAATTCATGGGATGCGGCAGAACTCGAGGTCGTTTTTAAAGAGATAGCGGCAGCGGTTCGGTTAAAACCCGGAGAATTAATGTTGCCATTCCGCATCATGCTCGTCGGAGGAAAATTTGGACCCGGCGTGTTTGATATCGCATCGTTAGTTGGAAAAGAAGAAACAATCAAAAGAATAGAACATACTTTATCTTTATTGAAATAATCATTCAATCCCGGGAAGCCCTGAAAAGCGAAAATGTAGTTTTTTACATTTAAATTCTAATCTTAAAAGTTCTCATTCATATAATAATGACAGATCAAAATAAAGAAACGGCAACAACAGCAAAGCAAAGGCCTGTCAGAGTTTTGGTAGCCAAAGTAGGCCTTGATGGCCACGATCGCGGAGCCAAAGTCATCGCCACATCGCTTCGTGATGCGGGAATGGAAGTGATCTATACCGGACTGAGACAGACACCTGAAATGGTTGTGAATGCTGCATTGCAGGAAGATGTGGATGCTATTGGTGTGAGTATTTTATCCGGTTCTCATAATACGGTTTTCCCAAAAATACTTGCGCTGCTCAAAGAAAAAGGGATGAATGATATCCTTCTTACCGGAGGCGGAATCATTCCTGCTGACGATATGAAAAAACTGAATGATTTGGGTGTTGGAACATTATTTCCCCCGGGAACTCCAACCACAGCGATCGCCGACTATATAAAAAATTGGGTGAAGGAAAACAGGAGCTTTTAAATCTATTTTAAGCATACATTCCTGGTTAAAAGAATTCAGAAAACGGGTACGAAATATAAACACTAAACGAAGAATTAAATATCGAAATCATGTATTCAACTTTATTGACCAGTTTAGAAAACCAGATTCTGACCATTACTATTAATCGTCCTGAGAAATTAAATGCACTGAACAAAACTGTTTTAGAGGAACTTGATCATGCCATCGATGCTATTTATAAAGATGACCAGGTTAAGGCCGTGATCATAACAGGGTCCGGGGAAAAAGCCTTCGTCGCTGGTGCGGACATTTCAGAATTTACAACCGTAAGTGATGACCAGGCAGCTACGCTTTCTAAAAAAGGCCAGGACATATTTTTTAAAATAGAAAATTGTCCAAAGCCTGTAATTGCCGCTGTCAATGGCTTTGCGCTTGGTGGCGGATGTGAGCTGGCAATGGCTTGCCATTTCCGACTTGCCGGCACCAACGCAAAATTTGGTCAGCCTGAAGTGAACCTCGGATTGATTCCGGGCTATGGAGGAACGCAGCGTCTAACCATGCTTATTGGTAAGGGCAAAGCTTTGGAATTAATGATGACTGGAAATATGATTGGAGCGGAGGAAGCAAAATCACTTGGACTTGTGAATTATGTCGAGCCTTTAGAAAACCTTCTTCCAAAAACAAAGGAAATATTGAACACGATTCTTTCGAAGTCGCCGGTAGCAATTTCTAAGGTGATCGAGGCGGTTAACTCTTTTTATAATTCAAATGAAGATGGATATAGTGAAGAAGTACATCTATTCAGCCAGGCATTTTTGAGTAACGATAAAAAAGAAGGAACTGCCGCATTTATTGAAAAAAGAAAACCTGTATTTAAGGGCAACTAATATCATGTAGAAAAAACATACTAATATCAAAGTAAAAACTTTTTGAAATTCCTTCTTAATAGCATCCTCTTTTTAATATTTCAGATAAGTCAAAAAATAGTTTTTTGTGTTTTTCAAATAGAGTTTTGATAATTATCATTTTTTCCTTGTGCCAACATTCAAGTAAATTTGCATTGAATTTTTATTGAATCAATAAAATATTACTATGGATTACAGAATAGAAAAGGATACAATGGGAGAAGTCAAAGTCCCTGCTGATGCCTATTACGGAGCACAAACAGAACGTAGCGTAGAAAATTTTAAAATAGCCCGCGATATCAATAAAATGCCAAAAGAAATTATTAAGGCATTTGCTTATTTAAAAAAGGCTGCAGCTATCACCAATTTTGATGCTGGTATTTTATCAAAAGAAAAGCTGGACCTCATCAGCAAAGTAGCCGACGAAATTCTTGAAGGAAAATTAGATAAGGAGTTCCCGTTGGTTGTATGGCAGACTGGTAGCGGCACACAGAGCAATATGAACGTGAATGAAGTGATCGCCTATCGCGGCCATGTTCTGAACGGGGGAAAACTTACCGACAAAGAAAAAGTACTTCACCCCAATGATGATGTCAATAAATCTCAATCAAGCAACGATACATTTCCAACCGCTATGCACATAGCGGCATATAAAATTCTGCAGGATCTTACACTGCCTGCCCTGGAAAATCTTAAACAAACCTTTCAAAAAAAATCTGCAGATTTTATGCATGTCGTTAAAATAGGGCGCACCCATTTTATGGATGCAACTCCATTAACATTGGGCCAGGAATTTAGCGGATATGCATCACAGTTAGACCATGGTATCAAAGCCATTAAAAATACACTTGCGCATTTAAGCGAATTGGCGCTTGGCGGTACTGCAGTGGGCACAGGCATCAATACGCCGCCAGGCTATGCAGTAAATGTAGCAGATACGATAGCAGAACTTACGGGCCTTCCTTTTGTCACTGCAAAAAATAAATTTGAATCGCTGGCTGCTCACGATGCGATCGTAGAAACACATGGCGCGTTGAAAACCGTGGCAGTAAGCCTGATGAAAATAGCAAACGATATCAGGATGCTGTCTTCCGGGCCACGCAGTGGTATCGGGGAAATACATATTCCAGACAATGAGCCCGGCTCATCGATCATGCCCGGCAAAGTAAATCCGACACAATGTGAAGCGCTCACAATGATCGCTGCGCAGGTGATGGGCAATGATGTAGCCATCAGCATTGGCGGCGCGACCGGTCATTTTGAACTGAATGTTTTTAAGCCGGTAATGATTTATAACTTTTTGCACAGCGCAAGATTGTTGGGCGACGGCTGCAACAGTTTCAACGAAAAGTGTGCAAAGGGAATCGAGCCGATTGCAGAAAATATCAAGAAGCATGTTGATAATTCACTCATGCTCGTAACTGCGTTGAACACAAAAATCGGCTATTACAAAGCCGCCGAAATCGCCCAAAAAGCCCATAAAGAAAATACAACTTTAAAGGAAATGGCTGTCAAATTAGGATATGTAACGCCTGAAGAATTCGACCAATGGGTCGTTCCAAAAGATATGGTAGGTAGTCTCGATTAAAAGAATGCTATTTAATTATGATTTTCCTGGTAATTAAAGGAATATGATAGCCATTGAATAATTTTAGGATATACATGCCCGGAGAAAGTGCTTCAACATTTACAGAAAAATAATCATTGTTGCTTTTTCCGCGGATTGTTGGTTGTCCCGCAACATCATAAATGATATAATGCAGAGGCTTATTGGTGTTTTTTAATCCCTTAACGTTTAAAATGCGGCTTGATGGATTTGGAAAAATCTCAATGCCTGTTCTCCTGGAATAGACCTGAACAGAATCGTTTATAGCCAATGTGCCGATCGCGCCGGTATACCTAAATTCCAAAATCCTTCCGGGGTTAGCACCAGACATATCGCAGGCCACATAAATTTTCAGGCCATCAGATGACACGCAGAGATCGCGGTATCTTCCTTTATTTCTCATTGCAGGAATGCTGGAGCTGTCGATCACTTTTCGTCCTGTCGGATCTAGTTTTAACCGCTGAATAAGGCCAGCCTTTAACGATGGAATCAGCAAAGATCTGTTCCATCCCGGTATGATTCCGTTTTCATACACTTCAATGCCAGAGCAGGCAACGGTAGGCCATTTGGAATTATCTGTTCCTAAACTCCCTGGGTTGGGGATGGTATATAAGGTGTAAAAGGGCGATTTTAGATTGTACAAAATCGAATCAGCTTTTTCACTTATAACGGGCAAATTAGCCAGAGTCAAGCCATCATAATTACCATCACAATATCCTGAAACTAAAGGCCAGCCATAGTTTCCACCTTTCTCAATGATGTTGACCTCATCGTCGCTTTTATCCTGCTGCTCGCTGCTGTATAAAATTCCGTTGCTGCCAAAGACAATTCCCTGCGCGTTTCTATGGCCCCAACTCCATACGGGAGTGATGTCCGAATTCGCGTTCTTAAACGGGTTATCGGTGGGAATCCAACTTCCGTTTATGTCTGGTTCAAGATTGAAGCGCAATATTTTACCTTCCAACGAATCTCTTGACTGGGCGCGGTTTTTTCTAAGACCATTGGTAAACTGGCCCGTGCCCATGTCGCCAATCGTGTAAAAAAGATAAGGAATTCCCCCTATTTCGCCTATTGTGAGCCGTCCGGAATTATGGTCTGTGCTTCCATTTAAAGATTGAATGATCACCTGCTCATTCGAAAGCGAATGCGTAGATCTGTTGTAATTATACCTAACGATTTTTGTCTTAAAAAAGCAACCACTGTCCAGTCCGCTTTTCCCGGTGAAGCAGCCATCATTCCTATACACGTAAGCAAGGTAAATCCAGGGTCTTGAAGCGTTAGGCCATTCTTTGTATAGCGTTGGATGCAACGCCATACCCATTAGTCCGCCCTGTGGCCATTTTGCAAGGTCTGCCGCAAAATTTTTTTTCGCGCTCAGATCAATAAGCTGGGTAATCCCACCGGTTACAGGATTAATTCTACTGACTTTATAAGCCTTATTCTCCGTGACCCAAAGAGAATCATCCGGTCCCCAGGTAAGTTCCCACGCAGAATTTAGTTGGTATCCGGGATTAACGACCCTCATGTTAAAGGGCTCGTTTTGTGAAAGCAGAGAACCAGTAAATAAAAATAATGAGGCGAATCCTGCAAAAATTTTTTTTAGCACGGCAGTGTTTTTCAGTTGGCCAGGAATCAGGCTAGTGATTCAACGTTTTAACATTCAAAATATTTCAAAATTGATTTATTGGACGATAATCCGGGGAAACGATAATATATGCGACTGAAATAAATAGAATAAAAAAACGTTATGAGTATTGATTCGCTAAAGAATAACAACTGCATATAAAACAGCGCTATGAAAAAATTTTACCAAAAAAAACATGTTGCTTACCGTATAGACATTACGTCGCCACATCGGTGTTATCAGCACGGAAAACGAATTATATCACTCTGCGTTTTGTTCATTGCTGCCCAGTTTTTCCTTCCATCGAATTTGTCGGCTCAGAAACATGATTTCAGTTATAGCTATTTAAATATTACGAGGGGCAATGGTGGAGGAACGCTTGAGCCTTCAGACGTTATTGAAGTTCGGGCGCTCGTGAAAGTGAATGTTACTACCAGTAATTTTTATTATATCGACACCATACGGGCAGGAACGCAATACATAACCAATTCCCTTAAGATCCTTACGAATGAGGGCCTCACATTTAAAGGCCCCTATACCAACGCGGCCAACGATGACAATGGCGTATATGCAACTACAGGCGGCATTGGAAGGATCAGAGTTAACCTTGGAGTTGGCGCTTCCAATCCCGATAATACACTGGCCAATTTTGGTGTTACAACCGGAGGGGGCACTGTAACCGCCGGCACTGACCTGCCAAAATTTTATGGAGCTACATTATTCATTGTCTCCTACAGACTGTTGGTGACCGCTAATGAGGGCGATACGATCCGTCTTACGGGAAATTATTATTACGATTCTTCGAAGATCAAAAGGAATTATCGATTTAATTATCCCGGAATTAAAATTATTAAAAACCAGGCGCTATGTAATAATTTCTCCAGTGCAAGTTTCACTGCTGATAGTTCTTTTAAAAGTGGTAATGTCCAAAACCGCGCGTTGCCCGCAATTGTGCCGGGTTATGTTAAGGTAAATCTGGACGCAAACGGACCACAGGATAATTATTATGCAATCGTGAACAACACCAGCGCAAATGGGACAACTAATAATGCCGGTGCTTACAATCCGAATCCGGCAAGGGTTTTTGGCTTATGGGATATCATCGGAGACCATACCGGTGCGACTAATCCGACGGCTGGAAATGCTCCAACGCCTCTTGGCCAGACGGGCGGCTACATGCTGGTCGTTAATGCAAATTATCCTACCGGAGAGGTTTACCGAGACACTATAAAAGATGTGTGTCCCAATACTTACTATGAATTTTCTTCCTGGATCAGGAACATTTGTGGTAAATGTGGAATTGACCAAAACAGTATTCAAACTTTTACTCCGGGTGTGTTGCCCAATCTTTCTTATGCAATTAACGATGTTGACTATTACACAACAGGCAACATTTTATATGATCAAAAATGGCAGAAACGGGGATTTATTTATAAAACAGGCCCAACTGAAACTCAGTTTCGGATCACCATAAAAAATAATGCACCTGGCGGAGGAGGTAATGATTGGGTGCTTGATGATATCAAATTGGCGACTTGCTATCCAAACCTGGTAATGAACCCCAGTGATACGGCTTCTACATGCAAAGGATGGCCTTTACATTTAAGCGATACCGTAAAAAGCTTTTTCAATAATTACACCAATTTCTGCTGGGAAAAAAGCACGAATGGAACTACCTGGACATCTACGGGTGTTTGTGGAACCAAGATACCAAAACTTGAGAACGGCGTTTGGGTTTACGTTGTTGATACTGTATTCACGCCGGTTGCCGCAGACAGTGGAACGTATTATCGCCTTAAAGTTGCTACCTCCGGCCCTAACCTGGCCGATGCAAAGTGCGCGGTAAACAACAGTCAGAAAGTCTTCCTCAAGGTATTTAGTGCCGGGTGCTCTGTGCTTGATTCAAAACTTTTAAATTTTAGTGGCAAACTTGTAAGTAATAAATCAGTCTTGAAATGGACGTCCAAAAATGAAGAGAATCTGGTCGAATACCAGGTTGAAAAAAGCGTAGATGGAACGAGTTTTATGGTCGCGGGTATCGTATCTGCTGCGAACGATCCTAATGGCGCTTCTTATATTTTTAATGATCCTGAAAAAATTGGCACCACAGCTTATTACCGGTTGAGACTTATTACGAAGGATGTAAATGATAACAAATATTCTAAAACGATTGTCATTTATAATAATAATGCACCATTCAGAATTTCTACTATTAATCCTTTCAAAAATAATTTGAAAATTGAAATTACTGTCCCTTCCGATGGCCAAATGGAAATCAACCTTTTTGATATGTATGGAAAAATTGTGAGCAAAAAGATCTTACAGGCTCCCAAAGGAAATTCAAAAGTGGACATGGACGATATCAACAAACTGGCCTCAGGCATGTATATTTTAAGGGTACAATTTAATGGCGGGATGATTCAGAATAAATTATTTAAAACAAACTAATAACGGGGTAAAGAAAAGAATCGCGAAAAACTACTTTTTCATTTATCACGAAAAAAATCTGGAGAGATTTATTTATACAGAAAAATCTGCAACCCTAAAAAGAAACGTTGATGTCTTTTTAGGGTCTTTTTATTTTGAAGAAATAGTCCTGCAAAATTAATATGCGTTTTAGCATACCTGTTAGGTAAATGTTTGATGGATAAAATGACGCGGAAATAACCCTTAATACCGATTTTAAATTGTAAATAGGCCAATCTCTTTTCTGTCGGCATAATCCCATCTAAGATTTACAATAAGGCCTTTGGCCTATTTTATAAATCAGATGGTATAACATTTAGAAAGAGCAATTATTAAAAGATAAAAACTACATTTTCGCTTATGAGCTTTTTACTATTTCGGCCAATAAAAAAGCCACCTCTGATTAGGTGACTTCTTTACATTCAAAATTTTTGTTTGATTAGAATATCTGGTAATTGTTAACCTCGTACGTCATGGAATTGGTTCCATTTGTTAAGCTGACATGAATTTCGCCAACATTTTTCGCAAACCATCTTTCGCTGGTTTGGACGGCAAGAGGAACGCCATTCATGAATAATTCATATTTCACTTTAATAACATCAGGAAAATCAAAACTTCCAATTTTAACTGCCACTGCCTTCTCCAGGATGGTCATTTTTATATAGCCTGAAAAAGGCACACCTCCTATTGATCCATTAATCGCAGATGAATTCCATGTAGCACCCTGGGCAGCGTAATCTTTCAATATCAACAGGTCAAGTGTTGCCGGTGGATCAAATTGATATGTTGTTGCCAGGTTCATATATTGATAATAATCACCGTTCCCTTTTTTATAATACGACGAATCATCAGCCGGAGCAGTCTCTGAAATCCCCTGGGTGATCGTATTGTATGTGTTTCCGTTGAGCTTCGGCGCATAGTCAATCACTTTCAGATAAATATTATCAGCGGAAGTGCCACCGACAAGCCCAAAGATCCAATTACTTTTCGGAGTTAGCGGAAGATAATCACCCGAGGCACTAACACCGGGTAAAAAATTGACACTGAAAGCGCATTGACTGTTTCCATAATGCAAGGTGAAATTTTGGTTTCCGGAAAGTGATGAATTGCCGGAAGCGGTTAATATGACATCCTGCGTTCCCGTATTGATGAAAGTACCCGAGTTAGAAAAAGTGACACCGTTCACTGTGTTGGTTGATATCGTATAAGTGCCGGCAGTAGCTACTACCACCTGCACGCGTGCGGTGTTCGCAGCCGTCATTGCCACACCCTGTGTATAAGTTCCCGATAAAACAGCCGGCTTGCAATTTCCCGAACTGTCACCTAAAACGCCGGTCGACGCGCTGATTTTTATTCCATTTCCCAGGGTCGTTTTAAATTTTCCTAAAGTGATTTGAGTGATGGCGCCCGAAGAATCTTTTGCGCTTCCCGAAAACGTTCCCTGTACAAGATTGCTTGTATAGGATGTAATTTTAACGATGAATTCACCTACCAACTGATCGGCCTCATAAATTGTCTTGGCTGTTGTAGCGTAGGTAAAAGTGGATTGAAACAGCGAAGCCTTGTAAGATCCCACTTTAATCGTGTCTCCATAAATGACCATTTTGAAACTTTCGCCGGAAGATGATGTTCCGTTAAGACGCAATTGCTTAATAGTGCCCGACGAATCAATTTTCGCGGAATCCATATTACCTATATAAGGTTTGGTTCCGTTGTTAAATTCCCAGTTGCCTGTAGGAAGCTGAAGCCCGCCGTTTTCAACGCTATATTCTTTCGAACAGGCGTTCAGTAACACCGTGGTAATTAAAAGAGAAAGAGCGAATTTTATAAGTTTCATTGTACGCGATTTTGATTGTTGAATTTCATAAAGTTTTAAGAAACCTGCATCTCATCATTCACAATAGCAGTTGTCTCCACACTTTGTTGCTTTGATTTTTCAGGATCATTTTTGAAAAAACGCTTTTGAAAGATAAGTATTGTTATAATGCCGGCCGAAATAGACGCATCAGCCAGGTTAAAGATCGGTCGAAAAAATTCAAAATCCTGGCCTCCCCATATCGGAATCCAAACTGGAAAACTGGTGTCCCGGATAATAGGAAAATAAAGCATATCCACCACGTTGCCATGCAAGAATCCGGCATAACCATGTGCGGGAAATATTTTGGCGACATTATAAAGATCCCCGCTGCTGTTTTCAAAGATTAATCCATAAAACATGCTATCGATCAAATTCCCAAGCGCTCCTGCAAAGATGAGCCCAACGCAAATGATAAAGCCCGGATGATATTTTTTTCGAATGATTTTTTTAATATAAAAAACGCCGAAGATCACAGCGCCAAGACGAAACACGGTCAGAATCATTTTGCCCCATTCTCCTCCAAACTTCCAACCATAAGCCATTCCCTCATTTTCGATAAAATATAGCCGGAACCAATTTCCAATTACTGCGTGAGATTCACCAACGTAATAATGTGTTTTGATGTAAATTTTTAATCCCTGGTCAGCTATAACAATAAGGCAAATGATTAAAAAAACTTTTATTCCTTTCACTTAATAAATTTGATGGGCAAAGATAATAAAATAGAGAACGTATAAAGGAACGATCAATTATTGGCGAGTGAAACCGCCTCCACATTTTGAGAACTTTCATTTGCCGGATTTTCTTTAAAAAAGTGCCTCCTGCAAAAGAGAATTGTAAGCACGCCCATGGAAATTGAAGCATCTGCCAAATTGAAAATATAATTAAAAAAAGTAAAGTCCTTTCCACCCAAAAAAGGAATCCAGGCGGGCATGCTCTCAACGCGGATCAAGGGAAAATAAAACATATCCACTACCCTGCCATGCAAGAATTCTCCATATCCATGGGCAGGAAATAGTTTGGCAACATTCGAAGTGAGCGTGCTGCTATTATCGAAGATCATTCCGTAAAACATGCTGTCGATCAGGTTGCCAAGCGCACCCGCAAACACAAGCGCTACGCAAATTATAAAACCGGAAGGGTATTTTTTTTCAAGCAATGTTTTGATATAAAACACGCCGAAAATGACCGCAGCCAATCGGAACAATGTGAGAAGAATCTTACCCCAGTCGCCACCAAATTTCCATCCGTAAGCCATCCCTTCATTTTCAATAAAGTAAAGCTGAAACCAGTTGCCCGCGACCGCGTGCGATTCACCAATATAAAAATGGGTTTTTACATAAATCTTAATTGCCTGATCTGCCAAAACAATGAGGGCAATAATCAAAAAAATAGTTCGTCCTTTCACATATGAGATTTAAAAGTCAAAGATAAAAAAATTGATCCGGTGCCGATTAAATTCGGGCACCATTATTCTTCAAAATAAACACGCTTTACGCGCTGCGACACACCTGTCATGATCTCGTAAGAAATCGTTTGCGCCCATTCTGCCAACTTGGGCAATGGCAGCGCTTCTCCAAAAACCACCACTTCCTCGCCTTCTTTTACATTTTTTATCCCGGTAATGTCGAGCATCGTCATGTCCATACACACATTTCCAATTACAGGAACAAGTTTATTTTTCAATAACATCTTCCCATTCCCATTTCCCAGGCTTCTGAAATAGCCATCCGCATATCCAATGCGCACAACCGCTATCACACTGTCTTTCAAAAGTTTCGCCTTTCGGCCATATCCAACGGTTTCGCCTGCCTTTAGTTTTTTTATTTGTGAAATGTTAGTAGTCAGGGTGGATACATTTCTCAATTGCTTTTGCATTTTTTTATTGCTGTCAATTCCGTAAAGCCCTATTCCCAGGCGAACCATATCCATTTGCAAATCCGGATGACGACTGATGCCGGAAGTGTTATCAATATGCTTAATAAACGGATATTGTAACGCCGATTCAATTTTTTCACAGGCCCTTTTAAAAAGATCATATTGATGCTGCGTAAAATCATCTTCGTTTTCATCTTCGCTGGCAGCAAGATGAGAGAATACACTTTTTATTCTCAGATAATGATTCATCGAAATTTGTTTACACAACGTATCAATATCTTCCTCCATAAAACCCAGCCTATGCATTCCTGTGTCGATCTTCAGATGAACCGGATAATTTTCTATTTCTGATTTTTTCAAAAAAGAGATAAAATCTTTCACTAATGTGAATGAAAAAATTTCCGGTTCCAGGTTGTAATTGATGAGAGAGTCAAATGTATTACTATCGACATTCATGACCATTATTGGAAGTCGAATGCCGGCCTTGCGCAATTCCACACCTTCGTCGGCATAAGCGACAGCGAGGTAATCTACCTTATTATATTCAAGCACAGATGCAATTTCATAACTTCCGCTCCCATAGCTGAAAGCCTTTACCATCGCCATAATTTTCGTGGAAGGCAACAGCTTTTCTTTGTATTTTTTTAAATTATGGACCAATGCATTCAAATTAATAGACAAAACCGTCTGATGAACTTTTTGCTCCAGGAAATGACTTATTTTTTCAAATTCAAATTGACGGGCACCTTTTACCAGGATGGTTTCATCCTTGAAATTTAGGGATGACACGTTCTGCAGAAAATCACCGGCACTCTTAAAAAACGATTTGTTTTTTAAGAAGGAAAATTCATCTTGCAACGAAAAAATATCCGGGCCAATTCCAAAAAACCGGTCGATTTTATTTTGCCGCAAATGGGTAGCAATCTCACGATAAAGCTCGCGCGGCTTGCGTCCGGACTGCAGAATATCAGAAAGAATCACTGTGTGAACCGCGTGTTGTTTTTGCTGCTTTAAAAAATCAAGAGCGATATTAAGAGAATAGAGATCATTGCTATAACTATCGTTTATAATCGTACAATGATTGATGCCTTGTTTAAGCTCCAGCCGCATGGCAACAGGATAAAGTGTACGAAATCTATCCAGGATTTCTTTATCCGTTTTATTTAAAATCATCAACACGCAAAAGCAGTTCAGCGCATTTTCCACGGAAGCTTCGTCTATAAAGGGAATCGTAATTGAATAAGATTTTTTTTGAAAAACCGCTTCTATTACAGAATCCAAATTATTTTTTTTAATCGAAATCACCCGCACCGCATTAAAGCTTTTGCTGCCCCAGGAAAATAGTTGAAGTGACTGATGTTTTTGCTGAAATGCAGTCATTTCATCATGAACATCTTTATCATCGGCACAATAAATTACCTGCTTTGCATGCCTGAATAATACCAGCTTCTCCCGGATCTTTTGTGTTCGGTTTTTAAAACCTTCATCATGCGCATTCCCGATATTGGTTAAAATACCCACATCCGGCTGAATAATCTTTTCAAGCATTTTCATTTCTCCCGGAAGAGAAATGCCCGCTTCAAAAACTCCCAGGTTATTTGTGGAATTAATATTTAGCACGCTAAGAGGAACGCCGATCTGCGAATTAAAACTTTTAGGGCTTCTTACAATTACAAAATCTTTTTCGAGCAAATGGTTAAGCCATTCTTTTACAATTGTCTTTCCATTACTGCCCGTGATTCCGATAACATAGAAATCTTTTGAAAATTGATCACGATGAAAAGCTGCCAATTGTTGCAACGCAGCTATCGTGTCGGAAACCACAATCACGTTCGCTTGCGAAATTTTTTTTACGTCGATGCTTTCATCATCAGTAACAAAATTGCGCACGCCACTTTTGTAAAGATTTTCAATAAAAAAATTGGCATTCTGATGTTGATTCCGGATGGCAAAAAAGATGGTAGAATCAGGAAAAACTACTTTTCGGCTATCCAGGGAAAGATAGGCAGGCTGCGGAATTTGTTCATTGATATTGACCAATCTGCCTTTAGTGATTTTTTCAATCTGTTCGATCGTATAATGAAAGCTTACATTCAATTATTATTATTTAAATTTTTTGCAGCCTGGTTATTTTTATAAATCGAAAACAGAATTGAACCGCCAAGACAAACAACAATCGCGAGTAAAGAAACAAATACGGGCAAATGAAGACCAAAATAAGAAACAAGCATTTTTAACCCGATAAAGATTAATACAATCGCAATTCCTTCTTTCAAATATTTAAATTTATCAACCGCGCTTCTTAATAAAAAGAATAACGACCTAAGTCCCAATACCGCGAAGATGTTGGAAGTATAAATAACCATTTTATGCTGCGTGATAGCAAAAACCGCCGGGATGGAGTCCAGCGCGAAAACAATATCCGTTGCCGCTAACATTACCATCACAACGAACAAAACCGTATAATGTTTTTTGCCATCGATCATCATGGTAAATTTTCCGCTGCTGTTCTCTGCCGTAAGTGGTAAAAATCGTTTTAATAATTTATACACCGCATTGTCCTGGACATTAAACTCTTCTTCGGTTTTGACCATAAACATTTTAAAACCCGTATACACCAGAAAGGCGCCAAAAATATATAAGATCCAGTAAAAACGGTCGATGAGCGCAATACCAACTGTAATAAATATCACACGCAAAACAATCGCGATTAAAATTCCCATCAGCAACACCCGGTTTGCGTGGCGCTCCGGAATGCTGAAAAAAGAAAAGATGAGGATAAAAACAAAAATATTATCAATGCTTAAGCCCCATTCCATGAGATAGGCACTGAGGTATTCGATGGCAAGAGTTTGTCCATCTTCAAACCAAACAAAAACAAAAAATCCTAAGGCAAGGCTCACCCAAAAAACAGTTTGAAAAAAAGCCTGTTTTAAAGAAATGGTATGCGACTTTTTGCTCAGCAAGCCAAGATCGAAAATAATAGCAACAATCAAAACAATCCCAAACACCAGGTAACTCCATTCTGTTGCAGTCATCAGTTATTTTTTATCGCCAAAGATAAGTATGGATTTGGTAAAGATTTGACAATTCGGTGATGATGGATAAGGACAGTTTTTAAGAATCAAGACAAGCCAAAATATAGATTTTTTGATTTTTTTTCCAAAATCAAAATCAGCACTCCGGAAAGAATCTTAATGAAAAAATACCTCAGCGGGCATATCTTCTTTTTCGCCACCATTGATAACAAATTCCGAAAACAAAGATCAATAAAACGGGCAAGGCTAAATTTAATATTTGCCAAAAACTCCTTTGATCACTTGTCTTTTTCGCATCGAGAAGTCGCAAGGTGTAATCTTTTGATTTGGCTTCGCTCAACCCGGCGTCATTTATGAGATAATCCAGGCAATTTTCTACGAATTGCTTATTGGCAAATTGATATTCATATTGGCTGCCTACGGTATAAGAATTTACGCCCATCGGCAATGGCTCGCCTTTCAACATTCCGTTTAAAACGATATCACCGTCGGAAACGATGATCATTTTATTACTATTGATATTTTCTGTGGCAAAAGGACTTCCATACCTGGCCAACGAGTCCATGCTGGCCTGGCCAATCCTGTTTTTGAAAAGGGAAGTAAATTTGCCCTCTAATAAAACACCTGCGGCGATATTTTTTTTATTGTAAGCCGCATCGATAGGGCTGTTCCTGTTTTCATCGCCACTAATCAGCGCCGGCGTTTCGATGGTTCTCGAGTTCACAGAGGAACTTAGTAGAATCGTCTTTTTTATTCCCGGAGCGCTGACAGTATCCATAGAATTGACAAACCTGCCTGCCACAAGCCCTAAATTCTTGTTGATCACGCTGTTTTGCTGAGATTCAAACAAGGGAAAATAATTCCAATGTAAAAATTCAAACTGGTCTTTTCCATTTACGTTAAACGGCAAAAAATCACACTGAAGGTCCATCAGAAGATCGGGATTGATCCTTACGCCATATCTAAAAAATAAATCCTCAAGGTGAAGATTTCTGTCATAAGCCACTACCTGGTTTTTTATTTGGAGGCTGTCCATCTCCGCTTCCAAACGGTCAATAAAAACCAGCAATTTGCCACCATGCATTACAAATTGATCGATTTTTAGTTTTTCTGCGTCACTAAATTCTACCGTGGGTTTTACGATCATCAGTAATTTGAAAGTGTCCGGAATCAAAGGTTCCTTTTCCAGGTCCATCGTGAAAAGGCTATAATTTTTCCTGAGCACGTTTTCAACAAGATCATAAGTGTTGGCGCCCGTGGGCTCTCCGTTTCCTACGGCATAAGCGATCATCGGCTTTCTATTTTCGATGATTTTATGTATGGCATCGGCAAAATTAAATTCAAGCAATGCCTCCGCACTGTTAAGTTCCGGCGGTGTGATTACGGCTTTTGTGCCGGGATACAGATTTACCGGCTGCAGTTTGTTTTTATAATGAACAATAGCCGCCGGATAAATATATTGAGATTGCTCGCCGGCTTTCAGTTGGACTTTTAAGTTGATGGGAATCAGGCCGAGCGATGAAAGCGTGTCACTATATGTTCTTTCGGTGCCGGGCATTTTGTCATCAGGAGAAATTAATTTATAATGAACTTTCCCATTTGAATATTCTTTAAACTCCTGCAAAAGGTCCTGGGCGGATGCAGATAATTTTTTAAATCCGGCCGGAAGTTCCCCCTTTAAAAAAATATTCACTTCGACAACATCATCCAGGTTTTTAAGGATTTTTTTGACCGGCGACGAGATCGTAAATCTTTTTTCATCGGTAAGATCGATGCGTTTATGAAATACAGAGGCCAGGAAATTGACCGCCACTACGATCACTATAATTATAAGCCACCACCAGTTTTTATTTAAAGAAGATTTCATGGTTGATGGTTGCTATTTTTTGTTAAGATTTTTTTGCGTTGCAAAAAGAAAGAGAAAAATAATACTGAAGAAATAAATAATGTCACGGGTGTCCACGACGCCACGACTGATACTTTGATAATGAAAATCAATTCCCAGCATTTCAATATAATAATCCGCATTGCCTGAAAACACAGGCAGTTTGCTGATCGCCCCGAAGCCGAAATATAAAATAAGACAAGCGAATGCGCTTACTAAAAAAGCAATAACAGAATTAGAAGTAAGACTGGAGCACCAGATACTGATGGCCGCAAAAACAGCCGCCAGCAGCCAAAGGCCGATGTAAGAACCGGTAATTCCGCCACCATCTATTCCGCCGGCGGAAGATAGAGAATGAATGGTAAAAACATAGAGGAGCGTAGGAAGCAACGCGATAATAAGAACAACGATGATTGAAAGATATTTGCCCCAAACAATTTGCCATTTCGTTAGTGGCCTCGTTTGAAGCGTTTCGAAAGTTCCGCTCTTGAATTCATCAGAAAAACTGCGCATCGCCAATGCAGGTATCAGAAAAATAAATACCCATGGCGCTAATTCAAAAAAATTGATCAGCGTGGCATATCCAAAATCGAAAATATTGCTGTCTTTTAAAACAAACAGATAAAGTGCATTTACCAATAAAAACAGGATGATAGTTAAATAACCCGTCAGGCTGCTGAAAAACTGGTGTAATTCTTTTTTGGCAATGGAGAACATTTTGGATCAGGAAGTTTTTTGTGTGGAATCTGCAATGATAAGTAGCAAGATAATTAAATGAAAATAAATAAATGACAAAGAGACTTTCCGCCCGCTTCTTTTAAGATTTCAATAGTTATCATCAAACGAAAACAAATAAATTTTAATATTTTGACAGAGAAATAAACTTTATCCACATAGAGATTTTGCAAATTGTTAACAAAAATTAAATAAATTCTCAAATCCGGTGCAGCGTTTCAATTTTATGACATGTCTTTACATAATATATTAACGATTGTTTGCGTTTAAAACTCTCTTTTAACTTAAGATCATTTAATGCATTGATTGAAAAGCAATCTTTTAAAGATCTTTTTTGAAAAAATTTACCTAAACAAACTGCGATAACCCCTTTTAAAAAAAGGGGTTTTTTTATTCGATAAAGTGAAATTTCCCATGTTTTAGTTACAAACTTTGCCATTTACGAAAATAGTTTGTCGCCACTTTAAAAAGATTTTCTTGTCTTTTATTATGGAAGTGTTTGAAAAAGGACTTTTAAAATCTTGCAGCTGGTTTTCACTTTTAAATGTAACCGATCCCGATTCGAAAGCTTTTTTTGTATTATTTGGCCAAAACGCAAAAAGGTTGCCGTTTAGGACAACCTTCTTATATTAATTTTTTTTAAATTAAACTGCAAAACTTTCGCCACAGGCACAACTGCGGCTGGCATTGGGATTATTAAAATAAAATCCTTTTCCATTGAGGCCGTCGCTAAATTCCAGCGTGGTATTTACAAGGTATAAAAAACTTTTTAGATCTGTGACCACTTTAATTCCGTTGTCTTCAAATTCCTGGTCCATCGGTTTTTTGATACTGTCAAAATCCATTTTATAGGAAAGGCCTGAACAACCGCCGCTTTGCACACTAACTCTCAGGAAAAAATCTTCCCCTGAAAAATTCTTTTCGTCCATGATACTTAGTACTCTTTTTTTAGCCTTGTCACTTACGTAAATCATAAATTAATTTGATAATATGCTAATTAGCCAATATGCTAATGCAAAAATACTACAGATTCAATTCTATTTCCTATCCTTTAATTGATGATTGAGACATTTAACATTATTTCATTAGCTAATTATCACATTGGCTAATTAGCTAATTGGGCCTCTCTCAATTTCAACACAACCTCTTTCACCTGGTCGATAGTGTAGTCTATTTCTTCTTCAGTATTAAAACGTCCTAATCCAAAACGAATGGAAGATTGAGCCAATTCATCATCCAGTCCCAATGCTTTCAAAACGTGCGAAGGTTCGATAGAGGCAGATGTACAAGCCGATCCCGAACTTAAAGCAATATTTTTATTAAGCCCGATCATCAACTCATCGCTGCCCAAATCCTTAAAACTCAGGTTCGTGATATTGGGCAGCCGATGCTCTCTTGTTCCATTCACAAAAACCTGCTCCCCATTTATTAAAGCGCTTTCCAATTTATCCCGCAATTCTTTTAAACGTTCTCCTTCTTTTTTCATTTCAACGAGACACAGCTCACATGCTTTTCCAAAACCTACTATTCCCGGAACATTCAGGGTTCCGCTTCTCATTCCGCGCTCATGGCCACCGCCATCAATTTGTGCAGTAACGAACACCCTAGGATTTTTACGCCTTACATAAAGCGCGCCTACACCTTTTGGACCATACATTTTGTGAGCCGAGAATGCTAAAAGATCTATCCCTTCTTCCAACACATTTATGGGAATTTTACCGGCCGCCTGGGTCGCATCGGTGAAAAATAAGGCACCGTATTTTTTGGCGATTGCGCTTATTTCTTTAATAGGTTGAATCACTCCAATCTCGTTGTTGGCATACATAACCGCTACCAAAATGGTTTCAGACCGCATCGCATTTTCCAATTCTTTCAAATCAACGAGTCCATCTTCTTTCACATCGAGGTAAGTAATTACTCCGCCGTTTTTCTCAATATGCTGACAGGTATCCAGCACGGCCTTGTGTTCGGTCTTCACTGTAATAATATGATTTCCTTTGGCCGCATACATTTCAAAAACTCCTTTCAAAGCCAGGTTGTCCGACTCTGTTGCGCCGGAGGTAAATATGATTTCTTTGGGCTCCGCGCCAATCAATTGAGCAACCTGCTCGCGCGCGTACTTGACCGCTTCCTCAGCCGCCCATCCAAAAGAGTGGCTGCGACTGGCCGCGTTGCCATAATGCTGAGTAAAATAGGGCAACATTTCTTCCAAAACCCGCGGATCCACGGCCGTTGTAGCGTTATTATCAAGATATATTGGCAAATTCAACATGTCGGTTATTTCATTTGTCGCCTTACAAATTTAAGTAAAAAAGAGAGTAACAGAAATGCGAAAATCCGTGGATTTTCCGTTTAAAGAATTTTATCAAAAGAGATAAATTACGTTTTGGCTTTGGACGTATTATGTGATCGATTATTTTCAAACAGAGACTTTAACATCCGGAAAGATGCTACCGCTTTTTACGATATGAAGTCAATCGATATTTATTTTAAAAATTGAAAAAACTACATTTTGGCTTGCCAGGTGTAAATTTGGATAAACACTTTTATGAAAAAAATTGAGCATATCGGAATTGCCGTAAAAAAGCTTTCTGTTTCAATTCCTTTATTTGAAAAATTATTAAATACGCCATGTTATAAAACTGAAGTTGTAGAAAGTGAACAGGTTAATACTGCTTTTTTTGAAAAAGGTGAGAGCAAAATCGAATTGCTGGAAGCCTACGCGCCGGGAAGTGTGATCAATAAATTCATTGATAAAAAAGGGGAAGGATTGCATCACATCGCTTTCGAAGTGGAAGATATTGACGCGGAAATGAAACGTTTGGTTGACGAGGGATTCACATTGATAAATGAAAATCCAAAAGCAGGCGCAGATAACAAAATGGTTTGTTTCCTGCATCCAAAAGATACGAATGGAGTGCTGATTGAACTGGTAATGGAAAAGAGGTAGCAAGAAAAGGTGCGATAGAAATAATTAATTTTCACCTTATTTACAACGCAAAGTAAAATTGAAAAAACTATAAAATCGTTTATGAGAAGGTGTTAAATTCTTCCTATGAATTTAAAATTCGGATGTAATATCAAATACCATTATCAGCTTAAATAAGGATTACCATTTATCTCCTCACCAATAGTTGTAGCCGGACCATGCCCGGAAAAGACTTTTACATCGCCGGGCAATTTAAAAAGCTTTTCCTTAATATTTTTGATCAGGTCCTCATGGCTTCCATAAGGCAAGTCGGTTCGTCCGATGCTGTTTTGAAATAAAACATCGCCACCGATAATAAATTTTTGTTTGGCGCAATAAAAACAAATGCTGCCGGGAGAATGTCCCGGTGCATGTATCACCTCCAGTTCATCATTTCCTAAGGAAATAACATCCCCTTCTTCCAGATAAATCACTTCGCCCTGGTAATTATCAAATGGCAAATTGAACATTAGTCCCGAAGCGGGAGCCAGCTCCAACACCTTCTTTTCAAGAGGATGCGTTTTTAAAGTAAGCTTATATTCTTCCGATACAAATTTATTCCCAAATACATGATCCAGATGGCAGTGAGTATTCAATAGTAGCTTCGGTTGCAATTTGTTAAGAATAATAAAAGATTTGAGCTGATCTTTTTCTTCGTCGAAGTAACAACCAGGGTCAATAATGATGCATTCGTTCTGTTCGTTGTAGAGCAGATACGTGTTTTCCTGAACAGGATTGAAAGTAAAAACTTTGATTTGAAACATAACGTAAATTAGAGGTCCTTAAATTCATTTCATTGTATAACATGAAACATTTAATTTTAGGGCATTATAACCTTAAGCACATGCAAGATCACAAGAATAGAATTGACAAAAAAATATTTCTGCTGACGGTGTTTTCTTTCATGATCGCCACCGTGTGTAGTGCACAGGTGAGCAGCGTGGAATTTGGGAAAAACAGGGTTCAGTTTAAAAAATTCAAATGGCAATATTATCAAACCACCAACTTCAACGCCTACTTTAATCAAAACGGACAGGAACTTGGCAAATTTGTAGCGCAGGTGGCGGAAGAAGAGCTTCCCGGAATAGAAAGATTTGTTGAATACAGCTTACAGCGCAGAGCAAATATTGTGATCTATAACAGCTATGGTGACATGCAACAAAGCAATATCGGCCTTGGTAATGACTGGCAGCTTCCTGGCGGCCTCACTAAGCTTGTAAACAACAAATTGATCGTTTATTTCAATGGCGATCATGCCGACTTGCGGCGCCAGATAAGAGAAGGGATCGCAAAAGTGCTTACAGAAAATGTGCTATTCGGCGATGATCTTGGCGAGGTAGCGGGCAACCAGGCGTTGTTAGATCTTCCGCAATGGCTGATCGATGGCTATGTTGCTTACGCCGGGCAAAACTGGAGCACGCAGCTTGATGATGATCTTAAAAGCGAAATACTAAGCGGGAAGTATAAGAATTTCTATCAGTTTGCTTTTGATAAACCGTTATTAGCCGGCCATGCTTTCTGGTACTACATTGAAGAGCGCTATAAAAGAGAAAATACTACTTATATGCTCTACCTGGCAAGGGTTTATAAGAATCTGAATAAAGCTTCACAACAAGTCACGAAAAAGAAAAAGTTTAAAGAAGTATTGGCGGATTTCATGCAATACCAGGAGGATAAATATGATAAAGACATTACGCGCAGGCGAAATTATCCGAAAGGAAGCGAGATCACGAGTATGCCTATCGGCAAACGGATTGACTATTTCCATTTCAATGTAAATCCGGTAAAGCGCAATAGTTCTTTTGCAGTTGTTCAATACAAAAAAGGCATGTATCGATTGTTGTTGAATGAGGAAGATAAAGACAAAGTGTTGCTGAAATTCGGAACCAAAGTAATGAAAGGCGATATCGATCCCAATTATCCGATGATGGCGTGGGATCCAAAAGGAACAAGGCTTTCTGTATTGTATGAAGAACAAGGACGAATAAAGCTTTTCGTGTATGACGCGATTACCCGCGTGAAGCCTTACAAAAGAGATCTGACAAAGTTATTTGACCAGGTAACTGACATGAAATACATCATGACCAGCAATACCTTGCTTTTCAGCGCTGTGAAAAACGGGCACTCTGATATTTATACTTATGAGATTGAGAATGAAAAATTAAAACAGATCACCAATGATGTTTATGATGACCTCGATCCTTCCTTTGTAGCCTTTCCGAATAAGACCGGAATCATTTTCTCAAGCAACCGTCCGGCACCGGGCACGCGCGGCGGAGATACTTCTCTTCTGGGCAATCGCTACAACATTTTTATGATTACTAATTTTGCAACTGATAAAACTCAAATAAATCAAATTACGCAATTGACCAATTTGAAATTTGGTGATGCGCGTTATCCAACCCAGTATAATGATAATCATTTCACCTTTGTAAGCGATCTCAATGGCGTTGGCAACCGTTATGCGGGCTTCTTTACCACCAAGAGCGAAGGTGTGGACACCTTGGTTCTGATAGGCGATGAAGTACTTAGAAATCCGTCTTACAAAGAAGTCGATTCTACCCTGAAAGTTTATAACAAAGAGGATGTTGATTCTGTTGCCGTGGTAGCAATGACCAGCGATTCTGCGTATACCTTTCCGCTTACCAATTACGAAAGCAGCCTGCGGGAAACCAGGGAGGCAGGCGCTAATAACCAGGTAAGTGAAGTAACCCGCCAGAGTGATGAAAAGATTCTGTATAAGCTTAGAATTGATGAAAACGCATTGCGCAAAAGAAACGTAAGCTCCACACCAACTACTTACATGAAAAACCTCATGGAGAAAGACAGGATATCAAAAGGGCAGGAAATGATCACTCCTACGACGGACAAAAATCCTGTCGATGATGTGTTTCAAAATGAATTCAAAGCGGAAAAAAGAGATAGCAGTAAGCCGGTAAATACGGACATTTATAGTAAGCCTGTAAATGAATCGACGGTGCTTTCTTCCGCTAAGCTTTTTCCTTATAAACCTTTAAAATTTTCTGCAGACTATGTAGTAGCCGGTTTCAATAATAATGTACTTGGCACAAAATACCAGCCTTATCAAGGCGGCAGTGGCCCTATTTCACTCACTTCTGATAATGGCCTTAATGGTATGATCCGGCTGGGCGTTTCCGATATTATGGAAGACATCAAAATTTCAGGTGGCTTCCGTCTTTCTTCCAATTTGAAAGATAATGACTGGCTATTTCAGTTCAGTAATCTCAGAAAAAGAGTGGATTGGGGATTGACTTATTACAGAAGTGTGCAGACAGGGGCCCTGGAAAGTGGTTATCCGGGAAAAATCTTTTCCAACTTATACCAGGGAAGTATCTCTTATCCCTTTGATATTACGAAAAGTGTGCGGCTGAATATCGGCGTACGGAATGATAAGACTGTTTCTTCGTCTGTAGATCCATCTTCGCTTCCTACCCCTGATTTTTCTAAAAAATATGGCCTGATGCATTTGGAATATGTGTATGACAACACCTTGAATCCTGCACAAAATATCTGGGATGGTATCCGTTACAAAGCATATATGGATTGGAATACACAGATAAGCAAATTAGCTGAAAACGCAGGTCGCTATACCTTCAATTTTGGATTTGATGCGAGAGCATATTATCCAATTTATCGAAATTTTATCTGGGCCGGAAGAGTAGCCGCAGACTTTAGCTGGGGTAATCAAAAACTGATCTATTACCTTGGCGGAGTAGACAATTGGTTTATGTTTGGCGATAATATCAAAACCAATAAAAACGGCCAGCAGACCTATCGCTATTTTAATGCGAGTAATCAGCCTGCCGCTGATGTGGATTATGCTTTTCAATCTCTCGCGGTAAATCTCAGGGGCTTTATACAGAACGCGGCAAATGGTAATAATGCCACTGTCATAAACAGTGAATTCCGATTGCCGGTGTTTAGCACTTTCTTCAGCAAGCCTATCAATAATGCATTTGTAAGAAATTTTCAGTTGGTTCAATTTATTGATTTGGGCACTGCATGGAATGGCGCTTATGATAAACTGGCAAGGCCTTCAGTTACCTATACAGATCCAAGCGATCCTAATACCGTTCAGGTTCATATCAAAGCTCCGGGCGTGGGACCATTTCTCGGAGGCTATGGCTTTGGCGCCCGAACTACACTTCTTGGTTATTTCTTAAAAGCGGATGCGGGTTGGCCGATGAACGGCTTGTTCAAAGGAAAACCTATCTGGTATTTCAGCATGGGCTTTGATTTCTAATTGTTAGATATTTTTATAAAACTGAAACAGCCGTTGATTATAAAATTAACGGCTGTTTTTATTTGAGAATATTTTTGAGAAGACCGGTGGTACTTCTATGCAAGGATGCTAACAATTTTTGGAATAAAAATAACGCATGCAATAATTACGGAAAGAATGGCCGCAAGCAGTACGGCGGCGGCCGACATATCCTTTACTTTTTTGATAGTAAGATTAAAAGTGGGGCAAACCAGGTCGCACAATTTCTCGATGGCGGAATTAACGATCTCCAGGCTAAGTACCACCGCACAACATAACAAAATGAAAATCCATTCGGTAGCACTTATCGAGAAAAAAAATCCTGCGCCAACAACCAACAAACTAATTACAAACTGAATCTGGAAATTTTTTTCATGGAGAAAACAATCTTTTAATCCGCGAAGCGCAAACAAGAACGATTTTAAAACTCTCATGATCCGGTTTTTTTCAGACAAAAATATTATAATTCTGACACCGCCTTGATAATCATTCCGCAGGCTTCTTTTATTTCTTTGTTGGAGATTGTAAGCGGTGGCACAATGCGCAAACATTGCGATGCGAATAAAAACCAATCAGTGAAAGCGCCTTTTTCGATCAGTTTGTCAATGACTTTTTTATTCTGATCAAAGTCCGCAAACTCAAGCGCAATCATCAGTCCGCGGCTTCTGATGTTTTTAATTTTTGGATGATGAAGATTGCTGATAAAAAGCTTTTCTTTTTCAAACACATCTTTGAGAATATTTTCTTCGAGCAAAAATAAAAATGCGGCACTGCCAGCTGCGCAACAAACCGGGTGGCCGCCAAACGTATTGATGTGTCCAAGAACCGGGTTGCTCATGAATGAATCCATTATCTTTTTATTGGCGACAAACGCGCCTAATGGCATTCCGCCGCCAAGCGCTTTTCCCAACAACAAAATATCGGGCACAATATCAAATTGTTCAAATGCCCACAACGTTCCGTTTCTACCAAAGCCACATTGAATTTCATCAAGTACCAATAAAGTGCCTGTGTCCGTGCATTTTTTTCGCAAAGCGCGCATCCATTTTTCATCGGGTACAATTACGCCCGCTTCAGCCTGTATCGTTTCTGCAATTACGCAGGCTGTTTGATCCGAAATCTCTTCGAGATCTTCAAAAGAATTATAATTTAAATGAAGAATTCCTGGCAGTAAAGGGCGAAAAGCATTGCGCCAATATTCATCACCAATGATGCTCAGCGAGCCCTGCGTGCTGCCATGATAAGAATTCTTAAAAGCTACAATTTGGGTTCTCCCGGTAAAGCGCTTTGAGAGTTTCATAGCGCCTTCTGTTGCTTCTGTTCCTGACGCGGTAAAAAAAACGGAATTAAGTGAACCAGGCAAATTGTCGGTTAGCAATTTTGCGTAGGCCGTTTGAGGAGATAAAACTAATTCGCCATTCACCATCACGTGCATGAAATTCCCCGCCTGTTTTTTGATAGCGGCAATCACTTTTTTATTGCCGTGACCTACGTTACAAACGCTTATTCCACCTATCAGGTCGATGTATTTTTTATTATTAATATCGGTAAGTGTAGCGCCTTCCGCTTTCACAATTTCAAGAGCAAGCGGCGCCGGAGAAGTTTGCCCGATGTGGTTCAAAAATATTTGCCGGTTGTTCATGTTCTACTTTTTTATCTTTTAAATCTACCTTGAACAAGCTGGATGTTGGAAATGAGGATGCTCAACGATGATCAAATTTGAATCATGATTTTCTACATTTCAGCTTATCAGGACCAGACTTCTTCGAAACTTTTAACCACCTTAAACTCCTTCAAATTTTTCCTCCAAAACTCTCTTATATAGCGCCTCATATTCGGGAACAATTTTATCTATATCAAATTTCAACGCCTGATGCAAGGCGTCCTTCTTCATTCTCGCAAAGGCTTTTTCGTCCGAAAGGATTTTGATCGTATTGTTGCTCATACTTTCAACATCGCCAACGTTACTGGTGAAGCCGGTGACACCATTAATATTAATCTCAGGCAATCCCCCGACATTGGTGGAAATCACCGGAACCTCAGCGGCCATTGCCTCCAGCGCCACTAAGCCAAAACTTTCATATTCGCTCGGCAGAATAAATAAGTCGGATATTGCCAGTATTTCTTCCATCTGTTCCTGCCTTCCCAAAAATCTGATTTCGTTATGAGCACATGTTTTTCTACAAAGCGCTTCAATAAAAGAACGCTCAGGGCCATCTCCAACAAACAATAATTTTGAAGGAATTACTTTATTTACTTTTTCAAAAATATGCACTACATCCTCTACCCTTTTCACCTTTCTGAAGTTAGAGGCGTGCAATAAAATTCTTTCGTTGTTGGGCGCGATCACTTGCTTGAATGGTGTTACCGGTTTTTTATTGAATCGCTTTGCATCTACGAAATTATAGATCACCTCAATTTCCTTTTCCATTTTAAAATTCGCGTAGGTTTCATCACGCAGATTTTTTGACACCGCGGTAACAGCTGAGCTTTCATTCATAGAAAAAGTGACCACCGGAGAATACGTTTTGTCTTTCCCCACGAGCGTAATATCCGTTCCGTGCAAAGTGGTGATTACGGGGATATCGAGGCCTTCTTTCTTGAGTATCTGCCGCGCCATATAGGCCGCAGATGCATGTGGAATGGCATAGTGCACATGTAAAAGATCTATATTATTATTGATGATGACGTCCACCATCGTACTCGCAAGTGCAGTTTCGTAGGGCGGAAAATCAAACAGCGGATAAGTAGGCACGCTCACTTCGTGATAAAAAATATTGGCATGAAAACCGCCCAGCCGCACGGGCTGCTGATACGTAACAAAGTGTATATTATGGCCCTTTTCAGCCAGCGCTTTTCCTAATTCAGTAGCCAGCACTCCGCTTCCACCAAAAGTGGGGTAACAAACAATCCCTATATTCATGTTTCTTTTTTAAAAGTTTCAATCAATACTAAGCCGGAAAATGATGATTTATTTTTTGCGCAAATTTACGATTTCTTTTCCCTGTGTTTTCCCGCACCCGTCGCTAACTTTTTATTTGGAATGTTTATGTTTGTGCAAATATTTGCAAAATGAAAAAATTTTTTCTTACGTTTCTGGGTGTTGTCCTGGTATTCGCGGTTCTTTTTATCGTAGCCAACACAACTTTTACATACGGAGAGGGCAGTCGCGCCGGCAAATTGATCAAATTTTCAAGCAACGGATACTTCTTCAAAACGTATGAAGGCGAAATCAATCTTGGCGGTGTCACCAATGCCACTAATGGAAGCATGATGATGAACTATATGTGGGATTTTTCAGTAGTTGATAAAGCGGTGGCAGACAGTTTATCCACGCTCGAAGGAAAAGACATTCGTGTACATTATAAGGAAAAATTAGGTAAGCTTCCCTGGCGTGGAAATACAAAATTTATTGTTGATAAAGTAGAAGAAGTTAAATAAAGACAGATTTAAATAATGATTATGAAAAAAGGATTGTTGATTGTTGTTGGATTTCTATGTGCCGCGACGGGATTTTCCCAGGACAAAGATTCCGTAATGATAAAAAAAATTGTAGATGAAGTGATGACTAACGCAAATGCTTATTCGAATTTAAGAATATTGTGTAAGCAGGTAGGTCAGAGAATTTCAGGATCTGATAATTATAACAAGGCGGTCGCGTTAACTTCTAAAATGCTAAAGGAAGCAGGGGCCGACACAGTCTATTTGCAGGAATGCATGGTACCTCATTGGGTAAGAGGCAAAAAAGAGAAAGGGGAAATCATTCTTACGGGTGGGAAAAAATACAGTTTGCATTTAACAGCCTTAGGAAATTCCGTTGGCACACCTGCAAATGGAATCTCTGCCAAGGTAATTGAAATCCGAAGTATGGCTGAGCTCGAAAAAATGAAAACGGAAATTAAAGGGAAAATTGTTTTCTTTAATTTCAGAATGGATCCCACAAACATCAATACGTTCAGGTCTTATGGCCAGAGCGGAGTTTCAAGAACGCACGGTCCTTCTTTGGCTGCAAAACATGGCGCAGTAGGAGCATTGGTAAGATCGCTTGCGATCAATTTAAATGACATTCCTCATACGGGAGTTACGGTTTACAATGATTCTTTTCCAAAAATACCTGCAGTTGCTATAAGCACTAATGACGCTGAATATTTGAGCAAAGAATTGAAAAAAGGATCCGGAACTAAGGCATGGTTTAGCACAGACTGTAAAACACTGCCCGATGCAAAGGCGCATAATGTGGTGGGCGAAATAAGAGGTTCAGAATTTCCGGAAGAAATAATTACTGTAGGCGGCCATCTTGATAGTTGGGATCTTGCGGAAGGTGCCAACGATGATGGTTCAGGAGTAATGCAAAGTATCGAAGTTTTGAGAGCTATAAAAGCTTTGGGAATCCAGCCAAAACGAACCGTTCGGGCAGTTATGTTTGCCAATGAAGAAAATGGTGGCCGGGGTGGAGAGGCCTATTTGAATGAAGCAAAATCAAGTAATGAGAAACATATTTTTGCCCTGGAAAGCGATGCCGGAGGCTTTACTCCGAGAAGCTTTGGTTTCAGCGCTACAAGCGAGCAATTTAATAAAGTGATTGCCTGGAAAGACTTGTTTTATCCATACGGCGTTTACGAGTTTTCGAAAGGCGGTGGCGGGTCAGATATTGGGCCATTGCGGGAAATCGGAACTGCCCTTGCCGGACTACAACCAGACAGCCAGCGCTATTTCGATATTCATCATGCAACGACTGATGTATTTGAAAATGTAAGTGAGCGCGAACTAAATCTTGGCGCGGCAAACATGGCTGCTTTGATTTATTTAGTAAGTGAATACGGTATGTAATAAGTTCAAATTTCTTTAAAATTTCTTCCATCTATTTTTTGTTTTCAGGCGTTCTTAACAATAAATAATTCCAAACCCTTCAATTAAAACAGGCCAATTGAGTCATTTACTAACCACCGACAGCATCATCAGCTTCTTTGTGCTGGTAGTCCTGGAAATCGTTTTGGGTGTTGATAATGTAATATTTGTCAGTATCATCATCAATAGGTTACCGAAAGAAAAACACAAGCGCGCCCGCCTCGTTTGGGTAATCATGGGAAGCATTGTCCGTAGTGTTTTATTGCTTGGGCTCGGATGGCTTCTTGCGCAAAAAGGGAAAGCCGTATTTACAATATTTGATAAAGGATTTGACCTCGCAAGCCTCGTAATGCTAGCCGGCGGCATTTTTCTTATTTATAAATCTGTACACGAAATTCATCAGAAACTAGAAGGAGAAGATCCGGCGCTCGCACAGAAAAAGGGAAAGCAATTTTCTTTTACCCAGGCGATTTTTCAAATATTATTAGTGGACATGGTATTTTCATTTGACAGCATTATCACGGCCGGAGGAACGGCAAAGCATGTAGAAATTATGATCGCTGCGGTCGTAATAGCCATGATCATTATGTTCACCTTCAGTCCTGTTATTGCCGCATTTATTCACAAGCATCCTACATTTAAAATGTTGGCATTGTCATTTTTAGTTATGATTGGATTGAGCCTCGTGATAGAAGGCTGGGCCTCTGAAAAAGCAGAGGAACTCCATTTGAAAAACTATATCTATTTCGGTATGGCGTTCTCATTTATTGTTGAGCTTCTCAATATGTTTATGATTAAAAAACAAAACCAGAAAGTAGTACAATTGGATGAGCCCGAATATCCCAAAGAGGATTCTTAGTAAATTAAATCTTTCAAAATTGAGACAAGCCATTTTGTAGATTTTTCATTTTTTCAAGAATAGGAATTGATTTCATCTTAATTCTTCAAAATCTTTTTCACAATCCCGGGCCCTTCATAAATGAAACCTGTCCAAACCTGCACCAGGCTTGCCCCAAGGTGAAATTTTTCCTTCGCGTCTAATGCTGTGAAGATGCCACCGCTGCTGATAATTGGCACCTGCCCGTTCGTGCGTGTATGAATGTATTGGGTAATCCTGCTTGACTCCTGGCTTAAAGGTTTTCCGCTTAAGCCGCCCGCGCCGATTTCATCAATCTGATGTTGAGGTGTCGCCAGATGATCTCTGCGTATTGTTGTATTGGCGGCGACCAACCCATCTAATTTAATGTCCATTGCGAGATCGATCACATCATCGAGGTCATGTTGCGAAAGATCAGGAGATATTTTTAAAAGCAATGGTCTTTGAACACTTTTCCCTTTATTAATTTCCTGCAAATGAGTAAGAATTTTTCTTAAAGATTCTTTTTGTTGCAGATCGCGTAATCCCGGAGTATTTGGCGAGCTCACATTCACAACAAAATAATCGACCGTATCATGCAATTCGTTGAAGCAAATTTCATAATCTTTCCAGGCATCTTCATTTGGCGTTACTTTGTTTTTACCGATATTCCCACCAACGATCAAAGTTGTATTTTTCAATTTAAAATCCCTGATTCTTGAGGCAACTAATTTTACGCCATCGTTATTAAATCCCATCCTGTTAATGAGCGCTTTGTCTTTTGGCAAACGGAAAATTCTACTTTTTGGGTTTCCAGGCTGTGCCAATGGTGTTACGGTACCGGTTTCTACAAATCCAAAACCTAAAGCGGCGAGCTCGCGCAGGTATTTTGCATTTTTATCGAAACCTGCCGCCAGTCCAACGGGATTTGAAAAAAGAAGTCCAAACATTTTCTTTTGATAATTGCCATCTGGCTTGAAGTGCCCGGTAAGCGATTTTTCGACGAAAGGAAAACCACAAACCAACTTCAGCATGTTCATCGAAAAGTGATGGACTTCCTCTGCATCAAAGCGGAATAAAATTTTGAGAATTAGCCGGTACATCATGGGCGCGAAGATAGGAACTGATTTTTTTAATGAACCAACAAAGCCGGCTCAACCCATGCACTATTTTCTTTGAGCAGCATGATCAGTTCTTCTACGGCGGTCTCCTCAGGAACGCTTCTTTTCACGACTTCCTTTCCTTTGTATAAAGTAATTTTTCCGGGCCCGCTTCCCACGTAGCCGAAATCAGCATCGGCCATTTCGCCGGGACCATTTACAATGCAGCCCATGATTGCGATTTTTACACCTTTCAGGTGATTGGTTACCGCTCTTATTTTCGCAGTCGTTTCCTGAAGGTCAAATAAAGTCCGGCCGCAGCTCGGGCAACTAATGTATTCTGTTTTTGAAATCCTTGTTCTCGATGCCTGTAATATGCCAAAGGCTATTGAATTCAGCAATTTGTAGTCAGGTCTTTTATTCTTATCGTTATAGTGATCGCCGAGGCAGATTCCATTTCCAAACCCATCAATAAATAAGGCTCCGGTCTCAACCGCAAAGTGAATAAGCGTTTCATCAGTTGATTCTTTATTACTGTCACAGATGATGATCGCGGGATTTTTAATTTCTCTTTCCATCAATTCAACAAACATCCTGCGGACACTTTGCACGGCATTGGTATTCGTTGTGCTTAAACACAAGACGGCGGTAAAATCGTGGCCGGCTTTTGCGAAAAACATTTCCTTATCAAAAGCAGGTTCACCTTCTGAATAACAATCAAGCATCACAAAATTCAATGACCTCGATTTTTGAATATTTTCGTCAAGGTATGTCTGTGCATCAAATATTGGGAAGCTTTTAGCATGGTTGTCAGCCTTTTTCCACGTTTCATAATTATAGATCAACCGCAACGTTCCCGGCAGTTGAAATTCAACAATGTTATCTCCACAAAAAATATAATCTGCGGCCATGTCTCCAATGGCCCATTTATCAGTTACCACATCATACTTATATCCCACGTCTTCAAGATCGATCGGAGTAATATTTTGTTTCTTGTGAAAATCCGCAATTACAACAGGAACATTTTTACCACCGATATTTTGAACCGCAAGATTTCTGCGTACATTCATCCCTGTTACGCCCCTCAATTGGGTAACGTCGGTTATTGGAGGAACGTGGGAAACGTTTTCTTGCTCCGAAAGATGACTATATCTTTTTATGATATCCCTGCACACGGGCAATTCAAATTCGGGGTCTTCTGTCAGCGATACCCGAATTGTATCACCGATTCCATCCTCCAGCAAAGTACCAATTCCTATCGCTGATTTAATGCGGCCATCCTCACCATCACCGGCTTCTGTAACGCCAAGATGCAATGGATAGCAGTGTCCCAGTTCTGAAAACATATTTTCTATCAAAAGTCTGTAAGCCTGCACCATCACCTGCGGATTGCTGCTCTTCATGCTCAAAACAATATTGTAATAATTTTCACTTTCAGCGATTCGTAAAAATTCCATCGCGCTTTCTACCATTCCGATAGCCGTGTCGCCATATCGGCTCATGATCCGGTCACTGAGTGATCCGTGATTCGTTCCGATGCGCATTGCGGTACCGTATTCTTTGCAAATTTTTACAAGAGGTGTAAAACGGTTCCTGATCCTTTCAATTTCTTCTACGTAATCGGCGTCTGAATATTCTATGAGCTCAAACTTTTTCTTGTCTACATAATTGCCAGGGTTTACCCGAACTTTTTCGACAATCCGTGCCGCAATTTCCGCAGCGTTGGGCGTGAAATGTATATCAGCAACCAAGGGAGTTTTATAGCCTCTTTTATGTAATTCGTTTTTGATATTTAATAAATTCTCGGCTTCTTTTTTAGACGGAGCGGTGATGCGTACGAGTTGGGCGCCGGCTTCAATACAACGAATGCTTTGCTCCACGGTCGCCAGTGTATTCATAGTATCTGTGGTAGTCATGGTTTGTATGCATATAGGATTAAAGTTTCCTATTAACAAATCACCGACTTTCACTTCCAGCGTTTTCAGCCTTTTATATTGCGTTAAAGATTCTGCAAACAATTCCATATTAATTCAGATAAATTAAGTTGCAAAAATACGATTTATGTGCCTGAGCTCCTGAACAATCCATCATCAAACGGCCCTGACCACCGATCATTTACCAATCCTTGTCAGGGCTGTTTGGTGCGGCCGCGCCTTTTATTTTATGAAGTTTTTCCTGAAGCTGTTTTTCATTTTCGAGAAGCGATTTAAGCTTTTCTTCTGCATCCTGCTTGCTTATTTTAGATGGCTGAGGTTTCGGTTCCTGATTTTTTTGTTGGTCATCTTTCTTTTGATCTTTCTGGTCTTTGTTCTGCTGTTTCTTGTCCTTTTTATCATCCTTTTTATTCTGCTGCTGTTGCTGCTGCTGTTCTTTTAATGCACGCTGCAAATTCTGCCGCGCATCTTCGTCATTCGGATTTAAGATAAGTGCATTTTTATAAGCAGTAATACATTCAGGCAATTTTTTCGCCTTTTGATATGCTACTCCTTTATTATAAAACGCCTGCTGTTTCAATGCATTATCGGTTGTGTTCTGAATCGCGTTATCAAACGATTTGGCTGCCGCTTCCACGCTGTCTTTGCGATAAAGGGCATTTCCAAGATTATATTCCGCAGTATAATTATTCTCTGTTTTTTTCAACGCATTCCGGTATTCCTTTTCGGCGTCATTAAAATTATTTTCTTTATAAGCTTTGTTGCCATTTACGATCAGCGTATTGGCATTTTGCGAAAATGACGGCACCGACATTGCCATAAATAATAATATGGCAACAACATTTTTAAGTTTTCTTCTGCGTTTTTCTGAAACAAAAAATTCAATTAGCAATACCAGGAATGCCGCTCCTAAGATATATTGAAAATATTGCTTGAAAGATGCGTAAGAGCTATCGCTTGAAGTTGTTTCAGAACCGATCGTTGCCAGTTTATTTTTAATTATTTGAGCTACCTGGTCCGTATTTGAATACAATTGATAAATTCCATTTCCCGTTTTTGCAATGTTACTGAGTTCGGTTTCGTTCAGCCTCGTAATCACCGTTTGGCCCTTATCATCTTTTTTATATTGGCCGGTTTCGGGATCCATTATTGGCGCGCCTTCGGGCGAGCCAATGCCGACCGTATTCACCATAATTCCCTGTTGCGCTAATTGCTTCGTTACCTTAAGCGCTTCTTCATCATGATCTTCGCCATCGCTTATCAAAAGCACTGATTTGAACGTTTTATCTTTCGGATTAAAAGATGCAAAACACATTTTCAACGCCTGGCTTATCACCGTTCCCTGCGTCGGCACATCATCGGGCGAGGCAGAGGCTAAATACATTTTTGCGGCAGCGTGATCAATGGTCATCGGCATTTGCAAATAAGCCCGTCCTGCAAAAATCACCAGGCCTATTTTGTCATCAGGCGAATTATCAATGATCCTTGTGATCACCTGTTTGGCGCGCTCGAGCCTGTTAGGTTTGATGTCTTGCGCAAGCATACTTTTACTAACATCGAGCGCGATCATAATATCTGTTCCTTTGCGGTTTATTTTTTGTGTGCCATCAGGCTTCACGAGACCCGCCAACGCAAAAGCACACAGAGCAAAAGCAAGGCTGAATAAAATAAATTTGGTCAAAAATTTACGGGGAGAATATTGAGTCGTCAGTTCTTCTATTAATTCCGGATCACCGATCTTTTTAGCACTGTTTTTTTTCCACTGAACCACCAAAAGGTACAGCGCAATCATCAAAGGTATTGCGCCAAGAACAAACAGGTATTCTATATATTGAAAATGAAGCATTCGCTCTAAATTAGAATGAATATTTGCGAAAAATTGTTAATTGTTCTTTATTGCCAAATTGCTTTATCATTAAATTGTTAATTACCAATTGCAATAAAACAATGTGTCGGTAAACAATGTAATGACAAAATAATACACCTACATCTGCCCTTTAAAAAAGCCCAGTTCTTTTAAGATTCCCCGCGTAATATTTACACCCACAGTTTTCATATCAATATCTTTACCGGGAGATTTCACCAGGGTTACAAAGAAATAAACATGCCTGTTTTCTTCAATCCAACCCATAACCCATCCAATCTCATTATTTTTTTCGTCAAAACCGTACCCGGTTTTATAACTTAATTTATAAAGTGTGTTATCCTCCATCGCCATGGCATCGCGCACCATTTGCTGCGCATATTTTTGAAAAGGAAGCTGATCAAAATATAATTTACTCATCAATCCTAATTGTTCATCCGGGGAAATTTTTAAATGATTATTGAACCAAAACGAATCGACTGCGCCGCTCAGATCTTTATTGCCATATTGTATAGAATCCACCCAATGCTGCATCGTGTCCTTTCCGATTTGTCTTGCTATTTCCTGGAAATAACCCACTGATGAATTCCGGAAAGCTTCCTTCATCGTCAGGTCTTTATTATTTCCCGGCACATCTCTCACCACACCATCCCATTTAATCACCATATTTTCATCAGTAATTTTTCCGGTCTGGACACCGATCAGCGAATTCACAATATCAAAACCGGACCCCGGCAACACGCGTTGTGTATCAAGCTTCATGTTATAAACCGTGATATTGCCCGCCTGGTTGTTTAGAAGTGTAAAGGCTCCGTCCACCTGTGCAGAATCAAAATATTTTTTGAGATCATTATTTATTTTGGCTTTATTGGAAGTGCAGGCAACCGCGCAAAAAACAAAAGCAGAGAGTAATAAAAAGGAAATTTTATTCATGATAAAAAGCAATTTTTTTAGGTAAATTATTTCTTTTCTTCAAAATGACGGGCGGTAGCTTCCAGGGCATTATAAAAATTTTCGCCAAATTTTCTGATAATAGGATCTTTCAAAAATTGGTAAACCGGTACCTTTAATTTTTTTCCGAGTGTGCAGGCCGCGCTGCAAAGGTCTTCGCGCGGTTCGTAATTTACCAATTGAGTTTTGTTAACTTTTTTGATCCTGATTGGAAACAGATGACAGCTGATGGGTTTTTTCCATCCGATTTTTCCATCGTTATACGCTTGTTCTATTCCACATTTTACAATTCCGTTTTTATCAAGTGTTCCATAAGCACACATTCCGTTGCTGATTGTGGGCGTTACCCATCCAAATTCGTGATCGTAAATATATTTTCCCTGCCGGCGAAGTTCTGCTTTTCCTTCCTTCGTCAGGTAGGGCAGCACTTCATCATACACCTCATCCAATTCTTTTAATTCTTTAGTTTCCAATGGTGCTCCTGCGTCTCCGTCTACACAGCATCCTCCTTTACACTTAACAAGGTCGCAAACAAATTGCTCCTCCACAATCTCATCGCTTATTAAGATATTATCAATCTCGATCATGGCGCAAAATTAATCAATTGTGACAAGCTAATTCAGCATGAATGAACGTTTGCGGTCAAAGAAGCGAAAATGTAGTTTTTTGATTTTTTTAACCAAAACTTAAAAGTTGCATAAAATTATAATACGTAAACCTAGATGTGCAACTCAAAGGAATTTCGTAAAAATTTTTTTTGGAAATTAGATCCCGGAACAAAGATTGTGAAAAGCCAAAAAGTAGAAATTCTCTTTTAAAAATTTGTATCGCTTAGTATTTAGCCGCCTGTCCGGGCTTAGGCATCGAATTGCGGATAAATTCTCTAATGTGCTCGGTGCTTGTTTTTAAATCCTGCTGCCTGAGGTACATCATATGGCCGCTGCGGTAACCTTCCCAACTCATGCGATCTTTCATTTTTCCACCGGGATCCATTTGCCACATACTATATTTCGCATTAAAATAATCGCAAGCTCCATCGTAATAACCCGACTGAACCAATAAATGCAGATACGGATTTTGAGCCATCGCGAGTCTTAAATCATTTCCGGTATTATTATTATCCGGGTTCCATGGATCCACAGGCCCAAACATGTTGTATTTAGCATCGGTCTTATATTTAAGCTGATCACGGAGGTAGTAATTAATCGCCGGTGTAAATGAATGCAGCCATGAAGACAATTCCGCATTATAATCTACCCGTGTTCCCGCGTCCTGCCTGTCCACACCAAGATAGCGCGAATCAAGCCTGCCGATGGTAAATCCTTTATCGCGGAGCAATTCTTTCCAAAATGAATTGGTAGAAACATCAAGGTTATTCTGCAAAATAAATTTCTCTGAAAGCCCTGAATATCTCGCCATTTTTTTGGCAATTTCCTGTCTTTTCTCATCGCTGAGCGAGCCGCCTTTGGAAATAGCAGGAAGCAATTCGTTTATCGTAAAGTCTTCCACTTCAGGTAGGATGTCCGTCAAATCCTTTTTTTGCAAATCGGCGGCCAGCGCTTTATGGTACCACGCTGTCGCAGCAAAATAGGGCAAATGAAGCGCTTTATCCACCGGGCCATTTCGTTTAATTCCAAGATCGGTCGGTGATACCAGGATCACGCCATTTAAATACATCCATTGTTCATTCTCCAGTTCAAGGGCAAGGCCGGAAACACGCGCAGTTCCATAACTTTCTCCGATAATATATTTTGGCGAGAGCCAACGGTCATTGCGCGAAACGAATGTAGTCAGCCATTCAGCTAAATATTTAATGTCTTCATTCACACCAAAAAATTTCATTTTTGTGCCCGGATCAAGAATTCTTGAAAACCCTGTATTCACCGGATCGATGTAAACAATATCTGCAACATCCAGGATCGAATAGGGATTATCCTTTATACCATAAGGCTGTACCGGATATCCTTCGTCATCTATGTTCAAAAGCTTTGGGCCGGTATAGGCAATGTGCATCCAAACAGAAGCTGAGCCCGGGCCTCCATTGAAAGAAAAGATGATCGGACGCTTTGATTTATCAGCAACTCCTGTCTTTTGGTAATAGGTATAAAAAAGACTTGCTGCAACCTTATTTTCATTGTCCCAAACCGGCAGCGTGCCTGCGGTCGCTGTGTATGCCACCCTAACTCCGTTGATAGCCACCTCACCATTCGTCACCACAGCAGATTCGGCTTTAATCGTCCGGCCGTTGGCTTTGGCAGTGTCCACTTTAGAAGAGGGCGCTTCTGTAATTTCTTTTTTCTGGGCAAATAATTGGATGGAGCAAAAAAACAGCAATAAGACAGTTAGTTTTTTGATCATATGTTTATTTATTAGAAGAATCAGTTTTGTCGCTTATTATTAATTCAGTTGAAAAAATTTACATTACATAACACCCATGTACACACGCAATAAGTTATCTTACCAGAGTAACACTTCCTTTCACAACAACTTTCTTACCTAAATAGTCAACGCCGGCGGCGGTCCAGACAAATACAGCAGGATCCTGGGCTTTACCTTTGAAAGTTCCATCCCATCCATTATTCTGTATGGCGGTTGAATACATCAGCTCGCCCGTGCGATTGTAGACCCTGAAATAGGTTAAGGATTTCATACCGATCAATATTGGCCTGAAAATGTCGTTTAATCCATCTCCATTGGGCGTAAAAGAATTAGGAACATATATGCCCGGCTTTACTTTGAACACCTTTACATCAATTGTATCCGAGGCGGTACAGCCCGCGGCGCTATGGATGGTTAAGATGTATTGCTGGTTCTCTGATAATAATGCGATCGGGTTTGAAATATCAGGATAATTCAGTCCTGCAGGCGGTGTCCAGGTAAAAAATTCTGCCCCTGTCGCATTTAATTGCAATGGCTGATCTACTACAACCGTAGTATCTCTCGGGCCGGCATCTGCCACCAGCTTTTCTACATTGATAATTACAGTATCAAAAACAGGTTTTGGACAACCCAGTACATCATTCACCTGCACCACGTAGCGGATCGATTGAGGTGGCGTGGAAACTGGATTGGGAATAGACGCATTGTCTAAAAATATTTTTGGCGACCATAAATAACTGCTACCACCGGTTGCATGAAGTTGATAGCTTCGTGTAACACAAATCGTTGTATCGGCCCCCGCGTCTGCCTTCGGATAGGGAACCACCCTAACGCTCACATCGTCGGCTGTCTTACATTTTCCAATGCTGCCCACTACGTGATAGGTGGTGTTTTCAGTCGGGATGGCAATGGGGCTTTGCGCACTGTCATTGTCAAGCGAAAGAGCCGGCGTCCATATATAATGCAAAGCATTGCTTCGCGTATTTAACTTTATTTCATCAGTCAAACATATCGTAGTGTCATTACCGGCTTTTAAAGAAACAAAATCAACCACATTTACCCTCACCGAATCTAATGCGCTACAGCCGCGGCTCTCAGACAGTGTTGCATAATAGGTGGTAGATACTTTTGGGCTAACGAGTGGTGTAAAACTGTTTTGATTATTGATGTTATAGGCCGGAGTCCAGGAAACAGCGCCCACTCCGACAGAGGTCAGCTGTAAAGTATCTACAGAACAAATGAGGGTATCATTATTAACAAAAAAATCGGGCTTGTCCTTAATTTGAATCGTGTCCGTTATCGTCTTCACACAACCTTTTGTGCTCGTAATCGTCAGCCGCACAGGATAATCTCCGGAGTTCGCATAAATATATTGTGGGTTTTTCAATTTCGAGGTGTCATCAGATTTAGAAGGATCAGCAAAATCCCAGCTCCACGAATTCACGCTTCCATAAGTGGATTTAGATTTATCAATAAACCTTATTTCTGAATTTTTGCATTTTCCGTCCACGGAAAAATCGGGAAAAAATCCGGGATACACTTTCACAGTTTGTGTGGCGGAATCAGAACATTGCTGGCCCCGGTTCACGATCAGTTTATAAACGAAAACGCCGGTGTCTGAATAGATGTGCGTTGGAGATTGCAGCGTGGAAGTGTCTGCGGTGCCGCTTGCAGGATCCCCAAAAATCCAATAAAAAGTCTTATTGAGCGGTGAAAAATCATCATTTGAAAAAGAAACATTAAAACCGTCACAACTGACGGGTTTGGGATCAAGTTTGGCACCCGCAAAATCACAATTGGTAACGTTTACGATAAAATCTTTGCGATGCTCATTGATTAGAACGCCATTTCGATAAGAAAATACAGACACGCCTACCACGTAGCGGCCAACGTCCGGCGCAATGCCGCTGATAATACCTGTCGAACGGTCAATCGTTGCTTTCGTTCCCAGCGGAGCATCGGGAGTATAACCATTTATATAAGGAACAGAACCGTAAGGAGGAGGGGCCGGGTTCGCATTACCGGCGCTCTGAAAGGCACCTCCGCCATAAGCATTGGAAAATTCGTAGACAAGTGAATCTTTATCCGGGTCCTTTGCACCGAATTTAAGCTGAAAAGGCTTACCACCGCAGATTGCGTCGATGCTCGTTGAAAATTCCGGAGAACTATCTGCTATTGATGGTATGCTGCAGGCGTAGGTTGAACCGGTTTCACTTCCGTTTGTATTTCGCACGTTCGCCATCGGCGAAATTCTGCAACACGTTTGATAAGCCGCTGTATATCCGTGGCTGTTTATGGGCAGGTCTACCGTAAAGGTGAAATAGCCGACATGATAATTAAGGTCAGGCGCATTATTGATACATGGCGGAAACGGATTTACCGTTACCATTTCTTCACTATTTTTGGGAACGTCAAAATAAGGCTGGCCACCGGAAAAAGGAAATTGAGTTCCGTTATCATTATTGAATATTCCGATAAATACATTGTCCGGCATTTTCGCTACATCAGGCGCGACATCCTGGTTACGAAACAGCTTTAGTGTGATCGTATATTTTCCGGTGTTGGGCTGAGTCCCCGGCCCGATATAGGTATAAAACATTTCGCCACCTACGATGTGCCTTGCCTCACAGGACAAAAACATCAGCAGAACGATACATATTGCAACTAATTTTTTCATTTCAATCGATATGCAAAATACTTTTTATCAGGGACATTTACAGGCAACTCATTAATTTAAAATATGTCCGGTTTGGAATTAAAGATTTAGAAAGGCCGAAAGGTAGCCGTTCGCCTTTTGCTCTTCTTCCCACATTCCCATGTGGCCGGAATTATTCAAAATATGCACGGACGAAACCGGTGGAAGATAGCATTGCCTGAGTGAAGCCTGCAAAGGAATAGCGGTATCATGCGCTCCAATCATAAACAAAACCGGTTTTGAAAATGCTTTTAAAACCGACGTCCTATCGGGACGTAAAATCATTGCCTCATAATATTGAATTAGCGCGCCTGCGGAAATATGCATTGCAATAGACATTAACTTTTCGACTAGTTCAGGCTTTTTCTTTCTTGTTTCTTCTGAAAACAAATTAGGTATGGAGGTTTTAAGAAATGCTTCCGCGCCATTGCTTTTTATAAATTCAATTGCTTTCCTTCTCGTATCTTTTTTTGGTTCGTCATCTGCAAATGCTGACGAATGAAAGAGTCCGAATGAAGCCAGCATTTCAGGATATTTTTCCGCGAAAGCCAGCGTGATATATCCGCCCATGCTATGCCCTATAAGCGAAAAAGTAGTTTTTTGATTTTTACTAAGTTCTTCTTCCACAATGGCCTTAATTACTTCTGCATAATCGCTGAGTGTGCACGACCCTTCCAGTATTTCGGATTGGCCGCTTCCCGGGAGATCAGGAACGATCACAAAATGATTATTTTTTAATAAATCAAATTGCGGGTTCCAGACATTTCCATCTTCCGCGAAACCATGTAACAAGAGCACAACTTTGCCTTCCCCTTCCGCGCGGTAAAATATTTTTTTATTTTGAAAAATGATATGTGGCATTTCCTATATTTTTTTCCTGGAAACGGAAATAAAGCTTCTCAAAATTAAGATCAAAATAACAGGTATCAATGAAGGATTTAAGTGTTGTGGCAGAAAAGCCCAGGCGCCCAGCAAAACAAGGTTAAAAACGGCATAAGCGAGAATGTAGATTTTTGCAATTTTCTTCCCTGAATGAACGTAAAAAGCCGCAATAACATTCGTCGGCCATGCCCAGAGCAAATTATAATTATCCTTACACATAAAATGATCGGTACCAACCCACATGAAGATCAGTAACAGGCCCAAAAGCCCGGTGAGGAAATATAAAAATCCATCAAAAGAAATAAGGAGCCTTTGAACAAAGGCGTTTTTCGAAAAACTTAGAAAAGCGATAAGGACGAAAAGGCAGGCAAAGATAAAAATCGGGTGAGTGAGATTGTCTTTCTTATCGCCCGCATATTTTGTTTTGAAGAGATTGTGTTTTTCTGTAACAAGAGGTCTGCCATCAAGAGATGAGCTGTCAAAGGCTTTCAATAAATAATCAGGCAAAAACATTTCCTGGCGCGGCCTCATCGCTACATCCATTCTGCTACCCAATAAGATATCAATCCCCAATTTGCTCCATTGCTTATCATTGGCATTAAGGTATTCATAAATAAAATCCCGGAAACTCGCTTCAGATGTTACCGGAATACCGAAATGAACTGTTGAATCAGTCGCCTTTTCTAGAAGATCCCGAAGGCGGGTGGTGCAATTGTCAAAAGTAAAATCGTATTTATAGAATTTGTTTTCGGCTCTAACATTTTCCCGAAGCAAGTCCCTGATCTTGTATTTTTCATCACAGGAAAGATTTAAAACCTGCTCTGTAATTCCGCGATTATCCTGTTGGTATTCTGCAATAAAATTATCAAAATTATCGATCGACACATAGAAGGCAAGCTTGCCCCTGACAAACTTCATATAGAAATCAGGCTCATCAAAATTGAAAGTGCCATAATTGAATACGATATCTGCGTTACTAACGGTATCGGTCAAACGCAAAGCGCTGTGGCCAAAAGTAGAATACAACTCTTCGCCGGGGGCTGCAGTTAAAATACTGATCCTGAGGTGACAGGAATCATTCTGGGCAAACATTTGCAAAGGAAAAAGGAGGAGAAGAGAGAGAAGTAATTTCAAGAATGATGAGTTAAATTATGAATTATGAATTATGAATTATGAATTAAAAATTACGAATTACACACAACCTCATATCACATACCTGAAACCTGAACCCCTCATATCTACCTGCTATAATTCGGTGCTTCTTTAGTGATCTCCACATCATGCGCATGACTTTCTCTCATACCTGCGTTGGTGATTTTTATGAAAGTAGCCTGTTGTAAAGCTTTGATATCTTTTGCTCCGCAATACCCCATTCCCGCACGCAAGCCCCCGGTAAACTGGTGAACCACTTCATATAAATTTCCTTTGTAAGCGATACGACCTTCAATGCCCTCAGGTACAAATTTCTTCGGCTCATTTTCTTCATTTTGAAAATAGCGGTCGCTGCTTCCTTGCGCCATAGCACCTAAGGAACCCATCCCACGATATTGTTTAAATTTACGTCCTTCATAGATGATCGTTTCGCCTGGACTTTCTTCGGTTCCTGCAAACACACCGCCCATCATCACGCAACTTGCGCCAGCGGCGATTGCTTTCACCATATCTCCGGTGTAGCGGATACCCCCATCGGCGATGATGCCTACATTTTTATTTTTCAAAGCGTTAGCCACTTCAATTAATGCAGTTATTTGTGGAACACCGGCGCCGGCAACAATCCTTGTGGTACAAATGGAGCCAGGCCCTATTCCTACTTTTACTGCATCTGCGCCCGCAGCGGCCAATGCTTTTGCTCCTTCTGCTGTTGCAATATTACCTGCAATCACCTGGATATCTTTAAAGTCTTTTTTAATTTTTTTCAAGGCATCAATCACGCCTTTGGTGTGGCCATGAGCGCTATCAAGCGCTACTACATCCACGCCTACCTGCTGTAAAGCATACACCCTGTCAGAAATATCATTTGTAATGCCAACTCCCGCACCTACAAGCAATCTTCCAAAAGAATCTTTTGTGGAATAAGGATGATTATGCACCTGCAAAATATCACGGTAGGTGATCAGGCCTTTCAAAATTCCCTTCCGGTTTACGACCGGTAATTTTTCAATTTTATAATTTCTTAAAATGGATTGTGCTTTTTTCAGATCAGTTCCTTCGGGCGCAGTGATTAAATTTTCCTTCGTCATCAGTTCGCTCACTTCGCGTTTCATATTTTCTTCGAATCTCAGATCACGATTGGTGAGGATACCCACTAATTTTCCTTCTGCATCCACGATTGGAATTCCACCGATCCTATTTTCTCTCATTAGTTTCAGCGCATCGCCAATCGTAGCGCCAACTCTTAAAGTGATCGGGTCCAGGATCAGCCCGCTTTCACTTCTTTTTACTTTCCTGGCCTGTGCTGCCTGCTGCTCGATGCTCATATTTTTATGAAGCACGCCGAGTCCTCCTTCTCTTGCCAATGCGATAGCAAGATCCGCTTCAGTCACAGTGTCCATCGCGGCGCTCAGCATAGGAATATTCAGGGTAATTGATTTTGTAAGTTGTGTTGTAGTGGTCACATCCCGCGGAAGCACCTCGCTGTAAGCAGGAACCAGTAGCACGTCATCGAAGGTGAGTCCTTCGCCGAAAAATTTTTTGGAGTTGGTTGTTGGGTTGTTTATTGTAGCCATGTGCAAAGATAAGGCTGACAAATTAAATTGTTAAATTGTTTAAATGTTAAATTGTTTTTGGGCCAATTAGTTACTTGATTTACACCTTTGTATCAAAAATTTTTTGCAAAGAGTTTTTTCAATAAATGCTTTTCACGATTAAGCTATTTTGTAAATCTTGCCGGGCAACGAAAAGACAACCCCTTGCATTTCCAGCATTAGTAAGGCTTGAGCTACCGCGCTGCTGCTGAGTTTACTCTTGAAATATAAATCATCAATATGGACCTGTTCCTGCGTTTGAAGAATCTCTACAACGATCTTTTCATCTGTGGTAAGCTCAATAAAAAGTTCGCGCTGCTTTTTTACGGAGGGCTTTTTGGATTGCTTCCAACCCATATTTTCAAGCAGATCATCTGCCCCGGTAATGAGGGCGGCTTTATTATTTTTGATAAGGTAATTACAACCTTCACTTTTTGTATCTCCCACCCTTCCCGGAAAAGCAAAAACATCTTTATTATATCCATTTCCTAATTCCGCTGTTATTAATGATCCGCCCCGGATGCCGCTTTCTATCACCACGACCGCATCGCTGATGCCTGCGACAATCCGGTTCCTTCCGGGAAAATTTTGTTTCCCAGGAATGGTGTTGCTTTTGAATTCGGTAAGCAATCCGCCGCAGGAAATCATTTGTTTGGCAAGCGCGCTATTTTGTGAGGGATAAACGCGGTCGAGGCCATGCGCTATCACACCAACGGTGCTCATATTGTTTTTCAAAGACGTTTTGTGGGCAATCGTATCGATGCCAAATGCAAGCCCGCTAATGATTAGAATGTCTTCATTTTTCAATTCTTCCACTAATTTCTCACAAATATTCTTCCCATAATCGTTATGACTTCGCGTGCCAACGATGGCGACAATTTTCGAAGTATTCAGGTCCGCATTTCCCTTGTAATACAATAGCGCCGGACTATCATAGCAATTCAATAACCTTTGGGGATATTCCTTATCCGTTAAGAAAAGTGTTTTTATTTTATAGGTTTCCACAAATCTCAACTCCGCTTCCGCAACACTGAAATCCTTGAAATTAATGATAGAGTTTGCGCGCACGCTACCCACTCCTTCTAACGCGTCCAGTTCTTTTTTCGGGGCCCTGAAGATTGCTTCAGCGCTGCCGAAATGATTCACCAAAGCTTTCGAATGCACATCACCGATATTAGGAATAAGCGTCAGCGCAATTTGATAAAGAAGATCGTTGTGCATGCTAAGATTTACGATTGTAAAATAGGTAAAATATTTTTTTTAAAATGTGCTAAGCCTAAAGATGTTTGATTAACTATTTCTTTAAAAAAACATAAAATCTTTTGTCGGATAATGATTAGTGATTGGTGAAAAGTAATTCTTAAAACTTATCTTTTGTGAAAAACCAAAATATAAATTTTCGTGCTTCAAAATGGAAAAATCTAGTTTTTGGCTTGTTTAAAAGACTCTATCTTTTTGAGAACAAACAACTTTTTATCCCGCCCATCCTTCCCTATCAAGGCTTCTGTATTGAATAGCTTCAGCAAGATGTTCCGGTTTGATATCATCACTCCCTGCAAGGTCTGCGATGGTGCGGCTTACTTTCAAAATCCTGTCGTAAGCGCGCGCAGAAAGGTTTAATTTTTCCATAGCAATTTTCAAGAGGTTGGATCCAACTTGTGAGATCACACAAATTTCCTTCAACATTTTGCTACTCATTTGTGCGTTGCAATAGACACCGGGGCTCTCCTCATAACGAGCCTCCTGCTTTTCCCTGGCACGAATTACACGTTCACGCACACTTTCACTTTTCTCAAATGTTTTTGTCGATGAAAGTTCACTGAAGGCTACCGGTGTTACTTCTACATGCAGATCAATTCTGTCCAATAGAGGCCCGGAAATTTTATTTAAATATTTTTGAACAGCACCCGGCGGGCAACTGCATTCTTTCTCAGGATGATTATAATAACCGCATGGGCAGGGATTCATAGAGGCAATCAGCATAAAACTTGAGGGAAAGTCGAGCGCTACTTTTGCTCTTGAAATGGTTACTCTTCTTTCTTCCATTGGCTGGCGCATGACTTCTAAAACGGTTCTTTTAAATTCCGGGAGCTCATCCAAAAATAAAACCCCGTTGTGTGCTAAAGAAATTTCGCCGGGTTGCGGTATACCGCCGCCTCCGACAAGGGCCACATCAGAAATCGTGTGATGCGGTGACCGAAAAGGTCGTTTGGAAATCAATGTGGCATTCTCAGGAAGTTTTCCGGCAACACTATGAATTTTTGTAGTTTCCAATGCTTCCTGAAGCGAGAGCGGCGGAAGAATGGTTGGCAAACGCTTTGCCAGCATAGTTTTACCGGCTCCGGGCGGCCCTATTAATATCGCATTGTGTCCGCCAGCCGCGGCTATTTCCAAAGCACGCTTTATATTTTCCTGACCTTTTACATCGCAAAAATCTACTTCAAAATCACTCTGCGCATTGGCAAATTCCTCCCGCGTATTTACGACCATCGGCTGTATCGAATTTTCATCGATAAAAAAATCAATCACTTCATTGATATGTCCGACGCCATATACATGAAGGTTATTGACCATCGCGGCTTCCCGTGCATTTTCTTTTGGAAGAATCAATCCTTTAAATCCTTCTTTACGGGCCTGTATCGCAATGGGCAATGCGCCTTTAATGGGGCGTACGGTTCCGTCTAAACTTAACTCTCCCATGATCACATAGTCCGTTAATTTTTCTGCATTTTCTAATTGCTCACTTGCCCCCAAAGTGGCCATTGCTATTGGAAGATCGAAGGCCGTTCCGCTCTTTTTAATATCTGCGGGAGCCAGGTTTACAACAACTTTTATTCTTGGAAAATGATAGCCATTTGCTTTGATGGCACTCTCCATGCGCTCCAGGCTTTCTTTAACCGCATTATCGGCCAGACCAACAATTGAAGTGAATTTGCCACTGCTGACGTTTACTTCCACCGTAATGGTGATGGCTTCTACCCCATAAACAGCGCTACCGAAAGTTTTGACTAACATGAAATGAAATTAACTAAAAAAAGCAAGGACAGGAAAAAGAAGCAAGGGTTTTTAAAAAGCGATTATTAAAAATCAAAAAACTACTTTTTGGCTTGTGAGTATCAATATCACTCCTTTATTTTTAATCATAACGAAAGATCTCTAAGCTGAAAATATACCGGCAGGATTTTTAAATCATAGTTTCTCCAGCAATTCTATAACTTTCTCTTTTTTCAAAATCAAATATCCTAATCGGTCATTGCTTATTCCGTTTTTTATTTGATAGCTGAATTCCAGTTTACCTTCTGTTACCGTCGTCTCGAAATATTTAAAATCAATATTTGCATATTCCTTCAGGTCTTCGCCTATTTCATATAAATGCGTGGATAAAATAAAAAGAGATTTTTTAATTTTGATCAGGCCCTCAATCACCACCGTGCTGCATTTCATGGCATCCTGCACATTGGTACCTTTAAACAATTCATCGATCAATATCAGCCATTTCCTGCCATCGGTAATTTTCACAATGGTATTTTTTATTCGCTGCACTTCATTGTAAAAATAGCTTTCACCTTTCGCAATATTATCCACCACATTGATATTGCTCAACAACCCGTCAAACAAAGAAAGCTGCATCGACTTTGCCGGCACGCCCATTCCAATATGGGCCAGAAAAACAGCATTGCCAACTGCTTTAATGAAGGTGCTTTTACCCGCCATATTCGCGCCGGTTAAGAAAATAAAGTTATTTTTTTCATTGAGTTCTACATCATAAGCAACGGGCTCTTCAAGCAGAATATGGAAAAGTTTTTTTGATTTTAAAACAGGCGCGTCTGAATCTATGAAAACAGGAAAAGAAAGATTAAATACTTTCACCGCCATTGCCATTCCATACCAGGCATCGAGCCTGGAATAAACATCGATCAATTCTAAAAATTGCTGCTTATAATGATACCTGATATAATGCGCAAGAGAAATCACTTCTGTGATCGAAAGACTACTGCTTTTTTCCTTTGAGCGAACAATACGAAGCTGCTGCTTTTGCAGCAGGATTTGCGCCTTTGTAAGAATCTTCCTTAAATTTTCGGGCGCATCATCAGTCAGAAAAATGTCTATAATCTGGTGCATACCCTTAATAAAATCAAAAGCATGGCCCGTGGAATATTTAATCAACGAATAGTCCGGCCCATGGAATAATTTATAATATTGAGCAGATGTCAGCGTAGGATGTTCAGGAGGCTTATCAATAGAAGACTCATAAAATTTATGGATCATCATCACTGAGCCATTGCTGATGGTAAGCGGCCAGTGGCTTTCTTTCGCAAGAATAAGCTGCAAAGTCTTCTGCACATCATTGATCGATTCCATATCGTTCAACGACTTGCTGAAAATTTCCCTCAACTTTTCTCTGCCACCAACGGTCCTGGTGAGATTTAATTTGCTAAATACAGAAAACTCCTCCTCATGATTGAATATTGAAAGATCATTTAAAGTAGTTTTATCTGTCTGCATTTATTTAAGTTATGTGGTTTATTGGTTAATTAGTTTAGTAGGTTTAGAGAGTTTAGAGGTTTAGAACGACTTCCGGCAATTCAACAATTCACCCATTCAACAGTATAACAATTCAACAATCCAATTCACCTGTCAAAGTACATCCTTTTTCCTTTTGAAGATTCATCCCAGGTTACTTTTCCATAACCATCATTTTCAAAAACACAGTTTCCGTTTACAAAAGTCCGCTCAATTGACGCAGGAAATGTAACACCTTCCAATGGGCTCCATCCGCACTTATAAAAAAGACCCTCCTTCTTTACGGTAGTCGTATTGTTTAAATCAACCATAACAAGGTCTGCAAAATATCCTTCCCGGATATAACCACGCTCTTTTATTTCAAAACAATCCGCAACTGCGTGACTCATCTTTTGAGCGATCTTCTCCAATGATATCCGCCCTTGTTTGTAATACGAAAGCATCATCAGCAAAGGATGTTGCACAAGAGGAAGGCCGGCGTGAGCATGTTCATACGGACCTTGCTTTTCTTCCAAAGTGTGCGGTGCATGATCGGTTGCAATCACATCCAAACGATCATCCAGCAAGGCTTTCCACAGCGCTTCTTTATTTTCGGGCGCCTTGATAGCGGGGTTACATTTTATTAAATAACCAAGTTTCTCATAATCGTCGCTTGTAAAATGCAAATGATGTACACAAACTTCTGCCGTGATCCTTTTCTCTTTTAAGGGAATATCATTTGTAAAAAGCGTTAGTTCTTTTTCCGTTGAAATATGTAGAATATGCAAACGACTATTGTACTTTTTAGCCAGATCGATCGCAAAAGAGGAGGATGTAAAACAGGCATTTTCATCCCTGATCAGCGGGTGATCAGAGGCAGACAATACAGGTTTCAGCTCTTTGATCCTGCTATAGTTTGCCTTAATTATTTTTTCATCCTCACAATGTGTCGCGATCAATAATTCGCTTTCGCTGAATATTTTGTGTAGCGCGGGCTCGCTGTCTACGAGCATATTTCCTGTGCTGGCACCCATAAATATTTTTACGCCACATATTTCTTTCCGTTTTTCATTGGTCCTTAAAACTTCGTTTGCGTTCGTATTGCTGACACCCATGAAAAAAGAATAATTCGCAAGCGAACTTTGCTTTCCTATCGCATATTTATCTTCCAGTAATTCCTGGGTAAGCGCGTTGGGAATCGTGTTGGGCATTTCCATAAAAGACGTAACACCCCCTGCCACAGCGGCTTTGCTCTCCGTATAAATAGTCGCTTTATGAGTAAGCCCAGGCTCGCGAAAATGAACCTGGTCGTCTATGACGCCCGGAAATAAATGCTTTCCTTCCCCGGTAATTTCTGTCACTTTTTCTTTTGGATCAACATTGTCGTCAATTCGTTCGATGCGGCCATTCTTAACGTATACATCCTTTTCAGAGATTTTATTCTCATTGACCACAGATATCTGTTTAAAAAGATAATTTTGCATAACTTGAAATTAAATAATTAATTACCAACCCAATGCAAATTAAAAAAAGCGCTATTGCCCTGCTCATATTTTTTTGTCCGGCATTTATTTTTGCGCAAACTACCTATATACAAGAAGGCTCCAAGAGCTATGATTTTATTGATCGCCTGGAAATTAAACAGCAGATCAACCCGGAACTTAATTTTTCTACGTTGAAGCCTTATAGTAGAAAATCTATCGTCCCCGCGGTGGAATATATTGATAGTATGGCTCGCATCAACGGCAGCAATCTCACCTCAATCGATCAATACAATCTGAATTCTTTTTTGATGGATAATTCAGAATGGGTAAGTGGATCAAAAGAAAGTTTTTTAAGTAAGAAACCTTTTTGGAAAAGTTTTTATGTGACCAAGCCCAACCTCTTTGAAGTAAATACCAAAGATTTTTTTCTTGCTGTGAATCCTGTTATTAATTTTCAGGCAGCGAAAGAATCAGGAAATAGTTCAAACCTTTTTCTCAATACAAGAGGAATTACCGCGCGTGGACGCATCGCTAACAAGATAGGCTTTTCCACGACGATCACAGAAAACCAGGAAAGAGGCCCGCAGTTTTTCCAGGACCGCGTTAACCAGTTTCATGCCGTCCCCGGAGTTGGTTTCTATAAATCATTTAAGAAAACAGCTTTCGATTATTTTGATGCAAGAGGTTATGTAACTTTTAATGCCACAAAATATATAGACATCCAATTTGGCTATGATAAAAATTTTATTGGCGATGGATACCGCAGTCTTTTTTTAAGTGACGATGCCAACAGCTATTTGTTTTTAAAATTAAATACCAGGATCTGGAAATTTAATTATCAGAATATTTTTATGGAGCTCATGCCACAATTTCAAAAAAGCGGCGACAACCTGTTAGCGAGAAAATACGCCGCCATGCATCACCTGAGCATGAACGTGACCAATTGGTTGAATGTTGGCTTGTTTGAAAGTGTTGTTTTTGGAAGAAAACAATATTTTGATTTTGAATATTTAAACCCGATCATCTTTTTAAGATATGCTGAAGGAAATGTGGGAAGTCCTGATAAAGCGCATGTTGGTATTGATTTCAAAGCCAACGCAGCGCATAAATTTCAATTCTATGGGCAGTTTTTACTCGATGAATTTATCGCTAAACAAATCACAAAAGATAATGGTTATTGGGCCAATAAATATGCTTACCAACTCGGCGCAAAATATGTTGACGCCTTCACTGTAAAAAACCTCGACCTCCAGGTAGAAATCAACAGGGTAAGGCCTTTTACCTATTCGCATTATGATTCCGTGACCAATTACACGCACTACAATCAAATGCTGGCGCACCCGCTGGGCGCTAACTTCCAGGAATATATTGGTATTTTAAAATATCAACCCGCGCCTAAATGGTATATTAATGCAAGAGCTATTTATTATTACCAGGGTTTAGATTCCGCAGGAATTAATTTTGGATCAAATCCTTTTGAATTATACACAACCCGCACTAAAGATTTCGGATATTTTGTTGGTGATGGCAGAAAAGTAAAATGCCTCAACGCTTCGTTGGTTGTTTCGTATGAACTGAAAGAAAATCTTTTTATTGAAGGCTCTTATCTTTTTAGAAAATACACCGGGTTTTCGGATGCCAATATTTTTGGAATTGGAATAAGATTAAATTCCGCAAGAAGGGATTATAATTATTAAAAGCCAGCTCCGGATCTGATTCAATTGAATTATTCGACTGTGAGTGAAAATGTGATCATCCTGGAATTGATCTTATCAATCACATTGGAATATTTTAGGTTGGGATCCCTGCTATGAAGATTGCGCAAACCGCTACTCATCTTGATTTCCGGCGACAAAACAAAATAAGGAAAATAAATATGAAAGCCCAGGCCCAGCTCGACACTGAGGTCAGAACGGTTTAGCTTAATCAGATCTTCTGCTTTGCTTGCGCCAGCATTGCTCGCAAGGTCATAGTCGAATTTGCCTCCGGCAATGGTGTACACTTTGAAATTTCCAATGCGATCGCTGCTGAATTTTATATGAACCGGAAAGCTGAGTGTAATAGATTGCACTTTTTTAGTGACCGTAGTATCCGGCTCGTAATTCTGTTTGTAAATAAATGACTTTTCTGAAAAAGTAAGATCCAGCGGGTGCAGGCGCAAATCAAAATGATTGCTCATTCGCACGTTGACAAGCCAGGCCAAATTAATGCCTGCACTATTCACACTTTCTATATCCAAAATGGAATCATATTGGAGAAAACGCTCATCGTGCGTAAAATTGAAATGAGATTTATTATAGCCGAGGTTGATACCAAAATGATAAGGTTTATCATCATGGCTTTCCTGGTTGATAACATCACGCAACTGTGCCACCGACGCAGTTGAACAAAACACGAATGACAGTATAATTAAAACTATTTTTCGGCGCAATAAATGGTGCATATTCCTAAAGTCAATGTTTTGTAAAAAGCGTGCTTATAACCTGATTGATTTAAAATTTGAATAAATGATTTTTTTTCCGGGAATTGAAGTACAGAGTCATTTAAATATTGGTAAGCGTCATTATTTTTTGCAATCAGCTTTCCAATTTTAGGCGTTACAAATTTCATGTAAAAATGATAAAACTGTTTTATCACAGGTAACGATGGTTCTGTACATTCCAACACGATCAGCTTTCCACCGGGTTTCAATACTCTTTTGATCTCTGATAAGCCATTTTCGAGGTTTTCGAAATTTCTTACGCCAAATGCCACTGTGACGGCATCAAACGAATTATCCGGAAACAATATTGCCTCACTATCTCCATTTAGCAATTCAATTTTTTTTTCCAGTCCGGCGCGCGATACTTTTTGCCTCCCGATTTCCAGCATGCCATCACTGATGTCGATGCCCGTTATTTTATCAGGATTCAAAAGATGATAGCTTGTCAGCGCAAAGTCACCCGTGCCCGTGGCCACGTCCAAAATTTGTTTAGGCTGAGAGGGAATTAATAATTTTATAGCTTTTTTCCGCCAGCTTACGTCGATCCCCGCACTTAAAAAACGATTCAAAAAATCGTAGCGGAAAGCAATCTTATCAAACATACTTTCCACCTGCTTCTTCTTGCTTTCTGAAGAATTCTTAAACGGAACCACGGCGTCGTGCGGATAGGTATTCATTGGCTCAAAGATAGTTTTTTGAAATCACAACCTTTATACTTAACTATTCTTTCACTTTTATTTAATAACGTTAATATTTTAAGTGATCTCATTCAAAGACACTGATAAGCGAAAATGTAGAAATTTCATTTTCTTTATAACTTAATCCTCTCTATATCAAACCATCCTAATGCCAAATAAACAAGCATTCATTTTATTCAAAAATTGATTTATTTTACTCTTATGTTTTACCTGATAAAATCGCCCTGGCTTTTAAGGAAATATTACCCGGAATGTACCTGGAGAATTGATACTAAAGAGAAAATTTTGTATCTCACATTTGACGATGGGCCCAATCCGGAAGCAACGGGCTTTGTATTATCAGAACTAAAAAAATTTAGTGCGAAAGCCACTTTCTTTTGTGTAGGTGAAAATGTTAAGAACCATTTTGACGTGTATAAAGAAGTTTTGAACGCCGGCCATAAACCGGGAAATCACACCTATCATCACCTGAATGGCTGGAAAACAAAGGATAAAATTTACCTCAACGACATTATCGAAGCCCGGAAAATAATTGATAGCAATTTATTCCGCCCGCCTTATGGGAGAATCACCAAATTTCAATCGCGGGCGCTTCTTGGTACAAAACTCAATTTGAAAACGATTATGTGGGATGTTCTCAGCGGCGATTTTGATACCTCAATCAAACCTGAAAATTGTTATCTCAATGTAATTAATAGTGCCAGGTCCGGTTCGATCATTGTGTTTCATGACAGCCTGAAAGCCCTACCGGCACTGCGTTATACTCTTCCCAAAGTGCTGAAATATTATTCTGAAAAAGGATTTCAATTTAAGTCGATTCCATAACCTATATCAAAAAAATTGGGCCTGAGTAGATACTCAAGCCCGTTTTTAATCCGTACCCTATGAAAACTGTTGTGAAGGTAACAAATACTTTTTAACAAATCAACAACATTTTTTCATCGAAGGGAAATATTATAAACGACTCCTTTGTAGGTTATAGTTGCCTTTGCATCGCACGTTCCATCTCCAAAATCGATCGTTGCTGCATCTGGATTAGCATTCCTGGTTATCTGAACTTTTCCGCTGTCAATCCATCGACAAGTAAATTTTCGAATAAGGGGCTGTGTGATAGTTGAAGTCCATGAATTATTGTTCGAATTAGAGCCAGTAGCATTTCCTGTAATTGAAAATGAGTCATCTAATAAATTTAAAGGTGTACTGTTACCTGTTACTTGTTCGTGGTCACGCGTACCGTCCCATTTTCTCCAAAAATTATTTTGAGTGTTAGTGATCTTACCGCCAGCCACAGTCGCAGACCATGAAAATTTATTGGCGGTGCTCTTATTTTGTATGGTGTGGGTTCCTTCTACTTTGAAACTGTCTACATTGTAATTGTCAAAAGTAGTAGTAACTGAACTGCCCGAAACGAACATCGGCCCTGTATATACACTTGTAATTTTGCCCGACCTCATTTTGCCATCTTTTCCAAGGCAGCCTGTACCGAAATCTAAAACAGCGGTTTTTGGAAATACGCCGCGGGTTTTAGGTGACACAGTTACCGTAAAACAGCGCGACGTTGAGTCCGGTGACAAGGTTCCGTCGGGACCTGCCGGCCTGTAAATGACTCCGGCGCCGCTTCCTATTCCAACGTCTTCCCCGGCGTCAGAAGCCTGCAGCCCCATGGTAATATTAAAAACGTCATTAAACTGATCTTCGGCAACTGCATCACTTTGAACCGCTTCTGTTACCTGCGCAGAATCAGAAGTAGCAGTGGAATTATTGTCCTTTTTACAGGAAGAGAGGGTAACAAGGCCTGCCAAAATTAGTACAGCAGAAAATTTTGGAAAAATGATAGTCTGTTTCATAAATAAAATTAAAGGTTTAGATTAGAATGAAAAGCAAAGCGAGATGTATGGACATGGGTCGCATAAAGAAGTTTAAGAAGCCATTAAAAAAAATTTAATTTTGTTAAATCCATGACATTGATTGATACGCATACACACCTTTACGTAAAAGAGTTTGACACCGACATTGATGAAGTTATTCAAAGAGCAAACGCTGAAGGCGTAAAAAAATTTTATTTACCCGCCATCGATAGTGCGGAAAATGATTCTTTGCTGGCTTTGGAAAAAAAGTATCCCGAAAGCATTTTTGCCATGGCGGGACTTCATCCGTGTTCGGTAAATGAAAACTTAAAGGAAGAATTGAAGCAGATTGAAAAGCAATTATCGCAACGGGAGTTTGCAGCGATCGGTGAAACAGGATTAGATTTTTATTGGGATACCTCTTTTAAAGACCAGCAATATGAAAGTCTGCGAACTCATATAGAATGGGCAATCCATTATCGGCGGCCGCTCGTTTTGCACACGAGAAATGCGATGGAAGAAACAATTGAAGTGATTAAATCTTACGGAAACAAAAACCTTTTTGGAATATTTCATTGCTTCGGCGGCACTTTACAGAATGCAAAGGATATTATTGACCTGGGCTTTTTACTCGGCATAGGAGGCGTTATTACTTATAAAAATTCAGGCCTCTCAGAAGTCCTCAAAGAAATCGATCTGAAACATTTAGTGCTGGAGACCGATTCACCTTACCTCACTCCTATCCCATTTCGGGGCAAAAGAAATGAAAGCAGCTATTTAAAATACGTCGCTCAAAAACTTGCTGATGTTAAGCAAATAACCTTTGAAGAAGTGGCTGCTCAAACCACCAAAAACGCAGAGACTGTTTTTTCAAAAGATTTCATTTAGCGCTTATTAATTGTCACAGAAAAGTAACAGAAGAATTTTCACTGAATGCTGTTTTGTAGTATAATTTTGTCATTAGAAAAATACCCTAAATCTATAAAACGGCTTATCCCATACCATCTCTTTTTATTTTTCTTTGTCATGTTTGGTAATAAGCTACTGGCACAGGATCGCGTGATCACAGGGAAAATAACTGACCGCGAATCAAAGTTGCCCCTTGCCGCTTGCAGCATTTATTCACTCAACACCGGCGATGGAGTTATCACTGATGAAAACGGAAAATATGTTTTAACCATCAATGACAAAACAGACTCAATCGGCATTTCAATGATTGGATATAAAAGCCAGGCAAAAGCGGTTTCAAAAGAACAAAGGCAGGAAATAGATTTTGAAATATCGCCATTGTCCGAGTCTTTAAACGCAGTAGTTATCTCTGTGAAGCAGAAATATACCAAGGCCCAAAGATTGGTTAAGAAGGTAATTAAAAATAAAGCTATCAATGATGTTTTCAATAATTCATCTTATCAATGCGAAGTTTACGATAAGATTGAAGTGGAGTTTAAAAATATTCCTCCCAAACTGGCAAACAATCGTCTTTTGAAGCCGCTGGCATTCGCCCTGAATAATATGGACACGACAAAAGATCATCAACCGGCATTGCCGGTGTATTTGTCAGAGAGCAATTCAAATTTTTATTATAAAAAAAATCCGTGGAAAGAAAGATATGACTACACGGCAATCAACAGTTCAGGCATTGGCAATAAAACAATCCTAACTTATGTGGACGGGCTTTACAAGAATATTAATGTGTATGGAAACAACATTAAACTGGTGGATGTCAATTTTGTAAGCCCGATATCCGATAATGCTTTGAATTATTACAACTACAACATATTAGACACGCTAGTTTTTGAAAACCACAGTTGCATCCAGGTTGCATTTGATCCTATACAACCTGGCAGCAATACTTTCAGGGGATATATGTGGATCACAGATACATCGTTTGCCGTTAAATCGGTTGTGATGCATATGGATAAAAATGCCAATATTAATTTTGTAAATAAATTTGAGCTTTCACAAAACTTTGAAGAGGGCATTCTTCATAAATTTTTGCCCGCAAAAAATATCCTCTACCTGGACATTTCGATCCCGGAAATAAAAAAGACTGGCGCCATCGTTAAAAAGACCACATTATACAAAGATGCTATTGTTAATAACAATCAAATAGATACTGCTTTTAATAAAAAAAGAATTGATCCGGAATCAATTCCCATGGATACAGTGGGGTGGGCATCAAGGAGATTTGAGCCATTAAGCAAATCAGAAAATTCGGTTTACCATTTGATGGACACCTTAAATAAAATTCCAATTGTAGTCACTTATGGAAAAATTATTTCGGCGATCTCTACGGGCTATTATACTGCAGGACATGTAGATATTGGAAACCTATACTCCATCTATACCAACAATAAAATAGAAGGAAATCGGTTCACTTTTGGACTGAAAACCAATTCGTCTTTCAATGGCAACATTCAGCTTCAGGGATATGCCGGGCTTTCTACACTTGATAAGCAATTCAGATATCTCGCCAGTTCTATATTTGTACTTAGCCGAAAGCAATGGAGCACGCTAAATCTCGCTTACACAAGCGATATTACGGGAACTTATGAGCACGAAGATGAGTTGGATCAAAACTCGATTTTCGCCTCTTTTTTGAGAAGAGTAAAAAATTCACAAATCAGGCTTTTAAACAGAAGAGATGCTGATATCACTTACAAGAAATTTTTTGACAATGGTTTAGGCATTGGCGCAGAATTGAAGAACAGCGCGCTCACGCCATTTTTCAATGTGTATTACACTCACGACGGCTTTCTGCCTTACCTGATGCTTAAGCCGGGCGTCAATAGTGATTACACGGTGAATGAAGCATCCGTTTCTCTAAGATATTCTTACAGGGAGAAATATATTACCCAACATTACCGGCGCGGAAGCCTTGGCAGCAATTATCCAATCGTGACGCTCAAATACACAAGAGGCTTCAAATTAAATAATGGAATTTTGAAAAGCGATTTCAATTACAATAAATGGGTTTTAAATATTCAACATGACTTTACAGACGGGCGCATCGGCCAATTGTCCTACACACTTGAGGGAGGCTTAACCAATGGTATTTTACCGGTAGTTTTATTAGATGTCCAAAAAGGAAATGACACCTATTATTATAATAAATACGCGTTCAACAATATGAACCGTTATGAATTCGCAACAGATAAATATGCGAGTTTATTTGTTCAGCAGGGCTTTGGCAACTTTCCTTTCAAATACATTTCTTTTTTGAGAAAATTAAAGTGGCGCTCTCTCGCCACATTTAGAGGAGTGATCGGAGGTATGTCGGAAGCGAATAAATTAGCCAATGGTTATTATGACTCATCCATCAATTATCATTTTACTATTCCTGACAAAACTCCATATATGGAAGTCGGTGCCGGCATTGGAAATATTTTTCATTTATTAAGAATAGATGCCGTTTGGCGGTTAAATTACCTGTCTAATCCGGGCATTTCAAAATTTGGAATAAAGGGAAGTATGGAATTGAATTTTTAAAAGAATAAACCATTAAGGGAAATAAAATTCCAAACTATCGCGACCTGTTTTATGTATATATTGCGCTATATTCATTCGATTGATGATTCGTTTTCATAGACATTAAATGGTAAAATCTTTGGGGTTCCACCACTATCTTTTGCAAGAGCATAATAAAGTATGACCGAGCAACAAACACCGCATACAAAAAAATTGAGCCAACTAGCGGCCACGGCTATTTGTGGTAATGATATTACTTCTTCTTGTTTGTATGTCTCAGCGCTTTGTATTTTATATGCCGGCCAATACGCCTTCATTGCGTTGTTGCTTGTTGGCCTGGTATTGTTTTTTTTTCGAAAAATATATGGCGAAGCCGTTGGTGCGCTCCCGCTCAATGGTGGTGCATATAACATTCTTCTTAATACCACCAGCAAAGGGAATGCGTCGCTCGCTGCTTGCCTGACGATACTTTCTTATATGGCTACTGCAGTACTCTCGGCATCAGAAGCAATGCATTATCTCCATAGCATCTTTCCTGTTTTCCCGGTGATCATTGCCACGATGGTGCTATTAACGATTTTTCTTTTTTTGACCATCGGCGGCATTAGTGAATCTGCTTCAGTGTCTATTGTCATATTTTTAATTCATCTGATCGTATTGGCAGTGTTGATCTTCAGCTGCATCTATTATGTTTTTATGAATGGATTGGATATTGCAAAATTCAACTTTCATTCACCTTTAAAGACAAGCCTTTCCACGGCCATTTTCCTTGGTTTTAGCACAGCGATGCTGGGTGTTACAGGTTTTGAAACCTCTGCCAATTTTATTGAAGAACAAAAAGCCGGAGTATTCCCCAAGACACTTCGGAATATGTGGATTCTTGTGGTCATCATCAATCCTGTCATCGCGCTCCTCGCTGTTTCGATAATTCCGTTGAACGCTGTCGAGGGACATGAATCGGCCTTTCTTTCTTTTATGGGCGATCAGTCCGGCGGAAAGTGGCTTGCCACTGTAGTTTCATTCGATGCTGCGCTCGTGTTAAGCGGTGCAGTGCTCACCGCTTTTATCGGAGTGAGTGGTTTAATGAAACGCATGACATTAGACAGGATATTTCCACAAGCTTTATTAAAGGAAAATTCGAGAGGAAGTTCGCCAAGGATTCTAATTCTCTTTTATCTGTTGTGTTTCTCCATTCTCTTTATTACTGCAGGCGAACTGGCACCGCTGGCAGGCGTATATACCATTTCTTTTTTATCAGTAATGGCATTTTTTGGCTTTGGGAACCTTTTGCTAAAAGTGAAACGTGCAAAATTGCCGCGCCCGGAATATGCACCACCGATCATTGTAGGACTTGGCATATTGGGTATCCTGATCGCTCTTTATGGAAACGTGAAGCTACACCCGGCTTACCTGGTGGTTTTTCTTCAATATTTTATCCCCGCAATCCTGATCATCTATATGTTTTTGAAAAGAAAAGTAGTGATCCATTACCTGCTTCTATACGCCAATAAAGTGTTTGACAAAATTCAAAAAGCTTCCGTGTTTAGCAGGTTTCACCTTACGAAACAAATGCGTAAATTAAAGAAGCAGCCTTTCGTTTATTTTACAAAAGGCGATAACATTGCCGTGCTTAATAAAGTGATTTTGTACGTGGAGGAGAACGAAATTACCCAAAAACTGAAGATCGTAACGGTCTTGCAAAAAGAAGAAACCCCCAACGCGACTTTCGTGCGCGACCTGGAAGCGCTGGATCGCGCTTATCCCGACTTTAAAATTGAATACATTCAGATACAAGGAATTTTCGGTCCGGAAATTATCGACCGGCTAAGCCGGGAATGGCAAATTCCACACAATTTTATGTTTATCGGATCTCCAAGCGACCGCTTTCCTCACAGGCTTGCAGACTTAGGCGGCGTAAGATTGATTATCTGATTTTCACATCGCTCTCAGATGCCATCAGATAGAAGGCTGCTCTTTGAGCCTGAGCTCATAAAAATCCGTTCTCCTGTCTTTCAGATTTCTTACACTCCCATGCGCATGCAATTCATCAAGCAAAGAAAGATCTACATCGGCGATTAAAATCATTTCTGTGTTGGGCGTAGCCTCACTTTTTATTCCATTAGAAGGAAAAGCAAAATCACATGGTGTAAATACCGCGGATTGCGAATATTGAATATCCATATTTTCTACCTTCGGAAGATTGCCAATGCAACCCGTTATCGCGACGAAACATTCGTTCTCAATGGCGCGCGCCTGCGAACAATAACGGACACGGTTATACGAATTTTGCGTGTCTGTTAAAAATGGCACAAATAATATTTGCATACCCTGCTCTGCAAGTAATCTTGGCAATTCAGGAAACTCAACGTCATAGCAAATGAGAATACCTATTTTCCCCGCATCCGTGTCGTAAACTTTTAAGGTTTGTCCACCACTGATTCCCCAAAATTTAGCTTCATCAGGCGTAATATGTATTTTTTCATATTGCTCAATGTTTCCATTTCTATGACATAAAAATCCTACATTTTCCAGTTTATCTCCTTCAAGGCTTGGCACACTACCCGTAATGATATTGACATTATATTTTATGGCAAGCTCACCAAACCGCTTTTTAAATTCGGGAGTGTATTGTGCCAGCGCGCGCATGGCGTCGGCTTCCGACATCTCATTAAATTCTGCGAGCAAAGGACCATTAAAAAGCTCGGGCAATAAGGCAAAGTCACTTTTATAAGCGGAGATGGAATCAATAAAAAATTCTACCTGTGTAAACATCTCATCCATGTTTTTATATGGACGCATCTGCCATTGGATTAAGCCGAGCCTTACATAGGTTTTGGCATTGAATAAGGTACGGGTAGCGCTTGTATAATAAATATTATCCCATTGTAATAAAGTGGCGAACTCCTTACTTTGCGAATCTTCCGGAAGGTAATTTTTTAATACTTTTTTTACGTGAAAATCATTCGCAAGTTGAAAGGAAAGTACCGGGTCATAAATTTCTTTTCGTTTCACTTTTTGAATATATTCTTTAGGTGTAATCGTATCAGCATATTTGTGAAACTCAGGAATTCTTCCTCCAAAAACAATTGCTTTTAGGTTGAGCTGCTCACACAATTCTTTTCGTGCATCGTAAAGCCGACGTCCTAATCTTAAGCCCCGGTAGTCAGGATGAATAAAAATTTCTATGCCGTATAGCACATCGCCTTTTAAGGGATCATGGGTGTTGAAAGTATAGTTCCCTGTAATCTGCGCGTAGGTATGCGAATCTCCGAATTTGTTATAGTTAACAATAATCGATAAAGCGCAGCCCACTACTACTCCATCTGCCTTAATCACTATCTGTCCTTCGGGAAATTTATTGATCAGTTTTTGAATCGTTTCGGGGCTCCAGTAGTTTCCGCTCCAGCGGGGGTAAGCGGCCTTCATCGCTGTTAAAAGTTGCTGAAAGTCTTCATAAATCAAATGCCCTATTTCAATTTTTTTCATCTGTTATATTTTAAGAATAAACCAGCAAATTTAGAATTCAGTTGCTATTAAAATTTCATAAACAACAAGGCTGGCATTAAAAAAGGTTGCCAACCTTTTAAAAAGTTGGCAACCATTGAGCAACATTATTGATGCCAAAAAGTTACTTATTCTCCGTAATTACGGGACCGGGAATATTCTGTCCGCTTTTATTCACAGAATCGTCAATATTTTTAATAAAAGGTTTGAAGAAATCCAGCGGAATCGGGAAGATGGTAGTTGAATTATTTTCAGTTGCGATCTCGCGCAAAGTCTGCAGGTATCTTAAAGTCAGGGCGCTTGGTTGCTGCTCTAATATTTTTGCAGCATCGCTTAATCTTTGAGAAGCCTGAAACTCTCCTTCGGCTGCAATCACTTTAGCCCTGCGCTCTCTTTCTGCTTCGGCCTGCTTAGCCATGGCGCGCTGCATTTCCTGCGGAAGGTCAATTTGTTTGACTTCAACGTGTGTCACTTTTACGCCCCAAGGTTCTGTTTGCTGGTCAATGATATGCTGCAACCGAATGTTAATTTTTTCGCGCTGAGACAGCAGTTCATCAAGCTCCGATTGACCTAATACACTTCTTAAAGTCGTCTGGGAAAGTTGAGAGGTACCGACTAAATAATTCTCAATTTCAATTATTGCTTTTTGCGGATCAATCACCCTGAAATAAATTACCGCATTTACTTTTATCGAAACGTTGTCCTGTGTAATAACGTCCTGTGGTGGCACATCCATCACCACGATCCTCAAGCTCACTTTTACCATTTTATCAATAATGGGAATCAGGAGAATTAAGCCCGGACCTTTGATGCCTCCATCTAGTACCCGCCCCAACCTGAAGATTACTCCGCGTTCATATTCACGCAGGATGCGGATGGAACTTGCAAGGATATATAGGACAAAAACAATAACGATTATGATAGGAAGGCCGAGGGGAAATTGTTGCATGCTTTAGTGTTTTAGATTAAATAGATAAATGTATATTAGGATATTGAGGGTTCGTTTACAGGCTCAACGTATAAAGTAAGGCCTTTTATTTCTTTTACAATTACTTTCTCGTTTTCATTTACTTTTTGCGAAACAGAAACCGCGTTCCAGGTTTCACCCATAAAATTAACCTGGCCCGCAGGATCAAGCTGATTGATGGTTTGAGCTGTTTTCCCAATCATCGCGTTGATGCCGGAAACGGGTTTTGAGCGCTGAGCCTTTAAACCCATTGTAACAAGAAAAAGGAAAAATAATGCGGTAACGGCCGTTACAGAAATAATGGCGCTCCATGATAAAGCGACAAAGTTTTCAGTAGGACTTGTTCTGAATAAGATCATCGATCCTAAAAAGACTGAGATAATTCCACCTATCGCCAGTAAGCCATGGCTTATGACTTTTAATTCGAGCAAGAACAAGATAATTCCAAAAACTATTAGCGCAATCCCTGCATAATTCACAGGCATTGAGCTCATGGAATAAAAGGCAAGAATCAAAAAAATAACGCCTGCAATTCCGGGGAAAATAGCACCAGGGCTGAAAAGTTCAAATATAAGTCCGAAGAACCCCAGCATCATCATGATATAAGCAATGTTCGGATCGCTGAGCCGGCTCAACACTTTTTGAAAGAAGCCCATCTCCAGCGCTTCAACAACCGCATTTTTTGTATGCATTATTTTAGATCCGTCATTCAATTCTACCTGTTTGCCATCTAACTTATTCAGCAAATCTTTTTGATCATTCGCAACGAGGTTGATCACATTATTTTCAAGCGCTTCTTTTTCGGTGATTGAAACACTATTCCTAACGGCGTCTTCTGCCCAAAGAATATTCCTGCTTCTTTTTTCGGCGATCGTTCTCAAAAAAGCAGCCGCATCGTTGGTAATTTTTTCGTTCATTACCGCATCTGATTTCCCCTGCATATCGACGGGGTGAGCCGCACCGATATTGGTTCCCGGCGCCATTGCAGCAATATGCGCCGACAAAGTGATAAAGACTCCGGCAGACCCGGCGCGGGAACCTGTAGGAGAAACATACACGATCACCGGAACCTGGGATTGCATAATATTGGTCACAATTTCCCTGGTAGAGGTCAGGAGGCCGCCGGGTGTATTCAGATTGATAATAAGGCACTCGGCGTTTTTCTTTTGCGCCGTCATAATTCCCTGGTTAATGTATTCCGCCGTGGAAGGATTAATACCGTCGTTGACGGTAATAGAAATTACCCTTTGAGCACATAAAGCTGCGGGAATAAAAAACAGGATCAGCGATATGATACAAAACCGCCTCAATAAATAAGCATGCAGAGTCGGAATTTTTAGTGGGGAAGGCATACCTGTAATATACAACCCGGCGGGCGAAAAACAAAAAGTAATTATTACAGATAATCAGGTAAGTAAAAAAGTAGATTTTAGGAATTTAATTCCACTAAAACAGGATGTTAAATAGAATTATAAAACAGCCTTTTAAAAATGGCTTTGACAAAGAAAGCTTTAACATGGACTGCAATGTAGTGTCATAAAAACAAGAAAGTTTTACCATTCGCACAATCCCTTTGTCCAATTTTAAAAACTCAGTCGTTATTAGTTTTTAAACCATAAAACAAATAGAATGGAATCAAGAATTAATTTTTTAGAAAAAGGGCAGAATGCAATAAAAACCCTTTTTCCTATTGGAGGTTATTTGGCAAAATCACCACTTGGAAAGCCTCTTTTAGATCTCGTATACTTCAGAGTCTCTCAAATAAATGGTTGTGCTTTTTGCCTGGATATGCATTCAAAAGATCTGCGTGCAACAGGGGAAAGCGAACAGCGCCTTTATACTCTGGATGCCTGGCATGATGCGCCTTTTTATAACGATCGTGAACGTGCTGCACTTGCCTGGGCAGAGGCTGTAACGAAAATTACAAATGGTAGTATATCAGATGAAGTTTATCAAACGGCCAGGAAACAATTTTCGGAAGAAGAATTAATTGATTTGACTTTGGCAGTTACAACAATCAACACGTATAACCGGATTAATATCGCTTTTCGACCGCTGGCAGGAACTTACCAGGTTGGCCAATTTAGTTAATTGTTTTTGTCCAGTTTTAAAAACTCAATCGTCATTATTTTTTAACTATTAAAACCTAAACAAAATGAAAGATTTCTTATTCGTATTCAGAGACAACGGCATGCCCTCAAACGTTTCGCCTGACGAAATGCAGGCTATGACCAAACGCTGGATGGACTGGATAGGCGGTATTGCAGCTCAAAACAAATTAGGCGACCGCGGAAACCGGCTTTTTCCGTCAGGCAAAGTTGTCAAACCGGGCAATATTATTACCGATGGCCCTTATTCAGAAATTAAAGAATCCATTGGAGGTTACAGCATTGTAAAAGCAAATTCTCTGGAAGAAGCCACTGAATTGGCAAAAGGATGTCCCGGCCTGACAACTGGCGGAAGTGTAGAAGTGAGAGAGATTCGCGAAATGTAATATTTACCCTTTAAAGCCTGAATGCCTTTGTACTTTTGCAAAGGCATTATTTTTATGAAACAGACAGAACTGATACCTCATTTATTCAGAACAGAATACCGGAAAATTGTTTCTGTACTGTATAAATTATTTGGCATCGAACACATTGAAATTGCAGAGGATATTGCAAGCGATACATTTCTATTAGCTTCTGAATTATGGGGGCTGAAAGGAATGCCTGAAAATCCAACAGCATGGCTTTATAAGGTTGCGAAAAATAAAACCAAAGATTATCTGAAACATCATTCAATTTTTACCCAAAAGATCTCAAAAGAACTAAAATATAGCACTGAAACATTCCACGAAACAGAGATTGATTTGTCAACCAAAAATATCAATGACAGTCAACTGGCAATGATATTTGCAGTTTGTCATCCCTGCAACCCGCCGGAGGCGCAAATTGGGTTAGCATTAAATCTTCTTTGTGGTTTTGGCGCCGGTGAAATTGCAAACGCTTTTTTGACGAATAAAGAAGTTATTTATAAGCGATTGCAACGTGCCAAAGAAAAACTCCGAGCCGAAAAAATTAAAATAGAACAACCGGGCTTATCCGAAATACACGAACGCTTGCCTGCTGTTTTACTCACTTTGTATTTGCTTTTTAATGAAGGTTATTATTCCTCAAACCAGGATACCAGTCTGCGAAAGGACCTTTGCCAGGAGGCGATGAGATTAAATTATTTGCTTATTGAAAATGACTACACAAACAAACCTGGCGTGAATGCATTATTCTCATTGATGTGTTTTCATTCATCCCGTTTTGAAGCAAGAATAAATGAGGAGGGCGGCGCGATTTTATATGAAGACCAGGATACAAATCTGTGGAATAAAGAGATGATTAAAAAAGGTGAATATTATTTAAACCTGGCATCAAAGGGCGATGAATTGTCAAAGTATCATTTGGAAGCAGCCATTGCTTATTGGCATACACACAAAGAAGATACAGAGCAAAAGTGGGAAAATATTCTGCAACTCTATAATCAATTACTGCAAATAGACTATTCTCCCATCGCTGCATTAAACCGGACTTTCGCTCTTGCAAAAGCAAACGGTAAAAAGGATGCAATAGCAGAGGCGGAAAAATTAAATCTTATTGACCATCATTTGTATTATACCTTATTAGGAAGTCTTTACACTGATGTCGATAATGAAAAAGCATTGGAGCACTTTCAAAAAGCAATGATGCTTACCAGTTCAAATTCCGATAAGGTGACGATTGGGAGAAATATAGAGAAGCTGAAAGATTTGGAAGGTTTTAAAAATCGTTGATGGGCGTCAGCTTCTCGTTGTTTTAGTCCAGGTATACCACAAGTGGCTCATGCCAGACAACCTAAAATCTACATTTTCGATTACGTGCACTTAAAGCGGGATGCCACCCAGCTTCAATTTATTCCAAATGCTTCTCCAGTAATTTTTTCCATCCTTTATATAATTTATCATATAGTTCAACGTTCGTCGGTTCAAATTTTCCTATTGGTTTAAAATTCGAATAGGCATCACTGTATGTTTTGTAAATTCCTGCACCGATTCCTGCGCCTAACGCAGCTCCCACACTTCCATCATTTTCATATAATTCTACTGCCACGCCGGTTGCATTTACAAAAGATTGTATAAATACATCACTAAAAAATAAATTAGCCCTTCCTGCGCGGATGATGGTTGGATGCAGATTATTTTCTCTCATGATATCCAGGCCATACCGGAACGCAAACGCAATACCTTCCTGGACCGCCCGGAAAATATGTGCTTTCGTGTGCTTATTCAAATCGAGGTTACTGATATGAGCGCCAACGATTTTATTTTGCAACATGCGTTCAGCGCCGTTTCCAAAGGGCAATACCAACAGTCCTTCACTGCCGGCAGGAATATCCGCAGCGAGTGCATCCATTTCTTTGTAGGACATTTCGTCGCAACAATTTTTCTTCACCCAACTGTTCATTATGGCCGCTCCGTTTATGCAAAGTAAAACCCCTACCCGTTTATTGCCGCTTTCATGATTTACATGAACAAAGCTATTTACCCTGGAAAATTTATCAGCCAATAATTGGTCCGTTACTGCATAAATAACGCCGGACGTGCCTCCATTAGCAGCGACTTCACCGGGCTGCAGCACATTTAAAGACAACGCATTATTAGGCTGATCGCCTGCTTTATAAGCAACCGGAATTCCTTCTTTTAGATTTAGGATTTTCGCTATGTCCGGCAATAATTCTCCGTGCGGTGAAAAAAGTCCATGTAGCTCCGGTATCACCGAACGACCAAATTCAAACGTGTCCATCAATTCTTCAGAAAGTTTGTCTTTTTTAAAATCCCATAAAATGCCTTCAGAGAGCGCCGAAGAAGTAGTGGTGATTGCGCCGGTTAATTTCATCGAGATGAAATCCCCTGGCAACATCATTTTATCAATCTGCCGGTATATTTCAGGCTCGTTCTTTTTCACCCAGGCCAGCTTGGAAGCAGTAAAATTTCCCGGAGAATTTAAAAGATGCGTGGCACAAACTTCTTTCCCCATCTCGTTATACGCCTCGTCTCCCACTTCGACTGCGCGACTGTCGCACCAAATGATGCTGTCTCTCAAAACATTTTGCTCTTTGTCCACAATCACAAGTCCGTGCATCTGGTAGGAGATACCAATAGCTGCTATTTTCAGTGGGTCAAATTTATCCGAAGCGGTTAATTTTTTAATTGCCTGAATGGTATTCTGCCACCACATCTCAGGAGACTGCTCGGCCCATCCCGGATGCAGGGAGGTAATAGCATTTTCTTTTTCCGGAAACTGTGCCGAAGCCACGGATTTCTGCGTTTCAGCGTCAACGACAGACGCTTTTATGAAAGACGTTCCGATATCAATTCCTAATAACAGCATGGTTTATTTTTAAAAAGTAACGGTAATAATTTCTTTTTATGAAAGGGATTTATCGATTCCTAACTCAAGTCCGCGCAATTCTGCTAATCCTCTCAAACGTCCGATAGCGCTATATCCCGGATAAGTGCTTTTGCCCAGGTCATCCAGCATCTGGTGGCCATGATCAGGACGCATAGGCAGTGAGATTTGTCTTTTTCTCATCTGCAAAATAATTTCTTTTACCACTTCATACATATCGACATCGCCGGTCAGATGGTCAGCTTCATAGAAGTTTCCATCCTCGTCGCGTTTCGTGCTACGCAGGTGAATAAAATGAATATGGTCTCCCAAACGCTTTACCATTCCGGGCAAGTCGTTATCAGATCTGACTCCATAAGAGCCTGTACAAAAACACAATCCATTTGCAGATAAAGGAACCGCACTCTAATAATTCTTTTGCATCCTGCTTCAGTGCTCACAATTCTCGGCAATCCCAAAATAGAAAAAGGCGGATCATCCGGATGAATGGCCATCTTTAGTCCCACATTCTTCCGCCACAGGAATTATCTCCTTAAGAAAATAAAATAAATGTTGCTTTTAATTTTTTGGCATCAATGCCTTCGTAAGTTTTCAGCGCATGTTAGTATTTCTTCCTCTGTAAAGCGCTCTTCGCTTCCAGGCAAGCCTAACAATGTATTGCGATAAAGGATTTCTTTTTCTTCATCCGGATTCAGTCTTTCAAATCTGTTTTTGGCTTTTTCTATTTCTTCACTTGTATAATCATCTTTTGCTCCGGGTCGTTTTAATAAAAATAAATCAAACGCGATAAAAGCTGATTTTTCAAATCTTAACGCTTTGCTTTTGTCGGCCATTTCAAAATAAATATCTGTTCGCATCCAATCGAGTACCGGCATAAAATTATAAGTAACGACTTTTAATCCGCAGGCAGCAATGTTCCGCAGACTTTTTTTATAATTTTCTATGTATTGGTTATAATTTCCTGTTTGCTTTTTAATGTCTTCATGAACGGGAAGGCTCTCAATCACCGTCCAGGTCATGCCCGCATCTTCAACCAATAATTTCCTTTTATTAATTTCTTCCCGGCTCCATATTTCTCCGACCGGAATATGATGTAATGCGGTTACAATCCCTGTACATCCGGCCTGTCGTATATCCCATAAACTTACAGGATCATTGGGACCATACCAGCGCATTGTTTGTTCCATCAACATTGACATTATCTTTTTTAGTAAAGAAACAAATATTCTATTTAAAAAAATTGAAAAACTACTTTTTGGGTTATAAGATCTGAAGTTGAATAAAAAAGGATTGGCCACAAAAGAGCATGGGCCAATCCTAATATTTTTGTCTGATGATAATTAATAACCCGGATTTTGATACATGGTTTTTTCAGCCGCACTCATGTCCATGCGATCGAGCTGACCCTGTGGAATAGGGCGCAGATAAAGATTTTCCGGAATAGTCCGCGTCACTGTTACGGGAGTATGGTCTCCGTAATTGTTTCCACCAATAGAATAAGTGCCTGCCAGTTCTGCCCATTTTTGGGTGCGAACTAAATCAAACCATCGATTGCCTTCTGCGTAATATTCACGTGAGCGCTCCGCCAAAATATAATTGATATCTATCGTTGCGGGCGTTGCAGCGATCATATCGGCACTGTGGTCTTCAACTTTTTCGGTATTGCCATTGTTATCAAAGCGCCACTTGCCTGCGCGAGCCCGAATCACGTTGATCAGGTCCCTGGCTGTTTTACCGGCCTGTGTGGTAGCTCCCTTCACCGCTGCTTCGGCTGCAACAAAATAAAGCTCAGAGAATTTAGCAATCGGAAAAGGCCGCGTGCTTCCGGCATTCGGCTCTCCCAATCCTGAACCATTGTCGGTACGATACGGCCCAAGTTTCCAAAGACCAGGATATACGATCCTGCTGATGCCACTAGGAGCTATCACAAAGTCAGCTCTGCCGGGCAAAACACCTGCGCCAATATTCGCGTTTCCATTGGCATATACTACGGCCGGATCATCTTCGTCAAGGAAAGTTAGTATCGCACCACCTGGTGCAACAGACATTCCGTTTGCATTAATGACGGACGCACTTGCGTCGCCACCTTTAGGCCAGTTACCGCGATAAACAGTTGTAAAAGTGCCATCGTATCTTGAATCGCTTATTTTGTCTGCAAAAGTATTTTTGATAACCTCAATCGTTGGACACATGCGTGTCCATGGACGGCCAAGATGCTGCTCAGCTTCACGCTGAACAGAGCTTACCCCAGAACTTCTGATATTGGTATAATTCCAGGTCATCATCCAGCCAGCAAAGTTATCAGGGGCTCCGCCGCTTCCATAAGTGAGGCTTCCGCCGGTATATTTTTCGCTCGTCTCTGTGTGGTCTGCGTATAAAAGCATTTCCTTATTGCGATCGTTTTGGCCAACATTTACATCATAGAAAGTTGGCATTAATCCAAAAGGGCCCGGATTGTCGATCGCTGCTGTGGCTACATCATATGCCTTTTGATAGTACCATTGAGCATTGTGCCCGTCAGGGTCAGTACGCTCGCTGGCGGGATAGGTTGGAATGTTTTTAGGATTTTCAAGCCACCAGCCATAAGTAAGGTAAGCTTTTGACAAAATCAAACTTGCGGCTGTTTTAGTAAGGCCTCCTGTAACACGTCCGGTTGCAGGTAAATCTGCAACCGCCTGAATGAGATCCGGAAATATTGCTTTTGTATATACCTGGGGCACGGTATTCCGGGCTGAGGTTCTTACAGGTTTTGTATTAAATTTTAATTCGCCTGCTCCTAAATCTAATGGTACGCCGCCAAAGGTTTGCACCAATAAAAAATAGTCGAATGCACGGAAAAACCTGGCTTCAGCGATTAAAGCACTTGAAATACCCACCGCGCTTGCATTCTCAATAACACCGCTTGCCGTATTGATGTTTGGAAAGGCTTCATTCCACAATGCGTCGGTGCGGCTGCTGGTAGAGGTAATAGAACCAACTCCGGAATTATCCATGTCCTTAAAGTTTCCATCAGCGCTTTGAGCGTAGGTTGCTTCGTCAGTGCCGGTAATTCCTGTGTTATAATAATAGGCATTTCCATAAAGGTTCCGGAGTTCGCTATACATGGCCGTGAGCCCGCCATTCACACCCTTTTCAGTTTTGAAATATTCAGGTGTAAAAACACTGCGTGGATTTTCATCCAAAATTTTAGAGCATCCTGCAAATGATACCATAAGCAGCGCAGCACCGATGATCGAATTTATTCGTATAAGTTTCATATTGCTATAATTTTAAAATGTTAAGTTGACACCAACTACGAAGTTGCGGGTTGACGGTGTATTCGTTCCTATGGTGAGAATGCGTCTGAGGCTTGATGAAAGTGCGACTGCCGCATTTTCATCGCCATAAGAGTTGGTTTCCGGGTCCATACCTGATTCTTTATTGTAGGGAGAAAACAACACGAAAGCATTTTGAACAGTGAAATACATCCGCATCTTCACGCCACTGTTTTTAAGCAAACTTCTGTTCAGGTCATATCCCAGCGAGATGGCACGGATCTTTAAATACGATGCGTCGAAATAGCCCAATGTGCTTCCGTATTTCGGATTATCGCCACTTGCGATACCACCGGGTTTAGGATATTTGGCATTTGTGTTTTCAGGCGTCCAGTAATCTACTTCAACGTTGCCCCTGCGCCCACTCATCAAGTTAAGATAGCCGCCTGATCCATACAGGGTACTGAGAAGAATGCCACCATTTTTAAAGGCTCCTACAACGCTAAGGTCAAAACCTTTATAAGATACCCTGGTATTGAATCCGCCTTCAAACTTCGGATCTATGTCCATTATTTGCCTGTCGTCGGGTCCAATAGCTCTTACCGGCGTACCATCAGCCTTGAAACCTCCGGTGTAGAGCACTTTAATCATCCCTGCATTTCCGCCTGGCTCGAGCGCGGCCAGATTCGGATCTTTTTCCTGCCACAAACCTATTTTCTCATAATCGAAAATAGCGTTTATATTATGGCCTACAAACCAGCCATTGCCTTCATCGCGGCTCTGTCCGGAAGCAAGCGCTACCAGTTTGTTTTTGTTTGTATAGAAGTTGACGCCGGCATCCCATGTCCATCCGTTGTGGTTATCCACTATGAGGCCGGTGAGGCTAAGTTCGAAACCCTTGTTTTGAGTTTGTCCAACATTTCCTGTGAAGCTTCCTACGCCAGACGTTGGTGGCAAACCAACATTCAGCAGAAGATCCTTGGTATTGGTTACATAATATTCAACGGTACCTGACAAGCGATTTTTCAAGAGCGAGAAATCCAGGCCATAGTTCCATGTTTGTGAAAATTCCCAGCCCAAACCAGGATTGGGCAATTGAGATACATAATAACCTGTAGCGTAGTCAGTCGCGCCAAAGTTATAAGGCCGGGTATTTAATAATCCCAGCGTCTGATAAGGATTAACAGACTGGTTAGAAGTTTCTCCATAACCCACGCGCAGTTTAAGCTTATTAACAACGCTCACATTTTTCATAAAGGACTCATTAGTGATATTCCATCCTGCGGATACCGCGGGATAGGTATGCCATTTATGTCCGGGAGCCAGACGCGAAGATGCATCGGAGCGGATCGTAGCGGAAAGCATATAACGTTCGTCGTAAGAATACATGACGCGACCCATATAAGAATTTAAACCACTCAGGCTATAATTTCCGTTACCAATGGCAATTTCACCGGTAGCCTGGCCGAGGTTGTAAAATTGGAAAGCATCTGCGGGAATGTCTTTGGCAGACATAGATGAGCTGTTATATTTATTTTGTTCGGCGGAATAAAGCGCCACCACATTCAAAGAATGCTTTTGAGCAAAAGTACGGTCATAAGTCAGCAGGTTTTCAATGGTCCAGTGATAGGTTTGTGAATTGCTGACCCCGGCCGTTGAAACGCTTGTAGGAGTAGAACTGCCTATCCCCATACCTGTGTAATTACCATTGTTATTTTGAATAAAATCCAGGCCCAGGTTTGCGCGGTATTTCAAGCCCTCAATCCCAGGTACTTTCACCTCGGTATAAATAGCGTTGTAGGTTGCATAACCTCTCGTTTCATTTAACCACTTATCATGTAAGTTGTTTACGAGGTCTTTGGAATAAACAAATGATTCATCCAAAGGCATCTTCACCGTCCGTTTTAATGTGCCATCCGTATTATAAGGATTGGCGATAGGCGACATGCTTAGAACGCCATACAAGCCTACCTGGTTACCTTCACTTACGTTATAATTATTATTAGTCGTAAACCCCACGCGAAAATATTTACCAACCTGCTGATCAATAGATCCGCGCATTGAATAACGCTTGTATTGCTGGGTTGGAATCAAGCTTTGATTTTGATAATAACCACCGCCAAAGTTGTAGCTGCCCGTTTCCGTTCCCCCGGAAAGATTGATGTCATGGCTTGTTACCGCCCCCGCCCTGTAAAATAAATCCTGCCAGTCAGTATTTACATCGTCAGCTTCATCCACGCCATTGGTGTATTTGCCGGCTGCTTTCCTAAACGCGACAAACTCAGGACCATTCATCATAGGAAATTTGGCAAACAATGTTTGGGCGCCATAATACGAATTGTAGGATATCCGGGGTTTACCTCCTTTCTGGCCTCTGTTCGTTGTTATCAGGATTACGCCATTGGCACCACGTGAACCATAAATAGCCGTTGCCGAAGCGTCCTTCAATACATCAACGCTTCTAATATCATTTGGATTGATGTCGCCAATGGAACCTGCAAATGGAATCCCGTCCAACACCACCAGCGGATCATTGCTAGCTGTCAGCGAACGAGTACCGCGAACACGAATTTGCATTGAGGCTCCTGGCTTCGAGGAAGTTTGCGATATTTCCACACCCGGCAAACGCCCTTGTAACGCCTGGGAAATATTGGAAGATGGTATTTCACGAATTTTATCTCCGCTAATCGAAGCAACGGAACCAGTAACCGATTCTTTGCGTTGGGTGCCATAACCCACTACCACTATTTCGCCAAGATCTTTCTCAGAGCGGTTCAGGCTTATGTTTAAAAATTGTTTTCCATTAACCTTTATTTCCTTCGACGCAAAAGCAACTGAAGAAACAACCAGCGTACTATTTGATGCAGTGCTTATTTCAAAGTCACCATCATCATTAGTGCTTACGCCATTAGTCAGCCCTTTCACAATAACGGACGCACCTTCAATCGGCTGGCCCCCTTCATCAGTTATTCTTCCTTTTATTGTTGATGTTTGTTGAGAATAACCCGCAATAGAAAATAACAACAACGGGAGCATAAAAAAAGGAATGATTCCTTTTGTCTTTCTGCACGCATGCAGAAAGATTTTTTTTGTGAACAAATCTTTCATAATCGCAGTTTTAAAAATTAAGAGTTTATTAAATGAACAATCGTTTATTGATTAAAGAATATTGACATTCGGTTGTAATCAAATTTTGCTGAAAACCGCAAACGGAGATCTTATCCCGTTTTGAAAAGGTTTACATTTCTTTCGTTATTTTGAACTGCTTCACTTTTTTCAATTCTAAACGAAAAATTTATGAACGGACAATTCCGGAAATCGAAAACTTGCAAAAATGATTTTTATTAAAACCCTTGTCTATATAGGATTTATTGTAATAAGCCAATCGTTTTAATTAAGAGTTCAGCCAGTGCTGCAATTCTATTAAAACGCTAATGTAAGGGAAATTTTTATAAAAATGTAACCGATTACATTTTTTTAAAAATAATGTCTTTTTTAGTCCTCATTGGGTGTCTAAATAAGTTTGGAAACCCGGCGATTATTTTTTGATGGGTGTATTTACTTTAAACACACGAAGCGTATCATTATTTACGGCAGCTAGAATTATTTTGTCTCCATTGAAAGTCCGGAGCATGGCAAGATCTTTAACATCGCCATTTATTATAAACCCACTCGATGCCGGGCGAATGGTTTCAAATAACTTTTTGCCGATGCCTTTTAAAAAACAACCATAAGAGGCATCGTACCTGCCCGTCATTACATCGGCCTGGTATTCGTTTCCGGCGAGTAGCAGATCTTTGAAGCCATCTCCGTCGAAGTCATCGCAGAGGATCGCATTCACAGGTGAAAACTGGGCTTCCATGGGCAAGGGATGTTTTATAAATTTTCCATTTCCGATATTTTCAAACCAGCAGCTTCTGGTTTCATTACAATAATATTGTAAAATATTTTCCTCCTTTTTCCCCTTGAAAATATCTTTAAACGTTGCGCCCGCATAATCCTTATAATCAAGAAATTTCTTTTTAATAGAAGGGACCTGCTCCGCAAGTTGGTTTCTGCTAATGCCGGGATAAGATCGTCTAATTCCATCTTTGTCCTTAATATAATAGAAGAATAAAGGATCTATCACTCCATTGCCATCAATATCTGAAGCATATACCTGCATCGGATATTTTTCACTCACTTCATAATCGTTGTTCAGGCCGAGGTTACCAGCTACAAGATCAAGGTCACCATCATTGTCAACATCGGCAGCGATAAGACTTCGCCACATGCCGTTCATTTGCGTAAGGCCCGTAGCGTTGGTCACTTCCGTCAAACGGCCATTATTATTCTTGAAGAATCTTAATGGCATCCATTCACCGGCGATAATAAGATCTGTTTGTTTATCATTATCGAAGTCCGTCCACACCGCTGATGTGATCATTCCGGGACGCTCAAGATCTTTGCAAACATCCGCAGTGGCATCGGTAAAAACACCCTTGTTGTTATGCAGTATAAAACTTTTCGGCGGTATTGGATATTCTTTCGACACTCTTCCGCCAATAAATAAATCAGGATAGCCATCGTTATCATAATCGCCAACGGCCACACAGCCCGCTATGGTCAATATATTTGCAGGAATAGCATTTGGACGCAGGCTAAAATTTCCTTTTCCGTCATTGATATACAATCGCGGTTTATAATAAACGGAGTTACTGTCATATTGCATTCCGCCGCCCGTAATGAGCAGGTCCTGATCACCATCTTTATCTACATCAAGCAGAATGCAGGCTTCATCTTCCTCCATTTTAATATTGTCAACCAGGTTTTTTGAACTGAATGCCTGGTTTTTGCTCTGGGTAAATAATTTGCCTGAAAAATTGAATCCGCCCCCTACAAAAAAATCTTCAATAGAATCATTATTGATATCACCGATTGCAATAAACGGCCCGAGTTGGGAATACTTGTGCGGCAACAATCGCTGGAAAGCATAATCGTTAAAAACGTTTTCATGATGAGCATAGTTGATGCCGGCGGTCGCTGTAATATCAGCAAAAAGAGAATTTCTATATAATGGCTTTTCAGGATCAGAATTCGTTGCATTTTTCCATGAAAGAACCATTCGTTTATCAGCCGTCACATTTTGGATCAACTGCTTTTTATTATCCGGCCAAATCACGACGAGAGAATCAATCCTGGTGTCATTTCCCAATCCAAAAAATAGCTGCTGATCAACCGATGAAAAATAACCGCGAACCGGATTTTGTTCATTCATCTGGACTTTGCCGGCGCTATACAGAAAAACTTTAGTGCCGAAACCTTTTTTGTTCAAACTATCTCCTTCGAGCGTCAGACTTAAAAAATGCGTTTTTGCCGGCTGCTCTTTTTGATTGGATTTGTTTATAAAGACAAAAGCCTCTTTATTAATATTATTAACAACCAGGTCAAGATCTCCATCATTATCCAGATCGACATAGGCAGCGCCATTTGACATGGATGGCTCATTAATGCCTGCGCTGTCGGAAACATCCTTAAAAGTATAATCGTGATTATTGAGATATAAATAGTTACTAAGATTGATATGCTTAAGCGACGCCAACTTTTCTTTAATCGCTTTCTCCTGCTCTTCCCTGGTTCTATTATTGGAGAATATCTGGCTGCTATATTCAATAAAATCGCCGTTAATAAAATCCCTGCCAATACCGTTGGTAATGTGCATGTCTTTCCAGCCATCATTATCAAAATCTGCCATCAATACGCTCCAGCTCCAATCGGTTGCGGAAATCCCTGATAGTCTTCCTATTTCACTAAAGAAAGGAATTGTTGAATCTTTATTATGGAACAATCCATTATTAAGCTGAAGCATATTGCGCATAAACTCGGGCTCATAGCCCATTGAGCGTTCGCTTTCATAGCGATCGTACGTCATGAAAGAAAAGGAGGTCTTCTTTCGGTCATTGTATTCCGGAAGCATATCCAGGGTCACAATATCCGGAAGGCCATCATTATTAATGTCGGCAGCATCCGCGCCCATGCTGGAATAACTTTGATGACGAAGCGACTGATCAATACAATTGGTAAAAGTCCCGTTCTTATTATTTATCCATAATTCATCATTTGAGACAAAATCGTTGGCTACATAAATATCGGGCCAGCCATCATTATTAAAATCACTTGTCACCACGCCCAGACCATATCCATCTTCTTTGATGTTGGCTGCCAAGGTAACGTCTTCAAAAACAGGATGAGTGCCTCCTTTTGGAATTCCATTGTTCCTGTACAATTTATCGTTCGCGCGGGAATGCCCACTTTTGTCACGGGGAAAAATACTGTTTGCATTAGGCCCGTTTAATAAATAATTAACGAGGTACATATCAAGATCTCCGTCCTTGTCATAATCCAGAAAAACTGCCTGGGTCGAATAGCCCAGGTCCGCCAAACCATATTCAGAAGCTTCTTCTTTGAAAGTAAGATCGTGTTGATTAATAAATAAAAGATTTTTCCGCGGAGTCAACAGATCTTTTCCAAAAACACAAACATAGATATCATCATAGCCATCATTATTAATATCAACAATGCTCACACCGGTTGCCCAGGCGTTGGTCGTAAGCCCCGCCTTTTGAGTTATATCTTCGAACTTGTTATTTCCTTTGTTGATATAAAGACGACAGCTTACCTGGTTGCCGGTGAAAAAAATATCTTTTAAACCATCATTATTAAAATCCCCAATACCGACACCACCGCCCATATATCCAAATTCATTTATAAAAGAATTGGTGGAATCGGTTTCATGAATTTCATTATTGAAATGGATGCCGGATTCATCCGAGGTTAATTGAGTAAATAAAGTCTCAGGTTTCGCTCGGGAGCAGGATGTCAATGCCATAACACCGGCATAAAGACATATCATAAACAGTATTGAGTCTTGCCTAAATAACATCTTGCGCTTTATTATGATTCTTTAAAAATTCCAGATTGAGCCTGTCCATCACACGAGGTGGAATTAAATCCAATTAATTATTTCAAATGTATATATATCGGTCCAAATTATATCTGCAATTTTATCGTGAAGAAAATCTTCTCCAAAAACTGCTGAATTTCTTGCTGGCACTTCCATCAATTCTGTTTTTGTCAAAATTCAGGAATTGAATGTTTTTGCCTTACTAAATTAAATAAAACTGACAATAACATGTAATCGGTTACATCTTTTCCCGAAAATTTTTTCTTTCTGGCTTTTTTACTTAATATTAGCACCATTATGTAAACGATTGTAAATGAGTAAGCAAAAAGAAGTGACCATATATGACCTCGCAACGGCGCTTGACATTTCTATTGCGACTGTAAGCAGGGCTCTAAAAAATGATCCCGTCGTAAGTAAAAAAACCAAAAAGAAAATATTTGACCTGGCAGAACAAATGGGTTACCGCACCAACTATTTTGCGCGCAATCTTCGTGTACAGCAAACAAAAACAATTGGAATGCTTGTGCCAAAATTGAACAGTAATTTTATCAATGCTGTTTTAGCAGGAGTTGAGCAAGTTACCACAGAAGCCGGGTACGACCTTATTATTGCTCACTCTTCAGAAAGCTATAAAAAAGAAGTAGCCAATGCCAGAAACCTGTTTGAAAAAAGAGTAGATGGGTTGATCGCTTCACTTTCTTTTGACACGAAAAATCTTGATCACTTCAAACCCTTTAGTGATAAAGGCGTGCCGGTGATCTTTTTCGACCGTGTAGAACAGGAAGGTAATAATACAGTCGTGATAATTGATAATCAGAAATGCGGCCTGGAGGCAACACAGCATCTTATCGAACAAGGTTGCAAAAGAATCATTCATATAACATCCAGCCTTAAACGAAATGTGTATTCACTCAGATTTAAGGGATATAAAGAGGCATTGTCCGAGAATGGAATTCCGTATGATGAAAATCTTTTGTTGATTAATGACCTTTCCGAAAAGGCCGCAATTGATTCGGCAATGCAGGTGTTAAAAATGGATCCCATGCCCGACGGAGCTTTTATTACCAATGATTTTGTAGCTGCAGTATTCATGCGTACGTTAAAACAAAATGGAATAAAAATTCCTGCGGATATCGCGGTAGTAGGATTTAACAACGATGCCATCGGCAAACTGATTGAGCCCGCCCTCACCACTATCAATTACCCGGGAATCGATGTAGGAGAAGTGGCAGCACGTAACTTAATCAATCACCTGAAAGGAATCGGTAATCTTCAGAATACGAATACCATTATTATCCGCTCAAACCTGATCATCAGACAATCTTCATTAAAAAAAGGGTGAATAAATATTCAACAAATTGTTCTTCATGAAACGACTGACTTTTATAATTTTACTTTCCATCACCTCCTTTCACCTTCGGGCTGAAGACGGTTACCGGCTATGGTTGCGTTATGATAAAATTGATGATAGCCAACTTTTAAAACAATATCGGCAACAGATTTCAGGACTAAAGTTCAAAGCGGACGGCGCCACCTTAAATGCCGCATACGAAGAGTTGAAAAATGGATTAAATGGCTTGCTGGATAAAAAAATACTTCGCCAAGATGGAATTGAAAATGGAAGTATTATCGCGGGCACCGCTGAGTCGGCTCTGGAAATAAAGGCAACGTTTTCACAAAATGAATTAAACGACCTGGGTGATGAAGGCTTTATCATTCGCACCGCAATTATCAACAAAAAGAAAGTGATTGTTATCGCTGCAAAAAAGGATATTGGCGTGCTGTATGGAACGTTTCATTTTCTTCGATTGTTGCAAACTCATCAACCTATTCAAACCCTTTCTATAACAAGCGTCCCTAAAATAAAATATCGCGTGCTTAATCATTGGGACAATTTAAACCGGTCAGTTGAAAGAGGATATTCGGGATTGTCCATCTGGGATTGGCATACGTTGCCAGGTTATATCGACAAGCGGTATATCGATTATGCGAGGGCTAATGCGTCTGTCGGAATTAACGGCGCAGCGCTCACGAATGTAAACGCCAATTCACTGATCCTTACAAAACAGTATTTGATTAAAGTGAAAGCGTTGGCAGATGCATTTCGTCCCTACGGGATTAAAGTTTTTCTTACCGCCAGGTTTAGTTCACCAATAGAGATTGGCAAATTAAAAACAGCCGACCCACTCGATCCACAGGTACAACAATGGTGGAAACAAAAAGTGGATGAAATTTATTCCTACATTCCTGACTTTGGCGGATTCCTGGTAAAGGCAAATTCAGAAGGACAACCCGGCCCTCAGGATTACGGGCGCACACATTCAGACGGCGCCAACATGCTTGCTGATGCGATAAGCGCACACAAAGGCATTGTGATTTGGCGCGCCTTCGTGTACAGTCACGAAACGCCAAACGATCGCATCAAACAAGCTTATGATGAATTCAAACCATTGGATGGATCTTTCAGAAAAAATGTAATGGTGCAGGTAAAAAACGGGCCGCTCGATTTTCAACCAAGAGAGCCGTTTAGTCCATTGTTTGGCGCCATGCCGAAAACGCCTTTGATGATGGAATTTCAAATCACCCAGGAGTATTTAGGACAATCCACCAATCTTGTTTACGAAGCGCCCTTATTCAACGAAGTTTTAAAAGCAGATCCTTTCAATCCACAAATCAAAAACGATAGAGATTCAACCATTGCAAAAGTGATCGATGGCACATTGGACAATCATTCGCTTTCAGGCATAGCGGGGGTTTCCAACATTGGCAACGACATCAACTGGACCGGCCATCCTTTTGGACAGGCTAATTGGTATGCGTATGGAAGGATGGCATGGGATTATGATTTGAGTTCATCAAGGATCGCCGATGAATGGATAAGGCAAACTTTTTCTAACAACCGGTCTTTTGTTGATTCTATCAAAAAATTAATGATAGCCTCAAGGGAAGCGGTGGTTAATTACATGACACCGCTCGGCCTGAATCACATCATGGGATATGGCCATCATTACGGACCTGCGCCGTGGTACGATAAAGCACCACGCGCCGACTGGAACCCGGTTTATTTTCATCGCGCAGACAGCGCCGGAATCGGGTTCGACAGAACCTCTACGGGAAGTAATGCACTGGCGCAATATCATCCGGCAGCAGACATCTTCTTTACTAATCTTTCCACGTGCCCTGAAGAATATTTGTTATGGTTTCATCATGTTTCATGGAACTATAAAATGAAATCAGGCAGAACCCTGTGGAACGAATTATGTTACAAATACAATGAGGGAGTAGATACCGTCAGGTGGATGCAAACGGTATGGAAGAATATGGAAAAATATGTCGATCCCGAAAGGTATAATCATGTTCGCATGCTATTAAATATCCAGGAAGAAGAAGCCGTTTGGTGGCGCGATGCATGCTTATTATACTTTCAAACTTTTTCGAAAATGCCTTTACCGGCAAATTATGAAAAGCCGCAACACACCTTAGAATATTATGAAAATTTGAATTTCCCTTATGCACCGGGAAATGGAAAATAGAAAGGTAATAAAATAAAACAGATGAGTATAAATCAATTAAAAAAAGTAGCCATAGTAACCGGCGGCGCCTCAGGAATCGGGTTTGCGATTGCGGAAAAATTTGTTCAAAATGATATTATTACTATAATTATAGGACGTGATACCGGACAAGTTAAATGCTAGCAAAAGACAAGCTCGGAGATCTTTGCAGCATCATCCAATTTGACTTAAATGATCTCGCGGCTATTCCTGATCTGGTATTAAGAATTGAAAAAGAATTTGGCCAAATAGACATCCTTGTGAACAATGCCGGCATCAATATGAAAAAGGAATTTACAGAAGTAACCGACATGGATTTTCATAAAATTCTTTTGACAAATGTGGAATCTATATTTTCTCTTTCCAGGGAAGTTACAAAACTTATGATCACTAAAGGAAGCGGAAGCATTATCAATATCAGCTCAATGGCATCACAATATGGCATACCAAAAGTAATTGCTTACACGGCCTCAAAAGGCGCAATTGAAGCAATGACAAGGGCAATGGCCGTGGAGCTGTCGCCAAATGGAATTCGGGTAAACTGTATCGCACCGGGTTTCATCGCAACTGAAATGTCGGCAAATGCATTAAATAATGATCAGGAAAGAAAAGGCAAAGTGTTATCAAGAACGCCGATGGGCGTTTTAGGATCACCGGGTGATATTGGCGATGCCGCATTGTTTCTCGCATCTTCATCGTCGGCTTTTATAACCGGAGTAGTGTTACCTGTCGATGGAGGAAATTCTATCGGATTTTAAAATGACCTATCCGGAAAAAAGATGGTTCAAACAAATTTCGTCGGAACAGCCAGACAAGTCAAAAAGTAGAAAATTGAATTTTAATACATTGGAATTAAGAGTTCATGATAAGCTAAAAAGTAGGAAATTATTATTCGTTTGTTAACAAGAAAAAGCACTGATAAGCCAAAATATAGAAATCTAAATTTTTAAAAATTAAATGAACAATAATAAATAAATTGAAATGCGCATCAAGCAAATCATATTTTTCGTATCGATATTTCTTTATCCCCGAAAGACGACGATTGAATTATTATTCTACCGCAGCAAACAATTTTTAAAAAATAAAAACGATTAGCACATGATAAAAAAACTTTCATCCATTCTTCTTTTTCCTGCAATATTATTTGCAGGTGGTTTAGCAGCACAGACACCTTCATTGAAAGACACCTTTAAAAAAGACTTTCTAATCGGCACCGCCATCAACACGCAACAGATAGAAGAAAAAGATCCAATGGCAGACAAGCTGATCAGGGAACAATTCAATGCTGTCACTCCTGAAAACATTATGAAGGCTGAGATAATTCAACCGGGATGGAACAAATACGATTTTGATCTCGCCGATAAATTAGTTGCGTTCGCGCAGAAAAATGATATAAAGGTAAATGCGCATACTTTGATCTGGCACAGCCAATTGCCCGCATTTATGAACGGAATGAAAGATGAGGATTCCGTTCGCCATTACTTTATAAATCACATTTCAACAGTTGCCGGCCGCTATGATAAGAAAGTGTATTCATGGGACGTGGTCAATGAAGCATTGAATGAAGATGGCACCTTACGTAAATCTATTTTCCTGGATAAGCTTGGCGATGATTTTATCGTTGAGGCATTTCGTTTGGCACAAAAAGCGGCGCCAAACACGAGGCTTTATTACAACGACTATAATATTGAGCAACCAAAGAAAAGAGCAGGAGCAATTGCCCAGATCAAAAAAATCCAGGCTGCAGGCGTACGCATCGATGGAGTTGGCATACAAGGTCATTGGAAAGCCGGTAGCGTCCCGCTGAAAGAAATTGAACAAAGCATAAAAGAATTCGCGGCGCTGGGCATTGAAGTTATGTTCACTGAACTTGATTTAACAGTGTTGCCTAATCCCTGGGATAATACAACTTCTGATGTTAGCGCGACTGCTCGGGGAAGTGCGAAGATGAATCCCTACCCTAACGGATTACCGGACTCTGCTCAACAAATATTGACAAAATCGTATGCGGACTTATTTACGCTTTTTATGAAATATAAAAAATCGATAAGCCGCGTTACCTTCTGGGGCGTTGATGATGGACAGTCGTGGTTGAACAACTGGCCTATTCGCGGGCGCACCAATTATCCATTACTATTTGATAGAAATTTAAAACCCAAGCCAGCATTTCAAAGTGTGATCAAAACTGCAAAAAACAATTAACTCTTATTTACTAAAACATCATTTTATGAGCGCGCAGGATTTAACGGTATCGGAAAAAACAACCGCAACAAAGTTGCCTAATAGTTCGCATAAATTATCAGTGGTGGAAAAAGTTGGCTATAGTTTGGGAGACCTTGCGGCCAATTTAGTCTTCCAAACATTGGTCACTTATCTTGCCTATTTCTATACCGATATTTATGGCCTTGAACCAAAACATGCATCGGCAATAATTCTTACTGTGGGCCTGGTAGCTGCATTTGGTTTTAACCCGATCATCGGAGCGATAGCGGACAGAACCCGCTCCAAATGGGGAAAATTCAGGCCCTGGATATTATGGACTGCTGTTCCGCTGGGAGTGATAGCTTTACTGGCGTTCAGTACGCCTGATTTTTCTTACAAAGGCAAAGTAATTTATGCAGTAGTTACCTACACGCTATTGCTGTTGCTATATGCAGCCAATAATCTCCCTTATTCAGCACTCAGCGGTGTAATAACCGGCGATATGAAAGAACGTAACAGTTTATCATCCTATCGGTTCGTTGCAGTAATGTTTGCCCAATTCTTCGTGCAGGTTTTTATGCTATCTATAATCGAAACTGCCGGCGGTGGTGATAAATCATTGGGGATAGAAAAAGTGATGACGTGGCTGGCGATAATAGGAACCGTTATGCTGCTGATTACTTTTCTAACAACCAGGGAACGTATTATTCCGAAACCGGAACAGAAGTCAAGCTTAAAACAAGATTTGGGTGATTTGTTTCAGAACAGGCCCTGGATAATTATGCTGGTGCTTACTACCTTAGTGTTTATAACGCTTGCAATGAAAGGCGGTTCTTATGTTTATTATTTTAAAAATTATGTCGATAAAGAAAGCCTGGCCAATTTTGTAAATCCCATCACACATTTTCTCTCCGGCATTGGCCTTAATTTTTTCGATCAGGACCCCGTTTCTGCGGGCTTTGGCTTGTTCAATGCGGGTGGTATTATTTTCATGATCGTTGGCATTACCTTATCAAAAAGATTTGCAGACAAATACGGCAAGAGAGATGTTTTTGGAATATGCCTTTTAATTTCAACGCTATTCATCATCGCATTCATCTTTTTTCCCCCGGAGTCAGTTGGGTTGATGTTTGTTTCACAAATTTTACATGGATTTTTTTATGGGCTTACTATTCCATTACTATGGGCTATGATTGCAGACGTTGCAGATTATAGCGAATGGAAAAATAATCGCAGGGCAACCGCTATCATTTTTTCTGCAATGATGGTTGGTCTAAAAGTGGGGTTAAGTGTTGGCAGCGCCCTGATCACCTGGATACTGGGTTTTTATCAATATATACCGAACAGCGATACAGAGCCTGCCGCGGCGGTCCATGGCACGCAAATGCTGGTAAGCATTTTTCCATCTATTCCATTTTTACTAGGCGTTGGATTATTGTTCTTTTATAAAATAAATAAGAAGATGGAAGTACAAATTGAAAGCGATCTGAAACAAAGAAGAAATAGTTAATTAATAAAAAATTATATCATGCCAGAAGAAAGCATCCAGCATATCGACTTTGATGAACTGAACAAACTTGCAATTTCGCAACCGTTAATAAAACACATTTACACTGCGGATCCTTCTGCGCATGTGTTTAACAGAAAAATATACATCTATCCTTCGCACGACGTGGATGCGGGTGACGCCTTTGATGATTTGGGAAGCCACTTTGCCATGGAAGATTATCATGTAATTTCAATGGATCACCCTGAAGGTGAAGCCATAGATAATGGATTGGCCTTACATGTCAATGATGTTCCATGGGCAGAGAAACAAATGTGGGCGCCCGATGCGACTGAAAAAAATGGCAAATATTATCTTTTCTTTCCGGCCAAAGATTATGATGGAATCTTTCGAATTGGCGTAGCAATAAGTGATTCTCCAATCGGACCATTTATACCGCAAACAAAAGCTATAAAAGAAAGCTTTTCGATAGACCCCGCGGTGTTTAAAGATAGTGACGGCAGCTATTACATGTATTTCGGCGGCATCTGGGGTGGGCAGTTGCAGCGTTGGCGTGCCGGCACTTTTAATGCAGAGAATCCTGAAAGTCCTTTAGCGCATTTGCCAAAAGATAATGAACCGGCTTTATGCGCGAAAGTTGCAAAGCTCACGGATGATCTGTTAGAGTTCGCGGAAGCGACAAAAGATATTCTTATCGTTGATGAGAATGACAAGCCTTTGTTGCAGGGCGACACACAAAAAAGATTTTTTGAAGCATCGTGGATGCATAAGTATAACGAAAGATATTATTTTTCTTATTCAACGGGTGACACACATTTGATCTGCTATGCTATAGGCGATAATCCTTATGGTCCTTTTAAATACGCAGGTAAAATATTAAATCCGGTTGTTGGCTGGACATCGCATCATTCCATTGTTGAATTTGAAGGTGGATGGTATTTATTTTATCACGACAGCAGCCTGAGCAAAGGCAAAACCCATTTACGTAGTATTAAAGTTGCCAAATTGACCCACGATGCAGATGGCCTGATCAAGACCATCGAGCCTTATAATGGATTTAAAGCAATCGTTTAAAATCGAAGCTGAATTTGTTTGCAGTAATAAAATACCGCCCGCATAAAATCATGATTAAATAATAACAATGAAAAAATTATTGATCTTGTCATTAACAACGTTGCTCTCAACATTAGCATTGAGTCAATCAGGTGAAGTCAGTGTCCCCGGTTCTCAAATAAAGAAATTTTCTTCATCAATTGTAACCGGCCAGGAATATGTTTTGCAGGTATCATTACCTGGAGGATATTCGGGCAGCAACAAAAAATATCCGGTGGTTTATCTGATGGATTCGCAATGGGATTTCCCTTTGGTTGCTTCGTTATATGGTCAACAATATTATGACGGATTTGTTCCTGAAATGATCATTGTGGGGATTACGTGGGGAGGAAATCATCCAAATCCTGATAGCTTAAGAGCGAGGGATTACACACCGACCAATGAAAAAAGATTGCCACAAAGTGGTGGTGCTGGCCAGTTTCTGTCAGTCATTAAAAATGAAGTATTTCCTTTCGTTGAAAAAACCTATCGTGTTGATGACAATGATAAAACCTTGATGGGCTGTTCACTCGGAGGATTGTTCACCATGTACGCATTATTTACCCATCCCGAAATGTTCAATCGTTATATAGCAGCAAGCCCTGCATTCATGTGGGATAATTCCGTACTAGATCAATACGAAAAAGAATATCACTCGAATACCTCTAAGCCCCCAGCAAAATTATTTATGTGTGTGGGTGGCGTCGAGACAAGTGTTCCCGAATTTGAAAAACTGACCACATTTTTAAATAGCCGTAATTATTCTAACCTGCAAATCGAAAGCAAAGTTTTAGAAAACACCGGTCATTCCGGAACAAAAGGAATAGGATATGAAAAAGGATTGCAGTTTGTTTTCAAACGGCCTTCACTAAAATTATCAGGTGGTGTATTAAACACTTATGCCGGCAATTACAAACTTAATGATGGAACTCTAATAACCGTCACATCACAAAATGGCATGCTTTCAATTGCCGCGGGCAATCAAAAAAGTGAGTTACAGTCAGCATCGCAAACTGATTTTTACCTGACTTCATCATTCCTTAATATTCATTTTATAAAAGATGAAAAAGGAAATGTTTCAGGATTTCAATTAGACCGTTACGGCTCAAATGAAATTGCTAAAAAAATTAAATAAAGGAAAGAGGGACCGAATTCAACAGAAAGTTATTACGCGGAAATATAAGGAACAGATGTGTTCGTAAAACTGTAACTATCCATTACACAAAATAAAAAATCCGGATGAAAAATCTTTTTGCTATTTGTTTTTGTTTAATTGTAATACCTGGTGCCGATGCACAGGTAACCCTGCCTCGCTTCATAAGAGACAGCATGATCCTGCAACGGGATTCGAAAATTAATATTTGGGGCCGGGCATCAAAAGGGGAAAAAGTCAGTGCGAAATTTAAGGGGAAAATCTACAAAACAATAGCTGGCAATGATGGAAAATGGTCATTGCAACTGTCGCCCGAAAAAGCCGGCGGACCATATGCGATGGATATAAGCGGCAAGAACAAAATAAGATTGCAGAATATCTTGGTTGGCGATGTTTGGTTGTGTGCCGGCCAGTCCAATATGGAGCACCAGATGAAACTCCATAGTGTTTATTATCCCAAAGAAATTGCAGATGCAAACTACCCGCAAATCCGACAATTCAAAGTTCCGAACGTGACTAATTTGGTAAGTCCGCAAGACGATCTTTCAGGCGGCTCATGGAAGTGGGCAAACCCCACCGATGTCAATGATTTTTCTGCGGTAGCCTATTTTTTTGCAAAGGCATTATATGAAAAGCACCACGTGCCAATTGGCATTATCAATGCGAGCTGGGGCGGCGTTCCAATTGAATCAATGATGAGCGAAAAAAGTTTGCAATCATTTCCCGATATTCTCAAAACATTGGAAAAAAATAAAGACACAGCTTACATAAATGGAACTAACCGGCAAGCGTTTGCCGATGCACAAAAAATAAAAAGCCCGGAAGACAAAGGAATTTCACAGAAATGGTTTTCTACTGCTTACGAGCCAAAAGAATGGCGAAGAATCGCAGTTCCGGGCTATTGGGAAGACCAGGGCGTGAAAGATCTGGACGGTATAGTTTGGTACAGAAGAGAAATAGAAGTGCCCGAATCGATGGCGAAGGCATCTGCGAAAGTTTTTCTTGGACGCATTGTAGATGCTGATGAATTATACATTAATGGAATAAAAGTGGGTTCTACCGGTTATCTGTATCCGCAACGTAGATATGCGTTACCTGATGGAATATTGAAGCCTGGCAAAAATCTGTTTGTCGTTCGCGTCAGCAACAATTTCGGGAAAGGAGGATTCGTACCTGATAAACCCTATCAACTCATTGCGGGTAAGGACACTATCGACTTAACCGGTTATTGGCAGTATAAAGTCGGATCAGTGAATGTGCCGCGAAACGGTTATCGCGGTGGCGGAATTGCTGTCCAAAATCAGCCTGGCGCTCTATACAATTCAATGATCGCGCCATTGATTGGCTACGCTATAAAAGGTTTTGCCTGGTACCAGGGCGAAAGTAATACAGGTAAGCCGGATGAATATGCCAGATTGCAGCAGGCAATGATTACCGATTGGCGTCTTAAATGGAAAGAAGGCGATATTCCATTTTTGTTTGTGCAGCTGCCCGGATTTATGGATTATAATTATCTGCCGTCAGAAAGCCAGTGGGCAGCTTTCAGAGAAGCCCAGGCAAAATCCTTGTCACTTCCTAAAACAGCCATGGCCGTTGCGATCGACCTTGGAGAATGGAATGATGTGCATCCGGATCGTAAGAAAGACGTCGGGTACAGGTTAGCACTTGGAGCGGAAAAAATAGCCTATGGAGAAAACATTATTTATTCCGGACCAGTCTATCAATCCTCAACAACAGACGGCAACAAGATCATACTATCATTTACCAATACAGGCTCCGGTATGACTACCAATGACAATGAAACGCCCGCCGAGTTTGCGATAGCGGGAGCAGATAAAAAGTTTGTTTGGGCAAATGCGACGATTGATGGCACTAATATAATTGTATCAAGTGATGAAGTGCCCAACCCAAAATATGTTCGTTATGCCTGGGCTGATGATCCGGTTAATCCAAATTTAATTAATAAAGAAGGCTTGCCGGCGGCGCCGTTCAGAACAGATGAATAAATGAACACTTAACCGTTAAAGAATATTTGCATGAAAAAATTAATTGTGGTTATTATTATTTTCATTTTGCCATTCTTTTTATTATGCAGTTCAAATTTATATAGTCAACCTGTTCCACACCTTCAGAAAAAAGGTTCAACACATGAATTGATTGTTGAAGGAAAACCATTTCTTATCCTGGGCGGAGAACTCGGCAATTCTACTGCCAGCAGCTTAGATTATTTGCGTCCTTCATGGAAGAAGTTTAAAGACATGAATTTAAACACGATCCTTGTACCCGTCTATTGGGAATTGATGGAACCGGTGGAAGGCAAATTTGATTTTACCTTAGTGGATAGTATTCTCAACATCAGCCACAATAATAATCTGAAGGTGGTCCTTTTGTGGTTTGGCTCATGGAAAAACAGCATGAGTTGCTATGTTCCTTCATGGGTCAAAACAAACCAGGCCCGCTTTCCACGTGCACAGGATCAGACAGGTAAAGGATTGGAGATTCTCTCAACTTTTAGCCAGAATAATCTTGATGCCGATGTAAAAGCATTTACGGCTTTGTTGAAACATATAAAAGCAATAGACAAATCACAAACGGTAATAATGGTACAGGTGGAAAATGAAATTGGAATGCTGACAGAGGCAAGAGAATACACTGCAGAAGCGAATAAAGCCTTCAACGATAAAGTCCCAAAAGAACTGATAGATTATTTGAATGCAAACAAAGAATTATTAGTTCCGGAATTAAAAGAGCATTGGTCAAAAACCAATTTCGAAACCAAAGGGAATTGGGAAAATGTTTTTGGCAAGAGCCTGGCAACAGATGAATTATTCCAGGCATGGTATTATGCAAAATTTACAAATGCTGTTGCGAAAGCAGGAAAAAAAGAATATCGTTTGCCCATGTATGTGAATGCAGCCTTAAATTATCGAAACGTTCAGCCGGGTAAATATCCAAGTGCCGGGCCATTACCACATTTGATGGATATATGGCAAGCCGCGGCTCCGGAAATTGATATATTGTCCCCTGACTTTTACAACCCTTATTTCAAACATTACTGTGATGCATACACGAGAAGGAATAATCCTTTGTTTATCCCCGAAATACGCTTTGAACCATCCAATGCGGCAACTACTTTTTATGCAATTGGTCATTACCATGCATTAGGATTTTCACCGTTTTCAATTGAATCAACAGAGCATGCGCCAGACGAACCAATTGGAAAAAGTTATTCGATTTTATTCCAATTGACTCCGGAAATATTAAAATATCGCGGATCCGGACAAATGGATGGCGTATTGCTGGACACTGCGACAAAAACCCAGGAATTGATTTTAGGGAACTACAAACTTAAAGTTTCCCATGACTATACATTAGGCTGGTCGCCGGACGCAAAAAAACCGGATTGGCCGATGACCGGCGGAATCATTATACAGGAAGATGATAACGATTTTATTATTGCAGGAACAGGTATCGTGGTAACATTTGAAGTAAATAATAAGAATGATAAATCAGTTGGCATTTTACAGGCTGATGAAGGAATGTATATAAATGGCAAATGGATTTCCGGCAGGCGAATGAACGGCGATCAGGATCACCAGGGAAGGCATATCAGAATCCCTGTCGGGGAATGGAGCATTCAAAAAGTGAAACTATACCAATATAAATAACGATAGGCGTTCCAAGCACTTTCCATTAAATCTTTTCAAATGAAAAAACTGTTTCTTTTTTTGACGACTATAATTATTGCAGGTAGTAGCCTGGCACAAGACACTCTAATCAATGGTGTTAAATATCCGAAGCCCGTAAACTTTACCTCGCAACAAAACCAGGAACACATGATGAAGCAGCTCGGTATAAAGTCTTTGCGGCCCGGCCCAAGTGGCAATGAGTTCGCACCGAATCATGCCAACTATGACACAACGAAAAGCGATCCTTGCCCGAAGTTGCCGGAACTATTAACCATGAAAAACGGCAAAAAAGTAACCTCTTCCAAAATGTGGTTTGAGCAGCGCCGTCCCGAAATAATAAAAGATTATGAAAACGAAGTGTATGGAAGAATTCCTAAGAATGTACCTAATGTAACCTGGACCGTAAAAGTTACCGATCGCGAATTTATTTTCCCCGGCTTTATACCGGTTATAGCGAAACAGATTATCGGCCATGTAGATAATAGCGCTTATCCTTTGATTAACGTTGATATCAAAATGATGCTCGTGGTTCCGGCAAATGTAAAAGGACCTGTTCCGGTATTGATGATGTTTGGATCACCTTCTTTTCCCGCGCCTGCACAACCTTCGGCTGATGATATGGAAACATTAAACACCACTTTTAAAAGCATGATGGTGAAGACAAACCCTGCGGTAAAAGACATTTTTGATAAATATCCTGCTTACGCTCCTATCACAAAAATTAACATCAACTTTTTTGCGCCTCCTCCTGCAGGTGATCCGTCTCCAACAGAACAATTGCTTGCGGCAGGCTGGGGTTATTGTACTATTGAGCCCAACAGCATACAGGCAGATAATGGCGACGGATTGACAAAGGGAATTATTGGTTTGGTAAATAAAGGACAACCTCGTACTCCTGATGATTGGGGCGCATTAAGGGCCTGGAGCTGGGGCGCCGCCCGTGCATTAGATTACCTGGAAACTGATAGTTTGGTTGATGTCAAAAAGGTGGGTATCGAAGGGGTGTCGAGGTATGGAAAAGCCGCGCTAATTACACTTGCTTTTGAACCGCGTTTTGCCACGGCGCTCGTTGGTTCGCCGGGAAAAGGCGGGGCTACATTATTGCGTAGAAATTTTGGCGAAGCCGTCGAAAGCCTTACCGGCGGCGGATTTTACTGGATGGCAGGAAACTTCTTAAAATATGGAACCGAAGAGTCGACATTTGGCAAAAAAACAGGATGCGATTTACCCGTTGATTCTCATGAATTAATTGCATTGTGCGCACCACGTCCCGTGTTTCTTAGTTATGGCATTCCTGAAAAAGGCGATGCTAACTGGCTTGATCATCGCGGCAGCTACCAGGCAATTATTGCGGCAGGAGAAGTCTATAGATTTTTAGGGGTAAAAGATCTCGGCGTTTCCAACAACTACATGAAAGAACAAATGCCACCGGTTAACGTCGGCTTATTAGATGGAAAACTTGCATGGCGACAGCATGATGGTGGCCACACTGATGCGCCAAATTTTAAATATTTTATCCCGTGGGCTGATAAAAATCTTAACTATGAAAAAAACACGGCGAAATAAAAATCTAAAATAATATTAAGAAAAACAAAGCTTGACAAATAGCTTTTTTTGAAGTGATGGCAAGAACTATTATTATTAAAAATCGAAGATTTCTATAAAATCGCTTATCACACTTTCATCAAAAGTCTGCATTCTTCGAGGCTTTGTTGATATATTTATGTCCTAAAATTTCCTTTATGATCAGGATAGCAGTATTGGCTTTTTTATTTATTCCGGCGATGATGTATGCCCAGCCAAAGCTTGACACCCTGACTGTAGAAAAAATCATGCGTGATCCAAAATGGATTGGTACCTCGCCATCAAATCCATTTTGGAGCGCCGACGGGGAAACGTTATTTTTTAAATGGAACCCGGCGAATGCGCCATCAGATTCACTTTATTACATTTCTAAAGAAAATAAGATTCCTGTAAAAGCAACTGTTTCCCAAAAACAAAATGTGCTCATGGCAAATAGCGTTGTTTATAATATGAACAGAACGGCCTATGTCTATGAAAAAAACGGCGATATCTATTTAAACGAAATAAAAAGAAATAAGACACGCAGGATCACACAAACAGAAGAAACGGAATACAATCCTCAATTTTCATTTGGAGAAAAAGCAATCGTATTTACCCGGAATCAAAATTTATATTCATGGGATATTAACACCGGTCAAACTGTTCAACTAACCAACCTGCAGACGGTTAAACAAGAAAAGAAAGAAGATAATCTTTCACCGGAAGATACCTGGTTAAAAAATGAACAAGTTCAATATTTACAGGTATTAAGAGAAAGAAAAGAAAAAAAACGCCTTGCTGAATTGTATGACAGCTCAACCGCAAAAAAAGAATTGCGAAAATTAAATATTGATGACAAACGGGTTTTGGATCTTTCCATAAGTCCTGATGGAAGATTTATCAATTACAAATTATATAAGTCCCCCGACAAAAGAAAATCAACAATAGTTCCGAATTACGTCACAGAATCCGGCTACACAACTGACATTCCGGGCAGAGAAAAAGTGGGCGAACCGCTTGGAACCTATCAGCTTTTTATTTACGACAGGCAGATTGATAGTGTGTTTGAAGTGAAAGTGGACTCTATAGATGGAATACGGGATTTACCAGATTATGTAAAAGATTACCCAAAGGAGTTCGCAGAAAGAACTAAAAATAAAACCGCGAGACAAGTTTATTTCAGGGGCGCAAGCTGGTCGCCTTTGGGAGGACATGTTGTTATAGACATTTGGGCACAAGATCATAAAGACCGCTGGCTAATGCTTTGGGATACCGCCACTAAAAAATTAAATTTAATAAGCCGCCAGCGGGATGAAGCCTGGATTGGCGGACCGGGATTGCAAAACACTGGATGGATAGACGAGAATACTTTTTGGTACCAATCCGAAGAAACCGGCTATTCGCATTTATATTCCGTAAATACTGTTTCAGGAAAAAAGAAAGCGTTAACCTCCGGAAAATATGAAGTGCTTGATGCACAACTTTCCAATGACAAAAAATATTTTTTCCTGTCTACTAACGAAGGCGACCCTGAGCAACATCAGTATTATCGTTTACGCATATCCGATAGTTATACTCAAAAAATTACTTCGATGACAGGTGCGAATGAAGCAACCATTTCTCCTGATGAAAAAACGATTGCCCTTCTTTACTCCTATACCAATAAACCCTGGGAGCTTTATCTCCAGGAAAATCAACCTGGCAAAAAGCCGGAACAAATAACCAACAAGGCAGAAACCAATGAGTTCAAATCTTATTCCTGGAGAGATCCGGAAATTATAACTTTCGCGGCGCGGGACGGAGCAACCGTTTATGGAAGGCTTTATAAACCCGAAAAACCAGATGTGCACAAACCTGCTGTGATTTTTGTGCATGGCGCGGGATATTTGCAAAATGCCCATAAATGGTGGAGCGTTTATTTCCGGGAATATATGTTTCATAACATGCTTGCTGATAACGGCTATTATGTGATCGACATAGATTATCGTGGCAGCGCAGGTTATGGACGTGATTGGCGCACCGGAATTTATCGGCACATGGGTGGAAAAGATTTAACGGATAATGTAGACGCTGCAAATTATCTGGTAAAAAACTTTGGAGTTGATCCAACACGAATCGGCATCTATGGCGGTTCTTATGGAGGTTTCATCACGCTGATGGCAATGTTCACCACGCCAGGTGTATTCGTTGCAGGCGCAGGTTTACGCTCAGTTACAGATTGGTCAAATTACAATCACGGATACACATCCAACATTCTGAACGAGCCGTTTAACGACAGCCTCGCCTACAAAAAAAGCTCACCAATATATTTTGCTGAAGGCTTAAAAGGACATCTTCTAATGTGCCACGGCATGGTAGATGAAAATGTACATTTTCAGGATATCGTAAAACTTTCGCAGCGATTAATTGAATTGAAAAAAGAGAATTGGGAGTTGGCAGTTTATCCAATGGAAGATCATGGATTTGTGGACCCCGGCAGTTGGACCGATGAATACAAACGCATCTTCAAATTATTTGAATCTGTACTCAAAAAATAAATTGCCTCATAAGCGAAAAAGTAGATTTTTTACTTTTGGAAAACGAATGCACAGTTGGCATTTTTCTATTTATCGATTCGTAAAACATTATAGAAAAAAATTGTTCAAATAATCCTTTGATTAAATCCTGTATTCAAATAACGGCTGAAGTGCTGGCTATCTCTGCATCTCCGAAGATTGCCTTACGGCTTTCGTCTTTAAGGAATTTGAGCAGAAGGCCTCCGGCCAATAAGATTACCGTTAATATAAAGGCACCAAAAAAACCTACAAAACCATAGATCACAGGAGATTTAAATTGTTTATCATAAGGTGGTTCTGGTTTATCGAGCACTCTTATAACAGGAGTCGCCTTTTGCAATTTGTAAGCAGCATTTTGTTGGTTAGCAACTGCGGTTGCATATTGCTGTCGCACCATTTGCTTATCTACGATCAGATTTTCTGTAGGAACTCTAAATTCAAGTTTAGAAGTGTTGGTAAACAAAGTCTTTTTATCAATCGCGATCAATTGATTGTCTTTTGAATTCATCACGCTTCGAAGCGAATCAACTTTACTGGTTGCGAATTCAAAATCACGTTTTGCTTTTTCGCGTTTAAGGTCAATGTAAAACATCGATATCTTATCAATAAAGCCATAGCTCACGGTGCGCACCAGGGCAGGGCTTCGGCCGGTGTAGGTAAGCACAAAACTGTTATTTTTATTGATAGATGCATTAAGGCCTTCGTTTAGAATCCCCGACGCCCAATTGATAAGCGCCTTCTCCGTTGATGGCATTTTCACCTCCGGCTCCATGAAGCTTCGGTGATTATTGATGTCGTCCAGCAACAATTCAGCAATCGTTTTATTTCCTTGAGAAGAATCTCTTATGGCAGCCACTTCCTCGCGCGTTGTGCGGCTTTGAGCAAGCTCAATGATATTGATGGAGGCATCATCTGTGAAACTTTTTGAATTTTCACTGCCACCAAATAATGTGCTTAAGGCGGAAGCGCTTCCACTCACGTCGCTGCCACTGTTCAAAGGAAAAATAGATGCTTTCGAAGTATAGGTGACCGGGGTTTGCATAGCTAAAAAGGAAAGGCCCGCTGCACCGGCGATCGCGGCAACTAAAATTATGAAACGAAATTTTTTTATCCTGTTGAATATCGCCAACGTCAATTCCTGTGTAGTCATGTTTTCTATTTGGCTCTGGTTAATAAATAGGCGATAAGAATAGGTATAGCAGTAACGAAACCCTGGGTTGCGATATTTGTAAACCCTTTCCCCTGAGGCTTTACCGGAACGGTGATTACGCTGCCCTGGTCAATCTTTGGATAAAAATGAAAAAATCCAAAGTTTTTCGTGCGCTTACTTTTTCCGTTTGCGTAAGTAACATAAATTCTTTTTCTCCAGGGCCGTTCACTAAATCCGCCGGCTTTATCAATGTAATAATTAAGCTGGGAATGATCTTTATCAAAATAAATTTTTAGTTGATTTTGAACTGCTCCCTTTACCGCTATTACCGGGTTGGATTCCGGAATGTAAATAATATCACCTGCCTGTAGCACCATGTCGTATTTTGAGTTTGGCGCTTTGATGGCTTTCGCAAGATCAATGCTGATGGGCTCAGATGGATTAAAAAGAAGGCTGTCCACAACGCGCCCCGATGAGTCTTTCAAATATTTAGTGATGTTTCGTTTTAGCAAAGGATTCTCACGGTTTGCGGTATCCCTGATCCTATATAATATTGCCCCTTCCGGATTGGCATTTTCTCTAAGGCCGCCAGTCCTTTGAATGAAAGAAGAAAGCCTTTCACTTTTACTGAGCTTTGGATAAGTTCCCGGATATAAAATCTCGCCGTCAATTCTAACATTTTCCTGCAAATTGAAATTGGGATTTCTCCTAACAAACACCTGGTCATAAGGATTTAACCTTACGGCTTCAGTGATGGAATCCAAGTCAAGACTTTGATTTATTGAATAACTTCTGACAACTGTTTTTGTAGGTTTTATCCCTTTTTGTGAAGAGTCCACCGCAACAATGCTTGATACAATTATGCTTCCATATTCTGCGGAAGGCTTTAATCCGTTTGCAAAATATAAAAGATCCTTCAAAGTCATTCCGCCATATTTTGGATATTTTCCGGGCTTGCGAACTTCGCCTTCTATGGAGATAAATTGCCGGTCCGAAAACTGATTGTTGTTAAATATTTCAATGATATCATTGGCTTCAATAGGAATATTATAGCTACTGTTGATATCTTTATTAAAATCTGAAAGGTTGACGTCAATTTTATCAGAGCGCAAATTAGTAGAGTCACCAGCGCCTTTGTAAACGTAGGCACGTTGCAGATAGGTGTTGGGCGTAATTCCTCCCGCACGATTGATGACGTCAAAAAGCCGATCGCCTTTTCTCACCTCGTAAACATTTGGATAGGCTACCTCTCCTTTCACAATTACTTTATTGCTCAGGCCCGGATTAATAAAATTAACGACGACGATATCTCCGTCGAACAACGGCTCATCGGTTACTTCGGCTCCTGCTTTCAATCCGATCGCATTAAAATTTACCGTTTTTATGGTTTGCTTTTCTTTGATATTTCTAATAATAATTCCCCCGGATGCATATGCATCAGCTGTGAATCCACCTGAAAATTTCAAAAGATCGCGAACACCTTCGTCAGCCTTTAGCTGATAATACATCGGCCGTTTGAACTGGCCCGTGGCCAGCACTTTTTTATCAAAGAAAGGAACAATAATGAAATCATTATTTTCCAGGTAAAGATGTTTTCCAAAATCTCCTGTATTTAAATATTTATAAACATCGATGGAATCAATGATTCTTCCATTCCGGGAAATTAAAATATTACGCATGTTTCCATATTCTGAAATGCCACCTGCAAGCGCCACAACATTCAGCGCATTGGTAAATGCTGAAACCACCATCGGGCCAGGGTTTGCAATATTTCCGGAAGCCTGCACAACAATGCTTCTCGGCTGGCCCAAAGTGACTGAAATATTTGTTGAGGGCGGAATCACCCGTCTGAAGCGATCAAAAATCATAGATCGCGCATTCGCAAATGTTAATCCCTGAACGGTAATCTTACCAAGCCCTTGCGGAAAAATAGAGCCATCGCGGGCCACTATATAATCCTGCTCAAAATCTGCTCCGCCCCAAAGAGACACAACAACGTGATCTCCCACGCCTATCGGGTAATCCGGCGGCGGTGTGGAAAGCTGGGCTAATTCTAATATCTGGCTATTATGAAAAAGATTATTGCCATAGACTGACTCAGGGTCTGACAATTGTTTTTTATAGTTATCCCTTTGCGTGCTGTCTTTTAAAATGACCGTTTTATTGGCTAGCTCAGGCACCGTTTTATGAATGTCTTCACCGGCTTTTTTGCCCTGTTGATTATAATCTTTTAAATAATTCTGCAAGTCGGAGGGCGATGCATTTTTTAATGCATTAGGATCTATTGGAAGATCATCCGGATCCGTAATGATCTGCGCAGATACAATCTGGCTGGAAAAAAAGAAGAAAAAAGCGGTAAAAATAAGTGTAAGGCAAATATATTTCTTCCGTGCAATTTTCGTTTTGAAAAGAGTCATTTGTTAGGGGTTAATGTGCAATATCCAATACAACGACAAAATATAGGAATTTATTTTACTACCAGAAGATTAGAATATCGGCTAAAACCGCGCTGGCGCGAAAGAAACCCGGTTTTGCCAGGTTGAAATTTTTGAAAAAAGTTCAGAGATTTGGTAAAACCCCAGGTTTTATTACGACCTGATATTGTAGAAAACGTAAAAATCTACATTTAGACTTATCTCAACATAAAGTCAAATGGGAAATTTGAACAAGTAGTGCGGTCGGTCATGGTAAGTTTATCCGAAATCTATTTCAGTATTGTCGCCAATATTAAGCGAACGGGTTTCACCTTTTATTTCTGTGTCGTTTCCAATTAAGGAATCGTCCAGCATCACGTCATGTAGTCTCGAAAAAGATCCGATAATAGACGCCTTCACAATAGAAGAATGGACAACAGTACTCTCCCCAATAGCCACATGAGGGCCAATAATCGAGTTTTTGATATCACACCCCTCTGCTATACTAACTGGCGGAATAAAAATGGTATTTTCAAATTTATTTGACTCGGCGATCGTGCCGCCGAATTTTTGAAGGAGGATAGAGTTAGATTGCAGGAGCGATTCTTTCCGGCCGCAATCAAACCAATTCTCAACTTTAAATGATTTGAACCTCGCGCCACCCATAATCATACATTCCAACGCATCGGTAAGGTTAAATTCATTATGGCTTTTGATATCATTTTCCATAATATTCGAAAGACAAGCAAACAGCAATGCAGATTGTTTTATTTTATAAAGCCCTACCAAAGCCATATTTGATTTTGGTATAGATGGCTTTTCAACCACCCTTGTAATGAACCCATCGTCGCCAAGCTCAGCGACACCAAAGCCGCGTGGATCATCTACTTTCTTAACTCCGAGCATGGACCACGGCGAATCCAGCATCTCCTTAACTCCATATTCGCAGATCGTATCTCCCAACACGATAAAAACCTCGTCATCACCTACTAATTGCCGTGAAAGATCAATGGCGTGCGCGGTTCCTTTTCTCTCATTCTGATAAATAAAATGGCAGGTAAGTTTTGGATACTTTGCTTTTATATAATCCTGGATTTTTTCTCCAAGATACCCGACAATAAAAATAAATTCATCAATGCCAGCTTCGTGAAGTTGGTCTACGTTGATACTTAATATTGTTTTGCCAGCCAGGGGAATCAATGCTTTTGGCTGCGTGTAGGTATGCGGTCGCAGCTTTGTACCTGCGCCTGCCACAGGAATAATGGCCTTCATTTTTCTAAAATTTATGATCTTACTCTTCAAAAAGGACAGTGAATATAGTGAAACTTTTGCTTTAGGTCTGTTTAAAATTAAAACGACTTTTACTTTTAAATACCGAATTTCTACTTTTTCGCTTATGACAATATTGCCCTTTTTGTGAAAAAATTATTCGTCATCTTTTTTCAAAATTAATACAAGAGGCGGCCGGAATTATACACATGAGACAAGGCACGCAGAGATCTGAAAACTCTAAACTCCTCAACTTTTTGTAGGTTTGCGAAAATTTTATTTTCATGCAAAGAGATAGCTTGGTTTTTGACATCATTAATAAAGAATTAAACCGCCAGCGTGAGGGAATTGAATTGATCGCCTCAGAAAATTTTGCTTCCCTACAGGTTATCGAGGCAATGGGCACAGTTCTGACCAATAAATACGCAGAAGGATATCCCGGAAGGAGATATTATGGAGGTTGTGAATTTGTAGATGAATCCGAGCAACTGGCGATCGACCGCTTAAAGAAAATATTTGATTGTGAATATGCCAACGTACAACCGCACAGCGGGTCACAGGCTAATTCTGCCTTAATGCTGGCAACTCTCCAGGCCGGAGATAAAATTTTAGGACTTGATTTGAGTATGGGTGGCCATTTAACTCATGGCTCGCCCGTTAATTTTTCGGGAAAATTATATGAAGCACATTTTTATGGCGTAAAAAAAGAAACCGGGCTGATCGATTATGAAATGCTCGAACAAAAAGCGCGCGACCTGAAACCGAAAATGATCATTTGTGGAGCTTCCGCCTATAGCCGAGATTGGGATTATGAACGCATCAGAAAAGTGGCTGATGAAATAGGTGCTTTTGTTTTTTGCGATATGGCTCATCCTGCAGGATTAATTGCAAAAGGACTTTTGAATTCTCCATTTGAACATTGTCATTTTGTAACCTCAACTACGCACAAAACGCTGCGTGGCCCAAGAGGTGGAATTATTTTAATGAAAAAAGATTTTGAAAATCCATTCGGACTTAAAGATCCAAAAGGCAAAACAAGAATGATGAGCCATCTGTTGGATATGGCGGTATTTCCCGGATCGCAGGGCGGCCCATTGGAACATGTGATTGCGGCAAAAGCAATTTCTTTTGGAGAAATATTAACCGATGAATTTACTGATTACGCAAAACAAATCCAGGTAAATGCGCAGGCGATGGCAAAAGCTTTTAACGCGAAGGGTTATGATCTTATCAGTAACGGCACCGACAATCACCTGATGCTTATAGATCTTCGCAATAAAAATATCACCGGTAAAAAAGCCCAGGAAACACTGGACAAAGCGAGCATTACCTTAAATAAAAATGCGGTTCCATTTGATGATAAAAGCCCTTTTGTTACCTCGGGAATTCGTGTGGGCGTTCCGTCTATCACTACGCGGGGCATGAAGGAAAATGATATGGAAACCGTGGTAGGATTTATAGATAAAATATTAATGAACCTTGATGATGAAAAAACCATCGTTTCAGTAAAAAATGATGTGAAAGGATTTATGGCAAAATTCCCTTTATACCCGGAGTTGGGTTGATAAGTGGAATTCGCTGAGAAATCTTGTAAAAACAGGAAATTATTTCAACTGTACCCTTTACTTTCGTACAAATTTATCTCATGATACAGCGCGTACAAACTTTATGGATGATCCTGGCAGCGATTGCTGTTTTTCTTACAATCAAATTTTCTTTTTACAGCGGCACCTTATTAGTAGAAAATAGCACGAATGCAGTAAAAGAATTGGTTACCGACGGAAGCTATCATGTGCTGAAGGCAACGGATAATTTTTTAATATTAATCCTCACAAGCGCGTTGGGCACGGGGATTCTTATCAATATTTTTCTTTTTAAACACCGGAGCATACAGATGAGAATTATTTTGGCGGCTATTTTGGCCGAATGTCTCATTGTATTTTTATATATCCGCGAAACCAATCGCTATTCGCAGGGCAATTTTAATATCTGGGCAGTGCTTCACATTTTAATTGTCGTATTCCTGGTTTTTGCGGCCCAGGGCATTTATAAAGATTCTAAATTGATTAGAGATAGTAATCGACTCAGATAGAATTTATAATGAGATTGAACTCTTATATATATTTTCCCGTGTAACTTTCCTTTACTTTTTTCAATCCTGCAGGAATGCCGGCATACACTAAATTTCCGCCTTCATCTCCGGCCTCCGGTCCAAGATCAATCACCCAATCTGCCGATTTTATTACATCCGTATTATGCTCAATTACAATGATGGAATGACCTTGTTCAATCAATGCATTAAAGGATGCCAGTAATTTTTTTATATCATGAAAATGAAGCCCGGTTGTGGGTTCATCAAAAATAAATAACAAGTTACCCTGTCCTTTCCCTTTTCCTAAAAAAGAAGCAAGCTTAACCCTTTGAGCCTCGCCTCCGGAAAGGGTATCAGACGATTGGCCTAATTTAATATATCCTAAACCTACATCGCTTAAGGGTTGAATTTTTTTCGCTATTTCCGCGCCGGTTACTTCATTTTTCTTTGCTACATTTTTTTCCTTTCCAAAGAATGAAATGGCCTCATCAACGCTCATTTCAAGCACGTCGAAAATGCTTTTATTGTTGAACATAACTTCCAACACTTCTTCCTTAAATCTCTTGCCATGACATACATCACAAACCAAATGTACATCTGCAAGAAATTGCATTTCAACTACCTGTTCACCTTCGCCTTTGCAGGCATCGCAGCGCCCTCCATCTACGTTAAAAGAAAAATGTTTGGGCAAATAGCCTCTCATCTTACTAAGCGGCTGCTTACTGAATAATTCCCTTATTTCGTCATAAGCCTTAATATAGGTAATCGGATTGCTACGCGAGGATTTTCCGATTGGATTCTGATCAATCATTTCCACCTGCGAGATAAAATCCATATCACCGGTAATACCCTTGCTTAGCCCTATTTTTTCTGCAAATTCTCCTTTCAATTTCTTTAACGCAGGGTATAGAATTTGCTTTACCAAAGTAGTTTTACCACTTCCGCTCACGCCGCTCACGATACATAAAACATTCAATGGGAAAACAACATCTATATTTTTCAAATTATTCTGCCGTGCCCCTTCTACCTTAATAGAACGCGTCCATTTACGCGCACTTTTCGGCGGATCAATCGATAGCTCGCCTTTCAGGTATTTTCCCGTAAGGCTCGCAGGATTTTTGATGATTTCATTATAATTTCCTTCAGCGATAATTTCTCCGCCAAGGTGGCTTGCTAATGGCCCCATGTCGATTATATGATCCGCTTTGCGCATCATCATTTCATCATGCTCTACGACCACCACAGTATTACCAAGCGATTGTAGATTTTTTAAAACCTGTATCAGGTTTTCCGTATCTCTTGAATGTAAACCTATAGATGGCTCATCCAAAATATAAAGCGAATTAGTAAGGTTGCTTCCCAGGCTTCTCGTCAGCTGAATACGCTGACTTTCGCCACCACTGAGAGAATTTGCCAACCGGTTCAAAGTAAGATATCCAAGACCTACGTCCATCAAAACTTTTAATCTTGTATTTATCTCGAGCAAAACGCGTTTTGCAACCGTTTTATCAAAATCAGACAATTCAATTTCAGCGAACCATTTTTGCAGATCTTTCACTGGCATCTCACAAATCTCACCGATATTTTTATTAGCAACCTGCACATACAAAGCCTCTTTTCGCAAACGATAGCCATGGCATTCGGGACACAATGTTCTGCCACGATAACGGCTAAGGAGCACGCGATATTGAATCTTATATAAGTTCTGTTCTACTTCCTTAAAAAATTCATTGATGCCACCAAAATATTCATTTCCGGTCCAGAGTAAATTGTATTGAGCACTCGTGAGATCTATGATAGGTTTGTGGATCGGAAAATCAAATCGATTGGCTACTTTGATCATTCTTTCCTTCCACTGTCCGAGCTTTTCTCCCCGCCATGGTGCGATCGCATTTTCATAAACACTTAACCTTTTATCCGGAATCACAAGATCAGGATCAATACCAAGGACCTGCGAAAATCCGCCACAGACCGGGCATGCACCATAAGGATTATTAAAAGAAAATAAATTAGGAACCGGTTCTTCGAATTTCAGTCCGTCAAGTTCAAATTTATTTGAAAAATGTAGTTTTTCTTTGCCATTCACCTCAAGAATAAGTTCGCCTTCTCCTTCATAAAAAGCAGTATTGACAGAGTCTGCAATACGGTGATCATCGTCTTCCTCCTCTTTATCAGCCGGATCTTTTACCACCAGGCGATCTATTAGCACATATACCGTTTTGTGAGCGAAAAAGAAATCTAAATCTTTTTCTTCCTGAACATCTTCAATGCGCAGTATCTGTAATGAGTCCGCTCCGGATTTAGTACCGGAAACCGCTATTCTTGAAAACCCTTTCTGCATGAGGATATGCAGCTCCTCTTTTGGATCGCGATGATGTAATTGCCTGAATGCAACCACGATTAAAACTTTGTCGCCTTTGTTTAATCGGTTAATCGCTTTCACCACATCTGCAACGTCATCCTTTTTTACCTCCCGGCCCGACACGGGCGAAATCGTTTTTCCAATTCGCGCAAATAATAGTCGCAAATAATCGTAGATCTCCGTCATGCTGCCTACAGTCGATCTCGGTGTTTTTGTAGTAACCTTTTGTTCAATGGCAATTGCAGGGCATAATCCTTTGATATAATCCACATCAGGTTTATTCATACGCGCCATAAATTGCCTCGCATAAGCACTCATGCTTTCCGCATAACGCCTTTGGCCTTCGGCAAATAAGGTATCAATAGTTAAGGAGGATTTACCGGATCCGGAGACGCCAGTGACAACAATTAACTGGTTGCGGGGAATCTCGACATCAATGTTTTTAAGGTTATGAACACGCGCACCTTTAATAAAAATATTGTTAGATGAACTTGTTTTAGATGAACCCTTTTTCTTGGGAGAAACTGTAGTTGTATTCATTTAGGAAAGCAAAAATATTCATTTAAAGTAGCAAAAATAGCAAATAGTAATTTTACGGTTGAAGCCGGGCGAGTGGTATTCCTCTAATTTGTAATATCATGCAAAATAATCTCTAAAACATTTGGACACACCAAATTTTAATATAAACTTAGCACCTCCAATTGTCCTGAAAGAGTGAAAAACCTTGCTCCACTCAAAGTTTCCAGCATTTCCCTTCAATTGGAACTTACACAATATCCTAAATCAAAAATTGTAATCAGTTTATGAAAACCATGAACACGTTGTCGGATCAGCAGTTGATCCACCTTTATCTTGATGGAGATTCAGAAGCCCTTTCCAGTCTTGTATCACGTTACAAAGACAAGATTTACACTTCTATTTATTTATTAGTAAAGGACAAATATCTTGCCGAAGATATCTTCCAGGACGCCTTTATTAAAGTAATTGACACCATTAATGGTGGCCGTTATACCGAAGAGGGAAAGTTCCTTCCATGGGTTATGCGTATCGCTCATAATTTGTGTGTTGATCATTTTAGAAAGGTGAAACGCAGCCCATCTATTAAGACCAGTGATGATCGCGACATCTTTGAAGTTCTTAATTTTTCAGAGGCAGGTGCCGACGAGAAAATGATGCAAACCCAAAGCCACGCAAGAGTTAGAAAAATGCTGGACATGCTTCCTGAAGACCAGAAGGAAGTAATCGTGATGAGACATTTCGCTGATCTAAGTTTTAAAGAAATAGCAAAACTTACCGATTGCAGCATTAATACGGCTCTTGGCCGCATGCGCTATGGTCTTATCAATTTAAGAAAGATGATGGTGGAAAAGCAAATAGCATTATAAGATAACTTTCCCACTCAAAATAAACCGCCCCTTTCAATAAAATGAAAGGGACTTTTTTATTGCTGAAAAAATGAAAAAACTACTTTTTAGCTTTTCTGTGGGATAATAGAACTTTTATTAATCAGTTCCGTGACGAGTGCTAATTTTTAATTAAATGCTGATCAAATCCCAGGTCAATAAGTTTATTATATGCATTCCATATATCTTCCGGTACTTGCTGATATATCTGAAAACCTTTTTCAGGATAGACCTTAATTCGTTGCAGATCACCCACCATAATATGAATCACTTTTTCCATTTGAATTTCTTCATTTGGATATTCTTCAAAAGATATTTGCGGTGACGTAACCAACAGCCTTTTGTCTGGCCAATGCTTTTTAAAAGTAGCATAGGACCGGCGTTCCATATATGGTTTCTGCACTACAATAAAGCTTTTCGGATCCAGGCCCTTTTCATGCAATAATTTTTGGGTAAATAATATATTTTCACCCGTATTCGTAGAGTTATTTTCAATTAGAATTGCGTCTTTCCGAACTCCCTTTTGAATCGCAATCTTTGCAAATTTATCTGCTTCTTTTTCAGTCCACATTTCCTTTGTGAAATTTCCCAAACCACCAGACATAATTACTAAAGGAGCAAAGCCTTGCAAATACAATTCTGCGGCTCTTTCCGCTACCCGCAGATCATGACTCCCAAGTGCCAAAATGCAATCTGATTTTTCGATAACGTGATTTACCTTGTGGTAATTCCAAAGTTGTTTAGCAAGAAAAAGTATTTCGGGCGTAAGCATGACAAATAATATTTTCAAGAATGAAAGTACAATTTATCAGGATTGATTACTTAATCATCCTCTCTTTTTACTAAATCATTTATAAGCTCCGCCGCTTTTTTCACAAGACTTACAAATTCCTTGCGATACCCTTCCTCATCTTTGCCGACCGAAGCATTCGCTATCCGTAATACTTCATCATAAGAAGAAATTCCTTTGTATTCGCTGTCACGAAGCAACATCGCAAAACCCGCTACAGACGCTGCGAACCGGAAATTATCAGAAGCATTTTTAAAAGCAATTGACTCATCAGTTACAGGATGAACAGTCAATTCACTTTTATCGCTATCGGGAGATTTGTACCGGAATTTAATCGTTACTAATTCATCGCCCATTGATTTCACTTTTATCCTTTTTCCACTTTGATATTTCAGGGGATCTACGTCTTTTAAAAATGGAGACTTTACTCCTGCAGGAATAATTTCATAAAGAGCCGTAACTGTATGACCGCTTCCTAATTCACCTGCATCTTTTTTGTCATCATTGAAATCTTCCTTATCAAGCATCCGGTTTTCATAACCGATCAACCGGTAGCCGGCCACCATTGCAGGATTAAATTCCAATTGAAGCTTCACGTCTTTAGCGATGGTAAACAGTGTGCCGCCAAATTCATTTATAAGCACTTTTTTTGCTTCACCGAGGCCATCAATATAAGCATGATTGCCATTTCCCTTATCCGCCAATTGCTGCATTTTATTATCCTTGTAATTGCCCATTCCGTATCCAAGCACCGTTAAAAAAATCCCTTTGTTACGCTCTTTCTCTATCAGTCTCACCATTTCATCATCGCTGCTGGCGCCTACATTAAAATCACCATCCGTGCAAAGGATCACGCGGTTATTTCCTTTGCTCATAAAATTTTTCAAAGCGGTCGCATAAGCCAACTGAATGCCTGCTCCGCCTGCGGTAGAGCCTCCAGCCTGCAATGCATCGATCGCTGTTTTGATCTTTATTTTATCATTTCCACTGGTCGCCGGCAACACAAGCCCTGCTTGTCCTGCGTATACAACGATTGAAATCCTGTCTGATTCCCGAAGTTGATCAGTCAACATTTTCATGGAAGCTTTTACCAACGGCAACCGGTTATCTCCCGTCATTGATCCGGAAACATCAATTAAAAAAACAAGATTTGACGGCGGCAAATTTTCTACAGGAATCGTCTTCCCCTGGAGGCCGATCAACAATAATTTATTTTGTGAATTCCAGGGACAATCGCTTATTTCGGTGTTGATAGAAAATGGATCTTTTCCCTTAGGTTGAGGATATTGATATTTAAAATAATTGATCATTTCTTCCGTACGCACTGCTCCAGAAGGTGGCAACTGATTATTTTGTAAAAAGCGGCGAACATTGCTGTAAGAAGCCGCGTCCACATCAATAGAAAAAGTAGAAAGCGGATCGTCCGACACCTTCTTAAATCCATTTTCAACAATGTTATCATAGCCTTCCGTGTTGTAATCATTTCGTTCATAATTCTTATCGATGCTATAAGGCGAACTAACGATACCGTATTGCTTTTTAGTGAGTAAAGAAGGTGAATTAGTCACGTCAATCGATGATTTCATTGTGCCATAACCTACTACCTCGACTTCATGTAAATTGGAGGAAGATGATTTCATTTTAACGTCAATGGTTTTCCTGGCACCAATTTTTATTTTTTGCTCCGCGAATCCAACAGCAGAAAAAATCAGGAATATTTCGTTTTCGTTTATGGATATATGGTAGTATCCTCCGGCATCTGTAACGGCATACACTTTCCCCGCGTGAACGCTTGCATTTACAGGATTTCCTGAAGAGTCAGTTACCCTTCCCGAAATGACTATTTCTTTAGCGGAATCAAATGAAGTGATACTTAGGAAGAGTGGTAATAGTAATAAAATAATTTTCTTCATAATAATTTTTTTGTGCAATCAGAATGATTAAGTAACGATTGCGTGGTTAATTTTAATCAGGATGCATCTTTTTAAAGAATTACACAAATCATTGATAAAAAAATTTATCGCATTCCTCATAACTCAAAATGTAGATTTTTCAATTTTAAGAAGGCACTTGCAAAAGGCATAAATAAAGTCAAATCTTAGTTCCGGTTATTTGAGGAGAAAAATCCTTTAATTTTAACGCATTGGCATTTTTAAAAAATATATTATCCTCACAAAGCGACCAGGATCTTGTAGAACAATACAAGTCAACCGGTCATTTGAATATATTAGGCGATTTGTATCAGCGGTATATGGATTTGGTTTATGGGGTTTGTCTAAAATATTTTAAAGATCCTGAAGAAGCCAAGGACGCAGTGATCAACATTTTCGAAGAGTTGGTGATCAAGCTTACTAAATACGAGGTCAATAATTTTAAAAGCTGGCTGTACCAGGTGGCAAAGAATTATTGCCTCATGAAAATACGCAGCAAAAAGTCGCATCCCGTGAATGTGGATATAGACGTTATGCATTTACCCGAAAATAATCATCTTGAAAAGGTAACAGAAAAGGAAGATCAGTTAAATAGCATGGAAAATTGCATAGAGCAGCTTCCAACAGATCAAAAGCAAGCGATACAATTGTTTTATCTCAAAGAAAAATGTTATAAAGAAATAGCGGAGATGACTGAAAACGAAATAAGCAAGGTGCGCAGTTTTATTCAAAATGGACGAAGAAATTTAAAAATATGTATGGAAAAACAGGCTTTGCAAAAAGCATGACAAATGGAAGAAAATAAAAAATATAGCGCAACCGATTTTGCACGATATTATTCCGGCGCAATGCCGCCGAATGAAATGCATGCAATTGAAAAAGCAGCACTGGAAGATCCATTTCTTGCTGATGCGTTAGAGGGTTATGCCTATTCAATAGATGCTAAAAAAGAAACCGATGAAATAAGAATACAGTTAGATGAGAAAAGAAAACAGAAAAAAGCTATTTTCTGTATTACCATTTTCACAAAACACGTGGTGGAAAATCGCTGCAATGTTGATCATAATCTGTGGCGCGGGTTATCTTTTTTTCTTCGTGAAAGTTAAAAAAGAAAATTCTTTGGTTGTAAAACAAGAGGTGATAAAAAAAGAAAAAGATGAAATGATCACCCATCTCAACAACGATAGTACTGTCGCAGAAACCAATATTGCTTTTGAAAAAGTTGCGGCTGGAAAAGATAAGATCAGTCCCCGAAAATTACCGGCTCCTGTTTATAAGTCTATCCAAGGTCCCGCGGTTGGCAAGCTTACGCAGAAAGAAGTAATTCAGAGAGAAATGAAAATTTCACAAGATCGCTCAGGAGTTCAAAAGGCAGATGCAGTCGCAATGAATAAAACAGCAATTGCCCAAAACACTAAAATAGATGATTCAGTAAACCAAACGTTATTCCGTTCATCAGATTCCGAGGCTTCTATAGCTGCCCCAAAAGAAGTTTCAAAAGATTCCGCCAACGCATTAGCGATGGAACGATAAAAAGCCTTCAATGGAGGAAGTAGTCGTTGTTGGTTATGGTTCTACAAAAAGATCGAAAGTCTCTGAAGAATTAAAAGGAAAAGTCAGCGGCATTCTTTCAGATACAAAAATCCCTTCACCCAGGGAAGGGATAGAAAATTTTGATCAATATATTAAAGATAGCGCTGTAGCGATTTTAGACTCAAATGGAGAACGGGTAACAGTAAACGTACTACTCTCATTCCACCTAAATAAGAAAGGCCATCCCAGGGATATCGAAGTAATTGAGTCGTCATGTAAAGCGTGCGAAATTGAGGCGATAAGATTATTAAAAAACGGACCGGTCTGGATAGGTGATTCCGGAGCAAAAGGAACTGTGAGAATTCAATTCTAAATTGGTCTTCAAGTCAAAACATCACTTTAATCTTAAAGAAATCTTCCATATTTTATATCTTATTTTTGGTCCATAACAAAAAATTGGAATTTCTATATTTAGGCTTGTTTGGAACAAATCCGGATTGGAGATCACGGCGTAGAGAAATTGAAATAGCAATTTTACTCCAAGTCATTTATGTACACAAAAAAACCCTTCCGATATAATCGGAAGGGTTTAAATAAATATGGCGGCTACCTACTCTCCCACATTGTTGTGTAGTACCATCGGCCATGAGGGGCTTAACTTCTCTGTTCGGTATGGGAAGAGGTGAACACCCTCGGCAAAACCACCATAAAGAGGTAATGTTGAATTATAAATGATAAATGTAGAATGAGATTGCTCAAGGCTACTGGCATTTACAACCAACAAATGATTTTGTTGAGTTTGATTACAAATTAAATTCTGTAATCAATAATAAATTAACATAAAGGGAAAGTTGTAATACCAATAAAAAAAAGATAAAGCTTACGGGCAATTAGTACTACTCGGCTTTGACATTACTGCCTTTATACCTGTAGCCTATCAACGTCATAGTCTTTGACGACCCTTAAAAGAAAACTCATCTTGAGGTTGGTTTCACGCTTAGATGCTTTCAGCGTTTATCCTGTCCGTACATAGCTACTCTGCACTGCACCTGGCGGCACAACAGATACACCAGCGGTACGTACGACCCGGTCCTCTCGTACTAAGGTCATGTCCTCTCAATTTTCTAACGCCCATCACAGATAGGGACCGAACTGTCTTGCGACGTTCTGAACCCAGTTCACGTGCCACTTTAATCGGCGAACAGCCGAACCCTTGGGACCTTCTCCAGCCCCAGGATGTGACGAACCGACATCGAGGTGCCAAACCTCACCGTCGATATGAGCTCTTGGGTGAGATCAGCCTGTTATCCCCAGAGTACCTTTTATCCTTTGAGCGATGGCCCTTCCATACAGAACCACCGGATCACTTTAGCCGACTTTCGTCCCTGCTCGGCTTGTTGGCCTCACAGTCAAGCTCCCTTATACTAATACGCTCTATGTACGATTACCAACCGTACTGAGGGAACCTTTGCAAGCCTCCGTTACTTTTTAGGAGGCGACCACCCCAGTCAAACTACCCACCATGCACTGTTTCCCGTTAGGGATTAGATTCTAAATGTTTAAAGGTTGGTATTTCAACGTTGACTCCACAATGGCTGGCGCCACTGCTTCACAGTCTCCCAACTATCCTACACATCAAAAATTCAAAATCAATGCAAAGTTGTAGTGAAGGTTCATGGGGTCTTTCCGTCCCGTGACGGGTAACCGGCATCTTCACCGATACTACAATTTCACCGGGCTCGTGGAGGAGACAGTGTACAACTCATTAGACCATTCGTGCAGGTCGGAACTTACCCGACAAGGAATTTCGCTACCTTAGGACCGTTATAGTTACGGCCGCCGTTTACTGGGGCTTCAGTCAGAAGCTTTGCATTGCTGCGAACATCCTTCCTTAACCTTCCAGCACCGGGCAGGTATCAGGCTCTATACGTCATCTTTCGATTTTGCAGGGCCCTGTGTTTTTGCTAAACAGTTGGTTGTACCATTTTACTGTGACCGCATCGCTGCGGTACGCTTTATCCCGAAGTTACAGCGTTAATTTGCCTAGTTCCTTCTCCACGGCTCACCCGAGCGCCTTAGAATACTCATCCCGTCCACCTGTGTCGGATTACGGTACGGGCCGCTTTAGCCTAGCCTTAGAGGTTTTTCTCGGAGGTATGATTACAGTCACTATCAGCGCTGCCGAAGCTTTGCTGTACTATCAGGTTCGCCAAACCGCGCGGATTTTCCTACGCAGCCTATAACTACACCCTTTAACGATCTATTCCGTAAGATCGCGGACTTTTCACTACCCCGTCACCCCATCGAAACTAAAGCGGGTGTTGGAATATTAACCAACTTGCCATCAGCTACCCCTTTCGGGTTTGCCTAAGGACCCGACTAACCCTGATCTGATTAACATTGATCAGGAAACCTTGGACTTACGGCGATAATGTTTTTCACATTATTTATCGTTACTTATGCCTACATTTTCTTTTCTAACCGCTCCAGCATGCATCACCACACACCTTCAACGCTGGTTAGAATGCTCCCCTACCGATATACCATCTAATGGCAATCTTACAGCTTCGGTTCATAGTTTGATGCCCGATTATTTTCCGCGCAGAGTCTCTCGACCAGTGAGCTGTTACGCACTCTTTAAATGAATGGCTGCTTCCAAGCCAACATCCTGGCTGTTATAGAAACTCCACATCGTTTGATCAACTTAACTATGTATTAGGGACCTTAGCTGGTAATCTGGGTTATTTCCCTCTCGGCCATGGACCTTAGCGCCCACAGCCTCACTGCCGCAGATATTTATTAGCATTCGGAGTTTGTCAGGATTTGGTAGGCGGTGAAGCCCCCTAGTCCAATCAGTAGCTCTACCTCTAATAAACTTCTTATATGCGACGCTGTTCCTAAAAACATTTCGGGGAGAACGAGCTATCTCTCAGTTTGATTGGCCTTTCACCCCTATCCACAGGTCATCTCAGAGCTTTTCAACGCTCATGAGTTCGGTCCTCCATTGTGTGTTACCACAACTTCAACCTGCCCATGGATAGATCACAAAGTTTCGCGTCTACCCCCACTGACTAAGCGCCCTATTTGGACTCGCTTTCGCTACGGCTCCGTTACTTAAGAACTTAACCTTGCCAGTGAGGAGTAACTCGTAGGCTCATTATGCAAAAGGCACGCCGTCACCCAATACATTGCTGTACAGGCTCCGACCGCTTGTAGGTGTACGGTTTCAGGTACTATTTCACTCCCTTATTTAGGGTACTTTTCACCTTTCCCTTACGGTACTGGTTCACTATCGGTCTCTATGGAGTATTTAGCCTTACCGGATGGTGCCGGCAGATTCAGGCAGGATTTCTCCGGTCCCGCCTTACTCAGGATACTGCTCGTCCTCAATCTTGTACGTTTACGCGGCTTTCACGCTCTATGGCTCATCTTTCCAGATGATTCTACTTAAAATTGACTTCTAAATGCAGTCCTACAACCCCAAAACCGCACGCGATTCTGGTTTGGGCTTTTCCCTTTTCGCTCGCCACTACTTGGGGAATCATTATTATTTTCTTTTCCTCCTCCTACTTAGATGTTTCAGTTCGGAGGGTTGGCTTCCCGCCTTGCGGCGGGTAATACACCTTCAGTGTATTAGGTTGTCCCATTCGGAAATCTACGGATATAACGCTTGTGTGCAACTCCCCGTAGCTTATCGCAGCTTACCACGTCCTTCTTCGCCTCATAGAGCCTAGGCATTCACCATACACCCTTAATTTGCTTTAAAAATCTTGAAATTGTATACTTAATAAATTAAGCATACTGTTTTATATAAAACTTTCAGTATTACAACTTTTTATTTCCCATTATGTCAAAG
>CAVPNF010000004.1:0-346854 GCA_963706775.1 uncultured Chitinophagaceae bacterium
TATCATTTGTTTTTTTTAATGCGGCCATTAAAGGAGATAGGATCTTTACTGGTGCTGGTTACATTCAGGCCGGCATTTCCATTTTCAAAAATGGTGAATGTAAATTGCTGAATGTCCTGGTAATCCTTTGGAATAATGTTTACTACCCAGGCACCTTTCTTATTTAGATTTGCTGAATAAGAAAAGTTGGTAGAAGTGAATTGTATGCCGCCCTGTGAGGGATTCATCGGCGCCTGGTAGGCGCGACCGAAATAAGGAAGGTAACTTATAAGCGAATCGCCTTTCAATAAAACATCATATTCTGATGTTAGCTGGCGTGATCTACCGCGAAGAGGATTTACCTGTTCGGCCACAAACCTAAAATTCTTATTATTTACCATTGTACTAATATCGCTACCGGTTATGCCTACACTTTTTTTTGAGCCCGAGCAATGAACCAAACTTGTCGATACCAGGAGCGATAATACCAGAAGTTTGAGAAATAGCCTATGATGTGCTGTCTTCATAATTTAATATTTTTCTAAAAATTATCAGCAAATACTGAACCGCGGATTTTAATAAAAAGTGAAAATGAGGCCGTAAAAATCTATTAATTCGCTGGAAAATTCAGGGTCTAACTTCGAGACAGTCCAATAGTTTTCCAGAAATGGTTTATGGCAATTTAAAAAATCGGTATCGTATTTGAAATAATGGCCTCGTAGTTAACCAATTTGAAAATTGCAATTCAATTTTCACAGCAATGAAGCGTTGCTGATCGTTAGGCTTTTTTAATAATAAAAAACAAAACCAATAGAATTAAAATGTGTAGGGAAATATTTCTACAGTAAAAACACGAAGAATAATGAAATTAATATTTAAATATCTGACTGCTATCTCCATAATCGCTTTTGTAGCGGGCTGTAATACATCAAAAAAGTCAGCGGACAATAATACAGAAGTAATGACGAGGACCCCGCTGCGCGGAATTTACTGGAGGCTAACAACTTTGTTAGGCCAACCGATAACTGAAACTACAAAATCCAGGGAAGCTTTCTTAAAATTCAGCCCCGATGGCAAGAGTGTCGGCGGAAACGGAGGCTGCAATGCCTTCGGAGGAAGCTATGATGTTACAGATAGCTCTCACCTTTCTTTCGGCCCGATCATGAGCACTAAAATGTATTGCGAAGACGCAAAATTCGAGAACACCTTTTTTAAGATCCTCGATAGAACTGACAATTATTTAATTAGTGGAGATACACTTTTTCTGAGAAACGCAGAAATGGATTCCACTGCTAAGTTTGTTGCAGATTATTTCAAAAAATGAGCGCCTAAAGGTTAATTTCCCAGGAAGATGGCGATGATTTTTAGCGGAAACAAATTCGAATGGCTTTATTTTTTTGTACTATCTGCAATTGGCGGAACGTAGGCTGGTGACTCACCTCCGCTTTTATTTGGATTGTTGGTAATGGAGCCTGCGCCATAGTCATTTTTTCGATAGGTATTATACATCGGCGAACTGCTTCCAAGACGGGTATCATGATAAGTGGCTTCATTGATGGGGCTCGCCGGGCCGCTTTTGAGCGGTGATATGACTGTTGAATGCATGTGCGCATCGCTTTTAAATGTCACTTTGTTGCTGTTCTTTAACAAGGAACTGTCCTGTGAAAATGCGGCAACAGACAGAAACATTCCAATTGTTGCCAGCGCCAATTTTGTTTTCATAACGTGATTATTATAAAAAATAAGGCGAAAAGATTGTGCCAGAATAAACCGAAAACTACTCGTTCTCTTATAAGTGATTTTGTAGATTTTTGATTTCTGATTTATAGTGTTTCTTTCCTGATTGATTTTCCCGGATGACATTTGTTGACAAAGAGATATTGGTTGATATTTACAAAATATGAAAGCTGCAACGATTCACGATATAAAAAAAGAACTTGAAAAACGAAACGCGAACGAGCTTTTGTCGTATTGCCTGAAGCTGGCAAAATTCAAAAAAGAAAATAAAGAGCTACTTCATTTTTTGCTTTTTGAATCAGAGGATTCGGCCGCTTATATTGAAAATCTGAAACAGGAAACAAATGAAATGTTCCTGGAAATAAATATGAACAATGTTTATTTCATTAAGAAAAGCGTGCGCAAGATTTTACGAAATATGAATAAACATATTCGCTTCACGGCATCTAAACAGGCCGAATGTGAGTTGCTTATTCATTTCTGCAATTGTATCGTCAGTTATTCTATTCCGGTTAAGAAAAGCCGCCAGTTGTTAAACATATATGAAAGCCAGTTAAAAAAAATTGACACTGTTTTGGCATCGCTTCATCCTGATTTGCAATACGACCTCAAAAGACAACTTGAATATTGACAACAACAGGGACTTGATTGTCTAAAAAATGTAATCCCGGAATCCCTTTTTGAGTGACCACATTTTTGTTTTTATTTTTAAGTTTTTTTGCTAACTTTATTTTTCATCAAATAAAAAGGAGGTATTCATGCAATCTACAGATAGATCATGGGTATTTGCCCTAACCCTGGGTTAGCAGGTATCCATTAAAATAATCTGACGGCGCTTTGCAGCGCCAATGCCACCGGTCGAAAAACCGGTGGTTTTTTATTTGTCTAAAAAAAAATTACTCCGAAGGTTACCTTATTGCGATTGGTGTATAAAGAAGTACACAATTATAAAATAAAGACAAACAAATGAAAAAATTTCTTGCAATCGTAGCTATCGCTGCCTTCATGACATCATGCAACAATGCCTCTACTACAGAAACAACACCCGTAGATTCAGTTGCAACACCAACTGCAACAACCGCTTCAACAGATAGCGCTAAAGTAACTGTTGCTGCCGATTCAGCTTCTAAATTAGCAACTGAAGCATCTAAAACTATCGATTCTGCGAACAAAGCCGTTGATAAAGCAACTGACAAGATCAAAGATGCATCAAAACAACTTAAAGAAGGCGCTGATAAAGCAAAGGATGCCGTTAAGCACTAATCCTTCTTGAAAATAATTAAAAACAAAAGGAACGGGTTCGTCCCGCCTCCTCACTTTTTAATAACAAGCAATCGTTAAAGCCTTTCTGTTCCCAGAAAGGCTCTTTTTTTTGGTATTATTTACAAAGAACAATATGTGCTGAAACTTTCAGGTGGCCAAAGAAGAAAAATATTTTTGGAAAACAGCGTATTTTGGTCAGCAATATTCCTGTACATTTATGTAAATTATTAACCAACCTAAAACATTCATCATGAGCCCAAAAAAAATTATCACGGTTTTATTAATTTCTATGTGCGCATCACTGTTTTCACCGGTATTCGCAACAGAAACGCCCAAGGCCATTTCAGAACCATCGAAGGAAATGCTTGCCAAAAAGATTGAGACCCGGCTGGTTGAAATCCGCAATATGGATAAAACTAACCTGACTACTGTCGAAAAAAAGGAATTGAGGAAAGAAGTAAAGGAATTAAAGAAAGAAGCCAGGAGAAATGGAATTTACCTTTCTATTGGTGCTGTTATCATCATTGTTTTACTTTTGATTTTACTTTTGTAAGAAAAAAAACAGAATTATAAAATAATGCCCGCTGATCTTCAACGGGCATTATTATTTGAAAAGAACATAGGAGTTCACTTTTATCAGCTGTTGTTCTTTTTGCCGGTGGCGACCATTACTACTCCAACAATTGCGAGCACACCGCCTGCATAAGTTGGCCAGCCAACCCACTTATTTTCGGTCTTATTTATTTCAATTGGGCCCGCATCAACGAGTGTTTTTTTCACAGGCACTGAAAAGCCTTTTATAACAATCATTAAGATACCAATTGCGATTAAAATCCAACCTGCTGCCTTCATAATTTAATTTTTTTGATTATAAAATAATTTAAAAAAAAAGCAACTTTGATCTCTTCGTTGATACGAGGAAACCATGATCTTTTTTTGTCATGAAAATGTTGTTATCAATATTCGCACCAAGAAAAAAAGATATTTTACGCTGCTCAAATAAAAACAATGAAATCTAACCGGAAGGCCGCTATGGGCTTTATTTTCCTGACGCTATTGATTGATATCACAGGTCTCGGCATCATCATTCCTGTTTTGCCAAAGCTAATTGAAGAATTGATTCATGGGGATATCAGCGTTGCAGCAAGCTATGGCGGCTGGCTCACCTTTGCCTACGCCATTATGCAGTTTTTATTTTCTCCCTTAATCGGCAACCTATCTGATAAATATGGCCGAAGGCCAGTGCTCCTTTTTTCATTATTTGGATTTGGAGTAGATTATATCTTTCTCTCGCTCGCACCCACCATAGGATGGCTCTTCGTCGGACGTATCATCGCCGGCATTACGGGGGCAAGCTTCACCACGGCAACGGCTTATATCGCCGATATCAGCGCACCGAAAGACCGCGCGAAAAACTTTGGTTTGGTAGGCGCTGCTTTCGGATTAGGATTTATCATAGGGCCCGTTCTTGGCGGGCTGTTAGGCACATACGGGTCGCGGGTTCCATTTATCGCATCTGCCATTCTCACTTTCATTAACCTCATCTACGGATATTTTGTTTTACCGGAATCATTACCCGTCGAAAACCGCCGGCCGTTCGATTGGAAAAGAGCCAACCCTTTTGGAGCATTTAAACATTTGAAAAAATATCCTGCCGTGGCCGCATTAGCGATTTCCTACTTTTTGGTTTATATGGCGGGTCAATCGGTGCAAAGTGTTTGGGCATATTTCGGAATCGAAAGATTTCAGTGGAGCACAAAAATAATAGGGCTGTCGCTTGGAGCAGTAGGCTTATTAGTTGGACTCGTTCAGGGCGTGCTCATTCGTTTTGTTAATCCCATTTTGGGAAATGTAAAAAGTATTTATGTAGGATTTTTTCTCTACGCGGTGGGACTTACGTTATTCGCTTTTGCCAGTCAGGGTTGGATGATGTTTGTCTTTTTGGTTCCTTACTGTCTTGGCGGCATCGCCGGGCCTGCATTGCAATCAATTATAACGGGCCATGTTCCGGCAAACGAACAGGGAGAATTGCAGGGAACCCTCACGAGTTTAATCAGCGCATCATCCATCGTGTCACCGATCATCATGACGAGTTTATTTGCGCACTTTACTTCGAAAAACACTTCGGTATATTTTCCCGGCGCCCCGTATTTATTAGGCGCTATCTTGATGATTGCTGCGGGGTTTGTGGCTTACAAAGTTCTTTCGAAAGAAAAAGAAGGTACGGATTACGTGGCAAAAAGTGCGGTTTAATTGGCAGTACCTGGAAATATTTAAGAATCAAAAGTTATACGATTTCCGGATTCAATCTGCTTTATGGCCTCATCCACTTCCTCAACCGGCATTCCACAAGCCTTATTCCTGCAAACATAAATCATCGTTTTGCCGGGGATTAATTTGTCCTTTAACAAAGAAAGTGAGCCTTCGCTTTCGCCGCCTGAATATATATTACCGGGGAAATATATTTTATAAAAATGAGCCGATTTTTCTTTCCAATCTTTTCCCACGATAGCAATTTCGTTTGAAGGAAATACCTGGAAAAGCAATGCCTGGGCCCAATTGCTGTAATAGTTTAAATTTTTCTTTATATCCGCGAAAACATTTTTTATCAATTGAAAAGATTGATCTTCAAAAATTTTGTTTTCGAAATATTGGCTTAGCGAGAAAAGGTTCTTTGTCATTTCGCTGTTGGAAGAAGGAATAACATTGTCTGTCACTTCCATTTTTCTTGCTATCAAATCGCTGTGCTGGTCATCGGTGTATAAAAACATTCCGGTTTCTTCGTCAAAAAAATGCGCCTGGACATATTCAGTAAGTTCCCGTGCTTTTTGTAAATAAGCTTCCTCAAAGCTCACCTGGTAAAATTCAATCAACGCGCTGATCAAAAATGCGTAGTCATCAAGAAATCCGAAAATAGAGGCTTTGCCATTCTTGTAATTTCTGAATAGTGAATTTCGGGTTGTACAAAGTTTTTCAATTAAAAAATTAAGATTGCGCCGCGCCGAATTCAAAAAATCTTCTTCACCGAATGCTTTGTAAGCGTCAATAAATCCTTTGGCCATGAGCGCATTCCAGGCGGTAAGAATTTTATCATCTGTCGCCGGGCGAATTCTTTTTTCTCGAACGACGAATAATTTTCTATTTAGCGCTGCTATTTTTTCCGCAAACTCAATTTCCGTAAAGCCATACTTTTTTGCCAGTTGTTTTTCGCCAAAATTGATGTCAGGAATGTTCTTGTTATGCTCCCAATTTCCCTGCGACGTTATCCCATATAAGTCAAAATATAGATTTTGATCATTTTGTAAAATGTTACCGATTTCCTCCCGGGTCCAAACATAAAATTTACCTTCCTCCCCTTCGCTGTCGGCATCCAGAGATGAATAAAATCCGCCCTCAGGAGATGAAAGCTCCCTGTTGACAAATTCCAACGTTTCGTAAACCACTTTTTTATACAGGGGATTTTTTGTGAGTTGAAACGCATGGCTGTAAAGACTTACCAACTGCCCATTATCGTAAAGCATTTTTTCAAAATGTGGCGCATGCCATTTAGAATCTGTTGCGTAGCGCGAAAATCCGCCTCCAACCTGGTCATAAATTCCTCCATTCGCCATATTATTTAATGTGGCCTCAACTGATTGCAACGCATCTTTATTACCGGTAAAATAATGATATTGTAACAAATATTCCCAAATCGAAGGCATTGGGAATTTCATCGCGCCTTTAGTGCCACCGCGCTCCGTGTCAATTCTTTTCTGAAAGGATGAAAACATTTCGTCGAGGTCGCTTTTTACAAATGACACAGGATCCGGATTCCTGGGAATATGCTCTATATCGCGAATCCCTTTTGCAACATTTTCTGCCTGAACTTGCAGTTTGTTCTTCTCATTCTTATAAATGTCCGCAAAGTAGGTCAACAATTGAATCCAGTTGTCCTTCGGAAAATAGGTGCCTGCGAAAAATGGTTTACCATCTGGCATAGCGAGGGCGTTCAAAGGCCAGCCTCCGTTTCCGTTGATGAGGTAAGCAGCATTCATATAAATTTGATCTACATCGGGCCTTTCTTCCCGGTCCACTTTAATGCAGACATAATTTTCATTCATCACACTTGCCACTGCTTCATTTTCAAAACTTTCATGTTCCATTACATGGCACCAATGGCAGGCGGCATATCCTACACTGATCAGAAGCATTTTATTTTCTTTTTTCGCTCTTGCCAGCGTGGTTTCATTCCAGCCATACCAATTTACCGGGTTATTTGCATGCTGCAAGAGGTAAGGAGATGTTTCGTTAATAAGAGAATTAGCCATTCCGGGTATTTTAAGAATTATTTTCCGTCAAAGGTAAATCCGCGAACCCTTAACGATCTTATTTATTCTGCACACATTATCATCTTTACGAAATGCGTAATTTTCACCGGATGAAAACCTAATTGAAATCATAAATCGACAATAAACCGACCCTTTTTTGCTACCTTTGACGCGTATTATTTCTTTTTGTGAATATAACCATTGAATTTTTAAATGAAGTTAGACCTTTTGGCCTTTGGTGTGCATCCAGATGACATTGAATTAAGCTGCGCAGGAACCCTTCTGGTTGAAAAAAAGAATGGCAAAAAAGTAGGCATCGTGGACTTGACCCGTGGCGAATTAGGCACGCGTGGCACAGCGCAAACGAGGGAAGAAGAAGCCAGTAATTCGGCAAAGGTTTTAGGAGTTGATGTGAGGGAAAATCTTGAAATGGCGGATGCCTTTTTTAGAAACGATGAGGAAAACCAACGGAAAATAATATCAGTTCTTCGAAAATACCGACCGGAAATTATTTTATGTAATGCCCCAGATGATCGCCATCCGGATCATGGCCGCTCTGCAACATTGGTAGCGGATGCTGCGTTTTTATCAGGATTAAGAAAAATTGAAACCTTTGATAATCAGGAAGCGCAGGAAATATGGAAGCCAAAATATATCTTTAATTATATACAGGACGTTTACATAAATCCTTCATTTGTTATTGACATTTCAGAAGTAATTGAGGAAAAGTTGGCATCGATAAGAGAATTTAAAACCCAGTTTTATATGCCGGGCGAAAATGATGACGAGCCGCAAACATATATTTCTTCGCCGGAATTCTTAGAAAGCATCATTAACCGCTCGAAAATGTTCGGAAAAATGATCGGCGTAAAACATGCGGAAGGATTTATTTCTAAAAAAATGATCGGAATGCCTTCGTTTGACAGCTTTATAAAAAACGTTACTTAAAAAAAAGGAATTAATAAAAGAATTAATAAACAACAAAATACAATGACCACTCCAAAATTCATGCAGGGAAAAGGCGATTTTCATGTCGAATTAAAAAGACGTGTGAATCAATATTTCACTGACAAACGTCGCCCTATGACGGGTAATTTTTCATTACTGTTCAAAGCGGCGCTTTTCTGCACCTTATTCATCGCAATTTATATTCACCTGGTTTTCTTTACTCCTCCGGTTTGGGTCGCTATTCCTGAATGTATTTTGTTTGGCTGCCTCACCGCAGCAATTGGCTTTAATGTGATGCACGATGGCGCTCATGGAAGCTTCAGCAAGCATAAAATTCTAAATGTTATGGCTGGTGGTTCCTTAAATTTCCTGGGAGGAAGCGCCATCATGTGGAACATTAAGCATAATATTATTCATCACACTTATACGAATATTGACGGTGTGGATGATGACATTGAGGCACGTCCCTGGATGAGATTTGCGTCTACTCAAAAGAAATTGAAAATGCACAAATTCCAGCATTATTATTTTTGGTTTCTTTATACATTGCTACATCTGATATGGATATTTATGACCGATTATCAGAAATATTTTAAAAGGAAAATTGGTACAGTGGCCATCAGAAAAATGACCGTTTGGGAGCATATTTCATTTTGGACGGCAAAAGTCATTTATGCATTTATGTTTGTAGTTCTGCCAATTATGCTGTTGGGATTCACCAAATGGATTGTTGGATTTTTGCTAATCACCATGGTGACCGGACTTGTAATAAGCATCGTGTTCCAGCTTGCTCATACGGTTGAGCATACGGACTTTCCGATGCCGGATGTAATGACAAATAAAATTGAAAACGAATGGGCTATCCACCAGATTCATACCACTGCCAATTTTGCTACTAATAGTAAAGTGATTTCATGGTTGGTGGGTGGATTGAACTTTCAGATCGAACATCATTTGTTCCCGAGAATATCTCATGTGCATTATCCAGCCATCAGTAAAATTATCAGGCGGACATGTGAAGAATACGGTATTAACTACATTGAATATCCGAAAATGACACAAGCGATCCATTCTCACGTAATGTATTTGAAAAGATTGGGCACCGCTTCTTAAAAAGATTATAGTGAATTTTGCAAAACCTCAGTTCACTGTAGCTGAGGTTTTTTTTATTGAAAAAACCGCGGTATTTTTAAACCTTGACTTAAAATATATTTCGGCAAGGAAATTGCAAATGAACCTAACGTCATAAAGAAAAACACAAATAAAATTTTAACTATATATAATTTTTTTCCTAAACAATCTACATTAATTTTAGAACATGAATATTAATTTTCAGGGTTTGATCCCTCAGGATTTTAATAATAATTCGAGGGTTTGGGTATATCAGTCTAACCGTGCTTTCACGGTAAATGAGGCGCTTGAAATTGAAAAGCTTTTACAAACTTTTGTGGCCCAATGGAACAGCCATGGTGATGCGGTAAAAGGTTATGCAAATCTGTTTTTTGGCCACTTCATAATTTTTATGGTGGACGAATCCAATGCTAAAATCGGAGGATGCAGCACCGATTCATCCGTAAGATTTGTGAAAAATATAGAGCAGGATTATGGGGTTCAGCTTTTTGACAGACAAATGCTTGCATTTATAATCAATGAAAGAATTCAGCTTCTCCCCCTTTCTAAGGTCAATTCGTCCATAGAATCAGATATTATTGAAGCCGGTACACTATATTTTAATAATACAATTCTAACCAAAAAAGAATTATTAAGTCAGTGGATCATTCCACTAAAGGAAAGTTGGCTCAAGGGAAGAATCCCCGCAACCCATCTTTACTAAATTTATTTTTTTAGTGAAGTCCACGTGTTGTCACTTTTATTTTTATCAGGAATAAATTCATTTCCGAGCTCTATTGATGCGATGGACGAGAGAGGCTTTTCAATGCGAATAGTCATTAGCCGGTTGCCCTTTTTCCAGGCTTCTGCTGTATATTTTTGAATTGACTTTTGTCCATTTTTCATAACAATATTAATATAAACCGGCAACGGCAATCCTCCTTTGTTTTCAATAGTCAGAGCAGTTTTGCCGGCCGATTGCCCTACGCTTTTTAAAGCAAGATCCGGAAAGTCCCAGCCAAAAAACCATTTATCCCAAAACCAGTTCAAATTTTTACCACTTCCGCTATTAATACTATAAAAGAAATCGTAAGGCACCGGATGCTTTCCTTTCCAATCATTCATGTATTGATGCAATGCTTTGAAATAAAGCTTATCGCCGAGCATATCCTGCAGCACAAAATAACAGATGCCTGCCTTTCCATAAGAATTGCTTCTGTAGACAGTTTCATTATATTGTTTTGTGTTGGTGATCAAAGGCACATCGCGGTCAGTACCGGAGATTTGTTCATATCTGCCTTTACTAAAAATCCCCTCGTCTTCAGGCTCGCCCATTTTCGGTGAGATCACGGATTCGCCTATCGATGCCCAACCTTCATCCATCCAGGCGTATTGCGTTTCGTTGATACCCATCAGAAAAGGAAAATAACTATGGAAGATTTCATGCGAGGTAAGCTGAACCGCGTCCTTCCTGTGTTCTTCAGGATTATCATTGGCCATCATGGGGTATTCCATCTGATCTGTTCCGTCAAATACCGTAATATGATCAAAAGGAAAAGGGTATTTGGGATAAAAATGACTCATGTAAGCAACTGACTGATGCGCCTGGGAAGCGACATCAAAAAAATCCAGGTGATCCGGATTAAAAGCGGCTTCAGCCAGCGTTTGCCTTCCAGTGGAAGAATCCACCAGCACAGAGCTGGCATACCATAAATAATGATCGCTTAACGCAAAAGCAAAATCCGTGACATTCGAGGCTGAAAATTTCCACACCGCCGAAGCATCCTTTTTTAACACCTGGTCTTTTGTATAATCTGCGGAATCTATCACATGAATTATCTCCACAGATTTTTGCGCAGCGTCCAACCTATTTAAAATAAGTTCAGTAAAATTGTCGTGTGCGTTTTGCCGGTTACCTGTGGCCCAAACAACAAATTTTTGGGGCACCGTAACAGATACATCAAAGTTTCCAAAATCGTTATAAAATTCCTGCGAGCCGTTATAGCTCCAGGTGTCCCAGCCATCTATGTCATCATACACAGATATCCTGGGAAACCAATATGCGATAAAATAAGAGGTACTATCTACCATGCCTGTACGAATTGGTGAACCGGTATTTACCTCGTAATGCCAACTTATATTCAGCTCAGTTTTAGAATGTGGCAGAATGCTGTTTTCCGGTTTGATAAGTACGATAGCGTTGTCATGAAAAGCTTTTGGCGAATCGGCAAAATTGACAATTTTCTCTTGGCCTATCCTGAAATCATCGATCTGAACGCCGGCGTTTAAGTCTTTATCCGCTATGGCTACTGAGCGTTTTACGCCCTTTTTATAAAGGTCCGGGTAAAGCCTGATGATGATTTGAGTTAAGGTATCAGGGCTGTTATTAAAATAAGTAATAGTTTCACTGCCTCTCAGTAATTGATCGGCAGGATTAAAATGAGCATCGATCTTATAATCAGCCCGGTTTTGCCAATAATTTTTCCCAGGCTTTCCGGCAGGAGTTCTCGTTTGCTTTTTATACGCCAACTGCACGTTCGTATTAGTAAATAATTCCTGCGCCTGTAAAGTGTTTAGATAAAAAAAAAGTGCCGGGATCGAAAGATATAAAAGTTTTCTCATAACAATGTTTTGAAATACCAGCTCGACTTGCCTAAACAATATTAATAATAAACAGTGGTTTAATTTATTTAATTTTTGATCTGCCTTTCACTCTTCGGAAGAAATGACCAATCGATATTTAGTTAAATATGCGCAACGTTATGCCGCGCTTAAATGACCTTTTACAACAAGCTATGCGATTTGATTGCATGAAAGAATGCTTTTTCTACATTTTCGCTTATCACGTTAAAACAAATATTTTACATTAACGTTCTGCCATACTGACGGTATTTTTAATTTGCTATCTTTGCCGACCGGATAAAAAAATAAGAAATGCTGGATTTTGCTACAGATAAAAAACACGATGAAACAAGGCAGGGCGAAGCTTTTGCGCCAAAAGAACTCATCAAAAATTCTTTTAATAAAAAATTTTATATAGAAAGCTACGGATGCGCAATGAACTTTGCGGACAGTGAGGTGGTGGCTTCGATTCTACAGGAAAAAGGATTTGGAATTACACGTCACTTCCAGGAAGCGGATATGATTTTTATCAACACCTGCTCGATTCGGGAAAAAGCGGAAGCTACGGTTAGAAAAAGACTAACTGAATTTAGAAAAGTAAAACAATACAATCCCGGTTTGATGATCGGTGTTTTGGGCTGTATGGCAGAGCGTCTAAAATCTAAATTTTTAGAAGAAGAAAGATTAGTTGACCTCGTAATTGGTCCCGACGCTTACCGCACGTTACCCGCTTTGATCGAAGAAGCCGAAGGCGGCCAAAAAGGCGTCAATGTATTGCTTAGCCGTGATGAAACGTACGGCGATATTGCACCCATCAGGCTCAACAGCAATGGTGTGACAGCTTTTGTTAGCATCATGCGCGGCTGTAATAACATGTGTTCTTTTTGTGTAGTGCCTTTTACGCGCGGACGCGAACGTAGCAGGGACGCCGGTTCTATAATAAAAGAATGTACAGATTTGTTTAACGATGGATTTCGTGAGGTCACGCTGTTGGGGCAAAATGTAGATAGCTATCAATGGAGAGACCCTCAAAGCCATACGATCATTTCTTTCGCAAAACTGATGGAAATGGTAGCGCTGATTTCTCCCGAACTCCGCGTAAGATTCTCCACTTCGCATCCTAAAGACATCACTGACGACGTGTTGTTTACGATGAAGAAGTATGATAATATTTGCAAATACATTCATTTGCCCGTTCAAAGCGGAAGCACTCGAATTCTTCAAATGATGAACCGAACTTATACGAGAGAATGGTATATCGCGAAAGTTAACAGGATCCGGGAGATCCTTCCCGGATGTGGACTTTCTACAGATTCCATAACCGGATTTTGCTCGGAAACGGAAGAAGATCATCAACAAACCTTAAGCCTTTTTGAATATTGTGAATATGATCTTGCCTATATGTATTTTTATTCAGAACGTCCCGGGACGCTTGCTGAAAGAAGGTTTGAAGATGATGTACCGGAAGAAGTCAAGAAAAGAAGGTTACAGGAAATAGTAGCCTTGCACCGCATACATTCTTTAAAAAGCATGCAGCGTGAAGTGGGCACAATTGCGAAAGTTTTGATCGAGGGGAATTCCAAAAAAAGTGACGCCCACTGGCAGGGACGAAGCGATCATAATAAAGTGGTGGTTTTTCCAAAAACCGGGACTTTGAAAAAGGGAGATTATGTTGACGTATTAATTGAAAGTTGCACAGCAGGGACGTTAATGGGATCAATAAAATAGAAGAAATAAAAAGAATTTATCAACCACGGAGGTTCAGTGATTGGTCCCTGTAGAAAAAAATAAAATTTTTCTCGCAAGAATTAATAAGGAAAAAATAAAAATTTATAAATCCCGAGTTCATCAAATTTTATTGGAAATATTTTTGAATTCTATTAAATAATTCAATCTTATTTGAGTGAAATAAAATCGTTTGATTGCATAAGCACTCATCGAAATTCGGGATTTGAAAATACTAAACCCATAGGATTAAAATAATGGACCAGCAAGCTATCAGAAACAGGTTTGGAATCATCGGCAGTTCACCTGCGCTCGCTTACGCGCTTGATGTAGCGATACAGGTTTCCAATACCGATTTAAGTGTATTAATCAGCGGAGAAAGCGGTGTAGGAAAAGAAGTTTTCTCCCAGATCATTCATTCCCTTTCCGCACGAAAACACAATCCCTTTATCGCCGTCAACTGCGGCGCCATTCCTGAGGGAACGATCGATTCAGAATTATTTGGCCATGAAAAGGGATCCTTCACCGGCGCGGTTGACAGCCGTAAAGGATATTTTGAAACCGTAAACGGTGGCACTATTTTTTTAGATGAAATTGGTGAAATGCCTTTGGGCACGCAGGCACGATTGCTGCGCGTACTGGAAGCCGGAGAATATATTCGAGTAGGCTCTTCAAAAGTTCAAAAAACCGATGTAAGGGTGATCGCCGCGACCAACAAAGATCTTCTTGAATATACACACAGCGGAAGGTTTCGTGAAGATCTTTACTATCGCTTGAATACCGTGCCGATAAGAGTCCCGCCATTGCGTGATCGCAAAGAAGATATCCCATTATTGTTTAGAAAGTTTGCAGTGGATTTTGCGGAGCGTTATAAATCGCCCCCGGTTCAATTAGACGATGAAGCCAGAAATGTGTTGGCGAATTATCCCTGGCCGGGCAATGTGCGTCAGTTAAAAAACATGGCGGAACAATTATCTGTGCTATCAAAGGATAAAGTAGTTACAGGAATAGAACTACGAAAATTTTTGCCTGACACCAATTTTACGAGGTTGCCGGTTCTTGCGTCTGCTTCGCACCAGCAGTCAGGAAATGGCCAAAAGGAATTTTCTAATGAGCGGGAGATCCTTTATAAATTATTTTTTGACGTAAAAAAAGACGTCACAGAATTGAAGAGAATGTTTTTTGAAGTGATGCAAAATCCCGGCTCTATCAACGGAAATCATGCATTTCAGAATGAACAGTTTATTAATGATTTTCAAAATGACACTCCTGCCATCGCGGGGCACCAGCCCGTGATCCTCAATAATAACAACAATAATAATAGCGACATTGATGAACACCAGGAAGTTGAAGAATCATTAAGCATCATGGATGCAGAAAAAGACCTCATCATAAAGGCGTTGAAAAAACATCGCGGAAAGAGAAGAGACGCCTCCACTGATCTCGGCATCAGCGAGCGGACTTTATATAGAAAATTGAAGGAATATAATATCAATGAATAAATGATTCTGGCAGGTAAATCTTAAAGGATCTTCTGGAAAGCGAAAAAATAGATTTTGGTATTTAATGGAATAAAAAATTAAATCGCTAATATTTACACACAGCTTAAAAGACTACGGAATCGAATTTAAAAAATAGCATTTCGGGTAATAAAACAACAACAATGAAACTAAAATCATCTATAAAACTGGTTGCTCTTCTCAGCTTTTTATTCTTAACGCTATGCTTTGCTACTTGTAAATATTCCACTAAAGACACTTCTCCTATTCCCCCGGAGATAAAAACTTTCAGGGTTAGTAATTTTGAGAATAAAGCCCGTTATGTAGATCCCCAGCTCGCGCCCCAGCTTACGGAGAAAGTAAAACAAAAGATTATCAGCCAGACGAGATTGCGCCAGACCAATGGCGACGATGCACACTACGATATCAGCGGCTATGTTTCCGATTATAGCATTACTACAAGTGGTGTCGCCAATCAAAATGCAGGCACGAACCGGATCAACGTGACCTTCCACTTGATATTTAAAAATACAATAGATCCGGATCCAAAGAAAAGCTTCGACGCCGATCTCACCAGCAATTATGACTTTCCGGCTTCGCAATCCCTTCAGCAGGCACAGGCAGACAAGGGCGACCTGATCCTCAAAACCGTAACAGACGCTATCTTTAACAGAATATTTTCTAACTGGTAATATTTTAATTCATGGATATAAGAACCCACTATGCTGATCTTTTTGGTCGTGACTCTGATAGTTTGTCAGTTTTAGAACAAAATGTAAAGGATTTTCCGGCCAGCGCTATAGCGAGGTTTTCACTTTTATATCATTACAAAAAAAACAACAACCCGGAATTCGAAAAGTTCGCGGATCAAACCTCATTATATTTCAACAACTCTTACTGGCTTCGGGAACAACTCTCGCAAGACGGAGTCGCAGAGCCCCAGGCGCCTGTAATTGTCTCAGAGCCGGCCATAATGCCTGATGAACCGGAAAATTTAGAAGAATTCATTTCTAAAAATAATTTGCAGGCAGAGGAGAATATTGAGAGGATTGATGAGAATGTAGGTGCTCCAATTCAGGAAGATATCACGCAGCATAGCCACGAATACGAATTTCGCGAATCGGAAGCCGGCGTTGATGAGGAAACTCAGACAAAAAATGGTAAAGCAGATTTTTTAGTAAGTCCGGACGGAGATATTACGGATATTAATACGGAAGAAACTGCAACACACGAAGAAGTTAGCGATCCCATCAACGGAGAGGACGATCATAATGGAAACGCGGATGTTAATAGCCACGAACCGTTTTTGCCTGCTGAAGTTGAAAATTTGCCCGCAGAAAATATTACCAGCCTAAATGACCCGGCTTTAGAAACTTCGGAAATACCCGAAACAGTTTTAATTGCTGAAACTCAGGAAGTGAATCATTTTTACGAATCCCAGGAAGATCCGGAAAATCCGAAAGCGGGGGAAACAACGGAAAATGAAGGGATTGAAGACGATGTCGTGGCATTTGAACCTTTACATACTATAGATTATTTCGCGTCTCAGGGAATAAAAATTAAAGAGGATGCGTTGACAAACGATAAGCTCGGGCAACAGGTAAAAAGCTTCACCGCATGGCTTAAAAGCATGAAAAAACTTCATCCCGGAAAACTGCCGGAGCAAAACGAGGTAATTGAAAGAATTATTCAGTCATCGGCCGAAGAGTCCAATGCCGATGCCGAAGTGCTTACCGAAGCAATGGCCGAAGTTCTGATCAAACAAAATAAGGTGGAAAAAGCTATCGAAATGTATGAAAAATTAAGTTTGATTAATCCTTCAAAAAGCACGTACTTTGCAGCCAAAATTGACATTCTAAAATCAAGATAAACATGTTATATCTTTTCGGAACTATTATCATTATTGCTTCAGTTATCCTTGGAATTATTATTCTTATTCAAAATCCCAAGGGCGGTGGCCTTACTTCATCTTTAGGTGGATTTGGCAATCAACTCATGGGTGTTAGGCAAACTACAGACGTTCTCGAAAAAGGAACCTGGCTGTTTGCAGGAATTATCGGCGTATTGTGCATCACATCAGCCTTATTTATTCCTAAAACCGGCGGACTTAATTCAAGAGACCGGTTGATCAATGAGGCGCCTGTTGGAGCTCCCGCAACGCCGCAAACCAATACCGTACCCTTGCAATCGGCTCCTCAACAGGGAACTCCTGCAACACAAAAATAATTTAACCGCATATTTTGCACCCTGTCTCATTAAAAAGACAGGGTTTTTTTATTCAATTGATTTCCCCGAAAAAATGATAAATTCATCCGGTATTTAATTTAAATTATGAAAGCCAAACAAGTCATTTTATCTGTTTTCGTGATTTTAATTTTGATCGCAGCGTTTGCAGGCTGGAGTCTTTTTGGCCCAACTATTAAAAATCCGGACAAAAAATTTTTATACATAAAAACCAATAGTTCCTATCAAAGTGTTAAGGATAGTTTACTAAAAAACAACATGGTTAGCGGAACTTTTTGGTTTGACAAAGTGGCGGGCTATGCAGATTATCCGACGAACGTCAAAGCCGGGAAATATAAAATTACAGATGGCATGAGCTTGTACCGTCTCGTAAAAATGCTCAGATCCGGCAAGCAGGTTCCCGTGAACCTTGTGATTACTAAGTTGAGAACCAAAGAAGACCTCGCCAAAAAGATCGCTTCAAATTTTGAAACTGATTCAGCGACAGCAATCCGGTTTCTGAGCAACAATGATTCACTTTTACAATTTGACGTAGATACCAACACAGTAATGACTGATGTCATTCCAAATACTTACACTTATTCCTGGACGACGCCGATTGAAAGCATCTTTAAAAAATTAAATGCTGAAGAAGAAAAATTTTGGAATAATGAGCGTCTTTATAAAGCAAAGCGTTTAAACCTGTCGCCAAAAGAGATTTACACACTCGCTTCTCTTGTTGAAGAAGAAACCAACAAACAGGCTGACAAAGGGAAAATCGCCAGCGTATATATAAACCGGATGAAAAAGGGAATGAAACTGGCCGCGGATCCTACGGTAAAATTTGCAATGAAAGATTTTGGATTAAAAAGAATTTATCATAAACATCTTGCGTTTGTTTCGCCCTACAATACTTATTTGAATACCGGCCTGCCTCCGGGGCCGATTTGCACTCCATCAATCAAAACTATTGATGCAGTATTGGATGCGCCGGAAACTGATTATCTCTTTTTTGTAGCGAGGGCAGACTTCTCCGGATATTCTGATTTCGCCTCAACTTATCAGGAACATTTAGTGTATGCAAAAGCTTATCAGCAGGCTTTGGATAGCGTGATTCTGGCAAAGCAGCAAGGTGTTGAAAATTAAAAATTTGAAAATTAAAGATTTGGCAAACGCTTTCTTATGTTCCTGACACGTCCTGTAAAACGCCTGGTGCGAAAAAGCAAAATATGGAGCCCGCCGGGTTTCCAGGGCTTGACTTTGTATGAAGTAGTGAAGAATTATTCCAAAGGCTTTGATGTTCCGTACCTCACAGAAAGAGCGTCAGCCATTTCATATAATTTTATCATGTCGGTGCCGCCAACCTGCCTCTTCCTATTCACCCTGATTCCAAATCTTCCTTTTATTTCAAAACGGGCATTACGATTTCAATTGCATAGTCTGATTAGAGATATTATTCCTTCGCATACTTATAATGGCGGTCTCATAGAATTCGTAGATAGCTTTCTTGAAGGCTCACGATTTGGACTCATTTCTTTTACATTCGTCCTGTCCCTGTTTTTTGCCTCAACCGGTGTTATGGGGCTTATGAGATCTTTTAATAAAGACTATGTCGGATTTCAAAAAATAAAAGGCTTGAAGAAACGCTGGGAAGCGATCAAACTAACCATGATGCTTTTCGGCTTATTATTAGGATGCCTGTTGCTATTGCTCCTTCAAAGAAATATCCTGAAATGGATCGGTATTACCAACTTCGACGTCAGGAACATAATTCTTTACGGTAAGTGGATCCTCATAGTAGCATTGATATTCTACTCCTACGCGTTCATTTACAGGTATGCTCCTTCCACTAAAAAACGATGGCATTTCGTTTCGCCCGGAGCATTGATCGCAACATTTTTAAGCATTCTTGTCACGATTGGATTTACAGCATTTGTGAACAATTTCGGGCGATACAATTTTCTTTATGGCTCAATAGGAAGCGTCATGGTATTTATGATCATGATTTTTCTTAACTCCATGGTAGTGCTGATAGGTTTTGAATTTAACCTGAGTATTAATACTTTGAAAAATTTATCAGAAGCGGCGCCGGAGGGACCGAAGCGCGTTGAACCGGTCAATAAAAACAAGATAAGAATCAGTTTTAAAAAATCGTAAACACCCGGTTCACTTTTACAAACCGTGGCAGAAAATAAGAGTTCATTCCCGAGATCATTACGCCGCGGCTTTCAGATGCGTGAATGAATTGCAACTCGCCTTTTTTGTTTTCAGTTATGATTCCCATGTGGCCTACCACACCGCTTTTCGCATCGCTGCCAGTAAATAAAATCAGGTCTCCTCTCCTGCTTTCCTTTACGGGAATTTCTGTTCCGGCGTTGGTAAAATCGACAGACGAGCGGGGAACAGAAATCTTGAAATGATTAAACACATAATTGATAAATCCGGAGCAATCAAAACCTTTTTCTTTGATCATCGAACCGTATTTGTATTTAACTCCAATCAATGTTTCTGCAAAATCAACAAGTTCACCGGCAGAAACATCTTTGGTATTAACAAAACGCGCAGGCACTTTATTTTTAATGATCACTTCGCTTCGTATGTCAGCGCTATTGGCTTCCACCGGCTTGCTGGTTTTTCGGGATGCAGAACAGCCAGTTAGGATTAAAATCGATAGTGTACAAATAGAGATAAGGAAAGTTTTCATGCGGTAAAAATAAACAATTGATTTTTGTATCAGATCGCACAACAAGCTCCCGCGAGTATTCTTTTTCTACAGTCAATCATCTCGTTCAAAACACGATTTTCTATATTTTGGCTTTCCACGAATAAGCATATCTATTAACACCATTATTTTGAAAGGATAATGCCAAACCGCGGTTTTGTGCTTTGGCTATTGTAAAGTAATTTTGCAACGTTTTAAAAACATCATTTTCAAATAACAAATTTATACTCAATGGCATACGATTTAATAGTTTTAGGAAGCGGCCCGGGCGGTTATCCTGCCGCGATCAGGGCTTCTCAATTAGGCAAAAAAGTTGCGATAGTAGAGCGGGAAAGCCTTGGAGGCATTTGTCTTAACTGGGGTTGTATCCCTACAAAAGCATTGCTTAAAAGCGCACAGGTTTTTGAATATGCCAAGCATGCTGCGGATTATGGAATAGAAGTGAATGACCCAAAACAAAATTTTGGAAACATCATCAAACGCAGTCGCGGCGTTGCTGATAAGATGAATAAAGGCGTTACGTTTTTGATGAAAAAATATAAGATCGAAGTGATCATGGGAAATGGAAAATTGATTGCGCCAACAAAACTGGAAGTGACCGCTGCTGATGGAAGCAAACAAACCCTGGAAGCAAAAAATATTATCATTGCAACCGGAGCCCGCGCGCGTGAATTACCTGCATTAAAATTAGACGGGAAAAAAATAGTGGGTTATCGCGACGCGATGAACCTGCCGGCGCAGCCAAAATCCATGATCGTTGTTGGATCCGGCGCCATTGGAACTGAATTCGCTTATTTCTATAACAGCATGGGGACTAAAGTGACATTGGTGGAATTTTTGCCAAGAATCGTACCCGTAGAGGATGAAGAAATTTCCAAAGAGCTGGAAAAGAATTTTAAGAAACAGGGTATTACGATCATGACCAACAGCGAGGTAACCAACGTGGATACCGGCGGACAGGGTGTAAAAGCAAAAATAAAAACGCCCGATGGTGAAGTAACCGTTGAAGCAGATATTTTATTAAGCGCGGTAGGAATCGCGGCTAATATCGAAAATATCGGGCTGGAAGAATTAGGAATCAAAACTGACAAAGGCCGCATTGTTGTTGATGCAAATCAGCAAACGAATGTTCCCGGAATATATTCAATCGGCGACTGCACACCGCACCAGGCGCTGGCCCACAAAGCGACCAAAGAAGGAATTAATGCAGCAGAGCATCTCTCCGGTAAGAAGATCGATTATATAGATTATAATAATGTGCCCGGCTGTACTTATTGCTCGCCAGAAATTGCATCTGTCGGTTATACTGAAAAAGCGGCGAAGGATGCGGGCTATGAAATTAAAGTTGGCAAGTTCCCGTTCATCGCCAGCGGAAAGGCAGTGTCAGCAGGCGCTTCTGAGGGTTTTGTAAAAATTATTTATGATGCAAAATATGGCGAGTTGTTAGGCTGCCACATGATTGGAAACAATGTGACTGAATTGATTGCAGAAGTTTCGGTGGCCCGCAAATTAGAAACGACAGCGCACGAAATACTGAATGCCATTCATCCGCATCCGACGATGAGCGAAGCGGTGAAAGAAGCTACTGCAGTTGCTTACGGCGAAGCAACAGACCTGTAATTCGAAACAAACCGGTAAGCCGGAAAATATATTTTTAAAAAGGATTAAAAATCAAAAATGCATTTTGATTTTTAATCCTTTTGTTATTGCGGATAGGCCATAGCGCCTTATTATAATAAGAAAATTTACAAGGCTTATGATCATGGTTTTAATGGCTTTGATGAGCTATAATTTCGCCATAATTAATTGATCCATATTAAATTCAGGAACTATATTTGCAATTCAAACAATAAAAAAATATGAAAAAAATATCCGTGCTTGTTGTAGCCGCGATGTGTAGCTCAATGGCCCTATTGGCGCAATCAAATGCTTCTTTGAATTTGAAAAAAGGACAAAAATATGTGGTTGAAAATAAAATATCAACTAAGAGCTCTACCGAAATGCAGGGCCAGCAAATGGAAGCAGATGTAGATGCGACCACTTCCTATAATATCGAAGTAAAAGATGAAGTTGCTAATAATTACAATCTTACCAACACGATCACCAACCTCAAAATGAACATGACCCAAATGGGCCAGCAAATGACATTTGATTCCGATAAAAAAGATGACCTCAATGGGCCAATCGGAAGTTCATTGAAAGATTTTATCAATCAGCCTAAAGCTGTTGTTATCGACAAATCAGGAAAGGTGATCCAGGAGAAAAAAGAACAAAAAGCGGATGATGCAAGCAGTATGATGACCAAACAATTGGGCAATTTTGAAGCTACCGGCTTTGGGGCAGATATGGCTTTTGAAGCATTACCGCAAAACGTAAAAGTAGGTTCTACCTGGACTAATAAAACCGACGCAGACGGAATTTCAAAAACCACCAATTACACTGTAAAAGCCATCAACGGAAAATTGGCGACCATCGGCCTCGAAGGCACGCTCGCTACCGATACAAAAATGGAAATGCAGGGAATGGAAATCACCACCAAAACCACCGGAACCTTTGCAGGCGAAGAAATAGTTGACATCACAACAGGTGTTGTACAATCAAATAATTCGACCACAGATGCCAAAGGCATTGTAGGCGTAATGGGCCAGGAACTTCCAACTTCTTCAAAAGTTACGTCAGCTACTACGGTAAAAATGATGTAAAGCTTAAGTTTTAAAAATAAAAGAAGCCCTGCAAATTTTGCGGGGCTTTTCATTTCAGCGTTGGGAAGATATGCGAAATTCCCATGGCTACTTCAATACGATTCATTTTAAATAAAATTTCAAAAAAGCCATTTTGTAGATTTTTCAATTTCCGGCAAACAGTCATTTTTTATAAATTTGCCTCAGCGGCAGATGAAATTCCATTGTCTTTATTTTGAAGAAATAGTACAACCGAAATATTATTTACATCAATTCCCGGCGGTATATCTATATCAGAATTATTATCCCCATTTTTCAATTGTGAGATTGTTTTAAAATTTCTAACCACATTGTAGTTGGTTAGTTGAACGCCGCTATTTTCTCCTGCTTTAATGTTAGTCGTGGTCTTTTTTTCGACAAGCGCTATGTTTAAAACCGCGTCAGCATTATTGCCCGAAGCGACAAAATTTATATTGATCTTTCCATTTGCCGGTATTAATTTTTTTATAGAAAGTGCTGCATCGCTTTCTTCCAATTGCACCTTTTTCAACGAGTTAGAAATTCTACTTTCATCGCTGCCGATCATTTGCGTTTGCCCGTTGATGACCAATTGCGGTGTATATATTCCTGCTTTTAAAAACTTTGAATAATTTTCCTGTCTTTGTGAATATTCCCTTGAGCTGAACGGATCCTGCCAGCCGTACCGGTTCCAGTAATCCACATGGAATGATAGTACAAAGACGTTTTTCTTTGAAATATAATTAGAAACCAATTTATCCGCAGAAGGGCAACTGGAGCAGCCTTGCGAAGTAAATAGTTCTAAAACTGCGACATGTTTAGAAGCAGCTTCTGCCGGGGTCGCTTTTGTTGAACCTGATAAATGCCCCTGCTCCTTTACAGATGAAGAAGTGCAAAAGCACAGAGTAAAAAGTGGCATGCATAAAAGAGATCCATAGATAATTTTTTTCATAAAAAAATTTAAACGTTTCTAAAATTACGATTTGCGTTTTGATAAAGTTTGCTATCGGCGACACTTTAACTTTTATCGATGACCGGCCTTTTTAAACAACCCATTTTATAGTTTTTCATTATAAAATCTTTACCCTTGTTATGATTATTTTTGCCTCGTGAAAAAATATTCAGGTTATCTTTTATATTTCGTCTATTGGCTGCTTTTTTTTGTTGTCGCTAAGGCGGTTTTCCTGCTCTATCATTATCCACTTACCCAAACGCTGAATGGTTCTGAAATTTTAAAAGTGTTTTTATACGGTTTAAGAATGGACATGTCGTTCACCGGCTACATTTGCATTCTGCCCTTTTCTCTTTTTCTTATAAAGTCTATTGCAATTCATTTTCCCATCAACAAATTCATCCGGATCTACACCTATGTCTTAATAATATTATTATCGTTTATTACCATCGCCGATCTCGAATTGTATACGGCCTGGGGTTTTAGGATGGACGCTACTCCACTGGAATATTTTAAAACTCCAAAGGAAATGGGCGCTACCATTTCCACAGCGCCGGTTTTCATATTGCTACTCATTTTCGTATTGCTTGCGGCTGCATTTATTTTTATTTACAAAAAATATTTCAACGATTTTATCGACAAGAGACAAGCCAAAATGTATTTTTTCGACATTTTATTTTCCGCATTTTTACTGGCGCTTTTGTTCGTGCCGATTCGTGGCGGCATTCAGAAAATCCCCATGAATCAAAGCGATGTTTATTTTTCAGAAAAATTATTCGCCGATCATAGCGCGATTAATCTGCCATGGAATATTATGTTTTCTATCCTGAATAAAAACAACGAAAAAAATCCGTTCGATTATTTTCCGGAAAAGGAATCTGAGGCATTAGTGAAGAGTCTATATAACACCGGCCCTTTAAAAATTCCTTCTATTCTATCTGTCGAAAAGCCCAATATCATCATCATCATTTTAGAAAGTTATACGGCCAAATGGGTCGGCTGCCTCGGTGGCGTTCCGGGAGTAACGCCCAACCTCGACAAGATCGCGGCGGATGGATTATTATTTACCAACATTTACGCCGCCGGCGATCGTAGTGAAAAAGGACAGGTGGCAGTGTTGAGCGGATATCCTAACCAGGCAATTAATTCAATCATCAAAACACCCGATAAAACCCGGCAACTTCCTTCCATCAACCAGCAGCTTAAAAAAGCGGGATATACTTCCAGCTATACCTACGGTGGCGAACTGGAATTTGCCAATATAAAATCCTACCTGGTTCATATCGGGATAGACCGGTTGGTTGATAAATATTCGTTTCCCGTCGCGCAGCGAACTACTTCCTGGGGCGTTCATGATCAATATGTTTTTGACCGGTTTGGCGAGGATCTCAAAAAAGAAAAGCAACCTTTTTTTGCGGCGCTCTTTACGTTGAGCAGTCATGAACCCTATGATGTTCCTATGAAACCGCATTTCCCGGGGAAAGATGAAACCACGCTTTTTAAAAATTCAATTTATTACACAGATAGCATCATTGGAGGTTTTATTGCAAAAAGTAAAATGGAACCCTGGTGGCAAAATACGTTGGTGGTCTTTGTTGCAGATCATGGGCATCCGCTTCCCGGCCATGAACCAAATGATCGTCCTTCCAAGTTTCGTATTCCGTTGATATTTTCAGGTGGCGCTTTAAAAACCAAAGGCATCATTAATAATATAGGATCACAAACAGATATTGCCACGACAATCCTGGATCAATTAAAACTGCCGGTCGATAAATTTAAATGGGGCAAAGATTTGTTGGATTCTTCGGCCAAACAATTTGCATTTTATTCTTTTAATAATGGCTTTGGATTTGTTACTCCGCAAGGCACAGCCACGGTAGATAATGTGTCCAAAAAAATGATCTACAAAGACGCGGATTTTGATACCAGTAATCTTAAATTCGGAAAAGCTTACATGGAATTTTCTTATGAGGATTATTTGCGGAGGTAGAATATAAAATGATATGGAATAAAAATCGAAGCATTCCAAAATATCTGTCACTTATTACCCGCATTCTTTATTCCAATCGCTTAAAAAAAACAGCAAGTAAGCCACAGATAATTACGATGCCGATCCAAAGCGTTTTATAGCCGAAGTGCCCGGCAATCCACGCCCCTGAAAACGGACCGATGGCCTGCGCGGAAGCGAAGGCCACCGTGAATAAAGCTGCATATTGGCCACGGTTATTCGCCTGCGATCTTCCTATCCACCATGAGTTCATGAAAGGCATAGAAAATATTTCCCCGAAGGTTAAAAACACCATTGAGATCAATGCCACGAGCCCCGAGTTATTGAACGGCAGATTTAATAACAGGAACGAAAGCCCTGTCAGCACGATGCCAAATGAAATATAGCTGAGCGAAGGCCGGCGTCCTTCCAAAGAAAAAACAATAACCATTTCAAAAAAAGAAATGATCAAGCCATTCAAAGCCATGATCATCCCTATAAAAAAGACACTGAGCTTAAAATTTTCTTTAAAGAAAACCGGGATGGTGGTGAACAATTGAAAAAAACAAAGTGCGAAAATAAAAACGAGTATAATAAAAACGAGGTAGCCACGATCCTTATAAACCGATATCCGAATGGGTTGTTTTTCTTTACTTTTTACTTCGGTGCTCAAATTTCGTTTAGGCGACAATGTTATATAGAGTAAAACAGCCGCCAGCAGATTAGAAAACCCATCCACCCAAAAAAGTAAACTATAATTAAAGCTCGCCAGGATGCCGCCTAAGGCGCCACCAACGGCCCAGCCCATATTTATAGCAAGCCGGTTGAGGGAATAGGATCTTGTCCTGTTTTGTTCTTTGCTGTAATGAGCGATCGCTACCGTGTTTGCAGGCCGGAAGGCTTCATTTAGCAAAGCAAGTATAAAGGTTATGATACAAATGGAAGAATAAGATTCCATTTGCCCCAATACGATAAACATGATTCCTCCGCCGGTCAATGCGAATAGCTGCACATGATAATACCCAATCGTATCAACAAGCTTACCTCCTATCAGGGCACCGCTTACCGCTCCAAGACCAAAGATGCTCATGACCAGTCCGGCTTTTTCGATTGTGAAGCCATCCTGCTGCGTCAGGTACATGGTCATAAAGGGAATCACCATGGTTCCCATCCTGTTGACAAGCATCACCAGCGAAAGCCACCATGTGCCGGATGAAAGACCTCCATAAGATTTTTTATAAAGAGAGAGAATGCTGTTGGCCATAAAAACAGCAAATATAATTTACCTGATATTTAATTTAAGTGTTATTTAATTGCATCTGAAATTAGCGGCGTTAATAATTCCGCCCATTTTTCATATTGAATTCCTGACGGATGAAGCCCATCTGTCGCGATCAGGGCCGGGCTGTTTTTGGCTTGTCTTGAGATAGATGTAATATCCAGGTAATGTACACCGGCATTGAAAGAAATTTCTTTATTGGCCGCATTGAATTCATCAATTTCCCGTGCAATTTTAGCAGTGTCTGATCCACGCGCAAAAGGAGTTACACTATAATCCGGAATCGATAATACGAATACATGGCCCGGTTTATCATTGGCATAAATAATAGAACGATTCAGCAACTCAGTAAACTCCGTTTTATATTGGGCCAGCGATTTTCCCTGGTATTGGTTGTTGACACCTATCAGGAGAGATACAACCGAATATATGTGTTGAGGAACATTATGGTCTAAAGCATTGATCAAATCTGTGGTAGTCCAACCTGTAGTAGCGATGATATCAGGTTGTAAGAAGTTAAAATGTAGATTTTTCAGTTTGGTTACCGTCTGAATTGGAAACCTTTCATATCCCTGCACGGATTGACCAATGGTGTAGGAATCACCAAGAGCAAGGAAAGTTTTCAAAGTGGTATCCATATTTACAACCGGATTCACTACGGGATTTGTCATTAGTGTTGACTCTTTTTTAGTGCACGATATTAATACTAAAAAAATAACAGGCGAAATAAGAAACATTTTCATGTGATGTATTTGTTGGCTGATACTTACGAAAAAATTAAAGGTTTGGTTACGTTAAGAAAAAAAATCTTCAGGTAAGTACATTTGTGAAAATGCAAAATCTATATTTTGGCTTATGCCTTTGCACTCAATTCTTAACCATCACAGTTTTGTAAAAAATATAGAATAACATAATCTGGTCATATTATTTTCTAACTTTGATTCGCACACCTTATTTGCCGATGAATTTCTGATTGTTCATCCCATTACTCCCTTTCTTACCACAACAATAATTTCCGCATCCGTTAAGAAATCCGTTGGTGTATCCTGAATGCAATAATTCCATTTCTTTTTCAAGACCGACTACCTCTAATACTACATTGTAGTCAATTCCCTCCTCTTGAAGAAACCGGTTGAGTTCAGTAATCCATTGCCGTCCCAAACCAACTTCTATCCACAGCAATTTATATTTTCTCATCCAAAAATAAAACATCATGAAAACAAAAATCTCCTGCCATTTGATGTGCATACTATTGTTGTGCATGGCTGCAACTACCAACTCAATGGGTCAACAACCGGCAAATCGAACTCCGGTGCAAAATGATGATGGGCATCCGGGCGGCAATTATTCTTTTCGCCTCTTTGTTGCCCCTAACCAGTCATTCGGCTACGACATCTTTAAGAATGAAAAAATAATCTTTCATCAGCCTGCTTTTTCCAAACCTACTTTGTATAAGGACGAAATGCTTGTTAAAAAACAACAGGCTAATTCTGCCGCCATGCTGGCTATTGAAAAAATTAAAAAAGCAGCAATCCCCACATTATCGGGAGCGGAACTAAGAAAAATAACCGGAAATAATAGTAGGTAAAACAAGTTTACTCTTGAACAAATTTCTTTTAAACAACAAATCATTCTTTTATGAAAAAGATATATTTTTTTAGACTGCTACTTATGCTTGTCTTAAGTACAGGTATGCACAGCATTATGCTGGCGCAAAATTTTATTTTAACAGACATTAATAAAATAAGCAATTCTTTTCCACGCAACGATGAATTTTCTGCAAAAAATGCCTTTATTTATTTTAAAGGATCTTCTTATTTTACTGCAGATGACGGAATTCATGGCAGAGAATTATGGAAAACAGATGGAACTACCGCGGGAACAAAAATGGTTAAAGATGTAAATCCGGGAATAGCTTCATCTGATATTTCCTATAGCTATGACATCACTACTTCCGGAGGCAAGCTTTATTTTTCAGCTTTCGATGATTTACATGGCTCGGAGCTCTGGATGTCAGACGGTACCAAGGCCGGGACCAATCTACTTCTGGATATCAATCCCGGAAATGGGTCGGCAAATCCTCAATATCTAACGGACGCAAATGGAATTCTTTATTTTTTAGTAAGCTATTTTGACAACAATACTTTTATTAATTACAACCAATTATGGAAGACTGATGGCACTGCAGCGGGAACTGTTGTTGTGAGTGATTTTACAAATGGATATCTTTTACAACAATTGATGAGTGTAAATGGGCGGTTATTTTTCACATTTTACAGTTTTATTGATGGGACAGAAGTTTATACAAGCGATGGCACCACTACCGGAACAGTTAAAGTAGCATTTACAAATTCGATTAGCGGTATTCTGCCCACCCATTTAACATCAGCCAACGGCCTTTTGTATTTTGCAGCCGATGATGGTACCGGCGGAAGACTTTGGGTTTCAGACGGAAGTGTCGATGGAACCCACCCGGTTAACAATTCTAATAATATAAATCTTCCGGTTGATTATACAGGCTTTAGAGATTCTTTTGCAATCATTAACAATGTCCTCTATTTCCAGGGATTCACCCCGGAGGCAGGCAATGAATTATGTAAGTATGACCCATCAGATCCTAATGCGAATGTGACGATCGTAAAAGATATTGTTGCCGGCTCTAACAGTTCTTATCCGAGCTTTATGACCAATGTGAACGGCACTTTATTTTTTACCATAGGCCCAGCCGGCGCTGACGCTCAACTCTGGAAATCGGATGGCAGTGAAGGCGGAACTGTTTTGGTAAAAGACATTTCTCCCGGGGATCAAAATATTTATTACGGTCTTACAAGCGCTTATGGCATTTTAATGTTTGCTTATGGCAATAGCCCGCAGGGCATTGAATTATGGAAAAGCGATGGAACTGATCCGGGCACTAAAATTGTAAAAGACATCAACCCGGGAATTTTTAGTTCGGTGCCCCAATATATTGCGTTTAATAACGGCCTTTTTCTTTATGGCGCAGACAATGGAGTGAATGGATATGAACTTTGGAAAAGCAATGGAACCGCGGCCGGTACTACATTAGTAAAGGATATTAATCAATCTTCTACAGCCTCCTCCTATCCGTTTGGATTTACAGCTGCTGCTAATAACAAAATAGTCTTTGGAGCGCAGGATAAAAATAATGGCAATTCGTTATGGTTTACGGATGGTCCGACAGCCGTTCCTAAATTAGTGAAAAACATAAATGCTTATCTGTTCACCAAATTTCAAAATAAAATTTATTTTATCTCAAATGATAACACCGGCATCCATTTATGGAAAACCAATGGCACGGCTGCGGGAACAATACAAATATCGATACCGGGTTTTATTGACGCATCCGGCTATGTTTACAATATGATAGCAACAGACAATCTGCTATACATCGTTGTATACAATAGCCAGTCAAATCAGTATATACTTTGGCGATCTGATGGTACTGTTCCGAATACCTATATTCTTAAATCGGATATTCCCGCTTTTTTCAATTTAAATCTCACCCCTTTGGGCAATACTTTATTCTTCACCAATTATGACGATTTCAATGGCGAGGAATTGTGGAAAACAGAGGGAACGATCGCATTCACCGGCCTGGTAAAAGATATTTTTCCTGGAAATAGCGGTTCATATCCTTCGAATCTTTTTAATTTCAATGGCAAGCTTTATTTCGAAGCCAGTGATGGACAGGCTCCATTCGGCAATACGCTTTGGACCTCTGATGGAACCGATGCAGGTACCCGCAAGGTAAAGGCGATTCTTACAGCATATCCCGGATTTGCACAAGGTCATGGAAAACTATTTTTCGCAGCTGAGAATGCCGTCGCTAAAGGGACCGAATTATTTGCAACAGATGGAACAACCGCAGGCACTAAACTGGTGAAAGATATTTTTCCAGGCGCAAATTCGTCTAACATTTCCGTGCTTATCAGCGGGGACACACTTATTTATTTTGTTGCGGATGATGGCACCCATGGATATGAACTTTGGAAATCTAATGGAACGAAGGAAGGAACGAAACTCGTAAAAGATATTACGCCCGGAATTAACTCGACATCTTTTAATAACTACATAAATGTAAATGATAAACTCTTCTTCACTTTAAATGACACTTTGTGGCAAAGTGACGGATCCAAAAACGGAACCCATCCTGTAAATGACGCCAACCTTAGTGGCGTTAGCAATATAAGCAACCTTGCTTCCATAAACGGAAGTCTATACTTTTCCGGATATACGTATGCCGCCGGCCAGGAATTATATGCCGGTAATGTCGCCGGTTCGTTTGCGCCGGTTCTATCAGCTGCCAACAGTACTCTTTCGAAACAGTTGAATTATGAATTCAGTGCGGCGTTATTAACCAACCCTGTAAACGATCAATTGAAATTTAGTGTGAATGTGAAAGACCCGCAGGAAGCCCGGATCGTCATTACAGATGCCTCAGGTAGAATATTTAATGCTGAAAGAAAATCACTATTCGCTGGCACCAATATGTTCTCGTATGATACAAAGAGCTGGGGTCAGGGTATTTACATAATACGGATTCAGGCAACCGGCGGATCGTCCTCTTTCTTAAAAGCAGTAAAATAATGTTCAACCAAATGCTTATATTTTTTACCTGGTCAGTTAAACGAACCCCAATAAAACCAATTCTCTGCGGAGGAGTTGAAACGCTGATTTAAATAAAAAATAAAAGTCAAATAAAAATAAGAACGGCATGAAAAAATTCATGCCGTTCTATTTTATCAATAAAATAAAAGTCTATTTATACAAAATCTCATAATATTCATCGACCATCCTGTTGCTGTCAAAGGCAAATTGAACATCTCTCATGCCATTCTTTACAATTTGTCTCCAGGTGTCAAAATCATCATAGTATAAAGGCAATATTTGATTTTCCAGAATCTCATAAAGCTTGTTAAGATCATAATTATCCTGCTCTTCAATATGCATATTCATGTAGTCGGCAGGAGGCACAACAAATCCGTTGTTACCATTGTTAATGAATTCACATATCCATCCATCGTTAGTGCTCAGGTTTACAGCGCCATTCATAGCCGCGGTCATCCCGCTGGTACCGCTAGCTTCGCGTGGCACACGGGGATTATTTAACCAAACGTCTGCCGCTTGTTTCAGTCTTTTACTGAGAGCGAGTTCGTAACCTGTGCACACAGCCACGTTCTTATATTGTTTGCTCAGGCTCACAAGATGATTAAAATCAGTAATAGCAGGAAAATCAAGTGGATAAGGTTTGCCTGCCCAAATAATCTGAACCGGATATTTTGCGTTGTTCAGCAATGCCTCAAATCGTTTATGGTCGCGTGTTAATAATTCAGCCCTTTTATATCCGGCAAATCTTCTTGCCCAAACAATTGTCAACACTTTTGGATCCATCACCTTTCCCGTTTGGTCAGCAACGATCTCTAATGCACGTAATTTTAAATGTTTTTTACGATCATCGAACCAATCGTTATTATTTTCTTCTTTGGCCCTGTACAGTTGCTTGTCGGACCAATAGCGCCAGTTTTGCGCATTCGTAATCGCTTTTATCTCACAAATGCCATCATATTTTTCCCACATTTGCCTGCTCACTTCACCGTGCAATTGCGAAACGCCATTGGCAAGATGTGCGAAGCGCAATGCCGCTAATGAATGATTGAACAAATCATCCGTCATCCCCGTTAATTCACGCACCTGGTTCAGTGGCATCCCGCAGAAGTAGCTCATCTGCTCACAAAGGAAGATATCATGCTTTTCATTTCCTGCTTCTTCAGGAGTATGAGTCGTAAACACAAGGCGCTTTTTTACGTCTTCAACATTTTTAAATTTTTGGAATAAATAAAATGCTGAGCTAACAGCATGCGCTTCATTTAGGTGATATCGCTCAGGATTGAAGTTAAGAAGATCAATGAGCTTCGCGCCGCCAACACCGAGTAAGATAAACTGTGCAATTTTTGTGGCTGCATTGCCATCGTAAAGCCGGTGGCAAATTGTTTGAGAAACATAATCGTTCTCAGGGACATCAGTGCTTAATAAAAAAAGTGGCGCAGTATTAAATGTTTTCGGATTCAGGTAAAGCACCTTCACCCAAACAGGATGATCGTGTATTTGAATCTGGAACCGAATTCCTGTTTCTTCTAAAAAATTGTAGATCTTTTCAATCCAAACTACTTTTAAGGTCTGATCAGAATTTCTTGCCTGGTCATAATAGCCTTCTTTCCATAAAATGCCAATACCAATAAGGTTTTGTCTTAATTCATAAGCGCTACGCAAATGGGATCCTGATAAAAATCCGAGCCCTCCGCTATAAATCTTCAGCGGCTGATGAATGGCAAATTCCATCGAAAAATAGGCAACTCTTTTTTGGTAACGGGGGTTGATATCATAGGGAACTTCGAAATTTTCAAAACTCATGGTAGGCTTTCTATATTTTGTTAGGGCGCAATATAAATTGAAAAATCAAGAAATGCGCAATATGAATGTGTCCTTTTTACACACATTAAGATCATAATGTATCTGGAAATATCTTATGAAAACACAAAATTATATGTCTGAAAGTTAAAAAAAGGTAAACTGAGTTACAACAGCACGAAATGAAACTCCGATTTCACGATCAAATTCAATTTGACACTTCTTTATAAACGAATAAATGCAACATGCCACCAGCATCCTGAACTTGCATCGGCATTTACAATTTATCCATTAAAACTTTTATTTTGTTTGCATTTACGTAAAATATTTTTAGATTTGTCTAAATTTATTTTTACACGGCATGAAATTATCCGAAAGCGAAGAAAATTATATCAAGAGCATTTATACGCTCCAGGAAAAAACGGGAAAGGTAAATACGAATTCGCTGGCTAAATTTTTGAACACCAGCGCTGCTTCTATAACAGATATGTTGAAAAAATTAAAGCTTAAAAAAGTTCTGGAATATAAGCGGTACTATGGATTTCATCTTAACGTGGCCGGCAAAAAAGAAGCGTTGAAAATAATAAGAAGGCACCGTTTGTGGGAATTTTTTCTCGTATCAAAACTGGGAATGGAATGGGAAAAAGTTCATGACATTGCCGAAGAGCTTGAACATGTAAGCAGTCCTGAATTGATCAACAGATTAGACACCTATTTAGGAAATCCGAAAATTGATCCTCACGGTGACCCTATTCCTGACGAATCAGGGAACATCCAGGTATTAAAACAAATCGCTTTGCGGGATTTTTCCGTAAATAAAAGTGCGGTTGTAAGCTCGGTAAGCAACCAGACGCCCGAAATGATGGAAATGTTGAATCATTATAATATTGGTATTGGATCCCATATAAAAATATTAAAATCATTTGGCTTTGATGGATCGCTTGAGATAAAAATTGCCCGGAAACCTGAATGCATCATTAGTGGCGTAGTCGCTCAAAATATTTTTGTTTATGATAATTGAGAGAAGCCACGATGACCATTCTTTAGGCGAGATACATGGCAGTGTAAATACTAATAAAAGAAAAGGCTGGAGGAGAATTTTTTCCTTTTTAGGACCCGCATACCTCATCAGTGTGGGCTATATGGATCCGGGAAACTGGGCTACTGATTTGCAGGGCGGAAGTAAGTTTGGCTATTCACTTATCTGGGTATTGCTCATGAGTAATCTTATGGCGCTGCTTCTTCAGGGATTATCTGCGCGCCTTGGAATTGTACGAGGTCGTGATTTGGCACAAGCTAACAGGGAAGCATACCCGAAATTTCTAAATTTCATTTTATACATTTTAGCCGAGATCGCCATTGCAGCATGCGACCTTGCAGAAGTGTTGGGAATGGCCATCGGAATTCAGTTGCTCACGGGCTTGCCGCTCATTTGGGGTGTTTCCATTACCGTTCTTGACACCTTTTTATTGCTGTACCTGCAGAAGCTTGGGATGCGCAAAATGGAGGCGTTTATTATTGCACTTGTTGGCGTAATCGCTGTTTCGTTTCTGATACAGATCATCATGGCCAAACCTGATGTCGCAGAAATCGCGACGGGATTAATTCCAAGCATTCCTAACAATGAAGCGCTATACATTGCGATAGGAATTATCGGCGCCACTGTGATGCCTCATAATCTTTACTTGCATTCGGCGCTAGTTCAATCCAGGAACATTGAACGCACTGATGCCGGAATCAGGCAGGCAATAAAATTTAACCGTATTGACAGCGCCATTGCTTTAAATATTGCTTTCCTTGTCAACGCCGCCATCCTGATTGTAGCTGCCTCCGTTTTTTTCAAAACGGGAAACACCCAGGTGGGCGAACTGCATGAGGCTTATAAATTACTCCCCTCCTTCCTTGGAAATCTCGCTCCGATTTTATTTGCCGTAGCACTGATCGCGGCAGGACAAAGCTCTACCGTAACGGGAACGCTGGCCGGACAAATCGTAATGGAAGGCTACCTGCGTTTAAGAATTAATCCATTAATCCGAAGGTTAATAACCAGGCTCATCGCCATTATCCCTGCTGTCATTGTAATTCTGATTTATGGAGATGATGAGGTGGATTCTCTCCTGATCTTTAGCCAGGTGATACTAAGTCTTCAATTAGGATTCGCCATCATTCCACTGATTCATTTTGTAAGTGATAAATCGAAGATGGGAAAGTTTGCAATTAATAACATCACCAAAGTGGGCGCCTGGGTGATCGCGCTCGTGCTCATCTACCTTAATTTTAAAATGCTGGCAACAGAGGTAGAACCTGTATTTGAAGGAAATAATTTGTGGTCACAAACGGTGATTGTATTGAGTGGAATATTTTTTACAGGGTTACTATTATATATTGTCATAGAGCCTTCCATTTCGAGGAGAAGGTCTTCGGCTTCAATTAAAATTCATCCCGAAATGGAAAGGCTTACTTTGGATATTCCGCAATATCATAAAATCGCAATCGCTCTGGATTTTTCAGAGAACGATCAAAAACTGATCAGCTATGCGCTTGGACAGGGAAATATAAAAACAGAATATGTTTTGGTTCACATAGTAGAAAGCGCATCCGCAAATATTTGGGCAAGCAAAAGTGATGATTACGAAACCAGGAAAGATCAAAAGCAGTTGACTGCGTATGTAGATCAGTTGACAGAAAAAGGATTTAAAACATCCGGTGCGCTTGGATTCAAGAGCCGGGCGAAAGAAATCGTACGTCTTGTAAAAGAATGCGATGCAGATATGCTGGTGGTTGGCACACACGGGCACAAAGGAGTCAAGGATTTGATCTATGGACAAACGGTCGACTCAGTGCGCCATTCACTTAAGATACCTGTGCTCATGGTAAACATAAAAAATAAATAACTGCAAATTGGAATGACTTCAATCAATTTTTTCCCTTTAACATGGGCACGAAAGAAAAATTAGAAAAGGATTCTTCCCGCAGGCTGCCGTCTTCATTTTTAGTGATCCGCATCATTTTTTGCAAGCCATCCTCATCAAGTGGTATAATCATTTTGCCGCCTGCTTTTAATTGGCTGATCAATTTAGGTGGAATGAAAGGAGCAGCGGCGGTTATTAAAATTTTATCAAACGGCGCAAACGTAGGTAGGCCTTCAAAGCCGTCGCCGTAAAAGAATTTGATATTCGGATATTTTGATCTCAGTATAAAATTTTTGTTCAGATCAAATAATTTTTTCTGGCGTTCAATGGTCAGCACATTTGCACCCATTTCCGCCAGTACAATTGCCTGGTAAGCGCTTCCTGTGCCGATTTCCAGAATCCGCTCGTAAGGATTAATGTCCAGAAGCTGCGTCTGATAAGCCACTGTATAAGGTTGAGAAATCGTTTGTCCCTCACCGATAGGAAAGGCTCTGTCCTGGTAAGCAATATGTTCGAGCGCGGTGTCCAAAAAAAAATGTCGTGGAATGTTCATCATCGCCTCCAGCACGCGTTCATCGCTAATTCCTTTTTCCCTGATCTGGTCTATTAATTTTTTCCTTAGTCCTTTGTGGCGATATGTATCTTCAAACGTTCTCATCGGGTGCAATTTAGAAAATTTGCGTTAGAAACTTCCAGCGACTTTATTCGGTTTTTTCTACATTTTGGCTTATGAGGAAAGAAGAGGCCGAAAAAATATTAATCACATATTTCTTAACCATAACTGAAAAATTCAGAAAGGAAAACCGAACAATATTTTGAAGCTTATCAAATATAAGCCAGTACTATCGATAGGTATTTCCAGATCCTGTTTCGTATAAAGGTGGTCGTTATATACGATTAGGTTAGGCACATCTTTTGCACACGGGGAAATATGAAAAAAATATCACTCTTATCAATTATACTATTATTTGTTTTTGCTTCCTGTAACCAAAGTCAATCTCCGGATAAAAAAGATAAAAAAGATAAAAAAATAAGCAAAAGAGATTATAGCATTACAAAAGAAAACGCTTTTAATGATCTTTTTCTTGATAGCAGCCAGGTAGAAAACTATATTACCAAAAATAGCCTGCCCGATTCAGTAGCCCGCAGGATCAGGAGTTTTTATAATACCCGTAATTATGAATTCGCATGGTTTTCATCGGATGGCCTATCAGAGCATGCTATGGGTTTTTCAAGCCTGGTAAATTTTACCGGAGACACTTCTGCAAGGCAAAAAAAGTTGCAGAAGATTATGGATAATTTGTTAGCAGAGGATGACCTGAAAGTATCGGTAAAAAACGCGACAATCATTAATACGGAGCTAATGCTTACTGAAAAACTGATTGATTATACGCGGTCCAATTTTGACAAAGGCTATGTAAAAAGGAAGGAAATGGAAAGATTTATTCCGTTCAAAAAGTCTGACCCGTTGGAGCTTGCTGATTCTTTATTAAACAAAAAACATAACGACGATAAGTATTTTTCCGATATCAATAAACCTTACAAATTGCTGTCAGAACAATTAAAAAAATATACGGAAATTGCCAAAGCCGGTGGCTGGCCTTCAATTGAGGGAAGCGTTACAAGCTTTAAAGAAGGTGCATCTCACCCGGAAATTATTTCTATAAAAAAACTTCTTTCAATCACCGGAGATCTTCCGGGTCAGGATAGTTCCTCTTTATTTGACGATAACTTAAAAAAAGGAATCATGAGTTTTCAACGAAGATTTGGACAAACTGCCAGCGGAAAAATTACGGATGCGACGCTAAAGGAAATGAAAGTTCCGGTTATCAGCCGAATCAAACAGATTCTCATCAATATGAATCGAATGCGCTGGTTGCCTTCCGAGCCCGAGAACAAATTGATCGTTGTGAATATTCCTGCATTTCTGCTACATGTCTACGATGAAAGAAAACAGGTATTTTCAATGCCTGTAGTTGTGGGTAAAGAAGGTCACAATACCACTCTTTTTTCTGATAAGCTCACAACAATAGTCTTCAGCCCTTATTGGAATGTGCCACCGAGCATTGTAAAAAAAGAAATTATTCCGGGCATGGAGAAAGACGAAAACTATCTAGCCGATCACCAGATGGAAATCACCGGCACTGACGGGGGGATACCTGTTGTAAGGCAATTGCCGGGCCCAAAAAATTCTCTTGGCAAAGTAAAATTCTTATTTCCCAATATCTTTAACATCTACTTTCATGACACGCCGGCAAAAAACTTTTTCGATAAAGATGTAAGGGCTTACAGCCACGGCTGCATAAGACTCAGCGACCCACTGAAACTTGCGACGTACCTCCTGGATGGAAACGATAGCTGGACAAGCCAAAATATAGAAAAAGCTATGGACAGCGGTACGGAACAACAAGTTGCTTTAAAGAATCCAGTACCGGTTTTTATCACTTACTATACATCATGGGTAGACGAAAATGGCCAACTTAATTTCAGGGACGATATTTATGACCATGATCTTATTGTTGGAAAAAAAATGTTTTAATAACAATTTATTTTAAATGATCTAAACGCTCTTCAAACTACACGTACCGGGAGCTGGCAGCTAAACTTTAGTGAATCATCCGTTTGTATCAAAACCGGAACACAAGTGTATCAAAACCGTACAATTTATTTTTTTTAACTTCCATAATTTATTGATTAGCAACTCCATAATTAATGGCACCAATTTTTTAGGTAGAGAGCAGGAAATTTAACTAAAAGCTATTTAATTGGTGTCATGCTAAGAAATTTTTTAAAAATCGCATTGCGAAATTTATTAAGGCACAAGGCATTTTCAGTCATTAATATTGCCGGGCTTGCCATCGGTATCTCTGCTTGCCTTCTTATTTTTACCGTCGTTAAATACGAACTCAGTTATGAAAAATTTCAGCCAAATTATGATCGTATTTTTCATGTAGTATCGCGGGATTCATTTTCTGATGGAGTTACTTATAATCCCGGTGTGCCATTTCCCGCACTTGAAGCAATGCGGCTTGATTTTACAAAAATAACGACAGGTTCATTATTGGCAAGTTATGGCAGCCAGGTTACCGTATTGGGAGCAAATGCGTCCAACCTTTCAAACGATAAAAAATTTATCGAAGAAACAGGATTTTTTTTCTGTGATCCTCAATTTTTCAAAGTGTTTCATTATGATTGGCTACTTGGCTCTCCGGAAGTTTTGAGCGAACCAAACAATACAGTTTTAACTCAAAAAACAGCCAAAAGATATTTTGGAGACTGGAAAAATGCCATAGGACAATTTTTGAAATTCGATAATAATATAACGGTGAAAGTAGCCGGGATTTTAAAAGATCCTCCGGCAAATACAGATTTTCCGATAGCTATCGTTACATCATTCGAAACGGTAAAACAAAATGGCGGAATTTATTCCTATAATACACAATGGGGCAGCACCACAAGCAATTTCCAGGTGTTTATGCTATTGCCGCCAGATGTTTCAATGCAAAATGTCAACAGCCAATTTGCAAACTTCAATTCGAAAAATAACACGACCCGCAACCCCGGAAATACGCGCAGCAATTTCTTACAACCATTAAGCGAAGTACATTTTGATCAAAGGTTTGAAAATTTTGGCGATCACCGGGCCAGCAAGCCAACTTTGTGGACCTTATCGCTGATCGGGTTGTTTATTATTGTTATGGCCTGTATCAATTTCATTAATTTATCAACCGCCCAGGCCGTAGGACGAAGTAAAGAAATTGGAATCCGGAAAGTTTTAGGAAGCTATCGTTGGCAATTATTCGGACAGATCATCGGCGAAACTGCCTTCATTGTATTAGCTGCGCTCTTGTTGGCGGTTGCAATTTCAGTTCTTTGCCTTCCTTCCATAAAACTCATCGCACTCATTAAAGAACCCATTAGTCTTTTTAGTTGGCAAACGGTTTACTTTATCATCGTACTGTTCGCAGCTGTAATCATGCTTGCGGGCCTTTATCCCGCGTTCATCTTATCCGGATTTAGTCCGGCACTCGCGCTTAAAAACAAGATTACTTCCGCTTCGGTAGGTGGCATTTCTATAAGAAGAAGCCTGGTGGTAACTCAATTTGCCATCTCTCAAATTCTTATTATCGGAACCATTGTAGCGATCACACAAATGAGTTTTGTAAGAAACGCCGATCTTGGATTTAACCAGGATGCTGTATTTCTAATCAACTCAAATGCAGACAGCACTATGCATGCAAGGCAGGAATCTTTTAAACAACAATTATTACAAATAGCAGGAGTGCAAAAGGTTAGTTTTAGTAATGATGTTCCTTCTTCTTCCAATGGTTGGTATTCTAATTTTGCTTTTGATCACAGGCCAGGTGAAAAATTCCAGGTGAGCCTGAAATTTGCCGATGAAGATTATTTTAAAACATTTGGCTTGCAATTTTTGGCAGGCGGCGCATTTGGAAAAAGTGATACGGTCAAAGATGTTGTCATCAATGAAACAATGGTTAAAAAACTCGGATTAAAAAATCCTGAAGAAGCGATTGGAAAAGAGATACAAATTGGGAGGAATAAGTGGAACAGGATTTCCGGCGTATTAAGAGATTTTAAAACAAGCTCATTAAGGGAGGACATAAAACCGACTCTCATTGGTAGCGACAAAAATTTTTATAGCGTCACAGCAATCAAGCTGCATTCATCCAATATTACAGGAACCAAGGCAAATATTGAACGTGTTTGGAACCAGTCTTTTCCTGAATATGCTTTTACAAGTTCCTATCTGGACGAAAATATTGCGAGCTTTTACGAGCAGGATTACCAGTTCGCCCTATTGTATAAAATATTTGCCGGCATCGCTATTTTTATTTCATGTCTTGGATTGTATGGACTTGTATCTTTTATGGCAGTTCAAAAAACAAAAGAAATCGGTATCCGCAAAGTCCTGGGCGCTTCTGTAAAAAACATCATTTATCTTTTCTCGAAAGAGTTTACCCTTCTTATATTTATCGGGTCAATAATTGCCATCCCGATCGCGTATTTTATGATGAATAACTGGTTGCAAAATTTCGTATTCCGTATAAAAATGAATGCCGGAATATTTATTATTGCAATTGTACTTTCATTATTTATCGCATGGATCGCAGTAGGCTATAAATCCATCAAGGCAGCGTTAGTAAATCCGGTGAAAAGTTTGAAGAGTGAATAAGTAATCAAAAAACAGCAACACATAAACCTAAAATAAAAGCCATCATTTAATTAATATTGAAACTATGATATCGTTAAGAAAAATATACAAGTGGTACAACAATGGCGTTAACCGCACCTTTGTTTTGAAGGACATAAATATGGATGTGAATGAAGGTGAGTTTGTGTCTATAATGGGGCCTTCAGGATCCGGAAAATCTACGCTGCTGAATGTGATTGGCATGCTGGATGAGCCTAATGAAGGAGAATACAATTTTATGGGAGAAAATGTTTTTTCATTAAAAGAAAAACAACGATCACAAATATTCAAAACTCATATTGGCTTTGTGTTCCAGGCTTATCACCTGATTGATGAATTAAACGTTTACGAAAACATTGAGACACCTCTTATTTACCAGAATATAAAAGGCTCTGAAAGAAAAGCAATGGTGGCAGATATGCTGGATCGATTCCAGATCGTCGGTAAAAAAGATCTTTTCCCGGCACAGCTTTCCGGAGGCCAGCAGCAATTGGTCGGTATCGCAAGAGCACTGATCGTAAAGCCAAAATTGATCTTAGCGGATGAGCCTACAGGTAATTTAAATTCCAAACAGGGCGAAGAAATAATGAATCTTTTTAAAGAATTGAATGATGAAGGCGTAACAATTATACAGGTAACCCATTCAGATAAAAATGCCGCGTATGGATCAAGGATTATCAACCTGCTTGACGGACGGATCGAACTATAATAATTTCAAAAAGAATAGAACTAAAAATATGAAATCAATCTTTTTATCGGTGCTGTTTGCTTGCGCCATATTTTTTGCCAAAGCGCAAAATGCCTTAACACTAAGGGATGCGATCGAAACGGGAATCAAAAACAATATTGACGTGCAGCAGTCGGACCTGCTGATGCAAAAAGCTGATATCAATCTGAAGCAATCAAGATCCAATATGTTGCCGAACCTAAACGCCAGCGCGAATCATGGTATCAATCAGGGCAGAAGCATTGATCCTTTTACCAATGCTTTTATTAACCAAAAAGTGGACTTCGCCAGCTACGGCGCCAGCAGCAATCTTTTGCTGTTCAACGGATCGTCGCTTCACAACCAGATAAAGTCAAATCAATTAGGATATGAGGCTTCAAAAATGGAGCTTCAACAGGCGAAGGACAATCTTACCATTAATATTATTCTTGCCTATCTGCAAGTGTTAAGCACAGGAGACATTCTTGAAATTTCACGTGAGCAAAAAGCAGTAACAGACTCGCAGGTGAACCGGCTCTCTATTTTAAATCAATCCGGCGCAATTCCTCCATCACAGTTTTTTGATTTAAAGGGTCAATTGGCCAATGACGAAATTACCATTGTCGACAACCAGGCAGCTTTGGAAACCGCAAAGCTCAATCTGGCGCAGCTTTTAAACATACCTTATGATAAAAACCTCGCCGTGGAGCGGCTTTCCGAAGAAAGTTTTAACCTCGCGTACGACAATACACCGGGCAATATTTATCAAACCGCTTTGCAACAATTTGCACAAATAAAATCAGTTCGTTTTCGTACCCAGAGCGCCGAAAAAAATATAAAATCTATCAAGGGCCAGTTGTTTCCGATCCTTTCATTGGGAGGAAATATTAATACAAATTATTCGAGTGTAGCCATGCAGGATTTTTACGTGAACACGACTGAAGTTCCTTCAACTGATTATGTTACGGTCAATGGGGCGCAGGTGCCGGTGATCACTAAACGTGATAATTATAACGCGCAAAAAATTACGTATGGTAACCAGTTGAACAATAATCTTTTCACAACCGTAAACCTCGGATTGACGATTCCTCTTTTTAACAGCAACCAGGTAAGAAATAAAATCAAGCTCGCTAAAATCGATCTGAAAAATTCAGAATTGGTGGAGCAAAATACAAAAACGCAATTACAACAATCCATTGAGCGGGCTTATGTGAATCTCATTTCATCTTCTGAAAAATATCAATTGCTCTTAGCGCAGGTGAGTTCATTCGCCGAATCATTTCGCGCAGCGGAAATTCGTTTCAATGCGGGCGCTACCACTTCAGTCGATTACCTGATCGCAAAAAATAATCTTGATAGATCCAAAAGCAATTTGATCATATCGAAATATGATTTTGTTCTTCGCGAGAAAGTGTTAGACTATTACCAGGGAAAAGCTTTATGGTAAAGAACTTTGATGAGGAAGCCATAACGTGAAAAGCCAAAAAGTAGATTTTAACGATTTAACGGTTCATCAGAAATTCACTGAGCTGTTGAAAATCCGCCTCCATCAAAATACTTCTTTTATCTTTTTCCATTAAAGGTTTTAATGGTTCAGGAATCGGAATAACCTCGCCGATCACCGGCTCCACTACATCATAAAATTTCACGGGGTGAGCGGTTTCTAAAAACATTCCAGAATGATCCGGATGTTGTTGCAAATATTCATTCAGCGCAAAGTAAGCAACAGCGCCATGCGGATCCGGAAGGTAATGTTCTTTATCAAAAATATTTTTGATAGTTTCTCTTGTTTGATTATCAGAAACACTGTAACTGCTCATTAAATTTTTTAACCCGGAAAATTCATGATCCAACAATTCCAGTATGCGGATAAAATTGCTTGGATCACCAACATCCATTGCATTGGAAATGGTTGCCACTGCTTTTTTTGTTTGATAATTTTCCGTTTTGAGAAATTCTGTTACGACATCGTTCGCATTGCATGCCGCAATGAAATGCTGCACGGGCATACCGGATAAATGAGCCAATATGCCTGCACAAATATTTCCAAAGTTTCCGCTCGGCACGCTTATGACAGGTGGGTTACTTTTATTTGCCCATTGTTTGTACGCAAACAAATAATAAAATTGTTGTGGGAGCCAGCGAGCAACATTGATGGAATTAGCAGAAGTAAGAAATAAATGTTTATTCAATTTTTCATCTGCAAACGCTTGCTTTACCATTTTCTGACAGTCATCGAAATTGCCCTTGATCTCTAATGCATGTATATTATTTCCTAATGTTGTCAATTGCTTTTCCTGGACGAGGCTTACTTTTCCCGAGGGATAAAGTATTACAACTTCTACGCCTTCAACATTGTAAAAACCGCTTGCAACTGCGCCGCCCGTATCGCCGGAAGTAGCCACCAATACGGTGATCTTTTGCTTATTCCCTTTCACAAAATAACCCAGGCACCGGCTCATGAACCTGGCCCCGATATCTTTGAAAGCCATGGTCGGACCATGAAATAATTCGAGTGAAAAAATCTTGTCATTCACTTTTACCAGGGGAATATCAAAATTGACCGTTTCCGCCACAATACGTTTGAGTTCGCCTTCCGGAATTACGTCACTCACATAAGGTTTAATTACCTGGAATGCAATTTCTTCATTGGAATAACTGTTTATATTTTGAATGAATTCTTCATCAAATTTTGGAACCACTTCCGGAAAATACAATCCCTTGTCCGGTGCTAAACCCCTTATCGTTGCTTCTTTAAAATCTACTGCCGGAGCCGTTTTATTTAAACTGTAATATTTCATTTTCTTTTTCTTTGCAAATTTTAATGCTAACATTCAATGAAACCATGATGTTTATATCCTGAAAAATCAATTGGATGAAACAATCTTCACACCTTCATAATTAATTGTGGTGACATAGGTTTTATATTCAATTCCTATTTTCTCAAAAATACTTTTCATAATATTTTCAACAGATTTCGCGATTGCTTCTTCTTTACTCAGCATAAAGATAGACGGCCCGGAGCCTGAAATACCACCGCCCAATGCACCGGCGTCTTTACATTTTGTTTTCACTTCATCAAAACCGGGAATTAAAATGCTGCGAACAGGTTCCACAATTACATCTTCCAACGAACGGCCGATAAGATCGAGATCCTTTTTCATAAAGCCTGCAACAAGCCCGGCTATATTCCCCCATTGTTTAATGGCATCTTTTAGCTGCACCTCTTTCCTTAAAATCTGTCGCGAGTCGGAAGTACGCACTTCAATCTGAGGATGCACTACGGTAACAAACAACGGCGGCCCATCCAATGGAATAATGTCCAAAGGAAAAATAGACCGTATCAATGTAACGCCACCATAGATACAAGGCGAAATATTATCTGCATGCTTCACTCCGCTTGCCAGCTTTTCTCCATTCATCGCAAACCTCACGAGATCTTCATTTGAAAATACCTTGTCTAATAAATGATTGGCCGCTACCACTGCGCCCGCAGAGCTTGCCGCGCTGGAACCCAGGCCACTACCGGGTTTTATTTGTTTATGAATGATAAGATCAAACCCAACCGGCTTTCCATATTCTGCTATCAAAGCTTCTAATGCCACTCCGGCCACGTTGCCTGATGGTAATTCTGACAGGCCGTATTCGTCCGTATGCCTGATACGAATTCCAGGCTGATCACTCAATGAAAGAGTCATTTCATCTTCGGGATCGTTTAACGCCATTCCCAGGATATCAAAACCACAAACAAGGTTGGCCACTGTCGCGGGAGCAATCACTTTTACTGTTGTCATCTGAAATAAAATTTTAAATTCTTGCTGCGCGAATAATGTCTGCAAATACACCTGATGCCGTTACCTCGGCTCCCGCACCGGCGCCCTTTACCACCAATGGCTGCTGCGTATATCGATTTGTATAAAACAAGACTACGTTATCCTTTCCATAAAGATGAAAGAAATCATGCTCCGATTCTATTTGTTGTAAACCTACCGCAGCTTTTCCATTCTCATATTTTGCTACAAACTTCAATTTCTTTCCTGCTTTATGGGCGGCTTCAAAAATACTTTTGAAATGCGCTTCTTCTTTTTCCATAGCCGCATAAAAATCACTCACCGAACCTTCCATGCATGATGCCGGCATAAAGGTGTTGTTTTGGATATCATCCATTTCGAGTTTTTCGCCGGATTCGCGGGCAAGGATCATAATCTTTCTCACAACATCTACACCGCCAAGATCAAGGCGCGGATCGGGCTCTGTGTAGCCTTCATCCTGGGCCTGCCTCACCACTTTCGCAAAGCTTTTTTTACCGTCGTAATTATTAAAAACAAAATTAAGCGTACCGCTAAGCACGGCCTCTATTCTGTTGATTTTATCACCACTGAGCAACAAATCGTTTAAAGTTCCTATTACAGGCAAACCTGCGCCAACATTGGTTTCAAATAAGAAATGAACATTGCGCTGGCGCGAAAGATCTTTCAATTTTTGATAATAGGCGTAAGGCGATGAAGCCGCGATTTTGTTACATGCAACAATCGAAATACTTTTTTGCAAAATATCATGATAGATGCCCGCGACGTTAGGGCTAGCCGTTACATCTGCAAAAATGGAGTTGCGGAAATTCTTTGATTGAACTGTCGCTACAAATTGCGGAAGGTTCATATCATCGCCATCCTGCAACAATTCCGCCCAGTTATCTAAATTGATTCCCTTGTCATTGAACAACATTTTTTTGCTGTTGGCCATGCCTATAACCCTTATGTACAAACGCAAATTCTTTTCGAGATAATCATGCTGTTGTTTCAACTGCGAAATGAGCCGCGATCCAACGTTACCAACACCGGTAATAAATAAGTTGACCTGCTTATAGGTAGTTTCGAAGAATTCCTCATGCAATACATTCACGGCCTTCTTAACATCCTGTGCGGCTATCACTGCCGAAATGTTTCTTTCAGACGAGCCTTGAGCTATTGCCCTCACATTCACTCCATTTTTACCCAACGCATTAAACATCTTTCCACTAATGCCCGGATGGCTTTTCATCTTATCACCAACTACGGCAACAATTGCCAATTCTTTTTCCACCCTCAGCGGATCGACTTTCCCAGTTTCTATTTCGTAGCTAAAAGCCTTGTCCACAAATCGTTTGGCTTTATCCGCATTGGCATCTTCAATGCCTACACAAATAGAATGCTCGGATGAACTTTGTGTAATCAGGATTACATTGATTTTATTCTCAGCAAGTGACTCAAACAATCTTTTTGAAAAACCGGGAATCCCCGCCATGCCGCTGCCTTCAAGGCTCAACAATGAAATTTTATTGATGCTGGAAATGCCTCTTACACTTTCCTCGCTTTTTATAGAAGTGTTTTCTATTAAAGTGCCATAATCATCAGGAGCAAAAGTGCTTTTTACCCAAACAGGAATATTCTTTCGCATCACGGGTTGAATCGTAGGCGGGTAAATGACTTTTGCGCCAAAATGAGAAAGCTCCATGGCTTCCTGGTAAGATACATGGGGAATGATTTTAGCAGTACCAACGAGGCGTGGGTCCGCAGTCATCATGCCGCTCACGTCTGTCCAGATTTCCAAAACTTCCGCATCCAATGCCGCTGCAAGAACTGACGCGGTATAATCAGATCCACCGCGTCCTAACGTTGTTGTCACATCATTTTGATCCGCGGCAACAAAACCGGGAACCAGAAATAAGGAAGCACTTGTTGAGGAAAAATAATCATGAATTTTTTTGTTGGTTGCTTCGAAATCCACTACCGCATTTTCAAAATTTGAATTGGTAACGATTACACGGCGGCTATCAACCCAAACATTCTCTGCGCCGGCAGCATTCAGTCTCGCAGAAATGATTTGTGACGATAACAATTCCCCATAGCTCATCATACGGTCTTTCGTCCTCGACGATATTTCCTGCAAAAGAAATACACCATTGCAAATATCTTCCATTTCATTGCAGCTTTTTTTTACCAAACTAAGTATGCTGCTCTGGTGTGCAACCGGCAGCAATTGCTTCACTGCTTCCAAATGGCGCTTTTCAATTTCATGCAATTTTTCCTTGTATTCCTCATCACCCTGCGAAGCCAGTACCACACTATTTATCAAAGCATCCGTTGTGCCACCCAAAGCTGATACGACCACAATTGTTTTGTCTTTGTTCCTGATCTTCTGAATGATCTCAACCATTTTGTTGATATTCTCCGCATTTGAAACAGATGAGCCACCAAATTTTAAAACCTGCATATACTTGTTGTATTTTAAAAAATTATTGTTGTGAATAAATTGCCTGAAAGCAGCAAGAAGCGAAAGCCCAGAGGATAATATGATAGAGTATAACCCCTAAAGGGTTGACCCAATAATAGTAATACCAGTAACATGAAATGTTACTAAAGACGGGATAATGATATAGTTAAACTTTTGATCCACTTTTTTTATTGAGGAGAGATAAAGATATATCTCAAAATTCATTTAACAAGAAATATGCTGATTTTTTATTCAAAAAAAATAGATTCAGATATTTTATTGGAAATAATTTAATAAAATAAGTTTTATAAAGTAAAAATGTTAGTTATGGAAAATAAACAAATTTTCTATAGCGAACTTTGGGCGGCGTTGCCTTCCTTATAGCAAATATTGAATTTAATCTGTCTTATAAACAAAAATGTAGAAATTCATATTTCTATATTTTGACTTATGAGACCATAACGTTAGTGTGGTTTTGTTTGTATTTTGATTTCAAAAATCAAAGCTAAAATCCTTGCATCTCTTCAACTCTGTAAAAAAATTACCTGAATAAAAATATTGGCCTATACTTGCAAACTTTACCAATTTTAAGCGAAACACATTTTTTTCAAAATATGAAACATTATAAATTAATAGGAATTTTTACCTGTGTGCTGCTGATCGTTAGCTGTTTTCTGCCATGGGCTTATTATGCAGATCTGCACAAATCTTTTACGGGTTTTTTCAGCGAGCAAAACATTTATGGCAAGCCAGGCAAAGCGATTGTTTTTATCGCCGTTTGTTCTGCTGTTTTAATTTTGCTGGATAAAGTCTGGGCAAAGAGAACATTCCTTTTTTTGGTGGCAATTCACATCGCTTATTTGATAAAAACCTACGCGCTTTTTACCACTTGCTATTCCACTATTTGTCCTCAGAAACAATATGGATTGTATTTACTGATCCTTGGCTCAGTACTTCTTTTGATCGTTGCTCTTTTTCCTAATACAAAAATTGACACGAATATTCCAGAGGTGGACGAAGCGTAATTATTCGAACAATTCCAGCTTATTTTTTGGGCGCCTTTCATCAAGCCATTTGAAGCTTTTTAATTGTTTCTGATCTTCAGGAATTTGCTTCATTGGATACATATTTCCCTTGATGTCATTCACAAAAAGCACCTTGTTGATATCTTCATTTTTAAAATAAAGATCAATAACATCGCCCGTAGCGCGATTCATACCAATGTAGGCGCTGTCTTCATTCTGGATATAATAAATGCTTTCTGCCTGCGATCCTCTTACCCGCATGTAATCAATCTTTCCATCAATGAAATATCCATTAATCGTTTTGCCGGCCATCTGGTTATAAAAACCTTCCCTGGTTTTGTTTATGATCATTCCATTTTCAAAAACATATAACCTTTCAGGTTGTTTATTTTTTGTAAAAAGATAAATGGTATCGCCGGTAATTTGAGAATGTCCACTCCATATTATCGGATCATAATACAGCCTGATCACAGAATCTTTCGTTGATAAAAACAAACTATCAGAAACACTTTGCAGCGAATCATTAAATACTCTCACATGATGAAATGCAAGAAAATAACGGACTGCAGAATCCGATTTATTGACAGAATCTTTCGTAATGGATTTTGCAAAATGCACGCTATCACTCATGTGCAAGCCTTTGCTATGCATTGAATCCAAGGTTGAAGAATCAGATCGCACGTGCATTGCAGAATCTTCAATTTCTACATTTTGACTTATGTGGGGAATGGTATCCGTTCTTGATTTTAAAGAATCAATTTGCGGAGTTGCTTTTTCCTGTGCGATTTTCTCCAGGGGTTTTTCAGGCACACTCACATGAGATGAATCAACCGGTTTCAAATTCCTTTTTTTCCTATCGTCTTTTGATGGTGGACTTTTCACCCCATGATCCGGCAAAGGCGGAGGGCCATTAACTTCCCCCGCATTTTTTTTGATATGAATTGTATCCGGGTGAAGCTTTAAAGAATCGACTTCAGCAGAATCTATTTTTGATGAGTCCCGTCTGAGTCCGGGATGTGAAGAAAAATCCTGGTATAAAGAATCATTGGCCTGGATGTCTTCAACTTTTTTATTTTCTCCAACATTAACATTGATGACGCTGTCCTTTTTCAATTGAATTTCCTGCCGGTTTACCGAAGTAGTAAAACCGGAAAAAATGGTATCTGCAGCAATGTACGTACTGTCATTTTTTTGCTTGATGATCAGCACAGGTTTTCTTGTTGCAAGAAAAGAGTTGTTCTTTTTATTTAAGAAGATCTGGTTGCCGCTTACAATAAAACCATTGGCAGAATCAATGATAACAGCATCGCCCTCAAGCTGTGCATTACCTGATTTATTTTCGAGCGCCATATTATTGGCCGTATAGATTCTGCCGCTGCTGTCTTTAACGCTTGTACGGCTGGTGAACAATGCATTCCCTGTCGTCAAATCATAAGTTCCTTGTGTAGTATTAATATCTACCTCGGCATTCTTAATATTTGTTTTGCTGATAAAAGTGGACTGCTTCGTAAGCATATTATACAAAAGCGAATCTGCGCGAAGATGATTTTTGGGATCATCAAGCTTCACATTTTTTTTAAAATAAATATCTTTCGTGTCAGCATAATACGTTCCGTCTACGCTCGTGATCACGCTCTTTCCCTCAATCACTTTTCCACCATTATAAAAATTTCCAATTCCTGTTTCAAGATTATAATCGAGGTCTTGCGTGAGCAGCGTACCCTTTTTATCAGTAAGCTTTACATTTTTTTTCAGGTAAGCCATTTTTTCATTACCGAGATATTTCAGGTATTGCGAATAGGTATGAGAAGTATCTGCCTGGTTAATTTCAATGTTGCCGAAAGCTTCTATCACGCGCGTGACAGGATTAATGACAAGGCTGTCGCCATGAAAAATCGTACTCCCCTGCTTTACGATAGCGCCACCGGCGATGGTTTGAAGAGTAGTGACTGAATCTATGTGAATAGAGCGCATGCTTGGCCCGCGAAGAATTTCAAATTCCCTTAAAGTGTCTGCTGGCGGCGGCTGAGGAGTTACCTGCGCAAATGAGCTGGCCCCTAACTGCAAAAAAAAGATCAGGTATAAAAATTTCAGGGACGTCCGCATTTTTATTGTTTAACCACTTTTAAGGTATCGTCTATTAACGGCGCGGTAATAAAATTTCCTTTATCTTTTTTACCGAAGATTGAAATGCCAACATATCGTTTTGGATGAACCCTGATATCATCGATCAAAATATTAAGTTTGTTGGAGGTGGACTGCAAATTATCATACAGAGATTTATCATTAAGCAGAAGGCCCAAAGAACCTTCTTTACTGTTTATTTTTTCTGAACCCTGTTTGAAATTATTAACTGCAACGTTCAGGGAATCCAAAGTTTTTTGTAAATCAACAGCTGCAAAATTCTTAGAAACTATTCTTGCATTTTCAAGGATACTATCAAGTTTGCCGGAATTGGCATTGAGGTTTGCTGTGAATGAATTTACATTGCCGAGTGACTTTGCCAGCGCGCCATTTTGTGCATCCATCATTTGTTGCAGCGATGCTGCCGTTATCGCAAATGAGGCAGTAGTCGTATTCAGGTTTTCAACAATTCCCCGGATATTATTTTTAGTGGTCGGATCGAAAACGCCGGTAACAATGTGCAGCACCGAATCCAATGATTTTACTGCATTTCGCACTTCATACAAAACCGGATTTATGATTTTTAACGCTTCGTCAAATGCACCGCCGCTAAGTGTGGTTAATAGCGTATCACCATTCTGTAAATAGGTGGTAGCGCTCCCCAACTGTATTTCGAGCGAAGGGCTTCCAAGTAGGTTTGGATTAATAACTGCAAGGGAATTTGAAGGAATATTTACATCTTTAAAAAGATTCACCGTTACCAGAATTCGCCTCATGTCTTTGCCACCGTCAAGGCTTTCTATGCGGCCAATCTGGAGTCCGTTGATCACTACCGGGTTGGATTTGGTAAGCCCCAGGACATCCTGGTAAACAGCATATATGTGCTTGTCTTTTTTAAAGAGATTTTTTCCTTTCAGAAAGTTAAATCCTATGACGAGCAAAGCAATCCCGATGATCGCTAATGCACCTATCTTTGTTTCGTTACTAATTTTCATTTTCTTTTTGTTAAGAACCAGATGGGGTACAAACCAGGAAATTTATTTTACCCGGCATAATTTTATTATGCGAAAATAGTAAAAGTTATTCCGCAGCCGTCATCATTCTGAGATTGAATGATTTGATAAGGCTGGTTTAATAAATTAACTGAAAGAAAGAATAAGGCTATTTTGTACTGGTTGACTGGGCATCAGTAACCCCTTTAGGATTTTCTACGAGGTTTCTATATTTGATAAGCGCCCTGGTTATTGCTTCAGCAATTTCCTGCTGGCCTTTCTCGCTGTTGAGATAACGTTCATCATCATAATTAGCGATAAAGCCGGTTTCAATCAATACAGCAGGCATCTGCGTAGCATGTAATACCCAAAGTCCTTTTTGACGCTGCCATACACCAAGATCATTTCTGCCCGTTTTTGCTATTTCATCCTGTACCGAGGTCGCAAGCTGATAGCTTTTCTTGAAATAATTTTGTGAATAAAGCAGGGCACTGGCTTTCCATTCCGGGCTGTCATAATTGATATTTACGGTGCTGTCATTATCAGCGACATCAAACTGCAGGTCTGAACCTTCAAGAGCTTTGACTTTGTCCGCGGTTTGGCGAGCCACCAATATAAGCGTGCTGGTTCCTTTTCTGCTCGTCGGGATTTTATAATACTGCCTGATGGGCACTTCTCTCGTGTGGCTTGTAATTACCTTTTTTCTGTGCTTTCCTTTGCCGACATATTTAGTAGTGTGGTAGGTTTCCGCGCGATAGCCGGTTATCCTTGATCCTGTTTTTAATTCAACAGCATCCGCATGAATACAAACAAAAACATCACCATGATTTTCATTAGCGAAGTCGGCCTTTTCCTTAACGGACATAAAGACATCCGTAGTTCTGGTAGGAATCACATTAATCCCCGGCATTTGTTTTTTTAACTCGGCCACCAATTTCATTGAGATGGCGAGTGTAATATTTTTTTCTTTCGAGCCGAGTGTTCCTTCATATTCTCCATGCGCCCCGTGATCTTCGCCTCCATGGCCGGGATCGATAATGATTGTTTTAAATTTTCTTGGGCCCTGAGAAAACGCACTATTATTGATCAGTAAAAAAGAAAACAGCGCCAAAAAACCCGCTTTCAAAAAGGAAGAAATCCCGAACGACCTATGAACCTTGAACATTTACAAATATGATTTTAATTGATTCTATAATTTTTCTTTAAAATAATCTTCACATATCCTTAATTGGATTATCTCTTTGGCTTAATTGTATTATCTCTATTTTTGTTCCTCCTTACTGCTATGTACATAAAAAACAAATTTAACCTAAAAACGTTTTTCCTGCTAAGCGGAATGGCTGTTTTGTTTATTATGAGTGCTGAAAGTAAGAATAAGAATACGTTTGGCCAACCTTTTCACACATCTTTAACGACGAATCAGGCAAATACATTATCTCCAAAGAAAAATCTTTTTTTTGTTTCAGAAAAGCAAATTTTTTTGAGAGATACGCTGCCTTCTCCGCCGGATACGGTTTCTCCAAAGCGACTGGATTCGCTTAAAATAAATATCGATTCTCTGTCAAAGAAAAATGATTCCCTGCACGGAAAAAATGATTCTTTGCGTTTAAAAAACGGTGACACTCTACATTATAAACTTGCCAAAAATGCTCTTGAAGCTCCGGTGGAATATTCTGCCGAGGATTCAATGGTGCTCGACGTGCCCGGAAAAACAGTAACGCTTTATGGTAAAAAAGCGACCACTCATTACAAGGATAACGACCTGACCGCACCAATGATCGAATTCGACCAGGAGACGGGCGACATACTTGCATCGATAAGACGAGACAGTGCCGGTAAGGTAATTGCGCTGCCGACTTTTAAACAATCCGATTTTACTTCCCAAAGTGACTCGATCCGTTTTAATATGAAAACCGGGAAGGGCCTCACGAAAAGCACTTACACTCAGCAGGGAGAAATGTATGTCTATGGCCAGGTAATCAAAAAAGTAGATAATAACGTTTTTTATGCATTGAGAGGACGTTTCACAACGTGTAATCTTGACACGCCGCATTTTGCTTTTATCAGCAATAAAATAAAATTCATTACCAATAAACTCGCTATCACCGGACCGGTGCACCCGGAGTTTGAAGGAATTCCGATACCCATTTATTTACCTTTCGGAATCTTTCCGTTGAACCAGGAAAGGCACTCCGGATTTCTAGCGCCCAATTTTACGGCAAATGAACAAAGAGGATTGGGACTTGAAGGATTAGGATATTACAAAGTGATCAATGAGCATTGGGATGTTATTTTCCGATCGAGCATCTATTCTTATGGCGGCTGGTCATTAAATGTCAATCCCAGGTATTCCAAAAGATATCATTATAATGGCAACTTATCTTTTGACATACAACAATTTAATCTCAATTTTAAAGGCGATCCTGACTTCTCCAAAAACCGAAGCTATCATATAACGTGGAGTCATTCTGCCGATACCAAATCCAGGCCCGGCGTCACTTTCAGCGCAAGTGTAAATGCGGGAAGCAGCAGCTATAATTCAACGGTGCCCAATAATCCGCAGATCAATTTCCAGAACCAGATGTATTCATCAATAGCGTATTCAAAAAGCTGGAAAGACAAGCCTTTTAACCTGACGCTAACGGCCAACCACGACCAGAATACGAATTTAAAGCTCATCAATATAAGTTTGCCCAGCGTGGGTTTTAATGTTAATACTATCTATCCGTTCCGGAAAAAAGATGCTGTAGGTGATTTGAAATGGTATGAAAATATTGGAATTGCTTATGTCGGAACCGCGCTTAACAAATTCTCTTTTTACGACACAGTAAGAAACAAAAGCATCTTTCAACAGATACGCGATACGCTGCAATGGGGCGCTCATCATTCTGTTCCGATCACACTTTCGCTTCCACAGATAGGTGCGTTTCAGCTATCACCGAGTGTGAGTTATGATGAAACCTGGTACCAGACTAAGGTAACAAACCGCTGGGATAATGTCAAAGACACTTTGCTGACCAGCGTTCAAAAAGGATTTTTTACTGCAAGACAAATGTCATTTGGCCTAAGCCTTTCAACAAGAATATTTGGTATGATCGCTGCCAAAAACAAGGATGCAAAGATCCAGGCGATCCGGCATGAAATCCGTCCAACATTCGGCATAAGCTATCAACCGGATTTTAATAAAAGTAATTATTATTATTCCCAAGTCGATACCTCGGGTCGCAGACAATTGTTTCCTTATTTCCAAAGTGGATACAACCTTTATGGGCCGTATACATCAGGAACCTTCGGTGGATTTAATTTCGGTATAGAAAATAATCTTTCGATGAAGGTGCGCGATAAAAAAGATACCAGTGAAAATGCGTTAAAGAAGGTATCATTGCTTGATGCTTTAAGCATTCGCGGAAGTTATAATTTTTTCAAAGATTCTTTGAAGTTTGACTATTTGACTGCCTCGGCTTCGACCAATCTTTTCAATAAAGTGAACATGACGGCGAGCGCTTTGCTTGATCCCTATGTAACCAACAACCAGGGCATCAGGATCAACCAATTGATCTGGAAAAAAAATCCGATCTCACTCGGCCGGTTGACGAACGCAAACATTTCCCTGTCAAGCCAATTCCAGGGAGGAAATAAGAAAACAGGCGACAAAGGTGGAGTAAAGCCAAACCAGCTTCCGATTAACAGCGGTTATACACAGGATGAATACGATAGCGAAATATCGGATATCAGGGCCAACCCCAACCAATTCGCTGATTTTAATATCCCCTGGTCGGTCAATTTTTCCTATTCCCTTGCCTATTCAAAACAGTTTGTGGCCAAGTCCGGGTTTCAAAGTACGGTATCGCAGAATGTGAATTTTGGAGGCACTATAAATCTCACGCCCAAATGGCAAATGGGCGTGCAAGGCTACTATAATTTGTCGCTTGCCCAGTTGAATCCATTGTCACTTTCTATCTCCCGCGATCTTCACTGCTGGCAAATGTCCATTAACATGTCCCCTATCGGCAGATACCGTTACTTCAGCATTAACATCAGTCCGAAATCGCCACTGCTAAGGGATTTGAAGGTTAACCGGACACGTTCATTCTATGATCAGCCATAAAATAATAACAGGCGTGAAAAGCCAAAATGTAGAAATTCGATTTTTACCAAACTTTGATCACGAGTAATCCGCAGAATTTTTTCAAAAATTGAACCGCGTCCCTGGGGCAAATCTTGTAAAAAAAACAAGCAATTATTTGCTATAGCTTTTAATGTATTTTATCCATGTTTTAATAAAATAAGAATTGCTCGCATTGCTGATCTTCGCATCGGAAAGATGCATTGAAATAAAAACATTGTCGCAAGTTGAATTAAGAACATAATCAAGTCGCTCCTCTTTTTCAAGGCTCACAACGTGACCAGTGAACTGAACGCAGCCAATCTCAAATTGCTTTACTGTCCGGCCTTTTCCTTTTACTGATAGTTGCTTATCGATCTCTTCAAGCGCATCCACAAATTCCTTCAGCTTTTTTTTCTCAACAGGAAATAATCCGTTGAATTTATCTTGCGAGGTGACCACATTGGTAGTAGTTACGGGACGCGAAATTCGTTTGTCCAGCAAAACATATTTCTGAGCCTGGAGCATTACCGGCCCCAAAAACAGAACAAAAATTAAAAAATATTTCATAAATGTTTTCTTCAATTATTTGTATTCTCCGAAAACAGATCTAAGTGCATCTGATATCTCTCCGAGCGTACAAAAGTTTTCAACGGCATCAATCACGGCTGGCATTAAATTATTACCATTCGCTGCATCAGCCACAATTTTTCGGATGCAAATTTCTGCTTTATTTTTATCCCTCTTTTGTTTAAGCGCTTTTATTTTATCTGTCTGTACAATTCTTATATTATCATCAATCTTAAATGACGGAGGCGCAACTTCGCGGCCACCGGTAAAAGCGTTTACGCCAACGATAATCTTCTCCTTATTTTCTATATGAAGCTGATAATCGTAGGCACTGGCCGCAATTTCATTTTGAATAAATCCCTGTTCTATCGCTGCAACACTGCCACCAAGAAGGTCGACTTTGGTAATCAGGTCCCACGCGGCGCTTTCAATATCATCGGTGAGCTTTTCTACAAAATAACTGCCGGCCAACGGATCTACAGTATCAGCAACACCACTTTCAAAAGCCACAATTTGCTGCGTCCTTAAGGCGATTCCCGCAGCTTCTTCAGTCGGAAGATTCAATGCTTCATCATAGCCATTAGTGTGCAGGCTTTGCGTACCTCCTAATACAGCGGCCAATGTTTGCACAGTCACCCGGCTGATATTATTTAACGGCTGTTGCGCGGTTAAAGTGCTGCCGCCCGTTTGGGTGTGAAACCTCAGCATCAGCGCTTTTTGATCTGTGGCGCCAAGTTCTTTCATCATTTTAGCCCACATCCGGCGAACCGCGCGGAATTTTGCTACTTCTTCAAAAAGGTTATTATGCGAATTAAAAAAGAACGAAAGGCGCTTTCCAAAAACATTAATATCCAAACCCTTTTTTAGAGCAGCCTGAACATATGCTTTGCCATTGCTCAAAGTGAATGCTATTTCCTGCACCGCCGTACTTCCTGCTTCGCGAATATGGTATCCTGAAATGGAGATCGTATTCCATTTAGGAAGCGACTTACTACACCATTCAAAAATATCAGTAATAATGCGCATGGATGGCTGGGGCGGGTAGATATAAGTGCCACGTGCGGCATATTCTTTTAAAATGTCATTTTGGATCGTGCCGCGTAGTTCCAGAAGATCGGCACCCTGTTTTTTTGCAAGCGCGACATAAAAGGCAAGCAAAATGAAACCGGTCGCATTAATTGTCATCGAGGTAGAAATGTCTTTTAGTTGAATTCCCTTAAAAAGTGCTTCCATATCTTCGATTGAATCAATGGCGACCCCAACCTTACCCACTTCGCCTTCAGCCAATGCATGGTCGCTGTCGTATCCTATTTGAGTGGGAAGATCAAACGCCACGCTTAAACCATTTACGCCCTGGGAGATAAGGTAATGATAACGTTGATTGCTTTCTTCCGCGGTGCTAAATCCAGCGTATTGACGCATTGTCCAGAGTTTGCCACGATACATATCTTCCTGAACGCCACGTGTAAACGGATATTTCCCCGGCTGTTCATCCAGCATATTTTCCCGCAAATCATGTGCATCATAAAGCTTTTTTATTTTTATTCCGGAGTCTGTATATTTTTCTTTCATTGCTTGATTTTATATAGGTAAACACACACGTAATATCCACCTTTTTAAGGAAAATCCTGGATGATAACGAAGTAAGCAAGGTTCAACGGAGGAAGATCACATGATCTTTTTAGCTTCAAAATTGATGGCTTCCAATACGATATTGTGAAGAGACGCTTTGGGATTATTAATCAGGAAATCAATGATCTGTTTATTCAAATCCATACCGGACGCCTGGGCCGGAAGCGTTGCGGATAACTGATTGACAACATAAATATTTTGCTCTTTCAGGTTATTTACGGCCTTCCAAACTTCAGGTGAAACATATATTTGCTGGCTGATGTTGTAATCATATTCGTGTTTGATCGAATCAATTAGAGATGCCTGCATTTGTCTTGAAGAAAGGCCGGCATTTCCGATGCGCGAAATTAAATTCTGAAGTGATATTCTTTCAGATAATAAAGTAAGCCTTTCATAAGCCTGGAGACGCAATTTCAAGGTGTCTGGATCCGTAGGCTTTCTTTCTGCCAAATCTCTTTTTAAAGAAGTGAATTCTGTCAAAAGCCAGACAATTGTCAATAGCAAAACAAGAAGAAGAATAACAATTATCGTTTCAAAAGTTGACATTTCTATAATTTGGAGCAAAAATAATCATTCCCGTAGGAAAGGTTGTAAATTTGTAATGACTCAAATTATGGAACGGTTAGTATGACTTGAATATTTTATAACATGGATAAATTGACAAAGTGCTAACACTTGATTAGCCTATTTTTGGGTCAATTTTATGTTGAAAATAGAAGTTGGGATTAATCAAAAAAAATACGAATGGAAACAATGATAAATAAGTCGCCGGTAGCTTTAACACCTTCGGCGGTCAACGAGATAAAACGCCTGATGGCCGACGAAGGATTCGAAGCGCAAAATCACCTTCGCATCGGTGTTAAAGGTGGTGGTTGCTCGGGTATGTCCTACGTTTTAGGATTTGAACCGAAAACAGAAAAGGATGAGCTTTATGAAATAGATGGCGTTCAATATATTATCAACCCTTCGCATGCTATCTATCTCAGGGATATGGAAATTGATTGGGAAGGTGGCCTTAATTCCAGGGGATTTATTTTCAAGAACCCCAATGCAAGTACTACCTGCGGCTGTGGAAGTTCTTTTGGCGTTTAATCCTTCTCTTTTTTAGAAAAAGGCTGGTCTTATATATTCTTTCCTTTATAGTTTACTCAAAACTGTGTGACAATTAGAACTCCATCGCCAGACAACTACATAAGTCAAATAGTAGTTTTTCCTGTAAAATAAAAAACCTGGTAGCTTTTTAAACTACCAGGTTTCTTTTTTATAAAAGTTAATTTACTTTGTTTCTACCAACTTAGACTTTGAAGACTTTTTTACGTCAGTTGATTTAAGACGAGCCATTCCTAATGGTTTGTCTTTTGCAAATTCCATTAATACCGGTGCTGCCACAAAGATGGATGAATAAGTTCCTGTAACCACGCCGATCAACATTGCGAATGAGAAACCGCGGGTAACCTCTCCTCCGAAAATAAATAAGGCAAGTAAAGTTAAAAATACGGTTGCAGAAGTCATTATCGTACGACTCAAGGTATCGTTGATCGCCCTGTTGATGATAGACCCTTTTGAAGCGCCGGTCATCTTGTGGCTATCCTCCCTGATCCTGTCAAATACAATTACCGTATCATTCATCGAGAAGCCCACTACTGTAAGTATGGCAGCGATAAAATGCTGATCAATCTCCAGCGGGAAGGGTACGATATTTTTAAAGAAGGAGAATACAGCCAATGCAATGAACACGTCATGCAATAAGGACAAGATCGTTCCCAAAGAATAACGCCAATCGCGGAAGCGAAGGAAGATATAAAGAATGATCGCCAACATGGCAAAAATCACTGCTTTGATGGCGCCATTTTCAAGTTCTTTTGAAATGATCGGCTGAACCACCTGTGAACTCTGAATATTATTTTTCACAAATTCAGGCAATGTAAGATTGGCAGGCAATTGTGCTTTAAGACCCTGGTACAATCTTGCTTCCACGGCGCTGTCTGCATTTTCAACTCCCTTAAGATAGGCGGTGGTAATATCAAGATGCTTGTCATCGCCAACGGTTTTCAACACCACATTATCACCATCCAACGCAGCTTTTAAATTATCCCTCACCTGTTCTGTACCGACGGGTTTATCAAATGAAATAGTATAACTCCGTCCTCCTTTGAATTCCACACCTTTGTTAAATCCATTGAAAAAAGACGCGATTCCAAAAATCAAAACGACAACGGAAATTGAGTAAGCCACTTTTCTGTATTCAACAAATTTGAAACTTGCATGTTGAAATATTTTCTTTGAAAACGAAGTAAAATATTTGAAATGCCTTTCCCTTGTCATATAGATATCAGTAATCAGCCTCGAAATCAAAATACCGCAAAAAAGTGAAAGAGAAATACCCAACATTTGAGTTGTAGCAAATCCAAGTACTGGTCCTAATCCAAAATAGAATAATATAGCTGCGGTTAAAAATACCGTTACGTGAGCATCAATAACAGGCGCATAAGATCTTCTGTAACCATCGTGCACCGCCTGCTGATGGCTTTTACCACGGGCAAGCTCCTCTTTTATTCTTTCAAAAATAATTACGTTCGTATCTACTGCCATACCAATCGTCAATACGAGACCGGCAATACCTGCGGCCGTAAGCGTCGCTCCCAGGGCACTCAGGATACCAATCGTGAAGAGCAGGTTTAAAATCAGGGCAACGTTGGCGATCCAACCTGCAGTATTGTAATAAACCAACATCAGGATAAATATCACAACGAAAGAAACGATAAATGCCATTGCACCGCCGCGAACCGCAGCCTGGCCAAGTGTCGGCCCTACGATTTGCTCCTGGACAATTTTCGCAGGCGCATCAATTTTACCGATTTTTAAAATGCTGGCAAGATCCTGTGCTTCTTCTACAGTAAAGTTACCACTGATCTCAGAGTTACCTCCTTCGATAGGTCCGTTCACATTTGGCGCACTATAAACAATATCATCCAGCACAATTGCAATCGGCCTGTTTACATTATCTGCGGTCAATTTTGCCCATGTTCTGCTGCCTGTCGGCGTCATGGTCATTTTGATTGCAGGACGTCCGTGTTCATCATAATCTGCTTTTGAATCCTCAACACCCTCTCCTTCCAATTTTGCTTTTTCCGTTCCTGGAATTGTTTTTATGGCATAAAGATCAAAATACCTTTGTCCGCTTTTCTCATTTTTCTGTTGAAGACCGTACAAAAATTTAATGTTAGAAGGAAAACTGTTTTTTACAATATCCATGTTAAGATATTGGTTCGCTAAAGCAGTATCTTTTAATTCAACGTTAGCGATAGCCGAATAATACTGCTGCTTTCCGCTTTTATCCTGCTGGGGTCCGATAAAATGAATGACGTTTGCCAGTGGATGCTCATTTGCCAATAACCTTGCTGAATCCAGAGCAGCTTTTGCAGTATCATTTAATGATTTTGAAGTATCAGCTGATACTCCGCTTAAATAACCGGCGAGCGCCTTGTCAGCATCGTCGATATTTTTGCCAATTTCTCCGATATTATAAACTTCCCAGAACTGGAGATAAGCCGATGCCTGTAGCAGATTCCTCACCCTTACCGGATCCTGAACACCAGCCAGTTCCACATTGATGGTTCCTTTATTTGCATCAAGATTAATCGCCGGAGAGGCCACGCCAAATTGGTCAATACGTTTGAGTAGGACTTTATAAGTTTGATTGATCGCTGTTTTTGAAACCGCCTGTAGTTCGCTCAGCACCTTTTGATCGTTATCTGAAATTTTAATTGTCTTTCCCGCACCTGCAAAAACCGTTGAAAGATTTGTTCCGGGATTTTGCTGTTTAAATACCTGGCCAAATAAGGTGATAAAATCAAGATCGCTTTTTACTTTTTCTTCATTAGTGGTTTGAAGCGCTTTTAATAATTGAGGATCTTTAGGGTTATTGCTCAATGATTTCAATAAACCATCCAGGCTTACATTCATCGTAACACTCATCCCGCCCTGGAGATCAAGGCCAAGGTTCAATTCGTTCTCTTTTGATTTTTGGTAAGTTGTGCCTAAAACGGGATATATTTTTTCATCCCTCGTACTGTCAAGATAATGACTGTACTTTTCTTTTACAAGCTCATCTTTGGTCTCACCGGTGATTCCGGGATGGCTCATCACAACAGTTTTTTCAGCTTTTAGTTTCATTTTCTTTTCATGGCTGTTAACTACCCATGTAAAAGAAAGTTGGTAAACAGAGATCAGAATAAGCGCAATGGTAAAAAACCACACCAAACCTTTCAATTTCATATCTTAATTTTTAGAAGTTGGCAAAGATAGTGTTTTGGCCCGGAAATTTTTCAGTATTTTATACTCATTTGTGCGCGTTTGAGAAAATAAGAATAGCATGTAAATCCGTCTCATCTACAATTTTTTGTAATTCATCTGTTTAAGCCATATTTTATGATACAGACGTGTACAAATTCTATATCAGCGAATCGAGGAAAGCGAAAAAGTAGGTTTTCAATTTTTTGATAAAAATCCCTTGTATAATCAATATTTGTCTGGACTTTTCTATTGGATATTTTTATAATTGCACCGCGGTTAAACAGAAAAGGCCTCCATGCGGAAGCCTTTACAATAAATAATTTTGTAAAACATTATCTTAAATCTTTCTTTACTCTTCGCGCGAATGCCTCGCTAACGTTTGCAAAACTGGCAATTTCGGGAATAGAAAATTTGCCGGATACAAGCAAATTTTTCACGAACTCGTAACTTTTCTTTTCCTTTCCAATTTCCATTCCTTCTTCCATTCCTTCTTCCCGTCCTTCTTCCTCTAGTCCTTTTTCTAGTCCTTTTTCTAGTCCTTTTTCCATCGCCATCCGGCGGTCGTGCTCTATAGTCTTTTTGATTGCATATTCATCCCAGGATGCCATTAAATCTTTTTCATATTTCATATATTCCTCTTTTTTTAAGTTGGATATGGCTGCTATTTTAAATAGCATTGAAAATATTCTTGTGTTCAAAATTACCGGAACTTTTTGTAACCGGCTCAGGTTCTTTAATATAAACAACCACTTATCAATACCTGTTTCTAACTCCTTTTCTATCTTTGTAAATTTAGGTATTTCTATGAAAATAAATTCCAGCTTTTTGTAAAACTCCCTGCCCGATTTTTCATAAGTCAGCCGCACACGATGGAGGCATTCACCGGCGTCAGAATCTTCCAGAACAGAGTCCATCAATCCGATGAAATAAACTTCCTTGAGTGAATAATCCCAGTTACCTCCTTTTGGTGCCTGATCGTGTATCAACCGCGAACTATAATACACCGCCCTGTCTTTAAAATATTGCTGGTGAATGCGCTGAACCTCAATAATAAATTGTTCCCCATCCTCCCCTGTGCAGGTAAGATCAAAAATCATTTTACGACTTTTAGAAATAGGCCCCGGGCGCTCATTTTTATTATAAGTAAGATTTGTAATTACTTTTCGCCCTTTGAAAATCTCATTTAAAAAATCAATTAATAATTCTTTACTCGGTTCACTGCCAAATAAATGCTTGAAACCGAAATCAGTTAGTGGGTCTATAAATTTTCCCATTTTAGGCTTGGGAAGCTGCCGGTTTTGTTTGCCCATAAAAGCAGAATAATTTTATGTGGTTTAAAGACAAAATGTGCGAAGCAATTTATTTTCCCGCCAACTCAGTCGCCACTGCCCTTGTCACCCACAAACCAATTCTCTTTATTTTTGAATAAAACATTAAACGTAGTGAGCGAACCGTAAATGCGCGTTATATATTGCTGAAGATTCACCTTATCTTCATCACTCAATATCTTATGAGCATTTATTTGTTGCTCCATCACCCTCACCCGGTCACGCAGCATCACGATTTTGTGAAAAAAAACATCAATGGGAATTTCTTTTGGCTTCTGGCTTTTATCAAATGGCTGTAAAAGCATCGAGCCTCCCTTCCAACGCTCACCAAGCGGAACGATTTCCGAAACCTCGCTCCATTGTCTTAATATTTTCAATAAAGAAGTTTCTACCTCACTTGCAGTCTCCACTTCAGCTGTCACATTTGCCGGAATGATCTCTTCCAGTTTGGGATCCGTCTTATCAATCTCCTTTGTTCCGGCGTCCATAAAAGTAATAAGATAAGTCGCCAGACGCACGCCTGTTATCACTCCCGGCCCATGCAACGTGTGTTGTAACCTGGTGCCAATGCCTAATTTCAACTCTTCCATATGTCGATATTTTTGATTGCAAAGAAATTATATTATTCGTAACTTGATTTGAAATTAAAAAAATTAAATCCATGCAACGCCGAAACTTTTTGCAAAATTCCTTACTTGCCTTTGGGGCGCTGACATTAGGTGACCGGAAATTGTTATCGGCATTTAGCATCGATCCCTGGAAAATTACCATGCTCACAGATAAAATCGGGATCTTCACCGAAAAAGGGGGCACCATCGCTTTTCAATTGGGGAAAGACGGAATTACAGTCGTAGATGCACAATTTCCTGATACGGCACAACACCTCATCGACGAATTAAAAAAGTCAAACGCCCAGCCGTTCAGCCTTCTGATCAATACTCACCACCATGGCGATCATACGGCCGGCAATATTGCATTTAAGGATCTTTTGAAAAGAGTATTGGCTCACGAAAATTCATTGGCCAACCAGAAAAAAGTTGCCATTGCGAATAAAACAGAGGATAAGCAACTTTACCCCAATCAAACTTTTGGAAAAGTGTGGGAAGAAGGTTCCGGAAAAGAAAAGATTGGCTTGTATTATTATGGCCCGGGCCACACAAATGGCGATGCTATCATCCACTTCAAACATGCAAATATTGTTCACATGGGCGACCTCGTGTTTAACAGGCGCCATCCGTTTGTAGACCGCAGCGCGGGCGCCAACATGCAAAGCTGGATGAAAGTTTTAGAAGCAGCCATGAAAAAATTTGACCAGAAAACCATTTTCGTTTGTGGCCACTCAGGTAATAATTTTGATATAAAAGGACAGAAAGATATGCTTCAGCAATTTCATGACTATCTCGGCAACGTATTGAAATTTGTAGGCGACGAAATAAAAGCAGGAAAAACAAAAGAAGAAATCCTGAAAACAACAATGATTCCCGGCTCTCGCGAATGGAAAGGAGATGGCATAGAACGACCCTTGGAAGCGGCTTTTGATGAGCTCAGCGCCGGATGATTTATCAATCAAAAAACCTGAAAAAATTAGAACCGATTTTTTTTAAATGGATTTGCTATAAAAATTCTTCGAATTCCACTTTCGAAAAATTAAATATCCTGATATCCGTACTTAATTACTTCCTTGAAAAATGAAAAAAATAAAAGCGGTAATCTTTGATCTTGACGGCACATTGGCCAATACGTTACCTCTTTGTATCCGCGCATTCCGTAAATCTATTGAGCCACTTATTAACCGCTCTGTTTCTGATGCAGAAATTGTCGCAACGTTCGGGCCGTCCGAAGAAGGAACGATTATGGCTTTGGCGCCCGATCATTACAAAAAAGGAGTTACTGATTATTTAAGTTTTTATGAGAGTCTGCATCACATGTGCCCGACACCGTTTGACGGTATAAACGATTTGTTGCTTGAACTACAAAATAAAGGGGTACATCTCGCCATGGTCACTGGTAAAGGAAAACACAGCACGGATATTTCTTTGAATTATTTCAAGCTTACCAATTTTTTTGAAATCATTGAAACCGGTTGGCAGCACGGCCCACGAAAACCTGAAGGCATTCAATCTGTTTTTGATTTTCTCAAGGATATCAACAAAGATGAAATGATCTATGTTGGCGATTCACCCGGCGATATTATTGCCTGCAGAAAAATTGGAATACCTGTTATTGCTGCGGCATGGGCAGAAACAGCCGAACCTCACGAATTAGAAAAACTAAATCCCGATCAAATATTTTATAATGTTTCCGACTTTAAAGAATGGCTCATGAGAGAAATTTGAATATCCCTTTACTTCTTATAAGTCATTTTATAGTTTTTCCTCTTTTAATTCTGTTATTCTGCAATCAGAAAGATCAACTTTTATCAAAAAATCATAATCAAATTTTTACTTTCCTTCGCAAGCTTTCAATATTGGCAAGTTTCAGATTTTGCTCCTATTATTTGTGTCACAGCCCGCCTGAAAGATAATTCGCTTTAAAATAATTTAAGAAATCATTCATTTTTCTGCATACCATCAAACACTTATTTTTGCACCGCTAAAAAATAATTTAAATGAAACTTTCTTCCATCTTATCAAGATTTAATGAGCCTGAAACTTTAAAAATGGCCAAACTCGGCCGCGAGTTGAGAGCACAAGGGATTAATATTGTTGACCTCAGCCTTGGCGAGCCAGACTTTAACACTCCCGAACATATAAAGGATGCCGCTAAAAAAGCGATTGATGACAACTATAGTCATTATACACCTGTGGCCGGTTATCTTGATCTGAGAGAAGCTATCTGTAAAAAATTAAAGCGCGATAACGGGCTGGATTATACACCACAACAAATTGTTGTAAGCACCGGGGCAAAACAATGTATCGCCAATACCATGTTCAGCATTCTTGATGACGGGGATGAGATTATTATTCCAACTCCGTATTGGGTTTCTTATTCGGAGATCGCAAGAATGACCAGGGCGAATGTGGTGTTTGTGAATACGACTTCTGAAACAGGATTTAAATTAACACCTGCTCAACTGGAAGGTGCGATGACGGCAAAAACCAAACTTTTTATTTTCTCTTCACCGTGCAATCCAACCGGAGCGGTTTATTCAAAAGATGAGTTAGAAGCGCTTGCTGAAGTTTTTGAGAAACATCCTGATGTGTTTATCATCAGCGACGAGATTTACGAATATATCAATTTCTCCAACGTTGACGGAAGTAAAAAACAGGAAAGCATTGCGCAATTTGATTCTATCAAAGATCGCGTGATTGTTATTAACGGACTTAGCAAAGGATTTGCGATGACGGGATGGAGATTGGGTTATACAGCCTCTAATCTGGAAGTTGCTAAGGCATGTGAAAAAATTCAAGGTCAAATGACCAGTGGCACCAACTCAATCACGCAGCGTGCCGCCATCACTGCCTTAGACTCGTCTCTCGCTCCTACCTATGAAATGGTGAAAGAATTCAGCCGCCGCAGAGATCGCGTAAAAGAATTATTGAAAGAATTACCGGAATTAAAATGCGCAGAGCCTGATGGCGCTTTTTATATCTTCCCTGAAGTGAAAAGCTATTTTGGAAAAAAATCCGGCGACACGGTTATCAATAATGCCGGTGATCTTAGCATGTATCTCTTAAATGTTGCTCACGTTTCAACTGTTGCCGGTGATGCATTTGGTGCTCCTGATTATATCAGGATCTCTTTTGCCAACAGCATGGAAAATATTGAAGAAGGATTTAAGAGGATTAAAAGTGGGTTGGGAAATTTGAGTTAATTAGCTGATTAGCCAATTGGTTGATTAGCTAATTGGCTAATTAATTTCTCATGCAATTCCAGCACTTGTGGAATCAATAATTGTTGTTCATCGTTGACTATAACATGGTCGCATAAACGCATTTTTTGTTCTTCATCCATTTGGTGATCCATGCGTGCTTTTACCTGTTCTATAGTTATATGATCACGATCAATTGTTCTTTGCAAACGCAACGATAATGGCGCCTTCACGCCAATAACATAATCAAGATATTTCTCTGAGCCGCTTTCAAAAATCAAAGCGGCTTCTTTTATTATATAAGGAGCTATTTGTTTTTCCATCCATTCCGAGGCATCTTTTATCGTTGCCGGATGAACCAAAGAATTCAATAAATCTATTTTTTCGCTTTTCACAAAAACTTCCCGGGCTAAATATTTACGATCAAGAATTCCATTTTTATAAGCTTCTTCGCCAAATGAATTTTTGATCTTATTTTTTAATTCTTCGTCCTCCTGCATCAATCGTTTAGCGGCTGAGTCCGCGTCATACACAGGAATGCCCAGCACTTCAAAAATACGGGCCACCGTGCTTTTGCCACTTCCTATTCCGCCTGTGAGTCCTATTCGAAGCATTGATTTTTAAATATGTTGTACGATGTTGAACATTATTAAAACTAAATGTACGAAGCACAATGTAATCTCTTACATCGTACTTCGTACATTAAACATTGTTCATAGTTTATTAATGAATTACTTTATCGGAGCCGGAGTCGCAACTTTATTCAAGTTCGCAGTCATTTCCATACTCACAGCGCTCTTCTCCATTTTGATATAAGAGCCGGGATTTATTTCAAGCAGAAAAGTACCGTCTTCATTTACTTTATTTACAGTACCATGGATTCCGGCAATGGTTACAATTTTATCCCCTTTCTGAAGACCAGTCATAAATTGTTTTTGTTGCTTTGCTTTTTTTGCCTGCGGCCTGATCATAAAAAGCCAAAACACGAGAATCATCAGTCCTAAAAATACAAACTGAAATCCGCCGCCGCCTTGGCCGCCTTGTCCTAACATTAAAAAAACTGTCGCTAAATTCATACTATTTGTTTTGTGTTTCGCTGCTTTTGCAGCCGTTAAAAATTTATTTACTTGACGAAGTCACCTCGCCGATTAACTGCAATACCGGAAATTTTGGATAGGCATTTGAAATAACAGTTACTTCTTTATGCACCTGCCCTACCCTTCCTTTGCTATTGAATACTACTTTTAAAAAGCCAGTCTCGCCGGGTTTAACAGGCTCTTCAGGTTTTTCCGGAACGGTACATCCGCAACTTGCTGTCGCCGATGAAATAATTAAAGGCTTTGTTCCGGCGTTGCGAAAACGATAGCTATACACCACATTTTCACCATCGGTAACAGTGCCAAAATTATAAACAGAATCAATCATTTGTACAATTGTTGAATCACTAAAATGATTACTTTTTTCGGATGCAGGCACGTCTCCTTTCCGGCCATTGTTCCTGATATCGCAGGAAAACAGCGTACATAAAACGGCCATTCCAATCAACATTTTTTTCATCTGTCCTAATTTTTGCAAATGTATTATAAAGTACTGTTTTTAAAGTTCTTCTTATGAATTTTATTCTCCGTCACTAATTCTTTATGAATATTATCTAATATTCCGTTTACAAAATGCCCGCTTTGTTCCGTGCTGTATTCCTTGGCCAGGTCAATGTATTCGTTGATGGTAACTTTTGTCGGAATGGTTTCAAAATACAGCAATTCGCAAACGCCCATTTTCATCAAAATCATATCAAGAGATGCGATCCTTTCCGAATCCCAGTTTTTTAATTTAGGTTTAATCAGTTCCAGGCAATAATCATTTTTAGAAATCACAGTTTCAAGAAGCGTGACGGCAAAAGTCATTTTTTCAGGGCTGATCATTTCACAAAAATTGAAAGCGCCCGGTTTGGAGAAAAAACCATTCAATAAAAGAATCATCATTTCGGCATCATCGTCCCAATGAATAAATTTTTCTTCTATGTCACTTAAAAAATATTCATTTGGAAGCATCAGGTCAGAAAAAATAAATTCCAATATTTTCTTTTCCGATTTTTTATCGCGGGACTGAAGGGCAATATATTCTTTGTATTCAGGCGACTCAACCAAAGCGAGATAAGTCTTTCTCACCAGTTCATCATCAACTAAGTAATTCACTTTCAGATCACTGACCGATTTTTTAAAAGAAGCATTTTCCAGGGTCGCCCAGATAATTTCATTGCCGGCAATCTTGGTACTGATATTAAGGTCCTGCTGGGAAGGAAGGTGCTTGGATGCTTTTTGTAATGCATCTTTTTCCGAATAGCGCGCAACTTCAATAATATAATAAATAAGATAAGTGAATAGTTGCTGAGAATGTTCCAGGTTCTTTTTCAGGATCTGTAACGGCTCTCCGGGACGGGTTTCATAGTTCATGGATTCAATACTGTAAAGCGTTTGCATTACTTTAACCCGTATATTTCTTCTGCTTAGCATTCTTAAGAACTTGTTTTTGGCCTGCGAAGATAATGTGAAAATGTGTAACGGTTAAAATGAATAAATAAGAAAAAGGTTAAAGGTTTGAGCGCCGGTGGGATAAATATTATCTATTAATTGCATTCCGTTATCTTAAATAAAATTATATTATTTGATGTCGAATCCGGATAAGGCAAGGCTGTTTCCAGATATTCAGAACAAAAATTAATTCTCCTGATAAGGTGCACATTAGAAAAAATCCTGGTAAGCTATTTTATAGCTTTTAGCCTTTCGAACAATTATTTAATTTTCGTGTATCCTTTAATGTTAGTCAATAAAAAAATGATCAGGGTTTATTAGAAAATCTATTTTCCAAACTTCTTTTTCAACAAACTCATCGCATCCTCCATGGAGTTGCTTTCTTTGGGCTTTTCGCGCCGGTTGTCATTGCCATTGTGTCTCGGCCGAGGCTCGTTCCTCGGCGCTTCCTGCGTCTGCTTGATAGATAAGGCAATGCGTTTGCGCGCTTTATCAACTTCCATCACTTTCACCATCACTTTATCATTCAGCTTCAACACTTCGCCCGGATCACTAATATATTTATGAGCGATTTCAGATACATGCACAAGCCCATCCTGCTTTACGCCTATATCCACAAACGCGCCAAAGCGTGTTAAATTAGTCACCTGGCCCGGAACGATCATGCCAACATGTACGTCATCAATGGAATAAATATCCGCAAACTCAAATGCCTGCGCTTCGTTTCGCGGATCGAGCCCGGGCTTTTTAAGTTCTTTTAAAATATCCTGCAAAGTGTGTAAACCTATATTTTCGCTTATGTAGGATTGTGCCGGAATCTTATTCACCAGCGCTTCATTCCCGATCATTTCTTTCAATCCGATGCCTGCATCTTTTGCCATCTGCTCCACAACTTTGTAAGCCTCAGGGTGTACTCCACTTTCGTCTAAAGGATTGTCGCCACTCTTAATCCTGAGAAAGCCGGCACATTGCTCAAACGCTTTATCACCGAGACGAGGCACTTCTTTCAACTGCCTGCGGTTTATAAATTTTCCTTTTTCTTTCCGGTAGGTAACAATATTTTCCGCGATCGAAGGACCAATCCCACTAACATAACTCAATAAATATTTGCCTGCGGTATTCAGGTTCACGCCAACGGCATTTACACAACTTACTACCGTCTGGTCTAATTTTTCTTTCAACCTGGATTGATTCACATCATGCTGATATTGCCCCACGCCAATGCTCTTAGGATCAATCTTTACGAGTTCTGCTAATGGATCCATCAGCCGGCGGCCAATGCTCACAGCCCCGCGCACAGTAATATCCTGATCAGGGAATTCTTCCCTCGCAATTTCAGACGCAGAATAAATCGAAGCTCCGTCTTCATTCACCAGAAAAACCGGCAATCCCATTTGCAAGCCTTTTATAAACTGTTCGGTTTCGCGACCGGCCGTTCCATCACCAATAGCAAACGCCTCAATTCCAAATTGTGCGACATAACTTTTTATTTTTTGTTCCGCTTCTGTCAACTTAAAGTTTTTCTCATGAACAAAAATCACGTCGGTTTTTTGCAGTTCGCCTTTCTCGTCCAACACAACAGTTTTGCAACCCGTGCGATAGCCGGGATCAATCGCTAAAATTCTTTTGCTTCCAAGTGGCGATGAAAGCAATAGCTGGCGCAGGTTTTCGGCGAAAACACTTATCGCTTCCTCGTCTGACTTTGTTTTCAGCGCCATCCTGAATTCGCTTTCGAGGCTCGGCTGCAGCAAACGGCGATAGGCATCCTTAATCGCTTTTTTTACATGCTCCGCCGATGGATTATTGGGCTCAACAAACTGATCTTCTATTTTCAATAAGGCGATCTCTTCTTCAGGAGCAATATTCATTTTTAAAAATCCCTCCATAAAACCGCGGAGGATTGCAAGCATCCTGTGCGATGGAATTTTAGAAACAGGTTCCGAGAAATCGAAATAATCTTTGTACTTGGCCGCCTCTTCTTCCTTTGAGCTTAATATTTTGCTTTGCACTGTGGCAGATTGTTCAAACAATTTTCTCATCTTAGCGCGGACTTCAGCATCTTCATTTACCATCTCAGCAATAATATCCCTCGCGCCCTGCAACGCCGAATCTTCATCAGCAATTTTATCATTGATAAAATCAGCAACGTTAACAGGTTGCGCGCCTTCCCTGCCCAAAAGAAATAAGGCAAGTGGCTCGAGCCCATTTTCGCGCGCGGTTTGTGCTTTTGTTTTTCGTTTAGGCTTATATGGTAGATAGATATCTTCAAGCTCGCTTAACGAAATAGCCGCATTGATTTTGTCCTGGAGGGCATCCGTCATTTTTCCCTGCTCAGTGATTGTTTTCTCAATAAATAGTTTACGATCGGAAAATTCCTGTAGAAATTTTGTTTCTTCCTGGATTTGTTGAATCTGAACTTCATCCAGCGCACCTGTCTTATCTTTCCGGTAACGCGCAATAAAGGGAATGGTGGCGCCTTCGGCCAATAATTCTAACACGGCGGCCACTTGTTTTTCATTGATAGAAAACTTTTCGGACACGGATTTCGTATAATCTAACATGATCTATTATTACAGATTTTTTTTAAAGTGGGCGAAGGTAAAATAAAAAGAGCCGAAATCTTTTTAGGAAAAAATTTGTGATTTTTTTAAATACATTTAATGTCTGGATTAAAATCGTCCCGCGTTGTTTTAAAAAATTACACGGAATTGTAAAATTTAAAATATATTAAACTAATTCCATTATTTTGTACCTGCAAAAAATTTATATGAAAAAAACCTCTCAGGGAACTTTGTTCCTCGTCCTGTCATTGTTCGCTATGTCTTTTTTCTATTCGTGTAAAAAAGATAACAGTGGTGGCTCGACACCTCCGCCGCCCACCAATGGCTCCAGTCAATTATCAGATGCAGATTCTTTAAAATACCTGATGTATCATATCATGATGGTAAGCTTCGATAAAGGCGGCAGAGATACGTCATTCGATCTTCCAACTTATTATTGGTATAATACTGTGCCAAAATTAGATCCGCTAAGTTCTGCTTATGATTCAGCAGCCGTGCTCCTTAGCAAAATAAAGACTTATCCCATCAATCCGGCTACAGGCAAGCCTTTCGACAAATACAGCTTCCTGGACCAGGGACAAGTGAATGGAGAAATACAACAGGGAGTCGCCGGCGATTTAGGCATGCAGGTAACTTACGCAATAGACTCGAGCAACAAGACTCATCTGTATGTTTTGTTTGCTGACAAGAATTCTCCGGCTGGCCAGGTTGGCGTTACGAGGGGCTGGGAGATTACAGCAATCAATGGCGATGCCAATATTTCTTACGACGGAGGTAACGGGCCTAACGTACAAAAAGTCGTAAATGCTGTGTATAATGATGCGCAGGCATCCTTTACATTCAAAAAACCGGGAGGAACTTCTGTGACTAATACACTTGTAAAAGCGGTGTACCAGATTAACCCGGTGTTGTTCGATTCGGTTTATAACGTTTCGGGAAAGCCGGTTGGTTATTTTGTATTTAATTCCTTTTCCAGTGTGTTCAACGGCAGCACCCCAACGCTCACCAAGACTGAACTGGACAGAGTTTTTTCAAAATTCCAGGCTGCAAATATTTCCTCGATTATTGTCGACCTGAGATACAACGGCGGCGGATCTGTAGGAACAGCTGAATATATCGACAGCCTGATCGCGCCTTCTACTGTAGCAGGAAAGGAGATGTATCATTATTTGTATAACGATAAATTAACGCCTATCGCTTCTCAGATTGGACTCGACAATACGGTTAAATTTAAGGGCGGAGGCGGATTGCAATTGCAAAATGTATTTTTTATCGGAAGCAGCCACACAGCTTCAGCAAGCGAATTGACGTTAAATAACCTCAAGCCTTATATGAATGTCAAGTTGGTTGGCGATACAACTTATGGCAAACCGGTTGGTTTCTTCAGCTTCCATATCACGGATTTTGATTCTACCGGTAAAGAAAAATTCCTTGCAGATCTATATGCCATTAATTTTGAAACAAGGAACGCCAATAACCAGGGTGGCTATTTCAACGGACTTGTGCCGGACGCCCTTGCAGTGGATTATGTGAATGTGCCGTGGGGCAATGTTGCAGATGATCATTTAGAGAAAATATTTAAATATATTTCTTCGGGAAGCTTCAGCAGAATCTCAGCAAAAGAGAGAATGGCCGCAGATCCATCTTTGCGTTTGTCCATGCCCGGTACAATACGCTCCTTTAAGGTTTGATGGAATGGTGGACTACCGGATCAGCAATCAAATGAAAAAGATCAATAGCTCCACATTAAGGAAAAAAATGAAATAAATCCGCCTGCTTCAGAGCTGTAATTCCTTTCAGAGCCAACTTGATTCCAGGTTAATCTGAAAGGAATTTTTATTTTTGACCTTATCCTGGAAAGCCAGAATATAGATTTTTTAGTTTTGAAACCTAATTCCTGTTTCCCTTCCATTTTTTTGTTAAAACACCACAGATTCAGTGTTGTAAAACACGGGATTCGAAAAAGGCATCTTATTTGTAATTATGGTCAACGATCATAAATAATAACTTTTAATGTTACAAATAAACGCTGACACGGTTGCTCATCGATTGACAGGCCAGGCTTACAATTGGATCGTCGGTTTTGGTCCGAAAATAATTATAGCGATTATTATTTTCTTTATAGGTCAATGGATTATCAGGCTCATCTCTAATTTAGTTCGAAAAATTCTTTCTGCAAAAGCTTTTAATGCAACCTTGCGGCCCTTTATTCAAAACCTGCTACGGACTATATTACAAGTACTACTGATCCTTGCTATCATGCAAATCCTGGGCATTAAAATGACCGTTTTTGCCGCCATCATTGCTGCCTTCGGTGTCGCAGCCGGTTTCGCACTTTCCGGCACGCTTCAAAATTTTGCGAGCGGTGTATTGATTATTATGCTCAAGCCTTTTTCTGTCGGCGATAATATAAAGACGCAGGGCGAAGAAGGTGAAGTGACATCGATACGTCTCTTTTATACGGTCGTGCGCACTTTCACCAATACGACGCTCATCGTTCCCAATTCAAAACTTTCTAATGAAGTCATTTTTAATAATACCCGCGAGGCAAAACGCCGGATGGACATCTCTCTGAAGTTTAATTATGGAGTAAGTTTCGAAGAAGTGAAAAAGGTTTGTCTTGCAACCATTCAATCTTTTGAAAAAGGATTAAAAGATCCGGAGGCGCGCATCGGGATTGACAAAGTAGAGCCTGACGGATACACGGTCGTGATAAATGCCTGGATAAGCGCTCATGGATTTCAGGATACGCGCTTAATGCTCAATGAACAATTGATGCGCAGTTTGAAAGATTTTTACTACAAAAAAGAGGCATAATTATTTGCCGCCAATCCGGTATTGAATTCCCAATTTCAAATATTCGTTGCGATATTGATGTGTGGTATTATCAGCATCTTTAAGCGTAATTGTCTTGCCAAGGCCGTAATAATATCCAGCCGACAAAAGCCATTTTCCTTCTCTAACGCATGTTTCGGCGACAAACCTCGGTTCATATTTTTTGATTTCCGCTTTCTTTTGTAATACAATAGCAGCCTGCGTTGGCGTAGAGTTGTATTGTTGTACCGTAGCTGAAAAACGTGTATTATTATAGTCGTAGCTTTCCTGCTGCTCGCGGATATTAAGTTTGTAAAGTTTTGACAATTGCAAGCCGCTTCCAACGGACCAATTAGGGCTGATCGCATAATGCAGCGTTACCGGCACATCAAAATAAGAAGCTTTGATAATGCTGGTAGTATTTACATTATAATAAATGCTCGAGCCAAGATTATTTATCAATTCCCTTTCTTTACTGCTTGCCTCTTTTCCACGTACAGTCGAGAAGGCCCAGAGGCCGGTGTGCAAGCTGAGTTTTTTAGAAAGCGGCATAATTAAAGCAACTCCGGGGTGAATATTAATATCGCCCGAACTAAATGAGCCCGTGTTGTTACTCCATGGCGATATATTAATGCCGGCACCAACATAAAATTGAATTTTCCTGGAAACTTTCGCTTTTGATTTTTTCTTAGCAGCATCGACCGAAGTATTCTCAGCCGAATCTGAAATGGCAGGAGCAACAATGCTCTTGATATTTTTAATATTTTCTTCAGGCACTATTTCTTTAGCGGCCACCTTTCGCAGATAATCATTGTCCTTAGCGCGAAGCGAGATTGTAAATGCCTCTTTCCTCGTATCAATAATTACTGTATTCAAACTCTTTACATTACTGCCTTCCCTTGAAGAAAAGATATTTTTCGAAGGCACAGGAGAAATCATCGTCACTGATTGTGTGATGGTCAGCGGCTTTCTTTGTTCGACTGGCGGTTCAGTGATAACGGAGTTTTTTAAAGAAGAATGGAACTTATCATTTAAAATAAAAGGGAATGAAAAAATAAGAACGAAGAGAACAGATGCCGCAAGAATAGGAAACCAGGTTCTTTTTACCGGGGGAATAGCAACAACGGGAGTAGTAACATCATTGCTCAAACCATGCTCACGCAGCATTTCATGCATTTGCTTCCAACCGGTTTCGGCCAAATGCTCCATATCATTCATATCGTTATCATTCTCCGGCATACTAATATATTTTGTGAAGCTGTTGTTTTAAATTTTTTCTCGCCTCAGCCACGTGCCACCTGGATGTGCTTTCAGCTATCCCCAACATTTTAGAAATTTCTTTATGAGAATATCCTTTAAAGATGTGTAATGAAAAAACGTTCTGTGTGACTGGCGGCAGTTTCTTAATTAAATACAGGACTTCCTCTTCCGCATGATTATCCGGCAGATGATGTAAAGACTTTTCATCATCGTGATCCTCTTTCAGCTCTATAAATTGATTTTTATTTTTAGGTGATCGCGCAAAATCAATTGCAGTATTGGTTATTATTTTTTTTGCCCAACCTTCAAAACTTCCTAAGGCAAAATCAAAATTTTTGATATTGGTAAAAATTTTTAAAAATCCCTCATTAATAATGCTGACGATCGTTTGCTGATCTTCTGAATATTGCTTGCAAATGCTGAACATAAGGGCAAAATAATGCTTGTACAACCTTTCCTGGGCTATAGAATCGTTCGTTTTACACGCATTAATGATATCGTTCAGTTCTATTTGATGCAATGTCGTTCGGCAAAGTTTGCAAAGTTTATTTATCCGGGCCGCATATTTAAAGCCGGGATGCAAAAATTGTCACAACTTTTTGCATCCCGGATAAAAATTTATTTAAATGTAATTGTCTTCACCCAGTTCTTATCCGGCGCGATGCTGTCGCGGAATGTTGCTTTAAGCGTGGTGTCACTAAGTTCCACAATTTTCCATACAAAATTTCTTTTACCTTTCAGCAATAAGCTATCACTTCCTGTAGAAAAGGCCCAGTTTCCTTTATCATACGGCACTGCAATCGAATCGCATGGTACTTTAGACGCATTGGCGAGCTGATAAGCTTTATAAATATCAAACGCAATCAGCGCGCTGTCAGCACAAGGCTGCATGATAGAACTATCCGATGATGTGCTCCCTGCCTTCGGCACAGTCAAAGACTGCAGTTTCCAAATTTTGCCGGTAAGAATTTTTTCTTTGGGGGTTAAGTCCGGCCCGTTTTCAGTTTTTTTGCAGGCAGCAAATACCAGTGCAGCCAAAATAGCGAAAGCTAAAATTTTACTTATTTTTTTCATGATTTGTTTTTTGTTCGATTGATTGTTTAGATGTTAATGGTCCAGACCGCGCGTGCTGTTATATCTAATACGGGAAACAAAGTGCAAACGTTGGGTTGGTTACAAAATAAAAAAAATTGATCTCTTTTTTGTTGGGCAAAACATTAAAATCAGGCAGTTGGCTTCCAGCGTTTTATCCATGCATAAAAAAACAAACCGGTATTAATTTAAAATACGGCTTAGTTGTTATCTTCGAAACATGCGGGATCATAAATACATCGTCAAATATTTTGATTGCTCTCATAAGCGAAAAAATAGATTTTCATGATTAAAAAAAAACAAATCCGTGCAAGTCATATTGAAGCTTTTTCTAAATTATTATCAAAAGTAAATATTGATGAAGCCGGCCTTGGCGATTACCAACTCACTTATCTCAAACATTTATTTTCTCATAAAAATTATTACCTGCGAATTTATTCGCAAGTCCTCAACGAGGTATTAGATAAAAGTCAGAAACAGAAAGCGGATATCTTTTTAGTGGATTATGGCGCTGGAAATGGCCTCCTGGGCTTATTCGCAAAATATTGTGGCTTTGGAAAAGTAGTACAGGTGGATACTTCCAAAGGTTTCCACGAAAGCCAAAAAATTCTTTCAGACAAATTGAATATCCCCATAGCTGAACATTTGCATGGAAATTTTGAAATGCTGAAAAAATATAAACATGAAGCTCCCGATGCCTTAGTGGGCACCGATGTCATCGAGCATATATATGATCTGGACAGTTTCTTTGCAACACTTCATGAATTGAACGGCAACATGACGATAATATTTACCACCGCCTCCAACGATCGCAATCCCTGGAAGAAAAAAAGATTAATGCGCGTACAACGCAAAGATGAATATGAAGGATATGATGCGGAGAATGGAAACGATTCGCTATTGCCTTTCAGGCAAGTGCGCGAAAATATTATCAAAAATAAATTGCCTCAACTTTCCGAAACTGAGATTCATTTATTAGTAAAAAATACAAGAGGATTGCGCCAGGACGATATCATCAAGGCTTGCGGGCAATACATTACCACAAACGAAATGCCTTCACTTATCGCGCATCCTACTAATACCTGTGATCCACTATCAGGTAGCTGGACAGAAAGATTTCTTTCATATGCCGAATATAAAAGTCTCTTTAACAGGCATGGATATGCGCTTTCAATTAAAAATGGATTTTACAATCATTACCAGGGTGGTATAAAAGGAACTATCCTTTTTTTCTTAAATATTGCAGGAAAAATTCCCGGAAGAGCAGGCAATATGATAAGTCCTTACATTATGCTTTCGGGTACCGGTTTAAAACATAAGTGAGAGGCTTCGATTGATTAAATTTTATTTTTATCAGGCTTTTCGCGTTGCCAATTGGCTTCTGACGCGGCTTAAAGTTTCACGCGTGATTCCTAAATATGAAGCAATCATATGTTGAGGAACACGTTCAATGCAACCCGGAAAATTATTGATCAGATTGGTATATTTCTCTTCGGCCGTTTCACTCATGGATCCCATAAGTCTGCGCTGGGTAGCTATAAGGCTATTTTGAATAAGGATACGAAAAAAACGCTCGAATGCCGGAACCTTTCCCAACAAAAGATCCCACGACGGTTTCGTGATCAGCAATAACTCACAATCTTCCAGGGCATCAATATTAAATAACGAAGGCTCGTTGGTAAGAAAACTGTAAAGATCCGCAACCCACCAGCCTTCCATTGAAAACTGGAGAATGGGCTGGTTGCCTTTTTCGTCAATGGTAAATGTGCGAAGCATACCCTTTTCCACGAAGGCAGTATATTTACAAACATCGCCGTCCTGCAAGAGATATTGCCTTTTGCGTAGCTTCTTTGGAATAAAAAGCGTTTTTGTAAACTCAAATTCTTCGTCGGTAATTGAAATCTTTTCTTTAATGTTTTGAGACAGGACTTCGAACATTTATATGCATTGAATTTGTGAATGAGCAAATTTATGATTTCTAAATTTTAATGCGGGGCAAATTCATTTGCAATGTGATGTCGATCGGAGAATATGAGAAATGTTGCAGAGTCTTGTTTTTTGATAAAGCCGATCAAGCATGGATATAAATACGATCTGAGTATAAAGACGCAAAGCAATTAAATTTGCCAACAATAAAGAAATTTTATGGAACAAAAATATGACCTATCGAACTTCAATGAAATCGTTCAAACCCGGCGTAGCGTTTATCCTTACCAATTTTCACCGGATATAAAAATTCCAAATGAGGCCATTTGGCAAATCCTGGAGAATGCGAACCGCGCCCCTACCCACAAGCTCACCGAACCCTGGCGTTTTACAGTATTTACAGGGGAAGGCCTACAGTATTTTGCGAAGTTGCAGGCAGAACTTTATAGCAAATATGCTGGCGAAAAATTCAAGGAAAAAAAGCTGAAGAATTTACTCGAATATCCGCTGATGTCGTCGCATATTATAGCGATAGGAATGAAAAGAAGCATTTCCATCCCGATTCCGGAAGAGGAAGAACTGATCGCTGTTGCCTGTGCGGTAGAAAACATTTATTTAACTGTGACAGCCTATGGTTTCGGTGGGTATCTTTCCACTGGAGGCATCACTTATTTCGAAGAATCGAAGCCCTTTTTCGGGCTTGCAGAACGGGACAAATTAATTGGATTTTTCTATATCGGTGGCGTGGGTGAACTTCCGAATCCTTTATCAAAAAGACAGCCTGTTGCAGAAAAGGTTAACTGGATTGATCATTTATAAAAAGATAGCAACTGATGTGATAAGCTAAAATGTAGATTTTGTACATTTGGTTGAGAACATTCAATTGAGCGTATACCGGGAATTGGGATGTAATATTTCTTATATTGAATTTGCTGAAGCAATTAATTCTTCCGCTATGGCCGGACAATTATATTTTTGATTAAAATTAAAAACGTCAATCCTTAAAATACAAAAAATGAAGCATCTTCAAATCACAGTATGCACAATATTGTTTCTATTGCTTATCACTCCAGGCTTACACGCGCAGAATGATTCAGCAAAAATGGAACTAAATGAAAAAAACGACTGGCCCAATTTACGTCGCTACAGAACAGCAAATGCCGCTCTGACAACCGCTTCAGCCAATGAAAACAGGGTTGTATTTATGGGAAATTCAATTACCGATGGCTGGATACAAATCCGGCCGGATTTTTTCTCTTCCAATCCATACCTTGACCGCGGTATTAGCGGACAGACTACACCGCAAATGCTGATCAGGTTCAGGCAGGATGTGATCGACCTTAAACCAAAAGTCGTTGTGATCTTAGCGGGCATTAATGACATTGCGGGAAACACAGGCCCCTCCACTCTGGAGATGATTGAAGATAATCTTGCATCGATGGCTCAATTGGCAAAAGCCAACGGAATCAAAGTGGTGCTTTCTTCCGTGCTTCCCGCCTATGCATTTCCCTGGAGACCGGAAATAAATCCGGTGCAAAAGGTAACGGATTTGAACATATGGATAAAAGCATACGCTGCTAAAAATAATTTTGTGTACCTGGATTATTATTCTGCGATGGTGGATGAAAGAAAGGGGTTGCCTGAAAAATATTCCAAAGATGGCGTTCATCCAAATGCAGCCGGCTATGCGATCATGGAACCACTTGCCGTGAAGGCCATCAACAAGGCTTTACAAAAAAAATAAAACAAAACGCCACTTCATCGTTTTTCTTCGGGATGCGTTAAGTAGTTGCCATCTAAGCGACAACATTTACCGGCGCGCCTTCCAGGAATGCCTTTATATTACTGACCAGGATATTCATCAGTCTTAGACGGGATTCAATAGAGGCCCAGCCAATATGAGGCGTCACGATGCAATTTTTTGCTTTTAATAAAGGATTTACCGACGCAGGAGGCTCTATTGATAATACGTCAAGTCCCGCTCCTGCTATCTGTCCGGAATTTAGCGCGTTAGCAAGATCCTGTTCGTTGATCAGCCCGCCGCGACTGGTGTTAATTATAAACGCAGACGGCTTCATTGTGTCAAGTAACGCTTTGTTCACAAAATTTTTATTCTGTTCGTTAAGCGGACAATGCAAGCTAATGAAGTCTGCATTTTGAAAACAGGTCTTCTCATCTACAAAAGTCACTCCTTCCATCCGGTCGCGCTCGGGATGTTTGTGTGATGCAATGATTTTCATGCCAAAAGCCAATGCAATTTCGGCAACTTTTTTTCCAATTTGTCCAAGGCCAATAATTCCCAGGATCTTCCCCTGCAATTCGCTGATGGGTTTCAATTGATAACTGAAATCAACGCACCGTTCCCAGTCTCCCTGTTGTACGCTTTGCGCGTAGAGCGAAAAATGGGCCGAGAGTTCAAGCATCATTGTAATTGCCAATTGCGCAACAGACGCGGTGCTATAAGCGGGTACATTCGTAACGGTAATGTTACGTTTTTTAGCAGCGCTCACATCTACAATATTATAACCCGTCGCCATCACTCCGATATATGTCAACTTCGCGGCGGCATTAATTGCAGCTTCAGTCAAAACTACCTTATTAGTGAGAACGATATCTGCATCTACGATCCGGGAAACAGTTTCTGCGTCCGACGATCTATCATAAATCAATGTTTCTCCAAGCTGTTTAAGGGATTCCCAACTTAGATCTCCCGGGTTTAAGGCATAGCCATCCAGGACAACAATTTTTTTCATAATTATTTAAAATTTTAATACTCAATTTAAACAATCGGGTGCTTAAATATAACAGCTTTTTTTGTTAACGATTGACGCAGGACGGGAAGTAAAACTCCATTGAAATTTATTAGTTCACATTTGATTCATCGGTCGAGATAACGGTCCAAAAGATAAAATTTGAACAGTGATTTTCTCACCGTGATTCTTTATTTGTGTTTAAAAATAAAATCCGGCGATTATCGCCAATCTTTTCATTTATCCGAAACTAAAGCGGCCGCCGCATTGGCCAGAAAAATATAATCTGCGCAACCGCCTACTGTTACTTCATTTTCACCCCAGAAAAATGGCCAATCTTCTTTATTTTCTAAAAAATCAGGTTGGATAAGTAATATACCGGGAACAATACCACCGGCAATAAAACTGAAGTTCGCGCGATTGTTTCCATAAGTAACTTTCTTTGATTTTGTTCCTACAGAACTGACAAAAGATATGTTTGAATAAGGGTGACAGCCAAAAATATAATTCAAACCCTTGTATACATATTCCACGTTAATGATATCCGGATAAAACTTGTTAGCGTAATAGTTTGCTGTTGCAAAACTAACGACGTTACCACTGCCACCCCAACCACCTTCAGCTATCGGAACTCCATAAGGATTTTTTTTGGCGTAGTCATCACATACTGCCTTATACTTTACGACGTACTCACGTAATTTATTTTTGTAATCATCATCCATGTAAGGAATTGCCTGCAATGCAGTTTTTATTGAGCCCCCACCATATCTGCTGCCACCAAGGCTTTTTAAAGACTGCCAAATGGCATCTTTAAATACATCTGCATACTGCTTATCTTTTGTAGCGATATACAACTGAAGCGCAGCATTTATTTTCAATGCGCTCCCAAACATTCTGGCAAACGTGGAAGTATCTTTTTTGCTGAGGATATTATTTTCGTCCCATAATTGTTTTGCATAGAATAAACTTTGGTGGGACAATGTATCATTAAAGCCATCTAATGCGCGGCTCGATGCTGCCAAAGCGGCTGCTGTATAATAATCCAGGAAGCTGGTTCTTTCAGTGAAAGCCCAGCGGTCATCCAATGTACCACTTTGATTTCCTTTTACCTGATATGGCTTTAAAGTGGAATCGTAAAGAAGATTATCAGTCTCATTTATTGCATCGCCAAGGTGATGATACTGGTGCAAATGCGGAACAACAATCCCTCTTACAGGATGACCAATATTTTTCACCTGCGCCACCAAATTTAGCGTGCCGTGCTGTATTTGTTGCAAGATATCGGGCTTACCATCCGGACGATGAATATCTACATAATGGCTTGCGTAGTCGACATAGGTTTGATCACGGGTTGGTTTAAACTTCTCCCACGTATCTACAAGGCTCAGCAGCACATTGCAATGAGAACCCGTTTGAATATCAAAATCGCCTGCATCAAACCACCCGCCCGTAGCCATACCAGGAATGCGCTCCAGAGGTTTGTATTTCGTTTGTGTTGATGCACCCATACTGTAACCGTCGAAATGCTGAATATTAGTGGGCGCCTGCAACGCATCATCTAGAAAAGGGGCTCCATGCCACACACGATAAGCTTCGTTAACTTCCATGTGATCCATTTGCACAGGAAACCAGACGTCTAAAGTTGGGTGCCAGGTATTATCATACACATTAGAAGCAATAGAGAAAGTATTTGTTTTTTGGCCGCCATATTGAATAAAATATAAGCCTGGTTGTTTTACAGAACTAAAGTCAAATTTTGCATAATTGTATCGAAAATACCGGCCCCAGACTTTTACATCACTCTTTAATTTTTCCACATATTTTCCATCCTGTGTAACCTGGAAAAGAGAAGCAGTTGGTAAAGGAGTATCATTTTTATCAAGCTCAATCACGGCAATTTTCTCTTGTGATGGGCTATAACCAGCCTGCGAAAAGGCAATATTGGGTTTACGTTTCCAATTAGGAACCGCATTGGGTTCAACATACCAGGTTAAAACTTTTCCTGTTTTGTTGGCAGGCAAAAGGCTGCGAACAATAAACCATCCGTTTTGTGCCAGGTTGCGCCCATCAAACAACATTAAATTTTCACCCGCTGTTTCGGAAACGATCTTTACGGATCGCTCAGGGTCTTCGGGCGCCAGCACCAATACTTTGCCGGTAGCGATTGGTGAAGGAACTATAAATTCCCCGCGTCCTCTATCGTCAAAAGTGGTGTGCCCCGCAAATTGCGGAACTTTTTCACTGATGGGTTTTATACTTGTGGGGCCGCTTGGATATAAAGGAAATGAACCAGGCTTTCCATCTGTGAGATAGGTTTTTTCGAAATAGGCTGAAGGAAGAAATTCAAGATTGAAACCTGCCTTGCCGACTAATTTTTCCGGAACAGGCTTGTCAAGATATACGCTGATTTCAATGCCTTTGTCTTTTGAAGTAACTACCACCCGGGAATCAAAATCAAATTCCTCATAACGCAATGCAACTTCTATACTGTTATTTTTTTTATCTACTTTCCTGCTGGTCATTTTCGGTATGAGGTCCCATTGTTCGGGTGTGTTTTGAAGGCGTATGGCGCCCCCGGTAGCAGTTCTTACGCCGTGATGTATTAATCCGATCGCAGATGTCTTTTCATCGAAAAACATGCCGTTGTATTCGTAGCTAAAAACCAGCACATTCACGCCAGCTTTTTCAAAATAGCTTGAATCATTTATTTTTAATTTTTGTGCTGATGTTTGTAACGAAACAAAAACAGCAAGTAAAAAAAATGGAACTACTAAAAATAATTTTTTTAACATGGAATTCAACTGCATGGTTTTTGATTTTTTATGAGAAAAGATTTTTATAACAACTATTGAACTCTGAACCAATCAATATCTACATAACCACCGGCCTGTTTCGTGGCATAATTGAAAAGGCAGAATTTATTTCCTGTAAATATTTTTAAACTGAATTGCATGATCAAATCCTCACCAATTGACTTATAATTTTCATTGTCGAAACTGTATTCAAAAGTTGCTTTGCCCGTTGCATTCGAAGCAAGAGTTCGCAAATAAATTACGGAAGCACTGATCGCAACAGAATCAACGGTTTTGCCATTGTTCACCATCAAAATATATTTCCTTCCCTTTTGTTGTTTTACTGCAATGAATGCATAAGGGTCCTGAAAAACAGCAAGCCCGGCAATGTCGCCATCTTTCATTTTGCTAACATCCATTTTGGTTATTGCGATGGTGGGAATTTTTTGATTGTGTTTTGCAAAAGGCCGTTGCGTAAGCGTATTGCGCGCGCTTCTAAAATCTGATGTTACAGTAGCTGTATTCAATCTTAAAAAGCCTTGCCTTTTTGTTAACGACCATTTTGATTCATCAGGATTATGATTCCAACCCCATTGTATGCCCAATTTTTTCTCATTGAATTCATCCGATGTAGGAAAATTTTTTATAGGATATGTTTTACCAACATTTGGCTTTTTATAGGTCGCAACTGCTTTGCCATTAACGCCAATCATCGGCCAGCCGTCAACCCAGGTGACAGGCTGCAAAGAAGGAAATCTTCCGAACGGCCCGCTGTCAACAAATAGCATTGTCCACCATTCACCGGTTTGTGTTTGAATTAATGCACCCTGATGAATGCCATAATTAATTCCTTGGGTAGTATCATAAATCAATAACTTTTGCTCATAAGGGCCATAAATATTTTTGGAACGAAGCGCTACCTGCATACCATCCCGTCCGCCATACGTACAATACAAATAATAATAACCGTTGATTTTATACACATGCGATCCTTCAAGTCCTTTGCGGATATCTCCGGTATAAACCAGTGAATCCGGCCCAATAGCAACAAGGCTGTCATTTACTTCGGTAATGGAAATTTTACCATAGCCTTGTGCGACATACACTTTGCCATCATCGTCAAAAAATAATCCCGGGTCATAAAAACCTTTCGGCAGTTTTGTAATGTGCCATGGGCCTTCTGCTTTATCTGCTGTTAACATGAAACCACCTTCATTCAGCGTGATGAATAAAAGATAAAATTTTCCGTTGTGATATTTTATGCTGGTTGCCCATTGGCCATGGCCATAACGGTTGCAACTATCCAGGTCATAACATTTGCTGAAATCAAATCGCGGCACCGCATTGCTGCAATATTCCCAGTTTACCAAATCATGCGATTTTAAAACAGTAACGCCTGGAAAAACGAACATTGTAGTTGTAACCATGTAATACGTATCGCCAACACGAATCACATCAGGGTCAGGAAAATCCGCAGAAATCAAAGGATTGGTGTAAGTGCCGTCGCCATTATCACTATGAACATTTTGGGCAATACCATTCAAAGACAAAAAAAATAAAACGCAAATGACTGCAATGATTTTTTTCATGTTAAGTAATTCTTTTAAAAATCTTTCCTATTCCATACACTAAATCTTTCCATCATTTATTTTTTACCAAACGAACATAATAAACAGGCCCTGCGGAACTTCCATTCAATGCCTGAAACTTCACCCGCACATGGTCTTTGCCTTTTACTATTGCATCAGGAATGGTGTAGGATATTTCTTTGAATTGTGATTGATTCCATTTACCGGTATTATCTTCTGTTATTAATTTTTCATCATCAATATAAATATCAAATTTGTGGCTGCCCCATTCAGCGCCCCAATAACGAACCAGTAAACTCAAACCGGTTTCATTATTTGTAGCCATGTTGTAACTGAAATAGCCACCATTGAATGCTTCGCGGAACATTTGGTCCTGGTTGTTGCCTGTTCTTGATTTATCGTTTTGCATCGCGTGGTCAACTTCTGGTTGTTGTTCGCCCGGAGTTATAAAATCAACGGTGCGTTTGTCCAGCTCCAGTTTTTCCTTTTCGGATGCAGCAATAGAGTCTATATGCTTTTGATATCCTTCATTGCTCAATGCCATCCAATACATCATATATCTTGCATCATAAATCTGGTAAAAAGGCTGCAACTGAACATTGATAGGATTAATCAGTTTTACAGCGGGAATAGTAAAATGGAGCGGTTTACCTTTTACAGGAACCAATTCATTTGTCAATTTATTTAAATCATCTTCAATGATGATAGGCGCTTTATCAAGAGGAAGTCTTTTACCACTTGGAATATGGCCCCAGCGGCTGTCATCGGCAATCAGGCCCTTCATATCTTCGGTTCCTGTTTTTGCGCCGAGCAAAATCGGTCCATGCATAATGGCGATATATTCCGGTACGTTAATTAAATGCTGAATAGTATTATTCATCGGCAATGTAATTTCTATTACATCTCCTTTCTTCCAATTGCGGTTGATGGTCACATAAGAAGAAGGATTATTTGTAAATGAAACTTCATCACCATTCACCACAATTTTTAATGCTCCATCTTTCACCCACGATGGATAACGAATCATTAATTTGAATGACGAGTTGCCCTCAGTAATAAGCAGCTTCGTTTTTTCTTCGTAAGGAAATTTTGTTTGTTGAGTGAGTTGTATTCCTTTTTCTTTCCAGTTTAATTCAGATGCAATAAAGAGATTTACAAATAAGGAGTCGCGGGAATGCGTGTAAATAAATTCATTGTACTTGCCATGATTTTCCATGCCAGTGCCAACGCAACACCACATAGCCTCATTGGGCGCTGAATAGACACGATAACTTCCCGGACGAACGGGCGTGAAGTACACATAGCCGCCGGTTTCGGGATTTTGAGTAGAAAGAATGTGATTGTATATCGTGCGCTCATAATAGTCGGCATATTTCGCTGAAGGATTTTTTCTGAATAAATTTTCCGTTAGTTTCAGCATGTTATTAGAGTTGCAACTTTCGGGGCCTTCCACATCGTTAATAAAATCTATACAGGATGCGGCAGATGGAAAGAATTCGCGACGGCTGTTTCCGCCAAAAGCCAATGTTCTGTTAGTAGTAACTGTTTGCCAGAAAAAACTTCCTGCATCGGCATATTTTTTATCGCCGCTTAGCTCACCTATTCTTTCAAAACCAATAGCCTTCGGCACTTGCGTGTTAGCATGTTTGTTATCCAGGTTATCAGTGCCTTCAGACATTGGGTCTAATAACATATGATGTGAAAATCTTTTAGCAGCAACCAAATATTTTTTATTTCCTGTTATTGCGTAAGCATCAGCCAACACTTCATTCATGCCGCCTTGTTCTGTATCAAGCATGCTTTGCATTTGTTCATCAGTTAGAGATGATGTGATATTTATTGCCCAGTCGCAAAATTCCAAAAACATGTTTTTTGCTTGTTTATTTCCGGCATATATCCACGCATCTCGTAAGCCAGCATACATTTTATGAACATTATACCACGGAACCCAGCCTGAGTGAAAGGCTTTGAAATCACCATCTTTTACGGAAGCCCATACTGCCGCACTATTCGGAACACCACCGACATAACCCATGCCCCAACTTTTATTATTCTTTGCATTGGCTTCCTGGCAGGCTTTTAATTCAGCAATCATGTACAACATTCTTTTTTTGCATTCAGCATTTCCGGTAGCTGTATTAATTGCCATGGCAGTTAAATAATGGCCTCCAATGTGTCCATCCAGTCCGGCCCAGTTTGTATAGCTCGAGTCTTTTGGTTTTAATCCCGCTTCCTTTAAATAAGGCGCTAATAAACGGTCAACATTGTATTTTAAAAGTGTTTCAATGTTGAGGTCACGGGCATGTTTAAAAGGGCCGTCCAATAATTTTACGTCGCTTAAATTAAATTCATTAGGATATAATTTTTCCTGCGCATGCGACTGCATTAAAAGTAAAAATACTTATCGCAAATGCACCACAGAAAATTAATACCTTATTAATTAGTTTTGAAAGACTTGATTTAATCATTATCTGTCGCTTTAGGTGATCGATCTACCATACAATTCAGAAAAGCGTTTTGTTTTTTAATACAAATAGGCTTACCGAATAAGGGACCAGGCGTTCCAGGAAAAAGATGCGTGACATCGTTTCGTTCGGTGTCATTCCAAAGAATTCTCAACTATTCTTTTACTCTTGACAACTTGGTTTCACCTCTTTCATTTTTGGTGATTATCTGGTCGTCGCTTACAAGCTCGCCTGTAAAATCAATACTATTGCCATTAAAGCTGATGCTGTAAGAAAACTTCTTTCCATCAACTTTGCCTTTTTCTATTGACACCTCGCCAAACTGTGATTTGATAATCCCGGTTAATGTATCTCCCTGCACTTTAAAAGTGTAATTAAATTCCATAGTTCCGTTCGGAGTTTCGCGGCTGCCTTTCCAGTTACCATCAATTGCATTTTGTGCGTTAGTTACCATGAATCCAAAAAGGAGTAAGGCTGTGAATAAATATTTCATAATGATTGTTTTTATTTGCGTTTAAAAATCGAATGAGGTTTGATTTATTAAGAATAAAATTGTTGCTACTTCATTGTTTTAATTTCAATAATACTCACAGAATAAGGATCAAGCACTCTTGAAAAAGACTTCTTAATCCCTTTTATGGTCACAGTAACGGGAACTATATTTTCAGGATCGGTAATACTATTGGTTTCATCGGGCTTACTGCCTTTTACTACCACCAATGCTGCCTCGGGAGCCACTTTGGCAATTCCATCAAGATTTATTTTCACCGCTTGTTTTTTGGCTGTTGTGTTTACAATCTTAAGATAGATTGTTCCTGTCGTATCATTCATCGTAGCAGAATAAAATATCGTTGGAACTAATTTAGGCGCTTTGCCTTCGGCACTATCTCTTTTCGAAAGTGGCATTTTTTGGGTCGGAAGATTTGTAACTGTAAACGGTACAATTTTATTTCCCAGGTAATGACTGAATAATTTTTGTACATAATAAGATGGCGAACCATAACTGTTAAGCGCATCATATCCAATCAGGTCAGAATCCCATTGCCATGCTTTGTGCCCCGTTGCAGAATCTTTACTTACGTTTACGAATAATGGTGCATAGCAAGACATAATTATCAAATCTGAATTACGTTCCATACCTGTCATCCAGGCTGCATCACCAAGTGCAGCATTTAAATTCGTGGTAGGCACGCCTTCGCGTGTAGCCCATTCTCCCACAAAAATCTTTGGACCATTGCGGTCGTATTTATCATATTGTGATGCATTTTCCCACATCTCCCATGAGTTGCGATAATAATGTTCATCCAATACCGCCGGTGGTTTGCCGGAAGTAACTTTTATGTCCGGATATTGTGCATCCGCTATGGTCGAAATGCAAGTCAGTTGCGGATACTTAGCTTCAATAGCCGTTCTGAATTGATTGAACCTTCCGTCATAACTATTAGTCCTGTCAAACCAATCTTCATTACCAATTTCAACATACTGAAGTTTAAATGGTTCAGGATGGCCGTCCTCAGCTCGTTTAGCGCCCCAATAAGTATTTGTATCACCAATAACATATTCTATCTCATCCAGGGCATCATCAACGTACGGTTTCAAAAGCGGCCCTGCATCTATATGGTCGCCATCCAAAGAATAACCTGCATAAACGCCTAAAAGTGGCTCTGCGCCCATATTTTCTGCCCATTTCAGAAACTCAAGCAAACCCATTCCATCTGAAGCCCGGTAGCCCCATGAGCCATTATGTCCCGGCCTGTTTGCTATAGGGCCAAGCGTTGTTTTCCATGGAAATGCATCGGTAATTTTTGGGCCTTCTAAATAATTCCCTCCCGGAAAACGGAGAAACTTTGGTTTCATATTCACCATCATCTGCATCAGGTCTGGCCGAAAACCATTTGATTGATTGTTGTATGTTGGCGGAAATAAAGAAACCAGGTTGAAATAATACACACCGGCACGGTCGGTAGAAATAACAAAGCGTGCATCTTTCGTTGGTTTCACATTGGCAGCCGTTGTTAAGTCCACTTGATATTTTTTCCAGTAAATACTTTTTTCAAGATTGATCGTGCCTTTTGCATAAACTGTTTTGCCATCATTGCTTTCGATGGAAACTGTTATTGGGCCAGGTGTATTATTTTCAATTACAGGAAGCGGCGGTGCAGTTGGTTTTGGTTCCCAGGGCCAGCGGGGCGGCTCTCTGCGGTCTGTTCCTTTTATATAAAATGAAGCTTTGTAAGTGGTCGAAGGTTTTACAGGAATGCCCCAATAACCTTCATTGGCAATGCCTACTCTTCCATCGGGCTTTTCAACAGTAAGTCTTAAACACGCCTGCATCGCGCCATTGATGGCATTTCTCCGTTCATCGTTAGGAACATGTTCCTCGGCGCCTATCAGTTTTATATCTGCTTCCGACGAAGGATTTTCTTTTACAATACTCCATCCTTCAGGCTCCGTTTTACTGTCTTTAAATATTCTGTTGCGTATTAATTCCGCATACAATCCTCCGTCATAAGAATGATTGATTTCTTCCGTCATCAAACCATATAGCATGGGACTAACGTTAGCATGTGATTTCGCCACGTCTAAGGTTATAACAGGTGTTTGAGAAAAAGCGGGATAAAAAATAAATCCTGTTGCTATTAACAACAGTAAACGAATTGTTTTAGCAGGTTTCTGTTTCATCATAAATTCAACATTTGAAAGTTTTCTAAGAGTTTTTTTATTAGATTTAAAAATGAAATGTCTCTACATTAAATTTTGAATCAAAAGAGACATACAGTAAGATTTAATTCATTTTTATTCTAGATTTATTTATCCATCCAATTATTACTTTTCATCCATTCATACAAAGGTTCCATCCAGCCGGGATGCCTGAACACAAAACCATGATCACCTTTTTGATAAATGTGCATTTCAACAGGCACCTTGTTATGCCTTAACTTTTCAAAATAAATAATACTATTGTCCACATCCACGACTTTATCATCCGTAGCGTGTGTGATATAAGCAGGAGGAGAATTTTTATCTACCTGTAATTCATTTGAATAAAGATTGATAGTTTCTTTTGAAGGATTTGTGCCGAGCAATTGTGTTCGCGAACCTTGATGCGCAAGGCTGTCCTGCATGCTGATAACAGGATACACCAAAATTTGAAAATCAGGGCGCAGGTTGGTATTGCTTTTGTTTTCTATCAGTGACTTATTAAAATGTGTTGCTTCTGTGGAAGCCACATGACCACCGGCAGAAAAACCCATGATGCCGATTTTGTTTGCATCAATACCCCAAACAGATGCGCTGTCACGTACCATTTTAATCGCCTGTTGCGCATCCTGCAAAGGCGTAATACTTTTATCTACCTGGAAAGAATCGTTTGGCAAACGATATTTCAATATAAATGCCGTAAGGCCTTTTTTTGCAAATTCTCGCGCAATCATTACGCCCTCCCCGTCATAAACAATCACGCTGTAACCACCACCGGGGCAAATCACTACAGCAGCGCCGTTGGCCTTATCTTTTTCAGGTAAATACATTTGCAATGTTGGCGTAATAACCCGGCGAATCAAACCTTCTGAAGGATTTTCAGGAATGTCATTTAATGCTGTTTTCTTTGAATTCGGAATATTGCCGGGATAAAGATTTATAATGCGCTGCGCCTGAATAGCGAATGGAAAGAAACACATCACAATAAAACAAAGCTTTAGTTTTTTCATTACCCGACAGATAAAAATGATAAAATAATAATTGGTGACAATTTCATTCCTGCAATTGAAATGATGAATTATTTTTTAAAAAGTAGTTGCGCAAATTGTTCCAAATCTCTTCTCCACGTAAGCCATTCATGCGAGGTTCCCGGTGATTGGTAAAACACATATTTGATTCCTTGTTTGTCTAACATATTCCTGAAAGCCCCGACAGAACCGGGAAATGGATTAGGTTCCTTTGTTCCCAATCCAAGAAACAAAACTTTAAATTGCTTATTGACTGCCGCGCCATCACTAAATTTTCCATCAAGGAATGTAGCCGTATTAATAACATCCGTGCTGGGATAATTTGAAGTACCGCTGAAAGCTCCGAGAGATGAAAACTTATCCAGGTTATTCATGATGATGCGCATAGTTTGATTAGCGCCCATAGAAAGTCCTGCTATCGCCCTGTATTCACGATTGGCAATAGTTCTAAATTTCCCGTCAATCATCGGGACAATTTCATTTATCATTACTTGTTCAAAAATGGACTCGGGACGGGCTTTGCTATCGGCAGTAATGTCAGACGATTTAAATGCATATCCGTTATCCATTACAATAATCATCGGAGCAGCTTTTCCGGCAGCAATAAGGTTATCAAGAATCAGGTTTGCATGACCTTGTCGCGACCAGCCGGTTTCATCTTCAAAACTTCCATGCTGTAAATACAAAACCGGGTAGCGAGTTTTGATATCTTTTTGATAACCTGCAGGCGTGTAAACAAAGCAACGCCTCCATGCATTTGTCAATTTAGAAAAATATACATTTTCACTTATGAGGCCATGGGGCACATCTTTCAACGCAAAGAAATCCTGGTCGCTGGCAGGAATTTCAATTCCGCTTCCCCAGCGACCCGCACCGTAAAAGTAAAGGCTTCCGGGGTCAGGAACAGAAACGCCGTCAATGTTTAGCTGGTAGTAATGAAAGCCTTCATCCTGCGGAAGTGATTCTCCCGTCCATACCCCTTTTTCATCTTTTAGCATATCATATTTTTTGCCGCCGATATCAAGCTGCACTTTGTTTGCGTCTGGTGCCACAATGCTGGCACGTACCCGGCCATCAGTGTTTACCTGAGGATATTGCTTTCCCGCTACGTTGGTAGCGGAAGGTTTAAAATCATCTGATTGTGCAAAACAGAATCCGCTGATTAAGAGTGCTGCGAGAAAAAAGATAAAGGGCTTGAAATTCATTATAATGATTTTTTTATAAAATTATTATGGCTGTTAATTCTTAAAAAACAACGGCGCAAGCTCATGCAGACTGCGTCTCCAGGTGAGGAATTCATGTGCTGTATTCTCAGAAACATAAGAGACTGCATTGTAACCGGCTCCTTTCAATGTTGTCACCGCATTCTTAACACCATCTGGCCTTTCCTTGCTACCACAACTTATAAAAATGAGTTTAGGCTTTGATTTGTCTTTAAGTTCGTCCGGCGTATAAATGCCTCCGCTTAGCAAAGCATAATAAGAAAATACATCAGGCTTATTCAGCGTGATTGTGTGCGTTTCCATACCACCCATAGAAAGGCCGCCCATAGCGCGATTAGCCTTATCAGCAATAGTACGGAAATGAGCATCAACGTAAGGAATCAATTCATCAACCAGCACCGTTTGAAAAGGTTCAATTTTAAATTCCTTCATGTGTCCCCATTTCAATTCATTGGTCATTCCATACGTCATCACAATAATGAACGGCTTTGTTTTGCCTTCGGCAATCAGGTTGTCCATGATAAGGTTCGCATGCCCCTGATTGCTCCATGCAGTTTCATCTTCGCCCCAGCCATGTTGCAGGTACAATACCGGATATTTTTTTGATTTATCTTTTTCATAACCCGGTGGTGTGTACACGAAGGCACGACGTGATGTATTGGTGCTTTTTGACGGAAAAAGAATTTGCTGCACATTGCCATGAGGCACATCTTTAAGTGCATAAAAATCCTGGTCATGAGCAGGTATTTCGATGCCACTTTCCCAACGGACAGAACCATAGAAATTCAAAGCGCCCGGGTCATTGAAAGTACCGCCGTCTATAGTTAAATGATAATAATGAAACCCTTCATCCATTGGCCCTTCGGTAGTGCCGGTAAAAAATCCATCTGCTCCTTTTGTAAGCAGCGTACCTCCTCTTCCTCCCAATCCCAGGCTTACACGAACGCTATCTGCTTGTGGAGCATTGATTTTAAATCGGGCATATCCCTGCGAATTTACTTGCGGATATTCCTGACCCGGCTGATTTAAAGTCGATGCCTTGAAGTCATCCACAACCGTTTGTGCCATACAAATTTGGCTTGCCATGATAGCAAACGAAAAAATAATTGTCGTTTTAAATTTCATTTTACAAGTATTTAAGTGAGTGATTTAGACCATAAATCTTTTGAAATTGGCGTATCAATATCTATTTGTTATTTAAAAAGTAAAGGCGCAAAATTGTACAAATTATTTCTCCAGACAGGCCAGGTATGTCCGCCCGGATATTCGTAATAAGTATGTTTTATTTTAAGCTCATCTAATTTGCCCAACATAATTTTACCGTTCTTGTAAGCGATATCTTCCGGCCCTCCTTCGGAAATCCAGAAGGCTTTCAGGTTGGTATTAATTTTATCAGCATTTTCTTTCAAAAAAGTATATTGTGAATCTGCGGTTTTATTCATCATCGGCACTATCCATCCTGAACTAAAAACGCCGAGATAAGAAAACATGTCCGTATTATTAATCCCTGTGTAAAGGGTATTAAGGCCGCCCATGGATAGCCCTGCCAATGCGCGATGGCTGGCGTCATTTATGCTGCGATAATTTTTTTCCACGAAAGGAATGATGGCTTGTTTCATTTCTTTTTCAAATAATTTCATTCCGTTTTCAATAGCATCGGCACTAAAGCCTCCGGCACTGACGTTTGCATCCGGCATCACAATCAGCATAGGTTTTGCTTTTTTATCCGCAATAAGATTGTCCAATATCAAATTTGCTTTGCCTTGAGTAGCCCAACCGGTTTCATCTTCGCCACCACCGTGCAAAATGTATAAGACAGGATATTTTGTATCAACAGAAGAATCGTAGCCAGGCGGAGTATAGACGTACATTTGCCTCCATGAATTGTTAACAGCAGAGAAATAATTTTTGATGCGAATATCACCATGAGGTACATTACCAAGCGCATAATAACGGCCACCTATAAACGGAATTTCGATGCCGCTTGCCATTCTTCCCATACCATAAAATGTTTCACTGGCAGGGTCTGCAACAGCCACGCCATCTATAATCAAAGAATAATAATGAAAGCCTTCACTGACAGAATCGGTTGTAACATTCCAATAACCGCTGGTGTCTTTCACCATATCATATTTTTTAACGAGATCAACCTGCACTTTTTGCGCATCAGGCGCTTTCACTTTAAATATTACACGATGGTCTGCCAGTATTTGTGGATAGTTTGCGCCTCTAACGTTCGTTGAAGCCGGTGCGCCCACAACAGGATAATTTAAAAAGGAAGAAGTATCAACCGGCTTAAAAATTAATTGGGAAAACATATATAAGCCATTTTTCCAAACTTTGAAATCATGCACGCCGGGTTCGATGTAATAAATATGAGGCACATCACTTTTAACCAGGTAATCATGTGTTCTTTGGCTAAAGCTAACCAGGCCATCGCTCGCTCCGCAGGAAATCCAAAGCAGCTTTAACTCCTTTCTGGCTTTTGCAGGATCAGGCACCAGTTGTTCAGGAGTTTTGGTATTCGGCGCTGCTGAGAAAGCGCCAACCCAGGCAAACTTGTCAAGGTTTCCCAATCCAAAATTTAAAGATTGTCCGCCCCCCATTGATAAGCCCGCTATGGCCCGATGTTCTCTGTCGGTATAAACCGGGTAATTTTTTTGTACATACGGAATAAGGTCGTTTAATAAATCTTTTTCAAATGTGGCGAATGCCTGCACTTTATCCGGGGCAAAAATATTGCCGGTGGCGCTGTCATTTTTCATAGCGCGTCCATTGGGCATAATAATAATCATTGGTTCCACTTTGCCTTGCGCATAAAGATTATCCAAAATGATTTCAGGATGTCCGCCATTCAACCACTCTTTGTCATCACCACCAATGCCGTGCAGCAAATACAATACAGGATATTTTTTATTTTTTGAATAACCAGGTGGTGTATAAATTAATGATTGCCTGGTATTGCCAACGGTTTTTGATTTGTAACTGAATGAATCAATTTTTCCATGCGGAATGTTTTCCTGTATTACATCAAAACCTGGCTGAGAAGGTGTAATTACACCTTGCGCTTTTGACGATAGCTCAAACAATAAAAAAAATGTTGAAAAGAAAATAAAAGCCTGGATGAATTTTGTTTTTTGCATTAGAAAATAATTTTTTTCGTTGAAAAATTAATTTGTTTACGTCTTAATGAGTTCATAGTTCCATGGAACCTCCTGCTTCAAAATATATTTTATTTGAGGCTTCAAACAAATCAAAATATAGATTATTAAGTTTTGCGTTAATCTCGGCTCCGCGATAGCTTGCTTGTTTAAAAGTATTGGGATAAACGTTTGTATAAAAACACCTTTTGATCTATCAGAATTGTCTCTTCCAACGCTCGATGAGAGCATCCGGAATATAAATAAGAATAGCCTTTTGGTTGATAAAATCATGGCTTGTATCTAAAATTTGTAATTCATTTTTTCTATTTCAAAATCAGGGTGTAAATCTTTCCTTTCTCCGTTGCTATATCATAAACAAAAGTTTGTTTCAAATCCGGCAATGTTATTTTTGCTTTCTCTGAAATAATGGGTTCGGCTATTTTTTCTATTTGATAAAAAGCATTCCTGTTATCGCCCATAGCTTTTTTTAAAACTATTCCATTGTTCATTTTCATTTCATTCGGAACACGCAAACGAAGATTACCGCCAAGATTGGATTTGATAATTGCTTTTACAATTTGTCCATCTTTCCAAATTATACTTACTACATCAAAACCACCTCTCGCGCGCAAACCACTAATGCTTCCTTTTGCTTTCCAAACATCGGGTAAGGCGGCCAATAAATTCAAATCGCCATCGTCACTTTGCATCAGCATTTCTGTAATTCCAGAAGTGCAGCCAAAGTTTCCATCAATTTGGAAAGGTGGGTGTGCATCGAAAAGATTGTTGTAAGAACCGCCGCCACCTTCATTAGTACCAACAGGCGTTAGCTGGTTTTGAATGAGTTTATAAGCATGATTACCATCCAGCATTTTAGCCCACCAGTTTACTTTCCATGCCATACTCCACCCGGTAGATACATCACCGCGTTGAATCAATGTGTTCTTTGCAGCACTATACAATTGCGGTGTGCGATACGGCGAAATCTGATTAGAAGGAAATAGCCCATACAAATGCGAAATATGACGATGATGGTCGTCGGGGTTATCTACGTCGTCTAACCATTCCTGTAATTGTCCATATTGACCAATATGCATGGGTGCAAGCCGGCTTCTTTTTTGTTTTAATGTATCGATAAATGCCTTGTCCTTGTCCAAAATTTTGGCAGCATCAATAGCGTTTGTGAATACATCAAAAACAATTTGGTTTGTCATGGTAACCCCTGCATCCAATGAAGAACCCTGATGCGCAGCCGGTGCGTTTTCCGGTGATTCATCCGGACAAATTACCAGCCAATGGTATTTAGGGTGTTCGATAAGATAATCGTCATAAAACTTTGCTGCGCCTTTCAATATAGGATAAACAGACGCCAGAAACCCCTTATCGCCACTGTATAAATAATGCTCCCAAAGATGCTGGCTCAGCCATCCACCACCATTCGGCCAAAGGCCCCAAAAAGCGCCGTCAACACCGCCATTAATTCTCCATATATCTGTGTTGTGATGCGCCATCCAGCCTCCGGCGCCATACATATCTTTCGCAGTTTTCACGCCGGTAACCGATAATTCCCTTACCATTTTTATTAATGGTTCGGTCATTTCTGAAAGATTCGTTTTTTCTGCCGGCCAGTAATTCATTTCAGTATTAATATTGATGGTGTATTTGCTGTCCCATGGCGGGTACATTTTATTATTCCAGATGCCCTGAAGTGTGGCAGGCTGGCCACCAGGCTGCGATGATGAAATCAGTAAATATCTTCCGAGCTGGAAATAAAGCGTTGCAAATTGCGGGTCGATAGCTGTAGCAAAATTCTTCAATCTTTGGTCTGTTGGAAGCCTGGCTGCATCTGTAGTTCCAAGGTCAAGTTTTACCCTATTGAAATATTTTTGATAGGCTGTAATGTGCGCTTTCAAAATAGTCGCAAAAGGTTTTGAATATGCCTTCTTCAAATAAGATGTAGCTCTTTCATTTTCGTTGCCGCTTACATCATAATAATTATTGAAATTGGTAGCGATGGAAATATAAATGGTAACAGCATTTGAATTTTTAATAATCAGCGCCGTGTCATTAGATGAAAGCGTTCCACCCTCTAATTTGAACCTTGCAATACCTTTGAATTTCACTTTCCCTTTCACGCCTTCGTGGTCAATGGTCGTACCGGCGATGGTTAATTCTTGTGACGAAGTAGTTTTAATTTCAGCGTTCGGCTGAGGCGTAGAATAGAAAGCATTAAAAGAAAGGCTTCCCGGTTTATTTGCAGTTAATTTTACCACGATAACCCGGTCAGGAAAAGAAGCAAGCACTTCTCTTGTGTAAGTAACACCGGCAACTTTATAAGATATTTTTGCAACTGCTTTTTCTATATCAAGCTCGCGGTAATAATTGGTATAGCTATCATGTTGATCAAATGCCAGATGAAGTGCGCCTACCGGCTGATACATTTGTCCCTGTGATGTTTTGCTGATGATAACTCTGTTTGCGATCTGCTCTGCTTCTTTTTGTTTACCTTCAAAAATTAGTTTTCGGATTTCCGCCAGTGAATCTAATGCTAACGGATTATCATTACGGTTCGGGCTGCCACTCCAAACTGTATATTCATTTAACTGAATGGTTTCTGTATCTACATTCCCGTAAACCATTGCTCCCTGAAAACCGTTGCCAACGGGCAATGCATTCTCCCAAATAGCGCCAGATGGGTGATCATACCACATCTTAAGGCCGGAATTCGGCTGAGAATAACCAAATGAAGAGATTAAAACAAAACAAGCGAGCAATTTTTTTTTCATACCAATCTTTTGTAGCGGTGAAATCAATCATCTATTGTCCCCAAAATTTGGCTGTTTGAAATCCAGCCATTATTTCAAAAGGACACTCTTCTTAACAAGATCACAATTCGTTAATTTGTTTTTGTGTTATAATGGACGCAACACCTATTGATTTGCTAAAATAAGAAATTCCATTAAATTAAATGCAATCGGTTGTAATTTATATTTTTTAGTTTTACGTTCATAAAAGTTGAGTTAAATACCCTTCACACAACTTTATCTGCAAAATACAACTCTGTTCTTGCAACCGATTTCATATGCGTTCTCTCATGTATTATGTTCAATATCCTGGAACAGATAAGCGAATTAAAATGAATGTCATTAAGTTGGATACTAATTGAAAACAGTGTGTGAAATGCTGGAGAAGTTTCAAAACGCCTAATCCGAAAAGAATTCAGGAAAAAACAGTCAAGTAGCTAAATTGTTATAATTAAAATGGTGGGCGACCTAGATAGATCTTCTATTTTATATTCATTCTGATTTCGTCAAGCCACGCTGCTGAACACTGTAGAAAATTCGGTACCTTTTGTTGACGTTATGGAACGAATTACACGCCGCCATTCGAAAATAGTAGCCAGCAGCATGCAAATTATCTGGCATAATTTTAATGTCCGATATTCAGACCAATTAGACAAAGCCAAGGCGGGCATTCTTGCCAAAAGCGCCTCGATTTATTTGATATGTATATATTAAATGCCCTTCATAGGCTCTCTAAAGGATCTAATTGCATTCGCTCGTTTTTATATTCAATCATTTTTTAATCTTTAAATTGAAGAAATCATGAAGATTAAACCTATTACTGACGGAATGAAAGATGTCTTAATGGAATGTCACGAAAGAGAAATGTTGGGACAGGAACCTATGAATCCTCAGGATCTCAAGTTTATTAAAAGTTTTTATTCCCGCGGCCTTATAGAGCTCCGATATTATTTATGTGAGACCGGCTTACGCAAAGCCGGATTTTATGTTACGGAAAAAGCAAAAAAAATCCTGAAATCATATTCAGCAATGAGACACGACGAATAAGGCGTTATTCCTTTTAAAATACCTTTTTCTACATTTAGACTTTTCAGAGCAATTTCATTTTGGATTGTTGAGACACTGTTATAGTTCGTTCCAAGTTAAATGTATTATCATTCAGATCGTCAGGGATTTTCCATTAATAAAGGGACTTCCATCTGATTTCCTCCACAACGGGTCTGGAGGTACACCACTTTTGATAAAGTTCCGGGTTTTCACCGATCGTACTATAACCACAAGCTTCAAACACTGAACGGTCGTAAGCGGCAAAAATTCCGGTTTTCCAAAATATATCATTTGGCTCCAACATTTCCTGACACAAATTACCATAGCCCGCAAATAAACTTTGACAAAATCCGGAATAATTGCCCAAGAGAAGCGCATCCCCCGTCGCCCTATGATCCGGATGATCATCAGGATTGGCGGCGTTTTTTGGATTTAAATATTTGAGATGAATTTCAGACGAACCATTTGATTCTTCTGAAATTACAGACTCTAAAATCTTACTGAAATGTTCCCAACTTTTTACAATAATTGATTGGTCTAACGATATTAACCCGGATACCTGGCCCATACGTAATTTAAACAGACTTTGGTAATCATTTGATAAAAACCCGTTCCCATCCAACCCTCCGTCGGGCAACCGCAAAAAATAGCAGCTAACATTGTTAAACAGTTCCACGTTAAATCTAACCCCATTAATTTCTTTTAACCGGCATTCTGAAACAATAGTTGAAAAGGGACTTAGACAAAATTTGATAGATTCTTTCATACCCGCTTCTCTCGCCCTCCAGAAACACTCTGATGTTCCTGCATCACCAGCTGTTGTGACAATAAATACAACTTTATTCCCGGCAGTATTCATGTCAGAGAAGGCATCAGGATTCATAAATAGCTGCCAATCGTCGGCATGTGCAATGATGTAGAATATAGTTTTAACGGATGCGTTCATTGTATGGATCATCACCAAATAAATGACTTAAACATTCAAACTGCGTATTTCTGTCTTAGCAGAAGACTTTTCTTTTTTAAATGCTCTTGAGGGAAGCCCAAAACCATTTATTTCCGGGAAAGCGATTTTTTGTAAAATATTTGCAGTTTTTTCGGTGTTTGTTTTGACGTTAAAAAACCGAATTATTCTTTCACGGGCCGCAATTGCCATAGCCTGTCGTATTTTGTCATTTTCGAGCAGGTAAAGTGCCTGGGTTGCCACATCTTCCCAATGGTTGGCAAGAATGCCGGTAACACCGTGCTCAACAATTTCCGGAACACCCCCGACATTAATTGCAACAGTCGGAATGCCACAGGCCATCGCTTCAAGCAACACAAGCGAAGTTCCATCACTTCGCGACGTATGAAGTAACAAGTCAAAATTGGGATAAACGCGGGGCGTATCTTCCTGCCATTTTACAAAGTGAATATATTCCACCTGCCGCCTAATCAGACATAGCTTATCAAGGTCTTTTCGCATATCCCCTTCGCCAACAATCACAAAATGAATGTCAGGCCGCACATGATGGATGATCTCAGCAACTTTTAAAAAAAGATCCGGTCCCTTATCATGCGCTAACCGGCCAACGAAGCCAATAAGAGGGATGGTGTCCGGAACATCAATTAGCTTTTTTAAATCTGCATGCCCGTTAGACTCTGGGGTAAATAAGGAGGTGTTGATCCCATTTCTTACCAGGTTCAAATGATCGGGGGAAATGCCTAATGACAGCGCCTGAACAAATGCTTCCTGGTTGTTAGTAATTAAATGAGATCCTACTGCCTTGGCAATCCCAAGCTCGTGGGCCGTTATATCCATCCCATGCACTGTGGCAACAACAGGTTTGTTTAATAAATTCGCTGCCAGCCCGGCCAGGAGATGCGCTTTAGGCATGTGGGCGTGAAAAATATCAATTTTTTTAAGGTGCCCAATTTCAACAGCTAATTGGATAGATCTCCAATAAGGATCATCTTCTATTCTCGCAATGAAAACGTCTTCGACGCCAAGGCGTCTTAGCTCAGCTGTGAATTTGCTTTCATACGGGCAGATACAGGTTAATGAAAATTTATGTTTTGGCAAGTGAATCAAAAAATCTTTGATAAAATTTTCCATCCCGCCTTTATCCGCATTTCCAATTATCTCAACAACGTTAATTTTACGGTCAGTGATACTCTCCACCTCTTGAAACTGCATGTGAATTTATTTTGATTTCGTGACTTACAACGCGATTCAAAAGATATGCCACGCATCCTTAAATGAAACACCATGGAAATAATTATGACGCTCTTTTTTTCTACAGCTAAAAGGGCATACAGGCCTATTAGGATAATGCTATTTTGAACCCTGTACTTCCGGTTCTATAAATAATGAAACTGCGATAGAATTCGGCCTATGAAACGACCGAGAAAAATCATGAATTATACGACTATTATCAATGAATGTTTTTTTCAAAATGTCGATTCAATTAGCCATTGATTGTATGTAACTTTTCGTATGAAATTTCGACAACAGGGTTTATTGAAGGAAAATCGAATTATTGGATCCTTAATTAAAGGCCTTGGTACAAGCTTTTTTGGCAAATCTATTTCCCCGCTTACAAATTTGGGAGTAATAATCTCTCCAAAATCCCACGTGTCAACACTTTCCATGTAATTTATTCTACAAAAAAGAAATAATCCGGAGGAAGTAAATCTCAATTTTTGTTCGACTTTGGTAACGATTTTTAGCATTTTATTTTTTGACTATAACTAATCCCTTGATTTTTGGGTGGAAACACATTTTAATTAAAAACGCCAGGAAAATTTAGTTTTCGCCCTATTATGAGGCACGGTTTTTCCTTATAAATAGTTAAAATATTATTCAGATGGACAATAAAAGTCAAGTCAATGTCAAAATAAAAAAAATCTCGTCGGAGCATGTTGCTGAATCTGATCGCATGTTAGCGTTTACCGAAACGCCTTCAGGAGAGCATTACGACCGCCGCGAGACCGCAGATAACGAGATCTGTGCATGCGATCTTTTTAGTTTTTTCACAGCAGACATTATAAAATCTGATATTGTTTTTGCAAGGTGATTTTTAATAATGAAATATCAACCCATAACTCTCTTCGCTGATAATATCCTTCCATTGTTCGATCAATTTTTTATAGGCCCGACCGACCGGCATTATTTTTCGGTCGAGATCGTATAGTCCTAATTTATTCACACGGCCTGCATCATCACGCAGCGCACTGTCCCAATCTACCTGGTGGGTAAGACTATACCACGTAAACCCGACGACAGGAATACCGTCATGTTTCAACCGATGCACATTGGCCCATTGTTTTAGCAACCATTCCTTAGAGGCCGGCATTTTGATATTCGTTTCCGTATGCATAATTGGAAGCCTATATCTTTTATAATATTGACTTGTAATCACATAGTATCCGAAAATTTCGCCTGAGGCCTGTGTATGGCCATCAGGATGTACAATGTGCTCATTCGTAACATAATAATCATTTCCCATAATACACCGAGCCTTTACCTGGTTTTCAGTAAACCATTCATATTCTTTTTTGGTCATCCCATTGCTTAAAAGATATTCGTACATGGGAACCGCCATCGGATAACCATAGGTAAGGTCAAGGGAAAGAAACCGTTTGTGATTAAGAAACCTTGCAAGCGGCGAAGCCTCGGGTTCAATTGCATGAAAATATTCTGACGATTCACTCTGGATGAAGGTCGCATCTGGCTGAATCTTTAAAATCGCATGCATAGCCATTACATTCGCCTTGCACAAAATTTTGAGCGCATTCACAAAATCCCGGTCAGAATGAAGGCATTCATTCCACCAGCCATACTGAGCCGAAAACATTGCTGCAATAAAGATTTCATTGATGGGTGTATAAAGCTGAATGTAAGGAAACCGTTTGGCAAACGCGGCAGCATATTGCGCAAAATATTCAGGAAAATCAGGATTTTGGAAATTTCCCAACCAGTCAGGAACTCCAAAATGGCACAGATCCACAATTGGCGTTATTTCTAATTCTTTCAGGCGATTAAAGGTTTCATCAGTAAACGACCAATCGTATTGATCCGGGCCGGTATGTGTCTTATAGTAAGGAGGCCCATAACGTAAAAATTCAATGCCTAACTCCTTAACGAGGGAAAAATCTGTTTGCCAATGTTGGTAGTGCCCGCACTTTTCCATCTCATCCACTCTCTTGGTTGATCCATCCGGCAACTTGATGGTTGGGTAGCTATTTTCAATTCCTGTTGAAAACATAAATTTGGAACCTGACATATCTTAAATTTTTTCTTCAAAAAAGCAATCGATCGCTGATTGTAGCGACGCCAATTTAATACCTTTTTCGCTTTCAAGGGCACTAAAAACCGGTCGTGTCGCTTTCCAATTCATGTCCTGTGGATGGGTCGGAATAATACCCTGTTTTCCGCAACCCGAACGCGTTGCAAGTTCTTCAGCGAAATCGATCCAGGAGGTATTACCGTCATTACATAAATGCCAAATCCCCGTTTCCCGGTCAATGAGCAGATCGAGCGCCGCATCAACCAAATGAGGAACATAGGTCGGACTTACCACAACGTTTTTCACCACATTTGTTTGAAGACCGTTCTGCAAATTCTTAAGAAAAAGATGCGCAAAATTATATTGGTCCCACGGACCAAAAAAAGAACTCGTCCTGATGATAAGTGTATCCTGAAAATTTTGCATTGAGCGCTTTTCACCTTCAGCCTTTGTCTTACCGTAAAAATTCAACGGATCCACCGCATCCTGTTCCAGGTATGGCACATTATTCTCCCCATTAAATACAAGGTCCGAACTAAATGTCATGAGTTGAATCCCTTTACTATTGCAAATTCTGGCCAATTCCCCTACCGATGAAACATTTATGGAATAGCAAATATCACGCTCCGTTTCGGCCTCATCTACTTTCACATAGCCGGTAGCATTAATAATCGCCCAAGGCTTGTAAACCTCTACTATCTTTTTTAAATCGTCATTTTTAGCGATGTCAAACTGAGGCCTTGCCAAAGGGACAAAAGGAATATTTCTTCTATCGCAAATGTATCTGAACGCCGTTCCCAAGGTGCCGTTTGGCCCGAGTATCAACAAGGGGATCTTCCGGGAAGAAATTTTTCTTTTTGCGTTTGGATAACTGTAATGCCACCATCCCTGTTCCTGCAACAAAGGATGGGTTACTTCCTGCCCTGACGCAAGTGATTTGATCAGAGGAACTAATGCGGTTGGCCGGCGTTTATTATTTGAAATATCAAATGCTCCCGCTTCATAATTTTCGTTCTGATGAGTGAGCAAACTATCCCAGTCAAAAGCTCCTAAAAGTGACCATGCTGTCACGGCTATCAAGGGAATTCCCTTTCCCCGGATTTTACAGGCAATATCATAGGCTTCTTTGAACCACCGCAATTGCTCTTCACGTGTACAATTCATGTGCACTTCTGTTAGTGCCATAGGAAGATGATAGCGCTTCCACGCTTCCAAAAGCAACGAATACAATCCCCTTGGTTTAACCGCTCTGACAGCAGGCATGTCAGCATACACATCTTCGCCATTTCCGCCGTGCAGTTCATGCGGCCAGCGCGACAGATTTTCATCCAGGTATCTCTCAGACGTTACATAATAATTAAATCCCGCAATCGCGGGAGCACATGGATTATCTAAGAAAAAATGAAGTTCTTTTTCAGCAATACCCATAGAAATAAAATATTCCCAAAAAGGATGAGACGGATCAACTTTGCCACAAAGAAAATCATAGGTGAGCCAGCTTCGGTCGCTTTCGAAATTTGCCTGATATTTTAGTGACCGCGAGCTCTGCACTTTTGAAAGATCCTCAGTTTGGATTAACTCTGCCTGCGGATTCACCTTCCTTATTGCCTGCATAGAAAGCACAATTCCTTTTAACTGATTAATGAGCATCCTACAAAAACGCTTTGCATTTTTATGGTGAGGATACCACAAACCATACAAGCCGCTGAAACGGGCAGTTGTAAGTGGCTCATTTACGGGGGTGTAATACTTAATATGAGGAAATTTCGCAGCTACCTTAAACGCATATTCCGCGAGCTTTACAGCAAAATTTTCGTCCGCCAGCGAGGTATAGTGAGGGCCACTGCCATGATGGACCAATCCGACAATAGGATCAATGCCATTGTTAAGGATTTCGGCCATTCTTTTCTCCGATCTCGTCCAGTCTATCTTTTGATCGGGGGAATCGGGCTGGTGCGATTCCCAAAGCACAGGATATCGTAATTTTTTAATGCCAAGGGCTGCTATCTGGTCAATATCATCATTTCTTTTATAATGCCCCGCGGATATTAATTGATCGCGGTAGCCATCACGAATCCTGTTAACGGTACATTCGATTCCTCCCCATATCTCAGGCGGGCTGATACGTTGTTGGTATTGAGTGTCCATTTAAATGATAATCTTTTTCGTTTGATGCCTCTATTTTCTTGAACAAAGTAAGAGCCTGGGCTACTACCTGGTCCATGTTATAGTATTTGTAGGTGGCAAGGCGTCCGGCGAAGTAAACATTTCGTTCCGCCAGGGCTCTTGCATGGTACCTCCTGTACAGAGCTGCGTTTTCTGCTCTGGGCACCGGATAATAAGGATCGCCTTCATCTTTAGGGAACTCGTAAACCACAGACGTCTTTGAATGTTTCTGACCTGTAAGGTATTTAAACTCAGTTATTCTCGTATAGGCATGCTCGTTAGGATAATTGACGGTTCCTGTTTTTTGCACAACTTCCTGGTCAAACGTTTCAAATTTAAAATCAATCGAGCGGTACGGAAGTTTGCCAAAACAATAATCATAAAAATAATCAATGGGTCCGGTATAAATCATCTTTTGAAATGAAATGTCTGGTATGATTTCCTTGTAGTCGGTGTTGAGAAGGACTTTGATATTTTTATGGTTCAACATCCGTTCAAACATTCTTGTATAGCCATGAAGTGGCATAGATTGATACGTGTCTGTAAAATAGCGTCCATCCCTGTTGCTTCGGGTCGGTATTCTTGACGTAACAGACGCATCAAGTTCTGATGGATCTAAATTCCATTGTTTCTTTGTATAGCCTCTAAAAAATTTCTCATATAATTCTCTGCCGACGGTGCTTACCACCACATCTTCGGAAGTAGAAATTCTACCGTTATTCTGTGCCCTTTCTGCAAAGAAAGCATCCACTTGCTCGCTATTGAGGTGCAGCCCATATAATTGATTGATGGTGTCAAGATTAATAGGAATGGGGACCAGCATGCCATCCACACTGGCGAGAACGCGATGTTCATAGGGTCTCCATTCCGTGAAACGGCTCAGATACTCAAACACATCTTTGCTGTTGGTATGAAAAATATGAGGCCCATACTTATGAACCAGGATTCCATGGTTGTCATAATAATCGAAAGTATTTCCGCCAATATGGTTTCTCTTTTCGACTATCAGCACTTTTTTATTTCTTGAAGCAAGCCTCTCCGCCATTACTGCTCCGGCCAGTCCGGCTCCAACTACGAGATAATCAAACATACAATTTTCTTTTTTTTGGATTTCTAATATTTTTTTTTAATAAAGCCTGTTCTATTAAGACATTCATATGATGCCAGGTCTCATTCCACGAATTCATTGCAAGAAATTCGTCGGTTTTTTGCAACCACAACTGGTTATTAGTAGAATTAAAAATTTCATCGGCAGCAGCTACAAATTCCTCCGCTGTGTCAGCAATCTTAACAAGCTCCTTTTTTGCATAAGGATTAACTACATCCGTAATTGAAGTTGAAATCACGGGTTTGCCTCCCGCAAGGTATTCAGGAGTTTTAGTGGGGCTAATAAACTTCGTTGATTCATTTAATGCAAAAGGAAGCGTGGCGATGTCCCATCCGGATAAGTAAAGCGGGCAAGGTATCATAGGTCTTTGGACCCAGATAGTGAATATTTGCTTTTTTAGGCAAAAGATCTGGATCAATTTTAACCACAGGACCGATAATAATAAAATGCCAGTCGGGTCGCAGATCGGTGATTTCGTCAACAAGCGAAATATTAAACCGTTCATCAATGACGCCATAAAAGCCTAACCGCGGATGAGGAATTGGCTTTTGATCGTCAGGATCCTCCTTATTGTAGCGCGCTTTTGCAAAATGCGCTTTATCGATACTACTTGGAAACGCGTGAATGTTGTGATGCAAATGTTTTTTAGCCTCGTACAAACTTTGACCACCTGTAAAAACAACATCTGCCCTGGACAATAAAACAGATTCGAGCTCTTTCAGTTCAGGAGGTGCAAATTTAAACGCAGTTAATTCGTCCATTGCATCGTAAACAATTATCGTTGGCTTAAGATGGTCGCTATATTTAAGCGCCATCGGCGAATAATACCAAAGAAGGTAGCGGCTAATATTGTGTTCGGTGATCAATTGAGTCAGCAAATCTTTTAAAATTTCAAGAGATTCGTCAGCTTCAGTCTGTCTTTTCACCCTTAATTTAACCACCCATAAATTAGTTAGATCGCTACCCCGCGTAATTTCCAAAGCATTTTCATCCTGGTCGAAAAAAGGCTCTTCAATTACAAAGACGCGATTGTGAACTGCAAACCGATTCAATAAGTGCTGCGGACGTTGGTACACAAAATCCCACCTAATATGACAAAAGCATATTAAATCCATACATAAAAAATTAAGTGTAAGAAAAAAGTTTGAAAGTGAGAGGCAATGGCCTGCTAAGTATATATCTATTTACATGCCATTATCGTTATACTAAAATTTTAAATCTTCCACGCTATTCATTCAAATAACTGAGTAAAAAAATACTCAGAAGGAGTCGTGAATTGCGGAAAAGTATGCAGTCTCTTCCTGAATAAATTACATATCAAATAAATACGAAGAGTTTATTAAACACACTGCGCATTTTTTTTATAGCGTAACATTTAAAGAAGAACGATAACGCAATGATCTACTGCGCAGAAAAACTGCGACATCTACATTCTATTTTATAAACAGTTATAAGCAATCAGGCATTATCATTGAATAAGCTCGATTGATTGCACCGAATGCGACTGTTAATCAAAATTCCAAATATTTAATTGAAGGAAAATCATTTATAATGAAGAGAATTGTAAATGACCTCGTAAAGTCAATGAAAGCAAAAGGCTTAACCATTGCATTAGCCGAGAGCGTTACCTGTGGTCTTGCTTCGCATCAGCTTAACATTGTAAAAGGTACTTCTGAAATTTTAATAGGAAGTGTTGTGTGTTATAACGAAAAGGTCAAGACGGGGCTATTAGGAATAAGTCCAGCTTTGGTAAAAAACTTTACTGCCGAGTCGCAGGAAGTGACGGAGGCACTTGCAAAAAATCTAAATAAAATATTTGCGGCTGACATTTATGTAGCTATCACGGGCCTTGCCGCGCCGGGGGGAAGCGAGACTAAATCCAAGCCCGTCGGTACCATATTTTTTTCAATATTCTTCCAACAAAAAATTTATAGCTTTAAAAAACGATTTTACGGGTCACCACTTGAAATAAAGCGAAAAGCCTGTAGAGAACTTTACCAGGTGATACTCGAACGAATAAAAAACAGTAGCTAAACAATTGTGATGTTTGGCGAACTCATTTTAAAGTTTTTTTCCGAAAAGCAAAACAATGGGTCTATCGGCAATATTTATTTGTTCCCAAAGATTTCGTTATGAGATTAGTCTCCAAATTACTCAGTGAAATTATATTTGAGGCCCGATCGGGACAAAAAAAACGGACCCACTTACGTGGAATCCGTAGGCCCTCTGTGCCTTAGATCTTTGTCCGTATATATTTCGCCGGGTGCCCTTACTCTTCAACACCTTCATTAGCTGCCTCGGAATTAATCGCTGACTCCGCTACCTGGGTAAGTGTTGCATCCGCTTCTTTTTCTTCATTTAAAGTTTGCTCAAGCAGATCTGCGACTTCATTTTCTCCAAGGGTTCTGGCAAAAGCGCAAAGGGTTCCATAGCTTGCAATTTCATAATGTTCCACCTTTTGAGCGGCAGAAATAATTCCGGCATCGCGGACAACGCCCTCTGCAGTGGAACTCATAATTTCTTCCGCCTCTTTAGTCAAACCGTCCATAGCTTCACATTTTTTTGCTCTTGCCGGTTTCCCTAAAATTTCAAAGGCCTGTTCGCATCTTTGAACATGTCCCTGGGTCACCTCCAGATGATCTTCAAGCGCGCTAACTAATTCATCAGAAGTTGCTTTTTTTATCATCTTGGGAATTGCCTTTGTCAATGCTTTCTCAGCCCAATAAATATCTTTTAACTCGTCTTCAAACAATTGGCGCAGGCCCTGGGCAACATCCGACGATGACTGTGTACTTGATTTCGTGTTGCTCTTACTTTTACTCGCTGTTTTAGATTTAGCCGGCGTGGCCGCAGATTTTGATGTTTTCATTTTTTGATTATTTTTAATTTTAGAAACTTTTATTGTCAGCGGAATACAACTAAAAAATATGCCATATAGCTTCTTGCTTCACGAAAGGATCGCATTTGCCAAATAAATAATTTATTTTAAATCTAATAGCTAACATTTTAGTTTAAAGAGCACAAGCCAAATCATAAACTTGTTATGTAACACTGACCCTACAGCCTAAAAATTCTACACTTATAGATATTGATGAGTATTTAATTACTCACGATTATGATTTTTTTCGCGTTAATATCGGGTAACAAATCGCTTTTGCGATCAAAACAAAACTCAATTCGATAATTTTGAGTTGTAGTCCGTGGACAATGAAAAATATAAAAATCTACATTTTGGTTTATGAGATGGAAGTAGACATCAAATAAGCGAAAACCTGGAAAACTTTATTTCTATCAAAAAGAAAAATAATTACAGCAGATGTTTTCTTTTCTAGAAGCAATTCGTTGTAAGAAGCATGGTAAAAGCGTTCATGGCCCGCACGCAGAAAAAATAATTCGTTATAATATTTCGAGATAATCATCAACGTTATATTCGTATGCAAAAAGCCTCCAGCCTGATAAGCGAAAAAGTAGTTTTTGAGATAATCGTTTAATAGTTATAATAGCTCAAGCTTTTTCAAAGCAGCTTTCATGTTAATTCCTTTGCCCAACACCGGCTTGAAAAAATCACCTTCTGATCTCATCCTTGCTATCGAATTTCTCATTGTGAAATCTTTCATCTTCAATCCTTTTTTCACTTCTTCCCAATGCAAAGGCATGGACACCGTGGCGCCGGGCTTTGGCCTTACCGAATAAGGTGCGGCCAAAGTCGCCTGCGGCCTGTTTTGTAAAAAATCAATGTACATTTTTCCGTCCCGGTTGCTAACTAATCTTTCTATGCTCGTGAATTTTGGCAACTCCTTTTGTACAAGCGTTGCTATTTTTCTGGCAAATTCTTTTGAATCCTCGTAGGTATATTTTGCGCCCAGGGGCATATAAATATGCAGGCCTGTGGAACCTGAAGTTTTGCAATAGCCGTCGATCCCGGCCGCGTCTAAAATAGCCTTTGTAACCCGCGCTGTTTCAATTACCTGGTCAAAACTATTTTTATCAGGATCGAGATCAATGATACACCAATCAGGATTATCGGGCTTTGCGGCAGTACTGCTCCAGGGATTTATTTCAATGCATCCAAGGGAAACAAGGTACAATAAGCTTGCTTCATCGGTAATCATCATGAAATTTTTATCGCCATCTACATTGCTATGATAAGGAAATGTTTTGATCCAGTCCGGCACTTTCCCTGTAACATCTTTTTGATAAAAACTTTTGCCGTTTATTCCATTCGGAAAACGGTTTAGAGATTGCGGCCGGTTTTTTAAATAAGGCAGTATAAAGGGCGCAGCCTGGTAGTAATAATTGATCAGATCTCTTTTAGTAATGTTCTCCGCAGGCCAGAAAATTTTACTCAGATTGGTAAATTTCAAATCATGGCCATTGATTTTTCTTACCTGTGATTCCTCGCTCGGATTCAATAAACTTTTTCTTGATTTTTGTGGCGCACCGGGAATAATATTTTGCTCTGTAATTAAGGACTTTTGTTTAACCACCTTTTTTGTATCAGCCTCTTTTTCCAAAATAACGTCAGAAGGATTTTTATCCTCCCGCAAGCCTTCAAAAGAAGGATGACGCATGACGCCATCACTGGTCATTTCTCTATAACTGACCTCACAGATCAGCTCGGGCTTAAGCCATACAGCCACGGCTTTCGGAGGATCGGGCCTGAAGCGGGAAGGCTTGTTTATATCGGGCACATAAGTGAAAGGGCTTTCCGGAATGATGAGGCCTTTGAATTTTTTCATCATTTCCTCCTGCAGCTTGTTTGTAAATCCGGTCCCGATCTTTCCAGTGTAAACTAAACCTGACTTTTCGAATACTCCAACCAACAATGAACTAAATTTTTTTGAAGAGCCTTCATTTTGCGTGAACCCACCGATGACCACTTCCTGTCGCTGCTGAGTTTTTATTTTCAGCCAGTCTTTCGACCGTGCTCCCGGATAATAAAGGCTATCTTCTTTTTTCGCCATAATCCCTTCCAGCGACATATCTTCAGCTAGTTTGAAAAATTCGAGTCCATTGGTTTCGAAATTTTCGCTGATCCTTATGAGGTCGCTGGTTGGTAAGATGCTTTTTAAAATCCTCCGCCGCTCAATCAGTGGCAAGGTCGAAAGATCTTTCCCCTCATACCATATTATATCGAACACATAATAAATTAAGTCCCCGTCGGCTTCGCTCCTCCATCCCTGTAAACTACTAAAATCGGCCATCCCCTTTGGATTAATACTTACTATTTCCCCATCGATGACAGCATTTATATTCCATTTTTCCATTTCGCGGTAAATAGGATAAAATTTATCATTGAATGATTTTGCATTCCGCGATGATAATTCAATGGTTCCATTTTTTAATAAAGCGATTGCGCGATATCCATCCCATTTTACTTCGTATGTCCATCCGGGCGCATCAAATGGCTTATCAATCAACGTGGCAAGCATTGGAGCAATCTTCGTTGGAAACTTTGTTTTCTTCTGTTGCGATAATAATTGTTCAATAGAAATATCTTCTGCCATCGGTATTTTTTGAGGATAAAAATTGAGATATTTAAGTTCTACAAATTAATGTGCCAATGTTATGCAGCATGTAAAAGACAATGTGTACACCAACTTATTTATCCTTGCCGTTGATATAAATTCTTTTTCTTAAACGTAATTATAATTCAAGCGGACGAATACGCAACTTAAATACTTTGCACATTTAACAGGATGATTTATTTGGCCTCCAAATTGATTTAGTACTTAAATTTCCTAATAAAAAATATATGAAAAAAAAGCAACCTTCCAAAAAACATTTTTTCGAACATCTTGCGGCTAAGGTAACCGCGGCAGCAGGCAGTACAGCTGCTATCCTTATCGCATTCGGCGCTGTCCTGCTCTGGGCCTCTCTTGGACCGGTGTTTCACTATTCTGAAAACTGGCAACTTGTCATTAACACCGGTACTACGATTGTTACCTTTCTCATGGTATTTTTAATTCAAAAATCCCAGAATAAGGAGTCAATGGCTGTCCAGTTAAAGCTAAATGAACTCGTTGCGGCGCACGAATTCGCCAGCAACAGACTCGTGGATATCGAGGGAATGACCGAGGATGAATTAAAAGTGATACAGAAATATTATATCAATTTGAAACGAAGAACCGAGAACGAGGAATCTCTTCAGCAGTCTCACTCTATTGATGAAGCAAAAGAAATGCACGAACTGAAAAAAGACATTGAAAAAGGTGTTGAGGAAAAAGTAAAAGAAGCCAAAAAAGAATGAGCATGCGAAAACACCTATTTTTAGTATCCTGCCTCGCAGTATTAGCGGGCGGCTGTGATGTTACGGGTAGTTCATCAAAATTCCAATTTGGTGATGGATATTACCGGAGCAGACTTAATGGTGAAAAAAAATCGGAAATACTATGTAACAGCAGGCACCGATTCAATAAAAGTATATCCCGCAAATATTAGCCGGCAAATAGCTGACACGGTTAAATCAATAACAGTTATGTTTCCCCAACACATTGCGCCGGTAAATTTTTCAAAGAAAAAATTTACTTCACAAAATTTTGACCTGGACGTTATAACAGTAATTTTCAAATTCCGGCCGCCAATAAAAGATTACCCCGGGCAACTAAATACCAACTTCAATGGTGCTTTATATGCGGGTTTCCGTAAGGATGTCTATATGTTATCTTATAGCAATAGCCCCTTGCATATAGCCAACAGAAAAATTATACATAATGGATTTAGTTTTGGTGGATTCGTGGGTTTGGGATCCGCCCGCATTGATGAGTTTGTAACCCTTAACCGGATTGGGTATGAGTATGATGGGGTGTTATTTACCCCAGGTGTAGCTGCAGAACTCGGTTTAAATAAAATCAATTTTATATTAATGAGCGGGATCGATTTTCTTGCAGATAAAAACAGCCACAAATGGGTTAATGAAAAGAAGGTATGGGTGGGCATCGGGCTAGGGTTGAATCTTAACTAATGTGAACATTGCCATACTAACTTTCCTATTACCATTTTAGTCAATAACATTATTGGCAACTTCGGCTTCGCGCGCAGTGAGACCTTGCCAGTACGCTTTATATTCATCTATATCAATTTTTGAATCCGTATGTTGACACCCGGTTAATTTTTCTGCGGCGTTCAACAATACCTCAAAAGGCCGATACCCGGTCATTATTAAAGCCTTACCCTCCGCATTTTTCATAATCAGGGAGGGAAACCGGATGATACTTTTCATTTTTACTTCCTGAAGGTCTTTGCGAAAAGATTCCAATCCATTGCCGTTTTTGATATCATCTTCGAAGGTTGACAAGTCAAAATCAAACCTCTGTTTAGAAAGGATGTCAGCCACTTCGAGGAGCACCGAATTATTTGCAATGTTTTTTCCATTCAGCATAATCGCCTCTCTCAACAATCTTAAATAACTTTCGCCAAGCGTCTCTGATTGCAGAAAGACGGCTTTGACCGCTATGCAGGGTGGATATGAAGATCGCGGAGGATCTTGCATCCAGATCGTGCTTTGCATCGGCATCCCGGAGATTTGTGCGGCATGCATCCACACGGGCCCAAGTTGCAAAGGACGGTTAACGGAATTTATCTCATCGTTATAATTTTTCCAATCCGGCACCAGGCCACCCATACAATGTCTAAGGCTGATCTGGTCCCTAAAAATATATCGAAGCTTTCTCAATTGTGGCTCCATTGCCCAACTCCAACAGCAAAGCGGGTCAGTGTAATAGATAAGTTCCAACTGACCCGCTTTCGGAGATTTTAAATCATCATTTTTTTGATCCCGTGCGCTTTTTATCATTGCTGTTTTTTTCTTTTGGAACACTTGCCTTGCCACCCGGGGTTCCATCTTCATCCATCGCATTGTTCCATTGAAGCGGTCCGGCCGGCGCGGCTTCGTTGATAAACTCCTTTTTATCTTTTCCAATTTTTTGGTTCATCGCCTGAACGTTATTTTCTGTTCTGTTTGTTCCTTCAATCTTCTGATCGACAAGACTATTTGTTTCCATGATGTGATTGATCGGATCATCAATATACTGCCAGGTTTCCCCCAACTGAGTGCTTTCGCCCTGGTTCCATGGGCCGCGAATAGCAGAACCATTAGACATATTGAAATACAAATTACTGAATTTGGGATCACTCTGTAAAGTGCCCATAGGAAAATTCGGCTTTATGGTCTCTAAAGCAGCTTCAAACATTTGATAATGGGCTACTTCCCTTGTCATTAAAAAGCGCAATGTGTCTTTCACGTATGGGTCATTTGTGAATTGTAATAAATATTCATAGACCATTTTGGCCCGTGTCTCTGCGCCCATGTCGGAACGTAAGTCGGATGTAAGTTCTCCCTGTGCATCCCCATTGATATAGGCCGCGGTCCATGGAACTCCCTGGCTGTTGGTATAACAAGGCCCACCCGCACTACCTACAAGGAATTGAGGCGCTACCATACCCTGGTGGATTACTTCCTCTTTAGATGCCTTGCCTTTCATCAGTTTCATAATTTCCGAACTCTCGGCGGCATCTTTTAAATCGCCGTTTATACCCGTTAACAGCATCTGAATTGTAGCACCAACAATTTCCAAATGGCTGAATTCTTCCGTAGCGATATCCATCAAAAGATCGTACTTATCCGGATAAGGATTTTTGGCGCCAAACGCCTGTGCGAAATATCTTAAAGCTGCCGCTAATTCGCCATTGGCGCCCCCAAATTGCTCCAGCAATAAAGTAGCAAATGCCGGATCAGGCGCAGAGACCCTTGCATTAAATTGTAATTCTTTTACATGGTAAAACATAAAAATGATTTTTGATTATGAAAAAATGTTTGGAGCAATTAGTCTCATCGACGATAATCAATTAATGTGCCTTTACTGGTTATCGGCCAAACCAAATAAGAAATCCTTACGAGGGTAAATGTTTTCCGAAATGCCTAAGGGAATTTGCGGGAAAGAAAATACACAAAACAGTGCTTCGGCTGTGAACGCCTTTAATCCATGTTCTTTCGTGGTCTTGCTAACCACGGTATTGGTCAACAAGCTAAGGCGTGAGGGTGATCCTGGCTATTATTTCTTCCAAAATAAATTCAGAAGATCATCTCTGGTTATATTATTTAGCATTCTTGAAACGTAGATCCGGTGATTTAATTAATAATCCTTTTCAACGGGAACGCGTTTTATTAGCCAATACGAAATTGCGAATTGAATTAAATTGTTAATCAAAATGCAGCCAATTTCCATTATAACATTGAGAATTGGAGAATGCGCTTTTTCTACATTTTCACTTATCACAGGCTAGTGAGGAAAAGGACTTAATTCAAACTGTCCGGTTGGAAATAATCTTCATAAATATTCAAAGTCGATTTTGATAATAACATCACCAACAAGGTCATTTTAAGCTAATTATTTTTAGATTTAGCGCACCTTTTATTTTGTTAGTTTTTCTTAGCGATAGCGCGCAAACTTTACAACCTAATTACTAATTTTTTTATCATTATTGATAAATAAGTTAGTATTTTTGTTTCCAATTTATCTCAAAATGACGGATCGGATTAAAGAGAAGCTTGAAATACTCAGCGATGCTGCCAAATATGATGTAAGCTGCGCCAGTAGCGGAAGTAAACGCAAAAATGAGGGCGGCCTGGGCAATGGAAACGGCACCGGGATATGCCATGCTTACACAGAAGATGGCCGGTGTGTGTCACTGCTAAAAATTTTACTAACCAATCATTGCATTTATGATTGCGCCTATTGCGTGAGCCGAAAAAGTAATGATGTAAAAAGGGCCGCTTTTGCAGTAGATGAAGTAGTGCAACTGACTATGAATTTTTACCGGAGAAATTATATTGAAGGTTTATTTCTAAGCAGCGGTATATTCAGTAATCCGGATTATACGATGGAGCGACTGGTACGAATAGCTAAAAAGTTGAGAACCGAAGAAAAGTTCTTTGGTTATATCCATTTGAAAACCATTCCCGGGGCAAGCGAAGCGTTGATAAAGGAGGCAGGACGGTGGGCAGACCGCCTGAGCATCAATATTGAAATGCCAACAGAAAAAAGCCTGGCCTTACTCGCGCCTGATAAAAGCAGGAAAGATATGCTTACTCCTATTAAATATCTGCGAAATGAAATCATCAAAAACAAAGAAGAAAAGAAGGTCTTTCGCAGCACACCCATCTTTGCTCCCGCAGGTCAAAGTACTCAAATGGTTATCGGCGCCACCCCGGAAAGCGACATGGAAATTTTGGGTATTGCCAATTATTTTTATGGTAAAATGAATATGAAGCGGGTGTATTATTCAGGCTATGTGCCTGTTAGTACCGATAGTCGCCTGCCCGCTATTGGGACACCTGTGCCGGTTATGCGCGAGAATAGATTATACCAGGCTGACTGGCTTATGCGCTTTTATGGGTTTAAAGTAGAGGAAATTGTGAATTCCACTTATCCGCTACTCGACCTGGAAATTGATCCTAAATTGGGATGGGCCTTACGAAATCCTGATCTGTTTCCTGTTGATGTCAATTATGCAGACCCTGAACTTATCAAACGCGTTCCGGGTATCGGGCTTAAAAGTGTAGGAAAAATATTGAAGGCCAGAAAATTTACCAGCCTCAATTTTGAGCACCTGAAAAAAATAGGGATTGCAATTAACAAGGCAAAATATTTTATTTGTGCAGCTGGGGATTTTGAACGAAAGATTTATTCACAACCTCAGCTCAAGCGAATCATCGTCCGTGAGATGAAGAGCAAATACCAACCAAATTTCTCCACTCAAATGCAATTGTTTTTATGACGGCGATTGTATATGATGGAAGCTTTGAAGGACTTCTCACTGCAATTTTTGAGGTCTATGAATATAAATTTCCAGATCCCGGTCTATTCGTAAAAAATAGCCCGATTCCACTTTTCGGAAAACAGCACATAGTGCACACATCGCCGGAAAAAGCAGAAAGAGTTTTGAAGAAATTACGTTCCGGCTTATCTGCCCCGGTTTGTAAAAAAATATATGAAGTGCATTTATGTGAACAGGAAGGCATCGCTGATGCGCTGTTGCGTTTTGTGCAATATGGGTTAAAGGCTGGCATGGCCGCGTGTGGTGATTTTAGCAACGAAGCCGTGGTGACCGTGCATAAAGCCTTAAAGAAAGTACATCGGGAGCGTCACCGCATGGAGGCATTTATCCGTTTTCAGCAGTCGCAGGATGGTTTATTCTTTGCTACAGTTGAGCCCGACTTTGACGTGTTACCGCTTATCAGCTCCCACTTTGCCAGGCGATATGCAGACCAACGCTGGCTGATATTTGACAATAAAAGAAAATATGGTATACTCTATGATCTGAAAGAGGTGCATGTGGTGGAACAATCTCCGGTTGGCAACACCGCCAGTGCTTCGACCCCTGCTATCGGCCTGCATGAAGAAGAGAAAAAATTCCAGGAACTTTGGCAACAATATTTTAAAAGCGTCAATATCAAAGAAAGAAAAAACACCGCTTTACACGTACGGCATATGCCCAAACGGTATTGGAGGTATTTAACAGAGAAGCTATGAATAGGGATGATGATGAAATGATAGAATGTCAGGGCTATTGAAAGGAGTGTATATTTTTTTATGCCGTTACAAATTTTATAACAAAGTACCAGATATGATGAGGGAAACGGTAATCGTGATTCAATGAAAATTTATCAGTGTGTACTATTTCAACTAATCAAACTAACCTTCTGTCGATTCTTTCTTTAACTCTAACACTTACTTTATTGCCCCTTTTTTATAATTAATCGACTTATATCAGGATCATTCATCAACCGGCTGATCTCCGCTTCCACTAAATCTTGTAAAGCTTGCTAACAAAATGCTGAATCAGCACTTAAAGTAAGGATAGATAAAAATAGAAAAGGGGACTATCTCATTGATAATCCCCTTTAGAGGTCCCGAGCGGATTCGAACCGCTGTAGAAGCTTTTGCAGAGCTTTGCCTAGCCACTCGGCCACAGGACCCTTTTTTTAAGGGGCACAAAAATAGGGAAATTTTACTTAGAAAGCGTTATTAGTGAAACTAAAATTCAATTCATGTACATTGAATTAATTTTGTCTAAAATTGCTATTTTTTACCATATATAATTTTGCTTTTTTACATTCAAAATGCTTCAAAGTATGCAACGAATTGCTGAGTCTGAATTGATTATTAATGACCGTGGCGCCATTTACCATCTTGACGTAACTCCTTCCGAACTTGCGGACAACATTATCACTGTCGGGGATCCTGACCGCGTGAAGGAGGTAAGCAAGCATTTTGATAAAATTGAGATCCAGCGGCGGCACAGGGAATTTGTAACGCACACCGGAACGCTTGGAAATAAAAGAGTTTCTGTGGTGAGCACAGGCATCGGCCCGGATAATATCGACATCGTATTAAATGAATTGGATGCTTTGGTAAATATCGATTTTGAAAGCAGGACGATCAATCCGGAACTTAAACAACTTAATATTATCAGGATTGGCACCTCCGGCTCACTCCAGGCGGACATACCGGTAGATAGTTTTGTAGCAAGCACTCATGGCCTCGGAATTGACAACCTCATGAATTTCTATTTACATGAGAACAATGAACAGGAACAACAACTGCTCCATGCTTTTGTCACGCAGACACAGTTACACAGCGGTTTTAGTAATCCATACATCGCCAGCGCCGCGGTTTCGCTTATGAGGCATTTTGTAGAAGGCTATTACCAGGGAATTACGGTCACGTGTCCTGGTTTTTATGGCCCGCAAGGAAGGGTGTTGCGCCTTGGCATTTCGAATCCTCATTTGATCGACCGGCTCACTGAATTTCAATTCGGCCAGCACCGCATCACTAATTTTGAAATGGAAACGTCCGCCATTTATGGTCTTGGTAAAGCACTGCACCACAATTGCCTTTCTTTAAGCGCTATTGTCGCTAACAGGATACACAAAAATTTTAGTTCGGATGGTGGGGCACTTGTAGAAAAATTAATTGTGAAATCTCTTGAGATCATTTCTGAAAAACTTTGACCATTCAGATACTGAAATTCCGGGAATATTCTGTCAGAAAGGCGCAATCATTTGTGGCAGAATCATTGTGATTTATTAAATATAAAAAAGTAAAATGAAAATTGAATTTTATAAATACCAGGGCACGGGAAATGATTTTATCCTTTTGGATAACAGGGAGGATATCTATAACGCGATCACCAATGAGCAGATAAAATTTTTATGTGACCGGCATTTTGGAATTGGTGCAGATGGATTAATGCTTCTGAATAACAATGAAGAATATGATTTTGAAATGATCTATTATAATGCCGATGGAAAGCCCGGAAGCATGTGTGGCAATGGGGGAAGATGCATTGTACAATTCGCGTCGATGCTTGGTATCAAAAAAAAGGAATATCGTTTTCTCGCGACTGATGGTGCTCACGAAGCGGAAATAGATCTTGAGAAAGAAGTAAGTTTAAAAATGAAAGACGTAACTGATGTAAACTTTACGCTTAATAATTTTTTATTAAACACGGGCTCGCCTCATTATGTAGTTTACGTGAAAGATGTTGAGTCAGAAGATGTAGTAACTGAAGGTCGCAAAATTCGCCACAGTAAAGATTTTGCAAAGGAAGGCGTTAATGTAAACTTTGTACAGATCATTTCTGATGATGAAATTTACGTGCGCACTTATGAGCGTGGTGTGGAAGATGAAACCCTAAGTTGCGGCACTGGTGTTACCGCATCTGCTCTGGTTTCTGCACATAACGATAAAGGATTTAACAGAGTGGAAGTAAAAACAAAAGGAGGAAGATTGAGTGTGGAGTTTGAAAAAAACAGTGAAACAGAATTCACCAATATCTGGCTAAGCGGCCCGGCAATGAAAGTGTTTTCAGGCGCAATAAATTTAAAAGATTAAGTATGTTCAACATCAGGGTCTATGGCATTTTGGTGAATGAGCAAAGACAAATCCTCGTAAGTGATGAATATATCCGCGGGAATTATTATACCAAATTTCCTGGTGGCGGATTGGAAATGGGCGAGGGAACGCGGGATTGTTTAAAAAGAGAATTTAAAGAGGAAATGGATCTGACCGTTGAAGTAAATGATCATATTTATACAACGGATTATTTTCAGCTCAGTGCTTTCAATCCCAATGACCAAATTATTTCCATCTATTATTTTGTTACTCCGCAGGAACCGATTTCTTTTTCGCTTACTCATACCAAATTCGATTTCACAGAACAACAATTGGATATTTACAAACAAAAATCCGAAATCGAAACATTCCGTTTTGTAGATTTAAACGATTTTTCTGAAGCCGACGTTACATTACCTATTGATAAAATTGTAGCGAAAATTGTGAAAAGCCATTTTGTAGATTATTGAAAACTTCGTTTATTGATTTGCTGGTTTATTAGCTTGTAGTGTATATCTCGATGAAGCAACTAATCATTTACAATTAACCCTTCTACCCTGCAGTTGGAATATTCTCAAATGTAGTAGCCTCGCCCATTGCAGCTCTTTTCATTTGAACAGCGGTTTCATGTCCCACATATCTTTCAATTCTTTTTTCAACGAAGTAAATGAGCGGCGTTAAAATAATTGCCATGAAAAATTTATATAAGTAATTCATAATACCTACGGCGAGGATCAATTGCCAGGTGAACAATCCACTGAAGGCGATAAATAATACGATATAGCTGTCTACCAATTGGGACACCAATGTGGAACCTGTGGCCCTTAGCCAAAGATGCTTATCGCCGGTTACTTTTTTTATTTTCTGAAAAACAAAAACATCCACGCCCTGGCTGAACAAAAAGGCCACAATGCTTCCTACAATGATGCGCATATTCTGGCCAAAAATTGCCTGGAAAGAGGTTTGAATATTTTCAACGCCCTGCTCGTGACTGCTACTCAGCCATATTTTTGCGGGAGGTAATGCTATGGCAATAAAATACATAAGAAATGCGTAGGCAATTAAAATCACCGCAGTGATAGAAATTCTTCTCACCGCTTTAGGACCATAATATTCGTTGATAATATCAGTAATCACAAATTCAAACGGCCAAAGCAATACACCACAGGTAAGCGTAAACGCTAATCCACTTTGGTGGAAAAGTGTAAAATTTACCGGGTTCATTCCCAGCAACGCTTCCATGGAAAAAAGCTTCATACCAATCGCTTCTGCGACAAGCGCGTTGGCAACAAAGAAACAGGAGAATCCTATAAATAATTTGGTAGGCTTATCTTTTAAGATTTTTTGTATCATTTGGTAAATGTATCAAAAGAAGAAAAAATAAAACTGGACAATTAAAAAAACAAAATTGATCATTGGAATCCATTTTGGAAGCAAATATTTTTTGGACATCAGCAGAATTACGGCATAGACCATGCACATGAGCAGGTTGATAATAATAGCCGAAAAACCCAGCGTGATCACCAGGCTTTTAAAAAACGGAATGGTATCAACCACATTGCTGTTGCCCCCCGTCCCAACCCTGCCCCACTCGAGCCGGTTGAAAACCAGGAATATTAAAAATGCGATATTGCAAATAAAGGTGAACCTCGAAAAAAAAGCTACTATTTTCATCAAATGAATATTTATAAAAATCTCTCAACAAAATAATATTAATTTGTTAGATAAACGTGATTAAATGGCCCAGGTACTTAGTATTGTTTCTTACAAAATATTTCCGGCGAAATTAGGTGGCCAAAAGGGTATTGCATTATTTAATGAATATTTTTCCAAACATCATCACCTGTTTTGTGTTACGGTAAAAGATAATGATCCTTCACAGGCATCCTATAAAGTGCTTAATTACTTAAGCAACAGCCGCCTTCGCTACATTAACATTTTTTATTTTAGAATGATAAAAAAAATAATCAAAGAGAACCAAATTTCTCATATCATTCTTGAACATCCTTACTATGGCTGGCTGGCAATTTTGCTTAAACATTTTTGCAAAGTAAAGCTCATCGTTCATTCACACAACATCGAGGCAGAACGATTCAAAACCGTGGGAAAATGGTGGTGGAAAATTTTGTGGCATTATGAAAAGTTTGTTCATTCCAAAGCTGATTTCACCTTTTGTATTTCAAGTGAAGACCGCGACTATTTTCACAAAAACTACAAAATCGCTTATGAGAAGTCTTCGGTGATAACCTATGGAATTCCATGGAATGAAGCTCCATCCGATAATGAAAAGCTCATGGCAAAAAATCAGTTGTTAAAAGAATATTCTCTGCCACAAGGCACTTTGCTTTTCCTTTTTAATGGTACACTTCATTATGGGCCAAACCTGGACGCCGTCTACAATATCATCGAAAAAATAAATCCGTTATTTATCCAAAATGAACTGAATTATAAAATCATCATTTGTGGAAAAGGTCTTCCGCCTGAAATGAATGAATTGAAACATTATGCAGAAAAAAATATTATCTATGCGGGCTTCGTTGACGACATTTCCGTTTACTTTAAAGGAGTTGATGTCTTTCTAAATCCGGTAACAGATGGTGGCGGAATCAAAACAAAATTGGTCGAGGCATTGGGTTACAATCTGAATGTGGTTTCAACGAGGAATGGAGCCATCGGCGTCGATGAAAGAATTTGTAATGGCAAATTATTCTTATGTGATAATGATGATTGGCAAACTTTTGCTAAATCCATGAGGGAAGCGCCGTTGGTTTCTAAAACAATACCACACGATTTTTTTCAACATTTCTATTGGGAAAGCATTGCGAAAAAAGCCGCTGGCTTGATTATGAATTAAGTTATGGATGAATCGCGAGGGATAATTTCTGCTTCAATTCACTCTTTTCGTACAAAACGGATCTATCCATGGAATAGTTGCCGCCACCGTTACCGCCCATTCTGCCACCACCTCGTCCCATACCGCCTTCTCTGCCGCCGCCCATTCTGCCACCCTCCCCTTCTTCAGAAAAGCCGCTGTCGCCGCGCCGGTTATCAGATTCTGATCTTTTCATGGCACTGATCGTGGCGCTTAATAAAATTTCTTTTGAAGCATCTTTTATTTCAAAATTATTACCCAAAAGTTCTTTCAAAGGAATAACTGCTTCATACGTGAACATATCATTATCATCGGACTTGATCGCTACGTTAATTCCATTTTTATTCGCGGCAGCAACGATTCCGTCCGCGCTGATAAAGCCTTTCAATTCCATTAAGGTATCACCTGCCATCAAAACAGCTTGTGATTTTCTATGAGAAAAACGCGACTCGGCGGCGCTTGCATTATCGGCTTCGGCAGGCTTTGGAACATTTGCCGGCATAGGAAACCCTATCGTTGCCTTGTGCTTTCCGTTGATCTTCGAACTCAATGTAATTTTCATTCCGGCTCTTAACAATTTGGTTTGAGTTGCCACATCATTTGTCTGAAAGCATAAATATAAATTGTTGCTATCATTCTTGAAATCAAAGAAAAGCCTTGTGTTTGGATCATAATGTTTGAGAGGAGTTGTCCAATCATGCGCATCGCCGTCAGCAGTTACCGTCGCTGTGGAAAATGGCAGAGAAAAATTTTCCTGGGCAAAAACGATGGAACCAGCAAATAGAAATAAAAAGACTGAAAGACATTTCTTCATGGAGAATTTTTATTCAAATCTATTGCTTAAAAAGATTCAAAAATTATCAGTTGTCATCTTAAGGTAATTCTTATCCGTCTCGATAGATTTTTAAATAAACTTTTGGTTTTGCAGAAATAAAAATTCCACCTTTTTTCGAAGCACTAAAACAATCTTAAAATCAGCTTTTTCTATTTGCGAAAACATTAGCGATGTTTTTCTAAAACCCTTCCTTGCCGCGCCAGACAAGCCATTTTGTAGCAAATTGATTATTTTTGCCCACTTATGTCACAAGAAAGAACAGTTGCATTGCACACGCTCGGATGCAAATTGAATTATTCGGAAACTTCAGCCATTGAGAGGTTAATGGAAAAGGAGGGATTTGTCAAAAAAGAATTTACAGAAAAGGCGGATGTATATGTGATTAATACTTGTTCTGTCACCGAAAACGCCGATAAAGAATGCAGGCATCTTGTGCGTCGCATTCAGCGAAAAGCTCCTGAAGCTATGGTGGTGGTTATGGGCTGCTATGCACAGTTGAAGCCAAAAGAAATAGCAGAAATTCCCGGTGTGGATTTGGTTTTAGGCGCGTCAGAAAAGTTCAATATTACCAGTCATTTAAAAGAGCTTACGCATGGCGACAGTGCCAAAATTTGCAGTTGCGAAATTGAAGATGTCCAGGGATTTCATTCTTCTTTTTCTCTAAACAACAGAACAAGAACTTTTTTGAAAGTTCAGGACGGGTGTGACTATAATTGCTCATTTTGTACTATTCCTATGGCACGTGGGAAAAGCAGAAGTAATTCTACAGAAAATGTTTTAAGCGAAATCAAAAATATCAGCGAGGCAGGTGTGAAAGAAATTGTGTTAACGGGGATCAATCTTGGCGATTTTGGAAAGAATGGGAACGGAATCAAAACTGCTGAAAATTTTTATTCATTGTTGCAATCTATTGAAGAGCAAAATGGAGTGGAACGATATCGCATCTCTTCAATCGAGCCGAATTTGTTAACAGATGAGATCATTCGATTTGTAGCCGGCAGCAAAAAAATAATGCCCCACTTTCATATCCCTTTACAAAGCGGCAGCAATAAAATTCTGGGTATGATGCGCAGGCGTTACAAAAGAGAATTGTATGCAGAAAAAGTTCAGGCTATAAAAAATCTTATTCCCGATTGCTGCATTGGCGTTGATGTGATTACAGGTTTCCCGGGCGAGACGGATGAAGATTTTAATGACACCATGAATTTTCTTGCAGAACTGGACATTTCCTATTTGCATGTGTTTACTTATTCGGAAAGAGCGAACACGCACGCGTTAACGATTGAGCCAATTGTTCCAATTCATGTACGCCATGAGCGCACAAAAAATTTAAGGTCGTTGTCCTATAAAAAGATGCGGCATTTCACGGCGCAGCATACGGGGCAGCAAAGAAAAGTTTTATTCGAAGGTCAAAATAAAAACGGGCTGATGGAAGGATACACGGACAATTATATCAAAATATCCATCCCCTATAAGAAAGAATGGAGCAACGAAATTGTTGACTGGACAATTTAGTCTGGCGTGCGCTCCTGGTAATCACATTGGAAAAGCCGTTTTTTTCGATTATCCCATCAAATCCTGCCATCCAAAAAGCGCAGACATTATCAATTGGATGCAGTTGAAGAATTTGGTTTCCCAAAATTTCTACACTTAAATAAATTCCCGAGTATTTTATTACTCATGGGTTGGTTTCTCCTACCCAGATATTGAAAAGAATTTTCTCAATATCGAAGCAATACACAGCATTTCATGGGATTTTTTGGTTGTCGATCGCTGAAGATTCAACGCGGTGGCATAAATAACTTTTCAAATAGTTAATCGATCATAGTGGCAATAAAATTGCTTCTATGGCAATAGTCAATGACACCCATTCGAAAACAGATGTAATGAAAAGTTTTAGACCCATCACAAAATCGATGATCCAAAAATTAAAAGACTGCCGTGAAAAAGAGTTGAAAGGCGACGGAGAACCCTGCAAAATGGATGATATGAATTATGCAGTGGCGCCGCTGTATAAAAGAGGTTTGATTGGCACCAAACAGGTCACAATAAATAATAAAGTGCTGTTAGGCGTTTATGTCACGGAAGCCGGTATCAATTTTTTGAATCAAATCATGGAAGAAAAATAACTTCAGGATTTGCAATAAAACAGCAAATGTAAAAAGTACATTTTAGCTTGCGAGGCGCAATGACATTTAATTAAATCCATTTTTCCACCAAACTTAAAAGGTCTTTCATTTGAAATGGTTTTTCGATAAAATCATCAGCGCCGGCTTCATTGGCAAGTTTATCGATCCCGGGAGTTGCAGAAACTATAATTACGGGTATATCCTTAGTGGAACTTTGATTTTTTAAAAACCGGCAAATACTTAATCCATCATAGCCACTCAATTGCCTGTCCAACAGAAAAAGATCCGGTGAGGCAAAATTATTTTTAAGAATAGGCAGCGGCTCAGCTAGAATCTCTACGTCATAGCCGGCCCTCTCAAAGATTATCTTAAAAATATCTTGTATTCCTTCGTCATCATCCGTTATGAGTATCTTTTTTTTCATGGTTAAATAAGTGGATAACCAGTTCTGCGGAGGAATCAAACAAAGATTATTCCGATTGCTTGTTTTGTTTATGGAAGAATCAGGTTTGGATCAACTTATAAGAATAATCCGCATTAAGCTATTAGAATATCTAAAATCCAGCAAACTTTGCCGAGGAAAATGATATTATTCTAATAAATAAGGCGAAGAAAAACAAAACGTTGAATCTATTTTCGTGGCGCTTTCTACCCAAATGTGAAGATTTTGCCTTTGTTCAATGCCGATTGCTATTGACAAACGAAGTTTACTCAAATCTACATTTTCGCTTTGCACAGATATGGAAAAGCTAAGCTGTTCTCCCAACAAAATGAAACGATCTTTAAGAATCTCTTACTTGTAATTTCTTTTTAAATAAATTTGAACTATACTAAAATTATCCCCTCTTGGAAATATTTGAATTCATTCGGCGTCCCTGGCCGTGGTATGTTGCAGGCCCGATCATTGGCTTAACCGTACCACTTTTATTGCTTGCCGGGAATAAACTTTTAGGAATCTCCAGCACCATGCGCCAGATTTGCGCGATATGCTTACCCGCCAATATCCCATTCCTTAAATACAACTGGAAAAACCAATCATGGAACCTTTTTTTTGCAGCCGGACTTTTGATTGGAGGCCTCATTGGCGGCGTGGCGTTACAACCTGTTGAACCGATGCCATTATCAGCAGCCACAATTGAAAGTCTCAACGCTTTGGGTATAGTCAAACAACGAGGCATATTACCTGTGGAAATATTTAGCTGGGCAAATTTGCTTAGCTGGCAACATTTATTAATCGTGGTGGGCGGGGGTTTCCTGGTTGGATTCGGAACGCGATATGCCGGAGGATGCACGAGCGGACATGGAATTGCAGGTTTATCTACCATGCAATGGCCATCACTTGTCGCTGTTATATTGTTCTTTGCAAGTGGAATTTTCACTGCAAATTTTATTTTACCATTATTGCTCAATAAATGAAAAAAAGAAATCTTTTATTTCTCCTGATAGGAATTTTATTTGGAACAACACTCATGAAAGCAGATGCCGTGTCATGGTTTCGCATGCAGGAAATGTTTCGGTTCCAGGGATTTCAAATGTTTGGAATCTTCATGACGGCCATTCCCACAGCGGCTTTAGGAATTTTTATTTTGAAAAAAATGAAAATTAAAAGCTTAGACGGCGAACCCATTCACATTATGAAAAAGCAATTTAATTGGGGCTACGTTTATGGGTCCATTTTATTCGGAATTGGATGGGGCCTTACCGGCGCCTGTCCCGGCCCAATTTACGTGCAGATCGGAAGTGGTGTAAGCATCGCTATTGTTACCCTGCTTAGCGCGTTAGCGGGCACCTGGGTTTATAGTTATCTTAAACCGCGGCTGCCACATTGATCACCATTTTAAGGAAACATTTTGGTGAAGTTTTTTAAATAAAGATTGTCGTAATTCTCCCGCTATTTGTCGCTGCGACACCATTCTATTGATCAGGATCAAATTAATTTTGTTGCCGGATCGTCTCAATTAAAATTAAAATTAAAAAGATGACAACAGTCAAAGCAAAAGACATTGACACATACATTAATGATTTTCCGGAACACATCCGGGAAATACTGCAGCAAGTCCGTGCAACCATTCACAAGGCTGCACCCACGGCTGGTGAAACTATTAGTTATGGAATTCCCACTTTTACGCTGAATGGAAACCTTGTGCATTTCGCTGCATTTAAGAACCACATTGGCTTTTATCCCGCGCCAACAGCCCTTAAAGAATTTGAGAAGGAATTTTCCGTTTACAAAACAAGCAAAGGCGCAGTACAATTCCCGCTTGACAAACCGATGCCACTGAGTTTGATAACTAAAATTGTAAAATACAGAGTGAAAGTGAATTCAGAAAAAGCCGCTAAAAAGAAATAATTCCGTTGAGTATTGCCATTTTGCTCCCGTAATAGTGCTATAACATTCATGCGCAACCGAAACTATTTTTTGCGTTTCCTGTTTTAAAAAATGATTTTCATCATTTTCTAAAATTCAAATATCACTCGAAAAAATCATCCGATTTTTGCGATTGCATGGCAATTTTCTTTGCAGCAATCCAACCGCTCGTCCAGGCATGTTGAAAATTAAAGCCGCCCGTAATTCCATCTACATCTAAAATTTCGCCTGCAAAAAAAATATGGGGAACTATTTTGCTTTGCATGGTATTAGCATCAACTTCCTGCAACGTAATGCCTCCGGCGGTCACAAATTCTTCTTTGAAGGTTGTCTTTCCCTTTATGGTAAATTGATTTGCTGTTAATTGTTTCGCTAATTGATTTTGCTGTTTTGCCGGCAGATCCGCCCAACGTATATCCGGATTGATGTCTGACTGTTGCAAATGATATTCCCAAAGTCTTTGCGGAAGCGCGAAAGGATTTCTGTTTAACATTTTTTGAGAGCCGAGTTCCTGCCTTATCGATCTTAGTTTTTCCAGCAGGGAATTTTCATGATAATCACTAAGCCAGTTTATGGAGATAGAAAATTCGTAATTCATTTTCGCCAGTTCTTTAGCGCCAAACGCAGATAATTTTAATATCGCGGGCCCGCTAAATCCCCAATGTGTGATCAATATCGGGCCACTTTGTGATAATTTAGTTCCATTGATTTTCACTGTCACATTTCCCTGTGAAACGCCCATGAGTTTTGAAATAGGATTTTCGGGAACGTTGAATGTAAATAATGATGGAACGGGAGGTTCAAATGTGTGACCAAGTTTACTAAGCCATTTATATTGATCCGATTTGTGATAACCGCCGCAGCTGATACACACAAAATCGGCGTTCAGAACTGAACCATCTTTTGAAATTACTTCAAAATAATTTTTTCCATCTACGGAAATATTTTGTTTTAAATCAACAATCTCGCGGTTGAGCAGTATTGAAATTTGAGCACGGTTGGCTTCCTGCAAAAGACAATCAATGATAGTTTCCGAAGAATTACTTTCAGGAAACATTCTGCCATCCGCCTCGGTTTTTAATTTGACATTTCTTTCATCAAACCAGGAGATTGTGTCTTTTGTAAAAAAATGCTGAAAAGCCTGCTTCAAAAATTTTTCTCCCCGGGGATATTTTTTGATCATTTCCGAAATGCTGAAACATGCGTGTGTAACATTACAACGGCCACCACCACTCACTCTTACCTTGCTCAGTAGCTTCCCGGATTTTTCAACGATGGTAACTTTAAGATTTGGATTCTGAGACGCGGCGTTCACCGCGCAAAAAAATCCTGCTGCCCCGCCTCCGATTACAATTAAATTTTTACTCACGGCTGCAAGATATTGGAAAAGGATAATTTGACATGAAATGTCTATGTTGAAATCAGTATTGTTGATGAAGAAATTAAGAAAACTACATTTTGGTTTATGAGACGAAAATTACCGGATAATTAATTTACATTTTTTCCCAATTAACGAAAACAAGCGGCCTCATTAATCCTATCTTTGGTTATCATTTTTTTAAATTATTTAAAATCTTTACCTGAAGAAAACATTTACGGTTTCAACTCCATCCAATCAACAATTTCGTAGTTTGATTTCAGCAATCAGTGTCCGGCATTTGGAATTGATTTTTAAAAAATTAATTATAATGCAGAAAGTGATTTTTATATTCCTGATGATGTCTGTGGCAATTGCTACAAGCGCGCAGAAAAAAAATACCATTAGTGGAACGATCCGGAATAAAGCGACCGGCGAAAGCATCATTGGCGCATCAGTAAAAGTGCAAAATACTTCCAACGCGGTGACCAGCAATGACTACGGTTTTTTTTCCATCACAATGGCTCCGGGAAAATATGACCTTGAAATTTCAAATGTCGGTTTCATAACCTTAAAAAAGTCAATCGATCTTAAGGATAATATTTCTGAAGACATTTTTCTTGATGAGCAACTAAAAACGCTTGACGCAGTGGTAATAAAAGCGGGAAACTCCGGCAGAAGTGTGACCGGGACTCAAATGGGTGTTGAGCGATTGTCGGCAAAGGACATGAAATTTATCCCGCAGCTTCTTGGCGAAAGAGACCCATTAAAAGCAATTCAGTTGTTGCCCGGCATAAAGCCCGCGGGAGAAGGCAGCAGTGGTATTTTCGTAAGAGGGGGCGCGGCCGATCAGAACCTCATTTTGTTAGATGAAGCGCCGGTTTATAATGCCTCCCATCTGCTAGGATTTTTTTCCACTTTTAATTCGGACGCGATTAAGGACGTTACTGTTTACAAAGGCGGAATGCCCGCACAATATGGTGGCAGGCTGTCTTCAGTGATTGATATCCGCATGAACGATGGCAACAGCCAGGATTATAATGTCAGCGGCGGCATCGGTCTTATTTCTTCGAAATTGAACATTGAAGGGCCCGTTCAAAAAAACAAATCCTCATTTCTTGTGTCCGGCAGAAGCACCTACGTGGATGTGTTTTTAAAATTATCGCCGGATTCGACTGTCAACCGCAACAAGCTTGGTTTTTATGACCTTAATGCAAAGATGAATTACATTTTAGGTAAAAAAGACCAACTATTTATTTCCGGTTATTTTGGCAATGATCATTTGAATGCAGGAGATAATTTTGGCCTGAGATGGGGCAACAGCACCGGCACACTTCGCTGGAACCATATTTATAATAATAAAATATTTGCCAACACCTCTTTAATTTTCAGTAATTACGATTATGAAATTAACTTGAACATCGCGGCAAATAAAATCGATATTTTCTCACAGATCCGGGATTGGAACCTGAAAGAAGAATTGCAATGGAGTCCAAATGCAAATCATAAATTCCGAATTGGCATCAATTCAATTTACCATACCATACGGCCCGGCGATGTCACGTCCTCAATTACATCCAGCATTAATAGCATCCGATTTCAAAAAAGATATTCCTGGGAAAATGCGATATATTTTACTGACACATGGAAAGTAAACGATAAGGTTAATCTCACTTATGGAACGCGTTTATCGGCCTTTAGCATTTTAGGTAAAGGAGATTTTTACAATCTGAAAGACGGCGTTGTGACAGACACCATTCATATCGCAGCAGGAAATATTCTAAAAACTTATTTGAATATAGAGCCAAGGCTTGCAGCGAGTTACCTCCTCAATGCTACTTCATCCGTAAAGATTTCTTATGTGAGAAACACACAGAACCTGCACCTGATCTCCAATTCCACGTCCGCAAGGCCTACCGACAGATGGGTGGCGAGCACGAATAATATTAAGCCGGAAATATCCGACCAGGTATCGCTCGGTTATTACAAAGATCTCAATAACAACAAGTACGAATTTACTGTTGAAACCTATTACAAAACCATGCAGAACCAAATCGATTATCGCGATGGTGCTGATATAACTGATCCGAATGCTTTGGAAACTCAATTGCTTTATGGAATAGGAAAAGCTTATGGTGTGGAATTTCTAGTGAGAAAAAAGGCAGGAAAATTCACGGGATGGGTCAGCTATACTCTTTCAAAATCTGAGAAGAAAATTGATGGCATTAATAATGGTCACTGGTATAATGCGCGCCAGGACAGAACGCATGATATTGCTGTAGTGGGCACTTATCAGTTAAATAAAAAATGGACTTTATCCGCCAACTGGATCTTTTATACGGGCGATGCAGTTTCTTTTCCGTCAGGTAAATACGTGATAAGTGGTTCGCCTTATTATTATTACACGGAGAGAAATGGTTATCGCATGCCAAACTATCACAGGCTCGATCTTGGCGCTACTAAAACCTTGAAGTCGAAAAAAAGGTTTAGCTCTGAATTGTCGTTTGGCGTGTATAACGCTTACGGACGCGAGAATGCCTATATTATTACGTTTCGAACCAACAAAGATGATCCTTCAAAAACAGAGGCGGTGCAGACAGCATTATTCAGATTTATTCCTTCCATTTCTTATAATTTCAAATTTTAAACTCAATGAAAAAATTGATCCATTATAAAAAAAACAGGAATGACGACCCCCTTTTTTCTAAGGAAAATTTTGAGCATAATTTCCGCTTACGTGGGATAATATTAAAGATCTGTATGGTATTACCTGTGATTTTATTTCAGTTATCCTGCGAAAAAGTGATCAATATTGATTTGAATAATGCTGCAAAAAAATATGTGATTGAAGGATCAATAACCAACAGGCCAGGGGATTGCGAAATTAAAATAACACAGACCGTTAACTTTAGTGACCCAAACATTTTTGCAGGAGTGACGGATGCGACTGTTACCATCCAGGACAATGATAATGCACCCATACTACTCACGCAGACGGTTGACGGTTTGTATGAGACAGGCGAAGTGAATGGAACTCCGGGACATACTTACACATTGACTGTAAAGGTTGGTGGCCATGTATTTTCCGCAAAATCCTTAATGCCTGAACAGGTAAATTTTGATAGTTTATATATTGAAGATTTCCAGGGTTTTGGCACCACAAAAAAATTCGCCGATGTCGTTTTCACCGATCCGCCGGGAAAAGGAAACGCCTATCGTTTCATTCAGGTTAAAAATAACCAGCTTAATAATGGAATATTTGTTTTGAATGATAATTTCACAGACGGGCGGGTAAATAATACAATATTGGCATATTTTGATTCCAAAGATGAAAATATGATCAAAACCGGGGATACTGTTTCAGTTGAAATGCTGTGTATTGATCCGGCAATTTATCAATACTGGTATGGCCTCCAGGAAAGCAGTACCGGCAATAGCGATAACGCCTCTCCAGGCAACCCGGTGTCTAATATTTCAGGTGGCGCATTAGGATATTTCAGCGCTCACACTTACCAGATCAGGACTGTAATTACTCCCTGATTGAAATAATTTTTCAGGATTCCTTTAGATTCAAGTCGATCAATAATCCGAGAATAAATACTCATTTGCTTTTTCAGCCGCTTCGATAGTAGCAAAGGAAGAAAGAACGTCAGCTTTATTTTTTCTCACGCAAACTGTATGTTCAAAATGCGCGGAGGGCTGTCCGTCTTTTGTACGGATTGTCCAGCCATCAGCATCATTAAATACATCCTTTCCGCCGAGGTTGATCATGGGCTCGATTGCGATCACCAGGCCATCACGCAATTTAGTTCCGGTCCCTCTTCTTCCATAATTAGGCACCTGGGGATCTTCATGTAATTCCCTTCCCAAACCATGCCCTACCAATTCCCGCACAACACCGTATCCATTTTTGCCTTCAGTATAATCCTGGACAGCAAATGCAATATCGCCAACGCGATTTCCAACCGTTGCTTTTTCTATGCCTTTATACAAAGATGCCTTCGTTACTGAAAGCAGTTTTGCTACATTTTCGCTTATCTGGCCGAGCGCAAAAGTGTAAGCACTATCGCCGTGGAAGTCATTTTTCAGTACGCCAAAATCAACGGATATAACATCGCCTTCCTTAAGCTCATCCGTGGTAGGAAAACCATGAACCACCGCGTCGTTCACTGACATGCAGCAGGCATATGGAAAGCCATGATAATTCTTAAACGATGGGATCGCCCCGTGATCTCTTACGTACTCGTCAGCGAAATCATTTAAAGCCAACGTGGATATGCCCGGCTTAATCAACCTGGCTATCTCGGCAATAGTGTTGTTAACAAGCGTACAGCTTTGGCGAATCAATTCTACTTCGCCATGATTTTTGTAATGAATCATTTTTATTTATAAATTTAAAAAACCCCGACAGAATAAGTCAGGGTTTTTACAAAAAATATTCTTCTTTTAATTTTAAATTCCTCCTGTAACTCCGGGAGCCGCAGTTGACTGCCTTCCCTGAATGCGTCCTGTGCTCATCAATCCATCATACTGGCGCATCAACAATTGCGTTTCAATCTGCTGCAAAGTATCTAACACTACCGCAACCATAATCAACAAAGAAGTTCCTCCGAAAAAAGTGGCAAACCCTTGTGTCACGCCCAGCAATTGAACAAGACCGGGCAAGATACCGACAATGGCCAAAAGAAACGATCCTGGTAAGGTAATGCGATCCATTATAGTACCGATATAATCAGTAGTAGGTTGACCTGGCTTCACACCCGGGATAAAACCATTACTACGTTTCAGATCGTCCGACATCTGTTTCGGGTTAAAGATCAAAGCTGTATATACAAAAGTGAAACCCATCGTCATAATGCCATAAATAACCATGTAAACGGCATTTGTCGGATCAGTAAAGTAAGTAGCCCAATTTTTACCTGAAGTTTGAAAACCAGCAAAGATGGTAGGAAGGAACATAATTGCCTGGGCGAAGATGATTGGCATTACACCGGCGGCATTTACTTTTAAGGGTAAGAACTGTCTTGCTCCACCAAACTGCCTGTTACCAACAATTTGTTTCGCATAATTCACAGGAACTTTTCTCACTCCCTGAACCAATACGATCAATCCAAGAATCACGGCGATAAACACTGCGATCTCGATCATAAATATTAATAATCCACCACCGCCGCGAGTTTGCTTTGCATAAAACTCCTGCATGAACGATTGAGGAAGACGAGCCAAAATTCCGATCATGATGATCAGCGATGTACCGTTTCCTAAACCTTTATCAGTGATTTTTTCACCAAGCCACATTACAAACAGCGTTCCTGCAGTCAGGATAACAACTGTTGAAACCCAGAAAAATCCGGAGTATGCTTCGAGCATTGCATCCCGGTTAGACGTAGTAAGGAATCCAATGTATGCAGCTGCCTGAAATGCTGTTACAATTACAGTAAGGTAACGCGTCCATTGGTTAATTTTCTTCTGTCCACTTTCACCTTCCTTCTGAATCTTGGAAATTTGCGGAACAAGAATCGTCACCAACTGCATAAAAATCGATGCAGAGATATAAGGCATAATTCCCAACGCAAAAATCGAAGCCTTCGAGAAAGCTCCACCAACGAACGCATCCAGCAATCCGAGCATACCGCCCTGGGCACTGTTTTGAAGGTTCGTAAGCTTGTTAGGATCTATTCCCGGCAGAACGATGTAGGATCCGAGTCTATAAACAAATATGAGCGCTAAAGTAACCAGAATCTTCTTTCTCAGTTCTTCAATGGTCCAGATGTTCTTTAATGTTTTGATGAATTTCTTCACAGAAGTATCAAGATTTAATTATTTGCAGTCCAAAATTGGTCTGCAAATATCAATTAATTATTTTACTATTTCTACAGTTCCTCCGGCAGCCTCAATAGCACCTTTAGCTTTCTCACTGATTGCATTCACTTTAAAAGGAATATTAGCCTTCAGCACACCATTTCCAAGAATTTTAACGCGGTCGTTCTGCGCAATCAAATTGTTGATGTACAGATTTTCCAGGCTGAATTCTTTAATCTCATGTTTTTCTATCAATTGATCAATTTGACCAAGATTGAAAACTTTATATTCTACTCTGTTGTTATTCTTGAAACCGCGTTTAGGAATTCTGCGCTGAATTGGCATCTGTCCACCTTCGTGAGCCATTTTAATTTTATAACCTGCACGGCTTTGGCCGCCTTTGTTACCTTTCGTAGATGTTCCTCCTTTGCCGGAAGCTTCACCACGACCTAATCTTTTTACTTTGTGTGTAGCGCCTTTTGCGGGCCTTAAATTTTGTAATTGCATTGTACTTTTTTTTGAACTTAACGCTCCGGGTACCCGGAGCTCGCTTTTATATTTAATAAAAAAAAACTGGTTATGCCAGTTCTTCTACTTTAACCAAATGACCAACTTTTTTTACCATGCCTAATATCTGCGGTGTTGCTACCACTTCTTTAGATGCATTAAGTTTGTTCAACCCGAGAGCCTTCAACGTTAACTTCTGACGCTCCGAACGGTCAATTCCGCTTTTTACCTGTGTTACTTTAATCTTTTTCATGATTCTTATTTGCCCCTAAAGAGGGTAATTTAAATTCCTAATTAAAACTATCCGTTAAAAACTTTCTTCAGGGAAATGTTCCTGGTTTTTGCAACAGCAATTGGTTCTCTTAGAAAAGACAGCGCTTTTACAGTAGCTTTTACCACGTTTTGTGGATTTGCAGAGCCGAGAGATTTTGCCAATACATCTGTAATTCCGGCACTTTCCAAAACTGCCCTCATACTTCCTCCTGCGATTACACCTGTTCCCTGGGCTGCTGGTTTGATAAGCACTTTAGCAGCACCTTCTTTACACCATTGCTCATGAGGAATAGTTCCGTGCGCAATAGGAACTTTGATCAGGTTCTTTTTAGCATCGTCAATTCCTTTTAGAATTGCTTCCTGAACTTCCTTTGCTTTTCCAAGTCCCTGTCCAACAACACCGTTACCATTTCCAACTACAACGATAGCCGAAAAACTAAATGCCCTTCCGCCTTTGGTTGTTTTTACAACACGGTTAATTGCCACCACTTTCTCTTTTAATTCAAGATCAGCGCCTTTAACTTTTTGCGTATTTGATTTCAACATTATAATCCGTTTTTAGATTTTAGGTTTTAGATTTTAGAAGCTGTCGATCCAATTCTAAAAGCTATTTCTATGTTTTTAATTTTATTTTTCAAAGACTTGTCAATCTGCAATTATTTCATCTGCCAGATCAATCATCATTAAAATTCAAGACCGCCTTCTCTTGCTCCTTCAGCTACCGCTTTGATACGGCCGTGATACAAATAACCACCGCGATCGAATACTACACCTTTAATTCCCAATTCCTGGGATTTTTTAGCGATAGCCTGACCAACCAATTTGCTGGCATCAACTTTATTGCTTTTTTGAGCAGTAATGTCTTTTGAGCGGGATGATGCAGCTGCCAATGTAACGCCGTTAGCGTCATCGATCAGCTGAACATAAATATCTTTATTGCTTCTAAATACACTAAGCCTTGGCTTTGTAGCAGATCCGCTGATTTTTTTGCGAATGCGGTAACGTATTTTTTGCCTGGCACTAACTTTTGAATTCATTTTATTCTATTTTATATTTCCGATACTGCCGGAAACTTTTTTCTTTATTGATAATAATACACTCTTAACGTAGCAGCAAACATTATTTACCTGCAGACTTACCTGCTTTTCTACGTAATACTTCGCCTTCGAATTTAACACCCTTTCCTTTGTATGGTTCAGGCTTGCGTAAGCTACGGATCTTCGCAGCTACCTGTCCGAGTAATTGTTTATCGATGCTCGATAAAGTAATCTTTGGATTTTTACCTTTTTCCTGGGCAGTTGCAACTGTTAACTCTTTTGGAATCTCAACAATGATATTGTGAGAATAACCTAAAGAAAGGTCGAGAAGATTTCCCTGGTTAGATGCTTTATAACCAACACCCACCAATTCAAGGGTTTTAGTGTATCCGTCAGTTACGCCGACAACCATATTGTTCACCAGAGAACGATATAATCCGTGCATAGCTTTGTGCCTTATCTGATCTGTCGGACGAACAAGTTCAACCTTATCATCCTTTACCTCAACTTTAATATCGCGGTCAATTGCCTGTTTTAATTCGCCTTTTGGCCCTTTAACAGTAATTACATTATCCGATCCAACGCTAACATTTACGCCTTTCGCGATGGTAACAGGATTTTTTCCAATTCTTGACATAGCCGGTTTAATTTTATTTTAATGAAAACTGGTAGTGTTCAGCCACGACTAAGGCTTAATTATCACGCCAGCATGAATTTAATTTTTATTCTTGTTCCAATATTTCAATAAGGTCCGAAATACCAGGTATAAAATAATAAAGATCAACCCGGTTTGTGCTATTTTCTCAAACCCAGAGTTCATCATTATTAATAAATATTACACAATACTTCCCCGCCAACATTCTGAGCTTTGGCTTCCTTATCAGTCATTACACCTTTTGAAGTAGAGACGATCGCGATACCCAAACCATTTTTTACCCTTTTAAATTCCTGGGGTTTTGAATAGGTACGTAAACCCGGACGGCTTACTCTTTCAAGACTCTGGATTGCAGGAACTTTGGATTGAGGATCGTATTTTAATGCGATCTTGATCAAACCTTGCTTTGAATCGTCTTCGAATTTGTACTTTAAAATGTAACCTTTATCGTACAGTATTTCAGTAATGCGTTTTTTAAGATTGCTGGCTGGAATTTCCACGATTCTGTGGCTAGCCATTTGCGCGTTGCGTATTCTCGTCAGATAATCTGCTATAGGATCAGTAACCATTGTTTTGTTTTTGCTTTAATTTATATTATTTACAATGCGATATCCGGTTAAGTCTTATGTTTTAAGTCTTAGGTTTTAAGTGTAATCTTCTCATCTCATACTACTTATTACTTAAAACTTATAACTTCTTCCTCTTACCAGCTTGCTTTTTTTACACCTGGTATTTTTCCTTCCAAAGCCATATCCCGGAACATGTTCCTGGACAAACCGAAGTGCCTTAAATATCCTCTAGGTCGGCCAGTAAGCTGACAGCGGTTTTTAAGCCTCACGGGAGACGCATTCTTAGGTAGAAGATCCAATGCTTTATAATCTCCGGCTTCTTTCAAAGCTTTCCTTTTTTCGGCATATTTCTCTACCATTTTCTCGCGTTTTCTCTGCCTTGCTTTTATTGACTCTTTAGCCATGTGTTATTTATTTGAATTTTTTGCTTATTATTTTTTTACATTCTTGAAAGGCATTCCTAATTCTTTCAATAACTCAAAAGCCTCTTCGTTTGTATTCGCAGTTGTTACGAAAGTAATATCAAGACCAGTGATCTTATTTACCTTGTCAATATCAATTTCAGGAAAAATGATCTGTTCTGTAACACCAAGCGTATAGTTTCCACGACCGTCGAAAGACTTATCGTTAATCCCTTTAAAATCACGAACACGTGGAAGAGATACAGAAACCAGGCGATCTAAGAATTCATACATATTTACACCACGCAAAGTTACACGAGCACCGATCGGCATGTCTTTACGAAGCTTAAAGTTCGAGATATCCTTTTTAGAGTTGGTGGCAACTGCTTTTTGACCGGTAATAGTTGTAAGCTCCTCAATGGAAACATCAACCAATTTCTTGTCTGCAACTGCTCCGTTTACGCCACGGTTGATGCACACCTTTGTAAGTTTAGGCGCCTGCATAACGGTTTTGTAACCAAATTTTTTCATTAAGGCAGGTACAACTTCTTTCTTGTATTTATCTGCCAGCCTTGGAGTATATTTTTCTGTGCTCATTATTTAATTACCTCCCCTGATTTTTTTGCTGTTCTGATTAGTTTTCCACCTTCCCTGGTCCTGGTGATCTTAGTATGTGAATGAGATTTAGCATCCCAAAGCATCACGTTAGAAATTGCGATTGGCGCTTCAATTTTCAAAATACCGCCTTTGGTATTCTGAGCTGAAGGCTTGGTATGTTTGGTTACGATATTCACACCTTCTACAAGCACACGATTCTTTTCTGTTATTATTTCCAACACTTTACGTGGCTTCTTAAGGTCTTTATCATCACCGGTAATCACTACCACTGAATCGCCTTTTTTTATGTTGAACTTAGGTTTAAATCTTGTCTTCATTTTGACAAATATTTTGTCTTGATTAATTACTTATTAAATACCCTTTTTTTAAAGGGGTGCAAAGATACAATTATAATTACAATACTTCAGGCGCAAGAGAGATTATCTTCATGTAGCCTTTATCACGCAACTCACGGGCCACCGGGCCAAAGATTCTCGTTCCTCTTGGATCGTCGGAAGCATTTAAAAGCACCACTGCGTTGTCATCAAAACGAATATAAGATCCGTCTTTGCGACGAAGTTTGTTCTTTGTACGCACAATTACTGCGGTACTAACAGTTCCTTTTTTTATTCCACCTGCAGGAATGGCGTCCTTTACGGTTACCACAATTTTATCGCCGACATGAGCGTAATCCTGTCCGGAATTTCCCAGAACCCTGATACACAGTACTTCTTTTGCTCCGCTGTTATCTGCTACATTTAGCCTGCTTTCTTGCTGAATCATCTTGTTTAGATTTTAGATTTTAGATTGGCGATTTTAGATTTAGCCATTCTCAAAATCATTTTTATTTATTATTATTCTTTTCAATCCTATTGCCGCCTGAAAAGCCGGAATATAGAAAAACGACTTTTTCGCTTATCACGGTTTTATTTCACTTTCTCCAGAACTTCAACCAGCCTCCAACGCTTAGACTTGCTAATAGGCCTTGTTTCCATAATCTTCACGAGATCCCCGATGTTGCATTCATTCTTTTCGTCATGAGCATGAAACCCTGTAGTTTTTTTCACGAATTTACCATAGAGAGGATGTTTTACTTTCCTTTCTACTTTTACTGTAATGGTTTTATCCATTTTGTTACTGGAAACTACACCAGTCCTTACTTTTCTTAAATTTCTTTCGGACATTATTTTTAATTTGATAATTAGCTGATTGGCTAATTAGCTCATCAGCTAATTAATTGTTTTTTTCTTAATTCGGTTTTCGCGCGGGCCAGATCTTTTCTTACGTCGCGGATACTCATTGGATTTTCCAAAGGAGAAACGGCATGAGCAAATTTTAATTTCTTCAATCGTAACTCATCTTCGACGATCCTTGATTTAAGGTCTTCGTCACTCATGGTCTTCAAGCTGTTTACGAATTCGTTTTTGTTTGACATTTTTTTTAATTTGAATACTTAGCTAAATGGCTTATGCCTGGTAATCTCTCCTTACTACGAACTTAGTTTGAATCGGGAGCTTCTGCGCAGCAAGCTCAAAAGCCTGCTTTGCTACTTCCATAGGAACTCCATCTGCTTCAAAAAGAATTCTGCCCGGTTGTACAATGGCTGCCCAACCTTCCGGATTACCTTTACCTTTACCCATCCTCACCTCAGCTGGCTTTTTAGTGATTGGCTTATCAGGAAAAATTCTTATCCAAACATTTCCTTCACGCTTCATGTGCCTCGTTAGCGCCTGCCTGGCTGATTCAATCTGCCTGTTAGTTAACCAAACGGAATCAAGTGATTTCAAGGCAAATGTTCCAAAAGCAATAGTCGCCCCACGTTTAGTATCGCCCTTCATGCGGCCTTTCTGCGTTTTCCTATGCTTTGATCTTTTTGGAGATAACATAATATGTTGTTTATTGATTTGGTAACGGTTTCCCGCTCCTGTTGTTTAATACTTTTATTGATTGCTTATTATCTTCTTCCGCCGCCACCGCCGCCTCTTCTGTCACCGCCGCCTCTTCTATCTCCGCCTCTGTCTCCACCACCTCTTCTGTCTCCAAATCCGCCTCTTCTGTCGCCCTGCATTTCGTTTTCATTCTTCACTCCGCCAGCTATTATATTTGGATTAAGGTCACGTTTTGCTAAAACTTCACCTTTACAGATCCAAACTTTGATGCCGATTTTTCCGTAAACAGTTTGAGCAAATACATTAGCATAATCGATGTCCATTCTTAAAGTATGCAATGGTGTGCGGCCTTGTTTTATCTCTTCACTGCGCGCAATCTCAGCACCACCCAAACGACCACCAACTCTAACTTTAATTCCTTCAGCACCCATTCTCAAAGCTGAAGCAATGGACATCTTTATCGCTCTTTTATAGTTAATACGATTCTCAATTTGCTTTGCTATCGTATCTCCCACTATTGCAGCATCCAACTCAGGCCGACGGATCTCAAGAATATTGATCTGCACGTCATCTTTGCCGGTTAATTTTTTTAATTCTTCTTTGATACGATCAACTTCTCCGCCGCCTTTACCAATAATGATCCCTGGCTTTGAGGTATGAATGGTAACAATGAGCTTGTTAAGGGTACGCTCGATAACAATCTTGGCGATACCGCCTTTACTGATACGTGCATTTAGGTACGTTCTAATCCTATCATCTTCAATCAACTTTTTAGCGTAATCTTTCGGATGTGCAAACCAGTTGCTATCCCATCCACGGATGATTCCTAACCTTGCTCCAATCGGATTTACTTTTTGACCCATTATTCGGTTTTTATTTTTTTGTGTTTTTTTCTGTTGATGTTTTCTCTACCTTCTCTACAGCTGGTTTAGCTTTCTTAGCAGCAGCTTTTTTAGGCGCAGCTTTCTTAGCAGCCGGCTTTTTCTTTACCTCAGTTTCAGGCGTTGCATCTACAGGTTTTGTAGCTGCCTTAGCAGTCGCTTTTTTAGCAGCTGGCACTACACCGTCAGTGTTGCTGTCAACAATAATGGTAACGTGATTGCTACGTTTGCGAACGCGATAACCACGACCCTGTGGAGCCGGACGCATACGTTTGATCACTCTTCCGCAATCCACCATGATTGTCTTAACAATCAAGCCGGCATCTTCCACTTTTTCGTCCGAATTCTTCTGCTCCCAATTATTGATGGCGCTCTTTAATAATTTATACATAGGCACTGCAGGATGCTTAGGATTGAATTGTAATATTCCTAATGCTTTCTCTACATCAAGGCCACGGATCAGATCTGCCAGCAAACGCATTTTGCGTGGAGATGTGGGATAATTATTAAGTTTTGCTACTGCTTCCATATTAATTTGTTTCTAAATCGGTTATTCAAAGTTGACGTAACGCCAACTACAAACTGCCAACTGTTTTTATGCGATCTTTTTACTTGAGTGTCCTTTAAAATTTCTTGTCGGTGCAAATTCACCTAATTTATGGCCTACCATAAATTCTGTTACATAAACAGGAATGAATTTGTTCCCATTATGAACGGCGAAGGTATGTCCCACAAAGTCGGGCGTAATTGTTGATCTGCGTGACCAGGTTTTAATAACACCTTTTTTTGCTGTTCCTTCATTGATGCCAAGCACTTTATCTTCAAGCTTAGCTTCTACATAAGGACCTTTTTTAATTGAACGAGCCATGATTTATGTTCGATGTTTGATGTACGATGTACGATGTAAAAACTTTATTTATTGCCTTTAGCTTTAGGCCTTTAGCCAACAGCTTATTTATTTGGTAATTTTTTACCGTTTCTTCTTTGAATAATCATTTTATCAGAACCTTTTCCACGTGTGCGGGTGATTTCACCTTTAGCATACTTACCTGTTCTGCTGCGCGGATGACCACCTGAAGCTTTACCTTCACCTCCACCCATCGGGTGATCCACAGGGTTCATCGCAACACCACGTGTTCTCGGACGAACACCTAACCATCTGTTTCTACCAGCCTTACCTTTGCTTTCCAAACTATGATCACTATTGCTTACTTCACCTACAGTTGCATAGCAGTTTATCAATATTTTCCTTAATTCTCCACTTGGCATTTTCAACACCGCATATTTCTCTTCTTTATTCGCAAGCTGAGCTGAGGCACCAGCACTTCTGGCCAGTTTACCACCCTGCCCAGGCTGCATTTCAATATTGTGAACGACAGTACCCAAAGGCATGTTTTTCAGCAATAATGCATTTCCAAGTTCGGGAGCCACTGAATCTCCGCTGATAATGGTTGCACCAATCTGCAATCCACGTGGAGCAATAATGTATCTCTTTTCACCATCTGCAAAAGCAATCAGAGCGATAAAAGCACTTCTGTTTGGATCGTACTCTATCGTTTTAACAGTAGCGGGAATATCTTTCTTATTTCTTTTAAAATCGATGATCCGGTACATTTTCTTGTGTCCGCCGCCGAGGTAGCGCATACTTCTGCGTCCCTGGGAATTACGTCCGGCAGTGTGATGTACTTTTTCTACCAGGCTTTTTTCAGGAACGTTGGTCGTTACTTCAGCGTAGGCGTTACCTATCCTCCAGCGTGTTCCTGCGGTAGTCGGTTTGTATTTTCTTAAAGCCATGATGATTTATGATTTAACTCCTGATAGCAATCAGGATTATAATTAATTAATCCTTATTATTTATGTTCTTACACGTTACCGTAAAGGTCAATCGTTTCTCCTTCTGCTACAGTGACAACCGCTTTCTTCCTTGCTGGCTTGCGTCCGGTTAGTAACCCAGCTTTGGTGTTACGCTGCTTTACTTTAGAAGGCATTGTTAAAGTGTTCACATCCTGAACCTGGATACCATAAAACTCTTCAACTGCTTTTTTGATTTCCAGTTTATTGGCTTTCCTGTTTACAACGAATGTATAACGGTTGAACTTTTCAGTCAGGCGATTTACTTTTTCAGACAAAACCGGCTTTATTAAAACTTCTGACAATTTCATGTCTTCTTAATTTGAAAATTTATCCCGAAAGTCTCCGGGATGAAAATCTGAAAATTGGTTGCATTTTTACATTGACCTATTTTCACATCTTCGAATTTATTTTTATGCTTCTGTTTGTTCTTTGTTTTCGTCCACGAATATTTTTGCCGCGCTTTCTGTAAAAATTACTGAATCCGCATTTATTATATCGTAAGTATTAATGTCGCTCAATAAGCTGCCCGTGATAGAAGGCACATTACGGAAACTCTTATACACATTTTCATTATAATCAGGCATTACAAATAAAGTCTTTCTTCCGCCTGTTTCAATGCTCTTAAACATCTGTGTTATTTTCTTCGTATTGGGAGCATCCATTTCCATTGAACCATCTTCCAAAACAAAAATCCGGTTCTCTTTAGCCTTGCTGCTCAAAGCGCCGATTTTTGCAAGATCTTTTACTCTGCGGTTCAATTTAATGTCATAACCGTGCGGTTTTGGTCCAAAAACAGTACCACCACCTTTATACAATGGGTTACGAAGATTACCTTTACGCGCGCCACCGGTGCCTTTTTGCTTATGAAGCTTCTTAGAAGATCCCTGGGCTTCTGCGCGGGTTTTTACTTTATGAGTACCCTGCCGCTGAGCAGCGAGGTATTGTTTAACAGCAAGCCAGATAACGTGACTGTTAGGTTCTACTCCAAAGATTTCATCCGGCAATTCAATGGTTCTGCCAGTGCTTTTTCCTTCTACATTTTTTATATCTACTTGCATATTATTTCTGGATTAAAACGATTGAACCGTTATGTCCGGGAACCGAACCGCTTATTAACAAATAATTTTTTTCAGCGAAAATCTTAACAACCTTGAGACCTTTCATCTGGATCTTATCATTGCCCATGCGACCTGCCATGCGCATACCTTTGAAAACCCTTGATGGGTAAGATGAACCACCGATAGAACCCGGAGCTCTCTGCCTGTCATGCTGTCCGTGAGATTGCTCACCAACACCATGAAAGCCATGACGCTTAACAACACCCTGGAAACCTTTCCCTTTGGATGTGCCGACAACAGTTATTTTGTCGCCTTCAGCAAATATCTCAACACCTACTGTGTCACCAATATTTTTATCTGTTTCGCTATCGCGGATTTCTTTTACGAATTTTTTTGCCGGAGTGTTTGCTTTGGCAAAGTGGTTTTTTTCTGACTGGAGGGTGTGCTTTTCTTTCTTGTCTCCAAAAGCAATCTGAACAGCATTGTAGCCGTCAGTCTCAACGGTCTTTTTTTGCGTTACAACGCATGGACCTGCTTCAATAATGGTCACGGCGGTCTGCCTGCCATTACTATCGAAAATGCTGGTCATGCCAACTTTTTTTCCAATAATACTTTTCATTTCTATTTTATTATACTCAGCGCTCCGGCAAAGCCGTAGATGAGTGTTACAATTTTATATAAGAACTTTCTTTCCGTTCCCTTCTTGCGAAAGGACGTAAAGGGCTTTTAAGCTTTAATCTCTACATCAACACCTGATGGTAAATCAAGTTTTGACAATGCGTCAACAGTCCTGGAACTACTGGTGTAGATATCCAGCAGACGCTTGTGCGTACATAACTGGAATTGCTCACGCGCTTTTTTATTTACGTGCGGCGAACGCAACACTGTAAATATTTTTTTATGAGTAGGTAAGGGAATTGGCCCTGTTACTACTGCACCTGTACTGCGTACGGTCTTAACAATTTTTTCTGCTGACTTGTCAACCAAGTTGTGATCGTAAGACTGAAGTTTTATCCTGATTCGTTGAGACATTTTAAAGAACTTTTAATCCAAATTTATTTTGGGAGTGCAAAAGTAGACCGATTGTTTTAAATAACAAAAAAAATATTGAATGTTTTCAAAAATACCTCTACAAGTATTACTGGCACTAAATTTAGGGTAGTAAAAATAAACTTTTATATGCAGGAAGATAAAAAAAATTACAGGAAAGACGAGCTTTCTGATCAGATTGATTCAGAGAAAGACAGGAAAGAAATGGAAACAGAGATTTCCTCAATTGATATGCCGGATGTCAATGATATCCCCGGGCAGGAGGGTTTTGTGCCTCCTGCCATCGGAGAGCTTGCCGATACCACCGTTTCTTCAGCGGACGAGGAAGGCGAGGGCATTTTTGATGAAGATATTGATGAAGAGTTAAACGAAAGTGCCGATTCCGAAGTAAGTAAAACCGAAAAAGAGGATTTGCAAAAATCCGCTAACGATATGCCGGGCGATGATGAGAACCTGCGCGAAGCAGCACTCGACAGTACTGATGAAGATGGCACTCCTTTGAACGAAGGTAGCTTTGACAGGAATATTACCCCGAGTGATCTGGATATTCCGGGCGCGGACTTAGACGATGATGAGGAAAGTATTGGTGAAGAAGACGAGGAAAACAACGACTACAGTTTAGGAGGTGATGATGACGATATTCCCCAGGACGATTTTTAACCTATCATAAGCTGAAAAGTAGTTTTTGACATTTTTTATTAAGGTCTTAAATTTATTGATCATTTTCTAACAACTTAGAAACTTCCAATCCGGTAATCTGTTCAAGTATCAGCTTGCCGGATTTTTTTGAGGTACTTTTCTTTGCTAATTTTGGTTAATGAATATTCCTGATTTTACATCGGTTTATTGGATTATTTCTCTGACCGCCTTTTTCTTTCTTATCATTACCGGAAGATACTTTCTTGTTGCGGGCACATTTTATCTGGCTTTCTATGTATGGTTTCCGGACAAATGGGCCAATAGAAAAATTAATAAAAAGCCTTATAAAAAAGGACAGCTAAAAACAGAAGTAAAATGGAGCTTACTGTCGTCCGTTATTTTTTCAATTGCCGGCACTATTACGGTGATTCTTTGGCAAAAAGATTATACCAAAGTATATACCAACCCTCATCTTTATGGATTGTGGTATCTCCCGGCAAGTCTCATTATATTTATGCTCGCTCACGAAACTTATTATTACTGGATTCACCGGTGGATGCATATTCCATCAGTTTACAGGGTCGTGCATAAAATTCATCATGATAGTAAAATCGCCTCACCTTTCACTGCCTTTTCATTTCATCCATGGGAAGCTTTATTGCAGGCTATTTTTTTACCGGTCATGTTGATGGTCCTCCCAATGCACTACTTCGTAATTTTGCTTCAACTAATAATTATGACCGTCAGCAGTGTGATCAATCATTTAGATATCGAGATTTATCCTAAAAATTCTCGAAACACTTTTGGGAAATGGGTTATCGGGGCTACTCATCATTCCCTCCATCATAAACAATTCAAGTATAATTTTGGTTTATATTTTACCTTTTGGGACCGGTTAAAAAAGACGGAAGCTCCCGGCTTCACGGATGCTATGTGCGGCAAAGGCAATACCCGTAAGGCATCCCTAACGATTCCTGATGCGCCTTTGGATGAATTCAAATGAAAGTTTGCATGTCATCAAATATTATAAAAGTTAAAAAACAAAGACGGGTTAAAGATGAAGTAAAACTTCATTAATAAACACTATCTTCGCAGCTAATTTTTTATAAACAACACAATACAATGGACAACAAAAACACAGGAACCGTAAAATTTTTCAATTCTGAGAAAGGATTCGGTTTTATCAAACACGATGATTCTTCTAAAGAAACTTTCGTGCACGCAAGCGGCTTAATTGACGAAATTAAAGAAAACGACAAAGTGGAATTTGACTTGCAAAATGGACAAAAAGGCATGAATGCCGTTAATGTGAAATTAATCGGCTAAAATCGATATTTCTCAATGCAAAGGGCGCCTGAAAAGGTTGCCCTTTTTTTATTTTCGTAAGTTGATTTTAGGAATAAGCGCTGGAATTTTTGACTTGTAATTTTCATATTGCTTTCCGAACTCGCGTATTAATTTTTTTTCTTCAAATCCGATCCCGATTAACACATATCCTGTCAATAAAAGAACAGCAATCAAATTATTAAGCATAGGAAAAACAAAAAATAAGCCCCAAACAAATAGGATGGTTCCCGAATAAAGTGGGTGCCTTACAAACCGATGAATTCCGTTTACTTTCAATTCTGCTTTAGGCGAAGCCTCGTAAACTGAGCGAATGCCGCTTAGGAGAAGGAAATATTTTTTTACGGATATAAACATAATCCAGGCGCCGGGCACTACCAGTAAAACCATGGAGAAATATTTTAATAAAGGAACGTCTATTAAAGTGGGGCTGAAAAAAGAATATTGATATTTTAATAAGATGATTAAAGTAATAGTTACAAAAATTGAATAACCCAGCCGATAAAAGCGAAATAATTTTCCAAAAATTTTGTTGAAAAAAAGTTTCACAGATGTTGCGGCCAACACACTATGCAAGACATAGTAGATTATCCAAAAAAGAACAAGCAACCAATGTGACGCATTCATTTTTTTTGAAAAGATAAGAAAATATCTCCGGGCGAATATGATTGAATTACTTCAACATCGGAATACATCGAATAAAATTCCGTCTGACATTCAATACCGGAGAGATTATTTTTCGGTAAAAATTATTTATTGGCATCTTCGGCGTAATCGCTGGCTATTGCTTCGTTTCCATACATCTGTTCTTCAAATTTTAATGAAGGAGATGAAATAAAATTACCTAGTCCAAGCCGCTTCCATTTTTCATCCACGGATGCGATCGTGGCGCGATCAGCAATAATGATATTTGGCCAATCCCGATAAAAATTATCAAATTCCTTCGTCTTTATGGTACCGTCAAATCCAATACACGCAACATATTCAGCCGGATTTATTGTGGACTGCCTCTTTTCAAGAAAATGATCACGTTTAGGGTCAAGATTGTTACAAAACCTCCAAAGTGCTATAGGCAAATCCTTTGGATCAACTGTATGTTCAACATAAAGAATAATTTTTATGCCTTCCACCGAAGCTTGATCACATATTAATTTGTGCAAATTCTGGACGTGCCTTTTTTTATTTTTTTTAATAGAAACCAGAAGGCAGGGAATTCCTTTTTCGACCAACGTCGCATTAATCCCGTTTATTTCCGGAAATACATTCATTAATTCTTTCGAAGTTTCATTCGTATAACATGCATCAACAGACGAAAATTGATCATCGGCTTCCTCCGGATATTTAAAAGTTCCGTCAATACACATTTTGCCACCGAAGCCCATCTTGCTGCAACTATGATCAAGGACGTCCATAGGCCCTTGTGAAAAATAAATATCGGTTGCCGGATTCATATTTTTAAACACATCTCTCGCCACCGATTCATAATCTGACAACTTACTGTCTACAGACTTTTGAGAGGGAGCGCCAGACGCAGTTATTACAAGTATTTTATTAAACATCATCTGGCCGGCGCCCCACATAGCATTCATCACTTTTTGACCCTGACCTGCATAATCTTTTTGAATTTTTGCAATCACAAGATTATGGAAGACGCCTTCTACCGGCATTTCCATATCAAGAATTTCAGGAACCAAAGTCATTTTAATAGGGGCTAAAAAGATACGCTCAGTGGCTTTCCCCAACCATGCATCTTCCTGCGGTGGTATCCCCACAATCGTCGCTGGATAGATTGCGTTTTTCTTATGAGTGATGGCCGTAATATGAAATTTTGGATACCAATCCGGCAAAGAATAGTATCCGGTATGGTCGCCAAAAGGCCCCTCCCAGATGAGCTCGTCATTTGGATCCACATAACCTTCTATTATAAAATCAGCATCAGCAGGCACTTCCACTTCCGGTTGTGAAATACATTTTACCAACTCTACTTTCTTCTTTCTTAAAAATCCGGCCAGCATGTATTCATCCACATTTTCAGGCAACGGTGCCGTAGCTGAATAGGCATATGCCGGATCGCCGCCGAGCGCAACCGCCACTGGCATTTTCTTACCTAATTTTTTATATTCACTAAAATGCTTTGCTGAAACTTTATGTTTGTGCCAATGCATACCAGTGAGCTTCGGTCCAAAAACCTGCATACGGTACATTCCCACATTCCGCGAGTCATTATTCGGATCTTTTGTGTGAATGATCGGGAGCGTTACAAACGGTCCCCCGTCTTTAGGCCAACAAGTAATCACAGGAAGTTTTGTAATGTCTGCATCTTCCATAATTACTTGCTGACACGCCCCTTTCCCACTGATCACCTTAGGCATCCAACTGGCAAACTGGCCAAGCTTGGGCAGCAACTTTAATTTATCTATTATGTTTTCTTTCGGGGAAGAAAGGAGATGAAATAGCATTTCAATTTCCCTGGCCACATCATTTAAATTAGCAACCTGCAATGCGAGACACATTCTTTTGTCGCTTCCATAAGCATTCATAAGCACCGGGAAATCATGGCCTGTATTTTCGAAAAGTAAGGCTTTTCCTCCGTTCGGACTCTTACTGATTCTGTCTGTAATTTCAGCAATCTCCAAATGTGGATTGACATACTCCTTAACGCGAAGAAGCTCACCTTCTTTATCCAAAACCTCAATAAATTCCTGTAAATTTTTATAAGCCATAGCTGGCAAAGATACAGATAACTATTCCTGAAAATGCCTTGGCAGACGAGTTCCGACTCACCTCACGTTTACGGGACAACCGTATTCGGAACGTCGCCCGAGCCCATTTCCTCCGGCTAAATTAAAGGACAAGGTGAGGCCAGTGAAGTAATAAAGATCTTTATTTTTGGCGCTTCCCCTTTGTACGCCGGCAGCCGGATATTGTAGCGATCCGTTTTTAAGTTCCCCGCCTCTGTATGCTAATTCTACTGCTTTTGCGCCGCGGTTTACCAATAGCAACGATTGATCCACATAGGTCGTGCTCACGTCGTCAAGATAATCGGTGAAAAGTTTTCTGATTCCAACTTCAAGCCCGACATTAATCTTATCAGTTAACGACAATTTAACTCCCGCACCAATTGGGACAGCAAACTGAGTCAGGTTATAATTATTCCGGCCGGCAACAAATCCCTCCCCTTCAGTGCTCAAAGGCTTCAGATAAACTTTGCTCCCGGACGTGTCATAAGTGTAAGGATTAAAGTGGTAGATGGCAACTCCGGCAAAAACATAAGGAGTAAGCGCATGGTCCGCCAGAGGCGTTATATAATATTGTAGGCCAAGATTTCCCTCAGTCAAACCTGAAGTGAAATTTAAATTTCTTTCTACATTCTTTCCATACTTATCATTCGCGGAAACTTTCCCAAAAACTACTCCCGTTCTGATAGAAAGATGCGGTGAAAGATCATAATGGAAGCCGATACCACCCGCAAAATGCGCCTGGTTAAATGTAAAGGATTTGTCCTGGAGATCGCCCTGATAGTTTGAAGATCCGGCAAATAAATCAATTCCAAATTTTTGTGCATGGGATGTTTGAACCAGAAAAAAAGAGGAGCATATTAAAAAAAATAGTTTTTGCATAGCGGATTTAACTTTTAAAATAACAGACAATCATTAACGAAAAATAATTAAGTGAAATAAAATATTTCACATCATTAGGGCATTCAATGTTATCATCGCTTATTTTGCCTGAGTTCATAAGTGCGGTTTCCAATCAAATGATAATGTAACCCCGCTAAAATAATACCAATCTTTATGTAACGGCCGGATAAGCAGGTGATCCGTATTATTAAATCTTATGTGTTTCAAGATGTTTCGAATCTGTCAATAATGGCTTGGATTCCGGGGCCACGAAAGACTTAGCGTCAACAGCTTGAGGTTTTTTCGCTAAGTTGAAATTCGGCTTAAACTCTGGAAGCATTTTTCTCAAAATATAAGGAATAATCTCATTGTTATGAGAAATTGCTGCCTCCTGAAGTTCTGCTAATAAAGTTTTGAACTCAGTATTTGTATTTGCAGATTTTTTGGCTCTTAGTATTCTTGGGTGGTAAGTTTCTGCAAATTCTTCAGAGTCTTTGAACAGTTCCTCATACATCTTTTCGCCCGGACGCAAACCCGTGTGCACGATAGGGATGTCCTCAGGTTTGAGACCTGCAAGTTGAATCATCTTTTTTGCCAAATCAAGTATCTTGACCGGGCTCCCCATATCAAATAATAAAATATCACCGGTTTCTCCAATCTTCCCAGCCTCGAGCACAAGTTTCGAAGCCTCTGGAATAGTCATGAAATACCTAGTTATGTCAGGATGTGTCACTGTAATTGGACCACCGGCATTGATTTGTTTTTTGAACGTTGCAACAACAGATCCCGCAGAGCCGAGCACATTTCCAAAACGGGTTGTGATGTATTCTGTACCGATTTCTTTACGATCACAAAGAGATTGAATATATATCTCAGAAATTCTCTTCGTAGCGCCCATTACATTGGTCGGATTCACTGCTTTGTCTGTAGATACCATCACAAATTTCCTGACACCATAAGCAGCGGCGAGATCAGCAATAAGTTTGCTACCAAAAATATTAGTAAGAACGGCCTCGCTCGTAAATGTCTCCATTAAAGGCACGTGCTTGTATGCGGCAGCGTGAAACACAAAATTTGGCTTGTTCAAAGAGAAAACCTTTTTCATTTTCGCAGCATCCCTGATAGACGCAACTTCAATCTGAAGTGTTTGTGCACCCTTCTTCTTCCTCAATTCATATTCAAGATCAAAAAGTCCGGATTCGGACTGATCAACCAAGACAAGCTTTTTAAAATTAAACCTCATCAATTGGCGACATATCTCACTGCCGATAGATCCGGCTGCTCCCGTAACCAACACAGTAATATCTGTATAGGTTTCCTTCAGCATATTATGGGGCAAACTGATTTCTTCACGCTCAAGCAGTTCCTCAATATTAAGTTCTCTCACCTGCTGCTTTTGGAATAATCCGTCTGTCCATTGACTGGCATGAGGAATTACATTGATCTTTATATTAAGAGGACCACATATATCTGCAATTGCTATTTTTTTCTCAACAGATAACTTATCAATAGCTATGTAAAGTTGATTAATCTGTTTATGTTTTAAAAGATTGCCAAGTTCGTGGCTTCCTGCGTCAAAAATTGGTAAACCGTCTAGGTTTTTACCGATTTTGTAAATACTGTTTTCGATAAAACCTACAACTAGTGTATGAGTTTTGACATCCTGTTCTAACACCTTTTTAGTGATTTGTCCCATGGACCCAGCCCCATAGATGATCGCCCTATTTACATTATTTGACTTCGGCTGGGCTCTAAAATAAATTTCCTTCACCATCAGTCTAAACAACACCAGCGTAAAAATGACACCGAATAAATTTATGATCAACAAAGGAATGGGCACGAAAGCCGTAATCAGGGAATTTGGATCAAGAAGATAAACCCCGATCCACAAACCAAACTGAAGAGTAGCAAACTTCACGATCCTCAAAATATCATTTATTTCAGAATAGCGAATAATTCCACGATAGATGGGAAAAAATAACACACACACAAAGTATATAGCTAAATTTAGAAACAATGCGGGTATAAAATTCATCACGCTTGTTAGGTCCAGTAATAAGTGACGAATCAGAAAAAAGGAAAACAAAAAGGAAAAAGTAATTAACACCAGGTCGGCCGAAAATATGATCCAGCGTGGAGCAAATTTGTTTTTGAAATATCGTTCGAGCATATAGGTATCCTTTGGAATTAAGTTTTAGGATTTAGGTTAGCAAATTTCCGGCACAAGTGTGGAAACCATGTTCAATAAACATACCATAAATCTTAATATTTAAAAAATGACATAAAATTCATTTATCAAAACTGATTCGGGATGCAAAATTACCCTAATTACATATAGTATTTATACATTTATTGGAAACATTATTTTTACGTGACAATAAAATATGAGATAATGACGTAACTTTTTTATTTACAGCCCTTTAAAAAATGTATTTAAAATAATGTGAAAAATAAAAAATACCGTATTTTTAAGTTTTCAGAGAGGCTTCACCGAAAATTTTCATTTCCCGCCGTTGAGATATGAGTAGTTCTCTTGTTTCAGTTGGAAAATTCACGTCGCTTAATAATGCATCATCATAAGCTTTCCTTGCAGTTTCTTCCGAAAATTGAGCCCTTTCGATTCCCGAATCAACTGATTCGCTTTTGAAAGCAGATTTAATATTCAACCAGAATTCATGAATTTTGCCTTTATCGGTTGTATCGTTCCATTCTGCCTGCCCACCGACTCGCCGAATCTCAGAGATGAGTTGCTGCCTGAAACCAGCACTTTGTTCAATCACAAGTTCAAATAGTCTTTTGGTTTTGGCATCCGTTATTGTTTCAACCGCTTTTTCGCTGCCCTGAATTCGGTCATTATTAATTTGGATCAGGCCATTTAAAGTATCAATGACGGTGAGGTTGTTTTCTAATTGGCTTTCCATAATAAAATTTTAAGTTGAAGGAAATATGTACTCTCTTAAATATCATGCCACTGTCAATAGAAAAAGTGGGCGTTGACGCCCCCTGAGCTCAATTATTTCAAGGAAACAAATAGGTGTTCCGGAGTTTTGCATTCCATAAAAAATTCCGAATCGAAATAAAACATCTGTTATATCTGATAATAAATTTAAAATGATAATTTTGGTATATTGAATTCCATCGCTCCCAACACCCTTCCTGCTAATGGCTTTAAAAGCTAATTATGAATAAAATTATTTTACCCACGAATGCTCATAGGGACGATGATCGTAATCGTGAAGGCGAGAATTTCCATGTTTCAATAAAAGACAGGCAGATCCTCTACGACGTATTTATGCAGGCTCCGGCTATGCTTTGCATCCTGAGAGGTCCGGATCATATTTTTGAAATGACGAATGAACCCTACCGGCAATTAATTGGTAACAGGAACCCAATCGGAAAAAGTTTAAAAGAGGCGTTGCCCGAGTTAAACGGACAGGGATTTATCGATATCCTGGATAAGGTTTATACAACGGGCAAAACGTTCAATGGAAAAGAGATGCCCGTTTCGGTGAATGCTGAAACAGGAGAATCACGTCAATACTATTTAAACTTTACCTATCAGCCTTTTTATAATGCCCATAATATTATTGAGGGCATTATTGTTTATGCATATGATGTGACTGAACAAGTGTTGTCCAGGAACGCAATTAAAGAGAGCGAAAAAAATTATCGGCAGTTAATCTATGGAATGCCTGCCGCGTTATTCACTTGTGATCGGGAAGGCCACATTCAACTATTCAATGAAGCAGCAGTAGAATTATGGGGTTCCACACCGCAAATAGGAAAAGATTTATGGTCAGGATCATGGAAAATTTACAACACGGACGGCGCTGAATTGTCACTTGATCAATGCCCGATGGCTATTGCACTCAATAAAGGCAAAGTTATCAACATGGAAATAGTCATTGAGAAACCAAATGGAGTTAAACGGAATATAATTCCTTATTCGCAACCTATAGTGGACAGCGAGGGGATTGTGACCGGTTCTATAAATACGCTAATTGACATTACAGAGCAAGTGCTGGCGCGAAAACAAATGCAACAGGTGGCCGAAATGATAGAAAAATTATTCATGAATGCGCCTGCCTTTATCTGCATTTTAAAAGGTCCTGAATTTATATGCGAATTAGTAAATCCTGAATATCAAAAATTATATGGAAAAAGAAAATTACTGGGAAAAAAAGTGATTGACGCACTTCCGGAATTGGAAGGCCAGGGCATCATGGAAAAGCTCACCCAGGTGTATAACACCGGCGAACCCTATGTTGTCACGGAGCGGCTTTTGTATTTGGCGCATGATGAAGGAAAAGAGCCGGAGCCGACCTACCTGAATTTTTCTTACCAGGCGATGTATGACGCTCATAAAAAAGTGGACGGAATTCTTGTATTTGGGTATGAGGTAACCGAGCAGGTTTTGTCAAAAAAGAAGGGCGAAGAAAATTTAAGAAAAATTTTGGAATCGTTGCCCCAAATTACTTCAGCTTCCTCAGCCAACGGCACGAGTATATTCTTCAATAAATTTTTCTTCGAATATTCGGGATTATCACGGGAAGAGGCTACCGTCAACGGCTGGAATTCTATTGTTCACCCGGATGAAATTGATGAAGTGCTTTCAGAGTGGGAGATTTGCAAACAGAAAGGCGAAGAATTTTATAAAGAGATTCGCTTGAAACGGAAAAGCGACGGCGTTTACCGTTGGCACATTTCTCACATAACACCAATGAAAAATAAAAAGGGAGAAATAACACAATGGATTGCCTCCGCAACAGATATACATGAGCAAAAGACAAAAGAAGAAAAAAAAGATGAATTTATAAGCATTGCGAGCCACGAAATGAAAACGCCACTAACCACAGCTAAGGCGTATCTGCAACTTTTAGAGCTTTCGTTGGATAAGGCAAACGAAAAAGCGAATCTATATACCAAAAAAGCAATTCTCTCTGTGGACAGGCTTAAAGATCTTATTGCTGAATTACTGGATGTGAGCAAAATTCAGCATGGAAAATTGGACTACAATTTCCATTTTTTTGATTTTAGCGAAATGATCATAGATTCAATCGAAGGAATACAGCATAATTCTCCAAATCATAAAATTCAACTAAGCGGCCCTACAGCGATTATAGTTGAAGGGGACAAAGAAAGACTACAACAGGTAGTCATTAATCTTTTGAGCAATGCAGTTAAGTATTCGCCTGACAATGGCGATATTTTCATCAAAGTTTATTTGGAGAACGAAGAATTAAAAGTGTCTGTCAGCGACGAAGGGATCGGCATCGCGGCGGATAAACTTCATAAGATTTTTGAAAGGTATTACCGGATCGAAGGGCAGGAAATACTTTTCCAGGGCCTGGGAATCGGACTGTTTATCTCAATGGAAATTATCAAAAGGCACAATGGAAAATTATGGGCAGAAAGCGAACTCGGCAAAGGGAGTACTTTTTCTTTTACACTTCCTTTGAAACAGGGAAAGTAAAAGCCGAACAATTGTTTTATTCATTTCATAAAAACTAACTGATGCAAAAATGCGTTTTAATCTATGACGACGACATTGAAATATTGATCGTATGCAAAGCTATTTTAGAGATGGATCAATATAGAGTAGAGACCAGCACCTATTGTGAAAATATCCTGCAGGATATCCAAACTCACAAGCCTGACCTGATATTGATGGATCTTTGGATCCCGGCCATAGGTGGTGAACAAGCCATCAACCTGATGCACGCTGATCTTTCCGCCAGGCTGATTCCTGTGATTCTATTTTCCGCGAATGATGAGATCGAAAAAATAAGTGAACGGATCAATGCAAACGGTTTTTTGAAGAAACCATTTGATATTTTCATGTTTAGAAAAACGATCAAGGATCACATTTTGTAGCTTCTTGATTGTTTTGGCTGAACGATGGCAGCGTAAAACTCTGATAAGCCATTTTATAGAAATTCGTTTTTTTATAAAATCATTTGCTCAATATATTTATATCCTCTATTTTTATGTAATCATCGAATTCCTATAGACGAAACGGCTTTCTTCAGGATCGCACCTACCCTTTTCGGCCGGATGACAAAGACATAAATTCAACACTCCTATTTCCTTTACTCTCCTCCACCAGAAAGATTCAAATTACCATTGAACAGGGCAAGAATTTTTTCCATTCATTAATTTAATCTTTCAATCATGAACCAAACAAACGAGCAACCTAAAACTTTCCTGGAAATACTCAAAGAGGATCCTTCAAGAACAAAAGAATTGCTGGACGCAGCCGAATCAATTACGACCGGTGGCAGGGATGACTTTAAAGGCGACGATGACATGGATGACTCAGAAGTTACCGAAGCCCGACATAAAACGGATGTAACATTAGATGAGCCAAAGTGGCCGGTGGTGGCTATTCCCGTAAAGAAGATGAAAAATTTTATACATAACAACACGACAGGAAATGATGACGTGTTGATTTTTTACCTGGCGTCTTACAAAAACCAAAGGCAAGTTGACAGATATAATAGGCGAAATGGAACGAACTATTCCTTAAGTGATCTAATAGGAAGGCCGACGCTTTTATTAGATAGTCTTAGCAATCACAATAGTAACCTTGTAAAGCTACAACTTAAGGACATAGGCCACATCTGCCCGCCGCCACGAGGCGAATGTTATTAGAGAATCAACAGCCATCGCAAACATTCTGTAAATTTTAAATTTTATAATTATGAAAAAAATATTCTTCTTAATTGGCATAGTCCCAATTTTCCTGATTTCATGCGCAGTAAATAAAAACGCTTTACGAACTGCCTATAATACGCCGCCTTCAGACGAACAAAAATATTTTGGCGATACGATCTCAATTAGTGAGACAGCGGCGCTCGCGATGATTGGAACGTTTCCGAAGCATAAGTACAGGGGCTTACACAAAAAGAGATTAGACAGTACCTGGACGCAGTTCAATGTCCAAACGCTAAGCCAAATTCTCAATAATTCAAATGTAGATTCTCTCAAAATCTTTTCAGCGGTTTCTATCAATCCCGACAATGAAAGCACCTTCCGGCTGCCTACCGTTGTGATTCAAATTAAGTTGAAAGAAACTACTGTCGCCATCGCCAAGGGCAGTAGCACAACATTAGCGCAATACCAGTACCTGAGCAGCTCACAACTTTGTCCACCACCCAAAGGTGATTGCAGGGTAAAACCACAATAGATTTATTACAACACGGCTGAATCCTCTTCCAAACCTTTGTCTGCGGCAGGCAAGGGTTTTTTTATTTTGGACCACCACTTTTTTACAGAAATTCTACTTCTTGCTTCAATTAATTTTCGTGACTCAAGCAAGCCTATAAGATTCTTTTCAAGGAAATGCTGGAAGGGTGCGAGTAATCCAATCAGGGCAATTTTTATAAGCCACAATTTCAGTGGTTGATTATGCACGACATGCGTCAGAAAAAGGTTATCAATCAATAGTACGATGAACTCAAACAGCGAGATAAAGAAAAAGTAGCCCATCATCCTCACAGTGAGTTTCGAAACCGGAAAAGTGCCAATTAATAGCATGCCAAAGAAGACGATAACCAATACAATCGTGATAGCCATGTATTGAATATTACGCTTGCTGTTCTCAAGTTTTTCCTGTTGTAAAATGTCCTGTTCATGTCTCCTCTTCTCTCTGTCAACTTTCATTAAGGCAATATCCTTATCTTTTGACAAAGTTTTTAGACTATCCTTGTAAATAGTAGATTGTTTTGAATAAAGTAAAGCGTTTTTAAAATCATTCTTTTTCTCATACAGGATGCTAAGTGAATCTGAATTAGATGCAATGTCGCTAGGATTATTCATTTGCCTGCTGATCTCCAGGGCTTTCAGGAAATAAGCAATTGCCATCGGATAATTTTCTTTTAAGGAATAGCTGGCGGCTATTTGTTCGAAAATAATCTGTTGGGATTGCTGGTCGAATTTTTTTCTAAATGCGGGTTCGGCAAGTTTGTAATAATGTAAAGCAGAATCTATATGGCCGGAATAATAATAAATATTCCCGAGTGCCTGATAATATTTTTCTATCCCGGCGTTTAAAAAACTTTGGGCCAGGTCGGGCTCATTATATAAATAGTCCAATGCTTTTTGACTATCTTTTTCCTTTACATAATAATAGGTGAGCATCAACCTTTTTTCACTTAGTAAATGCCGGTATAATTTGAGTGAATCCGCAAGTTGGATAGCTTTCTCTATAAAGGATTTTTCATCTGTCAGGCGTGCGAGGTCATAGTAATCTTCCACGAGTCCGTTGGTGTAATTCGAGGCCCTATTAAGTGCCAGACTTTTGTTTAATTCATCCCGGGCCTGGCTATCATCATCAAGGCCCTTATACATTTCTGAAAGGCGATGGTGCACCTTAGATTGGAGCGGTATCGATTTGAGTTTGACCGCGATGTCATAAGCATTATTATAATTCGAAGATGCGTCAACTGACTCTCCCCTGGCTTCGTAAATATCGCCCAATGAAAGATAGGTGAGCGCCTTTACGGAATCTGAAATTACATTTTGCAAGGTTGAAAGTGCGAGTACTGAATTGTTTAAAGCCTTGTCATATTGCCCGCGCATTCGGAGAATATCCGACATTCGGTTATAACCCAATGCCATAAAATCATATTGGTTCATCGACCTCGCATAGTCAATGCCTTTCTGAATAAATTTTATAGTATTATCAAAGCTTTCGGAAGTGGCCGTAATGCCTACATCTAATATGGCATCGCCAAATAAAGCTTCCAAAATAAGGTTATCGTTATTAGAAAGTTCGGCTACCAATAATTGCTTATTCAAGACGCTGTCAGCCTTTTTATCCAGCCTAAAGATATAATAGAAATCCGCAAGCCTGCCAAGAGCAACCACTCGTTCAGAATCGGATGTCATTGTATTACACAGCATATAAAGGCTGTCAATCTGCCTGCTTAATTGAGCAAAAGCTCTTTTCTGCTGGAAAACAAAAAAAATAAGGATGGTGAGCGCGATCTTTTGCATAGCTAAAAATCTACTACTCAAATATACAAATTCAACCCGCTAAATATTAAATTTAAAAACAATCTTAGCCCATATCAATTACTTCTTCCAATCGTCGAGTAATTTTCTTAAAACAATAATCTCACCAGTGTGATATGAATTGTGGTCTGCCAGAACCAAAGCTTCCTTTAAAAGCGTTTGTCCATCACCGTAAGGAAATGGTTTGTATAAATTTTCTTTGTTGTTCTCCAGCAGGCTAATAAATTCTTTTCTATCGGACTTAATTTGCCGGATGCACGATTCCCAATCTGCTTTGTCTTTAGGTTGGGTTTCCGACGGCCAATAGCCGTCAGGCCATTTTGGGGAAACATGCTGCTCATTCCGCGAAAATTCCAGGATATCCCATTGGGCAATTCGAATATGCTCTGCAAGCTGGAAAATAGTATATGGCACTTTTCCCGGCCTTTGACCCAAAACATCAAAAGAAATATTCTCTAACTGCTGCGTCAAGTGTGGCATGAGCATTTCCTTCGTTCAAAAGACTTTGAAGGTGTTCAAACAGGCTTTGATGTTGATCTTTTTGATTTTGCATGCTGAAATTTTATGGTAATAAATTTATTTTTCCGTCCCTGTAACTTTCAAAAACCATGATCCGTTACACAACTATCTTTCCAAAAATTAAAAAAATTAACATGAAACAATTATTGATTCTATTTTTCGCGCTCATCAGTATTAGCGCGGCAGCCCAACCATGGGAAACCGTAAAAGGAAATGGCCAGGTAAAAAAAGAAAACCGGCAAGTGAATTCCTTCTCTTCATTGTCAAGTGGTGGCCCCATGAATGTGGAAATTACTTATGGAAATTCCAACAGCATTTCCGTTGAGGCTGACGAAAATCTGCTTCCTTATATTGAAACTTCAGTGGATAATGGGAAACTGACGATAAAATCTTCCAAGAATAAAAACCTGAAATCAAGCTCCCCAATGACAGTGCGGGTTTCAATGACAAAAATTACAGGGCTCCAGCAAAGCGGCAGTGGTAGTATTACCGGCGACGGCGCATTTACCAATGATGGAAAAACAGATTTTAGCGTTTCAGGCTCCGGAAATTTAAAGCTAGGTTTCGATTCTTTCTCCGACCTTGACCTGAGTATTTCCGGTAGTGGTAACATAAATCTAAAAGGCAACTCAACCAATAAATTGGACGCCAAAATCAGCGGTAGTGGCAATATTGATTGCATCACGATTCCGGCGAACGATGTTGCCGTGAAAATTAATGGTAGCGGTAACGTAAAAGTGAATGCAAAAAACAGCATTGATGCTAAAATCGCCGGAAGTGGAAGTGTCTTTTATAAAGGCGACGCGACAGACATTAAAAGCAAGGTTGCAGGCAGTGGCAGAGTCGTGAAAATCTAATTAGGCCTCAATAAAAATCAAGCAATTAAAAGGTTGACTGATTATTATAATTTAATAATGAGTCAGCCTTTTTTACATTAAATATGATCATTTATCAAGCGGCTCTTGCACAACTACGCATACGCCCGACTCATCAAGTAATGCAAATTCTTTTGTTTTCCAAGGCCTCGAGGTGATTATATTCAAATTTGGATGAAGCAGATTTGGATAGCTTTTAAAAATAGTTTCATATGCTGCTTCAATGTCGTCAGTTTCCAGCCGGATCTCTGGCCTGTCGCGCATTGCAAACTCCTTGTTCTCGAGCAAATGAATAACCAAATTGTCTTTTTTTATGATACAAAACGGATCTTCCGCTTTTAAATCGTTATAAACAATTTCGAACTGGAGGCAATTCACAAAAAGCTGTAAGCCTACAGAAATATCGGAATAAAAAATATTGGGTATTAGTTTAGTAAAGTTCATTTTATTATTTTCAAGGATCATAATATGGCGAAAGATAAAAATTCCAAGGAAATAATAAAAAACTACTTTTTCGTTTGTTTGAAAAATCAAAAGCTTTTGCGGCTTGCCAATATTCTAAATATCTAATTAGAAACTTTTTCTTTAGAAAAAAAATCCTTTGGCTTTCTACGGCTCTTCATATTGAGCTCAACCCGGGTATATTCATAATATATTCAAAAAGAAAATCAAAAAAACTACTTTTTAGCTTTGCAGAAAATGATAAAATTCAATAACAAATCAGATAAGTTTTTTAGTGTTTGCCCTCGACTTTCTTCAACATTTCCGGAGCCACTAACAGTATTTTTTTATCAAAGAAATTCCATTGCACTGTATCTTCGCACCTCAAATTTTAAAATAGAGTTGTCCGCAGTATGATGGAAAACAAATTTTTTATTGCGGGGCAATAATATAAATTACCCAAAGATGGAGCAAAAACCGAACACGCAGGCAATCAGAATTCAAACATCCCGAACCAACGAAAAAGAACACAGCACTCCCCTATTTCTTACCTCAAGCTTTTGTTTTGATGATGCAGAACAAATGCGCGCAACATTCGCAGGAGAACTTGAAAATAATATATATACCCGTTTTGAAAATCCGAATGTCCAGGAATTTATAGATAAAATGTGCGCACTCGAAGGCGCTGAAACCGGCTTTGCCACTGCATCCGGCATGAGCGCGATCTTTGGCTGCTTCATGACTTTTCTAAACGCGGGCGATCATCTTTTAAGTTGCAGCTCAATATTTGGATCTACGCATACGATCATTACGAAGTATTTTAAGAGATGGAATATTGATTATTCTTATGGTGATTTGAATGATCCTGAATCGTGGGAAGCGCTGATCACGCCTAAAACTAAAATGATCTACATCGAAACGCCTACCAACCCCGGCCTGGATATTGTAGACATGGAATGGCTGGGGAAATTGGCAAAAAAACACAATCTTATTTTTCTCGTTGATAATTGCTTTGCCACCCCGGTTTTGCAAAGGCCAATCGAATATGGCGCGGATTTGATTTTGCATTCAGCGACTAAATGGCTCGATGGGCAAGGACGTGTTTTAGGCGGAATAGTAGTTGGGAAAAAAGAGCTTATCCAGGAGATATATTTATTTTGCCGCAATACCGGCCCTTCACTTTCTCCCTTTAATGCATGGCTGTTGAGCAAGAGCCTCGAAACGCTGGATGTGAGAATTCAAAGACATTGTGATAATGCTGAGGCGTTGGTGAAAGCGCTTGATGGTCACCCAAAATTAAATAGCATTAAATATCCATTCCATCCATCTCACCCAATGTATGAAATCGCAAAAAAGCAAATGAAGCGCGGGGGCGGATTAGTGACCTTTGATTTGAAAGGCGGATTGGAAAGCGGGGTAAAATTCCTTGACGCTTTACAAATGCTGACGCTCACTTCTAACCTGGGTGACACGCGCAGCATTGCGTCGCACCCTGCGTCTACTACACATGCAAAACTTACTCCCGAGGAGCAGGAAGCAGTAGGCATAACACCGGGCCTGATAAGAATTTCCGTGGGTCTGGAAGATATAATTGATATCAAAGGCGACATCATACAAGCGTTGGAGAAAAGTTAATTTAAAATGAGGAATCTAAATGATGTTTGATGATCCCAAGCGGGGATGCTTATTATTTATGACTCCTTTTTAATCAAGAATTCTGTCTGGCAATTGCTTGGCTGCATTGGCGCCCATCTTTTTCAACTCTTCAATTCTGCCAATAATATTTCCCCGGCCTGAGGAAAGTTGCTTCAATGCCATTTCATAATTATTATTTGCTTCGCTTATTTTTTTGCCAACGGCTTCAAAGCTATCGAAGAACAAGACAAATTTATCATACAAAGAGCCGGCTTTATCAGCGATGTCGATTGCGTTTTTATTTTGCTGCTCCACCTTCCACAGATCAGCAATAATTTTTAAAACTGCGAACAAATTTGTAGGGCTTACCAATAGAATTTTTTTATCGTAGGCATATTTCCAAAGTTGCGTATCGGTCTTAACCGCTTCCAGGAAAGCCGGTTCTATCGGAATGAAGAGAAGAACATAATCCAATGCCAGCGCGTATTTTGGATAATTTTTTTTGCTAAGCCCTTCAATATGAAGGCGGATACTTTTTATATGTTGCTGAAGGCTGCGCAACTGATCTTCCTTATTTTCCACAGCGACGAATTCATCCCATGCTACCAACGAAACCTTGCTGTCAATGATTATTTTTCTTTGATCCGGATAACAAATAGTCACATCCGGCTGAAGGCCGGCGCCGTGCTCATCTTTGATCAGCGCGCCGGCATTATCACGAATAAATTGTTGTAAAAAAAATTCCCGGCCTTTTGTTAATCCGCTATTTTCCAAAAGGCTTTCCAGGATCATCTCACCCCAATTGCCCTGCATTTTATTATTTCCCTTCAATGCAGTGGAAAGATTATTTGCGTCTGCGCTTACCTGTTGTGTCATTAATACAAGCCGCTCAATTTCCTTTCCGAGAGAGAATCTTTCCTTTGATTCTCTATCATAAGTTTCTTCCACTTTCTGCTTAAAGATACCAAGATCATTCTTCAGGGGACCAAGAATAGCTTTCATTTTTTCTTCATTCACCTCAGTGAACTTTTGGGTTTTTTCTTCCAGAATATTTTGTGCAAGATTATGAAATTCGAATTTGAAACTGTCACCTATTTTATTCAAATCTTCCTTTTGAGAAGCGAGTTTCTCCTCAGCATTTTTTAAATTTTCTTTAATTGAAAAGAATTGGTTTTGAACGGATTGATAGTCGCAACGGAGTTGATCGAAAGCGACCGTTTGTTTATCAAGAGCATTATCCAGGTAATCTGCGCGCGAGGCTTTTACCATTAATGCCTCTTTCTCCTTTTGCAAAATTTCAAACCTATTTTGCAAGTCATCAGCTGAGATAAATTGTTGCTCCAAACGCTCCAACAAAGACGCAGTCCTGATTTTTAGAATGGAGCGATGAAAGATCCAGGCAACTACAGTTGCTAAAGTTATGCCGCCGAATAAAAATAAAAAAGAGGAAAACATATAAAATGGCTTTTCACAAAGATGCAAAATGTATTTTTCGAAAAAATCAATTTTTATTTATCTCTGTGAGAGTCATTTAACCACTTACAAGGTTCGCTTACCAAAACATATAAAAATGCAAGGTAAATAGCTAAATAAAAAAAATAAAATTCATCTATACCCGGACATTAATTTTGAATGCCCAATATTATGTTTCTTTCAACATCAGTGCACGCGCCGACATAATACTTACTGAGTTTAACGGGATAGAGTATATAAGTAAAAGAGGCTTTGTGAACTGGCTGGGACTCGAACCCAGGACCCTCCCGATAAACATCGGGATGCTCTGCCAACTGAGCTATTCAAACAAGCCTTCAATATATTTTCTTGATTTCATTTTTTTAATATTTAGCTCTCTTTTCTTGGCTTCCTGCAACGTCTCAAATTTTTCACTGTGCTTTAATATCCAGGGAATTCCTGTGGAGGTAAATTTTGAATGCCCAATATTATGTTCATGGAGTCTTCTTTCAACATCAGTGCACGCGCCGACATAATACTTATTGAGTTTAACGGAATAGAGTATATAAATAAACGGCATAAAAAAAGCCTCCGTTCTAAAAGAGGCTTTGTGAACTGGCTGGGACTCGAACCCAGGACCCCATCATTAAAAGTGATGTGCTCTACCAACTGAGCTACCAATTCTTCTTCTATAAAGGCGCAAACAACATTAATTGAGATGCGCTCTTTTTTTAAAGGAGTGCAAAAATAAGGTAAAAAGAGTTTAGACCAAACTTTTAAAAACAAAAATTTAAAATCTTCAGAAAAAGAAAAAATTCAGCGTGAAATAGATCATGTAGAAGTTATTTCATATATTGTATTGCAATTAGTTGTCATATCCGATATTTTTTGAAATCACCTGCCCTTAGGAAGACGAGTTGAATCTCCACCACCATAACAACTCTACATTCATCAATTAATCTTTTGCAATGAGATTCCATTTTCTACATGGAAATAGATATGCATGTGCCGTGCATCATTTCCTGCAACTCCATTCAATTAAAACTAAAGAACTATTTGTGGTCAGGAATATTCTGGTCTTAACGCTCTGTTGTTTTGGCGATGAAGTATCAGCTAAATTTTTGAAGGATCACATGTTAGTTTCCTCTTCTATTGAATTTTATCAAGGAGACTATCGGCCGGCAATTGCCGGTGCTGACTTTGCTGTAGGTGGCAGCACTCCTTATCAATGGGAAATTTATACCGGAGGAACATGGCAGCAAACTACTATTCCTCCACAAAGTGCATCGCCTTCCAGAGTCCTTATTGACAAAACGGGAATAACCGGCGGCGCCAATTCCATAAATGGGTATAATGATATTATCATTTTAAATGGAGGCGAATTAATTCTTAAGGAAAGCGCAGCAAGCCCTCCTGTAAACTTCTTAAATAATGGAAAGGCGCTTGAAGTTTTAAGCGGAGGCCGGCTGGTGGTAAAAGGTGATATTAAAATGGGAAATACTACATTTTTGCTTATCAGAGACGGAGGTACAATGATCCTTGATCAAAATTCTATTTCAAATATTCATCCGATGTGGAATGGTATCGAAACATTTGAAGAAGGCTCTGTGGTCAGCATCAAAGATTGGAAATGGAGTGCGACAGCGCCTGAAAAAAGCCTGATCCAAAATGCGTCGTCTATATCGAACAATACTCACGGATACAAATTTGGCAATTTGATGCTTGATGTAAATCCATCTTCTCCCTGGACCATCATTGGCGGTGCGACCGGCATAGTATCCTTATGCGAAAATGATTTATATATCAACAACACCTCTGCTAACTTTATTACGGGTGCGTCTAACGAGACAGGTATTAATGGCTTTGTCGTCAATGGTAAAATGATTATTAATAACGGCCCGTTTGGATTTGGTTCCAGTAATAGTGCAGGCAATTTTAATCACCAATTTATTATCAATGGAGTTTTTGAATGCCGGAGCAGCAGCGCCTTAAAGATTCATCATTCTTCAACATCTACTCCTGCGACTTTGAATGGTTTCGTAACTTTTAAAAATAGCGTAACAATTGCGCCAACGGTTACTTCATTCACTAATGATGCTGCCGCCATTACAACTCAGCCAACTAAAAGAATGTATATCAATTTCGACGGTGGTACAATAGCAAATCCCATTTTCTTAGATGTCGCGCCAAGTGCTCTAGCCATAAGTATGAATATCAAAACAAACAGTTTTGTCCAATTAAAAGGACATGATCTTGACACAAAAAGCACCACAAGCAATACCGCTGTAATCACTGTTGAAAAAGATGCAACGCTTGACTTTGGCTGGGCTGCCGATGGAATCACACCACTGGTTATTAAAAAACTTGTTACCGGAAATGGTACTAATAATTTTGTTACTCTGGCAGGAAGCATTTTGAGAATAACGTCTCCTGATGGAATTAGCGAAACGACTGCTACCGGTAATGTTCAGTACATAGGGAATTCAAATAAAACTTTCAACACTTCCGGAATCTTTTGGTATATAGGCAAAACAAATCAAATCACAGGTGATGGCATGGGTAGTTCCGGTACCGGAAGACAAGTTATTATTGAAATGGCTGATAATAATCTGGGTACGATATTATCCCTTTCTTTTAGTTTAACGAACAACACATCGGCGAGTACCACGGGCGGAAAGTTAGACATTCGCAGAGGCCAATTTTTAGAAACGCCAACGGCTTTTATAGATGGAGTGATCAACGAAAATGGTTCCGGTACATTGTATATGTCGCCAGGCACTTTGTATAGAATTACTTCTTTGTCAACTTCAGGCGGTCAGGCGAATATTCCCAGAATGTCTGGTGTTACTTTTCCTTATAAGCTTGATGGCGGCACAATTGAATTAAGTGCAGCAGGAGACCAGACACTCAGAGGAAACAAAGCTTACAGAAACCTCACTTTTTCAAATAGGGGAACTAAATCGGTTTCTTCTGCGGCGTCTTCAATTACAGGGACGATACTGATTAAAGATGACGCAGTGTTGAACGTCGGAGCGAATGCAATGGGAGGTGCAGGTACTAATTTGACTATGGAAGGGAACTCAAAGTACATAACGGCGGGAGTGCTCACAAAACCGGACGCACAAGGAACTTACACTCTGGCGCCCACAACATCGATCGAATTTGCCAATTCGAATAATTTAACTATCCAGGACATCAGGTTGGGCCTTAGCGCTGAAAATCCTATTGCATACAGTCATATTATTATAAGTGGCAATAATGTTGGCAACACATCTATTGCTTCTACGCCCATTACGATGCAATCTGGCAGCAGCTTTACGGTGTTGCCGGGCGCCAGGTTTCGGCATAAAAATGCAAATGGATTCTCCGGCGCATCAAACACATGCCTTACGAATATACCCGCAATTTTCCTTGCACAGGGTTCTACAATAGAATATAACAGAGATAACGGAACCAATCAAAATATCAGCATTCAGCAACCTTATCAGAACCTGCTTCTTTCCGGATCGGGGAATAAAACAGCTCCTTCCGGCGTGCTCACTATTGAAGGGAATTTGTCCAACTTAGCAACAGCCAATTTTGTTCACAATAGTGGTACTGTTTTATTCAATGGAAAAAGTATACAAACTTTATCGGGTAACGGACCGACCATGTTGTTCCATAATTTCACGAATGATAATAGTTCCGGTATTTGGATTAACAATGATATTGAAATTTTCAAAGAATTGCGACTTAAACCCGGATCAACAACGGTTTTGAACACCGGATACATTATTTTAAAATCTGATAAAAGTAACACCGCTAATGTAGCAGAGATTCCCGCAAATTCCACTATTACGTATTATTCGGGTCGTTTTATCGTGGAGCGTTTTATAAATACGGGATTGCGCATAAACGGCGCACATCCAAAGTCATGGCAGTTCTTATCAACGCCGGCTTTCGGAGAAACGATCCGTTCCACATGGCAGGAAAATAAGGCAGCCATAGCCAACTACGGTACCATCATTACGAATAATGATTTGACCAACTGGTCCACGCAGGGATTCGATGCCTATTCGGCCGGCGGCCCCTCAATGAAGACATACGAGCCGGTAGCCAATAGCTGGATCGGAATTCCCAACACCGGGATCAACCTGGAGAATCCAAATGGCTATATGGTTTTTATAAGGGGCGACAGAACTGTAACGGGCTCAGGCCAGGACGCGAAGCCAACTGTCCTTCGTACCATTGGTAAATTATATACACCTCATGCCGGCTATCAGCCGGGACCAGTTTCGGTTATGCCTGGCCGTTATCAAACCGTTGGAAATCCTTTGGCCTCAAGAATTGATATGGAATATATGTTCGACAATGAAATGATGGATGGCCTTGATGATTCATTTTATGTTTGGGATCCTTTGTTATACGGAACTTATGGAGTTGGCGGATATCAGACAATTTCCAAACATTTAGACTATAAGCCCGTTCCCGGATCAGGCGAAAGCCCCACCCAATATTATCCCGTCAATAATAAGGCTAATTTTATTGAGTCAGGCCAGGCATTTTTCGTGCACAATAGCGGAAATACTAATGCAAGCATACGTTTTACTGAAAAATGCAAAGTGGCCGAAAGCCGGCTTGTGCATAAGGTTGAGAGCGAAACCCGCAATGAAATTTTGAAATCTTTTTTATACAGCCAGGATGGAATAATTGCTGACGGAAATGCTGTGGTTTTTAGCGATGATTTTTCAAATTCAATTGATCGGGCCGACGCTGTGAAAATCAAAAACACAGGAGAAAATTTTAGTATCGCAAGAGCGGGCAAATTACTAGCAATAGAGGCAAGACAGCATTTTGTTAAGACCGATACGATATTTTTTGATCTGCAGAATCTGGCCAAACAAAATTATCACCTTCGTTTTATGTCCGAAAATATGCGTCAGGATTATGACGCGGTTTTAATTGACGAGTATTTACAAAGTAAAACACCTGTCAATCTTCGTATAAACTCTTCCTTCGAATTTTCAATAACAGATGATCCCACATCTTCATTTGCAAATAGATTTTTGCTCGTGCTGAATCACCAGATGGCGCTGCCTGTCAATAATATTAATTTAAAGGCTATTAAACAGAACAGAGAAGTTCTTTTAAAATGGAAAATAAGTAATGAAAAAAATATCGGGACTTACATTATTGAAAGATCGGCCGACGGAATACAATTCAACACTTTAGGTAAAATGGATGTCCAAAATACATTCACAGATTGCCAGTTTCGCGACACGCGACCGTATTCCGGCTATAATTATTATCGCGTATTAGCGATCAGTTTTAATAATGAAAAAGTTTATAGCGCGATCAACAGCATTTATTTTAAAGAAAATTCTTCAGCTACCATTTATCCTAATCCGGTAAAAAGTGGGAGGATCAATCTTGTTTTGGCAAACAAACCGCCGGGCGTTTACTGTTTAAGATTACTGAATTCCTCGGGTCAGTCGGTATTTTCAAAAACACTAATTCACTCAGGCGAAAGCAATACGCAAAGCTATTCCCTCGGCAAATATCCCCGGGGAATTTATATGTTGAAGCTAAACCGGACAGCAGATGAGCAAATCGTTTTAAAAGTAAGTGTCGATTAGCTTGCTATATTTTTCAAATGCCAAAAAACTATATTTTAAGTTATAAGGCCTACTAGGTTTTAGTAAATGGTTCTGTATTTTTTTTAACATCCATCCGTATGCTTTCGACGTAAATTTGGGAAACAATGAATATGAAATCATTAATCACCCTATTTTTTTGTGCGGGTATGTCTATCGCAATGGTCTCCTGCGCGCAAAAATCTTCAAACGCACCGGTAAATAATTCTATGAAAAAAGATTTGTCAAAAGATAGCCAGGCCACTTTTGCGGCCGGTTGTTTCTGGCACGAAGAAGCCTTGTTCGAAAGTATCAAAGGCGTGGATGAAGCGGTGTCTGGCTACGCCGGCGGTACGGCAAAAAACCCTACCTATGAATTTGTAGAAGGAGGAAATACGGGTTATGCTGAAAGCGTGACCGTTTATTATGATCCGGCAATCATCTCTTATGCCACGCTTTTAAAAGTTTATTTTGCTGCCCAGGATCCAACGCAAACAAATGGCCAGTATCCCGATTTCGGCAGTCAATACAGGTCAATTGCATTTTATGATAACGCTTCCGAAAAGAAAGAGATTGAGCAATACATTAAACAATTAAATGTATCGGGGAAATATAAAGCGCCAATCGCCGTACAAGTTTTACCACTAAATAAATTCTGGAAAGCAGAAGAGTATCATCAGAATTATGTCGCTAATAATCCTGACAGCCGGTATGTTCAAAATGTTTCTATTCCCGACATTAAACATTTTCAAAAGGAATATCCTGATCTTGTAAAAAAAGGTCACTTCTTTTAATTGTTTCTGACGCGGATTAACGGAATCCCCAACGCCTCGCATCTGGCGGTTAAGCCTTATTTTTGCAAAAAAAAATTATGCAAATACTGCTTGTATTGCACAACTTGGTGCGCTGGCTGATCCTTCTGTTTGGTTTTTGGACATTGATTTCCGCAATTGGTGGAATGGCTTCAAAAAAAGAATATACGGCCTCCGACGGCCGGGCTAATTTCTTTTTTATGCTCGGAATGGACATTCAATTACTGATCGGCCTGATCCTTTACTTTACCGGAGTTTGGTTCGATAGATTGAAGCATATCGGCGAAAGTATGAAAGATCCTACGCTTCGTTTTTTTACAATGGAACATGGATTGCTGATGATCATAGCATGGATATTAGTGCATGCCGGGCGCATTTCCGTAAAGAAAGCACCCACCTCCCAGGCAAAATATAAAAAGACTTTACTGTTTTTTGGAATCGCGTTGTTGCTCATATTAATTGCTATTCCCTGGCCGTTTAGAGAAGCAGTTGCGAGGCCATGGTTCAGGTGGTTCTGATCGTGAAAGGATGCCAGGCATAAGGCTTTGGGCATCGAAATTCTCTGAACCCTTCACCCATTCTAATCAAATGCACGATGTTTGATGTTTGATGTAAAATTCAGAAACTTCTAAACAATTCTAAAACTTAACGCTAAACCCATAAAAAAAGAAATGTCTGAAAATAATGAAAAGCCCATCATTTTAGTAACAAATGATGATGGTATAACGGCGCCGGGTATACGAAGTTTAGTTGAAGCGGTGAAAGACCTTGGAGATGTGGTGGTAGTGGCCCCGGACAAGCCTCAAAGTGGTATGGGACACGCAATCACGATCGGTGTTCCCTTAAGATTAAACAAAGTGGATGATTTATTCGAGGGTGTGGAATCGTGGCAAATAAGCGGAACTCCTGTTGATTGTGTAAAGCTCGCTGTTGATAAAATTTTGCACCGTAAGCCAGACATCTGCCTGAGTGGAATTAATCATGGCGCGAACCATTCGATTAATGTTATCTATTCGGGAACCATGAGTGCTGCGATGGAAGCATCTATTGAAAGCATTCCATCTGTCGGTTTCTCGTTGCTTGACTACCGGTTTGAAGCTGATTTTACAGCCGCAAAATTTTATGTCCATAAAATTGTGGAAAGCCTTCTGCATAGAAAAATGCACAAGCATTTTTTATTAAATGTAAATATTCCGGCAGTTCCTCTCGAGTTGATGAATGGCATTAAAGTGTGCAAGCAGGCTTATGCAAAATATGATGAGGATTTCGATGAGCGTCTCGATCCTCACGGGAAAAAATACTATTGGCTGACCGGTGAATTTAAAAATTTTGATAAAGGCGAGGACACAGACGTGTGGGCTTTGGAGCATAATTTTGTGAGCGTCGTTCCGGTTCAGTTTGATCTTACTAATTATGCATTGAAAGCAGAACTTGAAAAAAACTGGGACATATGATGTTCTTCAAAAAAGACAATTTTATTTTTGGCCTCACGCTGGGTTTTGTTGCACCGATGATTGGTTTTCTTGTTTACAAATTGGTAAAATTTAAAGAATTCACATTCAATGAATTAATTCAGTGGCTGAAGATGAACCCCAATCTGATTTCAGCCTATATCAGCGTTTCATTGATGGCCAACGCGATTTTATTTACTATTTATATCAATGGGCATCGGGATAAAACGGCCAAAGGAATTTTTGTACTGACGATTATTTATGCAGCTATTGCTATGGCATTTAAATTTTGGTAGATTGTTACGGGTTTAGAATGTTTAGAGTTTAGGGGGTTTAGAAGTTTAGAAAAGCAAGATTTACATCGTACATCAAACATCGTACATCGTACATGGATTTACATCGTACATTGAATGACCTCACACACTGAACAAAAATGAAATATTATATCATAGCGGGTGAAGCTTCCGGGGATTTGCATGGCAGCAATCTTATAAAGGAACTGCAGAAATTAGATGCGGATGCTGATATCAGGTTTTGGGGCGGCGATAAGATGCTCGCTACAGGAGCCACGATAGTAAAGCATATCAGGGACCTCGCGTTTATGGGGTTTGCCGAGGTCGTTAAAAACCTGCCTGCTATTTTCAGGAATTTTAAAATTTGCAAAAACGATATTTTGGCTTATCAGCCTTCGGTTGTTATTCTTATAGACTATCCCGGCTTCAATCTCCGGATGGCCAAGTGGGCAAAACAGCATCATTTCAAAACGGTTTTTTACATTTCACCGCAGGTTTGGGCCTGGAAGGAAAACCGGGTTGAAGCCATCAAAAAGTACGTGGATAAAATGCTTGTGATCCTACCGTTTGAAAAGAAGTTTTTTGAGAAATGGAATTATGAAGTCGAATATGTCGGCCATCCATTGGTGAAGGTGATTGAAGATTACAAGAATGCAAATCAAGATCTAAAACCATTGCCCGATACGATAGCGTTATTACCCGGCAGCCGAAGGCAGGAAATCGAGGCCAAACTTCCCCTGATGCTGAGCGCGGCAAAAGTATTCCCCCAACATACTTTTATTGTTGCAAAAGCGCCAGCTATAGAAGATGAATTTTACGAAGAATTTATCCGGGGTTATGAAAATGTGAAAGTGGTTGCCAATAATACTTACCAGGTGCTGATGCAGTCGACTGCCGCTTTAGTAACTTCCGGTACAGCGACCCTTGAGACCGCCTTATTTGGTGTACCCGAAATCGTTTGTTACAAGGCAGGAAGCATTTCTTATGCGATTGCAAAGCGTCTTGTCAAATTGAAATATATCTGCCTCGTAAACCTAATCATGGATAAGGAAGTCGTAAAGGAATTGATACAATATGATCTCACGCCGCAGAATATTGGTATTGAATTGAAAAAAATCTTGTTCGACGAAGCAACAAGACAAAGATTAAAGGAAGATTACGCCGAATTAAAATCATTATTATCCAAGGGAGGAAACGCCTCGTTTAATGCCGCTAAGAGCATTTATAATTTCGCGACAACGAAATAAAATTCACTACGCCACTCTTTTTCCCGAAACTTGCCAAAATATCAAAATCTACAATTTGGCTTTTCAGCGTTAAGGGTTTTTAACAATCCGTCCCAAAATATCGCATAGCCATAAATGCCTGTTTGCAATCTTCATATTCGATTTTTATACAAGCTTGTAAATGTCTTGCTTTTGTTAAATTATTTGGCAAAGTCTGAGGTGATGGTTATATCATTTTAGTGTAAATTTGTTTCTAACGATTCGCTTATTGAAACAACTAAAAAATGAAGATCAAGATAAAATCTTTTTTGGCAAAACCATATGCCATTTATATAAACAAACAAATAAAAAAATCCATGTTTTCCGCTGTCGCCGACCAGGAAAACATTTTCAACTCCCTTATCAAAACAGCTTCTGTCACTGAGTTTGGCAAAGAGCACGAATTTGAAAAAATAAAAACTCATGCTGATTTTGTAAAAAAAGTTCCGTTAAGGACTTACGAAGATTTTAAAGAATATATTGACAAAATAAAGAAGGGAAAACAGAACGTTTTATGGAAAGGGCTGCCAATTTATTTTGCAAAAACAAGTGGCACCACAAGTGGCATTAAATATATTCCCATTACAAAAGATTCTATTCCAAACCATATTGAGACAGCAAGAAATGCGCTGTTGTGTTATATGGCACAAACCGGTAAATCAGAATTTGCTAATGGTAAAATGATTTTTTTGAGCGGCACGCCTGAGTTAGAGCGGATTGGCGGGATTCCTACCGGACGATTGAGCGGCATTGTTAACCATCATGTGCCGCGCTATTTGCGGTCAAATCAATTGCCATCTTTCGAGACAAATTGTATCAATGACTGGGAGCAAAAACTGGCAGCGATAGTTGACGAAACTGTAGGAGAGCGAATGACACTGATCAGCGGAATTCCCCCTTGGATGCAAATGTATTTTGATGAATTGGAAAAGAAAACCGGCAAGAAAATAAAAGATATTTTTCCGGATTTTAATGTAATGGTTCATGGAGGCGTAAATTTTGAACCTTATAAAGCAAAACTATTTGAATCTATCGGAAAAAAAATAGATACAATAGAATTATATCCTGCGAGCGAAGGATTTTTCGCTTTCCAGGATAGTCAAAACGAGGAAGGGCTCTTGCTTAACACCAACAGCGGTATTTTTTTTGAATTCGTTCCGGTGGAAGAAATATCAAAAGAAAACCCGGCGCGTCTCACCTTAAAAGACGTTGCGCTTAATAAAAACTACGTGTTGGTTATTAGCAGCAACGCGGGTTTATGGGCGTATAATATTGGCGATACGGTTAAGTTTGTTTCTACTAATCCCTATCGAATTGTCGTAACCGGTCGCGTGAAGCACTTTATTTCTGCCTTTGGTGAGCACGTGATCGGTGAAGAAGTAGAAGATGCTTTAGCAAGAGCGGCGGATACTGAAAATATTAAAATAACAGAATTTACAGTAGCGCCCAACATCTCTACAACAGGAGATAAAAGTTTTCACGAATGGTTTATTGAATTTGAAAATGCGCCGCGGAATATTGACAGCTTCGCGGAGAAAGTTGACGCGAATCTTCGTAAGAAAAACATATATTACGAAGATCTGATCAAAGGAAATATCCTTCAGCGCTTAAAGATTACGGTGATTCAAAAGGGAGGTTTTATCAACTACATGAAAAGTGTCGGAAAGCTTGGCGGACAGAATAAAGTGCCCAGATTAAGCAATGACCGTAAACTGGCAAGCGCCTTATCTGAATGGGCCAAACAGGAGCCGGCTGGCTCTTTGCAGGATTGATTTAAATTCGTGTCGCCATCCCTGTTATAGTAATTATTTTTACGAGGTTACAGTTTAGAAGTCGATGTTTAATTTGAATCGTATGAAAAGAAACTTGTTTTATTATAGCCTTGGGTTGGCCATATTTATAGCAACAGCTTTGCTGGCATTTACTAATAATTCTCCCAACAAAAAATCAGTTCCTGTTTTGGATGCTAAAGATGCTTTATTTGGTAAAACAAAGGATACTGCCACGTTTGCCGCCGGTTGCTTTTGGTGTGTTGAAGCTCAATTCAAAGAATTGAAAGGCGTAGAAAGTGTGCGTTCCGGCTTTGCAGGAGGCCACCTAAAAAATCCAACTTATAAAGAAGTATGTACTGGTACAACAGGTCATGCTGAAGCTTGCAATATTATTTATGATCCGGCGCAAATTTCATATGATGAATTGCTGGCGGCGTTCTTCACCGTGCACGATCCTACCCAGTTGAACAGGCAGGGAAATGACGTGGGCACCCAATACAGATCGGCTATTTTTTATCATAATGCAGCCCAAAAAGAAAAAGCTGAATATTATATTACCAAATTAAATGATGCCAAAGCTTATAAAAATAAGATTGTTACTGTGGTATCGCCCTACACGATTTTTTACAAAGCAGATGAAACCCATCAGGATTTTTATAATAAAAATCCGGACCAACCTTATTGTAAATATGTGATCCAGCCGGAATTGGAAAAGTTCAGAAAAGTGTTCAAAGGAAAATTAAAACAGCAGTAGAATGTAAATGCTTTCTTATAACCTAAAATGTAGTTTTCTACCTTTTAGCTTCTCACAGTCAAGTTGGTCACCTGCGGTATAAACAACAGTGAAATCTTTTGCAAAAGGGAAGTATTGTGTGCTTTCATTTTACATAGTAACAAAACTTTTAGAAAAAATTAGCCTTAATAATCATTTATATATTATTTTTGCTCTTCAGTTTTAATAAATTTCAACATTAGCCTTGAAAAAAAGTATTTTATATCATTTCTTTTCCCCGGCGACAGTAAATCTATCACGACGTGGATGCTGATAGGCCGAGCAGCTAAAGACCGCCCCTATCAGTGAAAAAATATCCACCGCACTACTCCCTTTTTTAATTATTTAAATTTCCTGCAAATTGGAACAATCAAAAATTATTGTTCGTGTTGCAATTCCCGGTGATATAATCTACTCATCTATTATTACAGATGAAATGGCTTCGTCTGCGCAGGCGCGCGGCACAGGAATTGCCAAACGTTCTCCTGAATATATTTCTCAAAAAATGGTGGAAGGAAAGGCGGTTATAGCGCTTACCGGGGATAACAAGTGGGTAGGTTTTTGCTATATCGAAGCCTGGGGGCATGACAGATTTGTTGCCAACAGCGGCCTTATTGTTGCACCGGAATTTAGAAAATCCGGCATCGCAAAAACAATTAAGCAAAGGATCTTTGCGCTTTCACGGGAGAAATATCCGGAGTCAAAAATATTCGGGCTGACCACAGGTCTTGCTGTGATGAAGATCAATAGCGATCTGGGTTATGAGCCGGTAACTTATTCAGAGCTTACTGATGATGATAACTTTTGGGCTGGCTGCAAAAGCTGCGTCAACTATGATATCCTGATGAGCAAAGACAGGAAAAATTGTATGTGCACAGCAATGTTGTACGATCCTAAAGACCATGTTGCACCAGAAGAGACCGCCCAGGAGTTTAAAACGAACTCAAAGGTGTATGAGAGGTTCATGCGTCTGAAGCAAAGCAAATTGATCAGGTATCTGAAAAAGAAAAGAACAGAAAAGGCCAAGTCGATTTTTAGTTTTTTCTTCAACTTATAATTTAATTAAGCAGCAAGGCTGCGGTATCAATTATTATAATTTCTCAAAAAGAGCTTGCTGATCTGCAGCAGGCCTGTCAAAAATAAAATTCCAGATGAGCAAAAAAGTTGTAATAGGTTTTAGCGGTGGTCTCGATACATCGTATTGTGTGAAATATTTTACAAATGAATTGAAGTACGAGGTGCATAGTATTATTGTAAATACGGGTGGCTTCACGAAGGAAGAATTGGATCATATTGAGAAACATGCAATAGCACTTGGTGTGGCATCACACACGACTGTTGATGCGACTAAAAGCTATTACGATTCCATCGTAAAATACTTGATTTACGGAAACGTTTTAAAGAACAATACCTATCCATTAAGTGTAAGCGCTGAGCGGGTTTCGCAGGCTTTACACATTGCTGATCATGTGAAAAAACTTGGCGCTGACGCAGTTGCTCATGGCAGCACAGGCGCAGGAAATGACCAGGTGAGGTTTGATATGATTTTTCATATTATGATCCCCGGAATTGAAATTATAACGCCCATTCGTGATATGCAATTATCGAGACAGCAGGAAATTGATTACCTCAAATCGAAGGGCGTGAACATGAATTTTGAAAAGTCAGTTTATTCAATCAATAAAGGCCTTTGGGGAACCAGCGTAGGAGGCAAAGAAACTTTATCTTCCAATGGTATGTTGCCTGAAGAAGCGTGGCCAACCCAATTGAGTAAACATGATTCGGAGCAGGTGAAACTGCATTTTGAAAAGGGGGAACTTACGGTCGTGAACGATAAGAAATTTGATCATCCGGTGGAAGCCATCCAATATCTGCAGAGCATCGCCGGTCCTTATGCTATTGGCCGCGACGTGCATGTTGGTGACACCGTTATTGGAATCAAAGGCAGGGTAGGTTTTGAAGCGGCAGCTCCGATCTTAATTATAAAAGCACATCACGCCTTAGAAAAACACGTGCTAACAAAATGGCAATTGACCATGAAAAGTCAATTGGCAGATTTTTATGGAAACTGGTTGCACGAAGGTCAATTGCTTGACCCTGTGATGCGCGATATTGAAGCCTTTTTTATTTCCTCCCAGCAAAATGTGACAGGAGACGTTTACATTCAACTGATGCCTTATCGCTACCAGGTTTCAGGAATTGAATCTCCATTTGATTTGATGAGTAGTAAATTTGGAAAATATGGAGAAATGAATACAGGTTGGAGCGGCCAGGATGTGCGGGGCTTCAGTAAAATATTTGGAAACCAGACGGCGATCTATCACGCCGTAAAAAACAGTGTGAATGAAAAATAAAATCAAAGTTGGCATCATCGGAGGCGCAGGATACACGGGCGGCGAATTAATCAGGTTGTTAATCAATCATCCTTCAACTGAGCTTACTTATATTCATAGCAAAAGCAACGCCGGCAAGGAGTTACATTCAGTTCACCAGGATCTTGTGGGTGAAACAAAAATTAAGTTTTCTCATGAAATGAATGACGATATAGATGCCTTGTTCCTGTGCGTAGGGCATGGCGATTCTAAAAAATTTTTGGAAGAAAACGAGGTTCCGGATCATATAAAGATCATTTCGCTTTCCCAGGATTTCAGGTTAAAGGAAAATGCGACTTTTCGTGATCGCCAGTTTGTTTATGGTCTGCCTGAAATTAAAAGAGAAGAAATTCGCAACGCGAACAACGTCGCCAATCCGGGTTGTTTTGCTACCGCCATTGAACTTGGGTTATTGCCTCTCGCAAAATTAAGCCTTCTCGAAGATGTATATACCACAGGCATTACAGGGTCTACAGGAGCCGGTCAGTCCATGTCGCCATCCTCTCATTTTTCGTGGCGATCCAACAATGTGCAGGCTTATAAAACTTTAACTCATCAGCACCTTGGAGAAATAAATGAGACCCTGCATTTTGTTTCGGGAAAGAAAACGCCTTCGATTCATTTTGTTCCGTGGCGCGGCGATTTTACCCGTGGAATATTCATTACTTCTCAGTTAAAATGTTCTGAAACATTGCCTGAAATGTATCATGCTTTTGAAGAATTTTATAAAGGACATCCCTTTGTGAAGATAAGCCGTGAGCCGATCTTTTTGAAGCAAATTGTGAACACCAATAATTGTTTCATTAACCTGGAACAAGCGGGTGATATTATTGTGATACATTCAGTGCTTGATAATTTATTGAAAGGAGCAAGCGGTCAGGCAGTGCAAAATATGAACCTGTTATTTGGTCTTGAGGAAACAGAGGGATTGAAACTTAAGGCGAATTACTTTTGAAGAAATAAAGTGTTGAAGTGATAAGTTAGTAAGCAGAAGATTTAAGGTAGAAAAAGAAATGTGAAAAATAGTGGGGGTTAGTTGATTAAATGCTATTGTGAATGAGAGATTATAAAAAATATGACGTTTGGATTAGAGCACATGAGTTAACATTATTTGTCTATAAACATGTTATTCCTCAATTACCCAAATCCGAGCAATTTGAATTATGTAGCCAGATTAGAAGGGAGCTACCTATTCTATTCCGTTAAGTATCGTAGAAGGATGTGGAAAGAAATACAGATAGAGAATTTGCACATTATTTAGATATTGCTTGGGATCTGCCCAGGAAGTAGAATATTGTTTCTTTTTGCTAAAAGACTTGTCCTATATTTCTCAACCGACTTACGTGATATGACAATAAAAGAGTAAATGAAATAAAAAGCAAAGCTTATAAAACTTATTAAAGCGATTAGAGGCTGAATGCAAAAGCTTTTTGCCTTCGGCATTCAGACATTCAGCAAAAACAATATTAAAAATAACAACTCATGACACTCTTCGACGTTTACCCCATCAACAATATCAACATCGTAAAGGCGCTTGGCTCCTATGTTTGGGACGAAATGGGAACTGAATACCTGGACATGTATGGCGGCCATGCGGTCATCAGCATCGGACACACGCAGCCACATTGGGTAAAAAGAATTGAAAACCAGTTGGAGCAAATTGCATTCTATTCCAACTCGATAAAAATTCCTCTCCAACAAGAACTCGCGGATAAGTTAGGCCGTGTTTCCGGCAAAAATAATTACCAGCTGTTCCTTTGTAATTCCGGTGCGGAGGCAAATGAAAATGCGCTCAAACTTGCATCTTTTCATAACGGCAGGAAAAAAATAATTTCTTTTACAAAAGCTTTTCACGGCCGCACTTCTTTGGCTGTAGCCGTTACAGACAATCCAGCAATTGTCGCGCCGGTTAATACAACTGAAAATGTAGTTTTTCTTCCTTTTAATGATGAAGAAGCATTGGCAGAATATTTTAAAAATCATGGTAGCGAAATCAGTGCGGTGATTGTGGAAGGTATCCAGGGAGTTGGGGGAATAAGAATTGCAACAAAATCATTTTTACAATTGATCAGGAATTTGTGCAATGAATCGGGGGCTGTTTTTATAGCGGATTCCGTGCAATGTGGTTACGGCAGAACAGGTAAATTTTATTCTCATGATCACGCAGGAGTAGATGCAGATATTTACTCTATGGCAAAGGGAATGGGTAACGGTTTTCCAATTGGAGCCATTTCAATTTCTCCTAGGATCGCTCCTAAACATTTTATGCTGGGCACTACTTTTGGTGGCAATCATTTGGCGTGCGCCGCGGCACTTGCAGTGTTGGAAGTAATGGAACAAGACAACCTGATGACCAACGCAGAAACGACTGGAAATTACCTGATGACGGAAATTAAAAAGATACCTGAGCTTCAGAATGTACGCGGCAAAGGTCTCATGATAGGTTTTGATGTGCCAAATGAGTTAAAGGATTTGAAAAAGAATCTTCTACAAAAGCATAAAATATTTACTGGCGAAGCCAAGCCGAATGTCATCCGGTTATTACCTTCCCTGGCGCTCACACAAAGCGATGCTGATAAGTTCTTGCAGGCTTTGCAGGAAGAAGTAGCTTTTCTTATTTCCAAATCTGAAAGTGTTGCAACCTCAATCAATGCTTAATTAATTGTTCACAAACCAATTTAATAAATATTGAAAAATTTTCTTTCGGTACACGATGCGGGCAATATCGATTTTCTTGTAAACTCTGCAAGGAATTTTAAAAAAAATCCTTTGTCGGGTAGTTCTTCCGGAAAAGGAAAACGCCTCGGCTTACTTTTTCTAAATCCCAGCATGCGCACACGGTTGAGCTCACAGATAGCTGCTCAAAATCTCGGTATGGAAGCCATCGTTTTCAATGCTTCGCAGGATGCATGGTCGCTTGAATTCGAAGATGGCGCAGTCATGAATGGAAGCACAGCGGAGCATGTGAAAGACGCAGCGCCGATCCTTGGAAATTATTTTGATATTCTTGGCGTCAGAACTTTTCCTGGTTTAAAAAACCGCGAAGAAGATTATGCAGAAAAGATCATTAACCAGTTTGTGAAATATGCCGGCGTGCCCGTGATCAGCCTGGAAAGTGCCACCGTTCATCCTTTGCAAAGCCTGACGGACATTATTACTATTTCAGAAAATATGTCTTTAAAAAATGAGAAAAAACCTAAAGTTGTTTTAACGTGGGCGCCTCACGTAAAACCTTTACCACAGTGTGTTTCCAATAGTTTTTCAGAATGGATCAATGCCTGGGGCAAAGCGGATTTTGTTATTGCCAATCCCGAAGGCTACGACCTTGACGAAAAATTTACAAAAGGTGCACAGCTTACTCACGACCAGGATGAAGCATTGAAAGATGCCGATTTCGTGTATGTAAAAAACTGGAGCAGCTATGAAAATTATGGAAAAATAATTCCTGTTGAAAAAGATTGGATGCTGAAAAGCCAAAATATAGAAATTACCAATAAAGCAAAAGTTATGCATTGCCTTCCGGTGCGCCGGAATGTGGAGCTAAGCGATGAAATATTAGATAGTGAAAACAGTATCGTTACCCGGCAGGCGGGCAACCGGATTTGGGCTGCCCAGGCAGTTTTGTCCAAAATTTTAAATAGCCTGTCATGAGCGTGATTTCTGGTAAAAAAGAAAAACTGTTTGTTATTAAAATTGGGGGCAATGTAATTGACGACTCCAACAACCTGATTGCATTTCTAAAAGAATTTTCAAATATTGAAGCAAAAAAAATCCTCGTTCATGGCGGCGGTAAAATAGCCACTGCAATAGGAGATAAATTGGGTATCCAATCAAAATATATTGATGGCAGAAGAATAACGGATGATGATACGATTGACCTGGTGACGATGGTTTATGGAGGATTGGTGAATAAGAAAATTGTTGCAAGCCTTCAGTCGATTCATTGCAATGCGATTGGGATCACTGGCGCTGATGCGAATCTGTTGCCAGCAAAAAAGCGTCCCATAAAAGAAATTGATTTTGGATGGGTTGGCGATGTAGATGCTGAAAATATCGAAGCCAATAGTTGGAAATTATTTTTAGAAAATGGTCTCACTCCTGTCGCAGCGCCGCTCACACACGACAATGATGGTCACATGCTAAATACAAATGCCGATACTATCGCTTCCGTTATCGCGGTTAGTTTGTCTTCTCAATATGACGTAAGCCTGATTTTCTGCTTTGAAAAAAATGGAGTTCTGGAAAATGTAGATGACGAAAATTCTGTGATCAATGCGATCAATCATGAGAATTACCTCACTCTTAAGAATTCAAATAAATTGTTTGCCGGCATCTTGCCAAAAATTGATAATGCGTTTGATGCAATTAATAAAGGTGTGAATGAAGTAATCATTGGCAACTCTTCTCATTTGGCTCAATTAATTAGCGGATCCGGCGGAACTAAAATTTCTTTACGATGAGTGATTTGAAAAATAAAGTGGATGTCGGGCTCATTTCTGACGCAATTAAGTTATTAAAGAATTTAATTTCGACTCCGTCATTCAGTAGAGAAGAAGACAAGACTGCTGATATCTTAGAACAGTTTTTAAAGGACCGGAATATTAAAGCAAACCGATATTTAAATAATGTATGGGCCACCAATAAATTTTTCGATCCCAATAAAACTACGTTGTTATTAAACTCTCATCATGATACGGTGAAACCCAATGCGGGCTACACTTTGAATCCCTTTGAGCCGATAGAAAAAGAAGGAAAATTATTTGGTTTAGGATCGAATGATGCCGGTGGTCCACTGGTTTCTTTATTAGCAACGTTTGTGCATTTTTATGAGGCAGATATTCCCTTCAATATCATTTTTGCAGGAACTGCTGAAGAAGAAATATCAGGAAAAAATGGTGTGGAAATTCTGTTAGATCATCTTCCCAAAATTGATTGTGCTATCGTTGGCGAGCCTACCTTAATGAATATGGCGGTTGCAGAAAAAGGCTTGCTCGTGCTCGATTGTGTTGCTTATGGAACAGCAGGTCATGCAGCGCGGAATGAAGGTGTCAACGCATTGTATATCGCAATGCAGGATATTAGCTGGCTAAGAAGTTTTCAATTTCCAAAAATTTCGCCTTTTTTAGGTCCCGTGCACATTGCCGTTACTTCCGTAAATACGCCTAATAAAACCCACAATATTGTACCTTCTGAATGTAATTTTTTAGTGGATATAAGAGTGAATGAACTTTATTCTTTTGAAGAAATTATTTCCATTATCAAACAAAATATAAAAAGCGGGATTCAGCCAAGATCCATCAGGTTGAAATCATCTTTTATCGATGAAAATCATCCATTGGTGATGGCAGGGAAACAAATGAATATAATTTCTTATGGTTCGCCAACGTGCTCAGACATGGCGTTGATGGCGTTTCCATCGTTAAAGATCGGACCGGGAGATTCTGCCCGCAGCCATACAGCAGATGAATTTATTTACGTGAACGAAATTGAAGAAGGGATAGAGAAGTATATTAAATTAATTAAAAATTACGAATTACGAATTGAAAAGCAGTAATATTATACAAGAGAAAAGTTTTGCCTATGCAATTCGTATTGTGAAACTTTATAAATATCTATGCGAGGAAAAGAAAGAGTATATCTTGTCAAAACAACTTTTAAGAAGTGGTACATCAATCGGTGCAAATATTGAAGAATCTATTGGCGGACAATCTGATAAAGATTTCATTTCAAAATTAAGTATTGCTTACAAAGAAGCAAGAGAAACCATTTATTGGTTGAAATTATTGCATGCGACTTCTTACCTGACAAATGATCAAGTTGAAAGCATGCTAAACGATGGGGAAGAAATTTGTAAAATCCTTGGGAAAATTCAAATAACTATGAAAACCCGTAATTCGTAATCCGTAATTCGTAATTGATCAAAATCCGTAATTCGTAATTTTCAATTCGCAATTGATCAAAACCCGTAATTCGTAATTTTTAATTCGAAATTGATAAAATGAAACTCTGGCAAAAAAATACCGGCTCATTAAAAGAAGTGGAAACCTTTACTGTTGGCCAGGATCGTGAGCTCGATCTTTTTCTTGCACCCTATGATGTGCTGGGCTCCCTGGCGCACATTAAAATGCTCAACACCGTTGGTTTGCTTCCTGATGATGATTTAAGTGAATTACAAAAAGCCTTAAAAGAAATTTATAAAGAAATCAGCGCGGGCAAATTTTCATTAGATAAAGATATCGAAGACATTCACTCGCAAATCGAATTTCTACTGACTAAAAAACTTGGAGATTCCGGTAAAAAAATTCATTCTGCGCGCTCAAGAAATGACCAGGTTATTGTTGACCTAAAGCTTTTCCTACGAAACGAAATCGAGGAAACCGTAAATGTAGTTTTTGGCTTTTTTAATCTCTTGCTGGCCCAAAGTGAAAAGTTTAAAAATCACTTATTGCCAGGTTACACTCATTTACAACTTGCCATGCCATCGTCTTTCGGATTGTGGTTTGGCGCCTATGCCGAAAGCCTGGTAGATGATGTAATCACGCTCCATGGCGCCTGGGAGATCACCAATAAAAATCCCCTGGGCTCGGCCGCAGGCTTTGGCTCTTCCTTTCCTATCAATAGAAAAATGACCACAGAATTGCTGGGCTTTGAGGATTTAAATTATAACGTGGTTTATGCCCAAATGAGCCGGGGCAAAACCGAAAGGATTTTATCACAATCACTCGCCAATATTGCTGCTACTCTTTCGCGGTTAAGTATGGATGCCTGCATTTATCTTAATCAGAATTTTGGTTTTATTTCATTTCCTGATGAACTCACTACGGGAAGCAGCATCATGCCGCACAAGAAAAATCCGGATGTTTTTGAGCTGATACGCGCTCATTGTAACCGCATACAGGCATTGCCCAATGAAATTTCGCTGATGATGACAAATCTTCCATCGGGTTATCACCGCGATCTTCAATTATTGAAAGAATCTCTTTTTCCCGCGATAAAAAATTTGAAGAATTGCATTTCGATGGCCACGTTGATGCTTGAAAATATTGAGATCCGTGATAATATTCTAAATGATGAAAAATATAAATATTTGTTTACTGTAGAAGAAATGAATAAGCTGGTTTTGGATGGAATGCCGCTTAGAGATGCCTACAAAACGATTGGCGCCGCTGTGGAAGACAATACCTTCACCGCAAGCATGAAATTGGATCACACGCATGAAGGATCCATCGGTAATCTTCAAAATGAACAGATCCGGACGATGATGGATCGCGTAATTGAGCGTTTCGATTTTAATAAAGTCAATGATGCTTTACAGAAATTATTAGAGTAAATTGCCGCCTTAGGTGAGGTTAAGAACCTTCGGATTTAGTTTATTAATGAATACATATTATGGCAGACGTAAATAAAAAAAGGATTGCGGTTTTTGGTTCTACAGGTTCAATCGGCACGCAGGCATTAGAAGTGATTGAGGCCTATCCGGATCTTTTTGAAGTAGAAATATTGACTGCGCAGACTAATGACAAGTTGCTAATTGAACAGGCGCTCAAATTCAATCCCAATGCGGTTGTAATCGGAGATGAAAAGAAATATGAAGCAGTAAAAGTAGCGCTGAGCGCGACAAATATTAAAGTTTTTACCGGAGAATCGGCCCTGGAAGAAGTTGCGGATTTTGATACTTATGATATGATGATCGCGGCGATCGTCGGATTCGCAGGACTGAAACCGACTTTAAAAGCCGTTAATAACGGGAAAGCGATTGCGCTGGCTAATAAAGAGACGTTAGTAGTCGCCGGAGATATTGTTATGCAATTAGCAGTGGAAAGAAGAGTTCCGATCATTCCGGTTGACAGCGAACATTCCGCTATTTTTCAATGTTTGGTTGGTGAGACCCGCAACAAAATCGATAAAATCATTCTGACTGCCAGTGGTGGGCCGTTTTTAGGAAAAAAACCTAACTTTTTAGTAAACGTAAAGAGGCATCATGCACTCCAGCATCCCAACTGGAATATGGGCGCCAAAATTTCTGTGGATTCTGCAACCCTTATGAATAAAGGCCTTGAGATGATAGAAGCGAAATGGCTTTTTAATCTCAATCCGGATCAGATCCAGGTAATTGTACATCCGCAAAGCATTGTGCATAGTATGGTGCAATTTGAGGATGGAAGCATAAAAGCCCAAATGGGATTGCCCGACATGAAGCTACCGATACAATATGCGCTTACTTTCCCGCACCGGGTTGCCAATAAAAACCCAAGAGCTGAATTTAAAAAAATACCCCAGCTTACTTTCGAGGAACCGGATATCAAGACTTTCCGGAATTTAAGCCTGGCGCAGATTGCGTTAGAAAAAGGCGGCAATCTTCCCTGTATTTTAAATGCGGCGAATGAAATTGCTGTGTGGGCATTCCTGAATAACAGGATCGGGTTTTTAGATATTACTGCAGTCGTGGAAAAGGCCATGGAAAAGATAACTTATATAGAAAAGCCAAATCTTTCTGATTATTTTGAAACCGACGGCGAGGCGCGTAGTTTTGCAGCAACCCTGATAAAAATGTAGCCTTAACTAACGTTAAAACATTAATAAAAACCAACATTCAAAAACAACATCGTACTTCAAATCGTATATTGTACAATTGAACCAAGTACATACCATCACATCTAATTTTCTATGTCAATTTTAGCATTCACTTCTATCAACTGGCCGGCAGTAGGTTTACAGGCGGCTTATTTGATTTTCTCTCTTTCTATTTTAGTCATTATTCATGAGTTTGGACATTATATCACAGCGAAATGGTTTAAGTGTCGTGTGGAAAAATTCTATCTGTTTTTTGATCCATGGTTTTCAATATTCAAGAAAAAAGTAGGTGAGACAGAATATGGGATCGGTTGGCTGCCTTTGGGTGGTTATGTGAAAATTGCAGGAATGGTGGATGAGAGTATGGATAAGGAACAATTGAAGCAGCCGCCGCAGGAATGGGAATTCAGGAGCAAGCCCGCGTGGCAACGTCTTATTATTATGCTGGCCGGTGTGATCATGAATGTATTGCTCGCTTTTTTTATTTATGCAATGATCCTCTATACCTGGGGCGAAACAAAATTGCCTATTGAAAATGCCAAATACGGTATTTGGGTTACGGATAGTTTGATGTATAATATTGGATTAAAAAATGGTGATAAAATAGAAGCCGTTAATGGTGAGCCGATAAAATATTTCGATGATCTGCCGGCAAAAGTATTATTGGGAAAACAAATCACATTGTCCAGAAACGGCAAGGAAGAAACGATCGATATCCCTGTAAATATGATTGAAAGGCTGGTTGAGAAAAAAGGGAAACGGAATACCCTTTTTATGCCAAGAACTCCACTGATACTTGGGCCTTATGATGCAAAAGATTCAAGCATTGGTAAGTCAGCGGGTCTGCAGGGCTATGATAAAATCGTAAAAGCAGATTCCACTACCGTAAATTACTTTGATGAGCTGGCGGCCTATATCCAGAATAAAAAAGGAGACACTGTCAACCTTCTGGTTGAAAGAAATAATCAGCCTGTTAATATAAAAGTTGTTGTGGGAAATGATGGAAAAATCGGATTAAATGGTTTTTCCGGTGAGCAATATGATAGCCTTGGAATCTTTAAACAGCAAACAAAAAATTACAGTCTGCTTGCATCATTCCCCGCAGGCGTTAGAAAAACCGGTGAGCAACTTAATTTTTACATTCAGCAATTTAAACTCATTTTGAATCCGGAAACCGGCGCCTATAAAGGGCTTGGCGGTTTTAAAACGATGGCTTCTATCTTTCCGAGTACCGGCTGGAACTGGGAAGCGTTCTGGCGGATCACTGCTTTCTTTTCAATTATTCTTGCCTTTATGAACCTGTTGCCAATTCCTGCGTTAGATGGAGGACATGTAGTTTTTACGTTAGTAGAAATGGTTACCGGCAGAAAACCAAGTGAAAAATTTCTGGAATATGCACAGATCGTAGGAATGGTAATTTTGCTCGCGTTGATGCTCTTCGCCAATGGCAACGATTGGTTTGGTTGGGGAAGGGGACATTAATTGAAAGTTGAAAATTGAAAATTGAAAATTAGTTTTCAATGAGCATCGAAAAGGAAAATATCGTAATGAAGAAATCGTATGCTTTTGCATTGCGAATAATTAAATTGTATAAATTCCTGATCGCTGAGCACAAAGAGTACGTCTTATCCAAACAAATATTAAAAAGTGGGACTGCTATTGGAGCGTTGATAAAGGAAGCAGAACATGCACAATCAAAAGCGGATTTCCTCAATAAAATGAATATCGGTTTGAAAGAGGCAAATGAAACTCAATATTGGTTAATGCTTCTTAAAGACAGTGCTTACATTGACGAGAAAAGTTTTCAATCCATTTATGAAGAAAATGTTGAATTGATAAAAATATTAGCAAGCATCGTCAAATCATCTAAGCGTTGAATTAGTGCGATCTTCACATTTTCACTTTTCAACTTTCAATTTTCCATTAAAAGCGGAACACAATATTGGTTAATGCTTCTTAAGGATAGCGGTTAAATTGATTCTAAAATTTTTCAATTTATTCATGAAGAAAGTGTGCAATTGATCAAAATACTGGCAAGTATTGTCAAGACATCTAAACGTTGATTTATATCGTCTTCACATTTTCAATTTTCAACTTTCAATTTTCCATTAACTAAGCTCTATTCCGATTTTCTTCATCAGGATTGATGCATTCAAACTATTGCACACACCGGGTTTCAGGAGGTAGTCAAAATATAATTCTTCATTTTCTACCTGCACGTCAAAATGATAATTCAGGATATTTTCCGGATAATCATTTTTCAAATTAGCAAGCTCAAGGTCATGAGTAGCTATGATTGCCGCGGCTTTCTTTTTTATTAATTGTTTGATAAGGGCTTTTGAACCTGTATGGCGATCCAATGAATTGGTGCCCCTTAAAATTTCATCGAGAAGGATGAAAACTTTTTCTCCGGCATTTACTTTTTCAATAATGGTTTTTAATTTTTTCAATTCAGCGTAAAAAGTAGACGTGCTTTCTTCAAGGTTATCTGTGATGCGCATGCTGCTGATAATCTGAACATGAGATACGATAAATTCTTTTGCGCAAACAGGCGCACCTGCCATGGCCAGCACGGTATTGATTCCGATGCTTCTTAAATAGGTACTTTTGCCCGCCATATTGGAACCCGTTACCAGCATGAGTTCTGCATTGCTCGCAATGTCAATATAATTATTAACCCGTTTTAATTTTGGAATTAGCGGGTGTCCGATTTCTTTGCCTTTTATTTCAAAATAGGAAGGAACTATTGTTGGGAAAATCCAATCGGGTTCATTAAAGCATATGGTTGCAAAGCTGCTAAGCGCTTCAAAATTGGCGAGCGTTTCAAACCACGTTTCAAAGTTATTCTGATGATCAGCTTTCCATTTTTCAAGATCAAGCACCTGCTGCAGGTTCCATAAGAGCAGGATGTTAAGAGGAAAAGAAATGACAAGGTTGTACCGAAGATCAAGCTTATCTAAAATCTTTTTTATCAGGTAAATTTCTTCAGAGGCTTTTTTATTGTTCATGAGAAAGCCCGACTGCAATTCTTTCAAAAGAGGACTACTAAAAGTTTCTTTTTCAATATGAGCAACACTCTCTGAAAGTATTTTTAATTCACCTGCAATCTTAGATAATTTTTCATGAACGGGTGCGATCACTTTATTGAGCTGGTAGGCAATCACTGCAAAAATTAAAAGTGATGAATAGAAAACAGTATTTCCAACAACGTCAAAAATGTACAGCGTTACTATGGTTAAGATAATCGCAGGCAAAAGATATCTAAGCCATTTCCAGGGTTGAAAGCTGGATAACACAGGTGCTTCTTTTTTCCAGTCCTGTAAACGGTTTTTGGTGGAAAAAGTAATGCTCTCTTTTCTTCCGGACGCCTGCAGGTTCTGGATCCACAAGGGCTTTGCTGATAATTCTTTAATAGCAATTTGCCTTGCGGCAATGATGTCAGGTGCGGAAGGTGAAGTTAAATAATCAGCAAGGCATCGGCTTCCGGGCTCGGAAGTTGTGCGATTGATATATTGAAACAAAGACGCGCGGCCAAAAATATCAAGGTCATTAGAATAGGGATGATCTTTAGGGATATGCGGCGAACCATCGGGAAAATCATAATAATTGCCGGCGAGGGATTTTAATTCGTCTTCATTAATTTTTATCAATAACCTTGTATGGTCTATTTTAGCGTGGTTATCGAGATCGGCGTGAATTAGCCGCACAAATACGATCCCTAAAATAATTGTGGCGATGGCTACATAAACAAACCCGAATGAAAATAATAAATAAAACACAGCGATTATTGCAATGATGGCGCCGAGCCTTAGCCATGCAAAAGATGATTTTTTTTGTTGTAGTTTTTTTAACTGCTCCTTTAATTCTTCTGACTGATTTTGATAAAATTGCGTTGGTTCCATTAATTCGTTTTGCATAAAAGTTTGTAAAAGTAAGTTTAAGATCCATGATTTTATTTTGTAATTGTCAGGCGGCATTTTTTCGTGAGTGCAGGCCTTTTCATGGAATTAAGAATTTCTACATTTTGGCTTGTCTGAGAAATGTTATTTATCAAAATATGATTTTCTACATTTTCACTTACCAGGATATTCGTATTTATTAATAGTTTAGTAATTAGTGTGTGCAGAAACGTCCTGACACACCAATGTTTAGAGAGGTTTAGAGAGTTTAGAAATAGTCCTAATGGCAAACGATTAATAATATTCTGATTTATCGCATTTTCATTTGCTGCCCAAAGAATTAAAAGCTGACTGGCTGCGGGATGTGGGCAAGTATCCTTTACCGCTTTACAAACACTGAATTCTAAAGGACTATCGCGGTAAAGATACTGCCCGACAGCCCGGACTATAGATCCTCAGGGCGCTTCGGCCGACAGCCCCACATTTTTCTGGCCTTATTTTTCTTTTTTCTTCCTTATTTTAAAGTAAATTTGCAGGCTAATTAATAATCGGGGCCGACCGGTTTTGACAGCATAGTTCTTTGTAGGTATAAGCATGTAGTGCGTTGCGTAATTAGCACTTTAATCTGAATACGAAAACTCTATATGGCAATACTCAGTATGCCATGGCTGCTTAATCGATAGATTAGCATCCATTAGGGCCGTTGAGCTGGTCAGGCCTGTTGCCACGCTCTTCCGCCGACTCAAAATAAAACGGGCTGCTGCGATTTTAGGCTGTGCTAATCGCTTAAGACTATTCAGCTACGGAAAAGGTTGGTTTGTTTTGCCCCTGCTTTTTCCCGACAAATAATGCAAGACTAAACATGTAGAAGGCTTACGGCGGATATGTTTGGACCAGGGTTCGATTCCCTGCGGCTCCACTTTGGGGGATTTTCTAACGAAATCCCCTTTTTCATTTATTATAAGTAACGCCATAATGCAACTGAAGGCAATGATGGAATACTTGTTCAACTATTGCACTCCCTTAATCAAATCATCTTTTTCTACATTTCGGCTTTTCACAAATGATTTTTGTATGTACCCGCAAATCCACGCCTGCGTCGCACGGACGCGCCGGGTTGTGATGACTATTTTAAAACAGGAAACGCTGCAAGCATCGTTCAAAAAAAACTTCCGGAGGTACTACCTCCGAAAGTTGTATGATTTAATATTTATTCATCATCTATCAGTAGATCACGTTGATCACTTTCAATTCGCCATTTGGCTTGGTCACCTGCAACTGGTAGGTGCCGTGGGCAAGGTTATAATTCCATTGGATGTGCTCAATGGTGCTTCCCTGCGCACGCGTTACCTGTTTGGCCACGATGGTTTGTCCCAGTGGATTGAGCAACCTGATGTAGTAGGTTCCTGCCGGCTGGTTAACCAAATGAAGGTTGATCACGCCGTCCCTGATTGGGTTTGGATAGATCTTTATTTCAGGAGTGATCACCTCGATCAGTACTTTCACGACTTCAGAATAATTGACTTTTCCATTCAGGTCAATGCTCCGGATGCGATAGTAATTGTAACCTGGTGTAGCTTTCTGATCCAGCCAGCTATAACTTGCGGCTCCTGTGTTAGCCGCCGCTGTTGTTGCCGCGTGAACAAACCTTCCGCCGTCAGTGGATTTTTCCACTTGATATTCCTTCATCGCTGACTCGTTTTCTACTTTCCATTCTACGGCTATATCACCATTTTTATCGTACGCTTTCACAGAAACAAAAGTTACCGGCAGAGCCACCGCTGTCTTAAACACGATCCGGAAGCGATCCACTGCGGATGATGCCTTATCAGTTGTTATCGCGTAATTAAGAACCGTTGTGTCTTCAAGATTCAAAGACGTGCGGGTTTTAAGATACGTGTCTTCGATAAATCCTTCGAGCCCGTTACCTGAAAGCCCCTTGGCAACAAAATTGAACCGGTAGTTTTGAGCAGCAAAGCCTGTCATACCATAGAACACGGTATCGCGTTCGTTCAGCATCTGCCTTCTTTCTACGATGAGACTTGTGCCGTGAGTTTTTATCGAAAGGTTACCGGTGCTGTTCATGATCTTTTTGGCATCCTTCGTATCGATCTCATTGCTGTAGTCATCGCTGAATTGCTGCAGCGTGCCATCTACTAATGTTTGTGTTCCGTCTGCTTTTACCCCATACAAATTGGTCCGCAACTGCGCCACTCTTCCCTGGCCACCTTCAGGCCTGAAGAAGGTGAGCGTGCTGCTATTGGCCTTGTCAGGTTCATTGAATTTAATGGTTCCGGTACCTGCCACAGTGAGCTGTACAAAAAATGCCTGGCCATTTTGTATAAAGTTATTGACATAACCACCCGGGGTAGCTATATAATCCGTTCCTGTTTTAGATAATGTGATGTACTTACCAACTCCATAGGCTCCATAATCATAAGGATCCCAAACCGTAACGAATTCGTCCACATTGGCCGACGCTGGTATCACCTTGCGAAGATCAATTGCTGACGCGAATGGATTACCCACGGATGCAAACACGCTTGTACCCGCAGTCGCTACAGGGATACTAACCGGACCTTTTAACAAGGTTCCTTTTGTCCTCAATGTAGTGGCATTCGCCGTTTTATTGATAACACCATCCACACTCCTGTCGCCTCTCACAAATACCATATAGCCTTTTGGATCATAGATCTGAGTGGTTGTGGGATTGGAAACACCTTTCCATAAACCTGTAGCGGCCGCATCATAATATTTCATAGATGGTGTCTGCGAAATTGTCGCATCGAAACCGCCAGCTGCCCCTGTCTGATCGATAACTTGAGTTCCATAACCTGTAGAAGTTAAAATCCCATTTTCCATCCAGCTTTGTTTCACCGTCTGGCCCTTTGGTTGGGATAGCAAGGAATTCCCATGACTTACCATGACCCAGCGTATTGATATAACGCTCTACTGTAACATTGCCTGTAATATCATGGCCTGTCAGATCCCCTACCATCGCTGTCTGTGCTGCTGTGGATTTGATAGTCAGATTACCATCGCCTGCGGCAAGTGTTTTACCGCCTGCACTGAAGTCCACTGATGAGTACACATCAACCGAACCCGTACCGGATAAGGTTACGCCTGACGCGTTAGTATTGCTTATCAGCAAATTCTTAACAGGAACGTTAGACCCACTGGTGACTGTTTGTGGAGCAGAACCATTAAATTCAAGTGTACCGGTCGTTACATCCAGCCCACCCTGATTGGTAAGCCCACCTGATACCTGGAGCGTTGCTGCTGCCACCGTAAGGGTAGCATTGGCATCTATCTGAAGGTTTTGAACCAATACCGTTCCACTGTTGATTAGCGGCTGATGTGGCGTACCGCCCGGTATGTGCACATTCGGACAGGATGCCGATGGCAATTGGTTGTCTGACCAGTTGCTGGCTGTATTCCAGTCGGCACTGGTGGTTCCTGTCCACAGGTTGTGAATACCAATCAAAACGGCATTTGAAGGAACAGGGCCGCAGCCATTGGAAACAACCGCCCTGTACCAAATAGCCGAAGTAGCATTTGTATAGGCGAGGGTGACAGTGGTGTTTGCAATAGCCGTCCATGGAGCTCCACCCGTTGTGGAAGATTCCCATCGAATAGGATTAGAACTATTGCCCAGCAAAGTCAATGTGCCACTGGATCCTCCGCATACAGTAGCCGGAGGGGTGATGGTGCCGGGAACAGCTGCTGCCGATACCGTAATGATGCCGGTTGCCGTTGCCGTGCCGCATGATCCGCCGGTTGTTGTTACCGTATAAGTATAAGGACCCGAAGGATCTGACGTGCTGCCCGAAATAGTGAATGTATTTCCAGCAGTTATACTTCCGCTCATGCCGGTTGGAAGCCCGCTAACAGTTGCTCCTGTGGCTAAGCCGCTGATGGTAAATACAATCGGGTTGATTGGTGCGCCCTGGCAAACAGACTGAGACGCGCTTCCGCTTGTAAGTTGTACTGTTTGCGCATTTATGGTGATCGAGCCGGATTTACTGGCTGACGCACAACCGCCGCTGGTACCCACAGTATAGTTAAATACTTTGCCCACAGTTTCGGTTGAAGTACCACTTATGGTAAATGTATGGGCAGTTGCATCATAGGTACCGGTTATACCTGCAGGTAATGCACCGGAAATAATAGAAGCACCGGTTGCATTCGTAATTGTATAAACGATTGGTGTTATAGCTACCCCTGTACAAACAGTCTGTCCATCAGTTCCCGGGGCGGACGTAAGTGCTATGACTGCCGCAGGTGTAACAATAATGGTTCCGGTTGCCGTATCCGGCTTGCAGGTGCCCGAAGTAAGCACCTGGTAGTTAAACGTGCCTGCTTGTGTTGGCGTACCTTTTATCTGATAAATGCCGCTGTTAAAGGTTCCCGTTACGCCTGCCGGCAAACCGGTTACAGTTGCACCCGTACCGGTACCTCCTACTGTGTAATTAATGTTGGTAATGGCCGTATTAATGCATACCGTCTGATTGGCGGTAGCCGGGGCCGAAGTCAGAGAAATGGTTTCTGCCTGAATGGTAATGGTTCCGTTTATAGAAGCAGCAGTACCTGGGCAAACGGTGCCGGATGTGGTAACGGTATAGTTGTAGGTACCAGTCGGTGCAGTTGGTGTACCGCCAATAGTAAATGTATGAGCCGTTCCATCATAAGTGCCGGTAACACCAGCCGGCAAACCGGTGGCCGAAGCCCCGGTGGCCGTGCCACCCACGGTATAAACAAGATTTGGCATTGGCAGACCTTTACAAACCGGTGCAGCACTTCCTGCAGTAAGTTTGATGGAATCTTCCTGGACCGTGATGGTACCGGTGGCAGAGATTGGGTTACATCCCGTAGTTGTAAGGGTATAGGTATACGTGCCTGCTACTGTTGGCGTACCGCTGATGGTGAGGAAGTTACCAGAAAAAGAGGAAGTAACTCCTAAAGGCAATCCGCTAACGCTTGGCCCCCCGGGATTACCATTTCCTACGGTATACACAATCTTGGTAAGCGGAGCATTTTTACAAATGGTTTGCGCATCTGTGCCCGGTGCTGATTCGAGATTGATGAAGGTTGAAAGTGTGGCAAAAGAAATATCATCAAGGCCGAAATCATTACCGCCCGGAGCGGTTTGCAAATCCACAATTGAAATCACAGCGGATGTAGTGGTAGGACCCGAAGTCCATGTTCCATAAAATCTTACCCATCCGTTATTTGAATTGTTATTTACTCCTGATCCTAAAGTAGCGGTAAGCCCAGTCTGGGTACCATTAACATCAAATCTCAATGAGGCAAAAGGCCCTGCACTGTTCAAACTCATAGCCCAGGCAGAAAAATAATACGTGGTATTAGGCAATACGTTTACAGTTTCCTGCCAAACAATTGGCTGTGGACTTCCATTAGGAAACCCGTTTACAATCATGAAATTACCAGAACCAGTAGTATGATCATGTCCCCAGAAGTTATTATGATAATTTTGCCGTTTGTTCCAACACCATATAAGCCTTCCGGTACTAATTCGTTATTAACTCCAGGGAGATCGGCTAGCTATATTGGTATTGACCTCCTGGCCCGGCAGGTGTAGTGAATCCTACATTTCCAGCTTCAAAATTGCCATTTGTTACCAATTCCTGTGAAACGCTGATACTTGCCGTTCCAGGACAGCCCGGGCCTGAAATAGCCGTAACCTGATAAATGCCGGATACGTCTACATCGATGGATTGCGTAGTTTCCCCGGTACTCCAGGTGTAGCTGGTAGCGGCCGGCACTGAAGTTGCCGTTAAATGAACTTTTCCCGGAACAATACAGTAATCTGCCGTCAGCGTTACCTTAGGAGAAGGATTAACAGTAAGCACCACTGTTTTGGAATTGCTGCAATTACCCGCATTAGTAGCAGTAGCCGTATAAGTCACATTGCCGCTGTTAGCGGGTTTTGCATAAACTGTAGCAAGACTGGTACCCGTATAAGACACGGTAGCCCCCGGATCTGTATAAAGATCGGTTATTGGCGACCAGGTAACTGCAAGCGGTGTATTCGGAATAGTATAATTAAATGTTAGTGACCAATTTAAAATTGTACCAATATTCGTAAAATTATCATCTTCTGCGCCGAGCGTCCATGTTCCATTAAGTACGCTGTATAAATTGGCGAAGTTAACATTGACACCGGAATTAGGCGTGCCGACATTGCTGCTGCGATCGGCCGTGTAAGTCCCGGTAAATGGCGCCCCGTTATTGGTAAACGGACTTCCACCCAAACTGCTTATGACCGTATTTACAAAATTATTGCCTGAGCCTCCACGTTGGTTTACCAGGTTCAAAACCGCGCCATTCGGTGCCCTGAGATTTAAAACCAGGTCGTTATCATTGGTATGATTGATATTAAGCGTCACAGTCATGCTGTTAATAACCGCTCCGGCCGGAACGGTAGAAACATTCATGTTTGTGGTTATAGCACTTGGTGCTATGGTAACCGGAAATCCAAAAACAGAAAAACCTAAGGCATCCGGAATATTAAGATTTATATTTCCCGAAGGAACGGTGACAGTTCCTGACGAGGTGGTTGAACTAGTCGCTGTCAACGGCTGAACAACTCCCTGGCAAAAAGTTGCGCTTGCCGGAGTTATTATAAAGTTTGCAGGTACCGGGTTAATTGTCACCGTCTTGGTAGAAACCGCTGCTGTGGCACAAGGCGCATTTGGATTGGCTGTTAAAGTTATCGTAGCGGTACCTCCGGCGATTTCTCCGGCTGTTGGCGTATAGGTTGCAGTAGTAAGGGAATTGGCATTGGTGAAAGTACCCGCGCCACTCCACGTTACAGTACTATAATTTGCAGCACTTGATCCGGCTGTAATATTTACTGCTCCGGAATTCGCACAAGTTGATATTACCGTACCAGCGACTGCTGTTGGCGCAGCGCTAATGGTAACCGGTGCTGTAGTGGTAAATGTGCTGCACCCGCCGGCACCTGTTGCGGTATAGGTAACTGTATAAGTTCCGCCTGTACTGGTGCCTGTTGTGATGGCACCTGTAGAACCATTAATAATCAGGCCTGCAGCAGAACTAAAAGTTCCACCCGGTGTTAATGCATTTGGTGTTATAGAAACCGTGCCTGCAGTAGTGCAATAAGGAGAGCCTGAATAAGAGAAGGTTCCTGATGGCGCTGCGGTGATGGTCACCGAAGCTGTCGTCGTAAACGGTGCACATCCTAAAGCGTTCACGGTATAGGTTACAGTATAGATCCCGGCAGTGCTGGTACCTGTTGTTATGGCACCTGTAGAAGTATTAATATTTAAACCTGCAGTTGAACTATATGTGCCACCGGGCGTTAAGGCATTTGGTGTTACTGCTACAGTGCCTGAAGTAGTGCAATAAGGAGAACCTGCATAAGAGAATGTTCCTGACGGCGCAGTGGTAATGGTAACGTTTGCGGTGGTTGTATAAAGGGCACATCCCCCTGCAGCGGCCACGGTGTAGGTCACTGTATAAGTGCCACCTGTTGCTCCGGGAGTAATAGTACCTGTTGAGGGATCTATTGTTACCCCGCCTGTTGCAGGCGCAATTGAATATTGTCCGCCGGCCGTTCCGGTTTGGGTTACAGTTCTAGGGCCACCGTTGGTACAATAAGGGCTGCCTCCGTAAGCTATCGTCGCAGATGGCTTTGCGTTAACGGTGATCGTTACTGTGTCAGCAGCAGGCTCACCGCAACTAGTCAAAATCGAATAAGTAATATCCACAGTTCCTGCGCTCACGCCGGTTACGAGTCCTGAGCCGGAGATAGTTGCCACTGTAAGGTCAAGGCTTTTCCAGGTTCCACCGCTGGTGGCATCGTTCAATTGAAGATTGCCGCCGACACATGCATTCAGGCCTACTGGTGCAGCTGTGGTAATAGGCGCCACTGTTGGCTGGTCGGTTACCACAATAAGCGCCGTAACGGTTGAGGAACATGTCGTAACTGCATCGGTAAAAGTATAGCTGATTGTGGTGTTACCTGCCTTAATACCGGTTACCAGTCCATTCGCATCAACACCTGCGACAGTAGGGTCGCTACTGGTCCATGCCCAGGTACCGCCGGTATTGGTGGCATCGTTCATCTGAGAATCAAATCCGGTACAAACGTTGAAGTTGCCTGTAATAGGCGCTACAACAGGCAGCGGGTTTACGGTAATGGTTTTGCTTACTGAATTGCTGCAACCTGTCGCATTAGTATAAGTATATGTAATAATCGCGGTGCCCGCATTTACTCCTGTAACATCGCCTGAGGCTGCATCTACTGTAGCAACAGAAGTATTGTCGCTGCTCCAAACACCGGCAGGACTGTTGGTAGCGTCTGTCAGAGTAATGGTAGCTCCCTTACAAACATTACCAGGACCTTGAATAGCAGTCACCGTTGGCAATGGGCTTGTGGTAATCGTAATGGTGTTCAGCGTCGCAATACAGCCACCAGCGCCGGTTATAGCGACGGTTACCTGGTCTCCTGTATTTAAAGTAATCGAGTTTGTAGTATTATTGAAAGTATTAGACGACCCATTTTGTGCACTTAGGCCGTTTAAAAGGAAATTATAATTGCTGAAACCTGTTGGTGCAGTAAACACTACTGTTCCTCCATCACAGATGGTGCCATCATTGGGTGTGCCATAATTTTCAACAGGAACAAGCGTGCCGGTAGGCAATGGCCTTACCGTCATGATAATTGTATTTGAAGTAGTGATACAACTGCTGCTATTGGTTACTTCTACCAAAACAGAAGGAGTGCCTACCGGAAGTGCAGTAGTAGAAAAAATATTCGTGCCCATGCCGTTCTGTGCTGTTGTACCATTCACTTTAAAATTATAATTAAAGGTAGGATCGGCAAGAGTAGACGTGAAAGTAGCATTATCCGCAAAACAAATGGTAGTGCCGGGTGATACGGTCAATACTGCTGCGGGAGCAGCAACAACGGTAACATTCGGTGCTGTAAATGTCTGTGTGCAACTATTGCCTGTTGTTACATCTACGGTTACTAAATCCGAGCTGCTTGTAAGCGCTGAAGTAGTAAACACGTTTCCGGAGCCGGGTTGGGTTGTACCATTTATTTTCCAAACATAAGTATATCCTGTGGTGCTAAAGGTATAAGTAACTGATGAGCCCTGGCAAATTTCAGCATTATCAGGTGTGCCGGAATTTTCAGTAACTGAAATGGTTCCCGTTGGCATTGGATTTACCGTAACCGGTATGCCCGGAGTATAAGTTTTCGTACAACCCCCACCGTTAGCCGCGGTGGCTACGTCCACTGTCACCACGCCATCAGCGGCAAACGTGTGTGTAAAGGTGTTGCTGGCGCCCCATGCCTGTACAACGGTCCCATCTATTCTGAATTGATAAGATACTCCGCCGGTTGCCTGGAATGTAACCGAAGCGGCATCAGCACAAACCGTTGTTGGTGTGGTTGCACTAAATGAGCCAACTGGTAATGGGTTTACAGTAAACGTAATTGCAGTTGAAGTTCCAACACAATTATTGGCATTGGAAACGTCAACAGTTACAGACTGCCCGTTAGTTAACGTAGAAGTGGTGTAGGTATTCGATGTGCCGCTAAGTTGAGACACACCGTTTACTTTGAAATTGTAATGAAAGCCCGCTCCTGTTGGCGCTGCGGTAAAAGTAACAGGATCGCCTGCACAAATAGTATTGGATGTAGAAGCGCTCAGGGTTGCTGCCGGTAATGGATTTACAGTAATTGCTACCGAACTAAATGTAGCACCACAGTTGGCTGCGTTGGCTACATCTACGGTAATAAAATCTCCGTTATTTAAAGTGCTGGTGCTGTAAATATTTGAGGTTCCGCTTTGTAAAGCACTGCCGGCACCGTTTAATTTAAATGCATACGTAGCACCTGGTGGCAAAGCAGGTGCAAATGTAAATACGACTGTTTGTCCTGCACAGACGGTAGTAGATGAAGGAGTGAGTGTGCCGGTCGGCGCTGCCAATACAGTTATAGATCCGGTTTTTGAAGCAGGGGCGCACGGACCTGTAGTAGTTACTGTATAAGAAAACGGACTGCCGGTGGAGGTTGTTGGTGCTCCGCTTATCGTAAGTACATTCCCTGCAATTGAACTTGTTATGCCAGCTGGCAGGCCGGTTATATTTACGCCTGTTGCGCTTCCTCCAAATGTGTACGTAATGTTTGTTATGGGCACATTCATACATATCGTTTGCCCGTCAGTTCCGGCTGCGGAAGAGAGCGTAATAGTTGAATTAGGAGTAACGGTTATGGTACCGGTTAAAGAAGGTTTGATACACGGTCCACTTGCAGTTACAGTATAAGTAAATGGACCCCCCGCAACGGTTGGACTACCACTTATGGTGTATACTTTTGTACCGGCATTATAGGAACCTGTGATTCCAGCCGGCTGTCCGGAAAGGGTTGCGCCAGTGGCTCCTCCACCAAGTAAATAGGTTATTGAAGTGATAGCTGTATTTATACAAACGGTTTGCGAGGTTGTAGCTGGTGCAGACGAAAGGGCAATGGTTGCATCGCTATTGACGGTAATAGTTCCGCTTAAACTTGCATTCGCACAAGGGCCTGTAGCTGTTACCGTATAAGAAAAGGGGCTGCCAACTACGGTAGTAGGTGTTCCACTAATGGTAAATACATTCCCGGCAAGAGAGCCTGTTACACCTGCCGGTAAGCCGGTAACATTTGCATTGGTTGCTCCGCCCCCAATAGTGTAGATAATATTGGCGATGGAATTATTAATACATACACTTTGAGCAGTAGTCGAAGCTCCTGATGTTCTTGTAATGGTTGAATTTGCCTGTACAGTAATAGTACCGCTTAAAGCAGGTTTTACACAAGGGCCGGACGCTGTCACTGTATAATTAAACGTTCCGGACTGGGTCGGGGAACCACTGATGGTAAATGTTCCTCCGCTAAACCCGGTTGTTAAGCCGGTCGGTAAGCCCGTAACTGTCGCTCCCGTACCACCGCCACCAATTGCGTAGGTTATATTGGTAATAGCTGTACTTATACAAACGGTTTGTGAAGTAGTAGCTGGTGCAGAAGAAAGAGCGATGGTTGCGTCGTTATTGACGGTAATAGTTCCGCTCAAACTTGCATTCACACAAGGGCCTGTAGCTGTTACAGTATAAGAAAAAGGACTGCCAATTACGGTAGTTGGCGCTCCGCTAATAGTGAATACATTTCCGGCAAGAGAGCCTGTTACACCTGCCGGTAAGCCGGTAACGGTTGCATTGGTTGCTCCGCCCCCAATTGTATATACAATATTGGTAATTGCATTGTTAATACACACGTGTTTGGTTATTGGTGCCTGCGGCGGAACTTAGTGTAATGGTTGAATTAGCCTGCACCGTAATAGTACCACTTAATGCAGGCTTTACACAAGGGCCGGACGCTGTCACCGTATAATTAAACGTTCCGGACTGGGTCGGGGAACCACTGATGGTAAATGTTCCTCCGCTAAACCCGGTTGTTAAGCCGGTCGGTAATCCAGTAACTGTTGCTCCTGTGCCGCCCCCGCCAATTGCATAGGTTATATTGGTAATAGCTGTACTTATACAAACGGTTTGTGAAGTAGTTGCTGGTGCAGAAGAAAGAGCGATGGTTGCATCGTTATTCACGGTAATAGTTCCGCTTAAACTTGCATTCACACAAGGGCCTGTAGCTGTTACAGTATAAGAAAAAGGGCTGCCAACTACGGTAGTTGGCGCTCCGCTAATGGTGAATACATTTCCGGCAAGAGAGCCTGTTACACCTGCCGGTAAGCCGGTAACATTTGCATTGGTTGCTCCGCCTCCAATTGTGTAGACAATATTGGTAATCGCATTGTTAATACACCGTGTTTGGTTATTGGTGCCTGCGGCGGAAGTTAGTGTGATGGTTGAATTAGCCTGTACGTTAATAGTACCAGTTAAAGATGGTTTTACACAAGGGCCGGTAGTAGTCACCGTATAAGTAACCGGACCACCCGCAACAGTTGGCGTGCCACTTATGGTAAAGACCTTTGTACCGGCATTATAGGAACCTGTGATTCCAGCCGGCTGTCCGGAGAGGGCTGCGCCAGTGGCTCCTCCGCCAAGTAAATAAGTTATTGGAGTGATAGCTGTATTTATACAAACATTTTGTGCGTTTGTTCCGGCCGCTGAGCTCAAATTGATCGTAGCATCATCGTTTACAGTTATAAACCCGCTTAAGGAAGGATTCGCACAAGGGCCAACAGTGGTAACTGTATAATTAAATGTACCTACTGCCGTAGGCGTGCCACTTATAGTAAATACACCCGCATTGAAGCTCCCGGCAACTCCGGCTGGCAGAGCTCCGGTCAACACGGCGCTCGTTCCGGTACCACCTATTACGTAAGTAATGGGCGTGATGGCGTTATTTATGCATTTTACCTGTGCGTCAGTTCCTGCAGCTGAAGAACGGGTGATTGTTGCATTACCAATTACCGTTACAGTAAAGGTAACGCCGGTACTGCTGCTGCAACCATTCGCATTTTTAACAGTAAGCGTTCCTGTATAAGTACCGGCAGGGGCATTAGCAGGGACGTTTATTGTTATGGTGCCGGGATTTAAAGGAGCATCGGTTACGGCCGCAAATGTTCCGCTCCAGGTGATACTATAAGTGGTCGGTGCGTTTGTTGTAGCGCTATAATTTAAGGTAGTCGTTTGAGCGGTAGAGCTAAAACATACGTCTGTGGCAGTCGAAGCCGCAGTAATAGTAGGCAATGGGTTCACAGTAATGGTGGCCGCAGAAGATCTGTCTGCTGAGCAAACACCGCTTACTACCACAGCCCGGTATTGAGTTGTTTGGGTTAAATTTGTATAAGTTAAAGAAGTGGTAGCATTCGTAGGTGATACGGTTGTCCAGGTAGCGCCTCCATCTGTAGAATATTCCCAGTCGGTTACATTTCCTGTTTTGCCTGAAACTGATACGGTACCACTGTTGATGCCGGAGCAAACTGCCGTGCTGCCTGTTACAGTTCCGCCAACTGAAGTAGCGTTCACCGTTAACGCTGCAACATTAGAATTAGCTGCAGTGCAGCCAATACCTGTGCCATCATCCAAAATTAATTGATAACTGCCTGCATCTGCCAATGCCACATTAGGGATGGTAAGGCTGTAAACATTACCGCTAACACTTGCATTTGCATAAAAGCTACCTCCTTTATTCCAGACTGCCGTAGCCACGGTTCCGGTAGCAGAAGCCGATATAGTATAGGGCTGCCCCTGGCAAATAGTTGAAGGGGTAACTGGCTGTGAAGTAAATATAATTCTTTGATCTACAACTCAAGGTGGCAGTGGCAGAAGTTGCAGACGTGCAAGGTGATGAACCAAATACGGTAACAGAATAAGTCCCATTATCACTTAATGTAGCTGCAGTTATCTGAAGATTGGCAGAAGTAGCGCCGCTTATATTGCCACCATTGCTGATAGGGTTGCCGTTTTTCAACCATTGATAGGTTAAGCCAGAACCCGTTGCACTTACGGAATATAGTACGGTTGATGTTGCACAAACAGTTTGTGTAAGAGGTCCTGGATCAGCGGTAATAACCACCGGTTGATTAATAGTTACACTGCTTGTTGCTGTTACTATGGCACAACCACCCTGGTAGGAAGTGTAGAATAACGGGTATGTGGATTAGCTCGGCAGTATAAGTTGCCGTGCAGTACTTGCCTCCATTATTTGCAAAACTTCCACCTGTCCTATCGTCCAGTTGCGCGGTAGCTCCACAATACCAAACCTCCTGTTGATGTTGAACGTACCTGGCTATTGCAGTAAGACCACCGCCGGCTAAAAGTTGGTGAAGGATTTCCAGTTCTGGCAATATCAGACGAAACCGCTCCATTTCCGCATGAATTCATTCCTGTTACGGTAAGATTGCCTGAAGTGGCAGTGGCCGAGTAGGTAATGGTTACTGCATTTCTGTTCATGTTTGTAGCTACCGTGCCAGTGTAGCCATGTATAACTTGTTGCATGGTAATTGCCGGCAACCTGTGAGACAGTATTTTGCCCCTGGCAAACACTTGCACTTCCCGTTATATTTCCAGCTGCTACAGGTAAGGGGTTCACTGTAATTCCAAAGTTTGCCGACACAGTTCCGTTACCACAAGCATTGGTTCCCACTACTGTAAGGTTACCCGAAGTGGCTGTTGCAGAAAAACTGATAGTAACTGAATTAGTGGTTCCTGTTATGGTAGCTCCACTACCACTATAAGCCCATGTATAACTTGTTGCATTGGTAATTGCGGGAACGGTATAAGACACCGAGTTTTGTCCCTGGCATACGCTGGCACTTCCTGTTACGGTTCCTGCTCCTACCGGTAAAGGATTTACTGTTACATTAAAATTTGCCGAAACTGTTCCATTACCACAAGCATTGGTTCCCTTTACTGTGAGGTTACCCGAAGTTGCAGTTGGAGAATGGCTGATGGTTACTGTATTACTTGTTCCAGTTACTGTTGCTACAACCTCCTAACGCAGGTAAATTGTTGTTGGTGATTGTCGATACGCTGTACGAGACAGTATTTTGTCCCTGGCAAACACTGGCGCTTCCTGTTATTGCCCCGGCTGCTCTGGTAAAGGATTTCCTGTTACTGCAAAACTTCCTGATACTGTTCCGCTACCACAAGTATTGGTTCCCATTACTGTAATGTTTCCTGACGTAGCAGTAACAGAGTAATTAACTGTAATATTTCTTGTATTTGCCCCGGCTACGATTGTTGCTCCTGTCGGTAATGTCCATACATATCCTGTGGCATTTGATATAGTTCCAACTGAATAGGTAACAGTATTTTGCCTCTGGCAAACACTGGTGCTTCCTGTTATTGCCCCGGCTGCTACTGGTAAAGGATTTACGTTACTGAAAATTTGCAGATACTGTCCCATTACCACACGCTTGGTTCCCATTACGTATTGTTTCCTGCGTAAGAGTCGTGGGGTAATTACTGTAATATTGGCCCGTACTTGCACTTACAAATATTATTGCTGCTGTTGGTATGTCCTACATATCCGGGCATTTACTACAGCCCCAACTGAAAGTTGGTGACGGATTGGCTGCAGTCTGGCAATACTGGTGCTTCCTGCATAGCCCAAGGTTGCTACAGGCAAGGCTGTTATGGTTATATTAGTTCCATTATCTGAACCGGTAACCACAGGATTACTACTCATCACCCTTATTCTATAGCCCGCCGCCGGCAGGTGTTGCCACAGGAATCGTAGCACTAATAGTTCCTGAATTGGCATTACTTACTAAAGTGCCAATATTTGTTGGCGCGGCAAAAGAACCTGCTGCATTGGAAAGCTGGGCTGTATAGGTATTTGTTGTATAAGTACCCACGCTGGTAAAAGGAACTGATACTGTAGCGCCGGTACAAAATGGAGAACCGCTTATAGTACCGGTAGTGATTGATGTAACCGGTGCAGAAGTGGTACCTAAAGAACTAATGATCTAATTCCAACTTTTATTGCATTGGTGGTAACATTAAAGAAAAATACCCTGAAATATAAAGTTTGACCTGAATTAGCTGCGGATAATGCTGAAATTGTATAAGGTTCGAATTGTTGGTTCCGCTATTGCAAAGTGGTAGGATTTATTACAGCAGTTGATGTAGCAAAAGTAGGATCCGTTGAATAATAAATTGCCATTCTATCTCCGGTCTCTGAGGTTCTGTACAGAAATAGTAAGAGAAGTAATGGTCAATGTATTACCCGCTGTCGGAGAAACAGTAAATTGAATATATTGATTACTGGTTGATGGAGTAGTAAGATGTTGCTGATAGTTGGCCAACCAATTTGTTGCATGCGCTCCAAAAGTTGGATCAGTATTTACCTGTAGTTGATAATCCACCGCCAAAAGTTGGATCCGTAGCAGTTACATTCCCGGTTACTGCAGGTGTTGGAGAAGTTGTCAGCGTCCACGTTGCTGATGCGGCCTGGCCAATGCCTTGCTGGCTAATCGCTAAAGCAGATAACAAAAAAAAGGCAAAAATAACCCGGTTGAAAAATTTCACTTTTAGAAAATGATAACACCGGCTGACATGCTGTTTCGCTATCAAAAGCATTTGAAATTACAGGGTAAAGTTTCCTCATAAAAATAATTTATCACTTGCGTTTAAAAAAGAAGTGGGCGATTACAGAGGAACGAAACAGAATAGAGCTAGAGGTCCGATAAGGGAAATTCTATAGGAAGATAGGTGTAGTTATTAAAGGGATGGTGGATCTGAAACCGGTATTCCTGAGGTCGTAAGCAATAACGGATTACCGGTTTAGTACATAAAGATAATTTTCTTTTTCATTTGTTAAAATATTTTAACACATTTTTCAAAATATATTTTGCAAAAGGTTATTTCCTTAAAATTAAGGCGCGTCAGGCGTTACTTGCGCGTTTAAAAATATTCATATTGGTGAGCGTGGAAAGCCAAAATATAGGTTTTTGAGTTTGGATCTTCATTGAGTTTACATCCCGTGCGTGAAGGCAAAATAGATACCACATCAAAGAGCAAATGCGCATAGACCCAAAAGATTTTTACCACAAAGACACGAACCTGCCTGGCGGCAGACAGGGAACAAAAAGGAATGCAGAAGCACGCAGGAAGCTTCGATTGCCTGACTCATACATTAAGTCGAATACTCTGATTTATCGTTCAGGCCGTCAAAGGCACGCGCCCGTGAAGGCATGATATTTCCCGCATACAAATAGTGAAAATTGAGAATCCTCTTTCCTACTTTTTCACTTATCACAGACTTTAGTGACATGAAGGCTCGGGTCTGGAAACCGCGCCGGGTGTTGGTTCTGGCCCCTCTCCGCACCGGAGAGGGGTTGGGGTGAGGCCTTTGCGTAGGAAGACCTGCACCAGTGAAATTTTACCACGAAGACACAAACCTGCCTGGCGGCAGACAGGGAACACAAAGGAATGCAGAAGCACGCCAGGAGGCTTCGGCGGCCTGAATCGTTCGTTGATCTGAAACTCTGATTTATCGTTCAGGCCGCAAAAGGCAAGCGTCCCGACCATGAAGGCAAGATCGACGCCGCATGGAAAGAATCGTGAAAATTTAGATTCCACTTTTCTGCTTTTTCACTTATCACAGACTTTAGTGACATAAGGTATGGGTCCCGAGATCTGCGCGTGTCAGTTCTTGCCCCTCTCCGCATCGGAGAGGGGTTGGGGTGAGGCCTTTTTAGGCAAGCATCCCAACCATGAAGACAAGATATTTTCTACACCAAAAGAATCCTGAAAATTTAGAATCCTCTTTTCTACTTTTTCACTTATCACAGACTTTAGTGACATGAAGGCATGAGCTCGAGACCTGCGCGGGGAGCCTGTTCTTGCCTCTCTCCGCATCGTAAAGGGGTTGGCCTTTTTTAAACTGCCATGCAAGAGTGCATAAACAAAAACTTCCGGAGTTGTTAGCTCCGGAAGTTGTATGATCTAATATTACTCAGCTTCTATCAATAGATCACGCTGATCACTTTCAATTCGCCATTTGGTTTGGTCACCTGCAATTGGTAGGTGCCGTGGGCAAGGTTATAATTCCATTGGATGTGCTCAATGGTGCTGCCCTGCGCGCGGGTTACCTGTTTGGCCACGATCGTTTGACCAAGCGGATTGAGCAGCCTGATGTAATAAGTTCCTGCCGGCTGGTTAACCAAATGAAGGTTGATCACGCCGTCCCTGATTGGGTTCGGATAGATCTTTATTTCAGGAGTGATCACCTCGATCAGTACTTTCACGATCTCAGAATAATTGACTTTTCCATTCAGGTCAATGCTCCGGATGCGATAGTAATTGTAACCTGGTGTAGCTTTCTGATCCAGCCAGCTATAACTTGCGGCTCCTGTGTTAGCCGCCGCTGTTGTTGCCGCGTGAACAAACCTTCCGCCGTCAGTGGATTTTTCCACTTGATATTCCTTCATCGCTGACTCGTTTTCTACTTTCCATTCTACGGCTATATCACCATTTTTATCGTACGCTTTCACAGAAACAAAAGTTACCGGCAGAGCCACCGCTGTCTTAAACACGATCCGGAAGCGATCCACTGCGGATGATGCCTTATCAGTTGTTATCGCGTAATTGAGCACGGTCGTGTCCTCAAGATTCAAAGGCGTGCGGCTCCTGAGGTAGGTGTCTTCGATAAATCCCTCGAGCCCGTTGCCCGAAAGCCCCTTGGCAACAAAATTGAACCGGTAGTTTTGAGCAGCAAAGCCTGTCATACCATAGAACACGGTATCCCGTTCGTTCAGCATCTGCCTTCTTTCTACGATGAGACTTGTGCCGTGAGTTTTTATCGAAAGGTTACCGGTGCTGTTCATAATTTTCTTGGCATCCTTCGTATCGATCTCATTGCTGTAGTCATCGCTGAATTGCTGCAGCGTGCCATCTACCAATACCTGTGTACCATCTGCTTTTACCCCATACAAATTAGTCCGCAACTGGGCAACCCTTCCCTGGCCACCTTCAGGCCTGAAGAAGGTGAGCGTACTGCTATTGGCCTTGTCAGGTTCATTGAATTTAATGGTGCCGGTACCTGCGGCACTGAGCTGTACAAAAAACGCCTGACCACTCTGTATAAAGTTGTTGACATAACCACCAGGGGTAGCTATATAATCTGATCCTGTTTTAGATATTGTGATGTACTTACCAACTCCATAGGCTCCATAGTCATAAGGATCCCAAACCGTAACGAATTCGGTGACATTGGTTGATGCAGGTATTACCTTACGAAGGTCAATTGCTGAGGCAAATGGATTACCCACGGATGCAAACAGATCGGTGCCTGCAATTGCCGGGATATTGAGTGGCCCTGTTAAAAGAGTGCCTTTAGTTCTTAATGTGGTTTCGTTCACAATCTTATTAACCTTACCGTCCACACTCCTGTCGCCTCTCACGAATACCATATACCCTTTTGGATCATAGATCGAGTGGTTGTGGGATTGGAAACACCTTTCCATGAACCTGTAGCGGCCGCATCATAATATTTCATAGATGGTGTCTGCGAAATTGTTGCATCGAAACCGCCAGCTGCCCCTGTCTGATCGATAACTTGAGTTCCATAACCTGTAGAAGTTAAAATCCCATTTTCCATCCAGCTTTGTTTCACCGTCTGGCCCTTTGTTGGGATAGCAAGGAATTCCCATGACTTACCATGACCCAGCGTATTGATATAACGCTCTACTGTAACATTGCCTGTAATATCATGGCCTGTCAGATCCCCTACCATCGCTGTCTGTGCTGCTGTGGATTTGATAGTCAGATTACCATCGCCTGCGTTCAGTTTCGTACCACCTGCACTGAAGTTTACTGCTGTATACACATCTATATGACCGGCTAATGTAACTCCCGTTGAATTTGTATTGCTTACCAGCAAATTCTTAACAGGAATGGCGGAGCCACTGGTAACCGTTTGCGCCGCTGCTCCGTTAAATTCAAGCGTTCCGGTTGTCGCATCCACATTTCCCTGGTTCGTCAGAGAACCTGATACCTGGAGTGTTGCTGCTGTCACGGTGAGGGTCGCATTTGCATCGATCTGCAGGTTTTGAACCAATATCGTTCCGCTATTGATCAATGGCTGATGTGGCGTGCCGCCAGGTATGTGCACGTTCGGGCACGTTCCATCCGGCACTTTATGATCGGACCAGTTAGCCACTGTATTCCAGTTGTTATCGGCTCCCATACCAGTCCATAAATTATGAACACCAATCAATACTGCATTAGAAGCAACCTCACCACATCCGTTAGAAGCAATCGCTCTATAATAAAGACCTGAGGTCACACTTGGAATACTTAATGTAATAGTCGTATTGTTGATCGCGGTCCATGGGGCGGCGTTTGTTGGAGATGATTCCCAACGAACCGGGTTCGAACTGCCACCAAGCACGGTTAATGAACCTGGGCCGCCGTTACAAATAATAGCATTCGGAGCCGTAATCGAGCCAGGCACCGCCAGTGCAGTTATGGTGATAGAACCCGTAGCAGTAGCCTGGCCACATGTTCCGGAAGTGGTTACAGTAAACGAATAAACGCCCGGTGCTGCTGCAGGTGTGCCGCTAATGGTAAAGGTTTTCGTACCTGCATCATACGTGCCTGTGACACCCGGAGCCAGGGAGGTCGATTGCCAGCTTAATGACGCTCCTGTTGCTAAACCACTAATGTTATAGACAATTGGCGTCATCGGCGCGTTTTGGCAAACCGATTGAGAAGCGCTACCAGTTGTCAGTTGAACAGTTTGGGCATTCACAGTTATCGAGCCGGATTTGCTATCAGAAGCGCAACCACCGCTGGTACCTACCGTATAGTTGAACACTTTGCCAACGGTTTCGGTTGGTGTACCACTGATGGTAAATGTATGGGCAGTTGCATCATAGGTACCTGTTACACCCGCCGGTAATGCACCCGAAATGAGGGAAGCGCTGGTGGCATCTGTAATCGTATAAACGATATCAACGATCGGCGAGCCGGTGCAGACCGTTTGGTGTAGCCGAACCTGAAGTAAGCGCTATAGTCGCTGCCGGTGTTACGGTAAGCGTACCTGAATGCCGTTTACCGGCACACATGTTCCTGATGTAGTTACTATGTACTTGAATGTTCCGGCCTGTGTTGGTGTACCCTTTATGGTAAAAATTCCACCATTGTAAGTAGCAGTAACACCTGCACCCGGCGAGGACGGCAACCAGCTTATTGTTGCACCTGTACCGGTACCACCTACAGTGTATTGAATATTTGAATCGATCGGTTATTGATGCATACAGGCTCTGGCTTGTCGTAGTACTGCCTGTGATGTCAACGTTATCGTTTGTGACTGAATCGTAATAGTTCCTGTTCTGGAAGCCGCAGTGCCAGGACAAATACCTCCTGATGTGGTAATGGTATAGTTATAAGTTCCGGCCGGAGATGTCGGAGTGCCACTTATTGTGAAGGTTTTATTACCAGTGTCATTCAAAGTAACTCCTGCCGGTAAAGCGCCAGCGCTAATGGTTGCACTTGTCGCCGTGCCGCCTATCGTATAAACGAGCGGTGCCATCGGCGCATCTTTACAAACCGGTGCCGCGCTGCCGGAAGTAAGTTTGATGGAATCTTCCTGAACGGTGATGGTTCCGGTGGCGGTTGAGGAGCACATCCCGCGGTGGTAGCTGTGGTGATTGTATAAGTGAAATTACCGGCCACTGTTGGAGTTCCTCTTAAAGGTAAGTTTATCACCTTCAAAATAGGGAAGAACTCCGTCAGGAAGACCGGTTACAGTCGGAGGATTTATACCGCCGTTGCCGACATTATAAACGATATCGGTAATTGCTGAGTTTTTACAAACCATTTGTGCATCAGTTCCTGGTGCAGATTCCAGTGTGATGAAAGGTAGAAAGGGTACCGAAAGAAATATCATCAAGACCAAAGTCATTTCCGGATCAGGCATCCGTTCAGATTGATAATCTTTATAATTGGCACGAGGTTATGGTTGGCCCTGAAGTCCAGGTTCCATAAAAACGAATCCAATTTGCTTTATTACGCTGGCACTTCGTAGTAGGCTTTGCCATGTGCGGCCAAATCACCAATGGAACCAGCTTGGTGCCCGTTCACTTCAAATTGTAATGAGCTGGAGATCAGCGGGATTAAGATTCATCGCCCATGCAGAAAAATAATAGGTTGTATTAGGAAGCACACTAACAGTTTCTTCCAAATTGTATTTGAAGTTACCTGTCCATTTACACCATAAATTTACCTTGCCGGTTGTAGCATTTTTAGTGTGATCTTGGATGATAGCCAATAGCCACTTGGACGGACTATAGGCATTACATCAACAGCCGTAGTATCCTTCGGGGTAAAGTTCTCCGCTAGTTAGTAGTTACCAGTTAAAGGAAAAGCTTCCGTATGAGTGTATAAAGACTGGTAAACCCACCATCGTTACCGTTGTTCAAAATCTCCGTTGGTTACTAATTCAGTAGCCACATTGCTTGTTGCTGTAGCCGAACAGCCACCGAAGGTTGCCGTCACTACATAGGAACCTGCAATATCTACCAGGATGGTAGGTGTAGTCGCACCTGTATTCCATGACAAGGTTGCGCCCGGAGTAGCGGTAGCGGTTAATTGAACTTTATTAGGCACCGCGCAGTAATCCGTAATGATCGAAACCGTCGGTATCGGATTTACCGTTATGGCTACATCTTTGGTAGATGTACATCCGGCTGCGTTTGTTAATGTTGCAGTGTAGGTATAATTTCCAGCAGCAGTCGGAGTTACCACAATATTGGCGTTTGATTGCTGATGGCGTTCCAGAACTTGCGGGCAGGCCCGCTGTTGCGGATGGAGAAGCAGTCCATGAATAATTAGACGGCGTTGAAGTGCCGGTTAAACTTACATCATCAATTGCCCACCAATATCCATTGTTGGCTGAGTAACGGAAACGAATCTATCAGAGAAGCCTGGTTGATATAAGCATTCAAATTAAGAGGTATCGGTTGAAAAAGTTCCCTGTGACCCAGTCGTGTTTGACAATGTCTGAACTGATGGTCCAGCTGGTTCCACCATTTGTGGAAACTTCTACATAGCCCCTGTCACCACCATTACTCTGGTAGAAAGTCCTGTAAGAAAAGTTTAATGAGGTATATCCAATTGTACTTATCGATGGCGAAACCAAGGCTGTGTTAGTACTTCCACCACCATCATCACTATTCGCTAACATAAATTTAGATCCACTATTGAATCTTGCCGCATTGGAAAAATCCATGCAACTATAATTATATAAGTACTTGCTTCTATTGGTCCATGAAGATGCCGCCTTGATTGGAGTCCTGTAGATACGACAGAAAAAGTATTGGTTCCCTCAAAATTCTCTGACATCAAATTGACCGTTCCGCTTGGTATAAATAAATTACTGGAACTTCCCAAACAAATAGTGGTTGGAGAAGCGGTTACTAGAAGGAACAGGAGTAATTGCATTTATCGTCAGCGTCTTTGTAGAAGTAGCCGCAACGCTACATGGAGAAGCTGGCATTAGCAGTTAAAGTCAGAGTAACTGATCCCGCTGTAATATCTGCGGCACTTGGGTTATATGTAGCCAAAGTCAATGAATTGGCATTGGCAAATGTTCCGGTTCCGCTGGATGTCCACACTACGCTACTATAGTTGGTAGCACTTGATCCTGCTGTGATATTTATTGCTCCTGAGTTTGCACAGGTTAAAACAGGCGCTGAGCCTGCTACGGCTGTCGGCACTGCGGTAATAGTAACAGGAGCCGTGGTCGTATATGCCCCACATCCATTCGCCGCATTAACAGTATAAGTAACTGTGTAAGTACCACCCGGATTGCCGGTAGTGGTTATCGCACCTGTTGAGGGATTGATGGTCAAACCCGTTGCGCTAAAAGTGCCGCCCGGTGTTAAAGAATTATTAGTAATAGCCACTGCACCGACGGTAGCGCAATAAGGCGAGCCTGCATAAGAGAAAGTACCTGATGGCGCAGCGGTAATGGTTACCTGAGCCGTTGTTGTAAATGGAGCACATCCCGAAGCATTCACTGTATACGTAACCGTATAAGTACCCGCAGTGCTGGTGCCTGTTGTTATGGCACCCGTAGTACCATTAATAGACAAGCCTGCCGTAGAACTATAGGTTCCGCCTGGTGTTAACGCAGTTGTTGTTACCGGTGCTGTACCTGAAGAGGTGCAATAAGGAGAACCTGCATAGGAGAAGGTTCCGGAAGGTGCTGTAGTAATCGTCAAAGGTGCAGTAGTTGTATAAACCGCACATCCGCCTGCTGCTGCAACCGTATAAGTAACGGTATAAGTACCGCCTGTAGCTCCCGGTGTAATCGTTCCTGGTAGCGGGATCAATTGTCGCTGTACCTGTTGGTGCAATTGAATACGTTCCACCAGTAGTTCCGGTCTGAGTCGTCGTTATTGGTGCCGCCGTTGGTACAATAAGGCCCTGCATAACTTATCGTTGCAGATGGCGCAGCATTAACCGTAATCGTTACTGTATCAGCAGCATCCACGCCGCAACTGGTGGTAATGGAATAAGTAATATCCACGGTTCCCGCGCTCACGCCTGTTACGAGTCCTGAAGCGGAAATAGTTGCCACTGGCGGGTTAAGGCTTTTCCAGGTTCCGCCGCTGGTAGCATCTGTCAATTGAAGCGTGCCACCGACACAAGCATTGAAGCCTGCCGGCGCTGTAGTTGCGATCGGCTTTACCTCCGGTTGATCGGTCACAACAACGGTAGCTGTAACGGTTGAAGAACATCCCGTGTTGGCATCAGTAAAGGTATAGCTGATGACGGCACTTCCGGGTGAGTTACCTGAAACTATTCCTGTAGGATCAACATCAGCGACAGCTGTATTGCTACTGCTCCATACAAACGTGCCACCTGTGTTGGTCGCATTGGCTCAATACCGTAGAAAATTCGTTACAAATATTGAAGTTACCTGTAATCGGCGCAACCACAGGCAGCGCATTTACAGTGATGGTTTTGCTAACAGAATTGCTGCAGCCATTGGCATTTGTATAAGTATAAGAAATTACAGCGTTACCCGGAGTTACGCCGGTAACAACGCCTGTAGCTGCATCCACAGTTGCTACCGCAGTATTGCTGCTGCTCCATACCCAGGTACCCAATGTATTGGTAGCATCGGTTAACGTAATCGTGCTGCCTTTACAAACATTATCCGAGTCCTTGTATAGCGGCTACAACCGGTAATGGGTTTACTTTAATGGTGATCGTGTTTAACACACCGATACAACCGCCCGGACCCGTGATGGCAACGGTTACTTTATCTCGTTATTTAAAGTGCTGGTAGTGTAAGTGCTTGAAGCACCGTTTTGAACAGTATTACCATTTAAAAGGAAATTATAATTAGTGAAACCCGTCAGGTGTTACGGTAAATACTACTGTACCGCCTTCGCAGATCGTCGCCATCATTGGCAGTACCATAATTTTCAACGGCAGTAAGCGTGCCGGTTGGCAGTGGACTTACGGTCATTGAAATCGTATTGGAAGTGGTCATACAGGTGGCACTGTTGGTCACTTCTACTAACTACAGGGTACGTGCCTACAGGAAGCGTCGGTGTAGAAAAGGTATTGATTTGCCGACTCCATTTTGGGCGGTTGTACCATTTACTTTAAAATTATAATTAAAAGTTGCATCCGAAGGGGCGGAAGTGAAAGTAACATTGTCGCCCACACAAATCGTGTTCTTCGGTGAAACCGCTCAATACAGCGGCTGGTGCAGTTACAACAGTAACATCCGGCGCTGTGAACGTCTGGGAGCAACCTGCACCGGTGACAATCACTGTGACCTGCTGGCCCGCTGCTAATGCCGTTGTAGTAAATATATTTGAACTGGTTTTCTGTTTGGAAATGCCTCCAACAAAAAATTCATACGAAGTATATCCGGTTTTGCTGAAAGTATAAGTAACCGGTGAGCCCGAGCAAATCTCAGCGTTGTTCAACACGCCGGAGTTTTCAGTTACCGAGATCGTACCTGTTGGCAAAGGCGTTACTGTTACGGGTATGCCCGGGGTTATAAGTTTTCGTACAACCTGTACCGTTAGCGCCCGTTGGCTACATCAACCGTTACGACGCCGTCATCAGTGAAAGTATGGGTAAAGGTGCTGGAGGCGCTCCAGGCCTGTGCTATTACACCATCAATCCTGAACTGGTAAGAAGCGCCACCGGTGGCCGTGAAGCTGACAGAACCGGCATCTGGCGCAAACAGTTGTTGGTGTAGTTCGCAGTAAGAGTACCATTTGGCAATGGGTTTACTGTGTAGGTAATCGGTGCAGATGTACCGACACATCCATTGGCATCTTTAACTTCTAAGGCCACTGCCTGGTTGTTAGTTATTAAATTGGTTGTAAATGAATTGGTAGTGCCGCTATATGCCGACACGCCATCTATTCTGAAATTATAATTCTGAGCTCCTGCTGGTGCACCTGTAAAAGTTACAGGGTCGCCTGCGCAAATGGTAGTGGCAGCAGGAGAAGCAGTCAGAACGGCGTTTGGTAATGGATTTACGGTAACAGGTACCGAGGTAAATGTCGCGCCGCAGTTGGATGCATTGGCAACATCCACGGTAATAAAATCTCCATTATTTAATGCGCTGGTGCTGTAAGTATTTGAGGTTCCGGTTTGTAAAGGCGCTCCAACTCCATTTAATCTTAAATATATAAGAACCCAATCCTGCCGGTAAAAAAGTAAATGTTACTGATTGTCCGGCACAGATTTTAGTTGAAGAAGGAGTGAACGTACCGGATGGCTGCGCTGTACAGAAATAGTTCCGTTACAAGAACGGATTTACACATGGACCCGAAGTAGTAACTGTATAGCTAAAGTTCCCCGAATATGTAGGCGTGCCGCTGATTGTAAATACACCATTATTGTACACACCTGTAACGCCGGCAGGTAAGTGCTCCTGATGTGATTGATGCACCTGTACCGCCTCCGCCTATTGAATACGTAATCGGACTAAGCGGTGAATTTTGACAAATGGCTTGAGCATCGGAACCCGCTCCTGAAGTCAAAGAAATGGTAGAGTTAATGTTTACCGTAAGCGTTGCCGGAATTACTGGTTACAGAAGAACAAGAGTTTACACTAATAATAGAACGATAAAAGTTAGGTTCCTGCGGCAGCAGATGCGTTCGGTGTCACGGTTAAGGTAGCAGTAGTTTGACCACCATAAGTAGTATTTCCCGGTGTATTATTTACCACATTTGCCCAGGCAGTACTACCATTAGGCACTGTACTGCCATTGATAGGTGGGTGATGTTCCGGAAGATAAAGCGACACTAAATGTTTTCGCCGTACCAGCACAGGTTACCTGGTTGGCTGGATCCGTACTGATCACCGGAGGTGCATTTACTAGAATTGTTTTTGAAGCAGTGGTAGCAGGCGGACAAATTCCTCCTGTGGGTGTCAGCACTAAGGTTGCTGTTCCTGAAAAACCCGCTGGTGGAGTCCATGTTGCGTTTAAAGTATTTGCATCAGGACTAAAGGAGCCTCCGGCCGTGGTTGACCAGGTTCCGCCGGTTGCTGTGCCTACTATTGACCCGCCTAATGCAGCAGATGTGCCTCCCTGGCAAATCGCTGCAAGCGCAGCACCTGCGTTGGCTGATGAAGAACAATCGGCACCCAAAGCGAAATCATTTGTTCCACTGGTAGTGCCGTTATTAAAAGTAGTAAAACGCAGTACTATTGGTATAATTTGGAGTGGTTACATCATATGCATTTAACGCGGTTGCAGGATTTGTACCTTCTTTCTTCAGCATTTTCACGATACCTACCGGGCTAAAACCTGTTGGATCAAGGGTAACAGAATAGTTAGTGGTTCCTGTTCCGGTTTTGGTAATTTCCCAATACCTCGCATTATACAAATTAACGGTAGCAGGATTGATCGCTCCTCCGAGTGCAGATTCAAATTGCTCAGCAGTTATGGTGGTTGCTGGCGCTTGAGGAATTGTAAGTAAAAGTCAAAGGCCTGTAATTGCCGCCTTTACCAATAGGAAATATTTTGGAACCGGCTCCGCTATTGAAAGGCCGGGCAAGTTTTCCATTTACATAACTGGAAGCGCCGTAAGTAGGAATCGTACCTGCAGCAGTAAGAACCGTCGCGCCCGAGGTAGTAAGTAAACCACTTGTCAGGTTTAACGCACCACTTGAAGTTGCACTTGTGTTTAAAGTAACGCCGGCTGCATTGTTAATATTTAAATTACTAAAAGTTGTCTGTGACGTTCCTGCAATTATTTGATTGGCTGTTCCAATAAAATTAGTCTGGCTCGTTGCCGCAGTAAATGTTTTATTATTTGTCCAGTTTCCTGCAATATTTATAATTGGAGAGTTAGAAGCCGTATAAGTGCCGTTGGTTGTAATCGTGAGGTCTCCGCTAATGTTCGCTGTTCCTCCAGAATGATTAAAAGTTCCAGTAGCCGATTGCCCAACAATAAGTACATCTGTATTTACTGTACCAGAACTGAAGTTTACAATGCCTGCGGTATTACTAAATCCTACCTGAAGTCCACCAGCTACATTTACTATACCACCATTGATATTCACAGTACCGCCAGCATTTAATAAACCGGCATTTGCAGTTATCGTATTCGCACCCGTTGTAAAAGATCCACCTGTTCCAAACATAGTCCAGAAATTTGCATTAACCACGATGTTACCACTGGCGAGTATAATCTCCGGTTGACAAAGTTAAAAATCCAAAACCGGAAGCAGGATTTGTCCCGCTGCGTACTGTTTTGGCACCTGCTCCATTCATGTTCACATGAGGTGTTCCGGAAGTATAATTGAAAACACCATCGATCACAATATTCCCTGTTACGCTTAAAAGATGAACTCCTATCCCAGTTGACATTGTCTGTCAGAATGCCTGCGGCTGGAACAGTAATATTTCCATTTAAACTTATAGCTTAGCATCATTTGCCTGCAATATCAAATTACCCTGTGTAACTGTAAGATTCGTTGCTGTAAATGCTTTTGAAGTACTTGTAAGTGTATTGGCAGTTGCTGATTTGTTCACCACTAAATTATAAAACGTAGTTGCTGAACTTCCTGCAAGGGTGTTACCCGATCCGCCACGGAAGGTTATTGAACCAGTTCCGGCGGTAAACGTTCCATTATTTATCCAGTCACCATATACATCCAGGTTGTTGGCTCCTGTAATGGTGAGCGTTCCATTATTCGTAATGCTTTGGCAAACAGCGCTGGCTCCATTAATATTGGGCATATTTGGCGCTGTAGCCGGAATGGTTACATCAGTTGTGCTGGTAGGTATTACTCCGCAACCCCAGTTGCTCGCAGTGAACCAGTTTGTACTGGTAACGCCTATCCACGAACCTACCGATGTAGTTGTGAGAACAGAGTTGGCAGACGTTACATTTCCGCACGTATTCGTAACAACAACAGAATAAGTTCCGGCATCAGCAGCAGCTACAGATGCAATTGTGTAAGAAGAACTTGTTGCACCGGAAATATCCGTTCCACCTTTTTTCCACTGATAAGTAGGCGCAGGAGTGCCAGATGCAACGACACTAAACGTGGCGGAAGTGCCAAGGCAAATAATTTGTGAAGCAGCTGGCTGTGTGGTAATTGCCGGGGTAGTATTAACGGTAAGGGTTGCTGCGGCAGATGTAACCGAAGAGCAACTGTTTACTGATACTACTACGTCGTACGAACCGGCATCGGTTGATATAAGGCCCGCTTTTGTATAAGTTGCGGATGTGGCGCCTCCGATATTGACGCCATTTTTTCTCCACTGATAAGTTGGATTAGTACCACCTGCGGTAACACTGAAAGTAACCGACTGGCCAGCGCAAATAGCCTGATCTGCCGGTGGCGTGGTAATTGATGGCGGTGTATTTACGGTAAGCGCTGCATTTGCTGACGTAACGAGATGTGCAACTATTGGATACCGCTACAGAATAGTTGCCTGCATCACCTGAACTAACAGGCGAAATCGTATAGGTTGAACTGGTGGCTCCAAAAATATCAACTCCGCCTTTCTTCCATTGGAAGGTAAGGGCTGTGCCATTTGCAGCTACGCTGAAAGTAACATTATTGCCGGCGCAAATAACTTGTGTAGCAGGCTGCGTGGTGATAGATGGCGTAACATTCACGGTCAACGAAGCGGCTGCAGAAGTAGCCGAATTACATCCGGCTGCGGTTACCACCACATCATAGTTTGCGGCATCTCCCGCCGCAATAGAAGCTATCGTATAGGATGCAGATGTTGCACCGGCAATATTCGAACCGCCCTTGCGCCATTGATAAGTTAAAGGGCCGCCATCGGCTGCAACACTAAAAGTCACAGAGGTTCCTGTGCATTTTACCTGTGACACCGGATCGGCGGTAATTGATGTTGGTGTAGAAACCACAAGTGTCGCCGGATTTGAAGTAACGGTATTACAAGTATTAGTAACGGTTACCGTGTAGGATGCAGCATCACCTGCAGCTACCGATGTAATTGTATAAGATGAATTTGTCTCACCTAAAATATCAACTCCTCCTTTTTTCCATTGGTAGGAAACCGGAGGTGTCCCTGTGGTAGCAACCGAAAAGGTTACCGGCGAACCGGCACAGATACTTTGGGAAGCCGGTTGCGTCGAAATCGCAGCCGGAACATTGACAGTTAAGGTAGCCGCAGCAGAAGTTACGGAACCGCAACCTGCAGATGTTACCGTCACGGTGTATTGAGCGCCGTTATCACCAGCAACAAGAGCCGGCGTAGTATAAGTTGCTGAATTGGTACCCACATTAGCCCCATTCTTTTTCCATTGATAAGTAAGAGGCCCTCCTGAAGCAGACACTGAAAAAGTAGCAGTTTGTCCCACACATTTTGTTTGATCCGCAGGATTTGTTGTAATCGTTGCCGGAGCCGATACAGAAACAGCCAAATTCTGTGCAGTGCCTGCACCGCAGCCATTGGAAGGTATTACCTGCACAGTTCCGCCGGCAAGTTCCAACTGTGTAGGTATACCGAGTTGGATCCCTGACCGCTATTTAATGTCCAACCTGCCGGCGTGTTCCATGTGTAAGTGACTCCAGCAACGTTAGTTACTGAATAGGTTTGTGTTGATCCGGCACACACGGGTGTTGCAGGTTGATTGCAGATGGTTGAGCTGGAGTTCCATTAATAGTAAGAGCTACAGAAGTGGAAGCAACATTTCCGGCAATTCCCCGCCGTTTCCGGCAAACCATGAAATGCCTTCATAGCTACATCGAATGTTAAGTGACTTGTACCAGCCGCTGGTGCAGTTACGGTAAAACTAAACGTTCCTGTGGCTCCGGGAGCAAACCCGCCAACATCTGTTCTGACAAAATAATCAGCTCGCCATCCATTTTACCCCAATATTTATATCCTGTACTCCTGCTATATCAGTCCATGCAGCAGTTCCATTATTTTTTACAGTTACCGATATTGTTTTTGTTTCTCCCGCACACCATGTGGTGGAACCTATAGACATACCTGTAAACAAGTACTTTTATAAGTGCCGGGGTTGCGTACGAAATTGAACTTGCCATTGCCGCCATTTCCTCCCGTATATCGGTTGTATTTGCAGTTCTTGCTCCGCTTCCGCCTCCGCCGGGAAGTGGCATCAACCATTACCGATTTGTTGCTCCACGCCTGCAGCGCCTGTCACCCAGCATCTGCATCCAATTGACACCAGCCGATTCTGCAGTTCCGTTAATGGCGATCCTCCAGCTTGCCAGTTCATCTAGCGCCTGCGCTCCGCCACCGCCGCCGCTGGATGCTAGTAAACGTAGTCCGTTGCCTCCATTTCCACCATAAAAATTTGATAGAGCTGATCCACTGACATTTCCTGTAGTTGGCGCATTTCCTCCTGCACCAAAACCATTAGCACCACAGTTCCACCTCCCGCTCCTCCAATGGCATTGAAAAGCGTTGCACCAGCAGAAATTAAAGGAAGAAGCTTGACCAGCGTACCATTTGCAGTTATGCCTCCAATTCCACCAGCACCGACAACCAGTATAAGAGGTACCAGGAACAACGGCTATTAGTACCTCTTACAAAAGAGCCACCTTCTCCACCTCCGCACCTTGTGGATTACCGTCAACGCTCCGCCAGCACCACCACCGCCCCAAGTCGAAACAGTTACTGAAGTAACTCCGGCAGGAACCGTAAATGTATTGCTCCGGAGTCGTAAAAGGGACTACCGTTTGTGCTAAAAGATAAGTGAGCGAGCGTAGTAAGTAATATGCTTAGCAGAAAAACAAAAAGTCCGGATTTCTTAAAATTAGCAGCGTAAAATTTCCTCATAAAAACTAAATTTCTTGTGTTGAAGTAATTAGGTTGTTACAAAGGCTTGGATGGAAATAGAAATAGAGTCCAGTTAGCGAAATTCTATAGGAAAACGTGGCGAGGTTGTTAAAGGGATTGGCGGATCTGAACCGGTATTGCTGAGATCCGCAAGCAGTTAGCGAATTTCCGGTTTAGGGCGTAAAGATAATTTTCTTTTTCATTTGTTAAAATGTTTTGAACACATTTTTTAAAATCGTATTTGACAAATGTCATCTTCTCCAAATCAAAGCGGGTCAATACTTACGACAGATTCCACAAACATCAGCCTCATGGCTACATAAGTCAAAATATAGATTTTAAAAGTTTCCGGCCGCGGCCACCGCACCCTTCCGCCGCTATAGAATGATGTAAAAGCATCGGCACCGGATACCGTTATTTAAACCAGCTTTTCTTTTAAAACTGCTTTTTTTGGAGCGTATTTAGAAGCCAGTATCTCAGTCAGCAAGCGAAACTGTTCCCACGAAAAACAGGATCACGGCGCAATAGCTGATGATCAACCTGAAAACATTATTGTTGATCGATTCTTCTGTCCAGGCTTCCGTCTTTGCTTCGGGGCTTTCGAAGCAGGTGGTCATCATGGCCGCATCGGAAGTAATTTGAGGATGCTGCTTTTTGCATTTCAATGCCGCAGCAGTGTACACGCTTCCCTTGATATAATACGAAATATCGCCATTGAAATTCTCGTATTTAAAAACGCTGTTGATGAAAAAATAAGTATGGATCAACGCCGCCACAATAAAAAGCGAGAAAAGAATAACGGCCACTTTTTTAATTTGGTTCCTGAAAGCGATGGTCCATCTTCCTTTAATCAGGAAAGAGATCAGCAGGCTTACACAAAGCGCTATGAGCGCGGCCAGGGCCGGATAATAGCTTTGCAGCTCATCAATTTTAAGGAGCAGCGAAAGCGCGCCGCCAAAAAGGCCCAGGAGCAGCGTGATAAAAACGACGCGCAGTTTTAAAAAAGCTACCATGATCAGTCAAATATTTGGATGGGAATTTTGATCCAGTTTAAATGTACATTCAGCAAGGTAAACAGGTCCTTCCGGTTAAAATAAGTACTGGTCTCAATTACAGGATCACTGATCTTTACTTCTTTGTGTAATATTTTGTCTACAATGATTATTTTGTAAGAGGCATTCCACATCGTTGCGTAGCCATAAGTGGCATCGTCTGCTTTATGATAAAGGGAAGTGTCGCCTTCCTTATAAGATCCATAATAGTACACGAGGAATCTTTTCTCCACTTCAGGCCCTTTCAAAATGGCGTTTCCATCGGCATCCTTTTTCCAGATCACAAAAACAAACTTTTCGGGCTTGTCACTTTCAGGGTCTGATAAGCTGAAATGTAGTTTTTGATCATTTTTGTAAGAAGCCGCAGATCCGCGCCAGCTCAGGATATTACTTACGTCGCGGCCGGGTAAATTTCGGTTGGGCATAAAGACATCCGGATTGTTTTGGTTCTTAACTTTTTTAAACTCGTTATTAAAATTCTTTTCCTGGCTTCGATCAATGGCGGGGAAAGCCGGAAGCTTTATTTTATAATTGCTTTGCACTTCATCCTGGTTTCTTAATTCAGGATTTAAGGTATAAAAAAGCTCTTTCGCACCCTCGGTCGCCAGTACCTGGTTACGCGTAAGATTATCTAAAATAAAAGTAGAAGTGCTTACAATGTGTACTACATGCTCAATGAAGATGCTGCCGATATCATAAACCGCTTTATTGGTTTGCATGGAATAGGCTTGCGAAAAAGGCGTGTAATCATCCTGGCTGATCTGCACCGTTATACTCATGTTGTTAGGAACCGAATCGATACTAAAATTTCCGAAAGAGTTGGTAGTCACTGACCGCAACTGGCGCCCTTCGTAGGAAAGTGAAACGACCGCTCCCGACAAAGGCACCCTGGTATCTTTATCCGCTACATAGCCTTTCACGGTGAGGAATCTTTGACCCTGGGCAAAAACATTTGAGCTACGATTAAATAGAAGGAGGAGAAAAAAGCAATATTGAAAAAACTTCGTCATTGCTGAACCTTAATTAAAATAAGGCTTAGGAAATTTACATCTTTTCGTCGAATTTTTTATTTTTTTTTAAAAGGAAAAGCTGGCGATTCCCGCGACATGCAGATCTATATTCTACCCATAGAATTTTGCTGATGAGCAGCAGCACCGGAAGTTTCCGAAGCCCGAACCATGGTCTGTCAATAGCAGTGAGACGCTTCCTGTAATACCGCAAAGCGGTTATAATAATTTGCTTATAAAATCTGGAAAATCACTTTTCTACTTTTTCGCTTATAACAGGCTTTAATAAAAAGAAAGTACAGGAGGCCTTCGCCAGCCAGAAGAAAATGGATTTTTACCACGAAGGCACGAACCTGCCTGGCGGCAGACAGGGAACACAAAGGCATGCAACCAGAACGGGAACGCTTTGGCGGTCCGAAATAATTAAATCCAAAACCGTTTAGTCATACCCGGCTATAACCTGCTTCGTACATCGTAGTGTTCCACTGCGTTACCACTGCGGTAAATTAACGCAGTGGTAACGCAGTGGAAGGAAAGGAGGTCAGCGGAAGACCATAGACAAACCTAAATAGATCGCAGAAAGGATGCGAAATATTATTTTTCAGAGATACCTTATGCCGAATTGATTGGTGTTTTGGAAACGGTCATTGCTGAGGCGCCACCCACTCTTCCCGCGCAGCGCCCATACTCTATCCATACATGATCCATACATGATCCAAACCCGAACATTTTGAAAAAACCCATTTTGACGCTTTACACAATATTTCTTATGAATATTATGTTATGAAACCCAAATATCCCTCCTATAAAAATTAGGAAAGTTATTTACTTTCATTTTCAAATCCATTATTCAATTGCCGATGACAAAAGCTTTGCTTTTTGCTCTTTTATTATTTTCCCTGCAATCCAAATCCCAATCTGTAGTATCCCCTGTTACCCCGGCTACGTTTAATACGGGAGGTGGTTCTGCAGTCATTACTTCTTCTTTTACAGTTGATTGGAGCATTGGCGAATCCACGGCTATTGAAACCTGGTACGGAGAAAATTCTTATGCAAATTCGATCGTTGGAATTAAATGGAATGTCACGAGCGGCATACTTCAGCCGTTTGATAAGAACCATATTATTTTCAATTTCCAGGTTCCTTATTTCACCAGCGAGGAAATCCGCGTTTATCCCATTCCGGCTCCTAACATTGTTTATATAGATTTCAGATCAGCCTTAAAAGGCAAATTAACCGTACACCTGTTAAGCCTTGATGGAAAGCTGCTTGATATCAAAGAATTTAGACAGGTTGATGGAAACACGACTATCTCCTGGAACATTTCAAACCGTCCTTCCGGTTTTTATTATTTCCGGGTCATGCTGACGTCAGACAAAGGAGATATTCTAAAAAGAGGCACATTTAAATTCGAAAAAATCCAATAACTATATACATGAAGAGAGTTTTATTATCTGTTATTATGATGACATTAATAACAGTAGCAAATGCACAGGTGCCGCAACAATTAAATTACCAGGGCGTTGCGAGGAATAGTTCCGGCAGTCCGATTACCTACCAAAATATTACGATAAGGCTATCTGTTATTGACAGCGCGGCAGGCGGTAAGGTTGCCTACAGGGAAACAAGAAGGGTAATGACCAATTATGTAGGATTGTTCAATATTGTAATAGGAAGTGATGGCGCGGGTAATGTGTTGGGAAAAATGGGTGAAGTAGCGTGGGGAACCGGACGAAAATACATCAAAGTGGAGATAGACCCCAACGGATCTTCTAATTTTAGCCTGGCAGGCATTACGCAATTGCAAAGCGTCCCTTATGCATTAAGCGCTTCACCCGCAGGTAATGCGGGCGGGGATCTTGCGGGGACGTTCCCTTCGCCGGTGATTGCAAATAACGCCATCACATCGGCCAAAATTGCTGATGGAAGCGTCACTGATTCAAAGATTATTTCGGTTAGTGCGGTTAAGATCACTGGTATCGTAGCAATTGAGAATGGAGGCACGGGTTCCACGACGAAAAGCTTTGTTGATCTCACTAATTCGCAGGTGATAACCGGAAATAAAACCTTTAACGATGCAACTGCTTTTCAAAATAACGTTATTGTTAAGGGCGACATTAGCGGGCAGCGGTTTGTCAGGCCCGGCGGACTTCCCACTCAATACCTGATGGCGGATGGATCAGTAGGCAATGGCGCAAGCGGACCGGCAGGCCCGGCCGGTATCAAGGGAGAAAAAGGTGATACAGGTGAGCAAGGTTTAATCGGTTTGACTGGTGCAACAGGACCTCAAGGCCCAACTGGTTTAACCGGAGCTATCGGTGCTAAAGGAGACAAAGGAGATAAAGGTGAAACCGGTGAACAAGGCTTAATTGGCTTGAATGGAGCAACAGGTGCTCAAGGCCCAACCGGTTTAACCGGCGCTACTGGAGATAAAGGAGATAAAGGAGATAAAGGTGAAACCGGTGAACAAGGTTTAATCGGCTTGACTGGTGCAACGGGCCCTCAAGGTCCAATTGGTTTAACTGGTGCTGCCGGTGATAAAGGAGATAAAGGAGATAAAGGTTTAACCGGTGCAACCGGTGAAACAGGTCCACAAGGCCTAACTGGATTAACTGGTGCTACTGGTTATAAAGGAGACAAAGGGGATATCGGTTTGACCGGAGTGACAGGTGCACAAGGCCCTCAAGGTCCAATTGGTTTAACCGGGGCTACTGGTGGAACAGGTGCGCAAGGTCAAATTGGTTTGACTGGCGCAACAGGTGCACAAGGCCCTCAAGGCCCAACTGGTTTAACAGGTGCTATTGGTGATAAAGGTGATAAAGGCGAGACTGGAGAACAAGGTTTAATTGGCTTGACTGGTGTAACAGGTGCTAAGGGAGACAAAGGAGACAAAGGAGACACAGGTGAACAAGGCATAATTGGTTTGACCGGAGTGACAGGTGCACAAGGCCCTCAAGGTCCAATTGGTTTAACCGGGGCTACTGGTGAAACAGGTGCGCAAGGACCAATTGGTTTGACTGGTGCAACAGGTGCACAAGGCCCTCAAGGCCCAACTGGATTAACTGGTGCTACTGGTGATAAAGGAGACAAAGGTGAACAAGGTACAATCGGCTTGACTGGTGCAACGGGCCCTCAAGGTCCAATCGGTTTAACCGGTGCCACTGGTGATAAAGGCGATAAAGGAGAAACCGGTGAACAAGGCTTAATCGGCTTGACTGGTGCAACGGGCGCACAAGGCCCAATCGGTTTAACCGGTGCCACTGGTGATAAAGGCGATAAAGGTGAGACCGGCGAACAAGGTACAGCCGGCTTGACTGGCGCAACTGGCCCTCAAGGCCCAATTGGTTTGACTGGTGCAACTTGGTGATAAAGGTGATAAAGGTGAAACTGGCGGACAAGGCATTGTTGGTTTGACCGGAGCGACAGGTGATAAAGGAGACAAAGGAGATAAAGGAGAAACCGGTGAACAAGGCTTAATCGGCTTGACCGGCGCAACAGGTGCACAAGGCCCAATCGGTTTAACTGGTGCTACTGGTGATAAAGGAGATAAAGGAGAAACCGGTGAGCAAGGCTTAATCGGCTTGACCGGCGCAACAGGTGCACAAGGCCCAATTGGTTTAACCGGTGCTATTGGTGATAAAGGCGATAAAGGTGATAAAGGCGAAACTGGTGAACAAGGTTTAATTGGCTTGACTGGTGTAACAGGTGCTAAAGGAGACAAAGGAGACAAAGGTGAACAAGGCATAATTGGTTTGACCGGAGTGACAGGTGCACAAGGCCCTCAAGGTCCAATTGGTTTAACCGGCGCTACTGGTGAAACAGGTGCGCAAGGCCCAATTGGTTTGACTGGTGCAACTGGTGACAAAGGTGATAAAGGTGATAAAGGAGAAACCGGTGAACAAGGCATTGTTGGTTTGACCGGAGCGACAGGTGATAAAGGAGACAAAGGTGATAAAGGTGAAACTGGTGAACAAGGTACAATCGGCTTGACTGGTGCAACGGGCCCTCAAGGTCCAATCGGTTTAACCGGTGCTACTGGTGATAAAGGTGATAAAGGTGAAACCGGTGAACAAGGTACGGTCGGCTTGACTGGTGCAACTGGCCCTCAAGGCCCAATTGGTTTATGACTGGTGATAAAGGTGATAAGGGTGAAACCGGTGAACAAGGCATAATTGGTTTGACCGGAGCGCCAGGTGCACAAGGAACTCAAGGTGCAGTCGGTTTAACCGGCGCTACCGGTGAAACAGGTGCGCAAGGCCCAATTGGTTTAACCGGTGCAACTGGTGATAAAGGAGACAAAGGTGATAAAGGTTTAACCGGCGCGACAGGTGCACAAGGTGCTCAAGGCCCAATTGGTTTGACTGGTGCAACCGGTGATAAAGGTGATAAAGGTGATAAAGGCGAAACTGGAGAACAAGGTTTAATTGGCTTGACTGGTGCAACAGGTGACAAAGGAGACACAGGTGAACAAGGCATAATCGGTTTGACCGGAGCGACAGGTGCACAAGGTCCTCAAGGCCCAATTGGTTTGACTGGTGCAATCGGTGATAAAGGCGAAACCGGTGAACAAGGTTTAATCGGCTTGACTGGTGCAACAGGCGCACAAGGCCCAACCGGTTTAACCGGCTGCTACTGGCGATAAAGGTGATAAAGGTGAAATTGGTGAACAGGGTTTAATCGGCTTGACTGGTGCAACAGGCGCACAAGGCCCAATTGGTTTAACCGGTGCTACTGGTGATAAAGGAGATAAAGGTGAAACCGGCGAACAAGGTACAGTCGGCTTGACCGGTGCAACAGGTGCTCAAGGTCCAATCGGTTTAACTGGTGCTACTGGTGATAAAGGTGATAAAGGTGAAACCGGTGAACAAGGCTTAATCGGCTTGACCGGAGCAACAGGTGCACAAGGCCCAATTGGTTTAACCGGTGCTACTGGTGAGAAAGGCGATCAAGGCCCAATTGGTTTAACTGGTGCTACAGGAGATAAAGGTGAAACTGGTGAACAAGGTTTAACAGGTGCAACTGGTTTAACCGGTGCTACTGGTGCAACTGGTGATAAAGGTGATAAGGGTGAAACCGGTGAACAAGGCATAATCGGTTTGACCGGAGCGACAGGTGCACAAGGAACTCAAGGTCCAATCGGTTTAACCGGTGCTACTGGTGAAACAGGTGCACAAGGCCCAATTGGTTTAACTGGTGCAACAGGTGATAAAGGTGAAACTGGTGAACAAGGTTTAACGGTGCAACTGGTTTAACCGGTGCTACTGGTGCAACTGGTGATAAAGGTGATAAAGGTGAAACCGGTGAACAAGGCTTAATTGGTTTGACCGGAGCAACAGGTGCACAAGGCCCTCAAGGTCCAATCGGTTTAACTGGTGCATACTGGTGATAAAGGTGATAAAGGAGAAACCGGTGAACAAGGCTTAATCGGTTTGACTGGTGACGGTGAACAGGTGCACAAGGCCCAATCGGTTTAACTGGTGCTACTGGTGATAAAGGTGATAAAGGTGAAACCGGTGAACAAGGCTTACAGTCGGCTTGACTGGTGCAACAGGTGCACAAGGCCCAATCGGTTTAACCGGTGCTACTGGTGATAAAGGCGATAAAGGTGAAACCGGTGAACAAGGCTTAATCGGCTTGACTGGTGCAACGGGCGCACAAGGCCCAATCGGTTTAACCGGTGCTACTGGTGATAAAGGTGATAAAGGAGAAACTGGTGAACAAGGTACAGTCGGCTTGACTGGTGCAACGGGCGCACAAGGCCCAATCGGTTTAACCGGTGCTACTGGTGATAAAGGCGATAAAGGAGAAACCGGTGAACAAGGTCAATCGGCTTGACTGGTGCAACAGGCGCACAAGGCCCAATCGGTTTAACCGGTGCTACTGGTGATAAAGGCGATAAAGGAGAAACCGGTGAACAAGGCTTAATCGGCTTGACTGGTGCAACGGGCGCACAAGGCCCAATCGGTTTAACCGGTGCTACTGGTGATAAAGGCGATAAAGGAGAAACCGGTGAACAAGGCTTAATCGGCTTGACTGGTGCAACGGGCGCACAAGGCCCAATCGGTTTAACTGGTGCTACTGGTGATAAAGGTGATAAAGGTGAAACCGGTGAACAAGGTACAGTCGGCTTGACTGGTGCAACTGGCGCACAAGGCCCAATCGGTTTAACCGGTGCTACTGGTGATAAAGGCGATAAAGGAGAAACCGGTGAACAAGGCTTAATCGGCTTGACTGGTGCAACGGGCGCACAAGGCCCAATCGGTTTAACCGGTGCTACTGGTGATAAAGGTGATAAAGGAGAAACCGGTGAACAAGGCTTAATCGGCTTGACTGGTGCAACTGGCCCTCAAGGTCCAATCGGTTTAACCGGTGCTACTGGAGATAAAGGCGATAAAGGTGAAACCGGTGAACAAGGTACAGTCGGCTTGACTGGTGCAACTGGCCCTCAAGGTCCAATCGGTTTAACCGGTGCTACAGGTGATAAAGGGATAAAGGTGAAACTGGTGAACAAGGTTTAACCGGCTTGACGGTGCAACCGGTGTTAACCAGGTTCGACTGGGTGCAACTGGTGATAAAGGTGATAAGGGTGAAACCGGTGAACAAGGCATAATTGGTTTGACCGGAGCGACAGGTGCACAAGGGCCTCAAGGCCCAACTGGATTAACTGGTGCTACTGGTGATAAAGGAGACAAAGGGGATATCGGTTTGACCGGAGCGACAGGTGAACAAGGCTCAACTGGTTTAACCGGTGCCACTGGTGATAAAGGTGATAAAGGTGATCAAGGTGATCAAGGTTCTATTGGCTTAACTGGTGCAACAGGCGATAAAGGCGATAAAGGTGACCAGGGTGAACAAGGTGTAACCGGTTTGACTGGAGCAACAGGTGAACAAGGTCCGGCTGGTGATAAGGGTGATAAAGGCGATACAGGTCCCGAGGGGCTACCGGGCGTGAATAATCTTAATTCTATCGGCGGTATCAACAGTTCTTCTTCCGCTAATGGCGCAACACTTGTCGGCGGCGTCCTTTCGCTGTCACCTGCAGACATTCTCAATGCAGGAATTGTTACCACAGATCATCAGACTTTTTCCGGAAAAAAAGAATTTAGCTCAGATATTTTGGTAAACGGAGTTACCGTAGGTAAAGGTGGCGGGCAAATAGTCAAAAATACGGCAATTGGTGCGTATGCACTTTCTAACACTACAACAGGATCTAATAATACCGCAAATGGATTCAGTGCGCTTATTGCCAATACCACCGGAAGCGATAATATAGCGATAGGAGTAGCTGCGCTTAGTTCCAATAATACAGGGAACAAAAATATAGCGATCGGTTCGGGCGCCAACGTTACGGGGCCTGATTGGGAAAATGCCATAGCAATTGGTTACATGGCAATGGTAGATGCCAGCAATAAAGTACAGATAGGTAATACGGATGTAAAGGCGGTAAATACCAGTGGTGTAATTACTGCGAGCGGATACAAAACTGCTATTGCCGCTACCGGATTTTTAAAAGCGGATGGTACGGTCGATGCCAATACTTATTTAACCGGCGGTTCAGTCTCATCAACCTATCTTCCATTGGCAGGCGGTACATTAACAGGCGGATTAACGGGTACAGATGCAACATTTTCAAATGGCATTACAGCTAATAACATAAGGCTTGGCATGGGTGCCGGCTCAATCGCTTCGAATCTGGCATTAGGCAATTCCACCTTTGTTTCCAATACTACCGGTAATGACAATATCGCAATAGGACAAAACGCCCTCAACAGCAATCAAACCGGGACTAATAATATGGCGATAGGCAATGGAGCTGTTTACTATAATACCTCCAATAGCTATATAACTGCAGTGGGCTGGCATGCTTTACATGCTGAACAAGGCACCGGAAATACCGCAGTTGGATTCCAAACCGGGGCAAGAGGCCCCGTGTCAGCGACCCTTACTAATAGCACATTCCTGGGGAATAGCGCCTCCGCCGGGAACGGCACCATTGATAATGCAACTGCTATCGGTAGCGGTGCCCGTGTGGACGCAAGCAATAAAATCCAGCTGGGAAATACAAATATAACTTCTGTAAACACCAGCGGTAAACTTACTACAGGTAACATCACCTACCCCAATACTGACGGAACAAGTGGCCAGGCGTTAACCACCAATGGCACCGGCACTGCATCATGGACTAATGTGCTTGTGAGAGAGGTGGCCGATGAATTTGCGGCGGCTGCTTCTCAAACCAGCTTTACGCTTACTCAGGCACCTTCTGCAAACAGCAAAGTTAAAATGTTTGTAAACGGGATCAGGATCAGTAATTCGGCATATACAGTGAGCGGCAGTGCTATAACCTATCTTCCAGGGAATAATGGAAGCTACCCATTGACGGCCAGCGACAGGATCCAATTCGATTATTACTATTAAGCCTCTCAATAATGAAAAAATTACTCATGGTCTTATTGGGTGTTATAGTAATGCTCGAAATTACCGCACAAAATACATTGGATAAAACAGGCCTTTCAGCAAGCTCTCCTGCTGCCCCGTCCTATTCGTTGCGACTGCTAAGCAGCAGCTACGCAGGGGCTGCTATCCAGGTACGCAGGAGCAATGATAATGCTATCATGGATATTGGCTTTTCTGCAGGCAACCTGGATACGGCTACGCTTAAAGCTTTTACCGGTATCAATAGCTCGTACGTAAGTATTTGGTACGACCAAAGCGGAAATGGAAAAAATGCATCTCAAGCTGTTCTATCACAGCAACCACGCATTGTATTATCCGGAGCCGTAGACAGGCAAAACAGTATGCCAACCGTTTATTTTAACGGAAGCAATAATTTATCTACGGCCCGCTTTGTCAATGGATATCCCAATTCTTTCACCCTGGCTATTTGCGGAGGAGTTGCAGCCAATACTACTTATTCAACTTTTGGTGGCAAAACGAATAATAACCTGCCCGGCCCCTGGGATATGTATAACAATACGATGCTCGTTTCTGATGGCACCGGCGCATCAAACTTTAACTTAACAAGGCCCATTAACAGTACCACCGGCTTTGCCCAATGGATCTTTCAATCTAATACCACTACTGCATCAGCATATCTCAATGGCTCACCAAACGGTTCAGGAACTACCACTTTCTGCTCCGATGCTATTGTCTCTACATCGATCATTTTAGGCTCGCGCGCAGATAAGGTAACCAGCTTTAATGGATGGATCAGTGAATTCGTTACTTTTAGCAGCTTATTATCAACAACAGACCGGCAAACCATTGAGCAAAACCAGGCTGCATATTATGGCTCAATTTATATTACCGCCCAGCCGTCAGGCTTACCACAATCTGTTATGACCGGAGGCGAGGCAACCGCTCTGACCGTTACCGCAACCGGCAGTGGCCTGGCCTATCAATGGTATAGTAATACTGCCAATATTAATACAGGAGGAACTTTGCTCCCCGGTGCTGCCAGTGCCAGTTATACTCCTTCCACGAGCACAGCAGGAATTTTGTATTATTACGTTTTGGTATCTTCGGCCTCAGGAACCGTTAACAGCAATATATCAGGAGCGGTAACAGTTACAGCAGCACCTCCATTGCCCACTATTACCGGATTTAATAATCTTACCAGGACTTTCTATGATGCGAACGTTATGCTGAATGCTCCTGCCAGCAATAGTACAGGAGCTTTCACCTATACGAGCAGCGATCCTTCAGTAGCTACCATCAGCGGAAACAATGTCACCATAGTCAGTCCGGGTTCAACCACCCTCACAGCAACCCAGGCAGCGAATGGCACTTACGCAAGCGGCACGATTTCGGCCATACTAATAGTAAATAGTGTGAGTGTGGTTACAAAGAATGGACAAATTACTTCTACCAACACCAATTATGTCAATAAAAACGGAGCAATTGGTACGGCATCTGCGCTAAATGCATCCGGTCAGGATATAAAGGCTAAAACGGCTGGCGATGGATTAACAGCAGCAACCGCCTCTACCAGCGCCTTTGAGATCAAACAAAATTTCCCTTCTTCTCCCGATGGCTATTACTGGATCAAAAATCCAAATATTAATGGTGGTGTCGCTTTCAAGATCTATGCTGATATGACCACCGATGGTGGTGGATGGACTTTGATCATGTGTAATAAAAATCCAAATGCCGGTTGGACCAATGCAAATGCAGTTTTAAGAAATCAGACCAATCCGACCAATGATGGAAACTATTCCATTATTGCATGGGCTGACTATATCAGGAAAGGAAGCACAGGTTTTCAATACATGATGGATGCCAATACAAGAAGAAGTTATGGTGGAATATGGACAGTGAATCAACCCTATAGTTTTGTCAGCAGATCAAACGCCAATACCGATATTACTATCAATACGAAATTTGGCAATTGGAATTATTTTGAAGGCGGTGGTTTTGGCCCAAGAATGCCCTGGTGGACTAACCAAACAAACGAGGGAATAATTACTACAAGCCAAAGTGGAACCAGCTACTGGTGGGGAACTCTGGTGACCGGTAGCGGATGGAGCCCCTCACCCTGGTTATCCGGTGATGGCGGAACGCTGAATATGCAAGGCCCCGGTATTATCTGGTATTGGGTAAGGTAAAATAAATCTCTGTTCGTTTCTTTTTACCTTGTCCGGTAACATGCGGCTTACCTCCCGGCAACTCACGAGTGGGCGCTGCGAATGAATCATGCCATCTCAATTAGAAACCAAAATCCTATACACGGATGAAAAAATAAATAAGCTGGTATTGGTTAGATAATCAATTCAATCTTAAAAATCACGCTTCAGACCTATATAGCCTGAACATCTTCCAAAAATATTTCTCCAATTAAATATAACTTTCCCTGGCCGCTGATTTCAACCCGTTCGTTTGCATATTTGCATTGTAAATAGCCTTTACGGGCTGAAAGTTGTATGGCTGTCAAATTAGTTTTACCCAGCCGTTTTGACCAATAGGGAGTTAAAGTAGTATGCGCCGAACCTGTTACAGGGTCTTCATAAACTCCCGACTGTGGGGCAAAAAACCTCGAAACGAAATCAACCTTATCACCTTTGGCGGTTATGATAATTCCACGCGCTTTTAATTTTGAGATCACGTCAAATGCGGGGATTACTTTTTTGATCTCCTCCTCATTGTCATATACAAGCATGTAATCGGTTTTACCCTTGAAAGCCAACCCAGGCCGGATATCAAACCCGGCGATCAATTCGTCAAACAGTGCTATTGGCTCCAACTCATCGGTTGGAAAATTTAATGTCAATACTTCGCCTTCTTTGGTTACCGTTAATATTCCGCTTCTTGGGGAATGAAAGTAAATGATATTTTCGTTGTGATTCTCGTGATTAAATAAAACATAAGCTGCCGCCAAAGTTGCGTGCCCGCAAAGATCAACTTCAACAGCAGGTGTGAACCATCTTATCTGGTACTGATCGCCTTGCCTTACATAAAATGCGGTCTCAGCAAGGTTGTTTTCCATCGCTATTTTTTGTAAAAGGTCATCACTCAGCCATTGATCAAGCGGACAAACTGCCGCGGGATTTCCTGAAAAAACTTCATTAGCAAAAGCGTCTATCTGGTATATTTTCTGTTTCATTTGAATTATTTGTCGTTGATTGGTCTGGCTTCCTTTATGCGTCGCAAACGGCCAGGATGTTCTCTTTCTTTTCCCATACGTTTACCGCTTTTGATCCGACACTGGCGCCGATATGTAGCAAAGGTAAAGTGCAGTTGGCGTATCTGCGCCTGATTTAAAATTTGCTGTTTCGTAAAAGGCATTTTTATTTGTACAACACATGCAGATGTGGAAGACTGGCGAAGACAAAGAGGAACACATGAACCGGTGATGAATAGATCCTCATCTTTTTCTCTAGTCAGAAATATTTATTCAACAAATCACATTACTGAGCGATAGTGGTAACAATGAACTTTTCATTATAAATTTGGCGCGGTCCGGACAGAAGGATTTAATTTTAATTGCCTGCAGAAGCGCATGGTCGTTATGCATCGTGCCCCAAACTAATTTGAGAGAAGAATGGATTATAGACTATCAATAAAAATTTTGTTATCATTACTTATAGCAGTAATTCTGTTTCATGCATCGGTAATTGTTAAGGCAGTTCCCTATGGCATTGCCTGGGGCGGCCGGCTTGAAAATGATTTTGTAATGTATGTTTTTGAATCGATCTCAATCCTTATCAACTTATTTTTGGGATATGTTTTGCTAATGAAAGGTGGCTATGTAAAATTTCGATTTAAGAATAAAACAACGAACGTAATACTTTGGACTTTTTTTTCGATATTCCTTCTGAATACTGTTGGTAACATCGTCGCCAAAACAAACTTTGAGAAATTATTTGCTATTGTAACTTTTATATTCGCTATTCTTATTTGGACAATTTTAAAAAATAAACAGATTGACAACACTAAGTAAGCAGGAATAAAATGCATCGTGAAAATGCCATCCGCTACAGGCTGACCAGTACGTTCATTGTTCAGCATTTGTAAATATCTTCATCTTTTGTTTTTCAATTGGGCTAACGCTACGGGCTGCACGATATTAAAACCCGGCACCGCAGCAAACCCTTTCGTTGGTGCCCTATTACAACACAACATTTTTTAACAAACGGAATCATGCAGTCAGACAATTTATTACAACAAATCAATTTTATCAAAGAAATAGATAAGGTCAAATATATTCAGCGAAAAACGAAACTGTTTAACAGCGACAGAAACGAAAATGACGCTGAACATAGCTGGCATTTAGCAATGATGACCATTGTTTTAGCAGAACATTCTGACGTTCCAATTGATGTGCTGAAAGTGCTGAAAATGGTTTTGATACATGATATTGTTGAAATAGATGCAGGCGACACATTCATTTATGATACCACGAAAAGCCATTCAAATACAGACGAAGAAAGAATAGCAGCAAATCGAATTTTCGGAATGCTTCCCCGGGAACAAGCAGACGAATTAATTTCGGTTTGGGAAGAATTTGAAAGTGGACAAACCAATGAAGCAAAATTTGCTAAATCAATGGACAGGTTTGAACCGTTGCTTCAAAATATTTCAAATAATGGGGGCACCTGGACCCAATTTGGGATAGACTATAATCAAGTTTACGAAAAAAAGAAAGCGATAAAAGAGGGCTCAAATTCAATCTGGAATTACGCAGAACGCTTAATAAACGAAAGCGTTGAAAAAGGTATTCTGCGAAAATAAGCTGTGCGAAGAAAAAAATACCACAACTAACTTAAACCGTATAAAAACCAACTTTTCCCGCAGGTTGGCGACGCCTTCAACAATAGCAGCAGCGCAGTGTAACACCGAAGTGAATTTGCACGATTATAAATTTTACTGATCAAGGTTAACCCCGATATTAAATAATAATTCAAGCGCAGCAAAACAAATTAAAAAAGGCTTCCGGCCCGGGCAATTGTATTTTTGATGAAAGTATTTGAGCATGGCCTTATTGGAAGTACAACATATTAGTAAACAACAACCGGACAGGATCGTTATTGATAACATCAGTTTTCACCAGGACGCGTTGCAAAAAATAGCGATCACGGGCGAGTCGGGTGCAGGCAAATCAACTTTGCTGAAAATCATCTCAGGGTATGTGCAGAAGGATGCCGGAACAGTTCTGTTTAATGCAGAAAAAATAAGCGGGCCGGAAGAAAAATTATTAGCAGGCCACAAAGACATTGCCTACTTATCCCAGCATTATGAACTTCATAATAATTATGTTGTAAAAGATTTAATCTGGTTTCAAATTAAAGTTGACGAAGCTGAAGCGACAGAATTGTTTGACATTTGCAGGATCAGCCATTTGCTGGAACGCAGGACCAACCAGCTTTCGGGTGGCGAGAAGCAGCGGATCGCGTTGTGCATGCTGTTGGTAAAATATCCAAAGTTGCTGGTGTTGGATGAACCCTTTTCCAACCTGGACCCAATTCACAAAAATACATTGAAGGCGGTGTTGGAAGATATAACAGAGCGGTTGCAAATAACTTGTTTGCTGGCGTCTCACGATCCACATGACACTCTTTCGTGGGCTGACGAAATATTAGTGATGAAAGAAGGAAAGATCGTGCAGCGCGGCACACCGGAGGAAATTTATTATAAACCTGTAAATAAATACGTAGCGGGCATGTTTGGTAGATACAATTTGCTTACACCTGAATGGGCTTCATGGTTTGGCATAGAAGCAAATGAAAAAGAAGTGATGATAAGGCCTGAGGATTTTAGCATCAGCACAACCGCCACCAATGGCATAAAAGGAACAATACAGAAAATATCATTCTGGGGAAGCTTTTATGAGTTGAAAATTTTGATTGAAGATTTAGTAATGGTTGTAAGGACCGGAAAGAATGAATGGGCGATTGGGGAGGAAGTTTTTATCAACATTATGAATAAATAAATGAATTGCGGTTGGTGAGGACACCAACCGCGGCACTCCGCCGTGGCCGGTGTCCTCACCGGCCACTTTCCCCATGAGCCGCAACACTCCGACATGGCCGGTGTCTTCACCGGCCACTTTTCCCGCCGGCCGCGGCATTCCGCCATGGCCTGTGTCCCACCTGCCACTTTCCCGACCGGCGGCGGCACTCCACCGTGAAAATGAATCCGACTGACTCGTCCTAAAAAAAACTTACAGTTTAAGATCGGATTTTCGTTCATCATATTGCGGTTGTTGAGCACATCAACCGCGGCGCGCCGTAGTGGTGGTGCGAGAATAGAATTTATTTTGACGCAATAACATCGGCGACGCTGCCGGCAATAGAAGCTATTACCTTCAGAAGCGGGATAGCGAACAAGAAAAATTGTATGGTCCATTGTACATCGTTAATTTATCAATCCTCTCTTTGGTATTGTTTATTTTTACAGTATGAAACGATCCGGCTCGGCTGACCTTCCTTTACATTATGGCACTGTACCTAAATGGCTTGCAGAAAGAATGAGCAGGCTGGGACTGGCGATCACGGAATCTATTATTACCCAATATGGCAAGGAAGAATTATTGCGCAGGCTTTCAGATCCTTTTTGGTTTCAGAGCCTGGGAGCAGTAATGGGCATGGATTGGCATTCTTCGGGTATTACAACTTCTGTGATGGGCGCCTTGAAAAGAGCGGTCAATCCGCATTCAAAAGACCTGGGTATCTATATTTGCGGAGGTAAAGGAAAATATTCAAAGCAAACCCCGCAAGAGCTATTGCGGATCGCAGACGCTACAGGAGTCGACGGCATCGAATTGGTACGTTGCAGTAAACTAAGCGCTAAAGTGGATAATACTGCAGTTCAGGATGGCTTTCAGTTATATACCCATAATTTTATTGTGAGCAATACGGGCGAGTGGGCAGTAGTACAGCAGGGCATGCGTACAGAGGATAAAACGGCGCGGCGCTATCACTGGCATTCCAGGAATGTCCGCTCATTTGTAGAGGAGCCACACACAGGCATTTGCGGTATCAACCAGGGAAATATTCTTAACCTTACTGCGACAGAAGCTAAGGAATCAAGGGAAGGTATTCTGAATATCGCCGCTGAAACGCCGGAGAGAATCATTACAGAATTTAAGCGCCTGTGTATGCCTGCGCATCATGACGTGCGTGCCAAAGATGTAAATCTTAAAAGACTCGGCAGCACGCTATGGCTGGCCCATGACACACTTCCCCGCGATTTTGAAGAATTGCTCTTATTACAAGGCGTCGGTCCGCGCACTATTCAGTCATTGGCGTTGGTGAGTGAAGTGATCCATGGCAGCCCCACAAGATTTAAAGATCCCGCGCGCTTTTCGTTTGCCCATGGTGGTAAGGACGGGCATCCTTTTCCGGTACCCACAAAAGTGTATGATGAGACGATCGCTACTTTAGAAAATGCCGTACAAAAAGCAAAACTCGGCTCTACGGATAAATCTACCGCCATAAAAAAGCTTCACGACATAAGCAGGCTCGCAGAGAAAGATTTTATTCCTAATGATAATTTCGATTCATTGATCCAAAAAGAAAGGGAGGAGTCGTGGAAATATGGGGGCAAAACGGTTTTCGGGGATGCGAAGCCGCCAAAACCTGCAAAGAAAAATATCCAGTTAGATTTATTTTGAATTCTTATTTTTGGCCGGTCCTTCGTTGGGCTGTATAAAAAATATCTTCCCCAGGCTTTGTTCGCCGTTAGAAATATTTAAATTAAAACTTACTTCCACCTTCAAAAACTGTTTTTAACCAGCAGGAAAGCCTAAATGTAGATTTTCATATTCTTTTTCGGAAGAATTGCAATATCGCAGCCGGAAGGCAACATTTAAGTTTTCAGGAAGTGGCTGATGTTCTGTATCGTTACAAACCGGGATGTGGCCGCCCTTCCAAACTTTTCTTTTCTTAAACCTTCTTCTCTCCTATTTTTGCCCAAATCGGAATTCATGTTTGAAAATAAAGTAGTCGCCATCACCGGCGGCACGGATGGGATCGGGAAAGCGCTGGTAGAAGCCTTTTTACAAAAAGGGGCAAAAGTGGCCACCTGCGCACGTACCGTGCAGAAACTGGACGAAATGAAAATGGCCTTTGCCGGAAAACCTTTGCTCACCGTTGTTGCGGATGTAAGCAAAGAAGCGGATTGTAAAAATTTTATCGAAAAAACAATCGAAGAATATAACGGCATTGATATTTTGATTAACAATGCGGGCCTTTCCATGCGGGCTCTTTTCAAAGACACTGAGCTTGATACGCTGAGGACTTTGATGGATGTGAACTTTTGGGGAACGGTATATTGCACCAAATATGCATTGGATGCAGTTTTGAAAAGTAAGGGAACCATTGTTGGCGTCTCTTCGATCGCAGGGTATCGCGGATTACCGGGCCGAAGTGGCTATAGCGCCAGCAAGTTTGCGGTGAATGGCTGGCTTGAGGCCCTGAGGACGGAATTATTGGAAACCGGCGTGAATGTCATGTGGGTTTGCCCCGGATTTACCAAATCTAACATCAGGAATGTAGCACTAAATAAAGATGCAAGGCCGCAGGGCGAATCGCCTTTGAACGAAAGCAAATTGATGACTTCCGAAGAATGCGCACAACATATTATTAATTCGATCGCGAAAAGAAAACGAACGTTGGTATTGACGATGACCGGAAAAGAAACCGTTTTTCTGAATAAGTTTTTTCCATCGCTGGCTGATAAATTGACACGGAAATTCTTTTTCAAGAATGGAGAATTAGTAAAGTAGTTTTCTTTTAATTATTTAAAAAAGCATAATTCCGGTTTGTTTATTTAGTTTAGATAAAAACCAGGTGCGGACCTCTTGATTGACCGCTATTCTATTTATTGATTCTGTTGTAGAATGCAGGTAAATGAAAATTAAGTTTTAAAAATTTAAATGGCTTTAATTACACTCACATCAGATATCGGGCGACAGGATTTTTTAACCGGCGCAGTCAAGGGACAGCTGTTGCATGCCAATCCCGGGTTTAACATCGTCGATATTTCACATGAGCTTTCTCCATTCAATTATCCGCAGGCAGCTTACGTTTGCCGTAACGCGATCAAAAATTTTCCTCCAAAAACTTTTCATATTGTGCTGGTAGATCTTTTTGACCAGCGCCCCGATCATCTATTATTGATCCAACATAAGGATCAATATATTGGCTGTGCCGACAATGGCCTGATCACCATGATCCTGGAGGAAACACCCGAAAAAATTGTAGCACTTCCGCTGAAACCTTCTGAACAAAAAAATACTTTGTATTGCGCAAGGGTTTTCGCCAATGCTTACCAGCAAATTCTCGATGGAAAAGAAATGGAAGAGATAGGCGATACGAGTGTTTCCATTGAAGTAAAAAATCCGCTGCGTCCGCTGCTCGGTTCAAAATATATTGAAGGGCAAATTATCTTTATTGACAATTTTGAAAATGTGATCATCAATATTACCAAGGAAGAATTTGAAGAGCAGCGCCGCGGGAGGAGCTTTAAAATTGTTTTTAAGCGGGATGAAGTTATTGATAAGATCAGCGAGACGTATGCCGATGTGCACCAGAGTGAAAAATTGGCGCTGTTTAATTCGGCCAATTATCTCGAGATCGCCATCAATAAAGGCAATGCCGCCGGCCTCTTTGGCCTCGAAGGTTATTCTGAAAAAACAAATTCACAAACGCAGTACATGCAAAACCGGCTGCTGTATCAAACCGTGAAGATCTTTTTCGAATAAACGCCTAACATACGAAGCGCCGCCTTCGCGCGATGTCGGAAGTTCTTTTTGCATCAAGCCCTGAAGGGCGCTATCTGCCAACATAGGGTGCAGCCCTATGCTTTAGCATCCTGATGAATAGCATAACGCTTAGCGTCCTATGCTTTAGCATCCTGATGAATATCATCACACTTTGCGTATATACTTAGTCTCCCTGTGTTAGGGTCTTAGAGGGCAGGCTTGTGCTTTGTTGGTGGCTATTTCTGCGAAGGGCTCCACCCTTCGTTGATGTATAACGCCCTTTCTCCATAGGAGTCCTGCGGACAGGGCTTGGTTGCCTGCCAGTGTTCAATGGAAAAGCAGATAAGCCAAAAAATAGAAAAGACCATTTTAAAGTTCAATTTGTCGGGCCGGATGAATTCCTTTATCACCTCCCGGGCATCCTGGTAAACCTTATAATAACTGAAAATCCTACCGAAACACCCATTTTTAGCAGCTAACAACCCAAATTTCTATGCACTAAGTTATCAGAATTGTATTTTGCCTATCTTCATCGCTAAACCAAACAATTTATAATGAAAAAATTTTTCAGCACCTTTTTATTAAGTGCCTTTTTTACAGCAGGATTTGCTCAGGTAAAAATGCCCGCGCCATCGCCTACAGAATTTATCAAACAGGATTTTGGGCTTTCATCCATTGAACTCACTTATTCCCGTCCGAGCCTGAAAGGAAGAAAAATGATCGGCGACGTTGAGCCATGGAATGTGATGTGGCGCACCGGCGCTAATATGGCGACGAAGATCAAATTCAATGAACCCGTAGAAATTTTAGGCCACCAGGTCGATTCCGGTTCTTATGCCATTTATACGATCCCGCAAAAGAACGGTGACTGGACTTTTATCCTGAACAAGGGATTTAATAATTCGGGCATTAGCGGCTATAATGAAAGCGATGATGTGCTCCGCGAAAAAGTAAAAGCCGGAAAAAATGCGGTGAAGGTAGAAACGTTAACCATGCAGTTTTCTGACCTTCAATCTGAAAGTTGCGCGTTGAATATCAAATGGGAAGATTTCGCTCTTAAGATCCCGGTGAAAGTAAATATCAAAGACAAAATCCGGGCGAGCATTGAAGCGGCGCTTCAGTCAGATAAAAAACCTTATTGGCAGGCAGCACAGTTTTACAACGACTTTGATCATAATAAAACAAAAGCGTTGGAAATGATCGATGCAGCCATCAAAGAAAATCCAAAACCACCTTTTTACATGGTTTATTACAAAGCAAAAGTGCAAAGCGAAGCAGGAGATAAAAAAGGCGCATTGGCAACTGCACAACAGTCCTTGGAATTATCCAAAGAAGCCAAAAACGATACTTACGTTCTCATGAGCGAAAAGTTAATAAAAGCATCAAAGTAGTTTTTTTTACTTTTTTCGTAATACATAGAACTAACATTATTCAGGAAATAAAATCTCAATTAAAGAGATTTTATTTCCTGTTTTTGTTTGAATAAACGCCTCTCTGGCGCGGTCTTCCGGCTGCCCTCTCGTCACTAAAGCTGTGATAAGCGAAAAAGTAGAAAATGTGGTTTTTAAATTTTTATTAAAAGAAGTTATTTTTCTGTCGGGAATTGAATGATTTTTTTTGCAGCTTAAAGTGCCTCACCTCTAACCCCTCCTTTTCTGGCTCGAATCTCCAACCGACGGGATTGCCGCGGCACAATTGATTCGTTTGATTTTGAATAACTTTTTGTGTGCCTCGCAATGACGGATTGTATTTGGGCTTTTGAACTTTTTAATGATAAGATAAAACACCGCTCCGCGTCATTGCGAATCGCCGCAGCGGAGTTCAATAAATTTAAAAGAGTATCGTGGGGATGTGGCAATCTCACTTTCCAGGATTTGCTTGCAGAGTGAACGGCGGGTAACGCGAAGGCATTGTTTGGGAGACTGGCGCGAGTGCAGAATGAGCCTATGATATTCCGACCACATCCCCCTTAATTTTTGTTTTGATCAGCGGCTGAAGTATCAGGCCAATTACAATCACCAAAATCGCACCGATCGCATTCAGCCATAAAAAGGAGATCACGTCTGCGCGGTAAATAACAATCACAAATACTTCCGCTATCACGGAGGCGTAAAACAGCGCATTCGCTTTTATCGATTTAAACCAGAAGGCAACCATAAATATTCCGAGGATCACGCCATAAAATAAGGAACCTAAGATATTCACCGTTTCGATGAGGCTGTTGCCGAGATTGCTGGCAAACTGTGCCACGAGGATACAAAAGATGCCCCAGCAAAAAGTATAGAATTTAGAGATGCGGTAATCTTCTTTTTGGGTGAGTTCTTTTTTTACAAACCGTTTATGAAAATCAACCACGGTGCAGGAAGCAAGCGCGTTTAACGCTGCCGCAATGCTGCCCCAGGCGGCCAAAAATATCACCGCAATCAGCAAGCCCACCAATCCCTTCGGCAAATAGTCAATTACAAAACGAAGAAAAATAAAATTGGTATCATTCACATCTTCACCAGGTAATGCTTTCTTCAAAACTTCGCGATACTCGGTTTTGATTTTTGTTTTCTGATCATTGTCTGTGGCGGAAACCGCCGCATAATTCGTCTCAAGGTTTTGGAGATCTGTTTTATAAGTGGTTAAATGCGCACGCTCTATTTGTGTTTCATTAAAATGAATTGGCGCTTTGTTGAATTGGTAGAAAGAAAAGACCAGCACCCCAAGCATCAAAATTAAAAACTGCATCGGCACTTTCACAATCCCATTCATCAGTAAACCGATCTTGCCTTGCCGGTTATTTTTCGCCGTTAAGTAGCGGCCCACCTGGCTTTGATCCGTTCCAAAATACGACAGCGCCAGGAAAAAACCTCCGATCATCCCACTCCAGATGTTGTATTTATCTTTCCAATCAAAGCCTTTTTCTGTGACGCCCGTGGTGATAATATTCATCTTGCCGCTTTTGCCGCCTATATGTAAGGCATCTAAAAATCCAACATTCGCAGGCATGAAGCGTACAACCAAATAACCCGCGATCGCCATTCCAAAAATGACGATGAGCAATTGAAGCTTTTGTGTATGCGCAACGGCGCGGGCGCCCCCGGTAACAGTGTAAATAATGAGCATTCCGCCCATAATAATATTGGTATAATATATATTCCAGCCAAGCAACGAGCTTAGAATCAGTGAGGGCGCATAAATACTAATGCCGGTGGAGAGTCCTCTTGAGATCTGGAAGAGAAAAGAGGTGAGCGTCCGTGTTTTCAGGTCGAACCGGTTCTCTAAAAATTCATAAGCGGTATAAACTTTTAATCTGTTAAAAACGGGAACAAACACCACACAGATAACGACCATCGCCAGCGGCAGGCCAAAATAATATTGCACGAACCGCATGCCGTCGGTATAAGCCTGGCCCGGCGCACTCAGGAAGGTGATCGCGCTGGCCTGTGTGCCCATGATGCTCAGCAACACAAGATACCACGGCATGTCGCGGTTACTTAAAAAATAACCATCAAGATTTTTTGTTGTGCGGCTTTTATACACTCCGTAAATAATAATTCCACAAAGTGTTACAATAAGCACAACCCAATCCTGTACACTCATATCTCTTGAATTTATTTCCTGAAAAATCCCGCTAAGGCCGCCGGCCAAAGGAATCCAGCCTCTTAATTATTGAAAATGTTTTGTGATGAAATAATAGAAAATAATCTGCAACGCCAAAAAGACGAGCACAATCGTATACAAACGATTCCAATATTTTTTTTCAGTCCCTTGCATATTTCTTGTTTATAGATCCGGGTCTATTCTTAATTCGACCACTTCCGTCCTTTCTTACTACTTACTACTTATTACTTATTACTTACTACTTACTACTTCTTCCCGGCAATCAAATTAGCAAACAACCGATACGCTCCCGGAACGCCCGCAGGCAATTCCCTGAAGAAAACCAGACTGGAATAAATAAACCTTCCTTTGCCATAATCTGTATAGATAAGGCTTCCTTCTTGATCAGATTCGCCGGCATCACGCATTGAAAACAGGGATTGATAATTTTTTTCAAAGTCAACCGCCTGGTAGGTGCTCCGCTCCTGAACCCAGTTGTCAAAATCTTTTTCACTGATCTTATTGGGAAAAGTCATCAACGTATTTTTTGGTTGGAGAAATTTTACAGCAGCGGTTTCGTCAGTCACCCTGTTTCTTGAAATGGTAAATGGATAAGGGCCGATCTTAGCTTTAACGGGACCGATATTATTGTTGGTGTTATATTGAACCAATAAAACACCGCCTTCTTTTACATAATTCATCAACACTTCATAGGAATCGTTCAGCCACTCGAAAATATTATAAGCCCTGACACCGGTGACAATAACATCAAATCCTTTCAGGTTAGCCGCAGTAAGATCTTTCTGCCCCAGCATTGTCACTGCATAACCCATCTTTTGCAGTGCGTCCGGAACTTTATCGCCGGCACCGGGAATAAATCCAGCTTTTTTCCCCGCTACTTTCATATCAATAGCCACCAGCTTTGATTCTGCCTTAGGAAAATAAACGATGTTAGGAATGTGATCATATTGGATGAGCTTTTTGTAGCTGTCATATACCTGGCCATTTTCGGGGGACGACCATGTAATCATTTCGGTGTTGCTTTTCGCGGGATCTGCTATTGAATATTCAGAATCATCGCCGGAAATAATTTCCTTCACATTGGGAGGCATGGAAGAATTAACAGTAAATTTTTTTAATGAAGTGCCGTTTATGATCGTCGCCTGTTCAATTTTTTGCTTTTGATTGTTAATCGCTAATACGAGTTCAGGATTAGATTTAAGCTCAATTTTTGGAATGATAAAGAGCGGCTGGTATTCTTCACCCTTCACCGGATCGTTTGATTTGTACTGAACCGGAATTGAATAGACAAAAGACGCGTCACCAATGTTTACGGTTACCTCAGCCGATTCAGGATCGTTTTGTGGCTTGCCGATCAGCATTTGATCGTTTACGGTAAAGCTCCCTTTTGTCATTGGATTTATTAGCCAATATGGCTGCGAAATTTTCGCAGAATCGGGAATCAAAATATCGAAAGAACGGCCCACGTTTTCATTAACCGGAAGTGACGCACTAAATGGGAATGAAGTATTTCTTACTTTCACGGAAGTGATACTAACGTTATTGCCTACACGATTATCCGCGTTAAAATTTACTCTTAAAGAATCGCCTTGCACGGCATACATGGTATTGGTAGTGGCTTCGATATAAAGGCCGATGCATTCTTTGATAATTTGTTCTATTCCTTTGATTTTTTCATTGCGCCAATATCCTTCGGGCATCGCTTTCAGGTCACGGTAAATTTGTAATAAAGCAGGCACAGAATTTTCCGGCTGGCGGAATGAATAATTATCGATCACCTGCTGCATTGACTTTTGTAAGCCTGACGCATTCAATCTTTCCCAATCCGTAGCCACGCCGTCCATGAGGTCCCTGGTGGGTGCGCTACCTTTGATCGTTTTAAAATATTCTAACTGCTTTCCTCGTGAAGCAGGCACGCCAAAACCCTGGCTTTTATGCTGGCTGCGGCTTTCGGCAGCGATCTCGCCATAGCTTTTTCCCAATAAAGAATTATAGCCACCCGCGTCTACTGTAAACTGATCGGGTCTTTCGGTGTTTACACTTCCGAAATTAAAGGTGTTCCACAAAAGTCTTTTTGCCTGCCATGGCTTCACGCCATATTTAAATTGCTCAGGAAATTTTGTCGGATCTGCGGCCGCATCAAACGCTTCACCGGCAAGAATTGCGGAAGCAGTATGATGCCCATGGCCACCCTCGCCCGTGGTTGGAAATCGTGTAATAATCACATCCGGCTGAAATTTTCTAATCACCCAAACTACATCGCTCAATATTTTATCATGGTCCCAAAATTGGAACGTTTCTACCGGACTTTTGGTAAAACCAAAATCAAATGCTCTTGTAAAAAATTGCTCTGCTCCGTCAAGCCTTCTTGCGGATAATAATTCCTGTGTACGGATCAATCCTAATTCAACTCCCTGTTCATCGCCAATGAGGTTCTGGCCACCGTCACCCCGCGTCATGCTTAGATAGCCCGTGCGATATAATTTTTCATTGGCGAGATAAGCAAGCAGCCTGGTGTTTTCATCATCCGGGTGAGCCGCAACATATAAAACAGAACCAAGTACATCCAGCTTTTTTATTTGCTCGAAAATTTGAGATGAGCTGTACGTTTTCGGAGACTGGGCATTTGAATTAAAAGCAATTTGAATAAATAATACAGAGAAAAAAAATTTACGCATATGTATAATTATTTTACGAAAATAAGGCAATGTAATTTGATTGATGTTAGATTTTAGGATGAGTGATTTAAATGTTCCTGGTAAGCGAAAAAGTAGTTTTTGAACTGATGCTAATCATATTTTATCTCTGCTACTTTTTAATTTTAATTTACAAATGCCAAACAAGTCGAAATGTAGTTTTTCTTATTTTGCTGATTAGTGAAAGACAAGTCTTTCAAACTTCATTAATTTCTTATGCTTAACCGTTAATTTTGATAAAATTTCCACCATGAAAAAAACCTTTATTTTCATCTTCCTCTTTTGCTTCTATGCCTTTCCTTTTTCCTTTGCGCAGCAAAAATTAAATCCATTTAAATACACAACAAATAAAAGTATCGATTGCAAAAACGGCGCGGTGGTTTCTGCGCATGCGCTTGCGAGCGAGGTTGGCGTGAACATTTTAAAACAAGGCGGCAATGCTGTTGACGCTGCTATTGCCACGCAACTTGCGCTGGCAGTGGTTTACCCGGGCGCCGGAAATATTGGCGGCGGCGGTTTTACTATTATTCATTTAAAAGACGGGCAAAATATTTCCATTGATTATCGCGAAACTGCGCCGGCAAAGGCTTCACGGGATATGTACCTGGATGCCAACGGAAATCCGCAAATGAATTTATCGCAGGATGGCCATCTTTCTTCAGGCGTACCGGGAACGGTTGCGGGATTATTTGAATGCATGAAATATGCAAAGCTGCCATTTAAAAAATTAGTGCAGCCGGCCATTGAGCTTGCAGAAAAAGGCTTCGCCATTTCAGCAAGCGAAGCACGTAATTTAAATAACACTAAAAATGATTTTATAAAAAACAATACGACGGTTCCTGTTTTTGTAAAACAGTCAGGATGGAAAGCCGGCGACACGCTCGTGCAAAAAGATCTTGCCAATACATTGAAAAGAATAAGAGACCTTGGCGCAAAAGGATTTTATGAAGGCAAAACCGCTACAACTAATTGTGGCGGAAATGCGGAACGGGCATGGAATCATTTCTGAAGAAGATTTAAAAAACTACCAGGCGAAAAACCGCGAGCCCATTGTTTTTGACTACAAAGGGAATACAGTCGTGACCATGCCTTTGCCGAGCAGCGGCGGTATCATCCTTGAGCAAATGCTCAAGATGGGCGAACTCAAAAACCTTAGTGACATGAAATTTGAAACCGCGCAATCCGTTCAACTGATGACGGAGATAGAGCGGCGCGCATTTGCGGATAGGGCGAAATTTTTGGGCGATCCTGACTTTGTAAAAGTGCCGGTAAAAACATTGGTAAGCGATGAATATCTTAAAAAAAGAATGAGCGATTTTGTTCCCGGAAAAGCCGGAAACAGTAAGGATACCAAAGAAGGAATGATCAAAGAAAGTGAAGAGACCACTCATTTCAATGTATTGGATAAAGACGGAAACGCCGTGTCTGTTACTACCACGTTGAACGGTGGCTATGGCAGCAGGACCGTTGTGGCCGGGGCAGGATTTCTGTTGAATAATGAAATGGATGATTTTAGTGTGAAGCCGGGCGTGCCCAATATGTACGGCGCTGTAGGCCAGGAAGCCAATGCCATCGCACCGGGAAAGAGAATGCTCAGCAGTATGACGCCTACTATTGTATTAAAAAATAACCAGCCCTGGATCGTTGTTGGAACACCCGGAGGAACAACTATTCCTACAAGCGTTTATCAAACCATCGTGGACCTTATTGATTTTAATATGACTCCACAAGACGCAGTTAACTTCCCAAAATTCCATCATCAATGGTTGCCGGATGATATCTTAGTTGAAAATGGTTTTAATCAAAATGTGATAGACCAATTGAAAGCAATGGGATATAAAATCAGGATGACGGGCGCCATCGGGCGTACAGAACTGATCATGATCCGTGATAAAAAAATCACTGCTGTTGCCGATCACAGGGGCGATGATGGCGCTGCGGGTTATTAAAAGAAAACTGTTTTCAAACAAGCCAAAATATAGAAATCGAAGATTTATTTAAAGCCCTTGATTTTAGCCGGGCACAAAGAATTCAAAATGAAAAAAACTACATTTTGACTTTTTTAAAGAACCGGAGAAGGACAATTAAACAGCATTATCCGTTACCATTAACTCAATAATAATTTTTCAATTTCTTCCCATGAATCAACACGCTGGTGTTTGTGATTATGATTTAATTTGTTGTGCGGCTGGGTAAATAAAATAGTTCTTCCATCAAAATGATCAAGGTTTTTAAAATGATCATCAATCATGATGTCTGCTTTTATGATTTCTTTTGAACCGCAAAAAACCATTTGCTGCCAGGTGATAAAAGGAAAGTGCTCATTAAGCCATGATTGTTTTTCCGTAAGGCTTTTCGGAAATTCGGTCGCAGAAGAAACGATAAAAACCTTGTAGCGTTCGTTGAGCTTTTTTAATATTTCCTGACTTTTATACATGACAGGCGCGGTACGAAAAAAATCATCAGTCCTTACATGTTTCGGGCCATGTTTAAAGGCTTCAAACTCGGCGAGTCCCTCCAGGTTTTCCAGTATTAAAGTTTCCCCGGATTCCGCGGCGTGCATTTTAATAAACTGGCTATAAACATCTGCTAACACGCCATCCATATCTACTGAAATTGTTTCCATTTTTTAATTTAATTGATTCTGATAAATAATCATGTTTTTTCAAAAGACACTTTTTAACGCTTGGTGAATAACCGTATCTTTATTTTTAATGACGGCTGATTGTTTTGATTGAAAGGTAATTAAAAAAATATTTTATGAGAAAGAATATCCATTTTAGCGCACTCTTTATTGCAGTTTCTGTTGTTTGGTTTTCATGCAGTCCGAAATATACTGCTATCTCAAACATCGGAGCACGCCAGCACTGCATTTGCTCATCCCTCGTGGAGCGGCCAAAGTAATATTTACGAAGTAAATGTGAGACAATATTCAGAAGAAGGCACATTTAAAGCATTTGAAAAAAGCCTGCCACGGTTAAGGCAAATGGGTGTTGACATTTTATGGTTCATGCCCATAACACCCATAGGAATCGAGGGCAGAAAAGCAACTGAATCCGAGTTGGGAAGTTATTATTCAGTAAGAGATTATAAAGGGATCAATCCTGAATTCGGCACAATGGATGATTGGAAGGACCTCGTAAAACAGGCGCACAGCATGGGTTTTAAAGTAATTACCGATTGGGTGCCCAATCATAGCTCACCCGATAATCCCTGGATGAAAAACCATCCTGATTTTTATGAAAAAGATAAAAATGGTAATGCAGTTATTCCTTTCGATTGGACTGATACACGCAAATTAAATTATGCCAATCGTGAGCTTAGAGATACCATGATCGACGTGATGAAATGGTGGATCACCAACACCGGCATTGATGGTTTCCGGTGCGACCACGCCGATGGACCGCCTGAGGATTTTTGGAAAGAGTGCATCGCGGAACTAAAAAAAGTGAAGGATGTTTTTATGCTGGCAGAAAGCGAAAAATCTGCGCTTCATTACACCGGTTTTGATGCCACTTATGGCTGGACTGAAATGTGGACCACTGTAGATGTTGCGCAGGGAAAGCGCTCTGTGTATTATTTGGATTCTGTACTCAATCATAGCATTTCAACTTTTCCTAAAAATGCGTATCGTGTTTATTTTACTACCAATCATGATGAGAATAGCTGGAACGGAACCGAGTTTGAAAAATATGGAAACGCCTACAAAGCCTTCGCCGTGTTTTCCCAAACTTTTTATCAAAGCATTCCCCTGATTTATAACGGCCAGGAAGTTCCGAACAAAAGGCGGTTGAAGTTTTTTGTAAAAGATCCGATCACCTGGGATAAATACGAGATGGCGCCATTCTACGATACACTTCTTCATCTGCGCGAACACAATGCTGCACTGGCTGCAGATGCTTCTTATAAAAAATTAGCAACCGCGAATGATGATGCCATTTTTGCTTTTGTAAGACAAAATGGAAAGCATAAAATCGCGGTGGTTTTAAATCTTTCTGACCAGCCACAACGTTTTACAATTAAGGAAAAGGAGATCTATGGAAAAGTAAAAAATGTATTTTCAGGTGTGAAAGACAAATTGGCTGAAAACCATGTGTATAGTATGGCGCCGTGGGGATATTTGGTGTATGAATATTAAATAAAAAAGTGTTTAAGTTGTCATTTAATTTTTGAACTTCATTTGGAATAACAATTTAAAAAGTAACTTTATAATATTAATTGAAGTATATGGATGAAGTAGCTATTTTAAAAAAACAGGTTAAAAAATATATAGATACTGCTGATGAAAAAGTGGTAAAAATGGTGCATGCGATGCTGGAAGTAAATGCGGAAAATGATTGGTGGGATGATTTGTCTGAAGATTTGAAAAAGGAGATTAATGAGGCTATAAAGGAACTGGAAAAAGGAAAGGGTATTCCGCATGAGAAAGTAAAAAAAATGTATCCTCAATGGTTTCCGAAATAATATGGTCATCCCTTGCTATCCGGACCTATGGAGATAATATCGATTATCTTGAAAAAGAATGGAGTTCTAAAGAAGTAAATAATTTTATTAAGGCTACAGAAAGGAAATTAGCGATTTTAAAAGAATTTCCTGAAACTGGTTTTTCTGCAAAACAAGACCATTATTTACGAAGAACGCTGATAGGGAAACGCATTATTCTTATTTATCGTTATAAACCACGTAAAGGCAACATTGAATTGTTGCGTTTTTTTAATAGCTGGCGGAATCCTGAAAAGCTCAAGCGCAATCCGAAAGCGACATAAGCCAAAAAGTAGTATTTCTCATTTTTAAGGGAATCTTCCAACATTAATTGGTGTCTTTACGATGTGCAATTTTTTAGAACTTCAATGATTAGTCTATTATGAAAGATAGAATAAATAATCCGGTAGGAACCACTGCGGATACGATATAAATTTTTAAATCCTTTTAATTTTTTATAGCCTGATGGAAATAGGTTATCAGTCAGTTCTAAAACCAGGTATAAAAGTAATCACCTTTCCTGAACCGTTAAAAAGACGCAATTATTTTCAGGCAAATGTTACGGCCCATGTTATACATCCCTGAAGATTGGTCTGCAGACCGGGTGAAATATTCAAAATATTTTAACCGGCTCAAATGCGAATGATAAGCTTTGTCAAAAATGTTATTCACCTGAATTTGAAATTGAATCGTTTTTGTTTTTGATGCCAACACTTCTGCGGACATGCCTGCATTGATGAGCGTATAGGCCGGCGTAGCGGTTTCGGTGTTGTTCAGTCCTAAATAATTATTTTGTGCAGCATGAGATTCCAATTCAATTTTTGCCGAAAGAACCGGTATTTTTTTTGAGGTTGTTTCAATTTTCTGTGAAATGCTGCTCAGTAAATTAGCCGGTGGAATCAGTGATAAATATTCCCCATTGATGCCCTTATTTTTATAAATGCTTTTCCGGTTAAAACCATACACCACCGAAAAGCTGTTGTCCAAACGAAAGCCCTTTATTTTTTCGGGTTGAAAACTGAGCCAGGCCTCCATTCCATAAAGCTGTGCGGAGGCCTGTTGATACTGGAACGTTTTATTTCCCTGTGCATCAATAATTGAATTTCCATTTTCATCAGCGAGCATCGTTAGATAGATATAGTTTTGGATATGATTATTAAAAACGCTTATTTCTGCGGAAATATTTTTAAAATTGGCTATTAATCCAAGGTCTTCCTGCAAAGAAAATTCGGATTGAAAATTTTTGTTGCCCAGGTAAATGATGTGCGCTCCCGGATCAAGTCCGTTGGAAGCCATTTCGGTTATGTTGGGCGCCCTGTAACCTTTGGCTATATTGGCTTTAAGGCTGATTTGCGCGGAAAGCCGGTAAGTTACACCAGTACTCGCCGATAAATTGGCAAAGGTATTTTCAAAAGCAGCAAATTGTAATGTCGCGCCGGCCGTATCCAATGATTGCAGGCGTTGATCAAAGCCCGTGATTGCATTGGTGGCTATGTAAAAATCATTCCACTTTATCCTGCGGATATCATACCGGATGCCGCCGCTTACTGTCCATTTTTTTTGTTTCCATTTTGCAAAAAGAAAGATTCCTCCTTCTTCCAGGTGATAATCCGGTATGGGAAAATCCGTAGCATCTTTGTTTTTATTATTCTGTAACATTCCGTTGATGCCAAGGGTGGATTCAACATTTGCAAAACGCGGCGCGTTGTACCGTATTCCGTAATTAAGTGTATTCAGATGAATATTCAATCCGGGTTGTTTGGGCAAAGTGGGATGAGAGAATTCCCTGCGGATGTTTTGTTGAAATGCCATAAGAATATCAATATCACCTTTCCCTATTTCAAAAAAAGTATGATTGTATAACCGCAGGTGCTGAATATGCTGATGCAGGGGCGAAAGCTGATAAGACTTCAACCTATTATTTGAAACTACAGGCCTGGTGAGAATATCATCTTCATCTCCTTCATTTGCCTGCCGGGTAAATTTCCGCGATGCTGAATCACGGCTGCCATCAGGAATGCCTTGTAAATTTTCATAGAAGGTAAAATTAAAATGAGCATAATTTTTATGGCTTTTGAATCCAAGGAGTGCCGATAAATTTTTTTCCTCAAAGCCTGTATTATAAACCCTTCCATCAATTGCATTGCGGTAATTTTTCGCAATCCTGAAGGAACCGGCAAGCGCCCATAAAAAGTGTTCATTATTGTAATGGAATCTCAGCCCATTTCCAATTAAATTATTATTGGTTTCATAACCGGAGGTAAATTTTCCATGTACCTTTTTATCATCGCTGTGCGGAACATAGGGAAACAGGCTCACTACACCCGCCAGCGCATCCGAACCATACAGCAGGCTGGCTGGTCCTTTGATCACTTCTGCTTTTTCAACGTTATAAGCGTCTATTTCAATACCATGCTCATCTCCCCATTGCTGGCCTTCCTGCCTCACACCATCATATAATGTCAGCACGCGGTTATAGCCAAGCCCACGAATAAATGGCTTTGAAATATTGGGGCCGGTTTTTACGGCATTTAATCCCGGTACATTTTTTACCAAAACATCAATGATGTTGCTTTCATTGGTTTGATCGATTGCTTTTGATGAAACGCTGGAAATTGAAATTGGATTTTCCCGTATCAGCGTTGCTTTTGATACGCCGGTTATCACCACCGCATCCAAAGGCTGTTCATATGCGGCCAGATAAAATAAGTATTCATTTTTTTCAGGCGATAGCCATGCGGTGTCAGTTATATATCCTGCAGCGGAAATAATTATTTTTTGTTAAAGTATTGAAACAGGAATTTCTAATTTAAAATTTCCATTTTCATCTGAAACCACACCGGAGTTGAAATTGACCAATTGCAGGCTGCCAAATCTGATATTGTTTTTTGTAACAGCATCTTTTATCTTTCCGGATATGACGCGGCTTTGCGTATTGGCTGTTGCTGTCCAGCAAATTAGCATCAGAAAGAGTCCGGTTTTCATATCAGGGGTTTTATAAATTTGAGTCGCAAAAATAATAAGTTAGGTTAGTCTAACAAAATTTTTGCTTAAATTCTTTTTATTTTCGCAGTCATGCTGTCACATACTGAAGAAAATTATTTAAAGGCTTTGTTTCATCTCACCTCGGAAAGTGCTGATAAAACAGAAACCGGCACCAATGAACTGGCGGCAACACTTCATGTGAAGCCTGCTTCTGTAAATGACATGCTTAAAAAATTGAAGGAGAAAAAGCTAATCAGTTATGAGAAATACGGCAAAATTACTCTTACCGGTTCCGGTAAAAAACAGGCTATAGAAGTAGTTCGGAAACACCGGCTGTGGGAAACTTTTTTATACAGGAAATTAGAATTTACCTGGGATGAAGTGCATGAAGTTGCCGAACAGCTTGAACATATCCATTCTCCGAAACTGATAGAAAAGCTGGAACATTTTTTAAATTATCCGGCAATCGATCCGCACGGCGATGCCATACCCAACGCGAAGGGAGAATTGGTGGTTCAAAAACGAAAAAACCTGTCACAAGTCGCGGTTGGCAAGACCTGTAAAATCACCTCTGTAAAGGATGGTAGTGCTTCCTTTTTGCAGCTGGTTGTCAAAACCGGGTTAGAATTAAGCAGTAAAATAAAGGTGCTCAGCCGCCAGGAATTTGATGGAAGCATGGAAATTGAGGTCAGCGGTAAAAAATCGAGCGTCAGCCAAAAGTTTGCTGAAAATATCTATGTGGTGTAATAAATCTGAGGTTCGCTAAAAGCGATCAGCGGGATAAGCAATTATATAGATTTCCGCAATTCATGCAAAAATATTTTCAGCTAGTCATTGGAGGTCCTACTTCACCATTCCCTTTATTTCCTGCAACTTCAGTAAAGCCTCCACCGGCGTTAAACGATTGATATCAACGGCCTCCAGCGTTTTCCTAATGTCTTCAAAGGCCTGTGAATGCGCGTCGAAAATGCTCAATTGCATTTGGGGTGCATTTAAGTCACGCAAATTTTCCTTGATGCTTTTCTTTTTCTTTTTAGTGTCTTCGTCAGAATTTTGTTCGTCGCTTGCATCGACATGTTTTGATTCCAGTTGCTTCAAAATTTCGTTGGCTCTGTCAATCAGCGATGGCGGCATTCCCGCCATTTTTGCCACGTGAATCCCAAAGCTGTGAATACTTCCGCCGGGCATTAATTTTCTTAAAAAGATAATTTTATTTCCCGCTTCCTTATTGGTGATATGAAAATTTCTTACGCGGTCAAATTTGTTTTCCAATTCATTCAATTCGTGATAATGGGTGGCGAACAACGTCTTGGGCGCATGAGCAGAATGATGCAAATGCTCTACTATGCTCCACGCAATTGAAATACCATCGTAGGTGGAAGTGCCACGTCCTATTTCGTCCAAAAGGATAAGGCTTCTTGAAGTAATGTTGTTAATGATACTCGCAGTTTCATTCATCTCCACCATAAACGTACTCTCACCGCTGCTCAGGTTATCACTGGCTCCCACTCTGGTAAAAATTTTATCCGTTCGCGGAATCTTTGCTTCATCGGCCGGCACAAAACTTCCCATGTGCGCCATCAATGTGATGAGCGCCGCCTGGCGCAGAATAGCGCTTTTACCGCTCATGTTCGGCCCGGTGAGAATAATGATCTGCTGCGATTGCGGATCCAGGAAAATATCATTAGCAATATAACTTTCGCCTTGAGGCAAATTTCTTTCGATCACAGGATGACGGCTGCCTTTTAATTCGAGCTCGTGTCCTTCATGCAGCAAAGGCTTTTTATATTTAAAATGAGTCGCATTGCCCGCAAAAGAGATCAGGCAATCCAGGACCGCGAGTACATGGCCGTTGAGCTGCATCGGCGCTATATAATCCTGTAATTCATTTAATAATTGCTCAAATATATTTTGCTCAATCTGAAGAATTTTATCTTCTGCGCCCATTATTTTTTCTTCATATTCTTTCAACTCGGGCGTAATATATCTTTCGGCATTCGTCAGCGTTTGTTTGCGGATCCAGTTGGAAGGCACTTTGTCTTTGTGCGTATTGGTCACTTCAAGATAGTAGCCAAACACATTATTAAATCCAATTTTCAAAGAAGAGATTCCCGTGAGCTCGGTTTCTTTTTGTTGCAATCTCAGCAAATGTTCTTTGCCGTGTGAAACAATATCTTTCAGGTCATCCAAAACATCGTTGATGCCTTTGGCAATGATGTTTCCTTTAGAAGCCGCTATGGGCGGGTTTTCTATAATTTCTTTAAATATTTTCTCGGAAATATATTTACAGGGATTTAAGGAATCGCCCAGTCTTTTCAAATATTCATTGGCGGAAATGTCGCATAATTCTTTGATCTGGCCAACCAGTTTCAAGCCTTTCCCGATATGTAAAACTTCCCGCGGATTTATCTTCTTTAAAGGGATCTTACTCACCAACCGCTCGATATCGCCTGCCTGTTTTATGTACTGCCCAATCTTAGTTTTTTCATCGGGAGATTTTATAAAATATTCAACTGCTTCCTGGCGCTCTTCGATCTTCGCTGTTTCGGTGAGCGGCATGAGCATCCATCTTTTCAGAAGCCTCGCGCCCATTGGTGAAACCGTATTGTCCAGCACTTTCAGTAGGGAATTGTTACTATCAACACCTCCCAGTAATTCAAGATTCCTGATGGTGAATTTATCCATCCAGAGATAATCTGCTTTATCGATTCTTTGCAATGAAGTTATATGCTGAAGATGCGGATGTTCAGTGTCTTTAAGATAATGGAGCACGGCACCCGCAGCAATAATACCCACTTTCAGATCTTCCACGCCAAAGCCTTTAAGGCTTTGCGTACCAAAATGTTTTAATAAAGTTTCTTTGGCATACTGTTCTGTAAAAATCCATTCGTCGAGGGTATAGGTATAAAACTTACTTCCGAAATAATTCTTGAAATTCTTCTGTTGGTTTCTTTGAAAAATGACTTCTGCCGGGTTCAGGCTTTGCAATAATTTATCGGCATATTCCTTATCGCCTTCCGCGATAAAAAATTCGCCTGTAGAAATATCCAGGAAAGAAATGCCTGCTTTTTCATCGACAAAATGAATGCCGCACAAAAAATTATTATTGTTGTGTTCAAGAAGCTTGTCATTGGTAGCAACGCCGGGCGTAATCAATTCTGTAACGCCACGTTTCACAATCCCTTTTACCAATTTGGGGTCTTCAAGCTGATCACAAATCGCCACACGAAATCCGGCTTTCACGAGTTTATGTAAATAAGTATCCAGCGCATGATGTGGGAATCCGGCGAGTTCCAAAGCCGTTGCAGAAGCGCTGTTTCTTTTGGTAAGCGTAATTCCTAAAATGCGCGATGCAGTGATAGCATCCTGCCCAAACGTCTCATAAAAATCACCTACACGAAATAGCAGGATCGCATCGGGGTATTTAGCCTTGATGGCGCTGTGCTGTTTCATTAAAGGAGTATCGGGAGAGGCCATTAGAATTACGAATTAAAAATTACGAATTACGAATTACGAATTAATACATTTGCTAATTTGCTAATTTTCACATTTGCTAATTAGTTTATTTTTGCAAATTAATAGCCTTTTGATGAGAAAACTGAGTATGGATGAATTGAACCGGAAATCTGTTGATGAATTTAAAGATGCGCAGAAATTTCCGGTAGTTGTTATTTTAGAAAATATTCGCAGCGCTTATAATGTTGGAAGTGTGTTTCGCACGGCAGATGCATTTCTAATTGAATCTGTTATTATTACAGGTTATACGGCTAAACCGCCGCATAAAGAAATCTCTAAAACCGCTTTGGGCGCGCAGGATTCCGTAGACTGGCAATATTTCGCAACTACAAAAGAGGCTATTGAACATCTTAAAACAAATCAATATAAAGTCTATGCCGTCGAGCAGGTGACCGGTAGCGTTTCGCTTGAAAATATTTCGAATGTGTCTGCCGAAAAAATCGCATTTGTTTTTGGCAATGAAGTGTCAGGAGTTGAGCAGGAAATCATTTCCGCATGCGATGGAAGTGTAGAAATTCCTCAGTTTGGCATGAAACATTCTTTGAATATTTCGGTGGCTGCTGGAATTGTATTGTGGGAAGTGGTGCGCGGGAAATTTCAAAATGCTTCCGGAAATAAACCGGAAGAAAATTAAAATATTTAATGGAAACGAATATAAAAAATATAAGGTCAGCATCTTTGACAACTTCTAAAAACACCTTCGGAACCGGTGTTCTAAAATACTTTTCTCTTGTAAAATTTGCCCATACCATTTTCGCGATGCCCTTTGCATTGATAGGATTTTTTTATGGATTGAAAATGGTGAATTATGAATTGTACAAACCCTGGTGGCTGTTATTTTTTCTCGTGATCTTATGCATGGTTTTCGCGCGAAGCGCGGCGATGGGATTTAACCGTTGGCTCGATGCAGATCATGATGCTAAAAATCCGCGCACGCTCATTCGTGAAATTCCAAGCGGCGTAATCTCCAAAAGAAATGCGCTGATCTTTGTGATCTTTAATTGCGTGGCATTTGTGATAACTACCTATTTTATTAACGCCCTGTGCCTGGTTTTGGCGCCGGTGGCTTTGTTTGTAATCCTTTTTTACAGCTATACGAAAAGGTTTACTCCGCTTTGTCATCTCGTCCTGGGATTGGGTTTGAGCCTCGCTCCTATCGGCGCTTATATTGCCGTGACGGGCCAGTTTGCCTTGGTTCCGGTGCTATTTTCCTTTTCGGTTTTATTTTGGGTGAGCGGCTTCGATATCATTTATGCCTTGCAGGATGAAGCGTTTGATAAAGAAAATAATTTAAGATCGATTCCTTCATGGCTGGGAAGCGTGAGGGCATTGCGTGTGAGTGAGGTTTTGCATTTATTATCCACTGCGGCTGTTATCGCGGCGGGGCTGATCGGTCATTTTTCGTGGTTCTATTGGGCCGGCGTAGCTGTTTTCGCATTCTTTCTTTATCACCAGCACACTTTAGTAAAACCAAACGATTTAAGCAAAGTCGACCGCGCTTTTTTTTCATCCAATGGAATTGCGTCTGTTGCTTTTTGTGTGCTTGTGCTGTTGGATATTTTTATACTTTAACTTACAACTTATTACTTACAACTTAAAACTTCCTGTGTCCCGAATTCTCTGCATTGATTATGGTTTAAAGCGTACAGGCATTGCTGTTACAGATCCTTTACAAATTATAGCTACAGGATTAACCACGGTTGATTCCAAAGATCTGATCCCATTTCTAAAGAATTATTTTCAACATGAAATGGTAGAATTGATTGTTATCGGCGAGCCTAAAAACCTCGATGATTCTGATACACACGCCACGCCTCTCGTGAAAGAAATTATTAAAAAACTACAAAAAGAGTTTCCACAACTTCCCATAAAAACCGTTGACGAAAGATATACTTCCAAAATGGCGAAGCAGGCTATGATCGATATGGGCATGAAAAAGAAAGACCGCAGAAATAAACGTACGGTGGACGAAATAGCCGCCACTATTATGTTACAGGAATATATGCAAAGTTTATCCTGACATAACATAGGCAGTACGCCAATAAAAAAATATTTTTCAATGTATTAATTGCTTTTCTATTGAAAGAGTATTTGGTATATCGCCGGTAACGTGTTCAGATATTGCCTTTAAACTCAACTTCAAGAGTGTTGCCCATCTTTCCACCCAATTCAAACAACAAACCGGTTTAACACCGTCTTTTTTTAAGGAAATTAAAAAACAAAAGGCCGGGGTTTTGTTTTCTGCAAATTAATTGGGTGGGGAAATGGGAAAAACTATAAAATGAGTTGTCTGGCAAGGCGGAAAGAAGAATTGAAAAATTGAAAAATGTAAATCGCTGAATTTATTTTTTGCGTTAGATGTTGGGAACCGGCTTTAAGGACATCGAAGAATTTCAGTCTGGACTAAAGCCAAATGGTGAACAAAAAGCTGATGACAATTCGTTCAACCCGGGTCATGCGGAGGTTGGCTCCTTGGGTTTTTGGATCAAATCATTATTATTCTATCACTAATTGTTTATTGACGTTATCAATAGAATATTTACCAAGTTGTTTCAATGCGCTCTGTCCTAATAATAAAGGTGCATTTATTGAGTTTGAAATTGAAGCTCTGACATTTTCTAACTTGATATCGCCAATCATTAAATTTCTCAAATTAACGACATTGCTTTTTGCCGATGAACCATCAGCAAATTTATAAGTTTGTGTTCCGATAAAATCGCTTTCTCCAATCTCACCCGCTTTATATAAAACAGAAAATACATCTGGGCTAATAGAAACATCCGAAGCTCCTAAGTCCAAAACAAAATCAAGTGTGAAAGTATTATTTATTTTTACAGGTAATTTGTAGATCCCATTGTCGTCTTTGAGTTTTATAATTTTTTTCTGGTCTTCAAAGCTTCTATAGTTATGCACATCTTGATTAATTTCCCAAACTCTTAGTGCTTGTAATTCATTATTAGTTAAAGATATAGTTACACCTACCATACCACCATGATATTCATGCTGTTTTTTTTCATCCCAATCATACCATTGATTGTTTGCCTGATATAATCCTACAGAAATTAACAAAAACCTTTGGTCGTTAAAAGGGCAATCTCTTAATTCCCAAACATCGTAACCAAAATCTTTTTTTGGACTATTTCTATATTTATTCGCAATATCAAGTCCTTCTTCGCCTTTACATTCTTTTTTAATAAAATTTATTGCATCATATGCGTAAAAATTACTTGTGGTATTTTTATAAAAGTTTTTGTTATCGTGATATATGTCATCCCGCAAATTTTTAATAAAGTTCTCAAATTCGCCAATTTGATTTGCCATAAATGAAAACTCGATTTCCACATTTGATAGGATATTATTTACAAATTGAAATGTATAATCTGAGGAACCATATTTGTCAAAGCTTACATTCTTATAGTTGACTTGATAAGTGTCTTTAAACTCTCCTTTCATAAGTGTTGGCTTATCTTCAAAATAGCTTTTTATCTCTCTATAATTATTGAAATAAATTCCTAAAGGAAAATTTTTGAAGTCCTTTAATTTAAGTTGAGAGAATGCATAATTATTTATTGAAAGAAAGAGAAATACTAAAATAATATTTTTAACTCTCATGGTAATTTATGTTGGATATGACGATTATATTTTGAAATATTTTTAATGATAGTAAATTAACTTCTTGGCATTCAAGCTAAGGAAGGACACCTGGTTTAATTCCAAATTGACCAAGAATAAAGTCAAGAGCTTTGTCCTCTGGTAAAATATTAACATTCAATTCATTATTTGGTTTGATAGTTTCGTTGATTACAAACTGTGGTAATACCGCTGATGATTTGTTAGCATAAAAGAAATAGAAATATCCATTAATCATAAACGAATAAGATTGCAATTCATCAGTTGCAGATATTTGCTTCGGTTGTGCAATAAGTTGTTTAGGTAAATTGAGGTTGTTAGCATATGTGCAAATGAAAATGGGATATTTTGACACTTCTCCTGCATCTTTTGTAAGTATCATCTTTCTAATTTCTTCTTCATGTTCAGCCGCTAAACTGATTTCACTAAAAAAAGGTCGTGTAGAAATACTTGCTCGCCAAAGAACTGACAAAAGAAACAGTTTATATTTATGGTAGTCCAGGCGCTCACACTTAATGAATCCAATTCCGTGTGGGTTAATGCACGTTTGAAATCTTGGACACTCCTCTTCTAAGAGTTGTCCGCCATATATTGCCCGGCTTGCATAATCTTCAAAATAATGTCCTAAAAGAATATTATCACATTCTGCACATAATAATTCACCTTCATATTCGCCTTCTGATGGTCTTTTTATTTCTCGGTTTTCAACAGCTCCTTGTCTGAACGGTTGTAAAATAAGTTTGTGATTTTTGCCAAACATGTCCTTGTACATGAAGTGGGGAATAATATGAGACCTTCTAATTAAAGCTTTTGGAAGTCCGCAAAGTTTACATGTTTGCATAGTTTTCGCTTTAGCCTTGCAGCCAACACGCTAATTTATCTTAAAATATATCAACTATACAAGAAATATTGCATATGATGATCAATTGTATACCTATACATTTTGTATTGTTGTTAGTACAATCCGATTTAAAATTATTTTTAAAATAATCCTCGTTCCTGGCTCTATTTTATTATGAGTTATTTTGATTATAATAACAACTTACAAACACATACAAAAATTCCTAAAATCTACATTTTCACTTTCCTCGCCTCGCAAAAATGATATAACTGTCATGCTTAAACGAAAGTGAAAACCTATTCCCCATCTCTATAAACCTTCCCATCTTTCATAACGAAAACCACTTTACGGATGTCATGAATATTCACCGAAGGATCGCCCTGGACGGCAATGATATCGGCCAGTAAGCCCTTTTTTATTCTTCCGATTTTGTCGGCATAACCGAAAACATCGGCGTTTACGGAGGTGGAAGATCTTAAGACATCTGCCGGCTTCATGCCGTAGTCTGCCATCAGTTCCATTTCCCTCGCATTGTCGCCGTGTGGGAAAACGCCTACATCTCCGCCCATGCAAATAGTCACGCCGGCTTTAAGCGCAGCCTGGAAGCTTTTTCTTTTCGCTGTAATTCCTGCGGGTTCGGGATCGGTGCCCTTCTTCCAGCCTCGGTATTGTGCAGTGGCATCGCCGGCGGCAAGGGTGGCGCATAGGGCAATTCCTTTTTTAGCCATCATGCTGAATGTTTCTTCATCGCCTGCATCGCCGTGCTCTATGGAATGCACACCTGCTTCAATGGACCTGCGCATGCCTTCAACCGAGCTTGCATGCACGGTAACATACCTGCCGCCGCTTGCAGCGATGGCCACTGCTGCCGCCAGTTCTTCCGTTGTGAAGGTGGGCGCAATTTTATCTCCAAGGCCCCAGCGATAATCTTCATAAATTTTTATCACATCAGCGCCTTTGCTCATCTGGAGGCGCACTTCTTTTTCCAGCTCTTCGCGGTTGCCGGCTTCAGCGGCGCCCTGTGGCAGGTCAAGATCTGCATTGCCCAGGTTGGGTTGATAGGTTCCCTGTGCAACAATGGCTCTTGTCGCAACGATCATGCGCGGTCCGGGAACAACACCTTTTTCAATGGCGGTCTTCAGGCCTGCATCGTCGTACATCGCGCCTTCGGTTCCCAAATCGCGGACGGTGGTAAAGCCAGCCAGCAGCGTGGCTTTGGCGTGGGTCACTGCTCTTGCGGTTCTTTCGGCGCGGCTTTCTTTGACAACCTGGTCGGTCCAGCTTACTTCATTATATGGATGCAGAAATAAATGCGAATGTCCTTCAATCAACCCGGGAAGTAAGGTTGTGCCTTTTAAGTCAATCACGCGGGTATTTGCCGGCAGCTTAAACTTCATTGGGCCGGCCGCTTCTATTTGGTTTCCCTTTACTAAAACCACCCAGTCTGTATGCATCGTTTCACCGTCAAACACACGGTCAGCGCGCAGGAGATACAGGGAATCATTTTGGCCGGAAGCCCACAGGGAGGCCAGTAAGAATGTGCAATAGAAAATTATTTTCATCCACGAAAGATAGGAAATTTGATAATCCTCAGAAGCACGCGGCTAAATAAACAATGATGAAAGACCGGCATCATGCCCTTCATACAAGTCTCGGTTTAAATAAAATGAACACTGAGTGAACGTTCCTTTATTTTTCGCAATCAATTGGAAAAAATTCGCTCATAGTAAAAACTGAAAAATCTACATTTTCGCTTGTCTTGTGACAAAACCAATACCTATTCAACAATGCCAATAAGTATAATACGCTCCTTGCTGGGTAGATTAGAATTTAATGAGTAAGCGGATTAAGAGAAGCTTTATTAAAAAAAAGATTGATGCATTTACATACATCAATCCCGATAAGTAACCTGACAATTTTTGCCTTTCTAATATCTTTTAAACCTAAGTGCGCTCACATGCATGCCAACGACATTTCCCTGGCCTAAGCCAACAAAATTAGAAGTACGAACGTGTATTCCACCATAAAGACGCGAAAGCGCAACCTCATTTGCACAATCAGAAAATTTTGTAAATGTCCGCGGAGTAAATCCGAGACTGCTATAACTATTATCTGTGAAAGTAGTATTGTTACCAAAAATATCTGCAAGCACTCTTGCACAGGCACCAGACTGCACTGAATGTGCGGAAGTATAATCAGGAAATGGTGGTGTTGGTATCAGTGAAACCCATGTTGGATTAAAGTTGGCTCTTATAAAAGTTATCGGCCTTTCCTGGTTGTACTGATATTTAGTTTTATAACATGATACTATTGCATCAGCAATAGCAATACCCACTTTGCAATAAGCTTCAGCCGCAACCGAAAGACTCGAATTTTTACTGGCCAGTACAGAACTTAAGGTAGAAATTGATCCACTCGGGCCCGGCAAAGCAGCCCAATACTTAGCAATAATAATATGCTCGGGATCCTGGTTGATAGATTCATTATATACCTCCAATTCATCTTTATAAAATGTAGATGATGTATCAGTAGAATAAGCCGGAGGCGATGGCGGTTGCGTACTCGCAGCATTGTTCTTTATAAAAGTTCTGTTAGTGCCCCAATAAGGAAGTTGAGCGAATTGGCCTGGCAGGGGAACCCATAACCCTGGTCCTGGGGGTGGTGTATATGTTGTCGGAAATGGGTTGAGATAAGCCTTGTCACCTCCATCTGATGTTGACCATGCATATATCGCATTAGAGATAGACTTGCCAAAATTAACAGAGCGATCAAAAACATAATTTGGAATTAGTGATGCAAATAAGGCGTCTAATGAATGTTCCAATGAATCAATAGTAAAATTTTGTGCTGCGGATGTATTACCAAACATGTGATGAACCATGTTGGCCAAAGCAGCGTTGGCACAAGCAGGGTAAAAATATTTCTCTCCGCAAACTACTTGTGGCAGCGCAGGCATTTCATTTAGCTGGCTCTGAATAGATTTATCCGCCGGAATGCCTGGCACAACTGACTCATATAAAGCAAGCCCCATATAACCGAATGTTCGTGAAATAATTGGCCCGGGGCTTTGGTTAGGTGTAGTGCGGGAAAGCTTAATAGCCAGGGCATACCACTTTGCAGGTACATCTGCTCCGAGTTTTATAAGTTGAGCGTTTTGCATGTCGGCATTATTTTCTCCCGAAGAATCGCATGGAAAACCATGATGGTCGTTCTTTTTGCATCCCGCAAAAAGAATGAACGAAACGCTGATAACAAAAAGCGTTGCCGTAAGTTTCATTTTTTTCATAAAATGTTTTTTTAAATTGTTAATGAAAGAAGATTTTATGTGTGCATTTTTATAGAATCAATTTTAATAAACTTCGTTTGTGCAGCATTTACATTTACAATATTAAATGATGAAGGCCCTGAAATTTTTGTCCAGGCATAACTGACAATATTATTATCAGGGTCGGAAGAGGCGCTGCCATCCAAGGAGAATCTGCTTACTAAACCAAAACTATATCATTGCATTAATTCATATTTCTCAAAACTGCAGCTTCCAAATTTGATCAGAAGAGCCTGAATTATAATGGTTGCTACCGATTGCATACAAGGCATTATTCACCAATATCACAGATTCAATGAATACATTTTGAGGAAATTGACTAATGGACCAGGTACTGCTCTTCGGATCATAGATATCAAAATCACCCCAAAAAATAATTTTGCTGTTGTAGTAGATCGGTTTGCCCCAGTTACCTGTAAAGTCATTGGGTGCAGACAAATTGGTAAACGAGCTGCTTCCTGTGCTCACATCTCTTATTTCCACTTTGCAGGTTGCAATATCCTTATCTCTTGCTGCGTCGTAACCTATTACACCACCAGCCCAATAGATTTTTCCATTAACGTAAATGCTCGCCATTTCACCTATTGGCTGGCTTAAAGAGGAAGTTGTTGACCAGGTGCCTGTTGTATTATCATAAATATCAACAACATTTGATAGCTTATTTGATGGATAATTGACCCATCCTCCGGCAAAATAAACTTTATCACCTACTGCTGTAGCTGCTGGAGCGGCTTGGTGTTCAGGCAGATTTATTTCAGACCATAAACCAGTTGAAGTATCACAGACATCAACCTTACCACCATCGGGTGCTCTATCAGTGACAAAAAACACCTTGTTTCCTACTACTGCGTAGGAGTAGACAATAGAGGCAGGGCTGGGCAGGTCTGAAGAAGACCAGGTGTTCGTAGAGGCATCATAAATATCCACCCGGGTTGTAGCAGCAATACCGAACGCTTCCCCGGCGGCAAAGAAGATCTTATTACCAACTGTAACCGCCATCATATCTGCTCTGGCAGTACTAAGATGAGCGGTTGACCAGGTTTGTGTACCGAAATCATAAATATCAACATCGCTAACCGGGGTACCACCAGGTCCTGTACGTCCACCTGCAAGCAATAATTTATTGCCTGCTGTTGCTATCACGATACCGTATCTTGGAGTTGGGATAGCGGCAACAGGTACCAATTGGATTGTTATCGTTGCTCTGTTTGATATATCACATACCTCTGTTTGCTGTGCAGGCTGTACCGTCACCTGCACGGTATCTTTTGAGAATAGCCCACCTGCATCGGTTACTTTTAGCTCAAAATGGTATGTGCCTTCTGTGAGTTTGGAGACTTGTGTTGCTACAGCATTTACATTTACAATATTAAATGATGAAGGCCCTGATATTTTTGCCCAGGCATAACTGGCAATACTATTATCAGGGTCAGTTGAGCAACTCCCATCCAATGTAACCGTATCGGTGGGTAACGTAATGGTTCGGTCGGAACCCGCACAGGCAACAGGTGGATGATTGGTTAGTGTAGTAGCATTCACGGCAACCTGCACCGTATCTTTTGAAAACAACCCTTCTGCGTCCGTTACTTTCAATTCAAATTCAAATACACCTTTCACTAATTTATTTACTGTGGTTCGGGCTACGGTTGGCTTTACAATTTTAAAAGTATCGGGCCCTGAAATTTTGGTCCATTGATAGCTAATAATTTTTTTATCATCCGTAGATGCTCTGCCATCAAGGATCATAGAATCAACGGGCAAAATAATTGTTGTGTCTTTTCCTGCATGGGCGACGGGTGGTTTGTTGTTGCCAATGCAATTTTCGCAGGAGTATTCTTTTTTGCAGGAAACATAAAACAATACTGTGGCCAGTAAAACAAAAGCAGCAGATTGTAGTATCCGTTTCATGACGATAATTTCTAGAGTGAATAAATTCTTAAGCGTAGCAAAACTACCTTCTGTAGGTTGACCCTTTTTTTAATATCGTCTTATCACTTACGACGAATGATACTCGTCGCTGCCATTAGTATCATTACCATCTGTCGGCGACCGACTGCATTGTGATAATAGTATTTTACATTGGTCGATTAAATAATAAAAATGACAATTTCGCTCCAGAGATGCTGTACCTTTAACAAACAAATTCTCTTATGAGCTCTCATGATCTCATATTCTCCAATCGCCCGGCTTACCGCATTTCACGGCACGTTATGTTTTGGGTGTTTTGGCTTGTATTTGGTTATTGCATTACCTGGTTGCCTAACAATTCAAGGGAGTTTATGCCTTTTTTTTCTAACTGGAATTACAATGAATTACTGCAAAGAATATATAAACAACAAGGAGGATGGTTTAACAGCTTTTATGAACCTTTTCGAAATTACTGGTTGAAGTATTTCCTCAGCCATTTAGTTTTTACCTATGCCATCTTATACCTTGTATTGCCTCGTTATTTTTCCGGAAAAAAGAATAAAATATTCCCAACCATAATAATATTTGTGTTGTTAGCTGCTTATATTACCTGGCACTATATTACTACCTCTATAAACCTAGCAGATATGGTTGAGCAAGGATTTAGGCCTATTATGCCGGATCACTGGTATATTCTCGCCATAATAGCAAAAATGACCTTTTTTGAATTGCCGATAGTTGCAGGCTTAGCCATCACCATCAAATTACTGAAACGCTGGTGGCTGAAGCAAAAGGAAGCAGAACAATTAGCCACGGGAAAAGCAAGAGCCGAACTGCAATTACTGAAAGCGCAGATCCATCCCCATTTTCTTTTCAATACACTCAATAATATTTATTTTTTTACTTTATCTGCTTCTAAGCAGGCTCCCGAAATGATAAAGAAACTTTCAGACATGCTCCGTTATATACTGAATGAAGGTGACCGGCCCGCCGTGCCTTTAGAAAAAGAATTAAAACTGATACAGGATTATATGGCGCTGGAAAAAATAAGATATGGGGAACAAATGGATATGACCATTGAACTAAAAGGTAATTACCACAACAAAATGATTACTCCTCTGCTGCTGATACCGTTTATTGAAAACAGTTTTAAACATGGCGCCAGCAAAATGCTGGCTCATCCTTATGTAAAACTCAGCATCAGCATTGAAGATAACCACCTGCTTTTTTTATTAACCAATAACAAACCGGATATGGCTACACCAGCACTAAGGAACGGAAGTATTGGTTTGAAAAATGTGCGCAAACGCCTGCAGCTGCTTTATCCGGGCACTCATGAATTGAATATTGTGAACGAACCGGAAAGCTTTATTGTTTTTTTGAAAATACAACTACAGGAAATGAAACCATTAACAATAACAGCAGAAGAAAAGCAAACAGGGAACTATGAGCTGGCATGAATTTATTTTTTCCAATCTGCCCCGGCATCGCCGCCTGCGCCATGGAATATTCTGGCTGCTGTGGTGGTGGTATTTTTTTGCCAGCACCTATTTGCTCCGTTCACCTTATAACGCCTCAGGATTATGGAAAACATCTCCATGGAACTGGAGCAGCGATGGTTTTATTATTTCCTTATGGATGTTGTCTCTTCACATTGCGGCATGCTACACTGTTACCGGGTTTTTATTGCCGCGGTGGCTGGTAAAAGCAAAGTATTTTAAATTTCTTCTGGGAGTAATCCTGCTGGTTATTGTCATGGCCCCGGTAAGTCATTTCATTTACGATAAAATTTTCCCATCAGGCGAGAACGATTTTATCCCTTTTTTAGAAACGAGAAATAATACCTGGTGGGCAAGTATTGCCGCAGGGCCTTTGAATGCTATAAAAATAATTGCCGCTGCTGTAACGATTAAATTGCTGAAGCGGTGGTGGATAAAACAGAAAGAAAGCCAGCAATTGGAAAGAGAAAAAATAAATGCGGAACTGCAACTGCTGAAAGCACAAATACACCCAGGCTTTCTTTTTAATGCGCTCAATAATATTTATGTGTATGCACTGGCGGGATCGCCACGGGCCTCTGAAATGCTATTGAAACTTTCCGACCTGTTAAGCTATATGTTGTATGAATGTGACCAGCCGCTGGTACCATTAGAAAAAGAAATTGAAATGATGAAAGAATATATGGCGCTGGAAAAAATAAGAATGGCTGACAACCTTGAAATGGAAATACAGGTAAAAGGCGATACCCAAAATAAATTCATCGCTCCTTTTTTATTGCTGCCCTTTATTGAAAACAGTTTTAAACAATGCAATGCAATGACTGACAAATGCTGGATAAGCCTTGAGATAAAAGTGGAGGAAAATTTTTACTTTATAAAACTTATCAATGGCATACCTCCTGAAATAAGCAGCCAGCCCGATTTTTATGGAAATGGATTGTTTAATGTACAAAAGCGTTTAATCTTATTGTATCCCAACCGGCACGAATTAAAAATGAACGCAGAAGAAGAAGTATTCTTAGTTAATTTAAAGATTGAAATGGATACCCCTTCCCCGCCGGTTGGTTGGGAAAATAATGCAACGAACTATACTGAAATAGGAGAAGAACAAACCGGTAGCTATGCCCAACAATAAAAAAATAAAATGCCTTGTTATTGATGATGAGCCACCGGCAAGAGAAATGCTGAAACAGCATATTGCCGGAGTAGAATCGTTCGAACTGGCAGGAGTTTGCAGCAATGCCATTGAAGCGATTAACTTTCTAAAGGATCACCCGGTGGATCTTTTATTTCTCGATATACAAATGCCTCAACTGCTGGGTACTAATTTTATCCGGACATTAAAATCCCCACCTAAAGTTATTTTTACCACTGCTTACCGTAAATACGCTATCGAAGGATTTGAACTGGATGCAGTAGATTATATATTAAAACCTATTTCCCTGGAACGGTTTCTGAAAGCCGTCAATAAAGTGCTGCAAACAAATCTTTCAGCTACGCAGGCCGTAAATGATACAAAAGAAAATCATACGGAACCCAACCGTTTTCTTTACTTCCGGGTTGACCGTAAGATGGTAAAAATATTGCTGAATGATATTTTATTTATTGAAGGCCTGAAAGACTATGTAAAGATTTTTACTGCCAGCAAAACGATTGTAACCAAACATGTTCTTTCCACCCTTGAAGGAATGTTGCCATCCGATGAGTTCTTACGTATCCACCGTTCGTATATCGTAGCCATAAATAAAATTGACAGTTATAATGCAGACAGCATAGAGATTGCAAAACATGAATTACCCATTGGAAGATTGTTCAAGCATGATGTAAACCGGGTGCTGAACGCATCGTCAGCAACATAATGGTGTATGACGTCTTGAAGAGGTCTGACACCTATTGCAGGAGTGAAACTTATTGCAATTAACTTTTATGAAAAAAAGTTGGTCACATACATTAGCCTTAAGCGGTGTTTTCACTTTGCTTGTATCCTTTGCGACTGCACAGAATGGGATCGTTAAAGGAACAGTAAAAGGCAGTGAGAATGTCTTACAGGCAGCAACTGTTTCATTGGGCGATAAAACAATGATTACGGATGGCAATGGTGAATTTTCATTTTCTATTAAACCAGGCAATTATACACTTACCATAACCCATGTTGGTTACAAAAAAATTACACAGCCTGTAAATGTAATTGAAGTCAATACACAAATATTTGCTTTTAGTATGACTCCAAATGATCAGTTAGGGGAAGTGGTGGTATTGGGTTCCCGTTCATTAATTCAGCGAAGCAATCTTAACACTCCTGTTCCGGTAGATGTATTTTCAGCAAATAAATTAGTGCAGACGGGCCAGCAGGGCCTTATACAAATGCTTAATTATCTCGTTCCGTCTTTTAATGCGAATCGCCAGGTATTGATTGAGCCGGTAACGCTCCGGGGTCTTGATCCTGATCACCTGCTGATTTTGTTAAATGGAACGCGCTACCATAACAGTGCATGGCTAAATAATGGATCTCCGAACAGCAATTTAGGTCGCGGCTCTGTTTGTAACGATCTGAATTCGATTCCTTTTTCTGCTATTGATAAGGTTGAAATACTGCGTGACGGTGCTTCTGCTCAATACGGTTCAGATGCAATTGCAGGGGTTATAAATATCCGGTTGAAGGAATCAACCGGTAAAACTTCTATTCAGGTACATGCGGGGCAATTTTATGAAGGTGATGGATTGAAAGTCTCCATAGGATTGAACGGTGGTATCCGGATCAACAAAAAGGGGTTTCTGAATTATTCAGCCGATTTCCGGCACCAGTCTCCAACCTCCCGCGGAGGAGAATATAGAGGAACTGTTTATAATAATTATCGCGACTCTGCCACGGCTGCGGATTCTGCAACGATCAAAGCGCAGGACGACTCACTAATCCGGGCAAGAGGCATTAATAAGAAAGTATTTGTGAGTAATAATATCAGTCAACTCAACAGTTCGGGAGTTTTAATAAACGGCGGGTATCCAATCGGCAACCATTCAGAATTGTTCTTAACCAGCGCTGTCAATTACCATGAAAATCGTTTCACCGGAAATTACCGTTTTCCGAATTACACTGGCCAGGTCAATCCGGTTTTATATCCTGACGGGTTCAAACCCGAAGTAAAAGCAACTAATTGGGATGTTTCACTAATGGCGGTTCTCAAAGGTGATACAAAGGACAGATGGCATTGGGAACTAAGCAACTCCTATGGAAATAATTCCAACAAGAACTATGTATCTAATACAAATAATGCCTCACAATATGGATTAGGAAAAGATGCGCCTACTTCATTTTATGCCGGCAAACTTATATATCAACAATATATCACTAATGTCAGTTTTGTAAAAGATCTTGCCAAAAAGAATGGTGACTTAAAATCATGTAACATGGCTATTGGCGCTGAAAGGAGATTTGAAAATTACCAGCGAAAAGAAGGAGAAGAGGCATCCTGGAAAAACTACGATTCAACCGGCAGAACGCAGGGTGGCTCACAACCCTCTAGAGGTTCCATTAACCCCGAAAATGCGGTAAACGAAAATCGTGCAGTATCGGCAGCCTATATTGATCTTGAAGTGGAAACCGGAGAGCATTTTCTTTTTGACGTTGCCAGTCGCTACGAATACTACAACGATTTTGGGGGCAACCTCGCCGGTAAATTAGCGGCTCGTTATAAATTTTCGGAAAAATTTTCTTTACGTGCCTCTGTCGGTAATGGCTTTCGTGCACCCAGTATGCAGCAACGTTTTTTTGAAGGAACCCAATCTTACCGAGGAACGGCGCTAACACAAGGCATTTTTAGCAACAATAGCAAGGTCACAAAGGCTTTTGGAATTCCTTCCCTGGCGCCAGAAAGATCGGTGAACCTGGATGGGGGATTTACATCAAAACTTTCACACAATATCAGTCTTACTGTCGATGCTTACTGGATACAGATCAAAAACCGCATCGTGCTGAGTGGTGTATTTACAAAAGAAAATCCGGATGTAGCAGCCATTTTGGTTAATTATCCCAATATTGACGTGGTGCAGTTTTATACCAATGCCATCAACACAAGAACCCATGGAATAGATGCAGTACTCAATGGTAGCTGGAATATTAATAAAACCACTCTTGGAATGACGCTGGCCGCTAATTTCAACCGCAACGCTATTTTTGGACCGATTAAAACTACTGATAAAATTTCTGACACACCCCGTTATACCAATACATTGTTTGGTATAGAAGAAAGAACAAAATTGGAAAAAGATCAGCCAGGAGAAAAAATAATTTTGTCCGCAATAGTTAACAAGGGCAAATTTGGATTTACATTCCGCAATACCCTTTTTGGAAATACCGGCTCAGCTACAATAGCTGATCCAGATACACTATATGAGTCGTTTTCTTCCAAAATTATTACTGATATCAGCATCAGTTACGCGCCAAAACCATGGTTAACTATCACTGCCGGCGTCGACAATATTTTTGATGTATATCCGGACCGCCTGCAACATTATTACGATACCGGTGACGGGATTTCAATATACAGCGATGGCGCTTCACCGTTTGGATATAATGGCGGATACTATTTTGTGAGCATGGGGTTTAGTTTTTAACATAGATGCAGACAACTACTTCTTCCTGCTCCACACCGAAAAATCCACCGAAAAATATTTTCACCACGCATAACCACCGCGAATACGCTCCGGAGGGGTTTGACCTCACCGCTGTAGATTATTTGCTAGAGCCAATCAGCTTTGAACGGTTTTTACAAGCCACATCAATAAAGTGATGCAGGCCAGTATTACAGCCAATAGCAGCAACCAAAATCCGTTTGGCGTAGCAGAGAAATCCAACCCTTTTTTATATTTCCGCACGGACCGTAAGATGGTCAAAGTTTTTTTAGATGATTTTTTTTTACCGGAAGTCTGAAAGATTATATCCGCATTTATACACTACATAAATCCATTGCCCCTTAACAACAAGGCAAATCGCCGTCCGGTTATAACCTTTCCATTGAAACTAATTAATATTTTTATTTAAAATTGCCGAGAATTTCTAAGTATTTATATGACCAAATAATCTTTACAAAAAACCAAAATATTGCTCGAAAAATTTAGTTTGAAGCATCTAAATCTCTCTTCAACTCTTTTCTTTATAACCTGCGACATTTCTATGAAAAAAATTGTTTACGATAAGGTGAGATTAGAAAGTAGAATAAAAAACTTAAAAATTTAATCCTTGCACACAAAATGAAGAGAGTTGCACAAGATAGACCTGCAGTCTCATATAAAAATCTGTCCGAAATCTGTCGGCAAATCTCATAACTAACTGATATCAATATCGAAAGTCGGGATGACTGGATTCGAACCAGCGGCCTCTTCGTCCCGAACGAAGCGCGCTACCGGGCTGCGCTACATCCCGAATGACGTACACAAATTTAAAAAGCCCGTTACTATTTATTAAATATTTTTAACGGGCTTTAATAATTTTTCCGGAAGAAGATTTCGTTGGCGATGTGCGCGATGGTTATTCTATGCCTTTTTAAAACTGTCCTTCAACGTAACCGTCCTGTTAAATACCACAGCGCCGGGTTTGGAATCTTTATCTACACAAAAATATCCATTACGCATAAACTGAAAATGGGCGCCGGCCTGAGCATTTTTCAGATGTGGCTCAACAAAGGCATTTTTTAATATTTGTAAAGAATCGGGATTGATATATTCTTTAAAATCCTCTTCTTCGACAGCAGGATTTTCTACTTTAAATAACCGCTCATACAATCGCACTTCGGCATTTACTGCATCACGTGCATTGAGCCAGTGAATGGTACCTTTTACTTTTAAATCACTCGTGTCATTCCCACTTTTGCTTTCCGGTAAATACGTACAATGTATTTCTGAAATTTCTCCGTCGGCACCTTTTATAAAGCTTTCACATTTTATAATATAAGCGCTTTTTAACCTCACCATTTGCCCCGGTGCAAGCCTGAACCATTTCTTCACAGGCACTTCCATAAAATCTTCTTTCTCAATCCAGAATTCTTTTGAAAAGGTGACGGTTCTTGTATTATCAGGATCGTTGGGTAAATTTTCTGTAATCAATTCTTCCGTTGTTGAATCTTCGTAATTATCAATGATCAGTTTTACCGGATTCAAAACAGCCATTACGCGATTGGCGCTTACATTCAATTCTTCCCTGATACAAAATTCAAGCAGGCTGATATCGATCAGATTATCACGTTTTGCTACTCCTATTTTATCGCAGAAAGTTCTTATGCTTGATGGCGTATAACCTTTTCTCCTAAACGCAGAAATCGTAGGCATTCTCGGATCGTCCCACCCGGAAACATAGCCTTCATTTACAAGCTGTAATAATTTTCGTTTACTCATGACCGTATAGGTCATATTGAGACGCGCGAATTCATATTGATGCGACGGGAAAATCTCCAGTTTCTCTATAAACCAATCGTATAAAGGACGATGAGGAATAAATTCCAAAGTACAAACACTGTGGCTAATATTTTCGATGCTATCGCTTTGCCCGTGCGCAAAATCATACATAGGATAAATGCACCATTTATCGCCGGTACGATGATGATGCGCATGTTTGATGCGGTACATGATCGGATCGCGCATGTGCATATTGATTGCCGACATATCGATCTTTGCCCGCAACACTTTTTCGCCATCCGTGAAGGCGCCATTTTTCATTTGCTCAAATAGCTGAAGATTTTCCTCAACACTTCTGCTGCGAAATTCATTCTCTTTCCCTGGCTCTGTTGGTGTGCCTTTTTCGGCAGCGATCTTTTCAGCGCTGCTGTCATCTACGTATGCCAGGCCTTTCTGAATCAGCGTTACAGCAAAGGCATATAACTGATCAAAATAATCACTTGCATAAAATTCGTTTGCCCAATCGAAGCCGAGCCATTTGATATCTTCTTTTATGCTGTCAACATATTCGGTATCTTCTGTTACGGGATTAGTATCATCGAAACGCAGATTGGTTTTGCCATTGTATTTTTGAGCCAACCCAAAATTGAGGCAAATACTCTTTGAATGGCCAATGTGCAAGTAACCGTTCGGCTCGGGCGGGAACCTTGTTAAAATGCTTTTATATTTTCCCTTTGTAAGATCTTCTTCAACAATCTCTTCTATAAAATTTAGACTTTTTTCTTCGGACATTTTCAATTTTCAATTTTCAATTTTCAATTAACTAAACCATGCTTTGCACAATCAATTCCGCAAGATCAAGCACCTGCACGGATTCTTCTTTTTCATTTAATTTGACGCCATCACTTAACATCGTCATACAAAACGGGCAATTTGAAGCGATGATTCCTGCACCGGTTTCGATAGCTTCTTTAGATCTCTCTTCATTGATGCGAAGCGTGCCTTTTTCTTCTTCCTTGAACATTTGGGCACCGCCCGCTCCGCAGCATAGGCCGTTGCTTTTGCATCTTTTCATTTCAACCAGCTCCACGTCCAATGCTTCCAGCACTTTTCGCGGCGCTTCATAAATATTATTGGCGCGGCCGAGGTAGCAACTATCATGATACGTGATTTTTTTTCCTTTAAAAACACCTTCCTCTTTCATTTTTATTTTTCCTTCGTCAATCAGTTGCTGAAGAAAAGTAGCGTGGTGAACTATTTCATAATTCCCACCCAAAACAGGATATTCATTTTTAAATATATTAAAGCAGTGCGGGCAGGCAGTTACGATTTTTTTGATTCCATAACCGTCCAGCACCTGCATATTCTGGTAAGCCATCATTTGAAATAAAAATTCATTTCCTGCGCGGCGCGCCGGATCGCCGGTGCACATTTCTTCTTTGCCAAGAATGGCATAATTAACGCCGACTTTATTTAAAATGGTAGCGAATGCTTTGGTGATTTTCTGTGCCCGTTGATCGTAGCTTCCCGAACAACCCACCCAAAATAATATTTCGGGAGCCTTGTTTTCCGCCATCATTTCTGCCATCGTTGGTATATGCATCTTCGCTATTTTTCGCAGCTAAAATACAACAAACAATTTTGATGAAAGACAACAGGTTCTGTCGTTTACACTTATTTTTGCGACTCGTGAAAAAATAATGAATTTGATCAGCAAAATAAAAAACTGGGAACAATGGCCTTTCAAGATTTTATACGCGCCCATCGTTCCGGTCTGGCTTTGGTATATGATACGGTCGGGTGCTGTGTGGTTTTTTACCCCCAGTAATCCGAAGCTTACTTTTGGAGGAATGGAAGGTGAACCAAAGAAAGAAATGCACGATCTGCTTCCGGTTGAACTTTGTCCTGTTTACTTCAATGTTAAGCCTTCACTCGATTTCGATTTGATCAAACAACAAATGGCGCTGACGGGAATTAGTTATCCGCTAATCGTGAAACCCGAGATAGGCGGCCAGGGAATTTTATTCAGGAAGATTGATGAAGAAAGCCATTTAAGAGAATATCATTCAAAAATGCCCGCGGAATATTTTATACAGGAATTCATCAAATATCCTCTTGAAGTGAGTCTTTTTTATTACCGCTACCCTTTTGAAAAGAAAGGCGTGATCACCGGCTTTTTGCAGAAAATTCCAATGCGGGTGACGGGAAATGGGAAAAGCAGCCTCGAAGAATTGATTCTACAAAACACCAAATCAAAAAAGAGAGTAGAAGAACTGAAGGCGAAACATGGGAAAAATTTTCAAAAAATAATTCCGTCAGGCGAAAACTACATTTTGAGTTATGCAGCCAATCATAACAGGGGCGCGCACTTCATTGACCTTAGCGCTGAGATTACGGACGAACTGGTGGCGATGCTGGATGAAATCAGTATTGGTATAAACGATTTCTTTTATGGTCGCTATGACATTATGTGCCAGTCGGTTGAAGATCTAAAAAAAGGAAAGAATTTTGTCATATTAGAATACAACGGTTGCGGCGCTGAACCGAATCATTTCTATGACACGGGCTACTCACTTACTGGCGCGTGGAACGAAATTTTAAAGCATTGGAAAGTTTTATTTGAGATCAGCCGATACAATCATCAGCAAGGCGTGCCCTATTGGCCATTGATGAAAGGAATCCGGTTTAGAAGAGACACCAAAAAATATTTTAAAATTATTAACGAAGTGGATAAAAACATTTCCTGAAATTCAGGAGTCAATTAAAAAAAACGATGATAAAGAATATACTGTTTGCGATCATTTTTCTTTCTACGGCGGCGGCGGCACAAAGCTATAAGGCCGGCGATACCGGAAGCAAGGTTCATTTTGTCATTAAAAATTTTGGAATCAACACCGGCGGCGATTTCACCGGGCTGAAGGGCGACATCCGGTTTTTTCCTGATGACGTTACGAAGTCCAGCGTCGCCGTATCCGTTTCCACTTCCACCGTTGACACGGACAATGGCAGCCGCGACAAGAGTTTGAAAAGTGACGAATATTTCGACGCGCAAAAATATCCTGAGATTAGTATCGTTTCCACTAAAATTGAGAAGACCAACAAGACAGCCACAGGCTTCTATTTTTTTACCGGAAACCTTACGATCCACGGCATTACAAAAACCATCTCATTTCCATTCCAGGCCACAAAGGTGAAAGACGATTATCTTTTCACCGGCGAATTTGAAATTTCAAGACTCGATTATGGTGTCGGCGAAAAAAGCGCGGTGCTGGGAAATAAAGTGGTGGTGACTTTATCCGTTTTGGCAAAAAAGAATTAATTCCTTATGGGCCTTGTAAAAGTTTTTTTTTGGGGAATGATGGTGAGCTTTCTCGGCTCATTGCCATTAGGCACTCTGAATGTTGCGGCCATGCAAATAAGCGTTCAGGAGAGTATTCAAAATGCAATTTATTTTTCCATCGGTTCTTTACTTACAGAAATGATCTATGTGCGGATATCGCTTGTCGGCATCAATTGGGTTCGCAAGCAAAAAAAATTATTTCGCTGGATGGAATGGATCACGCTAGGAATTGTAGTGGCATTGGCAGCAGGAAGCTTTATCGCGGCGGCTCAACCTCATCATGCGAAAAATGTAATGCTGGATAACAATATAAACCGTTTTGCGCTTGGAGTGATGCTCAGCGCTATCAGCCCGATGCAAATTCCATTTTGGTTTGGATGGAGCACCATTCTTTTTACAAAAAATATTTTGCAGCCAAAAAATTCCTACTATAATCTTATATATCGTCGGTATTGGCCTCGGCACATTAATGGGGAACTGCGTTTTCATTTTTGGGGGAAAATATCTCGTGCAAAAATTAAATACCAATCAGAATTTGCTCAACTGGATCATCGGTGGCATTTTCGCGCTGACCGCTGTGATCTTGTTGGTCAAAATTCTTTTGAATAAAGATGCCGCAAAAAAACTTGATAATATCAAGGTGGATGGGTAGATTGGTTAATTGGTTTATTGGTTAAAATTCTTAATTTTCAATTTGTAATTCTTAATTCATAATTCTCAATCCCCTTTGCGCATTATCCTCGCCATTCTGTTGTTTTTGCTGACACTTTTTGTGTTCGTATATATTGCCGACGAAATTGTGCTGGAAAACGAAACTCATTTTGACCAGGCGATCATAGGAATGATTTCAAATTATCATTCCGATACGCTCACATCGGTGATGAAAATTTTCACTTTCTTCGGGTCTCAATTTTTTCTTCTTCCTGCTTATATTATATTGATTGGTTATTATTTAATAAAACACCGCACCCGTATTGCGATCAATATTGGCGCCATCGGACTTACCAGTTCGGCGGTATTATTTTCCCTGAAATATGCTTTTAAACGAACCCGCCCTTTGGATCCACTGATCCAGCATGTCGCGGGATTTAGTTTCCCAAGCGGACATTCTTTTTCTTCCTTTACTTTTTATGGGTTGATTGCCTATATTTTGTGGCAAACCAATATTTCTAAAACATGGAAAGTGGTTTCGACGGTTTTCCTTTTTTTATTAGCGTCTTTGGTCGCATTCAGCCGTGTTTATCTCCGCGTTCATTTTCCCAGCGATGTGGTAGCGGGATTTTGCCTTAGCATCGTTTGGCTGATTTTGTCCTTTTGGATCATCTCAAAAGTAGAATTCCGGTCGAAAAGCACGAGCGCTTAAGCGCCTTTTTTCAAAAAATCAACAAAACTGCTGGTGGATATAACCAAAATGCAAAGCAAGATATCCAGGAAAGCCAAAATGTAGAAAATCCAAATATTAACATTTAATCTGCTGAATCCTTCGTCACTCGCATCTGTCCGGCCTTAACATCCCGTTACATTGAATTACCTTTGCAGATATAATTTTAATTTATGTTAGATAAGATTGAAGAGGCTATTGAAGATATCAAAAATGGCAAATTAATTATTGTGGTGGATGATGAGGACCGTGAAAATGAGGGAGATTTTATTACTTCTGCAAAAAATGTAACACCGGAAATCATCAATTTCATGAGCAAGCACGGCCGCGGTCTGATCTGCATGCCGGTTTCGGAACAGCGTTGCGATGAACTTGAGCTCGACCTGATGGTCAACAAGAATACTGCCTTGCATGCCACACCTTTTACCGTTAGCGTTGATTTGCTTGGACATGGATGCACAACAGGTATTTCGGCGCATGATCGCGCTAAAACGGTTCAGGCAATTTTGAATCCAAAAACAAAACCTGAAGACCTGGGAAGGCCGGGGCATATTTTTCCTCTAAGATCCAAAAACGGCGGTGTGTTAAGAAGGACGGGCCACACTGAAGCGACAGTGGATATTGCCAAATTGGCCGGGCATGGCGAAGCCGGCGTTCTTGTGGAAATTATGAATGAAGATGGAACGATGGCCCGATTGCCTGAATTACGCGTGATCGCGGATAAACACAATTTGAAATTAGTTTCCATTAAAGACCTGATCGCTTACCGGCTAAAGCTGGAAACGCTGATCCGGGAAGAGGTTCGGGTACAAATGCCTACGAAATATGGAATATTTGAATTGATCACCTATACTCAATTAAACACCGGTGAAGTACACATGGCGCTGAAAAAAGGGAATTGGGAAAAAGATGAGGCTGTGTTGGTAAGGGTTCACTCAAGCTGTATGACCGGCGATATTTTAGGCTCTCTTCGTTGCGATTGTGGTGATCAGCTTCACGCCGCTATGAAAATGGTAGAGGCTGCGGGAAAAGGTTTGGTGCTGTATATGAACCAGGAAGGGCGCGGCATTGGCCTTCTCAATAAATTAAAAGCTTATAAACTCCAGGAAGAAGGAATGGACACTGTGGAAGCCAATCTTTCACTCGGGTTTTCCATGGATGAAAGAGACTATGGCGTAGGCGCACAAATCCTGAGAGCGCTGGACATTTCCAAGATAAAACTTATTAGTAATAATCCTAAAAAGAGAGCCGGGCTCCTTGGTTACGGACTTGAAATAGTGGAAACTGTTCCAATAGAAATTGTTCCCAATAAACACAACGAAAAATACCTTAAAACCAAGCGGGATAAGATGGGGCATAAGATATTGGCGAAGTGAGACAATGTTTGATGTACGATGTTTGAGGTACGATGTTTCAAATATTAAATAACATTAATCATGCTTTCTAACAAGAAGCTAAAAGCCTTTGTTCCGACAATAATGCCGGAAAAAGCGAAATCATTTTACCAGGATATTTTGGGGCTGAGATTGATATCCGAGGATCAGTATGCTTTGGAGTTTGATGCTAACGGAACTTCATTAAGAGTCACGATTGTCAATGAGTTAAAGCCGCATCCATTTACCGTGCTCGGATGGGACGTAGACGATGTTTCATCGACCGTCGAATCGCTTAATAAAAAAGGAATTGTTTTTGAAAAATATGATTTTTTAGAACAGGATCCTTTAGGAATCTGGACAGCGCCGGGAGGTATAAAAGTCGCGTGGTTTAAAGATCCCGATGGAAACGTTCTTTCAATTTCAGGCTGATGATCTCAATCTTCGTTGATTAAAAATAGGAAAATCTATTTTTTAAGTTATAAGGTGTGAATATTTATTATATTATTCATTACCCAAAAATCAATTTTCTTCCACAACTGCTCTTTCCTTTTCCCTCAATTCATAGAGATTATATACCATCTTATCTAGTTCTTTATCGGCTTTTGTGATCAATTTCAGGATAGATTCGGTTTTACTTTTTCGCAGCGATAAATCTATCTTCAAAAAAAATGAGGATTTCTATATTTTGAGTTGTCTGAGCAATTGTGATAGGTAATTTTAACCACTCATCCCAGCTTTTTTAAGTACTCAAATAGATTTTTTTGGAGCTTCTCTTATTTGCTATACCTTTAATTTTCAAAAAAAGTATAACAATACTAACCCATTCATAAGGTTTAGAACTTCCAAATTCAGGCTAATTACTTTCCTCTGAAACTAAACTTTGCTTCAATCGGCTAACCATTTAAGGAACGTGTGATAAGTGCATTTATAATTTTAATATAAATTAAATATAAGTATATGCGAAAATTCACCAAAATTTTAATCCTGGCATTCTCGTCAATTCTTGTGTGTCCCTTCGGAGCTGTTGCCCAGTCCGGTGTGGAAGGTACTGTAATTGATGCAGTGACCGGCAATCCGCTTGTGGGCGCATCAGTTACCGTAAGAGGTACCAAAACATCCGCCTTAACCAACGCGGATGGCAAGTTTTCCTTGCCTCCAACCAGCATCAATCGAAAGCTGGAAATAACCTATGTAGGATATGCGTCGCAAACGGTATCTGCTGCGGACAACCTCGTCATAAAACTCGTTCTTGACAATTCAAGGCTGAGTGAGGTAATTGTTTCTGGTTTGGCAACGACCATAAAGCGATCAAATTCCGCTAACGCTGTGGCATCAGTTTCGTCCAAAGAACTGGTCGGAACTGCTCAACAATCATCAGTGGATGGAGCATTGTATGGAAAATTTGCCGGAGCAAATATATCGTCAAATTCGGGCGCGCCCGGGGGTGGCATAACTATCAAGTTGAGGGGTATCACCTCTCTTGTAGGCAACTCGCAGCCGCTATTTATTGTAGATGGCGTGATTTATGACAACTCCTCTATTTCCGGCGGCACAAACGTAATTACAAAAGCGGCCGCCCAGGGCAGCACCGTGTTACAGGATAATCCATCCAACAGAATTGCAGACCTTGATCCACAGGATATAGATCGTATAGAAGTTCTTAAAGGTGCATCCGCCGCAGCTATTTATGGATCGAAAGCCGCAGCTGGCGTGGTAATCATTACTACAAAAAGAGGAAAAGCCGGCAAGCCTAAAATCGAACTTTCGCAATCAATCGGATCACAGTTTCAATTACACAAACTCGGTCAAAGGCAATGGGACGATGCAAAAATAGATTCTGCCTATGGAGCAAATGGTTTGGCTATTTACCATGCGAACAACGAAAAAGTCTATAATTATGAGGATGAGCTATATGGCAATCACGGTTTAATGGCCGACAGCAGGCTCAGTGTGAGCGGTGGAAATGATAATACCACCTACTACTTTGGCGCAACCCGTGATGATGATGAAGGTATTGTAAAACATACCGGTTATCTAAAAACCTCGTTTCGCCTTAGCGTTACACAAAAAGTTACAAAATTCATCGATGTGTCTCTTACCAGCAACTATGTTGAATCCAAAGCCGACCGTGGCATCTTTGGCAATGATAATACGGGAGCCTCGATGGGTGTATCATTTGTTTCAACGCCAGGCTGGGTGAATCTTCATCCGGATGCTAATGGTAACTATCCAAATAATCCGCTTAGCCAGTCTAACTTTTTGCAAACCCGTGATTTGATTTCGAATAGAGAAGTGATAAACCGCACCACGTTGGGAGGAACCGCTACGTGGAAGGTCTTTAGAAACGCAAAGAACTCCTTAAATGTTATTGCCAATGGAGGCATTGATTATTATACGCTAAATAATATTGGTATTTTTCCGCAGGAGTTGCAATTTGAAAAGAATGGGAACGGTACTAACGGAGCCTCAATCTACGGAACCACTGTTACCCGTAATAGCAATTACAGTTTGTTCCTCGTGGACGAATTTAAACCTAATGACAGGATCAGTTTCCGTTCGCAGGCGGGTATTACCCAGGAAAATGTAAATATCAATAATGTACTTACAACTGCGACTCAATTGATCGGAACGCAGACCAATGTAAACCAGGCGGGGGCTGTACAGGTGAACCAGTTGAAAACGATTCAGCTTGACAGGGGTTTTTTCGTGCAGGAAGAATTTAATTACAGAGATATTTTCATAGCTACCGCCGGATTGCGCGGGGATAAATCTTCCCGTAACGGCAATTCTGACAAGTTATACTATTATCCAAAATTGTCGGGTGCACTGAATATCAATGAACTTCCCTCCTTTAAATCAGATGTGATCAGTCAGCTTAAGCTAAGGGCTGCTTATGGCCAATCCGGCAACTTTGCTCCCTTTGGCGCGATATATACTTCTCTCGGTCCTTCCGTATATAATGGAACTACTGGCTCGCTGATTCAGACAACACGAGGCAATGAAACATTAAAACCCGAAAAACAGGTAGAATTTGAAACCGGGGTAGATGCAGGATTTTTCCAAAGCAGGCTAAGTGCTGAAATTACCTATTACAGAAAAAGAGTAGAGGATCTGTTATTAAATGTACAGGTTCCGGCATCATCCGGCTTTACACTTGCCTGGGAAAATGTTGCTGCAATTCAAAATAAAGGGGTTGAAATTGGACTAACCGGAGTTCCGATTGCTACCAGAACTATAAAGTGGATATCAAGAATTAACTACTGGAAAAACAAAGCCGTAGTTACAAGACTTGACGTTCCTGCATTTAATACCGGCGGTTTTGGTGCTAGTTTGGGAACCTACAGAATTGAAAAGGGTAAAAGCCCTACGCAATTGGTTGGTATAGCAGGCCCTGACGATAAGGGAAAGGTGGACCCTTCGTCCGGGCTGGCACTATTCGGAGATGCTGAGCCAGACTATCAGATGTCATTTACCGAAAATGTCACTTTTAAAAATTGGGAGTTTTCTGTATTAGTGCATTGGAAACAGGGCGGCAAAAATATTAACCTCACAACCTTATTGTCCGATCTTTCTGCTACGTCGCCGGACTTTGACAAAAAAACTTTGGATCCTACAGGTAAATTAGTAAACGGTGAATACAGGGTTTCAACTGTAGGAACTACGGCATCAACATTTATTCAGGATGCAGGGTACGTGCGGGTCCGCGAGATCGCATTAAATTATCATCTGCCAAAAATATGGTTTAAAAATATTGCAGATGTCAAAATCGGATTTTCAGGCCGAAATCTTTTCAATTGGTTTAAATACAATAGTTATGATCCTGAAGAAAGTAATTTTGGTTCAGGCGCTATTTCAAGCAATGTGGAGGTAACACCATTTCCATCCGCTAAAAGCTACAATTTCAATTTAACCGTTAATTTTTAAAGAGGCCGTATTCTTCACCTCATAAACAAAATGTTATGAAATATACTTCCGTAAGAAATATATCACTTGTTATTTTTCCGGTTTTGTTATTCTTGTCATCATGTAAAATTGAACCGATACAGGATCCGAATAATCCAAGCCTGGATCATCTTTCGACAAACCCGACGATTGGTGAAATTCAAAACCTTGTCACCGGAACTGAATCGGGAATGAGGACTGATATGGCGTTTTACTGGGATGATGTTGGAATGCTTGGGCGCGACTTTTACCACCTATCTGCTTCTGATCCCCGGTACACTTCCGATATGTTAGGGAAGGGTTCCGCCGTTTTAGATAACAATACTTTTTATACCACAAGGCCCTATAATGCGGCATACCTTGTTATTAAAAACGCTAACATTTTATTGAAGGGATTAACCAATACCAAAGCAAATATTACCGACCAGCAAAAAAAGGTCGGCATAGCCTATGCGAATACAATCAAGGCGTATGAACTGCTTCTCGTATTGAATCTTCAGTATGATAATGGAATCCGGATTGATGTGGCCAATCCTGATGCTCTCGGGCCTTTTCTTTCAAGGGCCGCATCATTGACGGGAATTATAAGCCTGATGGATTCGGCATATGCAGATCTTAGTGCCAATGCGACTACGGCTTTTCCATTTAATAGTACCTTATTTGGCAATACAGCCGGTGAATTTGCTCAATTCAACCGTGCGCTCGCAGCAAGGCTGGCAGTGTATGATAGTGATTGGGCAGGCGCTCTGACCGATTTGAGCAATTCGTTTTTTGATATAAATGGAGATTTGACAAAAGGGGCTTATTATATGTATTCCTCTGCGGGTGGCGATCAGTTGAATCCTGTGTTTCTTCCTTTGAATTCCACAGGAGAGTCAAGAGTAGCTCAGATTTCTTTCATCACAGATGCTGAAAGTGGTGATAAACGGCTGAACAAAGTGGCAAAGAGGACGACTGCAGTTAAACTTGATGACCTTACAGGTACATATGATTTTTATGTTTACAAAAGCAATGTAGATAAGGTTCCCATCATCCGTAATGAGGAATTACTTCTCATTTATGCGGAAGCAAAAATAAATTTAGGGGGTGCAAGTAATTTTGCGGACGCAGTAACTGCATTGAATAAAATAAGAATTGCTGCAGGCCTGGCGGCCTATTCCGGCGCCATGACGCAGCCGGCATTGATTACGGAAATGCTGAAACAAAGAAGGTATTCATTGTATGGGGAAGGGCATCGCTGGATAGACATGCGCCGGTATAATTTATTAAATACATTGCCGCTCGACAGACCTGGAGATCATGTGTGGACTGAGTTTCCGCGCCCTGCAGGTGAATAACATTTCGATTATATTTTATCAAGTCTTTAGGTTTTCTTTATATTTTTTAGGAATCAGTTTGTGGAATCATTTCAACAATTAATCAAGTGGGCAAGCAATCCGATTTTTTATAAATATTGCTTTGCTATTGTCTGTTCTTCCTTTACTGAACAAGCATTTTGCGACGAAACTGCATTAGAATTTTTAAAGTGGCAAAAAACTTGAAGGTCCATTAATTATTAATCAAAAAATATTTTATGAAACGCATTATTATTATCGCAGCATCCATGTTCACCTTTGCAGCATGCAATAGTTCCGGATCAGATTCTTCTAAGACCGACTCCACATCCGTACAATCTACACCGATGACACCAGGCGTAAGCACGGGCGCGGAAGGCACAGATACCGGGAAGAGTGTAATGACAAACGCCGCCACGGGCGAAATGTCCGGCTCAGACACTACTTTAAGAAATGGAAATAACGGTTTAAATAATAAGATACAGCAGCAGCCTGATTCCTTGAAGAAACAAAAATAAAGTCAATAAAATATCTCTAAGAAATAGGAGAGTTTGCAATCGCAAACTCTTTTATTTTTTATCAGCGTTCCTTTTGAGGTTCTGCCTTTGCCTCTTTTGATTAGTAAAAAATTCAGTGAAGGTGTCAAAATCTTTGCGGTAAGAAAGCTGTACGCCTGTTCGGTTTCGGCGGGTGACCCCTGCGATGTCTCCAAGGTCGGCGTCACTTCTGTTGAAACCGATTACCCTTAAACGGCCATCAGGCGACACCAGGTATTCGAATGAAACGTCGGGAGTGAATAAGAAATTCGAATTTGAATTATTCAATTGTTGATTGAGCCGGTAATCTACATTCCCACCAACATTTACTAATAATTTATTGTTGAGAAAGGCAGTCTTTAATCCAAAGTTTCCAACATTCTGCAATTCATTTACGGCGGTTGCGCCTCTTTGAAAATTTAAATCTCCTGTATTAATATTTGTATAAAGATTGACAGAATTCGTATTTAATAATTTTTGTAGCCAGGAATTTAATGAAGAAGAAAGAGTGGCTGACAATAATTGTCCAACGCTTCTTGTTACAAAATTCGCCGTGTTGTTGCTCGTAAGAAGCCCCTGGTCACTTCCCATAAATGTATTGAACAACAGCAAGGAGGTCACCTGCTTATTGAGCTCATTTTTATCAGCTTCGTACCGGGTTTTCAGGAACTCATTCGCGATTGGATCTGACTTCAACGGATTGTCGAATGGAAACTGAAATTCAAATTCAGGCCGTGGATCTTTTAGCGTTCCTCTTAATTTGAAAATTATATCAACGTCGCCCTTTGTGTTCGTGAATCCCGTGCTCGTCGGTATGTTATTGAGGCTTACATTTTCAGCCCTGTAAATAGCGTCTACATTCATTACCGCGAGGTATGGATCTCCCTGCCATTCGATATAACCTTGTTGCAGCGTAAAAGGGGTTTTTAAGAATGTTTGAAAATTGAAAGTGTATTCTCCCTGCTCTACATCGTAGCGGCCGCGGATCGTAAGAGGGTCTCTTGTACCTGCGGTAATATTTAATTTACCGCTGCCCTGCGCTTTAATCACATCACCAGTTGCTTCGTCAAGGATCACGTCTATCTTGGCAAATGGATTAGCCGTCAACTCCATATCCACTTTGATGTTGGAGCTTTTGTTGGCCTTCAAATCAGCCTTCATCTCGCGGCCGAATTGAAGGAATTCTATATAATCGAGCGTGCCGGTTTCTGCTGTTTCACCAGTGGGCAGATAGATGTGGCTGCTATCTGTTGGCTCGCCGGAAATATTCATGCGCATATCCGTTACAAAGCCATTCAATGACAACTCCGCCCGCCCGATCATATTGCCGTAGAATTGTTTGTTATCACGCGAGGTAGTATTGAGCAATACGAATTTCGGTGGCCCGTTGCCTACATTATCCGTCTTCAAATGCAATTCATTAAAAAAGAAATTATCAAAAAAAGTATGATAGATCTTTCCGCTCAGCGTCGCGGTATGATTGAGCGTGTCTTTAATTTTTATCGTACCGAAATCAATCTCATCCGGGTTAAAAGTAATCACTGAGTTGTTGTTCAAAATGTAGCGACAGCGGGTATAATCCACCGTCATAGTCGTACTGTCGAGCTTAACGCTTCCGGTTAATTTTGGATCCGATGCTTTTCCCGAAATATTTAATTTTCCTGTGGCTCTTCCATAAATCCGGCTAAAAATATTGTCAAGGTATTTCTCAAGAATGTGAATTTCAGAATTATTGAAAACGACAGATCCGCTTAATTGATTGACAGAATCTTTGGGATTGTAGCCAAAGTTTGCTGTAAAATTATAAAGGTTATTGTTGGAAATCGTATTCACATTCAGACTGCCGGGGCCGGCCAGGTACTCACCGGTTGCGTTGATGATGCCTATTGAATCGCCTTCAAACCTGAATTTATCTATGCGCGTATCAAACGCTACAGCCATTTTCTTAAATGGATCTGTGATCTTAATATTTCCATTAAACAAACCCGCGATGACAGGCGTTTTCATAAAGAGCGGCGTAAAATCTTCCACTATGAGGTTTTGCGCCGCAATGATCACGTCATTGCTGTTGCTGATATCAGAAGGGTGTGTGGATATAAAAATTTCCTGGCCGTTTTGCGAAAATTTAAGATTGCTGGCCATCAGCATATTGCGATTTAACTCGAGCTCACCGTTCTTTTCTATATGCCATTGCTTTTGATTAATCGTAAAAGTTGAAGGGTTAAAGGTCAGGATAAAACCGTTTTTGTTCGTTTGAATCCTTACGGAAAGATCTGCCGCGTTCAGGGTTTTATTCGCAGTGGCGTTGATAGTGACATCCGACACATCATTGGCCGCGATGATCTTCAATTTCGTTCCCGGCGAATGGAGGCTGTCGTTGATTACCACATCATCTATCTCTCCGTTTAGCACTAAAGTGTCCTGTGTTCCCCTTCCGGTAAAATGAATGTTATTAAAACTGATATTGCTATAATTAAATTGAGGAACATCAGCCTGGAGGTTCAGGGTATTTTGAGCAATATTGATATTGCCGATAATGATTGAATTATTAAGCCCGGTTATTTTCTTATTAAATAAGTTGATATAATCACTTACTTCTTTGGTTTTGATCAGGAACGTAAAATCCTGGTTTTGCATTTTTTTTGTGGGCTTATTAATGTAGGCAGGGTAATATTTATTCAGAAATAATTGGAACGCATCGGGCAGCTCAAGAATGCTAAAAGTACCGTTAATGGAGGCATCCAGTTCATTGGTCTGCAGGGTTAATAATTTTTTATCATTGATAAAAGCAGAGTTGATGGTCAAAGAATCGAATGAAAGCCGTTGGCTGTTGTCTAATAAAACCGCATTGTACAATTTGGCTGAGCCTAAGAAGTTATCGATATTGCTTCCAATGAAATCAAGATTAAATTTTCCACTTAAAGAAACACTGTCGTTGGTAAACCCGAGATCTTTCAGGTGAAGTGTGCTCACATTGGCCTCGAGATTAAACTGGGGATCTTTTTTACTGAAATTGATCGACCCAATTAAAGTATCAATTTTGATATTCGGGTCATTGATGCTCGCCGTTCCGGTAAACAGTTTTTTTCTAACCTCCCCGTGAGCAATAATATTCGTATAGGTATAGTTGTTAAAATCGAGCCGGCTAATGGCGCCGTCTATGCCAATGTTGAGCTCGTTTGTGTTGAATCCTTTGCCGTTTATTTTTCCATCAAACGCTACCTTTCCTAACTGATTGTTGTCAATAAATTTGCCCAAATCAAAACTCTTCGTAGATATTTTCCCCTGGTAAGATGCGGGCCCTTTGTCGGGGATGGTCATGTGAAGATCGGTTTGTAAAACTCCAAGGTCGGTTGAAAGGCTGCCATAAGTCACGAAGTCAAGGAGATAGCCGGTATAGCTTCCAACAAATTGGATATTTCCCAACGCCTTTAAATTGGGAGTCGTTACGTCTTTAATTGGCGTTATTAACCGGGCAAGCTCGTCATAGTTCGTTCTTAGTTCTCTCGATCTGAAATCAATAAAAGTTTCATTGATATCCGGCAAGCCACGTAAGCTGATGTCACCATCAAGATAATTGTTTTCTCCTGCAGAGATGATCATTTTCTGAGCTGTCAGATTGTCTATTTTTCCTTTGGCAATGCCGTTTAATAAAAACTTCGTTTTCCACGACCTGGTTTCCGGCGCGAAATAGGCAAGGTCGTCGCTGTTGAGCACGCTGTTTTCAAATCGTCCTTCCAACCTAACGGTATGCACGAAATCCTGCATATCATCGTTGAAAGAGTCATAATGCATGGCATAATAATTCCTCAGGTGGCTTTCAGCAGTGATTAGATCCAAATTTTTAAACTCCATCATCTTCGGCGTAAACTTATAGTCCGCGCTAAGCTTTTTGATCACAAATCCGCCGCGGTCCTTCACCGCAAGGGACACATTTGCTTTAAGCGTATCGTTGATAAATTCAAAGTTTTTAAAATTTCCATTCAATTCCGAAAGCACAATATGCCTTTCGTCAAACTCATTATAAGCTGCATAGGATTTGCCTTCTCTTTCTATAGAAACGGCGCCATCTTTCAAGACAATATTTTTTACGTTGACGTGCCACTGGCCTGTGTTCCATTGGAGTCCGCTAGCATCAGGCACCTCTGCTACCACTGTCGTGGTCGTGTCTACCGGCCGGTTTCCCGTGTAATCATAATGAGAAAAAACCGGCTGATCGAGAACGACAGTGCCAATTTGAATAATTTTATTTTCCGGATCAAACTTATCAGCGTGAATATTTAAATGCCCCAGGGAAGCGAACATATTTTCACCACGCCATTCATCCTGCTGCCAAATTTTAACGCGGTTTAAATTCAGCACTTTCAGATCAAGCAGCACAGTATTTTTGGAAGTATCCGTTTTTGCAGAAGATGGGCTTGAAAAATAATCGATCAGAAACTGGTAGTTCCAGATAGAATCTTTTCTCCTGAGATTAATAACCGCATCATCAAGCCCGATATATTTAAGTGTAATATTATCTTTAAAAAAAAACCAATCGGTAATGCTCACCCGCGCCGCGCCTGCATAAAGCAAAGTATCTTTTTTATGGTCCAACACCAGCATTCCCTCTAACGACATTTTATCAAAAAGCTCCAGGTTCACATGTTTAATTGAAACGGTTGTGTTCAAATTTTTAGAAAGCGTTTTCGCAACTCTGTGAATGATAAAATTCTGAAAAAAAGTTGTTTGGATTAAAATCCACAAAACCAGTATCAATGCCAGTATGCCAAGCAAAAACTTCAGGAATATTTTAGATACTTTTTTCAGGAAAATAAAATTAGTGGCAAAAATAAACAATGCCACCCGTTAGGCAAATTCGCAGAACGTTAAACATTATTCATTTTTTTATTTTATTGAAAAAAGCTTTGTTTTGAAATATTGGCAGTTTTTTAATTTTCATTCTCACAATTGGGCTGGCATCAAAGGCTAATTCTTTCTTCCAATCCGTTCAATAAAAAATACATTTTCTACGTTTTGGCTTATCAGAGTTTCTCTTGCATGAAATCACTTTTGCAGGGTAAATAATCACACAATTTGAATTATTTAAATTTCCTTTTTGTCATCTTATGTATTAATATCGCATCTTCTAATCCCATTGAAAACTAAAACTAAACCCAAATGAAACGACTAACTGCCGTTGTATGCATGTTTGCATCGATGTCACTGTATGCCCAACCCAAATTATCCATCTTTAAATCTTCCAATTCCATCAAGCCCGATCTTGAAAAAGTTGTCCATGACTATTTCGATAATTTCGACAATATCAAAGGAGATACTATCGCGCAAAATGCGAGTATCATTGAGTTTGCCAGCAAAGTCATGCCTGCAGGCGCACTGGATGCTTCTATCACCAATTACAAAACGCCAAAGACTTATAGCTGGCAATCCACTATGTTTAAAACGGAAGAGTTCAAAGAGGCAGTTGCAAAATACAAGCAATACTTCCGTCAGCTAAACGGCGCGACATTTGTTTTTGCCAACGAGACTTCTTATCGCCTGGCCGGCCAATATGATGCACCTGATGAAGAACGGGCTTTTGCGTCAAGCGTTCTGGAGATCAGCAGCTACGACCGGAGCATGAAGCTTTTTAAGGTTGAGATCGGCCTGAATTATACCTTTCCTGAATGGTCGGTGAGGATTATGGTATATGAAAAAATAGCAGATGAGGATATCCGGCCTTCTACCAATTATGCGAGGTGATGTAAAAGGCTAAAGAAATAATGCCAGCCTGGTTGAAAATGCCGGTCAATTGTGATAAGCCAAAAAGTAGGAAATTATATTTTTTTGAAGTTTCGTTGAAATCTGAAAAGTGTAGTTTAAAGGGAAACAAATGACTTCTTTGCATTAATTATTAACTTGCTGTAAAAAATCAGATGAAACTAACTGCTCTTGTTCTGTCCCTCTTTATTTTATCATCGTGTAGTACCAAACAAAAAGTAGATCTTCTTGTTTACAATGCACATATTTATACAGTTGACAGCAGCTTCTCTAAAGCAGAAGCCTTCGCAGTGGACAAAGGAAAAATAGTTGAAGTAGGTACTACGAAAGACCTGCAAAATAAATATGAGGCTAAAGAAGAATTGAATGCGGAAGGAAAATATATTTTCCCGGGACTAATTGATGCACATGCGCACTTTTTGGGCTATGGCTTAGGCCTCCAGGATGCTGACCTGGTGGGCACTACAAGCTGGGATGACATTCTTGAAAAATTAAAAACTTTTGCGGCAGAAAATAAAGAAGGCTGGATCGTTGGGCGCGGTTGGGATCAGAACGACTGGGCGGTTAAAGAATTTCCGACCAATCAACAACTAAATGAATTATTTCCTGATCGCCCGGTGATCTTATCAAGAGTTGATGGCCATGCGGCTATTGCCAACAACAAAGCGCTTGAGCTTGCAGGAGTCAAAGCCGGTGATAAACTTGAAGGCGGCGAAGTAGAAGTCCGTAATGGTGTGTTGACTGGCATCTTAGTTGACAATGCAACTGAGCTTGTTTATTCAAAAGTGCCCGCTCCCACCCCCGCAATTCTAAAAGAAGCTTTGTTGGATGCGCAAAAAAATTGCTTTGCGGCCGGCTTAACCACTATAGATGATTGTGGGTTGAGCTATCAGGCGGCCTTATTCATCGATTCTCTCCAAAAGACTAAGGACTTAAAAATGAGAATGTATGTAATGCTGAGCGATGCAAAAGAAAACTATGATTTCCTTTTTAGTAAAGGAAAAATAAAAACAGACCGTTTGAATATTCGGGCATTTAAAGTATATGCAGATGGCGCCTTAGGATCAAGAGGTGCTTGTTTACTTCAGCCTTATTCTGATAAGCCCGGCTGGAGCGGGTTTCTGTTAAGCTCACAACAACATTTTGACTCTGTTGCCAATATTATTTCGCAGCATGGATTTCAAATGTGTACTCATGCCATCGGTGATTCCGGCAATAGGGTAATGCTGAATATTTATGCAAAATATTTAAAAGGAAAAAATGATCAACGATGGAGAATTGAACATTCACAGGTTGTAAACAAAAATGATTTCCATCTCTTTGGCGACAATAGCATTGTCCCTTCCGTGCAACCCACGCACGCAACTTCCGATATGTATTGGGCCGGTGACAGACTTGGAAAAGAAAGATTAAAAGGCGCTTATGCTAACGAGGATCTTTTGCATCAAAATGGCTGGATCCCTTTAGGAACCGACTTCCCGGTGGAAGACATTTCTCCGATCAAAACATTTTATGCAGCCGTATTCCGCCAGGATGCAAAAGGCTGGCCTGCCGGAGGCTTTCAAATGGAGAATGCATTAAGCCGCGAAGACGCTATCCGCGGAATGACCATCTGGGCTGCGAAAGCCAATTTCGAAGAAGATGAAAAAGGAAGTATTGAAAAAGGGAAACTCGCCGACTTCGTTATTCTTGACCAGGATCTTCTGAGCGCAGACGAAAAAGACATTCTCAAAACCAAAGTGTTGAAAACTTTTGTGAATGGGGAGAAAGTATTTGATGGAAAGTAAAAAATAGAAAAACTACATTTTCGCTTATAAGGCTTTTGAGATTTTGCAACTTTAAAAAAGTTGTAAAATCTTTTGAAATTGAAAACACTTTTTATTTCTCTTCAAACATCATTTTTTCAGATAATGATAAAAAGTAAAAAACTACATTTTCAATTATAAGAATTTTGTTCAGGCTGCAATCAGCTCAATATAATATTTGATTCAATCTGCAAAACATGGCTCTTATAATTAATACCATCTTGATCTATAAAATAGGCCAAAGGCCTTATGTAAATATTAGATGGGATTATGCCGGACAGAAAAGAAATTGAGCTATTTATAATTTAAAGCCGGTATAAAATATTCTTTTGCGTTGTTGTAACAAATATCGCGAACAATTGATCCTATCCATTTTTCATCATTAGGTAATAAACCTTTTTTCATTTCATCACCAAATAAATTACACAGAACCCGTCTAAAATATTCATGACGGGAATAGGATAAAAAACTTCGGCTATCAGTCGTCATACCAATAAAAGTGCTGATGATACCGATATTAGACAATGCATTGATTTGTTTTTCCATCCCATCTTTCTGGTCAAGATACCACCAACCCGTGCCGAACTGAATTTTTCCTTTTATGCTGCCATCATTAAAGTTGCCAACCATACTGGCGAATACTTCATTGTCTGCAGGATTGATGTTATAAATAATAGTTTTGGCAAGTGTATCCTGCCCATCCAGCTTATTTAAAAAAGATGCCAAAGAATTCGCTTGTGGAAGATCTCCTATAGAATCCACTCCGCAATCTGCTCCCAAAAGTTTTAATAATCTTGAATTATTATTTCTTATCGGGCCTAAATGAAATTGCTGAACCCATCCTTTTGAATGATACATTTTGCATAGTTCCGCTAAAATATATCCTTTAAAAGCATCCGGATTTGAAAAAACCGCGCTATCGTCATGAAGAAATATACGAAACTCTCTTTCAAGGTCTGATGAAAATTTAGAAGTGATCGGCATTTGAGCTATCCCATGATCAGATACCCGGCAACCATTTTCATGAAAATAGTTAATCCTGTTTTCCAGGGCCTTTAATAACGACGCGGTATCTGTTATTTCAATTTCACTTACCTCTTCTACTTTCTTCAGATAAGCCATAAAATTTACCCTGTTACTAATTCCAAAAATTTTATCAGGCCGGAATGTAGGATGAACCGTCAGAGGTAATTTTTGAGTTTTAAGCTGCTGATGGTAAAACAGATTATCACAAGGATCATCTGTAGTTCCAACAAATTCAACTTTGTATGGTTTAAGTAATCCCTGTGCACTAAAAGCATCCTGTTGCAGCATTTTATTGCAGTTATTATATATATCTTCCGCACTTTCTTCATTCAGGTATTCCTCTATTCCAAATGTATTTTTTAATTCCAGGTGCGTCCAATGAAATAATGGATTTCTTACAGTAAGCGGAACCTCTTTTGCCCACGCTAAAAATTTTTCTTTGTCGCTTGCATCGCCTGTTATAAATTTTTCTTTAACTCCCAAAGTTCGTAAGGCACGCCACTTATAATGGTCTCCATTGAGCCATAGTTCAGTTATATTCTTAAATTTTTTATTTTCCGCAATATCTTTGGGTGGCAAGTGACTGTGATAATCTATAATAGGTAAATCCTTTGCATATTCATGAAACAGAATCTTAGCGGATTTTGATTGCAGCAAAAAATCATCATTGATGAATCCTTTGTTATTATTCGGTGTATTTTCGTTTGACCTCATTTCTAAATTCAGTTGATCTTTATAGTTCTCTAATCTTAATACTTTTAAAACTTACAGCATCACCATGATCCTGCAGGAGGATATGACCTCGTTTGGCTTCGCCAAAATTTGGCCATGATTTATATTTACTGATGGCCACAATTTCACGGAACGATTTTGAACCGCGCTCATATTCCAATACTTTCACGCCATTTAAATAATGTTCAACATGGTTATTAGGATAAACGATAACCCGCCCTGTGTTCCACTCTCCTATTTTATGAACAAAGCGGGGTTGCTTAGACGCGGTTATTAAATCATATAAGGATGACAGCGTCCTGTTTCCATCTCTGCCAAGTTTTGCATCAGGATGAAGCGCATCATCCAAAACCTGGTATTCGAGGCCAATAGCCGACCCGGTATTATGTTGATCCAAGGTTACAAAATATTTTACGCCACTATTAGCGCCAGGAGAAAGTTTAAAACTAAAGGAAAGATCAAATGCAGCATACTGGCCTGTTGTTACTATATCTCCGCCATTTGCTGATTCTTTACCTCCTGAAGAAATGACTGAAATAATTCCATCTTTTATTTCCCAGCCTTTTTCAGGAAAGCCTGTCTTGTAGGCTCCCTTCCATCCGGTTGCATCTTTACCATTAAATAACAAATTCCAGCCACTGTTTTTTTCATAAGCTGTAAGATTGTTAGGAAGATTATTTACTACAAAAATACCTTTTGGAAACGGCGCGGATTTAATTCCCGATGTTTTGATTCTGATGTTTTTAAAGAATACTTTTTCCCCTGCATATTCAGGTTTACTAATACCATGTACCTGCAAGCCAATAAATCCATTGCGATCCAGTGTATCTACTACATACGATACGGGTATATTATTAATCCAGGTTTTTATTTCATTACCAATACATTCCATTTTTATGTGATTGTAAACACCAACTTTAAAAGCGTTCTGCGCTTCAGCATGTAATGAAACCGGGTAAAGCCAATCTCTGCGACCCTCATCATAAATCCCTCCGGACCATCTGCGTGAGGAAGGATCAATCTCAAATTGATATCCATACACCGTTCCTTTTCCATTAGATCCTGAAGGATCAAAATGGCTTCTCATCTGAACTCCCGAATTACTTGTGGTATCATTTATTTTAACATCCATTTCGAGGATAAAATCCGAATATTCCTCATCAGTAACTAAAAAAGTATTTCCTGAATTTACTACGGTGGTGCCTACAATTGCGCCATTTTCAACTTTATAATCCGCGGTTCCTGCCAAACGTTTCCAACCGGAAAGTGTTTTACCATCGAACAAATTTTTCCACCCTCCTTTACTTTTTTGAGAATAGCCGGTGGAAGAATTAAATAGTAAAAATGTAATAGTGATTAAAAGAGAACTATAAAAAAATCTTTTCATAAAGTAGAGGTATTATTTATTAAAATCGTTTTTCTGAAAGTGTTATAACAAAATATCTTTTCTCAAAAGACAACAGAAAATTTTAAAAATTAATGGCATTAAATACCTGTTGAGAAGTGATTCATTAAAAACAACATCGCCTCTCTACAGGCTAAAAATTAAAAAGAAAGAGCATTGGTACCCGATATGTAAAACCTCATTTATAATGAGATTGCGGGTAGTAATTATAACGACGGCAAGGGTCTTATTTTAATATTGCGAAAAGCGATTGGAGTGCCTTCATTTTGTAATAAAATGTGGCCTTTAGCATTTTTACCAAAATTTTCCAGGTTTTTATATTTACTGTCTTCAACTAAAACCTTGAACTCTTCAGTATTCTTATCATATTTTACAACCAATCTGCCATTCAACCAATGTTCAATATGATTCCCCTTTACAATGATTTTTGCTACATTCCAGGTGTTCAATAAAATAGTGTCCCTGGTATTTGCAGGTATTAGATCATATAATGAAGCCAGCGTTCTGTAAGATCCACGTTCCGGGTATATGAAATTTACATTATCAACTATTTGGTATTCTAAACCCAGGAAAGAATTTTTATGTCCTGGATAGGTATCTATAACGAGATATTTAATTCCACTATTGGTCAGTCTGGATATTTTAAAGTCAACTGATCAACTCAAAGTTTTCAAATTGATTTATAGTGATAATATCTTTCTGTTTACCATCGGTAAAACTCTGTGCTACTAATTCACCATCTTTTATAACCCATCCGGTATCGGCTAATTTTTTCCAACCATCAAAAGTTTTTCCGTCAAAAAGTAACTGCCATCCATTTTGCTTTTCTTTGGAGGTCAGCTTATTGGGTGTTTGTGCAAATGTTACGGCAATGCTTCCGAAAAGCATAATTATGGCGGCAAAACAAATTTTAAAATTAGTCATCGGTATGGGCTATAAAAAATAGTTCTAAAGGATATAAGAAAAAAAGCGGAAAACTATATTTTGGGTTCCCAGCCCTTTTCATAATCGCGGCTCCATAATTTTGAAGCCTGGCTGTCGTTCACTATGTGTCCTTTTTGATCAATATTTAAGAGATGACCTGTACGTTGAGAAATGTTACCCAATTGCACCCATAATGTACTTTTACGTCCTATTTCTACATCTGCATTTGGAGTTCCTCCTTCACGGACACATTTTAAGAAATTATCAATATGCACACCATCCAAACTATCACTGGGACTGGAAAGATTGCGTCCGTCCAGTTTAATGTCTGATTTTACTTCTTTAATAATGACATCTTTCTTATCACGAATTACGTAACTATTTCCGCCCGTCGCCATTGAGCCATTTTCTCCATAAAATATTACACCCCTGTCTTCTCCTTCAACCATTGCACCATTGCAACTTCTTCCTTCCCAAATAATGGATGCGCCTGCAGCTTCCCAGGTAATAATCTGGGTGTCCGGAGTTTGCCAATCATCTTGAAAATGATACCGCCCGCCAACAGAAGTAACCTTAGTCGGGTAATCGAGTTGCAGACCCCAACGGGCCACGTCTATTTCATGGGTTCCATTATTCAATGCTTCTCCGGTACCCCAATGCCAGAACCAATGCCAGTTGTAATGGACCAAATTGCTTTGATAAGGACGACGTGGTGCGGGACCCTGCCATAAGTCAAAATCAAGATTGGAAGGCACGGGAATTTTTGTTCCTACGCCAATAGATCCACGATTGTTAGTGTACCATGTTTTGGCCATGTGTAATTTTCCGATCACACCATTATGTAATTCCTCAATACCTTGAGTTAAAATGGGCCATGAACGGCGCTGACTTCCCATTTGAACTACTCTTTTATATTTTCTCGCGGCGGCTACAGCCAGCTCACCTTCATGCGGATTATGGCATAAAGGTTTTTCAACATAAACATGTTTACCCGCAGCGCAACATATAATGGACGCAGGTGCATGCCAATGATCCGGAGGCGCCAGGTACATAGCATCCAGGCTTTTATCGCTTAATATTGTACGAAAATCTTTGACTGCTTTAGGTTCTTTATTAACTGCTTTCTTCACTGCATTAATACCCTTTGCCAATGCCTTTTCTTCTACATCGCAGATGTAGGTTACTTCCGTATTTTTTTGTCGTGCAAAGTTGGCGGCCATTCCTGAACCGCGGCCATTGGCTCCCATAATACCTACATTAATTCGCTCGTTAGAGCCAACGATACGGCTATAACTTTTAGCCGGAAAACCAAGACCTCCGAGGGCTATCAACGTGCCCGTGTTTCTAATAAAATCTCTTCTTGTTTTGTCCATCTTAAAAAATTTTAAATAATTATCTTAAATTTCTGATTTTAATATTTCTGAAATGAATCACATCTTCATGCTCCTGTAACAGGATTGGTGAAGGAGATGTTTCTGCGAATCCCTTTTCTTTTTTGAATTTACTTTCAGCAATATGCTCTTTGAAAAGGTCGCTATCTCTGTCAAATTCCAGCACTTTTTTTCCATTTAACCAATGTTCTACATGTTTGCCTTTTGCAATAATCCGTATATTGTTCCATTCTCCCAGTGGTTTCGTTTCTTTACCGGCGGCAGGCATTACATCATACAAGGAAGCAAGTGTACGATTTCCATTAATACCCAATTTTGCATCAGCATGATTTGCATCATCTATTATTTGATACTCACAACCTAATGAAGTGTTTTTAAACAAAAAATATTTCACTCCACTATTGGTTCCTTTTTCTAATTTAAAATCTAGTGATAGATCAAAATCAGAAAATTCGGTTGTCGTCACAATATCGCCACCTCTGCCATCGGAAGGATTAGTGCTCAAAACTCCATTGTCTATGCTCCAGCCTTTTCCCGTAAATGGTTTTCCATTCGCCTTTTGCCAGCCATCAAAGGTTTTACCATCAAATAATAAAATCCAGCCTTTTTTAATTTCCTTTTTACTAAGGTGGGGCAATTGTGCAATCCCTGAATGAGCACAACTAAAGAGTACTATAACCAGAAAGAAAAGTGTTTTTTTCATAGTATTGTTTTAAGTATTTTAAAATTGAGTGTAACCTTTATTCTGGATTATTTTTCCGGGATTAGACTGCATTACAGACATTGGTATTGGATAGCTCAACATATTATCGCTCCAGGTAAAAGGTGGTTGTCCATCTGCGGATTGTTCTGCAATCATAACATCTTTCGCTCTTTTTGTTCTAACCAGATCAAACCAGCGATGACTTTCAAACGCCAACTCTACCCTGCGCTCCTTCTCTATTGCTAGCAGCAATTCAGCATCATTTGCAAAATCAGCTGACGAATAGTCTTTTAGGAGGTCGGCAGGTTTTGGAATAGATGGATCTCCTTGTGTAGCTCTTGCTCTCTGCCGTATTTTATTTACATATAAAACAGCTTTGTCTTTATCACCACCTGTGCGTACCAACGCTTCTGCTTCCAAAAGATAGATATCAGCAAGCCTCAATTCTATCCAGTTGTTTCCATTATCACTTCCACTTGTTGCCACATCATAATATTTACAAACATATCTGTCATTTTGAACAGATCCGCCTGGAACACTTATCCAGGAATCACGCATCGATACAAACTTTCTTGGATCACCTAATTCATAGGCATTTGACATATCATTTGTCGGTGCATTTGATCCACCCTTATCCCCAACCAACACTACTTCTTTATTAGAAAAGCGAGGTGCAAAGTCATTATTCCATGGACTACCTGTGGCGCCATTAGGACTTCCTTTTTTATATTGAACCTCAAATAAAGATTCTGAACTATTCTTTTTATTTACATCAAAAAGATCCTTATAACTGGATACTAATGTAGCCCCGGAGGTATTGATAACCTCTTCTGATTTTTGAATGGATAGATTATAATATTCCGTTCCTTTATTTAAAGGATAACCAGCCATAGTCATGTAAACTTTACTCAGCAACCCTTTAGCGCCGCGCTTTGTAACCCTTCCCTTATCTGGTCCGCTATAAGTGTCGGGCAAATTCTGTTCTGCATATTTAAGGTCATCTACAATCAGATCGTATATTTCCTGAAGGGATGATCTTGTCATGCTTAGGGCTTCAGCGGGTGTAATTTCTTTATCCACTTTAATAACACCAAGTAATTGATCTGATATTGAAGTGCCTCCAAAGACGCGGTTCAGATAGAAATACATAAGTCCCCTTATGAATTTTGCTTCTGCGATATACTGGGCTTTTAATGCTTCATTTTTAAACGTGATGGCATCTATCCTTCCAATAACAATATTGCAGCGCAGAATTACATTATAACAATTGTTCCAGCAATTGGTAGAAAAGGAATTGTCAGGCGCAAGCAGAGATGCAAATACGTCTATTCCATTTTCATTTGCAGGGTTTCCTGAAAGCCAGGAATAGGTTGTATTATCAGATCTGATTTCGCCAAGGACTACAAATGTTGAGTTATACACAGATCTTAAGTTACCATAAGCAGAAAGTACTGCCTGATTCATATCAGTTTCAGTTTTATAGAAACCTGCGGTACTTAAATTGGATGGAGGATCTAAAGTAATAAAATCCTTTTTGCAAGAGCCCAGCAACGTTAAGCTTATGGCTAAAATTATTATATTTTTCATGTTAAATGATTTATTTAGAGTTAGGCTTTCAGGCTAACAAATTATAATGTAAGGTTTAATCCAACAATAATACTGCGGGCTGAAGGGTAACCAGTATAATCCCCACCTTTTGTAAGTCCGTTCCCTTCGCTGCTTGTTTCAGGATCAAATCCAGGGTATTTTGTCAGGGTAAATAGATTTTGTCCGGTCAGGTATAAACGCAGGTTGGTTATCTTATATAATTTTATTTTGCTTCGATCAAAATCATAAGCTAAAGTAATATTACGCATGCGTAAAAAAGATCCATCTGTTACCCATGCAGAAGATGGATCGCGCTGCCAGCCTGTTGGGTTACGCGTAGCTCTGAAAGAAACACCATCACCCGGCTGATCAACAGACCTCCAGCGATCTACTTGTTTCACCATTGCATTTCTATCACCATGATAAATACCTACCATGCGCTCAAGGAAACTAAATAATTGAACTCCATAAGTAAATGTTAACTGAGTTGAAAGTGTAAAATTCTTATAAGAAAAATTATTGCCAAATCCACCTGTATATTTAGGCTGGTTATTTCCAATGATTGCCTTATCCGTTTGATCAAGCTTTCCATCTCCATTCACATCAAGATAACGACCGTCACCAACCTTATCTACTGCCTGATGAGGAAATTTATCCAATTCTGCCTGGCTCATATAAACGCCTTGAAACACATATCCATAAAAGCTTGCGATTGGCTGGCCTATCATTGTTATAAAAGCATTGTTGGCGTTGGGTGCGCTCGCAAAAATGGGTCTTCCATCAGGCCCTACTTCCAACACTTTGTTTTTATTAAAAGAAATATTGAAATCACTTGACCACTTGAATTTCCCAACTAAATTTTTAGTAGATAATAAAAACTCCATACCTGTATTCAACACTTTGCCAACATTCTGAAATTGTGAAGTATAACCCGTGATGGTTGGCACCTGAACGTTGAGCAACAAATCGATAGATTTACTATTATAGAAATCTGTTTCCAGCCTTATGCGGTTATTAAATAATCCGAGATCAAAACCAATATTAGATTGCAATACCTTTTCCCATCCAAGTATTTTATTTTCAATTGAGTTTGGATTAACTGTATTTTGAAGTGCATCACCTACCGGATAAAATCCTGTATTCAACAATCCGATAGCTGAATAATTACCTATTCGATTGTTTCCTGAAACTCCATAGCTAAGCCTTAATTTTAAATCACTGACTGGGGTAACGTTTTTCATGAAATTTTCCTGGCTGATTCTCCAGGCTGCTGATGCGGATGGGAATATGCCCCATTTTTTATTTTCTCCAAATCTTGATGAACCATCGCTACGTAATGTAGCCGTTAAGAGATACCGGTTGTCAAAAGAATAGTTAGCACGGCCAAAATAAGAAATCATAGAATAAGCTGACTTGTTGCTGGTTAGCTGATACATAGTGCCTGCATTTAACGTCTGGATATTGTCATTGGCAAATCCACGGGCTTCACCATACATATAAGCATTATTGTGCTTTTGGCTTGATAGGCCGCCCAATAATAATAGGTCATGTTTTTTTGCTATAGTTTTATTATATGAAACTGTTTGCTCTATAACCCAATCATAATCTGTCGATCTTTCATTAACAGATTTCGCAGGTCTTGGCGCTCTCGAAGCATCTAAGTCCACATTTGAAGGTTCGAAATTCTCAAAGATATTATCCTGGATACTTCCGTTTATGTTGATACGATATTTAAGATTATCGATTAATTCCCATTCGGCATACAAAGTTCCTAACCAACCATACCTGCTCCGATTACTTTGCACAAGTTCTGCAACGCCTATAGGATTAGAAACATCTCCAACAAAGACTTCCGGGTTTCTAACTAACGATCCATAAGTACCGTCAGGATTATGGAGATCAAATATTGGAGGAAGCTGTAAAGCAAACTGTACCGGAGAATATTTTCCATTAACCTGCTCTCTTCCTTTATCATAGTACGCGTTTAAATTCATGCCCACTTTGAAGCGATTGGTAACTTTAGATTCTATATTATTTCTAAAATTGAAACGTTGATAATTTGACCCCAAAACGATCCCGTCCTGCTTCATATAACTTCCCGAAACGGCATAGGATGTTTTATCGGTACCGCCCATTACAGATAATTCATATTGCTCAATTTTTGCGTTACGAAATAATAAATCCTGCCAGTTATTATCAGGCATCTGAGCTACTGATTGAGGGTCGCGGAAATTATATTTAAATCCATCTGTACCGTCTGGAATCATGTAAAGTGAATTACCACTTGGATAAAGTTTTCTACGGCTATTTGGATCATCTTTCGTGTGTGGGGTTTTATCAGGATCAGCATTAACAATAGGAACATCCAGCCAGGCTTCATTTCTACCATCCATGAACCATTGTACATATTGATCCCTGTTCATCATCTCAATCTTTTTACTAACCTGTTGGATGCCTGAAAATGTATTAAAGGTAATAGACGGCGATCCGGACTTACCTTTTTTAGTCGTGATAATGATTACCCCATTTGCACCACGGGATCCATAGATTGCAGTTGATGATGCATCTTTTAAGACCTGAAGACTTTCAATATCGGAAGGATTTATTAGTCTGAATGCTCCACTTTCCATTGGATAGCCATCGACTACATAAAGAGGAGAATTGGATTGAGTAATGGATCCGGTTCCTCTTACTCTTATTGACAGTCCCTCTCCACCCGGGGCCCCATCAATTTGCTGAACCTGAACGCCCGCAAGCTGGCCTGCCATAGCTTCGCCAAAATTTACTGCTGCTCGTTCTTTAAGATTGTCTGAATTGATAACAGAAACTGCCCCTGTCAAATCAGACTTTTTACGGGTACCATAACCAACAACTACTACATCGCTAAGCTGAGAGGCATCTGAGCTTAGCGCTATCCGCATAATTTCGTTGAACTTTGGTTTAACCTGAACGGATTTAAAACCAACACTGGTAATTTCAATGATTCCATTTTCATTTACATTAATTGCAAATGTTCCTTCCGCATTTGTTGTAACAGCGGACTTATTTCCTTTAACACGGACAGTAGCGCCAACTACGGGTTCTCCACTTGAATTGTCTATAACATTTCCGGTAACCGTTTTGCTTTGGCCAAAAACCAAAGTAGTTACGGTTGTTAATAAGAAAAGAAAAATGAATTGAGGAAATAGCCCCCTAAGTTTTTTAATAGAAAAGAATTTCATAATTATCAGGTTTTTGGTTCAATCTAAAATGAAGTTGAGGTAATAAAATGAATAATACCTAACCAGATAGTATTTTATTTACGAAAACGATGTAGTTCAATTTTCGTAACTTTTCTAAGATTATCGTTTCCTTTGCGAAAAATAACTAATGCAAAAAAACAACCTGAAAACCCTTGCAAACAAGCTGGGAGTCTCTGTTTCAACAGTATCAAAGGCATTAAGAGGCAGTCACGAAATAGGATGCGATACGACAAAAAGAGTTTTAGAAATGGCCGAAAAAATGGGTTACCGCACTAATCCCTATGCCGGACATTTGCGCAATCACATAAGCAAAACAATCGCTGTAATTATCCCTGAAATGACAAATAATTTTTTCATACAGGCCATAACCGGAGCCGAATCAATTGCTCAGGAAAAGAACTACCATATTCTTGTTTATATTACTCATGATGACTATAATAAAGAAGTAAGCATTATGAAACATTTACAAAACGGAAGGGTGGATGGTGTTCTAATGTCTTTGTCAGCATCTACTCAGAATTATGATCATTTAAATAAACTTATTGAATTAAATATCCCAATTGTTTTTTTCGACAGGATCGGTCATGAGATCGAAACAGCAAAAATAATAACCGATGACTTCGCAAGTGGTTTTAATGCAACAGAGCATCTGATTAAAAATGGTTGCAGGGACATCGCCTACTTATCCGTATCGGAAAATCTTTCAATTGACAACAAAAGAAAACAAGGCTATATTGAAGCTCTAAATAAATATGATATTAAAATAAACCCGGCGCGAATAATAAAGTGTGGCGTTGATGAAAATTATAATTATAAAACCATAAAACGACTATTAAACGGGAAAAATGTGCCCGATGGAATATTTGCTTCTATAGAAAAACTGGCCCTCACTTCGTACGCTGTTTGCAATGGCTTAAAAATAAAAATACCGGACCAGATAAAAATAATTTGCTTCTCAAATCTGATTACTGCCGATTTATTAAATCCATCTTTAACTACAATAACACAACCCGCGTTTGAAATGGGAAAACAGGCAGCCACGGTTCTTTTTAAATACCTCGATAAAAAAAGGACGGATATTCCTAATCAGAATATAGTTATAAAATCAGAATTAATAAAAAGGAATTCTACCGCTAATAATAAGAAACCATTGACGAAGAAAAGAATCTTATAGAAATCCTTAAATACTCTAAGATTTTACGACAGGCTGTTGGCCATTTTATAAAATGAAGTTGGTATTGAGAATAAGATTGATCGTCATTTGAAATCATTCATGCGATAAAAAATTTCTGAAAAAAACAAAAGGTAGATTTCTATAAAATGGCTTTTCACGATCATCATTTTCGTTCGATCATAAATACAGAAGGAACAAGAGGTATAGAACGCTTTGTAAAATTCCTGCCGAAGAAATCATTGTGCTAATGTTCTTGCTGACGGCACAACAGAAAAATCCTCAAAACGTGAATCTAAATATTTATAAAAAGCAGTCACGGCAATCATTGCAGCGTTATCTGTGCAGTATTCAAATTTCGGGATAAACGTATTCCATCTTTCTTCTTTTCCCATCACTTCAAATGCATGGCGCAGGCCGCTATTAGCGCTAACTCCGCCGGCAATGCACACATCTTTGATACCGGTTTCTGCAGATGCTTTCTTTAATTTATTTAATAAAATGGAAACGATGCGTGATTGAATGGAGGCGCATATGTCCGCCATGTTCTCTTCGACAAAATTTTCATTTTTTATTTTTTCATCGCGAATGAAATATAAAAACGCAGTTTTTAGTCCGCTAAAACTATAATTAAGGCCATTGATTTTTGGCTCTGGAAATTTGTAAGCGTCCGGGTTTCCGGTCTTCGCGTATTTATCGATTAACGGGCCTCCGGGATAAGGCAGCCCAATGATTTTTGCCGACTTGTCAAAAGCCTCTCCGGCAGCATCATCCAGCGTTTCACCGATAATTTTTTGATCGAGCGGTGATTCGCAAAGTACTATCTGCGTGTGGCCACCGCTAACAGTAAGACACAGAAAAGGAAAAGATGGAATGCTGGCTTCACTATTCGCGGGTCGAATCAGGTTGGCCAACACATGAGCCTGCATATGATGAACAGCAATCAGGGGCTTATTGAAAGCGAGCGCTAATGATTTGGTAAATTCGGCGCCAACAAGCAGCGCACCGATCAAACCGGGCGATTGCGTAAATGCAAATGCATCGATATCTTTTAATCCGGCACCGGCAATTTTCAAGGCTTCATCAACAACGGGAACAATGGATTGCAAATGAGCCCTGGAAGCGAGTTCCGGCACTACGCCACCATATTTTTCATGAACCTTCTGACTTGAGATAATGTTGCTTAAAATAACGCCATCCCTGCAAACCGATGCCGCTGTTTCATCGCAGGAAGATTCTATAGCGAGAATTGTGATCATAGGTCGCAAAGTTAATTCCGATTTCAGATTTTAGATTGGTGATTTTAGATTTGCGAACTTAAATTCGGCATTCTTTGTTTTATTAAAGTAAAAGAAACTTAAACTAGATAATATTGCCGTAGAACCCTTCCGGAGGCCAGGGAGGCTTTTATTTTGATCTTATCGCTACCACTGGATCGAGGCGGGAGGCAATATATGCAGGAATAATTCCTGCCATGATCCCAATACCGATGCAAATGGAAATTGCGAGTGTCAAAATGTTGGGCGAAATATAAACGGGAAAATTGAAAATATTGGTCAGTATAAGTGTCAATATAAATACGAGGATTAATCCCATTAGCCCTCCCATAACACAGATGATGGCGGCTTCCAGGAGAAATTCTGAAAGAATGCTTCTTCTTTTGGCGCCGATTGCTTTTTTCAAGCCAATCATTGGCGTACGCTCTTTCACCGTCACAAACATAATATTGGCGATACCAAAGGCGCCAACCACGAGGCTCAATAATCCAATTGCCCACCCTCCAAGATTGATGTTGGAAAAGAGAGAGCTCACTTTTTCACTAAAACTGGAAATTTGATTTAAAGTAAAATTGTCTGCCTGCGTTGGACTAAGCTTCCTGATGGAGCGCATAACACCTTCCAGTTCATCGGCAAGCGCTTCGGAAGTGATATTCTCCTTCCCCTGTACTATTATTTTCGGGCTGCTTTGATCCTCATTTACAATTTGCCTGGCAAAGCGATATGAAATTATTATCGATTGGTCATAATCCTGGCCGATCATAGTCGTCCCCATTTTTTTGATAACTCCAATGATAGTTGCTTTTTTATCCTGGATTTTTATTTCCTTTCCGATAGCTAAAGAAGCGCTGCCAAAAAGGTTCTCAGCATTTGTGTATCCAATGATCGCCACGGGGCTTCCCGAAGAAAATTCATTGCCTGAAATGTAACGGCCGAAACCCATGGTTAGCGGTTGAATGTCATTTGCTTCTTCTGTAAGTCCCGAAATATTTACTCCCTGCAATGCATAATTATCATATTCGACGTTAACGCGCGCATCTAATTCAAAAGCAACGTTGCTGGTCAATTGACTTCTCTCTTTAATAAAATTGATTTCTTCAAATTTTGGCTCAGGACGATTTACAAACTTCCACCATGGATAATCCGGGCCGCCATTATAATCCCATTTGTCGATGTAGATGGTGTTGGTACCAAGGCTTTTTATCTGATTTTGGATATTCATTTCGAGGCTGTTTACTGTTGCCAGTACACCGATGATACAAAAAATACCAAATGAAATACCTATAAGAGATAATGAAGTGCGCAGTTTATTCACCCTAAGCTCCTGCATAGTCAGGCGGACAGAACTCGCTAATATATTAAGCGTTTTACGCATACCGCAAATTTAAAGGTTCGGTTTTGTATCTGGCAAAAAAAATGGTGGATGGTAAAAACCTGATATGAAATAAATGTAATCGCAGTATTTTGTCAAAATTGTTCCGGCCGCACAACCTTTAAGTTGCGGAAGTGCGGATTAATTTCTGATAAAAACGAATGCTTCAATACCAAAATCGGCAGTTCAAAAGGATTACTTTACTTTGCATTTTTTATTAAACCGGAAAAGTTGAGTGCGTCAAACGAAAATATCAGGCTTCAGAAAATTATTACGTTTATTGCTATCATTTTATTTATTGTAAAAGTTATTGCCTGGTTTCTTACAGGCTCGCTCGCAATATTAACCGACGCGTTGGAAAGTATTGCCAACGTGGTGGCCGGTTTTATCGGTCTGTATAGTTTAAATCTTTCTGCAAAACCAAAAGATGTCAATCATCCGTACGGCCACGGAAAAGTGGAATTTATTTCTGCAGCGCTAGAAGGAACATTAATAGTAGTGGCCGGATTTTTTATCATTTATAAATCCATCGGGAACTTTTTTAATCCTACTCCAATCGCTAAACTTGATTATGGAATTTTATTAATTAGCATAACCGCCATCATCAACTACATTGCCGGATCGATTTGTGTGAATACAGGAAAAAAAAACAATTCCTTACAATTGATAGCCGGGGGTAAACACTTAAAAACCGACACCTACTCCACCCTCGGAATTGTTGCAGCTCTTATCCTGATATATTTTACAAAATTTGAATTACTTGATAGTATCATAGCTTGCATCATTGCCATCATTATAATTTTTACAGGATATAAAATTGTGCGTACATCCGTTGCCGGTATAATGGATGAAGCAGACATGAAATTGCTAAACAGTATCGTGGCACTGGTTAATAAACACCGGCCGGAAAACTGGATTGATCTGCATAACCTGCGAATAATAAAATACGGCAGCACACTTCATTGCGATTGCCATCTTACAGTGCCCTGGTATCTAAACGTGTATGAAGCGCATTCAGAAATTGAAGCCCTCGCTTCGCTAATAAGAGACGAATTTGGAGAATCAGTAGAGTTGTTTGTTCATTCTGACGGATGCCAGGAATACTCATGTAAAATTTGTGCAAAACAAAACTGTATGGTTCGCCAACATCCATTTGAAAAAAGGATTGCCTGGACAATCAAAAACATTTCAAATGATGCCAAGCACAATATTTCAACCGAATAAAAACGCAGTTTTCGATGAAAATCGAATACCTATGACCGGTAGTATTATAAAAAAATAACCCCTTCATAGAAATGAAGGGATTTGTCCAAAATTCAAAAACTGATGATCCATTAAGAATTTGATATAATCATTTCTCTACAAGCGCGTTGGGCGTTGCAAGACAAATGATTAAAGAATATATTAATTATTTCCGTTGTCTGGGAATAGGGTGTGTTTAGAAAAAAAGTATTTCATTGGTTTTCAAAAAGAATAGGTTAGCAACGGGGTTTAGCAAATATAAAACGATGATAACCAATACATATTACCTTTTCGCCAAAATAGAGTATAGTTGCTCAAAAAATCGTAAAAGCACACTCGTATTTATTCGAGGCGGCCTAACATTCTTACCACACTAAGAAGCATTTTTTTCATGTGTATAGAAGGGTTAATTTAAAAGCATAGCCACACCATATGCAGCTGCGGCTGCCAGCGCGCCAATGAACATGACTTTAAGCGCTCCCGACAAAACCGGAACACCCGTAATTTTACTTTTAAAATATCCGAAGACAAAAAGGCAAATCAAAGTAGCAATTACAGAAAATTTTAATGCTTCTTTTGAGTCTTCAAGAAAGAAATAAGGACTTAGGGGAATAATACCGCCGACGGCGTATGAAATTCCAATATTTAATGCACTTTTTGTTGCTCTTTTCGGGTCAGGCTTATCGAGCCCCAATTCAAATTTCATCATAAAATCAACCCATTGTTTTTTGTCTTTTGAAATCTCTTCAGTTGCTTTAACCTGAAGTTCTTCGCTGAGCCCGATGTTTTCGAAAAATTCTTTCACCTCATTCTTTTCTATTTCAGGAACTCTTTCCACTTCTTCAAACTCTCTTTTTAGTTCGCTCGAATAGTGATCGAGTTCCGTTTTGCCGGCAAGATATCCGCCCAGCCCCATCGCAATACTGCCAGCTACGATTTCCGCAATTCCCGCGATAACAATGATTGAACTGTTGGCCACTGCTCCTGAAAGCCCCGCCGCCAGAGCAAAAGGTACGGTAAGGCCATCGCTCATGCCTATTACGACATCCCGCAACAGATCCGAGCTTTCCAAATGCTCTTCTTCGTGATGATGATGGTCCATTTGTTGACTTATTAAATCTTAAATTCTGTTATGAATGACTGATAATTCTGATTTCCCGGATATTTAAAAACAATCTAAAGCTATAAATTTATTAATTCAATTAAGGAAATATCGCAGAAATTATATGAATTGCCCCGATAAAAATGTATGCTTATTATGGATAAATTTCAGAATATTTATGCATCAAAATGTTGAGGCGATATTGAATGCCTAACAAGCCAAAATATAGTTTTACTCATTTTTTAATCGTAATGATATAACTAAATGTCAGGTTAATTTAAATTTTCAAAATAAAAGCTGAAGCCCGTTAGCCGTTTTATTTTCATGCTCCAATAGCCACTGTTTTCGCCACAAGCCGCCCGCGTAGCCTGTTAACGAGCCATCGGCGCCGATCACGCGGTGACATGGAACAACAATCGAAAGATTATTTCTTCCATTGGCAGTACCGACTGCTCTTATGGATTTTACATTTCCTATTCGTTGTGAAAGCTGAAAATAGCTTATCGTCTTTCCAAATGGAATTTTCATTAATTCATTCCAAACGCTTTGTTGAAATGGCGTTCCCGTTTGTTGCAACGGAAGTTCGAAAACCATTCTTTTGCCTGAAAAATATTCATCAAATTGAACGGAACAATTTTTGAAAACCGCCTCATCGATTGCAGTTTTTGGCTCCTCCTTCTCATTCAAACTAATTTCGTCAAACTGATCTGAAAAAATAATTTCATTGACAAAACCATCGCTAATGACTATTTTGACTAAGCCGACGGGTGAATGATAATACATGTAGGAACTTGATTTTTATAAACAGGAAAAGCAGCGCTATCGCATCTGCGATTTAATCGTCCAACAATTTTGATAAAACAAGCAGATCATTTTTTTTATACTGATTGCCTGCATCAATAAAGCATTTGCTGAATTCGGTGAGCAGATGTTGAATGATCTTCTTATTATTAAGTGGCCGATAATATGAAGCTGTAGGAGGAACGGAAATCCGCTTAAAATAATCTTCTACATCCTTATGAGAATAAACCTGTCCATTCAGCGGGTCAATGTAAAAATTTATTTTTTCGCTTTTTTGTTTTGAAGGATTAGGGAAATTATAATCCGAATCGAAATATCCAAGAATAAATTGCCGGGGAATATTTATCGCTTTGATCGGAATGTCAAGCATTTCACAAAGGACTAAGTATAATATACCGTTTGTGATGGCATTGCCTCTTTTATTTTCGATGAGTTTTGTCAGAATGAAATCGTCGCAAAGGTCATAGCTTACTTCGTTTCCTTTCAATTTATAGTAACTATATAAAATTCCTGAGATCACATTCACCTGTTCCAACGGTGTGAGATAACTATTGAGCTCGAGCCAGATATTTCTCCGTATTTTTTCCATTTCCTGTAACGTAGTGCTGGCAAGCATTTCAGGATATGCATATTGAGAAACCAATAACGCGCCTTGTAAAAGTTCGCAGGAGCCATTTTTCCAATCAATAAAATCTTCCGTCAGATCATGAACATGCAGCTTATGGATAATCAGCTCGATTCTTTCCTGCACATTAACGTCGACGCTATTTTCCCATAAGTATTCAAGATTCGGAATAATTGCGCGTCCATGGGAAATGATACGCTCGGTAACGGTGCTGAATACTTCTTCATCGGGGTCATCAATAAGATGAAAGAGTGCAGATATTTCGTTGTTTTCCAGCATGAAGACTTAGCGAATCGTTGTTTAATAATGTAAAGATAGAAAAGTTTAGGTTTTCTGCTATATTCTTAAAATCTATATTTTAGCTTATCTGAAGTATATTAAAAAATCACGGAATTTTGAAATATTTATGACATAGGAAGCTCATGTGCATGTCTTGCCTATTTTCGGATTCGCGTGATTTCGATTGTCCCTCAACAAAAGAACGGGATAATTATATTTTAAGATTTTTTTGGAGCAGCTTTTTTAGACGCCGTTTTTTTGGCGGCGTTTTTTTTCGGAGCAGTCTTTTTCGCGGCTCCTTTTTTCGCAGCCGTTTTTTTATCAAATGCTTTAGGATCCTGTTGCAAGATCATTTTTTTAACGTCGTCCAATTCAACATCTGCCAGTTCCTCTGCAGAATATTTGCCACCACCCTGTTTGCCACTTAATTTCAGCATCTTTTTGCCATGACGAATGAAAGGTCCCCATCTTCCATTCTCAATAGCAATCTTTTCCGCGGGCCATTGTTTTATAAAACGGTTGGCTTCTTTCTCTATCTTTTTTTCGATTAATTCATTGCAATCATTCTGTGAAAGCATATCAAAATTATACGCTCTTGGGACATTGATGAATAGATCGTTCCATTTGATAAATGGCCCAAAACGTCCTTTACCTTTTGTGATCGGTTTTTCATCATAAAAGCCAATGGGGGCATCCTCAATCTTTTTCATGTTAATGATTTCGATAGCCCGTTGAAGATCGATGGAGGTTGGCTCTTCTCCTTTTGGTATTGAAACGAACTGCTCTCCGAATTTTACATACGGGCCAAATCTTCCAATATTTATAGAAACTTCCTGGCCTTCGTGTTCACCGACTGTAAGCGGTAATTTAAAGAGATCCATTGCTTCATCCATCGAGATGGTCTCAATGCTTTGCGTAGCTTTTAACTTCGCAAAACGCGGTTTTTCCTCATCGCTCTGAACGCCAATTTGTACCATTGGCCCATACCTGCCCATACGGGCGAACACAGGTTTGCCAGTTGCCGGATCGGTTCCCAATTCGCGTTCCCCTTTTGCACGTTCGGCATTTTCCAGAGTATGTTCAACTGATTCATGAAATGGTTTGTAAAACGCACCCACCATTGAACTCCATTGCTCTTTTCCTTCAGCGATCTTGTCAAATTCTTCCTCAATATTGGCGGTGAATGAATAATCCATCACTTTATCAAAATGCAAATTCAGAAAATCCGTTACCACCAGGCCGAGGTCTGTCGGAAAAAGCTTGGCTTTTTCAGCGCCGGTTATCTCATGCGTAGTCTTCTTTTCAATACGGTTATCTTTTGTCAGCTTTACGATTCTTATATTACGACGAACGCCTTCTTTGTCTCTTTTCTCCACATAACTTCTTTTTACAATTGTGCTGATCGTGGGCGCATAAGTGCTGGGTCTGCCAATGCCAAGTTCTTCTAATTTTTTAACCAAAGATGCCTCTGTGTATCGCGGTGCATGCCGGGTAAATCTTTCCGTCGCCGACATTTCTTCGAAATCGAGTTGTTGTCCGACTGCCAAAGGCGGCAGCCTGCTTTCACTTCCAAACGCAGATCCTTCGGTTTCGTCATCATCGTTGCCTTCATTATAAATCTTGAGAAAACCGTCGAACTTTAATACTTCGCCTGACGCAGTAAGTTCATCGTCCACCTTACTGATCTTAATTTTTGCAGTCGTCTTTTCAAGTACCGCGTCGCTCATCTGGCTGGCGATCGTGCGTTTCCAGATCAGATCATAAAGCCTCGAAGTCTCGGGATCATGAATTTCTTTTGCGCTCATATCCGTGGGGCGGATCGCTTCATGGGCTTCCTGGGCGCTCTCATTTTTGTTTTTATAATTACGTAGCTGCAGGTATTTGTCACCATAGTTTTTCCTGATTTCAGCTTCGATTTGCTCTTTGGCAGTCGCGCTCAGGTTCACGCTGTCAGTACGCATATAAGTGATCTTCCCACTTTCATATAGCTTTTGAGCGAGCAACATGGTTTTGCTTACGCCATATCCTAATTTACGGCTGGCTTCCTGTTGAAGTGTAGAAGTTGTAAAGGGCGCGGCAGAAGTGCGTTTACCCGGTTTTACTACCACATCTTTTACAGAATAAACCGCCTCCCGGCATTGTTCTAAAAACTTTTCGGCGGCTTCAATTGTCCTTGCGCCACCGTCCTCTGCTTTGAATGAAATTCTTTTTCCAGACGGATCTGTCGCCGCCAGCAAGGCTTCAATTTTAAAACTATTGGTTGACGTAAATTGATTGATCTCACGCTCGCGTTCTGCGATCAGCTTTACGGCCACACTTTGAACCCTGCCCGCGCTCAACCCACCTTTCATTCCTATTTTTCTCCACAAAACGGGTGATAGCTCAAAGCCTACCAGCCTGTCCAGCACTCTCCTCGCCTGTTGCGAGTTTACAAGATTCATATCGATCAATCTTGGATTTTCGACGGCCCTCGTGATTGCCGGCTTTGTAATTTCATGAAATACAATCCTTTTAGTAGTATTTACATCAAGACCCAAAACTTCCGCAAGATGCCAACTAATGCTTTCTCCTTCGCGGTCCTCATCCGATGCCAGCCATACGGTGTCGGCTTTCTTCGCCATTTGTTTTAAATCTTTAACCACTTTGGCCTTATCGTCCGGGACTTTATATCTTGGAGCAAAATTGTTTTTAATATCAATTCCCATATCATCCTTCTCCAGGTCGCGAATATGGCCATAACAACTCCTCACCTCGAAATCACTTCCAAGAATTTTCTCAATCGTTTTCGCTTTTGCAGGCGACTCGACAATCAATAAATTTTTTGCCATAACAATCTTAATTTACCTTTCTACACGGGATTTCCGTATTCAATATATCCAAATAAAATACTCATTCGTGTGTTGCAATATTAGTTTAAAAATTAAAAATCAAAAGTTTATTACAAAAATTGTTTTATTAATTCGCTTGTTTATCTTCGCTTTGCCCTCATTAAGAACAACCACCAAGTTTCAGACTATTCCCGGATAAAAGGAATAATTTTAATATTAATAAGTTAACCACTTCTATTGATGTGCGTTAAGCGTGATGACTGATGATCACCTGACCATTCGATAGAAACAAAACATTAAGATGAAGGTTGTAATGGTTGGGTCCGGAAATACCGCCACTGTATTGTGTGCAGTTATCAATAAGGCAGGTCATGAAATTGTGCAGGTCGCAAGCAGAAATATCGCCCATGCAAAACAGCTTGCCGACGTTTACAAGGCGAATTTCATTTCCCTTACGGAGGAATGTTTTGCCGAGGCTGATATATATATTATCGCACTGAATGACGCCGCCTTAGAAAATCTGCAAAAAATAACGGGTTTAAAAAATAAGTTGATCGTTCATACCGCGGGCTCCGTTTCAATTGGGGCATTAAAAGGGATATCAGCAACATTCGGAGTGCTCTACCCATTACAAACATTATCCAGACTAAATGAGCACCTTCCGGAAATTCCCTTTTTGGTGGATGGCAACAGTAAAGAAACTTTGCATCGAATTCTTGGCTTCGCCAAAACCCTTTCAAATAATGTTACAGAAGCGGATGATACCGCGAGGCTTAATTATCATGTAGCAGCAGTTTTTGTCAGCAACTTTACCAATCATATGTATGCGCTCGCTGAAAAATTTTGTAATAAAGAAAGAATAGACTTCAAGAATCTGATGCCGATTATTTCTGAAGTGACCGGGCGCTTGTCGCACCATTCTCCATTTTTGACCCAAACCGGTCCGGCGATGCGCGACGATGTTTATACCTTAAACAAGCATTTGCAAGCGCTCGGCACCCATCCTGATCTTAAATATGTATATCTCAAGCTTTCTGAAAGCATTATAAAAACTCATAAAAAACTATAAATTTCAATTTTTGGGAGTACTCTGAAGTCCGGATGTCCCGGCATTGAAACAATTAATGAAATCTCTTTTTTACAGGACCGGATTTTTTAAAAATGCAAAACTCATATTCCCACCACCAAATACATCCTGGTTTTAGTTTGGAAAATTGACCATTTTTCATTCAAAATCCGACAGCAAACGTTGACGTCCGCAATTGCAGTAAACTTTATAAGTATATTTGATTTTTTATCTGATAAGTCGATATAAGTACTTCGGTTTATAAATTTTGTATTCAAAAATGAATATTCTTTCCTTTTTTAAATCGATAACAACCTGTGTGTTTGACATGGATGGCGTGCTCACAGACGGGACTTTGCTTCTTGATCAAAATAATAATTGGCTGCGAAAAATGAATATTCGTGATGGCTATGCATTGCAGCTTGCGGTTAAATCAGGACTAAATATTATTGTCATTTCAGGAAGCAGTTCCGCGCCGGTGGCCGAAAGGTTGAACAGGTTAGGAATTAAAGATGTGTTTATGAATATCAGCGATAAAGAAGCATTCTTAAAAAATATTCTGGCCGACAGAGGATTAAGTTTATCGGAAACACTTTATATGGGCGATGATATCCCCGATTATGGTTGTATGAAAATAGTTGGCCTTTCAGCTTGTCCTTCGGATGCCGCCTTTGAAATAAAAGAAATTGCCTCATATATCTCATCTTTGCAAGGCGGATGCGGATGCGTTAGAGATGTAATCGAAAAAATACTGAAACTAAATGGTAAATGGCCTTTGTTTACGACGGTTCCGTCCACTTAATTTATTTATAAAATTCACATGAAGGCGATAACTGCATTTTTCAGGTTGATCCGGTGGCCTAACCTTCTTTTTATTGTGCTGACGCAAATGCTATTCAGGTATTTTATTTTACCCTTTGTGTATCAAAACGGCCACGAAGGGTACGAATCTATAAAGCTGTCAGGACTATTTATTTTTCCTGCTCGTTACTGCATCTGTCCTCATTGCGGCTGCAGGGTACATCATCAACGATTACTTTGACGTAAATATTGATCTCGTAAATAAGCAATCGAAAGTCATCATTGGAATCTTCATAAGAAGAAGAGTTGCTATTTTGCTTCACGCAGTGCTTTCTTTAACAGGGCTAGGACTTAGCATTTACGTGGGGTACAAACTTCGCAATTATTATATTCCCTTCTTTAACCTGCTGTCTATTTTAATTCTTTGGTTTTATTCAACCACTTTTAAAAAAAAATTATTAATAGGCAACATTCTTATTTCATTATTAACAGCATGGGTGATTCTTGTGCTGACCGTTGCAGAATATCGTTTCAGAATTTCGCCGTCTGATTTCATTTGGCAACGTTTATTGAAATTATCTTTTCTCTATGCCGGTTTCGCATTCATTATATCGCTGATACGGGAGGTAATTAAAGACATTGAAGATATTGAAGGCGACCTTAGATATGGCTGCACTACCATGCCGATTGTTTGGGGGTTACCGGTTTCAAAGGTTTTTGCGGGAGTTTGGATCGTTGTATTGACAGGCATTCTCGTAGCCATACAGATCTATGTAATTCAGCTTGGCTGGTGGATTTCCGCTTTGTATTCTCTATTTGCCATTATTATTCCCTTATTGTGGGTGCTCCGAAAACTGTACGTTGCAAACACTGCATCGCAATTTCACCAATTAAGCAGCGTCGTAAAACTGATTATGTTGACGGGAATTTTATCGATGATCTTTTTTTGAAACCATGATCCGAAAAATGAAAAAAATTATTTTAGCCTCAGCGTCTCCACGAAGGAGCCAGTTGCTCCAAACTGCAGAAATTGAATTTGAAATCCTCATCGCCCCAACTGATGAAAACTATCCGGAGCAGTTATCACCTGCAGACATTGCATTACACATATCGCTGAACAAAGCCCTGGAAGCACAAAAAAAATTAGCAACGCTGCCTAATAACGTTGACGCCCAAACGATTCTCGCCGCCGACACAATCGTTGTTCTCGACAACAGGATCATCGGAAAACCTGCTGACCGCGAAGAAGCAATCAATACCTTATCAGAATTGTCTGGCAAGACTCATAAAGTGATCACTGGCGTTACCATTTTATCTGGCAAAAAAATCATCTCATTTACGGAAGAAACAGAAGTTGCATTTTATGAGCTTTCAGAACAACAAATCGCTTATTATATAGACCAGTTCAAGCCTTATGATAAAGCAGGCGCCTATGCGATCCAGGAATGGATCGGCATAGTTGGCATCAGGTTTATCAAAGGAGATTTCTATAATGTGATGGGATTGCCCGTGAGTCGCGTGATACAAGAATTAAAGAAATTTAATTAAGGCCGAAAAGCAGATTTCTACAAAATGACTTGTTTGAAAGCAATTATCTTTTATACTCACCAGGCTGATAAATTTCGAATTTCTATATTTTAGCTTATTACGTCTGGGACATTGGTATGAAGCGAAAACAATTTTCATCCTCCGGATTTATTAATAATTTCATTTCCAAAATAAATTAGAATTTTTATTAATAAAAAATCCAGCCGCGCATTGATTTCTCATTAAATATGGTTAATTTCTCATTTTAATCTGATTGCCAGAGATTATGAGAGAAGACATTCTGCAATACATCTGGAAGTTTCAATATTATAACCGGGCAGAATTGTCGGGCGCCTCAGGAGATGTAATTACAGTGATTCATCCCGGGCAACACAACACGAACCAGGGCCCGACTTTATAGGAGCAAGAATAAAAATCAACGATACACTTTGGGCGGGCAATATAGAACTGCATATTAATTCTTCTCACTGGAACTTGCACCGGCATTCGGCGGACCAGAATTTCAATAACATCATTTTGCATGTGGTATGGAATCATGACCAGGAAATAAAAGATGCGCACGGCAATAATTTGCCAACATTGGAATTGCAAACCCGTGTATCAAAATTATTACTCGATCGTTACCGGCAGATGATGGATGCGACACAATTTATTCCCTGTGAAAATCAAACGCATCAATTAAGCAAGCTTTCTATGGATAGCTGGAAGCATAGGCTTGTAGCAGAACGCCTGATGGCAAGGTCTTTGAAAATTTTTGACACATTAAAAGAAACAAATGATCATTGGGAAGAGGTTTTTTGGTGGAAGATTGCGGCTAATTTTGGATTAAAAGTAAACAGTGATCTTTTTCAAAAGATTGCGCAAACGCTTCCCGTCACCTTATTGGCAAAACATAAGAATAGCATTATTCAGTTAGAAGCATTGTTATTTGGACAAGCAGGCCTGTTGGAAAATGAATTCGTTGAGAAATATCCTTCGATGCTGAGGAAAGAGTACCAGTTTTATCAAAAGAAATATAAGCTAGCCCCGGTTGATGGTGCTTTATTTTTTTTAAGAATGCGACCAGCAAATTTTCCCACGATCCGCCTGGCGCAACTGGCAATGCTGATACATCAAAGTGAGCATCTTTTTTCCAGGATAAAAGAAACAGTTTCATTAGTCGAAATAAAAAGAATGTTTGAATTAATTGCTAATGACTATTGGCATTATCATTATAATTTCGACGAAGAGAAAGAATACAAAGAAAAAACTTTGGGAAAACAGATGGTCGACAATATTATCATCAACACCGTAGTTCCGATGTTATTTTCTTACGGATTACATCACAATGAAGAGCATTTTAAAGAAAAGGCAATAGGATGGCTCTCTGAAATCTCAGCCGAAAAAAATGCAATCACAACCGGATTTGAAAAACTGGGTTTTGCCAATAAAAACGCTTTGGATTCCCAGGCATTGTTACAACTCAAAAATGAATATTGCGATCCCAAATTTTGCCTCAGCTGCTCGATTGGAAATTCAATTTTAAAAAGCGTTTATTAATTAACGATAGTTTAAGAATTATTTGTTGAAGTCATTCCAATGATAATTAAGAACCAGTTCGATATCCGGATGAATACTTTTGGCGACCGGGCAATTGTTTCCGGCCGCTTCCAGAACCTGGCGTTCTTTTTCATTATCATTTGCCGGTAAAAAAACGGCAACTTCGATTTTCGAAATACGCCTGGGATTGGCGGCCATGTGTTTTGTCACCTCAGCTTTCGAATTGTTTATGTCAACATTCATATCTGAAGCCTTGATCCCCATTGTAGTGAGCATGCAGGTTACCAGAGATACACACATGGTATCGGTCGGTGAAAATCGTTCGCCCTTCCCGCGGTTATCTGTGGGCGCATCCGTTTCAATAACCGATTTACTTTGAATGTGTTCAGCCTCGCAGCGTAAATTTCCTTTATATATTATTGAAGCAGTCATTGTCTTATTTTTGTATAAATTTACAGCACTAATTATAAACACACATGAGGAAATTAATTTTCTTTTTATTAATACTCTTTTTCACCGTCAGTTGTTTCGCCCAAAGCAAGAAAAAACAAAGGCAGGAAGAAAAGCGGGAACATATTAACAGCCTGATCAGGCAGGAAGAGGAAGGGGTAATTACCTACAAAAAAAGCTTTTTGTTTGGAGCAAAACTTATTACTGATGGGTATGGCGCCTTTTTCGAATTAGGTAGGGCAAGCTCTGTAAAAAAATCGATGCTATACCAATTAGAAATAAGCGAGCGGAAAGATAAAAAGGAAGAAAAAGTTAGCTATTATGCTAACACTGTCCCATATATCTATGGAAAGATAAATTTCTTTTACCCCGTAAAACTTGGTGTACAGCAACAAATCCTTTTGGGAAATAAGTCCAATAAAAATGGTGTAAGTGTTACCGCGAATTACGGAGGTGGTATCTCCGCCGGTTTACTAAGGCCGTACTATGTTCAGGTGCAGCAAGGAAATCAAATTAATTATATCAAATATAATTCAGCAGACAGCGCTGCTTTTTTGACTTCTAAAATTTTTGGCGGACCATCATTTGGAAAAGGATGGAGCGATATGACCGTTGTGCCGGGCCTTTATGCAAAAGCAGCTGTTCGTTTCGATTATGGCAGCTATAATGAAGTCATATCTGCGATAGAAGTCGGTGTCACTGGAGACTATTACACGAAAAAAGTCCCCTTGCTTGCGTACAATCCTGAAAAGCAATTCTTTTTCAGCGGATATGTTTCTATCTTATTTGGCAAGCGTAAATAATTACGTTTTGTTCAGTATTTATCAATGAAAATTATTTATAAAAATGGACGAGGAAAATATAGCAGCTCCGGAAGCAAAGGCAAAAAAACCATCATGGCTTCGCGTTAGATTGCCGATAGGCGAGGAATATAAGCAAGTCCGCAATTTAGTAGATACTCATAAACTGCATACCATTTGCGAAAGCGGAAATTGTCCAAACATGGGCGAATGCTGGGGCGAAGGCACAGCGACTTTCATGATCCTTGGAAATATTTGCACGCGCAGCTGCGGCTTTTGTGCCGTAGCTACGGGCAGGCCTTTATCGGTGGACTGGAGCGAACCACAGCGGGTTGCTGAAGCCATTCACCTGATGAAAGTAAAACATGCAGTGGTCACTTCCGTTGACCGGGATGAATTAAAAGATGGCGGTTCAATTATATGGCAAAATACTATTGAAGCGATAAAATCATTAAATCCTGATACCACGTTAGAAACCTTAATTCCTGATTTTAAAGCCGATGAAGAAAATATTCAGCGGATCATCGATGCCTCACCAAATGTTGTCAGCCACAATATTGAAACGGTTGAGCGCCTGACCCGCAAAGTGCGGATCCAGGCAAAATACTGGCGCAGCATGGAAACGTTGCGCATTTTGAAAAAAGGCGGCATGAGAACAAAAAGCGGAATTATGCTGGGCCTCGGTGAAACAAAAGAAGAAGTGGTGCAAACCATTAAGGACCTTAAAGACAGCGATGTGGATGTAATTACGATCGGACAATATCTTCAGCCTACGCCTAAGCATCTGCCCGTACAGCGATATGTACATCCTTCAGAATTTGCGGAGCTTCGTGAAATCGGGTATAATCTCGGATTGGACTATGTTGAAAGCGGGCCCCTGGTTCGTTCATCATATCATAGCGAAAGACATGTGCATCCCGGATTAGGAAGAGCGGCCTGGATAAAAGCGACGGCACTAAAAGCGGCAGCCGCTAACTAAGTTAAAACACACATTTATTTTATGACCAAACTGCTTAGCCTTTTCGCCTGTGCAATCATGGCAGTTTTGCTTCCATACAATGCCTTTTCACAATATATTCTTAATGGCAATGCTACCAAAGAAACCTGCAACTGCTATTTACTTACTCCAGCAGAAACAAGCAGAAGCGGAAGTGTGTGGCAACAAACAAAGATCAATCTGAATGATCCTTTTGATTTTAAATTCAATGTATTTCTTGGTTGTCTTGATGCAACAGGCGCCGATGGTATCGTCTTCATCCTTCAGCCACTGAGCACTAACCTGGGTGTGTATGGCGGCGGACTCGGATTCCAGGGAGTTGCACCCTCAATTGGTATAGCTTTGGATACGTGGCAAAATTTTGAAGATAATGACCCGGCATATGACCACATCAGCATCCAGGCAAATGGAGTAATAAAACATGGAAATGATCTCGCAGGCCCAATCCCGGCGTCTGCGTCTAGTGATAATATCGAAGACTGCAACTGGCATACCTTACGCATCACATGGGACCCATCGTCCCATACAATAAGTTCTTATTTCGACGGCATATTCAGACTCTCGTCGAAAGTAGACATGATTGCTGACATATTTAAAAACGATCCCATGGTTTATTGGGGATTTAGTGCTGCGACCGGCGGAAGTGTCAACGTTCAAAAATTTTGCACCTCTTTGAATCCCGAATTCAGCACGGGTCTCACGAACGATGCAATCTGTTTTGGAACCCCGATAAATTTTCGCGACAGCTCAATTTCATTTACAAGTGTCAAAAATTTCCATTGGGATTTTGGCGATGGAACTACCAGCACACTTGCTGATCCGCCTCCTCATAATTATACCCAGCCAGGGATTTACGAAGTAAAATATTCCATTACTGCAGCCGATGGTTGCGAAAGCGAAACGTTTACAAAAAAAATAACCATCGGGGATAAACCTGATCTTTCATTCCGCATATTCGATACCTGCGAAACCTTTTCACCACGAATAAACATCAGTTCCAACGTAAATTATGGAAAAGTTGCTCAATGGAAATGGGAACTTGACGGAAACCCGTTCTCCACTGATGAGTATGTAGATTTAAGCAAGATCGCCGCGGGAAATCATTCTTTGCGATTAACAGTAGCCAGCGACGTTGGCTGCATCTCAAACGCCTACCTCGCAAATTTTAATATAAAAAATGCTCCGGTTATTTCGATCAAGGCAAATGATGGATGTGTTAACACGCCAATTTTATTCACGGGTCAAACGGATCTATCCACAACCGTCGATAAGTGGCACTGGAATTTCGGTGACAATATTTTATCAGAAGATAAAAATACAGAGCACATATATTCTTCCCCTTCGGATTATCCAGTTCAACTGAGCGTCAGGGGCAGCAATGGTTGTATAGGATACGCTGTCAAAAATATCAGAGCGATCAAGCCCATTGCAAACGCCGGTAAGGATACGGTTGTAATTCAAAATACTTTGTTTCAATTGCTGGGCAGCGGTGGTTCATCTTATGCATGGACACCGTCAACCGGACTGAGCAATCCATCGATCTTTAATCCGGTGGGCAGTGCGACCAATGATATCAAATATTTATTAACGGTAAAAACTCCGGAGGGCTGCACGGACACGGCCTCTATAAACATCACCGTTTTCAAAGGATCTGCTATCTATGTGCCAACAGCTTTTACTCCGAATAGCGACGGCTTAAATGATATTTTGAAACCCAATTTGATTGGTATTAAAACGCTTTACTATTTCACAATTTATAATCGATGGGGACAAAAAGTGTTTTCAACGAACCATGTAAACAAAGGCTGGGATGGATATTTCAAAGGTAGTATTGTGGATGGCGAAAGCTTCGCATGGGTATTGAAGGCTGTAGATCAGATAGGAAAGATCTATGATCTTAAGGGAACATTTGTGTTACTCAAATAAATGGATGGAAGGAATAATAATTTCGTGCCCACTTTCAATTAAAGCATCCGGCAATTGCCGGATTCAACTATAATAATTTGCCAAATAATTACTTCCAATTCAAACAGTTTAAAATTGAGCAGGAGAAAAGCAGCATGAAAGTGTGTACAGATTCCTGTCTTTTCGGCGCATGGATTGCAGATAAGTTGGAACAAAATAAAATCAATGCTGCTAACCTGTTAGATATTGGCGCAGGAACCGGACTGCTCAGTCTTATGATCGCTCAAAAGAAAAAAATCAGCATTGACGCGCTAGAAATAGATGAGAATTCTTTTCATCAAACCGAGTTAAATTTCAACGCTTCTCCCTGGCGACAGCAGTTAAAAGTATTTCACAAAGACGTCAAAAACTGGAACAACCATATAAAATATGAGTTGATCATTTCCAATCCTCCATTTTATGAAAATGATTTGAAAGCCATACAACAAAATAAGAATATCGCAAAGCACAATGATGGATTAACATTCGATGACCTGATAAAATCGGTTAAAGTAAATCTCGCAGCGAACGGTAAGTTTGCTGTGCTGCTACCTTACCGCAGAGTTGCATTTTTTAAACAACTTGCATCAGAAGGAAGGTTATTTTTAGAAGAAGAATTGCTGGTAAAACAAACACCGAAACATAACTGGTTCAGAGGAATTTTATTATTCGGCCAAAGCACTGCGAGCCCGGTTGTCAATGAGCTGACTATTAAAAATGCTGAAGGACACTACACCAAAGAGTTTGATGAGCTATTGAAGGATTACTATCTTGACTAATTTCTTCCGTCATCACAAACGCTGTGACAAGCTAAAATGTAGAAAATTGAAATTTAATGTTGAGGGATATCGCCTTTGGAATACTCGGACATATATTGGTAAGCTTTTGTAATATTACCTTCCTTAACAATGGTCGCATGATCCAGCAATTCAGATCCACCTTTAAGTAAATCATCAAGAACAAATTTCATCAGCTGCTCTCCAAAATAACGCGAAGCATCGCGTGGTAATTCATTGGGCAAATTACCGACAGCCATTACATCTACTGAGCCGGGAATATATGGCTTTGTCAACGTGCCGCTCAATTTATTCACACCATAAACAGGATCTTCCATCGTGGCATCGCCAAGATTGCAGGGCACTGAGCCATTATGGTCATCAGAAATATCTGCTATCGTGTTTATCCTGAAATTAGATTTTTTCATGTCTTCCATTTCAAAAAGACGGGGAATACGTTGTTCCCAATAAACTCCATTCAACAATATATCTGTTTCAGAAATGTAATCTGCGAAAAGACATTTATATCTTTCAGGATATTCATGAAATTCTTTTCGGTCATACTTGCCCGTTAGTTCATTCATATAAAGATCCGCACCCTTAAGATGGACATACACCGGGTAGGAAAATTGGGTGGACTTATATTCATCAGGTTCTGCCTCGTGGATTTCCATAAGGTTCATGATTTCAAGGATGCCATGAGCAACTCTCCCACTCCCCGTAACCGCGATTTTTAACAAGGGCAATTTTAGTCCAAAATAAGTATGGATCAATTGCTGAAAATTCTTCTTCTTATAGACACGCTCCAATTTTATATTACCGGTACGGTTGCCATAAGCCAGCATGCCATTGTGAGCACCAACCACTCCGGCGAAAAACCCAAAGCCAATCAGCCGTGTACCATCGGCGTGCTCAAGGCATTCATAATCAATCAACGTTATTTTCCTGCTGATAATCGCTTGAAAAAGGCGTTGATTATAGGGCTGCAACTTCCTGGTGTGAGAGAAAAAAAAATAAGTCTTATCCGGGATCAACATCGAAACCGGCACCTCTTTGATACCAAACAAAATGTCACATTCGCTTACATCTTCTTTCACTTCAATGCCGGCATCTGTATATTCCTTGTCTTTGAAACAACGCGTTTCGCAATGTTGTACGCTAATGCGGATTTCTTTATTTTCCTGCAGCCATTTACATTGTTGGGGAGTAAGCGCAACACGATTATCAGAAGGGATTTTACCTTCTCTGATCAATCCAATTTTCAGCATTCATTATTTTTTGAGTCTGGCAATTTACATTATCTGTCAGAATATTTGTTACGGGTATCGACTGAACTACATTAGTATTACCGATTTTACTTCCATTGCAAGGTGTAATGAAACGAATTTTATCAATGATCGCGAAAAATTTTTAAAAAATATTGCAGTTTTATTTTTTGGACAGATAATATGGAATGCGTAATATTGCCACCCGAAAATGAATTTTTAATTCGTAATTTTTAATTCATAATTGATTAAGCCCAGATGGCGGAATTGGTAGACGCAACAGACTCAAAATCTGTCGTTCGCAAGGATGTGCAGGTTCGATTCCTGTTCTGGGCACAAAAAAACCTCAAGGTTAAACCTGAGGTTTTTTTATTGCCGGTTTGTGGCTTTGCCCAATATAAAATCAACACTTTATTTGAGTATCTTTTTCAAAACTTTGAGTTTCCCATCAATTTTTTCATCAATTTTTAATCCCAGAATTTCCGCAATTAATGGATATACATTGACATTCTCGAAACCACCTATCTCGTATGCCTGTTTAAACGCAGGTCCCCACGCATAAAAAGTAGCCTGCATTTCTGGTAATGAATTATCATATCCATGTTCCCCTAAAGAAGTTCTTCCATTGAATGTAAAAATATTAGGCGCTGTAGGCACTAAAATAATATCGCCGATACGATCGAAACGGTCGTCTTTTTTCCCGTAGTGAAATCGTTTAGGCATCCTGGTTGAAAGGTAAACGTTGAAATTTTTAGCCTCCGATTTTAATTGTTTATAAGCGGGCTCAATATCTTTCTTATCTCTGGCATAAAGATTTAACAGCGTACTTCCACCAATTGAAATAAACCTGGTAGTGTCTACAAATTTTGACACCCAGATGGCATTTGCTGTATCAGTGTTGATCATCCCATGGTCCGAAAGAAAAATAAAGTTTACAGGAAGCTTTAATTCGTCGCACATCTCGTTCATCTTTTGCATGGCCTGATCAATAAATTGAACCGCATCTTTCGTTTGAGGCGCATTCGTTCCATACCTGTGTTCTGCATGATCTACCTCGGGAAAATAGAAAGTGATGAAGTGAGGCCTTTTACTTTCCGGTAATTCTAACCAATCTTTTAAAATTTGAATTCTCCTGTCGATTGATATGGCTTCGTTGTAGCGATAATAGTAAGTGGGATCCACGCCATCAATGTGGCTTTCTGAACCAACCCAATAAAAGCTCGCGCTGAGCATTTTTTGCTGCTCGGCAAGCACCCACAGGGGTTTTCCTCCATACCACGAAGAATCTTCCACTGCATTTTTATTACCCATTCTATAAGATTCTTTCCGGTTCCGGTCATAAAAACTATTGGATACAAGGCCGTGATGAGAAGGATAAAGTCCGGTTATAATTGAATAATGATTGGGGAAAGTTAACGAAGGAAACGAAGGCTTCATAAATACAGCACTTACATGTTCTGTACTTATTTTTTTGAGAAAAGCGGCGTCATATTTATCAGTAAGGTCATGACGATATCCATCTGCGGAAATCAAAATCACGTAAGGCTTCGATTGCTGCTCTATTGAGTTTTCGCGGCCCGCAATGATGTATTGCGTTGTGTCCTGCGCATGAATCAGAGCGGCCCAAAACAAGCAAACAACAATCATTAAATAACTCTTTCTCAAAGTTCCTGACATATCCTAAAAAATTTCGCCGAAGGTAAATAACTATCGAACAGTAACGTTCACAAAAAGGTAAAACAGAGAGCCCTGATCTCTATTAAGTGTTTTCTTCTTTTATACAATTCTGATGATTTATTTTTGGGCCGTAAACAAAAAAAGGAAACCGATATAGATTTCCTTTTTTCAAAAATATTAATAAATAAAAAATTCTAATTAGGATCCGCGGGCGCTTCTTTATTTTCCTGATCAACTCTTCCGCCACAAATAAATCGTTTTGCATAATACTTGTCATCAAGATTACTTATCGTAACCCCCTGGCTCGACGAAGCATGTACAAAATAATTGTTTTCAAGGTAAAGCCCAACATGCGACACGCCACCATGTGTATTAAAAAAAACAAGATCGCCTTCTCTCAGATCTTCTTTTTTAATATGCTCTGTTTCATTATATTGTTGCTTTGCTGTTCGAGGCATTGCAAATCCATAAACCGCCATCAAGAGGCCACCGGTTAGCGCGCTACAGTCAATTCCTTTTTTAGTATTGCCCCCCAGACGATATTTTATCCCAAACCAATCTTCGATATAACCTAACAAGGAAATATTTTTTAATGTTTCAACATCTACGTTCAACATCATCGCATATTTAAACTGGATGGGCGCGATTTTTTCAATCACGTCGCTACTTTCAACTTCTGCGGTTTCAGACGATTTCGCCACAACAGGTGCTGTTTCTATTTTCACACTTTTGGAACCTCCACTTTCTGACGTTCTCATAATACCGTCAGGCGTGAAAGAAATACCATTAATAAAATTAGGAGAATAATGTTCTGCGCTTCCGGTAATGCTGATCGTATTCACACTTGTTTGCGCGTAAGTAGCCTGGAACAGGCCGGCACACAAGATGGAAAAGCACAATAGACTGAGTTTTTTCATTGACTTTTGGGTTATAAATTCTTATTTATAATAATGCCGGCGATAAAAACTTATGCAGGGATTTTCATAAATAATAGCTTCAAGATATTGAGACATAACGTAAAAAGATTACTATTTATTTCTCAAGCGGGACGAAGATAAGTTTCACATCTATTAAAAGCAAAAAAAATCTGCATTTTTGATACAGATTGCTAATCTGATAAGTCAAAAAATATAAAAATTCAATTCTTTTTAAATAAAAAATTACAAAAGCTTGACTATGAGCTCTATACCATCCCCATAAACAAATAGCGAAGCTCAATGTGTGGCTGTAATTCAGAACTATAAAATTTTGCAAAGCTGTCAATTGCAAATTTTAAAAGTTGGCAAATAGTTTTTCCCAATTTTGTTAGTAATTTCCAAACCCAACGCCATGACTTTTCACGATATTTGCGCTTACCATTTAGACCACTCAAATAAGCCAAAAAGTAGTTTTTTACGTTCCGAAGGCAAAAATTTTTTGTGTGTCGGCTCTTGAAATTCGTTATTTTTTATTCTTCGATCAAGTATGAAATTTTCTCACTTACATGTACACACGCAGTTTTCTTTGTTGGACGGAGCTGCACCCATCAAAGCGCTTTATAATAAGGCAATTGCTGACGGGATGCCGGCCCTGGCTATTTCTGATCATGGAAATATGTTTGGCGTTTTTGAATTTGTAAAACATGCGCATACGTTAAAAAATGCAGATGGATCGCTAAAGGTGAAGCCGATCGTAGGCTGTGAATTTTATATTACCGAAAACAGGTTTCAAAAGCAGTTTACCAAAGAACAAAAAGATCCGCGGCATCACCAGATATTATTGGCAAAAAATAATACGGGTTATCAAAATCTGATCAAGCTGACTTCTCTCGGGTACATTGAAGGAATGTATTCAAAATATCCGCGCATTGACAAAGAACTCATTCATAAATATCATGAAGGGCTGATTGCTACCACGTGTTGTCTTGGCGCTTTGGTTCCGCAAATGATCCTGCGAAAAGGCGAGGCGGAAGCAGAAAATGAATTTAAATGGTGGCTGAATATTTTTCAAAAAGATTACTACGTAGAATTGCAGCGACACGGAATTCCTGACCAGGAAAAAGTAAATAAAGTATTATTAAAATTCGCCAAAAAGTACAATGTAAACGTAATTGCGAGCAATGATTCACATTATGTAGAAGAAAACGATTCTAACGCGCACGATATTCTGCTATGTATTAACACAGGCGAAAAGCAGGCTACGCCGAAGTGGAGCGAATTTGCAGATGACGATATAGCAGTAAAAAACAAGCGTTTTGCATTTCCCAATAACCAGTTTTATCTGAAAAAAACTACGGAGATGCTTTCTGCGTTTGACGACATTCCGCAGGCGCTGGATAATACTAATGAGATCGTTGATAAAATTGATGTGCTTGATCTTAAACGTGATATTCTTATTCCACACTTTCCCGTGCCACCGGCGTTCGCCAACCAGGAAGCTTATCTTGATCATATCACCTGGGAAGGCGCACGGAAACGCTACGAGACCATCACACCCGAAATTGAAGAGCGGATCAATTTTGAATTGTTTACGATTAAGACGATGGGCTTCGCCGGGTATTTTTTAATTGTAAGTGATTTTATTGTAGCCGGGAAAAAACTGGGTGTTTTCGTAGGTCCGGGAAGAGGCTCTGCCGCCGGCTCTGTCGTGGCATATTGCATTGGCATTACGAATATTGATCCTATCAAGTATAATTTACTTTTCGAAAGGTTTTTAAATCCCGATCGTAAGTCTATGCCGGATATAGACACGGATTTTGATGATGAAGGCCGTCAGAAAGTGATGGATTATGTAGTGGATAAATATGGAAAAAACCAGGTGGCTCAAATTATTACCTATGGTACAATGGCCGCTAAAATGAGCATCAAAGATGTGGCGCGCGTGATGGATCTGCCTCTTTCTGAAAGTAATGGTTTGGCAAAACTAGTCCCGGATCGTCCGGGCACATCTTTGAGAAGAGTGTTAAAAGCACCGGTTACCGGCCCGAAATCATTAACGGAAGAAGGAGTGGGTGCCGATGATATCAGCAACATTTTAAAGTTGCGTGAAATTTATAACGGTGACGACATCAGAAGTAAAGTATTACATGAAGCCGAAGTGCTGGAAGGCTCCGTGAGAAACACGGGCATTCATGCTTCTGCGATCATCATTGCACCAAAGGATTTGATGGAATTGATACCCGTCGCCACTTCTAAAGATTCTGAGCTTTGGCTTACTCAAATTGATGGTAGCAATATCGAGAGTGCCGGAGTTCTAAAAATGGACTTTCTTGGGCTTAAAACGCTGAGCATTTTAAAAACGGCGCTTCGGCTCATCAAACAAAATCATGGATTAGAAATAGACCTGGACGCTTTACCACTCGATGATGAATTGACTTATAAACTTTACCAGCGGGCAGAAACAAATGGCACATTTCAATTTGAAAGCGGTGGAATGCAAAAGCATTTGAGAGATTTGAAACCGGATAAATTTGACGATCTTATAGCAATGAATGCCTTGTTCAGGCCGGGGCCAATGGCTTACATTCCTGATTATATTGAGCGCAAACACGGCCGACAGGAAATACATTATGATCTTCCTGAAATGGAAGAATTTTTGAAAGATACTTATGGCATCACTGTTTACCAGGAACAGGTGATGTTACTTTCCCAAAAAATTGCAGGTTTTAGTAAAGGCGATGCGGACGTTCTTCGAAAAGCAATGGGAAAAAAGCAGCGTGCCGTGTTGGATAAAATGAAGGAGCAATTTATTGAAGGCGCTAAAAACAACAATCATCCTGTTAATAAATTAGAAAAAATCTGGACGGACTGGGAATCGTTCGCACAATATGCTTTCAATAAATCCCATTCAACGTGTTATGCTTTTGTGGCTTATCAAACGGCTTATTTGAAAGCGCATTATCCGAGTGAGTATATGGCGGCTGTTCTTAATCATGCAGGCGCTATTGAAAAGATCACTTTTTTTATGGAAGAATGCAAAAGCATGGGCCTTACCGTTTTGGGACCGGATATTAACGAATCTCAAAAAGGCTTTGCAGTAAATAAAAAAGGAGAAATCCGTTTCGGTTTCAGTGGCATGAAAGGCGTGGGTGAGGCAGCGCTTGAAAATATCATTGAGGAAAGAGATAAACACGGAACGTTTACTTCGATTTTTGATCTGATCAAGCGAGTGAACCAAAGAACGGTTAATAAAAAATCTTTAGAAAGCCTTGCCTACGCCGGCGCATTCGACTGTTTTAAAAATTTTCATCGGGCCCAGTTTTTCTTTATAGCACCGGGAGAAACGATAAATTGTTTGGAAAAAATAATAAAATTTGGCAATCAATACCAGGCGCAACTCAACAGCAGCACCAACACTTTATTTGGCGATCTGCAAATGGCGGAAGTAACGCCTCCCGCGATACCCGATTGTGAGCCATGGCCGCTGATCAAATTGTTGGATAATGAAAAAGACGTTATCGGAATTTATATGAGCGGGCATCCGTTGGATAATTTTAGTTTCCAAATCAAACATTACGGACTTACTACGGTTGCGGAATTCAATGAATTTAAAGAAGCTATCAACCTTCAGCCTAACCCTGCACGACAATTTCGCATTGCGGGATTGGTGACTGAAGCGCAGCATCGCATTTCAAAGACCGGTACTAAATTCGGTATTTTCTTCGTGGAAGATTATACTTCCAAAATGGAATTAATGCTTTGGCGGGAAGATTATGTGCGGTTGAGCAATTTTCTTGAGCCGGGAATGGTAGTGTGTCTTTCGGGCGCATTTGTCCAGAGGTTTAAAACCTCGCCCTTTGAATTTAAGGTAAATGGCGTAACACTGTTGGAATCTTTAATGCAATCGGCCACTAAAAAATTACAGATAGAGATGCATCCTAAAGATGTAACGAAGGAGTTAATTGAGTTTTTTGATAGAAATATGCAGGAACATCCCGGCAATTCTACAGTAAAGTTTTGCGTGCATGATACTACTTCAAAGTTGAAGTTTGGCATGTACGCACTTGAAAAAGGGTTTGAAATGAATGACGAAATGGCTAATTATCTGCTTGAAAAGCCCGAATTAGGCATACAAGTTGAATTCACATGATGTGGATATGACAATTCATCACTTTAAATTATTGGCTGTAATTTTGCAGGCACTATGGCACGAAAAATAATTTTCAAATAATATAAAAATTTAATTATGGCTCAGGAATATACCGATGCAAATTTCCAGGAAAAAGTACTTGATTCAGACAAATTAACCATGATAGACTTTTGGGCAGAATGGTGTGGCCCATGTCGCGCTATCGGACCAGTAGTTGAAGAACTTTCTAAAGAATATGATGGCAAAGTGAATATTGGTAAAGTAAATGTTGATCAAAATCCGCAGCTTAGCATTAATTACGGAATTACAAGCATTCCTGCGATCTTATTTGTAAAAGGTGGTAAAGTAGTTGACAAATTGGTTGGCTCCCAACCAAAGGGAAATTTTGTAAAAAAGATTGAAGCTTTAAAATAATCTTTTCCTGATATCTAATGAAAACCTCTGAGTAATTTCGGAGGTTTTTTGTTTATGGTAAAAGGAGGAATTTTGATTTTAGTGTCATAAGCGAGAATGTAGAAATTTTCAATTTATATTTTGAATCCTTCCACTACTTTTCGATTACCATATTCAACGCCGTCCAGGTCTCACCTTTTATTTCACGCTTATATGTTTTACTTGGATTGATAACAAAACCCGCTTTTTCGTAACATCTTACTGCATTGATATTCCAGTCAAATACATTCAGTTCTGCTTTTTCAACTTTCAACTGGTCAAATGAAATTTTTAAAAGAAGTTCCACGATTTTTTGTCCAAGCCCTTTCCCGCGACATTCAAGATCTCCTATAATAATTCTTCCAAGTAGCACAGAAGATTTGTCCAATAAATAAATTTCTGAATAGCCAATCATTGCGTTCGTCGATAAATCAACAACTTTATAAGAAAATCTTTTTTTGTCTTCGCGAATTAATTCGAAGTTGTTTTTCGTCAAGAGGGAAAGTAAAAGCCGGGCCAGAAAATTGCAACAGCATTTCTTCACTGCCAATCCATGAAATTAATTGATCAGCATCTGAGATTTGGAAAGGTATGAGTTGAATCATTATTATAAATATCAATTCTAAACATTTGCGCTGGAAAGTGAAAAGGTATATTTCTTCAATCCGGATGATCATCATTTTCCAAAATAGTTCCGCCGGAAATGACATCTGGTAAGCCAAAATGTAGAAATCCTGAATCCGGTTCTAATTCTTCTCTGTTATTTCTCAGTTACTAATAAAGGCTCAGGGTGAAGCGTTTGCATTGCTTTAGGATCATGCTTATGCTTAAAAAGAATCACAAATAAGATTGCAACCACCAACGCATACAAAGCAAAGGTGATCCATATCCCATGCCAGTCCTTGCTGTCATCTGCATAAGTAAAATACTTTTGAATAACCAAACCGCTGATGGAACTTCCAAGCACGGCGCCAAAGCCATTGGTCATCATCATGAAAAGTCCTTGGGCACTGGCTCTTATCGAGGCATTGCTTTGCGTTTCAACAAAAAGAGAGCCTGAAATGTTGAAGAAATCGAACGCCATTCCGTAGACAATACACGATAATATGATCATCCATAAGCCATCTCCCGGATTGCCATAAGCAAATAAGCCAAAACGAAGCACCCAGGCCATCATGCTGATAAACATCACTTGTTTGATACCAAATCTTTTTAGAAAAAATGGAATGGCGAGTATGAACAGCGTTTCGGAAATCTGAGAAATAGACATAATGATCGCGGGATATTTCACCGCAGTCAGGCCTTTGTATTTATCAATATTAGCAAAGTCATGAAGAAAAGTATCGCCATAAGCATTTGTCAATTGGAGCGCAGCGCCCAAAAGCATGGCGAAGATGAAGAACACCGCCATCTTCCTGTTCCTGAATAATGAAAATGAGTTGAGACCTAACGCATCAATAATAGAGGTGCTTTTTTTGCGATCGGCCTGTGGCGGACATTTGGGCAGGGTGAACGCATATATTCCCAATAGCAAAGCAGCCAGTGACGCTACATAAAATTGGTCAGCAGACGTTTCAATATGAAGAAGGCTCACAACCCATAAAGCAACAATAAATCCTACCGTTCCCCAAACCCTTATGGGCGGATAATCTTTTACTACGTCCTGGCCATTCTTTTTCAATGCAGAATAAGAGACGGCAATAGATAAAGCAAGCGTGGGCATATAAAAACACATATTCAAAAGCATCACCCAAAACATTGTTGTGGGATCTTTAACCATCGGCAATGTAAACAGCACAACAGCTCCAAGGATATGGCAAATGCCATAAAGCTTTTCTGCGTTAATCCATTTATCAGCTATGATACCCATCAACGCAGGCATAAAAAGCGATGCGATTCCCATGGTTGAAAAAAGCGCTCCAAACGCAGAACCTGTCCAGGTGCTGAATGCGTAGTTTCATCAATAACAGGGTAAAGCTTGGGCAAAGTTTGAAACCAATAGGCACCAATGGTGATCAGCCATGATCCCCAAACAAAAAATTGCAGAAAACTCATTACAATAAGGCGCAACTTTATATTCATGTGCGATGTGTGTTTATTAACAGATTAATTTTCCGCGCTTTTCCAGCGGGAATAATACCAATGATCAGGATTTTCCGGCCTTAGAAATTAAATTAATTTCGAAAGATAAGAGATTTAATAAAATCTTCCTGTCGAAGTTTTCCTTTCAACATGGGTCTCCTGACTTTGCATGAACAAAATGTCCTGCCTGTATTCATACTAAAATATTTTAAAAATGCTTCCTGCATTGAGAAAAGAACTTCTATTTTCGGTTGTGTTATTATTGATAGCTTCCGCATCATTTGCTCAATTAGCTTCCCAAACTTTAAATGCAAGAAATGCTATTCGTTGCGCTACCATGGAGCGCATGAATGACGCTATTAAAAAAGACCCCAGCCTGCCGGGAAAAAATGGAGAATCGAAGGCCAGAGGCAATATAAAGCGTATTTACAAAGAAAATCGACTGAAAAAGTATCTGAAACCCAGGCGACGGAAATCGTAATTCCTGTGGTTTTTCACCTGATCGATTCTGCCGAAGCCGCGCTCTCCTGGATAACCGATCGCGATGTATACGAGCAGGTAGAAATTCTGAACCAGGCTTACGGCGGTAAAAAGGCGGTACTTTATAAAAATGTAATTCCGCGGGAAATTGACAATATAGTAGAGTTGGAAATATTCCCGGTAAGATTTACTTTGGCCCGGCGGACTCCTGCCGGCGCGTTGACCTCGGGCATAGAACGCCGCGTAAATACAACCCCGGACAGGATCAGCATCAAATCAACTGCTGATGGCAGGACTTGATGCCTGGGATACCAACAAATATTTAAACATTTGGTGCGGCACCTTTACAGGCGGCGATGATGGGCTTCTTGGGATTGCCACCTTTCCATTTACAACAACCGAAGGCCCGCAGGGTGTGGTGGTGTCTATTGCCACATTACCGTATGCAAGCAACGTCTCGCGCAGTTATTTTCCCAGCGATTGGAAGGGGCGACGCTTGTCCATGAAACAGGTCATTATTTTTATTTATGGCACACTTTCGGCGATGACACGGTTTGCAATAATAATGACTTCAGAATTGAATCGGGATGGCCTTTGCCGAACGGTGCGGGACCTGAAGGCGACGATACACCAGAAGAAAAAGGCGGCCCGGACAACGCCATTTTTGGCAATCCAAGTCTAAATTATTCTGATGGCTGCTCAAAATTACCGTTTGGAGAAATGTATGGCAGCTTTATGAACTATTTTGATGACCGCGCGCTTTTCATGTTTTGCATGGAATGAGAAAGCGCGTGCAGGGATGCATTGACTTGTACCGGCCGGGTTTAAAAACTTCATACGGAGCAACCCCTCCAGGCGCTATAAATGATGCTTTCCTGGTCACAGTAACTCCGCGCGGAATTCCGGAACGAAGAGAATATATGGTGAATAACACACCGCTCACAGCAACGGTTCGTAATAACGGCACTTCTACATTAACAAAGGTCAACATAAGTTTCGGCCTCGATGCGGCAGCGCCTTCCTCGAATTTATTTTATATTAACCTGGCGCCCGGATCAGATACCACATTAAATCTTGGTTTAATAAATGCCTCAGCAGGAACGCATGTGGTAACGATTTACACGTCAGCCCCCAATAATGCGGCTGATAATTTTACCAATAATGACACGATTCAATCTTTCGTGTTCATCAATAACACGAGTATTTCCGCGCCTTTTAAGGAAGAATTTTCCGGGAACACCTTTCCGCCTGCAAACTGGACGATTTGGAATCCACAGGGAAATACCACCTGGACAAAAAGTGCTACTTCCGGATTTTCTGACCGCAGGCGCCGCTACTGTTCAAAATTTTGATTACAATGGCGGCGGCCAGCTCGACGACCTGATTACGCCGCCCATCAACATGGGCTCCTACGACTCTTCATTGTTGTCATTTCGGGTAGCGTATGCCGTATACGATACGGTAGATGTTTCTCTTTGGGATGGAATTGAGGTGTATGTTTCAGGAGATGGCGGAGTTTCTTATCAATTGGCATATAAAAAGACCGGGGATCAGCTTAGGACAATAACCGCCCCCCAAAAAACAGCTTTTACCCCGCTTCCATCGCAGCCATCGATATGGAGACTGGAAAATATTAATCTTACTCCATTTATAAAGCCCGGAAAGAGTTTACTGATCAAATTTAGAAATACAAATGCTTATGGAAATAATACTTACATCGAT
>CAVPNF010000005.1:0-1535000 GCA_963706775.1 uncultured Chitinophagaceae bacterium
TTCCTGAACACGGCCCAGTTCGACGGCACATTGCCGGTTGCCAGGACACAAGCTGCTGTCCGCACCACCGGGCCGGTTCACTGTCCTTGTGTTCGGACCAGGGAGAGCCCGGCCGAACAAAGTAACATCATCACCGGGGACGGCTTTTCCATAGAACTGACCGGAGGCCCTTTACACCCTCTACACGCGGGCCGGCTACATTGAGGGCGGCAACGTGCGGGGTCAAGTGAACCCACGAGGCCGGAAGTCGGCGTGCGCGATCTGGGCAGCGACCTCGCATCGAAGCTCCGGGGTGATCAGGGACGGACCCTCGTGCGCGCGTGGCTGAACATTGGTTTAAGCTGTAAGCGGCGCGTTTGGCACGGCCCGGCGTCATGCCGATCCGGGGGCGGATCCACGATCATCGTGGAACATCCAGTGGTTCAAGGGTTGAGCGGTTGGGAGCCGCTTGCTCGCGGCGGCATCTCGTTCGTGGCAGGCTAGCCAGCTGTCGTTGAACCGCCTGGTCGCCGTCAAGGTGTACCAGAGCCCGTCCAGCAATCGGCACCGCTTGCCTGAAGGCGGCTATCGCCGACCTGCTGAATCATCCCGGCGTCGTGACCATCTATGATGCCGGCCTGTTGCCGGACTACCGGCCTGCCTGATCATGGAGCTGTGCCCGGGCGGAGCATTGGGGCGATGGCTGAAGTCGGAGAACAAGCCCACCGAAGAGCACGTCCGACAGGTTGGCGTGCAGATCGCCGATGCCGCCTTCGAGGCCCTCGGCAAGCTGGATGTGCACAAGGATATCCAAACCGGGCAACATCTTGATCGATGCGTTCGGCAATCCGCGATTGGCCGACTTCGGTGGCCGCCGGGGTCAGCATCGAGGCGTCCTGATGAGCCGCTCCGATGACTTCCCGGCGTACGCTGTGGCCGAAGTGTTCCGGATGGAGCCCGCTCGAGTCCGGCGATGTTGTCTACTTGTAGCCACGCTGTACGCGTTACTCGCCGGTTGTCCTCCCCGCAGTGTGGGGGCCGCGGTCGGTCTCGAGCAGCTGGCGGAGGTCGCTACGAAGCCGATCGATCCGTTCCGTGGGTCGATCTTCACTTGATGAATGTGTTGATGGCGGGGCTCAGGAAGGATGCGGCAGCGCGTCCGGCGGCGACGGAGTTTCGGGACCGTCTGGCGTATGTGCCGATCACGCCCTGAAGCGGGGGCCGCTGGTGCTCGCGGACGGGGTCGACGTCCCCCCGCGAAGCGGCGTGCCTGCCACGGTGCGTTCCGCGACATCGCACCGCGGCACTGCTCGTCCCCCGCCCGGGCAGTGGGTGCCGCGCCAGGTTCTGGCCGCCGCTCCTCTGGCGCGGCAGCACTATCGCGAGGAAAGGTCCGCGTCGGTCTGTTGGCGACTGTCGCGGCGGTGATTGTTGCCATGGCTTCTGTGACAATCGGCCAGTAGGCAGAGCCGAACTCGTTCGGAGTTTTGTATTCGGCAACGCAAGGGGCAACGGCGGGCGCTCCCTCGACGGCTACTGGTGACGCGGACCGCTCCGATCAAGGCGCCGCGACGTCGCTCACGACTGGGAGCGCCGACAACAAGGCCGGCCCCCGACGCACGGATCGCCGCATCATCCAGGTGGCGGACTCGCCGAGGTGGTCAAGCCGTTCCAACAGTTCGGCCCATCAGGGCCGCTACCACGGTGGAGCAGATGCCCTGGTGCGCATCGAGCGCTGGCAGTCAGGAGCGTGGTTGCAGTTTCCGCTTCCGGCGAAAACCGATCAGTCGGGCCAGTTCAGCGCCTATGTTGATCTCGGCGCGCCGAGTCGTTACCGGCTTCGTGTGCAAGACGTGGAATCCGGCGTGAAGTCCGATCCGTTCGTGCTGGTGGTCCGGGGATGAGTGATTGGGCGTTCAGTTGCGCTGGCCGTGCACCGTGTCGAGCCGGGCGAAGACAACAACGTTGTCCAGATACGTGTGTCGGTTCCAGTCATTGGTCCAGCCACAGGTGATCAGTCGCAGGCCGGCGTGGTCGATCGGCCCGTAGACTGCCTCGGAGGGGAACCGCGACTTCGAGAATCGGGTTACCTGGTTCACGGTCAATCGCCGTCCTCCCGTCCTTGCGGCAACAGCCACCCGATCCCCGGCCCAAGCCTGCCGAGGCGATAGAAGACTGCGGGAACGCCATTCCACGTCACGTGGCCAGCGATGACTGCAGGCCCGAGTGCGCCCGGCGAAGCCCCTCGAACCAACCGGCTACGCCAGGATCTCGTGGGGTCTGGAGTGCTCCGGAGCCGTCGAGGCCAAGAGAGGTCAATGTCGACCAGGACACCGATCTTCGGGATCGAGATGGCCACCGGGTGCGAGCTTGGGCAGCACAGGTCCCTTGATCTGATCGCGGACGTCGATGTTCGGCCAGGCGGCGGAGTTCACTCCGACCGGGCTTGCTGTTGAACTGGACGATGTGGCGGCCACGGCGGGAACGTCGCAAGGAACGGTTCGGCCCGTGGAAGACCCGCCTAGTGCTGACCAGAGGAGTGCGACGCCGATCAGAGCCAAGCCGACGGCGATGATGATCAGCGGTCGGCCATGCACGTTCCCGGTAGGGCAGGTCGATCGAGGCTGGGATGAGGACCCGTCACTTGCCATGGCGACGGCCGCGCAGGCGCGCGCCAGTGGACAGAGCGAAGCTCGATGCCACCGCAGCAGCCCCTAATCCGAGCAGCGGCGCGCTCACCGTCAGCGCTGGCAGACCGCCCATTTCGGCGCCGTGCTGGGCAGGTTTCGCTGCCGCCGCCCCCTCGACGACGCCGCATGCGGCCGGGTCGGTCATCCGGCGCACCCGGCTTTCCTTGATTCTTGGCGAAGGTGGATCACCGAGGGCGGCGAGATCAGGTACTTGCCGTTGTGGTTGTAGTCGATACCGTGCTCGACGACGTGCATGCGGAGAGGTTCTTCAGCAGGCCGGCGGGCAGCATCGCGGCCGGGAAGGTTCGTTCGTAGTTGACGCGGCCCTTGAGTCGGGGCCTGGGCGAGGTTGTAGTAGGCGTCGAGCAGGTTGTAGCTGGCGCTGTTCTCCATCCCTTCCTCGTTGGTGAGGACCCCGTCGCCGTTGGTGTCGGCCTCCTTGCGGGTTGGACATGAAGTGGCCGCCCTGCCCTGACCCGTGGATGTGCTGCCCGTGAACCACGCCGGGCACCAGGCCCTCGGAATGGATGACCACTTTGAGTCCACCATCGGCGGTCGCCGTCGGGTGGCCATGCCGCGTGAGCTCCGCTGTTGTTCTGTTCCATCAGCTTGCCGTCACGGTCGGTATCGGCGGCGGCGGTGGTCGGTGACCACAACGCAGCCGAAACCGCCGCCAGTGTCGGGGTGCTTCCCAGCTTGCCATGTCCCCGCCTCGACATCGAACCATCCGCCCACTGAGGCTCGGACCCCCCGCCTGACGCAGGTGTGTTTACACTGTAGCGAATTGCGGGCCGCCAACCTTCGCGGCGCGCGCTGAGACGGAAATAGCCAATCCGGCACCCCAGGCCGATCGGTCGGCGCGTGGAGAGCAAGAAGGTATATTGTTGCCAGACCGGCCGGGGTAGCGCAGATCAGGGCGGCGGCGGCGTCCCGCGGAACCAGGTGTCGACGAACGGCTTGAGGATGAGTGTTCCGATGGCGCGTGAGCATCCGTGAGCAATCAGCGCACATCCGCTGGTCCAGCGCTTGTTGACCAGCGGATGCGTGCAACCATATCGGCCTGGTCAGGGCACCTCTACGGTGCCCCTTTCCAGTGGGCCCCGTAGATCAGACGCCGAGTTTCTGCGGAGAGACTGGAAGGGTCAGATGTCGGGGGTGTCTCGATGCTGCTTGAGCGTTAGCGGGCCGGAAACCTGCGGTGGGCTGCGGGAGACGCTGGGTGATCGTGACAGCGCCATGACAGCGGTCATCGAACAGTACGTGCTGCAGCATGACTCGCACCTGGAGGGCCGGCCCGTCGTCCAGGCCTTGGCCTCGGCAGCCTTCGTGCCGCGTTGCTGTCGCGGTTCTGTGAGCCGACGATCGCCGAACCGGCAGCCCAGTTGCGCCGCAGGCTTCGCTGGCACCACGGCCGGTCGTGGGGTACGGGGCGGAGGTCTGGCGTAGATCGCTGTTGTGGCAGGACTGGCATGACGAAGGCAGGTGCCTCGCGGTGGGACGGTAGGGCTGTGACCTGGATCAGTCGCACGCCTCGGTAACGGTCGCCCGGATAAGCAGTCAGGCCCGTGCACCATGCCGAGGCAAGGGCGGTAGGTGTGCCATCGTGATCAATTGCGCACTCCCAGCTGAGATCTGAAGCGTGCTCGGCCACTCGAAGGATGACGCGGCGTCGGCCACTCGTAGCCAGTCCAACTCGGCCTCGGTGGCCGATCAGGTCGTCGACGTGATCGACCACCAGGCCGTGCACCGGATGGTTCCGCGAGGCCAGCAGACCGAACTTGTCAATGCCAGCATCCGCTCGTCGACGTGATGACACCACCACCGTTAGCCCAGGGGTCACAGATGGCATTCGTCGCGACGTTCCTTGGCCGCACCCTGTCTTACACCCACGAGGTCGTCGAGCTGGTCGCTGGAGAACATCTGAGGATGCGCACTGCCCAGGGCCCGTTCCCTATGGAGACCACCTACACGTGGACCTCCCTCGCTCCAGGCGAGACTCGGATGACGCTGCGCGATGCTCGGTGCAGGTGCTTCACCGCACTCGCAACGCCGCTGCTCGCCTCATCGATGCGGCGGGCCATTTCGAAGGACCTGGCTGCGCTCAACGAGTCCTCGAGCGGTGAGCACCGTCAGTCTGGCGATCGGCGCCGAAGCGATTGCCGGAACAGTGAGGCCAGGATGGCTTTCTGGACAGCTGGCCAGCCTCGGGTCAAGCCGCGGTCAGCGCTGAAGGCGCCTTGGTTCGAACGCTCCCTTAGGCCCTGACATCGAGAGACACCGCGGAGATTTCAGCACCTTGGCACCACCCGGCGGTCCCAAATGACGCCATCGAGCTTGCGCCGAACGAGTACCGTTGCCTTTGGCTGCCTAGCCAGCGGTGATAAAGAGACCGGTCTGAGCGCTCAGAGAACCCCCCCTCTGACCAGGGGAAATATCGTGGACCTAAGTGGACTTGAACCACTGACCTCTGCCTTATCAGGTGCCAAGTTGGCGTTCACTAGGATCAACGACGCTCGAAGCGGTCCGTGGGTGTCCACCTGCGGCCGTGGGTATCCCGCACGTATCTCACTCAGTTCGTCACGCAGTTGATGGCAAGACAAGGGCGACCACCGGCTTGCAAACATCGCTCTCGCCGATAGTGCAGGTGGTTGACGCGGCACTTCCGCCCGGATCCACCGATGCGGGCCACACCGGTCTTCGATGACGAGAATCTGGTGTCGTGCGCGGGGCTGGTCCCGGTGATGGGACTGGCCGAGCGGACGGGCCTGTCCGAGCTGATCGGGCAGCGGGTCCGGTTCAAGACGTGCAAGGTCGCCTCGGCGGGCGTCGAACCCGGCCGGGAAGGTGACCTCGATCGTCGCGGGAATGGCGGCCGGCGCGGACTGCATCGACGATCTGGGTCTGATCCGTTCGGGTGGGATGCCGCGGTTGTTCGGCGGCGTGTACGCGCCGTCCACGCTGGGCCAGTTCCTGCGCGAGTTCATCTATGGAACGCAAATGGTCATTGCTTGACACTGACTCCTTAGCTGGCCGAGCGTTTCGGGGGGACCGGGGTCGGCTGCGCTTGCCCGTGCGTGATGTGTAGGTGCTGGTGTTGGCGGGCGGGGTGTCGTCGAGTGGGATGCGCAGGTGGAGCTCGACGTTCCAGCCTTGGACGCGGACGTCTTCGAGGACGAGACGGAGCAGTTGTTGGCGGCCGTGGAAGTCGAGGGTGTCGATGCCGTGCAGGGCGCGGTCCGCGAAGTTGGTGATGCTGGCGCTCAGGCGGTTGCCGGCGGCGAGCTCGCTCTGGCGGGCGATGAGGGTCTGGTGTTCGAGTTCTAGTCGTTGAGCGCGGGTGTCGATCTCTCGGCTGCGTCGTCTCATCTCGGCGTTGTCGATCACGCCGGCTTGGTAGAGGTCAGCGACCCGCCCTCGTTCGGTGTGCGCGGTCTGGAGTCGGCGCTGCAGGCGGCCCAGTTGGGCGGTGAGCAGCTCGTCGTCGGGGGCCGGGGTGTGCGCTGCGACCGCTGTCTGTCCGGCGGTGATCAGGTCCGGGCGGGTGAGCAGTTGACGTACCTGATCGAAGACGAAGGTGTCCAGTTCGTCGGCGCGGACGCGTCGTTCGGTGCAGCGGTGCTCGGCCCCGCCGGCGCGCCAGGGGTCGCGGTGGGGGCAGAGGTAGTAGCGGGTGGTGGTGTGGTTGCGGCGGGCCTGGTAGCAGTTGAGCTTGACCTGGCAGTGGGCGCAGCGGAGTAGCCGGCGGAGCAGGAAGGTGTCGGGCTCGGTGCGCCGGGGGCTGTAGCTGCTGTTGTCGCGGGCGGTGGCCGCGACGGCCTCGAGGGTGGCCTCGTCGATGATGGCCGGGATCGGGATCTCGATCCACTCCTCGCGGGGACGCAGAGTTGCTCGGGTGCGGCCCAGGGCGGGGTCATAGCTGGTCTGGGTGCGGTTCCAATACAGCCGACCGGCGTAGGCCTCGTTACGCAGCAGACGACAGATCGTGGACAGCCGCCATACCGGCCTGCCCTCGGGTGAGGCGATGCCCTCAGCGGAGAGCGTGACGGCCAGGTGCCGCAGGCTGTGGCCGGCCAGGAAATCGGTGAAGATGCGGCGCACGACGGCCGCCTCGGGTTCGTGGATGATCAGGTGCGCGGCGCCGTCCGCGCCGCGCGGGACGCGTCGGTAGCCGTAGGGGACCTTGGTGGCCAGCACCTCCCCGGCCCGCGAACGATACAGCTTGCCGCGCCGTCCGCGTTCGGCGAACTTGGCCCGTTCGTGCTCGGCGATGACGCCTTGGATCTGCACCAGCAGCCGCCCTTGTGGATCGTCCAGGGGTGGTGCGTCGGCGAAGCGGACCGGTACCTGGTAGCGGGCGAACTCGTCAAGGATCAGGATCTGATAGGCGTAGGAGCGGGCCAGCCGGTCCGGCGACAGACACCAAACGGCGTCGATGACACCCGACTCGGCGGCGTCGCGTAGCCGGTCCAGTCCGGGCCGGTCCAGCCGGGCCCCGGAGTAGCCGTCATCGATGAACTCCTCGATGAGTTCCTCGCCCTCGGCGGCGATCCTGTCCCGTAAGGTCTGCAGTTGCGAGCCGATCGTTGCCCGCGCTTGTTGGGTATCGGTCGACACCCGGGCGTAGATGCCCACTTTCATGACATGCTCCTCGCGCTCGGCCGGCTCATCGTCGGCGCCTTATCGTTGCTGTCCCGAGGCCATCAGGCCGTCGGGGTATGGCTGATCGGGCTGCCCGATGTTGGCTTGTCCGGTGTCGAGTAGCAGCCGGTAAGCGGCGGCCAGGACCGCGGCGCGCGGATCGGAATACGGCGTCCACGCGGCGCGGGCGGCGCCCATGAGGTGGGCGCTGAACACCGGCTCGGCGTCCGGCCAGACGATCAGGCCGGCCAAGCCGCGGCGATCGAAGCGTGCTGCGGCCAGCTCGTCGGGCAACTGGCCGCTGGTCAGCACCGCCGAGCGCAGCCGTTCATAGGCATGCTGGCGCGGGTCGGCCGGCGGCCAGAACCGGCTCATCGCCGCCGGGCCCGCTGGATCGTTCGGGGATGCAGAACCACCCCCAGCTGGTCGGCCACCGCCGCAGCGGCCTCGGCCGCCGAGCAGGACCCCAGCCCGTCGAGGAAGGCGTGCACGTCCTCGGTGAGCTTGACCGGTCCCTTCCGGCCGCGCCGCTCGTCGAGCAGGCCGGTCATCCCGGCCTGCTCGAACGCGGCGGCCACCAGGTAGAACTCGGCGCGGGAGTAGCCATGCGTGGCCGCTGCCGCGGTGACCGTGTCGCCGTCGCCGAAATGCGCCCGCAGCATCTCGTACTTCACTTGAACCTTGTCCACAGCGAAGAAGAACGGGTCGCCGCTGTGGAACAGCTGGGCGGTCACCGCGTCGGGACGGGGATGGGCCAGGCCGGTCGTCTGCAGCGCCTGGCGACGGTTGTTGTTGTTGTTGCTCATCAGCATCACCTCCGGTCCAGAACGGTAAAGACGTCCCCATCGAATGTCTAGCATTGTCGGCCGTGTCGCCCATCGATTCCCGATGATCTCCTTGATTCGCCCTTGAATTACAAGAATGTTCGAGCCAGCCGGGCCAAGTTGTATTGGATCGGTGACATACATTCCTGACAGAGCGAAGCACATCACTCAACATTTCGTTCCGTATTGAAAACGCGTCCGCCAAGTGTGGGCTGCGGTCCTGGACGCCGATGAATCCCCGAACCACGAGCATCGATCACCACCCGCGCGTGAAAGACGAGCTTTGCGCTCCGCAGATGTTCACCCACGGCCACACGCTGCAGCTGGCGTCGGTGCTGCGGGCGCATCTGGTGAACCTGGTCGACACCACCGGGTTGTTGCCGGGGCTCGGCCGAGCGAGGTGTTCGTCGACATCGACTCACTGCTGCGGCCGGACGTTCGGGCACGCCAAACAGGGCGCGAGCTACGGCCACACCAAGATCGCCGGCAAACAGGTCCTCCGCAAAGGCCTGTCACCGTTGGCGCCACGACTCTCGACCCGGCAGCCGGCGCGCCGGTGATCGCCGGGATCCGGCTCCGCGCCGGTCGGGCCGGTTCCGGCAAGGGTGCAGCGTCGATGGTGACCGACGCGATCCGTACCGCCCGCGCCGCCGGGCGCGGCCGGTGAGGTCCTGGTCCGCGGCGACTCGGCGTTATGCCGACATCGGCATAACGCCGATTATGCCGAGGTCCTGGTTATGCCGATGTCGACGCCAGACCTGTCGCGCTGGCGACGATTTGAGCCAGCTGAGATCGGCATAACCCGGGTGTTGTGAGCGAGGCTCGTCTCTCCGACCTATGGAGAGGACGAGGATGATGGACAGGTACTGGCGGGCTCGGTTTGGTGGGCCGTTGGCTCCCTACCGGGATGGTCTGCGAGCGGAGTTGTCGGCGTTGGCCTACGGGCCTTCGACTGTCGCTTCGCACCTGGCTTTGTGGGCGCAGCTCGACTGCTGGCTCGAGCGCCAGTGCCTGGAGGCGTCTGGGTTGACAGCGGCCAGGATTGAGGAGTTCTTGGCCGTCAGGCGGGAGACGCACGGTTACCTCTACACGATCAAGGCGTTGGCTCCGGGACTGGCGTTCCTCCGTCGGGTGGGTGCGGTCCCCGAAGTTGTGGCGGTGGCGGATGACTCGGAGGTTGAGACGCTTGAGCGTCGGTTCCGGAGCTATCTGCTGGTGGAGCGTGGCCTGGCGGAGGTCTCGGTCGAGACCTATGTGGTCCGGGCTCGGCCGTTCCTGACGGATCGGGCTCGGCGCGGTCGGCTGGATCTGACGTCGTTGACCGCTGCCGACGTCAGTACCTTCGTGGCTTGGTGGTTGCCCTGTCTGGCGAAGGCTCCGGCGAGGTCGACGGTGACGGCTCTGCGCGCCTTGCTGGTGTTCCTGCATGCCACCGGAGTGATTGCCCGGCCGTTGTCCTGCGTCGTTCCGACGGTGGCGTCGTGGAGGCTGGCCGGTCTCCCGGTCGGACTTTCCGCAGCCCAGATACAGGATCTGCTGGGCGCCTGTGACCGATCCACTGCGGTGGGGCGACGCGACTTCGCGATCGTGACCGTGCTGGCTCGGCTTGGCCTGCGGGCCCGCGAGGCCGCCGCGGTGACGCTGGACGACATCGACTGGCGGGCCGGGACGCTGACCGTGCACGGCAAGGCCAACCGCCATGAGCAACTCCCGTTGCCGGTCGACGTCGGTTCCGCCTTGTCGGACTATCTGGAACATGGACGGCCGTTTGCCGCGTCGGGTCGGGCGGTGTTCATCAGGGCCAAGGCGCCGTATCATGCGCTTGATCACTCGAGCATCAGCACGATGGTGGCTCGTGCCGCCAGTCGTGCCGGGCTGGGCACCGTCCATGCCCACCGGTTGCGACACACGCTGGCCACCGAGGTACTGGCCGGCGGCGCCTCGCTGGATGAGGTCGGGCAGCTGCTGCGGCACCGCTCCAGTGCGAGCACCGCCATCTACGCCAAGGTCGACCGGCATCGCCTGGTCCAGCTGGCCCGGCCGTGGCCTACCTCGGCAGGTGCTCGATGAACCCGCTACGCCAACGGGCGAACGAGTATCTGCGGGTGCGTCGCAGCCTGGGCTACAAGCTCGTCGAGCACGAACGGATGTTGAACCAGTTCCTCGACTACCTCGAAGTGAACCAGGCCAGCATGATCACCGCCGAGAACGCCCTGGCGTGGGCGAGGATGCCCGCCGACGCGAACCCACGATGGCACGGAGCCCGGCTCAGCGCTGTTCGTGGGTTCGCTGTCTGGGCGCAGGCCTTCGATGCCGACATCCAGGTCCCCCCGACCGGACTGCTGCCGATGCGCACCACCCGTGCAACGCCCTACCTGTACTCCCAGGACCAGATCTGCGCGTTGATGAGCGCCGCGGCCCGCCTAGTCCCGCCGGTGAAGGCCGCGACCTTCCAAACCTTGATCGGCTTGTTGGCCGTCACCGGGATGCGTGCCGGGGAAGCGATCCGGGCCGACCTCACCGACCTCGACCTCGACGCCGGGACCCTCACGGTCCGGGGTGCCAAGTTCGGAAAGTCTCGACTGCTGCCGCTGCACGCCAGTGTGATCGAGGAGCTGCGCGCCTACCTGACGACCCGCCGCACCACCGCCCTGGCTGGAACCAGCGCGCTGCTGGTGTCCGTGGCCGGCACCCGGCTGACCTACGGCAACACCCAGGTGGTGTTCAAGAAACTGACCGCGCAGGCTGGTATCCACCCACGCTCGGGCGCATGCCGACCCCGGATGCACGACCTGCGCCATTCGTTCGCCGTCAACACCCTGCTCGACGCCTACCACCACGGCGGCGACGTCGGCGAGCGGCTCCCACTGCTGGCCACCTACCTGGGACACACCGAACCGGCCAACACGTACTGGTACCTGCACGCCGCCCCTGAGCTGATGGCCCTGGCTGCCGACAGGTTGAACACCCACGACGCGCGGGAGCGTCGATGACCGCCCTCGCGCCAACGCTTCAGGCCTTCTTCACCGACCGACTCAGCCATCAACTCGGGGCCAGCGAGCACACCATCGCGGGTTACCGCGACACTTGGCGGCTGCTGTTGGGCTTCGCCGCGGCCCACACCGGTGTCGCACCGACCAGACTCGACATCGCCGACCTCGACGCAGCCCTCCTCTCGGCGTTCCTCAACCACCTGGAGAACGAGCGCGGCAACAGCATCCGCACCCGCAACTGCCGATTGGCCGCGATCCACTCCACATTCACCTTCGCCGCGCTGCGCCATCCCGAGCACGCCGAGACCATCGCACGGGTGCTGGCCATCCAACCCAAACGCTACGACCGGCACCAGGTCACCTACCTCACCCGAACAGAAGTCACCGCCCTGCTCGGCGCACCCGACCGCGACACCTGGACCGGGCGACGCGATCGTGCCTGGATCCAGCTCGCCGTCACCGCCGGGCTACGGGTCGCCGAGCTCACCGCGCTGACCCGCGGCGACCTCAATCTCGACACCGGAGCCCACGTTATCTGCCACGGAAAGGGCCGCAGGGACCGGACCACACCCCTGACCGCCGAGACGGTGGCAGTCCTACACACCTGGACCAAGGAACTACCCAACAGCCCGACCCTGGCGTTGTTCCCGACTCGAACCGGGCAGGCGATGAGCAGCGATACGGTATCGGCGCGGCTGAATCTCCACACCGCCGAAGCGGCCAGCCGATGCCTGTCGCTGTCGAGCAAGAGGGTGACCCCACACGTCCTGCGGCACACCGCAGCGATGCGTCTCCTCGACGCAGGGGTCGACATCATGACCATCGCCCTATGGCTCGGACACGCCAGCATCGACACGACCCAGATCTACATACATGCCGACCTGGCCCTCAAGGAACGCGCCATCGCCCGCACCACACCCACCGGCATCCGACCCGGCCGATACCGACCCGGCGACCGGCTCCTCGCCTTCCTCGAAGCCCTCTGATTATGCCGACTTCGACAGCACGAACCCTCACCAACAAACCAGAACCGGCGTCGACATCGGCATAACCAGGACCTCGGCATAATCGGCGTTATGCCGACATCGGCATAACGCCGAGTCGGCCCGGACCACGACCAGCCCCGTCGCACCGCACCGTTGTGCTGTGCTGAGGGTGTCCGCGACCAGCCTGGCAGCGCCACGGGTGGAGTTGGTCGGCCCTCTGCGGAGCCGGGTGGCCGCGATCACCGGAGCCGAGACCGGGGTCGAGATGATCCCGATCAACGCGTTCAACCCCTTCACCTTCGTATAGCCGAAGCCGGCGCCCTGTTTGGCGTAGCCGTAAGTCGCTTTCACCGTGTCGTCGATATCGACCAGGCTCATCCGGTCGGCGTCGCGGAGCAGCGGGGTATGGGTCGCGAGGTTGGTCAACAACCCGGCCGCGACCTTGTCGAGTTGACGGACATGCCCGAACCGGAACGTCCGCAGAAAGCTGCCCAGCGTCGACGGGGCCCGGACACCGGCGAAGACCCGACCCATTCCGCCATGCCGCAACACGTCCATGTCATCGATCGAGTCCGCGCCGGCGACCATCCCCGCGATCAGTGCCGGCACCTTCACCGCCGGGTTCGCCGAGGCCGGGCCGGACACCGTCACCGTCTCCGCGACCAGCCGATGCAGACCACACCGCTCCGCCAGCGCCAACACCGGCGCCAACCCTGCGCACGACATCAGGTTGGGGTCGTCGAACACCGCCGAAACACTATGAAAGACTCGCATCTACCGGATGCCCTCCTGAACGCCGCGGAATCGTTGCTTCGCAACTTCGATTCTCGTTGCACAGCAGGGCATCCGCCCGTTACGACCCGACCCTCAGCCCAATCAACTCGGTGGATCCAGGCTCAACCGGTCCAGGATGGAGGTCTGCAGCAAGAAGTCGCGCACCGGCGACGGTTGTCGGCTGAGCACCTCCTCGACCAGGTAGTCCACGATGTAGCGGTCGTCGCCGGCGAAAGCATCGATGAATGCTGTGGCGTCGGCACGTCCGCGCAGGGAGAGTGCCTCCAGCTGCAGGGCCGCGATCCACCCTTCGGTGCGGGCCTCGAGGGCTTCGATGTCGTCTGCGGTGAGGTTGAGCGCGGCGACCTCGTTGAGGTAGGCGGCGACCTCTGGCCGGGTTAAGCGCAGGTCGGCGGCACGGATCTCGACGAGATCACGTCGCGCACGGAGGCGGGCCAGGGGCAGCGCCGGGTCGACCCGGGTGCTGATGATCAGGTGTGCTGAGCCATCTGGTGAGCAGGGTGGTCTTCCCGAAGCCGGCTGGCGCGGAGACCAGAGTGAGTCTGGCCCGCGGGTCTCGGTCCAGCAGATCGATCAGCCTGGGGCGTGCCACAGAATCGCGGCGAGGCTGCGGGATCAAGAGCTTGGTCTCGACCAAGGGACTTGCCACCACAGCTCCCCTCCTGGCCGTCCGGGGTGACGTGGCCGAGCCTAGACACACGTGGCCGGCGGGAGTGCCATGTCAGCGGTTTGGGTCAGGCCATGGTTTGCAGCGCGGTGGGTGCTGCCTTCAGGACCAACTCCGCTCGCTGCTCGGCCAGCATCGCGCGTGGGTCGTTTCCGCCTGCGGCTTACCGGACGCGCCTGACGGGCACGATGGCACCGGCTCCCAGCACTGCGCACGCCCCAGCCACCGCATAGAGCGCTCCGTAGCTGCCGTGGCCCAGGGCCAGGATCGCCGGCGCGACCGCCGGTGCGACCGAGGAGGGCAACGCTCCGGCAATGTTCATCACGCCAAGATCCTTGGCGGCGCTATTCGGGTCTGGAAGCACGTCCGCGACCAGGGCGAGGTCGACAGCGGTGTACAGGCCGAATCCGAGCCCGCCGAGGGCCATACCGACGACGAATCCGTTGAAGGTGCCGGCGACTGCGATCACGAACAGAGCCAGCCCGAACACGATCGAGGCGGAGCCCACGAAGACCTTGCGCCGTCCTGTCCGGTCAGACAACCATCCGCCGATTAGAGACGCGACGACAACCATGCTCGCCATGGCCAGGGTGGCGAGAAACAGTTGCCGTGGCACGTCGTCCTCCGCGCTGCCGAGCTTCACCAGCAGGTAGTAGGCCTGGTAAGTGGTGAGAAAGGCGTAGGCGAGGACGAGCATGAATCGGCTGGTGAAGGCCCAGGCGAAGTCTGGATGCTTCCGCGGATCGACGTAGAACGCGCTGGCGAACTCCCGCAGCGACCAGACCGGCTTTTCCCGGCGGCGAGACGGCGGTCCTTCAGCGTTGCCGCGAAGATCAGGATGAGAGACCCGCCGATCGCGCAGGGCGCCATGAACATCGCGAGGGTGTTGCCGGTGAACAGCTGCACGACGTAGGTACCGCTGACTGAGGCGATGGGCAGGCAGATCCCAGGACTCCGGCGACCAGGCCGCGTTGGGCGACGGGGACCTGATCGGGAAGCACCGCGACCAGCGCGGCGAGTAGCGCATTGAAGAACACCTGGGCGATGCACCAACGGACCAGAACAACCCGGATGCTCGATGCCAGCGCCACGACGAGGGTCCCGACGGAACCGCCGAGCAGGCCCGTCAGGATCCAGGGTCGTCGCATTCCGAGCCGTGAGTGGTGCGGTCGCTCAGTCTGCCGAAGAACGGGTTGGCGAACATGGCGAGGAATGCCCCGGTGCCGGCGACCAGGGACAGGGCGTTGGGTGCCTGGTCGGTGCCCACCAGCGCGTTGATCTTCAACGACAAGCTCACCAGCAGGGGTGCGAGGAAGAGCAGGATGGTTCCCACGTACGCCAGCGCGTACAGCAACACGAACCCCTTGCTCACAGGTTGCTGCGCGTCGATGCTGATCTACTCTCCGATCCCGGTCGCGTCCGATCCACAGCAGGCCGTTCACTGCCGTCACTGTGCGAATCCTCGGACATCATGTTCCGCTGACCCAGTGAGGGAATTCGGTCATTCTTGTCGTCATTGACGTGAAGCTGATCAGCGAGCAGACGAGATCAGCGGCTCCGATCCGGCCGGTCTGTTGAGTTTCTCCGGTCGTTGCCCGCGGACTAGGGTCTTGTCGCTGTATCCGTGGTCGGCGCCATACCGGCGTGGTCCCGAAAGAGCCCGACGCTTCGCCGCCCGACCCCACCACCCCACTGAGCAGAGCCGGTCGCCAGCCATCTTCGGCCCCGAAGTCTCCGGGTTGGCCATGGTCCTGGTCAGCACGGTGACGACGAGCGCCATCTGGTGGGCGGGCGGTGCTGACGGCGATCGTCCGCGGTGTGGACGCGGCGCTTCCCGAGCTGCACCGGGACGCCCAGCGGCCGGCGTCGGCCGGCAAGAGGGGTGGAACCGGGAGGCGCGAGGACCCAACCCAGTGCGGCCCGGGATGGCCACACTACGGGGTACCTCGTGTCGGTGGTGCCGCCTTCATCACGTCCACTGCCTTCACGGAAATCAGAGTGATGCCAAGGTCTCGGACTTTGGTGAGCAGCCCGTGCAGTTCCGCTTGGTCCGCGACCGCCCCGGTGAGGGTTGTGGTCCCGTCGGCTTCTTGGGTCAGGGTGAGCCCACCGAACCAGGACGACCAGAGCGGGTCGAGGTGCCCGTCGACCCGCAGCTGGTAGCCGGAGGGACCCTGTCGTTTGGGTGTGTGAGGCATCAGGGCACGACCTTCGCGGTCGCCTTGCCGGCGGACTTGATCGTCCGGCGGCGGGCGGGTCGGCGGATGACGTACTCCGCGACGGCCAGGTTGATGGCCCAGGCCGTGCCCAAGCTCAGATCGTTGGTGAGCCCACTGGTGCCGAAGATCGCCTTCCCGATGCCCCCGGTGAACACCTGGGTGCCGGCACCGAGCGCGAGGGCGTAGGCGCGGGTCATCCAGGCCCGGTGGCGGACGATGTCGCGGCGGCGGATCGCGGTGAAGCCGAGGATGATGCTGGCGGCCATGCCGGAGCCGAAGGCGAGCCGGAACACGAAGGCCAGCTCGCCGGTGCCCGGCTCGCGGGGGTAGAACAGGGTCATCCATAGTGCCGAGATCGCCACCGCTACGCCCAGCACCACCAGGACCCGCCCGGCCGCTCGGTGCCAGTCTGGACGGCGGCGCCGCAACCGAGCCGAGAACTGGAAGGCGCCGAGGACTGCGTAGGCGACGGCGCTGATGATGTGCACGACCACCGGCACCGGCGAGGCGGACATCCGAGAGTCAGCGGGCATCAGCTGCGGACCACCGGCCAACCCGATGAGTCGCAGCGAGCCGAAGAGGGCGGGGATGAGGACTAAGGCGACCAGCGCGAACGGCACCCACCGGCTCGATCGGCTTGATCGGCCTGACCCGGTGGCGGCCGCCGAGCGGATGGTCATTTGACGTCGGTCGGGTCGAGCTGTGAGCTGACCGGGCTGGAGAGGGATCGGGTGTTCTGGGTGCGTTGTTCGCGCCACAGCGAGTAGCCGAGGCCGATCAGGGCAACGCTGACGGGAATCGCGAACAACCGTTGGGTGAGCTCTGGCAGCTGAGAGGTGGCGACGGTCGCAACGGCGCCGACGGAGAGCAGCACCGCCGCCCACCGGGCGAGAACTCGCGCCCGGAAGAGGGCGATGCCGAAGATGATCCCGCCGGCGATGTAGGCGAAGCCGGCGCCATTGATGAGGATGCCCACCTGGCCGATGTCGCCGACCGGGGTGCCATGGGTGGCCACCGCGAGCACGTCGTTGACATAGTCGGGCTGACTCGTCGCAAGGATTGGGAGGACGAACACGCCGACGACCTGGACGCTGAAGATGCCGAGATAGCCGAGGCCGAGGACGAGGTAGCCGATCAGGCCGAGCACTCCGCTCTGCCGGACCTGCCGCAGGTAGATACCGGTGATGCCGACCAGCGAGAAAACGGCCATGAAGATCTTCGCCGTCTCGCGGACCGCGTATTCGGTGGTCGTGGTGAACGGGGCGTCCAGCAGGGGGTGCTTGACCTGCACGGCGATGAACAGCACGCCGCCGGCCATCGCCGCAACGGCGGCTGCTCGGGTGAGTGTGGTGGTGGTAATGGCCATGTCCGGCTCCCAGCTGTCTGAGTGTCCGCGGCGGGTGCTGCGGATGACTCGAACCTAAGGACGGGCTGGGTGAGGTGGCGTCACCCAACGATGTGACTGATTGGGTGAGACTTGAGTGGCGTGAGGGTTACAGCAGGCCGCGTTCGCGGGCGCGGAGCACCGCCGCCCGCCGGTTGGTGACGTCGAGCTTGGTGAAGATGTGCTTGGTGTGGGTGCGCACCGTGTTGTGGGAAAGGAACAACTCGCGGGCAATCTCCGGTCCGGTCAGCTCACTGTCGAGCAGCCTCAACACCTGGAGCTCCCGTTCGCTCAACGACTCGGCGGCCGTCTGCACGCCCTGCACCCAGTTCGAGCCTTGGGCCTCGGTGGAGGGGCTGCCAGAGAGCAATCGACGCACCTGGTCGCCACCGACCCCGGCCAGCTTGGCCCCGCGCAGCAAGCTCAGCATGGGAGCACCCTCGTCCAGGAAGAGCCGCAGGTAGCCGTCTGGTTCAGGCGCCAGTTGCAGAGCGTGGGCCAGGGACTCCAGAGCCTGCGACCGACGTCCCTGCGCGTCTTGGACCAGGGTCTTCAGCAGGCCGATCTCGAGGAGACCTCCGGCGCGTTCCGAGGCCTGTGCGGCCGCGTGCAACCGGTCCAACAGAATGGTCGCCTGGTCGAGGGCGCCGATCTCTTGGTGCGCCCGGTGCCGCGCCAGTAGCAGCCGGACGAGCGTGAGGTGGTCGAACTCACGCAGATAGCGGACCTCTTCGGTGACGGACACTCCTCGCTCGCTCGCCCAGTCCTCCGCCTCTGCCAGGTTGCCCTGGGCGATCCAGACCCGAGCCCTGAGTGCCGCGATCGGGCGCACGTCGGGGTAGAAGCCGGGACGATATAGCTGCTCGGCCTGGTTCAGAAGTCGAAGAGCCCCTTCCGGGTCGCCCTCAGCCCGGGACAGGAGTCCATTCGCGACGAACCAGCGATGCCGACCCTCGTTCATCCCGGCCCGTTCCCCGGGTCCTTCTGCGGTCTGGAGGTGGGTCCTGGCGCTTACCAGATCCCCGACCTCGAGATCGATCTCGGACAGCCGGACGTGCAGGTCGGTCATCGCCCGGGCCAACCCCTCGCCGTGTGCCTCGGCTTGCTGCAATGCCCTCTCGCAAAGCCTCCGCGCTTTGCTCGGCCGCCCAGCCGCCATCCACAGGTCAGCGAGCACGACGGTGCTGCTCAACTCGTCGACGAGGTTGCCGGCAGCGTGCAGGCTGGCCACGGCCTGCGCGAACGTCACCAGCGCGCTGGACACGTCCCCTTGGGCCCAGGCAGCCAGACCCAGAAACCCGGCCGCACCACCGCGCGCGAGATGATCGTCTGGACCGGCCAGATCAAGAGCGCGCCGGGCATGCTCCGCCGTGCCGGCCGCATCACCCCGGGCCTGGGCCAGCGAGGCACGATAGATGGCGATCGTCGCCGGCAGCGTCCGGAGCTCGGCGGTGTCAGGCCAGGGGAGAGTTTCCCCGTCGCGAACAGCAGCCAACGCACGTTCCGCGTCGTCGAGTCGAGGTACGACCGCGTCGAGCTGGCCGGAGTGCATGAGCATGTCTCCGTAGAACACGCTGAGTACCGGGCGGCGTCTGATGGTCTCGTCGGGCAGCCTCTTCAACCAGCCGTACATCATCGCTTCCCGCCGGTGGCGTCGGATCGCCGGCATGGTCAGCTCGATCAGCCGGGCCGCCCGGTCGAAGTCTCGGGCAGCCAGGGCGTGCCTGACCGCCTCCTCGACCAGATCGTGAAGCTCGTACCACTGGCTGGCACGCTGGTGTAGTAGCGAAACCTGGTCGGGCTGCTCGCTGAGCATCCGCGCCCGGAGCACATCGGCGAACAGGTGGTGGTAGCGGTACCACTCCCGTCGGTCGTCGAGGGCGACGACGAACAGGTTCATGCGCTCCAGAAGCAGCAGCATCTCGCGCCCGCTGGGCTGGCCGGTGACGGCGTCGCACAGCGGCCCGGTGAGCCGGTCGAGAACGGCTGACTGCAGCAGGAATCTGCGAACGGGGTCCGGTTGATGCCGCAGCACCTCCTCGATTAGGTAGTCGACGATATAGCGGTCGTCTCCAGCGAACCGAGCGATGAAGTCGCTGACATCGTCGCGCCCCTTGAGCGAGAGGGCGGCCAGCTGCAGCGCGGCAATCCAGCCCTCGGTCCGTTCTTCCAGGACGGCAATATCGGCCGTGGCGAGATCCAGGCCGGCGGCCACGGTGAGGTACGCGTCGGTCTCGTCCGGCGCGAAACGCAGATCGGCGGCTCGGATCTCGACCAGCTCGCCCCGAGACCGCCACCGCGCCAGCGGCAGATCGGGATCGGCACGGGTGCTGATCACCAGATGCATCTGGACCGGAAGGTGCTCGAGGAGGAAGGCAACGCCCTGGTTGACCTCCCGGCTGTCGACCAGGTGATAGTCATCGAGCACCAGCCATACCTCGCCCGGTGCCGCGGCCAGCTCGTTGAGCAGGGTCGTGAGCACCAGCTCGCCCGGCGCCGGGGAGGACGCCAGGGCCTCCAACACCGCACCCGTACCCATGCCCGGCACCGCCATCTCGAGTGCGGTGACCACGTACGTCCAGAACGACGCGGGTTCGTTGTCTGCGGGGTCGAGCGAGAGCCACGCAACACGCCGGCCCGCTGGCGGCGCCTGGTGCAGCCAGGCCGCAAGATGAATTCCGGACGCCACCGTCGTCATGGTGAGTCTGGGAGCGTGATCACCCTTTCTGCATCCTGCAAATAAAAATAACAATGCAAAGCACGTTGCAAACCACCAGGAAATAGTTAGCCTGGAATTTCTTTGTAATGAGAATCTCATGTGTTTTAATTTAAATTATAAAATAGATAGAATTTCTGGCGCTCCTTAGGAGTATGAATTTTAAATTCTTGTGTGGACGCTTCAGAAGTAAATGAGGTGAAAAATATTTTCTAAAAAATATTTTTTTCAATTCGGGTTAGATAACAAATTTAATGAATCAAACATTATTACAAATAAAAAAAATATGATACCCTGATTAAAATTGAACAGTGTCGAAAATGAGATATCTATATTTTGGATTATCAGATTGAATTTAACGACCCGTTAATTCATTTTGATGAAAATCAGCATCTAGTCCATGATGTCTTTGTTCTTTCGGTAATGATTGACGCAGCTTTGAAGACGGTGATTTTTGCAAAAAAATTAAAAGTATTTCCACACAAAACAGTGAATGCCATCTTTCGATGGCATTCACTGTTAAAATTCTTATTTACAAAAGCTTAAAATCTACATTTTAGCTTTTCAGGATTAATTATTTCAAATAAAACTGGATGGTTGATAACGCCGCGGTGGTTGCAATTTTTGAATCTTTAGCAGTGCTTACAATATATAAATTATGCAACTTCCCGTCGGTCACCGGCTTGATGGCCGATGACAGGTTTGCAAATTGCGGTTTAGGCTTTTCAGATTGCTTGGGTGCTTCAGAAGCATTTCCCGCAAAAGAAAATTCACCAATTTTATCTCCCGTCGGAGAATCAAGATGCAATTCGAAAACATAGCCGGAAACGGGTGTGCTCTGCCACCCCATCGTTAACGATGCGCGTGAAATACCCGTAAGATCAATACTGTCGATACTGCACCAGCCTGTATTTGGCGGAAGCACCATGTAAGTCGCGGGCCCCAGTTTCACTTTGTTGAACCCGTTCAAATTTTTGACACCTTCGAAAGTCATTTTACTATTGCTCAGGGAGACTGAATTACTTCCCATCAAAGGTTTTATATTCACTCCACCTTTGTCTGTATACGCCGCAGAAATAAATAACACTCCATCGTCTTGTACCGGTTTGTTTAAAGTTGCGTTCACGGAGCCGGATGCAGGCAGAGATTTTGCTTTCTGATCTGCCGATTTGAGCGATAAAATCCAGGCAACAATTTGTTTGGCATCATTCTCTTTCAAGTCCGGGTGTGCGGCCATAGCGACCGGTCCCCATGCGCCACTGCCACCACGAATTATTTTTTCAGCCAGGTAGTCCATTGCCTTAGGATCTTTTTGATAGCGCGCGGAAACCGTTGTAAAAGCAGGCCCTACAGACTTTTCGTCAACTTTGTGGCAACTCTTGCAATCAAGTGAAAGCATTTGATTTTTGCCAGCCATCCCTGCGCTGAATGCCTGGTGCCCTTGTGGCATTTTGCCCGCCTTTACTTGTGCGTAATCCGCAGAAACAACCAAATCATTCATGTCTTTTGTTTTTGCTGTATCATCCTTATCCTCAATTACCACGTGATATTTCACAGGAGTTCCGGGGAAATAAAAGCTTTTATTTCCATCAATCTCCACGCTAACAGTTGGCGCCTCATTGCCTGCATAAAGTGACACCGGCGCACTTTGAGTCGATGCATTTTTATCATCTTTCGCCATAACAGTTATGACATAATCGCCGGCTTTGGTGTAGGTGTAAGTCAAAGTTGGCTCGGTAGTTTCCTTCTTTTCGCCATTACCCAGGTTCCAGGTGTAAGAAATTTTATCACCATCCGGATCTTTGGCTTGAACCGTCGCGGTTATTTGCAATGGAAGCTTTCCTGATGTTTTGTCAAGATTTAAAGAAGTAATTGCCGGAGGACGGTTTCCAGCGTTATAATCTATCCGGGCAAGACCTGCATCCGGATTTTTAGCAAACCAACCTGAGCCATATTCCAATACATATATTCTACCATCAGGCCCAACTTCCATGTCGGAAGGATTATTAAATTTTGTATGCAACATGAAAGGTTCCATGTTATCAAAATCGCCGTTTGGCTGCATGGTCACTACTTTTATCCAGCCGCGCATCCATTCATAAATGAATAATTTTCCATTATAATAATCAGGCAACCTTGTTTCTTTTGGATAAAGATCTGTGTAATAAACAGGCCCTGCCATTGCAGTTCTGCCGCCGCTTCCCACCTGTGGAAAATCCTTCGAAACGCCGTATGGATACCAGATAAAAGCCGGTTGAGCCGGGGGCAATTCTACCAGGCCCGTATTATTTCGCGAATTATTAATTGGTTTGGCGGGATCGAAAGCATCACCTGATTTGCCGGTGGCATAATCATAGGCACGATAAGGAATATTATTAGCGATAAACAACGGCCATCCGAAGAAACCTGGTTTTCTTGCCTGGTTAATTTCGTCGTAGCCGCGGGGACCACGCGTATCCATGCTGTCATTATTAGCATCTGGCCCAACTTCGCCCCAATATAAAAAACCATTTTTTTGATCCACTGAAATGCGATAAGGATTACGGTCGCCCATTACATAAATTTCCGGCTTCGTTTTGTCTGTTCCTTTCGGAAATAAATTATTTTCAGGAATACTGTAAGTTCCCTGCTCACTCACATTAATGCGAAGAATCTTACCCCGCAGATCATTGGTATTGGCGGCGCTGCGGCGATCATCATAATGCTCATGGCCCGGCCGGTCATCCAGTGGCGCAAAACTGTTAGTTAAAAATTGCTGACCAGCCTCATTAAATGGCGTAGTGTTATCACCTGTAGAGAGGTACAACATTCTGTCTTTTCCGAAAGCGATAGAGCCTCCTGTATGGCAGCAGATTTCGCGTTGCTCATAAAACTCTAAAATCATTTTTTCAGACTTCAGGTCAATAGTATCATTTTCAAATGTGAAGCGCGAAAGCCTGTTCACAGAAGTATCAGCGGGACTGTAATACAAATAAATAAAATGATTTTTAGCAAAGTCAGGATCTTTCTGAAGGCCTAATAAACCTTCTTCAGCATTTACATTTGGCGTATGCAGGGTTTTCCAATATACATTTAAAAAGCCAACCTGTTTTACGGTCTTTGTTTCATTTTTATAGAGCATGATTTCTCCCCGACGCTGGGCAACTAAAACATCAAGGTTAGGAAGCACGGTCATTTCTGTTGGCTCAAAAAAAGTTCCTTCCACCAATTGTGTTTTCGTAAAACGGTTTTCATCGGGAACTACCTGCGTTGTCACTTTTGAATAATCAAGTTTTTTATTATCTCCCATCGCGTATTCAATTCCACCGAGTATATGTTTCAAATAGTTAGGATCGCTAAACGATTCGTCGGTATGTCCAAGTTCAGTGTACCACGCTCTGCCGCCATCATATTCATGATACCAGGCCATAGGATGATTATCGCCATTGGTTCCACCCTTGTAGCTTTTTTCATCAATAGAAAGTAATATATGCAAGTCTTTTCCGATGTTTTTAAAATTGTACCATTCATCTTTTCTCACCCATGGATTGGGGAGATGTTTTGTAGAAGGATCATTTTTATCAACCACGTTGATACTTGCCTGCTGCTGCTCCGGATGACCATTAAAAGTAGCGCCAACCAATCTCTGGTACCAGCCCCAGTGATAGCCGGCATCTGTTGCAGCATGAATTCCTACGAAGCCGCCACCCGCTTCGATGTATCGTTGAAAAGCATTTTTTTGATAATTGTCCAGCAAGTCATCATCATTGTCTGTTGTACTTAAAAAAACAACTGCCGCATATTTTTTAAGCGTGTCTTCGGTAAACATATCAGCATTTGAGGTTGTATCCACCTCAAAATTATTTTCCTTCCCAAGCTTCATAATCGCCTCTGCGGCAACGGGAATAGAAGCATGATGAAATCCTGCTGTTTTCGTAAATACAAGAAGTTTAGGAGTTCCCGTACGTGAATTACAACTAACAAAAAAGAAGGTAAAAGCGCATACAAAGAGCGAATAAAACCGAAAATAATTTTTCATTTAAAATATTGATGTGACGATAAAAGAATTGCAATTTATTATTAAATCAGGAAAGTAATCGGTTGCAATCAAATTTTTATGCAGAAAATTTTAAATCTAACCACAGAACTTACAAAACGATGTCAGTTAGTTTACAGACACGACAGGAGATCGTTCTAACAAACAATATTGTGTTTCGCAATGGATTCATGAATATTCGATTGCATTTCAAAATAGAAAAATCTACGTTTTGGGTTATAAGGCCACGGGAAAATTATCATTTTTTATTTTTTGAAACGAGATTGCTGTCCCCGCCAAAACGCAACATGGGGAATGGAATTCCTTTTATTAAACAGTTTTTGAGCTTCGGAGAATTATTATGCCCTGGAAAATTGGGGAATAGTTTTTGATTCTACGTCCCCAGTAATTAAAAATTATAAAAATGGATAAAGTAGAAAAATTGCATGTGATGGAAAAAATGCTTCGCGAGTTAGATGATATGGCTAATAGCCAGGCTTCGCTGCTGAAAAAAGTAGCTCAATTAGAAGCTGAAAATATAAACCTGGGCAATAGCCTCCTCGATAAACAACTGCCTGAAATACATTCAAAGGCCGATGAGACGCTTAATTTGGCAACGGAATTAAAAGATGCATTTTCTGAAAATGTTGACAAATTTATTAAGGACAATAAGCTGGATGAAGTGTTGCCTGAGCCAAAGTGACGGTAATTATGGATGCTATTTTTGAGCGAAATAAATTCTTCATAATCGTGATGTGCGTATATCAGCATATTGCCGTAATCGTATCTTTTCATTGGCGCAGCCTGTGATAAGAAATGAGTCACTAACTTTGAGCATTAAATCAAATATCATGGAATGGAAAAAACTAACCCCCGAAGAAGAAAGGGTGATTGTTCATAAAGGAACCGAATATCCGGGTACGGGGAAATATCTTAGAAATCATGAGAATGGCACTTATGTATGCAGACGCTGCCAGGCTCCTTTATATAAATCAGGCGACAAATTTGATTCCCATTGTGGCTGGCCTAGTTTTGATGATGAAATTCCCGGTGCTGTAAAACGCGTACCTGATGCAGATGGAATGCGTATAGAAATTGTGTGTGCCAATTGTGGCGGCCATCTTGGACATGTATTTGAAGGCGAGCGTGAAACTGCAAAAAACGTAAGACATTGCGTGAATTCGATTTCACTCGAGTTTATTCCGGAAGAAGAATAAGAGGTTATTTCGGAACGAATCATTTCTGATTCGATTAACGGTTATGCCCAAACGAAAAATTAGTCGGACACTCAGCACTTTTCAGAAATAAATAAGTTCTACATATTTGCCGTTGCCGGTTTTAGTGAAAAATGTTTTTCTGCCATTTCACGGATATTTTCTCCGATGGCCAATGCTGCTGTGGCAGCGGGTGATGGCGCGTTGAGCACATGGATGCTGGATTCCCGGTATTCGATTCTGAAATCGTCCCGCGTGTCGCCATCTTCACTTAGCAACATCGCGCGAACACCCGACCGTCCGGGCTTAATATCATCCATCGTCAGATCAGGAATTAGTCTTTGCAATGTTTTAAGAAAAAGCTTTTTAGAGAAAGCCCTGCGATATTCGTTGATGCCAAAGCGCATATTTTGAAAAAATAGTTTCCAGGTACCGCGATAGCTTAAAGCATCGATGGTGTCTTTCCAGCTAAAATCCGTTTTGCCATATCCTTCTCTTTTAAAGGTAAAAACAGCATTGGGCCCACATTCAATTTCTCCGTTGGTCATTCGCGTGAAATGTACGCCCAGAAAGGGGAAATCGGGATTTGGAACGGGATAGATCAGGTTTTTTATTTTGTGTTTTCCTTGTTCTGTCAATTCATAATAGTCCCCGCGAAAACCAACAACTTTTTCCTTAAGCGCAATATGGTCCTTTCGTGCGAGCCTGTCTGCCTGCAACCCGCCGCAAAAGATCAGGAACCTGCTGCGAAAAGTTCCTTTGCTGGTTGTTACAAGATTTATATCGTTTTCCTTTTCAAAAGAAATCGCTTCAGTATCTAAGTGGAGTTTACTTTCAGGATTCGCAGCTAGAGCAAGTTCCACCATTTTATCGGTTGCCGCCACATAGTCGATAATACCCGTACATGGAACCCAAATTCCTGCGATTCCCACACAATGAGGTTCATGCTCTTTAATCTGTGCCGCATTGATTTTAGCAATTCCCTCGATTCCATTTTCGAGGCCAGTTGCAAATATTTTGTCAAGATAAGGAAGTTCGGATTCATCAACCGCTACCACAATTTTTCCGCATACATCATGAGGAATATTATATTCTTCGGCAAATTTTACCAACGCTTTTCTACCGTCCACACAATTCTTTGCCTTAAGCGATCCGGGCTTGTAATACAGGCCGGAATGCATTACGCCGGAGTTATTTCCAGTTTGATGAAAGGCAAGGCGGGCTTCCTTTTCAATAAGAATAATTTTCAGGGAAGGATGATGTTTTTGCAATTGATAAAAGGTGGCGGCGCCTACTATTCCTCCGCCGATGATCGCGATATCAAATACTTCGTTTTCCAATATATTGATTTAGAGTTGAAGGAAATTTTTCATCGCAAAAATAAATCTTTATCGGTTATGTGGTTTTGGTTTTGATATAGACAAACAACTCAAAATATAGATTTTTGCAATTCTTTAGATCTAAATGATTTTGCATTAAACAAGAGCCGGGCAAAGCCCAGTTGATTGGAAGTTGAAGAAATCCTGTGTAAAGAGAGTTGCTCTTATAAATCGCCGATACTTATTTGAGAACAAATCAAGAAAGAATATTTGGCTAAAGCCAATGTAAAAAAATCCTGTAAACCTCCTGCTAACGCAGGAGGCAATTCAGGAAAAGCAGAAAATATTTCAGGTAAACTTAAAAATCGCTCAAACATACTTTTTGATACACTTTAGGAAAAGACAACCGCCGGCATTTTAAGAACACTAACATCTATCCACAACCGATATTGAATGACTGACTTTATTTGTTAATAGAAAAAACTTCTAATTTTAAGTTATCATTACCCTGGCCAAGTCTTACTCCCGGCGGTGGCCCCGGAGGCGGCTGATTTGGCTGACCCGCATTTGCCGGAGGCGGCGGATTTTTTCCATTTGCCAGGTGATAGCCCGGTCCGCCCGGACCGCCACCAGAGCCGCCTGCTGCGTAAATTTTATTGTTAATGACAGCAGCTGCCATTCCATTTCTTGGGTAATGCAGACTATCAGTTTCTGTCCATTGATCCTGTGTTGACGGATCTAAATAAAAGGTATTTTTCCTGGGGCCATTCGGTGCCGTACCGATGGCTCGTTCACCGCCCATATAATAGAGTACATCATTCAAATTCACTACGGCCCCTCCCCCGCTTCCCAAGGGAAGTTTGGCAGCCAAGGTTGACCATTTGCCTGTTTCAAAATCATAGCAATCCACATCAGGCATTGTCTGGCTGTAAAAAAATATTTTATTTTCCGGGTCACGAAAACTGGTATTTCTTCCACCCACCACATACAATTTATTTTTTATAACCGCTGCAGAACAGTGATCTCTGATATGCGGCGCATCGGGCAAAGCCGTCCATTTTTCAGTCGCAGGATCATAACAGTCAAACATGTTCGTGGTGCCGCTTGCGTGGCCATGAAGAATTCCGTTAACGAGGTATAATTTCCCGTTGTAAGCTACTGCACCGGCGCCGGCTCTTCTTCTTTCGGCGGGCATTTCGCCGCCTTTTTGCCAACGATCTTTTTTGGTATCGTAATAATATACATTGGGCATGGAAATTTGATTGGGAAAGTTATTCGTAGAAAAAGCTTCCAAAACATAAATATTATTTCCCAAAGCCACCGCTTGAAAATGATGCATCAGGATCGGCGCTGTGGCGAGCGTTGTCCACTTCAATGTGGCCGGATCAAAGGATTGTACTACTTCAGGGCCATCTCCGCCACCGATCAGATAAAGTTTCCCGTTAACGGCCGCCATCCCGCATTCGCTGCGATTTGCGACATCATTATTTGTTTTCAAAACTTTCCATGCACCGCCTTGTCCGTTGGCAAGAAAAGAAATGGAAAGCATTAATGAAAAGACAGTTGCTGTTTTCATTTTAAAAGATTTAGAATATCTAAAAAATTAACGCCCCTATTTATAATGAATCGATCTGATTAAACTGCCAGCAACACTGCTATATAATGGCATACCGCGGCAGCCAATACCAACAGATGCCAGATGGCATGATTCCATTTGTAGCGATCCCGAACATAAAAGAAAATTCCAGCACTGTAAAGCACACCTCCAATAATAACAAATGTCAGCACATCTTTCGGTAGCGCATTAAAAAATCTGCGGCCACCAGATACTAAAATCCAGCCCATTGCCACATATATAATTAGTGAGATAATTTCGAAGCGCCCGGTGAAAAATATTTTGAAGATAATACCCAATAACGTCAGCGTCCATAAAACAACAAGCAGCGTAATCCCAAAAGCATCATTCAAATAAATGAGCAAAAAGGGCGTATAAGTGCCGGCAATCAAAAAATAAATACTGATATGGTCAAAAATCTCGAGCGTTCTTTTTACCTGTGCCTGTTGAAAACTATGATACAAAGTTGAGAATGTAAATAACATCAAAAAACAAAATCCGTAAACACTCGCGCCGACAATTGCAGTAACATTCGCCGTCCTTGCCGCAAGCGCCGTAAGAATCGGGATACTTACGAGACCGAACAAAATTCCAAATCCATGAATCAAACTATTCACGATCTCCTGTTGCAGGGTAAATGCATTATTTTTTGAGTCTGAATGCAAGTTTATTTTATAAATGATTTAAGCGATTCTATAAAGATAATGCCAACTTGATTTAAAATACCAGTCAAACGTCTTATCAAAAAAGGCAGAGTTTTTTACTGCTCTGCCTTCATGATTGAACTTGAAAAACCTTACAAATTGAGCGTCACTTTTCCAAATACGTACCTTCCATTATAACCAAACTGGGAAACAGAACGCGAATAAGTAAACCTTCCGCTGGAGGTATTGTTATAATGAGCTTGTTTGTCCGGATAGACATCAAGCAAATTATTGGCGCCCACATTTACAGTCACCATTTTATTGAACGAGTAGCTGAAACTCAGGTCCGTGATGACTTTGGCGCTGAAAGTCTGATCAAGAGATTCTATTGCGTTATTGTCGAAAGGATTTGGTGCAACTGAAGGGCTGCTGGATGTATCAGCAAGTGACGTTACTTTTCCGAAGTAGGCTAACCTGAGCAAGGTGCCAACTTTTCCAATCTTATATTGAATGGTGAGAATATCCTTCGTTTGCGGACTTTGGGTTTCAATTCTTGAAACATCGGCCCTTGTCACATATTTTGCCAGCTGGCCCGAGTTGATCAATACGCTGGAACCATGAATGGTGATACTTCCATTAGCATTCCTGCTCAGACGGTTTTGTATGGAGGAATGGGCAAGACTAAAATTCAAACTTTGATTCTTGCTAAATTTAAAGTTATAGCTGAGCACTCCTTCGATTCCACGCGACCGCGTATTTATTGCATTCGCAAATACAGATGCAGTATTCGCGCCCGCTGCATTCAACGCTGCTGTAAGATCAGGATTGTTACCCCCCGAAAATGTGTTGGATAAAACGATACGATTCTTAATATCTATCTGGTAAGCATCAACGGTAAGATCAAAACCTTTAGAGATATTGAAAGCGGCTCCTAATGAATAAGAATGAGACGTTTCTTCTTTTAATTTTGGAATACCCAGGATTTGTGCAATTTTTGAATCGTTGGTAAAGGTCCCGCCTTGCACGGGTACCAAATTACCACCTATCGTCACGAATAAAGTGGTAACTTTTGAGTAATGCTCCTGTTGCAATGAGGGCGCACGAAAGCCACTGGAAGTGGCGCCGCGTAAAGTAAACCAGGGAGTCACTTTATATCTTGAGGCTACTTTGTAATTAAGTGTAGAACCAAAATCTGAATAATTTTCGAACCTTAAGGCTCCCGACAACAACCAGTTTTTAGTAATGTCTAATTCATTATCAGAATATAAAGCAAAGCTTGTTCTGTTCCACGATCCGGCGCTCTCAGGTAAAAATCCCGCGAAGACCTGTGCTCCCGCGATTCCGGCTAAAGTATTATCTCCCGATTGATTATTATAGGAATTAACCTCGCCCGCATCAATACCATAGCCATCGATCCTAAACTCGGCGCCCAGCGCTGTGTTGAGTCCCGCGAGCACATGATGGTTTTTAGAAAAATCCAAATTCGTGATTGCCTGGTAAGTTTTAGTTTTGCCGCTGTTAAAACTGGTTTGTAATTGATCCGCTGTTATTCCGGAAACATAGGCCTGTGTGTAATTAACCGAATTAGCCACGAAATATTCGTAGCTGTTTGCACCGAAAGTCTCGCTCAGATCTACATTCCAGGAGCCCGCTTTGCCTCTCAATCCTGCAGTAACATCATAGTCACGCACTTTCGAATTCTCCTGGGGCAAAAATCCATAAGGATATAAAGACAGGACGACAGCAGCAGCATCGGCTGAAGCAGCGTTGCTTGCAGGGAAACTGCCGCCCGCACGAATACTGTTTGGGTACCGGTAAAGTCCCGCGGCATTGCCATTTTTAAAGTTGGCAATACCAGTCAGATAAATTTCTAAGTTATGGCTCACGGGATATCCAAAGTTTACCACGAAACCACCGCCTTCTATTTTTGAATTACCTACTCGTATATCATATTTATCCCGTGTAACGCCTTTGGCGGCGTCGATGCTGTCCGACCTATCGGCGCCACCTACGGATGGCCAAACCTGGCCGGTGTATAATCCTGCCCTGTTGCTGGATCCACGTTTTAAATATTCACCGCTCAATTCCAGATAACCTTTTTTCAGTTGGAAACCATAATTGACGGATGCCTGAAAATTTTCTCCGTCGGTGATACTTTTGCTTGCAGGCAATTGATTATCGGGATGTAACCTGTTCCAGGTATAGTTCTTGTCATAACTGGTTACATTTTCTCCAAAAGATCCGTTGATGACAAGGCCTGTTCTTTTTTTCAACACAATGTTGATCACACCTGCAATCGCATCAGATCCATATTGGGCCGCAGCGCCATCACGCAATATTTCTATGCGCTCTATCGAGCTGGCAGGAATTGAATTCAAATCAGTTCCAACCGTACCGCGATTTACGGTGCCGTTCACATTCACCAGTGAAGATTGATGATAACGCTTGCCATTTACCAACACCAATACCTGGTCGGGGCCGAGGCCGCGCAGCTGGGCCGGATCAATATGATCCGTTCCATCGCCCAACGACTGACGAACAGAATTAAATGAAGGTGCGAGATAAGTGAGCAATTGGGTAAGATCCAACTGTCCGACCTCATTCGCCAGCGACTTTAAAGGAATCACATCTATGGGCACAGCGGCGTCTGTAGCGGTTCGCTTCGGATTACGCGAACCCACTACTACTACTTCTTCCTGGCTGATTGCGGCATCCAACAGAGTGACATTTAGCTCTTCGGTATTATTATCTGTAATCTCCACAGGAATAGCTTGAGGAACTTTACCAACATACGAAACAGAAAGCTCATATCGTCCCGCATTTAAACGAACAGAATAATTTCCATCGTTGTCGCTGAGCGTCGATTTGCGGTCTATTTTAATCGTTGCTCCGGAAAGCGCATTTCCTGATGCATCCTTTACAACTCCTTTTATTCCTGCATTCTGGGCTGAAACAGTCAGAGCAGTAAATAATAATATGAGTGTCAGGAGAAACAGCATTCTAGTCTTTTCTAGTAGTCGTGTGTTCATTATCCTAAGTTTTTATTTTTTAAAAAAATTACATTCACCAACAAAAAAAACCTTTCATTTGAAAGGCTTCAATAATAATAGTATATGACTCTATCCAATCAAAAAAGCCTCAACTTGTGCATTCTACAATTCATACACTCCTGTCTCATGGAAGATTTGAAAGATGTGATATTGTTTAATAATTTCATTGTGGTGCAAAAATAAAGCATTCTTTATTAGCCTACCAAAATAATAGGATATTAAAATCTATCCTCAAAATCGTGATCGGGAATTTTCCCTGGAGCACACATTAAAAGCAAAATGCAAAAATCTATAAAAACGCTTATGAGGCCCATTTATAAATTGGTAGCTTTTTTGTAACAGGGCTCAAAAGGTTTATTATGAAAAGAAAGATTACACTAAAAGGAATATGGGAAGTGATCAAAGATTCTTTCTCGGGCTTCTCCGATGACAAGGTGACGAAGATGAGCGGCTCCCTTGCCTATTACACAATTTTTTCAATGGCGCCGTTATTAATTATTATTATTTCACTAAGTGGCTTCTTTTTCGGCCAGGATGCAGCCGAGGGGAAGGTATATGGGCAACTTGCGGGATTTGTCGGCGCCGACACTGCCGTGCAACTCCAGGAAATTATTAAAAATGCTTCGCTTGCAGGTAAAGGAAAGGTAGCGGCAATCATTGGCGGTATTACTTTGTTGATCGGATCCACCACCGTTTTTGCAGAGATCCAGGAATCTATTAATATGATCTGGGGCTTGAAACCAAAACCTAAAAGAGGTTGGTTGAAAATGGTAAAAAACCGCGTGTTGTCCTTTTCCGTGATTATAGGCCTGGGATTTTTGCTGGTCGTTTCCCTCGGCGTCACTACTTTAATTGACAGCTTCAGCGCCGGCCTCAGGGCGCATTTTCCCGATGTTACCATCGTGGTGTTTTATATCCTCAATTTGATAATCACATTGGTAGTAATCACATCGATATTTGCGGTTATTTTTAAAGTGCTTCCCGATGCCAAAATAAAATGGAAAGATGTATTGAGCGGGGCAATCACCACAGGCGTTTTATTTATGTTAGGGAAATTCGCCATCTCATTTTACATCAGCAAAAGTAATGTAGGATCGACTTATGGCGCTGCCGGCTCGTTGGTCATTTTGCTTTTATGGGTATATTATTCTGCCATCATTCTTTATTTTGGCGCGGAATTTACCAAAGCATTCGCGGTAAAATATGGATCAGAAATACATCCTGACGATTATGCCGTCACCACTAAAACCGTTGAAGTAGAAACAGGAAAAAAGTCGATCCGGGATAAAGAGAAAATAAACCCTGTTGTTAAACCCCCGAAAGAGCAGTCCTGAAGTTGAAACTGTTTGCTATCTTCATAAAAAAGGTGTAAGACAGATGATTCATTCATATGAAGAGCATGCGTTTGCGGAACTGGAACTGTGGCAGAAGAAAATGCTGAAGAAGCCTTCACTTTTCAATAATGTATCCAAAAAAATTCAGACAAAGATCAATAGCTGGATTCCGGAAAAAGTACATAACGCCATAACGGTCACGATCAAGCAGATGGTGCGTGGCGTTCTTTTTGGATCTTCCTATTTTAATTCTAATGTTTCAGAAAGTGCAAGTTTACTCATTCGGGAAAATTCCATTAGAAAAAAAATAACGCAATACAAGAATACGGCTGCTGTAGAAGGTGGTCTCACCGGTGCAGGAGGTATTTTATTGGGGCTGGTGGATTTCCCTGTTTTAATCGGGATCAAAATAAAATTACTATTCGAGATCGCGTCTCTTTATGGGATGGATATAAGCGATTATAAAGAACGGGTTTACCTGCTTTATATTTTTGAGCTCGCATTTTCGAGTGATTCTCACCGAAGAGATGTTTATTTTAAAATGACGGATTGGCAAACAAAAAGAAAGGATTTACCGGAAGATATTCACCAATTCGAATGGCGAAATTTTCAACAAGAATACCGGGACTATATTGATCTGGCAAAAATGGCCCAGCTAATTCCTGTAATCGGCGCGCCCGTTGGCGTTATTGTAAATTACCGCCTGATAAAAAAGTTGGGTATTACTGCAATGAATGCTTACAGAATGAGACTGATAAACCCCTTGGAATTATCAAATAATGTCGTGGGCAAAATTCATTGAGTGGCTCAAAGTACAAATATTTTGCAGCTACAGGTAACGAAAGTATGTTTGCATTTACATGAAGCTGACTGACTTTTTAAATCATCCGGAAAATATTCTTTTCGCCGGTTTTTGTATAATCACTTTTATACAACTCTTTTATTATCTCTTTTTCTTTTTACGCCTTGCCTTATACAAACCAAAATTAAAACACGTTTCTCAAACACACCCGGTTTCCGTAATTATTTGCTCCAGAGATGAAGCAGCTAATTTGGTAAAAAATCTTCCGGGCGCTTTGGTACAAAAATATAATACCACGCATGAAGTAATTGTTGTGAACGACAATTCTCTTGATGAAAGCAAATATATTCTCGAAGAATATCAGAGATCTTTCAAGCAATTGCAGTTGATAGAATTAAAACAGGAAGCAAGATTTATTCCCGGTAAAAAATTCCCTTTGAGCATTGGGATCAAAACGGCAAAGCATGAAATTGTTTTATTAACGGACGCTGATTGCGTACCGGCTTCAGAATTTTGGATCGAAAAAATGCAGGAAGGCTTTGATGATGGAATTGAAATTGTTTTGGGCTATGGGCCTTTGCATAAAAAGAAAGGATTTTTTAATAAAATGGTTAGATGGGAAACTTTTCATACCGCTTTGCAATATTTGTCTTACGCTCAAAGCGGGATGGCGTATATGGGCGTTGGAAGAAATCTGAGCTATAAAAAATCTGTTTTTTTCAGGCATAAAGGCTTCTCGGCACACAATCATGTACCTGGCGGTGATGATGATCTTTTCATCAATAAAGCGACCACAAAAAGGAATACCGCGATCGTAATAGATCCGGACGCATTCACCCTATCAGAACCCGCAACCAGTTGGAAACAGTGGGTTCGCCAGAAAAAAAGGCATTATACCACCAGTAAATATTACAAAGGAATTCATAAGTTTTTACTCGGGCTCTATGCATTCTCCCTTTTCCTTTTTTACCCGCTTTTCATTGCGTCATTATTTATTTTCGATTGGCGATGGACGTTGGGCGTTTTTGGATTAAGATTTATTTTACAGGGAATCGTAATCTTTAAAACCACCAACAAACTCAACGAAAAAGATCTGTTTCCGTGGTTTTTATTTTTTGATGCCTGGATGTTTTTTTATTATTTATTTTTTGCATCAGCCCTTTTTAAAAAGCCTGGGAGGAATTGGAAGTAGTGTGTGATTTGCCTGACTTCCGGTCGCCTTATAAATTAGATTTTATAAAAATGTCCATCATTATATTGGGGCATGGTTATTATTCGAATTAATAAACATTATTTCATACTGTCCGGATCAAAATCTTTTCCGGGATCGACTTCAATATTTTCCTGGAGATAATAAATATTGGCGCCATTGAGCATTTTGCTGATCTGCTTTTTGTAAATGTCCGCTTCTTCTTTGGTTCTGAAGTTGCCGAATTTTATGCGGATATAAGGATTGGCAAACCACATATAGGGTTTCTGCTCGGGAAATTTTTGTAAAAGCTCCGCTCGTATTTTAAAGGCATAATCCTTATCGCTTGTGTTCAACACCATAAGCCTGTACCCCTTGGCTATGCGGGCTTCTGTCTTTAAAATGGCGGTGTTGAGCTCAGATTCCTTTCTAGCCAGGATATCAAGACGGGCATCTCTAATAACTACCACTTTATTCTCAAGAGAAGAATCCCTGTTCTGCCCGAAACCAGGCAAGCCAAAATATAGAAAAGGTAAAATAAGTAAACGTTTCATAAATTTTATATCATGCATTTTAGACAAAAACAATACCGTTATTTATTAAAATTCATTATATAATAGTTGCATCGTGTAACGATAATAACGAGACTCTATTTTGCCGGTGAGAGTTGTAAGACAAAAATTAAAAGACGAATTTTATGATTTCTTCTCCATGCTTTCTTTCACAATCTGGATACTGCTGCTGCAGCCTAGCCTGTTGGCGCCGGCATTGATAAGTTCCTTCGCAAATGAATAAGATTTGATGCCGCCACTTGCTTTAATTTTTACCGCATCAGACAAATGGGCCCTTATTAGCCGCACAGCATGGATCGAAGCTCCTTTTTCTGCATATCCGGTTGACGTTTTTACATAATCAACTCCGGCCGCACCATAGATATCACAGCATTTTATAATCTCATCATCAGTTAAGACCCCGCTTTCTATAATCACCTTGATTACCTTTTCTTTGCTTTTAATAATGGGCATAATGGTGTTGATCTCGCTGGCAATAAAATTCCAGTCATTGTTTTTAATCGCGGAAATATTGATCACCATATCTAATTCTTCAGCACCATCAACAATCGCTAAAACGATCTCCGCCACTTTGGCTTCGATGGCGCTATAGCCAAAAGGAAATCCGATCACTGTTGCTGTTTTCACTTTTGAATTGGTCAACATTTCTTTCGCTCTCTTCACGTACAAAGGCGGCACGCAAACCGCGGCAAAGCCATATTCCATAGCTTCTTTACATAAAACTTCAATTTCATTCCACGTTGCCGTGGGCTTTAATAACGTGTGATCAATGTATTGGGCGATATTCATTCTTAAACTGTTTATAAAAAAATGAAGGTAGGAATTTAACTTATTTATATCTTCAACCTTTCCTAAAAATTAACTTCATGAGAAAATTCCATCTTTTTTCCTGTGTAATATTCACGTTGATTACATGCTTCTTTATTGCTGATAACGTCCATGCACAAACGACATTTCCAGTGAATGGCATCGCCAATCCCAAAGATGGCGCTTATGCGTTTACCAATGCAACGATCATAAAGGATGCATCCACCCAAATCACCAATGCAACGCTGCTAATCCGGAATAAAAAAATCATCGCCGTTGGCAATAATGTTTCTATCCCGGCAGACGCAGTATTAATTGATTGCAAAGGGAAGTTTATTTATCCATCATTTATTGATCTTTATAGTGATTATGGAATCAAAGAGCCCCAGAGAAACGCTTCCGCATTTAATCGTTTTGGCGGCGCACAATTGAATTCGAATACAGCGGGCGCAGTCGGCTGGAACCAGGCTATAAAACCAGAATTAAATGCTTCAATCCTATTCGACACAGATGATAAAGAAGCTAAAACATGGCGTGAAGCTGGATTTGGCACCGTACTCTCCCATCAGAAAGACGGAATTGCACGTGGTACGGGAACGCTCGTAACGCTTGCAAACCAGCCGGACAATATGGTTATGCTTAAAGAAAAGGCTTCTGCTCATTATTCATTTAACAAAGGAACTTCTACACAAAGTTATCCATCGTCATTGATGGGGGTGATCGCTTTGCTCAGACAAACTTATCTGGATGCTGCGTGGTACAAAAACAAGCCTGCTGAAGAGGGGAAAAACCTGAGCCTTGAAGCGTGGAATAACATTCAGAATCTGCCCCAAATATTGGAAGCAAACGAAAAATGGAACTGTCTTCGGGCCAACAGGATCGCTAATGAATTCGGAATAAAATATATTTTAAAAGCCGGAGGAAATGAATACCAGCGTATCAAAGAAATGGCGGCTACAAAAGCAACCTTTATTTTGCCCTTGAATTTTCCACAACCAATGGATGTTGAAGATCCGAATGATGCAAGATTTGTTTCGCTCACCGATATGGAAAACTGGGAATTGGCACCCACAAATCCCGCGGCATTTGAAAAAGAAAAAATCACTTTTTGCTTAACTGCCGATGGATTGAAAGACTCAAAATTATTTCTTACCAACTTGCGCAAAGCAATAGAATCAGGGCTTTCAGAGAAGATGGCTTTAGAAGCGCTAACAAAAAATCCGGCTATCGCATTAAATGTTTTTGATGAAGTAGGAAGTATTGAAACCGGTAAAATTGCCAATTTTATTATCACCACCGGACCTGTTTTTGAAGACAAAACGGTGATCCTTCAAAACTGGATACAAGGAGAAAAATACGGGATAAAAGAAGATGCATGGAACAATGTTGCCGCCACTTATAATTTAGAAATTACATCAAATGACGGACAGGTAAATAATTATATCCTGGATGTAAAATCTTCCAACGCCGCTTCAGTAATCAGGAATGAGAAAGACACATTGGCTACTAAATTTTCTTTCGATGGGAAAATGGTAAAAGCTACTTTTTCGCTTATCACGCCAAAGAAAAAGCATGAAAAGAAAACAGATACATTAATCATAAAAGATACGCTTGCTGCAAGCTTAAGTCCCGCACAAAACGATCAGCACAAAATAGATTCTATTGCGAAAGCTCAAAAGCCGGCAGACGATCAACTACCCGAAAACCAGCGCGAGCAAGGAATCAATAGGATTACAGGAGGCAAGCCATTGTCTGGTGAGGATACAGGTCCATCGATCCGGCTAAGTGGTGTAAGCAATGGAAATGTATGGCAGGGAAATGGAATGGATACTTCAGGAAATATGCTTTACTGGACCGCAACTTTGATAAAGGAAAATCCCCCGAAGGCTGATACAGCGAAAAAGAAAACGCCCACTGTTGCAGGAAAAGTAACGTATCCTTTTGGTGCTTACGGTTGGGAAACCATGCCTACGCAACAAGACATTTTGATTAAAAATGCGACGGTATGGACCAGCGAGAAAGACGGTATCTTACAAAATACAGATGTGTTAGTAAAGAACGGAAAAATAGCGGCTGTTGGAAAAAATCTTTCTGCGGGCGCAGCCATAATTATAGATGGAACTGGCAAGCACTTAACGCCAGGCATTATTGATGAGCACTCGCATATAGCCACAGTATCAATCAATGAAGGCGGACAATCAGTCACTTCGGAAGTTAGAATTGGGGATAATCTAAACCCGGAAGACATCAACATTTATCGCCAGTTGAGCGGCGGTGTAACTACATCGCACATTCTTCATGGGAGCGCTAATACCATTGGCGGACAAACACAATTAATCAAGCTTCGCTGGGGCGTAAATGATACCGCATTAAAATTTGCGGGCGCAGACCCTTTTATAAAATTTGCTTTAGGAGAAAATGTGAAGAATACAAGATCCAGCAATAACGTCCGGTTCCCTGATACACGAATGGGCGTTGAAGAAGTTTTGAACGATGCTTTTACACGTGCGCGTGACTATGAAAAAGCTATGAAGATGTATGACGGCCGTCCGAAGAACAGTAAGTTAACGCCTGTAAGAAGAGATCTTGAGCTGGATGCATTGGTAGAGATCATGAATAAAAAAAGATTTATTACCTGCCATTCTTATGTGCAAAGTGAGATCACTTCAGCCATGCGGATTGGAGAAAAATTCGGATTCCGCTTCAATACATTTACCCATATTTTGGAGGGATATAAAGTGGCGGATAAAATGAAAGCCCACGGAGCAAATGCTTCGACGTTCAGTGACTGGTGGAATTATAAAATGGAAGTAATTGACGCGATTCCGCAGAATGCCAGCATCATGCATAAGATGGGCCTGAATGTAGCCATTAATTCTGATGATCCGGAGATGGCGAGAAGACTTAACCAGGAAGCAGCGAAAAGTATTAAATATGGATTGACCGAAGAAGAGGCGCTGAAAATGGTAACGATCAACCCTGCAACGATGCTGCACATCCAGGATAGAACAGGAAGTATAAAAGTTGGCAAAGATGCTGATCTTGTTTTATGGACAAATGATCCTTTGAGTATTTATGCGATTGCTAATAAAACTATAGTTGATGGCATTGTTTATTTCGATCGCGACCGAGATCTTCAGCTTCGCAGAAAAATAACGCAAGAGCGCAACAGGCTGATCCAAAAGTTATCAGCAGAAAAAAAATCAGGCGCTTCGATGGCTCCTGCGCGTCCCAGCGAGCAGATAGTTCTGCATTGCGAAGAAGATGATGACAACAATTAAAAATTCAACTTATTTATATTATCTGCCAATAATAAAAAAATGAAAAAACTACTTTATCTCTTATCAGGTATTTTAATCTTTGCAACATCCGGATTTGCTCAACCTAATGTGTATCCTGCGCCGGAAAATAACGGACTTATATTTATTACTCATGCTACGATTCACGTTGGTAATGGCAACATTATAAATGATGGAACGATCAAAATCAATAAAGGAAAAATTGAAAAGATCGGAACCAATATTCCTGTACCGGCAGATGTGAAAGTTTTTGATGTTAAGGGAAAAAAGGTATATCCGGGATTGATCAGCGCCATCAGTAATCTTGGCCTCAAGGAAGTGGCCGGGGGTGTGCGGGGAACCAATGACTACCAGGAGTTGGGGAGCATGAATCCATCCGTACGTTCGATCGTTGCTTACAACACCGCTTCCAACGTTACCAATGTTTTGCGAAGTATGGGCATTTTGCTGGCAAATGTTATTCCACAGGACGAAGACGGTTCCGATCAATTAATCTCTGGCACGTCGAGTGTGGTGCAATTGGATGCATGGAATTATGAAGATGCTGCCTATAAAATGGATGGGCAAATGCATTTTAATATGCCTTCGTTAGTTTCAAGAAGAAGCCGTTTTTCATCAGGCCCACAGGAAGATCCGTTGAAAAAAGCTTTGGAGCAAATAGAAAGTGTGAAAGCATTTTTTAAAGAAGCCAAAGCGTATTTGACTGAATCTGTCCATAAAGAAACAAATCTTAATTATGAAGCCACAAAAAAACTTTTTGAGAAGAAACAAAAGTTTTTTGTGCATTGCAATTCTGTAAAAGAAATGTTGCTCGCAATCGATTTTGTAAAAGAATTCGGCTTTGAAATAGTGATTGTTGGCGGTGCAGATAGTTGGCAAATTGCGCCCTTATTAAAGCAAAATAATATTCCGGTAATTCTCAGCCAATGCCATGCATTGCCCGTAGCCAATGATGATGATGTAGACCAGCCTTTTAAAACTCCTTATCTTTTACAAAAAGCAGGAATTTTATTTGCTATCGCTGATAATGACGGAACTACCCGTGGAAGAAATTTGGCGTATAATGCAGGGACTGCGGCGTCTTATGGCTTAAGCAAAGAAGATGCCTTAAGTGCCATTACCATCAACGCCGCAAAAATATTAGGCATTGATAATATTACCGGCACGCTCGAAGAAGGAAAGGATGCAAACATTATCGTGAGCGAAGGTGATATTTTAGATATGGAACACAGCATTGTTGATCTTGCCTTTATCCAGGGCAGAAAAATTAATTTAGACAACCGGCAATCGCAACTTGCCGAGAGATATATGTATAAGTATGGAATAAAATAAATCATGTGCGGGTTAATCATAAATTACGGATATCAATTTTCTTATTTAAGTTCTCAGTTAATTTAAAAAAAGAAAACCTACAAAATCAGTTACCAGGAGCCTAAGAAAAAAACCAAAACCTTATGAAATTATCATCGTTCTATTTATTTTTATAGAAAAAATCCAGCATGAAATATCTACTCGCCTTGATCTTTCTATTTGGAATAGTTGCCGGCTGCAAACCCAAAGTACTTTCAGGAAAAGCGCTTGAAAGCAAGCTTAAGTCGACCATGAGTAATTACCTAGATTCTACCCTCCAACCCGGTGTAACTTTCAAGATAGAGGATGTTGTATATTATCCCCAGGTGAATGAAAAAAATTATATCTGTCAGTTTCATGTTCACATGAATTTCAAAAGCAAGGACACCTTGGGAATAGTGGCAGCGACTATCTCAAATGATTTTCTAAAGGTGGAGCGAAAACAATAAGATGTACCGGCAGCACTCCTGTTATTAAATAAATTTGATTACATGAAAAATGATTATTTTAGCACGTTTATTGGTATTGCATAATAATAATGAGTTCTATCGCTTCCTGAAATTAAAAAATTTTCACCCTGAAACTGAATCAAATGAGAAATGCTTTTTTATTATTTGTAATCGTAGCAGTCTTTGCTATCCTTCCATCATGTCAAAAAAATTATTCGGGCGAGGTTGATAATATAGGCCTTGATCCAGATGCCGAATTGTTTATCACTAATGCAAAAATTGGTGATCCCGTTCAACAACAGGCCATCAATAATTTCGTAATTGAATTAAAAAAAGATTCTTTATGGAAGAAATTTGGAGCAATCTACCCAATGGTCGGTGGCACTTCATTTTCGACTAAATGGAATCTCAAAGATCCACGCGATTTGGATGAAGCCTACAGGATAACCTGGAATGGAGCTCCTGTTTTTGCAAGTACCGGCGTGACCTGTTTGACTGTGAATGATTGGGGAGATACACATTTAAATGATTCCTCTTTATCTTATATTAATTCATCCATGTCATTTTATTCAGGCACGCAAAATCAAGTTGCCGGTTATGATATGGGCTGTAGCAATGATATAGTTCCATATAACATTATGGCAATTTATGAAGATTGGAACCTCGATATCGTAAATACCTGGTTCAACCGCTATGGAAACGCGCAATATCAACCAGCGGTGACTACCGGACTGTTTACAGTTTCGTCTGTTCCAAATATGGTTTCCCGGTACGATAATGGTGTTTTAATAGCCAATTATAAATCTCCGATCATGGGCCACACCGAAAAAGCAATCACCATAGGAAAAATCTTCGATGATAGTCGCATGGGCCTGCGCGAATGTCGACTAGCTGCTATCGGAGAAGGGCTAACAGATGCGACTGCGCTCCAATTTTATAATGCGGTGAAAAAATTTGAGTCGAGTCTTTCAAGGTAAATATTTCAAAACTCAAGCACTAAAACCTATCCGCTTCCGCTCCGGAAGAGTAATGATTTTCTACATTTTGGCTTGTTTCGTTCATTCCATAATGAATTGAAACAGGGCAGGATATTGATTTTTTTGGAGAAAGCCCAATACTAACGATACCAAAAATTCTGCCTTCCGAATAATTAATTTATCTTGCTTTGACTTAATCAATTTCAAAAACCAAACATTTTTATGAGAATACCTAAACTACTACTACTTGTAGTTTTTGTTTTGTGCAGTGCTATGCTGTTTGCGCAAACAAATATTTCAGGTAAAATCACCGATTCAAAAACGGGAGACCCCGTTGCCAATGCTTCAGTAATCGTAAAGGGCTCATTGACCGGAACAGCCACCGGGGAAGATGGTTCCTTTAAACTGGAAGTACCAAAAAATGGCACAACACTAGTGGTAACATCTGTTGGTTATAACCAAAAAGAAATATCCATAAACAGCTCTGTCAATAATATTGCACTGGTATCTACAGGATCAAAGGACCTCGAAGAGGTGATCGTAGTAGGATACGGAACAAAAATCAAAAAAGATCTTACCGGAAATATTGCCAAAGTAAAAGGTAGCGACGTATTGAACATGCCGGTTACTAATTTGAACCAGGCGTTGCAGGGAAGAGCAGCCGGCGTGTTCGTAGAAGCCGCCAGTGGCAAAGTAGGCGAAGGTGTAAAAGTGTTGATCCGTGGATCGGGTTCTATATCTGCATCCAATGAGCCGCTCTACGTGATTGACGGCGTTCCTATCAGCTCCAACTCTTATTCCGGAAGTCCGATCGCAGATATAAATTTTAACGATGTTGAATCTTTCGACATTTTGAAAGATGCCTCCGCAGCAGCTATTTATGGATCGAGAGCTGCCAATGGAGTTGTGCTGATCACTACAAAAAAAGGTAAATCCGGGAAAACGAATTTTCAGTTGAATACCCAGTATGGAATGAACAAGCCAACTCACTTAAGAGGATTTTTGAACGCTAAACAATATGTGGATCTTCTGAGAGAAGCTGCAATCAATAGTGATCATATCGAAGGCGTAGATCCGACTGATCCGGCTCAATATGAAGATTCCTGGCTGGAATTTGCCGAAGGCAGACTCAATCGTTATGCCGGATGGTCTGATTGGAAAACAAATCAAACCAACACCAATTGGGAGAAAAAAGCATTTAACGACAACGCCCAAACCGGGCAAATTGATCTTTCTGCATCTGGCGGAACCGATAAAACAAAGTACTATATCAGTCTTTCTTATATAGATCAATCAGGAATTTTGATTGGTAACAATTTGAAAAGAATTTCTTCAAGGATAAACCTTGAGCAGGCAGTTTCAGATAATTTTAAAATTGGATTTAATCTAAGCCTGACACAGACCACAACAGGCCGGGTAACAGAAGACAATCAGTTCAACACGCCGATGCAGTCAGTTGCGCTCACACCGGTTACTCCTTTCAGAAATAAAGATGGCGTTATTTATACCAACCCGACTACCACTTATGCGAATCCATACGTTGACTTTGCCGAAGGCAATTACAAAGCGTTAATCTATCGCAACATTGGCAATGTATTTGGACAATATAATTTTAGCAAGTCTTTATTCTTCCGCACAGAGTTTGGTGCAGACATTCAAAATCAAAACGATGACCAATTCTATGGTGCACGAACTTCTTATGGCAGTGGCACGAATGGTTACGGAGAATCTGATTGGTTCAGGTCATTAACTTACAACGTAAATAATTACTTCAATTTCAAAAAGACTTTTTCGGATAAGCATGATCTTGATGCCATATTGGGCATGTCATACCAGGAATATAATTCTGAGTACGCCAATGTTTACGGAGAGCAATTTCCATCGGATGAATTGCAGAAATTAGCCAGCGCCGGGTTAATAAAAGGGGGTACATCGGTTGCTACAAAATCGGCGTTCCTTTCTTATTTCGCCAGAGCAAACTATAAATTCGACAACAAATACTTGCTTTCCGTTAGCAGCCGTATAGATGGATCTTCAGTTTTTGGGAATGACAAAAGATACGGATTTTTTCCTGCGGTATCTGCGGGATGGATCATCAGCGAGGAGAACTTCCTGAAGAATCAAAGCGCACTTAGCTTCCTGAAACTACGGGCCAGTTGGGGACTTACCGGAAATGCTGATGGATTTGGCGATTTCGCATCAAGAGGACTTTGGGGCGGCGGAGCTTATAATGGTACCGGGGGCCTCGTTCCTACACAATTGGCTAATCCTGATTTGAGATGGGAAAAATCTAATCAAACAGATATCGGCCTCGATTTTGGATTTTTAAACAACAGGATAAGTGGCGAAATTGATATTTATAACCGTAAAACAGACGATCTTATTTACAATGTGCCTGTGCCGGGCAACACCGGTTACACCACCAAAACTGTCAACATCGGTGCGATGGATAACAAAGGCCTTGAGATCGTTTTGAATAGCGATAACGTAGTGACTAAGGCATTCAAATGGTCAACAAGTCTTAATCTTTCTTTCAATAAAAATAAAATAACAAGGCTGGATGGTAATCAGACCTTAATCGCGGGTAATGATGGCCGGTATTTAAATTCCCTGATCGTAGGTCAATCGATCGGAGTTTTCTACGGACCCAAATTCGCAGGCGCAGATAAAGAAAACGGCGATGCTTTATATTATCTGCCCGATGGCAAAAGCACGACCAACGATTATGATGCCGCAGGAAATTTTATTGTTGGCAATCCTAATCCAAAATTGATTGGCGGCTTCAGCAACACGTTCTCTTTTAAAGGTTTTGACTTATCCGTTTTATTCCAGGGCGTTTCCGGAAACCAGATCATCAATGGCGCCGGTGGCTTCATGAGTTCCAGTTTCGCATGGTTTGATAACCAGACAAAAGATCAATTAGCAAGATGGCAAAAAACGGGTGATGTTACACAAGTGCCTCAGTTGCGTTTAGGATATGACAATGGAACCAGTGCTTCAAGCAGGTATATTCAGGACGGAAGTTATCTGCGTCTTAAAAATATCACACTTGGATATAATTTCCCTGCTTCATTCGTCAAAAATTTAAGGTTGCATAGCGCACGTTTTTACGTGACAGGCGTAAATATTCTAACATTTACAAAATATACAGGATGGGATCCTGAAGTAAATACGGATTACAGATCAGGCAATAGAAACCAGGGCTCCGATTTTTATTCTGCGCCGCAAATAAAAAATATGTCTGTGGGTTTAAACATTGGTTTCTAAATTAATAATTCATAATAACAATAAAATGAAAAGACTACTTATCATATTATCAGCCTCGATATTTACCATCACCAGCTGTTCAAAAAGGCTGGATATCCAACCGACTCAGAGCGTGGATGAACAATCTGTTTTTAGCACTGACGCCAATATTAAATCAGCATTAAACGGCGCCTATGACGTGGTGAGCGGAGGTGCTTTGTTGGGGGGCGATCTCCAGATGTATTCGGAACTTCTTGGCGCGGGAGGCGAGATCCGCTGGGTCGGAACTTATCAACAGCCGAACGAGATTTACAAAAAATCAATGTTGACTAATAACTCCTTTATCAGGGATACTTACACTGAAGCCTACAGGGCCATTAATATCTGTAACAATATCATTGCGGCAATTGATATCGTAAAAGAAAGTGACCGGGATAACGTGAAAGGGCAGGCGCTTTTTATGAGAGGCATGCTTTACTTTGAACTGGTAAAATTGTATTCAAAACCTTACAGCGCCGGGAATGTCGCCACAAACATGGGATTACAGATTGTCACCACTCCAACTATCAACGGCCAGGTTACAGATGCCAACAATGTAGCGCGCAGCTCGGTGGAACAAACTTATCAGCAAATCCTCACCGATCTCACGACGGCAAAATCACTCCTGCCTAAAACGTATGGTGTTTATGTTGGCTCATACACAGCATCTGCTGTTCTTTCAAGAGTTTATTTACAAATGGCGGACTATGCAAATGCAGCAAAGGAAGCGGACAATGTTATCGAAAATTCCGGAGCAAAGCTTGAAACAGACTACAGCAAAGCCTTTAATAATACAGCGCCATCATCTGAAGACATTTATGTAATGCCTGTCACTGCCCAGGACGGCAGCAATGACATGCAACTCTATTGGTCTATTTTGGATTATGGCGCAAGAGATGGTGATATTGAAGTGAGGCAGGCGCATATTAATCTTTATGAAGCAAACGACGCCCGACTGGCTCTTTTCTATATTGATGACAATGATATTTATCGCAGTGGGAAATGGAAATTTCAATATAGATATCTCCCTGTGATTCGCCTCGCGGAAATGTATTTGACAAGAGCTGAAGCAAATTTTAGAATGGGAACAAGCATTGGAGATACGCCCGGCAACGACCTAAATGCTGTGATCAGGAAACGAGCAGGGTTAAACCCGGTTGTTGTAAATCTCGCCAACATTATTTATGAAAGAAGATTGGAATTAGCGCACGAAGGTCAACGCATCCATGATATCAGAAGGTTGAAACTGTCTGTAGATGGATTTGCCTATGACGACAATAAATCCATCTTCCCCATTCCTGCAAGAGAAGTAAATGCTGGCTCAGGAATATTGATTCAAAATCCAGGATACTAATTTTATATAAAGTGAAAGAGTTCAGGTGCATTAAAATGTATCCGGCCTTTCACTTTTTCTTTTTAATTCTCTAAAAATTCAAATGTGAAAAAGCTTTTTTTATTTTCTGTTACATTGCTATTGATTTCATCGGGCTTTAGCCAAATAAAATCTCCCGAAGATTTTTTAGGTTATAAGATTGGCACGCGATATACACCACATTATCGCATTGTCAACTATTTTCAATACGTCGCTCAATCGGCTCCGGACGTTATCAAATTGCAACAATATGGAGAAACCAACGAACACCGGCCCCTTTATCTTCTATTTATTTCTTCGAAAGAAAATATCCAAAACCTGGAAAATATCAGGACGAATAATTTACGACTGGCACACATAGCCAAAGACAAAATGATGCCGACTGAAGAAACCCCCGCGATCGTTTGGCTGAGCTATAACGTACATGGAAATGAAACCTCTTCATCGGAAGCGTCCATGCTGACATTATTTGCCTTGGTGGATCCTGCTAATACTCAAAGCAAAGAATGGTTGACAAATACAGTTGTCGTAATCGACCCTTGCCTGAATCCTGATGGGCGCGAGCGATATATAAACTGGTATAATAGTATGATTGGTTCTCAGTATAATCCCCAGGTGGTGGCGCGCGAACATAGGGAGCCATGGCCGGGCGGAAGAAGTAATCATTATAATTTTGACCTGAACCGTGATTGGGTTTGGCAAACCCAGGTAGAAAGCCGGCAGCGTTTAGCCCAGTACAATCAATGGCTTCCACAGGTCCATGTTGATTTTCATGAGCAAAGCGTTAACTCTCCTTACTATTTCGCGCCTGCGGCAGAACCTTATCATGAAGTGCTCACTAAATGGCAACGCGATTTCCAAAAAACCATTGGAAAAAATCATGCAAAATATTTTGATAAAAACGGCTGGTTGTATTTTACCAATGAACGTTTTGATCTGCTTTACCCTTCTTATGGTGATACTTATCCGGTATACAGTGGCTCTATTGGGATGACCTACGAGCAAGGTGGAATTTCCGCAGGACTTGGAATTCTCACCGATGAGAAAGACACACTCACGTTAACCGACAGAGCGTTGCATCATTTTACAAGCGGAATGAGCACCGTTGAGATCGCATCAATGAACGCATCAAAACTGGTGAAAGAGTTTCACACTTATTTTAATGATGCGTTGAGTGGCAAGGTTGGGGAATACAAGACTTATATTATTAAAAATAATCCCGCCGATGCCGAGCGGATCAAAGCATTAACGCAATTGCTCGATCAAAACGGAATTCAATATGGGACGGCATCCGGAAGCTTGAAGGGATATAATTATCAAAATAAAAAAGAAGAGTCATTCAACATCGCCAATGGAGATTTGGCCATAAGCGCATCTCAACCACGAGCCAACATGGTAAAAGTATTGTTCGAGCCCACAACCAAACTCGCCGATACAGTCACTTATGACATTACCGCGTGGGCGCTTCCTTATGCTTACGGCCTCCAGGCTTATGCTTCAAAGCAAAATATCAACGTCAGCTATGGAAATGTAATCGCCGAGTTTGTAAACAATACGCCCACCGATGCTTATGGTTACGTAATCCGCTGGCAGGGAATTTCTTCGGCTAAAGCGGTTACGCAACTTCTCAAAAAAGGAATTAAAATGCGTTTTGCAGAAAATCCATTTGAAGAAGGTGGACAATCTTTTGCCCGGGGTTCAGTAATTATTACCAAAAAAGGAAATGCTGCTTTTGGTAATGATCTTTGGAAAATAGTTAGTGATGTATGCAACACCAACCAGGTAAAAATGAATGCGGTTGCAACCGGAATGGTCGACAAAGGCGCTGATTTTGGAAGCGGCCGGGTGCATCAAATGAAAGCCCAAAAAGTGGCCATGCTCACAGGCGAAGGCATCAACGCTTATGCAGCAGGCGAGATATGGAGTTTTTTTGACAATGAGCTTGATTATAAATTATCACTCTTCAATGCTTCGGATTTCAGTCGCCTAAAATGGGACGATATTGATGTGTTGATATTGCCCGACGGGAAATATCGCTTCTTGGATAATAAAGAATCAGCGATTGAATTTAAAAACTGGATTCAAAATGGCGGTAAGGTCATCGCGCTGGAAAGCGCTGTCAGCCAACTTTCAAAGCAGGAATGGAGCGTGCTGGAAGCGAAAACTGATTCGGTGTCAAAATCCGGGTCAGATAAAAAGCAGGATCCTTATTCTGCGCTAAAAGTGTTCGCCAACAGAGAGCGGGATGATCTGTCTGACAACACGCCCGGATCGATTTATAAAGTTGATGTGGACAATACTCATCCGTTGATGTTTGGCTATCCTGATCATTATTACACTTTGAAAATGGACAGCGTTGTTTACGAATTCATCAAAAAAGACGGCTGGAATGTAGGTGTCGTAAAAAAGGAAAACCTAATGGCCGGATACGTGGGCTATAAATTAGCGCCCAAATTAAAAGACGGATTATTGTTTGGCGTTCAGGATTTGGGAAAAGGCAGCGTCACCTATTTAACGGATGACGTGATGTTTCGCGATTTCTGGCAGAATGGAAAATTGATGATGTGCAATGCAGTATTTATGGTTGGCGAATAAGGTCAGGAAAATACTAAGTCATTCTCAGAAAAGGCAGCTAATCGATGGCTGCCTTTTCTTTTTAAGTTGTCTGCAACCAAACAAGCCATTTTATAGTTTTTGGTCTTTTTCAATAGATCATTTTTCCGAAATATTTCAAGCGTCAGACCTGCCACAAATGCCTTAAATATTGAAGCGGTAAACTCCTGAAAATAACGAATCGCTCTTAAAACACAAACGCCCCTCGCGGGGCGTAATGATAATTTCTAAATGTGGAAAATCTACTTTTTCGCTTATCAGGCGTTGAGAATTCTTTTTTTGTGAAATGGATATAACTGATATGTATAAACGAAAATAAGAGCTGTCGCAATCTTTTTTATAACGGAAAATCATGAAACGAAACCACGCTTCAACTATTAACATTAAAACAATTCAACAATTTGCCAAACGAAAGCCGGCTGAATAATTTAATAATGCAATAATTTACACCTCCCCCCTTCCATGGCAATTCTTATATTTCTTTCCACTACCACATGGGCAAGGATCGTTGCGGCCTACTTTAGGGCCAACTCTGATTGGTTCCTGTTTTATATTTTCTGAAGGATCTATGTAATCATTTTCCTGTGAAAGATATTCCGGTCCTTCTCCCGCGCCGGCAAATTCTTCCCTGCGCTGACGCATTTTACTCATGTCTGTCCTTCGCACTCTTTCTTCGGTTATCCTGTTGCCCTGATTTTGTTCTACTGGAATATTGCAATGCGCAAGAAAGCTTACAATGTCTTTATTTACGGCATCATCCATTTGCTTAAATGCGCCAAATGCTTCAATCTTATAAATTACCAAAGGATCTTTTTGCTCATATCCAGCGGTTTGTACACTGTGCCTCAAATCATCCATCGCACGCAAATGCTCTTTCCATGCGTCATCAATCAAAGCGAGGGTAATGCTGCGTTCCAGCGCATTCGTCAACTCAGCGCCATTCGTCTCAATCGTCTTATCAAGATTGGCAATTGCCTGCATGGCCTTTTTACCATCTGTGAAAGGAACGGCCACATTGATGATGTGAGCGCCTTGCTCTTTACGGATATTTTTGATCACCGGCAAAGTATGCTGGTTCATCAATTCGTTTTTCTGATTGTAACGGTCTTTTGCCTCATAATACAATCGATTAGCCAGCACACTAATATCTTCTTTGGCCAATTCCTCTTTCGTTATAGTAGTATCCACTCCAAAATTCACGATCACAGATAGTTTAAATTCTTCGTGATTGTCAATTTCTTTAAACGAATTGATCAGGCCTTCGGCTACAGAATAAAATGCGTTGTCAAGATCGAGCGCAAGCCTTTCTCCAAACAATGCGTGATTGCGTTTTCCATAGATTACAGTACGCTGTTTATTCATCACATCATCATATTCCAACAATCTTTTCCTGATACCAAAGTTATTTTCTTCCACTTTCTTCTGCGCGCGCTCAATACTTTTTGAGATCATATTATGCTGGATCACCTCGCCTTCTTTATAGCCCATTCTATCCATCAACGAAGCGATTCTCTCACTTCCAAACATGCGCATCAGGTCATCTTCAAGAGATACAAAGAATTTAGATGAACCCGGATCACCCTGTCTTCCAGCACGTCCACGCAACTGCCTGTCCACACGGCGACTTTCATGTCTTTCAGTACCTAAAATTGCCAAACCACCAGCTTCTTTCACACCGGGCCCGAGCTTGATATCCGTACCGCGACCCGCCATATTCGTTGCGATAGTAACGGCTCCTGCCAAACCGGCTTCCGCTACCACCTGCGCTTCTCTCGCGTGTTGCTTTGCATTCAAAACATTATGTGCAACACCTTTCTGCTTCATCATCCTGCTAAGCAATTCACTCACTTCAACCGAAGTAGTACCGACAAGAATCGGCCGGCCTGCAGCGCTCATTTTTTCTACCTCTTCAATTACGGCTTTAAATTTTTCACGCTTGGTTTTGAAAACGAGATCCTGCACATCATCCCTGATAACAGGAACGTTGGTAGGGATTGACACCACATCCAATTTATAAATATCCCAGAATTCCGCAGCCTCTGTTTCTGCTGTACCAGTCATACCGGCCAGCTTATGATACATTCTGAAATAATTCTGTAACGTAATAGTGGCGTAGGTTTGAGTAGCGCTTTCGATCTTCACATTTTCTTTAGCTTCAATCGCCTGATGCAAGCCATCCGAATAACGACGGCCTTCCATGATACGACCCGTTTGCTCATCTACAATTTTTACCTGCCCCTCAATCACTACATATTCTACATCATTTTCAAATAAAGTATAAGCTTTTAATAATTGCTGAATGGTGTGGATCCTTTCAGCTTTTATAGAATATTCATTAAGTAAAACTTCTTTTTGCTGCAGTTTTTCTTCAGGAGTAGCGCTGCTTTTTTCAATGTCAGAAAGCTTCACACCAATGTCCGGCATGATAAAGAAATCAGGATCTTCACCCGATTTCGTGATCAGCGAAATTCCTTTATCAGTGAGTTGCACCTGGTTATTTTTTTCATCGATTACGAAATACAATTCTTCATCAACGATGTGCATGTTTTTTTGCTGATCGGCGAGATAATGATTCTCAGATTTCTGAAGCTTCACCTTCATTCCAGGCTCACTTAAATATTTTATCAGCGCGCTGTTTTTTGGAAGTCCGCGATGCGCACGATACAAAGCTAATCCTCCATCTTTCGGATCATCATTTCCTTCGGAAATCTTTTTCTTAGCTTCTATCAGGAAATTGTTGGTCACTTTCTTTTGCGCTTCCAGAATTTTTTCAACACGGGGTTTTAACTGATCAAACTCCTGCTGATCGCCGCGCGGAATTGGTCCGGAAATAATCAAAGGCGTTCTTGCATCATCAATCAATACACTATCCACTTCATCCACCATTGCAAAATGATGTTTTCCCTGAACCATTTCTTCAGGATTATGCACCATATTATCACGCAGGTAATCAAAGCCAAACTCATTATTAGTTCCGTAGATAATATCACTGCTATAGGCTTTTCTGCGGGCTTCGCTGTTAGGCTCATGCTTATCAATACAATCAACTGTCAGTCCGAGCCATTCAAACAAAGTTCCGTTCCATTCGCTATCACGACGGGCGAGGTAATCATTCACCGTCACAATATGCACTCCATGACCCGCGAGCGCATTGAGGTAGGCAGGCAAAGTAGACACGAGCGTCTTACCTTCACCCGTTGCCATTTCGGCAATTTTACCCTGGTGTAACACGATTCCACCAATGAGCTGCACGTCATAATGAACCATGTTCCAGGTAATAAGGCTACCTCCGGCGGTCCAGCTATTTTGATAAACAGCCTGATCACCTTCGATCTTGATATAATTTTTTGTAGCAGCAAATGTTCTATCAAGTTCGGTAGCAGTCGACTTCAATTCGGTATTTTCCTTAAAGCGGCGGGCTGTTTCTTTAACGACTGCAAATGCTTCCGGCAAAATGTCAAGGAGAATTACTTCCAGGCTTTTATCGCGGTCCTTTTTCAATCCGTCTATATGTTGATAGATAGCGTCGCGGCCTGAAATATCGGCTGAATCTAATTTATCAGCTTCGCCTTTTTCGGAAGCTATCTGAGCGTCAATTTCTGAGAGATGTGCTTTGATCCGATCACGAAAAAACTGTGTTTTTCCGCGTAATTCATCGTTGGAAATAGATTGATACTGATCAAAAAAAGCATTTATTTTACCAACATAAGGCTTGATAAGCTTTACGTCTTTTTCACTTTTATTACCACCAAACAACATTGAAAGAATCCCGGCCATATATGGTTTCGATTAAATATTAATATAGAAAAAAGTTATCGTGTCAAATTTGATGCAGAAAATTTTCATAGTCAAAATGACAGGGGTGCGAAGTTACTAAATTGTCGAGCTTTTTATATTTTTTATGATTGAATTTAGAGTTTTGTTATATTACAGTTAGAAGATTTTATTGATAGAAAATCCGGAACTTTTAAAGCGATTATTCGGGAGTTAGCGATTCCTAATTTACTATTTCATTTAAAAAAGTTTGCAATGAGAACAGTTAATCAATGGCTTAGCGAGTACGGCGAAAGCCATCAAAATGAAACCAATAAGTCTATCCATTGGATCTGTGTGCCCGCAATTTTCTTCTCCATTACAGGATTGTTATATAGTATAAAACTTCCGCTAATCCTTTTTTCACATCATGTCAATGTAGCAATGGTTGTGGTCTTGCTTATCACTATTTATTATTTGCGACTTTCATTTTCACTTGGCATCGGAATGTTTCTCTTTGGCATTTTATGTCTTTTCTTTTGTCATCTCATAGAACTTTATGCGCCGATAACTCTTTGGTTGTTTTGCCTGATTATTTTTGCGCTGGCCTGGATCGGACAGTTTTATGGACATAGCGTTGAAGGCAAAAAACCTTCCTTTTTAAAGGATCTACAATTTCTATTGATCGGTCCAATGTGGCTGATGAGTTTTATTTATAAAAAGATTGGAATTAGGATGAAAATGTGAAAATATGAAAATGTGAAAATGTGAAAATGTCGAAAATATGAAAATGTGTGAGGCGCTCACACTTCATAAGTACCCATTAAGCAAAATAAAGACCTAAAAAACTACATTTTCACTTATTTGAATAAATGCTTTTAGAAAATCTTATGCAATATCCAGAAAGCACCCATTGTCACATTATCACTTGGCTAATTTGCTAATTAGCTAAAGCTTTATGGAATAATTGAGAAAGCAATATGAAAATGTGAAAATGTGAGCGCTCAAACTTCATAAGTAGTCATTCAAGTAAAATAAAACCTAAAAAACTACATTTTCACTTATTTGAATAAATAGCTTTTAGAAATCTTTATGCAATATCCTGAAAGCACCCCATTGTCACATTATCACATTGGCTAATTTGCTAATTAGCTAAACAGTCCTTTATTTAATAAACGCAACGTTTGCTCTTTATGCTCGCGCGAAACCAGGATTGAAATGTTATGACGACTACCGCCATAGCTCACCATACGAACTGGTACTTCCGAAATACTTGAAAATACTTTTGCCAGTACATCCTCCGTTTTAGCAATCTGATTTCCTACGATGGACACGATTGTTTGATCTGCATCAATCGTGATGCTGCCATACATTTCAAGCTCTTTAATGATCTCGCTCAGGTAGGTGTCATTGTCAATCGTGAGTGACACACCTACTTCAGAAGTAGTGACCATATCTATAGAAGTTTGATACTTCTCAAACACTTCGAATATTTTTCTTAAAAATCCATAAGCGAGGAGCATTCTGGTGCTTTTGATTTTTATAGCTGTAATAAAATCTTTTGCGGCAATTGCTTTCACGCCTTCCGTTCCGGGCTCGCTGTCTATGAGCGTTCCCGCTGCTTCCGGCTCGAGTGTGTTCAATAATTTTACAGGGAATTTAAAATATTGCGCCGGCCAGATACTTGCAGGATGCAAAATTTTCGCGCCGAAATAAGCCAGCTCGGCCGCTTCATCAAAACTCAAATGTTTGATTGGTTTTGTATTCTCTACGATCCTCGGATCATTGTTATGCATCCCGTCAATGTCTGTCCAGATTTCACAAACGGAAGCATTAACTGCAGCAGCAATCAATGAAGCGGTGTAATCGCTTCCTCCGCGCTTCAGGTTATCAACCTCGCCACGTGCGTTCCGGCAGATGTAACCCTGCGTTACGAAAAGCGTGCTGTCTTTGTGGCTTTGCAAAAGCTGAGAAAGCTTCACTTTTATACTTCCAACCTGTGGCTCGCCGGAAGGATCGATCGTCATAAAATCAAGCGCAGCAAGCCATACGTGAGGAATGTTTTGCTCGTGAAGATAAAGGCTGAATAATTTGGTACTCAACAATTCTCCTTGTGCCAGTATATCTTTATTCAGAGCATCACTATAGGATATTTTTAAAATAATATTTAAAAACTCAAAATGCTCGGCAAGAATTTCTTTTGCTTTTTGATAGTCTTCTGCGCTCTTTACCAGTTGAATGATGAAATTCTGGTAATGCACTTCCAGCGCATCAATATGTTGCTTGGCTGCCAGCCTGTCGCCGCTGGCCAGCAAATGACTAATCTCGGAAAGAGAATTGGTAGTGCCGCTCAGCGCGCTCAATACCACGATTTTTGGCTCACCGTCTTTGGTAACCAATTTCTTAATTTCCGCCATCCGCTCGGGTTTACCAACACTAGTGCCGCCAAACTTCATTATTTTCATGACTTACTCTTTTATTTTTTAATTGTTTGCAAATGTAATATATCGCAACAATTTTTTCGGACGTATTATAATCTGCATATTCCTCATGTCAAATTATTGCAAATTGTCAAATGCGTAACCTTTTACAACGTCATTGATAATAAAAAAAAAGAATGTTTTCAAAGAATTTTTACGACACTGCAAAACAAAATTGTAATGCGAAATAAAATTGGGTCGTTAAGCGGGATGATGATTTTTTTTCGATTTTAGAATTTACATTTTAGATTTGCGGCATTCAGCACTCAACATTCACCAAACGGCTTTTGTCAACTTTGTGAATTCGTCAAACTAAAGCGATACTTATTTTATAGCAAAAAAGCCGAAACGTTGTGGGCAAAAAAAATTAATTATGGGAAGAATATTTGAAGTAAGAAAATCCACCATGTTTGCGCGCTGGGACAAGATGGCCAAGCAATTTACACGTATTGGAAAGGAAATAGACATAGCTGTAAAACAAGGCGGCCCGGATCCGGATAATAACTCTTCGCTGCGCCGTTGCATCATTAATGCGAAGGCAGTAAACATGCCCAAAGACCGCGTGGATGCGGCTATCAAGCGCGCAATGGGAAAAGATAAAACTGATTATCATGAAGAAGTTTATGAAGGTTATGCGCCGCACGGAATTGCATTGCTGGTAGAAACAGCCACCGATAATCCAACCAGAACTGTTGCCAATGTACGCATGCATTTTAATAAAAATGGCGGATCGCTGGGCACGAGCGGCAGCGTAGCTTTCATGTTTAACCGAATGGGGGAATTCAAGGTAAAAAACAATGGCCTTGACACTGAAGATCTTGAGCTCGAACTGATCGATTTCGGGTTGGAAGAAATCGGTGAGGACGAAGAAGGAAATATCATTATCCGCACGGCCTACAATGAATTTGGTAATATGAGCAAGGCCTTGGAAGAAAAAAAGATTGAAGTAATCACAGCCGAGCTTACCCGCATTCCGACAACCACTACAGAACTGTCAGAAGAGTTTGCAAATGATGTTTTAAAATTAGTAGACCACCTGGAGCAGGATGATGATGTTCAAAAAGTATATCATAATTTAAAATAAAATCAATCCAAACAAAATAATTCAACGCAGATCTGTTTCCAGGTCTGCGTTTTAATTTAAATCTGTTTCTTTCAGACGACATTATGTAATCAAACAGATTTCTGCATCTATCTGAAAATTGGTTGCACACGTTAAGTAACCAATTGGTATAGTTTTTTAACTTTAAAATAAATTAATTACATGCGATTGAAATATCCGTTAGTTCCCGCAGCAATTTTTTTCCTGGTGTTTGTTTTTATTTTTTCAAATTTAAATGCGCAGAAAAAGATGACCGATTACGCCCAGTCGTGGCAAAAGATAGAAGACCTTCAGAAGAAAGGGCTCACAAAATCTGCCCTGGCAGAAGTTGATAAAATCTATACTTCCGCCAAAAAAACCGATAATGATGCGCAGATCATAAAAAGTTTATTATTTAAAATTAATCTGAAAGCTAACATCGAAGAAGATGCTTCCGTGAAAAGTATTGATTCACTTGAAACCGAAATCGTCGCAGCGAAGGAGCCAGCCAAGTCAATCCTGCAAAGCGTGGCTGCCCAAATGTATTGGAACTATTTTCAGCAGAACCGATACAAATTATATCAAAGAACCAACACGATGAATTTTGATAAAAAAGACATCGCCACCTGGACAACAGATGATTTACATAAAAAAATTGGAGCGCTTTATATCGCTTCTTTAAAAAATGAAAATCTTTTAAAACAAACAAAACTCGATCCTTTTGATCCAATAATTTTAAAAGGAAACGTTCGTAATCTTCGCCCGACACTTTTTGATTTATTAGCACATCGCGCACTCGGCTATTTTAAAGATGACGAACGCAATATCACCCGTCCGGCTTATGCGTTTCAGATAAGCCAAAATGTAGCTTTTGGCAATTTAAAAGATTTTATCAACGAGAAGTTTGCTACAAAAGACTCCCTTTCACTTCACCAAAAAGCGTTGGTAATTCTCCAGCAATTACTTTCCTTTCACGAAAAAGACAGCAATCCTGAAGCATTAATTGATGTGGATCTTGAACGTCTGGAATTTGTAAACCAATATGGCGTAATGACCGGTAAAGAAGATCTATATCTTAATGCATTAAAAAATATCAGCAAAAAATACAGTAATAATCCCGGTTCAGCACAGGCGTCATTTATAATGGCACAAATCATTTATAACAACGCTGTAAAAGCGCATCAAAATAAAGATACCGCCTCAAACTATTCTGTCATTAAAGCAAAAAATATTCTTGATGAAATCATTAAAGAATATCCAAAAAGCGAAGGCGGAATCAATGCACAAAATTTGAGGAATACGATTTTGCATCCAACGATAAATTTAACCACAGAAAAAATAAATGTTCCGGCGCTCCCATTTCGGACTTTGGTTACTTATCAAAATTTGAATACGCTTTATTTCAGAATCATCTCTCTAACGCCAGATCTAAAAAAATACCTGGCGAAGAATAATGATAATGATGACGTATTTAGAAAAATAATTAGTCAGAAAACAATCAGGAACTGGAAACAGGATCTGCCAAAAGTGGACGATTATCTTTCTCATTCTGCAGAAGTAAAAATCGATGCTTTGCCGGTGGGCCAGTTTATTTTATTGAGTAGCGCAGATGAGAATTTCAGTCTCGATAAAAACCCTCTTGCCGCACAATATTTTTATGTTTCCGATATTAGCTTTATCAATAGCGACCAACAGTATTTTGTTCTCAACCGCACTACAGGACAGCCTTTGCAGGGAGCAAAAGTTCAAATCTGGAACCAGCAATATGACAGCAAATCCCGTGATTATACTTTGGTAAAAAAGGAAAATTTAACCACTGACAAAAACGGGTATTTCAAACTTCCATCGGATAAGAAGTTAAGTGACAGCCGCAATATGAGGCTTGAGATCAACTATAAACAAGACTATTTATTCTTAGATGATTATCAATACATCTATTATAATAATTACCTCAGCGCCGATGGTGATGATAAATATGAAAATCAAAAAGAATTTAATGAAGACAATGCAAAAGTTTTCCTTTTTACTGACAGGAGCATTTATCGCCCCGGCCAATTGGTATACTTTAAAGGCATTGGTGTTACCAAAGATTGGAAAACAAAAAAATCCATTCTTCTTCAATCAAAAGATTCTTTAACCATAATTCTTTCAGATGCCAATGGACAAAAAGCAGATTCTTTAAAAGTGCTTTTAAATGAATTTGGATCGTTCAACGGAAAATTTAAATTACCGGAAAATAAATTGAACGGGGAATTCGAAATCGAAGTGGAAGACTATGAAAATTCATCACAATCTTTTTCTGTAGAAGAATACAAACGTCCTAAATTTTATACAGAATTCGAAAAGGTAAAAGGAAGTTACCGGGTAAATGACACCATACAAATTACCGGATTTGCCAAAGCCTATGCGGGTAATAATATTGACGGTGCGCAGGTGAGTTACAGCGTCAGAAGAGTGGCGCGATTCCTTTATCCATGGATGTTTTGGAGCAAAGGATTTCCACAAACGAGTCCATTGGAAATAGCTAATGGTGAAATAACAACCGATGCCGATGGAAAGTTTGTTATCAGATTTACAGCCATTCCTGATCTTAGTTTGGATCCCAAAACAGATCCTGTTTTTGATTATCAAATCGAAGCGGATGTCACTGATATCAATGGCGAAACAAGAAGCGGAAATATCACCGTTCCGGTTGGATATAAATCGTTAAATCTACAAATTGGCTTACCACAAGGTGAAGTCATAAATAAAGACAGCCTTAAAAATATTGAAATCAGCAGCAAGAATTTAAGCGGAGAATTTGAACCGGTAAAAGCCGAAGTAAAAATTTATAAATTACAAACACCAGACAGATTAATTCGTCAAAGACTTTGGGCAGCACCTGACCGGTTTGTTTTTAATAAAGAGGAATACATTCAATACTTTCCGAATGATGAATACAAAGATGAAAGCAAAAAAGAATCGTGGTCAAAAGAGAAATTAATTTTTGAAAAGACAGACAGTGTTTCGCCCAATTTTCAATTCTCAATTCTCAATTCTCAATTTAAAGAAGGATGGTATGTCATTGAAGCAACGGCTAAAGATCAATACGGGCAGGAAGTGAAAGACGTAAAATATTTCCAGGTTTTTGATGCTAAATCGTCAACGTTACCGGTGCCGGCTTATGTATGGAGTTATGTTGATAAAAATTCTTTGCAGCCTGGTGAAACCGCGCATGTCATCACAGCGACGTCAGCAAAAGATGTATTTCTGATTGAAGAAATCAATAAGGAAAAGATGGCTGAAAACGACAGATTTGATGGCCAAAATGAATCGATCACGTTGAATTATTTTAAGCTAAACAATAAAAAAACGTTTGATTTTCCCATTTCAGAAAATGATCGTGGTGGCTTTGGTGTGAATCAATTGTATGTAAAAGACAATCGTTTTTATGTCACATCTAGCAACATTTATGTGCCATGGAGTAATAAAGAACTCAATGTTTCCTTTGACACCTATCGTGATAAAACATTACCCGGCAGTGAAGAAAAATGGAAGGTAAAAATCACCGGAAACAAAGGCGAAAAGTTGGCTGCGGAAATGTTGGCAAGCATGTATGATGCATCGCTTGATCAGTTTAAACCACATTCATGGAACAATTTGAGCAGCATCTGGCCCAATTATTCACAATACAATAAATGGCAGGCAAGACAAAATTTTATCCCGGTAAATTCTTTTGAGAAATATTGGAGTGAAAAATATCTTGAGCAAAAAGAAAAAATATATGATGCGCTGAATTATTTGCCCAATTTCAATACTCACATCGTATTGAGAGGAGCTGTGTCAATGACAAATGACATGGCTGCACCTGCGATGATGGAAAGAAAAGATTTAGAGGAAGTAGTCGTAATAGGGTATGGCAGCAAAAAGGTATCAAATTTGGCAGGCGAAGTAGCTGGCTTACAAATCATGGATTCTGCCGCAAAAGGAAGCACCAATCAGCCTAATCCGCCGGAACTAATAGACCAATCTCAAATCCAAATCCGCAAAAACTTCAACGAAACCGCTTTCTTTTTTCCTGAACTAAGGACAGATAAAGATGGCAATATAGAATTCAGTTTTACCATGCCCGAGGCGCTTACAAAATGGAAATTGATGACATTGGCGCACACAAAAGATTTGGCAAGCGGCTATGCAGAGAAGACAGTCATCACCCAAAAAGATTTGATGGTGCAACCCAATGCGCCACGCTTTTTACGGGAAGGAGACAAAATAGAATTCAGCGCAAAAATTGTTAACCTTGGTGATAAAGAAGTAAGCGGCCAGGCGGAATTGCAATTATTAAATGCATCTACTTTAAATCCTGTTGACGGATGGTTTAAAAATATTTTTCCTGTACAGCACTTTACCGCTGCGGCAGGGCAAAGCACGGTTGTAAATTTCAGTATTGATGTTCCCACTAATTTTAATAATGCGGTTGTTTACAGAATTGTAGCCAAAGCCGGTAATGCAAGTGATGGCGAAGAAGCGGCCATTCCTGTTGTAACCAATCGCATGCTGGTTACAGAAACGATGCCTTTGCCAATGCGAGGTGATGGAACAAAAGATTTCAAATTTGAAAAATTAATTAACTCGAACAAAAGTGAAACCCTTACCAATTATGGGCTGACAGTGGAATACACTACCAACCCCGCATGGTATGCCGTGCAGGCTTTGCCCTACTTAATGGTATATCCATACGAATGCGCTGAGCAAAATTTCAATCGTTATTATGCAAATGCATTGGCATTAAAAATTTCCAATTCTTCACCTAAAATAAAAGCCATTTTTGAGAAATGGAAGATCACTGACACTGCTGCGCTGATGAGTAATTTGCAAAAAAATGAAGAATTAAAATCTGTCTTATTGGAAGAAACACCGTGGGTATTGCAGGCGCAAAGTGAAGAGCAACAAAAGAAAAATATCGCATTGCTTTTTGACATGGTAAAAATGAGCCTAGCAACTGGAATCTTCGATTGCAAAACTCAAAGATATGCAATCACCAAACGGAGGTTTTGTTTGGTTCAAAGGCGGCCCTGATAATCGTTACATCACCCAATATATTGTAACAGGGATAGGACATTTGAAACAACTCAATGCAATTCCGGTAGCTCAACAAAATGCTTTAAAAGTTATTTTGGATAAAGCCATTTCTTATTTAGATACCAGACTGAAGGAAGATTATAACAACCTGGTGAAATACAAAACCAACCTGAAACTAAATAATCTCTCCACCATTGCTGTTCAATATTTATATATGCGCAGTTTCTTTCCGGAATATGCAATTGCTAAGGAAACCCAAACTGCGTTTACGTATTACCGTGAGCAAGCCAAAAAGTATTGGTTGAGCCAGAGTAAATACATGCAGGGAATGATCGCATTATCTCTGAACAGGACCAATGAAAAAGCGACCGCAAAAGGGATCATTAAATCATTGAAAGAAAATTCCATCAACAATGAAGAACTGGGAATGTATTGGAAAGAATGGGACCGTGGCGGATACTGGTGGTACCAGGCGCCAATAGAATCCCAGGCATTAATGATAGAAGCCTTTTCAGAAATAGAAAAAGATCCGAAAACAATTGGTGATTTAAAAACATGGTTGTTGAAAAACAAACAAACCAACAATTGGAAAACCACCAAAGCCACTGCCGATGCGTGCTATGCATTATTACTCCAAGGAACCGACTGGCTTTCTGAAGAAAAAAATGTTGTTATAAAATTGGGCGGCCTCCTCCTAACCTCCTCCAAAGGAGGAGGAACCGAATCCTACGAGGCCGGCACAGGATATTTTAAAACCAGAATTAATGGTGACAAAGTAAAACCTGAAATGGGAAATATAAACGTAACAGTTGCTACGCAGCAAGAAGGCTCTAAAGCCTCCCCCGTTGGGAAAGGTTTGGAGGGGGCCTCATGGGGCTCAGCTTATTGGCAATATTTTGAAAACCTGGATAAAATCACTTTTTCTGAAACACCATTAAAGCTTTCTAAAAAATTATTCATCGAACGCCATAGCGACAAAGGACCGGTTTTAATTCCGGTAAATGATGGAGATAATTTAAAAGTTGGTGACAAGATAAAAGTACGCATTGAGCTTCGCGCAGACCGCGATATGGAATATATACACATGAAAGACATGCGTGCAAGTTGCATGGAGCCAACCAATGTAATCAGCCAATATAAATACCAGGGCGGTTTAGGCTATTATGAAACCACCAAAGATGTGAGCACCAATTTCTTCTTTGGATATTTAAATAAAGGAACTTATGTTTTTGAATATCCGATGTTTGTAACACATGCAGGGAATTTCAGCAACGGCATTACCACAATTCAATGCATGTATGCGCCCGAGTTTACCGCGCATAGCGAGGGAGTTAGAGTGAATGTGAAATAAAATGTTGGACCATTGAATATAGAAACCCCGGAATAATTTTAGATTCCGGGGTTTCTGTTTTTATGCTGTGAACGGGAAATCACGACTAATATCGACGGTAATTCTTCTATTATCCAAACGAATATCAAACAGTTTCAAAAATTTATTTCTCAAACTGCATCTCAGTTTCGTCAAACTGTTTCATGCTATGAATTGCCTCCTGCTTCTCAATTGCCTTCTGCTTTAGCCGGAGGATAAAAAATGTGTTTTCATTGGCTTTAGCCAAATATTCTTTTCCGATTTGCTTTTGAAAAACATAGACATAACGCCTCTGCCGCGACTATTTGTATTCGCGGCAGAGACGGCAATAACGATTAAGTTCTAAAAGTTTCCGGAACTATTTTTTTCCTTTTGGAGCAGACTTTTTTGCAACTGGTTTCGCAGCGGCAGGTTTTGCTTTAGCACTCTTGGAAGCTTCCGCTTTTACCGGAGCTTTTTTTGCAGCTTTTGCAGCAACGGACTCACTGTTTTCGGGAGCTGAAGTTTTTGCTTCCGCCTTTGGTTTGGCCGCAACTGCTTTTTTAGGGGCTGATTTGGCAGGCGCTTCAGCTTCTTTGCTATCTTCAGTTACTGTAATTACGCAATTATCTACATGAAGGCCCGGAGCAGGTTCATATTTTTGAGCATTATAGTCATTTATCCAGCGACCATCGTTTGACATAAAACGATAATTATAAGTGTTTCCTACTTCTAATTCTACCACTGCGATAAAAGACTCATCATGGTGTTTTTTCAACCGCGGAGCCACTTCAGGATCCCAATTATTAAAATCTCCAAGTAAAATAACTTCGGATGATCCTTCTACTGCCTCAGCAGGCAAACTAAATGTGATTCTTTTTTTCATAATATTTTTTTGTAATAAAATTTTTGCCGTGTGTTATTAATCATGCTTAGCGATAAATGATCTTTCAGCATAAACCGTACCTGTTCTGCATTAGCAATGCCTACGGCAATTTTAAATAACGGCGCGAAAGTAAAAATTAATTAATTGATACATGTATTTTTATTATTAATTAACTTTTTTTATAGATTGAATTATAAAGCTTTCATTTGGGGAAAGCTAATAGTGCCGCTACTTTTCATTAACTTTTTCGACATCATATTAAAACCTTTTCAATAAAAATCGATAACACATATCTTTGCAACCTTTTAGAAAATCTCAAGAAATGTATAGAACAAATACCTGCGGCGAATTAAAAATAACCAACGTAGACACAGTGGTAACCCTGGCCGGATGGGTACAAACCATTCGTAAATTTGGCAGCATCACCTTTATCGATCTAAGGGACAGGTACGGAATTACTCAACTTCTCCTGAATGAAAAACTCACGGCCCAATTAGACACTAATCCTTTAAGCCGCGAATTTGTGATCCAGGTGAGTGGCAAGGTGAATGAAAGATCCAATAAAAATAAACAGATTCCAACCGGAGAAATTGAGATCGCAGTCGAAGAATATAAAGTGTTGAATAAATCTGCGGTACCTCCTTTCACGATCCAGGATGATACTGACGGCGGCGATGATATCAGAATGAAATACCGCTTCCTGGACCTCCGAAGAAATTCGGTGAAAAAAAATATTGAATTAAGATACGCAGTAAATCGTGCCACAAGGAACTATTTGCATCAGCAAAATTTCATGGATATTGAAACGCCATTCTTAATTAAATCCACGCCAGAAGGCGCAAGGGATTTTGTAGTTCCGAGCCGCATGAATGCAGGTGAGTTTTACGCACTTCCCCAATCGCCACAAACGTTCAAGCAATTATTAATGGTGAGTGGCTATGACCGTTATTATCAAATTGTAAAATGCTTTCGCGATGAAGACCTGCGTGCCGACAGGCAGCCGGAATTTACACAGATAGACTGTGAAATGTCATTTGTTGAGCAGGAAGATATTTTACAAATGTTTGAAGGTCTGATCAAATTTATTTTTAAAGAAGTAAAGAATATTGATTACACAGAAGCGGTAGCAAGAATGAGTTGGCAAGATGCGATGTGGAATTATGGAAATGACAAACCTGATATCCGGTTTGACATGAAAGTGAAAAACCTGAAAAGCGAAAATGTAGTTTTTCTTGAAACGCTCAATAGCAGTGAATTTGCAGTCTTCAATGAAGCGGAAACGCTCGTAGCCATTTCCGTTCCGGGATGCAGCGATTATACCAGGAAACAAACAGACGAACTAGTTGATTGGGTTAAACGTCCGCAGATTGGAATGAAAGGATTAGCGTTTATCAAAAATAATTCGGATGGAACGTTAAAAAGCAGCTTTGATAAATTTTTCAATGAATCACAATTAAAAGAATTTTCAACTTTTTGCGATTCAAAGCCGGGAGACCTGATTTTAATATTGGCCGGCCGGGAAGAAAAAACGAGAAAAGCGATAAGTGATTTGCGTTTATACATGGCCGATAGATTGGGCATGCGCAAGCCTGAGGAATTTAAGCTTCTATGGGTGACTGACTTTCCTTTATTTGAATATGATGAAGAAGGAAATCGCTGGGTAGCGCGGCATCATCCATTTACTTCGCCAAAACCAGAAGATATTGAAGTGATGATCAACAACAATCCGCTGATTGAAAATGCGGAAAAATATTTAGATCATCCTTATTCAAAAATTAAAGCGAATGCCTACGATATGGTTTTGAATGGTAACGAAATCGGGGGCGGTTCTATCAGGATTTTCCAGAGAGACCTCCAGGAAAAAATGTTCGCAGCATTAGGCATGAGCAAAGAAGAAGCACAACATAAATTTGGATTTCTGTTGGGTGCATTCGAATATGGCGCTCCACCGCATGGTGGTATCGCCTTTGGCTTTGACAGGCTTTGCGCAATTCTAGGTGGCAGCGAATCGATCCGTGATTTTATCGCTTTCCCGAAAAATAACAGCGGCAGAGATGTAATGATTGACGCGCCTTCAACCATTGATCGGAAACAATTGGAAGAGTTGCAGATCAAGCTGGATTTAAAATAAATTTTTCGCTTTTCGGTCATCATTTTGAAACCAAACTCTTTAGAGAAAGAAGTCGTTTGAATTCTTTTGTGCGAAATGAGTTTTTCTACATTTTCGCTTTTCAGAAACATTTCTTCCTTTAACTTTCAGCATAAATAATTTCACAACGTGCTTAAGAAATATTTTTTTTATTTTTCACTTCTTATTTTTTCTTCTCTAAAATTATTTGCTCAATACGATGCACCGCTCTTTGCGGCCTATACAACCGACGCAGCGAGGTCCAAAATGAATGAACGGTTAGTGGCCAACACGATTCTTAAAAATCTATCTTTTCCGCTTAGCGACAGCACAGAAGAAAACTGGGAAGATGCTTTTGGCGCGATGGAGGTGATGGACTATAATACGCCGTTGACAAGAAGAAAAATCCATCACGCATTTGACAGCGTTGGCGGCAGCAGTATTTCTTTTCAAAGAGCCTTATTAGAAGTGTCTTACAGCCTGTATCCGCGGGCGTTTGCAAAACCCGTGCATTTATTAGCTGACCAGACGACTGATCCGAAAATATTTGCCATGTGTGCAGAATATCTGTTAAGGTATAATCCAAACGACAGCATAAAAATATTGCTCACGAAGAAACTTTTGCAGAAATTCTCTGATAGCGCGAGCCGAAATCCTATTCTTTTTATGCTACGCACAAGGCTCGCAACCGGGAACGTAAACACATTTTCTCCGACGGATGTTTTAGCGGAAATTCTGAATAAAAACTTTCTGCCCAACCAAATTGTGATGTTCAGTTTTCAGCGAAAGAACCGTGACTATCCCGGCATGGTCCTGATAAGAAATGCCAGTGGAAATTTTATAACAGATTCTCTCGGAAATATTTTTAATCTTCCCCAACTTGCCCGCGGCATCTCGAATCTTCCATTTTATCTTACCAACGGAAATACACCACAGGGCATTTTCAGGATGTATGGATTTGGTGTTTCTATGAGCAATTTTATAGGGCCAACCCCTAATATTCAGATGGGCATGCCGGTGGAAATAAGCATGAAAAAATTTTTAGACGACAGTACGATTTTAGATTCAAACTGGACCATTGATCGATATCAAAAACTGCTGCCTAAAAAACTCAAAGATTATTTGCCGCTATATCATTCATATTATGCCGGACTGGCCGGCAGAAGTGAAATTATTGCGCACGGCACCACCATTGATCCCGGCTATTATTCAGACAAACTTTATTATCCTTTAACCCCAACACAGGGATGTCTTTGCACCAAAGAAATTTGGAATGGCAAAAGAGTTGAGAGTGATCAGCAAAAATTAGTAAATGCTTTGTTGAAAGCAGGTGGTGCCAAAGGATATTGCGTAGTAATTGAAATTGATGACAAACACACGCCAGTTACAATAGCCGATCTGGCTCCATATTTGTCAAAACTATAGCAGCATTATTTTTAAATTTGCTAAGTGTATCTCGGAAATAATAGGAAAATAATTCTATCATTAAATATTTATTCTTTGTCTCAAATACCATTAGCTGAAAGGCTGAGGCCATCAACATTGGAACATCTTATTGGCCAGGATCACCTCACGGGCAAAGGAAGTATTTTGCAAAATGCACTCGCCAACGGATCAATTCCATCAATGATCTTATGGGGACCGCCAGGGGTTGGCAAAACAACCATCGCTAATATTATCGCGCGCACTTTAAATGTACCGTTTTACACCTTAAGCGCCATCTCCGCGGGCGTAAAAGATGTGCGGGAGGTAATAGAAAAAGCAAGACATGAGCAAAATGCCATTTTATTTATTGATGAAATTCATCGTTTTAATAAAGGACAGCAGGATGCCTTATTAAGCGCAGTTGAGAAAGGAATCATTACTCTGATCGGCGCCACAACCGAGAATCCATCCTTCGAAGTAAACAGTGCTTTGCTGAGCCGGTGCCAGGTTTATATTCTTAAATCGCTAAAAAAAGAAGGCCTCATCGCGTTAATTAATCATGCGATCCGGGAAGACGTAATTCTTTCAAAATTATCAATCAACATTAAGGAGACCGAAGCGATCATCAATCTTTCAGGAGGAGACGGTAGAAAATTATTGAACCTGTTGGAGCTGGTCATTAATCAACAACTTTCAACGGCAGATAAAGATTCAGAAGAAATATTGGTTACCGATGATTTGGTTATTAAAGCGGCCCAACAAAAGGTGGCGCTTTATGATAAAAAAGGCGAACAACATTATGATATTATTTCAGCCTTTATAAAATCCATCCGTGGCAGCGATCCCAATGCGGCGGTTTATTGGATGGCAAGAATGATTGAAGGTGGCGAAGATGTAAAATTTATTGCAAGAAGAATGGTGATCCTCGCCAGCGAAGACATTGGCAATGCAAATCCAACAGCGTTGGTTTTAGCCACCAACACTTTCCAGGCGGTGAACATGATTGGCTATCCGGAATCAAGAATCATTTTATCACAATGCGCCACCTATCTTGCCTCATCACCAAAAAGCAATGCAAGCTATGAAGCGATTGGTAAGGCACAAGCGCTCGTAAAACAATACGGCGATTTGCCGGTGCCTCTTGCGATTAGAAATGCTCCAACTAAACTGATGAAAAAGTTAGACTATGGAAAAGACTATCAGTATGCTCATAGCTATGAAAACAATTTTGCGAACATGGAATTCCTCCCGGAAGAAATAAAAAATTCTGTTTTATACAATCCCGGCAAAAATGCAAGGGAGGAAGAACTAAGAAGATTTTTGCGGGAAAGATGGAAGGAAAAATATGGATATTAAAGAAGGTATAGAAGTTTGAAAGTTTAAAACTCTCTTATAAGCGAAAATTTAGTTTTTTCAATTCTTCTCAATAAGTAAACAATACAACAATAAACGGAATGATCAACTGGCAATGCAAAACCTTTTCAGAACTAACGAACGAAGAGCTCTATAAAATTCTTCAATTAAGAAATGAAGTTTTTGTGGTGGAGCAAAATTGTCCCTACCAGGATTGTGATAATAAGGATTTTAAAGCCCATCATTTTTCGGCCTGGGAGGATGGCGTTCTGGTTGCTTATACGCGTTTACTTCCCAAGGGCGTTTCCTATGATACTGGCGCATCTATCGGGCGGGTGCTCACGTCACCGAAAGCCCGTGGCCAAAAATTAGGAAAAGAATTAATGCAGAAATCGATTGATAAAATATATGACTTGTATGGCCAAACGCCTATCATTATTGGCGCACAGCTCTACCTGAAACGATTTTACGAATCCTTCTCTTTTGTTCAACAAGGAAACAGCTACCTGGAAGACAATATTCCTCACATCATGATGGAGAAAAAATAGTCCTCTTTTTTTCATATACAATAAACAAAGATTGGTTGCCGTTATCTATGCATTATCAAAAGTTTTGATAATTCGTAAATCCTTTTTCCAGACCAACCAAATCTTAACGCCTTATGAAAAAACGTTTGCATTATATATGTCTGGCGTGCTTCATATCATTAACACTGACTTTCATATTTTCCACTAAAAGCTACAGTCAATCTCTGATTTTTGGCAATGAAAAAACAAAAATAGAAGTGGGTATAAACGTTGGGCCGTCATTTTTCCTCGGCGACCTGGGAGGTAACCGCGGCAAAGGAACACGCTTTGTGAAAGACCTTAATTTTAATTATACGCAAGTGATGACAGGTGTATTTGGCGCTGTTTATCCTAATGAATGGCTTGGTGTGCGTGCTGCAGCTCAAATGGGAAAGCTCGAATCTGAAGACCGGGTAATAAAAACAAAAGGCGAAGATGAATTGTACAGAAAACAAAGAAACCTTGATTTCAGAACCAAAATTTCCGAAGTCTACGTGGCCGCAGAGATCTTCCCACTCATGCTGTTAAACAAAAACAATGAAGATTATAAGCCAAGATTACGTCCTTATGGAGTTGTGGGAGTTGGGTATTTTCATTTTAATCCGCAAGGTTCGTTAACTGATCCGAACGGAAAGCGAACCTGGTATTACCTAAGGCCGTTGCATACAGAGGGCCAGGGATTTGCAGAATACCCTGACCGAAAAGAATATTCTTTAAATCAAATCAATATACCACTGGGTGCCGGTTTCAAATACTATCTTTCGGACAGGGTAAATATCAGCCTTGAGATTTTGCTGCGGAAATCGCTGACGGATTACATTGATGACGTAAGTACTGAGTATATTGATCCAAATCTTTTTGATAAATATTTAACCCCGGCTAACGCCATCATTGCACGGAAAATTTCTGATAAAGTTTTTGCGATTGTGAATCCCGGACTTTCAAGAAATTCACCCGGCACTCAAAGAGGAAATCCGAATCAAAATGATTCTTACTTCACCACCTTTTTGAAATTTGGAATCCGGCTTGGAGCAATAAATGACAGTAGGTATAACAGAAATGTTATTAGCCGGATGCGCTGCCCTGCAAGGTTTTAAGATAATCGTTATAGAATTCTTTCTGTAACCCCAGGCAAAGTATATAATAAAAGTTAACCCCCGGAAAGGACATTAAATTCAAATGAGATGTCACCCCTGAAACCACAAAAATTTTAACTTTGTTACTATGCTTTGCCTTTTTTATTACTTTTCAATTCATCTTTTAAGAATGTCGCTGTAAAGCTCTCTTTGTTGTCAATTAATTTTTCAGGCGTCCCTTCAAACAGGATATTACCGCCGCCCTGGCCGCCTTCTGGCCCAAGATCGATGATGTAATCCGCGATCTTAATAATATCCATATTGTGCTCGATCACAAGAACAGTATTTCCCCGGTCAACTAATTTATCCAGCACATCGATGAGGTGTTGAATATCCTGGAAGTGAAGTCCTGTGGTTGGCTCATCAAGAATATAAAAAGTCTTACCGGTATCCCTCTTGCTGAGTTCGGTAGATAATTTCACACGTTGCGCCTCGCCTCCACTTAAGGTTACAGCACTTTGGCCGAGCGTAATATATCCCAGTCCTACTTCCTGAAGCACTTTAATTTTACGATAGAGATAAGGCACGTTCTTGAAAAATTCTACGGCTTCGTCAACGGTCATTTCCAGCACATCGCTAATCGATTTTCCTTTATATCTTATCTCGAGCGTTTCACGGTTGTACCTTTTCCCATTACATTTTTCGCAATGAACATACACATCCGGCAAAAAGTTCATTTCGATTATCCTCATTCCACCGCCTTCACAAACATCACATCTGCCGCTTTTGACATTGAAAGAAAATCTTCCCGCTTTATATCCTCTTATTTTCGCCTCGGGTATTTCCGCAAATAATGTTCTTATGTCAGTAAAAAAACCACAATAAGTGGCAGGATTACTCCGCGGCGTACGCCCGATAGGCGATTGATCTATTTCAACTACCTTATCAATATTTTCAAGACCTTGAATACTTTTATAAGGAAGCGGTGTCATCTTACTTTTGAAAGCGTGTACGCTAAGCAAGGGATAAAGCGTCTCATTAATCAGCGTTGATTTTCCACTGCCACTAACTCCGGTGATACAAATAAATTTCCCTAAAGGAAACGTTGCCGTTACATTTTTTAAATTATTTCCGGAGGCGCCTGAAAGTTTTAGTACATGGCCATTTCCCTTTCTCCTCTCCTTCGGAACTTTTATCTGAATTTTTCCATTCAAATAAGATGAGGTTAAAGTGTCGAGCTTTAAAAGATCCGCCGGCACTCCCATTGCCACTACCTCACCACCATGCTTACCCGCTTTTGGTCCAATGTCCACGAGATAATCAGCAGCCAGCATAATATCTTTATCATGTTCTACTACTAAAACACTGTTTCCGATATCTCTTAAATTTTCAAGCGCTTTTATTAATTGGTGATTGTCCCGTTGATGAAGCCCAATACTCGGCTCATCTAAAATGTAAGTGATGCCCTGTAATTGCGAGCCGATCTGGGTAGCGAGCCGAATGCGTTGCGATTCGCCGCCGCTCAGACTCCTGGAGGGTCGGCTTAATGTGAGATAAGTAAGGCCGACATCCAGCAAAAACTGAATTCGTTCTTTTATTTCCTTTAAAATGTCACGGGCAATCAGGTTTTGTCTTTTTGAAAGTCGCTTTTCAATCCCGTCAAACCAATTTAAAAGCTTATCCAGATCAAGGTCTCCTAATTCTCCTATATCTTTTCCATCTACCTTAAACCACAAACTTTCCTTTTTCAGGCGCTTCCCATGACAGGAAGGACAGGTTTTCAGCAACATGAATTTTTCTACCCATGCTCTTGTAGCATCGCTGGTTGTGGAGGAGCCAAACCATCTTTTTATCATATTCACCACACCTTCATATTCACCTGATGCATTAATTATTTCTTCCTCAACATCTATATCGACATCAATTATTTGCGAATGATCTGACTCATTAATATCATTTTCACTCTCAGTACCGTATAATAAAAGGTTCAACGCCCTTTTCGGTAAATCGCCAATAGGCTTATCGAGACTGAACTTATTTTTTTTCCCCAACTGTTGCACCTGTTTAAAAGCATAAGCTTCCCTTTCTTCTCCAAGCGGAACGATAGCGCCTTCATTTATACTCAATTTTTTATCAGGAATAATAGCCTCAGCATTTACCTGGTACACATTTCCGAGACCCTTGCACACAGGACATGCGCCATAAGGCGAATTAAATGAAAACGCATTGGGCGAAGGTTCTTCATAACTGATCCCTGTGTCTTCACACATCAACTGACGGCTGTATTGAACTTGCTCATTATTTTCATTTAATAATAAAAACAATAAACCATTTCCCGTTTGTAATCCTTTTTGGACGCTTTCACTCAATCTTACTTTTTGGTCAGGATCAGCTTGTAACCTGTCCACCACCAATTCAATATCATGAATTTTGTAACGGTCTACTTGCATCTTGGGAACGAGGTCTTTTATCTCACCGTCGATGCGAACTTTTAGAAATCCTTTCTTCCGCACATCCTCAAATAATTCACGATAATGCCCTTTTCTCCCACGGACGAGAGGCGCCAGAATACTGATTTTTGCACCTGGAAAGCGAAAAAGTATATTTTCAACAATTTCTTCCTCGCTCCATTTTACCATTATTTTCCCGGTGTTATAGCTAAAGGCGTCACCGATTCTTGCATATAGCAGTCGGAGGAAATCGTAAACTTCGGTTACTGTTCCAACGGTGCTTCGCGGATTCTTGTTGGTAGTTTTCTGTTCAATAGAAATTACAGGAGACAGGCCGGTGATTTTGTCCACGTCCGGACGTTCCATGTCGCCCATAAACTGGCGCGCATAGGATGAAAAACTTTCCATATAACGGCGTTGCCCCTCAGCAAAAATAGTATCAAATGCCAGGGAGGATTTTCCACTGCCGCTGATACCTGTAATCACCACTAACTTATTCTTTGGAATGGTAATATCTATATTCTTGAGATTGTGCTCTCTCGCACCGAATACTTCGATAAATTCCTCTTCATTAAAAATTTCTGCTGATTTTGCCTTTTTTGCTTTCGCCATAGTTGAGGGTTGCAAATTTAGCATTTAATCGTTTTCTGATAAAAATGTTAGCATTTTATTAATCCGGAAATTTATCGGATCATCCGGCCGTGGTTTATCGAATGGCCAGCTAATATATATATTTTGCTATCCGTTGATACTGATTTTCAACATTTAAATTTTGATATAAACGAAAATGTAGATTTCCATATTTTTTTCCATTAAATTGCATTCCTGCTTTAATAAGTGGCAACAAACATTTCTGCATCCATGAAATCCCGAATAATTAAATCGTATGATTGCCAACGAATTATGTCATTTATTTGTCGAATAAATTGAAATCGGCTGAAAATGAAAGGTGAAAAAAGAAAATAATTTCCGTGTTTTTAACTGGATTTTTGGGAATTTCGATTAAAAAATTACATCTTTATCAGTAGAATTTACGTAGTTTTATTTTTCTTTTAACGCCACTTGATTTTTATCATTTTTATCACGGCTAATTTTAAATATTTGACACCTATTTACAATAATTGAAATGTTTACTCGTTTTGATAATATTGGCAACTCAGTAACATTTTTTAAGGCCGATAAAATCAGCAAAATTTTAAAATAAATTACTTTTGCCCTTACCTTCTCAAAGTTAAAACAATGAAGAACAATCTGTTCACTACTGTAGCTGTATTAGCTATCATTTCGTCCGGTTGCGGTAAATTCGGAAAGTCGAAGGGCCTTCCCAATGATGGCCAGGTTCACGGAATAGCCCCTTCCAGCCGGTATATTTTACCAAAGCCACCAGGCATGGTTTACATACCGCCAGGAACGTTTCATATGGGCCCAAGTGACGAAGACGTTAATTATTCGTTCACCGCAAGGAACAAGCAAGTTTCCATCAGCGGGTTTTGGATGGATGCTACGGAAATTACCAATAATGAATACCGCCAGTTTACTAAATGGGTGGAAGATTCAATTGCAGGAAAATTGCTTGGATATGTAAAGCAAGGTCCTGATGGTAACGAATACCTGGATTGGAAAAAAATTGCAACTATTAAATGGAATGATAAGGCGACCATGGAAAAGATCGATGCAATGATCGTAACACCCGACAATCGCATCTTTGGCAAAAAAGAATTGGATCCGCTTAAAGTTGTTTATCATTCAGAAATCTTCGATTTCAAAGAAGCTGCAAAACGCGAAAACGCGAATGTTCCCAGGGGGAAATTCATTGTAAAATATGACATCCCTGTTTATCCCGACTCTTTGGTATGGGTAAGAGACTTCGCTTATTCTTATAATGAGCCAATGGCCAAACAATATTTCAGTCATCCTGCTTTTGGAAATTATCCTGTAGTAGGTGTTAACTGGAAACAGGCAACAGCATTCTGCGAATGGAGAACCCATTTTTTAAATTCTTACTTACTCAACAAAAAAAGAGCGACAGAATCTCCTTTCCGCTTGCCCAATGAAGCTCAATGGGAATATGCTGCGAGAGGTGGCAGATCGCAATCACCATATCCATGGGGCGGTCCGTACCTTAGAAACAGGAAAGGTTGCTTGTTGGCGAATTTTAAACCAGGCCGTGGTAATTATCCTGAAGATGGCGGCTTTTACACAGTTCGTGCAGATGCTTACTGGCCTAATGATTTTGGCTTATATAATATGGCAGGAAACGTATCAGAATGGACATCATCATTATATTATGAAGGTAGTTACAACTTTCAGCATGACATGAACCCTGATGTTCGTTGGAATGCAAAAGACCAGGATCCTCCCCGCATGAAACGTAAGGTGATCCGCGGTGGTAGCTGGAAAGATGTAGGTTATTTCTTACAGACCAGCACCCGTCAATACGAATATCAAGATACGGCTAAATCATATATTGGCTTCCGTTGCGTAATTGATTTACCACCAGCAACATCCAAAAAAAGGTAAAAACTAAATAATACCCGCATAGAATAAATTTTTAGCTCATCATTTTACTGCCTGTATTAATTGTTATTAATATGGGCATTTTATTGTAAGAGCCCAAGTAATATTAAAATCAAAAAAACAAACTAAACAATTAAAATCTAAATTATCATGGCTCAGAAACCGAAAAGAAACTTTTTAACACTTATAGATGTATTAGTAAGCGCTGGTGCGGCAGTTGTAATATTCGCCGCCTGGGCAAAATTAACTCACCAATCCTATGCAGACACGATGCTTACGATCGGTATGTGGACGGAAACTGGTATTTTCCTTGTGTACGCGTGTATTGAGTGGGTAAAACCCCAGCCGCACGACACAAAAGCTGCAGTAGCTCCGCAGGCTGTAGCAGCAGGAAATCCGGCTTTACAATCAATGGATAAAATGTTGATGGAAGCAGATATTACTCCGGCAAACATGAAAAGACTGGGTGATAATTTCCAGAAATTAGGAACTACCGTATCACAAATCGGTGAAGTGGGCGATGTTGTAAAATCAACAAGCGATTTCTCTTCAAAAACCAAAGAGGCAACTAATGCACTTGGATTGATGAAAGATGCCTACACTAATTCTGCTAATACAATGACCAATTTCAACAGTGCAGCAGACAGCGCTAAAGGCTTCCACGAGCAGGTTCAGGTACTTACAAAAAACCTCGGATCTCTGAATACTATTTATGAACTGGAATTAAACGAAAGCAATAATCATTTGAAAACACTGAACAGCTTCTATGGCAAAATGGCAAAGGCAAGTGAAGTAATGGTTTCAACAGTGGATGATGCACAGGCTACGAAAGATCAGATCAACGCTTTAGCTACTAATCTTGGCAAATTGAATCAGGTTTACGGAAACATGTTGAGTGCAATGCAGGGAAGACAATAAGATATTAATCCAATTCAAAAAACTAACAGTAAATTTAAAATACCATGGCAGGACTACCCAGAGACCCGCGGCAAAAAATGATCAATGTAATGTACCTGGTACTTACAGCAATACTAGCCCTGAACGTTTCTAACGAGGTTATCAATGCATTTAAAGTTGTAGATAAGAGTTTGATTACGTCCAATGAAAATATAAGTTCATCAAATGAAACCTTATATAAATCGCTTGAAGCAAAGTTAAATGAACCCCAATCTAAAGAAAAAGCGAGCATTTGGGAACCAAATGCGATGAAGGCAAAAAAATATTCTGCAGATATGATGAATTATATCGAAGGATTAAAAATGGACCTGAAAAAAGCTGCCGATCTTAAGATGAAATGGGATGACAAGAAAAAAGATAGTGTGGAAGATTATCGCGAAGATAATCTTGACGCATCAACCAGGTTGTTTGAAAACAACGGAAAAGGAAAAGAACTGGAAGGCCTTCTATTAAAGTATAAAGAAGACATGCTTAATATTGACCCTACTATTAAGGCACAGTTCGAAAAAACTTTCCCTGTTAATGTTACAGCGCCTGTTTCCCAGGAAGGAAAGCAGAAAGATTTTACTCAATCGTTTTTCCACATGACGCCGACAGTAGCGGCGCTCACCATGCTGAGTAAATTTCAAAACAATATTAAAAACGCTGAAAGCCAGATTGTAACCTATTGCCACAATCAAATCGGTGCAGTTGAAGTTCATATGGACCAGGTTGGTGTATTGGTAGGACAAAATTCCAACTACCTGATGCCCGGTCAGCAATTGCAGATCACTGCCGGCGTTGGTGCTTACAGTTCCGCAGCCGCACCATCCATTTCGATAAATGGTAGCAGTGTACCGGTTTCTAACGGACAAGGAACTTACTCAACTACAGTGAGTGGCTCCGGTGATCGTACTGTTGCGGTAAATGTCACTTTCAGGGATGAAAATAATAAAATTCAGACTAAGACAGAAACCGTAAAATATACGGTGGGTACTCCCGGCGGCGCAGCGGTAATGCTTGATAAAATGAACGTATTCTACATTGGTGTGGATAACCCGGTTACCGTTTCTTCAGGTACAGGATGGGATAAAACCAAAGTCTCTATGTCCGGCGGAACACTCAACGCAGCTGGCGGTCCGGGAAAGTATAACGTAAAAGTAAGTACTCCGGGTAAAGCTTCTATAACTGTAAATGCCGACGGCAAACCTAGTACCTATGAGTTCAGAATAAAAAGAATTCCTGATCCGGTCATCAAAGTAGGCCCAAGCGGCGGCGGAAGAATTCAATCCGTTGTATTTAAAAATCAGGGATTTGCACGTGCCGATCTTGAAAATTTCGACTTTGATGCAAAATTCAATATCGTAAGCGCTACGATCTATTTTTCCGGGGCGAATTTTCCAAACGTTCAGCCGGCAACTATCACCGGAGGAAGCCTTGCAGGAATCCAGGGTCAACTGTCAAAATGCATTCCCGGAACTTCGGTTACCTTTGACAATGTAAAAGTTCAGGGGCCTGATGGCGTTGTAAGAAGCATTCCCGGACCAGGTTTCATATTATACTAAAGAATAAATAAAAATGGCTATGAAAACAATTATTATAAGATGCGCGGTGCTTACCCTGTGTTTTGGACTTCTGGGTAATGCAGTGAATGCACAGGCGAAGAAAAAAGCACCGACGAGGACAGCGAAAAAGCGCCCGACAGCGAAAAAGACGACCAATTCAAAAACTACGGCAAATATTAGCCCCAGCGCTAAAGTAGACACTGCAGTAGTGATCGCACCTCCTACAATTGACAGCTTGCCTATCACGGTGGTAAAAAAATCGCTCCGCAATGATGACGCAATCGTTCGCAACCTGGTGACTGAAAGAACACCGCTTGCTTATGAAGATCTGCGTGAGGATGATGCTGTTTATCGCCAAAAGATCTGGCGTGAGATTGATACACGCGAAAAAATGAATCTTCCGTTCCGTTATGCCGCGGATGAGAACAATGGTAACCAGCGTTTCATTTCCATCTTGTTTAAAGCCATTCAGGATGGTCCGGATAATGGAGGCGTTACTGTGTTTAATGCTGTTGACGACAGGTTCACTACACCAATGACTATCGCGGAAGTAGCAAAAACGATTTCCGGTGGTAGCGTGAGCGTTCCTGTTTATGATTCTCTGGGAAATGTTACCAGCTACAAAGAAACTACTGCGGAAGTAAACCTCGATTCATTTTACAAATTCAGAATTAAAGAAGAGGTTATTTTCGACAAAGAGAGTTCAAGATTGTTCTGGAGAATATTAGGAATTGCACCTGTAAAAAATGTGATTACTTCAACAGGGCTAAACCTCGGCGAGACACCATTATTTTGGGTTTATTATCCTGACATGAGGCCTATATTCGCCAAGTACGAAGTGTATAATGGTAAGAACTATGGCGCACGCATGAGTTGGGAAGAGCTGTTTGAAAGTCGTATGTTCTACGGTCGCATCATAAAAAGCACTTTGGATAACCCATATGATCAATTTATAAACCAACAAATGGGTTTAAAGGACAACAACATTCTTCAATTGTTACAGGGCGAAAAAATCAAAAACAAGATTTTTGATTACGAACAGAATTTGTGGAGTTACTAAGTTTGTTTTTATAAAATTCTTAAAAGGGAAGCACAAAGCTTCCCTTTTTTTATGCCCGTTATTTGCCAATGCTCTTTTCTTTAAACGAGTTCAGATAAGTCAAAATGTAGAAAAAAGCATTTTTTAAAATTCATTTTAAAAGAATAATTCTTGAATAAATGGCCGCGGATATTATCTATGAGATACAGCTTTAGCCAAAAAATTCTAAACAGGAATTTGGCTAAAGCCAATAAAAAAAGCTATTTAATCCACGGGTCGAAACCCGTGGCAAAGGAAAGAGTCATTAGTAATTGCAGAATCAACATAATCCTATCAATAACTGATCCCTGTAATTATCCCATTTATTTTCGGGGAAAAAACGTTAAAAAAACCGTATTTACGGTATATGAAATGATGCCGCATTAATCTACATTCGTATCGGTTTTTCATAGGATATTGGATTTTAAAACGGAGCTGGATTTTAATTCGGGCTCCTTTTTTTATCCACCTTATCCTTAAGAATCTCCACCTTCTGCCGTGTCGAATTCAGGATTAAAGTACTGGAAAATAATCGTTGCTTTGGAACTGCCCACGACTTCGGAAAGTTGTTCCATTGAAAGGTCTTTGATCTTTTTTACCGATTTGAATTTCTTCAATAAACCGTCCGCTGTATTTTTTCCAATTCCTTTGATCTTTTCCAATTCATTCACAAACGTGCCCCTGCTTCTTTGGTTTCGATGAAAATTAATACCAAATCTGTGGACTTCGTCGCGTATTCTTCTTATCAACTTCAGGCTCTCACTATCCCATGGAAGTTTAATCGATTCCTGGTCGCCAGGGAAAAATATTTCCTCTTCACTTTTCGCAAGGCCAACGACTGTTGCTTTTCCCTGCATTCCAATTTCATTTAATCCTTCCACAGCAGAACTTAGCTGCCCCTTTCCGCCATCAATGATGATCAATTGAGGTAAAGGAAGGTTTTCGTTTAAAAGCCTTTTGTATCGCCTTGAAACTACCTCTTTCATACTTGCGAAGTCGTTGATGCCCGAAACAGTTTTAATATTAAATTTCCTGTATTGACTTTTATCCGGCAATCCATCTTTAAAAAATACCATTGCGGCCACAGGGTAGCTTCCCTGGAAATTTGAATTATCGAAACATTCGATTTGCGTTGGCACAGCCGGCAGATGAAGATCTTCCTGCAATTGTAATAATACTTGCTTTTTTTCCGTGTCTGTTTTCCCCTCTAAACGAAGCATCTTCTTGCGCTTCATTTCTTCGATAAAATAATTTACGTTTTTTTCTGAAAGATCAAGAAGCTTCTTTTTGTCTCCCGCCTTGGGAATGGTTATCGAAAAGTCGTCGCCTTCATATTCTATAGGAAATGGTATAATAATTTCAGACGCGGCACTATTAAATTTTTTGCGAAGGTCGATGATGGCAAGTATGAGAATTTCCTCATTGGTTTCATCGAGTTTTATTTCCAACACAATTGTATGCGTTTGTACAATCGTACCATTTTGCACCATTAAATAATTTACATAGGCAATATCTTCTTCTCTCAAAATTGAAAACACATCAATGTTTGAAAACGATTTGCTTACAATTACAGATTTTGCCTGGTAGCTTTCGAGGCCATTGAGCTTTTTTTTGACAATTTCCGCTTTTTCAAATTGAAGTTGAGCCACATAATAACTTATCTCTTCCCTGTAACGCTGAATCACCGGGCTGAGATTCCCTTTTATCATCTGCCTTATCTGCTGAAGTCCTTCATCATAATCCTCTTTGCTTTGAAAACCTTCACAAGGCCCCTTGCAATTTCCAAGATGAAATTCGAGACAGACCTTAAACTTTTGCTTCAAAATATTTTGATCCGTGAGATTTAATTTACAGGTACGCAACGGAATAAATTCCCTGATAAAACTTACCAGCTCCCGCACCTTTCCAACCGATGTAAACGGGCCTAAATATTCAGATCCGTCATTAATTTTATTTCGCGTTAAATAAATACGTGGGAAAGGTTCATTTTTAATGACGAGATACGGGTAGGTTTTATCATCCTTCAGGTTGATATTGTATTTCGGCTGAAACTGTTTGATCAATGCATTTTCGAGAAGAAAAGCATCCTGCTCGCTGTCAACGATTGTAAATTCTATTGATTCAATTCTTTGAACCAGCTCATGTGTCTTATAACCTGTGAAAGTTTTTGTGAAATAAGAACTTACGCGCTTACGTATATTTTTGGCTTTCCCGACATAAATCAATTCCTTTTTTTCATCAAAGTATTTATAAATGCCAGGATTATTTGGTAACGTTTTTAAGATAGTTTGAAATACAGCCGAAGTCATTTTACTCTATTTTCATTCTTCAAAAAATTGGTGGGGATCAATTATTAAACTCCCAGGTAAGTTTTTCTTCTTTGATCTGTGGCTCTTTTCCGGGCACCTGAGTGATAGTTCTGATACTGCACCATTGGTTCGATTGCCAGGTTAACTGCGTTGTAATATCAGCGCTATCCACTTTTTGCTCTTTAACAAGATAAACCCGTTGAATCGTATTTTTTTGAGGATCAACATATACATCCCAATGTGTCAGATGTAAACTATCGGGAAGCTTAATCTTTGGATCATAAGAGAAAGTAAATGCGTTCACGGTTTGATCCAGGAAGGACTTTCCTGCAAAATACCGGAACATCGAAGCAGAGTCAATAACCGGAGTTAAGAACGGAGCCGCGAAGGCACGAATACTTTCCCGTTTTAACCAAATAGAATCCCTCTTACCATTTAGGGTAACCGTTTTAAGTGGCGTGACGGGCATACTATCGATCTCCAATAATTGTCCTTTTAAAAACTCAGTTACGGGGATTATGGAGGTAATATCATCATCTATTTTTTTAGAGGAGTCTATCGGCTTCTCCCCTGACCTACAGGCATTCAACGTAATAAAAATACATGGAATAAGAGCCTTGAAAAAATTTAGCATCAGCAAATTTACGAATAAAAAAAAGCCGTTGCAGGGTACGAAGCAACGGCTTTCACTAAATTATTTTTATTAAAGATCCAAAGAAAAACGCATCTGGATCCGTCCGGATTTCTTATCTGGAAATACCAATTTTTATGCCATAATCGATAAGGTGTTCCTTCACCGGATAATCGTTCTTATATGAAGACAACACCTGATAACGAATATTCGGCCCGACGATCCATTTTATTTTGTTTGATCTGAAACTAACGTAAGTGCCGAAATTGCCGGCGAGGTTCACCGGACGCAAGAGAGACGGATCATTCACGTAATTTCTTCCATCTGCTGAAATGATGAATGCATTGCTCTTGATAGCGAAAGATGGCGCAATAGATGAAGCAATGGATAGTTTAACGTCACTGTTTTCCCACAACGAATATTGTAATCCAATAGGAAGCGAAGCCTGTAAGCTATAATTGGCCAGCGAAATCTGGTTTTGCCCCTGGCCATTTCCATAATGCGTTATATAACTTTTTGAATAAGCTTCACCGGTATGGCTATCCTTTAAGGTCAGATAGGCAAATGTGGGATGCACCTGGTTAGATATCACGTTATAGCCAGAATAATTGAGGTCGGCACCGGCAGTAAATTGCCATTTATGAGAGAATGCATAAGACATTTGCGTGCCCGCGTTGTAACCAATCCGCGCGTTGTAAAGCATTCTTCCAAGTGGGCCCGGTTGAACAACAATGGGAGATAAATTTTGCCTGTTAATAGGCTGAAGTGCATTCCCATTAAACGAAACATCACTTATTGTTGGGTTTATAAAATACATCCAACTGATCTTTGCATTTCTCTTTTTGTGAACCGTCTTCGATTTGTTTTGATTTACTGTACCGTCACCAGTTTGCGAACTAATATCGTCCGTCTCGATTGCTGATTCATAATCTGCAAGTGAAAATTGAACCGGGATTATTGTGAAGTTTGCAGGAAATATCGACATTGGATTTTGGAAACCGAACTCAAGGCGGGGCTCGTTATCATTCAAAATTCCAGAATATGAAATTTTAGATGAGATTAAATTGCCGGTCATAGTACCACTACGGTTATCGCTTTTAACCGAACCGTCAGTTGATTTGGAAATACCTGCCAACCCGTTTCCGATGGAAACTTTAGCAATCATTTTTGAGACGTTACCAGACGCATCTCCTACCCTAACGGACTTTCCAGAAGAAATTTCTTTGTTAGTTTCTGCCGGTTTGCCCTCGCTCATCTTATCTGATGGAAGACGTCGATCATTTTGCAATGCAACTATTTTTGCGTTCGATCTTTCGTTCGAAGGCGTATTCAGATTAGCGGATTCGTTTTTAGCTTTTACATCAGTTAATGAAAAAACAGGATTTTCTACAAATTGGCTTTCCACGCTATTCGTTTCAGAACTATTTGCATCCGAAACGGCAGGATTCTTCCAAAAGCTTAAGGCACTTTGAGGGAAAGATTTAAAATCAGAAGTTAAATTGTAATCGATATTTTTATTTGAAATATTAATGTCTCTGGATGAATTTTCAGGCTCCGGATGCCCGGGCAATTTAGTCGAATTATTCAGGTAGCCGACGCCAATTAGCGAAAATAGAAAAACAACTCCTACGGTAATAGAGGGCCACCTGCTTCCGGGGTGTAAGTTGTTATAGATCCCATTCCACACTCGCTTTGAAGGTGTCATGACGAATTGATCCGCATGGTCTTTTAACGATTGCTCAAAGTCTGTCATATCAAATCTTCTTTCCATCATTCATACATTTCAGTTGTTGGTAATAGACTTAAAATCATAAACAGTTTAATGACTTCCCGAAACCATCCTCACATTTTCTCTCGGTTTTTGCAGTATTTTCTTTTTAATTAAAATTTCTTCTAATAGTGATCTTGCTCTCGTGTATTGCGAGCGGCTCGTACTCTCCTCAATATCCAGTATACCACCGATTTCCTTGTGGGAAAAACCTTCAATTGCATAAAGGTTAAGTACCGTCCGATATCCGATCGGGAGTAGCCTTATGCATTCCACAACTTGTTTGGCCTGCAACATCGATGGAATATTATTCTCATTAATCTGCAAACTTGATGCATGGATCAGATCTACACTATCAGAGAATTTCTTATTCTTTTTTATATTGTTGATGCACGTGTGCACGATGATTCGCCTTATCCATCCTTCCAACGCCCCGGATCCGCGGAATTGATGAATCTGAGAATATACTTTGATAAATCCCTCCTGCAACATATCCTCCGCATCTTCACGATTTCGCGCATATCTATAGCATACACCAAGCATTTTGGGACTAAAATAGTTATATAAAGCCTCTTGTGCCGTAGCAAGGTTATCCAGACAGCCTTGAAGCATTATCTCTTCTGTCATATTTAAACTAAGTTTAACCCTACTAAGATAGGACAAATAATTACCAAAATTGCTGCGTGAGAAAAAAAAATTAAGGATAATTTTCTATAAAATGGCTTTTCTATGATGTTCAAATTTACACCACGAAACTATTTTTTGCGGAGACTGTCCGGGGGAAATTTCAATTCCATCTCTTTCATTGAACTGGCAGCCCAATTTTCAAGTAAAACTTTCTGAGAAGGATTTAAGACAGCATTCCTGTGGATAAGAGTATAAGAAAACAGAGGCATTTCATCGCCTTTGACCTGTTCGCCTATTTCTTTAAACTTTTTATATTGACGGCTTAAAGAATAGGTAGAAAATTCGGAAAAATTGATTTCCCGCTTTCCGTCTGCGATGTGATTGCTTAAAAACCAGGCCACCGGTTGTATATTCGAATACCAGGGATAGATAGTCGTATTACTATGACAATCATAACACGAAACCTTCAGAACGTCCTTTACGTCATTTGGGACGGAATAAGAGGCCTCGATTTCGTTTGTAGCTATTTCCGCTGCCGCGTTTCTGGCAGGCTTGAAAAACTGGATTATTATGAATACAACCAGTATAACGACCAGTATAATTTTCAGAATTTTTTTCAAAATGCAGCTTTTTTGGGTTTGTTTTATGCCTCTATTAAAATGTTTCCGGTCATCTCTTTAGGAATTGGCAATTTCATCATTGTCAATATCGTGGGAGCCAGGTCACCAAGTTTCCCGGGCTTAATAGTTCCTTTCCATTCTTTATCAATAATAAAAAACGGCACCAGGTTTTTCGTATGCGCGGTGTTCGGGCTTCCATCATCGTTTTTCATATAATCGGCGTTGCCATGATCCGCTGTGAGAAAAATCGTGTATCCATTTGCCAACGCTGTAGTCACCACTTGCTGAACACATTTGTCAACGGTTTCTACTGCTTTTATTACTGCCGGCCAAACGCCCGTATGGCCCACCATATCAGCATTAGCAAAATTTAAGCAAATGAAATCCGCAGATTGCTTTTCTATTTCCGGGAGAAGCGCCGCTGTCATTTCGATAGCGCTCATTTCAGGCTGAAGATCGTATGTCGCAACTTTTGGCGAAGGGATCATGATCCGTCGCTCGCCTTCAAACGGCACTTCTCTTCCACCACTAAAGAAAAAGGTAACATGTGGATATTTTTCCGTTTCAGCGATCCGGATTTGATTTTTATGATTATTTGCCAACACTTCACCAATGGTATTCGTCAGATCATCTTTTTGGAAAATAACATGTATATTTTGAAACTTATGATCATAAAGGGTCATGGTAGTGTAGTTAAGCTGCAGGGGCTTCATTTGCTGCTCGGGAAAAGCGGTTTGGGTGAGCGCTTCTGTAATTTCCCTGCAACGATCGGTACGAAAGTTAAAACAAATCACTGCATCACCGTCCTTAATTGACGAGCCAGGTGTTTCAGAATTAATGATTGGCCTCAAAAATTCATCTGTTACATCATTTTGATAAGAAGATGAAATCGCTGAAAACAAATCTGATGTAATTTCTCCCGTACGATGTACTAACGCATCATAAGCCACCTTCACTCTTTCCCATCGTTTATCCCGATCCATGGCATAATAGCGGCCGGTAATAGTCGCTATTTTGCCGGTTGTTTTTTCAAGATGCTGATGAAGATCTTCTATAAAATTCAGCCCACTTTTTGGATCAGTATCACGGCCATCTGTAAACGCATGTATATATACTTCTTCAAGCCCGTGTTTTTTACAAATTGTTGTAAGCGCTTTTAAATGATTAATATGGGAATGCACGCCACCGTTGCTTACCAGTCCCATAAGATGCAAAGGTTTGTGATTATCCTTTGCATAGTTGATACTATCAAGCAATACCGGATTTTTTTCGAACTCGCCATTCTCTATAGCAACATTGATGCGTTCAAGTTCCTGGTAAACAACACGGCCCGCGCCCAGATTCAGGTGCCCCACTTCACTGTTTCCCATTTGGCCTTCCGGAAGACCAACCGCCCGGCCGCAGGTAACAAGCGTAGAATGAGGATAGTTGGTATATAACGAACTAACAAAAGGTGTTTGAGCATTTTGAATGGCATCACTATTTTTGTCAGAGCCTTGTCCCCAACCATCCATGATTACTAATATTACTTTTTTTGCTTCCATTTTTCAAAGCTAATTATTAGCTTTAATATATCTGCGAAATTTTGATTTCTTTAGCAAGAATTTCGTTTGGCACGTTTTTCGTAAATTTTATCTCAAACCTTTGACCATGAAGAAAGCTATACTTTCCTTGTTAGTCGTATCTGTTTTATCATCTTTTGCGGTCATATCTTTTGCTGAGGTAGTGAGCGCAATGAAAGCGGCAAGCGCTTCAGAAGTTGCAAAGTATTTTGATAATTCAGTTGAAATTACAGTCTTTCAAAAAACCAACTTTTATAGTAAAAAACAGGCCGAGCTTGTGTTGAGCGACTTCTTTCAAGCTAATACAGTTAAAAATTTTGAGGTCATTCATCAAAGTGAAAGTTCAGCTTCACAATATTGCATCGGGAATCTGACGACCAAAAATGGCGTGTACAGAACGACTATTTATATGAAGCAAAAAGGAAGCAAGCAAGTGATACAGGAACTTCGATTCGAAAAATAAAACCCTGAAAACTCCAATACAATAAAGCGCGGCATCTGTCGCGCTTTATCTTTTAAAATGCCTTTTTCTACTTTTTGGATTATGACGACTTCCGATAGAAAACCCGGTATTGGAAAATATTTCCAGTAAAATCCGGTACGAAATAAAAATGCAAAATTCTACATTTTCGCTTATCACATTTTGATCCAGTCGCCCCCGAAAATATATTTTGTACTTTTATTCAAAACGGGACCAGGCATGCTGAAAACAATTCTTTCTTTTATGATTTTATTTCTTTGCAAACTTTCTTTTTCTCAATTTAACGATTCAGTTCATCATCGCTTTTCATTTTCATCGACTGGCATCTTCAATAAAACGAAAGATCTTAGTTCTTATGTTTTAAATAATGGTATCGGGTTTAATATTGATCAAAAAAAATTCTCACAGAACACAGCCGCGAGCTGGATTTACGGAAAACAACAGAAACAACTTTCCAACAACGACTTGTCCGTTTATGCAGACTTTGATTATCTAAAAAATGTAAGAAAACTATATTATTGGGCACTCCTGAATTATGATGAAAGTTATTCTTTGAAAATTAATTATCGTTTTCAATCGGGCGCGGGAATTGGTTACACAGTTATCAAAGAACCTGATTTGAGCCTTGTATTGAGCGATGGATTTGTTTACGAAACCAGTGATCTTACGGATCCCGTTCTGGGAAAAGACATTTATCAAACGGTGCGAAATTCTTTTCGGGTAAAGTATCATTGGAAGATAAAAAATATCCTTATTCTTGATGGATCGAATTTTATCCAACCCTCTTTACTATCGTTGAAAGATTATATATTGAAGGCCAACAATACGCTTTCAGTTAAGCTGAACAAATGGTTAGCCATCAATGCAAGTGTCGGCTACAACCGGATCAGCAGAACCAACCGGGAAAATTTGCTGATTACCTATGGACTTGCCGTTGATAAATATTTTTAGAAAAGAAAAAATATCCCTGGAAGTTTTTGCGCGAAATGAATCATCCGTTAATATTTTTGTTTTATGCAACACAGTGAAAATTACCAGCAACAACTTGAAGAATTAATATCCAATGCGCTCAACGAAGATATTGGCGATGGTGACCATTCGACGCTCGCTATTATAGACAAAAGCACACCTGGCGAAGCCGTCCTTAAGATTAAAGACGAAGGCATCCTCGCCGGCGTGGACGTAGCAGAAAAAATTTTTTCATTTATTGAGCCAGGTTCAGTTTTTAAAAAAATAAAAAATGATGGTGATGAAATGCATTATGGCGAAAAGGCATTTGAAGTCGAAGCGACAATCGCGACGATTCTGTCTGCCGAAAGGCTTGTTCTTAATTGCATGCAACGCATGAGTGGTATTGCGACTCTTACTAAAAAATACACCGATAAATTGGCCGGCTACTCTACCAGGTTATTAGATACGCGAAAAACAACTCCAAATTTTCGGCTATTGGAAAAAGAAGCGGTACGCATTGGAGGAGGCCTCAATCACCGGTTTGGGCTTTATGACATGATCATGTTGAAAGATAATCATATTGACTATTCCGGCGGCATTGAAAAAGCAATCGAAAAAGCCTGGGATTATGTTCAGGATCAAAATCGCCTTGATTTAAAAATTGAAGTCGAAACCAGGAGTGTTGAAGATGTAAAAAAAGTCGTTAAAATTGGAAAAGTAGACAGGATCATGCTGGACAATTTTTCGCCGGAACAAATAAAAGAAGCGCTGATTATTATCGGTAACAAATACGAAACGGAAGCCAGCGGCGGCATAACGCTTGATAACATTGAATCCTACGCGGCAACGGGAGTGGATTTTATCTCAAGCGGCGCGATCATTCACCAGGCTAAAAGTTTAGACCTTAGTTTAAAAGCTATCACAAAACAATAAAATGTCAAAGAAAAAGTTATATAACGGAAACGGCATTGTTTATTCAACGGCTCCTGATTTTAGTTTATCAACTGACCCGGAACCAAAAAATATTTTACCGCCGGGCCAACAATTATTAAAAATAAAGCTGGATACAAAACACCGTGGCGGAAAGACAGTTTCAGTTGTTTCCGGATTTGAGATGGAGGAAAAAGAGGTGGAAACATTGGCAAAACAATTGAAATCATTTTGTGGATCAGGGGGATCTGTAAAAGAAAACGAAATCATTATCCAGGGCGATCATCGTGACAAAATCTTGCAATGGCTGTTGAAAAACGGATATGCAAAATCAACAAAGCGTTGAACAAAAAGAAGTGGTTTTAAATATTTGTCGCGCACTTAAATATTTATGGGATATTGTGCCGCAGGATGTAACTGATTATTAAAAATTAAATTCAAAAACTTTCGACTAAGATTCCCGAGTTTTAATAACTTTAACTTTAACCTCATGGCCATGATCTCAAAAATATCTGAAGGACTAACAGTAAGTGTTGAAACATTTTATCAACCGGAATACAGCAATCCGCTCAATAGTGAATTCATGTTTGCTTACCGCATTACTCTTGAAAACAACAATGCATTTCCTGTCCAATTATTAAGAAGACATTGGTATATATTCGATAGTAATGCAGAACACCGCGAAGTCGAAGGAGAAGGTGTGATAGGTGTTCAGCCAAAGATAAATCCGGGAGAAAAATATCAATATGTAAGCGGATGCAATTTGCGAAGCGAAATAGGAAAAATGCACGGAATGTATTTTATGGAAAACATCTACAACAAGCAAACATTTATTATAAATATTCCTGCTTTTGACCTCGTAGTTCCTTCCAAAATGAATTAAGTCCTTGGCTTATACTTAGCCAGGCTATAAATCTGTCGCGGCTCTATCTTCATTAATTCTGCAAGACTTGTTTCGGGGTGTTTATCCATATATTTTTTTACGATCTGTAATCCCGAAAATGTACCCAAATTTCCAGGCGCATCTTCTCCCAACTCCTGTGTTTTCGGACTTTCTCCAATATAATTTTTAGTGATATTTTGATCCGTGTTATTAAGAAGATCATTGTTTAAAAAAAAATCCCAAATCACGGCTTCATTTTTATAAGAATCATCCATTTGTTTTTTTGTATAACCTATGCATACATTCTCAGGTGTGCGGGGCAAAAAGCGTGTGATCAAATACAATCTGCGTCCCTTTGTTACCATCTGTTCAATTAATGCAGTGCCATCGCTTTTTTCATGATACATATCATCTACAATATTTCTCATGCAATTAACCGGGATATGGGCGGCATCAAAATTATTAGCAAGATAATCCGGATATTGCTCCTGGCCTTCCAGGCTTTTATAAAATGAAAAATGGCTTCCAAGATGCAATGTCAGTCCGATTCCAAGTGCATGTGTAGTGAGAATATCTCCCTGCGTTCCAAATGAAGTTTCAAAATTTGCATTGATAGGCCCGATAAAAGTGATAATGCCTTGAGGCAACTGATACTGTGGAAAATAATATTTTACATATTGTAAGGCAGTCTTTATTTCTTCTGTTTCTTTATTGAAATTTTTGTACTGCAGATCTGCCGAATCCTTTATCGGAAGATAATCATGAATAAAAAGACTGACTCCTTTGGCCTGTGCATTCCCCGGAATTAATAAACTATCTATATCAAGTCCGAGAATGTTCCCCACAAAATCCGGCAAAAAGTCCGGGTACTTCTGCATAACTGATTTTATAGATTCTGCCATTTTAGTCGTATCCATCGCAAAGAAATCCTGCTCGAATCTTCTTGTTTCCAGATTTACTTTAATAGACGAAACATCGGGGATATTATTTTTGCTTTGACAGGAAAATAAAAGCGAAGCTGCAAGAACGGGGAAAAAAAATTTCTTCATACAACAAATAAAAGAAAAAATTAATTGACAATGCTGTTAAAAGAAAAAACCTATGAGATAAATTTTTCGGGCAGTAATAATGTTAACTTAATCATCTTTAGTTGCGCGATTACTTTTGCTTTTTTACTGCATATAATCTTCCTGGCGCATTAATAAGTGGCGGTATTTATTGAATATTCCTGTCTTGGTAACAAAGCCCAGATACACACCGTCATCATTGGAAACAGGAAGTATGCGGGTATCAAGACTATCCATGATTTGCATTACTTCAAACATGCTTGTGTTAACTGAAACAATCTTTCCGGGAGGCTGGGCTATTTCTTTTATAGGACGATTTTGATCTTCGGATTTGCTGCTGATTAATAATTCAAGCAATTGATCACTGTACAAAATTCCGGTCAAAATTCCTTCTTCACTCACAACAGGAAAAACATTGCGATTGGTGTGAACAATGTCCACGCTTCTTCCTTTCGGCGTATCATCGGGAAGCAAAATGACGAAATCTTTTTCGATCAGGTATTTTAGTTTAATCCTTCGCAACACGCTATAATCCTGGCTTTGAATGGAAGGCAGATTTCCCTGGTCAGCAAGTGCCTTAGTGTAAATGGAATATTTCAGGATGCCTTTATTTATGAAATAGGCAATAGCGGAAACTATCATCAAAGGTACCATAAGAACATATCCCCCGGTTATTTCCGCTGCAAGAAAAATCCCTGTCAATGGCGCGTGCATCATTCCGCTGATTGACGCGGCCATTCCTGCGATAATGAAATTGGTTACATTTAATTCAACCATCCCGGTTTGGTTTAATCCATAAGCAAAAACGAATCCAAGCAAGCCACCAACAACTACACTTGGACCAAACATACCGCCATTGCCGCCGCTGCTCATAGTGATGATGCAGGCAAAAGTTTTACCAACCATGGAGAGTGCACCAAAAAGAACGAGTGCCCAGGCTATATCCTGGTATTGAGCAAAAAAACTATTCGCCAAAAGGGTTTGATAATTTCCGTCAAGCAGTTTTTGAATCGTAATGTATCCCTCGCCGTACAAGGCAGGAAATATTGCGATCAACACACCCAATGTTATTCCTCCAACCAGAACCTTGTTGTAGCGATTTTTGATTTTGCCAAAAGTTTTGAAAAGATAATTGTTTAACCGGCTAAAATAAATTGAGTAAACACCAACCAGTATACCTAAAACAATGTAATACCAAAACGCATCCATCACCCATCCTTTTGTTATTAAGGCAAACAGTGGCTCAGTGTAAATGAAACGGGATACCACTGATGAAAGGGCGGAGGCAATTAGTAAAGGAATAACCGCCGGAATTGAAAATTCCGGCATGATGACTTCAATCGCGAAAATCATTCCTGCGATCGGGCTGTTGAAGGCGCCGGAAATACCTGCGGCTGCTCCACAAGCCAACAATAAAGTAGTTTCCCTGTAATTCAGTCCAAAAAAACGTCCGAGGTTAGATCCTATGGCAGCCCCACTCGCAACGGCAGGGGCTTCAAGCCCGGCCGAACCTCCAAGCCCGACCGTAAACGCGCTGGATATGATCTGGCTATAAATATTGTGAAAATCCAGCTTACTGGAATTGTGTGATATATTATACAGAATAGCCGGGATGCCATGTTGAAATTTAGTGCGGCGGATAAAAGTGCGTATATAGATAACCGTTAGAAAGATCCCAATGAGCGGAAAGAAAAAATACAGATAATATTTATATTCCCAATGAAGATCATTTTGCAGAAATGCTGCCACGTAATGAGTCAGGCCTTTTAGCACCGAAGCGGCGACCCCACCAAATACACCAACAACAGCAGCGGCGAGAATTAAAAAATTCGTGTTGGAAATCCGGTGCTTGCGCCACGCATTGATTTTATCAATATATTTCAGTAGCTTTTTATACATCTGGCGTACCGTAAATCATATTTTTCATGGTTTAGTTTGCGAAGATAATTACAAACAAATGCACATTTGCCGCGAATCATTCTATTCATCTATTCAATTAACTTTACAAAATGAAAATTTTTCTTGCCCAGCAAAATTACCATATTGGCAATTTTGATAAAAATGTAAATAAAATTATTGAAGCCATCAATGAAGCGAAAGCAAAAAATGCCGACCTGATCGTTTTTAGTGAAATGAGCATCTGCGGCTACCCGGCAAGGGATTTTTTGGATTTCAATGATTTCATAAATCAATGTTTAGCGAGTGTAGACAAAATAAAAGAGCACGCCGACAATATCGGTGTTATCGTTGGTTCCCCTCAACGAAACCCTCAAAAGGAAGGCAAAGATTTGTTTAACGCTGCTTTCTTTCTTTATGAAAAGCAAATAAAACAAATAGCGCAAAAAACCTGTCTTCCCAATTATGACGTGTTTGACGAATACCGTTACTTTGAGCCCGCCTACGATTGGAATGTAGTTGAATTCAAAGGGAAAAAAATAGCGCTGACCATATGCGAAGACATCTGGAATCTTGGTGACAATCCACTTTACCGCGTCTGTCCAATGGACATTTTGATGAAGCAACAACCGGATTTCATGATTAATATTTCCGCATCGCCGTTTGATTACACCCATGCTGAAGACAGGAAAGCCACGATAAAATCAAATGTGTCGAAGTATAAAATTCCCCTCATTTATTGCAATGCTGTGGGTAGCCAAACAGAAATAATCTTTGATGGCGCATCCCTTGTGTTCGATAAAGACGCAAATTTATGTTGCCAGCTTCCGCAATTTAGCGAGCAGAACATGGAGATTATTTTAAATGACGATGGAACGGTTAATTCCCCCGTAATTGAACCGGCTGCCGCAGTTCCCGGACAATTGTTGGAGCCGGTACAGCTTTTACCGGAATTAAATATTTCTCAGGTTTATGGAGCAATTGTTCTCGGAATAAAAGATTATTTCACCAAGATGGGATTTACGAAAGCGATCATTGGCAGCAGCGGCGGGATAGACAGCGCGGTAACTATTGCCCTTGCCTGCGAAGCGCTTGGAAAGGAAAATGTGCGGGCGATTATAATGCCTTCGGAATTTTCGTCATTGCATTCCATCGTTGATGCCGAGAGCCTTAGCAAAAATCTTGGCAATCCGTATAATATTATTCCGATTAAGAAAATATACAATGAATTTCTTCATGAACTAAAACCACTGTTCAAAGATGCTCCTTTCGGCCTCGCCGAAGAAAATATCCAGGCACGAACAAGGGGAAACCTCCTGATGGCGATTGCCAATAAATTCGGCTATATATTACTAAATACTTCAAACAAAAGCGAGTTAGCGGTTGGTTATGGAACTTTATATGGAGATATGGCCGGCGGACTTGGTGTGTTGGGAGACTGCTATAAATTACAGGTATATGAATTGGCGAAATACATCAATTCAACAAAAAAAATTATCCCGGCAGATATATTGACCAAGGCGCCTTCAGCGGAATTAAGGCCGGATCAAAAAGACAGTGACAGCCTGCCTCCTTATGAAATTTTGGATAAAATATTATATCAATATATTGAAAGAGTACAAGGACCTTCAGAAATAAAGTCCCAGGGATTTGACGCTACATTGGTCGATCGGATCCTGAGAATGGTAAACAGCAACGAATACAAGAGAAACCAGTTTTGTCCAATCATTCGTATTTCACCCAAAGCTTTTGGAGTGGGAAGAAGATTACCGATCGTAGGAAGTTACCTAAATTAACTTGGGTTGATCTTCTGAAAAAAAATAACCATAAATAGGCAGCACTTTTCTAAAAAACAAAATCCTTAAAAAGTTAGTTAAACAACTATCTTTTCAAAAAAATAAATCCTAAATTGCTTACTTCGCATTAACTAAAAACTTTTTATGGAAGCATATATAATCGCGGGATTCCGGACAGCAGTTACCAAATCAAAACGAGGTGGATTTCGTTTTTACCGCCCGGACGATTTGGCCGTGGATGTGATCAAAGGTTTATTAGCTTCGGTTCCTGAACTGGATGCAAAAAGGGTGGATGACCTGATCGTTGGAAATGCTGTGCCTGAAGCCGAGCAGGGCTTGCAGGTAGGCCGAATGATAAGTGTAAGAGCATTAGGCATTTCGGTTCCGGGCATGACTGTAAATAGATATTGTGCCAGCGGATTAGAGACCATTGCGATTGCTACCGCAAAAATAAGAAGCGGAATGGCAGACTGCATTATTGCAGGAGGCACAGAAAGCATGACTATGGTTCCTACATCAGGATGGAAACCTGTGCCCGCGTATTCGGTATCCTCTGAAACGCCTGACTATTATCTCGGCATGGGATTGACTGCAGAAGCGGTTTCAAAAGAATACAGCGTTACGCGTGAGCAACAAGATGAATTCAGTTTGCATTCTCATCAAAAAGCAAAAAAAGCGATCGACGAAGGATATTTTAAAAGCGGTATTTTACCGATTTCTGTAGAAGAAATCTATGTCGACGGGAATAACAAAAAACAAAAACGCCAGTTTATTGTCGATACTGATGAAGGAGTGCGGGCAGATACCTCTCTTGAGGCCCTGGCAAAATTAAAACCAGCTTTTGCTCTTGGCGGAACCGTTACAGCGGGAAACTCTTCCCAAACAAGCGATGGCGCTGCGTTTGTAATAGTGATGAGCGAAAAAATGATGAATGAATTAAAGCTAAAACCTATAGCGCGACTCGTATCATGCGTTAGTGCAGGCGTCCATCCGCGTATCATGGGAATCGGGCCCGTGGAGGCTGTTCCTAAAGTTTTGAAACAGGCAGGAATGAGCCTGTCACAAATAGACCTTATTGAGTTGAATGAAGCGTTTGCTTCACAATCTCTCGCGGTTATTAAAACGCTGGAACTGGATCCTTCTAAAGTAAATATCAATGGAGGTGCAATAGCATTAGGACATCCACTTGGATGCACAGGCGCCAAACTTTCTATTCAACTTATCAATGACATGAAGAGGTTAAACAAAAAATACGGAATCGTGACGGCTTGTGTAGGCGGCGGCCAGGGCATCGCAGGAATTATCGAAAATATTTAGGCTTCGACTTTCGTTGGAAGTATTGAAACTCTGCTCATAAATAGGTTTGCGATTACCCATTTATTACAAATTGACACTAAGGCCTACTCCTATCATAGATTTCAACTGCAATGCCGGAGAATCGTGATTTGGCCCAAAAAGTTTGACATCATTATCATAAATAAGGTCGAGGCCGAGGCTGGCAGAAAGCACGCGGGAAAGTTTAGCCGTAAACATGTTATTCATCATCACATCAATGTTTTGAGGATTATGTTCATAATTTGAAAATAGATCCAGCCGCCCTTTATAAGTAATAGATTTACTCAGGTTTTTTAAATAATTAATGCTCACGAAAGCGCCGATTTCATTTTTAACCTTCTTGCCCGGATCTACACCATAAGCGCCTTTTGCGGAAAGTGTATCATCGGTTACAATGATCCATCGCGATGTAATTGGCGATATAAAAATAGAAAGCCCATCTGCCGGCTTGTAGTCCAATCCAAGACTTAACAAAACATATCCCGGTGCAAGAAAATTCGATAAAAGATCTTTGGTGCCATCGCTGTTATAATTATATCCTTTAGAGAATTGCGAATGAAAATTCACGAGAGCGGCCAGGTTTAATTTTGGCGTTAATTCATAGCCCACTTTTGATAGCAAGTCTATACGATCATCATTTTTCCTGGTGCCGAGGCTTGTAGTATTTACCAATCCATAATTAAAATCAAGCGTGTTATCCCAACTGTAACGGTCTTTTTTATAGAATGCATAGAAGCCAAGATAGCTTGCTACCGAAAAGGAAAAATCATCACCACCGGCGGCCCAATTGCTTTGGCTGCCCTGTCCTAAATTCAAATTAAAAATTCCACCGGTTTTCCATATTTTACCGCTGTCAATTTTTTGCTTTTTTATTTCCTTGCTGGCATCGGATTGAAGATTTTGTACGGATTTATCCTGGGCAGAAATAACATTGGAGAAAAATAAAAACCCAATGGCCACCAACAATCCGCGAAGCGAAAAAAAGATCTTTGAATAATTCATACAGGAATTTTTAATGGTTATCGAAAAAGCAAAACTAATTATATAAAAAAACTGTCTGCCTTTTTTATTTAACTAATTGTAATATGAATGTAATAAAAGCATGTCAGCGCTATATATTATTTAAAATGGTTACATTGTGTCTGGCTTTTAAACCCTATAAAAAAATCAATCATGGAGGAATTAATTCAAAAATTACAAAATGTGCACGGATTAAGCGCCGAGCAATCGCATGGCATTTTAAGTACCATCACAGGTTACATAAAAGAAAAATTTCCGATGGTTGCCGGAGCAATAGACAACCTGTTTCAATCCGGAACTACGCCTTCAGCTCCCGGCACAACCCCGGCTGATGTGAACACCGCACAAGCCAGCGGTAACATGCTTGATAAAATCTCCGATTTTATCCCCGGGTCCACTGGAGAAAAAATTGAAGAATTTGCGAAGGATAAATTTAGCGGACTATTTGGAGGAAATAAAACTGTGTAATTAAGCTACCTGCAAATAAGAAGACCGGATGATTCCTCCGGTCTTCCTATTTTGAAATTCGAAAATCTACTTTAAGACTTCTCTCGCTATCACAATTTTTTGCACTTCGCTGGTTCCTTCTCCGATGGTACATAACTTACTGTCCCGGTAAAATTTTTCTACAGGAAAATCTTTGGTATAACCATATCCACCAAAAATCTGCACACTGTCTGTAGCTACTTTAACCGCGACTTCACTCGAATAATATTTCGCCATGGCGGATTCTTTTGTTACACTTTCACCGCGGTTCTTGAGATCACAGGCCTTATCGATCAATAATTCTGCAGCCATAATTTCTGTGGCCATGTCCGCAAGCTTAAATGAAATTCCCTGGAAAGAAGCTATTGGTTTATCAAACTGATGCCGTTCTTTGGCATATTGCAAAGATGCTTCGTATGCGCCTTTCGCAATTCCCAATCCCAATGCCGCAATCGAAATGCGGCCGCCGTCAAGCACTTTCATCGCCTGTTTAAAACCGTCGCCAACGCCACCCATCCTCGAAGAATCGGGAACCCGGCAATTATCAAATATCATTTCTGCCGTTTCGCTGGCACGCATTCCCAGCTTGTTCTCCTTTTTTCCGCCGGAAAAACCCTTAGTACCTTTTGGAACGATAAAAGAAGTTGAATTATCCCTTGTTCTTGGCTCGCCGGTTCTGCAGATGACTACAGCTACATCGCAGCTTTTTCCATGAGTAATCCAGTTTTTAGTTCCGTTAATGATCCAATCATCTCCATCTTTTACCGCTACACATTGCATATTGCCCGCATCGCTTCCCGTGTTGGCTTCTGTTAATCCCCACGCGCCGATGAATTCAGCAGTTGCCAATTTTGGTAAAAATTCGCGTCTTTGTTTATCATTTCCGAATGTAAGAATATGGCCGACGCAAAGTGAATTGTGCGCCGCCAGAGAAAGCCCTATTGAGCCGCAAACCTTAGCTATTTCCTGGATGATTGCGCTATATTCAAAATAGCCCAATCCGCTGCCTCCATACTCCTCAGGTATCAAAACTCCCATCATACCAAGTTTGCCTAATTCCTTAAAAATATGAACAGGAAATTCCTGGCTTTCATCCCATTCCATAAGATGAGGCTTGATGTGCTGAAGAGCAAAATCTTTAGCTGTCTGCCTCACTTGCTGTGTGATTTCATTTGAAGAAAAATCCATAATATTTGGTTAACATTTAGATTCGCAAGATAAATCGATTTCACTCAAAAACATTTATTATACTTCACTTCCGGTTTGAAATTCAAATATCAAAATAGTGTTAGTCAACGGTAAAATAAGGAACAGTTTTATTGTAATCCTCTTCGGAAAAGATCATTATTTTTTTCACGTCTTCTACTGATTTGAAATTGCCATGTTGTTTTCGATAAGAAATAATGGCATTGGCCAGGTTATACCTAATATAGGGATGGGATTTTAATTGCTCTGCTGATGCGGAATTAATATTGATCTGCTTTAATTGCCCGGCACTGATAACAAGATGAGGTTTGATTTTCCGGAAAACAGAATCAGCAAGAAAATAGGTTTCACCAACCTGCTCTATAGAATGAAAACCTCCCAATTTTTCTCTAAAAGCAACAATTCTCTGAGACAGTTTACTGCCAATTCCGGGAAGCTCTTTGAAATCAAAAGTATCTGCAAGATTGACATCAACGTCACGAATGGCTTTCCTTATAACTGAATTTGTAGTTTTTTCAAATTCTCGTTTTTCAGAAGACGGGTATTTGCTGGCAATTTCTTTTATTCGGACATAAGGAAGCAATCTTTCGGCATCGGGAGCATGCATGCCCCAGATCTTTTTTATATCATCCGGTTTATAAAACCGGCCTCCTTTGGCTATATATTTTTGAATCGTCAGTGCCGTTTTTTCCTTAATGCCCAACCGGACCCAATCCGCTACTGTAGCCGTGTTTGGATCAAATAAAAATGGTTCAGCGTGCGGGAATTCTCTTCTTATATCATTGGGTGTATAATCGTTGTGATATTCTTCGGAATTTGCGAAACGGCGCCCAACGGTCGTATCCGTTTGCAAGCGCGCAAGTTCATTGCTGAATTCGGTATGGTCAGGAATTTCATTCGTCTTGAGATAAGGCAAAAAAAAGATTGTAAGAATGATGATAAAAATAATAAAGACGATCGAAATAATACCCGAGCGTTCTTTTTTTGTAAAATTGAAATAATCTTCCAGAAATTTTTGCCGCATAAGCTTTGTGTTAGAATATTAAAAATCATCTATCTCCAGCCCGTGATCGAAGATTTAAATTAGTCAAATATTCTGCAGCAGCAAAGTTGATTTTGATCGAATCGACGAAAAATAAAACAGCGGGTATATTCTCATAAGTGAAAAAATAGATTTTCTATTTTTGAATATCGATGTTAGTAAAGAGAACCGCCTAATATTAGCTACCAGGAAGATTGATCGTCAATCCATCCCAGGCAAGTTTCATGTTATTTGGCAATTCGGCATTGATCTCATCATGCAATCCTAATTGGTGGCTAATATGAGTAAAATAAGCTTTCGGAATTTGCAATTCCTCTACGAGATTGACAGCTTCGCTTAAATTGAAATGGGAAATATGTTCCTTTTTTCGCAGCGCATTTATAACGATCACTTCGCTTCCTTTGATTTTCTCTTTTTCCGCATCATCGATCCTGTTGGCATCAGTGATGTAAGTAAAATTTCCGAACCGGAACGCCAAAACCGGCATTTTCAAATGATAGACCAGAATGGGAATTACAGGAATATCTCCAACAATGAACGGTTGGTCGGTGATGTCATGCAAATTGACACTTGGAATTCCGGGATATTTTTCAGCAGCAAAAATGTAAGGAAATTCTCTACGCAATTCATTTTGGGTAAGGCTGTTTGCAAAAACATCCATTGGCTTTTGCTGAAAAAAATTATAAGCTTTTATATCGTCCAAACCGGCGATATGATCTTTGTGAGGATGAGTAAAGAGAATGGCATCCAGCTTTTTGACGTTTTCACGAAGCATCTGCGAACGAAAATCAGGAGTGGTATCGACCACTAAAGAGGTTCGTGCGCTTTGAACAAGAATGCTGCTTCTGAAACGCTTATCTTTTTCGTTTAAGGAGGTGCAAACATAACAGCTACAGCCTATCATTGGTACACCACCGCTGGTGCCCGTACCCAAAAAAGTAATCTTAAGACCGGGATAACTCACTGTTCAAAGCTAACTATAAAAAAATAACGGAAATTATTAAGGCAGCAATTTTATTGGCGAAGCGAATTTATTTTTTTAAACTTTCGATTTCCGACATCATATCATCATACATCTTCTGAGAGTCGTGCGTCAGCAAATCATAGTTAATACCAACTGACGGAATAATGTCCATGAGCGTATTGATCCTTCCCTCCGGCGTTAAAAACTTATTCAATACTACCACCCGCTTATCCTCAAGGATGCAATAGCCGCTTTGAAATGAGCCACGCTCATAACGCACGACATAGCCAGCCTCTTCGAGTACTTTTTCTAATTTATTTAATGAAGACTGATTGTATTTCAAAAAAAATAGCGTTTAATGATCTTACAAATTTAAGCTAAACTTACCAATGTAATATTCGTCAGCAAAATGTGGTTTTGTACTTGCTATATGATGATGTAAACAGCGTTCTCTAAAATTCAAAATGCCCCATTGGGGCATAATGAACATCTAATTGAAAAACCACCTTTCTCAACTTTTTCTGGGGGCCAGGTTCGTAAAGGGTACTTTGACAAAAACGAGCCTTCTTAAATATTTTGATCGAAACGTATACTTGATTTGATGAGCACAAAGTTGCTGGTTTCCAGAAAAAATGGTGAGGAGGAAAAACCGGAGAGCTTCCGTTTTTTCCCCGGTGTGAGATACAGTAGATACCCCAGTAAATTCAGTTAGAAAATGTCGTAGATTTGCGGGTTCATTTTGAGTGGATTTCCTTATTTAGAATTCCGACCCTCATTGATTCCAAGATATGGATTACTTTAATTGGCGACTATTCCTTCGAGGTCATAATCAAAAGCACTTGTTATTTTGACGTTTACAAATTCACCAGGGTTCAGTTTTCTGTCAGAGTTTACAATCACCTCGTTATCTACTTCCACACTATCAAATTCGGTACGCCCCAAATATTTGCCGGCTTCTTTTTTATCAATGATCACTTTAAAGGTTTTGCCGATTTTTTCTTCATTTTTTTGATAGGAGATTTCCTGTTGCACATTCATAATTTCCTGTGCGCGTCTCTCTTTTTCCTCCGCAGGAACGTCGTCAACTAAATCATGAGCAGAGGTGTTTTCTTCATGCGAATAAGTAAAGGTCCCCACGCGGTCAAATTCCATTTTCTTTAAAAAGGTTTTTAACTCTTCCACGTCATCCTGCGTTTCTCCCGGAAAACCTGCAATCAGCGTCGTTCTTAAGCAGATTCCGGGAATCCGGTATTTTATCCCACCGATAATATCTTCCATTTCTTCCCGGGTGATTTGACGCTTCATCGCCTTTAACATCTTGTTGCTAGCATGTTGCAGCGGCATATCCAAGTAATTACAGATATTGTCTCGTTCTTTCATCGCATCAATTATTTCCATCGGAAATTTTGATGGATACGCATAGTGAAGCCTGATCCATTCCAGGCCCGGAATATCGGCAAGCGCGTGGAGCAAACGTGGTAATTCTCTTTTTTTATAAATATCCAAACCGTAGTAAGTAAGCTCTTGGGCTATCAGCATAATTTCTTTCACTCCTCTCGCTACCAATAATTCTGCCTCCTGCACCAATGATTCTATCGTGCGGCTTATGTGTTTTCCACGCATTAAAGGAATAGCACAAAAAGAACATGTCCTGTTACAGCCTTCACTTATTTTCAGATAAGCATAATGGTTAGGTGTGCTCAATAAGCGCTCCCCGACCAGCTCGGCCTTATAATCAACGTCAAATTTTCTAAGCAGAAAAGGCAGTTCCATCGTTCCAAAAAATGCATCTACCTCTGGAATTTCATCTTCAAGATTCTGTTTATATCGCTCACTCAAACAACCCGTAACATAGACTTTGTCAATTTTCCCACGCTTTTTTAATTCCACCTGTTCCAAAATGGTGTTGATGCTTTCTTCCTTTGCGAGGTCAATGAAACCGCATGTATTCACAACCACAATATTATGATCACTCTTTTTGCTTTCATGCATGACGTTGATATCGGCGGCTGCCAATTGCCCGCTTAGCACTTCACTGTCAACCATATTTTTACTACAGCCGAGGGTAATGATATTTACTTTGTCTTTTGTATTTTTTGTTTTCATTTTTTTGCCACTAATTGCCCGAATTTTCTCGGATGCATTTTGTAATGGATGGCATTAATCTTCATAAATTAATGCAATTGTAATCCATCTAAACCTTCTAAATCAATTAAATAAAAGACCAATCAACTATTTAATCAGCAAACCGATCAACTATCTAACGCCCCCAAATAAGCTATCTACAAATTCTTTTTTATTAAAAACGAGCAGGTCAGTAGCTTTTTCTCCAACTCCGATAAACTTTACCGGAATCTTGAATTGATCGGCGATCGCAAGCACTACGCCGCCTTTTGCGGTCCCATCCAATTTTGTAATGGTTAAAGCGCTGACCTCTGTAGTTGCCGTAAAATGCCTTGCCTGCTCTAAAGCATTTTGCCCCGTACTGCCGTCCAACACCAGCATCACTTCGTGTGGCGCATTGGGCAATACCTTATTGATGGATCTTTTAATCTTATTCAACTCGTCCATCAAATGAATTTTATTATGCAGTCTTCCGGCTGTGTCAATAATTACAACATCCACATTTTTGGCAACGGCACTTTGCACCGCATCAAAAGCGACGGCGCTCGGATCCGAGCCCATCGCATGCTTTACAATCGGCACGTTTGTGCGTTGGCTCCAGATATTCAGCTGGTCTACAGCCGCAGCCCGGAATGTATCCGCAGCGCCCAGTAACACAGACTTTCCTGCCAGTGAAAAATTATGCGCCAATTTGCCGATTGTGGTGGTTTTGCCCGCACCATTAACGCCAACAACCAATATAACATGTGGCTTATAACCAGCAGGCAACTCATAATTCACGTAAGCTGTATCCTGCGGCGCGTCAACCAGAATAGATTGAATTTCTTCCTTTAGAATATGGTTTAGTTCAGTTGTATTTATGTATTTATCCCGCGCCACCCGTTTTTCTATTCCGTCGATAATTTTGACAGTTGTATCAACTCCAACATCCGCACTTACCAAAGCATTTTCAAGGTCGTCCAGCACTTCCTCATCTACGGTGCTTTTCCCTGCGATCGCCTTGGTGATCTTGTCAAAGAATCCTTCTTTGGTTTTCTGCAAACCCTGGTCAAGACTTTCTTTTTGTTCTTTCTTTCCAAATATTTTATCAAAAATTCCCATAGTAACGAAGTTATTAAAGGGTAAAAATAAATAAAGCTATCCGCAACACGTGCCAGATAGCTTTGAAAAATAATTTGAACATCAAAAAATTAGCTTCCCAAATGTTCTTTGATCTTGTCTTTATGAACAATAGATTCTTTAAATGAATAAGATCCGGTTTTAGGATTGCGGATCGTGCGCACCACTTTGGTCCAGTTTTTTGCGTCTGCCGCTGCTTTCTGATCTTTGGTTTTTATCGCTGTTTTTGCTGACTTTGCCATTTTGTTATAATTTAATAATTAGCTGATTAGCCAATTAGCCGGTTGGCTAATTATTTAATTTCTTTGTGAACGGTAACTTTTTTTAGGATTGGATTGAATTTCTTCAGTTCCAAACGCTCAGGGGTGTTTTTCTTATTCTTCTTGGTAATATAACGACTTGTGCCGGGCATCCCCGAAGTTTTATGTTCAGTACACTCCAAAATTACCTGTACCCTGTTTCCTTTTTTAGCCATAACGAATAATTGAAAGTATTATATTTAAATCTTAACGCCTTTTGATCTTAATTCTTTAACCACACTATAAAGACCATTCTTATTGATCGTACGAATTCCTTCAGAAGATAATTTTAAAGTAACCCATTTATCTTCTTCAGCAAGAAAATACTTCTTAGTCTGCAAATTTGGTAAAAACCTTCTGCGGGTTTTGATATTTGAATGGGAAACAGTATTCCCCGTAATGGGTCTTTTTCCTGTTAACTGACATACTCTGGCCATAATGATCTTTTTTTCGGACGGCAAAGGTAATGAAGAATTAATTACCTGAAAAATAAATATTGAGAATTTCAGCCCAAATATTCACTATTGGCATAAATTCCAAAAACATCTGCATAAACTTCAGTTCACAATTAAAAGCACTGACAGATTTTGCCATATGCTGACGCGGCACAATTTATGAAGTAAATTTGGTTATGGAAACATTCAACGATCTTCTCAACAGCAAACAACCGGTTTTGGTTGATTTTCATGCCACCTGGTGTGGTCCTTGTAAACAAATGGCACCTGAACTACAGCGATTTGCCAAAAATAATACGGGCAAATTGAGGGTCATAAAAATAGATATTGATAAAAATCAGAAAGCTGCTCAACAGTATCAAATACAAGGCGTTCCTACTTTAATTCTTTTTAAAGAAGGGAAAATTTTGTGGCGCCAATCCGGAGCAATGAGTTCTCAACAGATTAGCCAATCAGTGTCTCCTCATTTGTAAAAAAGCTAAGTTTGCTCAAATTTTTAAAAAAGACATGGCGACAAATACTATAAATGCAACATTTAAAGGTGGGAGAAATTTTACTGTGGATATAAATGGCCACAAAATAGAGATTGATACCGATGAAGCCGGAGGTGGACAAAACCTGGGCACCCGTCCGAAAGCTTTGATGCTTGCGTCGCTAGCCGGATGCACTGGATTTGACATTGTTAGCATTCTTAATAAAATGCGGGTTAATTTTTCTGACCTTTCAATAAGTGTAGATGGCCGTTTAACCGAAACCGAGCCAGCCATTTACGACGATGTCGTAATTAATTATACCATCAAAGTAAATAAGGAAGACGAGCCGAAAGTCGAAAAAGCGGTAAAATTATCTAATGAAAAATATTGTGGCGTAAGCAGGATGTTTGAATCGTTTGCAAAAATTTCTTCTAAGATAAATTATGTGTAGAGACAAGCCATTTTGTAGTTTTTTGTCTTTTTTTATGGAAATGATGGGCGCTTAAATGACTAACTTTCCAGCTCTCTTTTCCTGGTAAACCCGTAACATCTGTAAGGATACCGCTAACAAGATGAGCGCGAATCCATAATAAAATCCCGGGCCTAAAAATTTATTTTCTTTAAAAATAATAAAAGCGAGAAGAACGGAATAAACCGGTTCAAAATTATAAGTAAGATTCGTGGTAAAAGCTGAAATATGTTTCAAAGAATTCAGGCTCAAATTGAATGCAAACACCGTACACACTCCAGCCAGAATTAATAGCCACAACGAATCCGAAATAGTTGGAATATAATATGTCGCAGGAAAAAACCGGAAATATACCGGTAAGATGAAACAAAGCGCCAGCGCTCCTCCCGCCATTTCGTACAGCGTTACATTGTTAGGTGAAATTTCATTTAATAATTGTTTATTGAAGATTGGAAAAAGACTCGCAATCATAGCCGATATAATTCCAAAAATAATTCCCAGCTTATATTCAGGATAAAAACTAAAAATAAGATAAACACCCGCTATAGCAAGTAATCCCAATACTACTTCAACAACATCAATTCTTCGTCTCATGATGACAGGCTCAAACAGCGAGGTGAAAAAACCAATAGACGATAAGCAGGTTACCGAAACTGAAACATTGGAATATTTAATGCTTCCATAAAACGATACCCAGTGTAAAGAAATAATTGCGCCCACACCTAAAAGTTTCAGGATCTTGTTCCACGAAAGAATTTGTAGTTCCTTTCTTAAATATAAAAAAACACCAAGAATCAGCGCGCTCAAAGCCATCCGGTAAAGCGTAAGATATCCTTCATTCAATTCGATGAGTTTCCCGAGTATGGCGGTAAATCCTGCTAACATAACCGCCACATGGAGTTGGATAAATGCTTTCTTCATAAAGGCCGCAAAATTAAGATTTTCATGATGCATTTTTCTTTTTTCGATTCTCCAACCGACAATGACATAGTTCCGAAACAACCTCTATCAGTAAACTTCAAGTGCTTTCTTTCAAAAATAAATTCACGACTATCATAGAATTTTCACACCAAGTACGATTTTTGTCGTAAATTAACAATCCTTTTTATAAAAAAAAACAGGTGGTAGTTATTGTACCGATCATAGTTTTATATTTGCCGCTGTTTATATAAATCCAGCATATGAGCTTTAGACGCATCAACAACATTACGGGATGGGCAGTTTGTATTATTGCCGCCTTTGTTTATTTATCTACGATGGAGGCCACCGGCAGTTTTTGGGACTGCGGTGAATTTGCTTCCAGCGCTTACAAACTTCAAATTCCGCATCCACCCGGAGCACCATTATTCGTGTTGCTCGCACGGATTTTTATGATCCCTTTCGATCCTGCACATGCGGTAACGGGCGTCAATACCATGAGTGCGTTGATGAGTGCTTTCACGATCTTATTTTTATTTTGGAGCATTACTCACTTTGCCCGGAAAATATTTGAAAGAAATAATGCGAACCCACTTACCTCACAACAGATTTTTACCATAATGGCCGCAGGGGCAGTAGGCGCATTGGCTTATACCTTCAGTGATTCATTTTGGTACAGCGCAGTGGAAGCTGAGGTTTATGCCAGTTCTTCTTTTTTTACAGCCATCACTTTTTGGGCGGCACTTAAATGGGAACAGGAAGTAACAATTGAAAAATTAAACGGAGTGAAGGGCAATTTTACCCGGGCCGATCGTTGGCTTATTTTCGTTTTTTACCTGATCGGATTAGCCGTGGGCGTGCATTTGCTTAACATTCTTACCATCCCCGCGATCGTAATGATCTACTATTTCAGAAGATATAAAACCACTAATTGGGGCACCTTCTGGGCGTTTTTAACAGGCTGTGCAATTACAGGTATTGTGCAGGTTCCAATGGTGCAATGGACAATTAAACTGGCCGGCCAATTTGATATTTTATTTAAAAATGATTTTGGTCTTCCCTTCTTTTCGGGATTCACTTTCTTCTTTGTAATGCTCGCACTGATTATTTATTTTTTGCTAAGACTCGCAAAGAAAAAGAATTGGAATTTCTTAAGATTAGCCATGTGGAGTTTTGCTTTCGTACTACTTGGTTTCTCGACTTATTATACAACGTTAATCCGTTCAAATGCAGATCCCGCAATTGATATGTTCAATGTGGACAATCCCGTTAGTCTTGTTGGTTATTTAAGCCGCGAACAATATGGAGATTGGCCCATAGTAAAAGGCCAGGATTTTACCGCAGACCCATCTGATCAGAAATACGTTGATACCTATGTAAAGGGGTCGACAAAATATGAAATGAAAGGTAAAAAAGTAGTAACTGAATACGCACCTGAAGACACCCACATTTTCCCTCGTATGTGGGATGCGAGCAATGATCAGGGCCACGCCGATTACTACGCAAGTTTCGCCGGAATCGGTAAAGATCCGAAAACGGGAAAATATTATGACAAACCCACGATGGGCGATAACATTAGCTTCTTTATAAGCTACCAATTCAACTGGATGTATTTCCGCTATTTCATGTGGAATTTTGCCGGTAAGCAAAATGATCTGCAAGGCGTGGACATGGGTAATGTCAGAGACGGTAACTGGCTGACAGGAATTTCTTTCTGGGATAATGCAAGACTCGGCGATCAAAGTAAAATGCCGGACAGCCTGAAGCATAATAAAGCGAATAATAAATTATTCTGCCTGCCATTAATTCTTGGACTTCTTGGTGTCATTTATCAATATAAAAAAGATAAAGGCGATACTTTGGTTGTGGGCTTATTATTCTTTTTTACAGGAATTGCGATTGTGCTATATCTCAACCAGGCGGGCAATCAGCCCCGGGAAAGGGATTATGCATATGTGGGCTCTTTCTACGCGTTTGCCATGTGGATTGGTCTTGGAGTCTTATATGTAAAAGAGCTTTTTGATAAGTTCATGAGTAATAAGATCGCTAATTATGCCGCAGCAGCTTTATGTATTTTAGCGGTTCCGGTGTTGATGGCCAGCCAGGAATGGAATGATCACGACCGTAGTCATAAAACTCTGGCGAGAGGCCTTGCAGTTGATTATTTACAAAGCTGCGCTCCCAATGCGATCCTGATCACTTTCGGCGATAATGATACTTACCCGCTATGGTTTGCACAGGAAGTGCTGGGCATTCGCAGAGACATACGGGTAATTAATTCGAGCCTGATGGGAACCGATTGGTATCTAAACCAATTGCGTTATAAAATAAATCAAAGCGCTCCGATCGATGTGATTTGGACGCCTGACGAAATTCTCGGAAGCAACAGGGATGCGATCTATTATTTCCCGAACCTTCCAGGAGCGCAGGTAGACCAAACGCAACCAATGGACCTTTACACTATGATGAAGGATTATGCCGGCAGTGATAATCCCACCCGTATGTACCAAAACGGGAATGATTATCTCAATATTTTCCCAACCAAAAAAGTAAAAGTGCCGGTCGATACCAATTTGGTAAGACAAAACGGAACCGTCAATGCTGATGACAGTGTTGTGAGCGAACTGGTCTTTGATATCCCGAAAAATGCATTGGGCAAAAACGAAAGCGCCATTTTAAATATTATCGCTGCCAACAAATGGAAACGTCCTATTTATTTCACTTCACCTTATGATGAATTAGGCTTTCAGCAATACCTGAGAACTGATGGCCTGTCTTACAGATTGGTTCCTGTAAAAAATGGCGAAGTAAACCGTGATTGGGCCTACGATGTGATGATGAAGAAATTTGAGTTTGGGAACGCAAATGTTCCGGGCGTTTATTATGATGAAGAAAACAGGAGACATCTGAACACGATCAGGATGCAGTTTGCACAGGTGGCAAATAACCTCGCCGATCATGATAGAAAGCAGGATGCATCCCACCTGTTACACAAAGCAGATTCCATGATGCTTCAACAGAATTTCCCTTACGGACTGGCGTCTCGCAGGCAGCAGCAGGATCAGATTTCCGGGCAATTTTTATTGGCTGCTTATAAAGCTGGCGATATGGCTCTTGCAAAAAAAGTTTCTGATGCTTTAAGAAAAGATTTGGAACAGCAAATAACCTATTTCAATAGCCTGGATGAAAATAAGCAGGCATCTCTCGCTTATGACAATCAAATTGTTCAGCAGCTTTTGCAACAAATTCAGGGAATGGAGCAATACTTCACTAAGCCTGCGGCAACACTTTCTCCGGAAAATGGAAACCCGATTATTAATAACGTTCCGGTGCCTAAAAAAGAAAAACAAGTTCACGACGCTACGCAATAGCCTTTTGACAAAATAAAATACAAGAATCCTATCCTGGCCGGGTAGGATTCTTTTTTTAGGGAAAGTCTGGTAAGCCAAAAAGTAGAAATTCCTGATTAAAAAATACTTCAAAAAATACCACAAATGGTGATTCTCCAATTGAAATAATAAAGCAATCGCCGCCTCTTTTTAGATCGCAGAATTTTATTTAACAATGGCGCACGTTGCAAAAAAAGTTTGTTTTGTAAATTGCATAAGCCTGAGATCTGGAACCAGATTTTAGAAAAACATCAGACAATATTACATGCGTGCTCATAATTTTTCAAAGTTCGACCCTAATGAGAACAACAAAACTTCGTTTGAAAAGCTTCTCGATATTTTCATGCAATTGCTCACTTACACCAGCGGCGACGTTGGCGAAGCTTTGAGCTGGCTAACCGAGTTGGATAAAGAATATGACCTCTCAAATAACGAGTATGGAATGGGAGATTTCATAGAAGATCTTAAAGACAAAGGTTATATCGACGAGAATAAACAAAAAGGAGAAATAAATATCACTCCAAAAACCGAACAGGGAATCAGGAAAAGAAGCCTCGAAGAAATATTCGGAAAACTTAAAAAAACAAAATCGGGAAACCACAATACTTTCAAACCTGGTAACGGCGATGAAATTAATCCGGAAACCCGCCCTTTCCAATTTGGGGATACGCTGGAGCAAATAGATTTTACAGAATCAATTCGCAACGCACAAATTAATCATGGTGTGGACAGTTTTAGAATGCAGGAAGATGATCTTCATATTCGCGAAACAGATTTCAAGGCTCAAACATCAACAGTATTAATGATTGATATTTCTCACAGCATGATCCTGTATGGAGAAGACCGGATCACGCCGGCGAAAAAAGTAGCGATGGCGCTTAGTGAGCTTATCATTACAAAATATCCAAAGGATACAATTGATATTGTTGTTTTTGGAAATGATGCATGGACCGTCGAAGTAAAAGATTTGCCTTATTTGCAAGTCGGACCTTATCATACAAATACAGTAGCGGGCCTGGAACTGGCGATGGATATCCTGAGAAGAAGAAAGAATCCCAACAAGCAGATTTTCATGATCACAGATGGAAAGCCAACGTGCCTTAAAATAGGAAAGCGATATTATAAAAACAGTTTCGGAGTTGACAGAAGAATATTGAACCGGTGCCTGAATCTCGCTGCACAATGCAAGAAATTAAAAATCCCCATTACTACTTTTATGATTGCGAGCGACCCTTATCTGCAGCGTTTTGTAACGGAATTTACGGAAACGAATAATGGCAAAGCTTTCTTTGCATCTTTGGATAGACTGGGTGCATTTATTTTCAAAGATTTTGAAAGTGGTAAGAGGAAAACGGTTTATTGATTGAACTGGTGATAGGTAAATTATTGAAACTATTTGATTATTAAATTATGAATGCGAAAAAATAAACTGAATCATTTAGAAAATTAGAAATTAAAAGAAAAAATTTAGAAAAACTTAGGAAAATAAAATGAACATACAAAATATCAAAACCTTAGGGCAGCTTAAAGACATTAACTATAAATCCAAATCCGTAAAAGAAGAACTTCGTGAAAATCTTATCAAAAAGATTGGCAAAAAAGAATCGACTTTTCCGGGAATCATAGGATATGAAGATTCAGTAATTCCTGACACGGAGCGGGCGCTATTATCCAGGCACAATATTCTTTTTTTAGGATTGCGCGGACAGGCTAAAACCCGCATGGCGAGGCAAATGATTGAATTGCTGGACGAATACATTCCCGTAATTGAAGGAAGCGAAGTCAACGACGATCCGTTCAATCCCCTTAGCAAATATGCAAAAGATCTTCTGGAAGAAAAAGGTGACGACACGCCCATTACATGGCTGCATCGCAGTGAGCGCTATGGGGAAAAACTGGCAACGCCTGATGTAAGTGTTGCCGACCTTATCGGAGACTTAGATCCTATAAAAGCGGCTAATTTAAAATTGAGTTTTGCAGATGAAAGAGTAATCCATTACGGAATTATTCCGCGCAGCAACCGGGGTATTTTTGTGATTAACGAATTGCCGGATCTGCAGGCGCGCATCCAGGTTTCCCTGTTCAATATACTGGAAGAAGGAGACCTTCAGATACGCGGCTTCAAATTAAGATTGCCTCTTGATATTATGTTTGTATTTACTGCAAATCCCGAAGATTATACTAATCGTGGCGCAATCGTTACTCCGCTTAAAGACCGAATCGAAAGCCAGATATTGACGCACTACCCTACCTCGATCGAGAATGCATTGTTCATTACAGAACAGGAAGCGGATATCCATAGCGACCAGTTGAAGAAAGTGAATGTGAGTGATCTCATCAAGCGGCTCATCGAGCAGGTCTCTTTTGAGGCCCGTGGAAGCGAATTTGTTGATAAGAAAAGTGGCGTGTCGGCCAGGCTTACTATTGCAGCTTATGAAAACGCTGTTAGTGCTGCTGAGCGTCGCACAATCATGAATAAAGAGAAAGAAACCCAGGTTTGGATCAGCGATCTTACGGGCATCATTCCTTCCATTACAGGCAAGATCGAATTGGTCTATGAAGGTGAGCAGGAAGGCCCTTACCAGGTGGCTTATAATTTGTTGGAGAAAGCGATCCGGACTCAATTTGTAAAGTATTTTCCTAACCCGGAAACTTATAAAAAGAAAAAGAGCAAAGAATCCGGACCTGATGAAAATCCCTACAAAGCCATTACAAGGTGGTTTGATGCCGGTAACCATCTCAATATTTTCTTTGGCTTAAAAGACGATGATAAAATTCAATTACTTTATAAAGTGGATGGGCTGTTCGGCCTTGTAAAAAAATATTTCCCTCATGCCGGCGTAAAAGAAAATGCTTTGTTGATGGAATTCGTTTTACATGGATTATCTACATTTTCGCTTATCAGTAAAAAAGTAGTAGAAGGAAAAATAGAATTTAAAGACCTGATGGGAAGCATGCTCAATCTAAGTTCGCAATCTTTCAGTGATGAAGAATTAGATGAAGAGGATTTCAAATAAAAACATAAGGCCGGAATTTTTGTTCCGGCTTTTTTATTTATAACGCAAATGCCCGTTACATTATATTCACTTCCCTTTCCAGTTCAATTCCAAATTTTTCCAAAACAGAAATTTTAATTTCTTCACTCAGATCATAAATTTCTTTTCCTGAAGCATGTCCATAATTCACTAAAACCAATGCTTGTTTATCATAACATCCCGCATCTCTTTTTCTGTAACCTTTCCATCCACATTGCTCTATTAGCCATCCTGCGGGAATTTTAAAATGTTCTTCATCTATTTCATAAAAAGGAATTTCTAAATCTGAAGGTGCAGCCATTTTCATATTCGCCAAAGTGTTTTTATTGATGACTGGATTTTTAAAAAAACTTCCGGCGTTGCCGATAACCTTTGGATCAGGTAGTTTAGAAGAGCGAATTTTTATAACTGCATCAGATATAGCTTTGATGTTTAGATTTTCAATATTCATGCTTTTTAATTCCGATTCAATTGCCCCATACGAAATATTAAAAGATGGATTTTTATTCAAACGAAACGTAACGTTAAGTATCGCGAATTGATTCTTCAATTCCTTTTTAAATACGCTTTCTCTATAACCGAATTTACATTCAACGGTGGAGAAGATGCGAACATTCTTTTCATCTAAATCAAATGCTTCCAGTTCATAAAAAACATCTTTGATTTCCACTCCATAAGCGCCGATATTTTGCATGGGCGATGCACCTACATTTCCGGGAATAAGCGATAGATTCTCTACGCCACCAAAGTTGCTTTCAACACAATACGTCACAAAGTCGTGCCAGCGAACGCCTGCACCGGCTTTCACGAAGACATGCTCTTCATCTTCTCTTATTACTTTGATCCCCGGTATTTTATTTCGAAGAATTAATCCGTCATAATTTTTTGTAAAGAGAACATTACTTCCACCGCCAAGAACCATCTTTAAGGGTATTTGTTGGTAATTTTCCATGAGCTCATGCAATTCATCTCCATTATGAAATTTCGCACAATATGCCGCATAAACATCCAGGCCAAAGGTGTTGTCTTTTTTTAAAGAATAATTTTGTTGAACTTGCATTGCGTAAAATTACCGGCAAAATACCAAAATATGAATGAACTTACCGCAGTTGTTCTCGGATCCACAGGATTAACCGGCAGTCTATTGTTAGAACAATTACTTGCGGATAATGATTTTAAATTGATTCGAATTCTCGTTCGAAAAACGGTAAAGATGGTCCATCCAAAACTCGAACAAGTAATCGTTGACTTCGATGATATTAATGATTATGCAGACAAATTAGGCGAGGGCGATATTATATTTTGCTGTGTCGGCACAACTCAAAAAAAAGTAAAAAACGACAAAATCGCTTATGAGAAAGTTGATTATGATATTCCCGTAAACGGCGCGAGGATAGGCATTCACAAAAATTTTAAAAAATTTTTGATCGTTTCGTCAATTGGTGCAAACGAACAATCATCAAATTTTTATTTGAGCCTAAAGGGCAAAACCGAAAATGCGATCGCAGAAATTCCATTTGAAAGCATTGCAATTTTCCGGCCTTCACTGTTATTGGGAAAAAGAAATGAATACCGGTTTGGTGAAAAAATAGCGCGCGGAATTGCAGAAATTTTTTCCTTTACATTTTATGGAGTGTTAAGAAAATATCATCCTGTTGATGCGGAAAAAGTTGCAACGGCAATGATTCGTCAAAGCAAGTCTGACAATCATGGCGTACATTATTTTGACTTCGAAGGAATCATGAATTTGTCTGAAAATTAAAAAGGATCTACATCAGGAATTGTTATTACACTTCTGAATTTTTTTTGAGCCTTCAGCAAATCAAGATGATTGGAAATAACTTTCTTCTGCATCTGCAAATAAGCTGCATCCTGCTGCAATTTTACCAGGATCTCCATCAGAAACATATTTCTTACACGATTGATAACGGGCGCCGCCGGGCCCACCAGGAATTCAAAATCTTTCTTTAACGATTCTCCCAAAACGTCGGCTGCTTCCTGAACGGTTTCTTTAAGCTTATGTTTTAAAGTAATCCGGATCAGTCGACTGAATGGCGGATAAAAAAATTGTTTTCGCATGGCCATTTCATATTCGTAGAATTTTCCGTAATCATGCTGTTGCACAAATAACAACACAGGATGATTCATTTTTGATGCCTGTATCAAAACCAGGCCCCTGTCTGCTTTACGCCCCGCACGTCCACTAACCTGCTCCATTAACTGGAATGCTCTTTCATTGACTCTGAAATCCGCGAAGGTCAACAATCCATCAGCATCCAGTATTCCAACCAGGCTCACTTTTTCAAAGTCTAATCCTTTTACTACCATCTGTGTTCCAGCCAATATATCAATGCGATGCTGTTCAAATAATTTGATCAGTGTATCATGGGCATTCTTGCCTTTGACCGCATCCACATCCATCCTGGCAATTCGATTATTTGGAAAATCTATTGTAAGCTCTTCTTCAATTTTTTCTGTACCAAAATTTTTCTCATTCCAGTTTACGCTGCCACAAGCAGGGCAGGCAACGGGTTTTGGATACGTAGTACCACAATAGTGACAGTGAAGCTTATTCGAATATTTATGCAAGGTCAAAGTAACTGAGCAATTTTCACACTGCGGAATAAAACCGCAGGTGCCGCAAATCAAAAGTGGCGCATAACCCCGCCGGTTTTGAAAAAGAATAACTTGTTTCTCATTATGCAACGCGTTTTCAATTTCGGCCTTCAACTGGGGCGAGATCATTACCTTACCTTTCTTTGAAGCAGCAACAGTCTTTGTATCAATAATTCTTATTTCCGGTAATTGCGTCCCTCCATATCGGCCGGTAAGCGTCACCAGTGCATATTTATTTTTCTCAGCATTATAAAAGCTTTCCAATGATGGCGTGGCGCTTCCGAGCAAAACTTTCGCTTTGAAAATAGCAGCATAAAAAATAGCCGCGTCCCGCGCGTTATAGCGCGGCGCAGGGTCATGTTGCTTAAACGACGGATCGTGTTCTTCATCAATAACAATCAGCCCCAGATCTTTGAAAGGCAAAAACAAGGCGCTCCTTGCCCCAAGAATTATTTTTAATTCACCCGTCTTTACTTTATTCCAGATTTCAATGCGTTCATTATTATTGAACTTCGAATGATAGATGGCGATGTTTCCTCCAAAATAAACTTGCAGTCTTCGAATGATCTGCGCCGTCAAAGTAATTTCAGGAAGAAGGTATAAAACCTGTTTGCCTGTCTCAACAAACTTTTCAATTTGTTTGATATATAATTGTGTCTTGCCGCTGCTCGTAACACCGTGCAATAAACACACCTCTTTTTTTTCAAAAGCTTCTCCAATTTGATCGAGCGCTATTTTTTGCGCTTCATTCAATTCAAAATTAACTTCCATCTTTTTCGGCAAAGACTGGATTCGGTCCGTACTGCGCCTTTGAATAAGAAGAATATTTTTATCCGTCAATGCTTTTAATTGAGCCGCACTCGCGCCTGATTTTTTTAGAAGCTGCGCCTGTGAAACTTCGCCTTCCGTCTTAGAGAAATGCAAAAAGCTCAATAATAATTCAAGCTGTTTGGGCGCTTTGCCGATTCCGCCGGACGAAGTATCATCCATAAGTTTACTCAACTTTTCATCCGATGAATATTCCGGATTCAGCAGCACAAAATTTTCTTTTTTTTCTTTGAACTTATCAGAAAGCGATTCCCAAATAAAACATACCTTTTTTTCTATTAATTTCTTTATCAAAGGATATACATGAATAATACCCGACACTTGCTGAACTTCGGTGATCTTCAATTCTTTCTTTATCAACAGTGCCTCAGCTAAAAGATATTCTTCGTCATCCAGGTCTGTAAAATCTTCGCCATATTCTTCATTGTAAATTAAAATAGCTTCGCTGCTCAGTTTCAAATGAGTAGGCAATGCGGCTGCCATCACTTCGCCCTCGCTGCACATATAATAATCGCTGATCCATTTCCAGAGTTGTAATTGTTTTGGATAAATTACCTGCTCATCGTCGATGACACTTAAAATTTCTTTGGTGACATAAGAAGGCTTTTCATTGCTAATGGCCTTTATAATCCCTGCATACTTTTTATTTTTTCCAAACACCACTTCCACGCGACAACCGATCTGCAGCTTTTTAGTTAATCTTCCCGGAACGGAATAAGTATAAGTTTTAGGAATCGCTAAAGGAAGGATTACTTCAACCCACGCCGTAGCGGGAAGTTCTGACTGCACAAACAAATCGGGTTCTTTCTGGTTATCAGTAATCATTCATGCAAATATATCAAGAGTGGGCGGGATAAAGGAATGGCTGTTCCCTGCAATTATTATTGACGCTTTACTGATTTGTATGCTCAATCCAGGAAGCGTTGTACCTGATCAATGCTTCTTCCATTTGTTTGAAAATTTTTTGCCTGAGCAATGGGACATCTTTGACATTTAATCCCTCGGTGGAAGTCTGCGCCAGGTAAACGCCACGACATCGTCCTGGATTCAACGAAAAAATACTTTTGTAACTGAGGCGATCATAAGTGTCTAAAAACAAAATGGGACGAATCGGTTTTTGGGTTTCAATAGCAATTTTAAAAGCTCCATCGTAAAAACTTTTAAGGGGATAATGTGTCATATTGAAAGTTCCTTCCGGACAAATAAAAACGGAGATGCGCTTGTGAATGAATTTGATAAGTCTCTGGACACTTCTGGCCCGCGCTTCTGCACTATCGCGATCAACCGACACTGTTCCTCTTTTATATATGGAACCGAAAATCGGAATTTTCGACATTTCGGCTTTTCCCAATATCCGGATATGTTGCTTTCGAATCACCTTCATCATCATAGGAATATCGAGGTATGAAATATGATTACTCACGAAAATATATTCTTCGCTAACATCGTGAGCTTCTTCATAAATATTCCAATGCCTGATCCCGACCATTATAAAAAATGCATCAGCCCAAAAACGAGATATTTTAAAAATAAGATTACCTCCTTTGATCGGTTTTTGCAAAAAAGAATATATAAACAGAGGCAACAAAAGGAACATCAGCAACAAGAAAACTGCGAATCCATAAATGCTGAAACAAAGCCGGAGCGTCTTCCTGATAATGGTCATTTTGTTAATTTAACGGGCGAAAGTAAAAAAAGAGGCGCTAACTTTGCGAAATCATTCTTTTTTGTACGTTGTATTCCAATAATTTAGCTAAAAAATTAAAAAATAGCAATTTTCAGGCATTTTAGATTTCCTATTTCTGATAATTCCCTTACATTTGCACTCCTAAAAATTGGAGAAGTATGTTTGCTATAGTAAAAATCGCCGGTCAGCAATTTAAAGTTACACCAGGCCAAAGTTTATATGTTCCGCATCTTGCAGGTAAACAAGGTGATGAGGTAGAATTTTCTGACGTTCTTTTGCATGACAATGATGGAAAACTTTCCGTTGGCGGCGACGCAAGCGTAAAAGTAAAAGCAGAGATCGTAAATGAAATGGTTAAAGGTGAAAAAGTGATCGCTTTTAAAATGAAAAGAAGAAAAGGTTTTAGAAAAAAACACGGACATCGTACGCAGTATACACACATAAAAATAACAGGTATCGCGTAAGCAAATTTGCTTCTCTTCGAAATGAATATTTCGGTCAAAAATTTTAATTTTTAATTCAAAGAATATGGCACATAAAAAAGGTGAAGGTTCAGTAAAAAACGGACGTGATTCACAAAGCAAAAGATTAGGCGTAAAAATATTTGGAGGACAGGCAGCTACTTCAGGAAATATTATTCTTCGTCAGCGCGGAACAGTTTATCATCCTGGTAAAAATGTAGGTCTTGGAAAAGACTTTACAATATTCGCAACGACTGATGGTGTTGTTGAATTTAGAAAAAGCAAGGGCGATAAAACATTCGTTTCTGTGAACACTGTCGAAGCGACAGTATAAAATAAAATCAAATAAGTTTTGGCAGTTAACAAAATGTTTTTATTTTTAGTTTTTATTTACTAACAATTAAATTCTAAAAACATGGCAACCGCAAAAAAAGCTGCACCTAAAAAAGCCGCTGCAAAAAAAGCCGCTCCTAAAAAAGCTGCTGCAAAAAAAGCTGCTCCTAAAAAAGCTGCTGCAAAAAAAGCCGCTCCTAAAAAAGCTGCTGCAAAAAAAGCTGCTCCTAAAAAGGGTGCTGCTAAGAAAGCTGCTCCTAAGAAAAAATAGTAAAATTTTTCTTGCAGATAATTCAAAGTCCCGGAAATTCCGGGACTTTTTTTATAGTACAGATTGATCTGTAATGCAGGAGCCATAAGCCTTTTAAACTATTCTTACATTAGTAAAGCAAGCAATCTTTATAACCCATTTTATAGAATTTCCAATTTTGGTCATTATGAATAATAAAGAAATTTCCAATCAATTTTCATTGCTTTCAAAACTGATGGATGTGCATGGAGAAAATAGTTTCAGATCAAAAACCTATTCGATCGCTGCTTACAAAATAGGGCAACTAACGGTTGACCTACAAACGCTTTCTGAAGAAGATATTTTTAAAATAAATGGAATCGGCGAAGCGATTGGAAAAAAAATATCGGAAATTTTATCAACCGGAAAAATGAATATCCTTGAAGATTTAATTTTTAAAACGCCTCAGGGCATTTTAGAAATGTTAAAGATTAAAGGGATTGGAGCAAAAAAAATTTCTTTGATCTGGAAAGAAATGGAGATAGAGAGCATCGGAGAATTGCTGTATGCGTGTCATGAAAATCGTTTACTTCACTACAAAGGTTTTGGAAAAAAGACACAGGACAATGTGATTGAATCAATCGAATTTTATCTAAGCCAACAGGGAAGTTTTTTATTCGCACAGGTAGAAAATATCGTGCATGAACTTGACGTATTTTTGAAGAAATTATTCTCTACAAATGATGTGAAAATAACCGGCGATTTTGCGAGGCAGGAAGAGACCCTTGACGTACTTGATTTCGTCATCACTTCTGACGCGGAAACGATCATTAAAACCTTAGCTCAATTTGAATCGTTTCAATTATTAGAAAATGCTTCTGACTATATTTTATATCAACATAATAATGGAATAAAAATAAAATTACATCCGGTTGAAAAGAATGGTTTTGTAAAGCGGGTATTTGAAACAACGGGATCCATTGAATTTGTAACCGCATTTAAAAATGACTATGCAGAAACAGCTTTTCAACATGCACGCAATGAAGAGGAGATCTTTACACACGCTGCATTACAGCATATCCCCGGTTACTTACGAAATGATCCAGAGATTCTCAAAGTTGCCGCTAAAAATAAAATACCAAAACTGATTCAGCCGAATGACATCAAAGGAATTATCCATTGCCATAGCAATTGGAGCGATGGAATCAATACATTGGAAGAATTGGCAACAGCCTGTATAAAAAATGGCAAAGAATATCTTGTCATTAGCGATCATAGCAAATCCGCTACATATGCTCATGGCCTCAACGAAGATCAAATCCGGGCGCAGCATCAGCTTGTTGATGAACTGAATGAAAAGCTAAGGCCATTTAAAATTTTCAAAAGTATAGAGAGTGATATTTTAAATGATGGCAACCTGGACTACAGTGATGCGATTCTCTCAACCTTTGATTTGGTAATCGCAAGTGTTCATTCCAATTTAAAAATGAATGAAGAAAAAGCGATGATGCGGCTTATAACGGCTATTGAAAATCCCTATACAACGATTCTTGGTCACATGACCGGCCGATTATTGTTAAGCCGCAAAGGATATCCATTAGACCACAAGAAAATTATAGATGCTTGTGCAGCAAACAAAGTGGTGATTGAAATTAACGCCCATCCGAGAAGGCTTGACATGAGATGGCAATGGATTAATTATGCGCTGTCGAAAAATGTTTTATTGTCAATCGATCCGGATGCTCATTCCATTGCTGAATTTGATAACACCAGGTATGGCGTGCTGATCGCACAAAAAGCGATGGTAACAGCCAAGGACAATTTAAGTAGTTTTAGTTTGAAAGATTTTGAAATCTTTTTACAACGTTGATATCTTCAAGCCGTTAGTGAAACAAGCCAAATTGTAGTTTTTCAATTTTACGGAAATCAGATTATTTATTCCTCGGCTATAGGGATCTCTACAAAAAAACAAGTCCATTCTGTTTCTTTCGTTTCAAACCATATTCTCCCGTTCAGCTTTTCAACAATTCCTTTGCACATCGCCAATCCCAATCCGGTACCGGAGGTTTTAGTTGTAAAGTTTGGTGTGAATATTTTTTTGTGCATCGACTCCGGAATTCCATTTCCGTTGTCTTTGATCGAGATAACTACTTTGTTGTCCATAAGCTCGCTTCGGATGTTGATCAACGTGCTTCTAAAATCAGGAACTGATTGAACGGCATTTTGAAGAAGGTTTGTGAATAAGCGGTTGATCTGTGTTTTATCCGCTTTGACTAAAATTTCAAAAGGATAAAGATCCGCCTCGATGTCAATTTCATCGTTAGTCGAATAAAGCGTAATTACATTTTCAAGCAAATGATTAATGTCAAAAAGTTGATTTTTTGAATTGCCAATGTTAGCAAATTGCGCAAAGTCGCTGGCAATTTGTGAAAGATGTTCAATCTGTTCGAGCAAAATTCCGGCAACATATAAAGAGATGTTTTTTACATCAGGCGAATTATTATCAATGGCCATTTGCAAATATTGCAAATTGAGCTTCATTGGCGTCAAGGGATTTTTTATTTCATGGGCAACCTGCCTGGCCATTTCTCTCCATGCACCTTCACGCTCGCTTTTAGCCAGCATTCCGGCGCTTACATCCAGTTTGCGGACCATAGTGTTGTATTCATTAACAAGGGCTCCGATTTCGTCATTTCTGTTCCATACGATTTCCTCATTGCCAGTCTCCAGGTTGATCTGTTTCATTTTATTACTAATAATCGAAAATGATCGCGTGATTCGATTTGTAATAAACAATGCGATAATTCCGGCAACGAGAAAAATAAATGCATTTAGATTAATAATGGTTACTAAAAAATTAGAGATCTCATCCTGCAGCCTGTTTTGCGATTCGAAATACGGAATGTTCAGATAGGCATATTCCTGGCCGCTTTCATTTCTCACCGGCAAATAGTTACTCAGGTATCTAAGTGTGCCAATTTGCTGCTCCTGGAAAAACTGAACGTCTTTTAATTTACTCAAATGATAATAGGCAACAGGATCCATTTTCTCGCTTACAATGCCTTTGTCATACGGCAAAGGCACTGATGAAACCTTAAGATCGCCATTAAGATCATACAGATTAATATCTGCTGCATGAATATTGGAAACCTTGTTAATAATAGCTTCAAGATTATTTTGAGATGCCACATCAAGCCTTCTTAAACTAAATTGTTCAATAGATAAAGTATCAATAGTTCCCCGCAATTCATTTTCCATTACATGAATTGTGCGGCTTAATTTTTCACGATTGTTGCTATGGTAACGGCTAATGAAAAATAAAATGGTGGTAATCCCAATTACAAGGAATGAAAAAACGCTGATAAGTATAATCGTACCATGAACCTGGTTTCGAATGGTAAAATGCCAGAACGAGCCGGCATTCCACGCGCGTCGCTGCGTTAAAAGTTTGCTTACGAGATTGAAAAAGATGGTGATAAAAAGAAAAGAGCAAAACAGGTAAGCGAAAAGCGTAATTGATTCAATAAAAAACCTGTCCTGGCGCGCGATCACGATCACCTTGTCCGCATTCGCCTTATACCATAATTCTTCATAGCCATCCTTTTGAACCGTTCTGAATTCATTATAAGCAAATGTGTTGTTGTCTATGTTTGTAGAAAAAGGATAGTCATTATAACTGGTGCTCAGTTGATTTTTATTATAAATAGCAAATGCATAGACCGTTGAGCTTTCTATTGAATTATTATTCCCTTTTGAAAAAAGTTCGGGATACAATGCATCGCTTTTATATTTTTTAGGTTTGGAAACAATAAAAAAATATCCTTGCTTTTTACCGGTGGTATCGCTGATTTCTTTTTTGCTTATATAATTGAACCGGTCGTAAGAAACGTCATAATAAAAAAGATCCGGATTATCGGTTGGCTTTCCCTGTGTTTTTATGATGGCATTTAAAGAATTGAAGGTTGTAGAATCATCATTATATAATGGCAATTCATCTTCATTAAATGTATAGATCTTAGTATCGTATTTATTAAGATAACCTGAAAAATTTTCAGTGATAAGGCTGTCTTTTAAAAATCTGTTCTGAGCGCGGTTCTTAAATTTATAAAAAATGTCGGAGAGATATTCGTTTCTAAAATCCGTAAGAATAATACTCACAATCGCCGGACCGGAAGGGTCTGCTTTGTTGGCAAGATTTTCTGCAAAATGTTTTCTTTCCTCTAATTCCTTCGTACGGTTCTGCAACACAATTATCGCGGTAATAGAAATTGAAAAAAAGAAAAGCCAGAAAACAAACCGGGATGAAACAAGTTTATAAGCCTGTAATAAAAGCGATTTAAAGTTCAGCAGATAAATAAAGATCAACAGCCACATCAACAAGCAGAGATTAAAAGCCAACTGCGTGGAATGCGGCTTCAAGGTTAATATGATCAGTCCGGAAACTGCAATAAAAAAATATAAAAGGTATTGAGTTCTTCCTACAAAGCCATTGAGAGGTTGAAGTAATATTTGTATGAGGAAAAAATAACCGGTGGAAACACAACTTAGAACGATGAATCCGACTACACTGTAAATATTCAATGTAAAAAAGTTGATCACATCAAATGAAATCTGCGAATCGGCAACAAGACTTCGGATCACGTATCCAATCATAAGCGTGATCAACACCATAAGCACGGAGATAAATACGATTATTGCATACCTCTGAAACTTCGTTTTAAATCTTGTTTTCAAAAAATCATAACGATAATGATACCGGATAAAGAGAACGAGCCAGATAAACAATAATGAGTTAATGAGAAGATCACCAAGTGATCTTAAGATAAAATTCGCAGAATAAATTGTCGGTTTAAATAATTCTACCTGTTCAAAATTCAGAGGCACCGGCAAATTGTAACTCAATATCCGAAGAATTAAAACCGAGCCCGTAAGGAACAGAATTCCATACCAAAAATTCGTTTTTTCAACGATATAATTCGCAAGGGTGTGAATGAAAAACAAAATCAGAATCGTGGCGATAATTCTAAGCCACATAGCAATGATATTATCATGACCCTGCGTATCTTTTCCTATTTGAGTAAGATAAAAAAGCGGAATTCCATTTATATCTTTTATCACATAGTTAGTAGGGATAAAACTTATGTCGTATGCTTTTTCAATATCTTCAACTGCAACAAAAGAATTGCTGAGGTATTTATTTTCAATATAATAATTCCATTTAACGGGAATAAGACTGACAATTTTATACAGTGGCCCATCAAGGCTTTGATATGATCTTTTATTGACAACATACCATCCATTGATTAATTTTTTAAATTGAATTCCGTCGGGATGGTTGATCACGGATGAATCAGGTTCGATCGTCTGGGTGTTCCAAAAAACGGGTACATCTTCCGAATCGGTAACTTTATAAAAAAAAATAAAATACGATTTATCAACAAGAAGATCAAGCTGGCGCTCATTATATGTCTGGCTGGCAACGCTTCTCACAAGGCCTGAATCCTTATAAAGATCCGCGATCTTTTCTTCCGTTTTATTGATGCTCCTTTGGATCTTTTTTTGAACAGCGAAAGGCGTAGATGTTCCGCTCCAATAATTATTTATAATGAAGGAAATCGTAAACAGCCAGGCGGCAGAAATGAGGAGATAAACGTTTCTCCTAAAAAAATTATAGTTCTTAAATGAGCTCAACTTTTGGGGCTTTGTTTTTTAATTTCATTCCATATCGAATCCATTTCCTCCAGGTTCATATCACCCAGGCTCATTCCCTTTGCCTGAACCAATTCTTCCATCTGAGTAAATCGCCTGATAAATTTCTTATTTGTGAGCTCCAGGGCGTTTTCAGCATCTACCTTCAAAAATCTAACATAATTAATCACTGAGAAGAAAAGGTCACCGGCTTCTTCTTCGATATGTTCGGCATTTTCGGAATCCACTGCTTCCAGCAGTTCAGACTTTTCTTCTTCTACTTTTTTCCAGACATCTTCTTTGCTTGTCCATTCGAAACCGACCTGCTTTGCTTTTTCCTGAATTCGCATTGCTTTAACCATTGCAGGTAAAGATTTGGGAACGCCGCTTAAGATCGATTTTTTTCCTTCTGCTAATTTAATTTGTTCCCAGTTTCTTTTGACGTCTTCTTCGTTGTCTGCAATTACATTTCCATAAATATGAGGGTGCCTTTTGACAAGTTTCTCGCAAACCCCGTCGATTACTTCCTGTAAGGTAAATTTATTTTTTTCCAATCCCAGCTTTGCGTAAAACACAATATGTAACAATAAATCGCCTAGCTCTTCTTTAATGCCGCCCCAGTCTTTATCCGTTATTGCATCAGCTAGTTCGTACGTCTCCTCTATCGTTTGTTGTCGCAACGTATGAATGGTTTGCTTTTTATCCCACGGACATTTTTCACGCAACTCATCCATGATTTTAACCAGCTTGTCGATATTTATATTTTGATGCATCGTAAAAATTTAAACCTGGAATATTGAAACGAATCCGAAAACCGTAAATAGAAAAATGATTAAAAAGAAAAAAGAAAAAGAGAACAGGAAATATTTTAAAATAGTCTTGCCACGCCTTTGCTGATAAAAATTACGCATGGCTTTATACAAATAAAAAAAGATCAAAAGCGCAAGCAAACCGTTAACAAAACCCAACCATTGCCAATTTAACCAACCCTGCATTTTGGTGATAAGAATTGTAATCAACATAGTTATAAATACAAAAATGTAAAAGTGAATAGTAAAAATCGCATGGCTGACATAATAAAATTGCTCTCGCCTGATATAAAGCAATTTTAAAAATAGCGCCGCGAAAGGTAATGAAACAAATAACATTTGCGGAAAGTGATGCATAAGGCTATTAATAAAATCTGTTACAAATTTTCCCTGCTGGTTTTTGTATTTCTCATTAATATCAATTTCTTTAAAATTGATGTATCGCCTTATCCATCCATCTTTTATATTACCGGTAAGTAGCGCAGAATCATATTGCGCTTTACTTGTATAATGCTTCGTTTGGGCATTTCCGAAAATGCGCACAACAGATTTATTTTTTATACTGTCTATATAAGTTTTAAATTCCGCCCGACTCATTGGATGTCCATTATTCAATTTCGCGGTAAAATCTTTGAAATCAGATTCCGAGATCGCATTAATCGTGTTTTCGGTTTTGCCATTGAAAGTGAAATCGACATCTTTGGAATTAAACTTATCAAAGTGAAATGCCGAAAAAAAGATAAGGAAAAAAATAAACGAAGTAAAAAAATACATCCTGACAGGATTCAAATAACCAGCCCTCCTGCCATTCATATATTCTTTAGATAAAAAACCCGGTTTAAAAAGCAGAATCTTCAAAGTAGAAAAAAACTTGCCGTCGAAATGCGTGATATCATTAAAAAAATGAGATAACAAATGCCATACAGACTCTTTTGGCTCTACATTTTCCTGACCACAGTTATGGCAGTATTTGCCAACCACGGTAACGCCGCAATTCAGACAGTCATTAGCTTTTCTTTGAGGGAGATGCGACACGTATTATCAATTTTATTTTTATAATTTCAGGTTAAAAATAATAAACAAAAACTTCAATCCGGATTATTGAATTATTTTACATGTCTTTACTTCCTTTGACAAAAAATCAAATATTCTTTTGAAATGGCAAAACGTATGCTAAGGCTATCTTTCTTCCTGATAACTGCTCTGTTCACTTCGGTTTCTCTCAATGCTCAATATTATTATAAGGATATATTGAGTAATCTCCAGCTTAATAAAGAGTTTTCTATTTTAAAAAATAACCAGGTAAAAAATATAAAGCTAAACAGCTTTGAAGACAACGATGAGCCGAGTGCTGATTTTTTTTGTGAAAAAAAAATTAATAAAGATTATTCACAGTCACAGATGATCTCGAGATCGTATATCACCGGAGAATCATTACTGGTTACAGATTACAACTTAGAGGCAAAAATCGTAAAATCAACTACGACCACGCCGACCACAACGAACGTGGTAAAGTACGAATACAATGACAAGGGACAGCTCTCGGTGGTAAGCACGAGCACTGTTGCTGATGAGGATTCGAATGGCATCACAGAAACTCATGAATTTATTTATGATCAGGATGGAAAACTTCAAACAATGCTGCGCAAAAAAAATAATGCATTAATCTCTACCATCACATTTATAAAGGACGAGCACGGAAATATTATTGAAGAAAATCCTGTCGGAAAGAGTAATGACAAAAAGTATTTTTATTATTATAACGATCAGAATCAGTTGACAGATGTTGTGCATTTCAACGAGCGTGCACAAAGGCTTTTACCGGATTACATGTTTGAATATAATGAGACCGGCCTTCCAAAACAAATGATATCCATAGATGAAACCGCGAGCAATTATTTCATCTGGAAGTATGCTTATACTCCCAAAAATTTAGTAGAAATCCAGAAATGTTTTTCCAAAGAGAAGAGACTCCTTGGCACAATTCAATACGATTATAAATAAGTGGAAAATCTAAATTATTTGATAGATATCAAACAGCAGAATAAAGATGGCTATCAAAACAGTCATCAACATTAATACCCTTACTGATAATAAACGTTTTTTAAAACTCCGTGCAGCGAGAACAATTGCAAGGATGCAGGAAACGATAGAAATGCCATGGAGGATTTTCATATCCTGGAGCCATGAGGGAAAATAATTCATGTACGTATCAAGTTGCTGCCCTTCTCCTATGCCGCTGGAACGCAGGCCAATAGAGGACCATATGATAAAAAGTATTAAGGCGGGTAGTAAAAGAAGAATTGCAAATGCCGCTGTCCATCTGCGCGAAACATGAGAGTTAGTTGACATTATAGTAATATTTTTAATTCTAAAAGTAATTTAAAATAGGCATAGGTGCAACTAACTGCCATGACAGGTGCTTCGTTTTATGGATGAAAAAAGCAAAACAATGCTCATTAAGAATATTTTAACGTCTTGTAGAAAGCGCTCTTTTTTACAATGAGAATCAACCTTAAATAAAAAAAATATTCTCCTAATTCTTTAAAGAAAAAAGCAGCAAATTATTAATGGCATGATTTTAGAATCTATGGTAATCTTAGCGAAAATTAGCAGGTATCGATCTCTTTTTTTGAAGGAAATGGTGCCGCGGTTTTTGAAATATAAACTCATAAAAAACTTAATTAAATCCAATAACATGGAAACAAACACAAATTCGTTGAACACAACGGATAATCAACAACCGAAGAACTTCAAAAATCTTATCATCGGCTTGTTAGTCGCGGGCCTTTTGATTTTAGGTGGTCTTTTCATTTTCGATCACAGTAAAGCAAATACGGCTTTGCAAAATGATCAGACGGAGATTGCGAAGGTCACAACAGAGAAAAGCGACATTCAAAACAGTTTTGATGCCTCGCTTGCACGTCTTGATTCCATGAAAACTGTGAATACAGAAATGGATAGCAAGCTAACAGCAAGCAACAGCGAAATTGCCAGTATGAAAAAAGAAATTCGCAGCATTCTCAACAAGAAAAATGCAACTGCTGCTGAATTGTCAAAAGCCAGGAACCTGATCTCTCAATTAAATGGAAAGATCAGTGATCTTGAATCACAGGTGGCGTTATTAACACAACAGAATGATAGCCTTCATCAGAACATTACAGTGTTGACTGCTGATAAAGAAACATTAACCAGGAATTTGGATTCAACAAACGTGGTGAAACAGACTCTTGAAAAGAAAGTAGATGTAGCATCAACATTGAATGCTGATAACATTTCAATTACCCCGCTGAAAGTAAGAAACAACGGAAAGGTAAAAGTATCAACCGTAGCAAAAAGAGTTGATAAATTAGTCGTAAGCTTTGATGTGAACAACAGAATTATTCAACCGGGCACGACAGACGTATATGTTGTGGTAGTAGGTCCTGATGGCCAGCCAATCACCAGCCAGCAAGCAGGTAGCACTTTTACCACCCGGGAAGAGGGCGATAAAGTTTATACAGCAAAATTGCCCGTTGATTTGGAAACATCAAAAACTAAAAATGTAGAATTTGCTTTCGCACCAGGAAGTCATTTTCAACAGGGAAGTTATAAAATCCAGATTTATCAGAATGGATTTTTAATAGGCGAAAAAATCCGTGAGCTAAAAAAAGGCGGTTTATTTAGTTAATAAATATAATCGATAACATACACTCGATTGCAATATCCGTGAAACCAACGAGCCATCTGAATTTTGAATTCGGATGGCTTTTTTTATTAAAGAACCTTTCTAAAAATCTGTTGACCTTATAAGTGAAAATATAGAAAATGGCTTTTCAGTAATGACTTCAGAGTTATTAAAAACTACATTTTGCCTTATAAGGATTACATGATTGATCGTCCTCTTAGGACTTTATGTCCATTCATATCTGAGCGATTTCATTTAGCGATACCAATTTTACATTGAATATTTTTTCGAAATAATCTTTTCCACGGAGTTTATCAATTCTTCGATTAACTAACTTGTAGATTATTTCACAGTCAATTTTCATGGATGAAACTTTTTCTTAAAAGAGTATGTTTCTACCTTTTATTATTCCAGCTTCCTGCCGGAACCTTATCAGCTCAATTTAACCCTTTGAATATTCCGGATAACCAACTTTTCAAAGGATATGAAAGAGAGATTTCAGGAGAAAATATCAGCTATCATTCATTTCATCCATTCGCTAACGACGCGTTGTTAACGAGGGTAACCGATGGGAATAAAATGGTTGAATGGGATACAGAAGATATCCCGTCAAACTATAAAAATAAGGAAGCTTATTTCGTATGGATCGCAGGATATTCCAACGGTACGAGTACAAAAGACCGGCATTTTGAATTATCAATCAATGGCGAAAAAGTGCTCACCTTTACAACACCGGCAAAAAGAGTGTTGACATCATGGTCAGTGAAAGGTGTTAACGGAGAAGAATTATTTTTTCAACAAAAATCTATAGACAACGCCGGTGATGTATTTGGCAACATGTACCTGAAAATTCCTTCTTCAAAATATAAAAAAGGGCAACCTCTTCGTGCTGAAAGTAACGGGTGAAAAAGCCGACAGCCAGGATTGGTATATGACCTTTAAATATGAAATGGAGGAAAAGATCAATATTATTCCGCAGCCCGCGCTCATTAAAAAAGGATCAGATACCATGCAATTAATTGACGTGCAAATTGATCATATCAAATCCACAGGAACAGTAATGATTACGACAAGCGCAGACAAAAATGTAATAAAGCAGTCTTTATCTTTAGGAGTTAATACAATTGAAGTTCTGGTACCGAAGGCATTGGAAGATCAAAATACAAAAGTGAAAGTTTCAGTGAACGGCATGATGAATAAAGAGGAAACGGTGATCATGAAAAAGGTTCATTATCGCGAATTTGATTTGATCTCTCATTCTCACAATGATATGGGATATTCAGATTTGCAGCAAGTTGTGGAGCGAAAGCAAATTAAAAATATCCGCGATGCAATGACTCTCATAAAAAAATCGGCGGCGAACCCAACTTCCTCCAGGTATCGGTGGAATGTAGAAAGTTTGTGGGCTGTAGAGAATTTTATGAACGTTGCGGACAAACAGGAAATCAAAGATTTTGTCAGGAATGTACTCCACGGCAATATTGCGCTATCGGCGAGTTACGCGAATCAATTGACTGGCCTTTGCCGTCCGGAAGACCTGGTTCATTTGACAGATTATTCATCTCAGCTACAACAACAATATGGTATTCATTTCAACACTATTATGATCTCAGACATTCCCGGGATAAGCTGGGCATTGATACCAGCGCTTGCGCAACGCGGAATAAAATATATTTCAAGTGGTCCCAATTATGTTCCTTCAATTCCAGACCTTGGTGATAGGGTCGGCAATTCTGATAAAGCCTGGGGAGATAAACCATTTTATTGGCTATCGCCTTCGGGCAACGAGAAAGTATTATTCTGGCAGGCAGCAAAAGGATATAGCTGGTTTCATAATTTTAACGTCGGGCGTGCAGGAGAAAAAACAAAAGGTAATTTGATGAATTATCTAAGGGATTTAGACGAGAAGAAATATCCTTACGATATGGTTCAGTTGAGGTACACGATTCCGGCAGACAATGGCACAACGGATTCATTGCTGCCCTCTTTTGTAAAAAACTGGAACAGCAAATATATATCTCCAAAAATTGTTATCGCCAATGTGAATGAGATGATGGAGAAATTTGAAAAAAAATATCAAGAAATCATTCCGATATTCTCCGGAGACTATTCACCTTATTGGGAAGATGGAGCTGCCTCAACGGCCAGGGAAACCGGTATGATAAGGCGCATCAGCGAACGATTAAATCAGGCTGAAATTCTGACGACGCTTTTGAATCCATCAAAATTCGATCATGAAAAATTTTACCAGGCGTGGCGTGATGTTGTCATGTTTGAGGAGCATACATGGGGATCATGGAATAGTATTTCTGACCCCGACAATCCATTTACGGTATCACAATGGGATTACAAAAAACAATTTGCAACAGATGGAGAAGACCGCTCCGAAGATTTGGTGAACGCTGCGATCCCGGCAAAAGCAGTTTCAAATAACTTTGAAGTTTACAATACCAGTTCATGGACAAGAAACGATCTGATATTCCTTACAAAGGAGCAAAGCCTCGGCGGCGATGTAGTGTTTGATGAAAATAATAAGCTTTGTATTTCTCAAAGATGTTCGGATAGCAGTTTAGTTTTTCTGGCAACGGATGTTCCGGCCTTAAGTTCAAAAAAATATAAAATAGTGCATGGTTCACCTTCATTAAAAAGTGATTTAAAAATTCAATCTAATGTTATCGAGAACGGATTTATAAGAATAAAAATAGATACAGGAAATGGTTCAATCGCAAGTATCATCCTTAAAAAGACAAATCAGGAATTAGTAGATAAAAGTAAAAATTTAGGCATCAATCAGTACCTGTATGTTCCCGGAAAAGATCCGTCAAAAGCAGTTAGCCCAAAAAATATTTCCATTAGCATCAAAGAGAATGGGCCGTTAATCGCTTCATTAGTTGTTACATCAATAGCTCCGGGCACGGAAAATTTGACATCGGAAATACGACTTGTAAATGGATTAAACAGAATTGATTTGATAAACACCATCGATAAATTAAAAATGCGGGAAAAAGAAGGTGTCAATTTTGCATTTCCATTTAACGTTCCTAACGGAAAGATGAAAATAGATTTAGGTATCGGAATCCTGGAGCCTGAAAAAAATCAGTTGGAAGGATCATGCAAGGATTTTAACTGCGTTCAACGATGGGTAGATATTTCAAATGATAAAACAGGAATTACATGGACGACGAATGAAGCACCTTTAATTGAAATAGGCGAACTGATCAATGAGGAGCCCGTGAATAATGGATATAAACTTTGGAAAAAGAAAACAACTTTATCGAATACTTTCTATTCTTATGTAATGAATAATTACTGGCATACGAATTTTAAAGCAGACCAGGAAGGCATCACATCATTTCACTATTCGATATTCCCACACGATAGTTTCAATGCCGCAGAAGCAAATAAACGGGGCTTAGAAAGTAGCCAACCATTGCTCGTGGCAACGGCAAATGCGGATGCTCCGGAATTAAGACCTTTGTTTGAGATCACTACCCCGGAAATTATTCTTTCTACCATCAAGCCTTCGAAAGATAAGAAGGGTATGATCATCAGGTTGTATAACTCGAGTGATCATTCACAGGTGCCGAATCTAAAATGGAAGTCGACTTTACCAAAATATATTTTCATCAGTAATGCAAATGAGGAAAAATTGTATCCATTTAAGACTGACAAAGCGTTGCCACCATTCGCTTTTCAGACCTTATTAGTAGAATGGTGAGCTACTATCTAAGACTTTCTTCAAAATGATTTCATAATTTTATTTGCATAACTCTTCAATATGAAAAAAATTATAAGCGCTTGTTTTATTCTCCTTAGCCTGAATGTTGCTGCTCAAAGAACCGATCAACGTTTACAAAAAGAAATTGTCGAATTGCTAAAAGGCTTTAATGGAGATATCGGAGTTTATGTTTATGACATCGATCGGAACAGGGTTGCAGAAGTAAATGCAGATACGATTTTCCCAACCGCGAGTATGGTAAAAGTTCCAATTTTAATAGGTGTCATGCATAAAATCTACAACGGTGAACTAACTTATCACCAACAAATGACTTTTACTGACTCTGTTCGGTATTCCGAAGGAGAAGAGATACTTGCCTCATTTAATAATGGCGCCAGAATCAATTTAAACGCTTTATTGATGTTAATGCTTAGCATGAGTGATAACGGTGCAAGCCTGTGGCTGCAAGGGCTTGCGGGATCCGGAACGCAGATTAATAAATACCTGGACAGTTTAGGCATGAAAGACACAAGAGTCAATAGCAGAACAGAGGGCCGTAAAGACAATTGGACTCAATACGGATGGGGACAAACCACGCCCAGGGAAATGGCCACTCTCATGCGATTGATAGTTGAAAATAAGATTATTAATAAACAAATAAGCGAGAGGATGCTAAGACTTTTGGGCCGCCAGTTTTGGGACGAGGATGCCCTGACGCAAATACCTCCGAATGTTTTTGTCGCCGATAAAAGTGGAGCCGTGGATCAAACAAGGAGCGAAGTATTGTATGTCAACGGTGCACATCCTTATATTTTTTGTATCTGCACAAAAAATAACAAGGATACAAGCTGGGAATATAACAATGAAGCATGGGTGCTTACACGAAAATTGTCTGCTTTTCTGTGGAAGCACTTTAATCCAAAGTCTACCTGGCAGCCATCTGAACAGTTGAAATAATTTCACAAAAAAAGTTTGAAAAAATGTAATCATTGTTGAGTTTATAAAAAAAATGACAGAAAATTTTTATAAGATTGATATTAAAAAGGCGCCGCAAGAAAAAACAATGTTTCCTCTTGCGGCGCTTTTTATTTTAGAACTTACTTGACGAATTTAATGGTTTTGGTTTCTTTATCTGTGACCATCTGGATAAAATAAGTGCCAGATGCATATCCTGAAACGTCAACGTTTTGTAAGTTGGATGATATTCCTTGATTATAGTTTCGGCTATACAATTGCTTTCCACTTAAATCGGTAATCCTAATAAGAACCTTTCCCCCAGTTGTTGAGTTGAACACTATGCTCAAATGATCGCGAACTGGATTTGGATAAGACCTTATGGCGGTAATTCCAGCCTTAAGTTTTACATTGAGTATCTCAGAATATTTAATTTTTCCATCTGCATCTGTGAGTTTAAGACGATAATAAAGCACATCTGAGCCGGCGTCAAATGCCGAGTTATCGCTGTAACCATAGTGCTTTTCAACTGAACTGTTTCCGGCAGCCTGAACCTGGTTTAATTCAGTAAAATTGCTTCCATCAGTGCTACGCTCTATTCCAAAATAGCTGCTATTGGATTCAGAAGAGGTCGTCCACTTCAGTTGAACCGCGCTCGATTGCGGACTTGCTGAAAAATCCAATAAAGTAACGGGCAGTGATGTTAACGATCCATTTAATTTATACAAATCGGTAAAGCCCTCAGGACTGTCTCCATTGTCAGCCGTGAAATAAAGGGAGCCATTATACAAAAATAAAAAGCCGGGGTTTGAGCCGCCAGTGCCGGGATTAATGTCTTTTACCAAGCTCGTGCCCACAGCGGTACCATCGGTGACAAAAGGTTCATCTCCCGTTGCACCATTGTCGCCCCCGAAATAAAATCCGGTTTTTGTATAGAAATATAGACCACCAGAAAAACCATCCGCGGCTCCGGGGTTAAGATCCTTGACCATGACGGTATTGGCGGCAGTGCCGTCAGTTTTCCAGAGTTCCTGACCATGAACGCCGTCATTAGCAATTAAAAATATGTATCCGTTGAATAATTGTGTGCGGTTATAAAAGAAGTCTGATGAAGAATTTCCATTGATAATATTATCGAAATTAAATACCGGCAAAAGAACAGGCGAAGAGTTCTCGATACCCGGATTGATGTCTTTAATCATTGTTGTACTGCCTCCTTTTATTCCGTCGCTGCTCCATAATTCTGAGCCATTACTTTTTGTCGATGCCATGAAAATAAAACGGTTATTGATGATCACAGAATTCAAGACGAGCGGATAAGATCCATCAGTACCCGGATTTATATCAGCTATCATTTCGGTGGTAGTGCCATCGGTACTCCATAGCTCGGTGCCGGTTGCCAAATCTGTTCCAGCAAAGTATAATTTATTTTTAAAAGACAGGAAACCTCCAATAAAGCCGGAAAATGGAACATTAAAAGATTTTACCAGTAAGGTGCCGGCGGTCGTTCCATTTGTCTTCCAAATATCGAGCGAAGAATTGGCTCCCACGTTTATGCCAAATATCACCTCATTTCCCAATTGTGCAAATTGTCCGAAACCAAAATTGGTATCCCCGGCTCCGGGTGTGATATCTTTCAACATAAACGTATTTCCCGCTGTACCGTCTGTGACCCAAAGTTCCATTCCATTGATGCCATTCGTGGCGGTGAAATAAAGCAAATTATTAGCAATAAAATAACTGGTATTAGTGGAATCAAATCCGCTTCCGGCGCCGGCGTTAATGTCTTTAAAAAGAGTAACGGTTCCGTTTGCGCCGCTGATTTTATAAAGTTCCCGCCCCGCTGTTGCTGTTTTCGCAGTAAAATAAAGATCGTTTTTGAAGAGAACGAAATTATCCGGGGAAGAACTTCCTCCTCCTGGAACGATGTCTGAGACTAATGACGTACCTGCATCTGTGCCATCAGTAATCCACAATTCAGAACCATGGAGCGGTTCTATGCCGGAAAAATATATTTTATTATTGAGCACACCGCCATTTTCTTCTTTAACTCTATTTGTCATAATTTTTGTACCGGGAGCCGGTGCCATCGCTTGTCCAGAACGTGCTATCTATATCACTTGTCAGAATTATTTTATTTGGAATAATCGGAAAACCGGAGAGGCTGTGATTATTATCAAGTTGTATTACCTGAGCATCGGTGGAAGTCGCAAAAAAACCGGCAAACAATGCTGCAATTACGAGGAGATTTTTTTTCATCTTTTTTTAATTTATGAGTTGCAAATAATACGATGGTAATGCACAGGATTTGCAGGTAGATTACATTGCGGCCAGCAACATTTACATTCTGAGAAGTTAGATAGGAAATAAATTTTGGAAGTTTCGCATTCGATAAATCGGATAACGATTAACTGGAATGAAACTTAATTGAGCAACTAAATTTAAATATATTAAATGGAAAAAATAAATTTTTTATTCGCTCTTTGGAATATAAATTTTTCACTGTATTTTGGAAAGAATGATATTGCCTGTCCGATTTTTTTTCGGAAAAAACGCTGATCATTTTAAGAATTTAATTTTTTCGGGAGATACTTCAGCTAATTAATTCAGGCGCGTTAATACATAGTTAAAGCGGTCTTCATTTCATTTAAACCACTTAACCCGCTCAATTTTTGCGAGTCTTATTCATATAAAATGAAAAAAATGAAAAATCTATACTTTGGCTTTTCAGTGATTATGCTCTTGATGCTGGCTTCCTGCGGCAGTTCCAGGACGTACACACAAGGCAGTTATGATCAGAATAATTATGCTGACAATTATTCTAATCAGCCATCGCCCGTCGGCTATCAGCAATTTTATGATGATCTCAGTCCTTACGGAAACTGGGTAAATTACCAAAATTATGGTTATGCCTGGGTTCCAAATGTGTCCGGATTCAGGCCATATTACAGCAACGGCTATTGGGCTTATTCAAATTATGGTTGGACATGGGTTTCCAATTATAATTGGGGTTGGGCTCCATTCCATTACGGCCGCTGGGTACAGGATATGTATTATGGATGGATGTGGATTCCCGGCAATGAATGGGCTCCCGCCTGGGTTTCGTGGCGCGGAGGAGGAGATTATTATGGATGGGCGCCACTTGGCCCCGGAATGGATGTTAATATTTCTATGGGTGCAATCCCGCAAAATAACTGGGCGTTTGTTCCGCGTCGTTACATTAATAGTCCACGTTTGAATAATTATTATGTGAACCAATCGAATAATGTGACTATCATTAATAACACAACAATAATTAATAACACGACCGTCATCAATAATGGAAGTAATGGTGGACGCACGAGGGCGCTTTATAATCAGGGACCATCAGTTGCCGAGGTAGAAAGATCTACTAATTCTAAGGTCCGTCAATTTAACGTCGTTGAAACCAACAAACCCGGACAGGCACAGGTAGATAGAAACTTATTAAAAGTTTACCGTCCGGTTGTCGCTGCTCAACCTGCAAACTCACCGAATGCCAGACCGGCAAAAGTTCTCAACTCAAGAGATTTACAGGCCAACAAACCGGAAAATAATATTGAAAGACCGAATGTGCTGAGACCAGCGACGACTCCTAACGTCAATAATTCCGGAACGAGCCGTGATATTTCAACTCCTGCCAGAACAAGGGATTTAAACAACGACAGGCCTCAGTCACAACCACAGGTTAGTGCCCCGGCTGTGCAAAATCCTCCGGTAAGGAGCAATCAAACGACTCCACCGGTAAGGAGCAATGAATCGAATCCTCCGGCAGCAGCACCAACAAGAAGTTTTAACAACGATCAGAAACCCACCATCAACCGGGAACAAAATCCGGCAATTATGAATAATACCGCGCCGGCAAGAGAACCTGTAAGGAATTTAAACAGCAATCAAAATCCTTCGATGAATCGTCAAAATACAACACCTGTAAGACAAGTGCCGACCAATCCGGCACCCGTTAATAATAATGTACAACCAGGAAGACAGCTTGAAAACAACAGGATGATGAATGAAAGACAGCCCGTAAGACAAGAGAGAAATGTGAGAGTAGAAACGGTGAGGCCGGCTCAACATGTGGTAAGAGAACCTCAGCCAGAAAGGAAGTTGAATGAAAAAGAGTAGAAATAGAAATTGATTAAATAAAAAAACCTTGAAAATCTACATTTTGACTTTCAAGGTTTTTTTTATTCGAAGTACCCGGGAACGGAATTGAACCGTCACTCGCATTGCTGCGAACAGGATTTTAAGTCCTGCGTGTCTACCAGTTCCACCACCCGGGTAAACACATTCTAATGTTGTTTCTGAATGAACCAAAATAAAAAAAGCAGTAATACTGCTTTTTTTATTTTTCCTGAGCGGAAGACCGGGCTCGAACCGGCCACCTCGACCTTGGCAAGGTCGCGCTCTACCAAATGAGCTACTTCCGCTTGTTATAAGAACTTAAAAATGGATTGCAAAAATAGGGTTTACAGCCTTTCAAGCAAAATTTATTTATACTGCGGATTATATTGAGTGTTTCCGGGCACTTCAACTTTTGGTTTGCCTTTATATCGGTGCTCATACATAGTGTAACAACCCCCAATAACAAGTGCTGCAAAAATTACGACCTGGCAGTAAAACAAAAAACGTGACGTCGATACCCAACTGAAGCCCAGGTCTTTGCCCTTGTTATCAATTTCTTCTTCGTGTTCCATATTTTAAAATTTGCATGGCAAAAATAACAGATTGAACTCAAAAATCATTCTTTAACGTTAACAATTTCAGAAAATGTTCTCTTTTTCCTGATAAAGTATTTCCAGGCAACGCTTCCTTCGAATACACCACCCAGATTTTTCATTTTAATTTTGGGGAATTTGTGCGCCCTTTCACCAATAAATATCCACTCGAGAAAATCAAGGTGCGCATGAATGATAGAGATTAAAGCGGTGCCATTACCTTTCAGCAAAGCCTGCAATCCAGCGACGACATCCAGGAAAATTCTGAACGGAATCTTCCAGATTAATTCCTCGAAGGGTAAATTTTTGGCAAGCATCACCAGGTTATTTCTGAAGTTCAGGTATAATTTTCTTTTGTCGCCCATTGGCAGCGTACCTCCACCCAAATGGTAAACGACTGACTCCGGCTCTACAAAGATTTTAAATCCTGCTCTTTGAATGCGCCAACAAAGATCTATTTCCTCCTGATGAGCAAAAAAGAATTCATCAAAACCTTTCATTTTATTGAAAACAGAAGCCCGGATAAACAAAGCTGCACCACTTGCCCAAAAAATTTCACTTGAATTATTATACTGTCCGAAATCGGTTTCACAATAATCAAACACACGTCCCCTACTAAATGGATATCCTAAGAAATCAATCCAGCCGCCCGAAGCGCCCGCGTATTCAAATTTTGATTTATCATTAAAAGATAAGATCCGCGGCTGGCAGGCAGCAATTTTCTCGTTACTTTCCATCAATAAAATAACTGGCGCAATCCATCCGGTATCAACTTCTACATCGCTATTCAACAAAACATAATAATCCGATGACACCTGCTTCAGTGCAGTATTATACCCTTTGGCAAATCCCTCATTTTCTTTATTTAATAAAACATGCACCTGCGGATAATTTGTTTTCAAAAATGAAATTGAATCATCGGTAGAAGCATTATCCGCGACAATTACAGAAAGATTTTCATAATCGGATGCCATCACCGAAGGGAGAAATTTTTCGAGAAAATTTCGTCCATTCCAGTTAAGGATCACAACGGCAACGGATGGTAATGCGGTCAATGAATTTGAATTATTTGATTACAAACATAAAAGAATTTAGATTTCGGTTCCAACATTTGTCGGAAATAGATTTTAGTTTTGAAGATAATCATTTCTAATGCTCAGGCAACTTCTCAATTTGCGAACGGGATTGGCACTAATAGCTGTGGCTATTGTAACAGGCACTATTTTTTATTCAAATTTTTTATCAAAAAAAATTGAAGTTGAAGAGCGGGAAAAAATAAGCCAATGGGTGGAAGCTAATAAGTTTATAGCCTCCGCACCACAAAATGTGGACCTGACGCTTGCAAGCAAAATACAGCAGCAAAATGCTGACATTCCTATCATTCTTACCAACGAAAAGGATAGTATTATTGATTCGAGAAATTTAGATTCCTCTAAATTATCTTCGGAATATCTGAAAAATAAACTCCGGGAATTCAAGTCGGCCCACCCCCCAATCATACTTGAACTTAATAAAGCGCCTTATGTCGCGGATAAATATTATTATGGCGATTCCAAACTATTGAAACAAATCAGGTATTTTCCGATAGTACAATTATTAATCGTTGCCTTATTTATTTTTATAACGTTATATGCAATGTCAGCAAGAAACAAATCAACGCAAAACCAAGTGTGGGCGGGCATGGCAAAGGAAACGGCTCATCAACTTGGTACGCCGATTTCATCGTTGCAGGGCTGGGTGGAAATGTTAAAAGAGCATGAAAGCCAGGGAGAGATTTCCTTTGAAATGGAAAAAGATGTGAACCGCCTAAAATTAATTAGCGACCGGTTTGGAAAAATAGGAAGCGCTCCTAAATTGGAAGAAAATAACGTTTCAGATCAGGTGGAAAAAATGGTCGCCTACATAAAAAGAAGGTCCACAGACAAAGTAAATTTCAACATAGAAAGGCCCAAAGAAGAAGTATTGGCAAAAATCTCAGAGCCGCTGTTTGACTGGGTAATAGAAAATCTGCTAAAGAATGCATTGGACGCCATGGATGGAAAAGGTTTGATCAATGTAAAGATCCAGCAACGACCGGGCCACGCCATCATAGACATCAGCGATACGGGGAAGGGAATTAGCAAACAAAATGTTTCAAAAGTTTTTAAGCCAGGATTTACAACCAAAAAGAGAGGTTGGGGTCTGGGCCTGTCCCTGGCCAAAAGAATTATCGAGCAATATCACAAAGGGCAGCTTTATGTGAAGTCTTCAGATGCTACAAAAGGAACAACTTTTAGAATTGTATTAAACACTTAATTTTTATTAAAGTGTTTTATTAAATTTGCAACCCAATCGCGGAGGTGGCGAACCTGCCTGCCGGCAGGCAGGATTGGTAGACGCACTACTTTGAGGTGGTAGCGCCTTTTACCGGGCGGGCGTGGGAGGTCGAATCTGCTCTGTCCGGAGATTTAGTTAAATAAAATTGGAAGGCATAAGATTTTTAATTAAAATATGTTTTATGTTTATGCAATAAGGAGTTTAGTAAGGGCTTATATTTATGTTGGATTAACAAATACAATTGAACGGAGGTTGGATCAACATAATAAGGGTGAGAATCGTTCAACAAAAGCGTATAAGCCATTTAAACTTATTTATTCCGAGATGTTGCAAACAAGAAAATAGGCAAGAGATAGAGAGAAATATTTAAATCAGGGGTGGGAAAAGAGTTTCTTAAAACCCTAACATAAAATGCGGAGGTGGCGAAATTGGTAGACGCACTACTTTGAGGTGGTAGCGCCTTTTACCGGGCGTGGGAGTTCGAATCTCCTCTTCCGCACAAACAAAACCCGGAACATAATTTCCGGGTTTTTGTTATTTATAGATTGGTTGTTCAAATTAATGAACATGCAAAATCGGTCTTATCCCGAAACTGCTTTTAAACCTGTCCAGGGAACATCTTCTTCTTTGACATATTTTGACATGTCGGGGATGAATTTCCTTTCTTTAACGAGGTAGCCATTTCCTTTTTCACAAAAATGAACTTTTATATTCTCAACACTTATCGGATTACCATCCGGAATGTCAGCGATGTTACTGTGTCCTATATCATGGCCATCAATGATCATCACGAGCCCGCTACCGATTGCTTCCATAATATTTCCATCTTTAATAAACATACCGGTATCTTCTCCAAGGCCAATTCCGATTGCCGAAGGATTAGCAGCAATTGCCTGCGCCAGCCTTCCAAACCGCCCACGCTTTTCGAAGTGACTGTCAAATATTACATCATCCATCAGACCAAGGCCTGTCGTAATTTTCACTTCACTTTTTAGATGCGCCGTTGTTGCATTTCCCTCATAAATCATCGTGTTGCTCATGGCCATAGCACCGGCGGATGTACCGGCCACAACAAAATTTTTGTCGTCAGTATAGCGTCTTAGTACTATTTCGAGAAACTCAGTGCCGCCAAAAGTAGAAGAAAGCCTTAGCTGGTTGCCGCCGCTAAACATCACAGCGTCACATCTTTTTATTCGCTCAATATATTCTTCGTGCATTGCATCGGAACGATTTCTTATGGGCATCAGTCCAATATTAGTACATCCGATCTTTCCAAATGCGTTAAGATAATTTTCACCCACTTCATTGGGGATCATTGAAGCAGTCGTAACGACTTCCATTCTGATAGAAGGGCCACCGGCTTCTTCTACGATTCTACGCAAAATTCCTAATTCAAAAAAGTTCAGGTTGTTTCTAACCATCTCTCCTTTTTCCAAATCTACGCCCTTGTCCTCTGCGCCGCCAATGGCAAAAAGCTTTCCCTGTGGTATTTGCATGCATTTGATTTAAATGAACGATGGCTGCCCCGGGCAACCTCGTTTGTATGTTAAAACAATGATTTGCAAAAATAACGTAATAACTATAAAATGGATTGTTACAACTGGCCGTAATATTTTTGACATTCATTTTTTCTGCACTACCTTTTGTCTAAATTCTTATTATCTATTTATTCTCAACTTAAATCAACAGGCTATTCTTTATGAAGATTATTGAAATAAAAGTACTCCGCGGGCCTAACTTCTGGAGCATCAGGAGAACCAAACTAATCCAGTTAAAACTGGATCTTGAAGAAATGGAGGAAAGGCCGACCAATGCAATATCCGGATTTAAAGAAAGGCTTGATAAATTAATACCCTCACTTTATGAACATCGATGCAGTGAGGGGCATGCCGGTGGTTTTTATGAGCGCGTGACAGAAGGCACCTGGATGGGACATGTGATTGAGCACATTGCACTCGAAATACAAACTTTAGCCGGCATGGATACCGGTTTTGGGCGAACACGCGGAACGGGCCTCAAAGGTGAATATTATGTTTGTTTTAGCTATCTTGAGGAAGATGCAGGGACATATGCGGCAAAAGCTGCGGTTAGGATTGCTCAAGCGCTCATAGATGGTGTGCCTTATAATCTTGACGAAGATATTATGCGCATGCGCGAAATTAGGGAAGATACCCGGCTCGGACCAAGCACGGGCTGTATTGTAGATGAAGCGGCAAAAAGAGGTGTTCCTTACATCCGGCTCAATAAACATTCCCTCGTGCAATTAGGCTACGGCATTCATCAAAAAAGAATCCGCGCTACTATCGCCAGCACTACCGGAAATATTGCCGTCGATATTGCGTGTGATAAAGAGGAAACCAAAAACCTTTTAGGCGCAGCCGAGATTCCGGTTCCGCGGGGCACCACGATTCGCACGCTGGAAGACCTTGCTTTGGCAACAGAAAGATTTGGCTATCCTTTAGTGATAAAACCGATAGATGGCAATCATGGCAAAGGAAACACGACCAATATTACCACCTGGGAGCAGGCCCTAACCGCCTTTGAAGCAGCCAAAGAATATGGCAGAAGCGTGATCATCGAAAAGTTCATTACCGGATTTGATTTTAGAATTTTGGTCATCAACTACAAATTTATTTGCGCGGCGTTGCGCACGCCTGCATCCGTTACAGGCGATGGAAAAAGTACCATTCAGGATCTGATAAATGAAACCAATAAGGATCCGAGACGTGGATATGGGCATGAAAAAGTATTGACCCAAATTACCGTTGATCAGTTCACTGAAAAAATATTGGCAGAAAAAAATTACACGTTGAATACGGTCGCGCCAAAAGGCGAACTGGTTTTCGTAAAGCCAACCGCCAACCTTTCTACTGGTGGAACCTCAACAGACGTGACAGAAGAGGTGCATCCTACCAATATTTTTATGTGCGAGCGAATCGCTAAAATAATCGGGTTGGATATTTGTGGAATTGATATTATGGCGAAAGATCTGCGGACACCGGTCTCCGAAAATGGCGGTGCCATTCTCGAGGTAAATGCAGCCCCGGGATTCAGAATGCATATTGAGCCATCCGAAGGATTACCCAGAAACGTGGCCGAACCGGTAGTAGATATGCTTTTCCCAAAAGGAACCGATGGCCGGATCCCTATCATAGCGATCACAGGGACTAACGGTAAAACAACCACAACAAGATTAATCGCGCATATCGCGAAAATCGCGGGAAAAAAAGTAGGATATACCACCAGTGATGGCGTTTATATACAAAATCAATTAATGATGAAGGGAGACTGCACAGGACCTTTGAGCTCCCAATTTGTACTGAAAGACCCGACCGTCGATTTCGCTGTGCTGGAATGCGCCAGAGGTGGAATTTTAAAAAACGGGCTAGCATTTAATAATTGCGAGGTAGGTGTCGTCACTAATGTGGCAGCAGACCATATGGGGCTTTCGGGCATCAATACTTTAAAAGATATGGCGAAAGTAAAGGCCGTTGTGCCCGAAACTGTATTTCGCCATGGGTATGCCGTTTTGAATGCGGACGATGATCTTGTTTACGCAATGAAAGATAACCTGAAGTGTAATATTGCATTATTCAGCATGGATGAAAATAATAAAAGAATAAAAGAACATAGCATAGAAGGAGGAATAAGCGCTGTATTTGAAAATAACAACATCACCATTTTAAAGGGAACCTGGAAAATACGGGTTATGAATGTGAAAGACATCCCTATTACTTTTGAAGGAAAGGCAGTTCATAATGTCAATAATTGCCTCCCGGCAGTACTGGCAGCTTACTTATATAGAGATATCAATATTGCCGATATCCGGTCGGCGCTTTCTTCATTTATGCCCTCCTCTGCCCAAACCCCGGGAAGGTTGAATTTTTTCAATTTTAAAAACTTCACTTTTCTGGCAGACTTCGCACACAATCCACATGGGCTGCAACTTTTATGCGATTTTATAAGCAAGCTCGATTATCCCAAAAAAATTGGAGTTATCAGCGGAACCGGTGACAGAAGAGATGAAGACATCCGTGAGTTAGGTATCATTTCCGCAAAATATTTCGATGAAATCATCATCCGCTGTGACAAGAATTTGAGAGGGCGGGATGCCAGCGAAATCATTGCTCTTTTACAGGAAGGTATTCAAAAAACCAATCCCGATATTCCAACTATGGTAATTGTAAATGAAAATGAAGCGTTGGAATATATTTACGCCCATCCGCAGCAAGGCGCATTGTACACCATCATGTGCGATGTAGTCGCCGGCGCGCTTGACAAAATAAAAGAGTTAAAAGACAGGGATGACCTCAATAATTTCTAAAAATCATTTGGAACATGTTTGATGTAACCTTACTTTTGCACGCCTTTGTCCCATAGTATAAAGGTAGTACAACAGATTTTGATTCTGTCTGTCGAGGTTCGAATCCTCGTGGGACAACCGGAAAAGGCAAATTGAAAAGATTCAATTTGCCTTTTTTGTTTAACTGCATTGCTATTGACATTTTTTTGTGATAATGGCGCGCAATTTCCATTTGTGAATTTAGGAAATGAAACCTCTCGTCGAGGTTGACTATATTATGATTTTTATCAAATACACTCTAAAAATACATTAACCTGTTTATTTAATTTTCCCTGGTTCTTTTCTTAAATTTGCGAAAAATAATGGCATTTCATTTGTCATTTGAATCCTTATTAAATAAAACAATTACTCAAAAATGTTTGAATCGTTAAGCGACCGGTTAGATTCCGCCTTTAAAAATTTGAAAGGCCAGGGAAGGATTACAGAACTTAATATTGCTTCGACTCTTAAAGATATCCGCAGGGCTTTGGTTGATGCTGATGTGAACTATAAAATTGCAAAGGAATTTACTGATACAATAAAAGAAAAAGCGACAGGGGAAAAGGTAATCAACGCCATTAGTCCGGGTCAATTAATGGTCAAGATCGTAAAAGATGAATTAACCGACCTGATGGGTGGCGTAGAAACTGAGCTGGACCTGAGTGGAAATCCCGCTGTGATTCTAATCGCGGGATTGCAAGGAAGTGGTAAGACAACTTTTAGCGGAAAGCTGGCCAATTACCTTAAAACGAAAAAAGCAAAATCCGTTTTATTGGTAGCCGGCGACGTGTACAGGCCTGCAGCGATCGAACAATTAAAAGTTTTAGGTGGCCAGATAAATGTTGACGTTTACAACGAACCTGAGAACAAGGATGTCGTGTCGATAGCTCAAAATGCAATCAAGGAGGCCAAAGCAAAAAATAAAAATGTTGTCATCATTGATACGGCAGGACGCTTGGCGATTGATGAAGTGATGATGACAGAGGTGGCTAATATTAAAAACGCCCTGAATCCAAAGGAAATTTTATTCGTTGTAGATAGCATGACCGGTCAGGACGCGGTAAATACGGCTGCTGCCTTTAATCAGCGGTTAAATTATACCGGCGTTGTCCTTACAAAGCTTGACGGTGATACACGCGGTGGTGCTGCGATTTCTATTAAATACACGGTGAACAAACCTATTAAGTTTGTAAGCAGTGGTGAAAAAATGGAAACGCTCGATGTGTTTTATCCCGAAAGGATGGCTCAGCGTATATTAGGAATGGGAGATATTGTGAGTTTGGTTGAAAAGGCACAAGAGCAGTTCGATGAGGTGCAGGCTGCGAAACTTGAAAAGAAAATCCGGAAAAATCAGTTTGATTTTGAAGATTTCAAATCACAGCTTCAGCAGATAAAAAAAATGGGAAATCTGAAAGACCTGATGGGAATGATTCCAGGAGTCGGCAAGCAAATAAAAGATATAGATATAAATGACGACGCATTTAAGGGCATCGAAGCTATGATCAATTCGATGACTTTAGAAGAGCGTCGCAATCCAGACATGATTAATCCTAGCCGAAAAATGCGCATTGCAAAAGGTAGTGGAAAAGACATTGCAGAGCTCAACCAGTTTATCAAGCAATTTGACCAGATGAAAAGCATGATGAAGATGATGAATAAAATGCCGATGGGCAAGATGGCGGGATTAGCTAAAAAATAATGTTTTTGATAAAAACATGAAAATTATTTGATTTATCAGCGGATATATAAGATTTAACACAAGGAAATAATTTTTTGATTTGTATTTCTGATGAACACATCTTATCTTCGCTGTCCTTTTTAGAAACCCAATTTAATCACAACCCCAAAAAATTTCTATTTTTTATGGCTGTAAAAATGAGATTGCAACGACATGGCTCGAAGAAGAGACCATTTTACTTTATAGTAGTTGCAGATTCCCGTAGCCCCAGAGATGGTAAGTTCATTCAAAAACTAGGTTCTTACAATCCGTTAACTGTTCCTGCAAGTATCCAGGTAGATCGCCAAAAAGCATTGGAGTGGCTGCACAAAGGTGCACAACCAACCGATACTGTTCGTCGTATTTTAAGTTTTAAAGGTGTATTATACCTGAAGCATTTGCTTCGCGGTGTAACCCTTGGCTTATTTGACGAGGCCGCTGCAATGGAAAAATTTACAAAATGGAGCAGTGAGCACGATTCAGAATTCGCTAAACGCCAGGAGACGCACAAAAAAGCAAAAGTAGCAAGCAGGCCCGTTTTCGTAAAGAAAGCTGAGCCAGTAAAAGCTGCGCCTGCTGCGGAAACCGCTCCAGCCCCTGAAGCTGAATCAGCGAATGCATCTGAAGGCACACCGGAATAAGAACCAGCAAAAGAATAAATATTTATTTATCCAAATAGCTTTAAAAAGCTGTCTCATTTACTTGAGATGGCTTTTTTTTATTTTGATCAAATGCCTTTGTCTTTTTCCAAAACTCATCATGGCATTAGGTTTGTATAAATGTTGAAATTATCAAATGAATTTAAAACAACCTTTTATGAAGTTTTCAAAAATAATACCCCTTGCATTCATTTTCTTTTTTGTGAGCGCTTTTACTTTCACGGCAAAAAGCCAGGATAAGCAGCAGGATAAAATCGTGGCTGCAACCCAGGTTCTGCAGGATTTCAGCAAAATGAAAGAAAGTATACCCGCAGAGTTATTAAAAATAACTGAAGGAATTATAGTAGTTCCTAAATTAATCAACGCGGGCTTCGTGTTGGCTGGCAAAAGAGGGAAAGGCATAGCGATGGTAAAGCTCGCTGACGGAAGTTGGAGCAATCCCGTATTCGTAACCATTACCGGCGGAAGTGTGGGATTTCAGGCAGGCGTACAATCCGTTGATCTCGTCTTGATTTTCAAGAGTCACGAAACACTGGAGGATATTGGAAAAGGCAGTTTCACCCTCGGTGGTGATATATCTGTAACAGCGGGACCTGTCGGACGAAATTCCAGTGCCAGTACGGATTACAAGTTGGAAGCTGAAGTGTATTCCTATTCAAGAAGTAAAGGATTGTTTGCGGGCATTAGTCTTGCAGGCTCTGCCATTTCGATTGATGAAAAAGCCAACAATTCATTCTATAATAATGAACAGGATGCTAAAGAATTATTTTCAAACTCTACTGAAAATACCTCAGCATCGGTTACAAAAATGAAAAGCGTTTTAAAGGATATGTATAAATAAAATTCCAACAATTTTCTTAGGAATTTTTATAACGTGAAAAGCCAAAATGTACATTTTGGCTTTTCACGTTTGATGATTCTATCCTGAAATTACCTTGCTCCCGGGGGACAATGTTTTCTTAAATAATCAGAATATAAATTCGAAAGGTGCTTTGAAGTTCCCTCACCTTCTGAGATGGCGTGAGTTCGGTTAGGATAGGGCATAAACTGAAATGTTTTATTGTACTTTATCAGCTCATTCAATAATGCTTCTGCATTATCATAGTGCACATTATCATCGCCCGTCCCATGAATAAATAATAAATTGCCTTGCAGGTTTTTAGCATAAGTAATCGGCGAGCCCATTACGTAATTATCCATATTCTCCTGTGGCAGGCCCATATATCTTTCTTCATAAATGTTATCATAAAAAAGCAAATTGGTAACAGCGGCAATTGCAATTCCTGTTTTATAAATTTCGGGATGTTGAAACATCAGGTTTAAAGTTGACGAACCTCCCCCACTCCAGCCCCATACTGCTACACGGTCTTTATCAAAGTATGACTTTTCAAGAATTTTTTTTGCAGCCATAGCCTGGTCGCGAATATTCAATCTTCCCAGTTTTCCATAGATAGATTTCCGCCATTCGGATCCTCTTAAAGATGGCGTTCCGCGATTATCCACCGAAATCTGGAAATATCCTTCAATGCTCATTTCCCCATCAAACAAAAAGTTGCGCTGTGCGCCAAATCGATCCCCAACTGTTGATGCCGCAGGCTCGCCATAAACATAAAATACAACCGGATATTTCTTAGTTGAATCAAAATTAGCAGGCTTGACCATCCAACCATCAAGCGTAATACTATCATCGGTAGTGACCTTGAAATATTCTACATCGTTCTTTTCATTGACACGCATATTCTTCGCAATGCTGCGCGCATCGTCCAGCGGCTTCCCTGACGGCAGTGAGATCCATTCAGAAACCGGAAACACTTTATTGCTCGAAAAAGAATGCATGGCATATTTTGCGGCGGGAGAAATATTATAATAATGGGTACCTTTCAAATCGGAAGGTGAAAGCGGTTCCAGTTTTCCTTTTCCATCCAGTTTGGTTCTGTACAAATAAAGTTGCGTGGCATTATTGGGCGATGCCATAAAATAAACGTAATTATTGACATCATCAATGCACCTGATGTTATCAATGTCATAATCTCCTTTTGTGACCAGTGTTTGCTTTTTACCATCGCGGCTGATAAGAAAAACGTGGCGCCAACCATCTTTCTCACTCACCCATAAAAAATCTTTTCCTTTGTTAAGCCAATCCCATCCTGTGGGATCGTCATCATTCCACCGTGACTTGATGTCAATAAAAGCCTTATCAGTTTCTGTGTAAAAATTATTGGCAGCTGCGGACTGAACATTACAATAAAAAAGCCTGCTTTCATTTTGCTTTCTGTTTAATTGCTGCAAAACAATTTCATTTGAATTATCAGCCCACTCCATCCGGGGAATATAGTGCTGTTGCGGATCGCCGGGAACATCCATCCATTTGATATCTGCATTTTCCACTTTCACAATTCCAATACGGACGGGCGAAGGCGGCTGCCCAACCTTTGGATATTCTACAGGAATCACTTTTGAATACACCGAATCGGTGGTATTCAGCATATAATAATCGCGCACTTTGGTTGCGTCCACCTGCCAGAACGCAATCTGCTTGCTGTCCGGACTCCATCGAAAGCCATCGCGACATCCAAATTCTTCTTCATAAACCCAGTCAAAAGTTCCATTGATTAATTTGCGTGTCCCATCTTTTGTAAGTGGTTTTATTTCATGAGATGCCAAATCCTCCACATACAAATTATGCTCACTTACATACGCTGCTTTTTTACCATCCGGCGAAATTTTTGCAAACATTAATGATTGTGCAGGCAAATCTTTACCTAACTGATACAATTTATTGCCAGCGATGTCTAAAATCCAATAATCTCCGCGGGTCTTATATCTCCAAACCCGCGCCGTGTTAGTGAAAATTAATAAGGTGGTATATTCTGAAGAAAAACTATACATATCAAGAGACAATGGACGCTCCATGCCTGCCGGAATTAGTTGGTCCTTTTTAACAAGAATAGTTTCTTTATTGCTTTTGATATCCGTTTTAATAATATTGCCTTCGTGAATCGAAAGTGTCGAATTCCCATCAGCCGTCCATTTAATTTCTCTGTTCCCGAATTGAGAAAAGCAGTTGAATGTTACTATTGAAAAAATAACCAGGATCAATAACTTTTTTGGTTGCCATTTCATACTTTAAATTTTTTGAGGAAAGTAAAAATAAGGAAAGCATACAGTTTTCCACTCATTTCTGTAAATAGAATAAATTTGTGAAATGGCGGAAAAAGAAAAATTAAGAATTGACAAATACCTGTGGGCGATAAGAATTTTTAAAACACGAACGCTTGCTGCAGATGCCTGCAATACGGGAAAAGTGAAATTTAAAGGAGTAAACATTAAGCCTTCAAAAACGATTTCTATTGCTGATGAATTTGAAGTTAAAACGGAACATAAAAAATGGATAATCCAGGTAACTTCATTATTATATAACCGTGTGGCCTATGAAGAAGCAATCAAACATTATCTCGATCTCACACCCGAGGAAAATATATCTCCCCGGACTCAATCCAGCGCTTTCGTCTTCAATACTGGCAAGCGGCAAAGCAAGCAGGGAAGGCCCACTAAAAAAGAAAAGAGAGACCTGGATAGTTTCTGGGAATAATAAATAATAATGGTAAAGACCAGTTATCGTTAATCCGAAGACATTGCTGGCATTATTTTTTTTGGATATTTTATTTGTATTTCGTGCAACAGCTAAAGAGAAAAATAATTTTCGTATATGGATGAATGTTATGTTAAATATTCAGGCAGATAAACGTCAAAAAAATACTACTTGTGTTTAAAGCGATATGATTAAGATTCCATATTAGGATGATTTCCGGGAAAAGAATATAATATTAATAAACTGTCCCCCAATCGCTATACTTAACCTGACTCATATGCTTAACTTCGCTACATGAAAATTGATATCATTTCTGTTGTTCCACAATTAATGGAAAGTTTTTTTGCTCATTCCATTTTAAAAAGGGCAAAGGAAAAAGGATTGCTTGAAGTGAATATTTATAATTTAAGAGATTTTACAAATTATAAACATGGCCAGGTTGATGATTACCAATTTGGCGGCGGCGCCGGATTGGTAATGATGGTTGAGCCTTTAGTAAACGCGATAGAATCATTGCAAAAAAATACTGCTTATGATGAAATCATTTTTTTGACACCTGATGGCGAAAGATTCAATCAAAAAACTGCGAATAGTTTATCGTTAAAAACTACATTATTGCTTATCTGCGGGCATTACAAAGGCATTGATCAAAGAGTCCGCGACCATTTTATTACAAAGGAAATTTCCATTGGTGATTATGTGTTAAGCGGCGGCGAATTAGGTGCTGCAGTTTTGGTTGACGCGATTGGACGATTGATACCCGGTGTTTTAAATGATGAAACCTCAGCCCTTACGGATTCTTTCCAGGATGATTTATTAGCGCCGCCGGTTTACACAAGGCCTGAAGAATTTCGTGGCTGGAAGGTGCCCGATATTTTAATGAGCGGCAATCATTTAAAAATTGAAGAATGGCGTTATGAAAAATCTGTTGAAATTACGACGCAGAAAAGGCCAGACCTGCTGGATTTGAAGAGTTAATTTCAAAATATCTTATTTTAAAAAGAAATTTCCGTTTCTATTATTTTAGAATTGATTTTGCCAATAAGCGTTTTCTGTTCTTCATAAATTCCATTCTTTAAAAAGAAAGAATCAACTGAGGTTGTATTCGGATCAACAATAAAATATTCTTGCACGCCAAATCTTTCATAAATTAATTTTTTCTCTTCATAATCCAGTTGCGAAGTTGAAGGAGAAAGAATTTCTATTATGATATCCGGAGCACCATACAATCCATTTTTTTCAATTTTATGTAGATTTTCATTTTTAATAAACAACAAATCAGGCTGCAAAATGTTTTCATTGGAGAAATAAACATCATAAGGTGATATTCTTAATTGCCATTTTTACTGTTTCTTAAATAAAGGGAAATCTCAATATTTATTTCATTTAAGATTACCTGATGAATATCTTTTGGAGCAGGACTCATAATTAATTTATTATTAATGAGCTGGCATAAAGTTCCTTCAGGAAGAGTTTCCCAAACTTCCAGCATTGTTTTTGGCGGATGAATTAATGTTGATGTCATAGCAGTCTAAAATTACGAAATTATTCTTCTTTAAATTTTTAAGTTGCTTAGCAAAAAACAAAAAACCTACATTTTGGCTTTCCTTGCAAGACATAAAAACCTAAATACTTTGATGCCATTAACCAGTTATTTCTTTTGAATATAAATATATTCTGCAAAGCCGGTGACATCCCAAAAAACATTCGCATTAATTTTTTTTCCACGCACCGCATAATTGACTATCCTGAAAGGCATGGCCAACATATACCAAAGATTGCGCCTCGTTCCTCCTTTTAAAACTTTGCAGTTATTGGTTTCAAATAATATCGAAAGTTCTTTCGTAGAATAAAGCCTCACATGCGTGGGATCATCCTTGAAATTCAAAGTGCCATACATTGATGGAAGTGCTGTGCTTTTTATACCGGGATATTCGATATACATGTAGCCGCCGCTTTTTAATTTTGGCAAGAGCCCTTTGATCACTTTATCTCCGTTATACAAATGCTCTATTACATGCACCATCCAGATCCCATCAAAATAATTTTCCGGGATAAATGAAAAGTCCAATTTTGTAAGATCCATTTCGTAAAACGCATTCATTGCGGCAAAATCTTCTTCGCCATTATTATAATCTTTTTCCATGTCCACACCGTGATATTCACATTTAGGAAAAACAATTTTTGTTTTGGTTGCAGAATGATTTCCAGCGCCAATATCCAGAAGCCTGAATGGACTGTTGCCGAAGGATTTTTTTAGATAAATAAACTTATTATTAAAGGAAGATAATGTCGTTTTAAAACTCATGGAATAAGGATAAATTCATAAGGCAAATGTAAATAAATTTTGCCGGCATGATTTTGCTAAAGAGGCAAAAATAATTGTTGATGTACGGGAACGTTTACTTGTATTCTATGAAATATTATGGATCCCTCGCTCATTACCCCTCCGGCCACGCTTATCTTTTGAGGAAATAATACTCCTTCGAATTCTGCGTAGTCGCTAAAAGAAGTTATAATGTCGTGGGATTGATCATCGCTCACCGAGATAACGCGGCTTTGAACCAGAAATTTTGTTTTGACATCCAGAAAATAAATTGAATGGATTTTGCTCTCTCTACTCAGTTGAATTTGGTAACAATCCCTTCCCTCAACCGTTTCCCTTCCTAGTAAAGTTGCGGCATATCCCTTCGATTTGTAATCTACCAGTGGACCGGCAATATCCAACTCTTGCAACGCAGGCGCCACGTTGCTCCACGGTAGCTGCTGCACTTTCCCCGGATCTGACGGAACACAAGCCCATCCGCCAAGCGGAGTAATAATCGTATATCCCTTAATTTCTCCAAATGAAAAATCCGAGCGAAAAAGCTTTCCCTGAACCTTGGTGATCTTCACGTTTACTTCACCGTTCATCATTTGCCTGATGCCTTCCAATTCGATTGACTGAATTGATTGCAACTTATCTAATCCACCGCGGGCCACAAGATACTGATCGATTATATCGTCAACGGATTGGGCACTGGCAGTGCGAATAAATATTAAAACAAAGACAATGATAAATATGATGAAAATGAACAAATTTTTCATTCCAAAACAACTTTAGATGCAAGTTAACTTTATTCGCCAAAGGAAAGTGGCGCGGTTTGTTTGCACAAAGATGCGGTGGCGCAGAAGGCCTCATAAGCCATTTTATAGTTTTTCCCTGTTTTGCAACCGGCTTTATTTAATTTTGAATAAAGCATTATTATCATCAATCATGAGTGTAATTATTAAAGGCAACATCGTCAACATCGAAGCGAAAGAAATTTATTTTGGAGAAATAGTAATTGAAAACAGGTTAATAAAATTGATTGAGAAGTTAGGAACGGAGGATAAAGGTTTTGCTTATATAATGCCCGGTTTCATTGATGCTCATGTTCATATTGAAAGCTCAATGCTGATCCCTTCGGAGTTTGCAAAACTGGCTGTGGTACACGGCACTGTGGCTACCGTCAGCGATCCGCATGAGATCGCAAATGTATGCGGCATTGAAGGTGTGGAATACATGATTTCCAATGGAAAAACGGTTCCCTTTAAATTTCATTTTGGTGCGCCAAGTTGCGTTCCTGCAACAACTTTCGAAACTGCGGGCGCGGAGCTCAATGCGAAAGACGTTGACAATTTGTTGGCGCAAAAAGATATTTATTACCTGAGTGAAATGATGAATTTTCCGGGCGTCCTGAACCAGGACGCCGAAGTATTAAAAAAAATCCATTCTGCAAAAAAATACAATAAACCAGTAGATGGTCATGCACCCGGTTTACGGGGCGAAGATGCCAAAAAATATATCGCAGCGGGCATCACTACAGATCACGAATGTTTTTCCAAAGAAGAAGCGCTTGACAAATTAAAGTACGGAATGAAAATCCTCATCCGTGAAGGCAGTGCTGCGAAAAACTTTGAGGCCTTAGTTGATCTTTTAAATGACTATGAAGACGACATGATGTTTTGCAGTGATGACAAACATCCGGACAGCCTGGTATCAGGCCACATCAACGAATTGTGCCAAAAAGCCGTTGCCAGGGGAGTTGATGTCTTTAAAGTTTTGAAAGCCGCCTGCATCAATCCTGTAAGTCACTATAAGATGAAGGTGGGCTTGTTGAAAACCGGAGATGCTGCAGATTTTATTATTGTTGAAGATTTAAAAAATTTTAAAGTGCTGGAAACATTTATCGATGGCGAAAAGGTTGCAGAAAAAGGGATTTCTAATTTAAATAGTCAGCCTTCAACTATCATTAATAATTTCAATTGTTCTAAAAAAAAGGTTGATGATTTCATCATCAAAGCCGCAGCATTCAACGACAAAGTGATAGAGGCTTTAGACGGACAATTAATCACTAATAAACTCGATATCAAACCAAAAGAGCTTAACGGATTTTATGTAAGCGATACATCAACGGATATCTTGAAAATCGTTGTGGTTAACCGTTACAAAAACGCGGCCGTTGCAAAAGCGTTTATAAAAAACTTCGGCTTAAAAAAAGGCGCCATCGCCTCATCTGTAGCGCATGACAGCCATAATATCATTGCTGTAGGAATTGATGATGAAAGCATTTGCGATGCAGTAAACTTAATCATCGGATCAAAAGGCGGAATCAGCATTGCTGACCGTACAAATCCCGGCTTGAATAAAATCCTACCCTTGCCCGTCGCGGGCCTGATGAGCAACGAAGATGGTTATGAGGTGGCTAAGATGTACACCGCGATTGATGCTGCCGCCAAAGAAATGGGATCTGGATTATCGGCTCCTTTTATGACGCTTTCCTTTATGGCTCTTTTGGTCATTCCACATTTAAAACTTAGTGACAAAGGCTTGTTTGATGGAGACAAATTTAGCCTTGTAACCAATACTTCCATTGACTAACATTCATGATTAAACGCAGATTAGAGTGCTTGCGTGACACAACATTTTCTTTGAGAATCTCCGGTTGATTCCGGTTTTTAGATGCCAAATGAAATTTTCGGAATTACGCTTACCATTTTTCCATCTTCGACGCCTGCCTTTTAACACTTTTTGTCATGCTTTTGCTTTTTCTAAAGGATTTTGCAGCATATTACCTTATCGTGACTATTTTAACATTTTCTTGTTTTATTGAGATTTCTTCCTATGTTTGTTTCTCAATATCGAGGCAACGATAGTTTTTACAGAGAGGAAAGATTATTGTTTTTTGCTTTAAATATCCGAATCACATTTAGATAATTGTTTTTAAGTCATGGGTGGAAACCGGGATTTTGTTTCAAAATTTTTTTGCCATTTAAGTTTAACGATTAACTAACGCCTAAAATCAATTTAAGTGCAAAAATGATTAACAAGAATTCACAAGTCTATTTATTCTTCAATAGAAATACTCAACTATCATTTTTTTAAAATCAAAAATTAACGAGTTATGATGAAAGAACAAGTAAAATGGAAAAAGTCCTTATGGATTTTATCCATTCTTTGTGCTCCTTATGGAGGGTTTTATGCACAAGGACAGCTGCTCCCGGGAAGTAACGCCCAAAGGGATCTGACAAGTTTAACGTTATTGAACCGAACTATCGAAGACCCGGTTAACCAAAATTTCTATGGTAAAAATTCCGGTTGGTACGAAGCTTCCAGTATTTTTCGGGAAATACGTGGAAAAGTAACTGACGCAAGCGGCAACGGACTGGCCGGCGTGAGTGTAAATATTGAAGGCACATCAAGAGGTACCGCCACCAATCTCGATGGAGAATTTTCTATCGATGCACCCGATAATGCAACTATCGTATTCAGTTTTGTGGGCTACAAGCCACAAAGAGAAACGGTAGGCAGCAGGTCCCGGATAGATGTCGTGCTGATAAAAGACGTATCCGAGTTGGACAGAGTGGTCGTGATTGGTTATGGAACGAGCCGAAAATCCGATCTCACCGGCGCTGTAGGCTCTATAAGCGAAAGCAAACTTAAAGAGCGTCCCGCATCTTCACTGAACCAGGCATTGTCCGGCAAAGTTTCGGGTGTGCAGGTGAATTCTAACTCCGGCCGGCCGGGTGGAAGAACTAATGTCAGAATCCGGGGCTTTAGTTCCATCAATTCATCCAATAATCCATTGTATGTTGTGGACGGAGTTATGCTCCCGATGAACAACCAGGCACAGGCAAGCCAGGCGATAGACTACATCAATCCAAGTGACATCGTTTCTGTGGAAGTATTAAAAGATGCATCCTCTACCGCAATATATGGAGCACGCGGTGCAAATGGCGTTATATTAATCACCACCAGGCGAGGAAAAGCAGGTACAGGAAAAATAACTTATGACGCTGATTTTAGTGTTAACACACTTGGCCCCATAAATCCTAAAGTTTTAAATGCAAAAGAATTTTTGGCTGTCGAAGACCTTGCTTATGCTAACATGGAAAAATTTGATCCAAAAGGATGGGCCGATGGTAAGTACAAAACAAGAGATCCCAAGCTTGCGCGAACCGACCCGCGGCTTTTCGATGCCAATGGCAACCCAAAATACGATACAGACTGGCTTAAAGAGGCCACCCAAAATAAACTATCCCAAAACCATCAATTAGGTTTTTCCGGAGGTAGCGATCGAAGCAACTATGCGGTATCATTAGGATATCGGGATGATGAAGGTTTGTTGAAAACATCTTATTTAAAACGTTATTCAGCAAGATTTTCATTCGACAACCAAATCAAAGATTGGTTGAAAGTTGGTGGAACATTAAGCTATAACAATCAGCAGGAAAATATCGTTGATCAAAGCGACCAGGTTCCGCGCAGCATCGTAGAAGATTTTCCGTTTATGCCCGTAAAATACGAAGATGGAACCTGGGCTGACAACAGGCAATATCCAAATGCAGAAGGTAGGTTCAATGTGGTTCACAGGTTGACTGATACCCGCTATATTTTTAATACCCAAACCACTTTGGGAAGCATGTACACGAACATCAACCTTGCGAAGGGACTGGAAATGCGCACCGTGTTGGGAACTAATGTCTTAACGCAGGGGAATAACCAATCAGAAACACGTACGCTTGCTGTTAATCAAAACGGAACAGCGGCCGCTAACAATAGAAAAGAAACTTTCTGGTCATTGGAAAATTATTTTACTTACAATAAGCGTATTAATGAAATACACAACATAAATGCGGTCGCAGGGCTTTCCTGGCAGAAAACAAACTTTTTCAGCAGCGGGGTCAGCATTCAAAACTTTTCAACAGATTATTTCACGTTTAATAATTTAGGAGCCGGAAGTACCAACCCAGGTTATAGCTCAAATGCGTCTCAATTTGCTTTCAATTCTTATTTCGGCAGAATTAATTATACTCTGCAGGACAAATACCTGGTAACCGTAACGGGCAGGGCCGATGGCTCGTCTAAATTCGGAGAAAACCACAAATATGCATTCTTCCCTTCTGCAGCCCTGGCCTGGAGAGCATCGCAGGAAGATTTCTTGAAAAACAATTCCGTGATCTCAAATCTTAAAATCCGTACCAGCTATGGATTAACCGGCAACTCGGAAATTCCTCCTTATTCTTCTCTTTCTTTACTAAGTTCTAACTACGCTGCCATCTTAAATGGAGTGCGTGTGGGCGGAACGGGCCTTAACCGCCTGGCAAATCCTGATCTGAAGTGGGAAAAAACCGCTCAGACAGATTTTGGTGTGGAAATAGGATTACTGAAAAACAGGATATCCCTGGAAGCTGATATCTATTACCGCAAAACAACCGACATGCTTCTAGATGCGCCGGTTCCTCAAACCAGCGGTTATAGCACCATTAGAAAGAACATTGGATCAATGGAAAATAAAGGTTTGGAACTAACCTTAAATACGATAAACTTCGACGGCGAAAATTTTTCATGGAACACGACATTCAACGTTTCCTTCAACCGGAATAAGGTATTATCACTGGCAACTCCTGCAGATATTTTTAATGTGGGGGGTCCAAACTTTACTAATCCAACAAACATTATTCGTGTAGGCCAGCCCGTTGGATCATTTTGGGGACTTGTGCGTCTTGGCACCTGGAGCGAAGCTGAAGCAGCAGAAGCCGCTAAGTATGTTAGCTATAGAAATGGTTTAACCATTTTACCAGGCGACATCAAATACCTGGATGTTAATGGAGACCACGCTATCACTGACGCAGACCGCATGATCATCGGAAATGGAAGTCCTAAAGCTTGGGGTGCTTTCGTGAATAATTTCAGGTATAAGAATTTCAACTTTATTGTTGAGTTGCAATATTCTTACGGAAATGATGTGCTGGACATGACTTCGCATTCAAGTGAAGACAGGGTTTCTTTGGCAAATAGCTACAAGGGCGTTTTGGATGCATGGACGCCTCAAAATCAAAACACACCGATTGCACAGTTACGCGACACAAGAGCAGGTTACGTAACCAACGTTGATACCCGCTGGATCAAGGATGGCTCTTTTATTCGCGGCAGAAACATCTTACTTGGTTATACACTTCCTTCCAAAATTACGAACAGGTGGACTTTAGACAGACTTAAGATTTATGCTTCAGTACAAAACGCGTTCATGATCGCCAGCAAAGATCTGCATGCGGATCCCGAAGCTACACCCACAGGAGGCTATGCTGACGATGGACGAAATGCTTTTTCACAGGGGATGTACTGGCATAGTTATCCGAAACCAACAACGTATACAGTAGGCATTAGTGTTGGACTATAATTATTTTTCAATTTAAAAGATATTGACCATGACACATAACAGATTAACATCAAAAAAACGAAGAGACCTACTGCCGCGAACTGGCATCAGTTTTTTCAACACTACATCGAAACTGATGTTGGGTTTCCTCATGTTGGCGACCCTTGGTTGTAAGAAATTTTTGGAAGAAAAAGATCCATCCAATCTTACTCCCGATAGTTTCTATACGATTCCTGATCATGCGGAAGCGGCTATTGCAGCCGTATATGCTGACACCAGGTTTTATGGCAATGGTGCAGGGATATTTTCCTCTAACTGGCAACTGACAGAGGCGATCACAGGAACTTCAACTACTGAGACCGCTCAGAACTCCGATTTAAACAACCTTTATTCGTTGGTATATGACGGTAACACTGCTCATGTCATTAATTGGTGGAATGGCTTGTATAAAGTAATTGCACAAGCGAATCTTGTTTTAGACAGGGTGCCAGGCATCACTCCAATGGATGACGCTCAAAAAACAAAAATCCTTGGCGAAGCAAAATTTCTTCGCGCCTGGGCTTATTTTTATGCAGTAAGGCTATGGGGCGACATCCCTCTCATTACCAAACCGCAAAGCGCCAACTCGCCTGACTTTAAGCCAGAGCGCACTTCGCAGGAAGAAATCTACAAGCTTATTGTGGATGATCTTATTGCAGCGGAATCCGCGGGCCTGGCATGGATGAATAGTAATGGACGCGTATCTGTAGCTGCGGTAAAATCTGAATTAGCAAGAGTTTACCTCACAATGGCCGGCCAGCCGCTCAATAAGGGCGCCGCTTATTACAAATTAGCTGCAGACAAGGCATTTGAAGTCATTACCTATTCCCAATCTCATCCGACAGAGCTCAATTTATTTGCTACTTATGGAGAAATTCACCAGGTAGCCAACAACAATAAACTGGAGCATATTTTTGAACTGCAATACGTATCAAACGTGGCAGGTAATCCAATGGAGAACATGTTTCCGAATTTCAAGGCTGTGTCAGCCTACGGTGCAAACGGAACCGGAAGTACAGTTCCTACTTCATCATTCTACAAATCTTATGAGGCCGGTGACTTAAGAGCCAAAGACCAGCAGGGATATTTTTACACAAGCTATTATCTCAATGGAAATGGAGCTGCGTTTGATTTGGGAGCACCTTACATTTTTAAGCATTTCAATGTAACCGCATTTGGTGGACCAGGCATTGAAGGCTCAAAACAAAATAGCCTGAACGTGCCCATGATACGCTATGCAGAAGTTTTATTACTGTATGCAGAAGCACAGAACGAGGTTGGCGGCCCTACACAGGATGCTTATGATGCATTTAAAAGAATTCGCGATAGAGCGCAACTCGTGACGCCGGAATTAGGCACCTATAACCAATCTACTTTCCGCGAAGCAGTTTGGAGAGAGCGCTGGCACGAGCTATGCTACGAAAACATTACCTGGTTTGACATGGTGCGTTTGCGAAAAGTATACAATGAGACCACGAACGGTTTTGATAATTTCGTGGGACATGTTAACCTTAGCTCCAACCAGGCTTTACAGGAAAAACACCTGTTAATGCCGCTTGGAGTTCAGGAGATGCAAAACAATCCGAATCTTAAACCCCAAAATCCAGGGTATCCGCAATAGGCATTAAATTTCAAGTATTTTAAAGCTACCAGTAGCTGTCTAAGGACGGTTCTGGTAGCTTTTTTCTTTCCTATTTTTGAAGTTAATGTTCCTTAATTGCAATTATAAAAATGAGCGATATCGTTTTTTTTAAAGACTGATTTTCTTAATGATCATCTCTTTAGTCGTAGCCGTTTCAATACAAAATTTTGATCAAAATAGGATCGTGAAATGTGCGGAATTCTTATAATTCAAAATGTATAAAATTGTTTTTTTATAAGAAAAGACACTTCTTTTTTTGAAGATGGCAACAGGAATCGAACTTCTTTTGATGCTATCAATAAAACATAGCAAAATGAATATTCATTCTTGTAAGCCAAAATATAGTTTTCTGTTTTACAAAAACAATCGACGCATCAAATAAACCGCATATCACTTAAGACTATCTTACACCCGGTATCTGCTGTGGCATTAACTTTACTACCCATTATGTGGGATTCGGAAAGAGTTGTGACAAGCCATTTTATAGATTTTACATTTACAAATCAAAGTTATTTGAAATGAACAATAGAAAATTATTTGGGTTAATCATCATTTTAATGGGAATACTTTTTCCTGCCCATCTTATTGCCCAAACAACAAATCCTATTATTGTTAAAGTAAATCATCCGACCGCAAAGGTGGCTCCGACCATGTGGGGTATATTTTTTGAAGATATTAATTTGGGTGCCGATGGCGGTATTTATGCAGAATTAATTAAGAATCGCTCATTTGAATTTTCAAAACCTCTGATGGGTTGGTCTGTTACTCAGAGCAAATTTAACGAAGGAAGTGTATTGGTAATAAACAGGCAACAAAATGATGTCGCCAATCCGAGGTTCCTAAGGATCACCAAAACGAGTGCTGATGATTCTCTAAGCCTTACTAATGAAGGATTCCGCGGCATGGGAATCAAAAAAGATTTAAGGTATGATTTTTCGATGATGTACAGACTGTCGTCAGCAGGATTAAAAATTCATTTGGAATTGTTAAGCAGTTCGGGAAAAATAATTGGCACAACATCTTTAACACCGGAAGTAACAAAAGGTTCAGACTGGCAAAAAGCAACAGTAAGTTTTCGTTCTACAGATTCTTCATTAAAAGGCAAATTTAATATCCGGTTCGAAGGCCAGGGAATTATTGATCTTGACATGATTTCTTTATTCCCTGAAGATACCTGGAAAAAAAGACCGGGAGGAATGCGGGCTGATATGATACAATTACTTGCCGATATGAAGCCTGGATTCATTCGTTTCCCCGGAGGATGCATTGTTGAAGGTTCTGATCTTTCATTAAGGTATCAATGGAAAAAAACGATCGGACCGATTGAAGATCGCCAACTGATCATAAACCGCTGGAACAGTGAATTTGCACATCGCCCGGCGCCGGATTATTTCCAGACTTTTGGACTTGGCTTTTATGAATATTTTCAACTGGCAGAAGATATCGGGGCGCAACCTCTTCCTATCATCAATGCAGGAATGGCTTGCCAGTTTAATACCGCAGAAGTTGTGCCGATGAACCAGCTTGATCCATATGTGCAGGATGCGCTTGATTTGGTGGAATTTGCTAACGGGGATGTACATACGAAATGGGGCAAAGTAAGAGCCGAAATGGGCCATCCGGCATCATTCAATCTGAAAATGATGGGCGTTGGCAATGAAAACTGGGGACCGCAATATGTAGAACGGCTCCAACTTTTTACCAAAGCGATCAAGGCAAAATATCCGAATATGAAATTAGTAAACAGTTCGGGCACAGATCCTGATGGCGAAAGATTCAACTTCCTGAATGGTGAGTTAAGAAAAATGAAAGCCGACATAATTGATGAACATTTTTATCGACGGCCAGAATGGTTCCTTGCCAATGCAAACCGTTATGATAATTATCCAAAAGACGGCAGTAAAATTTTTGCGGGAGAATATGCTGCGCAAAGTGATCACACTGTTAGCATTAATAATAAAAATAATCTTGCAACCGCAATAGCGGAAGCAGCCTTCATGACCGGCATGGAGCGGAATGCCGATGTAGTGAATCTATCGTCGTATGCACCTTTGTTTGCTCATGTCGATGGATGGCAATGGACGCCTGACCTTATTTGGGTGAACAACCTTGAATCTTATGGAACACCCAATTATTATGTGCAGAAATTATTTTCTATAAATAAAGGAACTGACGTTGTTCCGGCATATCTCAATGGCAAATCAATATCCGGGCAGGATAGTTTATACGTGTCGGCCGTCATTGATAAAGTCAGTAACGAAATCATCATTAAGCTGGTAAATGCATCCGGTACTGCACAGCGCCATATTATTAACGTTGAAGGATCTAAAAAGATAGCAGAGAAAGGATCAATAATCATTTTGCAAAATGATGATACTAACATTGTAAACTCTATCGAACACCCGGGCAATATCATTCCGCGGGAATTAGCAATTGATATCAAGGGAAACAAGATCAACCTCACCTGTCTTCCTTATTCCCTTTCCGTGGTTAAATTGAAATGTAATTTTGATAAATGATCTAATTATTGAATTAATATTTATGACTAAAAATTATCGTTGGGGAATTATAGGCGCCGGGCGCATCGCTCAAAAATTTTGTACAGCGTTGAATACTGTCGACGGTTCAGAGGTTTACGCAATAGCCTCGCGCGATGCAGATAAAGCAAGAACGTATGCCAATCAATTTAAGGCTTCAAAAATTTACAATAATTATGATGATTTGTTGGCAGATGAAAATGTAGACATTGTTTACATCGCAATTCCGCATGCCTTTCATTATGATCAAACACTGAAATGCCTTCATCATAATAAGGCTGTTCTATGTGAGAAGCCTATGGCATTGAGTTACCGCCAAACAAAAAAAATGATTCATGTAGCAACAGAAAAAAAACTTTTCTTAATGGAAGGAATGTGGACATCCTGCATGCCTTTTATCGAAAAAATTAAATCATTAATAAAAGATGGCATCATCGGCGAGCCTCGGTATCTGTCGGCAGATTTTGGATTTACAGCTCCTGTAGATTTCGAAGGCCGGTTGTATAATAAAAAATTAGGCGGTGGCTCCATGATGGATGTCGGAATTTATCCACTGTTCCTGGCCACCTTAATCTTCGGTGAACCAACGTTGATAAAAACAATTTCAAAACTCACCGTTACTGAAGTGGATGAATATGTAAATATTGTTTTACAATATGAAAAAGGAGAAACAGCCCATTTGATATCTTCTATCAGTTTCAATACTGATATTGAAGCCGAAATTATTGGAACAAAAGGAAGGATCAAAATAAAAAACCCATGGTTTAAGGCAACTGACTTCTCAGTTCATCTAAACGATGGAACCATTCAGGAATATTCCATTCCTCATTTAGGCAATGGTTTTGAGCATGAAATACAGGAAGTGATGAACTGTCTCAATAACGGCTTGCTTGAAAGTCCCAAAATGCCGCATCATTTAAGCATGTCTGTCAGCAAGACGATGGAAAAAATATTACAACAGGCAGGAGTCGTTTATAAATAAACTCCAAAACTTCATTTTCAATTCTCTAATGTCACTGTATTCAAAAAATATTAAATGAAAAATGGCAAGCGATTTTTTAAATAATTACTTTCATCAATTTCGTTTATGCATCACCGGTATAATAAAAAAACTTCTGCATGATTAAGGCAGAAGTTTTTTTATTAATAATTTAATCCTGGGGTTTCGGTTGTTTTTCAGGGTTAAATAGTCGTCCATCTCTGGACCGTTTTCAAGGGGTTATTATTTTTCTAAGGCACTGCTGCCAATAGGTATCGGAAACAAAAAAATAGAAGTTGACTGATATCGGATTTGTGTTGGTTTTTCCTGGATTAAGGAATCCCGTTATTTATCGGGAGGTTATTTTCAATGGATTTGGATTCATGATTAATGTTTGTTGAACATCAATCAACTTCTGGAACAAAGATAGACCCATAGCTATTTACAGACAATAGCAACACTGCTTGATTTTTCGAATACTGAATTTACTGTCTGCATAGTAATTGTACCAGCCAGAATTGAAAAAAACTACTTTTTGGGTTATAAGAGTTGTAGCGCGATAAAAGTGCATAAAAAAACTTCCACCTTTTGGGATGAAAGTTTTAAAATTTTAACCTGTGGGTTTCTGGCTTTTGCCGGATAAATTGGATGGCTTTTAAGGCCGGGTTTTCAATTGGAATAATTATTTTTCTAAGGCATTGATCCCGATAGGAATCGGAAGAAAAAATAGAAGTTGACTGATATCGGATTTTATTGGTTTTTCCTGGATTAAAGGATTCCGTTTTGTCGGGAGGTTATTTTCAATGGATTTGGATTCATGATTAATGTTTGTTGAACATCAATCAACTTCTGGAACAAAGATAGACCCATAGCTATTTACAGACAATAGCAACACTGCTTGATTTTGCGGATATTGAATTTACTGTTTGCTGGGTAATTATACTAATTACAATTGCAAAAACTACTTTTTGGGTTATATGAGTGAGAAAGATCAGTTAAAAGCGCATAAAAAAACTTCCACCTTTTGGGATGGAAGTTTTAAAATTTTAACCTGTGGGTTTCTGGCTTTTACCGGATAAATTGGATGGCTTTTAAGGCCGGGTTTTCAATTGGAAAATATTTTTCGAAGGCATTAATGCCAATAGGAATCGAAAAAAATAGAAGTTGACTGATATCGGATTAAATGGCTTTTCCTGGATTAAAGGATCCCGTTTTGTCGGGCGGATATTTTCAATGGATTTGGATTCATGATTAATGTTTGTTGAACATCAATCAACTTCTGGAACAAAGGTAGCCGCGATCGACTTCCTGTCAAAGAGCGAAAGTGACTAATTATGCAGATACTGAATTTACTGCACAAATCGTGTTTTTACCATGAGTTAGATGATAGATATACTATTCATTTCGCCGATCAGAATAAATATTATAATGAATAAAAAACATGGCTTCCATTAATAGGCTGGCTATCTGGACTGTAATCAATTACATTTTAAAATGCCCCAAGTGAATTAATCGAATATTTAGAAGAAAAGCAATAACTACTTTTCGGCTTTCCTGAATATCTTTTAATAGATTTGTTACATAAAAAATTTTACTCTAAAATTATCCCGGCATGAAACAAAAAACTTTTGCACTCGCTTTTATTTTTTTTGGCTACTTGATTTTTAGTAATGGAATTGTTTATTCACAAAAAAATGAGGGAGGCTGGCAAAGTTTGTTTGATGGCAAAACTCTTACCGGCTGGAAAAGACTGGCAGGAAGCGCAGATTACAAAGTAGAAAATGGCGCTATAGTGGGCAGAACAGTTGTCAATTCCGGAAATACTTTTTTAGTTAATGATAGAAAATTTAGTGATTTCGTACTGGAGATGGATGTAAAAATAGACGACACTACCAGCAACTCCGGCGTGCAGATGCGTGGCCAATATGATCCTGCAGGACACAATGGAAAAGGACTCGTGTATGGCTACCAGTTTGAGATTGATCCTTCATCCAGACGATGGTCAGGCGGTATTTATGACGAAGGTAGAAGAGATTGGCTTTACCCCGGCGGATTGCACGCAGAAGCACAAAACGCATTTAAGGTTGGTGAATACAATCATATAAAAATGGAATGCATCGGCTCTGAAATAAAAACCTGGATCAATAATATTCCGGTTGCTTACCTCGTGGACACTATGGACCGTTCCGGCTTTATTGCCTTGCAGGTTCATGCGATCAGCAAGCCGGAATTTGAAGGCGAAAAAGTTTATTTTAAAAATATAAAAATCAAAACAACCGGTCTTACTTCAACTCCATTTCCCAAAGGAATTTTTGTAGTAAACAATATCCCAAATCATCTGAGCAATTACGAAAAAAATAGTGGCTGGACATTATTGTTTAACGGCAAAGACGCTTCAGGATGGAAGGGCGCTTACAAACCCGGTTTTCCTGAAAAAGGCTGGGAGATAAAAAATGGCATCATCACCGTTCTTTCATCAGAAGGAAAAGAAGCGGCTAACGGAGGAGACATTGTTACCAAAAAGGAATTTTCCACTTTTGACCTGTCATTTGAATTCAAATTGACTCCGGGTGCAAATAGCGGTGTAAAATATTTTGTAACGCTGGATGAGCACAACGCCGGATCAGCCATAGGATTGGAATACCAGGTGCTGGATGATGCGCTGCACCCTGATGCAAAACTCGGACGAGACGGCGACAGAACACTTGCTTCTTTGTACGATCTGATTCCTGCACAAAAACAACCGCGTTTTGTACATAAAATTGGAGAATGGAATAAGGGAAGGGTTGTAGTTTATCCTGACAACCGTGTAGAACACTATTTGAATGGAGTAAAAGTTCTGGAATATGTAAGAGGTTCCCAGGCATTTAAAGACCTTGTGGCTATTAGCAAATACAAGATTTGGCCAGACTTTGGCGAAGCAAAAAAGGGCCACATACTACTTCAGGATCATGGAAATGAGGTGAGCTTTAGAAGTATTAAGATCAGGGAATTGTGACGCGTAAGAATTTCTCCATTATTTCACGACGTCAAATTGTTGTAACAAGCTATTTTATAGATTTTCTGATTTCTGGAAATAATTAATTTGATCGCTTTATTTTTTATCTAAATATTTATGCATCGTTTTCAATAAATATTCCTTTGGATCTGAAAAATATTCCCAGAACATCAGCCCCGCTAATTGCTTTTTATTCACATAGCGGACTTTTTCCCTGATGGATTTTTCATCATCATAAGAGATGAATTCTTTTCGTTCTTTGTTGTATAAATAAGGCGCTTTCGATTGCCGGTCCCAGTGCCGGGAATAGCCATCTTTATTGATAAGGCTATCTTTCAAACGAGTAAAGCCTGCCCCCCTGGAGAATCCGGCGATACTATCATTCAAGCCCCTTCTTTTCAGTCCTTCAGTTTTCCAGGCACGCCCATAAAAAGCTACGCCAAGAACTATTTTCCCGCGCGGCACACCAGCTTTGATATATTCATTTACCACTTCATCTGCGGAAATATTTTGAGGATATCTGCGCGATGAATAAAGATTGGTATGATGCCCGGTGGTTTTATCTTCTTCCGTTTTAAAATCGTAGGTCATAATATTTACATAATCCAGGTAATGCTGAACTTTATCCATTTCCGTGTGAGTAAGATATTCAGGAAATCCCCCGGTGGCTGTAGTTAGCTCATATCGCTTTTTATTTTTAGCAGATAAGGAATCAAGCGAAAGCCTTAGATCTTTAAAAAGATCCGTATAATTTTGTTTGTCCTCCGGCCTGAATCGATTGCTGTCACCACGCATTCCGGGATATTCCCAATCGATATCAACACCGTCTAATTGATATTGATCTACAATTGCTGCTGCACTTTCTGCAAATATTTTGCGTGAACTATCGGTTAAAGATGCGTCAGAAAAGTTTTTGCTCCAACTCCATCCTCCGATTGATATCAGGATCTTCAAAGCGGAATTCACTTTTTTTAATTCACGCAAACGCTCAAAATTAATAGTGTCAACACCGGGCTGTTCGAGCCATGCCTTTCCATCTCTTACGTTTACAAAGGCATAATTTATGTGGGTTAATTTGGCGGCATCAATGGAATCCGGATTGACGATTTTTTTTATAGAAAAAACATAGGCTATTACAACTTTCTTAGGCTGCGCCTGAAGAACAATATTTTGCAGCAAGCAAAATGTAAAGATTAAATGAAGCCAAAATATTTTATATCTTTTCATAAACAAAAGAATAAGAAGTTATTCAAAATCTGAGCTAATGCACAGAAGGCAATCAAATTACACGATTAGGCAAATAAAAAATCCTTCCCATATTAAAATGGAAAGGATTTCAAAATTCGCTATTTAAAGAATATTAATAATCTTTGTTGTATCCGCTGCCGCCACTTTTCTTGTAACCGCCACCGCCGCCGCTGCCGTATCCGCCGCCACTGCTTCTACCACCGCCGCCGCCGTATCCACCGCCGCTGCTTCTACCGCCACCGCCGTATCCGCCGCCGCCGCTCCTGCCGCCGCCGTATCCACCGCCGCCACTTTTCTTGTAGCCGCCACCACCGCCTTCCGGACGTGGTTGAGATTCGTTAACGATTAATTTACGACCCTGTACTTCGCTTTCGTTTAATGTTGCAATAGCAGTTTTAGCTGCTTCTTCATCTTCCATTTCAACAAAACCGAAACCTTTGCTGCGGCCCGTGTTTTTTTCTTTAAGAATTTTTGCACTTGTAACAGCACCATATTGGCTGAATAAGTTGCTTAAATCATCATCGGTCATTGACCAACTGAGATTACCTACGTAAATGTTCATTGTAAAAACTTTTGTTTGATAAATAAATAACGATTAACGAATTAGTAGCTACAATGAACTGAAGAAACCTGGGTAAAGAGAAACATCAGCTAAAGAAAAACAAACTAAACCCATTAATATACATAAAGATACTCTTTTCTTTGATATTTCATAATTTTTAAAAAAAATAATTTTGGATTTTTAAGTTTAAAAACATAGGTAAGGTTTGCTCGTAAAACATAGCGCAAATGATATGTTAAAAAAATCTCTCGTGCCTAAAGCGCACAAAAAAACCCTGCTCAAGGCAGGGTTTTTTTATAGAGTAATTTTCGTGAACTATTCGGCGATCACTTCGAAGTCAACTTCAATTTCCTGGCCCTTGCCGAAATCGATTTTGGCTTTGTAATTTCCTAATTCTTTCACCTCGTCAATTATTGTAATTCTGCGGCGGTCAATTTCGTATCCTTTCTGTTCGCGGATGGCACGTGCAATCTGAACGGAAGTAACGCTACCAAAGATCTTCCCACTTGTTCCGGTTTTGGCGCCGATTTTCAGCGGAGATTCCTGCAAAACAGACACTACACTATTGATCTCAGCAAGAAGTTTTTCTTCTTTTTTAGCCAACTGTTTTTTACGCTCTTCTAATTGTTTCAAATTGGAGGAGCTTGCTTCCACCGCCAGTTTGTGAGGAATCAGGTAGTTGCGGCCATAACCATCTTTTACGGTTACGAGCTCGTGTGCGCCACCTAAATTATTTACGTCCTGTATTAATATTACCTGCATTTTTTTGCATTTTTACCCAAACCACCGGTTGGCAGTCTTTCTGCGCCTAAGGCACATTAGGGTGGTGAAAAATTTATTTTAAAAGATCAGTAACGTAAGGAAGAATTGCCATTTGACGGGCTTTTTTGATTGCTTCGCTTACTTTACGCTGGTATTTAAGAGAATTTCCTGTAATACGGCGCGGCAACAATTTACCTTGCTCATTCAGGAATTTTTTCAAGAAATCGCCATCTTTGTAATCAATATACTTGATACCTAATTTCTTGAAACGGCAATATTTTTTTGGCCGCTTCTCAGCTTTTATCGCTGTGAGATATTTAATTTCATTTGCTTTAGCCATTGTAAACCTCCGCTTTTTCGTTACCAGTAGGTACGCCTCTTCTCTTTTTTGCATTGTACTCAACGGCGTATTTGTCGAGTGCAGTGTACATGTGTCGAAGTACTGATTCGTCACGAAGAAGCTGGACTTTCAGCTTCTCATTGAAGTCGGTTGGCGCTTCGTATTCCAGAACCCAGTATAAACCGGTAGTTTTTTTCTGGATTGGATACGCCAGTGATTTTAGTCCCCAGGCATTTTCGTGCACAGCCTGTCCACCGTTTTCAGTAAGAAACGTAGTAAATTTTTTCTGAGCGGCTTTATATTCCTCTTCAGAAAGCACAGGGGTAAAAATCACCATCAATTCGTAATTGGGCATTAATCGTGTTTTTAGTTGTTTTGAACAACTGGTGAAAAAATAATTTGGGCGGCAAAGGTAACATTTTTATCTTAAAAAATCTGCCGATTCCATATTTCATTCAAGTCCCTTGGCCACCACACTTCCAATCCGGTAAACAGGGTATCTTAAATGAGCCGGCTCGTACCATGGAGAATTTTTGTAGACGAAATTCAACTGGGCTGATGAGCTTTTTGAAAATGCAGAATCCACCTTCTTCTTTGCTTCTAACTTGTCCAATAACTCTGGATTATTTTTCAGGTAGGATTCAGCCATGTCATTCCATCTATAATCACTGTAACCTTCTTTTTGCTGAAGAATTGCATCAAAAAAATTCCAGGAGAAAAAGCTGTCATCGCCCGTTGGCTCCAGCATTTCAACAATATACCGGTTGGCAGGTTGGTTAAGTATAATGATATAATCACCTTTCAGAAACTGTATCTTTTCCTTTTTTTCTGACACCTCCACTTCATAATTTTTGTGGTGCTTCTCGTAGGCTTTGGGCAATGATTTTAAGTTTTCAATATGGTAAGCAACCACTTCGATTAAACTATCGCGGGTGAACCTTTTCATTTGAACATTGTTCAATTTAAGAAGATCAATCACCGGCCACCATCCTTGCGGAATTAAATAGGCAGCTGGTTTTTGGATGATTTTTTCGGGCAGGTAATTGTCGAAAAATTTTATATCCTTTGAAAACGGCTGCGATTTATCGTAAAACATGACAGGCAAGTTGGAAACATCACTTTTTTTATAACCTGATTTATATCCTTTAAAAGGAATCAGCGAAAATTTAGTTGTGTCAACCTTCCATTCCAACGGGAATTCTGTTTGATTTTTCGCAGCCTGAACCGCCTTTTTCCTTTCGGTCAAAAGTTCTTTTGCATGTAAAGATGCCTGTTGCATCATAGTTATCAAAAGTTGGTAAGTTGCTTCTACCCTTTGTTTGTAAGGTTTGAGCATATGGGTTTCCGGCATAAAACTGATCGTGTTGAACAAGGCTGCATAGCCGGATGAATATCTTGGCGAATCGTAAAACATCGTGAATCCATTTGCAGGATCTTTCCCTTCTACATTTATATAATGTGTCATGTCCTGATTCTTGTCATTCATACTTTTAAGTAAGGCAGGCTCGAAAGTATTTTTCAGCCAACTTCCGAGTTCTTTGCCAAGTTTATCATATTGCGTAGTTAACAAAGTCATGGTATGCTGATAATCTGCACCGTCGCTGACATGGGTGTCCACGAGAATGTCAGGATCCAGAAAATGAAAAATTTCAGCAAATGAACGTGAGTTTTTCGAATCTCCTTTTGTGAAATCGCGGTTGAGATCGAGGTTCTGCGCATTACCACGGAAACCATAGGAAGCAGGCCCATCCTGGTTTACACGACTGAAACTATTTCGGTTTAAACTGCCGCCAATGTTATAAACAGGAATAATCCCTATCGCCACATTATCGGGAAAATCTACTTTTTTGCTTATAAGGTCGCGGACAAACATCAGGCTTGCGTCAATTCCATCTGGTTCGCCGGGATGAATGCCGTTATTAATTAAGAGGACTACTTTTTTCTTTTTGTGCCAGCTAGCGGGGTCAAAGTTCTTGTCACCGCTGATCAACACAAGGTGCAACGGATAGCCCGCATCAGATATCCCTTTCGTTTCCAATTTGATCATTGAGGAATGGGCCGCAAGATCTTTATAAAACTGAATTGCTTCAAAGTAAGTAGCCGTTTCCTTTCCATTGGATTTTTCAAAAACTGTTTGCTGAGACCTTGCCATAGCTGGTATTATTAATAAGAAAAAAATGAAAACCCTTCTCATAAAATTAAAATTTTGGTTCAGGAAAATGATTGAAACTAATACTAAGTTCGCAATTTGAAACACCGCCTGATAAGCTAAAATGTAGTTTTTCAACATTACATAAAAAACCCGCCAATTTGAAAGGGCGGGTTTGGAAAAATATGATAGAAACCTATTTATAAATTCTATTTTGCAAGAGCCTGTATACTTCTGGTAAGCTTGCTCTTAAGGTTAGCAGCTTTATTCCTATGAATGATACCGCGTTTTGCCAGCTTATCAATTCTGGATGCGATATCAGGCATTTTTTCGGTAGCTGCAGCCTTAGTGTCAATTGCTTTAAAGTCACGTATTGCGTTACGGGTAGTTTTACCCTGGTAGCGATTGCGCGCATTGCGTGTTGAACTCTGACGTACACTTTTCTTTGTTGCTGAATGATTTGCCATTAATTAAATTTTTGGGCTGCGAAGATAACAATTATCCGGAAAAAAGATGCTTAAATTTTCAATTTATTTTCCGCTCCCATTTTTATCCAAAAAACCAAACAATTTTTTTTCAAATTTTCAGTTCAATGTTAAAGGTTTACAAATTACGTGATATTCGTTTTTGTATCTATTTATCTTAATAAAACTCACGATATTTGCAAAGCGTAAACACCCATTTTTATCCTCGATTTATTATGAACGATTTCTCATTTGTGACCAGTTCGCACCCAGCTTATATAGAAAATTTATACACGGATTTTAAAAAAGATCCGGAAAGTGTCGATGTTGATCTGAGAAAATTCTTTGAGGGATTTGATTTTGCCGTGTCTTCACGGAATGGACATCACAAAACGGATGAAGTGGCTACGGTCGTTGTTGATAATGATGCCACTGGCAACCTCGCGAAAGAATTTGGTGTATTTCAATTAATCGAGGCCTATCGTAAAAAAGGTCATTTGGTCGCGAAGACCAATCCTATCAGGGAGCGAAAAGACAGGCATGCCAATCTTGATCTGCCGTATTTCGGATTGAACGAAAAAGATCTTGATACAAAATTCGTGGCAGGAAAATTTGCGGGCCTGGGCAAAGCCTCGTTGAATGACATTATTAATCATTTAAAAAAATGCTATACCGGCTCCGTCGGCGTCGAATTTAGTTCGTTAAATGATCAGAAAAAAATAGATTGGATCATAAATGCAGTTGAAAATACTTTGCTGCAACCCGTGCCTTTGGAACAGAAGCGCAGGATCCTTCAAAAATTAAATGAAGGAGTAATGTTTGAAAAATTCCTTCAGACAAAATATGTAGGGCAGAAAAGATTTTCGTTGGAAGGAGGCGAAAGCACTGTGGCCGCTCTGGATGCCATTATAAATGTAGCGGCTGAAAATGAGGTGCAGGAAGTGGTAATAGGAATGGCTCACCGCGGAAGGCTTAATATACTTGCCAATATTCTTGGAAAAACATACGAGCAAATCTTTACAGAATTTGAAGGAAATGCCCCTATAGATTCCACAATGGGAAGCGGGGATGTAAAATATCATAAAGGTTTCAGTAGTGATATTGAAACATTCGGCAAAAAATCAATCCACGTAAAACTTACGCCAAATCCTTCTCACCTGGAGGCAGTTGATCCCGTTGTTATTGGTTTCGCGAGAAGTAAGGCAGATGTCATCTATAATAGCAATTATGATAAAATTTTGCCCATTTTAATTCATGGAGATTCGTCTTTACCAGGACAAGGAATTGTTTATGAAGTTTTACAAATGAGTGAATTAAAAGGCTTTTCCACAGGAGGAACGCTTCATTTTGTGATCAATAACCAAATAGGTTTTACTACCGATTTTGATGATGCGCGCACGTCTGATTATTGCACTTCGGTGGCTTCGATGATCAAAGCGCCCGTTTTTCATGTCAACGGTGATGATGTGGAAGCAGTAGTGAAAGCTTCACAAATCGCAATGATGTACCGGCAGGAATTTAACACGGATATATTCATTGATATGGTTTGCTATCGCAAGCATGGACACAATGAAGGAGATGATCCTAAATTTACCCAACCGGTTTTGTATGCGCTGATAGATAAACAACCGAATCCGCGCGAAGTGTATGTAAAATGGCTCGGAATGCATGGCGATGAAAGCACCGCGGCACTTGCTAAGGAAATGGAAGATAAATTTTGGAGCGATCTGCAGGAAAGATTAGATGAAATAAAACAAAATCCATTACCCTATACGTATCAAAAACCTGAATTATGGTGGCAAAGTTTGCGTAAAGCTGTTCCGGCGGATTTCAACAGTTCTCCAATAACAGCAATTTCCAAAGAAGAGATTGAAAAACTATTTCATGCCATTATGAAATGGCCGGAAGATTTTACTCCGTTACGAAAAATTAAAAAAATATTACAGGATAAAATCACCCTGTTTGAAGAGGAAGGAAAATTTGATTGGGCTACCGGAGAACTTCTTGCCTATGCCTCAATTGTGCAGGAGGGAAAAGATGTGAGAATGAGCGGCCAGGACGTGCGTCGTGGCACCTTCAGTCACAGACACGCTGTGATCAGGGATGAAAAAACGGATGCATTTTATAATCGACTGAGCAATATTTCAGAAAAACAAGGCAAATTAAGAATCTGGAACTCTCTGTTAAGTGAATATGGGGTTCTTGGATTTGAATATGGATATGCGATGGCCAATCCAAATGCATTGGTGCTTTGGGAAGCGCAATTTGGAGATTTCGTAAATGGTGCCCAAACAATTTCTGATCAATTTATCAGTTGTTCTGAACAGAAATGGAACCGGATGAACGGATTAGTGGTTTTGCTTCCTCATGGATATGAAGGGCAGGGTCCCGAACATAGCAGTGGCAGAATGGAAAGGTTTTTACAAATGTGCGCAGAATTGAATATGGTTATCACAAACATCACCACAGCCGCAAACTTTTTCCATGGCTTAAGACGTCAATTGGCGTGGCCTTTCAGAAAACCCCTGATCAATTTTTCTCCAAAAGCAAATCTTCGCCATCCCGGCAGCTACAGTAAAGTCGAAGAATTTGTCACCGGCGGATTCAAAGAAACGATAGATGACTATAATATCACCGATCCTTCTTCAGTAACAAAAGTGCTGTTCTGTTCCGGTAAAATTTATTTCGACCTGAATGAGAAAAGAGAAAAAGAGAACCTGCAAAACGTTGCGATCATAAGGCTTGAACAATTATATCCTTTGCCTCAAAATCAACTTGCAGATTTATACAAAAAATATAAGAACGCTATTTGGTATTGGGTTCAGGAAGAACCTTTAAATATGGGCGCTGCTTCTTTTTTAAGAATGAATCTTACTTCCATCAATTTCGGAATCATCAGCAGGCCTGCAAGCGCGGCTACGGCTACCGGCTATGCAAAGGTTCATGCTGAAGAGCAGGCAGAGATTTTAAAAACTGCATTTTCTATTTAGAAAATTTAACCAGGAAACTTTTTATCTTTTCATCGTTGAATTAAATTCAACAGGCAACTTTTTTCTCTCAGGAAAATGGTTTCAGAACAATGAATTGCCTGCAAGGCAAAAAATTTAAACATTATTAAAACAATGTTTGGAGTTTTTATCACGCCATGGTTTCTTCACTTTGAGTATTTCTCAATTTAGCTTAGGTTTGTAAAATCTTAAAAATTATTCATGGCGATAGAAATAAAAGTGCCGACTGTAGGCGAAAGCATTAATGAAGTTACTCTTACAAAATGGCTAAAAAAAGACGGCGAGTGGGTGGAGCGTGATGAAGTAGTCGCGGAGTTGGAAAGTGAAAAAGCTACTTTTGAAATCAATGCTGAGCAAGCAGGTATTTTACATACTTTGGCCAAAGAAGAACAGGACCTTAAGATTGGCGATGTCGTGGCCACTATCGACGAAACGGCTCAAAAGCCCGCAGGCAAAGAAGAGCCCGGGAAAGAATCAGCTGGGGTTGCCGAAACAAAACCCCAGGCTCAGCCAGCTGAAAAAAACGAGGCGAAGAAAGAATCCAAACAAGACGTTCAAAAAGATGTAAAAGCTACGCCTGTAGCCGCAGCAATACTGGCGGATAAAAAAGTGGATGTGTCAAAGGTAAATGCCACTGGTTCTCACGGAAGAATTACTAAAAATGACGTACTGGATGCATTATCAAATCCTGGCCGGGTAATAGGAAAAGAACTTTTCAGTCGTGAAGAAACAACGCAGAAAATGTCTAACCTGCGCAGAACAATCAGCCGCCGGCTCGTGGAGGCGAAAAACAGCACAGCCATGCTCACCACGTTTAATGAAGTGGACATGAGCGCCATCATGGAATTGAGAGCAAAATATAAAGAGATCTTCAAAAAAACTCATGAAATAAACCTTGGATTTATGAGTTTCTTTTCGAAAGCCTGTTGCTTTGCTTTGCAGGAATGGCCTTCCGTTAATGCACAAATTGATGGCGACAATCTTATCTTTCATGACTATGTTGATATTTCCATCGCCGTGTCGTCGCCCAAAGGATTAGTAGTGCCCGTGATCAGGAATGCAGAAAGTCTCAGCATGGCTGAAATTGAAAAAGAAGTTGCCCAATTGGCTGTTAAAGCAAGAGATAGTAAACTGACCATCGAAGAAATGACAGGTGGAACTTTTACGATCACCAACGGAGGCGTTTTTGGCTCTCTGATGAGCACTCCGATTCTCAACATACCTCAAAGTGCAATCCTCGGAATGCATAATATAGTAGAACGCCCGGTGGCGATAAAGGGCCAGGTAGTAATCAGGCCAATGATGTATATAGCGCTTAGTTATGATCATCGCGTTATTGACGGTCGTGAATCAGTGAGCTTCCTTGTTCGTGTAAAAGAAATGCTTGAGAAGCCTGAACAACTTTTGTTCGGAAAAGATCCGGTTAAAGCGCTTCTGCAGCTTTAACATAAAGCAGCTACAATCGTGAGCCCATGAATATTGGTGATGAAGGACCCGTTAAAAAAAGCAATCATTTTCAAAGGTATTTGGAATACACAGAATCCGTTCTTTCCAAATATAATGGCAGTGAGCCCTTCCATCTTTATTTAAAAAAATATTTTGCCGGCAATAAAAAACACGGGTCCCGTGACCGCAAACAAATAACAGGACTTTGCTATAATTATTTTCGCATAGGCTTTGGCGCTATCCCGTCACTTGAGATAAGCCAAAAAGTAGTTTTATCTACTTTTCTTACATCGAAACAATCGAATACACTGGTGGAATTTTTAAAGCCGGAATGGAACGCAAAAGCAGGTTGTCCAATCTCAGAAAAACTCAGCATCGTCAGTGATATTTTTGATGTAAATAAGATTATTCCTTTCAGGGACGAGGTAAGCGACCGCATCAATTTCGATAAATTCTGCTTATCTTTTTTAACCCAACCTAAATTATTTATCAGGATACGGCCGGGATTTAAAAAAATTGTTCTCAATAAGTTGAATTCCGCAGGAATTTCTTTTGAAGAATCAGGAGAAAATTGTCTTTCATTTTCCAACAATGAAAAAGTGAGCGAAGTGCTCATTACTGATAAAGAAGCGGTAATCCAGGATTACAATTCCCAAAAAACAATCGATTTCTTAACGGCTCATTTGGGAACGCTTAAACCAGGCGTCTCACTCTGGGATTGTTGCGCCGCAAGCGGTGGCAAATCAATTCTTGCATTTGACCGCCTGAAAGGAATTGACATAACAGTAAGCGACACACGAAAAAAAATTCTTGAAAATCTACATTTACGCTTTTCTAAAGCAGGCATCAAAAAGTATCATTCGTTCATTGCTGATCTCTCAAAAGATTCCACCGCCTTACAACTTAAAAATCAACCTGAAATTATTATTGCAGATGTACCATGTTCCGGGTCGGGTACGTGGGCACGCACTCCGGAACAGTTGAAATATTTTTCTAAAAAAACTATTGATCAATATTCGGCTCTTCAAAAGAGCATCGTAAAAAATGCCTCAGACCAACTAGCGCCGGGTGGTTATTTCTTATACATTACATGTTCTGTATTTAAAAAAGAAAATGAAGAAAACGTGGAATTTTTCGCGCAAAACAAAGGAATGAAGCTAGTCGAATCGGGCTACCTCGAAGGCTATGAAATGCAGGCAGACACACTCTTTGCTGCCATTTTCAAAAAGAATTTATAATTTAAAGATCGGAATAATCAGTAGCGTGCATGAGGATGATATCACTATGAGACACGTTATGCTGGTATTGCGGCATCGAGCTTAATTTTTTCCACTCGGGATCACTACCAAACGTTTTCCAATGCGCCTCTCTCGAAGCCATATTTTCAAAGCTAGTCATGTACATCAGGTTGGGCATATGGCTACCTGCAAGAACTCTTGCATAAAAAAGCGCATTAAATTCAAGGCGCTTGAATAGCGCAACCTCTCCGCCTTTCGTGAACATGTCTACCTTATTGCTATAAAGCGCTTCTGTCGGTCCTTCATAGCTTCTCAATTCATACACCTTTTCGGCTGCAGTTGAGGATAATTTAGGCATCGGAAATTTTGCAGCAAACGATTCTAATAAAATCGTTTCCAGGCGCGAGTAAGGAGCATCATTGTAGGCCGCGTTGAGGTAATCCGCACCGGCTTTTTTGAATATTTTATCATTGTCGAGCTTAGCTGGAAAATTTTTAAATTGCTCCAATGATGCAAAGGGCATAAAAACATAAATGAGCTTGACAGCAGATGTATCATTCGCAATGGGCTTGAAAACACCTACGCTGGCAACACCTGCCCGGTGAGCCGCCGGCAAAAATGCTTCTTTTAAAAATTGATCTACACGATTAACCTGGCTGTCATTCTGCAAATGATAGACTTTCAATTGAAAGAACTCCATATTTTGCTTTTGAGAATACGCGTGGTTAATAAACGAAAACAGTAAAAAACTAAAAAGGCTGAAGAATTTAATTTTGTTAATCATTTTTTTAATTCAAGAAGATGGTGAGGAAGATATTTTTTTTGAAAAATAAATGTAAGCATAAATAAAATGCGAATTCAAAATTTGATGGGTGCATTTAAAATTGCCGCAAAGGTTGCCAACCTTTAAGAAGCTATTCAAACTTAAAAATACTATTTCTGAGGTTGGCAACCTTAGAATCCTCGCGATAGTTTAAAATGCATCCAATTTGATAATCCTCATCGCCTACTGAAGCAGTAGTTTGAAAGACTCTTTCTTTTTTCCGTCGCTAAATCTCAAAATATAAATACCTCTTTGCAACAGTCTGTATCTTATTGAATTCAATGACCTGTGGCTGGCCTGCGCTTAATGAAACCTGTTTGGAGAAATAAAACTTACCGGAAATATCATAAAAACGAAAGGTGCCGGTCGCGGTATTTTCAGGCCTGATCAACACGGTAAAATTATCTTTGAAAGGATTTGGATAAACTTTCATCTGGCTTGTTCCCAGTATCGTGTTGATATTTTTCAGCGTTCGCTGCTGACTCAAATTATCAAAAGCAGAACGAAAATTTGGAATTCCGTAACCAATCCTGTCATCAGGCGCGTTATAGATACTGCTGCTTTTCTTTACCGCTTCAATAATTTCCATGTTAGTAAATTCCGGGAACGCCTGCCATAAACAGGTGACCAATCCTGCAAGATTGGGCGTGGCAAATGAGGTGCCATTTCCTGAAACGATGGATCCATCCGTAGATGATATCGTGGTAGCGACGCCGACCGAAGCTACCGTTGGTTTTATCCTACCGTCGCTGGTGGGGCCATAGCTGCTAAATCCTGCCGGGTTTCCTGAAATATCAATCGCACCTACACTTAAGATGCTGTCCGCATCTGCGGGCGTTCCGATATAGTGCCACGGATCATCACCGTCATTTCCGGCTGCCACGAGCAGGATCATTCCTTTTTTAGCCGCCAGCATAGCCGCTTTGGCAATCGGTGTAGTATGTCCATTCATGTCGGCATACGTGTAGTTGAAAGCTGGGTTATCAAACTGTGTATAGCCGAGTGAGGTAGAAATAACGTCAACTCCCATGCTGTCAGCTCTTTCAGCCGCAGCTATCCAATATTGCTCTTCCACCGGTGATTCTGACGAAACATCTTCACTGCGGTACAGGTAAAATTTCGAATTGGGGCTGCTTCCCACAAATTGCCCGGGTATATTGGCCGCGATAATTGAAAAGCACTGCATTCCGTGAGCATTATCCTCATTGACGCTTTGTTGGTTATTTACAAAGTCATACGTTTCCATAATTCGACTGGTTAAACGGGCACTGTCAAATTCTGGCAATGTTTGATAATGATAAAAACCCGCGTCGATAATGGCAATCTGCATTCCTTCACCACGAAATCCTTTATTGTGTAAATATTCGCCTTCATGAATATGAATCTGGCCATAGGAATTTCCATAAGAATAATAATCTGAAGGATTCATCGGAGATTGAATTCCGGCTATACCCTTTATCTCGCTGATAAATTTAGGTTTGGAAATTACATCCCGGTTAGCTGTCCGTTTTACCGGCTGCGAATTTATTACAAAAGAAAAACTATTGATTTTGGCGAGCGCCGCAGCATCGGTTGTTGCAATGCAAACTTCGTTGAGCCATTTCGATTGATTCAGGATCGTTACGTTCCCTGCTAAACGAACACTGTCAATGTAACGGGAAAGCACCGGGAGATCGGTTTCGTCTATTGAAATATGTTGCCGCGTTCTTCTTTCGATTGATTTTGCAGAAAGAAACTGGTCCGGGCGATCAACTGAAAAAGAAGAGCCTGTTTTGTCTTTAAACCTGACGATGTATTTGGTGAACTGTGCAGAAATATTTGATGCAAAAAATAAGGTGAGCAAAAGAAAGATGAAGAACTTTTTCATAAAGCAAATTAATGCGAAATCTCACAATACTTAGTCTTAATTCACTGGAATTTTAGGAAGTGTCAATTATTAGTTGTGATCGATGATGCTCAATTTTACACCGTAACCCGAATAGCCATAAGTGGGTGATTCAGGACCCTGGTATTCCCAATGCAGAAATTCCTTGTAGATCAGGCCTATTCCTTTTGCGTATTTCTCAACAGAATAGGTTTTTTCAGCATAGCCTGTACCCGGCAAGGATGGGTCATTTTCGGTATAATCGATCTCGGCAACTTTGATGGTATTATCAAAGCTGAGTGAGTTAATGGTCAATGGAACGCCAACACTGTCGTAAACATAATCCCAATCGTCATAAAAACCGAGGTCGATCTCGTTGCTGGTAACGTCAATATAAGAATTGCCTTTCCAGGAAAAATCTTGTTTGATGGGTAATGCAAGCTTAATGAATCGAAGATTATTTTCAATAAATTCAACGGTACGATCGGTTGGAACCGCCATAAAAACATTATTCGGCGACCAATCGCTGGCAGCGTCCTTACGCAAGTAGCGAATAATCCGAAAGCCTGGCCTGCCTAAATTATCGGTTATAGCGGCATCTACCACATCTTTAACCTGGTAGTGCACCTGGGCCTGGTTTTGTCCATAGTTGATAAAGACGGTTGAGTCAAGATTGTAGGTAATATACTTCCCAACCTGCAGGGGATAATAGTCACTCACCGGCTCAGGTGTAAACTGATCTTGTTCTTTTTTGCAGGATGCCAGTAACAGAACTAAAGAGCAGATGCCGACGAGGTACTTCATGGTCCTAAATTATTATAATTTTTGTGACGTGCTACAAAAACTCAAGCTGTTTAATATCAAATTTTTAAATGTAATGCCTATCCAACCGGGTTCCTTTGTATTATTCCTCCACCAATCACATCGTCGCCATCATAGAAGACAGCACTTTGGCCCGGAGCAATTCCTTTTACATTTTCATAGAAACGGACTTTTACTCCGTTTTCGTATGTAAACAGGTTCGAAAGCGCGCCTTTATCTTTGTACCTTATTTTGGTAAGAGCTTCCATACCTTCTGAAACACCGTCATATTTTATCCAGTTGAGACCTTTGACGATCATTTCGCTGCCCTTAAGATCTTCTTCATCGCCCAGCACAATCGTGTTCGTTTCGGGAATGATCTGAGTAACAAATGCCGGTTTTCCCAAGGCAATATCCAATCCTTTTCTCTGGCCGACCGTGTAGAACGGATAACCTTTATGAGGCCCTAATATTTTACCGGTTTTGTCAACAAAAAATCCGCCTGACACTCTTTCTTCCAGTCCTTCCACTTTCCGCTTTAAAAAACCGCGATAATCATTATCAGGCACAAAGCAGATCTCATAGCTTTCTGCTTTCTTAGCCAGCTCAGGATAACCAAAATCGTGAGCCATTTGCCTTATTTCAGACTTATGGTAGGTGCCGAGTGGCAGCAGTGTCCGCGCCAGCAAATCCTGCTTTAGGCCCCAGAGCACATAACTCTGGTCTTTCGAAGCGTCAATTCCTTTCCTTATGAAATATCTATCGTTCGTGTGCTGATGAATCTGCGCATAATGTCCTGTTGCGATGAAATCGCAACCCAACGCATCTGCCCTTTTAGAAAGCGCGCGCCATTTTATATGGGTGTTGCAAAGCACACAAGGATTTGGTGTACGGCCTGCTATATATTCTTCTACAAAATTATCAATTACAAAATCCCCAAATTCCTCGCGGATGTCTAATATGAAATGCGGAAATCCATGCTGAACGGCAGCTTGCCGCGCATCATTGAAACTGTCCAGGTTGCAGCAGCCCGTCTCTTTTTTGTTATTACCCACGCTTGTAGCGTAATCCCATGTTTTCATAGTGATCCCTATAACTTCATACCCCTGGTGATGAAGCATCAAAGCGGCTACAGTACTATCTATACCACCGCTCATTGCCATTAAGACTTTCCCTTTACTGCTCATTCTTTTTAAATTGGCTGCAAAGATACAATTTTCAGCACAGGCGATTTTCTAACCGGATTGTTAAAGCACCCGGAAGGACAGAGAAAATAGTTGGGGAAAATGCCCCCTTTTCTGGATAATATTGGGAATAAATGGAGATCGTTACTTTTTCAAATCCTCCAATAGAGGCGTTTTAATTCCGTGGATTTCGTTTTGCTCAGCCGAATTTATCTGCTCAAAAACGGAAATATTATTAACGCCTTTCTTCAACCAGCAGCCGGGCAAATATAAAGTTTGCTGTGGACCAACACTCCAGTAGCGGCCAAGATTGTGCCCGTTTACAAATACAATTCCTTTGCCCCATTGGCTCATGTCTAAGAAGGTGTCTCCGGCTTTGGAAACGGTGAAAGAACCATTATACACCACAGGATGATCTTTTTTGTATTTGTTAGGATAATTTTTCAAATCGGGCTCCTTGTCCATAGGAAACTGATACATATTCCAATCGCCGGTAATTTCATTACCCGCGATTGTTACCGGACTAATAATTCCCTTCAGATTGTGAATAATTTCAGCTCCGTAATTGATGCGGCCCATATTTTCTACCAGGATATCAAGCGTCGCGTTAAAAGGGATGTCGATATCACATGAGAAATTATTGGCGTTACGATTCAGCACACCCGCTTTTTCACCATTGACATAAACAATCGCATAATCCCTCAAACCTTTAATTTCTAATTTCCCATTGATCGGTTGTGAAAAATGTTTGCTGTATAATACATAGCCATTCCCCTGGTTCAGATCCTCGAAGGTTTGTGGCGTATCGCTTACTACCGGTTTCATTTTTTCCTTTATGTCAAATAGGTCAACAGTTTTATTTAATTTGATAGAAGGAATGTCAATAACCGGAATAGCCGCGGGCACAGAAGGAATTTTATAAGAAACATTTTTTTGAAACAATTCGCGGATCGCTTTGTATTTCGGCGTTGCCCAGCCTGCTTCGCTTATCGGTGCGTCATAATCATAACTGGTAATATCAGGTTGTATGTCGTGGTTTTTATCATAATTGGCTCCACTTGTGAAACCGAAATTCGTTCCGCCATGCACCATATAAAAATTAAAGGAAACGCCGGCTTTTAAATATTTCTCTGTTTGCGAAACCACGCTTTCTGTGGATACTTTTTGAAACGGTTCAGCCCAATGATCTAACCAGCCGGGATAAAATTCTGCCACCATATAAGGGCCTTCACCATTATGATATTCATTCACCACTTTCTTTAAATTGTCAATATTATCTTCTCCGTTTGCTGTTGGCAAAGCACCTGCAATCGTGCCGCCCTTGAACAACCACGCTCCATCCGAAGTAAATAGAGGCACATCAAATCCTGCATCAAGTAACTGTTGCTTAATGGCCGCGCTATAGGCTTTATGCTCTTCAAGCGAAATATCTTTTCGCTGGGCCACATAAGATCCAAATTCATTTTCTGCCTGCACCATGATGATCGGTCCGCCATGGGTAATCTGTAAATCTTTTACCTGCGCAGCAAGATGATTGATATAAGTTCTGCACGAATCCAAAAATGGTTGATTATTGGATCGAATCACCAATGATTTTTCTTTTTGTAACCACCATGGATAGCCGCCAAATTCCCACTCCGCACAAGCGTAAGGACCTGGCCTTAAAATAACCATTAATCCTTCTTCACCCGCTTCCTTTACGAACTCCGCAATATCCCTGCTGTCAGTTTTAAAATCCCAAACGCCGGGTGCGGTTTCATGATAATTCCAGAACACATAAGTAGCCACTGTATTTAGTCCCATCGCTTTTATCATTTGCAAACGCTGCCGCCAATATGGACGCGGAACACGAGCGAAATGCATTTCACCGGAATGGATCTGTACAGGCTTTCCGTCGTATAAAAAATTGCCGGATTTTATTTCAAAAGTGTGTTTTTGCTGCGCAAAAGTAATCGTTGCAATTGCGAGGAATAAGAAAAGCAAAAAAGTAGTTTTCTTCATTTTTTTCAGGGATGGTTTCTAAAACTAACAATAGTGTTCTTCAAATTTAAACGATTCGACCTACACTTATATAGTCAACCGATTGCGCAGAATAGCACCGTTATCCTCCCTTATTTTCTATTTCTTATTTCTTATTTTTCATGCCCAATTGCAATCACTGGCCAATCGCATATTTTACGTCATCGGTAATTCCTTTCCAGGCATCTGTTCTAAATGGAGATGCCGGAAATCCTTCTTTATTAAAAAGATTATCATCGGCTGCATCATCAGCCCAACCAAACCGCACTGCAACAGGATTGCCCACGCTATCATTATAAACGACCACCGTATTACCTTCGATTTCCGCTTTTGCATAATGAAATTGCTGGTCAGCGCCAGCGATTTCGAAGCCGGTCACATATCCATATTTATCTTTCACCATCAGGCCCGTACCGGTATTTGTAAAGTTGATTATAATTTTGCTACCATCAATTTTCATTGATTGAAATAATGGGCCGCTATAAACATTCCCCTGTCCATATACATTGTGAAGGGCGATTGCCGCAAGGCGCATGCCCACATCCTGCTTATTTTTCGGATGAATATCGGTCGCATTGCCTATATCTGTTATTACCGCCATACCAGTGTTTGGAAGCGATAAAGTTTTTGTTTGCGCTTCGCGCAATTCAGCCCATGAGCTTCCATTTTTACTATTTCCATTCGCTGCATTAAATGAGGCAAGCTGCACAAAATAAAAAGGAAAATTACCCTGGCCCCATCTTGCACGCCAATCATTAATCATTAATGGAAAAGATTTGCTGTATTGGTTCGCACGACCTGCATTCGTTTCGCCCTGGTACCAGATTGCGCCTTCTATCGCATACGGAATCAATGGATTGACCATCGCATTAAAAAGCAGCGTAGGATAACTATTCGGGCCGATTGACGTCGCGCCGCCACTGATCTTTTCCACCCTGAAATTCCAGTCGCCTGATAAAGAAATTACTTTTGAATCAACGGTCAATTTCACTTCCGAAGAGTCGCCATAAATTCCGCCGCCGCCACCCGTGTCTTCTACACGAACCGCAATTACGTTATCGCCTTCCTTCAAAACATTTGCGGGAACCTCGTAATTTCTTTTAACATTATATCCATTTGTGCTGCCAACTTTTACGCCATTCACATACGTAATATCATTATCATCGATCATAGATAAATCCAATCTGGCAGGCCGTCCTGCATCCGCCGCTGAAAGCCGGATCGTTTTACGAAACCAAACAATCCCATCAAGGTCCGGGAGCTGTTGCGTTTCCCATAATCCGGGTACTTTCATTTTCGGCCATGCATTATCGTTAGCATTGATATTTTTCCAACTATCAACGTCCGCAACGCTGAGCGATCCTTGTAATGATTCAATTCTTTTTTTACTTTCAGTCACTTTTGATTTTGAAAGAGAATCCAGGTTGAGAGAAGACATCCCTGCGATCATCATCTTTAAATTCGTCGCTGTTTTCAAACGCCTTTTTGCTAATCCAGGTTTCGACCATCGTGCCACCCCACGAAGTATTAAGTAAGCCGATAGGCACTTTTAATTTGTTGTATAATTCTCTTGCAAAAAAATAACCTGTAGCCGTAAAATCACCTGCTGTCGCGGGGCTGCAAACTTGCCATGCGCCACCTGTAACATCTTCCTGCGGATTGGAACTAATCGTATTAGGTACTTTAAAATGCCGGATCATCGGATAGTCGGCGGCGGCAATTTCCTCCTCGTAATGATTGATCTTTCCCCAGCCCGCAATTGGCATTTCCATATTAGATTGGCCGGAACATATCCACACTTCGCCCACTAACACATTATTAATCGTAATTGTATTTTTTCCTTTTATTACAAGCTGGTAAGGTCCGCCCGCAGCCGTATTATCCAGCTTTATCATCCACTTGCCATTCTTATCTGCTTTTGTTTTTTTAATTTGTTGATTAAAATGAACAGTAATGTTTTCATTAGCATTCGCCCAACCCCACACAGGAATTGGCTTGTTGCGTTGCAGCACCATATTATCACTAAAAAATTTTGGCAACTTTACATCAGCGTATAAAGAATAACAAATCAGCGTCGTAAGAAATGAGAGTAGAACTTTTTTCATAACAATGTTTAAAGTGAACATATTTATTCTTCATGAGAAAAGCCAAAATGTAGTTTTTCCATTTTTCGAAATATGTTTTTGGGAAATAAAAATGCTTCTCAAAAATAGATAACCTCCTCCATTTAAGGACTAAAACTTTTTATTAAAAATTCGACTAACAAGTTATTACACGATCATTTAGGGATTTAAGAAAAAAATAAAATTTTTTGTCCGCGTCGTTTGATCTTATTTATGAAGATAATTTCCTGATTTAAAAATATATTTACAAAATATAGAACACATGTTTTTCATGATTTAAAAATTATGTCCGTGAAGAAATTTTTATTTGCCGCCTTCCTGCTAACCTTGATCCAGCAGGGTTTTTCGCAAGCTCAGTCAAAAAAGAATCCAACACCATCTCCTTCGCAGGTTGCGTGGCAGAATATGGAATACTATTTTTTTATGCACTTTGGACCTAATACTTTCACGGATCTCGAATGGGGCAAAGGAACCGAAAACGCTGAAGTCTTCGACCCAAAAGATATGGACTGTGAGCAATGGTGCCGCATTGCTAAAGAAGCCGGTGCAAAAGGAATTATCATCACTGCCAAACATCATGATGGATTTTGTTTATGGCCAAGTAAATATTCAACCCATACAGTAAGGGAAAGCAATTGGAAAGATGGCAAGGGCGATGTGCTGAAAGAATTATCAGCCGCATGCAAGAAATATGGTTTAAAATTCGGCGTCTATCTTTCTCCCTGGGACCGCAACCATCCTGACTATGGCACGGCAAAATACAATGACGTATTTATAAATATGCTCAAAGAAATTTTTGCCAACTACGGTCCCATTTGGGAACTATGGTGGGACGGCGCCAATGGCGAAGGACCAAACGGAAAGAAACAAGTGTATGATTTTACAAGGTTCGAAAAAGTCGTAAGAAAACTTTCCCCCAATACCATCATCTTCAGCGATATTGGCCCAGATGCGCGCTGGTGCGGAAATGAGAATGGATTTGTTGGTAAAACCAATTGGAATACATTAGATACAGCAGGCTTCAAAAGAGGCTTGGGCGCGCCACCTACCGACACTTTAAACCAGGGAAATATTTTTGGCAAAAACTGGATTCCTGCGGAATGCGATGTAAGCATCCGGCCGGGTTGGTTCTATCATAAAAAAGAAGATTCACTGGTAAAAACGCCGCAGCAACTTTTTGAAATTTATTTAAAAAGTGTGGGCCGCGGAGCCAACCTCATTTTGAATGTTCCACCGGATGGCAGGGGATTAGTTACTCAATATGATTCTGCTTCATTAGCGGGTTTCAGAAAATTGAGAGAGGAAAGTTTTAAAAATAATCTTTCCAAAAAAGGAACAGGTTTTCTAATAAATGACAACAATAAAAACGCCGGTAAAAAACTAAACGATGGAAATGACCGATCCTTCGAAAGCATTACCAAGACTGGCTCACAGTCGTTGGAGATTGTATTCAATCAGCCTCAAAAAATAAATTGTATTGTTTTGAAAGAAGATCTTTCGAACGGGCAAAATTGCATCGCGTTTAAAATTCGCATAATGAATGAACAGCATGAAGTGATCAAAGAAATAGATGGAACAACGATCGGACATAAACGAATAATTACTTTCCCTGAAACCGGCGCGAGCATTATATCGCTTTCCGTTGTAGAACAAAAAGGTGCAACTATTATTTCTGAAATAGAAACTTATCTGATAGATAACACATTGATCGAACAATAAAAATCGAAAAAACTACCTTTTGGCTTTTCACAGAAATTTTTAAATAGGAAACAGCAATGGATAAAGTTATTAAAGTTGGATTGATCGGATTTGGTGCAGGCGGTCAAACCTTTCATGCGCCGATATTGACGACGGTGAAGGGATTAGATTTAGTGAAAATCCGCGCGGCAAAACCGGACCAGGTCGCCATTGCACAGGCAAAATATCCGCATGCAGAAATAGTGGCAACATCGGAAGAAATATTTAATGATAAAGAGATTGATCTTGTGGTGATCACCACGCCCAACACTTCGCACTATTCATTGGTGACGCAGGCATTGCGTGCCGGTAAAAATGTAGTGATTGACAAGCCATTTACCATCACCTCAAAAGAAGCGGACGAATTAATGGCGCTCGCTGTTGAACGAAAATTAATCTTATCAGTGTATCACAGCCGGCGCTTTGACAGCGATTTTAAAACGGTTCAAAAAATAATAAAAAATAATCTCTTGGGAGATCTTGTGGAAATTGAAAGTCGTTATGATCGCTTCAGAAATTATCTTAAAGAAAATGCATGGCGCGAGGAAGATATACCAGGATCGGGAATTTTATATGATCTAGGATCGCATCTGATTGATCAGATCCAGGTTTTATTCGGGTTGCCACAATCCGTCAGCGCTTTCATGGATGCTCAAAGAAAAGGCGGAAAAACGATAGATCACTTTGAAGTGATTCTTCATTATCCCGGGATTAAAGCTTCCGTGAAAGCCGGCATGTTGGTGCGGGAGCCATTGCCACGTTTTATCCTGATGGGCAACAATGGATCTTATGTAAAATACAATCTTGACGTGCAGGAAGAGGCGCTCAAAGCAGGCTTCACTTCGCTTACAAAAAATGATTGGGGAATAGAGCCGGAAGAGATTTGGGGCACCCTGAATACAGAAATAAACGGCCAACATTTTGTTGGAAAAATCGAGAGCGAAAAAGGAAACTATGGCGAATTTTATCAAAATATTTACGACACAATTGTTGGTAAGGCCACGCTCATCGTAACACCATTGCAGGCGCGGAATACGATTCGCATTATTGAATTAGCCATGCGAAGTCAGCTTGAGAAAAGAACCATTGATTTTACTTTTTCTGAAGAAAAAATAAATTGAAGAATGAATTTTAAACAAGAGGCCGCAAAACATGCAGTGACGCTGGTTAAGGAAAATGATATCGTCGGACTTGGCGCGGGCTCAACAATGGCCTACGTTGCAGCATTTCTAAAAGAGAAAATCAAAAATGGATTTTCTATAAAATTGCTTACCTCGTCATTCTCTACCGCTCAATTATTAATAAAAGAAAACTTACCTGTTCTGTCGGTTACTTCATTCAAAGAGATCGACATTTATTTTGATGGATGCGACTTGTTTGATCATAAATTAAATGCTTTAAAAAGTGGAGGCGGCATTCATACACAGGAAAAATTGCTCGCCTCTATGGCCAGGCAATTTGTATTGGTTGGCGATGACACTAAACTGGTTGAAAAGTTTGATATAAGATATCCACTTGTTATTGAAATACTTCCGCAGGCTATCGCCTATGCTCCTGCGCGCATCCAAAAATTATTTCCTTCCGTAAAAATTTCAATGCGGATAAGTGATAAGAAAGACGGTCCTGTTATTACAGAGAACGGAAATTATTTATTGGATGTCTATTTCGAAAACTGGCCACCATTACAGGAGATCAATCCTGTTTTTAAAAATATTGCCGGAGTAGTTGAGACATCACTTTTCTATTCCCTTGCGTACAAAGCTATTATCGCCGGGGAAAATGGTGTAAGAGTTTTAGAAAATTTTTAGTCCGATAAAAATGTAAAAAACTACTTTTTGGGTTATAAGAAATGCTTATCCGGTTTGCTAAAGCTAGCAGATAAAATAATTAAATGATCAATCAGCTGTTTGCACAAATTTTTTAAAGCCCGATCCTGTTTAAATAATACACCTCTCCTATTTTAGTGTCAATTCAGCCAATACCGGAAAATGATCTGACGGGTATTTCCCGTGGTAGGTATCGCTAAGGATACCCCATTTTTTAACTGAAAAATCTTTCGATACAAAAATGTGATCAATGATTTCATCATTCATAATTTCTGATCCATAGCTTTGAAACGAAGGATTATTCGCGAAGGGATATTTAACTTCTTTATACGTATCATTTAGAATTCCGGAGTTAGCAATAGCCTTATACCACTCAGTTTCATGGCCACCATTCAGGTCGCCCATAAAAATTACAGGTTGGTTACCGGCGATTCTTTTTATTTCTTTTAGAATTAATTTGCTGCTTTCATTTCTTGCCAGGTCCATTTGATAATCATAATGTGTGTTAAAAACATAGAATTTCTTTTTAGTTATTTTATCCTGCAAATAAACCCAGGAACAGATGCGGTTGCAGCAGGTGGCATCCCATCCCAGAGAAGGTTTGTCCGGTGTTTGCGAAAGCCAGAAATCTCCATGTTTTAAAAGTGTAAATTTATCTTTCTTAAAAAATATAGCCGAATGTTCACCCGCATCTTTGCCATCATCACGGCCAATTCCATATCGCTCATATTGCGGAAGGGCTTTACTCAGATCATTGATCATTCCGATAAGACCTTCCTGCGTACCGAGAATATCAAAATCATAAAACCGGATCAATGATTCAATAACCGGAGCCCTGCTGACCCAAAGATTTCCCGTATCATGTGTATTTTCATAACGTAAATTATAAGAGCCTACAATGAAATTTTGCGCCTGCGCGCTCATCATAAAAAACAACGAAGCTGTCAAAAAGAACCATTTAAGTTTCATATCATTTTCTTTTAAAGATTGATGAATTGAGGATCAAGGCAATGAAAACGCGACGTATGTATCACCGGAAGATGCACCTAACTTTCCGCCACCACAAGCGATTACGACATATTGCTTTCCATTCACTTCATAGGTAGAAGGCGTAGCAAAACCGGCGGCCGGCAAAGAAGTTTCCCATAATAATTTTCCATTTGATTTATTAAACACACGAAATTTCTTATCGGGCGTTGCCGCGATAAAAAGTAATCCTCCCTTCGTGATTATGGCACCGCCATAATTTTCGGTACCCGTTATGGGGATTCCTTTTTTAGTTAATTCAGGATATTCCCCGAGAGGTTGTTGCCAGACAAATTCACCTGTGTTTAGATTGATAGCAGACAACGTGCCCCATGGTGGCTTGTTTGCAGGATAACCCTCCGGCGTTCTAAATTTATTATAACCTGTCATCGAATAAGGAACGAACGGAGATTTTTCGGTTTTACCCATCACTTCTTTTTTACCATCATCAGAAAAATTAGCAGCACCGGAATTTTTTTGATCAAACAAATAGGCTATCAATGCGGCCTTATCATTCGCATCGATTTGTTTGAATGATGGCATCATTCTGCGGCCACCGTTAATAATGTTCATGGCCTGCGCGGCAGTATATTTCGCTTTGATATTCAACAAAGGAGGATAGCTGCCATTTCCTTCGCGGTTAATTCCGTGACAGGACATACAGTTGTTTACATATATTTTTTGTCCGTGCTGGGCTACGGTTTCGTTCTCTTGCTTTTTCTCAATGCCGGTTTTCACCATCGTAAGGATCCACGGAACCTGGTTGGCATTTACATACAATATCCCGGCTCTCTCGTCGTAAGCTGCTCCTCCCCACTCCGCGCCTCCATCGAAGCCGGGAAAAATCACAGTTCCTTTTTCACTCGGAGGAAGAAACATATTTCCGGTTTCCAATTGCGATAATTTTTTGCGGACAACATCTTGTGATGACAGCGGTACATGGGGATTGATATCGGCCTCAGTAAAACTCTGTGCTGCAAACGGTTTGGGAAGTTCGGGAACAGGCTGTGTTGGCCAGGGCTGTTCGCCCACAAGAGTGGAGCTATCGGGCACCGGTATTTCATTCACAGGAAATAAAGGCTTTCCGCTATCCCTGTCTAAAATAAAAACAAAACCTGACTTGGTAACCTGCGCCACCGCATCAATTTTTTTTCCATCACGTGTTATTGTTATCAGGTTCGGTGGCGCTGGCGGATCACGGTCCCACAGATCATGATGAACCGTTTGAAAATGCCACAAATATTTTCCTGTTGCGGCATCTAATGCCAGCACGCAATTGGCAAAAAGTCCCGCACCTTTTCGCAGTCCTCCATAAAAATCGAAAGTAGCAGATCCGATGGCGAGATACACCACGCCGCGTTTTTCGTCAAGGCTCATGCCTGGCCAGTTATTTACACCGCCAATATATTTCCAGGCATCTTTATTTTCCCAGGTATCATAACCAAATTCTCCGGGATGCGGAATCGTGTGAAAAATCCATTGACGCTTGCCCGTACGCACATCATACGCGCGAATGTGCCCCGGCGCTGCATCTCCGCTCTCAGCCACGCGTGTACCCATGATCAAAAGATTTTTGAAAATCATTCCGGGGGAAGTAGACACAACATAAAGATCTTTTACATCACGGTCGAGCCCGTCATGAAGATCAATCTTTCCATCGCTCCCAAACGAAGAAATTAATTTACCATTCTCCGCGTTGATGGCATACAGAAAAGATCCGGCGCTAAAAAAAATTCGCTTATCATTTCCATCTGCCCAATAAGTAACACCGCGATTTGCGTTGAGTTCTACTTTGGATTTTGTAGTGTCTGCAAACGGATCAAATATCCATTTCGCTTTACCCGTTGCCGCATCCAAAGCAAACAATTTCAGTTTTGGAGAAGTCCCATATAAAATATTTCCGACGATGATCGGGTTACATTGAATTTGAGAATTTGTTTGTGAATCAGCATCTCCTGTATGATATTCCCATGCAATTTTTAACTGTTGTACATTAACTGTATCTATTTGATTCAAGGCCGAATAATGGGTAACCGCGTTGTCTCCAAGATAATGCGACCAGGTTTTATTTTCAACTTCCTCATGATGACCGCAGCCATACAAAAAACAAATCAATAAAAGATTCCCTAAAATAATTTTGCAGTTTTCTTTGTTGTTGACAAACATTTGTATCCAATTAAATTAAAAGATTAAAGGCAGGCATTTTTGCCTGAACCAAATTTCTGCGCAGCAAAATCCTTATAAAAAAAATCCATCACCGATGCCACTTCCTCATTAATATATTTGTCAATCTTAACTCCGGCGAAACAGGATGGCGGAAGAATTTTATAAGAATAAGAATTTGAAGATAATCAATATTCATAGTTGGGAAAACATCTTCTGAAAAGCCATTTTATAGTTTTTGCAGATTTTAAAAAAACAGACTCCGGGAAGTAGTTAAATAAAATCTAACAGTGATTCCTTTAAATAACAGCACCAGACCTTTGCCGGTCCGGTGCTATGATATTCTTTAATTTTATTTTAAAATTCGATCTTAAAAAACCAGATCAACATTAGCCTTATAACTCATTTTATAGATTTTCATGTTTTCGAAAAACGTTCAAAATCTGAATCTAAGATCGCTATGTTGATTGATAAAAGATTAGTATTCGTTAGTCAATGAAAACACCGGTTTACGATACATCCATTGTCCGCCTGTGAAATCAGGAAAGTCAACAGTCTGGTTGCCTAATTCAATAGATGTTTCACTTAATGGTGTGATCGCGCTCCATGCTGCCGCGTCATAGACATCCATTGGCGTTGGCATCTTTCTTTTTATAGATTCCACAAATGCATGGATCACAAAAAAGTCCATTCCGCCGTGACCGGCGCCAGCAGTCTCTTTGCTCCATCTCGCCCATAAAGGATGATCATATTTATCCAACCATTCCTTTGCATTATCCCACTGGTCATTGTTCTTAGCTTTATCCTGGATATAAATGCTGTTGTTTACGTCCATCCACAACCCTTCGGTACCCTGCACACGGAAACCTAATGAATAAGGACGCGGCAAATCAGTATCATGCTGCAGCAAAATTGTTTCGCCATTCGCGCAATTAAGAGAAGTCGTAATCACATCACCCGCCTTAAATTTCACTTTTGCATTCGGATGATTTTCGCCACCTACTTTTACAATATGATTGTGCAGACCTCTTGCTTTCGAAGAAAAAGAACATAGAGAAACAAAACGATTTCCGCGATTAATATTGATATAATGAGCGATGGGCCCGATGCCATGCGTTGGATAGAGATCCCCATTGCGATGCACGGAATGTTCGGTACGCCAGTGCGCCTCAGAAAATGCTTTCTCGCCAAACTCTGCGCCATGGCCGTATACATGCACTCCGTCATTGAATAACACTTCGCGTAAATCGTGTTGGTATCCCCCTTGCAGATGGATCATTTCTCCAAACAATCCTTGCCTTACCATATTTAGAACCGCCATCACATCTCTCCGATAGCAAACATTTTCAAGCATCATCACATGCGCTTTATTCTTTTCAGCGGCCTTCACCACATCCCAATGATCCTGCAACGTGATTCCGAGAATTACTTCTGTAGCTACATATTTTATTCCCGCATCAAGCGATCCCATGATCATAGGTTTATGCCATTCCCACGGAGTCGCAATGATTACGCCATCAAGCTTTTCCGTCTGCAACAATTTTTGCCACGCGTTTTCATCACCTGTATAAACCTGCGGCATTTTTTTACCACTTTTCTGAATCATTGCTTTTGTCTGATCCAACGCCCTGGACTCTACATCGCAAATGGCGACGAGGTCGGTATCATCTCTCCTCAACACAAGATCCACATGGCCACGGCCTCTTTCGCCCACGCCAAGGATAGCAAGCCTGATCTTTGGACCGGCTGATTTCCCTGCAAAAATATTAGTCGTTGGAAAAAAAGAAAATCCAGCTCCCGCGATCGCTGTGTTTTTAATAAAGTCTTTTCTGTTCATGGAAATAGTTTTTAAAATATTGATGGTTTCTGCGAAATAAAAATGAATATAAAAAAAAATGCATCGTTATGAACATGCAAACGATTGTTTGAAATATTGCTTTTCTGTCCGAAACGATGTTGTATGATAGAATACTTCCGGGAACTGCAGCTAAAAATGAAAAAATTCTCTTTTTAATTTATCGAAAAAATTACGCAGGGCCCGTAGGATTTTTTCTAAAATCAATTTAAAAAGTCTTAACAAAAAACAGCAGCCTGATTTCATCTATGATTAATTTCCCAACACACTCTTGATAACGGCGCCGGTTTGTTTGTCCGCAACCTTATAATCAAAGCCTAAAAATGCAGCAATCGTTTTTGCATATTGGGTTTGAAAAATCTGTTCATTTGTTTTTATTTCACCAAGAGGTTTTGTATCAGGTCCCATTGCCATAAACCATGTTTCATTGGAATGGGCCGTACGCGAACCATGATCAGTCCATTGAGGCCCAATTCCCCTGCCGTGATCAGGCAGTATCAAAAAGGTGGTATTGTTTTTATAAAACGGATCCTTCTGCATCATTTGCCAAAGATTCCCAATCATGGCATCCAAATTAAAAATATCATCGAGGTATTTGTCATACTGGCCGGCATGGGCATATTCGTCAGTATCTCCAAAATCGATATAAGTAACTCTCGGATGCCTGGCTCTTATATAAGCTTTCGCCAAAGCATAGACGCTGGCATCAAGGCGTTCTTCTTCACCAAATACTTTTGGAAAAAAATGTTGCATTTCATTCGCCAGTTCTTCTGCTTCGGTTAAGTGATCGCCTTTAATATCCTGCCACGGCACATTCACCATCAGTCCAAATTTTCCAGGATTAATACACCTGCCTGTCGCGTCCCAACATGCGAAGGTGACTACCTTATCGGTAAAGCCTTTTTGTTTATTAAGAAAAGCCAATACATTCATATTCGGATTATCGGGGTATTCATTGGAATTGATCGCGCTATCAACAAAGCCGCTCAACACTTCGGCCCGCCCGGGATAGGAGACCCAGTAAGGATTTGCAACATTCACTTTATTTCCCAAATCACGGTTTCCATAAAGCTGTCCATTCACCGCAATTTGATTCCATGTGAATGGCATCAGTTTTTTTCGACGTTCAATTAAATCGTCCGACCAATATTTTTTCATTCTTTGTAATGAATCTCCGGCATTATATTTTTTATTATTGAGCAAATCAAAATCCGCTCCTTTAAAAAGTTCCTGCCATCGATAACCATCGATCAGAATCACAACTACATTTTTTGTTTTTGTGTGATCCTGCGCATTCGCTGCAATAGACATAAAGAAGGCGAAAACAAATAGCGTCGATTTCAATTTCATTTTTTGAATTTTTATTGAGTGAAAATAATACTAAGAAGTTTGGATTAGTATAAAGATTTTATTAAGAAATAATCCTTATCGTGATAAGCTATAATATAGATTTTCTTCTTTTTCTTCGTAACAATTTATTTCTAAACCCTTCCCATAAACGGATCCGTTTTACCATGCTTGCCGGTTTCTATCCGGCCTGCATATCTTTTTTGAAAAAATTTATTGTCCTTTATTTTAATAATAATATCGTACCAATTAAAGCTCTCTGAGAGATTAACCGTTTCAATTATTGCGGATGAAGATTTTTCCAAAACAATGGAACGCACACCTCTTTTGTAAGTAGAATCATTGAGCTCGATCGTGTAGGCTTCCTGGTCACTCAGGTTGTTCAAGGAAAGTAGAAGATTGCCTGAAAGCTCACTGGGATTGCTTTTCATGCGTTCATAATCAACAGAGATGCTTATTGCCGGATCGTTTTTGTTTCCCATGAATTCACGAAAAAATCCATTGGGTCCGTAGACGCGTAGATGATACAACTCATTTTCAAAACTTGCCAACGGCCATTGATCTTTTAGCTGATCACCGGCTTTCACCGCATAGTTCCAGGCTCTTACATTTTCGTAATCCTTGCGTTGATTGGAGTTATCTTTCGTTGCATATTTGCCAGGCGCATACACGGCGAAAGGCGCGCCCGCAGATTGACTGGAAAACAATGTATTTTTTGATTCAAATAGAATTTCAAAACTCTTATTATCCCCGCTCAGCCGGCCATCAACATACATTTCATAAGGCAACGCGCAAGAGTTCCTCATCCCCGGTTCCTGTTGAGGCAGCAAGGAACTTAGGTGATTGCTTTTTATTTCTTCTTTTTGGGAAGCGCTCAGCGCTTTATAACCGGATGGCAAATCTTTGAATTTTGCATTATAAATTTCTTCAACAAAAGGATCGCGTTTTACAAAAGAAGGCAAGACAATTTTTTCGCCTTGGTAAGGCCTGAATGCTGACGTAAGATCACCGGAAACCACACGACGCCAATCGCTGATATTGGTTTCCTTAATTTCTTTTCCGGTTTTTTTGGAGAGAAATTTTTCCAGGAACTGCAATGGCGAAGTAAGATCACAAACTTGTGAATTTACCCAGCCACCACGTGTCCATGGAGAGGCGATTACTAATGGAACTCTGTAACCCAATCCCACAGGGCTTTCCCGCGCATCTCCTTTATCTAAATTTTTGCGGTTCAATTCTTCTTCCATGGTTACATATTCCGCCGCCGTATTAATTCCGGATGATACTTTTCCACTTTGGGCATCATTGGGATTCGGCGCAACAAATGGAGGAACGTGATCGAAATAGCCATCATTCTCATCATAATTTAAAATGAAAATTGTCTTTTTCCAAACCTCCGGATTTTTAGTGAGAATGTCCAGCACTTCAGAAACATACCAGGCGCCAAACCACGGCGCGCTAGGATGATCTGAAAAATATTGCGGCGCTACCAGCCATGAAACTGTCGGTAATTTTCCGGTATTTACGTCTTCTCTGAATTGGTGCAAAACATCTCCTTTCGGCAATTGGAGTTTGCGTTCTGTGCCATTATCATCATAAGAAAACATATCTGTCTTGTGGTAATCAGGATCGTTCACATTAGTGGTGAACGCTCTTAAATGAAGGCTTTTTTCTTTGTCAGATAACTTTGCAAAATTATCCGGACTCCAGTCAACTAACTCTTGTTTATACTTTACAATTTGCTCTTGTTTCTGCTTTAATTTTTTCTCAAACTTTGCTCCTTTATTCTTTTTTACTTTTTTAAGTTCGGCCTCAAGCTTTTCAATTTCAGCGGGAAGTTCCTCCGCCCTTTTACCTAAAAAATCATGATGAGCTTTATGAAAGCGGACATTGTAATTTTTAAACCATTCTAAATTATTATCGGTGAAATTAGAGAGCCAGCTATCGTCTTCTCCGTCGAGTTCCGTCTGCACACTGATTTCATTTTGATACACTTTCCATGACACTCCATGTTCCTCCAATCGCTCGGGAAAAGTTGTCCAATCTCCTTCACTGTTATAGTATAGATCTGAATTCCGGACACGTGCATAAGCGTCCGGAGTTTCCCGGATTTTGCCCGTCCAGAAAAAAGACCTGTTCGTTGTAGTACCGGTCAACGATGCGCAAAAATGTTGATCGCAAACGGTGAAAGCATCGGCCAGCGCATAATAGAACGGAATATCTTCACGATTATAATACCCCATTGTTAAAGGCATGTCTTTAAATTCCTTATTACCAGGTCGTTTCGCTTCCAGCCATTTATCATATTTTCCATTGTTCCTCGCGTCTACCTGATTCTCCCACGAATGCGGAAGGCCGCCAATCCATGTAGCCCTCGTATCTTTCATGTTTAACCGAAAAGGCGCATAAGTCTGGCGTTCTTTATTCGTTTGAAGCCACACCGGATTTCGATCCGGCAAAGTGATAGCTCTCGGATCATTATATCCGCGCACGCCCTGCAGCGTTCCATAGCAATGATCGAAGGAGCGATTTTCCTGCATCAAAAACACTACATGTTCAGCATTTTCAAAAGTAGTTCCCGGGTCAGGATTGATGGCCATTGCTTTTTGTATGGAAGCCGGCAGGCTATGCCAGATGCCCGCGCCGCCTGCTAACAGCGATGCTTTTTTTATAAATTCTCTTCTGGTATCCATAACTTTAAAAATACATCGTAATCGATTTAACTAAAACATTATTTTTTTTTACAAATACTATTTGATAAAAACCGGCGATCTTTCTTCGCAAAATTTTTTCACACCAAATCGAAAATAGAAAACTGTTGCGAATTTAAATTGACGCTTTGCCTATTTTTTAAATTAAATAAAATATCAATTTTCTACATTTTAGCTTTTCTAAAAGCTTTTGTAAAACCCGCGAACTACCTGCTTATTATTAAGTTATTATGTTGTCAATACAGCGCATTCGTTTGTTTCCTTTGAAACATTTGCCGTACTTTGTGGGCAACTGTTTTTCTGTTTATGGAAAATAAAATAACCACTCTTAAAGAGATTGCAAAACGCCTTAATTTTTCTGTTTCGACAGTTTCGAGGGCGTTACATAATCATCCGAGCATCGGACTTAGAACTACTGCGCAGGTACACAAACTGGCCAAAGAATTAAATTACGAGCCAAACCAAACGGCGCTTCTTTTCAAACAACAAAAGACACACACGATCGGCGTTATTCTTCCTAATTTGAAAGAAGAATTTTTTTCGCAAGCTATAAATGGTATTGAAGATGTGGCACGGCAAAACGAATTTAGTGTGCTGATCGGGCAATCGCATGATGAGGTGGAAGTCGAAAAACAGATCATCACTGCAATGAAAAATCAAAGGGTGGACGGACTGATCGTTTCGATTTCAAAGCATACCAAAAATTATGATCATTTAATTATGATGGGTAAATACAATATTCCCATTGTATTTTTTGACCGCGTTCCTGATCTTCCCAATGTGCATAAAGTTTCATCTAACATTGAAAGTGGCACGCGCGAAGCCATTGAATTCCTGATCAGCAAAGGACATAAAAGAATCGGCGTGATCAACGGGCCCGAAGAAATGGGATCCTGCAAAGACCGGATCGATACTTACATAGACGTGTTGAAAAAGAAGAAAATAAAGATTGATCTTTCGCTGGTTGTGACAACGGACCTGACGGAGGCAGGAACGTGGCAGGCAATGGAAAGTCTTTTAAACCTGAAACACCCGCCAACCGCAATCGTTACGATCAATGACTACGTCGCTTTAGACGCTATTCAACTGGCGCGTAAATTGAAATTAAAGATCAATAAAGATATCTGTTTTGTTAGCTACGCTAATTTACCGATCAGCAACTACCTGGAATTTCCGCCGCTGGCTTCTGTAGAACAATATCCTTATGAGCAGGCAAAAAAAGCGACAGAAATTCTTTTTGATCTCATCAATAATAAGAACAGGAAAGACGATGTTGGCTATAATAATATCCTCATCGAAGGAAAATTAGTCGCCCATAAAAGATGATCTTTCCATTGTTCAATTTTATCTGCTAAAGTGTGTTGCTAAATAGCACAACCGTTTGCGCAGAAATATTAAATTTCCGTTCCATAAGTTTGTTACCTCTAATAAGAATAGAAACCCTTCTATGGCAAAACAAATTCTTTCAGCATATAACCTGGACCAGGATCATCTCGAATTATCTATCATCAGCAATGGACTGATCAATGAAACCTGGCTGGTAAAAAGCAGGGACTGCGATTATATTCTTCAGAAAATTAATCATAATGTTTTTAAAGATCCGAATGCGATTGCCAGCAATGTAAGACTGCTTGCAGCTTACCTGGCCGAAAAAAATCCTGCCTATTTTTTTGTGAGTCCGGTTAAAACAATTGATGGAAAAGAAATGAATTATGTGCCGGAAAATGGATATTTCAGATTAATCCCTTTTGTAAAAAATTCTCATACTATCGACACGGTGCAGCAGCCACAGCAGGCGTTTGAAGCATCAAAACAATTTGGAAAATTCACAAGACTATTAGCTCATTTTCCTGCAGAAGAACTACAAGTCACCCTGCCCGATTTCCACAACATCACATTACGTTATCATCAATTCACAGAGGGATTAAAGACAGGGAATCCGGGGCGGTTAAAAGAATCTGCTTCGTTAATTGAATTTATCAAAGAGAATAAAAGCATCGTGGATACTTATGAACAAATTTTGAAAAACCCTTCTTTCAAATTGCGTGTAACACATCATGACACGAAAATAAGCAACGTATTATTTGATCAAAATAATAAGGGATTATGCGTGATAGATCTTGACACCGTAATGCCGGGATATTTTATCAGTGACGTGGGCGATATGATGCGCACTTATCTTTCCCCGGCGAATGAAGAAGAAAAAGATTTTTCAAAAATAGATATCCGCGAGGAATATTTTAAAGCGATTTGGGACGGATACATAGGTGAGATGCAAGATGAATTGACTGCTGATGAAAAGCATCATTTTATTTATGCAGGCAAGTTTATGATCTATATGCAGGCGCTTCGTTTCCTCACGGATCATTTGAATGGCGATATTTACTACGGCGCAAAATATGAAGGCCAGAATTTTGTTCGGGCAGGCAACCAGGTGGTATTGCTCCAAAGACTGATCGAAAAAGAATCGGGTCTTAAAAAATTAATTAGATAAAGATTATTCATTCCATTTTGTGAAACAATCGACATAAGCCAAAAGATAGTTTTCTTAGTTTTTAAAATCGATTTCGAATTAAATAAAAGCCCCGCCGAAACGAGGCTTTATTTAAACAACTTTACTGCGCGTTTTTATTTTTGCACCTCTCCTCTTATTTCATCGCATTTAAAGCTGATCTGCAAAATGTTTCCGGCGCCTGCGGGGAAACCGAAACCGTTCGTAGAAATATATAATTTTCCATCCGGGCCAAACGTCATCCCTGTTGGGAAAGTAAGGCCGGATGTGATAATTTGTCTTGAGCCAGAAGGATCAATTCTTACAACATCCCCGGTGCCCGGCGTAGGAAATGGATTGTTGGTAGTATTTTCAAGCACATATAAGCCACCCATTTGGTCAAATGTAATCCCAAGAATCATATTAAAACCATCCGCAAAAACGCTGATTTGGCCGCCGGGAGTGACTTTGAAAATACGGGAGCCGCCATGCGGCGCAGGAAATGTATCTAAGTTGCCAATATAAAAATTACCGTTATGGATGGCAACTACAGTCGGAACAACGTGGCCATAAGTTGCTGACACATCAACGACGCGGCTAACCATACCGTCGCTGGTTATCCTGTCCAATTCTCCATGGTTTGCTTCAATAGAATAAAAAACGCCTCCTGAGTGAATCAAACTATACCAGTCGCCATCCGGTTCAAAATCATCTGGTTCCTCATTTTTGGTTGGATGCGCCATAATAAATTCGCTCAGATTTGCAACCATTGACCATGTTCTGTTGGGATTTATTTTAATAAGGCTGTTGGGAATAGAGGGTACCCCATGTGAACAACCAGCTCCGGTAATAACTGCGTAGAGCGTATTACCCATAAAAGCAACATCCCCTATACCACTGACATCTCCCATACTATTTACAGAAGAGGGAAGATTGTCAACCCAGGTAGTACGGGTTCCTGCATTATCTATCCTGGAAATACGACTGCCGGTTACGCTTCCTTTGTAAGGACCAACGGGAGGAATTACCTGTGCGCATCCGGTAGATGAATTTGTTCCGCCGATGCCGCCTTCCGCTACATATAAATACCCATCGGGTCCAAATTTCAAGCCCCTGGGATTATTAAATCCTGTAGCAAAAACTTTTGAAGTGCTGGTGATCGTATCATCACCATCGCAGAAATGAAGATTATTTTTTCTGCACGATGTAAATAGCAATGTGCCCATTAACAGTGCGCAAAACTGCCAGATATATTTTGATTTCATAACGTCTTTAATTTGAATTAAGAAATAATGATTCTGTTTCGCCAGGGTTAACTGATCAGGATGGCCAACAAAATATAGATTGAGCCATGGACGATCATTGGCCCGTGTCTGCAATGGAACATAGTGAACCAGGCTCGTGCAACATAAGGGTTGATGGAATGAGAAGCCATGATGATTATTTTTATTTGCGTAATAGTGTGTGTAGATAAAGCAGCAAAAAATAATTAATCAGGATAAAACACTATGAAATCCGGTGTAAATTAGTATTCTTGAAGGAGAGAGGGTGTCGACTGCACAATCGTTATTCGGACAGCAAATGTAAAAAAATAAACTGCCATATACCTTGATTCTGGACTATTGTATTGTCATTGCTTCTTCATTTTTTGCGGCCAGGCTCTGGACGAAATAACCAGCTTCTCTTTTTAAAAAGTTTATTCCATATGGCTCGAAAGATTAACCACGCTACGTTTTTAACGAGTTTTATGAATCTTCCGATTTCCTTTAACCACGGCCATGAAAAATGGAGATACTTTATAAAGTGGGAGCCTGGCCTTACCATTTATCAAGATTTTTTCTAAAAACTATTTATAATTATTGAACTTTGCGTTCTTCAAAAACGCAATGAAATTGTTTTCCCCCGATAATTCCCTGCGCAAAAAAATTTAAACAGAGATATTCCAATCGAAGAAATGAATTTAAACGAGCCATTAAATTTAAAAAGACTTTTTCCGCTAGTAATTGTTGTAACGCTTAATTTGGCAGTCTTATTTATATCGGAACCACTTTCAGCTCAGACCAAAGCCACCGACACTTTATTGCAACAACCCACTTTGCAGGACTGCATCCAATATGCCTTACAGCACAATCCGGATCTTCAAAACGCGAAGATTGATGAAGCGATCACCGAAACGACCATCAGGACCAAGCTCGCGGACTGGTATCCGCAGGTTGGTTTTAACTATTCCGTGCAACATAGTTTTCAATTGCCATCCCAGTCTTTAAATGGCAACGTTATCCACACGGGAACCCAAAATATTTCAGGTTTGCAATTTGGCGCTACCCAAAATATTTTTTCCAGGGATGCTTTGCTTGCTTCACGCAGTGCGAAAAGTGTCAGGCAATTTTCCAAACAAAGCACCAGTGAGCAAAACATTAATATCGCTGTTTTGGTGAGCAAAGCGTTTTATGATTTGATTCTCACCGCACAACAATTAAAAGTCACTGAAGAGGATATTGTCCGCACGGATCAAAGCCTGAAAGATGCTTACTATCAATATCAAAGCGGCATTGTCGATAAGACGGATTATAAGAGAGCCACTATATCACTCAATAATGCAAAAGCTCAGAAAAAATTTGGTGACGAGTCTTTAAAAGCGAAGTATTCGTACCTCAAAGAATTGATGGGATATCCGGATGCCAGGGACTTTGAATTATCCTATGACACGGTAAGGATGGAGAAGGAAGTTTTTATCGATACAAGCCAGGCGGTCAATTACAATAGCAGAATTGAAGTGCAATTGCTGGAAACACAAAAAGCCCTTCAACAATATAACCTGCAATATTATAAATGGAGTTTTCTTCCCGATGTGTACGCATTTGGGAATTATAATATGAATTATCTAAACAATCAATTTTCAAAATTATACAGCCAAACCTATCCAAATTCTTATGTAGGGCTAGCATTGTCTTTTCCAATCTTCCAGGGCGGAAAACGCTTACAGCAAATCAAACAAGCCCAACTTCAGATCACACAGGTGGACAATTCCATCACAGGTTTCAAAAATAAAATTAATACCCAGTATCAGCAGGCATTGTCAACTTATAAAAGCAATCTTTATAATTATTATACGCTGAAAGAAAATCTCTCATTAGCGAATGAGGTCTATGATGTGATCCACTTGCAATATCGCTCAGGCGTAAAAACGTATTTAGATGTGATTACAGCAGAAGCCGATTTAAGAACAGCGCAGATCAATTATTACAATGCATTGTACCAGGTGCTTTCAAATAAAATTGATGTTGAACAGGCTTTGGGAAATATTATTTATTAAACAACCAGACGTATGAAATTAAAACAACCATATATATTTTTTCTTGCGGCCTTCATACTTTTATTATCATCTTGTGGAAATGATGATAATAAAAGTGCGCAACAGCAGGGACCTCCGCCGCCCACGCCTGTTACAGTAGCTGAAGTAAGATCAACAGATGCTGTCTTCGATGATGAATATCCGGGTACCGTTTCTGCTTTGGATGAAATAAAACTTACACCACAGGTAACAGGGTATATTACCGGAATTTATTTTAAAGACGGGCAAAAGGTGCATAAAGGACAAAAATTATATTCCATAGATGCACAGGTATACCAGGCCAATTACCAGCAGGCGATTGCTAATCTTCAGGTGCAGGAATCTAACTTGTTGAAATCACAAAAAGATGCAGATCGTTATCATGAATTGGATAAACACGACGCAATCGCAAAACAACAGGTTGATTATGCAGATGCAGCGTTGGAAGCCTCGAAAAAACAGGTGGCCGCTTCAAAGGCAACTGTATCAAGCGTTCGGGCCAATGTTGACTTTGCGAGTATTTATGCGCCTTTTACCGGTACGATAGGAATCTCCCAGGTAAAAAAAGGAACATCTGTTCAGGCAGGCCAAACAGTTTTAAATACCGTTTCAACTGATAATCCATTGGCTGTTGATTTTACCGTGGATCAAAAAAATATTTATCGTTTTCTTAACCTGGAGAAAAATAAATCGCCTAAATCAGATTCTGTATTTAGAATTGCCTTCGGTGAGGATCTTTATCCTTATCCGGGAAGCATCGGCCTGGTAGACAGGGCAGTGGATCCACAAACAGGAACGATCAAAGTAAGGCTGATTTTTCCCAATGATAAAGGGCTCCTCAAACCCGGAATGAATGCTACGGTTCGCGTTAAAAATACTGCTTCGAAAAGCGCAACGATAATTCCTCACATTGCAGTGACAGAACAATTAGGAGAATTTTATGTGTATGTATTGGGAGACAGTTCCAAAGTGAACCAGCAGAAAGTGCAATTAGGCACACAAATAGGCGACAGCATCATTGTGTTGGCCGGATTGAAACAAGGCGAAAAAATTGTAGTTCAGGGAGTTCAGAAACTGAATGAAGGCTCAGTGGTGAAGGTGACGAACAGCAAATAAATTGAACAAAGAATCGAGAGAAATCGATGGAAAAATATTTTTAATTAAAACTAAAATTCCTTTAAACCCTTCGGCTGTAGTCCTAACGGGAAGGCTAAATTAAAAATGATCGCAGAAACTTTTATACGACGCCCGGTCACAGCAATTGTTGTTTCAGTAGTGATCCTGATTGTCGGGATTATATCGTTGCTGAACCTTCCGATAGCGCGATATCCTGATATCTCACCTCCGGGAGTTTCTGTGGCCGCAACCTTCACGGGCGCTGATGCGCAAACCGTAGAGCAAACCACTACGACGCCGCTGGAAACACAAATCAACGGTACTCCCGGAATGACTTACCTCACAAGTAGCAGTACTTCCAACGGTCAGAGCTCCATTAATGTTACGTTTGATGTAGGTACCGATGTGAACATAGCTGCATTAGATGTACAAAACCGGGTAAGTGTTGCGACGCCTGTTTTACCCGATGTAGTAAAGCGTTTAGGCGTTACCGTTGTAAAACAAAATCCGGACATCATGGTGGCCCTGGCGTTTTATTCGCCAAAGGGAACGCATGATTCGAAATTTATAGGCAACTATGTAAATATATACATGCAGGATGCGCTCAAACGTGTAAAAGGAATTGGTAACATTATTTCACGTGGAGATGATTTCGGCATGCGCATTTGGCTTAATCCGGATAAGCTTGCTACCCTGAGCCTTACACCTGCCGATGTTTCCAATGCGATTACCGAACAAAACCTGGAAATAGCGCCGGGCACAATCGGAGGGAATCCTCAATCAAACAATCAGAGTTTTGAATATAGCGTCCTCACCAATAGCCGTATTAATACAATAGACCAATTTAAAAATATAATTGTTCGCACAGATCCAGCGACCGGCAATATTGTTTATTTAAGAGATATCGCCCGCGTGGAATTGGGCAAATTTAATTATGGAAATAATGCGCTCATTAATGGGAAGCCTGCAACATTTTTGTTGATCTACCAGGCGCCGGGAGCGAATGCGCTGCAGACCTATTCGGACCTCACTAAAAGATTGCTGGAATTAAAAAAGACTTTTCCTCCTGACATAGATTATGCGATTCCTCTTGAAACTGTTTCAGTGGTTAAAACTTCAATTAAAGAGGTTGTATTCACACTGCTTGAAGCGCTGACACTGGTGATCATTGTGGTATTTCTATTTCTTCAAAACTGGCGTGCGACGCTGATTCCCGTATTAGCTATTCCCGTTTCTATCATTGGTACTTTTGCTTTTTTTGTTCCTTTTGGATTTACCATCAACACCCTTACTTTATTCGCATTTGTACTTGCAATCGGTATTGTAGTGGATGATGCGATCATTGTGGTAGAAGCCGTACAACATAACATTGACCGGTATAACATGTCGCCAAGAGATGCTACGATAAAGGCAATGAAAGAAATATCGGCGCCGGTAATCGCCATTGCATTAATCCTCGCCTCAGTATTTGTTCCTGTAGGATTTATACCAGGCATTGTAGGCAAGCTTTATCAACAGTTCGCCATCACTATTGCAGTATCAGTAATAATCTCGGCGTTTGTCGCATTATCGCTTACACCGGCGTTATGTACTTTACTGCTCCGGCATTCAAAAGGAGAAAATGAAAAGAAGAATTTCTTAGAAAAATTTTTTGCCGCATTTGACAGCCGGCTTGAAAAGATAACAAATTCCTATAGCCGGGGCGTTACTTTATGGATCAGGAAAACGCCTTACGTTTTAATCATGATGGTGGTCTTATTCGTTGGTCTTGTTTTTCTTTTTAAAAAGAAACCTACCGGGTTTATTCCTCCGGAAGATGAGGGTCGTGTGTATGTCACTTACCAGATGCCGGAAGCAGCCTCCACCTCCAGAAGTGTCGACATGCTTAAGGAAATCATGAAACGGATACAAACTCTTCCTGAAGTGGGCACCGTGGGCGGCCTGGCAGGCGTAAATATTCTTAGTTCGGCGAATCAACCGAACGTAGGAACTATGTTTGTTTTGCTAAAACCATGGGATGAGCGCAAAGGAAAAGGCCAGGACGCACAAAGCGTGATCGCTAAGATCTACCAGAAAACAGCGGACATTAAAGAGGCGACTATCGTATCAATTTCACCACCTGCGGTCCCCGGTCTTGGGCGCACGGCTGGATTTACGATGCAGCTCCAGCAAACCACCAGCACCGATAATATTCAACAATTCACAAAGGTGGTCCAAAACTTTGTTGCTGAGGCCAACAAAAGGCCCGAGATAGACAAGGCATTTACATTCTTTACAGCCAATACACCAACCTACCAGGTAGATGTAGACAGGAACAAAGCTAAACAGCTGGGCGTCAACATTTCGGATGTTTATAATACAATGTCCACGTTACTTGGAAGCAGCTATATCAACGACTTCAACTTATATGGAAGAAATTTCCGTGTGGTTGCGCAGGCCGATAGCAATTACAGATCGTCCATAGGTGAATTGGGAAAATACTATGTGCGCAACAGCCAGGGCAATATGGTTCCGCTCGGCTCGTTAGTCAGCTCTAAAGTAGTCGAAACCCCATCGCTGATTTCTCATTATAACATTTACCGTTCCATTCTAATAAACGGAGGATCTAAAAAAGGCTATAGCAGTGGGCAGGCTTTGGATGCTTTGCAGGAAACCGCGGCGAAATATTTACCTGCAGGATATGGTTACGAATTTTCAGGAATGAGCCTCGAAGAACTAAAAGCCGGTAATAAAACCGTTACGATCTTTTCCATTTCCCTCATTTTTGTTTTCCTGTTCCTTGCTGCTTTGTATGAGAGTTGGTCAGTTCCATTCTCCGTACTTTTTGCGGTACCTATTGGAGCCCTTGGGTCCATTATTGCGCTGTCGCTTTTGCCCAATCTTACCGATAATATTTATGCTCAAATTGGATTGATCACGCTCATCGGCCTGGCAGCTAAAAACGCGATCTTAATTGTTGAATACGCCAAAGAAAGAGTTGATATAGGAATGGGATTGATGAAATCAACAATCGCCGCAGTGACTTTGCGTCTACGCCCGATCGTTATGACGTCAATGGCATTCATTCTTGGAGTGTTGCCATTGGCCTTTGCAACAGGCGCAGCAGCGGAATCGCGTAAAACCATTGGCTGGACTGTGTTTGGGGGAATGTTAGCCGCCACTTCACTCGCTATTTTTGTCGTGCCTGTCTTGTTTGTATTGATTACCAAATTCACCTATGGAAAGAAAAAATTAGCGGACCTTGAAGCCAATTACAAGCCGGAAGAACACCAGGACATTGTAGAAGGATAACAATTTCATTTTAATAAAAACGGAATGCAACAGCTATTTTATAAGCAGGAAAATAATCTTGTTTGAGATAAGCCAAAATGTAGTTTTTGCAAATTTTCGATTCCTGACTTCTGTTAATCAAATACCTTTATTCCCAAAATTATTTTTATGGAAAAAATAAATTGGGGCATAATCGGTTGTGGTGATGTCACGGAAGTTAAAAGCGGCCCTGCATTTAATAAGATAAAAAATTCCTCATTGGTAGCAGTGATGCGACGTGATGCAGAAAAAGCCAAAGATTATGCGCAGCGACATCACGTGCCGAAATGGTACAATGATGCCGCTGCTCTGATCAACGATCCGGAGGTGAATGCAATATATATTGCAACGCCCCCGGCCTTTCACGAGGAGTATGCCCTTGCGGCTATCAGTGCGGGGAAACCTGTTTATATCGAAAAACCAATGGCCTTAAATCTCAAATCAGCTTCTAATATTCTTAATGCTGCCAAAGAGAAAAAGGTGAAAGTATCAATCGCTCATTACCGCCGGGAACAACCGCTTTTTAAAAAAATGAAAGCGCTTCTTGCTGAAAAAATAATCGGTGAGGTAAGATTTATAAAACTTGAATTTTATAGAAAATCGCTTTCCACAACAGCCATGTCTATCCCAAAAACGGCATGGAGGATAAATGCGAAGATTGCCGGTGGTGGCTTATTTCATGATCTCGCTCCGCATCAGTTGGACCTGGTGTATTTTCTTTTTGGAGAAATTGAAAATGCGTCTGGCTTTGCAACCAACCAGGCCGGCTTATACCCGGCTGATGATATTGTAAGCGGAAATATTTTATTCAAATCGGGCGTTATTTTTAATGGCCTGTGGTGTTTTAGCACTGCGAAAGAAGAAGAAAAAGATTTATGCGAAATCGTTGGTTCCGAAGGAAAAATAAGCTTCCCGGTTTTTGAGCATAAAAAAATTACGATCAGTTAAAAACGGCGAAACCACAATCATTCCGTTCGAGCCTTTGCTTCATGTGCAACAGCCATTGATCACCAAAATTGTAGATTATTTTTTAGACCTGGGCCCAAATCCCTGCACTGCAGAAGATGGTGTGAAGTCAATGTGGCTGATGGAACAATTTACCCGGAAAGAATAGATTGAATCTGCTTTTTTTAAAATAAATAAAAATGGATGGCTGAAAAAAAACCGATTTATTTATCAGCCACAAATTTCATCGAAATAGAATTTACGCAGTGTCGGGTATTTTTTGCAGTGAATCCCTCACCCAAAAATACATGGCCTAAATGTGCCCCGCAATTGGCACAAACAATTTCTGTGCGCATACCATCCGCATCAGGAATTCTTTTTACAGCCCCTTTTATTTCATCATCAAAACTCGGCCATCCGCATTCAGATTGAAATTTTGATTCCGACCGGTACAGTGGCGCATTACAGCGCTTGCAAATGTAAGTTCCCTTCGCCGTGTTATTAAGCAGCGAGCCACTACCCGGATATTCAGTCCCTTTGTTGACAATGACATTCGTTTCCTCCGCGTTCAGTATATTCCATCCCGGCTTATCAGGATGTGATCGTTGGCCGGAAATTTCTTTAGATTGTTTTTGGCCACACGCCGCTAAGCTGAGCGCAAGGAAGATGATTAGAAAAAAGTGCGCGGTATTTTTAGTTTTCATGATATTAAATTTACGCAATCTTCATGATCTTGGTTTCAAAAATTGAGGTCGCTTTACGGGAAAAAGAAGGATCTTTTTCATCCGAATAAGCTTACAAAGCTTACCAGCGAAGGATTTCAGTTATTTTCTCGCGATTAATGTTAAATATTTTCTATCACAATTCAGGCAGGTAATGTGATTGTGAAAGTCGTTCCACTTTCGCCAGACGGACGATGAAGATCCGAATGATTTTCGGGAGATTGCATGTTCTGGTTCAGCCCGACAGAAGCGATTTTTTTTTGCGAATGGTTAGATTCCACTTTGATTTCGCCGCCATGTCCGCCGGTAATAATGTCATAGCTGAGACTCAGCCCGAGGCCGGTGCCTTCGCCCGTTGGCTTTGTAGTGAAGAAAGGCTGGAAGATCTTATCCAGCACATTTTCCGGGATTCCATCTCCATTGTCACTCACTTTTATTTCAACAAAGTGATTCAATTTTTTAGTACTCACGGTAACCGTTGGATTATAGGTTGTCGATGTTATTTCACCATTTTTGATTGCTGCAGCAATCCCGATTTGCTTATGATGCACCGCATAAAATGCATTGGTCAGAAGGTTCAATACCACCCGGCCAATGTCCTGGGGAATGATGTTGATCTTGCCGTCGCCCGATGCATTCGCAGAAAGATTTTCATCAAAATCGGTTTTCATTGTGGCATTAAAACTTTTGTCTTTGGCACGCAAGCCATGATAGGCCAATCGTAAAAATTCATCACATAATTCGTTAATATCAGTGGGTTCTTTTATACCGGAGCTAGCCCTCGAATGTTGCAACATTCCTTTTACGATTGTATCCGCTCTTTTTCCATGAAAGATGATTTTTTTCTCGTTAGCGTCAATATCAGAGGCGATCATTTTTACTTCTTCAAAATCGCCGGAATTAATGGCAATCTGCATTTCCTGGATTAATTCAGTATTCAATTCAGAGAAGTTATTTACAAAATTCAACGGATTTTGTATTTCATGCGCTATGCCGGCAGTAAGCTCTCCTAATGACGCCATCTTTTCAGATTGAACCAATTGAGATTGAGTCGACTTTAGATCAGACAGCGCTTTTTCCACTTGTTCTTTTTGGCTACGCAACTCAGCAGTTCTTTCGTCCACCACTCTTTCCAACTCCTCTTTCTTTATCGTCATCCATTTTTTTTGCTCCTCTTCCTGCAACGCTTTTTCATTGGCTTTTTGCAGCGCCTTTTGTTGTTTGGATGATGACACAATCATGGCCACCATCCACACGACTGCGCCGATGTTTACCAGGTTAAAATATTGGTCTACACGCGAATAAAACTCACTGTCTATAAGCTTAACGATGTCTGACAGAAAAGATACAATGGCAAAAGGAAGCACCGCCAACAACAACGTGCGAACAGGTTGAAATTTCTTGTCATTCACGGCGAAGAGAATGATACCTAACAAAAATAAGTGCCAGATCCATTTAGTGATGAAGGCCAGGTGAAAGACTAATTCTATCGCAACAAGACCTATAATTCCAATTGACAAATCATTAAATATCTTTTGCCACTTATCATCCAGGGAATGCTTTTTCAAAATGCGCCTCGCACTTCTAATGAGAAGAAAAGCAATTACCGGCTCAGCAATCATAGTTGATCATTTTTGACAATATTATAAAATTACACTTAAGAATTCTTATTTTTTTTAATCTGACATTTTGATTTTTTTTGTCGGGAACCGGCTAATTGGGTAACACATGCAGGCTACGTCATCGTTTCCCTTAAACTGCTGAATCAATAACGATTTGCCTGCATAATTTGCAGATACGGATTTCGGGCAACTTCAACACAATTATTCTAATTCGAATTGCTAATTTTTATTTTCAACAGCTTACCTACTGCATTAACCAAGTTAACCATCATGGTTATGCGAAAAAAGCATGAATGATGTTATTAAGGTTTCAATTGTAAATGTAAAAATCTATCTTTCAGCTTATAAGAAAGGCATATATAAAATCTTAATGATCGATTTATTCTTTCACTACCAGGACTTTAAATGAGCCCGGAATTATTTTTCGTCTCGTGCCTGCAGTCGCTCCAGGCACTGCCGGCTCAATATCTGCGGAAGGCAAAAATAGAGTTTGATTGGTCACATCAAGTGCAATCGTGCGAGCTGTCGGTTTTGTAGAAACCGTTTGTACTACGGAGAATTTATTGTTCCCGTTCTCTTTAATCACAGTCATATTCCCTTCACCATTTGAAGTAAAAACGAGATTTTTTACAGGATCGAAAACAACGCCGTCGCAGCCTTCGCCTATAGGTACTGAATCCGTTACTTTTCCAGTTTCCGCGTCCACAACAACGAGCATTTTATTATCACATCCTGCGAAAAGCCGGTTGGTTTTTCTATCTAACGCTAATCCTGTAGCACCTTCCCCCGGCGCAATCGGCCATTTCTTTAGCACAGTAAACGCTTTCATATCTACCACTGCGATTTCATTTTTATCTTCAAGATTTACAAATAATTGGCCTTTGCCATTACTGACAGCCTCTTCAGGTTTGCCACCAAGATCGATCGTCGCGACTACCACATCCTTGATCGGGTCAATAACTGAAAGTGATTTGCTTTTCCCGTTGCACGTAATTATTTTTTTCGAAAAATCATCATAAGAAATGGCATCTGGATTTTGACCCGTTGCTATTTCCTTTAAAATTTTATTGGTATTCAAATCAAATACGAAAACATTGTCCAGCCTGCCGTTGCTCGTATAGCCTTTATTAAGATCGTTATAAAAAGCAATACCATGAACTCCTGTCGTCCCGGGAATAAAGCCAATAGAATCACCTGAATTCTCATCCAGAATATTTACCTGCGAACCGTGAGAAACGTAAAGCTTTTGCTTATTAACCGCAATGTAATCCCAACCACCCGAGCTTTTGATGGAGTAGGATTTTGCTACTTTAAAAGAAGTATTCTGGCTCATCGCTGTCGCGCAAAACAATAGACCCGAAATGAAAAGGAACTGAAATTTTTTTTGCATAAAATTGTTTTAGACCTGTAAGGTAAATCAAAATCAAGCCATATTAAATGCGGCTGCTAAAAACAATAATGTTAAAAAATAGGGTAGTAAAGTGGCATGCCGGCTATAATTTTCGACAACTAAGCGATAATATTCTCTAAAATAAAACAGGACAACCTGAATGTCAGATTGTCCTGTGAGTCGGGGCGGCAAGATTCGAACTTGCGACCTCCACATCCCAAATGTGGCGCGATAACCGGGCTACGCTACGCCCCGAAAAAAATTCCTGCCGGTTTAATTTCAAAAAAAATCAGCGGAGAGGGTGGGATTCGAACCCACGGTACAGTTTGACCCGTACGACGATTTAGCAAACCGTTCCTTTCGGCCACTCAGGCACCTCTCCTAAGTTATTTTCCTTCGCCTCTTCCTTTCATTTCTTTAAGGGCTGCAAATGTAGTATTAGAAATCGGAAATTTAAAATAAAAAATTAATGATTTTTCCGGAACTCTTACATTGCGGCTAATTGCACTTTTTGTTGCAGTTCGATAACGCTCTCTTTGAAAAGCGTATCGGTATCCATCAGATCCTTTACTGTTTGACAACTATGAATTACAGTTGTATGATCGCGGCCGCCAAAATGCTCCCCGATTGTTTTAAGCGAATTTTTAGTAAAGGCCTTTGCCAGGTACATTGTTATTTGCCTTGCTTGTACAATTTCGCGCTTTCTCGTCTTCTGTAGTAATTTTTCATAAGGCACATCAAAGTAATCACATACCATTTTTTGAATGGTATCTATAGTAATTTCTTTCGATGATGATTTAATGAAATTTCTCAAAACTTTTTTTGCTAACTCAAGATCTATTTCCCTTTTATTGAGCGAAGATTGTGCCAACAGGGATATCAATGCGCCTTCCAGCTCACGTATATTGTTTTGTATATTATAAGCAATATACTTCACGACTTCCTTTGGCATTTCAAGCCCGTCGTTTTTCATCTTTTGCTCCAGGATCTCAATCTTAGTATCATAATCCGGAATCTGAAGGTCCGCACTTAATCCCCAGCGAAATCTGCTCAGTAATCTCTCCTGCACTCCTTCGAGATCTTTAGGAGGCTTGTCCGAAGTTAAAATTAATTGCTTTCCACTCTGGTGAAGGTGATTGAATATGGCAAAAAAAGCATCCTGCGATTTTTCAGCACGATTAAAAAACTGAACATCATCGATGATCAGCACATCTATTAACTGGTAAAAATGTATAAAGTCGTTGATAGCATTATTTCGTCCATGATCAACAAACTGGTTGATAAATTTTTCTGAGCTCACATATAATACTACTTTATTATTATGCAGCCTTTTTACTTCATTTCCAATCGCCTGTGCCAGATGGGTTTTACCCAAACCTACGCCACCATAAATCACCAAAGGATTAAAGGATGTTGAGCCCGGCTTTTCAGCCACTGTTTTTCCGGCACGCCTTGCAACGCGGTTGCAAGCTCCTTCAATATAAGAATCAAATACATACGTCGGATTTAGCTGCGGGTCGATGTGCATCTTCTTAAGGCCCGGTATTACAAACGGGTTCTTAACAGGGTTGTTTATGACTAAAGGAAAATCCATTTCGTTATTTGAATAAGACTTGTAACCATGTCCCGGAACATCCATCGTCACTGGCTTGTTATTACTATTACCACTGTCTACCATAATCCGGTATTCAAGCCTCGCGTCTTTGCCTAATTCTCTTTTCAGGGTTTTTGCAAGAAGGTTGACATAATGCTCCTCAATATACTCATAAAAAAATTGACTGGGAACCTGTATCGTTAAAATTTTATCTTTTAGCAATACCGGTTTTATTGGTTCAAACCAGGTTTTGTAATGCTGCCACTCAACTATATCCCTTATAATATTGAGACAATTACTCCAAACTGTTTCGCAAGCATTATCCATTATTTTTCTTAAGCCGTTTTAATGTTTTAGAAATAGGGTGTCCAGGGGGATTCGTTGAAAAGATTTATAAAAAAAGATTTATAAAAAGTCAATCAACAAGACAGCGAATATCAAAAGAATTTGTTGAAAAAAAAATTTTTATTGTTTGATTTTATTACCATCAGAATCGAATTTGCTTCGAAAAAATTAAAAGATTTTTATTTTCCGCAATCACTCATTTTTAAGACCTAAGCCTGTATTGCATTACAAAGAAAAGCCATTTATTTTCCATGATTTTTCGGCCATTTTGCCACTATTTGTCACAAGCCTGATATTACCCTAAAATAAAAAAAAATGTGCAAAAGATTTTTTGACATTATCATTTTGTAAGGAACCTGATAACTTAAATGCCTTTATCTTTAAAAAAAAATTATACCTACATGAGTTATGAATTAACAGGAAAACTATTAGAAAAATTTGATACCCTTCAACGCACCGAATCTTTCAAAGTGAGAGAATTTGTAATAGAAAAATCGGATGATGTAAATGGAAAAATAATTACCAACCTGATAAAATTCCAAAGCACACAAGACAAAACCGGCATCATTGATAAAGTAAATGTGGGTGATGAAATTAAAGTTTATTTCAACATACGTGGAAGCAAATGGGAAAGAGATGGGAAAACTTCTTATTTCAATAACCTTGATGCGTGGCGTGTTGAACAAATTTTGCAACCCGGCAAAGGCGCTCCATCTGACAACAATGAATACCTTGAACCTTTAGATACTTTCACGTCTGCATCTGAGAATGCGATCGATGATCTTCCGTTCTAAAAGCAAGGCTGGCCTTTACTTTCAACGTTTCAAACAAGCTAAAAAATAGGTTTTCAGGATAAAAACCTGACACTCATTATCATGCGAAAAACACTAACGCTCAAACTTCTTCCCGGCGATGCCGCCAATAATGAAATTGTTATTGAACAGATTGCAAAGGCATCAGGAAAAAAATTCTCCGACGTTACAGGCTTTCATATAACCAGGAAATCTCTGGATGCAAGAAGCAAAACAGTATGGACCAATCTCACTGTTGATGCTTTCATCAATGAGCCATTTCATGAAAGAGCTTTACCCTCCTTTGAATTTAAAGATGTAAGCTTAGCATCGAAAAAATGTGTCATTATTGGCGGAGGCCCGGCGGGAATATTTGCTGCCTTACAATTGTTGGAAGCAGGAATAAAACCCATCATTTTAGAACGAGGCAAAGAAGTGAGAGCCAGAAGGCGGGATCTTGCTTCATTGAATAAAGAAGGAATTATTAACCCCGAAAGCAACTATTGTTTTGGAGAAGGAGGAGCCGGAACTTATAGTGATGGGAAACTTTACACCCGCAGCTCGAAGCGTGGCAACATCGACCGGATCCTAAATCTTTTTGTTCATTTTGGCGCGGAAGAAAAGATCTTATATGAAGCGCATCCCCACATTGGAACTAACAAGCTTCCACAGATTATAACATCCATGCGTACACGCATTTTGCATTGCGGCGGCGAATTTCATTTTAATAAAAAACTGGTTGGCCTTATCATAGATAACGATAGGATAAAGGCAGTAAAAACTGCAGATGGAGATGTGTTTAACGGTGACTCTTTTATCCTCGCCACCGGTCATTCAGCAAGAGACATTTTCAGGCTTTTACATCAAAATAATATTGGAATCGTCGCAAAGGGTTTTGCGCTGGGCGTAAGAATCGAGCACCCGCAGGAACTGATCAACGAAATTCAATATGGGAAAGGAAACCATCACGGATCGTTAGCCACAATGGAGACAATTGGGCTACCTCCCGCGGCTTACAGCCTCGTACAACAGGTAGAAGGCAGAGGCGTATTTTCATTTTGCATGTGCCCTGGTGGAATCATCGCGCCTGCGGCCACCGATAATGGCCAATTGGTCGTAAACGGCTGGAGCCCATCCAAAAGAAATAATCCATATGCAAACAGTGGTATGGTAGTGCAGGTAGAAATGGAAGATGTAATAAAATATAATTCAAAAAAACTTATTGGTAACAACCAGGTCTCTTCTTCCCCTTTTTTAATGATGGATTTTCAGCAGGAGGTCGAAGAAAACGCATTTAAAGCCGGAGGAGGAAAGTTTGTTGCGCCCGCCCAGCGAATGGTTGATTTTACAAAAGGAAAAATTTCTGCCACACTTCCAAAATGCTCTTATGTCCCGGGGATCGCATCTTGTTCCTTAAAAGATGTTTTACCTCCATTTATTTCCCAACGCCTGAGCGAAGCATTAAAATTATTTTCAAAAAAAATGCCTGCCAGAAATAAGCAACAAGGCTACTTTACTAACGAGGCTGTACTGGTTGCCACAGAAAGTCGTACTTCCTCCCCGGTTCGAATTCCGAGAGACCCTCATTTATTGCACCATCCGCAGATCCGGAACCTGTTTCCTTGCGGAGAAGGCGCCGGCTATGCGGGCGGTATCGTGAGCGCTGCAATGGATGGTGAGCGGGTGGCAATTGCGTTGTCGGCAGTACTCAAAAATTAGTTGCCGCCTATATAAAAAAATAAATAAAATGAAAAGGATATTTTTACATTTGCTCCTTTTTTATTTATTCGCTGTTTATTCGTAGCCTTGACATATAAAAATTTAAAATGGACATCCTCGAATTACAAAATCTCAAAAAATATTACGCCACACAAAAAGCAGTGGATGATATCAGTTTTCATATTCCACAAGGAAGCATTTTCGGACTCCTCGGCCCAAACGGGGCCGGCAAAACTACCTTGCTGAGAATGATCACTGGAATTTTTTATCCTGATAGCGGCAATATATTATTTGATGGAAGAAAATTTGACCCCGTAGCAGATATCTCACAAATAGGGTATATGCCTGAAGAGCGCGGATTGTACAAAAAAATGAAAATTGGCGAGCAGGCATTATATCTTGCCAGATTGAAAGGTTTGAGCAAACAAGAAGCTATCAAAAGAATAAAAGAATGGTTTGTCAAATTTGAAATGGAAAGCTGGTGGAATAAGAAAGTTGATGATCTCAGCAAGGGAATGAGTCAAAAATTACAATTCGTTACGACGGTGCTTCATGAACCGAAACTACTCATCCTCGATGAGCCATTCAGCGGCCTCGATCCGGTAAACAGCAACCTGATTAAGGATGAAATTTTTAAACTTGCACAAAAAGGTACAACTATTATTTTCAGTACTCACCGGATGGAGCAGGTCGAGGAAATTTGCAACAAAATTATCCTTGTCAATAAAGGAAAAAAAATCCTGGATGGCAGTGTAGCCCAAATTAAAAATGATTTTAAAGAGCATATTTTTAAAGTAGGATTCGACCATGTTCCTGAACCTTTCGAAAATGACACTTTTAAAATTGTTGAGCAGAAGGAAAATAATCTTATTGTAAAAATTGATGATCAATGCACGCCGGCTATGGTATTGCAAGCCTTTCTGAATCAACGCGCCAGCATTATTTCTTTTAATGAAATTTTACCATCGCTAAACGACATCTTCATAAAACAAGTGGCGAATACAAAGAATGCAAGAGAGTTTGTGGCAGTTGATAATTAGAAGAATATTAATCACAAAAATAAATCTCTATTATTTTTAAAATACTTAACCATTCTGGTTTTAAAAAACAACCAAAAACTAATTAACCGAATTAACCCGACACCATGAATAAAATCTGGCTGGTAATAACAAGAGAATATTTAACGAGAGTAAGAAACAAAACCTTCATCCTCTCTACCATTTTGTTGCCTTTGTTTTTTATAGGATTTATCTTCGCGGCGGCTTACTTTTCGATTCAAAGTAATGATGAGCAAAAGATAGCAGTCTCAGATCAGAATGGGATTTTTAAAAATAGTTTTCAAAACGACAAATCGATCACCTACGAATTTCCATCAGATGTTGATGCAGGTAATTTTAAGGAAAAAGGGTACTCTGCATTTTTAAAAATTCCCGAAAATTATAACTCAAGTGGCGATTCAATTTCACTTATATCAGACAAGCAATTAGGTATCAGCTCGGAAGAAAAGATAAAGGACCAGATCAATAATGCCATCAGAAATAAAGCCTTTCTGCAACATAATATTGACCGGAATGTTCTTGACTCGATTAATAAAATGGACGAAGACAAAATGTATAAGTTCCGACCCATTATCAAGCAGGGCGACAAAATTGCTGAGTCAAATGCTGGCCTTTCCTATGGTATCGGTTATGGAAGCGGGATATTAATTTATATGACGTTGTTTATTTATGGGGCCGCTGTGATGCGCGGTGTGATGGAAGAAAAGATGAATCGGATCGCAGAGGTCATTATCAGTTCTGTAAAGCCTTTTCAATTGATGATGGGGAAAATTCTTGGAATTGCAGCTGTTGGAATTACCCAATTATTGATATGGATCATACTGATTGTCGGACTATCATCAATTGCGTCGGGCCTTTTGACACCGGAAACGCTAAGTCATGCGCAATCCATGAATGCATCTGTAAATGGCGCGGGAGGAAGCTCAGCCGCAATGAATTTTCTTACGGCCAAAAGCACTTTCTTATCTGCCAACTGGGCATTGATCATTCCTTGCTTCCTGTTTTATTTTTTAGCCGGTTATCTTTTTTACGCATCCTTATTTGCCGCCGTTGGAAGTGTAGTAAATGAAGATCCACAGGAAGCACAGTCGCTAATGTTGCCCATTACAATGCCGATCATTCTGTCTTTTATTATTATGACGACGGCGGTGGCGAAGCCAGATGCACCTGTTTCCGTATGGGGCAGTATCATTCCGTTTTCTTCGCCGATTGTAATGATGGCGCGTATTCCTTCAGGCAATGTTCCTGCCTGGCAGATCATCGTTTCCATGCTTTCTTTGGTGGCAGGGTTTATTTTAACAACATTGCTCGCCGCAAAGATTTACCGCACGGGAATTTTGCTTTATGGTAAAAAAGTGACCTTCAAAGAAATGGGAAAATGGCTGTTTAGAAAATCGTAACCTATATAACGGTCACACATAAGCGAAAATGTAGTTTTTCTGTTTTAATTACTGCTTCATCAAAAGCCAAAATATAGATTTCGAGCTTTTTATTGAAATCGGGATTATTATTTGGGCAGCTTTTTTGGACCGACCGGAAAATGAATAATTGTCTGAAAGTATTTCGCAAACTTTTGATCTAAACTGCTGCATTCCCTGCAATTAAAAATGATGGCCCCCTCGTATTCCTCCAACTTTTGCAATAAGAAAGAGATTTCCTGGTTGGCATATCTGTCATGAGCGTCTTTCACGTTGGTTCTTTTACCAAATAAAGCATCCGCCTCGTCAAAAAAAAGAATCCAATTATTAGTCGTGGCCTCATTTATTATTTTTGTAATTTTCTTTTCCGCATCAGCTACATTTTCGGAGAGTATTTCTGAAAACTTAATTCTATGGATCTCAATGCCGAGATGCCTTGCAATCATTTTAGCCGCTTTTGTTTTATCCGCGGCTGCGCCTCCTGAAAATAAAATCTTAAATACCGGCCTGGGATTTTTCTCATTTACCTGAAGCCCCAATTTCGAATTAATGATCTTTTTCATCTCAGGAGTTTCCAGCCCCAGGCTGGCATTCCAGCGGGTTTCTTTCAGAATGGGAGCCTTCTTTGTATCCGAAATTTTAGTGTTGCGCAGGTTTATCAATTCCTTAATAGGTTTCATCTTATTATTTTTTTCAAATGAGCAATGTGGCTTCCTGACCGAATAAAATTAATTATTAAAAGCAAAAAATGATTTTTTAAAAATTGTTTTAAACAAAAACAAATCCATTTTTAGAAACCAAACGCTAAAACATATTTTTGTCAAATGAATATCGAAGACCTTTATAAAATTTACCGTCAATTTCCTTCTGTTCAAACTGATTCAAGAAAATTAGAAAAGGACGATCTCTTTTTTGCGTTGAAGGGCCCGAATTTTAACGGGAATATTTTTGCAAAAAAAGCGCTCGAAATGGGTGCTTCTTATGTTATAGCTGATGAAGATCTTTCATTCACGGATGAAAGAGTAATCAAGGTGAATGATGTTTTAGAAACCTTGCAGCAACTTGCCAAATACCACCGCAGCCAGTTTAATATTCCGCTTATTGCGATCACAGGAAGCAATGGAAAAACCACCACAAAAGAATTACTTCATGAGGTTCTGGCTTCTACTTTCATAACGTATACCACTAAAGGAAATTTAAATAATCATATTGGCGTCCCACTGACGATCTTAAAAATAAAATCAGATGCAGAGATGGCGGTTATTGAAATGGGTGCCAATCACATGCGTGAGATTGCTGGTTACTGCTCCTATGCGGAGCCCACTCATGGCCTCATCACCAACATCGGTAAAGCGCACCTCGAAGGTTTCGGAGGTGTGGAGAATGTAAAAAAAGGAAAGGGAGAATTGTTTGATTATCTTAATTCCAATAACGGAATCGCTTTTGTCAACAGCGACGACGCGTCAGTACTCGCGCTAGGCAACCAATTAAAAAAAGCATTTTATTATGGATCGAAAAATGGAAATACGAAAGGAATTATTACCGCGCGCGATCCATTTATCGAAGTAGAAATTGAAGGCACGACCCCCTTGCGCATAAAATCTCAACTGGTAGGAGAATATAATTTTCCAAACATCCTGGCGGCTGTATGTATCGGGCGATACTTTAAAATAGAAGATGAAAGAATTAAATCCGCAATAGAAAATTACGCGCCCTCCAACAGCCGGTCGCAACTAATTCGTAAAGATTCCAATACGATTATCCTGGATGCTTACAATGCCAACCCCGGAAGCATGAAGGCGGCGATAGAAAATTTCGCAGCAATGAAGGGAGAAAAAAAATTATTATTTCTGGGAGATATGAAGGAGTTAGGCGATGATTCAAAAAAGGAGCATGAGGCAATTCTTTCATTGATCGATCAGCATACATGGCATGACGTAATTCTTGTTGGAAATAATTTTGCGGAAATAAAAAACAAGTACCACAATTTTGAAAGCGTACTACAGGCAAGAGATTGGCTGAAAAGCCAAAATATAGAAAATGCCCATTTTTTAATAAAAGGATCAAGAAGTATACAAATGGAAAAAGTTTTGGAATAACGAAACACATCTTTTCCATCCTATACATGTTCCTTCTTACGGTTTGATCAATGGACCTTTTTTATTAGTCTGAGACCTTTGCCTCTAAGAAAAACTTTTTACCAAAAAACGGTATATAACGCTGCCAGTATTCCGCAGATAATAACCGAACCGATTACAAATCCCTGCGACACCTTGAACATTGAAGTATCTACTTCAATAACATGTTCGTCATGTTTTTTTGGATTTAATAAACTCATAGCAATCATAATAATTACGATCGTAACAAACGTGATTGTCATCCTGTCTAAAAAAGGATAATCCGGGAAAGCACCATTGGTCCAGTCGGGTAAAAATTTTAATACGGTAGAAATGGGAATGGTCAACAACGCACCTGCCATAGCAGCGGGAGCGGTAGCTTTTTTCCAAAATAAACCAAGAAGAAAAATAGCAAGAACGCCGGGCGAAATAAACCCAACATACTCTTGTATAAACTGGTAAGCCTGGTCCAGTGATTTTAAAGCAGGCGTAACAAACGCGGCAATCACCATAGAAACGATTACTGCTATTCGTCCCACCCTCACCAGCTTTCTTTCATTGGCTTCTTTATTAAAGAATTTTTGATAAATATCTAATGAAAAGATCGTGGAGATACTGTTGGCTTTGCCGGCCAATGAGGCAACAACTGCGGCCGTAAGTGCCGCGAAAGCAACACCTTTAAGACCGGCAGGTAATAAATTCATTAAAGTTGGATAAGCATGATCGGGCTTAATCACACCCGATGCATCTGCCATTTCTGCCTGAAACATTCCCTTACTATGCAGCACATACATCGCAATACCGGGCAACACGGCGATTACAGGAACGAGTAATTTTAGAAACGCCGCGAAGAGAATCCCCTTCCGCGCCGTTTTTAAATCAGCGCCAAGTGCGCGCTGCACGATGTATTGATTACATCCCCAATACGCCAGGTTATTAACAAGCATGCCGCCAATCAATACCGATAATCCGGGTAACTCTTTATAATGAGGATTGGATTTATCAAAGATCATATGAAAATGCTCGGGCGCTTCGTCTCTTAGTACTCCAAGTCCTTTTAAAATATTTCCACCAAAACCAAAATGTTCTGACAACAATGATAAAGCGAGGTAAGTGGTAACCAGGCCGCCAATGATCAATACCAATACCTGGATAACATCCGTATATCCGATCACTTTCATTCCTCCCAGTGTAACAATTATTGAGAAGATGCTAAGCCCCGCAATCGCCCATTCAAAAGTAATTCCGGAGATAGAAGAAATTGCCAACGCACCGAGATAAATAATTGAAGTAAGATTAACAAACACATAAACAAGCAGCCAAAATACGGCCATGACGGTACTAACTTTATCGCTATACCGCGTGGCCAAAAATTGCGGCATGGTAAAAATTTTATTCTTCAAATAAACGGGAATAAAAAATATCGCGACAATGATGAGTGTTGCAGCAGCCATCCACTCATAGGTGGAAATAGCCAGGCCCAACGCGAAGCCTGAACCGCTCATTCCGATAAAATGCTCGGCCGAAATATTGGAGGCAATTAACGAGGCCCCTATGGCCCACCAGGTAAGGGATCCTTCAGCCAGGAAAAAATCTTTCGCACTTGATGATGTTGTCTTTTTTTTGCGATATACGTAATATCCATACGAGGATACGCCAATAAAATATAGAAAGAAAACAATGTAATCGGCTGACTGTAGCGTGTTCAAGAGTAATCGTTTTGGTATAATGAATAAATTCAGTTATCAATATTTACATTAAACAATTGTTCATTTCTGCTGTCGCTGTCATTTTTTCGGAGTGGAATCGCGGACAATCAGGTTGGGCAAAAGGACCAGATTGGTTTCCGTTGAATCTCTTTTTTCAATGTGATCGACTAAAATCTTAACTGCATTTTTTCCAATCATCCTGATCGGCTGTGACACAACTGTAATCGCCGGTGAGGCAAGCCTGAACAAATCGTTATCATCAAAACAAATAACTGCAATATCTTTTGCTACACTTTTATTCACATTGCGCAGGCTTTCCAATCCTGAAATACCAAGGTTATTAGACGTGAATAAAACGGCATCTGTCTCCGGATTTGCTGCTAAAAACTTTTCGATCTCACTGATAATTTTTGCCTCGTTATATTTAAAAGGAATTTTCTTAACAAGAGAAGGCAAGAATGGGAGTTTATGCTTTCGCAGCCCTGCTTTATATCCTTCGAGTCTTTCCTGCATTTGAATCTGCTCCGTATCACTGGTTACGATAGCAATTTTTTTATATCCCTGTTTCACTAAATGCGTAACGCTGTCGAAGGAACCTTTATAGTTGTCAAGGGTAATATAGCTTGCCGCAAAATTTGGAAAAAACCGGTCGATCAAAACAAAAGGTATTTCTTCTTCTACCAACTGCTGAATTTCTACGAGCATGCTGGCGGTAGGTGCAATAATATACCCATCCATCTGTTTGTTCAGAAGCGATCCTAATACACTTCTGGATTTTCCCTCGTCATTATTGCTGCTGCAAAACATTACCGTATAACCCAGTTTATTGGCCTCCTCTTCTACTGTTTTTGCAAGATGGCCGAAGAAAAAATTAGAAATATCATCAACGATTAATCCCAGCGTAAAGGTTTTACCTGTGCGCAAACTTTTGGCAAACTGGTTTGGCCTGTAATTCAGATGCTCAGCCTCATCCATGATTTTCTTGATCATTTCCTGGCTTATCTTTCTATCCGGGCCATTCCCATTTAATACGATTGAAACAGTTGTTATTGACACACCTGCATTTTTAGCAATATCCTTTATGGAGATTTTTTTCATAAGCTAAATCTAAGTATCCCTTTAGACATTTCGGACATTTCAGGTGATATATATTTATTGAAAATCGCTTTAAAAAATTCTGCTATTTAGGCGGTTGCACTTTCATTTTTAACCGCTTCTGCCACTTCCGAAAGCTTAACAGCACGCCCGGTTTCCATAGATAATTTTGCGGCAAAGGCTATTAAAGTCGCCTCCAGTCCATCTTTACCTCCTGCGGGCATCGGCTTATCATTTGTCAGGGCATCAATAAACAATTCCATTTCTTTCAAATAAGATTTTGTGTATCTATCCATGAAGAAATCGAGCGGCAAGGAATAATGGATCCCGTTGCCGTCATAAAGCACATTTCGATTATGAAGATTATTCTCTACCTGAATCATCCCGCCCGTACCAAAGATTTCAAGGCGTTGATCATATCCATAAATCGCTTTGCGGGAATTATCAATCACGGCATAGGTACCGTCAGCAAAGATTAAAGTCGTTAAAGCTGTATCAACATCGCCAGCCTCTCCTACCTCTTTATCGATGAGCACAAGGCCTTTTGCGAAGACTTCCACAACTTCTTTATCCATGATGTAACGGGCCATATCAAAATCGTGTATGGCCATATCCATAAATAATCCGCCGGAACTTTTAATGTAGTCAACCGATGGTAAACCCGGATCGCGGCTGGTAATTTTTACGATCTGAACTTCACCGATTTTTCCCTCGCGCACTGCCTTTCGCGCAGCCAAAAAATCAGGATCAAACCTGCGGTTGAAACCAAGCATTAATTTAACCCCCGCATCTTCTGCCATTTGAGAAAGTGATGCAGTGCGACTCAGCGAAAGATCCATGGGCTTTTCACAAAAAACATGCTTGCCATCTTTAATGGCACTTTCAATCAGATCAGCATGGGAGCCGGTGGGCGTACAAATCAAAACCGCATCCACATCTGACCGTCCAATTACTTCCTGTGCGTCATTCGAAAAAAAGATGTCATTATGTTGCTGTTGAAATAAAGCAATATCGTATTGCAGATCAGAAACTGCGGTAATTCTTGCCGTGGAAAAATGCTGTGTAATATTGTTGAAATGTATTTTACCTATGCGTCCCATACCCAGCAGCGCGATATTTACTTGCTTCATCTTGATTTGGTTTATTGAATTTTTTGTGAGTTAAATTAGAGTCCAATTGTTTCTAAATATTTTCGGTTATTCTCCGCGCATTTTTTAGGATTGCCCATTCCGGGCAAAACATCCTGTTCGACAACGATCCAGCCATCATAATTTTTGCCAACAAGAAAATTTTTGATTGCTTCAAAATCCACGTCGCCTTTGCCCAGTTCGCAAAAAACACCATTCTGAACTGATTGGAAATAATTCCAATTATTTTTCGCAGATGCTGCGGCGGCTTCGGGTGAATAGTCTTTAAAATGAACATGCCAGATACGGCCCCAATATTTCTCAAGCACATCTAAGGGGTTTTTACCGCCGCCAAATTTGTAATGGCCTGTGTCAAAGCAAAGGCCAATCAATTCCGGATTTGTTGATTGTAAAAACGTATCTATCTCTCCGGGCGTTTCCACAAATCCCGCGCAATGGTGATGAAAGACGGTCCTCATTCCGTAGCGATCCTTTACTGCTTTGGCTACTTTCTCTGCGCCGGCTGCAAAGGTTTTCACCCCTGCGTCATCCAGGCAACCGGTGCCATCTATCCGGCCCGCATTTTTTGTCCGGTATTCAACCGTTCCATTCTCATCGGCCAACACAATGAATGAATTTTTATATCCTGCGTCGTACATCAATTCTGCAACTTTCAATGCTTTTAGCACACCTGAATCGTGAGTTGCTGCATTTGATAAAGCAACAGGAACAAAGGCTCCTAACAAACTTAAATTTCGTTTTGCAATTTCAGCATGCAATTGTTTTGGATCGGTTGGCATAAAGCCCCAATCGCCCAATTCAGTTCCGATGTAACCGGTTTCCGCTATTTCATTCAGCACCTGTTCATATCCCAAAGATTTTCCCTCAAGCTCAAATTCCAAAGCTCCCCACGAGCATGGCGCATTTGCAATTTTTATTTTATTATCCATAAATCGTTTTTAAAATTTTCTCGACCATTCTTTTGGCCAACGCTCTATTATCACTTTTGTTTGAGTAAAAAATTCAATAGCATGTTTTCCCTGGCCATGCAAATCACCGAAAAAGCTATCCTTCCAACCACTAAACGGGAACTGTGCCATCGGTGCAGCAACGCCAATATTGATCCCAATATTGCCGGCCATCACCTGGTTTCTGAATTTACGTGCGGACGCCCCGCTGCTTGTAAATACACAGGCCATATTTCCATACTTGCCGCTGTTGATAAATGAGATCGCTTCTTCCACCGTTTTCATGTGCACCAGGCTCATCACAGGTCCGAAGATTTCTGTTTTGATCAGCTCGCCATCGACAGGTACATTTTCAATAATAGTTGGTTCGATAAAGTTGCCGCCTTCGAAGTCTTTAATTGATGCGTTACGTCCGTCTAATATCACAGAACCACCTTCTGCTTCGCCCTGCGTAATAAGTTGTTCAATTCTTTTTTTGCTTGCACCGGTAATAACCGGTCCCATTTCTACGCCCTGGTTTAATCCATAACCAACTTTACGGGCTTTCGCGGATGCGTAGAGTGAATCGCGGATTTTAGAATTATCATCAACAGTTATAACGACAGAGGCCGCAAGGCAACGCTGACCGGCACACCCGTAAACGCTATCGGTAATAATCTGCGATGTCATATCAATATCGGCATCAGGCAAAATCACGACCGGATTTTTTGCGCCACCCTGTGCCTGAACCCTTTTTCCGTTAGCAGTGCCACGGGAATAAATATATTTAGCAACTGCTGTGCTACCCACAAAGCTGATTGACTTAATATCGGGGTGATCAAGAATAGCATCCACCGTTTCTTTGCCGCCGTGAACCAAACTTACCAGGCCCTCGGGAAGATCTAATTGATCAATCAATTCGAAGATTTTCATCATCGTCAATGGCACTTTTTCCGATGGCTTTATGATCATGCTGTTGCCGCAGGCTATTGCATATGGTAAAAACCAAAAGGAGATCATCGCGGGAAAATTAAACGGAGCGATACAAGCTGTAACGCCCAATGGCTGCCTGATCATATATTCATCAATTCCAGTCGCGACATTTTCCAAAAATTCACTTTGCATGAGCATTGGAGCACCTGCAGCCACTTCCACGTTTTCGATAGCCCTCTGAACTTCACCATTTGATTCGGCTAATGTTTTACCTGATTCCAGCGTAATTAGTCTTGCGATTTCATTTGCATTATCGTCTAATAGTTGCTTCAGTTTAAACAGCGGTTGTATCCGCTTCAATACCGGTATATCTTTCCATTCCAAATAGGCTTTATGCGCTGCCGCAACAGCCTTTTCAACGTCAGCACCGACCGCTTTTCCTGAAGGAACTTTTGCCAAAACTTCTCCTGTTGCAGGGTTCAGAACATCAATATAATCTGATGAAGAACTGCCGACCCATTTTCCGTTAATATAATTTTTTAGTGTATCCATACCTGTTATTTAATATTTTCTATAAATACAATCGTTGTTTCTTTTTATTGTTCTGTAATTTTTCGAAACTTTTCTTTACAGAATCAATCGTTGAGACTTGCGCCAGTGGCACTTCCCACCAGGCATATCCATCTACTCTTTCCTCACGGTCCGATTCAATGTAAATGACAGTGGTTTTGTCTTTGGTTTTTGCATCTTTCAGCGCCTGCCTAAAATCAGAAATGCCTTTTGTACGGATAACATGAGCTCCTAAGCTTTCAGCATTTGTAGCCAAATCTACAGGCAAATAATTTCCATCAAGCTGCCCGGATTTTTTACCGCGGTATTTGTAAAAGGTACCAAACCCCTCTGTGCCTAATGATTGGGACAAGCCGCCAATACTCGCATAACCATTGTTGTTAATCAAGATGATCGTAAGCTTATAGCCTTCCTGGATAGAAGTTACAATTTCCTGCGACATCAATAAATAACTTCCGTCGCCCACCATCACGTATACTTCCCGCGATGGATCCGCCATTTTTGCACCGAGGCCGCCGGCTATCTCGTAGCCCATACAGGAATAGCCATATTCAAGGTGAAAACCTTTGCTGTCCGAAGTTTTCCAGAGCTTATGTAAATCTCCAGGCAGACTGCCTGCTGCGCACAAGACGATATCCCGTGCAGATGAAAAATTATTTACAGCGCCAATTATTTCGCCCTGGCTCGTTGGCAGACCGTGGTTTAATGAATAAATTTTATCGACAGTCTTGTTCCAGGCAATATTGCTTTTACGAACAGAAGCCGAGTATTTATCAGCAACCTTGTATTCTCTTAAAAGCTTATCAAGTTCTTTGATCGTTTCTTTAGCATCGCCTGTTACAGGCAGAGCTCCTTGTTTGAATGAATCAAATTCAGAAATATTAATATTAATAAACTGAACAGATGGATTTAAAAATCCACCCTGGGAAACTGTAGTAAAGTCGCTGTAGCGTGTGCCTATGCCAATGATAACATCTGCTTTTTCACATGCTTCGATCGCTCCGGGAGTACCCGTAACGCCTGCTGCGCCAAGATTTTGCGGCTCATCAAATTTCAAACTACCCTTTCCTGCAAAAGTTTCCACCACGGGAATTCCGGTTCTGTTAACAAGTTTTTTTAATTCTTTGCAGGCATCGCTGTAGATGACGCCGCCACCCGCTATGATCACCGGCTTTTTTGATCGTGAGATTATTTCTGCAGCCTTTTGCAAGGATGGGTGGTCGGCCCTTAATCGAGGAATGTGCCACACTCTTTTCCGGAAAAAGGCGATAGGAAAATCAAAAGCTTCGGCCTGCACATCCTGCGGAATAGAAATAGTCACAGCGCCTGTTTCCGCTGGTGAAGTCAGAATGCGCATGGCTTGTAATAAAGCGGCAACCAATTGTTCGGGACGATTGATGCGGTCCCAGTATTTTGAAACGGGTTTAAAACAATCGTTTACAGAAATATCTTTTGAATATTGATATTCCAATTGTTGCAAGACAGGATCTACAGATCGGGTGGCAAAAATATCTCCCGGCAATAGCAACACAGGCAAGCGATTAATAGTAGCTGTTGCTGCGCCTGTGATCATGTTAGTGGCGCCGGGGCCTATCGACGTGGTGCAGGCGAATGCACCCAACCTGTTTTTTACTTTCGCATAAGCAACCGCGGTATGAACCATTGCCTGCTCATTCCGCGCCTGGTAAAATCTAAAAGATGGATTCTGGAACAATGCCTGTCCGAATCCCTCCGACATTTCCATGGCCAAATATGCCAAAGCATCCTGCGAAAAATTGGTGCTCGACCCCATCCCGTTCAACGTATTGATTTTGCAAAAACTCAATGGTGGCCTGTGCGGTGGTTAGTCTTTTTGTTTTGTCTGCCATTGTTTTTCTTTTCGATTAAATAAGAGTTAAAAGTTGTTCTGACAGCGGTTTAAAATCCACCGCGCGATGCTACAAATTCCATTATTTCATCATGATAAGGCATGTCATTGGCGCAGCCCGGCTTTTGAACTACCCATGCGCCGCTGGCATTGCCAAGCCTGCATGCTTTATAAATATCCCATCCCTGTAAATAGCCATAAATAAACCCGCTTGCAAATGCATCACCTGCGCCTAATACGTTTAATATTTCCACGGGAAAACCCGGCACATCCAGCACTTGACCATTTTTATAAAACACGGAAGCTCCTTTTGAGCCGCGTTTTACGATTAATATTTCCGGGCCCGATTGAATAATTTTTTGAATAGATTCGTCAATATTTCCTGCGATCTCAGGCGCAGAGATCTGCTGGTGATTGATCTTAACCTGACTCGCATTCTGTAAAGTAGCAGCCATAATTTCTTCTTCAGTTCCAATGGCAATTTTCACCTTTGGCAATATTGCCCGCACCATCAGGCCGAATGATCTAACGTCTTTCCACTGATCTGCTCTGAAATCCATGTCGAGCACTACATCGACGTCATTGGCAACGGCTTGCTCTACCGCATAGAAAACCGCGCTGCGACTAGGTTCTATGTTAAGCGCCGTTGCAGAAATTTCCAAAATTCTATATTTTGGGATGTCTGAAGCGATCACGTCATCTATTGTTACCTGGCTATCCGCGGCGTTATCCCGATAATAAACCAATGGAAACCTGTCTGGCGGCTCGATGCCGAGCACAACAGCACTGGACCTCGCTCCTTCAATTCTTGCGATTGAATTTGTATTTACCTTTTGCTTTTCCAAAAAATGAATAATAAAATCACCCACCTTATCATTTCCTACACCGGTTAATAACGACACCGATGCGCCAAGACGGCTGGCGCCCACAGCAATGTTCAATGGTGACCCGCCCACAAATGCATCGAAGCCTTTTATGTCAACAAAATCGGCGCCTATATTCTGAGAATAAAGATCAATCGACGAGCGACCAAATGTTATTAAATCAAATTCTTTTTCTTTCATAAAAATTTCATTCATTATTCATTGCAGCAGTTACCAAAGGGATCCGCGGATCGGTACCTTTCCAGGAATTGAAGATCCATTCATGGTCAGGGTCAGGTGTATTGGCCAGCGACTGATCACTCCCGGCCAGGAAATTAAGATAGTAACAATTGTATCCGTGGGCCGCTGCTACCGGATGATATCCTTTTGGCACTAAAACAATATCGTTTGTTTTTACCTGCATCAATTCATTCAGGCTTCCATCGGATGTATATACCTGTTGAATGGCATAACCCTGTTCTTTATCCAGCTTATAAAAATAAAATTCTTCCAGATTTGCCTCAATTAAATTCCCGTTGGCATCGAACTTTCGATCGTCATGTTTATGGGCAGGAAAGGAACTCCAATTTCCCGAAGGCGTGTAGACTTCAACAGCCACTAATTTGCTGCTGCCAAATCCGGGTTCCACGAGGCTGTTGATCTGGCGGGTCGCATTATCGCCGCCACGGATTTCAATGGCTGCATCTTCAGGTGTTTTAAACTTCGACGGAAAATCTTCTGTAGCAAGACACCAACCTAAAGCTATATCTAACAGTTCACTTTCTGCGACCAGTTTGAAGGACGTATTACGCGGCAGATACAGTGTGTGCGCTATGCCCGAAAAAACATTTTTTCTACCGTTCCTGGTTTCCCAATAACCGCCTTTATTGGTGGTCACGGCAAAATTTCCGCTCAATAAAATGAAAGCATATTCATTTTCACCTGTATCGCCTTCCCACAGTTCCCCTTTGCGGAGCAATCTTGCTTCAAAATTAAGGTGAGACCAATTAGCCTCCTGTGCAGTCACCTTTTGATAGGTGCCAAACCCCTTTGAAGGATGCCTTACCAGCGGATATTGTTTTGTGCTCATTTTTAATTTAGTTTAATTGAATTTGACTTTCCTTTGGATCCCAAAACTTCAAAACGCTCAATCATAAATTCTTCATAAGCTTTCATATATTCCTTGCCCGGTATGACGGGATCAAATAATTCCGGCTGCTCCACAAAAAATTTCCTATGCACTTTTGTCCACAACAAGCGAAGGTCTGTGGCGATGTTCACTTTGCAGATTCCATAATGGATCGCTTTTTTGATGTCCCCATCGGTAACGCCGCTGGCGTTTTCCATGAGGCTTCCGCCAAATTTATTGATCTCTAAAATATCCTTTTTATTGACGCCTGAACTTCCGTGAAGTACCAATGGAAAACCGGGCAGTTTCTGCTGAATTTTCTCCAACACTTTAAATTGCAAACCATGGCCTCCGCTGAATTTGTACGCTCCATGACTGGTGCCCACAGCAACTGCAAGGCTATCACAACCCGTTCTTTCAACAAATTCTTTCGCCTGTGCAGGATTGGTGTATTTCGCGAGGCTTTCATCGATATCTAAATCATCTTCCACGCCACTTAAAATTCCTAACTCAGATTCTACAACAACATTTTTTTTATGCGCTGCTTCCACAACTGCCGTGGTTCTTTTTATGTTTGTTTCAAAATCATCATGAGAGGCGTCGATCATTACAGAGGTGTAGCCGCTTTCGATTGCATCGAAAGCATGCGCTTCCACTCCATGATCTAAGTGAATCGCAAAGATTGTTTCGGGATAAATTTTGGCCGCAGCTTCTATCATTGACATCAGCATTTCGGGATGGGCATAATTTCTGGCTACCGGTGTTAACTGCACAATGATTGGAGTAGCGGATCTTTGGGCAGCCGCAAATAAGCCATGCACCTGCTCCATGGTAAATACATTTACCGCTGCTATGGTGTAATTACCATAGCAATCATCAAACATTATTTTTGGAGATATGGGTTTCATGATACGCAATCGTCTTTATCAGTATCAAATCCGTTCGTCAGTCTGTTCTTTAAAGCTATCCGGCAACATTTTCACCATAACAATACTAAGGGATTCCTTATACCATTATTTAAATCGGTTACAGTTTAACGATAAACCAAAGTAAGGTTGGACTTTATTTGCAGATCACCAAATTTTTTTTTAAGCAGGCTAAAAAAATAGAAATAATAGTAAAAAAGACGACGGACTTTTTTGGAAAAGGGTAGATAGGTACTCGCTCAGATAAGTCAAAAAATAGAAATTGAAGTTTTCCCTATTATATATGTAAGTAATAAACTTTTTGTCTAAAAATGCCTAATTGTTGAATCTTTAATTCATGCATTTAGATTTGTAGTTCAACCAATGAAATCGGGAAAAGACAACTGTCTCGGTTTAAAAAAAAAGGGACAAACCTGCGTTTATCCCTTTTTGCGGAGAGTGAGGGATTCGAACCCTCGATACCCTTGCGAGCATACACACTTTCCAGGCGTGCTCCTTCAACCACTCGGACAACTCTCCTTTTTTTAGGAGTGCAAATCTACAACATCATTCCAATACTTTTTCTATGATTATGCACTAATCTTGTTTGCGCGCAATCATTTTCTTTATCCCGATTTTAAAAAATCAATTTTCTATATTTTAGGTTATAAGGCCTTCATAGATTTGATTTTTCTTCAAAAGAAAATTTGTCGCAAAAAGATATCTCATAGCTGTGGATCGTACATTTGTTTCTATGACATCAAATTTTTTTACTTATAACAGGTCAAAAGTTTTGCAAGCTCTTCGCTATCACTTCATAAGCCGCAAGGAAATAAAAATGATGATCATATTGGTAAATGCGTTTGCTATCTTATCTGCCGGATTTTATTATTTTAAAAAGGTGTCGCCACTGGCTTTCTTATTAAGCTCGACGCTTTGGTTTGTTCTGATGGTTTCCTTTTGGTATATTCTACCGGGAATTATTTATCGAAAGTCTGCTACTTTTAAAGACAGGTTTAAAGTCGATTTTCAGGAACAGCATATGTTCATTGAGAATGAACGCGGAAGCAGAAGCTGGCCATGGACTGCTTTTAGCATCATGATGGAAAGCCCGTATTTTTTCCATTTGTATTTTGACACGCGGTCATTTTTTCTCATTCCAAAGGATGCATTTAACGTGGAAAATATTTCAGAAGTAAGAAAGTTTTTAAAGGAAAAAATCCCTCGTAGTTCCTGAAGCTAAAAGGTTTTTAATTTTTTTTCCATGACAAAATGCGGAAGACGCACCTCTTCAAATTCATCGCCGACAACTTTGTAACCAGATTTTTCATAAAAGCCAACAGCAGTTTTCCGCGCATGCATGATCAGGGTTTTATAGCCCCGGTCCCGTGCAACGTTTTCGGCAAAATTCATCATCGCTGCTCCAATTCCTTTTCCCTGTAAATTATTTTGAACGGCCATCTGCCTTAATCTTACGCAATCCTTATCTATCCTTGACAGAAGGCAGCATCCCAAAATCCTGTCCTCATCAAAAGCGCCGATCAGAATGTCATCTTTTTCCCTTTCTAATTCTTCCTCGCGGAACGTTAATTTCAAAGGCTTTCGCAAAATATCATTCCGCAAACCAACCATTTGCTTATATTCTTTCGAACCGTAATCTATTTGCTTGATTGGCATGTAAATGAAATAAATTGCTTTAAAATTACACAATAAAAATACAGCAATTTATCTTTTTTTGCTTGTGAAATGAAATAATCGGGAATGCTAACCAGGCAGGTAATCGTGGTATCAACAAGGTTGCTGTATACAAAAAACGCCAGCCGGCAAAATAAAACCAGTGGCCTTATCAGGCATGTCTACCCCATAAGAATTCCTTCTCAATAGTTTTATTTTTTTTTATCACAAAAAGTATATTTTTGTGGCCACATTAACTAAACTTTACAATCATGCAAGACATTGCAACAAGAGTAAAAAAAATCATTGTTGACAAGTTAGGAGTTGACGAAGCAGAAGTAGTACCAGAAGCTTCATTCACTAACGATTTAGGTGCCGATAGTTTGGACACCGTTGAACTTATCATGGAATTTGAAAAAGAATTTAATATTTCTATTCCTGACGAACAAGCCGAAACCATCACCACAGTTGGACAGGCCGTAGCATACCTTGAGGAACATGCTAAGTAATCATCTTATTTAACATCGCAGGCAAGCTTATGGAATTAAAAAGAGTAGTAGTAACAGGATTGGGAGCCATAACGCCTTTGGGTAACTCCGTTCCGGAATATTGGGATGGGCTATCGAAAGGTGTTTCCGGTGCTGATTATATTCAACAATTTGACTGCGCAAAATTTAAGACCAGGTTTGCCTGTGAGGTTAAAGACTTTGAACCCACCAATTATCTGGAAAGAAAAGAAGCCCGGAAACTTGACAGATTCACCCAATTTGCTCTTGTAGCAAGTGACGAGGCTGTAAAAGATGCAGGCATTTCTAAAGAAAATGTAAACCCGGATCGCGTAGGCGTAATATTCGCCAGCGGGATCGGTGGAATTACTACTTTCCAGGACGATGTCATGGAGTTCGCGCGTGGCGATGGAACTCCCCGATTCAACCCCTTCTTTATTCCTAAAATGATATTGGACATTGCCGCCGGGCAAATTTCCATGCGTTACGGATTCCGCGGCCCCAACTTTGCCGTTGTTAGTGCCTGCGCCAGCAGCACCAATGCTATCATAGATGCATTCGACAATATCCGGCTGGGCAAAGCGGATATTATCCTGACGGGCGGAAGCGAGGCTGTGATTTCAGAATCAGGCGTTGGCGGCTTTAATGCCATGAAAGCATTAAGTGAGCGTAATGACGATCCCAAAACTGCTTCAAGGCCTTTTGATAAAGACCGCGACGGATTTGTAATGGGTGAAGCAGCCGGCGTTTTAGTATTGGAAGAATTAGAACACGCAAAAGCGAGAGGCGCAAAAATATATTGCGAAATAGCTGGCGGCGGCGCTACAGCCGATGCCTATCATATAACGGCCCCGCATCCTGATGGATTGGGTGCCAGAAATGTCATGCATGTTGCGCTTGATGAAGCCGGAATGAAACCTGAGGATATAGGTTATATCAATGTCCACGGGACTTCTACTCCACTGGGCGACATCGCAGAAACCAAAGCGATTTTAAATGTTTTTGGAAGTAAGGCTTATGATTTAAATATCAGTTCCACTAAATCAATGACTGGCCATTGCCTTGGCGCGGCCGGCGTTATGGAAGCGCTTGCCTGCATTCTTGCAGTCACCAAAAGCATTATTCCCCCCACGATCAATCATTTTACTGACGATCCGGAACTTGATCCCAAATTGAACTTTACCTTTAATATAGCCCAGGAAAAAGAAGTGAATGCCGCTCTGAGTAATACTTTCGGGTTCGGCGGCCACAACGCTTCCATCATTTTGAAGAAGTATAAGTCGTAATTTCAACCTGAAAATACATTGATCATGGATAACGAAACAAACATTTCGACTTCGGAAATTAATAATTTCCTCGTTCGCCGCCTTGGCGATAAAGAAGCTGCTGAAATAATGGATTATATCCACGCTGAAATCGATAAACAAGTAGTTGCAAAAGGGGAGGAGACCAAAAACGAGATTACGCTCTGGCGTAACGAATTGAAGGATTCTTTCGCCACAAAAGAAGATTCAGTGAATATGGAAGCAAAATTGATCAAACGGGTTTCTGCTGTTGAAGGCACCATTATTTTATGGGCTTTTGTTTTTTGGTTCACCCTGATCATCGCTGTGTTTATCATCTTTAAATTCATGCATTGAAAGTGAATTTGGTGATCGGTTGTATTCCTTTTTCCGACCGGTCCTGCGCCTTGACTAAACGCAAGTTGAATTAGCATTTATTTTCTTTACTTTTAGGATAGAATTAAATCTAAACAGTGCCATCATTATCCAATATTTTTTATTCGAAGCAGGAACGTGAGTTCAGAAAGCAATTGCGGAATGTGCTGGGTTTTACTCCAAAAAAATTAATTCTGTACAAAACCGCTTTAAGTCACCGTTCAGTGAGAGAAGGGGCGGATGAAAATAATGAACGCCTGGAATTTCTTGGCGACGCAATTTTAAGCACGATTGTCGCACATTATCTTTTCATGCGATATCCCTATAAAGATGAAGGCTTTTTGACCGAGATGAGAAGTAAGATGGTCAACAGGAATCAGTTAAATGATATTGCGGTAAAAATCGGTCTCAAAAAAATCACTTTTTACAATAAGTTTGATAACTCTTTAAAGATCTCGCAGATTTTTGGCAATACGTTGGAAGCACTGGTGGGCGCCGTTTATCTTGATAAAGGATATCAGGATACCCAAACATGGGTGACAAAGCAAATCATCAACCCGCATCTTTTTATGCAAGACCTCGAAAATCTTGACATTAATCAAAAAAATAAATTGTATGGCTGGGCCAATAAAAATGGTAAGAGCCTCGAATTCGAAACCCTTGAAGAGAGAATAGAAAACGGAAGAAGATTGTTTACCATTGCTGCTAAAATCGATGGCATTGTAATAGCCGAGGCCAAAGCTTATAATAAAAAAGATGCGAGCCAGGTAGCTGCACAAATCGCCGTTGAAAAATTAAAATTAGTATGAACTTTGGAATTATAGGAAGCGGAAGCTGGGGCACCGCGCTCGCCAAGATATTAACAGACAATAAAAATAAAATTAATTGGTGGCTCCGCAGCGATACGAATATCAGCAGTTTTAAAAGCAGGAGCCACAATCCTCAATATTTGCGAAACGCTTTTTTTGACACCAGCCTGATCCGTTTCTCGACAAATGTGGAAGAAGTAATTGAACAAAGCGATTGCATCATTATCGTAGTTCCGTCTGCTTTTGCTGCTTCGGCATTAAGTGGATTGCCGGAAAATATTTTGAAAGGGAAAAAAATAATTTCCGCCGTAAAGGGCATCCTTCCGGAACAAAATGTATTGCTGAACGAATTTCTAAAAACCTCCTTTGGCGTAGAATTGAATGACTATTTTACCGTACTTGGCCCGTGTCATGCTGAAGAAGTAGCCGCCGAAAAATTATCTTACCTGACTTTTTCCGGCATTGATGAGGCCACCACAAAACAGATCGCGCTGCATTTCAAAACCGGCTATTTAAACACACTTCATAATACCGATATTTATGGAGTACAATATGCGGCAATCTTAAAAAATATTTATGCAATCGGATCCGGAATTGCGCACGGGCTTGAATACGGCGACAATTTTTTGAGCGTCTTAATTGCTAACAGCGCGGATGAAATGGCAGGTTTCCTAAGAAAAGCGGGAATACAGAATGTGGAAGTGGGCAGCATTGAGCACCATCCAACCACTCACAACGCTGACAGGAAAATTACCAACTATGCGGCGTCTGTATATCTTGGCGACCTGCTGGTAACTTGCTATTCTCTCTACAGCCGCAACCGTACGTTCGGCAACATGATCGGAAAAGGCTATTCGGTGCAGGCCGCGCAACTGGAGATGAGCATGATAGCAGAAGGCTATAATGCGAGTAAGTGTATGTATCTTATCAATCAAAAAGTTAAAGCCGAAATGCCGATCGCTGAAACCGTGTATCGGATACTTTGGAACGATCTTCCTGCTGATGAAGGATTTATGGAAATTGAAAAAGTGTTGGTATAGAAAATTGCCGCTGTCGAAAACATTCAAATTAAATTCGGACATAACATTCAAGCATAAACGTTTTTTATAATTATAAATTTAAAAAGTTCAGGGTCAGAATTTTCACCAAAATTTAAAAACAATATTTTTCTAAAAACATTTTCCTCCTAAGTCAAAATGTAGCTTTTTCACTTTTTCAAAATTGAGAACCACTTCAATTGCTGGATCAATTCGTAATTTGCTTAACAAATATCCAAACTTGAAACGTTTATTTTTAATTCTTTTTTCAGCGATACTATTCTTTTCCTGCAGGAAAGAATCATTCACTACATCGGGCGATGCGCGACTATATACCAGCGCCGATACGCTGGCGTTTGACACGGTGTTTACTTCCGCAGGATCCGTTACTCAGTTATTTAAAATCTTTAACGACAATGATCAAAAACTGCGGCTCTCGCAGGTAAAGTTATCCGGCGGCAACGCTTCCCCATTTAAAATAAATATTAACGGAACGGCCGCACCGGAAGTGAATGACCTTGAAATCAATGCCAATGACAGCATCTATGTTTTCGTGCAGGTAAATGTGAATCCTTCCACCGGCTCATTGCCTTTTATTTTGCGCGATAGCATCCTAATTGATTATAATGGAAACAAAAAATTTGTTCAGCTTCAGGCTTATGGACAAAATGCAGTTTTTTTAAAAAACACTCTCGTTAAAGGAAATGTAGTATGGAACAATAGCTTGCCGATCGTGATTTTAGGTGGATTACAAATAGAAAAAGGAGCGACACTCAATATTTCTGCAGGAACAAAAATATTTGTGCACGCCAATGCCCCTTTTTTGGTGGATGGAACCCTGAAAGCGAATGGAACCAAAGACAAACGAATTGTTTTCGCCGGCGACAGGCTGGATGCAGATTACAAAGATTTACCGGCAGGCTGGCCGGGTATTTATTTCCGGGGTACTTCGCAGAATAACATATTAAAATATGCCATAATAAAAAATGCTTACCAGGGTGTAATTGCGCAGGAACTTTCAACGACCGCAAATCCGAAGCTCACTTTATCCCAATGCATTTTTGATAATATTTATGATGCGGGCATATTGGGAATCAATACCAACATTCATGCGGATAATTGCCTTATTTCCAATTGCGGGAGCAATATCCAGGTACAACTCGGCGGCGATTACCGGTTTATAAACTGTACGGTTGCTTCGTATGCAAACATTTATATCGCTCATAAAAATCCGGTTTTGCAACTTTCAAATTCACTAACGCAGGCGGGAGTTAATTATACTGCGCCGATTAAGGCTTTTTTCCAAAATTGTATTTTTTGGGGAGATGGAAGTTCTTTCGATGATGAAATATCTCTTAACAGAGAAGGCACTGGTGCATTCTCTATTATATTTGATCATGTGATTTATAAAGCGAAGAACGAAATCGCGAATGCGACTTTTACTTCTTCTATAAAGAATGAACCGCCATTATTTGACTTAATCGATGTTTCTAAAAACAAATATGATTTCCACTTTATTAACAGTCCTACATCCCCCGCGGTAAACGCCGGCGTGATCACCGCTTTTCCATTTGACCTTGATGGAAAACCCAGAGACGTCAAGCCGGATATCGGTTGTTATGAACGATGATCTTTCATCAGAATTCATAATCATTGATGATCATATCGGCGCCATTAAGTTCTTCTTTTGGATGTGTCGTCGCTATGGCGATCACTTTCATTCCTGCAGCTTTTGCAGAATTAATTCCCACGACTGCGTCTTCGAAAACAAGACAATTTTTGGGTGAAACATTTAACAGCAAAGCGGTCTTAATGTAAATTTCCGGATCGGGCTTTCCTTTTTTGATGTGCGAGGAATTTACGATTACTTTAAAGTATTGCCTGATAGGAACGTTATCAAACATAAAATCGATGTTGGGCTGAATACCCGAAGTAGCGATTGCCATCGGGACGTTTTTATCCGCAAGTATGTTTAAAAATGCTAATAATCCATTTACAGGTTTAATAAACGGCTTATATATCTCCCGATATAATGCTTCTTTTTCCAATCCATATTTTAAAGAATCTTCCTCGTTCAAAACATCGCCATGAATATAGTTAATGACGTCCTTGTTAGTGCGGCCGTTAATATTTGCGTTATACTCTTCCTCTGTCATGTCCCGCCCGATATTTTCAAGGTATTTTTTCCAGCTTTGCAAATGGTAAGGATTATTGTCCAACAGCGTTCCGTCCAGGTCAAATATTACTGCCCGGGCTTCAAAATCATTTAAGATGGTATCGACTTTTGCTACCAAAGAATTATTTATCATTGTCATTTTTTATTCCTTTTAACGGCTGCTAAGATCGTACGAATATTCAATTGTTTACCAAAACCTTTTCTGCCAAAACCTTACCTTTACCAAAAAAAATATGAAAAAGATTTTATTCGCCTGTATGTCGTTGGCATTTTTTTCTTTCATGATTCCCGCTTCAAATTCTAATATGACCAAGGCTTCTTCCATTTATCAATTCAAAGTGTCTTCACTTGATGGTGGCACTATTGATTTTTCAAAATTTAAAGGGAAAAAAATCCTTGTGGTTAACACTGCATCAAAATGTGGATTTACACCTCAGTATGCACAACTTGAGGAATTGTATAAAAAATTTGGAGATAAGTTAGTGATCATCGGTTTTCCTGCAAATAATTTTGCGTCCCAGGAGCCCGGATCCAATGAAGATATCAAAGCTTTTTGCACCAAAAATTATGGCGTTACTTTTCCAATGGCGGCCAAAGTTTCAGTCAAAGGAGACGACATTGCCCCGATTTATAAATGGCTTACAGAAAAATCTGAAAATGGCGTAATGGATGCAGATATCAAATGGAATTTCACAAAGTTTTTGTTGGATGAACATGGTGTTTTGCTGACAAAATTTGATAGCAAAGTGACTCCATTAAGCGATGAAATTTTAGCTTATTTGAAATAAAATATTACTTTAAATCTTCCATTACCCGAAAACTTCAGGTTTTTAAAACCTGGAAGTTTTGATATCAATCCTGATCCTTTCTATGCAATTCAACCAAATATTTGGCCAGACCGAAATAAAACATCAGCTAAAAGATTTGGTTCAAAAGAACAGGCTTTCCCATGCGTTGTTATTTCTTGGCCGGGAAGGAAGCGGCGCGTTGCCGATGGCGACTGCATTTGCACAATATGTAATGTGTGAAAAGGTGAATCCAAAAACAAAAGCAGTCGCAGCAGTTTCTTTATTTGGCGACGAAAGTAACGAAGTCGTTTCTCCGGCGTCTTTTGAGGATAGCTGCGGGGAATGTGCCTCGTGCAGGAAAGTGAATCAATTAATACATCCGGATCTACATTTCTCCTACCCCGCTATCAAAAAAGATAGTAAGCATGACCGCGTTGTGAGCACTGACTATATATCAGAATGGCGTGAATATGTACAGCAATCTCCTTACGGCAACGTTGCGGACTGGATCAACTTTCTAAAGGAAAATCCAAAAGCAAAAATAGAAAGCCCTATTAATAAGCAGGGAAACATTACCGTGCAGGAATGTGACGACATTTCCCACAAGCTGAGCATGAAGGCTTTTGAAAGTAATTACAAGATCCTGATCATGTGGATGCCGGAGTTTTTGGGAAATTCAGGAAATAAGCTTCTTAAATTAATAGAAGAGCCGCCGCCTGATACGCTGTTCATTTTTGTAGCGGAAGATGAAAGCGCGATTTTGCAAACGATTTTATCCAGAACGCAACTGATCAAAATACCATTATTTGACAATCCGGATATTGAAAACGCGCTTGTGAAAAAATATGAGGTTTCTCCTCAGAAAGCGGCACAGGTTGCGGTAATTGCTGAAGGCAATTTCCGTGAAGCACTTCTGCTGCTTCAAAACGTGGAAGAAGATTGGCAGGCACAGGTTCGGGAATGGTTAAATGTTACTCTAAAAAATAATGTGAATGCGCAATTGAAATGGATTGATGACATCAGCAGGATTGGACGCGAGAAGCAAAAACAATTCTTAAAATACTTTATCCACCTGTTGCGGCAGGCGATTCGTGTCCGTTATCTGAATGAGGATCATTTAACATCCATTCCGGATGATGAACGGGATTTTGCTCAGCGACTTAATAATATGTGTAGTTTAGAAGCTCAGGAAGCGATCATCAACGAACTGGACAAAGCGATCTATTATGTGGAACGTAACGCCCATGCAAAAATGCTGTTCCATGCGCTCACAATTCGCTTCTTTCACATAATTAAAGATAATTCGCTAATTTTGATCGGTTGAGGAAAATGGTACGCGCAGATGATCTTTAAAAATTAAGTTTTGAAACAACCTTTTATCTATACACTTTTAGTTAATCGCCTTTCTTATAAACAGCAAGGTTTTACCTCCACGCCAAAGAAAACACGTGGCACCTGCTTCGTTTATGGTGATTTTTCGTGTAATTGATTAAAAAAGGGTAGTTCATCTGCATTTATTGTCTTCCGCAATTTCTTCTGACGATTAGTTTGAAATTATTTTTAAAAATCAAGCATGGTTTTATGGTCAGTAATCCTATGGATCTGTGATCGCGAAACTTTTTTGGCTTGCTAATCCAGCTCAGAAGCAGAAACAAAAAGAATTTTTAATTAATCACTTTATTCAAATTTAAGATATGGGATGCACGAGTTGTAGCACCGGAAAACCTGGAGGTTGTAAAAGTAACGGAGGTTGTAGTACGGGTGGATGTAATAGAATGAATGTTCACGATTGGCTTGCTAATCTTCCGTTCAGTGATCCTGAAAGTTCTTGCCGCGTCGTAGAAATATCTTTTAACCAGGGAAGCCGCAAAGATTTCTACCGGAACGCTTCCTTAAATTATTTTGAAAAAGGCGATATCGTCGCGGTTGAAGGCGTAAGCGGGTTTGACGTAGGAACAGTGAGTCTGACTGGCGAATTAGTGCGTATGCAATTAAAGAAGAAAGGAGTAAAGGAAGATAACCCGGAAATCAAAAGAATTCTCAGGCTTGCGACAGATAGCGATATCACTAAATGGAAGGAAACAAAATCACGCGAAAAGGAAGTTTTGATCCGTAGCCGCGCTGTTGCCCGCCAATTGAAAGTTGATTTAAAAATGGCAGAAGTGGAAATTCAGGCCGATGGCCGGAAGGCTACTTTCTTTTACATAGCGGACGAAAGGGTAGATTTCCGTGAATTGATCCGTATTTATGCCTCTGAATTTAAAGTAAAAGTAGAAATGAAGCAGATTGGCGCACGCCAGGAAGCCGGAAAAGTAGGTGGAATTGGCAGTTGTGGCCGCGAGCTTTGCTGCAGCACCTGGCTTACCGATTTTAAGAGTGTGAACACCAATGCGGCACGGTACCAAAATTTGAGTATCAATCAAACCAAGTTAAGCGGCCAGTGTGGAAGATTAAAATGCTGCCTTAACTATGAATTGGACACCTATTTAGATGCGCTTCAGCATTTTCCTGATAATGCGGATGTATTGGAAGTTGCCAAAGGCCGCGCGTTTTTAATTAAGAAAGACATTTTCCGCAATATCATGTGGTATTCTATGCCGGATAGCACCAAACATTACCCGCTTTCTATCGAAACGGTGATGAAAATAAAAGCCCAAAACAAAGATGGCATCAAGCCGGACGCGCTGGAAACGGTAGATGTAACCAGTGGAAAACCTAAAGAGATAGAACCGGAATTTGTGGATGTGGTGGGCCAGATCAGTTTAAAAAGCCTGGAAAAGAATAGCCGCAAACGCAGGGATAGTGATAGGCGAGGCAATGCGGGTCCAAAGCCACAGCAGAGAAATCAACCGAGGAGTCAGCAAGGCCAACAAAGACCACCTCAAAATCAGCAGCGGCCTCCTCAAAACCAGCAGCCAAATGAGGGCGCTAATCCAAAACAAAGGCCACAACAAAAACCAAGGAACCGGCCTAATACCAACAATAATACTAATAACAGAAGCAGACCTCCACAGAATCAGGGGCAATAAATTTCTGTTCTATCATGATACAACCTCATTGTTTTAAAAACAGTGAGGTTTTTTTGTGTCAAAAAAAATGAAAAATCTACATTTTGGCTTATCGCGTTCTTAAACAATCCGGCGATAAGGCGCACAAAAAAAGGGAGACAAAATCTCCCTTTTACTAAAAACAAAATAATCGATTATTTAAATTGGTGTGCAATTTCGTTTGCAAGCGCCACCATCTTTTTAATTCCTTCTTCAGGCAAATTTCCTTTTTTAAATTCTCCTAAAACCTCAGGCAATTTGTTTTCCATTTCCAATAAGAACTGATCTTCAAATTGCTGAACAAATTTAACTGGCACATTACTGATCAATCCAAAAGTACCGAGGTAAATAATAGCTACTTGTTTTTCAACAGAATAAGGAGAAAACTGTGGTTGTTTAAGGATTTCAACGTTTCTCGCACCTTTATCCAAAACAGATTTTGTAGCAGCATCAAGATCACCACCGAATTTAGAAAATGCTTCCAATTCCCGGTATAATGCCTGATCCAATTTCAAAGTACCCGCTACTTTTTTCATTGATTTGATCTGTGCATTACCACCCACGCGGCTTACAGAGATACCTACGTTGATCGCCGGGCGAATACCTGCGTTAAACAGGTTTCCTTCCAAAAAGATCTGTCCGTCAGTAATGGAAATTACGTTAGTTGGAATATATGCAGATACGTCACCAGCCTGGGTTTCAATGATTGGCAATGCAGTCAATGAACCTCCACCTTTTACAAGATGTTTGATATTTTCAGGAAGGTCATTCATTTTTTGTGCAATCTCATCTTTGGAGATAATTTTTGCAGCTCTTTCCAACAAACGGCTATGCAGATAGAATACGTCACCAGGATATGCTTCACGTCCCGGCGGCCTTCTCAACAAAAGCGAAACTTCACGATAAGCTACAGCCTGCTTGCTCAGATCATCATAAATGATCAAAGCATGACGACCCGTATCACGGAAAAATTCGCCGATTGCAGCTCCGGCAAATGGTGCGTAGAACTGAAGTGGTGCTGGCTCTGAAGCAGAAGCCGCTACGATCGTAGTGTATTCCATCGCTCCATTATCTTCCAACACTTTCATTACGTTAGCAATGGTAGAAGCTTTCTGACCAATCGCAACATATATGCAATAAACAGGATTTCCTGCTTTATAAAATTCTTTCTGATTGATGATTGTATCAATACAAATGGCGCTTTTTCCCGTCTGACGATCACCGATTACCAATTCACGCTGTCCACGGCCAATCGGAATCATTGCGTCAATCGCTTTGATACCAGTTTGCAAAGGCTGCTTTACCGGCTCACGAAAAATAACGCCTGGTGCTTTACGCTCCAAAGGCATTTCATACAAATCGCCTTTAATAGGGCCTCTTCCGTCGATGGGTTCACCCAATGTATTGATGACGCGGCCAGCCAAACCATCGCCCACTTTAATGGAAGCGATTTTTCCGGTGCGTTTTACTGTTTGTCCTTCTTTAATATCTCCACTGTCACCCATCAATACCACACCCACATTATCTTCCTCAAGGTTAAGCGCGATAGCCTTCACACCGTTTTCAAATTCTACCAGTTCACCGGAGCTTACATTACTTAAACCATAAACGCGGGCAATACCATCACCAACCTGCAATACCGTTCCAACTTCTTCTAAATTGGCCTCCACATTGAAGTTGCTCAACTGGCTTCTGAGAATTGATGAAATCTCATCGGGTTTTATGTCAACCATATTAAATGTTTTTTTTAAGGCTGCAAAGGTATGGAAAGCAAATGCAAAATCAAAAGTAAAGAGCGCTAAAATTCGAATAAAAACGATGTTTTTTGATCAAATTTTTGTTTAGCGTAAATCATTCTGCGAAATCATAAAAAAACCCGGCGATTTGCCGGGTCTTTCCAATATTATTAATTTCAAAAATCTATATTTTCACTTATGAGGCTTATCTCAATTTATGGATGTAATCATTGTTGGCGAATTGTTTCTTCACATCATTCAGATCTCTTAAAATACTCGCATCAATCAATTTGCCTTCCATTTCCAAAACAAATCCTCCGATGATTTTTTCATCAACAGAAGTCTCCAGGTTAAGGTGATCGAAAGATGAAGATGCTTTTATTTTGGTAACAAATGAATTGTATAAATCTTGGCTGATCGGCGCAGCAGTCGTGAGTTTTGCAGTATGCAAACCTTTAAGAATGTTGTATTGAGACAAAAAAGAATTTACAATTCCGGGCAAATTGGATTCCCTGTTTTTATTGCAAAGCAACTGCAAAAATGTAGTCGTTAATTTAGACACTTTATCGCCGGTGATCGCGCCGATAATTTTATTTTTCTTATCCGATTTGATGATTGGGCTTTCAAGCATCATTACAAAATCCCTGTTCTTTAAGATGGCTTTTAGCACGGTCATATCCTGCTGAACCACGTCAAGTTGTTTAAACTCTGTGGCCAGGTCAATAAGGCTTTTGGCATATCGTTGTGCTAAACGTGGACTATTACTCATAATAATTTATTAATTCAAATCAACATTTTGGGTAAGCTGCTGGATGTATTTTTCCTGCTCGGTCTTGCTGCTTAATTCTCTGCGGATCACTTTTTCACTTACTTCAAGCACTAAATTACCAACCTGGTTTTTAAGGTCAGTGATAGCAGCCATCTTTTGTTGGTTAATTACATTTTGTGCATCAGCAATGATCTTGCTGGTTTCTACTCTTGCCTGCTCCTTGGCTTCCAAAATAATTTTGTCGCGGGTTTCTTTGGCTTCTCTCAGCATCTGTCCTCTTTCTTCGCGGGCCTGGGCAAGAAGCGCTTCATTCTCACTTTTCAATTCCGACATTTCCTTTCTTACATTTTCTGCAGACTGGATAGAGTCGTTGATATTTTTTTCTCTGTCATCCAAAGATTTCATGATTGGCTTCCAGGCAAATTTGCCTAAGATCCAAAGCGTAATTCCAAAGGCGATAAGTGTCCAGAAGATTAAACCTATACTCGGGGTTAACAGCTCCATAAAGAAAATTTTAAAAAATTAAGGATCAGTTTTGCTGATTGTTATAAAGATAAAATAAGTTTTAAAAAATACTGCATCCTCCGCCCTGTGCTTTAGATGCAGTAAAAGTTTGTGCTTAGGCAGTTTTAAGAACAGCCAATAATCCTGCGATAACTGCGAAAAGGGCAACACCCTCAACAAGAGCAGCAGCAAGGATCATGTTTGCACGAATTTCGTTGGCAGCTTCCGGCTGACGGGCGATACCTTCAACGGCACCTTTACCAATCTGGCCGATACCGATACCTGCTCCGATAGCAGCTAAACCGGCGCCGATAGCTCCACCCATGTGGGAGAATCCAACTTCTGTTAACAAGGTCAATAATGACATAATACTTGGTTTTGTTTATGAATAAAAAATTTATAATAATCCGTCGTGAGTGCCGGGGTGAACATCATGATCACTTCCTTCAAATCCCTGCCCGATAAAAATGGCGGTAAGCGCCGTGAAAATGAATGCCTGGATAAAGGCCACCAGCAATTCAATAAAATAATCAAAAACAATAAATAATACAGAAAACGGTGAAAATCCCAATCCCGCTCCTTTGCTCATTTCTCCGAAAATAAAGATCAATGAAATGAACGCGAGAATAACAATGTGCCCTGCCACCATGTTCGCGAAAAGACGTATAATCAATGCTCCTGGTTTGATGATAAATACACCGGCAATTTCCACGGGAATCAAAATCAACTTTACTAAAAAAGGCACTCCGGGAGGCCAGAAAATGTGTTTCCAAAAATGTCCGGTAGTGCTGAACAATATCACTATGAGCGAGATAATTCCCAGAATAAAAGTGAACGCAATATTTCCGGAAACGTTTGCCGCGCCGGGAATTAATCCAAATAACGTATTGATAAGAATAAAGAAAAACACCGTTAGAAGATAAGGCATGTATCTTTCCCAGCGGTTGCCGAGATTTACTTTTGCTACTTCTTCCCTGATGAAAATAATAATCGGCTCCATGAAGTTTTGCACGCCGCTTGGCGCAGAAGTTACTCCGGTGCCCTTCCGGTATTTTTTGGCAATATTGATCATTAATAAAATGAACAACGCCATAGCGATAAAAGTCTGAACCACATTCCTTGTAAGCGAAAGGTCATACACTTTTACTCCTTCTTCAACCGGAACGATCTTGTTTCCATTCACCAATTTATAGCCATCGTATGCTTCTTCTCCTTCATGTCCAAATTTCGAAGACGAAAAAAATGACCACCCTTTTTGAGGGGAATATAATAACACGGGGAGATGAATATTCGCATGAAAATCACCGATAGAAAAGAAGTGAAATTCATAGGCGTCCTGCACGTGATTTAAAATTACGGTAGTGGGATCGAATTTTTCGGCGGTCGCTTTGTGCTCAGCGCCATTTTCCTGCCCGAAGCTGGTATTAGAAAACGTCAGCAAAAAAAGGCTGAAAACCGCTACCAATAAAGATTTCATGCTTTTAGAACCCATACTTCTACTAAATTTTGCGCAAAGATAAGGGATTGAGTGAGGATATGAAAGCCTCAAACCAGAATTTTTTATTGGTTTTAGCCATTTCATGCGGTACGTTTACCAACCATATTAACAAAGTCGTATTAGTTGGCACAAAATATTATATTGCGCCCCTTAATTGAAAATCCTGTTATGAGAAACATTTCGTTTGTTAAGATTTCCCTATTAGCAATTTCTACATTTTGGCTTTTGCAGACCGTGTCGGCACAGAAAAAAGATTTTACCCAGCAACAAATGCTGAAAAACCAAATGCCCGCGGTAACCGTCCCTCTTACGACGGTCATTTCGTGGAATGACAACGGAACCTTGATTTTGTCAAAGAAAGCGCATCCGGATTCTGCATTGAGGCAATTTTTATTGGATCCAAAAACAGGGAAAGAAAGCCCATGGACAGCTCCGGCAAAGGATGAAACTTCTAAAACAGCAAAATCCGTTTTTTTGAAAAAAAATGATCTTTATTATAAAGACGGTGTTAATGCTGAAGTAAGGTTGACGAATGATGAGGCGGTGGAAGTAAATCCTACTTTCTCCCCGGACAGCAATTATGTGGCCTACACAAAAAATAATAATTTATACGCTGTCTCCATTTCCACTCAAAAGGAACAGCAATTCACTTTTGACGGAAACGACACACTGATGAATGGTTATGCCAGTTGGGTTTATATGGAAGAAATATTGGGAAGGAGGTCAAGATATCGCGCCTTTTGGTGGAGTCCTGATAGCAGGAATATCGCTTTTTTCAAAACAGACGACAGTCCTGTACCAGTATTTGCGATCACGAATGCCGCTGGCCAGCATGGATCTGTTGAGAAAACACGCTATCCCGCGCCAGGCGACAAAAATCCTGAAGTGAAAATCGGTATTGCCCATTTGAATACAAACGCAATTACCTGGGCAGATTTCAACGCACAAGATGATCAATATTTTGGGATGCCTTATTGGACGCCGAATGGCGCCTTGCTTGCGTTATGGATCAACCGGGATCAGAATGATCTGAAAATTTATGATGTAAATATTAATACCGGCTTAAAAAATATTTTTTACGAAGAAGAGCAAAAAACCTGGATCGACCTTGATGACCTCGAAAGACTGACTTTTCTCAAAAATGGAAATATCCTAATGCTTAGCGACAAAACCGGCTGGCGTCATATTTATAATTACAGCAAAGATGGGAAATTATTAAACCCTGTCACGACAGGAAAATTTACGGTCACGGCTATTTCTCATATCGATGAAAAAAACAGCACCATTTATTTCACGGCGCGCGGTCGGGAGAATACGGCGCGAGTGGACTTCTACAGCGTAAAAATGAATGGAAAGGATTTGAAAAGATTGACTTTCGGAGATTATAACAACCGGATTCAAATGTCGCCGGATGGTAAATATTTTGTCACTACCTATAGCAATTCATCAACGCCGACCAAAAGTGCCTTATTGGATAATAAGGGGAAAAAGATAGCCGATCTTGGCGACAGCAAAGGCCCTGAATTCGATAATTACAACATTGCGAAAACAGAATTGATCAGGGTAAAAAGCGATGATGGATTATACGAACTTCCGGCGCTCGTAACCTGGCCATTAAATATGGATCCTGCAAAAAAATATCCTGTTCTGATCAGTATTTATGGCGGCCCAAATGCAGGAACTGTTTGGGATAACTGGACTTTTTCCGGAAATCAGCAATGGTATGCCAAAGGAAGGACTGATTCAAATATCAATGGATCACCGCGCCAGCGGCCAGTTTGGCAAAGAAGGCGTGAATTACATGTTCCATAATCTTGGCTATTGGGAAATGAAAGATTACAGCACCATTGTAAAATATTTAATAGACAAAGGCCAGGCTGATCCGGCAAAAATTTGCATCACCGGGTTTAGTTATGGCGGCTATATGAGTTGCTACGCATTAACCTACGGCTCGGATGTATTCAAATTTGGAATGGCCGGCGGAAGTGTCACCGATTGGAGCTTGTACGATTCTCATTACACAGAAAAATTTATGGGAACACCACAAAATAATCCCGAAGGTTATAAATCAGCTTCTGTGTTAACCTGGACAGATAAATACAAAGGCGGCCTGCAAATCGTTCATGGGGAAATAGATGAAAATGTGCATTTGCAAAACAGCCTTCAACTGATCAGCAAATTAGAAGACGAAAAGAAAGATTTTGAATTTATGGTTTATCCAGGCGGAAGACATGGCTGGCCCGGCAATAAAGGATTGCATTTTCAAAATTTGAAAACAAAATTTATTTATAAGAATTTATTGGAGAAGGAAGTGCCGAAGGATTTGTTGAAATAGATATTTTACTTTTTACTTTATTCAAAGACTAAAATGGAAGCCACTCTCAGGCTTCCATTTTAGGTTAAACAAACGATTTTATAGTTTTTTTCAATTTTTATTTAGTTGCTTTCATGGATGCTTTATATTTAATGAAAAATCAAATTGATTTTTCGTTTTTGAAATATCGAAACAAGCTGCCAATCTAATGTACAAAGTCATCCTAATCTTAGCGATATTATTGTCGCACAGCATTGCTTCATTCAGTCAAACTTCCGGAGAAAAAATGCTGTTTGTTATTGATTCCATTCCTCTTTTTAATGATCCCGAAGACTGGAATCCAATCAACAGCGAAGACATTGCTTATATGAATGTTGTCAGAAATAAAGACTCCCTGAATCATTTGGGATGGGCAAAGATGGATGCCGTTACCTATATTTTTACTACATCCTACATCAATAGGCCAGACAGTATCAAAAAAATTCCGGGTTTAAAACAAATGAAACTAAAAGACGAGAGTTGGTGTTTAAATAATAGCCCTTACAGTGGAAGGTATATTGATTACTTCAACAGTGGTCACATTCAAAATGAAGGCAATCTCGATAACGGCAAATTAAGCGGTACACTTACTATTTATTTTAAAAGCGGAATGGTAAACTCTGTATCAGATTATAAAAATGGTGTCTTGGATGGCTTTATGAATCAATATTATAAAAACGGTCAATTGATGCAAAAAACCGGATATACAAATGGGAGGACAAATAAAGTGTATGAATCCTATTTTTTCAACGGGGAGAAAAATAAAAGCGAAAAAAAGGACAAGAAAAGATACGCCTTATGATACCCTCAGTAGGCTTATTATTCCTCCGGGAAAATTAGTAATATTCGTTTGATGAGAAAGGGACAACCTATTCGTGGAAAAAACGAAAATGACATAAATTATTATTCAACAATGTTTGTGCAATACCTGAACTTGGGAGATATGAAAGAAGCCAAAAAACTATTTCAAAAACTCTGGAAATTGGACAGCAGCAGCATAGATACCCGCTTTAAAAAAGGAATGCTTTTGGATAAGGAACAGCGCTTTGATGAAACCATCGCAATATACGACGGGATATTACAAGATGAGCCTTTGGACCGGAATGCATTGCTCCAAAGAGGACTTGCGAGATTGAAGAAACACGGGCATTTAAATTTGCAAGAGATGATGTTAATGCCGGCTGATGAGCAAAAAAGTGTCTGCAATGATTTGCTACTCGCTGATGATTTGGACCCAAGTGATTATTTCATAAAAAAAGCGATACCTGAAGGAATTTTAAATCATTGCAACAATAATAACTTCCAATAAAAGTTCCATAAGACTGTTTGCCAGTTTTAGCGTCCCTTACGCCAAATACACAAATGGTGAAAAGTCTTAGAACTTCGGCAATTTTGAAAATATACTTTTTGTATATACCTTTACCAAAACATCAAAATGAAAAATCTTTCTTTAAAAATGGACGAAGTGGTCTTTGATGAAACAGAAAAAATTATTGCGAAAATTAATAAAAACAGAAACCGGTATATTAATGAAGCCGTAGAGTTTTATAATCTTGTTCAAAAAAGAAAAATAATTTCACGTCAGTTGAAAAAGGAATCCAAAATAGTTCAGGAAGAATCAATGAAAGTACTTGCAGAATTTGAAAAATTAAAGGATGAAAATCAATCAATATGAAATATGGATTGCTGATTTGAATCCAAGGTTCGGCACGGAAACAGGTAAAACGAGGCCAGTGGCCATAATTCAAACTGATTTGCTTAATCAATTTCATCCTTCTACCATTATTTGTCCTATAACAACGAATGTAAAACCAGGCGCAGAAATTTTAAGAGTTCATCTTACCAAAGGAATGGCGCAATTAAAAGAGGATTGCGATATTATGATCGACCAGATCCGCGCAATTGATAATAAACGGCTGTTAAAAAAAATCGGAACACTTTCCGACGAACAAATAAATCTCATCAAGGCAAATCTTTTAATTCTTCTTGACATTTAATTATATGATGTTTTATATTTAGTAAAAAAATCAAAATGAAAAATCTCATTTCTACCAGGCTCGCTATTATTATTTTCGCAGTGATCATCGGTATTTTTGGGGCTAATGATATCATGCATGCAAAAGTGATGGCGGCCGATATTCCTTCATTTTTACCTCTTCCTGAAGTATTGGTATATATCTCCGGAGGATGTTTTTTACTGGCATCGCTAGCGTTTATCCTTGACCGTTATGCCAAGCTTGCAGGCTATCTTTTGGCTGTATTATTATTAATCAAAGTATGCTCTGTAGATATTATCCAGATAATACATGCTGCCAATATTTCAATGAAAATGTTCTTTATAAAAAATATACTCAAAGATGCAGCCCTCGCCATGGCAGCGGTTTTGATAGCTGATATTTCAAGAGAAAAATCGTTTTAAACTCTCTCAATAAAAAATTGCCTGTAAATTGCAAGCAAGAAAAGTCAAAACGTAGAAAATCTGATTTTAAAAATAATATTAGTGATGCTTTTTTCTAAAGGAAACAGCATCCAGATAATAAATAACCTTCAGAGAAATATTATTATTTTGAGGCGCCGAAACAGTATGGCTAAAGTTTTTGAAATAGGACTCGTCCACCTGCTGATTGCCTGAATAAATAGAGTTTTTCCACACAAGATTGAGAAAACTACCCGGCGCAAATTCCCACGTATACACCATATCAATATTGAAAATATTCAGATTCTGACTGCTGTTGAGATTATAGCTGACGTTTTTTACCAGTGAACCACTTGGCTGTAAAGTAAAAAATTCTTTCGGCAGCACTTCGCTCCAGTAATGCCTCAGCCTGAATGTAATTCCATTGCGTTTATTAAAATTATATTTTGAATTGAATATATTCTCAATCGTTGTGCGGTTTCTTCTCGAGAAAATAATATCCGGTCCGCTTACATCTGCAAAACCAGTCTGGTTATACGAAGGAGCTAAATTGATAGTGTGCCCGATTGAGAACTTATCATTGAAACGATAATTATTCTGAACATTAAAAATGTAGTATTTATTGTGAAATAAATTACTGAAACCAAAATCGACTTCAAGATAATAATAATATTTTTTTGATTGATTGCTGTTGACCCATCCTCCAAAGCCCGCGCCGGCAGGTTTTTGATACACCCTGCCTGCAACTCTTGGCTCATAAAAATCATTTCCTCTCGCATTGTAATTAATATTAATCCCTGCATACATCAGGTTTTTAAGCTGGCCATTGATATTTCCATTGTAATTAAATATTTGATACGCATCCGGGCGATATCTTCTGCTGTAGGTAAAATTATTGTTGAGGTGAAGTTGGTTATACCATTTACCCGGCTTATTCCAGTTATAACCAACATAAAAGTAATGGTCGAGATAATTGTTATTGAAAAGAATACCCAGGTCATTTGGATTGTATTTATCATCGGTGAGTTCCTGGTTCAATATCACGTTAAACCTCCCGCCAACTTTTCCAAATCCAAGATTATGCATATAACCCGTTTGCGTGTGTCCATCCTTGTTATATATGTTGCTCAGCGCTATTTTCCCATTCCAGTTATAGATATTTTTTTTGTTATTGATGTTAAAAACAAAAGCGGAAACGTTGGCATTATAATCATTGCCATCTCTTAACACATTGGTATTGATCAATGATACAGAAGAATTATTTTTCAGCGATTGATCCAGCACAAGGATATTATAATTAGTGAGCGGATTGGTTTCTATTTTCCGTTGTTTCCCATGCGTATCCTCCACTATGGCATACATAGTATTTGTTATCGCATTTAAAAATCCAATTCCTAATCCTTTTGAAGTTCTTCCCGATATTTTTGTTGCATTTATAAGCTTTGATTCCGTTGGATTTTTTATGATATGCTCAGAAGAATCTATTTCATTTACCACATCGTTATAATGAATAGGTTGGCTTCCAATTCGCCTGGAATAAAATAAATTTCCTTTCGAAAAAAGTTCTGTTCCTTCCGTAAAAAAACTTCTGTTTTCATTATACTTTACTTCGAAAGGAGTAAGATTAAGCACTTTATTATCGCTTTGTACCTGTCCAAAATCGGGGATCAGCGTCATATCAAGCGTAAAGCTCTCATTAATGCCATACTTTACATCCATTCCACCATTGACCGATGAAGTAAGGTCCTTAACGCCTTCAGTTTTGTAAGGATAATGATTCAGATAAGTGGAAAAATAAGGACTAAAAGATAGCCGTAACGGAGCTTTTATTTTTTCAATTCCTGTCCATTCGCCTTCCTGGTTTTGCAGCCCGCTCACGTTTGGATCAATGTTGCTCCATGCAAATTGTTGTGACGTTTTTTGCCTTCTCCTGATAATGTTCAATCCCCAGGTTTGATTTTCTTTGTTGCTGAAACGAAGCGCAGAATAGGGAATCCTCATTTCAAATGTCCAGCCATCCTTTTGCATTTTCGCTTCGCTTTCCCACACCGCATTCCACGTGTCGTCTTCATTGCCGAAAGCAGAATATTTTGCATCATATTGTTCGCCATAAGGCGTTACAAAAAAACCGCTACCATTGATCTTATCATTGTAAGTGTCGAAAATAACGCCAACGAAATCGCTGTTGCCTATTTTATCGCGGCCCACTAATTCCCTGGAAATGCTATCGACGCTTTTCTCATGGCAATAGCCACCTATATAAATATTATTATCATCATAGAGGATATAAACTTCCGTTTTGTTTTGGTCAGATTCTACCTTGCCGGGATTGGGTCTAAATTCAATCAACCCCGTAAATGGCGGACATTTTTTCCAGCCGGCTTCGCTAAGATCACCATCAATTTTGAAAGTAGCATCTGTTTTCACCGCATGCATTTTTTTAATGGTTTGCTGGCTAAAAACGGAAGTTTTTAAAGTAATAATAAAGCAGATTAAAAGTGATAATTTTCTCATTCTAAAATTTGGTCGTACGAAGCTATACGTATACACAGAGAAAAAAGTTACCGCTTGTCCCAAAAATTTTTTGTTAGGATTTTTTTAACAGTCGTATTCTTTCAAAACTGGTCGCCGCAAAACAAACTTGCTATTTGATTAACCTGGCATCTTGGTAACTTTGCGCTAATGAAATCACTTAAGCAAATTTTGTCACTGCCCTTTATCGCGCTCATAAAAGCATATCAGTTGGTGATTTCTCCGCTGCTCGGGCCATCATGCCGCTTCACGCCTACATGCTCTCAATATGGCCTTGAAGCATTCAAAAAATATGGCCCTTTGAAAGGCCTTTGGCTTACTTTAAAAAGAATTGTCCGCTGCAATCCGTGGGGTGGACATGGGCACGATCCGGTTCCATAGCTTTTAAACAAAAACGCCATTATCAAGGTTGATAATGGCGCTGAAAAACATAGGGATTTATTATCCTTTCGCGTAATGCTCCGCAACTTTTTTCCAGTTTACTGCATTCCAAAATGCTTTTAAATAGTCAGGTCTTTTATTTTGATATTTTAAATAATAAGCGTGCTCCCAAACGTCGCAACCCAATATCGGTGTGCATTTGCATTCAGCTACATCCATCAAAGGATTGTCCTGATTTGGAGTAGAGCAAATCACTAATTTGCCATCATTTGAACCCAGCCATGCCCAACCGCTTCCGAATCTTCCCGCTCCTGCTGCATTAAATTTTTCCTGCATAGCTTCAAAAGAGCCAAATGCTTCATCGATAGCTGCCGCTAATTTTCCATCAGGCTTGCCACCGCCATTTGGCGTTAAAATTTCCCAGAAGAAACTGTGGTTCCAATGGCCACCTCCATTATTTCGAACAGCCGGTGGTAAACTTCCCGCGTGAGCGATCAAATCTTCTAAAGATTTATTTTCATTCTCCGTTCCCGCGATGGCTTTATTGAGATTATCGACATATGCCTGGTGATGCTTATCATGATGAATTTGCATGGTTAGTGTGTCAATGTTTGGCTCGAGCGCGTCGTAACCGTAAGGTAGAGCCGGTAGTGTAAATGCCATAATATTTATTTTAAATGTGAATAATTGTATTGTTCCAAATTTACTGAGTATCCGTTACAAAAACATAAGGAAAATAATTTATTCCTCTTTACGAAAATGAATGTCTTTGAAAAAAATTGAAAATTTATAACACAAACACCAAGCCAGTGATGCTTACAAACTAATCGAACTGACCGGGTTAGAATAACTGGCACAGACGAAAATAAGTATTTGAATATTCGTGCTCTTTAATAATCATCTTCTTTTCTTAAAAAAATCTTTCATCAGCATGACACATTCATCTGACAAAACATCTTTTACAATAATTGTTTTCGGATGAAGAGGGTTTTTATTTTTCGCGACGGAGGTGATCAGTGAAAGACCGCCGTGTTTTGGATCGGGTGATCCATAAACCAACTTTCCGATTTTGCTCCAGTATAAAGCGCCACAACACATGGTGCATGGTTCTATGGTAACATAAATAGTTGCTTCCGGAAGGTATTTCGCACCAAGATAATTAAAAGCAGATGTAAGCGCGATAATCTCTGCATGAGCCGTTGAATCATTCAAAGTCTCCACCTGGTTGTGGCTGCGTGCTATGATTTTATCCTGCATCACGATTACTGCGCCAATAGGAACCTCGTCCGATTCAAATGCTTTATAGGCCTCCTTAAGCGCCTGCTGCATATAATATGCATCCGTCATAAAAAAAGTTTTGCCATTAAAAAAAATCAAAGTTAATCATAGTGGCTTTGGCGGATACTAATGATTTGGCAGATAAAGCTCAGATAAGCGGAAATGTAGATTTTGGTGTACTTTGTTAGCTCATTTTATCAGCATGTTTCAATTTCAAAGTCTACGCGATTTTTATAATGATGGCAACACCCTGTCTTACGAATTTCGAAAATCACAATTGCTCGCCTTTGAAAACGCCATAAAAAAATATGAAGGAGAAATCAGCGATGCACTATTCGCTGATCTTGGCAAAAGCGCAGAAGAAAGTTGGGGAACAGAAACGGGCTTATTGTTGGGTGAGATAAAATATGCAATCAAACATTTAAGCGAATGGATGAAACCAAAAAAGGTTTCCACGGGACTGGTTACGTTTCCTTCAACCGGGAAAATTTATCGTGATCCTCTTGGCGTTGTGCTGATCATTTCACCGTGGAATTATCCGGTTCAATTATCGCTCGTTCCTCTGGTAGGTGCTATTGCTGCCGGGAATTGCGCTGTGTTGAAACCATCTGAAATGGCGCCTGCAACAGAAAAATTAATCGCAAAAATTATTAAAGAAACTTTCAATGAAAATTATATAACGGTGGTGACAGGCGATGGCGCTGATGTAATTCCTGCCATGATCAATGCATTTCACTTTAATCATATTTTTTTCACAGGAAGCACCGTCGTGGGGAAAGCGATCTATAAACTCGCGGCAGATCAACTCATTCCGGTGACGCTGGAACTGGGTGGAAAAAGCCCGTGTATCGTGGAATCTGATGCTGATTTAAAAGTGGCCGCCAAAAGAATTGTGATGGGGAAATTTTTAAACGCCGGCCAAACCTGCATTGCACCGGATTATATTTTGGTAAAAGAATCTGTGAAGGAGAAGTTGTTGGATGAACTTGCAGCAACGATCGAAGCCTTTTATACAGATGATCCTTCAGCGTCTTATGACTATGGGAAAATTATCAATCAAAAAAGATTTCAAAAACTCGCTTCCTTTCTTTCCCAAGGAAGCATATTTTATGGGGGCAAAACGGATGAATCAAATCTTTACATTCAGCCTACCATTCTCACGGATATTACTATGGAAGATTCTGTAATGAAAGAAGAAATTTTCGGGCCCATCTTGCCTGTTATGAGCTTCAAAACAACAGAGGAAGCCATTAATATTGTGCGTCAAAACAATTCACCTCTGTCGTTTTATTTATTCACCAAAAACAAATCCATTGAAGCTGAATGGCTGCGCAGGACAGCGTTTGGCGGAGGCTGCATTAACAATACCGTTTATCATTTCTCCAATTTAAATATGCCGTTTGGTGGAATTGGAAACAGCGGCATTGGATCATATCACGGCAAAAAAACCTTTGAAATTTTTTCACATGCAAAACCGGTTTTAAAAACAGGAACGTGGCTTGATCCCGGAATAAAATATCCCCCGTTGAAAGGAAAATTAAACCTGCTGAAAAAATTTATCGGCTAAAATATCTTTATGAATCTTCTTAGAAAAATAATCAATGTTACCTATCCTTTCAGAATGAAAATATCTAAACGGACCGGCCTTGGAATTGATATACGGGAAAATAAAAACGATGTTCATCCGACGGAATCATTTCATTCCTTAACGGCCATTTCAAATACGGGAGAAATAATTTCTTTCGAAAAATATAAGGGCAAAAAAATCTTGCTGGTAAATCTTGCAAGCCAGTGTGGCTATACGCCTCAATACAAAGATCTCGAAGATTTGCATCAGAGAAATAACGAAATAATCATACTGGGATTTCCTTCAAATAATTTTGGTAAGCAGGAACCCGGCAGTGACAAAGAGATCGCTGAATTCTGTAAAGTAAATTTCGGCGTAACCTTTCCTCTTTTTAAAAAAGATGACGTAAAGGGAAATTCGAAACAGCCCGTATATCAATGGCTCACGGATAAAAATAAAAACGGCTGGAACGATGTTGAACCGCAATGGAATTTTTATAAATATCTCGTTGATGAAGAAGGTAATCTTGCTAATGTATATTCCTCTTCCGTATCTCCTATGGAAATAGGTTTATAAATTTTTTATAAAAAAAGAGAAAAACTATATTTCAACTTTTCACACCGGGCACTTTTCATGATAATTGATCAGCTCGATCGGCGTTTTTTCAAATTCATAACCTGAATATTGGCTCACGATTTCATCCAGCACTTCTAAAACTTCATCCACTTCTTTCAGCGTTACGAGTCGCAGGCGAAAATCTTTTATGCCCGGCATTCCTTTGAGGTAGTTAGTGTAATGGCGGCGCATTTCGTTGATGCCAACGATTAAACCTTTCCACTCCACAGACTTAATTAAATGTTTTTTACAAACCGCAACTCTTTCTTCGACCGTTGGAGAAGGAAGAATTTCACCTGTTTCTACAAAATGACTTATCTCGTTAAAGATCCACGGATATCCTATTGCAGCACGACCGATCATAATGCCGTCAACGCCATAGCGGTTTTTATATTCCAGCGCTTTTTGTGGAGAATCTATATCTCCATTTCCAAATATAGGAATCGTGATCCTTGGATTTTCTTTCACTTTTGCGATTAATTCCCAATTGGCGCTTCCTTTATACATTTGAGTTCTTGTGCGCCCATGAATCGCAAGCGCCTGAATGCCTACATCCTGTAAGCGCTCGGCAACTTCTTCAATGTTTTTTGTGTCTTCATCCCAGCCCAGCCTGGTTTTAACAGTAACCGGTAAAGTAGTGCTTTTGACAACTGCAGCGGTTAACCGAACCATCAGCGGCACATCTTTTAAAACTCCGGCTCCGGCTCCGCGACAGGCCACTTTTTTAACCGGGCAACCAAAATTAATATCCAGTAAATCAGGATTAGTGGCATCCACTATTTTCGCCGCCATAGATAAACTGTCCTCATCGCCACCAAAAATCTGGATGCCTACCGGCTTCTCATAATCGAAAATATCTAATTTCTTACGGCTCTTGATCGCATCCCTGATCAGCCCTTCACTACTGATAAATTCTGTGTACATTAAATGAGCGCCTTTGTCTTTACAAACCGCACGAAACGGAGGATCGCTCACGTCTTCCATTGGCGCAAGCAACAGAGGAAATTCAGGCAGTTCTATGTTCCCTATTTTGATCAAGTTTATTGGTTTAGTGTTTAATTCTTTTATTGGTTTATTGGCTGGCTGGTTGATTGGTGATTAGTCTACTTGTTGATGGTTGACATTTATTCAGCATTCACGATTCACGATTCACGATTTAAAAAAATTTGGCTGTAAATTTACGCACTTAAAAATTGAGAACATGATGATTGACGAAAATTCGAGAAATTTTAGCTTTCCCAGCAAGTTTGGGATATTTCTTGGACTTACCGGTGCGGGTTTGGTGGTTGGGACAATCATTTCAGCAGGTGCCTGGATGATCATGACGGGGCGGCCTATTTTGTCAATTGAAAGCGACCTCCTGAATCCTAAATATTACAACGCCATTATGGCGATGCAGGTGATTTCAACCTTATTTATATTCTTCTTACCAGTGTATTTTTTTGCACTGATTTGCTATCGGAACCCATCAAAGTTTATTGGATTCAACACCAAAATAAATCAAAAACAAATTCTGCTTCTCTTTGCAATTTTTGCTTTAGTATTTCCATTGGCCGGTGCTCTTGCTGAGCTGAATAAGATCATTCCAATTCCGAAAACCTGGGAATTGAAATTTAAAGCGATGGAAACTGCGCGGTCTGCACAGGAATCGGCGCTCATTAATATTAATTCTTTTTCCAAATATATAATTTCAATGATCGTCATTGGGCTGTTGCCGGGCATATTTGAAGAGGTGTGCTTTCGGGGCGGCTTGCAAAATATCCTGGTAAGATGGTCTAAAAATCCCTGGTTGGCCATCATAGTGACGGCCATTTTATTCAGCGCCATCCACGGTTCTTACTATGGATTCCTCGTGAGATTTGCTCTCGGCGTTGTGCTGGGATTGGTTTTTTATTACAGCAAAAGTATTTGGTTGCCTATCCTTTTTCATTTCCTGTTCAATGGCGTGCAGGTTACTGCGCTGTACTTGTCAACCTCAGCCAGCGGCGTAAAGCCCACTAAAGATGTAGAAGAAAACTTTCCCATTTGGGCCGGTGCGATCGCACTCGTTCTAATTATTTATGTATTTATAAAATTCAGGCAAGCGTCATTATTGCAACAGCAAAAATTTGTGGAAGAAGAGGTAATTGCGCCAAATGATTTCCAAAATTGGATCAATCAAAATCAGAAAACTAACTAATGGCGTTCGATACAAAAACCTTTAAAACACGCACGCTCACAGCGATTGTGTTTGCCATAGCGATGCTCGCAGGATTATTGTGGAATCAATGGAGCTTTATTATTTTATTCACCATTATCCATTTTGGATGCTGGTATGAATTCATAAAATTGCTTAGAAAAATCGATCCCGTAAATTATAAAGTAAAAAGTTTGCTGGGATTATTTTACATCACACTACCCGTTTTGCTGATGATCTTTATGCGAATAAACAATCCTCATGATCATGAAGAATTTTTTTTAAAAATTCTTCCCTGTACAATTGTTTTTTCTATCTGGATCAATGATACGATGGCCTACATCGTCGGCTCATTTATAGGAAAAAATCCTTTATCAAAAATTTCACCTAAAAAAACCTGGGAAGGAACACTTGGTGGAATTATCCTTGCTGTTGTGGTAATCGCATTAATTGGAAATGCAATAGGTTATTATTCATTAGCTGATTGGATCGTCGTTCCGTTGCTTTGTGCCATATTTGGCACCTTTGGCGATCTTTTGGAAAGCAAAATAAAACGAATGGCGTCTGTAAAAGACAGCGGAACTTTAATGCCGGGCCATGGAGGTTTTTTGGATAGATTTGATTCTTTGCTAATAGCCATTCCTTTTGTGTTTTTATATTATTTTTTGTTTATGAGACAATAAGATTTCGTTTCTAATTTCCATCATTTCTGACAAGTCAAAATGTAGAAATTTATATTTTATTTAAGCATTCTGACATAGGTAATTGTCCTGAAAAATTAAACCCGATCTTCTCCTGTTCAATTTTTATATTTGCGTTTAAACTTAGTTGATGAATATTCATAAAGAAGGGTATAAAACCATTGCATTGTGCGCATTGATATTTGGTGCGATAAACATTATTTTCTTTTTTTTCTTTAGCGCTTCAATGCCGGTAATTGCATGGATCGTTTTCGGAGCTACGTTTATCCTGCTTCTTTTTATCATTTCTTTTTTCCGGTCGCCGCGCCGGAATTTCACAGTGGCACATCACCAGGTAATTTGTCCCGCAGATGGCAAAGTAGTAGTGATCGAAGAAATTACCGACACAGAATATTTTAACGACAAGCGGCTGCAGGTTTCAATATTTATGAGCCCGGCCAATGTGCATATCAACAGGATTCCGATGTCTGGAAAAGTGGAATATAGTCAATATCACAAAGGAAAATACCTCGTAGCCTGGAGCCCGAAATCTTCCACGGAGAATGAGCGCCATTCCGTTGTAATTAAAAGCGACAAAGCGGAAATATTGGTGAAGCAAATTGCCGGTGCGCTTGCAAAGCGTATCGTGAATTATTTGCACGTTGGACAGAAAGTACAACAAGCTGATGAAATGGGCTTCATTAAATTTGGTAGCCGCGTGGATGTGTTGTTACCAGTTGGCACCGAATTAAATGTGTCGCTCAACCAGGTCGTGAAAGGCGGTGTCACTGTGCTGGCAACTATTGATACGTTAGTGCCCACCGATGAAATAGAGGAAACAGCTTAAAGAAATTGTTTGTAACAGATTCGCTTATTTTAAACAGCCTTGGAACCAACAAAAAATCCCGCACAGATGCCACGCACTAACGAATTATTTATTTTAAAAATTCAAAATTTTTAATCGTTATGAATCAATATTTAGGAAGCGTTAAGAAACAATTTGATCTTTATCGTTCACTCGGTGAAAAAGCAATTGCGCAAGTGGATGATGACAAATTATTCTGGCAATATAATTCTGAAAGTAACAGTATTGCGATCATTGTGCATCATCTTTGGGGAAACATGCTTTCGCGCTGGACCAATTTTCTTACTGAAGATGGTGAAAAGCCTTCACGGGAAAGAGACGCGGAATTTGAAAACGTGATAAAAACAAGAGAAGAGATGATGGAAAAATGGAATGCCGGCTGGGAATGTTTCTTCAAAGCGCTGAACAGCCTGAACCCTGAAGATCTTGATAAAATAATTTATATCAGGCAAGAGCCTCTAACAGTGATGGATGCAATTAACAGGCAATTGGCACATTATTCCTCACATGTTGGCCAAATTATTTTTCTTGGAAAAATGATACTCGATGACCGGTGGGTGTCACTTTCTATCCCAAGAAAAAGATAACATCTCTTTCCAATTTCTTTTATCGTACTTCATCTTGTATTTTCATACAAACGATCATTCGTATTATTTACCTAAAATATCTATAAATATCAGACATGCCGATATCAATTATTTTTATTTCACTTTTATTTATGGGGCTTGGAATGCTTGTGCAGTTCAGACTCAAGAGCAAGTTTGCCGCTTACGCCAAAGTACCGACCAGTAGCGGCCTCAGTGGCAAAGAGGTTGCAGAAAAAATGCTGCATGATAACGGAATTTATGATGTAACGGTCGTATCGGTTCCCGGATTTTTGAGTGACCATTATGATCCAACAAAAAAAACAGTGAATCTAAGTCCTGATGTATATTCCGGCCGCAACATTTCAGCTGCAGCAGTTGCAGCACATGAATGCGGACATGCAGTTCAGCACGCTACAGCGTATTCTATGTTAAGCCTGAGAAGCAGCCTCGTTCCACTTGTTCAGATCAGTACGAATCTCGCGCAATGGGTTATCTTAATCGGACTCGGCCTGTTTAGTTTTGGTGGTGGAAACTCAACCGTTTTGCTAATTGGAATTATTTTATTTGCAGTCTCCACGCTGTTTTCGGTAGTGACATTACCGGTGGAATTTGATGCTTCCGCCCGGGCTTTAAAATGGCTGGATTCTTCTCACATCACTTTACCGGCGGAACATGAAAAAGCAAAAGATGCCTTAAAATGGGCAGCGCTCACTTATGTGGTTGCAGCGTTGGCATCAATCGCAATGCTGGTTCAATACATCCTCATTTATCAAAACAGGCGTGATTGATCTATCAGTTCTTATAAGTCAAAAAGTAGTTTTCCTGTTTTTTTTGTGCAGCCAAATTGCTGAATTAAAAATGCCGATCTTTTCAAATGAGATCGGCATTCGTTTATAAAAAATTTTTGTAGTCTTTATTTTTTTACCGGCGACAGAAATTCAGTTTTACTTTTATCGATAACGGAAGTAACACTGGAAATCACACCGGCAATATCAGAAAGATCTGCAGGAACAATCATCGTGTTATTGGTTTTTGCAAGTTTACCAAACTCTGTCAGGTACTGCTCCGCGATCCTTAAATTTACCGCATTGATGCCGCCTTCTTCATTGATAGAAAGCGCGATTTCCCTGATACCTTTTGCAGTGGCTACTGCTACCATCTCAATTTCCGACGCTCTCCCACTTGCCTCATTTATCCGACGTTGCTTTTCACCTTCAGATAAAGCGATTGTTTGTTGCTTCTCACCTTCCGCGCGGTTTATTTTAGCTTGCTTATCTCCTTCAGACTCAGCAATGAGTGCTCTCTTTTCACGCTCTGCGCGCATTTGCTTTTCCATCGCATCACGAATACTTTGTGGCGGCGAAATATTTTTAACCTCATAACGGGAAACTTTAATTCCCCATGAATCACTGGCCTTATCAACAGCTTCTACGATGGTTGCGTTCACGGTCTCGCGCTCTTCAAATGTCTTGTCCAGCTCCATTCTCCCGATCACGCTGCGCATTGTCGTCTGCGAAATTTGTATCACAGCGAATCTATAATTGTCAATTCCGTAAGAAGCTTTTTGCGGATCAATCACTTGCAGGTATAAGATGCCGTCCACTTCAACAGCGATATTATCTTTTGTGATACATATCTGCGAAGCCACATCGATTGCCTGTTCTTTCAGATTTTGTTTGTACGCTACCTTATCAATAAAAGGAATCAGGATATGAAACCCGGCCTCCAGTGAACGGCTGTATTTACCCAATCTTTCAATGATATACACGGTTCGTTGCGGCACCACTTTGAAAGTAGATAAAAATGCTATTAAGAGAAATAAAATTAAGACTCCAAGAATAATAGTTGATGACATCATAGGTTTTTGGTTGATTTTACAATTAATAAAATACTTTCATTTCCGGTAATAATTACATTTTCTCCTTTGGAAATAATGTCCGCAGAAGCAGCCTGCCAACTCGTTCCTTTGAAGGATACTTTTCCATTTTCGCCCGGACGGATATCAGTTTCAGCCACAGCGGTTTTTCCAATAAATTCATCTTCCAAAAGTTCGGTCGAATGTTTTCTTTCCCACAGAATTTTTGACAGCCATTTTCTTAAAAGAAGAATACTTATTACAGAAGTGATCACAAAAATGATCAATTGTTCATTGAGTGTAAGATCATAGAAAAGTGAAACAATGGCAACGATCCAGGCTCCCACTCCAAAAAAGAAAAGGATCAAACCCGGCACAACAAATTCAAGAATGAATAATATAAATCCTATAATAAACCAGATAACCGCAGCATTCAGGAGATTCTCCATTTTAAATTAGTAGTTTGGTAAGATTAATTTCAAATATATACTTTATAAAATAGAAACTGCAATGAGTAAGTATATAAGTCGTTAAACTTTCTGCATCAAATTGGTCAAATCCGCGCCTGGCAATATTTCCTGTCGAATTATCCCGTCTGGTTCTTTTCTAAACAAAACGCCTGCACGCTCCCCGATAAATGTCAGCCATCCATCCTGGTAACGCAATGCAGTTCCTTCCGGCAAACACACAACCGGAATTCCGGGATTTATTTGGCAAAATTCCTCCAAACGCTGATCCCTCGTTTCTCCATTAAATCCTTCCGGTTTCTGATTGATATAATGAGGATTAATTTGAAATGGAAAAAAGCCCAAAGCAACAAAGCTTTTTGGCTCAATCACAGGCATGTCATTCGTAGTGCCAATGCCTCTCCCTGCGATATTCGAGCCGGCGCTCCATCCGATATACGGTGAACCCGTTTGTATTTTTTGGCGAATCAAATCCATCAGACTTAGCTCATAGAGATCATGAATCAATTTAAATGTATTTCCGCCGCCTACCATAATCACATCGCTTGCTTCTATAAGAGCGCGGGCATTTGCCGGAAGAACCGTATCAATAGAATGATGAAGATCTTTCAATGCGCTTCGCACGGTTGCTGCATATTCTTCATAATCATTGTCTGCCGAAGCAAAGGGGATGAAAGCGATTTTAAGAGATCGTTCCCCAAGAAAATCTTTCAAAAGAGGAATGGCTGTTTCCAGATAGGCGGATTTCCCGGTCCTTGAGCTGCTTAATGTTAGAATTCTATTTGAAGTCATTAGAAAATAATAACAGATTAATTAATAAATATTAAAGGATTTTGTCTTGCTGATCGGTGGCCAACGTATGATTTTTTTTCCACGTTAAGCAGACTTTTCCCTCACAATTAAACCATGACAAAAGCAATGTTAAAACAAATTTCTGCCATAAAAAAAGAGTACTTTTTTCATTTTTTGTAGTCTAATTACCGAAAAATTTAAAAACACATTTTATGAAAAAGATAATAATCGTCATGTTGTCATTAACCTTGGCAATTACCGCTTCCGCTCAACGGGTGAGCCATGGCGGAGGCCGAATTTCGCACGTGCCCGTAACCCGCGTTTACATTTCACCTTACAGCTATGGATTTGGCTATGGCTTTCCTTATTTTGGTTATCCTTATTATGGATATGGCGCATTTGGCTATCCACCTTACGGATATGGTTATCCTTCAAATTACAGGAGAATGCCTTATCAACTCAACATGCAGATAGAAACGATCAAAAGTGATTATCAGAACCAGATAAAAGCCGCAAGGAAAGACAAAACCGTCTCACACGCACAACGCAGAAAGAACATTCGCGCATTGAAAGATCAGCGCGACAAAGACATTGTTACCGCGAAGATGGACTACATTCATTCGTCAATGAATCAAAGAAGGGGAATGAATCAAATGAACCGGAACCGACAGAATAATAATAACAATCCAAATGATCAGAACAATAAGGATAATCAAAACAATCAGAATAACAATCAAGGTCCCGACAATGACTCTTCTTCAGGAAACAGCAATAGCTAAACAGATAATGTGAACAGGAAAAAAATGACCCATAATTTTAATTGTGGGTTATTTTTTTAAAGCTGTTGGATAAATAAAACGCTATTAGTGAAAGGCAATTGAACCTGAAAGTAAATTCAGGAAACTCAAAATATAGATTTTACAGTTTTATTTCCTCTTCATTTTTATCGTAAAAATGAAACTCTGTGAGATGATAATTGCTGTTAGATTTAACCTTGATCTTCTGCTTGAATTTCCAGCTCCATCTCATTCTTTTAGAAGGAAATCCTTTCGTGAGATAGGCAAAAAGGATAGGATGCACTTCGATCGTGAGTCCCGAATGCTTTTGCATAATCAGGTAACTCAGATTTTTTTCTATTTCATCTTCCAGCACAAGTGTTGAAGATATTTTTCCGGTGCCTTCGCAGCTCGGGCACACTTCGGACGTATTGATGTTCATCTCCGGCTTCATTCGCTGCCGTGTGATCTGCATCAGGCCAAATTTACTAATGGCCAGTACCGCGTGCTTTGCCCTGTCGGAACGCATATTCTGATCCATTTGCTCGGCCAGCTTCTTTTTATGCTCGGGCAATTTCATATCTATGAAATCCACCACGATAATGCCACCGATATCTCTCAATCGCAGCTGGCGCGCAATCTCTGCGGCTGCTTCCAAATTTGTTTCAAAAGCATTCGTTTCCTGGTTATTTCCAACACTTTTGTAACCACTGTTTACATCGATAACATGAAGCGCTTCAGTATGTTCAATGATGAGATAGGCGCCGCTTGGAAGATTGACCGTTTTTCCGAAAGAAGCTTTTACCTGGCGGGTGACACCATAGCTGTCAAAAATCGGAGATCCGTTACTGTGAAAAGCAAGGATGTCTGATTTTTCGGGGGCAATCTTTTGAAGGTATGTTTTGGTATCGTTGAAAATGTTCTTATCATTCACAACGATTTTATTAAAGTCCTCCGTAAGAAGGTCGCGCAGAATACTGTTGGTTTTCCCTTCCTCGCTCATAACCCGGGTAGGCGCTACGCCACCTTTTAGGTTTTTCTGAATGGTAGCCCATGTGTTAATCAATCCAAGAAGATCTTCGTGCAATTCGGCGGTGTGTTTTCCTTCCGCAGCAGTTCTTACGATTACACCAAAGTTTTTTGGCTTTACAGCTTCGATGATTTTTTGAAGGCGCTTTCTCTCCTCTGATGAATGAATCTTTCGCGAAACCGCGATGATATCATTAAAAGGCGTCAGCACCACATAACGTCCGGGCAAAGAAAGCTCACAGCTAAGACGCGGGCCTTTGGCTGCGATGGGTTCTTTTAATATCTGGACTAAAATGTTGGGCTTACCGCTGAGAACTTCAGCTATTTTACCGGTCTTTACGATTTCCGGCTCCACTTTAAATGTCGAGAAATCAATTCCGGTTTCGGAATTATCATTCATCGCCATTTTAGTAAACTTCAGAATTGACCGTACATAAGGACTCAGATCGGAATAATGCAAAAATGCATCTTTCTCAAATCCAACGTCAATGAACGCAGCATTAAGTCCCGGAATCAATTTTTTTACTTTACCCAGGTACAAATCTCCTACGCCAAAGCTTGAGTCTGCGTTCTCGTTGTGTAATTCAACGAGCTTCTTATCCTCAAGCAAGGCTATTTCAACTGCCTGTGGGGCAGCGTTTATTATAAGTTCCTTATTCAACTCGAAATCTTTTAATTGATTGCTTAACTACACTGAAGGAAAAAGATAAAAGCCGGCGTTAACCGGCATAGGAAAGTTTTTGAGTATAATTGGCCTACTTCTTCTTATGACGATTCTTTCTTAAACGCTTTTTACGCTTATGAGTAGCGATTTTATGGCGTTTTCTTTTTTTACCGCAAGGCATAATTGAGTGTTTTAATAATTTTATAAAAAAAGATTAATTAAAAATAAATTTTAATCGATCAGTGTTACGTTTTTGAAACCATTAATGGTTTTCGTTCAGCGCTTTGATTCTTTCATCCACCTCTTTGGTATAAGCCGGATTATTCACCAGGTGCTTACTTTGTTCATACCATTTTGTGGCATTTTTTTTATCGCCCGTCGCAGCGTAGGCATCTGCAAGCCAGGAAACCGCTTCAAGATTGTGAGGATCAAAAGTGACCACTTTACTTAATCTTTCAATGGCTTTGTCGTTCTGGTTAGAAATAACCGCCCCGATCCCAAGTACCATTTGCGCCTGCATATTGTTAGAATCTTTGTGCACCACCTGAAGCAATTGTTGAATTCCCTTCATAGTTTGTTGTGCATCTCCGATCATTCCCTGGCCATAAACATAGCAACTTCCCAAGCCCACTTTCAAATCATCATTATCCGGGTTGATCTGCAAAGCCTTTTCAAAAAGCGTAGCTGCGGTCTGTGCTTCCCACACTTTAAGGTCCGTTTTTGTCTCTCTTCTCATGTTCTCTAAAATTAAACGGGCAGCAAAGGTGAGGTTTTTTTCCGAATTATCCAACTTAGCTCCTTCACTTAAATAATATGCGTAGGGAACAAAGGATGCGACCGAATCTTTCCAGAACCCGGCGAGATTTGAAAATTGATTTTCGGATTGTTTTTTTACATCGCCGCGGCTGATATTGTTTTCGAGGTTGGTAACGTACACAAGTTGTGTAGGCGATAATTTTTGCTTTTCCTCTTTAATGGCGTTTTGAATATTAAATTCAGGAACTGCAGGAGTTGCTGCCATCGGCACCTCCGTTTTTTGCGTCTCTGTTTTTCCAAATAATAACAGCGTAAATAAAAGAACAACGCCTGCGCCTGCCAGTATGATACGTTTTATCAAATCTAAATAGGGATTTTTTTAGCCCGGCTGCAAAGGTAAGCTATTCAGGTTTTTGTTGGAGGTTCTTCTCCTTTATCTCCTGTATAAACTCCCGTGAAGGTTTGAAAGCGGGAATAAAATGCTCGGGAATCTCCACCGCAATATTCCGCTTGATGTTTCTGCCAATTTTTGCGGCTCTTTTTTTGGTAATAAAGCTGCCGAATCCCCTGATGTAAATATTCTCTCCGTCACCGAGAGTGCTCTTAACTTCTTTAAATAAAGTTTCAAGCGTCACTAATACATCAACTTTGGGAATTCCAGTTTTGTCTGATATCCGGTTAATAAGATCTGCTTTTCTCATTTTTATCGTTTGAAATTGAGATATAAAAATTTAATTCTATGTACAACAAGATGTTTAACCAGGTCTAGCAAATTTAACAATCTTTATTTAAAAACCTGTTCTAATATATCTTGCACATATCGTTTTTTATAATTTTTTAAAACGCACCTGAAAATTTACGAATTTTAATGCTCAATAAAAAGTTTTTTAGCACCGGCCTGCGTATTTGGAACAATAAATCAAATTCCAGGAAAATGCCGTGGAAAGGTGAGAAAGATCCCTATAAGATTTGGATAAGTGAGATCATTTTGCAGCAAACGCGGGTACAACAGGGTTTAGCTTATTATGAGCGCTTTATCGCTGCCTTTCCGGATGTAAAAAGCTTGGCTCAGGCGCCTGAACAAACGGTCTTTAAACTTTGGGAGGGATTGGGATATTATTCACGCTGCAGGAATTTAATCGCATCAGCAAAATATATTCATGAAAATCTAAACGATCAATTTCCTGCGGAATACGAGAATATATTGTCGTTGAAAGGCATCGGAACCTATACCGCCTCCGCAATCGCTTCTTTTGCATTTAATAAACCTTACGCAGTTCTGGATGGAAATGTTTTCCGGGTTTTGTCTAGATTTTTTGGAATTGAAACTCCGATCAATACTCCGGCCGGAAAAAAATTTTATGGAGAACTGGCCCAATCGCTCCTCGATAAAGATGATCCGGCAACCTACAACCAGGCGATCATGGATTTCGGAGCTGTCATTTGTAAACCTGCATCACCACTGTGTTTGGAATGCCCGTTACAAAAAAAATGCTATGCTTTCCTACATGATAAAGTTTCCGTATTGCCCGTAAATGAAAAAGTGATCAGGCAAAAAGAAAGGTTCTTTAATTACCTGATCGTTGAATACCAGCAGAAATTTTATGTAAACGAAAGAACAGCAAAAGACATCTGGCAGAACCTGTTCGAATTCATTTTAATAGAAACTTCTTCATTGGCTGACGAAAATATTTTTCTAAAGACTGAACGCTTCCTTGACATTTTCAAAACAAGCCAATTTGTAGTTTTAAAGGTTTCTGAAACCTATTCCCAAAAACTGACGCATCAAAAAATTTATGGCAGGTTTTTTCACATTAAAGTAACCCGGCCGCTCAAAGACTCCGGCAATTATTTACTTACTTCCAAAGCGGAACTTATGACGCTTCCTTTTCCTAAATTCATTACCTCCTATCTTGGGAACAAAAATTAGAAAAACTACTTTTTGGTTTATAAGTATTCCACTTGAACATAATACCCCGATCAACGGTAATTAAACTACAGGGTATTTTAGCCTTGCGGCAAAATTAGTGCCCTCTGTTTGACAGATAAAAATGTATCTTTAAATTTGTTTGAAAGAATTTTTTAACTGAAGAAAATAAGATTTTATGCGTGGTGTAAACAGAGTAACCCTAATTGGAAATCTTGGGAAAGATCCCGAGATTCAATATCTCGAAGGGAACATTCCTGTATCCAAATTTCCCTTAGCTACCACCGAGACGTACAAAGACAAAAACGGAAAATTAATTTCTCAAACAGAATGGCACAACATCGTTTTATGGCGTGGCCTGGCCGAGCTTGCTCAAAAATACCTGCATAAAAGCAGTCTTGTTTATATAGAAGGCCGTCTTAAAACAAGACATTGGGAAGACCGCGATCATAATAAGAGAGCTGCGACGGAAATTGTTGCCGACAACCTGATCATGCTTGATAAGCGTTCGGAGGCCGGAAGCGGTGACGAACACGGCCCCCATCCTGGCGAAACAGATATTTCATTAGAAGGTCATGATGAAAAATTAATTGAATGAAATCACCAACAGACAATAGCCAAAAATTAATCAGCAGTTTTAACCAAAATTTGTTCTCTTGGATTATCACATTGTAACGACCATTTTAGTTTTCATTTTACTGGTTCTGTTTCTGTTGTCATTTTTATTAGCCGGATCAGAAGTAGCCTTTTTTTCCCTGACGGTGAAAGATATTAATATGCTTAAAACCCGTCAGCAAGCTTCTTATAAAAGGATTGTCAATCTTTTGGAATCACCAAAAATTCTGCAGGCCACTTTACTGATCTCCACAACTCTTCTGAATATTGGAATCATCTTTATTGCCAATTCTTTAATGAATGAATGGGTCGCTGCTTTGGGACTTCATGGGGCTCTGGAATTCCTCCTAAAGGCGATAATTATTATAATAGTATTGGTTTTGTTTTGCGAAGTACTTCCAAAAGTGTGGGCCATGCATCATAAGATATGGTTTGCTTCCACGGCGTCAATGATCGTAGTGATTTGCAACACGGTTTTTTCAAAACTAAGCGCATGGCTGGTAAATGTTGCGGGCAAAATAGAGTCCGCGTTTCAATCGGGATCTTCCGAAACCGATGACAACCAGCTCGATTCCGCTATTGACTTGTTGCCTGACCACGAGGCATCGCGTGAAGAAAAGCAAATCTTAAAAGGCATCCGGAAATTTGGCAACACCACAGTGAAACAAACAATGCGTACACGCCTAGACGTTAGTGGCATTGAAATGAATACCTCTTTTCCTAAAGTGATCAGCAAGGTCCGGGAATTTTCCTATTCAAGATTACCTGTTTATAATGGCAATCTTGATGAGATCACCGGCATGCTCCATACCAAAGACCTGCTTCCTTTTTTAAATGAACCGGAATATAACTGGCAGTCTCTGATGAGACCGGTTTTTTATGTGCATGAGCAAAAATTGATTGAAGACCTTCTGCAGGATTTCAGGAACAAACGCATTCACATGGCCGTGGTTGTGGATGAATTTGGAGGTACTTCCGGCATCATTACGCTGGAAGATATTATGGAAGAAATCATCGGTGACATTCAGGATGAATTTGATGATGAGCAAAGTAATAATAAGAAAATCGATGAATTCAATTATGTTTTTGAAGGAAAAACAATGATCCAGGATGTTTGCAAAGCCTTAAAAATTCCTACTCATACATTTGATCGTCTTCGCGGAGAGAGCGATTCGCTTGGCGGGCTCGTCCTGGAAATTGCAGGTGAATTTCCAAAAGTAAATGAGGAATTCGCCACCCAAAATTATATTTTTACGCCGCTTGAGATCAATAAGAACCGGATCGAAAAAGTGAAAATTACCATTAAACCAAAACAAGGAGCGTAAAAAACTTCGCGCTTAAATAACCCCCGTGATGAAATATTTTTTTTCATTAATTATTATCGCTCTCGCCTTTAGTTGTAATTCAACTTACACCTCAAAAAAAGAAGGCTATTATAAAATAGATTTTCCCGAACGAGCTTACACAACATTCAACGACCCAACCTATCCCTACACTTTTGAATACCCGGTTTACGCCAAGGTCGATAGGGACTCATCTTACTTCGACAGCCTCTCAAAAAATCCTTATTGGATCAATATAGACTTCCCTTCTTTTAATGGTAAAATTTTTATCAGTTATAAAAATATAGGTGGCACTTCTACTTATAAAGTAAAAATTCCCGGCGGTGGTTATAGAGACTCAATCGGTAAAAATGATTTTGAAAAAATGGTAAATGACGCCTATAATCTTACTTATAAAAATGATATAAAAGCATATTCCATTGAAGACAGCGTCATGCACACGCCTAATGGCCTGACAGGGATATTTTTCAGACTTTCAGGAAATGTCGCAACAGCAAAACAGTTTTTTTTATCCGATACACTTCATCATTTTTTAAGAGGCGCTCTTTATTTCGATGCCACACCGAATGAAGATTCTCTTCGCCCGGTAAATGCTTTTTTACAACAGGACATGAAACATATTATTAATACAATGAGGTGGAGATAGCGGGAATGGTTTTCAAAGACGAGAGAAATGCTAATTTCCGGTTCCACTCTTAGCAACAAAGCATATATAGCCCACTACACTCAGGTAAGCGATTTTATAGAAAAATCACTTTTTATCAGAATGATAAAAGCGAAGCACTTTTTTAATAGCAGTATGGGCATTTGATTTCGCAGTTTGAATAGGTGACAATCGGTTATTTTTGCCAAATGAAATTATTGATTTCCTACTTAAAGCCTTATAAATGGCTGATGGCGCTCACGCTTTTACTTGCCTCTATCAACCAGATTTTTTCCATGATGGATCCTTTGATCTTTGGGAAGATGTTTGATAAATTTATAACCCATCCTCATCAAAATAACAGGACACAATCAGAATATTTGTCTGAAGTATTGCTTTATCTCGGCATGCTCATCGGCGTTGCTATGGTGTCAAGAATTGCAAAAGCTTTCCAGGATTATTTCGGGAATGTCGTCGTTCAAAAATTTGGCGCCAGCCTTTTCACTGACGGCCTCAGACATTCTATGAAACTCCCCTACCAGGATTTTGAAGACCAGAGTAGCGGCGAAACACTTTCCATTCTTTCTAAGGTGAGGGCCGACACAGAAAAATTCATTGTTTCTTTTAATAATATTTTATTCGGAATCATCGTCGGCATTGTGTTCGTAACCGTATATTCCTTTTCATTGCATTGGTCGATCATGCCGGTATATGTCGGAGGCATTATTTTATTGTCGCTGATGACGAGTATCCTGAGCCGAAAAATAAAAGTGATCCAAAAACGCATCGTGCGGGAAACGAACGCTCTTGCAGGCACCACTACAGAATCTTTAAGAAATATTGAATTGGTAAAAAGCCTGGGGCTGACGCAACAGGAAGTTGACAGGCTTAATAATAACACGTATAAAATACTCGGGCTCGAATTAAAAAAAGTCAAAAGTATTCGGACGCTAAGTTTCATCCAGGGCACTTTTGTAAACTTTCTGCGCCAGGCGATCATGTTCATTTTATTATGGCTGATTTTCAAAGACACGATTACGCCCGGTCAGTTGATGACATTAACTTTTTATTCATTTTTCATTTTTGGGCCGCTCCAGGAAATCGGAAATATCATCATCTCCTATCGTGAAGCAGAAGCTTCTTTAAATAATTTTCATACGCTGATGGCCAAATCTCCGGAGATAAAACCTGCCCATCCCGTAAGCCTTGGAAATGTGAACGAATTGCGTTTCAGCCATGTAAGATTCAAACATCAATCTGCCCAGCAAGCTGCTTTGGTAGACATTAGTTTTGATGTAAAAAAAGGAGAAACGATCGCTTTTGTCGGACCGTCCGGCTCCGGAAAAACTACGCTGGTAAAGCTTTTAGTTGGCTTATATATTCCTCATCATGGGCACATCTTGTACAATAATATAGATCGAAAAGACATAGACTTTGATATTTTGAGGGCACAAATAGGTTTCGTAACCCAGGATACGCAGCTATTTGCCGGAACGATAAAGGAAAACCTGTTGTTCGTGAATCCGGCTGCCACAGATGAAGAAATCATCTCAGCCTTAAAAAAGGCTGCCTGTTTCAATATTTTAGAGCGGGCGGAGAAAGGAATAGATACGATTATCGGTGAAGGCGGCATCAAGATTTCCGGAGGCGAAAAACAACGCCTGTCTATTGCGCGGGCATTATTGCGCCAGCCGCATCTCCTGATTTTTGATGAGGCCACCTCTTCGCTTGATTCTTTAACCGAAGAAGAAATAACCAACACTATAAAAGAAGTTTCTTCCAAAAAAGAACAGATCACTATTTTGATCGCACATCGGCTGAGCACCATCATGCACGCCGACAAAATTTATGTTTTGGAAAAAGGCGAAGTCGTTGAAACCGGCAATCATGAAACCCTTACCGGGATGAAGGGATTGTATTACGCAATGTGGAGACAGCAAATTGGAGAAAGAAAAAAATCTACGGTTGATCCTGTTTTGAATTAGAGTCTTGAAGCCAGCGTCCTTCATTCCGCGTTTAATTAAGCATCCAAATGCTTACATAATAATTTTGCAAAATGGAGGAAGAAGAAGAAAGACCCGAGCCGAATCTTTTGTGGAGTGTTTTTTCTATGCATTGTCCAAGATGCAGAAGAGGCGACATGTTTAAAACTAAAAATGCCTACAAAAAATTAACGCTCAGGCATATTTTTGACATGTATGAAACCTGCCCCGTTTGCAACCAGGAATTTAATCTGGAACCGGGCTTCTGGTATGGAACCGGCTATGTAAGTTATGGAATCGTAGTGTTGTTTTCAGCGATCAGTTTTCTATTGTGGTGGCTGTTTATCGGGATTTCGATACACGACAATCGTGTGATCATCTGGGTAATCTGTAATTCCGTTTTGATCCTGCTATCGCAGCCCTGGCTCATGCGATTAAGCAGGGTAGTTTATTTGTATTTATTTGTGAAATACAATAAAAATTATGATAAGGATCCTCCAATATTTTTTTCCTGATAAGTCAAAATATAGAAAATTAAAAAGGAACGCGTATCACCGGCGTTCCTTTTTTTTCCGATTAAGTGTAATTGAACCATGCCAAACCGGCTACGTCTGTTTCGCCCTTTAGAAACTTAGTGGCACATTCACTCTTATACTAAAATTACGCCCCATATTATAGATTCCGTTATGCCCCGTAAAGTTTCCGGGATAAGGTTCAAAGTATTTTAGCCTGTTTAAATTCGATTGGTAGGCCACATCAAAAAGATTATTTCCTAATAAAGAAATATTAAACATAGGATTTCCTTTTTTGTTGACAACATCTGCCCCAAAACCGGCATTCACCAATTGATAGCCGGGCGAAGGTGTTTCGGTATCATTTTCCAGGTAAACCCTATCTTGCTTTCCATAAACTTCAAGCTGAACTTTTATAAATGCGTTCGCAAACAGGCCACCCACTTTTTTCAGGTTGGCCCTTAATTCAGAAATGGTATGCAATGGCGGAATGAAGGGCAGATACCTGGAACTATCCGTTATTTTCTGTGTGCCATTTCCACCTTTATTCGTACCATAAACTACAGAAAGCGAATTCTCAAAATGGAGCCAGTCGAGTGGATGAGGATGTATATCCACGCTTAATTCACCTCCATATAAATTCGCCTTCGATGCCACGAATTTGAAAGTCTGATTGCCGGGAACAATGACCGAGTCTGTTCCCTGGCTATTTATTAATTTTTCGTTGAAAATATAATTCTGGATATTGTTGTTGAAAACATCCGCACTAATTGTTATGTGAGTCGAATTATAAGTAACTCCCAAATCTTCCTGCAAATTAAATTCTGGTTTAAAATTGAGGTTGCCAATCTGGTACATATTGGTTCCAGGATGTGCGCCATTCGCAGAAATCTCAGAAATATTCGGCGACCTGAAGCCCCGGCCAATATTAGCTTTCACACTCCATTCATTATTAATTTTATAAGACAAGCCGAAACTCCCGCTCAGGCCGGAAAAAGTATGTTTATAATTTGAAAATGGATGTTCGGCGCCCACCGTATCCGAACCATAAACCGCGTGATCAAACCCGGTTGCAGGATTTGGTGCAATGTACAAGTCATCGTTGTTGAAGTTCCGCACATCGTACCTCAGCCCGCCGGCAATCTCAAGTTTTCCTAAAGATTTTTTTAAATATACAAATGGGCCGACATCAAATTGCTGATACGACGGGATGATAAAATCAGTTCCTTTGTCAACCTTATTATCCTGGTACATACCATTGACGCCAGCGGTAACGCTCAGCCCTTTTGATTCATGAAAATAATATTTGGCATCAAACGAATAGGTGTTCAATTGAAGAAATAAACCCGGCACCGGCTCTTCCGGATGGCTATATTCCCGCCGAACGCTATTTTGAAATGCAAGATTCAATGCCAATCTTCCTTCGCCCAATAAGAAACTACTTGCGCTATAAATCCTGTAGTGTTGTACATGCTGGTGAATGGCCGGAATTTTATAAGAATTCAATTCTGCATCACTTACGATTGGTCTGAAAGTATCATCTTCTGTAACTTGTTTGGTAAATTTCCTGGAAGCTGAGTCCCTGCTCCCATCCGGAATCTCCTGGAGGTCATCAAACAAGGAAAGGCCCAAATGTGTGTAGCCCCATTTTTTATTGAGGCCAAAATTTGCGGATGCATCTGTCTCTGCAAAGCCCGTGTTGTATACGCGCCCGTCATATTTGTTTTTATAATTGGTGGCCATTTTATGAGTAAATGTTCCACCCCAGGTGAAGTCATTCTGGTGACCGGCAATGCTTGCGGAATTTTCTATCAGCCGGTTATTGGTTTGATATTCATTAAGAATGTTTCCAATGATCTTCCCTTGTGCAGGAGGATTTGCCGGAATCAGATTAACAACTCCCGCAACTGCGTCTGATCCGTAGATAAGACTTGCTGGCCCTTTGATCACTTCCACTTTCTCAACTGTATTCTGATCGACTTCAATTCCATGTTCATCGCCCCATTGCTGGCCTTCCTGCCTTACACCATCGTAGAGCGTCAGTATCCGGTTAAATCCAAGTCCGCGAATGAAGGGTTTGGAAACATTCGGCCCGGTGGTTACTGCGCTTATTCCCGGCACTTTAGCAATGGCATCAATAACATTTGTGTTTAAATTTTGTTGCAAATATTCTTTCCCGATGGAAATAATAGGAATCGGGTTTCTTTTGATAGAAGTTGCTTTGGACGAACCTGTGACCACGATTTCGCTCTCTTCTGTAACGGATATATCCATAGAAAAATTCTGGACCTTATTACCATCAAATAATATATTTTGAAGGATGGTCTTGTAACCAATAAATTTTATTTCCACCAGGAAACTTCCCGATGGAATATTATTGAGCCGGTAGTTCCCTTTATCGTCAGCAACACTGCCTTTGCGGATATCTGAGATGTAAACAGAGGCGCCTGCCAACGGCATTCCGGTTGAAGAAGTTACACTCCCTGAAAGTGAAAATCTCTCAGCGCTTTTTTGCGCCGTGAGCTGCGACTGAAGGGAGAAAAATATTAAAAGCGTAGCTAGTATTTTAAATACTTTCATTTTTGAATTTTTAAAGCGGCGATCATTAAAATGATGCACGATGAGGGTCAAAGATTGCAGGACGACATCTTCCTTTTTCTAAGAAACCAGGAATAAGACGGGAATAATTTAAGCAATCCGGGGCGGGCCTCTTAACTCAAAAAAGAATAGTTGGGAAAAAGGAATTGAGGAAATAACAGGTGTTGTGTAACCTGCAAATACTGGTGAAAATTTTAGAGAGACAGGATCTTCATTAAAGATATACGGCGCTATTACAACCAGGCTGTTGCAATGACAATCAATGCCCGATAGATTTAATTGGGGCGCATCGGTCTTAGGAGAAGTATGCTCAACAAAATCCTTATGATCGGCAAATATCTTGTGCAGGAACATGGTAGGCGTTGTGCTCAAAGCAAAGACTGCCAGCAACGCAAAAGCCAATAACCTCTTTATAATGATTTTCTTATGCAAAGATTTGTTTGTGATTTCGCAAAGGTAAATTAATTCAAATGATTCTTTTATGAAACGGGAAAAATCAAATTTGAAAAAAATGGAATAGATTTTGGACTTAGCCTAATTTGTACTCAATTATTATTCACCGCCGGTTTCACCGGATCAACTTTTTTTTATGCCAATTGTAAAAGTAATAGAAGTAATAGCATCATCTGATAAAAGCTTTGATGATGCGATCAAAAACGCCGTAGCCGAGGTTTCCAAAACAATCAAGAACATCGACTCTGTGTATGTAAAGGATTTTAAAGTGCATGTAAAAGACGACCAGGTATCATCCTATGGCGTTATTTGTAAAGTGTCCTTCCGGGTGTCTGAAAAATAACGTTGCTGGATCGCATCATCACCTTATCAGAGGGAGTTAACTGCTCCCTTTATTTTTAACATACTTTTCCGTGAACCTTTTATACAAATATCTTTTTGTTTATGAGTTGTTCGTAATTTGCAATTCTTGGTTTACTAAATTATTATTTACAGAAAATGTTACAAACTGCGGAAGACATTCGTTTGCTGAATGAGAAAATAAATCATTCAGCAACTTTTATTGATAAAATCCATGCCGAAATAGGAAAGGTAATAGTGGGACAGCACCACATGGTTGGCCGGCTACTCATCGGGTTGCTCAGCAACGGGCATATCCTTTTGGAAGGCGTTCCCGGGCTGGCAAAAACGTTGTCGATAAAATCTCTTGCAAGCACTATTAACGCTCAGTTTAGCAGGATTCAATTTACACCGGATCTTTTACCGGCGGATGTGGTGGGCACCATGATTTACAACCAACAGAAAAATGAATTTGTGGTGCGCAAAGGACCCATATTCGCCAATTTTATTCTTGCGGATGAAATCAACCGCGCACCTGCAAAAGTTCAAAGCGCGCTGCTTGAGGCCATGCAGGAACGACAGGTTACGATCGGAAATAATTCTTATAAACTTGAGGAGCCATTTTTAGTGCTCGCTACTCAGAATCCAATTGAACAGGAAGGTACCTATCCTTTACCGGAAGCTCAGGTAGACCGGTTTATGCTTAAAGTGATCATCGATTATCCAACTAAAACGGAAGAGCAGGCGATCATCAGGCAAAATGTGCTTGGCCTTCAACAACCCCAAATAAACGCTGTAGTTTCTTCGCAGGAAATACTTGCTGCACGTCAGTTGGTTCGGGAAGTCTATATGGATGAAAAAGTGGAGCAGTATATCATTGATATCGTTTTTGCTTCACGTTATCCTGATCAATATAATCTTGCGAAAATTAAGCCATTGATTTCGTTTGGTGGTTCACCACGGGCCAGTATCAACCTTGCATTGGCCGCAAAGACCTATGCTTATTTGAATAAAAGAGGTTATGTAATTCCTGAAGATGTAAGAAGCATTTGTAAAGATGTACTTCGTCATCGCATTGGCCTTACCTACGAAGCGGAAGCCGAAAACGTGAACGTGGAAATGGTAATCACGGAGATCTTAAAAGCAGTAAATGTGCCTTAGAGGTTTCAGGTTTCCGGTATCAGATTGTCGGTACCGGGAATTCGCAAAAAACCATTCAACGATCCAGCAATAAATCAATTCAGCAATATAACAACATCCTAATCCCGCAATAGTTTAATAATAAAATAATAAAATAATTGCCCCTCACCACCGCCGAAATAATAAAAAAAGTAAAGGAACTGGAGATCATCAGTAAGAAAATTACTACCCATCTCTTTACGGGCGAATACCATTCTGCATTTAAAGGAAAGGGAATGAGGTTTAGGGAAGTAAGAGAATATTATCATGGAGATGATGTACGGTTTATCGATTGGAATGTGAGCGCCCGTTATGCGCATCCTTTTACAAAAGTTTTTGAAGAAGAAAGAGAGTTGACCGTTATCCTGCTGGTTGATGTGAGTGCAAGCTCATTATTTGGAACGGTAAAGCAAAGAAAACGCGACCTTATAACAGAAGTCGGCGCTGTCCTCACTTTCAGCGCGATCAATAATAATGACAAAGTTGGAGTCATTTTTTTCAGCGATAAAATAGAAAAATACATTCCGCCAAAAAAGGGAAAAGATCATGCGCTTTTTATCGTTCGTGAGTTACTAACGTCAACGCCTAAACGAACAGGGACCAATATTAGCGAAGCTTTAAAATTCTTTCAAAGATCCAATAATCAAAAAAGCATCGCATTTATCATGAGCGATTTTATCGATGACAATTATGAGCAGGGACTGAGAGTAATGGGTAGACGTCATGATGTGATCGGGCTCAAAGTTTATGATAAAATGGATAGCCAGCTTCCCGACATCGGGATGGTAAAAGTCGAGGATCTTGAAACTGAAAAAAAGCAATGGCTGGACACATCAGATGCTATGATAAGGCATAACTACCATCAAAACTTTATAGACCTGAGCACAAAAAGCCAAAACATATTTAAGAAAGCGGGAGGAGACCTCCTACATATCCGGACGGATGATGATTATGTGAAGATCCTGCAAAAATTTTTTTTAAGAAGAAAAAAAAGATGACGAACAGCAATTGAGAAGACTAAGAATTTATATCAGGAATGTTACTGCGGCGCTGGCTTTTTTATGTACTTGCTGCGGCCAGGATGCGATGGCCCAATTGCCAACGGTAAAAGCCTCCGTGGATAAAGATAATATCCTGATTGGACAGCAGCTGAAATATCGCGTAGAAACTTCCATGCCTGATAATACGTTCAGGCTTTCATGGTTTTCTGTGCCTGATAGCTTTGGACATTTTGAAGTAATTACACAGGATAAAATTGATTCCACATCATCCAATGGCAACCTGAATTTCAGCCAGGTATTGACATTAACCAATTTTGATTCCGGCAGACAGGTGATTCCTCCTCTCGCGTTGTCCGTGTCAACGCTTGAAGGAGATTCTACGTTCACCATTTTTACTGATTCATTACCCGTAAATGTTTCTTATTCCCAGGCTGATAGTACGCTTCCTTTTCATGATATAAAAACAATCGTCGAAGTAAAAAAACAATGGCCATGGTGGCTCTGGACTTTAGTTGGGCTGGGCGTTGTCCTCTTAATTGGATGGATCTATTTTCTTGTGAAATTCTTAAAAAAGAAAAAAACTACAAATTCGCTTTTCACATCGAAGCTATCTCCTTTTGACGAGGCTATGCAGTCCTTAAGCGAGCTTGAAAAAGACGGCCTTATTGGAGATAATAAAATCAAGGAATATCACATCAAGCTTACTGAAATTTTCAAACGATACCTCTCGAGGAAAATGAATGTTTATAAATTACACCTTACTTCCGATGAATTATTGATGGAGCTCAACGAATTTGATTTGCCAAAAGAACAAATTACTGACTTTGCCAATTGCCTTCGAATGGGCAATGCTGTTAAGTTTGCGCAATTTATACCACCGTCTTATGAAAATGAAAAATGCCTGTCGCAAACCAGGAACATGATCACTGCAATAAATCAAATGTTCAATAAAAAACCTGAAAGTGATATTTGATTATTTCAATAATATAAGTTTTGGGCAACCGCTGTTTTTCTTGCTGTTCGCAATAATCCCGGTATTAATTTTCTGGAAATTCGGAAAGGGAAAAAAGCAACAGGCATCGCTTCCGCTTTCTTCAACCGCGGGCTTATCCAATTCACGTTCATGGAAAAATATTTTCCAGGAAAGCCCTTTTTTATTCAGAATATTAGCGCTCAGCTGTATCATCGTCGCGCTTGCGCGGCCACAAATAAAATTTGATGAAACGCAAACGGAAGGCGAAGGCATCGATATTATTTTGTGCATCGATGTAAGTGGAAGCATGACTGCGCAGGATTTTCAGCCTAACAGGATGGAAGCCGCCAAAAAAGTAGCGATGGATTTTGTGGACAGTCGTCCTTCAGATAGAATTGGTGTCGTGATTTTTGCCGGAGAGAGTTTTACCCAATGCCCACTTACAACAGATCATTATGTATTGAAATCACAGATTCAGCAAATTAGAAATGGCCTTTTGGAAGACGGCACCGCTATAGGATCCGGACTTGCTACAGGTGTGGAAAGATTAAGAAGCAGCAAATCAAAAAGCAAAGTTATCATCCTGCTAACAGATGGTGTAAATAATGGAGGCCTGATTGATCCGTCCACCGCAAAGGAAATCGCCAAAACTTTTAAAATAAAAGTTTATACGATCGGTGTCGGAACCGATGGCTATGCACCAACGCCTGTAAGCACGCCATTGGGCATTGTGATGCAGAATGAAAAAGTAGCCATTGACGAAAAACTTTTGCAGAACATAGCTACAGAAACCGGCGGTAAATATTTCAGAGCAACAGATAACACAAGTCTTGAACATATTTATACCGAAATTGATCACCTGGAAAAATCAAAGGTAGAGATCACCACCTTTCATCGTTTCACCGAAAAGTTTTATCCTTTAATCTTCATTGCTATGGGATTACTTTTTATCGAACTTCTTTTAAAATACACCCTCTTTAAAAAGTTCCCATAAAAATCAGCAATCGCTCTTTTGCTAATTTGGTAATTTGCATTCCATGAAAGCGTTTATTTATAAATCTACGGGAAGTTGGTATCGCCTGAAAAATAGTGCAGGAGAAGTTTTCAACGCACGCATCAAAGGGAAATTCAAGATAGATAATATCACTTCCACAAATCCGCTGGCAGTGGGAGATATTGTCGAAGCCGAGAAAGAAGATATTGAAGAAGAATCATGGATTATCAATCATATTTATCCGAGGAAAAATTATATAACACGCCAGTCGCCTCACAACAAACATCAACATCATATTATCGCTTCTAATTTAGACCAGAGCATTTTGCTCGCCACGTTAAAAGATCCTAAAACCTCGACAGGATTTATCGACCGGTTTCTTGTGGCATCAGAAGCTTATCATGTGCCCGCGATCATTGTCTTTAATAAAAGTGATTTATATAAAACAAAAGAGAAGGAAAAGTTTGAGGAATTTAAATCTGTTTATGAAAAAATAGGGTACAAAGTTTTTTCAATAAGCGTAAATGAAAAGACTGGAATTGATGAAGTTTATCAACTACTCAAAGACAAAACTACTTTGTTAAGCGGGCATTCCGGAGTGGGAAAATCATCATTGATCAATTATATCTTTCCGGAGCTCCTTTTAAAAACACAGGATGTGAGCGGCTGGAGCGGTAAAGGGCTTCATACAACCACCTTTGCGGAAATGTTTGACCTTCCCTTTGACGGAAAAATTATAGATACTCCGGGGATGAGAGAATTTGCATTAATGGACATTTCAGAGCAGGAACTTTCGCACTATTTCCCTGAGATGCGCTCGATTATCAATGAATGCCGTTTTAATAATTGCATTCATACAGAAGAGCCGGGCTGTGCAGTAAAGCAAGCAGTTGAGGAAGGATCGATCGCCGCAGCGAGGTATATCAGCTATCTCAATATGCTTGAGTCTATTGAAAAAAAGACGTGGTAAATGTGGGACAATGTAGGATGTGGGACGTACGATGTTGAGATAAGCCAAAATATAGAAAAGAAGGATTCATTGGCACATCATTACAGGCATTTGGATTGAGCATCTGATGAGCTTTATCAAACATCGATCTTAGACAAGTCAAAAAGTATAAATTTCGATTTCTTCTTCCTTGCTACTTGCTACTCCTTAGTACGCGTTTTTTACTAAAAATTTTGCGACCTCAACAACGGCCCTGTTAGCTTTTTCGCGTCCATCAATTTGGCGCGGAAGTATTGAAACGCCATTGAAGATATTATAATGGAGCGTTAAGAAATTTCTTTTGTATTTAAAATCCCAGTCAAGCGTATCCGCATCATCTACCTGGTTGATAAATTTTACATTTAATCCATCTGCAAGCGTTCCTGCGATAGAATAAAATTTCGAGATTCCGCAGTTGTCGTCTATCACGGCTTCGGTGCCGCCATAACTTGTTTTCAAATGATAACACATAAGCTTTGTAAGTTGGGATTTTATGGTTTGGAGTTAGGTTTTGACTAAAAGTTAGCTTGTTGTTTGGTCGTTTTTATCCGCGGAAAAATTGCTTAATTTCTAAATTTGCCCGCTCTCTTTGAAGCTTTAATAGCTGCTTTATCTCCCGACAAAATCTTTTCCGCGCCTACGTTCTTTCCATTGGTAGGGCATCCATATTTTTCCTGTTTCCTGAAAATAGAACAGGAAGAAAGCATCCAGCAAAAGATAACAGCGATTAATATTTTTTTCATGTTATTCTATTAACTAAATCTCACACATTTTTCTAAACTTTTCTAAACTTTTCCAAACCTTAAATTCCTCAATCTTTATACCAGCCCGCATACATCAAATAATTATTAGCGATCCTCTCTATTTCTCCCTTGATAAGCTCCTGAGAAATATCTTTAATTTTCTTAGCAGGCACGCCCGCGTAAATACTTCCGGCCTCGACAATAGTGCCTTCAGTAACGACAGCACCGGCAGCAATAATACTGTTACTGCCAACTCTGGCATTATCCATCACAATAGCTCCCATCCCAATCAGCACATTATCCTCTATAACGCATCCATGTACGATTGCATTGTGTCCGATGCTCACATTATTACCAATATGGGTTGACGTTTTCATATAAGTGCAATGAATGACGGCGCCATCCTGCACGTTTACACGGTTTCCCATCCGGATAAAATTCACATCGCCACGCAAAACAGCATTGAACCAGATACTACATCCATCGCCCATAATGATATCCCCGGCCAACGTAGCGTTTGGCGCAATATAGCAATCATCGCCCCATGAAGGACTGATCCCTTTTATTTCAAAAATAAATGACATGATTATTTAATTTAGCGTGCTTGCTGAATTGAGACACCGTGAATGCCTATCACTAACGCTTCAACCAGGATTCAGGATTTACGTTATCGCTTTCTTTCATCAGAATAAAATCTACCTGGCCCTGCCCTTCATCGTTTACACCTGCTTTCCCGATCACCTGCCCGGTTTCGACTTCATCGCCCTTTTTTACGCTTGCAGAACCGAGATTACTGTACACTGTAAAATATTTCCCGTGCTTGATGAAAACTGCCTGCTTATCATCGATATAACTTACGAGGGTTACTTCGCCTTTAAACACCGCTTTTACAGATTCCCCAATCTTCGCTCCAATCGTTACTCCCGGATTATTGTAATTAATATCGCCCCAGCTATTGGCGCCATAATGACTAATGACAAAGCCATTTACAGGCCATGGCAGGGAGCCTTTATTTTTTTCAAAACTTGCATTTAATGCTTTATCGGCATCGCTGCTCACCAACACGCTTCCGATGGTCGTTTTTTCAGTAGGACGTGGCTTTGCAGCGGCAGTCGCGGTTTTAGTTTCTTCACCCGGCTTCGTGCTTGGTTCCGGTGTATTCTTTTTCAAATTTGCCAACCGTTGCTTTTCTTTCTCCGCCGCTTCTTTCTTCGCAATTTCAATTTCTCTTTTGATCATCGCAGAGATCGCGTTCTTCAATTTGACATCTTGCTTTCGCTTTGCATTCATCTGGGCCGTTAATTCCTTTTGCTGGCCCTTTAATTTATTAACAATGCTCGCCTTTTCCTGTTGTTGCTTTTCGAGCTTGGTTAATTCTTTATCTTGTTCATTTAAAACAATACTCTTTTTCTTTTTTGTTCCCGACAATACCGCTATACGGTCTTCCAGAATTGCCTGTGTATTGATGATATTTTCGGTTTGCATTTCGCGGTAGTTTCTATAGGATTTTAGATAGGCTACCCTTTTGATCGCATCATTAAAATTATTCGCGGAGAAAATAAAATTGATAAAATCGTAATTGCTTCTGTTCTTATAAGCATACACCATGCTCTTGGCATATTCCTGTTTGAGCGTATCAAGAATGCGGGTCATCTTGTTGATCTCAAGTTGAGAAAGATAAATGTTATCGTTCAATCCTTTGATTTCAGAATTAATGTTATCAATCACATTACCCTGCAAATCCATCTTTTTATTGATAAGCGTAAGCTGGCCTATGTTCACCTTAGCCGTTTTCCTTGTTTCTTCCAGTGATTTTTCTGTTTCCGCAATCTCCCGCCTCAATTGTTCCCGCTGTTTTTGCAGCGCGTCCTTATCCGCCGGCTGCTGTGCTATCGCAGAAACGGTGATTAAAAAGAAAGCGATAACATTAAAAATTCTTTTTGGCATGCACCTTAATTTTTATAAGAAATGTAGTTAGTATTCAATGCAAGCTGCATTCTTTAAAGTAACAATTATTTTGTTTTATAATTTCGTGGCACATTGAACGGAAATGATAATTCCTTGTTAAACTCATATTGTTTAAACGAAAGCCTGATGTCAACTTTGGTTTTTTCTGACGCTGAAATTTCCCGATAGGTTGCAAAGTTGTAATCATTATTCTTTTCATAGCCATCATATGCGAGATCGGCAGTTCTGTTTTGATTCATGTTCATGTCGTCCAGTTTACTCCTTTGCAAATAATTATTAGCGGAAATAGTAAGAAGATTCTTAAATGATTTACCTACCGTTCCGATTAAAACCTCGTTGTCCTTTTTCCTGTAAGCAACAATACTGTCCCCGACATAGATAGGATTGCCAACAATTATATTTTGAAGGATCGAAAACGTCATTGGGATGTGCGCCACACTCTCAATATAGTCAAACGAATGGTATTCTACAGTTTTGTCCAGTTTATTCAGAATGATAATCGTGTCCGGCGTAATCAATATCCTAAAAGCTTCAATGCTCAGAAATGTGGCACTTATAGAAATCCACATCACACTATCTTTCTGTAAGCGTATAAATGCATTAAAATCCGGCTGCTTTCCATTCCGGTCTTCATATTGCACTTTTATTTTTGAAGAAAAAGTTTTAAAATCAATTTTATGTGCTTCGAGTGATTTTAAAACATTTGCAGCAACACCGAATGAATCGGTATTCGGAATAGCTGGAATTGAATGAATCAATGTGGTATCTTTTTTACTGACTGCACTCTGCAATTTTTTTGTAGAGTGACATCCGCCAGCTGTAAATAGCAAAAGAATACCCGCGATAAGCTTGCAACCAAAATTCATTCAAAATGTTTTATTCAATTATTTATGTCCTGTATGTCCAAAGCCGCCCTCACCTCTTGCTGATGTTTCTAACTGATCTGCCGGTTGAAGCAACGCTTTTTCAATTTTGCACACTACCATCTGTGCAATGCGGTCGCCATGATGGATTTCGTGGGCATCAGCGGAAAGGTTGATCAGAATTATTTTTAATTCTCCACGATAATCGCTGTCAACAGTACCGGGCGAATTAAGACAAGTGAGTCCGTGCTTGTAAGCAAGCCCGCTTCTGGGCCTCACCTGAACTTCATATCCCAAAGGAATTTCCAAAAAAATTCCGGTTGGAATCATTGCCCGTTCTAATGTTTTCAAAATGACCGGAGTTGTAAGATCTGCCCTTAAATCAAGCCCGGAAGAACCCGCAGTCGCATACTCAGGCGCCGGGTTAGTTGAGGTATTTATAATTTTTATTTCCACATCGTGCATAGTGGCAAAGATAGGGATGAGCGTGATTGAATTGAAAAATTGTTGAATGGCCGTTTGTTAAAAAGGCTAAGGAATTAAATTGACCCGGCATGTTTGGATTTATTCATCAAACAAGTCAAAATATAGATTTGTGATTTTTTTAAAAATGACTTCTTCAAATTTGCATCGCTTAATCAAACTCTTGAATAATTTCCAGATCATTGAAAATGCTAATAGAAATTTCTATGGTTCAAACAAACGAAAACTTAGTTTTTAATGAATAGAAAAATTTAGGTTTTAATTAGTGTCAATAAGATTATCTTATTTGGCAAAAAGAAGAATGGTGGCGTAGGCGGCAATGCCTTCTTCGCGCCCCACAAAACCCATTTTTTCTGATGTTGTGGCTTTGATAGAAACATCTCCTTCTGCAATTTCCAGGATGTCAGCAATCACTTTTTGCATCTTCGCTGCATGAGGTTTTATTTTAGGAAATTCCAGGCAAATAGTGGAATCAATATTTCCAATCCGGTAGCCGGCTTTTTGAATTAATTCATTGGACCTTGCCAGCAAAATCTTGCTGTCAATGTCCTTAAACGTATTATCCGTATCAGGAAAATGAACGCCTATATCGCCGAGGCAAGCTGCGCCAAGCATCGCGTCACAGATCGCGTGAAGTAGCACATCCGCATCGCTATGGCCAACAGCACCTTTGCTATGTTCTAATTTTATCCCTCCTATCCAAAGATCGCGGCCAGCCGCTAATTGATGAAAATCTATTCCAAATCCTATTCTGAATGGTTGCATTATTATAAAATTGATTGATTACTATTATCTTTTGAAAACACAAATTCCTACTTTTTGGCTTGTCCCGTGCAACGCAACAAAACTTTTCGCTTGTGCGATTTGACCCGATTCGACCAAAGGCTAAAATAAAAAAACGCCTCAATACTGAGGCGTTCAAATATATTCCAAATAAAATTATTATTGATTAGTCGTTCCCGCCGCGGTCGATTTGTCAAGGTTAAATAAAATACTGAACCGTAATGTATTTGACAATGGATTTTGGTTAATGCCACTGCCCGAAGGAATCAGGTAAGAGAAATTAAGCCCAAACATATTATAATTTAATCCGGCACCAACGGTAAAATATTTACGATCGCCCTTTGTTGGCGCTTCATAAAAATATCCGGCCCTGAAAAAGAATTGGTCATTATACGCATATTCAGCTCCTACAGATATTTGAAATTCTTTAAGCTCTTCACTAAAACCTCCCGGAGCATCACCGAACGAACTGAACCAACTGCTCACTACTCCTTTGCTGTGATAGTTTGCAAGACCTGCTGAATCAAAAACTGCCGGAGGCGTAGGCACCAGGAGTTTATTAACATCCAGGCCAAAAGTGATTTTACTGGTTTCGTCGAACACATTTACATAAGCAACGCCCAATCCAAGATTTGCCGGAATAAAATCTTTTTCCGTAGCATCTGTTGTGTAACCAATTTTACTTCCGAGGTTGGTAAGTGTTGCGCCCCAATTTAAACCCGAAACGGAACCACCTTGAGATCCATCATTGAAAACCGAAAGATCACCGGCTACTGCAGATCCGGTTTTATAAGTTGACCCGCTGGCCGATTGGCCATTTGCGAGGTTTGAATTGATGTATCTTAAAGCGATACCTATACCTAATTTATCTGATAATTTTCTTGAATATCCGGCATCAACCGAAAATTCCCTCGGCCTGTATTGTTGCAAAGGATTACCCAAAGCGTCAGTAAATTGAATATTTCCGAGACTAAAGTAGCGCAATGATGCCGAAATTGCTTGCTGGTCATCTAACTGGTAATATCCTGAACCGGAAACAAGGTACACATCATTAAGTCCTAGCCCTTTAAGCCATGGTGTATAAGTAAGTGCAATAGCAGAATTGCTTTTAGCAAAAGGTATTTTTGATAAATTCCAAAAAATGGAGTTTGCGTCCGGAATCGTCGCTACACCCACGTCGCCCATTCCACCAGACCTTGCATCAGGCGAAATTCTTAGAAAGGGAACTGCAGTGGTAACTACGTTAATAGGATTGGTCTGAGCATTTACCGATATGGAAGTCCCTATCAACATTGCCAATGCCGTCAACTTAAATATGACTTTTTTCATGTGTATTTTTTCTTCTTAGTTAGGTAGAACTAGTCTTTATAGATATAATTTTTGGGGTTGTAAAAATAAATTTTTTATTGGAACGGGCAATTAAAATATAAAATACTATTAAATATTGAATAAATCAGACCTAAAAGTGCATTAAATTATCGTTCTAAACTATCAATCGCCCAATCCCACCATTGCAGATGCACAAATTCCTCCTGGCGAAATGAACGCTTTTAGCATGGTTTTATTGCCTTGGCCTGATTGCTCTGTTGATAGAACTGGTGGCATGATGATCTATATAAAATATTTATAAAGTATTTTGGCCGATTTTCAGGATCGCCCGAAAATAGGAAAATATCCCTTGAGCAATCAATTGTGAAGGGTTTGCAAAAATAATTTCAGGTCAAAAATTTGGATTTTAATGATAAATCAAAACCAAATAAAGTATTTATATTCGCAGTACAAAAGTACTCCCTATCACAATAAGAACGAAAACACGTCGTTAATAATCTGCAAAACGAATGTACATGCTAAAATCAATTTCTGCCAGTAAGGTAATCTTACTTATCGTGGCCTCATCTTTCGCTTTTACTTCTTGTCACAAGAAGAAAGATAAATCTTCTGTAACAGGATGGAATTATGACGATAAGAATTATGGCAACTTCCATGTTCTGAAAGCCAAAGAGCAAAAAGCTGGTCCGGGCCTTGTCTTTGTTCAGGGTGGTACATTTGTAATGGGCGCCAAGGAAGAAGATGTAATGGGCGATTGGAATAACGTGCCAAGGCGCGTGAGTGTAAACTCATTTTACATCGATGAAACTGAAGTTGCCAACGTTCACTATCGTGAATATTTATATTGGCTTTCCAATACATTTGACAACGATACTACGATCATGAGCCTCGCATTGCCAGATACATTAGTTTGGAGAAGTGAGCTTGCTTATAACGAGCCTTATGTCGAATATTATTTTAGATATCCGGCTTATAACTACTATCCGGTAGTCGGCGTAACCTGGGAACAGGCACACGATTTTTGTATCTGGAGAACGGACAGGGTAAATGAAAAACTTTTGATTGACAAAGGATATCTTAATAAAAGAGCTCCATTGGCAGCAATGAAAGGAGGACAGGGAGATCAGACGTTCAATACAGATACTTACCTGATGAATCCTGAGCTGATTAATAATAAAACGGCTCCTAAAAAAGGCGCTTTAAAAGATGTGAGCGGAAGAGCAAGAAAAGTGATAACATTTGAAGATGGAATTTTACTTCCCGGCTATCGCCTGCCGACAGAAGCAGAATGGGAATACGCAGCGTATGGCCTGATTTCGCAAAATCCAAAGATCAGAACTAAAGAAAAAAATCACGGCGAAGAAGTGATTTCTAATCAGCAGGTATATTCCTGGAGCAAAAATGTGAATGGTCTGAGGGACAATCGTCGCGGCAGCTGGCAGGGACAGTTCCTTGCTAACTTCAAAAGAGGAAATGGTGATGTGATGGGAGTTGCCGGAGGATTGAATGACCGTGCAGCTATACCGGGCCCGATTAAATCTTATTATCCAAACGGATATGGACTTTATAATATGAGTGGTAACGTGAGTGAGTGGGTTGGTGACGTGTATCGCCCGATGACTTCTCTTGATGAAGATGATGTAAATCCATATCGCGGTAATAAATTCAGCAAATTTTACAAAAACGACCAGGGCGAGTATGAAAGAGATACCATGGGTCGTCTGAAAAAAGTCGTTGTTACAGATGCAGAAGCTGTTACCCGTCGTAACTACCAGAAGGGTGATGTGATCAACTACCTTGATGGTGATTCTATTTCAAATGTTACTTATGGTTATGGGGTATCTTCTTTGATCAGTGACAAATCGAGAGTGATCAAAGGTGGTAGCTGGAACGACATGCCATATTGGTTATCACCAGGTTCACGCCGCTATATGGAGCAGGATGAAGCCAGTAGCACGGTAGGTTTCCGTTGCGCGATGACAAGGCTTGGAAGTCCTGAAGGAAATGGTTTCAAAGAAGGCAATATCTTTGGCCAGAGAAAACAAAATAAAAAGAAAAAAAGTTAGTTTGAATTCTTAACGATACGGGCCTCTTGTTGAAAAACAAGAGGCTTTTTTTATTGGCTTAAAACTTCCGGTTTATTATTTCCGGAATACAATTTCACCGAAATTGGAAAAACTACTTTTTCGCTTTTCACATTAAACTTTAAAAAATCATTCGATTAAATAGAAGTGCTTTTATTCATTTAATTAACATGATTCAACCCACTCAATATTGATTAATTTTACGGCCTTAAACAAAGAATGAATAGTGGCAGATATTATTAACTTACTCCCGGAGAATATTGCAAACCAGATAGCGGCAGGAGAAGTGATCCAGCGCCCGGCGAGCGCGGTAAAAGAATTACTTGAGAATGCTGTGGACGCGGGCGCTACAGAGATTAAATTATTTATAAATGATGCCGGAAAAGCATTGGTTCAGGTGATAGATAACGGCAAGGGAATGAGCGAAACAGATGCCAGAATGAGCTTTGAGCGCCATGCCACTTCCAAGATCAAAAATATTGACGATCTCTTTCACATTAAAACGATGGGCTTTCGCGGCGAAGCGCTGGCAAGCATAGCCGGAGTTGCGCAGGTAGAATTAAAAACCAGGAAATCGGGCGAACCTGTCGGCACATGCATTCAGATAGAAAACAGCGTTGTAACCTCACAGGAGCCGGTTGCGACCAACGAAGGCACTAGTATTTCAATGAAAAATTTGTTTTTTAACGTGCCGGCCCGGCGAAATTTTTTAAAAAGTAACGCGTCAGAGCTCAGGCATATAGTTGACGAATTCATTCGCGTCGCCATGTCTTTTCCTTCCATATTTTTTTCACTCACTTCTAATGGCCAGGAAGTTTTTCATTTGGAAAAGGGCTCCCTGAAACAAAGGGTCGTTCAGATTTTGGGGAATAATTATTCGTCCAAATTGGTGAACGTAAAAGAAGATACCGACTATATGGATATTTATGGTTTTGTGGGCAAACCAGAGACAGCGAAAAAAACACGGGGTGATCAGTATTTTTTTGTGAATAATCGTTTTATCAAAAGCGCTTACCTTAATCACGCGGTAATGAATGCCTTCAGTGATATGATTCCGCGGGATAGCTTTCCGATGTACACGCTATTTATTAATATCGATCCATCCAGGCTTGATATCAATGTGCATCCTACCAAGCAGGAAATAAAATTTGAGGATGAAAAAATAATTTATGCTTTCGTTCAAGCGGCAGTAAAACATTCGCTTGCCCAATATAGCGTGACACCAACGTTAGATTTTGAGCTTGATGCATCCATTCAGCAGAGCGAAGCGGTGAGTCAGCCATTTACACAGGATAAGCAATTTACAGCCGCCGGATCGTCTCTTTACAAAACCTTTACTCAAAAAAACCAGGCACATTTTATTGACACAAAAAGCGATCTGGAACCATGGAGCGGAAGTTTGCTTAAGCAAAATTTTCCCGAACAAGTTCGAACATTGCCTGTCGCAGAAAAGGTGCTGTCAGATCAACCTGCTTACACATCTTCTTTGCTGACCAACCACCATCGCGCCATAGCGGATAAAAACCCCACAACAGATGAATTTCTGCAGCTTCACAACAGCTTTATTATAGCGCAAAACGAAAATGGATACATTGTTATTCATCAGCAAAATGCGCATGAGCGCGTATTGTACGAGCGTTTTCACAACGCGATGAAAGGAAAGCCTATCGCGATACAAAGAAGTTTATTTCCGGTAGTACTGGAGATGACTCCCGCCGATTCTGTGCTGATGGCCGAGCTAATCCCTGATTTGAATCTCCTGGGCTACCAGGTAGAGCCTTTCGGACAAAACACTTTTGTAATACAAGGATCGCCCGCAGATATAACTGATGGAAATGAGAAAGTGGCTTTAGAAAAAATGATTGAGCAATACAAGCATTTTAATATGGAAGCCAGCTTAAGCAAACGTGAGAAACTTCTTCGTTCTATGGCGTGGCAGCAATCGGTAAAAGCAGGCACTCATTTATCAGAACGCGAATTGAAGGGGTTAGTAAACGATCTGTTCAATTGTGAAATAAATAATACAACTCCCACCGGAAAGCCGGTTTTTCTTGAATTTAAAAAAGATGAATTAGGTAAAATGTTTGGGAGATAGGGATTGGATGGCAGAATTACGATTTTAGATTTTTGAGAACACAAATTCTACAGTTCGCATAATGTGTGATAAGCGAAAAAGTAGTTTTTTACCAATTAACTAATTTAATCACACATCCCGCTCCTGCGCTCTCAGCCATCTTTCCGGAATCTTATTATTACTGGCATACAAATAATCATTATAGCTGCATGCAATAATTCTTTTATCGGGCAATTGCATCCACCATCTTCCCGTTCTTTTGCTTTGCATAAAAACAGTATCTACTTCTGCAAAAGCCGTGTGAAATTGATTGAAATTTTGTGTTTCACCGAGATGCGCCTCTTGCGCATTTCTGTTTTTTCCATCAATAAAATACCAAAGCATTTGCGAAATCTGCAATGCCGTAAGATCATTAATATCTTTATCCGCATTATATCCATAAATTCCAAATGAAGAAATTGACGGACTCATACCAGCATAACGGGCAAGCCCACACGCTTCTTCGCCGGTGAATCCATTCGGGCTGCAGGCGGACGCGGGCGCATCACTGTTTTTAATCGCACTAATGTCAAAGCTGACTAAATCCGAACTCCGGATCACAGGCTCCATTTCTTCTAATTGCTCTTTGGCCGTTCCCACGCGGAAGCAATCAAAGCGGAGCTTGTCGATGGTTTCAAGCATATGAGGATGAACAAAATAACTTTGAAAACCAATGTGGTTATAATGTCTTACCATGTTAGGTTCACCGGTGAGCATTTCCATCAAAAAATTCTCACTTCTCAGCGACGATTCACTCTTCAGATCAATTTTTGCGTCAACAATAGTCGCGTCAATGATCTTACCCATATCCTTATACGCAAAATATTGCCCCATCGTATTATCATGTGAGCCGCCAAGAATAATAGTCGTTTTGCCTAGCAATAATAGTTCTTTCAAAACCATCTTAATCGCGGCATAACTATCATTGATCGACGCACCAGTTTTGATATTTCCTATGTCTGCTATCCGGATATCTTTGTGCCAATAATAGAGTTGGTAGAATTGTTTGCGTACGGAATCAGCAGCACTTTCATTTGGAACAAAACCAGCTCCGCGGAATTCATTAATGCCAACAATCACCAGCTCAATGCCATCAAGCACGGGCAATTCATCCTCATAAATTTTGATAATGCTTCCGAACTGGGTTTCATTATATGCGTTGTCATCGTTTAAAATTGCAACATTAATCGGAGATAGAAATTCTTGCAAATCATACATCGGCTGGATTATTTTTGTGCGCAAACCTAAAGATAAATAGCAGAAATAAAACAGATCGAAGATTTATTTTGGGCGTACGAACCCGAAAATTTAAATACCGTTTGACTTAACTTTGCATTTATGGAAAATTTGTTGCAACTGGTTGACAATCTAAAAGAAGAAATAAAAAATTTCCTGACGGAGGAGAAAGATAAAGCTGAAGCTTTTCGTATAAAATTTATCGGATCAAATGGTTCGGTAAAATCTGCCATGGCAGAGATGAAAAATGTTGCACCGGAAAATAAAAGGGAGATGGGTAAAGTGCTCAATGAACTGAAATTATTCGCAGAAAATAAATATGAGGAGTTAAAGGCGACGACAGACGATAGACAACCAACTACAGATAGCACAATTGATCTAACTTTACCGGGAGATTCTTTGCAGGTGGGCAGCAGGCATCCGATCAGCATTGTGAGAAATAAAATAGTTTCCATCTTTCAAAGATTGGGATTCGCTGTGGCAGAAGGACCAGAAATAGAGGATGACTGGCATAATTTTACCGCGCTCAATTTACCAGAGAATCATCCTGCGAGAGACATGCAGGACACATTTTATGTTTCGCAGGATCCTGCATGGATGTTGCGTACACACACCAGCAGTGTGCAGGTACGTGAAATGGAAAAAGGACATTTACCCATCAGAATTATTTGCCCGGGCAGGGTTTATCGCAATGAAACTATCAGCGCAAGAGCGCATTGCTTTTTTCACCAGGTAGAAGGATTATACATATCAGATAATGTCTCATTCGCAGATCTGAAACAGACACTTTATTTCTTTGTCCAGGAAATGTTTGGCAAAGACGTCAAGGTTCGCTTCCGCCCATCTTACTTTCCATTTACTGAACCCAGCGCGGAAATGGATATTTCGTGCCTGATCTGTGGAGGCGCCGGTTGTAATGTTTGCAAACATACAGGCTGGGTTGAGATATTGGGCTGCGGAATGGTGCATCCAAATGTGCTTGAAAATTGTAAAATTGATTCTAACAGGTATTCAGGATTCGCATTTGGAATGGGAATCGAAAGAATTACGATGTTGAAATACCAGATAAAAGACTTGCGCATTTTTAGCGAAAATGATATCAGATTTTTAAAACAGTTTGTGGGTGCGGTTTAATAAAATCTACATTTACGGTTATAAGAAAATAAGTTTTTCGTAGCGTAGCATAGAGAAGAAAGATTGCTGAACGAAATGCACATCAGAATATTTAAAGCTGTTTAATGAAATGCTAATATCAGCCATGCACAAAGTGTCAGGCATTTGCCGGAATCAAACATCAATTACATGACATTAACCATCTGCATTTGCGGCGCGGGAACCATGGGCAGTGGCATTGCACAGGTAGTTGCGCAACATGGTTTTGAGACCATACTGTTTGATGTAAACGAAAAGATTCTTGACAATGCCAAAACAACCATCCAAAAAAACCTTAAGTATCTAACCGATAAAAATAAAATTTCTTCAAAAGAAAATGAAGAAATTTTCAGGCGCATCAGGTTCATCACTGATATTGCGGATTGCACCGGCTTTGTGATCATCGATGCTATAATTGAAAATGAAGAAGCAAAAATTTCATTATTTAATGAACTGGCAAAGTATAATAATGAAGAAGTCATTTTCGCTACCAACACATCATCACTTTCGGTTTCGGCTCTCCAGGAAAAAATAATATTTCCCCAGCGGGTTGTGGGGATGCATTTCTTCAATCCTGCCTACATTATGAAATTAGTAGAGGTAGTAAAAGGGCGTCAAACAAACGACGAGGTTGCCATCGCCATATTTGATCTTTGCAGGCAAATGGGGAAGGTGCCGGTGATGTGTAAAGACTCGCCGGGCTTTATTGTGAATCGGGTGGCAAGGCACTTTTACCTGGAATCTCTTAAGATAGCTGAAGAAGGGATGGCGTCATTCGAAGACATAGATACTATTTTGGAGGCCACCGGTTTCAAGATGGGACCATTCAAATTAATGGATTTAATAGGCATGGATATTAACCTTGCTGTGACAGAGAGTATGTATCGTTCATTTGATGAGGCTGCCCGTTTTGCTCCGTCGCCATTGCAAATTCAGAAGGTAAAAAATAATGAGCTTGGGAAAAAAACCGGCAAAGGTTTCTATAATTACAATTCTAAATAATTCAATACTTCAGAACTAATCTTTTATAAGTAATGCTAAAGGAAAACTCTTCCGACAACAAAATAGCTGGTAAAAAAATTCTGGTAACCGGCGGGGCCGGGCTGGTTGGTACTGAATTGATAAAACAATTATTAAATACGGGAGCATCCGTAAGAGCGATTTATCACACTACTCCACTTTCGTTCGATCATGAAAATATAGAACTTGTTCAATGCGATATTCTTGATGTTATCGGCCTGGAGGAAGGATTGCAGGGAATTGACCAGGTGTATCACTGTGCGGGCCTGGTGTCATTCGATCCAAAAGATAAAGACCATCTTTTAAAAATAAATATAGAAGGTACTTCAAATGTTGTCAATGCATGTATCGATGCAGGCGTTGAAAAACTTGTTCATGTGAGTTCTGTAGCCGCTTTAGGAAGAATAAGAAAAGGTGAAACGGTCACGGAGAAAATGAACTGGACAGAAGAAACCAGCAACAGCATTTACGGTAAATCAAAGTATCTCGGAGAACTCGAAGTATGGCGGGGAATCGGCGAAGGACTGAAAGCGGTGATTGTAAATCCGACCGTAATATTCGGTGGTGACAATTGGGATACCGGTTCGTCGGCTATTTTTAAGACGGCTTACAACGAATTTAAATGGTATACAGAAGGCGTTTCCGGATTTGTGGATGCGCAGGATGTAGCCAGAGCGATGATCCTTTTGATGAACAGCGATATCACTTCCGAACGATTTATTTTGAATGGCGAGAATTCATTTTACAAAGACATATTTATTTCAATCGCGAAATGTTTTGGCAAACGTCCACCTCATAAAAAGGTGACTTCCTTTATGGCTGAAGTAGTATGGCGGCTTGAAGCAATTAGGACAATATTTTCCGGTAAAAAGCATTTACTTACAAAAGAAACAGCACGCACCGCACAGGCCAAAGTATATTTCGACAATAGTAAAATTTTAAACGCGCTGCCTGAGTTTCATTTTACTAAAATTAACAAAACGATTGAGCGAACCTGCCTCACCTTAAAGGAAAAATATCATCTTTGACTTAAAAAATATCTGATGAAAACCAATCACAAAAAGTTTACAGCGATTTGCGCGTTTTTTCTATTTTTTATTTTCGTCTCATTCCTGGTTTCAGCACAACCTTCATACTACATCGTAAAAGGAAAAGTGATCGACAAGAATACTAAGCTGCCGCTACAGGGCGCTTCTATTTTCGCACAGAATACCACCTTTGGCGAAGTCAGTGATCCTAACGGCAATTTCAGTATCAGGCTTCCGGAAGGCGGTTATTCTCTGGTAGTTACTTACACCGGCTACGAAACAGAAAATATGCGAATCAACCACGCCTCTTCACAGGATAGCAATTTTATTTTTGAATTGAGCCCGAAAGAAAAAGCGCTGGAAGAAGTGTCCATCGCAATAAGTAATGAAGTGAAAGACGGCTGGCAAAAATATGGCGGCTTCTTTACTGATAATTTTGTCGGCCAAACAAAGTTTGCAAAGCAATGCGTAATCAAAAATCCGGAAGTGCTTCACTTCTATTTCAACAAGAAAAAAAACAGGTTAAAAGTGCTGGCAAAAGAACCTCTCATTGTTGACAATTTTGCATTGGGATATACATTGAAATTCGCAATTGATTCTTTCACCAATGAGTACAACACCAAAACAAATTTATTCATCGGCTATCCATTTTTTGAAGAAATGAAAGGCTCGCCCGAGCAACAGGAAACTTGGTTGAAAAACAGGGCCTTTGCTTATAAGGGCTCTATATTGCAATTTATGCGAAGCCTTTATTCACGCACCTTACAGGAAGACGGATTCGAACTTCAGTTCATTATCAAAAGTAATAATGAAGAATATCCGATCCCATTAAAAGATGTATACGGCGCTTTAAATTATTCAAAGGACGACAGTACGAACACGGTAGAATTTTTTCCAAATCAAAATGAAGTGGCCGTTATTTATAATAATGAAAAACCTGAAACGGCCTACCTGCAACAGGATTCTTCTGCGAAGAAACAGTTTCAACTTTCTACATTAACTTTTTCACCGGGCGAATCGATTGTCATAGAACAAAATGGTTACTATTATGACCAAACAGATATTATTACCAATGGGTATCTCGGATTCAAAAAAATTGGAGATATGCTTCCTTACGATTATAAGCAAGAGCCAACTTCTGTGCAATAAAAGTTAAGAAACAGAAGGTATCTTCCTTTCAACAAAAGACCATTTTCTACTTTTTAGCTTGTTTCGTACCGGGCTTGACGTTGTAGATTGTTTAAAAAAGTTATGCGTGAAATTATTTGGCAGCCTGAACATCAGACCAGTTTTCGCCACGCTTAATTCTGAATATCTGGGTGTCCGTTACTTTGAATTGTCTGACCAATTGTTTCATTGGCTTGCCCTGGTTAATTAACTTTTTCATCAGCATCACTTTTGTCACCGTTAGTTTTGCGGCCCTGGAATTCTCGCGGCTACCATGTCTACGTTCGAGCTTTTCTTTTATGACATGCGGGCTACTCTTTTGGTGCTCGTAATTTTCTTCAGGTGTCATCCACTTCAGATTGGTTGCCCGGTTATTTAATTTATCATAGTCAAGATGAGCAACAATAGTTTGTCCGTCAGCAGGCGGGTTTAGAAAATAATCGGCAACGAGCCTGTGAATAAGAGAGTGGTAATTGATCGTTCGCTTTTTTAGATCGTCTGCGAACTTTTTACTTAAATTCTTTTTTAAAGTTTCCAGAGTCAATGTAGTATCCTTAATAACTACCTTGCTTTCCTCTTTTTCGATTTGTGATTTGAGCTTTCTTGCCAATTTAAAAACCTGCTGCTGCAGGTAATCAAACTTAGCCTGTGCATTTTCTTCTCTTGGGCGAAAAAGTTTCAGGCGAATAATTTTATAGCCATTGATCATAGAGCCCTTCAGAATATTACCGTCAGAAATTTTATTGAAAGTTCTAAGACGTCCAAAATTTGAAACCTCAAGCCTGAACTTGTTTGTAAATTCCTGTTCAAACGTAACCGTTTTCCATCTCTCTCCGGGAAAGTCTTTGAGCATATTTTTCAATTTGATAATAATAAAACAAATGTCATTCCTAATTTTGGCAACAAGTTGTAAACGGCAACAACTTATATCTCAAGACGGCAGTAAATTATTTTTTCAAGTTCTTTACTTTATCCCAAATTTCCGGAAGCCTTTTTATCAAAACCAGTTCTTTTCTTTTGCTGTAAAATTCCTGGATGGGAGTGCCCCAATAAGTCTTGCCACCTTCAATGCTCGACGTTATTCCCGCCTGTCCCATCACTACAGCATTGTCTCCGATATTGATCGTTTTGTTTACACCCACTTGTCCCCAAAGCGTAACACCATCACCCAAAACCGTGCCACCCGCTATGCCCACCTGCGCCGCCAGAATACAATTTTTTCCGATCACTACATCATGACCGATATGGACGAGGTTATCGATTATAGTCCCCATTCCAATAATGGTAGAATCGCTCACTCCCCTGTCAATAGTACAATTAGCGCCAATTTCAACATGGTCGTGAATTAAAACATCGCCACAACTTTGCATTTTTTTAAACCAATTAACGCGGCTCTTTTTTGTATTAAAATAGAAAGCATCGCTGCCAATGACCGTTCCCGAATGTATTTCAACATGATCGCCTATGACGGTGTTATCATAAATGGTCACGTTCGGATGAATAATACAATCACTTCCTATGGTAACATTATTTCCAAGAAAAACATTGGGCATGATGATCGTATTCTCACCTCGTTTCACCGAGTCACTGATCATTTTATCAGAAGGATTGAAGGGACGAAAATGATTTATAATTTTTAAGTAAGACTCAAAAGGATCATTTGTGATAAATAAAGTCTTTCCATCGGGCACCTCTTTCTCTGCGTTAATAATAATGAATGTGGCCGCACTATTGAGACATGCATTGTAATATTTAGGATGATCAACAAAAACGATATCACCTTCTTTCACTTTGTGAATCTCGTTAATGCCGGTTGCATGAGAATCTGCATTCCCTAAAATTTTTGCATTGATAAATTCAGCAATCCATTTAGCTGACACGGGAGAAGGAAATTGCATAGACAAAATTTATTCATCAAAGATAAAGTTTGTCGAACTATGCATCCGTGCGGATCATAAAAAGATGTAAAAACTTTAATAAAATAAAAAATATTTCAGCTTACAAAAACACAAATCAAGTCTTACTAAAATGGGATGCATCAAATAAATAACATCACGAATAAAAAAGTGAAACAAAAATAAATTATACCAGCGAGGCTGAAACTATTGCCAACAAAGGCTTTCAAAGGCTTCGTCTTTTTTTTGAAAAGAAAATAAAGAAACAGTTTGTAAAAAAAGAAAATTAAAATCCTGATTAGCGTTGAATTATCGCTAACCTTATCCACACCTCATTTTAAAATGTTGATAAAAAAAACACTAAAATTTTTCTTGTTAGCAAAAATTATTTTTAATATTGTGTAAGGAAATTTATTTCCTGTACTTACTAACCCATCCATATAACAAAGCCCGTTCATTTTTTAGACGGGCTTTTTTATTTTTAGCCTGTTTGTTTTTAATATAAACTCAACATTTTAAAAAAATATTCTTGAATAAATATTTCATTATTCACAAGCCATTCAACGTTCTGTCGCAGTTTACGCCGACCGATGATAAGAAATCGCTAAAGGATTTTTTTGATGTACCCAAAGATGTTTACCCGGTAGGTCGGCTGGATTATGACAGTGAGGGATTATTGATTCTTACAAACGACAAGAAGCTTAATCACTATTTATTGAATCCCTTGCATGCACATGAGAGAGAGTATTGGGTTCAGGTAGAAGGCGACATCACGGCAAATGCCATCGCAGAATTACAACAAGGTGTACCCATAAAAATCGATGGAAAAATTTATCAAACAAAAAAATGCAAGGTTGTCAAATTCCTTGTTGGTCCTAATGTAAGCGAAAGAAATCCTCCTATCCGAATGAGAAAAACGATCCCTGATAGTTGGATAAAAATAATTTTGCAGGAAGGAAAAAACAGGCAGGTGAGAAAAATGACTGCAAAGGTTGGATTTCCCACGTTAAGACTGATCAGGTTTCGCATTGAAAAAATTAACCTGGATCATTTGCAGCCGGGAGAAATGAAAATGTTAACTCAAACAGAATTGTATAACTTGCTGCAAATTAAAAAAGACAAATAACGATGCTAAGATCAATGACAGGCTTTGGACGAGCTGAGCAAACCGTGAATGACAAATCGTATCTGGTAGAGATAAAATCCCTGAATGGTAAACAGCTCGATATTAATTTAAAGATTCCTCCGTTGCTGAAGCCTTATGAATTTGATATCAGAAATCTTTTACAGGAAAGCCTCGTACGCGGCACTATCGAATGCCTGATCGTGATCAAACAAAACGGAGCGGCAAAGCCCGTGGTAATTAATACTGAACTTATAAAATCGTATTATAAGCAAATTGAAGAACTCGCTGCAGACCTTTCTATCGATACCAATTCTGTTTTAAGCGCGTTGCTAAGGTTGCCGGAAGTTGTGTCGCCGAGCAATGAAGTGCTGGATGAAAACGGATGGAGAGATCTTAAGGAAGTGATAGACGCTGCGTTAAAAGAATTAAATACGCATCGCATCGATGAAGGAAAATCATTGGAAAAGGAACTTCGGCTACGCATTAAAAATATCAACAAACAGGAAGAAGAAATCTTGAAGCTCGAGCCAAAAAGAAGAGAAAGGATGAAGAGCGAATTAATCCAGTTGCTGGAAGAAAACGTTGGAAAAGAAATGTATGACAGTAACCGCCTGGAGCAGGAACTCATTTACTACATTGAAAAAATAGACATTCGGGAAGAGCAGGTGCGATTGAAAAACCATTGCGAATATTTTCTAAACATTCTTGATGATAAAGAGGAAGCCAAAGGCAAAAAACTTTCATTTGTAATACAGGAAATCGGAAGAGAAATAAATACTACCGGATCAAAAGCTTATGACTCCGACATTCAAAGATGCGTAGTGCACATGAAAGATGATCTTGAGAAAGCAAAAGAACAGAGCTTCAATATTCTTTAATCTCCATTGTTTCCAGGGAAATGAAAACCAACTATTTTTGTAAAAAATCTGGCTTGAAAAAACTAACTCTTTTACTGCTCGTGCCTGCATTTATGATTTCCTGTGCGGGCATTGATCTGTTCGAAAAACAAGTGCAGATCCCATCCCAGCAATGGTCATATAGTAACATACCTCAATTTACTTTCCGTATTGATGACACCACATCGCTTTACAATGTGTATGTTGTATTGCGCCATACCGATCAATATGATTTCAATAATATCTGGCTGAGAATGGGATCAAAGGTGCCGGGCGATTCTATGCATTTTCAGAATATCAACCTCATTCTTGCAAGCGATTCAAAAGGATGGGAGGGAACGGGAATGGATGATATATTTGAAGTCAGAAAACCCATTTCGCCCGGGCCGCTTTCTTTCAAAATTGCTGGTGACTATACATTTTCAGTTGGGCAGATCATGCGGGAAAACCCATTGAAATATATAATGTCGGTTGGCGTCCGGGTGGAAAAAGTCAAAATGTAGATTTTCGGTTTTCCCGCGTTTTTGATCTATCATTTCTTTGTTTAAATCCTGAAGCCATGGATCAAATGCAGGCATTTAAAAATACAATCAAATTGAAGCCGCTGAGGGCTATTTATATCTTTTATTGGTTTCTTCTTACTTACATTATCGCAGCTCTTGTGTTTTGGTTTATTTCGCTCAACCGGCAGAATATTGATCTTAGCCGCTACAGGCTTGATATGATAGATGTTGATGATCCCATGCGTCTTCAAAAAGTTGCAAAATTAGAATCGGAAAGAGACAGTAAAAATGCCCAATATCTTGCCGAGGGGATTACATCTTTATTGGTGATCGGTGCCGGTGCTATTTTCGTTTTTCAGATGGTAAGGCGTCAATTAAAGCAATCGCTGCAGCAACAAAATTTTATGATGGCGATCACTCATGAATTAAAGACGCCTGTTGCAGTTACCAAGCTAAACCTTGAAACGATGCAAAGGAGAACGCTTGAGTACGAGCAACAACAAAAGTTGATCAGGAGCACGATCCAGGAAGCCAACCGGCTTGACGCATTGACCAACAATATGCTTTTGATGAGCCAGATGGATGCGGGTGGATACACGCTAACAAATGAAGCACTTGATCTTGGAATTCTTGCCGAAGATTGTGCAGGAGATTTTATTATCCGATTTCCGCAACGGAAAATAGAAACCTATTTTGATGGCGAACTTATCATCACAGGAGACGGCTTTTATTGCAACTTGCGGTAAATAATCTCCTGGACAATGCACTTAAATATTCAGCAAAAGACGATGTAGTTTTGCTTAAAGTTTTTCGGGATAGCAAGTTTATCAGGCTCCAGGTGATCGACGAAGGCAAGGGGGTGACAGCGGCCGAAAAAGACAGAATTTTTGAAAAATACTTCCGGGGCGCACAACGGCAAACAAAAGGAACGGGATTGGGATTATATATTACAAAAGAAATTGTTAAGCAACACCATGCAGACATCATTATGACAAATAACGTTCCACAGGGATGTATTTTTGAAATAAGAATGAGATCACCACGAAATCAAAACCATTAAATTTTTTCAGATGTTACAAAAAAAACTTTCCATTTTATTGGTTGAGGATGAAGAAAATTTGCAGGATGCGTTGAAATTAAATTTCGAATTGGAAGGCTATGAAGTTACTTCCGCATATGACGGCGCTGAAGCTTTGAAAGCCCTTCACAACGAATATTTCGACCTTATCATCCTGGATGTGATGTTGCCCGAAATAGATGGAATAACGGTTTGTGAAAATATCAGACTCAGTAATACCGAGATCCCGATCCTGATGCTGAGCGCCAAGAATCAAAGCGCCGACCGGGTCCTTGGGCTAAAAAAAGGGGCAGACGATTATCTTACGAAACCCTTTAACCTCGAAGAACTCTTAATCCGTGTAAATTTGTTGATCAATAAAAGCCAACGAATCTCCGCAAAGGAACCCATTACTGAAGAATTTAATTTTGGTAAGAATCTGATCAATTTTAAATCCCTGGAATGCACCACCAAGACCGGTGAAGTAGTGGCGCTCACCAAGAAGGAAGTAATGCTCTTAAAGCTGTTGATAGAAAATAAAAATGAAGTGGTGACGCGCGAAAAAATACTGCAATCAGTTTGGGGCTACAATGTTTATCCAACAACAAGAACTGTAGATAATTTTATATTAAACTTCAGGAGATACTTTGAAGACGACAGCCGCAATCCAAAATATTTTCATTCTGTAAGAGGTATCGGATACAGGTTCACTCTTTAAAATAATATTTCTCTGCACATTGTTTATCAAGCAGGGAAACTACTTCTGATGCTTTTTCAAAAGCATCTTTTAAATGGTTTACGTCAGAGGCAGGCGCATATCTGTTGATCTCTATTTCTTCCAGCAGCGAGTTCAATAAAAGTGAAGTTCCGAGGCCTACATTGCATCTGTCTAATTCTTCATTGATTCTCTTTTTATTCAGTTCTTCCGCAGGCACTTTAAACTTTGCAGATAAATATTTTTTCAACGACTGATCAAGCACGCGATAAAATTCCCCTCCATCCTGCTGAACTAATTTTTCGTGCGCTGCCAGGAGCGTATTCTCCGGAATAATAAATTCAGGAAGTTTTTCCTCACTGCTATTTTTAAGGTCATCAACCCGCACCTTCGTTACTAACACATCTTTGCTTTTATTCCTTTTGCTGAGCCATAAAAGAAAGATCAAAACAATTGCACTCAAAAGCACAATAGCTGCCAACAGATCGAAAGTTGTGGGGACAAATGTATTCGTATTTGAGGCAGTGGTATTTTTTAGGTACCGATTGTTCGAAGCGCCTGTTCCCTTTATTACGTTCACCATTAAAGGCGCCGTGCGAACGGTTTTGTATGATGAGGAAGAAGGGTCAAAATAGGAAAACGAAATTGAATCTATCATATAATTTCCTTCCTTAGACACAGTAAAAGGAAATGTAAAAACCTTGCTTCCTTTCATAGGAACGGCTGTCTTATCTACATTATCCGTCACCTTCGCATCGTAACCGTCGATGCCTGCGGGCCATTTTATTTTTGGTGCATTTACTAATTGAATATTTCCCTGGCCGCTGATTATTACCCTCAAATTACCCGCATCGTCAGTCGAAATTTTATTTTTTTCTAAAGAAGATTGAATTGAAAAATTTCCCACTCCTCCTTTGAAGTCATCCGGTTTATTTTCAACAGGCAATGGTTTTACGGTGATGGTGACCGGTTTGCTTTTGAGCACTACGTTCTGTTCGACAACCGCATTCTGCGGTGATGTGGCATCCGCAAAGTTTTCAAGCATATCATAGAATCGGTCGCCATTTTGAGAATTAGCATATTCCGATTTGATGAAAGAAACTTTATTATCCGCCACCAACGGATCAAGCGTTATGTCTCCGGGCTGAAGCGGATACAATTGCACTTTTCGCAATGTATATACATTGTATTGGCGTCCATCGAATTTTTCAATTCCACCACCGTTATTTTTTACGTCCAGGTCATTTACTGAAAACCCATTAAAAGAAGGCGCACCGGTAATTGTCGATTCCGAACGAAGCCTTGTATAAAGTTTAAAAGAAGCAATGATGGGCTCGCCGACATAGCAGCTCGTTTTACTTACGTCCAGCCTGATGAATAAATTCTTTTTGACTTTATCTTCAGGTTTTTCTCCAGGTTTTAAAATATAATCATCAAACTGGTGCGTAGCGGGTGCTGAAGGGAAATCGAAATTAAGGCCGGCAAACGGCGATAAAGAATTTCCGGAATTATTGTTTGACTGCACAGTGGATTCATTAGTGACTTCCACATTTATCGGTGCGCTTGAAAATTGTTTTCCATCGGCCCGCGCAGTGGCAGAGCCAATGGTAAATTTTCCGGTTGACTTTGGCTGAAGATAAAAACTGATAGCGATATATTGATTCGTCTTTCCATTGATGCTGGTCATACCGCTTTCCTGATTGGGGCCGCTGGCGATACTGAAATTTTTAAATGACGGAGGAATAATAGTTTCTACATGAGTGGCATTCTCCACTTTAAACGACACCTGCAATAAATCGTTTTTACCAATTTTTTTTTGACCACAAACTGCTGAAAATTTTACTTGTGCGTGCAGACCTGCCGGCGCAGTAAGAATAATGAAAACGGCAAGAATTTTATAAAATCGCGATCGTAAAAATGTAACCATTCCTCAATATAAGATGAATGACAAATTTACTGGTAATTGAATTTAAAAAAAGGTTAAGAGATAACCCTGTTGTTAAAAAACCTTTAAGGCAAATCACCTAAGACCGGCCTTATCACAATATCTTCGACACAAGCTTGCGGCGAAAGTAAAGATGCTGCATAAATCATTTGTGCAATATCTTTTGCCTCCATAATCCTTTCGGCTGGAACGTCGCTCCCTTCCCAGGAAGATGTATAAACAGCCCCCGGATAAACAGCCGTTACTTTTATGTTATAAGCCTTCATCTCTTCGCGAAGATTTTTACTAAAACCCATTAATGCAAATTTGCTGATGCTGTAGGAGCCCCCATTATGATAAGCATTCAGCGAAGCAATCGAGCAAATATTAAAAATATGCCCCTGTCTGTTTTTCATCATTTCAGGGAGTAATTTTCTTGTAAGATGATAGGCGCTGAACAAATTAACATTGATCATTTTTTCGAGCGTCCCTTCTTCTTCATTGAAAATGCTGCCGGGAATAAATTCACCCGCATTATTAATTAAAATATCTACGTTAATGCTTTGTTCCGACAGCCAATTATAAAAGGCCAGCACACCACTTTTTTCAGAAAGATCGGTAGCAAAATAATTGATTACACCTCCACTATTCTTACTGATTTCCCGGGCCGTTTCAGCTAGGGCTGATTCATTTCTTGAACAAATAAAAAGGTGATTTTTTGATGACGCAAATTTTTCAGCCATCGCTTTTCCCATACCTTTGCTTGCACCTGTAATTACAATATTCATAAAATAAATTCGTTTGTTGTAGGTTACGGAAATAGCAAATCTAAACCTAATCCGATGCTATTGTAAATGCAATTTAAATTATAACAACTTGAAATACCGGCATCTCTTTTTTGATCTGGATCATACGCTGTGGGATTTTGATGCAAATGCAAAAGAATCGCTGCTTGAACTTTACCAATTTTTCAAACTGGAATCCAAAGCCATCTGGTCTTTTGATTTTTTTTATAGTACTTACCTGACACATAATGCCACTCTTTGGAGCCGTTACGAAAAAGGATACATCACCAATGAGGAACTAAAATGGAAGAGGATGTGGCGCACGCTGCTTGATTTTCAGATTGCTGACGAAGTTCTGTCAAAGGAAATGAGCGCGCATTTTTTGGAGATTTTACCTACGAAAAAGAAAGTTTTTGATTACACTTTTGAAATTCTCGATTACCTCGTCGAAAAGAAATATTCTATAAATCTTATTACCAATGGATTTGAAAAAACCCAATGGAGCAAATTAAACAATGCGAACCTTTCCAAATATTTTTCAAATGTGATTACTTCCGAATTGTCCAATTCGATGAAACCGAAAAAAGAAATATTTGAATATGCCGTGGCAAAATCCGGCGGCAAAATGCAAGAAAGTATTATGATCGGTGACAATTTAAATGCCGACATTTTCGGCGCTAAAAACGCCGGAATGGACACTGTGTTTGTAAATCACATTAACGCCGAAGCATCCGCTGCACCCACTTACAGCATTCGTCACCTGAAAGAACTGGAATCCATTTTATAATTTTTCAAACCAACGAATTCTACATTTTGGCTTATATAACGGTTCAGGACAAACGAAAATATAGATTTTCGTATTTTTTAAAATAATGAGTATATAACGTATATATATAAACGAAAATATAGGTTATTGAATTTCTATAAAACGTCTTATTTCGATTATTAATAACAGGTATTGCCTCCCACGGTTGCGCTTTGAGCCTGGAAATAGCATGTTTTAAAAAGAGTATTGTTAAAGTATCCTTTTTATAACTTCGCACTTTGGATTGCGGCAATATCTATCTGTAGCCTTCGTTTTCCCATCATTATTTGCAAAATCAATTACTTTTTCTTTTTTACATTTGTCTCCCATGTCAATTGTCATTTCAAATCTCACTAAAATTTATGGTCAGCAGAAAGCGGTTGACCAGATTTCATTCAATGTAAACGATAATGAAATAGTTGGTTTTTTAGGTCCGAACGGAGCAGGAAAATCCACCACGATGAAGATCATTACCGGCTATCTGCGGGCAGATTCAGGCACGGCAACAGTGAACGGAATTGATGTGAATACTGATTCATTGGAAACAAAAAAACAAATAGGCTATTTACCTGAAGGAAATCCGCTTTATTATGAAATGTATGTAAGAGAATACCTGACCTTTATCGCCGGTATTCATAACATGAAACAAGGCGTAAAAAGCAGGATCGAAGAAGTGATTGACCTGACGGGATTGCGACTGGAAAGCAATAAAAAAACCGGTCAGCTTAGCAAAGGTTACAAGCAAAGAGTAGGCCTGGCTGCAGCGCTTATTCATGATCCTAAAGTCCTCATTTTAGATGAGCCGACGAGTGGACTTGATCCCAACCAAATTGTTGAAATCAGGGAAGTTATCAAAGAGTTAGGGAAAAATAAAACAGTACTTTTCTCATCACATATTTTACAGGAAGTAGAAAGCATTTGTGATAGAGTTATTATAATTAATAAAGGATCTATCGTAGCCGACGACACCCTCGCAAACTTACAAGCTGGCAATAAAAATGCGCACTTTGTGGTGGTGCAATTCGGAGGAAATGTTGACGAAGTGTCGCTTAGAAAAATAGAAGGCGTTGACGACCTGCAGGAAATATCCAATCAATACCACATACAAACCCGGGATCCGGAAAAATTAAAAAAGCTCTTACTCGAATTCAGCTTACAGAATAATCTTGATATCATTTCTTTACAAAGCAAAAGCAGGAGCCTCGAAGAGGTGTTTAGAAATCTGACCATGAATCCGATTAAGACCAATGTCTAAGGATTCGGCTTCGTTCCGCTGATTGGATGATTTCGTTATCAAATAAAAAATTAAATTTGCCGCGAACTTGCAAAACATAGATATCTCCTAACCGCTTAACTGTTAAAAGCGCTCAGGAAGCAGGTATTTTAGCTTTTAAAAGGATTTGTGTTTTTTGGGCCATTCTTTTCTGAAAAATAAAAAATTAATAAAAACTACAAAATGAGTTACATCGCAAACATTCATGCCCGCCAGATTTTGGACAGCCGCGGCAATCCTACAGTAGAAGTAGATATTCTGACAGAAAATGAATTTCTTGGAAGAGCTGCGGTTCCATCCGGAGCCAGCACAGGTATACATGAAGCTGTTGAACTTCGTGATAATGATAAAAAAGTGTATGATGGCAAAGGAGTTCTCAAGGCAGTTGAGAATGTAAATACGTTGATGGCCGACCAGTTGATTGGCTGGGATGTAGCAGATCAAACGGGTATTGACAGCAAAATGCTTGCATTAGATGGCACGGAAAATAAAAGCAAGCTTGGCGCAAATGCAATGCTTGCAGTAAGTCTTGCAGTGGCCAAAGCAGCAGCGCTGGAAGCCAACCTTCCTTTGTATCGCTATGTTGGCGGCACGAATGCGAAAATACTTCCTATTCCGATGATGAACATTCTCAATGGCGGAGCACATGCCGACAACAAAATAGATTTCCAGGAATTTATGGTAATGCCCATTGGCGCGTCTTCTTTCAGCGAAGCACTGCGCTGGGGCGTTGAAATTTTCCATTCGCTAAAATCGGTTTTGAAGAAGAAAGGATATAGCACCAATGTAGGCGATGAAGGTGGCTTCGCACCTAATATTCAGAGCAACGAAGAGGCTATAGAGACTGTGTTGCTTGCGATTGACAAAGCAGGCTTCAAAGCAGGAAAACAGGTAGCCGTAGCGATGGATCCTGCTGTTAGTGAAATGTATATGGCTGATGAAAAAGTATATCATTTTCATAAATCTGATGGTAAAAAATTAAGTAGTGAGCAAATGGTTGAATTTTGGGAAAGCTGGGTAAAACAATATCCTATTATTTCTATCGAGGACGGAATGGCAGAAGACGATTGGGCTGGCTGGAAATTGATGACCGAAAAATTAGGTAACCAAATTCAATTGGTGGGCGACGATCTGTTTGTAACGAATGTGAAAAGATTGCAGAAGGGCATCGACGAACATACTGCAAACGGATTATTAGTTAAAGTAAATCAGATTGGAACATTAACCGAAACTATCAACGCGGTTTCACTTGCTCAACACAATGGCTATAATACTATCATGAGTCATCGCAGTGGCGAAACAGAAGATACCACGATTGCTGATCTCGCTGTTGCATTAAATTGCGGCCAGATAAAAACCGGATCGGCAAGCCGCACGGATCGTATTGCAAAATACAATCAGCTTCTTCGCATTGAAGAATTGTTGGGTGAAAACGCTGTTTTTCCAAAAGGAAAAATTAAATTTGGAAAAGGTTAAAACTGACAAAGTCTAACGGAATAGAGTTAAATTAGCATTTCCCTTTCAATATTTATTACTCATTTTGGATGAACAAAATCCGTTTTATATTCACTAACAAATACCTGATCACGGGGATCGCATTTGCGGTGTGGATGGCATTTTTCGATAGAAATGATTTGATTCTGCAAATGAAAAGGATTCACGAGCTAAATAAGTTGCAGGAAAGTGAAAAGACGATGTCGCTTCAAATATCAGATACCAGGCAGGAATTGCAGTTATTAAAGACGAATCCTGAAACATTAGAAAAATATGCCAGGGAAAAGTATTTGATGAAAAAAGATAATGAAGATTTGTTTATTGTCACTTTTGATTCATCTTCAATCAGATAGATCGAACTGGCACAATATTTTGAAAGCAAGAGCGTTTTATTGTCGGATAAGGATATTAATTTTTTATTAAAGCCACTTTTTATGATTAAAATTACTCCGGAAGAACTGGTTAGATACCTCTATCAGGAAACTTCCGACAAAAAAACCGCTGCTATCAGGACAGCCCTGGAATCAGACTGGAATTTAAGGGAAACATATGAAAAATTATTAAGCTCTCACAATGGCCTCAACGGGATCAGCCTTTCCCCGAGACCGGAAGCAGTGAATAAGATTCTGGAATATGGGTTGAAAAAGCAGGAGCAGGTTCATTCACATTAAATTGAAATAGTAAACTATTTTTGCATCCCGCTTAATAAGCGGGATTTTTTATGACTACGAAAGAACGATATCAGTTCGTTATCAATTATTTTTCACTCAATAGCCCGGATGCAAAGACCGAGCTTATGTATGATGATCCCTACCAGCTTCTTGTTGCTGTAATCCTTTCTGCACAATGCACAGACAAGCGGGTAAATATGACTACCCCGGCCATTTTTGAGCAATATCCGGATCTGGAATCATTGAGCAGGGCCACTTCAGAAGAACTATTTCCTTTGATAAAAAGCATATCCTACCCGAACAATAAGACCAATCACCTTATAGGGATGGCAAAAATGGTAATGAGTGATTTCGATGGAAAAATACCGATGACGGTGGGCGAATTGATCAAACTGCCCGGAGTGGGCCGCAAGACTGCAAATGTGATTACTTCAGTTGTTGACAATCAGCCTAATATGGCCGTCGACACGCACGTGTTCAGGGTTTCAGCGAGAATTGGATTAACAGTTAAATCGAAAACGCCTTTAGAAACGGAGAAACAACTGGTAAAAAATTTGCCTCAGGACCTCGTCTATATCGCGCACCATTGGCTCATTTTGCATGGCCGCTACATATGCATTGCCAGAAATCCGAAATGTGGCATTTGTGGATTGAAACCCGCCTGCAAATATTATAATAGAATTGTACATCCGATTATTAAAAAATAGTCATTATTTTTATGAATAAATGTTTGACGATGATCTTCAAATAACTGCTCTCTATGAAACTTAAACTCTTCACTTTTTTCTTTTTGGTCTTAGCCGGAAGCCAGTTAAAAGCTCAGTATTATTTTTACGATGGAAATTATTTCGATCGTGACGTTGTGTTCGAACTCGGGGGATCGTTGGGCGTCATGAACGCCATGACTGACGTCGGGGGAAGAAAAGGGCGCGGCAAGAACGGTGTCAAAGATTTCAATTTAAAAAACACCCAGTTTGGAGGAGGGCTGTTTTTTGGTGTCATGTATAAAAATGCCATTGGCCTCAGGATCGAAGGAACATTTGGTTCTATACACGCCTACGATAGCATTCTCAAAAACGTCGCGCCAACCACTAATCAGCGATACGAAAGGAACCTGAGTTTCAGGAGTTCTATCTCTGAAATTTCTCTGATGGTGGAATTAGATCCATTTTACATTTTTGGCAACTACAATGATGATCATTATCCCCCCGCTATCTCGCCATACCTGGTTGCGGGCGTAGGCTATTTTCATTTCAATCCGCAGGCAAAGCTGAATGGAAACTATGTTGATCTTCAGCCGTTGCATACCGAAGGAGAGGGATTTGCAGAATATCCCAATGTGAAAGAATACAAACTAAACCAGATTAATTTTCCTGCAGGGATTGGAGCGAGATATGACTTGTCACCGGTCTTGAATATACGGGCGGAATTTGTCTATCGGTTCTTAACAACCGATTATCTTGACGATGTCAGTGGCCGGTATATTGAACCTTCTGTGTTCGCCAATTATTTGTCGGGAACCAAACTTACTCAAGCGATACTCTTAAACGACCGTCACAAACCGGGAGCTGAAACGGCCCATCCTGACGGTATTCGCGGCAATCCAAAAAATAATGACGCGTACATGACTTTTAGCGTAAAACTAGGACTTACGTTGGGAAGAGAGAGGAGAAATTAGCTAATGTATTAATTAGCCAATCACCTAAAATATTCGGTACAAATGCTCGCTGCGAGTTAAACTTCAACAGAGTTTCAATTTTATGGCACATTTAAAAGTCAGCCCATTTCCCACCTGGCTGAATGAAGAATCAAAATCCACTACTTTTAGATTACATAAATAATACAGACGTCAACACGCACATTAGCCAATCGGCTCGTTAACTAATCGACTCATTACAACATTTTCCGGATTTCTTCAATCAACTCGTGCTTCGTAAAAGGAACTCCCATGATCTTGTTGTATCCTTTTGCATCCACTAAATATTGATCACGAATTATTTTAATCAACTGGCCGTTATTAAGTTCCGGAATAAGCACATGCTCAAAATTCCTGATTAATTCTCCTAAGTTTTTAGGAAAAGGGCGAACATAACGGAGATGGATATGCGAAACTGATTGTCCTTCAAAAAGCAAGTCAGCAACGGCACTCTTTATGGCGCCATAAGTACTTCCCCAGCCCAGTACGAGAACCTTTCCTTTCTCGGGACCGTTATCAATTTTCTGCTCCGGAATGTATTCCGCAATCTTATCAATTTTCTCCTGCCGGATCTTCACCATCAACTGGTGATTCTCCGGATCGTAACTTACATTACCTGTAATGTTTTGCTTTTCAAGGCCGCCAACTCTATGCTCCAGACCCGCAAAACCCGGAACTGCCCATGCCCGCACTAATTTTTCGTCTCTTAAATATGGTTGAAAAACTTCTTCGTGATCGCCTAACTCAGTTTTGAAGTTAACTTCTATTTCAGGCAGGTCTTTGCTTTCAGGATATTTCCATGGTTCGGCTCCGTTGGCAATATATCCATCGCTTAAAAAAATAACAGGTGTCATATGCTGAACCGCAATTCTTACAGCTTCATAAACGGCCGAAAAACAATCGCTGGGTGTAGAAGCAGAAATTACCGGTATAGGGCTTTCACCATTTCTTCCATAATATGCCTGTAAAAGATCGCTTTGTTCTGTTTTTGTTGGCAAACCCGTTGAAGGCCCACCACGTTGAATATCGCAAATGATTAGCGGAATCTCAAGCATCATTGCCAATCCCATCGCTTCAGATTTTAAAGCCATTCCCGGGCCACTCGTCGTAGTCACACCAAGGCTTCCGCCATAAGATGCACCGATAGCCGAACTGATGGCGGCGATCTCATCTTCGGCCTGGAACGTTTTTACGCCAAAAGATTTGTGACGGCTCAGCTCGTGAAGTATGTCGCTGGCCGGAGTGATCGGGTAAGTGCCTAAAAAAAGCTGCAAACCGCTTTTTTGAGAAGCCGCAATTAAACCATAAGCCACCGCCTGGTTTCCCATTATACTACGATAGTTACCTGCGGGCATTTTAGCCTTTTCAACAGAATAGCGCGTGGTAAAAATTTCTGTAGTGTCTCCATAATTATAACCCGCCTGGAGCACTTTGATATTGCTTTCAAGTATGTCTGGCTTTTTAGAAAACTTCTCTCTTAGAAAAGAAATGGTATTATCCATATTGCGGTTATACATCCAATATAGAAAGCCGAGAACAAACATATTCTTTGCACGATCTTTTTCCTTCGTCCCCATTGTAAAATCTTTGAGGGCTTCGCGCGTAATTTTTGTGACGTCCATTTTAATTACCTCGTAGCCTTCCAGACTTCCATTTTCCAAAGGATTCACCCCGTCAGGATAGTTGGCAAGACGCAAATTCTTTACATCGAAACCGTCCACATTCACAATGATCTTACCGTTTTTTTTCAAAGATTTTAAATTCACTTTTAAAGCGGCCGCATTCATGGCGACCAATACATCGCAAGTGTCGCCCGGCGTAAAGATCCGGTCGCTGGAAAATCTTAATTGAAAACCACTTACTCCCGGCAGCGTTCCTAAAGGAGCCCTGATTTCCGCGGGAAAATCCGGAAAAGTGGCCAGGTCAATCCCCATCAAAGCAGTGTTATTGGTGAATTGCGTTCCGGTGAGCTGCATTCCGTCGCCACTGTCTCCCGCAAATTTTATTACTACCTCTTTTAATATTTCATCTTTCGTTTGCATCATAAAAATTGAATATGCAAATTTAAAAAATCCAGAGGGGTTTAAGAGCTTTATTATTTACGTAGAGCGGAAAAATAAAGTTAAATCAAGACGTGTGAGAAGCCAAAATGTAGTTTTTTCTTTCCTGCGCCCCAGCCGGTCCCGTGATGACCTCAATGCGCTCTATTTTGAAACAACCGCAATCAGCAATAGCTCTTATGCGGAAAAGCCCAAATATAGATTTTGGCAAATCAAACCCGGTTTAAAATGGCGCTCTCAAACGCATTTTTTTAATCACATCAAATTTTTACGCGCCTCTCATCAAAATTCTCAGCAGCTTTTGGCCGAAGGCCTTATATTGCGAAAACTAAAAAATTAAATATGAAGGAAATTGTATTGTCGGCAGTGGCTCTGTTTGCCGCGCCTGCAATGATTTTTGCCCAGGCTAAACTGGTGCAGAAAGTCGTTAAAAAAGGAAACGAAATTGTAATTCCTTTTGAAAAATATGTGTTACCAAACGGATTAACGGTGATCGTTGCGGAAGACCATAGTGACCCGGTGGTTCATGTTGACGTTACCTATCACGTTGGTTCGGCGCGGGAGGAAATCGGGAAGAGTGGGTTTGCACATTTTTTTGAACATATGATGTTCCAGGGAAGCGACCATGTGGCTGATAAAGAACATTTCAAAATCATCACCGAATCGGGTGGCACGCTGAACGGAAGTACCAATACCGATCGCACCAATTATTACGAAACGGTACCGAGCAATCAATGGGAAAAGATGCTTTGGCTTGAAAGTGATAGAATGGGCTTTTTACTCGATGCGGTTACACAATTTAAATTTGAAATTCAAAGATCTACTGTAAAAAATGAACGTGGCCAGAATTATGACAACCGGCCTTACGGGCTTGCCCGCGAAGTGACCGCCAAAGCTTTATATCCTTATGGCCATCCTTATTCCTGGCTTACTATCGGATATATTGAAGACCTCAACAGGGTGAACGTAAATGATCTGAAAAACTTTTTCCTTCGTTGGTATGGCCCCAATAACGCAACGCTCACTATCGGCGGTGATGTAAACACAAAAGAAGTTATCAAAAAAGTAGAAAAATATTTTGGTTCGATCCCGCGCGGACCGGAGGTAAAGCCGGTACAACTTCCGCCCGTGAACCTTACCAAAAAAGAATATGTCAGCTATGTCGACAATTATGCCAAGCTTCCAATGTTGCAGATCACTTATCCAACTGTTCCCGATTATAACGCGGACATGGCACCTCTCGCGTGCCTTGCCCAGGTGTTAGGCCAGGGCCGCACATCAGCGTTATATCAAAGTTTAGTAAAGCCACAAAAAGCTTTGCAGGCAAGCGCATTTAGCAACCTTGATGAGTTAGCAGGTACTTTCAGTTTCACCGTAATTCCGTTGCCAGGAAGCAATCTTTCTGATATGGAAAAGCTCGTTGCGGAATCGTTGAAAGAATTTGAAAAGAAAGGAGTTACTGATGATGATATTGCAAAATTTAAAAATGGATTTGAAAGCCGCACGATCAATCGTTTGGCAAGTGTCGCCGGTAAAGCATCCCAGTTGGCCGAATTTCAAACATTTACCGGCAATCCTGATATGATCGGTAAAATATTGGCCATGTATAACAAAGTGACCAAGGCGGATGTAATGCGTGTTTACAATAAATATATAAAGAATAAACCGTCTGTAGTGCTTAGCGTATTGCCAAAAGGAAAAGAAGATCTCATTGCCGCGGCAGATAATTTCACAGAAGATAAGTCGCATTATGTGCGTCCGAACTATGGATATGACGGGCTGAAATATAATAAGCCTAAAGATAATTTTGATAGAAAAGTAATGCCTCCTGCCGGCCCGAATCCTGTAGTAAAAGTTCCTGATTTCTGGAAAAAAAATCTGGCTGATGGTATTACTGCCATAGGGGTTGAAAACAATGAAATTCCTGTCGTGAACCTCAATATCTATTTAAAGGGCGGAACGATCCTTGAACAAAATGATCTCTCGAAGGCGGGAATAACAAACCTGTTCACTTCAATGATGACAGAAGAAACCAAAGACAGATCCAGTGAAGATATCAATCTTGCGTTGGAAAAATTAGGCAGTTCAATAAACGTATACGCGTCTACCGACGCCGTTATTTTTTCAGTTCAATCGCTTTCAAAAAACCTTTCTAAAACGATGGCTATTTTGCAGGAAAGAATGTTGCGGCCAAAGTTTACAGAAGAAACTTTTAGCAGGATCAAAAGACAAACTATTGAGAGCATAAAAAATGCGAAAAGCCAGGCATCTGCAGTAGCTAATGTTGTCTTTGATAAAATAAATTATGGCAATAATAATGTGTTTGGAATTGCAGACAGGGGAACAGAAGAAACCGTAAAAAATATAACGCTCAGTGATATCCAAAATTATTACGACCAGTTTATTTCATCTAACGGTGCACAGGTTGTTGTGGTTGGCAGCATTAAAGAAAATGACGCGTTGCCACAGCTTACTTTTTTAAATCAATTGCCTAAAAAAATCATTACACTTCCATCTCCTCCGGCCGCACCGGTAGTGGAAAAAACCAAGATCTATGTAGTGAATATTCCTAAGGCAGCGCAAACAGAATTTCGCGTGGGCTATGTGACCGACATGAAATACGATGCCACGGGAGAATATTATAAAGCAGCCCTTTCTAATTATAACCTGGGGGGTAGTTTTAATAGCCGTTTAAATATTAAGCTGAGAGAAGATAAAGGCTGGACATACGGCGCAAGATCCGGCTTTACAGGAAACAAATACACAGGTACGTTTTACTTCAATAGTGGCATTCGTGCGAACGCAACTGACAGTGCGCTGATCACTTTGCTGGCCGATATGAAACAATACAATTCAACGGGACCAGACAATGATGAAGTAGCGTTTATGAAAAGCTCCATCGGACAGAGCGACGCAAGAAATTATGAAACAGGTGGCCAGAAAGCCGCTTTCGTTAGCAGGATCCTGATGTACGACCTGCCTGCTGACTTTGTTGATCAGCAAACAAAAATTTTAAATAGCATCTCGACTGAAGAGATCGATGCGCTTGCAAAAAAATATTATGACCTTAATAAAATGAATATTTTATTGGTTGGTGATAAAGACCAGATCATTCCGGGAATCAAAGACCTTGGATATGATATTATCGAGCTTGATGCTGACGGAAATAAGCTTTAATCGATCGCATATAATTTTATGAAGGGGCTGGTCACTGACCAGCCTTTTTGTTTTTAAGAACCCGTGCGACCAAGGGCTTTTTTAAATTTATTGTATAATGAAAATCTACAAAATGGCTTATCACATAATTAGGCATCCACTATTTTTCACCTGGTTGATATTTTTTAAAATACTTTTCAAATAATATTTTCTATCTTTCTTTGCATCATAGGATCACATGGAAAGAACGCAACAAATACGCTACTTTTTATTCAGTCAATACCTGGCTGATGGCATTCGTGTAACTCTTGAAATCATTATCCCCGCTGTAGTTTTTTCTTTTTTGGGCCAACTTGAAATTGGTATGCTTCTTTCTCTCGGTGCCTTGTGTGTGAGCATCAGTGATGGCCCGGGCCCTGTGGTACATAAGAGAAATGGAATGCTTTATTGCAACATTTTCATTTTCATAATGGCGCTTCTCACAGGATTCGCGAATCACAATCCCTGGCTTTTAGGCTTACTAATTTTGGCCTCAACTTTCCTGTTTTCAATGATCTCGGTTTATGGAAACCGCGCGGCGTCTATCGGCACAGCTGCATTATTGATGATGATCCTTAGAATGTCAAGCGAGCACACGCCAGTTGAAGTGATCATAGAAGCCCTATTGGCATTAGCCGGTGGCGTTTGGTATATGGCCATTGCCTTATTATTTTATCGCATTACTCCCTACCGGCCCGCACAGCGATCGTTAGGAAATTGTGTCCATGAAACGGCGAAATATTTATTGATCAAATCAGAAATGTACAACCCAAACTCTGACCTGGAAGCACAATACAAAAAGCTTTTGGACCAGCAGGTCATTGTAAATGAAACACAGGATACGGTAAGAGAATTATTATTTAAAAACCGGGAATTATTAAAGGAATCAACTTATTCCGGACGGCTATTGGTATTAACTTTTGTAGATGTGGTCGATCTTTTTGAGCACATAATGGCTACCTGGTACGATTACGGACAATTGCGCCAGAAATATGCATCTACTGGAATATTGGAAGATGTGTCAGTCCTTATAAAAAGACTTGCCGCCGAAATGAATAACATTGGTCAGGCAATTCAATCTAACAATTCTTATAAAAAGCAATTTGAAATCATTCCCTCGCTGGATCATTTAAAAGAAAAAATAGATACCTTAAATGATCAGGGCAGCACTATAACGCTGAAAAAAATATTGGTGAATCTGCGCAACCTCAGCGAAAAAATTGATGGAATTCTAAAATATTTTAACCGGAATATAAATATTGAAGGCACCCTAAGAACCACAAAAGAATACTCAAAGTTTGTGACGCATCAAAAGATCAACGGAACTGTTTTAAAGAATAACCTGACGTTTGAATCTTCGGTGTTTAGGCATGCATTAAGAATGATGATCACCTGTGGCGTAGGATTTATTATCGCCAAATTATTTTCGTCCGGCCATCACAGTTATTGGATATTGATGACTATTATCATTATTTTGAAGCCGGGTTTTAGTCTCACTAAGCAGAAAAATTATGACAGGCTGGTCGGCACTATCGGCGGCGGTGTTATAGGTTTATTAATCCTCGCATTCGTGCATAACACCGACGTCTTATTCGCGCTGATCGTATTTTTTATGATTGGCACGTATACTTTCAACCGGCACAACTACATTGTAATGGTGATCTTCCTGACGCCTTATGTTTTAATCTTATTTCATTTTCTTGGATTGGGTGCTGCAAACGTGGCGGGCGAGCGGCTTGCAGATACCGCTATCGCGTCTTTGCTGGCATTTTTGGCCAGCTATTTTTTATTTCCCCATTGGGAATCAGGCCAGCTTCGCGGCTATATGGCAAATGTTTTAAAAGCAAATATTCATTATCTGAAAAAATTAAAAGAAATTCTTTTTGGAAAAAAGATATCGTCACTTGATTACAATCTTGTGAGAAAAGAATTGTTCGTCAGCACGGCGAATCTTTCTGCAGCCTTGCACCGCATGCTGAGCGAGCCAAAAAGTAAACAAAAACACCGGAAAGAGATTTACGAATTTGTTGTCTTAAATCACGTTCTGTCATCTAATATTGCCAGCCTTACGGCGTCAGCGGTCAACAAGGAAAGGCCTTATTCCAAAGAAATCATTCAGCCTGTAAAGCGCACCATTGCCAGCCTTGAAAACAACCTAAGTCTATTGGACAATACTTACGATGAATCGGAGCCTGATGAAAAAGATCCGTTTGTTCTCCAAAACGAAAAAGTAATTTCTGATCATCATATGAGTGAGCAACTCGACTTTATTTATAAATTATCGGAGAAGATTGATAAGCTCACAAAAATTATTGTTGCATAGAATCGCAACGTTGATTGCATTAACAATATTTGACTAAGCATTCAATTAACCCCCACAACTTAACAACTCATTTTTTTGAATAACGATTGCGTGACAAAATTCATTTTGCAGAAAATGAACTTCGATGTTCTGAACAGATTTTAAAAACAAAGAGCGTCCAATAATCTATGGAAGAAAAAAATGACAAGTCGCCGCATGTATTGTCGGCCTCATCTAATTTATTAGGATTGTGTTTTATCGTGCTTACATCCCTTCGCGTGTTGCACCTGGACGGAAAAACGATTATTGATGAATGTACGGCTACGGCTCTTTTGATGTTTATGCTGAGCAGCATTCTTTCGTTTCTTTCGATTCGTAGCAAAAGGGCAAAAAGTGATCAATATGAAAAAATAGCGGATATCATTTTTTTGTTAGGACTTTTTTTCCTGTTTGCAACGACCATGCTTGTTACGTTTAACATTATAAAATAATGGTTCAGCCAGATAAGCGAAAATGTAGAAATCTATATTTTGACTTAGGAGAATCTTGTTATTAATATTCTGATACCAACGATACCAAGGGAAACTGCCAATGCTTTTATGATCATTCTACCACGCATATTTCTGGATAAGAAAGCGCCGAGCTGGGCTCCGGGAATGACTCCGATGACCAGGCCAATCGTCATTTTCAAAATCAAAGGATCATCATAACCTCCGCCGGCGATGTGAACGACCACACTGACTGTTGCCATTATCGCGAGAATAAAATGCGAGGTCGCTGTTGCAATGTGAACAGGAAAACGAAGCCATTCCACCATAGCTGGAACGTGGATAATGCCGCCTCCGATGCCCAATAATGGAGAAAAATATCCTACGAAAATACTCAATACTGATCCAATGCGCATGTCATATGCGTATTCATATTTTTCATTCCACTTGTCTACGAGATGCTGTTGTACCCAACCTTTGCGAAGTTTAGCAGGCGGTTTCTCCACTTCATTTTTGCCACCTTTTATAAAAAGAAAAACGGCGAGAGCAAAAAGTACAACACCGAAAATAATATCAAAAACATTTCGCGGAATGACCTTAGTCGTGAGTACGCCCAGGATGGATCCGGGAATGGTAAACAAGGCGAAAATAATTCCGGCTTTATAATCCACACGTTTGGTGGCCATGTACGCGACCGAGCCCGATATCGCATTGCACGCCACAACGGCCATTGAAATTGCAGTGATCGTTTCCGGGGAAAAATCCGGATGCAGTAGAATAAGCAATGGCACTAAAATAAATCCGCCGCCCGCACCAATCAGCGTCCCTAACGTTCCTATCAAAAACCCGATGAGTATTAATAAATAGATATTATCCATGAAGTTCCTTAAATCCAAAAAAAGTAATCAATCCCAAAAAATAAAGTAATTTATTTCTGTGCAAACTTATTGCTTTTCAATTTGTTGCCTGTATTCACTAAGATGCGGATTTTTGATTTTATTCTCTTTATAGTTAAATAAATATTTTTGAAATAAAATATTTAAAATGGATACAAAGACATCCAGCGATAATCAGTATGGCCAGGTAATTTCTACTCGCAATGCCGCGCATTACATCTGGGGCGATAATTGCGATGGCTGGCATTTATTAAAAACAGAATCTCTTAGTGTGATACAGGAGAAAATGCCGGCAGGAACCTTTGAGCAACTTCATTATCATAATCGCGCTCAACAATTATTTTATATTTTATCAGGCGTTGCGACTTTTGAAATAGAAGAAAAAATCATAGTAGTAAAGGCAAACGAAAGTATTGCCATTCCTGCAGGAGCCAGGCATTTTATCAGGAATAAAACGTCCGAAGATTTGAATTTCATAGTTATCTCTCAACCGGATTCCCACGGCGATAGAATAAATATTCCTCCGAATTAAAATCTTAAAAGAAAAACATCAAAAACTACATTTTAGCTTTTCAGAAAATATATATCTTCAAATAATCAGGATCGAAAATTGATTTTATAAACCATTAAACCAAATGAAAATCTTTGCAGAAACAGAGCGATTCATTTTAAGAGAATTGCTTTTGTCAGATGACAAAGGAATCTTTGAGCTTGACTCTAACCATGATGTGCATAAATATTTAGGAAAAAAGCCCATCAAAAATATTGAAGAAGCGAGAAAAGTAATTGATTTCATCAGACAACAGTATGTCGATAACGGGATCGGCCGCTGGGCTATTATTGAAAAAGCGACTAGCAAATTCGCTGGCTGGACGGGATTAAAATTAGTTAGAGAAAAAATAAATAACCATTCGGATTTCTACGATTTAGGTTACAGGCTCATTCCAAAATTTTGGGGAAAAGGAATTGCTACGGAAACGGCAAAAGCTTGTGTGAGCTATGGTTTTGACAGACTGAACTTAGATAGCATTTATGGAATGGCGGATATCGATAACAAGAGCTTCGATAAATGTTTTACAAAAAGCGGGACTTGAGTTTATTGAAACTTTTGACTACGATGGCACCGAACATGCATGGCTCAGCATTTCAAAACAAAAAGTATGACAAACAACGAGCAATTAATCCGCACCTTTTACCAGTCTTTTCAAAATAAAGATTACAAGGCCATGCAAAATTGTTATGCCGAAGATGCAATATTTAGCGATGCAATATTTAAAAACCTTGATTCAAAACAAGTGAAAGCGATGTGGGAGATGCTGATAAAAAGGGGGAAGGATTTTAGCCTCACATTTGACAATATAAAAGCGGGTGAAAACGCCGGAAGCGCCGACTGGATTGCGACCTATACGTTTTCGGCAACGAGCAGGAAAGTCATCAATCGTGTGAAAGCCAATTTTGTTTTCGAAAATAACAAGATCATAAAGCACAGGGACGACTTTAATTTTTATAAGTGGTCACGACAGGCTTTGGGATTGCCGGGGCTTTTATTGGGCTGGGCACCTTTTTTTAAATCAAAGGTGCGGCGCTCAGCATTGAAGGGACTTGAAGCGTATATGAAATTAGAAAAATAAAGACGTAGAAAAAGTTTACCAGTATTAACTTTGATATCAATGAAAAGGGTCTTATACATCCTGGCAACTTCTTTCATTTTGGCATGTAATCATCCTGCAGCTAATACTGATGCAATGGAAAAACGGATGGATAGTATTGACAAAAAAACTGCCGATTTGTACACTCCTGGTTTTGGAGAATTTATGAGCAGCATTCAGGCGCATCATGTCAAGCTTTGGTTTGCCGGCCAAAATCAAAACTGGAAATTGGCAGATTTTGAGGTTCATGAAATCATGGAAGCGTTGGACGATATTAAACAATTCCAAAAAGCAAGAAAAGAAAGCCAATCAATAGACTTGCTTAATCCAGCTTTAGACAGTATCAATAAATCTATTCAACAAAAAGATCTCACTCAATTTAAAAGCAGCTTCACTTTACTGACTAACACTTGTAACAATTGTCATAAGGCGGTGGATTTCGGATTTATCCAAATAAAAATTCCGGAAACTTCGCCGTTCCCGAACCAGGATTTTAAGCCTGCCGAATAATATTAAGGACAAAAAAAGGTCACCAAAACGATAACCTAAAAAAATGGAGCGAGGGATTGCTTTTAATGGTAGCCGACCATTCCCGTAGAAACTTTGCAGCCGCTTTTGGAAGGCGCACACGAGGTGAAAGCAGCCCCTACGACGCTCGCCAGCAATACGATAATGAAAATCTTTTTCATTTCTAAAATTTTTGAATTAATTAAATATAGTTACCAGAGGCGGCGTACCGTAGGAAAGATTGATTATGATGATTTTTCAGGAATGGAATTGGCGCCGGAACCGGCTGGAACGCAAATAAACAAAATTAATTTCATCTACGCAAAGATGAAATTAAACTAAATAATCGGTTGATGGAATGTAACGTGCAAGGATCAGGTAAGAAAAGCGAAAATCTATATTTTGACTTTTCAGTAAAAGAAAATCCTAATAATAAAATTAGCGCTAATATTCAGGCAGCAAGATTTCTGCCATGCAGAAATGGGAAAACATTTTCGACTAAAAAACTGATCTTACGCTTTGATTTTTTCTCTTCTTGACTGAATGAAAAGTATAATATGAATTGCGAGAAGCATCTCGCACACGATTTCTTTGACGATCATAGGTTAGGTTTTTGCTTGTATAATATGAATCAAACGCTCTGCGTTTAACTTTATTATACATGGCAGGGCATAAAAATTTGTACAATCAACCGGTGATTAAAATCCTCGATTCATCAGAATTAATATTATCAAGCGGAGGCTTGATACATCCTGTAAAGACGGATGACCAACCTGTTAAACCGGTTAGTGTTCCGACCAATAGCATTAAGATAATCTTCAGGGAACAACCTTATCTCTCCAAAAGTTTTTAAAGATCATTCCATGGTGGAACTGAAATACCTACAGTTCAAAGCAAACCCATACCACAACCGTATTTTTACACCGTTGACTCTTTGATATATTTTGATCCGGTCTTAATTACCTTTTGACTTTTGAAATTTTTCAAGGCCCTTTTGCATGTCTTCGGCATTCATTACCGGGCTAAATTCTACTTTAGCATTCATGCTCAAAAAAAATGGCTCGGCAATGGACGGTATGTCAGATGGATCTTTGAGGTCAAATACAATAAAGGCCGATCTACAGCCCTCTGTTGCCAGAAAATAACTTGCTTCGGGTTTGAGATTATCCATACTTGATTTCATGATGTTGCCTAAAGTGCCATCTATAATAGCTTTGTTTGATGCAGTTACCTCGCAGATAACTTTTAGTAAAGTACGCATGTTTATATATTTTGATCGTGAATAAATAATTCAATAAAAAAGTTCAAAACATGGAATCAAAGGAGAGGCTGACCATGAAATCAAAGGAAAGGTTGTCTTAGAAGCAGATAATTAAAACGAAGAGAAAAATAATTGTAAAAGGAACGTATGCCTAATGTTATATAAATTTAAAAATTATCCTGATAAAAAAAACTCTTTTCCAACGAATAAAAAAAAACAACAAACCTGTGATAATTGTGTAAGGGTTAAAAAATAGATTTAGGTAACAATTCAAATCCTGTAAATCTCTTTCAGATTGTTTTAAACATGCAGCCCCCGCATGGTTTTCAAAAATCAACTATTGCTAATCAACTCAGTTTTAATTCTCTCCCCTATTTGAATTCTTGTTCAACTGCCTTCTTTTTTAAATAAAATATAACAATCATGAAAAAGTTTCTTTTCACATCAGCCATTTCGATGGCCATTTTTTTGTTTTGTAATCAAAACATTTTTGCGCAATCTGACAAGCCTTATACGGAAGGGCCTCTGTGGCAGGTGCAATTTATTCACACCAAATCGGGCATGACTTCCCTTTATTTGAAGAACCTTAGTGACGGTTGGATTAAAGAGATGCGCGCTGCAAAAGACGCGGGTTACATCATGGATTTTAAAGTTCTTTCGGCATCCCCAACTTCTGAAAATGACTGGGATTTGATGCTGATGTATGAAGTAAAAAACTACGCCATGCTGGACGGCGCCACTGAAAAAATGGACGCCTTATCTAAGAAAGTTTTTGGTGCCGATGAGGATGCCCTGCATACAAAAGCCGTATCAAGAAATGACTTGAGGGTATTGCAGGGAGGAAGACTAACGCAGCAATTGGATTTCAAATAAATTACACCTCCGCGTTTGAAAATTGGCAACTTTAAGACGCGATTTCGAAAAAATTAAATCTTTAAAAATGAAAAAGAACCTTTTTATCTTTCTTTCATTTGCTCTTGCTATGGTATCATGCCAAAACAAAGAGTCGGCTAAAACAGCGGCGAGTAGTATCCAATTGCCTTATACGGCAACCTATACTACTGATTTCAACAACAATGTTTCCGATTCAGATTTGTTGGTAGTATTGAACTCTTACAAATACTGGGAAACTAATGATATGAATGCAATTCGCTCAACAATGGGCGACAGCATGATGGTAGATGGCGCTGACGGATTTAAATTTTCAGGACTTACTGATTCACTTATGAAAGACTGGAAGACTATGAGAGATAGCTTAAGCTCAGTAAAAATTACGATGGATGTATGGCTGAAGAACCATTCTCTAAAAGATGGCTATGATTATATAAATGTCTGGTATAAAGAAATCGATACTTACAAATCGGGTAAAGTTGATTCCGCCAATTACGAGGATGATAATGGTATAAAAAACGGGAAGATTATTTGGTTCTCATCGCATAAGCAACAACTAAAATAAATTTTTATTTCAATGAAGGAAGCGACCGGCAAACATTTGCATACATAAAAGGAGCCGGAAGTATTACTCCAAACAAAAATGCAATTTTTACGGAATATTGTTTTAATAAAAATCAAAAAGTAAACCCTGCTTTAAATCCTGTAAAATACCGGGCATAAAAAACCTGCAAGAAAATAAGCTTTTCTTGCAGGTTTTTAAGATTGACCAAATGAACGCTGTCAAATGAATGATCAGACGCGGACCATCAAATTATTTTAAAACCAGCTTCCTGTGAACTTCTCACTCACCTGGTTGCCCATCTTCCTTTTTCTTCTTGCTGCTTTAGCTCGTTGAATAAACATCGTCACAAACATAAGTGGAAGGAATAAAAGCGTGAGTGGTGGAATACCCATCATGGAAATCCAGCGTCCGCCAAATTGCCTGCGCATCGGGCGTTTCAACCTTTCTGCGATCAGGTACATACTTGGCACCATAATTAGCGTCATGAAAAATGCGAACGCTAATCCAAAAATGATCGTCCACGCAAGAGGCTTCCAAAAGCGCGCACTATCGCCTCCGAAAAATATATGAGGATTCAGATCGGAGAACATGGTTACGAAATTGATGTTGAAGCCGATTGCCAACGGTATTAAGGCAAAGATGGCAGCAAGCGCGGTAAGCAACACCGGAATGATCCTGATCTTACCTGCCTGGATTACAGCTTCGCGTGTTTTCATTCCGCGGGCCCTTAATTCGTCGGCAAAATCAATTACCAAAATCGCATTTTTGACCACAATACCTGCAAGTCCGACGATACCAATTCCGGTCATCACGACTGACACCTCCATGCCCGTTATCGCAAAACCAAGGAGCACACCAATAATACTGAAAATGATTTCCGTCAAAATAATCACCGACTTGCTTACTGAGTTAAACTGCAATACCAGGATAAACAAAATCAACATCAGGGCAATTAGTAACGCCTTTCCTAAGAAAGCTCCTGTTTCTGCCTGCTGGGCCCCCTCTCCTGTTTGGGTGATGTTAACCGTCTGACCTTTTTTGGTGAACTGATCTATCGCCGTTTTAATCCGTGCATTCACTTCGGTGGGCGTATAACCACTAAGCACATTCGAAAATAGCGTGATCACTCTCTTCACATTCTTTCTCTTGATACTTCCGTAGGTGCTGGTGTAATCAACATCGACAAGTGAGCTGATCGGAATCTGTTTAATAGCTCCACCACTTCCCATGTCACGGAAAACGATTTTCATGTTCAACAACTCCGAAAGGCTTTGGCGCTGCACCTCAAGACTTCTTATTTGTATTTTGTATTCGTCTTCACCATCCTTTATTTTGGAAACCTCACGGCCAAACAATGCCGTGCGAATCTGCTGCCCGATCTGCGCGGTGGAAACGCCCTCAATTAATGCACGCTCACGATTAACCGTTAAGGTTATTTCCGGATTGGTAAGATCAACGTCCATTTTTAATTCTTCCACACCAGGAATTTGCAAACTGTCCAGATAGGTTTTCAAAGAAGAAGCAGTGGACGTCAATTGATCAAAATCTTCGCTGGCTACTTCTATGTTGATCGGAGGATCTGTTGGCGGCCCACTGCTTTCCTGCGCCACTGAAATTTGCGCACCAGGAATTCCTTTCACAACCTGCCTGATCGAATCAAGATAAGATTCGGTTGAAACACCGCCCCTTTTCTCAAACTCGACAAATGAAACCTGCACCCGCCCTAAATTAGGCTGCGTACTTCTATCGCCACTACTCGGATCTGATGCACCCACGGCCACATTTGAGATAACACTTTCTACGATCGGATTTCTTTTACCACTTGATCCGTCAAGAACTTTGATAACTCTTTTTTCTATATTTTTTGTGACTGAATCAGTATAATCAACGCTGGTTCCGACAGGCATTTTCAAATACACATAAATAAAATTCGGATCGCCTTTCGGGAAGAAAACAACCGGCACTTTTCTCGCGACAAAAAATACGAGGGAAAAGATCAGCAAAACAAATGTTCCCACAAGTAGCCAAACCGGGCGCCATCTTGTAACGGCCCATCTCAATAATTTCTCATAGCTGCGCATGATCGCCGGCAAAACATTATTTTGAAATTTATGGATCAGGCTATCGAAAACGTATGTGTTCAGAACAACTACCAAAGAAAAGAAAATAAGCAGGTTGCCTAAAAATGTAACATGCAACACGTCAAATAAAATACCTGCAATTAACGGAACCAGGAACGCCGGGCTCTTGAAAATCGCGGACTTTCTTTTGACACCATGTTCAGGATGATTCATAAAATCAACTGCGAAAACCGGGTTCATTATAAACGCCACGATCAAAGAAGCTGTCAACGTAAATATCAGCATCGTCGGCAGGTAGATCATAAACTTACCAATAATTCCGGGCCAAAACAGCAATGGGAAAAATGGAGCAAGCGTCGTCAGCGTTCCCGCTAAAACCGGGATAAAAATTTCTCCGGCTGCCATCTTCGCCGATTCCATCGCCGAAACCTTTCCTTTATTTTCTGTAAAAATCCGATGCGTATTTTCGATTACAACAATCGCATCGTCCACAATAATTCCTAACCCAAACAGTAATGCAAAGAGCACAATAAAATTCAGCGTCACGGCTGAGCCCGTTATCAACTCGGCTGCCGGCAGAAACAAGAACGCGACAAACATACTCAAGGGTACAGACAGCGCCACAAAAAATGCATTGGTTACCCCCATAAAAAACATCAGAATGAGCAATACGAGCACAAATCCGATCACAATGGAATTTACCAGGTCATTGAAAGATGTTCTCGTCGCTTTGCTCTGATCACCGGTAATGACCACATCCAGGTTTGCCGGCAAAATGGTAGTCTTCATTTCGTCCACCACTTTCTTTACATCGTCGGAAGTCTGAATTAAGTTTTCACCTGAACGTTTGATGATGTTTAGTGTAACCACATTTTTCCCATCAAGCCGCGCATAGCTTTCGCTTGTTTTAACCGTGTCCTTTATCGTAGCGATATCCTTAAGATAGATCGGCGCACCCGAAGTGTTCCTGACAATAATCTTTTCTATATCAAATGCTGTTTTAAACTGACCTTTTACCTGAAGCGTTCTTTTCATATCAGCCACATTCAGCAAGCCTCCGGATATGTCAACATTTTCTCTTTGTACTGCATTGGCGATGTCATCAAAAGTGATGTTGGCGCTTTGCATTTTATAATTATCAACATTGATCTGGAACTCTCTTTCAGGAGCGCCCACAATATCTACGCGGGTTATCTCCGGTAATTCTTCAAGCCTGTCCTTTGCATCATCGGCAAATTTTTTCAGGCTCATCATATCATAATTGCCACTAAGGTTCACGAACATAATGGGTAGTTCACTCAGGCTCACTTCCTGCACGTTTGGATCTTCTGTAAGATCAGTAGGAAGATCTTTTTTGGATTTATCCACAGCATCCTTCGTTTTCTGAAGCGCCACTTCAGTGGGGACATCTGTATCGAACTCAACTATGATTGCAGAAAAATCCTGCAAAGAAGTACTTGTGATCTTATTGATCTTAGCACCGGTAATTCCCTTTAACTGCTTCTCAATCGGCCTGGTAACAAGGTTTTCAATGTCTTTAGGAGAATTGCCAACGTAGATAGTTTGCACGTAAATCGTTGGAATAACGATATCCGGAAATTGCTCTTTGGGTAAAGTAACAAATTCAAAAATACCTATTACCGATACAAAAACAATCATCAGATAAATGGAAGTTTTGTTTTTGATCGACCAGCTTGTCGGCTTGAATTCTTTGTATTTTTCTTTGAAATTTTCTGCTAAACTCATAAATAATTTATTTCGCTTTTATAAAAAAGCCGTTTCAGTTTTTTTTCGTCTATAGTGCACTGGTAGTAAGTAACTGACCATCAAAAATTCCCTGGAATCCGCTTGTAATCAGTTGATCGCCTTCATGCAGACCATCTTTGATCTCAATGTTGTCGCCGTAAAGTTCCCCGATGGTTACTTTCTTCTTTTTGGCAACCATACGTTCCCCTTCTTTTACCGCTACTAAAACGAACTTTCCGTTTTCATCTGTTGCCAAAGTATTCACCGGAATAGCTATTGCATTTGGTGCGGAATAATCAAGAATTTTGACCAGGGCGATTTGGTTCGGCCTCAAAGCCATTCCAGCAGGCACTTTTACTTCTGCGGTAAATCCACGGTTGATCGTTCCTATGGTCTGACTTATGAAGGAAATCTTACCTGAAAAAGATTTGTTGATATCCGGAATCTCAACCAATACATCAGTTCCTCTCGAAACCTTAGATGCATAATTTTCAGGAACCACTAAAGTTATTTTCAGATCGGTTTTATTGACAACTTTTATGTAACCGCCAGCCTGTGGATTACCACTAAAAGTTTCGCCTACGTGGGCAGTTACTTCGTCTACGGTGCCACTCACATCACTGTAAACATTTCCCTGGTTAGCCTGCTCCTGCGCAGTTCTAACGTTAGCCTGGATGGCTTTGAGCTGATTTTCCAGGGCCTGGACATTCGTTTTATTTTGAAGCAATTGAACTTCGGTCCCAATGTGTTGATCCCAAAGATTTTTCTGACGCTCATATAAAGATTTGGCAAGATCCAACTGAGCCTGCACGCTTCCTAATTGCTCACGAACCGCGTTTACGCTTTGCTGTGCTACTGAGTTGTCTAATTTCAAAATCAGTTGCCCTTTGTGAATCACATCTCCCTGCTTCACATAAATCGCTTTGATCTGTCCCGGCTGCCCGCTCGGAGTGATATAGGAAATATTTTTAGCATCCACCTGTCCTTGCAGATCAAGATAATGTTTGAAATCAACTTTAGCCACCGGCGTCAGAGCAACGAGTTTCGCTTTTTCCTTTGCTGTCGAGCTGGTATCGATTTTGGCTATATCAGTTTCTAATTTTGTGATCTTACCATCAAGCTTTTCCTTCTCTGATTTCAATTTTTCCAACTGAGCTTTTTTATCAGCAAGCGAGCTGTCATTCACCTTTTTCTGCGTGTCTCCACAAGACGACGCAAAGGCCATGAACAGAAATATCAAGCTAATGTTTATTAATTTTTTCATTGTGTCAAGATTATTAGGGATGATTTTTTGATTTGTTTTAAAGTTTTCCGGCTGCTTTTTCATAGTCAATTTTTGCGATGATCGCATCGTATAGCGAGCTGTAATAATTATTTTGTGCAGTTACCAGGTCTGCCTGGGCGGTTGAGATTTCCTGGTTACTGCCTAAGCCCTGTTCGTATTTAAGTTTGGTTGAATTGTAAACCCTCTCGGCGAGTTCCATATTTTTCTTTTGAGCATCCATTGTAACGAGGGCCGATGTAATATTCAGTGACGACTGTTTGATATCGTTATCGATTGACGCCATCAGCTGTTCAATATTATTATCCGTTTTTTCAAGTTCAAGTTTCGCCTGGTTGATCCGGGCTCGTTTGGCAAAACCATCAAAAATCGGAACCTGCAAAGACAATCCAATTAAAGAAGTTTTATACCATGGGCCTCCCTTGAAGAAATCAAATTTCTGACGTTGCGCATTGGTTGCATAATTACCATTGGCTGATAAAATCGGCAGGTAGCTGAGCTTATACCTCCTAATATTGAACTCGTTCAATTTCCTGTTTAGCTGTAGCAATTGATAATCTTTTCTGTCAGCGTATTGATAATTTTCCGCAAGGAGATTTTCTTTAAGGCTTTCCTGCGTGAGAGAATCAACAAGAACCAACTGGTCTTTCTGAGGCATATTCATCAAAAATTTCAGACTTGCATTTCCGGCATCCAATTGATTTTGAGTCTTCACTTTTGTTGTTTGCAAATTGATCAATTGCACATTCACTTTGTCTACATCCAACTGCTCAGCAAATCCCTGCTTGTACATTTCCCTGGTATCATGCAGTAACTTCTCAAACCGGTCGATATTGGCCTGAACCGTCGTTAATTGCTGTCTGCCCACCACCAACTGATAGTAAATCTTCATTACATTCACCTTGATAGATTCTTGTGTAACTTCAGCCTGTTTTGAATAAAATTGTAAAGATGTACTTCGTGCCTGTAAGCCTACGAATACCTGACCGTCAAAAAGAATTTGCGTTACACTAATGCCACCCGTAGCATTATATTTAGTTCCAAATTGAATCGGAATGTAAGTTCCTGCCGGTCCGCCGGTAAATTCTGCCGGAATCAGGCTCGTCGGAATATCGAGATAATCCGTTAAAGATCCTGACGCATTTATCTGCGGCAATGCCTGGGCAGTGATCTCTTTATTAGACTGCTCCTGTACGCGCAAATCCACCAAAGCATTTCTTACCTGCACCGAGTTTTTAAGTGCAAAGTTGACCGCGTCCTCCACGGTAAAATTATGCACCTGGCTTGTCGTGTCCATTTGTTGTCCATTTGCTATAAAGCCGGCAAAGCTCAAGACACCTGCGAAAATAAATTGCTTAATCCCTGTTTTCATTGTACTTGATTTTTCGTCCGGTCTATACCGGATTTTTCTTTTTGATATTTAATAATTAGTTTATAGCCTTTAGGTGTTGCCAACGCAAATAGAAAATATTCAATAAGCGCTTGCTGAACCTGTCCAAGGGAGTATTTATTTCTGGGGAATATTTCTTCATCGAAAGGCAACATGATCGTTTCCAATCTTATCTTGGCAATCAATTCCGTATCAATATCCGGCCGGTAGAGTTCTTCCTGTTTTCCTCTTTCGATATTCTTTTTAATTAACACATACAGGAAATCATATTTGTATTCAATAAACTTTTTAAAAGTTGCAGGATGGCCTCTTTTCATGTCAAACAATATGGACGGATTCATATTATCCAGCATTTCCCGCAGGCTTTCAAGACCAAAATATACTTCCTCAACGGCGTCGCGGGCTTTCTGCCTGCTGTCCTGGCAACATTGCATGTTATCATTTAGCATTTCAACGACCACAGCGTCTACGAGTTCATTTTTGTCATCAAAAGACTGGTAAATTGTTTTTTTTGACACACCCAATTGCGAAGCAATCTCATCCATCGTTACGGATTTTATTCCGTAACGCCGATAAAGCTCATCGGCTTTTTTTCTGATTCTGTCTCTAATATTCATAGGGCGGCAAAACTAAAGAAACTATTTTAGTTACCAAAGTTTCCAAGACTCTTTTTTTAAAGAATTGCAAATTTTCCGGATAAACGGTACATCACCTACCTTTGAAAATCAACTCCCATTTTATGAAGTCTACTTTACGCTATCAGAAAATCATCCAATACTTTTTGCAAGGTCTGCTGATACTGGGCCCGGTGTCGATCACGATTTATTTCATATATATTGTTTTTGATAAAATCGATAGCATTCTCCGGCCGGCGATCAATATTCCGGGTTTGGGATTTGTTATAATTATCGCCTTTATCGTCATCATTGGTTATCTCAGCTCTTTTTTTGTGATGGGTCGCTTGCTATCTGTTCTTGATAAACTTTTGGAAAAGACGCCCGGGATCAAATTATTTTATTCTTTTATCAAAGATTTTTTTGAAGCCTTCGCCGGAAATAAAAAAAAGTTTACCCATAATGTATTGGCCTGTGTGGATGATGAGGATGTTTGGAGAGTTGGTTTTATCACCCAGGAAGACATGAGCAGCTTCGGCATGGAAAATTATGTAGCGGTTTATTTGCCCATGTCTTACTCCGTAGCAGGAAATGTTTATATCGTGCAAAAAGACCGGATACGCCCTTTGACTACTATCGGCTCGGCTCAGTCCATGAAATTCGCAGTAAGTGGTGGTGTAACGCAAACGATCACCGATAGTACTGATGATACATTAATAGAAGTTGCTCATTAGAAATGATCTCATTTTGAAAAAATCTTTATTGCTTCTCTTCTTCGTTGGAATCAGCCTGCAATGTTTTTGCTGGGGATTTTTCGCCCATAAGAAAATTAATAATCATGCGGTCTTTCTATTGCCACCGCAGATGCTGGTCTTTTATAAATCAAACATCGATTTTCTTACGGAACACGCTATCGATCCAGATAAAAGAAGGTACGCAGTGGTCGGTGAAGGATCGAGACATTACATAGATATTGATGCTTATGGTGCATATCCATACCCGGATCTCCCGAGGGACCATAGTAAGGCGATTGAAAAATTTGGTGAAGACACCATCAATGCAAATGGCATCGTGCCGTGGCATGTGCAAACGATGTTAGGCAGACTGACAAAGGCTTTTAAGGAAAATAACTATTCATCCATTCTGAAAAACAGCGCTGACCTGGGCCATTATATAGCCGATGCTCATGTGCCGCTCCATGCGAGCAGTAACCATAATGGACAACACACCGATCAAAAAGGAATACATGGATTTTGGGAAAGCCGAATCCCTGAATTGCTCGCCGATAAAGAGTTTGATTTCTTCATTGGCAAGGCGCAATACATTCCAAACCCCGGTGCATTCATCTGGGACAGGGTTCTAGAAAGCGCATTAGCGGCAGATTCCGTTTTGAAATTTGAAAAAGAATTATCCATTCAGTTTCGCGGGGACAAGAAATTTGGTTTTGAGAAAAGAAACCTGGACAATCTGAAACAAGTTTCATCTGATTATTCTAAAGCTTTTAATAAAAAATTGAACGGTATGATTGAACGACGAATGAGGCAATCTATTTTTGCGGTTGCTTCATTTTGGTACACGGCCTGGATCAATGCCGGCCAGCCGGATCTTGCACTTTTGTCGGGTAAATCTTTTTCAGAAGAAGATCTGAAAGGATTTGAAGAACTAAATGAAAAATGGAAAAACACTAAAATCATTGGAAGAGAACATGAATAAACATTGGAAAAAAATTGAACACAGGCAAGTATTCAGCAAGCAGATTTAATTTTTAGAAAAAGTGGGCAGGGTTACAAAAATTTAAAAACGGAATCATATAATATTCAATCATAAACAACACATCAAACTAAAAATGATCTACAATTTCAACGCAGGGCCTTCTATTCTTCCGCAGGCTGTTCTGGACGAAGCCTCTAAATCCGTTTTAAATTTTAATAACAGCGGTTTATCGATCCTCGAGATTGGCCATCGCACGCCGCTTTTCGAATCGGTGATGGAAGAAGCGAGGTCACTCGTTAGGGAATTGATGAATCTTGATGAAGATCATGAAGTTTTGTTTTTGCATGGCGGCGCTACTACCCAGTTCATGCAGGTGCCGATGAATTTGCTTGACACCAACGAAACGGCTGCGTATGCGAACACCGGCGTTTGGGGAATAAAAGCCATCAAAGAGGCAAAATTATTTGGCAATGTAAATGTAGTATGCACTTCAGAGGAGAAGAATTTTAATTATATACCAAAGAATTTTACAGTTCCCGGTGATTCAAAATATTTTCATCTTACTTCGAATAATACGATTTATGGCACACAATGGCATGAGTTTGCTGAAACCGGTGTTCCATTAATTGCAGATATGTCAAGTGATATTTTAAGTCGCGTGCTCGATTTCAATTCTTTTGATCTCATCTACGCCGGAGCACAGAAAAATATGGGCGCCGCCGGGGTGAACCTGGTAGTTATTAATAAAAATTTGACAGGCAAAATTCAGCGCGCTATTCCATCAATCATGGATTATAGAAATCACATTAAGGAGAAAAGCATGCTTAACACGCCGCCGGTTTTTGCGATTTATGTAAGCATGCTTACGCTTCGCTGGTTGAAAGAAAATGGTGGCGTAGCTGAAATGGAAAAGCGCAATAATCAAAAAGCGGAATTGCTTTATAATGCAATTGACAATAGCTCCATTTTTAAAGCCACTGCACAAAAAGAGGATCGCAGCAAAATGAATGTTTGCTTCGTTATGGAAGATCAAACACTGGAGAAAAAATTTCTCGATTTTGCCAAAGAAAATAATATTTATGGAATCAAAGGTCATCGTCTTGTTGGCGGCTTTCGCGCATCGCTTTATAATGCTTTGCCATTAAGCAGTGTACAATATCTCGTAGAAAAAATGAAGCAGTTTGAGGATTCAAAATCGTGAAGACTGATAACCAGATATAATTTCCAGTTGGCAGTTGGCAGTGGGCGGTTGGCGGTGGGCACGCACGATTCACTATTCACGACATCACTACTCCGTTGTTGAAAAGCAGGATGAATTCTAATCGGTTTCATTTCTAATAATTTCCTGATAAGCCAAAATATAGAAATTGAATTTTCTATATTTTGGCTTATTTGATATCCGGAAATCTTCACGAAAATGAGTCTTCCCGGAATAAAAAAAGAGAGCTACGTTTGATAGCTCTCTTTGATTATTTATAGTTCGACTTTTTATTTATCTCGCGATACCCATTTTCGCCTCGATGGATAATGTCGCATGAGGAACTGCTCTTAACCTTGCCTTGTCAATCAATTTGCCTGTAACCCTGCAAATACCATAGGTTTTGTTTTCGATGCGCATCATAGCTTTTTCAAGATGGTCAATGAAGGTAATTTGGCGGCTTGCCATTTGGCTTAATTGCTCTCTTTCCATGCTCAGGCTTCCATCTTCCATGGTCATGTAGCGATTATCTGCATCGTCTCCTCCCATCTGATCTTTCCGGGTGATAAGACCTTGCAGGTACCCAAGTTCCTTTTTAGCAGTTTCTAATTTCCTTGTGATCAATTCTCTGAACTCAACCAATTCGTTATCACTATATCGCATAGTAGGTCCGCTGTATTCTTCAGGCGACTGATCCAAAACTGACTTTGTAAATTCAGGTTCGTATTTGCGCGATTTCTCCGTATTTGTTTTAGGCATCACAAAAGGCTTCTCAGTTCTAACTGATTCCTTACTTTTTGTCTTAACCTTTGAAAGTGCTTTCTTCAATTCCTCTTTATGATTGGTCGCATTTTTTTGAACGGGAACTTTCTCTTCACTTTTCACTTTTACTGTTTTTGTTACTTCAGGAGCCTTCTTACCTGCAAGAGCTTTTGTAGTAGATTCTTTTTTTGGAGTAGCCAATTTTTTAATTACTGCTTTGTTCACCCCGGCCTTAGCAGCATTTTTAACCGGTGATGTTTTTATAATAGGTTTAGCAATTTTTTTCGAAGTGTTCAATTTGGATGCCACTTTTTTTGCCGGTACTGTCTTTTTTGCCGCCACGACTTTTTTCGCCGGTGCTGCTTTTTTTACCACAGCTTTCTTTGCGACCGGCTTTGCAGGAGCCGCTTTTTTTGTCACAGGTTTTTTTGACGAAACTGCGGCCTTTTTAACAGGCGCTGTTTTTTTCGCAGGCGCTACTTTTTTTGACGCAATTTTTTTAGCCGCAACAGGTTTGGCGGCAACTTTTTTTGCTTTAGATTTTTGAGCAACTGCAGTTGCTTTTTTCTTTTGTATGGCCATACTTAATTACCTTTTTTGGTTACTTTAACTGTTAAAGTGGCATTATTAACGTCAATTGTGGTGCCATTTGAAATTGAGTCAGAAAATTCGATTTTATCTGCCAAAATTTCCTCGCAAATATACTTATTAAAATCTGAAAGAATATCTCTCACACCATCTTTATCTTCCACATTTAGCAGTATTTTATCAACAAGTTCGAAATTACTTTCTTTTCGTATATTTTGAATTCTGTTGATGAATTCACGGGCAAATCCTTCGTTTTTTAGCCCTGAAGTAATCACCAGATCCAGCGCTACAGTCAGGCCGCCTTTTACCGCTACTTCAAAACCTTCTATCTCATTGGTTGTCACCTCAATATCTTCTGCAGAAATAGTGACAGGCGACTCATTCTTCTTCACAAAATCAGGATTTAATACAAAATCGCTTGTTAGAACTTTATCGATCTCTTCATCCGTCATGTCCTGTATTTTTTCTGCTGCCCATTTCATTTGTTTTCCAAGTTTCTTCCCGAGCGTTTTGAAATTAGCCTTTGCCTTCTTTTTGATGAAATCATTATGGGCGGGAATCACGTCAACTTCCTTAATATTCGTCTCGGATTTGATGATATCTTCCACTAATCTGATCTTTTGTTCAAATGAATTGTCCGCCGCGGGGATGATCACTTTCTGAAGCGGTTGTCTCACTTTGATGGCCACTTTTTTCCGGAGCGATAATATCAGAGATGAAACATCCTGCGCGAGATGCATGCGCTCTTCCAATTGCGGGTTGATCAGGCTTTCATCTGCCACGGGAAAATCTGAAGTATGTATTGAATCTGCTTTTATTTTATTCGTAACGGAATTCAGATTTTTAAATAACCAATCCGCGAAAAAAGGTGCAACGGGAGCCATTAATCCACTAATTACCTGGAGACATTCGTAGAGCGTTTGGTAAGCGGATAACTTGTCGTGCACATCTTCCTGCTCATGCGCATTTCCTTCAGCGCTCTTTTTCACCGGTTTCCAGAAACGCCTGCGTCCGAGCCGCACGTACCAGTTGCTCAATTGTTCTCCAACAAAATCCTCAATCGCTCTTCCGGCCTGCGTGGGTTCATAATCGTCCAGGCTTTCCGTCACATTTTTTATTAAACTATTAAGAGTTGAGATGATCCACTGATCCATTTCCGGCCTTTTATTCACCGGAATTATTTTTTCATCAAATGAAAAGCCATCCACATTTGCATAAAGAGCAAAAAACTGGTAAGTATTATAAAGTGTGCCGAAAAATTTTCGCTGGATTTCTTTAATTCCTTCAATGTCAAATTTAAGGCTGTCCCACGGTGAAGCATTGGTTATTAGATACCACCTGGTCGCATCAGGCCCGAAAATTTCCAGTGTTTCAAAGGGATCGATCACATTTCCAACGCGCTTGCTCATCTTATTTCCGTTCTTATCTAAGACCAGCCCATTACTAACCACCGTTTTATAAGCGACGCTATCAAAAAGCAACACAGCCAGGGAATGTAGTGTATAGAACCAGCCGCGTGTTTGATCCACGCCTTCGCAAATAAAGTCGGCCGGAAAATTTTTCTCAAAATCTTCTTTATTCTCGAAAGGAAAATGCCATTGGGCATAAGGCATGGCGCCGCTATCAAACCAAACATCAATCAGGTCTGGCACCCGTTTCATCGGTTTGCCGGTAGAAGAAACCAGGATAATATTATCCACAAAAGGTTTGTGCAAATCGGCTACCAGCGCTTCAATTTTTGATTCGACAGTTCCTTCCCCGTGCTTAAGAATTAAGACACCGGCATCGACGGATTTTTTGATTTCATCTTTTAATTCAGCAATCGATCCTATGCATTTTTCTTCTGTTTCCTCTTCGGATTGAATTTCTCCGCCGGTGCGCCAAATTGGCAACGGCGTTCCCCAATAACGGCTGCGACTCAGATTCCAGTCTACCATATTTTCAAGCCAGTTTCCGAATCTTCCGGTTCCTGTAGAAGCCGGCTTCCAGTTGATCGTTTTATTTAATTCGATCATTCTGTCTTTTACGGCAGTCGTTTTTATAAACCATGCATCGAGCGGATAATAAATGATGGGCTTGTCTGTGCGCCAACAATGGGGATAATTATGCTCATATTTCTCAACTTTGAAAGCACGATTTTCTTTTTTCAATTTTACAGAAATATCAACATTCACATCCTGGTAATCCGGTTCGTCTTTGTAATTTTTGACAAATCTTCCGCTAAATTCGCCTACTCCCTCTACGAACTTCCCTTCCCTATCCACTAAAGTTAAGATGCCCAGGTTATTTTTTTGCCCGGCTTTAAAATCATCCGCTCCGAATGCAGGAGACGTATGGACGATTCCGGTTCCATCTTCTGTAGTAACAAAATCGCCAACGATTATTTTAAAAGGTTCAGCACCAGGAGTTATTTCCTGTATTTTTTCCAGGGAATTCGCTTCCGAAGGCATCAATTGTTCGTAAAAAATTCCTTCAAGGTCTTTGCCTTTAAATTCAGATAAAATTTTCCAGGGAATCACTTTATCTCCTGCTTTAAAATCAGAAAAATCTACATTTTCGCTTGTCTCTTTGAAATATTTTCCCACCAATGATTTAGCGAGAATAACATTCACCGGAAGATGTGTATATGGATTAAAAGTCTTTATTAAAACATAGTCGATATTAGGACCAACGGTTAGACCTAAATTTGATGGAAGTGTCCACGGCGTGGTAGTCCAGGCCAAAAAGAAAATTTCATGAGAATGATGGGCATTAACTGGCTGCTCATTGACAAGATCAAATAAAAATTTGCCTTTTTTGTTTTCAACTGCTTTGAACATTACCGTCGCGCTGGTGTCTTTCACATCTTTATAAGTTCCCGGCTGATTAAGTTCATGGGAACTCAGGCCGGTTCCTGCTGCAGGTGAATAAGGTTGAATGCTTACACTTTCATATAAATATCCTTTTTTATATAATTCTTTCAGGCACCACCAAAGGGTTTCAATATAGTTGTTTTCAAAGGTGATATAGGGATGATCGAGATCTACCCAATAACCCATTTTTCTTGTTATATCGTCCCATTTATCTTTGAATTTTAGTACCTCGCGGCGGCATGTTGCGTTGTATTCTTCAACGGATATTTTTTTGCCAATATCTTCTTTGGTAATACCCAGCAATTTTTCAACGCCGAGTTCCACGGGCAATCCATGAGTATCCCAGCCACCTTTTCTATTTACCTGGAAACCTTTCATGGTTTTATAACGGCATACCAGGTCTTTAATCGTTCTTGAGATCACATGATGAATGCCGGGCATTCCGTTAGCACTCGGCGGACCTTCATAGAAGACAAAAGGCGTGCTTCCATTTCTGTTAGAAATACTTTTCTCAAAGGATTTCTCATTATTCCACGATTTGAGGATTTCATCAGCAATTTCTGTGAGATTTAACTGCTTGTATTCGCGATATTTCTGCTTCATCTGTATTCGGCCTTCAGTTATTTAAAAAGGATGCAAAGGTATGCATTTATGGACATCAGAGGATTTGAACAACATGGAAATAACGCTGAGAAATAAGCGAAAATGTAGTTTTTTATATTTAACCAGGCGACAGGAAAGCGCATTCAAAAATGGATTTTTCAAAAGAATATGGGGTAGACTATGCCAACAAATATTTGTGAACAAATATTCTTTGGCATAGTATTTAATTTAGAATTCTTTAAACTATATACACTCATATATATTTCTCCGGAAATATAATGGCCGTTGCAGGTGAAAAACACTGATTTTTATTTGACTATTGCACATAATTGTGCAATACTGCTTCACAGCTGACCAATTTGAAGTGAAAGTTTTGAAGGGTGGAGGTGAAAACCTCGCCCTTTTTTTATTGGCGCTGGTTATTCACGAGGAGTTGTAGAAAACAAAAACGGCCGCTCTTGCGAGCAGGCCGTCTTTCATAGCAAGCCTTTTATTTTTAAAAATTTCTTGATCCGTCTGCCTGGTAAGAATAACGGAATTTATACCAGATATAAGTTGGTGGAACCGGATTTGTAAAAGGAACATCCGTAGTTACTGATAATATTTCCATTTTCACATAATGATTATCAGAAGTGCGAAATACAAAAAACTGTCCGGCTTTCGGGCTAAGAGCGTGAACTGTAGGGTCATAAAGATACCAGGCATTTGGATCACGATCTTTTGCATTGATCGCCAATTGAGTCGAAGTTGTGTCGTAAGCATATCCTGTTTCAGGCGCCATTGTAAAGTTATCAAAAATGCCAGTTTGGGTAATCACTCCTGCGCTACCCGGGCCACTTGCATGACTATTCACAATTATATTTACAAACCGGAAAGCAAAATCCCATTTAGTACTGTTAGAATCAGTACCGGCTACAACGGCATTATTTTTAAAACTAAAATAGGTATAAGCTCCTGCCGGGTTAAATAGGGCCTGAATCGAATCAGTTTGGGTAATAGCGGGAGAAGGAATTGGAGCCGGGGTGTCTTTTTTTCCGCAGGAAACAAATCCCGTTACTAATGCTGCACAAGCCAGCATACTTAATCTCAGTGTTTTCATGTTCATTTTGTTTTGTTTTCGATTTTAAAGTTTAGATTGATAAAATAGCTCCGGCCAAACATGTTTGGCATCTGGAGCCTATTGGTGTAATTAAGGATATTTTCAATGCCTGCCTGCGCTTCGAGGAAGCCGGTAATTTTTTTTGAAACAGTGGTATTCAGCAGCACAAAACCGTTTACAGATTCCCGGCCATCATCATATACGCCGCTACCATTCTGAAAGCCATTGAGGCCGCTGAAGCCATAGCTACCACGATATTTAGCAGTGATAAAAACCGAACCCTGGTAGAGAGTGTTATTATATTGAAGCCTCAGGTTGGCCGTATTCCGGCTCCTATTGTACAAGCCTTTGTATTCGCTTTTAGTAACGAGGCTGGTGACATTTGTCACAGGATCTCTTTTATAAAGTTTTCCCGCTTGTATCTCGCTAAGGATTTCTTTGTCTTTTGCTTCGAGATATTGATATCCGCCAAAAACAGAAAAATTCCTGTTGAAATTATAGGAGGCACTTAATTCCATGCCTTGCGTGAATACCTTATTCACATTCACATAAGAATATATTGCCTGGTTGTTGGCCTTGGTAAAAGGAAGATTATAAGTCTCAATTAAATTAGAAATATCATTCCTGAAAAAATTGATTTTTACAGAAGCCCTCTCACAAAAAGAATAATCAAATCCCGCGTTGATTCCTATGGATTTTTCAGGAACCAATTCTCTTGCTTTTAAGTAAGGATTGATATCAATAGAAGGATCAATTTGACCATTTTTCCGAAGCATCTCAAGTCCATGAGGTAATTCGCGCGCGCCCAGCAAAGTATAGCCAATGAGTGAATTGGAGAAATCGAGAAACTGCTGCCTGAAATCAGGAGCTTTAAATCCCGCACCAACGCTGCCTTTGAAAATCAACGCCGGTGTTATTTTATAAGCCAATGCAATTTTAGGACTTAGCTGTGCGGGATACAATGAATTTTTATCAAACCTCGCTCCCGCGATAAGGTTTATTTTTTCGTTGAACTGCATTTGCTTTTGCGCAAACAAATACCATGAATTCATTTCTTTAAGTTCGCTGTAACGGGTAGAATTTACAGTTTCAAAATTATAACCAGCTCCGGTCACAAACAGTGATGCCGGATTTTTTCCGATGTTTACCTGTATTTCAGGGCGGAGTAGAAACTGCTCAAGCTTGATTCTTTCATATAAAGAATCGTTTTTTTGAAGATAAACCGCTGCGTTATTTGAATAGCCGGTTGCATAAACCGAAACAAAATAATTCACACCACTATTCACTTTGTGCTGTAAGCGGCCATAAAGACTTTTATCAGTTTCGGTGGTGGTACCTTTTACGGTTTCCGGCGTCTGATCCGGATAAATCAGGTAATTGTTAAACTGCTTATCAGAGAAGTAACGGGCGGAAAAAGTCAGTTTATTCTTTGCATCGAGATCGTAGCTATATTTTGCATTAAAGGAGTAATCTGCGAACGGATCAATTGTTTTCCCATAAATATTTTTGTCGAGGTCATAGCCATCGCTGGTATACCTGTTGAAAAAAAGCTGTAGTCGCACTTTTTTTTCGCTTAATCTGTGAGGATGCTGTGAGGCCCAAAGTATTATTGGTCGCATAGTGAGCCTGGAAATTAAGGGTGTTATTGGTAGGCTCCTTAGTAATAATGTTAATTACACCAGCCAATGCATCGGACCCATATAAGCTCGTTGCCGGCCCTTTCATAATTTCTATTTGCCTGATATTTCCAATTGCAATCCTTCCAAGATTGATGATGCCGGCGTTTCTTCCGGTAAGTGGTTCTCCATCAACCATTATGAGGGTGTAAGCAGGATCAAGTCCCTGCATTTGAATACCGTCGCCAAAGGGATTGGGGTAGCCTTGCAATGCTGTGCCCAACGGATTATTCGCAATCACGAGACCACTTTGCATTTGTAAAATATCAATGAGTTTCTGCGATCCCGAAAGTTGAATGGTTTTGGAAGAAATTACTTGTATAGGAAGTGGAACATTAGACACTTTATTTTCTGTGCGCGTGGCGGTCACGATCACTTCATCCAGCAATTGAGTGGAGGAGTCGGTTTGTGATTTTCTTTGTGCTGAAAGACAGAAGAAAAAACATACACATAAAATTGTATATAATATTTTTTGCAACATGGTTGATTCGTGCAAATGTGCTCTACTAAAATTTATTAATTATCATGTGAATGTCAAAAGCGCACATGATATGTATCAGGTTTAAGCATGGTCAAAATCATTCGGAACATGGCAAAGTAAAGACAACAGAAGAATTGCTGACCAGAAATTCCTCAATTCGTAACGCAAAAGAGTCAATTTTTTAACGGAGTAATAATTCACACGGCTTCAGGCCGGTATGCTTCTTAAACGCAGTAGAAAAATGGGAAATGGACGAATAACCCAGCAATGCCGAAACGTCTGTCACGGTTAATCCCTTTTCATATAATAAATATTTCGCGTGCTCCATCCGTTGACTTTGGAAAAAATCAAAGATGGTCGTTCCATACATTTCTTTAAATCCCTTTTTTAAATAACATTCATTGATAGCGGCCTTGCGACTTAGCTCTTTTATGGTCAAAGGCTCGTTAATATGCTGCAACAAAATCTCCCTTGCCAAGGCGATTTTCTCACGATCTGCTTCATTTGCCAGGAATTTACAAGAAAAAACTTCATCATTTTCGCCGGAAACACATTCCATGCTATACAAAAGCAACATCTGCGTTTGTGCATTGATGAAGATATTTTCGAGGTTTTCCGAATAATTATGATTTAATAAAGAATCCAACACTCCACGCGTACGTCCACAAAGATTCAGCATTTTTGTAAACGAAGTGGTATGATTGAAGTTCAACACGTCTTCAGACAGTGTCGAGGTGGTCTTTAACCCTTTAACAAACTGTTTAAGGTGTTTGGTGTTGAAACGAAAACTCGCTACATCAACCGTTTCCACTACTTCGCCACAATTATGGGATTGTGCGTGCCTGCAAAAATTACATTCCTCGTCTTTTTGCTTGCAGTATTTATTGCCGGCAATACAGAAAACCAATTCGAGATTTCCCGTTTTATGACTTCCGCCAGCGTAATTGTATACCATCATACCCATATCCTCAAATACCACATTTGGCATTTTGCGATAGCGATTGATTACATAATGAACCGAGCCTGGGATTTTTTGAGATTTGTGCTGCACTAATTCCATTTCTTCCTGCATTACAGGATGGCTTATAGCAAGGGATAATATGTTTTGTGGTGATTGCATTTCAAACGCGTGCAAAGATAACGGATTGGATTTGTTTTTTACCCATCATACAGGTGTAATCATTTCCTGAAGAAAACAGGGCTGCAAAATCATTTTTCCATCTCAAAATCAAATTTTGCGCAAATCTCAACGAAACCGGAATATCAAAACAGCAACATTTCTTAATAGGATGTTTAGGAAAAAAGCAAGCTCCAAATAACCGTATTTTTTTAGGAAAATAGGCTGATTTTTAGTAAATTTGCGACTTACCATTTTTTATAAAAAAATAGTTTTATCCCCTCTTATATGGCAGAAGAAATCGAAGAATTAGTGGCTCCCAAAGTAGACAATTATGGCGCAGACAGTATCCAGGTTCTTGAAGGACTGGAAGCAGTAAGGAAAAGGCCCGCAATGTATATTGGCGATGTCGGCGTAAAAGGATTTCACCACCTTGTTTATGAAGTAGTTGACAACTCTATTGATGAGGCGCTGGCAGGCTATTGCTCTAATATTAATGTTACTATCAACGAAGATAATTCGATCACCGTTGAAGATGATGGACGCGGAATTCCCACCGGTATTATGAAAAAAGAGGGCCGGAGCGCATTGGAGGTGGTAATGACTGTTTTGCACGCGGGCGGAAAATTTGATAAGAATACTTATAAAGTGAGCGGTGGGCTTCACGGTGTGGGCGTGAGTTGCGTAAACGCGCTTAGCACTGAATTTCATGTAACGGTTAAGCGCGATGGCAAAATCTTTGAGCAGGAATATTCGAAAGGAATTCCTCAATACAAAGTGCGCGAGATTGGCGTAAGCGATAAAACAGGTACGGCTATACGCTTTTTGCCCGATCCTTCGATTTTTATCGTATCAGTTTACAATCGTGAAATATTGGAAGGGCGCTTAAGAGAGCTATCTTTTTTAAATAAAAAAGTCAGGATCATACTAAATGATCTTAGAGAAAAGGATGATGACGGCAAAACGTATTCAAAAACATTTTATAGTGAAGGCGGGATTGTAGAGTTTGTAGAACTAATTGACAAGAACGGAAGTCGCCAGCCATTGCTTCCGACTGTAATTTATTGCGATGGATATGATGCAGCGAGCAACGTAACCGTCGATGTAGCCATGATGTACAATACAGGTTACCAGGAACATTTATTCAGCTACGTAAATAATATCAACACGATCGAAGGCGGAACGCATGTGTCCGGTTTTCGTCGTTCCATTACACGGGTGTTTAAAAGCTACGGCGAAAAGCAGGGCATGTTTGAAAAAGCAAAAGTAGAAATTGAAGGGGATGATTTCCGTGAGGGACTTACCGCCGTTATCTCTGTAAAAGTTCCTGAACCGCAGTTTGAAGGGCAGACCAAAACCAAATTAGGAAATAATGAAGTGATGGGTGTTGTAGATTCGACGTTAAGCCGGGTTTTAACCGCGTTTCTCGAAGAAAATCCTAAGGATGCAAAGACCATTATCCAGAAAGTAATATTAGCCGCACAGGCAAGAGCAGCCGCAAAAAAAGCCCGCGAGATGGTACAACGCAAGAGCGTACTTACCGGTGGAGGCTTGCCGGGAAAATTGGCTGATTGCAGTGATAAAGATCCATTTCGTTGCGAATTATTTCTGGTCGAAGGAGATTCGGCAGGAGGAACGGCCAAGCAAGGCCGCGACAGAAGCTACCAGGCCATTCTTCCGCTGCGTGGTAAAATTCTGAACGTAGAGAAAGCAATGGAACACAAAATTTATGACAATGAGGAAATCCGGAATATGTTTACAGCGCTTGGCGTAAAAATAGGAACACCGGAAGATCCTAAATCGCTTGATACGAGTAAGCTTCGCTATCACAAGCTGATCATCATGACGGATGCGGACGTTGATGGAAGCCATATCGCCACGCTCATTCTTACTTTTGTTTTCAGATATATGAAGGAACTTGTTGAGCAGGGATATGTTTACATCGCTCAACCGCCGTTGTATCTCTTGAAAAGAGGAAAAGATCAGGCTTATGCCTTCGACGACGAAGAGCGTAAAGCATGGATAAAACAATTTGCTGCAGGCAAAGAAGACACCGTTCATGTTCAGCGCTATAAGGGTCTTGGAGAAATGAACAGCGAGCAGCTTTGGGAAACTACGATGAATCCACTGACGCGAACTTTGAAACAGGTAACGATCGACAGCGCTGTTGAAGCCGATGGGGTATTCAGCATGCTTATGGGGGATGATGTTCCTCCGCGCAGAGAATTCATTGAATCTCATGCAAAATATGCACGCCTCGATGTTTAATTTTTGATTTAAATTCTAATGAATAAAAAGCTTTTTCTAAATGAAAAAGCTTTTTTTATGTACGCTTTCTTGCAAGCCCATGTGGGAAGTCAAAATGTAGAAAAAGACATTTTCATGTAAAATCTTCCGCCCATTTGATCATTCATGAACCTTTCATGCTTCAAAAGTTTTTAGAAAACCTATTTGTAAAAGTAGATTTGTAATATTGCAAACCTTCAGCACTAATTATTTCTCTTTTATGAAAACAATCTTCGGACGTATCTCATTTCTATTCTGCCTGATTTACAGCTTTACTGCTACGGCCCAGGTGGACTACCCGGTTTTCAAGAGCAAAACAGAAATCAACCCGGCCGATAGCCAGCAGCTTTCATTCAATTTATATAACCTCAATTATATCAATAACACAGAGTGGTTTGGAAACATTCCTTTAAGTGGAACTTTATTTGGCTACCAGTTGATTCCCGAAATTGAATACCAGATTTCTCCCAAATTAATTATTAAAGGAGGCATTTATCTTCAGAAGGAATTTGGGCGAACCGGGTACACTACTATCGCACCAACATTCCAGGTAAAGTACAAAGCAAAACATTCTTCGTTTATTATAGGCAGTCTTGAAGGGAATCTCAATCATGGTTATATAGAACCGATTTATGATTATAAATTAATCATAAATGAAAGGCTTGAAAACGGGTTCCAATTTATGGTGGATACAAAACCTTATACACACGATCTCTTTATCAACTGGAGAAAAGCCATCCACCCGGGCGATAATTTTAAAGAAGAATTTGACATTGGCTATGTTAGTAAATTAAATATCATCAATAAAGAAAAATTTAATCTTGCACTTCCCATTCAATTGTTATATTCTCACAAAGGAGGACAGGTAGACAGCTTGCACACGCCGCTTCAGTCACTGACCAATTTCGCTACGGGCGCCTCACTTACGTTTAATATCGATAAGAAACTTTTGCAGAAAATCGTGTTCGACAACTACTATGTCAATTACAAAGATATTTCAGGACAAAAAAGACAGGCATTCAACGAAGGAAATGGATTTCTTTCGCACTTGCTATTTGGCTTTAAAAATGTTGGCATTGACCTCAGATATTGGAATGGCGACGGATACATCGGTCCGCGGGGAATGGCTTTATTTCAATCTGTATCTGAAAAATACCCGGGATTAGTGGAAAGGCACCGTGAGCTTATCATCGCCAGTTTTATTTATGATAAAGAGATCTTTAAGAACGTTTCATTCGATTTCCGGTTCATTCCTTACAAAGATTTAATTGAGAAATCATCCAGCGGCACCGGGCTGGAATATTCATACGAGATGTATATAAAATATGCCCTGAAAGTAAATATTAAAAAAATAAAGAATTCTTTATAATATCTTAAGACTGATTTTGATAAATTTATAGTGTGAAATAAGTATAAATTGCTAAATTTGAAAATCCACTGTCAACAGACTTTGGGCTTAAAACATAATTAATCAACCTAAACCCAATTAAAATGTCAAAAATGTTAACAGCGTACTGCATGAAAACGAAAGAAAAAAATGTTCCAATGCAAGAAGCAGTAATCACAAAAACTTCCCGTGGTGGCTATATGGCGCAGGGAAATGATGGAAAGGGAAATAAAATGACCACAATGCTTAGCGAAGCAAATGCGCTCCAGGCAATAAAAGACGGAGTTGCCAAAAAAGGCTGGTAATTCTTTTATTAAAATAATGTAAGCGATGCAATAAAATGTATCGCTTTTTTTATGTCATTCTCTTACAAATAACGCACAATACCAGTAATGGTTGTGCAACGTTTTGAAATTTATACATGTCAACTGGGAAAAGTTTCTATGAAAAAGATTTTACCCTTAGTCGTTTTACTCTTTCTATTCATTTTTAGTTGTAGTAAAACCAATACTCCAATATCCATTGAAGGCGCATGGGAGCTACGACATCTCGAGGGGGGATATCGCGCGCCAGGCAGCCCGACGGACTTTGCCACTGGAAATGGAAACATTTGGACGTTTACTAATAATATATATCAGTCCCGCATAAACGGACAATTATCGGGCACCGGTTCATTTACTACCACGAAGGATTACTCTATGGCAACGGGAAGAAAAATGGACGCAATAATATTAAATGGGAATGTCAACGATAAGCTATTTTTCGAAATCAAAAATAATATATTGACAATGTATCGCGGAATTATTGCGGCAGACGGAACTGTAGAAACTTATGAAAAAATAGATCGCTGACGATAAAAAAAGTGAAAATCTACATTTTCACTTATGAGAATAAAGGCAATAATTGATAATTTTTACTCCAAAAAATTATCAATTTAAAACACTGGGCTCTTTTTCGGTAGAAATACTTTTTTGCTCCTTTATTTTGCCCCAGCCGCCCAACACATTTCTGAGATTGTGATATCCCTGCTGCTTTAACAGTGAAGCTGCGATTACGCTGCGATAACCGCCGGCGCAATGAACATAAATATTTTGATCTTCTTCCAGGTGGGCGATTTGCGCTACATCCGTCATTTCGCTCAATGGAATATTGAGAGAATCCTTAACGTGCCCCTCAATAAATTCGTTGGGCTTTCTGACATCCACGACCAGCAATTTATCATCGAATGGAAGGTCCATCGCTAACTCATCTGCTTCTACATCAATCACCAGGTCAATCTTTTCACCGGCATTTTTCCACGCGTCAAAACCTCCCTTCGAGATATCCCTCAACATTATCAAAGCCAACCCTTGCCAATCGTATCAGGGTTTCCTCTTCCATTCCCGGCGCGGTAACCAACAAAATCGGATTTTTAAATGACAACAATGTTCCGGCCCATTCGGCAAATCTTCCTTCAAGCCCAATAAAGATAGACCCGGGCACAAATCCATTTGTAAATTCTTCGGCGTTCCTTGTATCGAGAACGACGAATCCTTCCTTTATTTTAGATTTCAAATCTTCAACTGACAAGGGCGTCAGTCCTTTTGATTTCACGTCTTCAAGATTATCGTAGCCTTCTTTATTGATTTTCGCATTCACTGAAAAATAAACCGGGGCCTCGTTCAAATCCTCAGTTACTGCCTGGATAAATTCTTCTTTGGATTGTTCCCTTAACGCGTAGTTCGTTCTTCTTTCATTGCCAATTGTGCTTGAGGTTTCTGAACTAATATTTTTGCCGCAGCTGCTGCCAGCGCCATGTGCGGGATAGACGATGACATCGTCGGGCAATTTGAGTAATTTATTATGAATGGAATCGTACATGATGGATGCCAACTCTTCTTTGGAAAGATTACCACTACTTAAGTCAGGGCGACCCACATCGCCGACGAATAAAGTATCGCCGGTAAAAATGCAGTGAGATTTCCCTGTTTCATCTTTTAAAAGATAGCAACTCGATTCAAGAGTATGACCGGGCGTGTGCAGCACTTCGATCGTAATATTGCCGATCTTGAAAATTTCATTATCCTTTGCGAGGTGGAATTTAAAAGCAGCATGGGTTTCAGGACCATAAACAATTGGGGCGCCTGTTTTTTCACTAAGGTCCAAATGGCCACTTACAAAATCCGCATGAAAGTGTGTTTCAAAAATATATTTGATTGTTGCATTATGCTCCTGCGCGAGTTGAAGGTAAACGTCAATATCTCTTAACGGATCAATGACGATAGCCTCTCCATCGCTTTCAACAAAGTAAGCTGCTTCACTAATGCAATCTGTATAAATTTGCTTTATAAACATGCTGATATTTTAAAAATTAAGACCAGGCATCAGCAGAAATGCAAAATGCCTGGCCTATCGTTTAAGAGTTTGTCTTTTTAAGAAGATTTTAGCTATCCGACAAGGTTTTTTACGAATTCGTTGATCGCAACAATGCGCTCTTCATTTATAGTATAAAATATAAATTTTCCTTCGCGAACCGTGGACACGATATCCGCTTTCCGAAGAATTGCCAGGTGCTGGGAAGCTACTGATTGCTCAAGTCTTAATTTCACATACAGCTCGGTAACGGTAATTCTTTTGTGATCACTGATCGTTTTAATGATTTGTTGTCTCAATTTGTGATTAAGGGCCCGAAGTACCAAAGCGGCTTTTTTTATCCTTAAGTAGTCGATATTCTGAAGGGCATCACTATGATGCGGCTCCGCATGAATTGCTGGCGGTTGTTGTGTTGTAAGTGTCATCAATTAGATTTTTAGCGTAAGAAATAAAATTTAAAATGGGTGGTTTTTTCTAAAAGCAAAGGTACGTATTCAAAATAGATATATTTTCTAAGGAAATATTAAAAAATCCCTTTATAATAAATGTATCACGCCTGTTTTTGCATGAAAAAGAATTCCTTGAGATATGAAGGCTCTGCATAAGCCACTGAATCGAATTGACAATTTTTATATTTTTCAAAGCTGATTTTGCAAATTCCATTTGCCTCTATTCCACTTAAAATGAAATGTGCATTTTGATGATCATGAATTAAATTTTGCAGTTTTGCGCTCCCATTTCCAAAAAAATAAATTGGCCTGGCTGCTAAATATTCCAGGTAAGACCCATCGGCTAAGATCTTTGCTGCTGGCTGTTCTACAGGATTTATATCCGCATCGTACAAAGCAGTAAAGACTTCCATCCTGCGGGCGTCAATCATCGGGCAATAAAAGGCATTTTTATCCTTAATCTCTTCAATAGCGGAAACAGCCATCGCCTCGAGAGTACTGAAAGTAATAAGCGGAATTTGAAGTGCGTAACAAAGGCCTTTTGCGGCGGCCAGCCCCACCCGAATGCCGGTGTAAGATCCCGGTCCGTTAGTAACTCCAATTGCATTTAAGTTATTTATTGAAATGTCATTATTATGTAATACTTTATGAATGGCCTCATGAAGGAAGGCTGCGTGGCCTTTTGGATCCTCATTTGTCATCGTGTCCAGAATTGTTTTTCCATTGCAAATGGCGACGATTGCCCGTTCGGTTGCTGTGTGAATATTTAAAATATAATCCATTTGAATATTTTACTTTTTAAATGCAGTTTTTTAATGCTGGCGAAGGAACGCAACGAACGTCTGTTTCGGCAAGTTTATCAAGGAGCGCATATACATTGTTTAGGCCAATTTTTTCCGCCCATTCAAAAGGGCCAAAAGGATAACTGGTGCCCAGTTTCATGGCAAGGTCAACTTCTTCCATCGTGCTGACATTTTCGTTAAAGGCTAAAAAAGCCTCGTTAATGATCATGGCCACAACGCGCGCGGCAATGAAACCCGGTTTATCTTCTACAAAAAGCAGATCCCAACCCATTATTTTTGAAATTTCTGCCGTTGCATCTTTTTCTTCACTTGCTATTTCCCAAACATCTCTTTGTAAAAAGCCCGGCCAGCCATTGATCCTGCTCACATTACCTGGGGCGCCCCATTCTTTCAACGTTCTTACGACAGAATTAATAAAAACCGGCTTTGAATCAAAATCATTAAAATCTATAAAATCGCTTTCCTCGTTATTCAAAATAAAAAAAGCATTATAAGATTTGAGGTTTGTTTCTTCCGATAATTTATTTTTAAATATGATTTGAACATCGTCTTTAACTTTTTTTAATCTTAATTCATTTTCCTGGCCGATGTTTGAAATAACTAAAACCTTCATAAGGTAATTTTTTGCAAAAATAGGTTTGTTAATTGATGGAAAGTTTTGCAACTTTAGTCCACTTTAAAAAAAGACTATGACCAAGCAAATCATCAATACACCTGATGCACCCGCGCCTATAGGGCCATATAACCAGGCAGTGAAAGCCGGAGGATTTTTATTTATTTCGGGCCAGGTGGCACTCGTTCCGGGTTCTTCAGAATTAAAAACGAATGATATCAGGGAAGAGACTGAACAGGTGATGAATAATTTAAAAGCAATATTAACCGAAGCAGGACTTGATTTTAGTAACGTGGTAAAAACAACTATATTTCTAAAAGACATGAATTCATTTTCAGCTGTGAATGAGGAATACGGCAAATTTTTTGAATCAGATTTTCCGGCACGGGAAACTGTGGCCGTGAAAGGATTACCGAAAGATGTGAATGTGGAAATAAGCATGATAGCAACAGCATAAATAAATTAAAAAAAATTGAACAGGCAGGTAATAATTACATCGAAAGCACATAACTATTTAACAGAAACATTGCAGCATAAAGGGTATGCCGTTCTTCATTCTGACAAAATATCTTATGAAGAGCTAAGTGCAATCATCAGCCAGGCTGAAGGACTTGTTGTGACGACGCGCATTCCGATAGACAAGGCGTTAATAGATAAGGCTACCCGATTGAAATGGATCGGGCGCCTTGGCAGCGGAATGGAATTGATAGATGTTGAATATGCCACATCAAAAGGCATTCAATGCATCAGCAGTCCCGAAGGAAACAGGAATGCAGTGGCAGAGCATGCATTAGGATTATTATTAAATCTCACGAATAAAATATCTTCGAGCTTTGAAGAGATCAAAGACAAGAAATGGATAAGAGATGCTAATCGCGGAATCGAACTTGAAGGAAAAACTGTAGGCATTATTGGATATGGAAATACAGGAACCGCCCTGGTGAAATTATTATCTTCATTTGGTGTTACTGTTTTGGCTTATGATAAATACAAGTATGATTTCGGCGGAGGTTATATCAAGGAAGCTAATTTTGAACAGGTGTGCCGCTATTCAGATATCATAAGCATGCATGTTCCGCTTACTGACGAAACCCATCATATGGCAGATGAAAAGTTTTTTAATTCACTTGAAAAATCTCCGTTTTTTATTTCTACCTGCCGAGGAAAGGTTACCGACACGGGCGCTCTTATTTCGGCTTTAAAAAATAAGAAAATAGCCGGCGCGGGATTAGATGTGATGGAAAATGAAAAGCTGGAAACATACACCCGGGAGGAGAATCAAAGATTAAATTGGTTATTGGTGCAACCAAACGTAATTTTAACCCCACATATAGCAGGCTATAGCGTTGAGGCTTTTTACAAGATGGCGAAAGTTCTTTTGCAAAAGTTAGGACTTGAGCCGAATTTCAGGAATTAATTATATTTGTATTTATACAACGTCTTTAAACAGGGGCGTTGTATTTTTTTTCCATAAAACTAAGGGGTAGCCCTTAAAACGATGATTATATGAGCCAGGTAAACTATGTTACTAAAGAGACTTTTGAAAAAATGCAGGCGGAGTTGCAAAACATGAAAGGTGTTCAACGGCCGGCTGCCTCAAAGGCAATTGGAGAAGCCAGGGAAAAAGGCGACCTGAAAGAAAACGCTGAATATGATGCTGCCAAAGAAGCGCAGGGCATGCTTGAAGCAAAAATAAAACAATTGGAAGGCATCATTGCAACAGCAAGGATATTAGATGAAACAGCTATAGATACCAGTAAAGTATCAATTCTTACAAAAGTGACCCTAACGAATCTTAGCACAAAAAAGCAGGTGACTTACCAGATTGTGTCCGAAAAAGAAGCAGACCTGAAGTTGCAGAAAATTTCTGCGGCATCGCCGATCGGGAAAGGATTACTCGGCAAAAGTGTTGGCGAAGTTGCAGAGATCAATGCGCCTGCAGGCATTATTAAATTTAAAATAGAAAATATCACTGCATGAGGAACGGCGTTTGAAAGAAGGAAGTTGAAATACTTAAGATCGCATCATGACAATATTTACAAAAATTATTAACGGCCAGATTCCATCTTATAAGATCGCGGAAAATGAAAAGTTTTTTGCGTTTTTAGATATTAATCCACTCGTTGAAGGGCACACCTTGGTGATCCCGAAACTGGAAGTTGACAAATTCTTTGATATGCCTGATGATTATCTCGCGGAAATTTTTGCTTTTGCCAAACCCATTGCGGTCGCTATTGAAAAAGCGTTTCCGTGCAATAGATGCGGATTAAGCGTTGTAGGAATTGAAGTACCTCATGCACACATGCACCTTGTCCCCTTAAACTCCGCGAATGACCTGAATTTTACGAAGAAAAAACTGTCTCCGACACCTGAAGAAATGAAACGAACACAGGAAAAATTATTGAACGCAATGCAATAAAAATGGAACATGTTTTTATTATTCAAGGCTCGCCGCTATTTCATTTTCATATTTCAGTTCTTTTCAATCGCCCGGGATTTTTTACTAAAAAATCTTTCCAACCTGTCAATTTTTTAGTCGAAATGTCTGACAAAGAATTTCCCTGGAAGTGATGACACACGGCCACCGCAAGCGCATCCGTGGCGTCGAAATATTTTGGATCCTCATCAAAGTTTACAATTCGTTGAAGCATCTTGAGCACCTGCATCTTATCTGCATTCCCATTGCCGGTGATCGACTGTTTTATTTTGCGCGGCGAATATTCTGTAACAGGAATGCCTGCCTGCATCGCAGCAGCAATCGCTACACCTTGCGCCCGGCCAAGTTTTAGCATGCTTTGCACATTTTTTCCAAAAAACGGAGCCTCGATTGCAAATTCATGGGGCGTATGTTCTACAAGCAAATCCGCTACTTTGCGATGAATAATCTGCAACTTTTCATAAGCATCTTTTTTGGAAGAAAGTTTAAGCACATCCATAACTATCAAGGCTACTCCACTGGAGGTAACTTCTATAATACCAAATCCCATCACCAATGTGCCGGGATCAATTCCTAAAATTATTTTTGAATTTTTATGCAAAGCGAAGTTTATTTTTACCTCTTTTAAAAAAAATCAGCCTGTAAACCTTCAAACGGCCGGCTCAAAGCTAACATGATCCGTGTTAACAAAAATATCAAAATAATATTCAAATATGTGATCGTGCCCTTGTTGGGCATATGGCTTTTCTATTCATTATATCAACAGATAAAAAGACAGCCCGATCTTTATCAGTCAATCGATCTCATAAAAGAGGCGCCATTTGGGCGGCAGGCCTGGAAGTTTTGGCTGGTTATTATTCTCGTATTCGCCAACTGGGGCTTAGAGGCCAGGAAATGGAAGTTGTTGGTTACCCCACTTCAGAAGATGAGTTTTCTCACGGCCTTTAAGTCTGTGCTGACGGGCGTAACACTTTCTTTAAATACACCCAACCGCATCGGCGAGTATGGAGGCAGAATACTTTATATCAAAGACGGAAGCCGGATTAAAGCTATTTCATTATCAATCGCAGGAAGTCTTAGCCAACTCATAATTACATTGTTGATGGGATGCGGAGGATTGTCTTACTTGTTATATTTTCAACATCAGCATTTCGACCAGGTAATGGGCCTTTCCATTTTTTGGATCCGGATCCTGTTATTCATTTCTGCAATAGTTTTGTGTCTTTTGGTATTATTTTTCTTCCGCTTGTCCTGGTTGATCAAGCTTATAGAAAAAATTCCTGCGGCGGCAAAATATGTTCAATACATTAACGTGCTTGAAGAGTTTACTCCTAAATTATTGTTAAGGCTAATTTCGCTTTCGTTCTTTCGGTATCTTGTTTTCGTTATACAATACGTATTGCTGTTACAGGTTCTGCAAGTGGGAATATCTTGGGCAGATGGCTTTTGGACGATCACCATACTGTTTTTGGTATTGGCTATTGTTCCATCATTCGCAATTGCAGATTTAGGGATCCGGGGAAAATTCAGCACCGAGCTTTTAAATATTTATAGCGCCAATACGATAGGGATAATAGGCACTACTTTTGGTATTTGGTTCATTAATTTATTTATTCCTGCTCTTTTAGGGAGCATTTTAATTTTAAGTATCAAACTTTTTAAAGACAAATAATATAATTTGAGAGCAATTATCCCGGTTTTAATTTTACTACTTTCATTTTCTACTCCCCAGCCTGCGCCAGGGAATGAATTCTGCGGGGTTCGCAATACTGCCTTCCAGGACGGAGAGCAGGTAACCATGATTGTTTACTATTCCACGCTCGGTATGTATGTTGGAGCCGGAGAAGCAAAATTTACAACATCAGTTGAAAGATATAATGGCAAACCGGTTTACCATTGTGTAGCCACCGGCACCACCTATTCCTTTTTTGATCATTTCTTCAAATTGCGCGATCGTTACGAAACCTACATAGACACGTCGAACATGCTTCCGGTAAAATTTATCCGAAACGTAGATGAGGACGGCTACAAAATTTACAATAATGTTACATTTAATCATGAGGCAGGCACGGCAGTTTCTACGAATGGGGTATTCAAAGTAACGAACTGTATACAGGATGTAATAAGCTCGGTTTATTATGCACGCAACATTGACTTTACGAAATATAAACCGGGTGATAAAATACCGTTCGATATGTTTCTTGATGATGAGATTTATCACCTCTATTTAAAATACGAAGGCAAAGAAAATATAAAGACAAAATATGGGAAGTTTCGGGCGATAAAGTTTAAACCGCTATTGATTAAAGGTTCCATTTTCCAGGGCGGAGAAAAAATGACTGTGTGGGTGAGCGACGATGCCAACAGGTTATTACTCCGGGCGGAAAGCCCCATTGCCGTTGGTTCTATTAAAGTGGACATGATGGGTTACAAAAATTTGCGGCATCCGCTTACTTCATTAGTCAACTTTAGATAGACGTTTATAGATGAACTGTGTATAATTCAAAAGAACAATAAACTATTGTTCTTTTTTCTTTTCAAGAAAATTGATCCTTCCAAAAATCAACATGGATAAGCCAAAAACAAGGTAAGTTATTGACAATGTCATGTTTTCTGCTGAAGACAGCACGATGCCTCTGAACTGTTCTTTAATAAAGAAAAATATAATTACCGCACAACTAAGCAGCATAAATCCGAGACTTGTCTTTTTAATCATAGTTAAGTTATTAAGGGAAAAATTTGGTCTTACAAATCTTCCAGCCGGAAGGTATCTTTACTTCGTATACCCTTCTCCGTTAGTTGAAGGCTACAACATTCAATTTCCGGATCATGCTCGAAAAAAAGCACATAATCTTTTTGTTGCGCTTCTGTTAGAAATGATTTTTTTTCTTTCAAAGTTTCCAGCGGTCGCGTGTCATAAGCCATCACGTAAGGAATAGGAATATGCGCCACCGAAGGTAAAAGATCGGCCATAAAAATGATTGTCTTGTCTTTGTATTTTATTTGCGGCAGCATCATCGCCTCCGTATGACCATTTACAAAACGGATATTTACGTTCTTCACAAATTCAATCCCTTCAACAGGATCAAGAAAAACTAACTTTTGGCTTTCCTGGATCGGCAAAATATTTTCTTTTAAAAAACTGGCCTTCTCCCGATCATTTGGCTCAGTAGCCCATTTCCAATGATCCGCATTACTCCAGTAGGTTGCATTTTTAAAAGCTGGAAGCAGTTTCTCTCCTACTCTTTCGATTGAGCCGCCGCAATGATCAAAATGCAAATGCGTCAAAAACACATCTGTAATATCCTCTTTTGTAAATCCATATTTTGCCAGCGATTTATCTAATGTATCATTCCCGTTTAAAAAATAATGTCCAAAAAACTTTTCATCCTGTTTATTTCCCATTCCATTATCAACCAGGATCAGTCGCCCGTCATCTTCAATCAACAAACAGCGCATGGCCCAATTACAAAGATTATTTTCATCAGGAGTATTTAATTTCTTCCACATGCTTTTTGGAACCACGCCAAACATGGCGCCTCCATCAAGTTTGAAATGGCCTGCGTTAATAGAATATAATTTCATATAGTTTTAAGATTTGACAACTTTTGAAAAGTTGTCAAATCTTTGGGTTGTTTTATCAGCGTATACAATAAAATGAAAAATGAAATAATGAAATAAGACATTAAAAATAAAACAGCATTTCTCATTCCACCCAAGCCTTCAGTTACCATGCCAAAAGTTGCCATGCCAATAACAGTACTCACTTTATCACAAACATCATAAAAACTAAAATAAGAAGCTGTATCTTTTGTGGGGGGCATAAATTTAGAATAGGTGGACCTGGAAAGAGATTGTATGCCACCCATCACAAGCCCGACGGTTGCCGCCAAACAATAAAAAGCTATTTCGGTGTAAACAAAATAAGCCCATGCGCAAATGCCAGCCCAAATGAGCACGCCAATCAATAACACTTTTAGGTTGCCTATTTTTTTTGAAGAAAATGAAAATAAATAGGAGCCACCAATCGCAACAATTTGAATAATTAAAATCGTGAGTATCAGTTTTCCTCCGTTGGCAGCGTCCGTTTCTTTGTTGCCCGTATTTGGAAAAATTTGTTGTTTGGCAAACAAAGCCGCTGAATACATAACTGTTTCCACGCCCATTCCTAAGAAAAAGAAAGCCAATAAAAAACGCTTTAAAGTAGTTTGGTGTTTTAATTCATTCCATACTTTTCTTAATTCAGCGTAGCCTTTTGTAAAAGCATTATGGCTTTTAGAAACAGGGTTTGCTTCGCCTTTGGGCAAAACAGCAAAAGTGATTTGCGCAAAGGCCATCCACCAGATACCGGTAAGAAGAAAAGATATTTGTGATGCCTTAGTTGTATCGGCAATTCCAAACAAAGCAGGTTTGGTAACTATTACCAAACAAATCAACAACAAGATAACACTGCCAATATAGCCCAGTGCAAAACCTTTGGCGCTCACATGGTCCTGGTCTTTTTCCGCTGCAATTTCAGGGAGGTAAGCGTTGTAAAAAACGATGCTGGCGCCGAAGCCTATGGAGGCTGAAATAAAAAGAACAATCCCTAACTGCGGGTTATCCGGCTGAAACCAATACATGGCGCAACAACTTAACGAACCCATGTAACAAAAAAATTGCATGAATCTTTTTTTATTTCCAAACGCATCTGCAATGGATGATAGCAGGGGCGAAATAATTGCCACAGTTAAAAACGAAAATGCAACCGCATAAGCATATAATGCAGAAGGCTCATTAAAAGTGCGGCCAAGAAAAACAATTTTTTTTCCCGAAGTAACGGCTTCATAATAAGCGGGAAAAATAGATGAAGTGATAACGAGGCTGTAAACCGAATTGGCCCAATCGTACATGGCCCATCCGTTAATCACTTTTTTAGAAGCAGTTTGCATGTATAGATAAATGAATGCTCAATGTAATAAAATTTTCAAGAGAAAATTTCATCTTTTTTGATTCAAACTCTAAGACAAATGGAGATCCTTCAAAAGTTCTAAGGCATCAAATGACCCGTATAGATCATGATCAGTAAAATAATTCCAAGGATAACCCGGTAAATTCCCCACACTCTAAACCCATGCTTTTTTAAAAATTCGATAAAGAACTTGATGGCGATCATAGCCACCAGGAACGCAACGACATTACCGATCAAAAGCAATTTTACTTCTTCACCGGAGAATCCGCCATTTTCTTTATAATGTTTTAATAATTTATATCCGGTAGCAGCGAGCATGGTCGGTACTGCCAGGAAGAATGAGAATTCTGCGGCCGCGCTCCTCGTAAGCTTTTGTTGCATTCCGCCAATAATAGAAGCCGCACTGCGACTCACTCCCGGCACCATTGCAAGACATTGCCATATACCAATTGTGAAAGAACTGCGGAAGCTGACCTGCTTTTCTGATTGTATACGTGGGCTTGTAAAAAATTTATCTACAAAGATCAACACAATTCCTCCCAACAATAATGCGATTGCAACGGTAGTGGTACTTTCCAGCAGGTTATCTATCTGTTTAGAAAATAATAAGCCTAATATGATTGCAGGAATGACACCTACCAAAAGCTTTAAATAAAATTGCCAATTATTAAAATCAAAAAACTTTTTCCAATATAAAACAACGACAGCGAGAATGGCTCCCAACTGTATGGCGATTGTAAACACTTTGGAAAAATCGTTATCAGTGACGCCGAGAAGCTTCTCAGCAATGATCATGTGACCTGTAGATGAAATTGGAATAAACTCAGTAAGCCCTTCTACAATGGCAATGATAATGGATTCAATAATGGTCATCTTATAAATTAGTGATTAGTGAAAATAACGGCCAAACACAAAAAAAGCGATGAGATAAATCATCGCTGTTAAGTCATTTTATAATAGTTATCGTTCTTTTTTCATGATTGCATAAATCTCAATCAACAGGCCCGCAACGATAAGAATAGGCGCCAGCGTGATTCTCCTGAAACTATAAATTGAGCTATCATCGAACACGTTCGGATCCGGGCTTTTCCCACCCGCCATAAGGAAAAAACCGATCGCCAACACAACTAAACCAATCAGCATCCATTTATAATTTTCTTTCGAAAACAATTTGCTTTCTTCTTCAGCGTGTTTAATTGCAGGTTGTTTTAATGGACCGTGAGGCTGGGTAATGTTTTTATTTGTGTTCATATCAGGAGTTGAAGATGCAATATTAAGAAATTAATGAAAATAAATTGTTCTAGTACAATTCGTCCAGCTTCATTTTAAGATATTTCAATGCCGAACGATGGGTGCTTAATAACGTAATAAATATGCCCAAAACGGTAATTCCGGCAAAAATCAGAAGCATATTGGTCGTGTCGTGAAGCACTTTTAAATAAGGAATAAACTTTTCAGAAAGAGTGATAAAACCTAGCATAAGCGCTATGGCTATAGCTGACGCTATGATACCGTTTACGATCGCACGACCATCTAGCGGTCTCGTTATAAACCACCTCGTAGCCCCCACCATTTGCATGGTTTTTATCAAAAACCTGTTGCTGTACATCGCCAGCCTTATCGTATTATCAATAGACACTATCACTAAAATTGACAAAATAATGGCAACTACTAAAAGCACTAACGTGGTCGTTTTTACAAATTGGCTCACTCCGGCCACCGTCGCTTTAGGCGTTTGAAATTCGGAGACCGTGGTTGGAAAATTAGTAAGCAAGCTACTTTCCAGCTTTGCGAGGCTATCTTTATCAACATAACTTGCCTTTACATAAAAATCAATACTTTCCGGTAAGGGATTGCTAATGGCCAGTTTTTTCCAAAGGGTATCATTATCCTGATTGTATCTCTCAAGCGCTTTTTCTTTGGTGATATACTCCACATTCACTGCATAAGGAAGCGATTCAATATATTGCTTAACGGTATCTATTTGTTTGTGATCGGCAGTGCGATACAAGTACGCGTGCAACTGAATATTTTCTTTAAAATAATCTCCCGTCTTTTTTATATTTAAAAAGATCCAGCCGACCACTCCGAATAAAAATAAAACTAAAGCGACGCCTATGATTGCATACACATATGATGATTTACCTCGCTTAGTTGACGCCTTTCCGAATTGAGCCATAATGGATTAATTTATTTAGAACCTTCAGTTTATGCCTTCGGGCAAAAATAAATGTTTTTAAACAGTTTAGTATTTTTGCGCACTTGCAAATGATTGCTAATGTAATTTACATCCTCCATTGGAGAAGTCTATAAAGAAATGAATAACATTTCTTTCACAAAAAACTATAAAATGGCTTATATGATTCAATATTTTGCGAAAGAGTTTCGCCCATAAAAAAGTCTTAAAGACGGTCACCCAAATTTGTTTGGAATTTTAATAAAAAAGAATGGAATATAATTTTAGAGAAATAGAAAAAAAATGGCAGGCTGAATGGAAAAGTTCAGGCATTTATCAGGTGAGCAATTCATCTGAAAAACCCAAGTATTATGTGCTGGACATGTTTCCGTATCCAAGCGGTGCAGGTCTGCACGTGGGCCATCCTCTCGGCTATATTGCCAGTGATATTTATGCGCGTTACAAACGACTGAAGGGTTTCAATGTATTGCACCCAATGGGATTTGATAGTTTTGGTTTGCCGGCCGAACAATATGCTTTAGAAACAGGTCAGCATCCCGCAACCACAACCGAAAATAATATCGCGACTTTCAAAAGCCAGTTAGATAAAATCGGATTCTGTTACGATTGGAGCCGTGAAATAAAAACCAGCGATCCTGAATATTATCGCTGGACGCAATGGATCTTTTTGCAGTTATTTAAAAGTTGGTATAATCATAAAAATGACAAAGCAGAATCTATTGAAACGCTGATCAAAATTTTCGAGACAAACGGAACTGCTGATAGCCAACTGCAAACTGCGCACTCTTTTTCTGCGGAGGAATGGAAAAATTTTGACGAACAAAAACAGCAGGAAATTTTAATGGATTTCCGTTTGGCATTTTCATCTTATGGCGAAGTGAATTGGTGCGAAGCATTGGGAACCGTGCTTGCCAATGATGAAGTAGTAAACGGTGTAAGTGAGCGTGGTGGCCATCCCGTCGAGAAAAAGAAAATGCGGCAATGGTATTTGCGCATTACAGAATATGCTGACAGATTATTGCAGGGCCTGGAAACAGTGAACTTCAGCGATGCGATGAAAGAAATGCAAAAGAACTGGATCGGGAAAAGCGAGGGCGCGGAGATGGAATTTACCATTCACCATTCACCATTCACCATCAACGTTTACACCACCCGCCCTGATACTATTTTCGGAGTTGACTTTTTAGTGCTTGCACCTGAACATGAACTGGTTCAGCAGATTACAACTTCAGCACAACAGTCATCTATAAACGAATACCTCACTTATGTAAAAAGCAGGAGTGACCGCGAAAGAATGGCAGAAGTAAAACAAATCACCGGATGCTTCACCGGTGCTTATGCGATTAATCCATTCGATGGAAAACAAATTCCCATCTGGATCGCAGAATATGTGCTGGCAGGATATGGCACCGGCGCAATCATGGCTGTTCCATGCGGCGATCAGAGAGATTTCGATTTCGCAACACATTTCAATATTCCTGTCACTAATATTATTGGCGATCATTTTAATGGCGAAGAAGCCAACCCAACCAAAGAAGCCATTTTAGAGAATTCCGGTTTTTTGGATGGCATGTTGATGAAAGATGCCATCGGTGTTGCTATCAATAAAATAGAAGAATTGGGAATAGGAAAACGCAAAGTAAATTACCGGATGCGCGATGCGGGTTTCAGCCGCCAGCGGTATTGGGGCGAGCCCTTTCCCATTATCTGGAGCGATGGAATTGCGATTCCTTTGGATGAAAAAGAATTGCCTTTGGAATTACCGCATGTAGAAAAATATGGCCCGGGTAAAGATGGCCAGGGCCCGTTGTCCAATTTGACGGATTGGGTAAACACCCCAACCGGAACACGCGAAACCTCTACCATGCCAGGTTATGCGGGAAGCAGCTGGTATTTTCTTCGCTATATGGATCCACACAACAATGAAACATTTGCTGATAGAAAAGCAACTGATTATTGGAACCAGGTAGATGTATATATAGGCGGAACAGAACATGCGGTTGGGCATTTATTGTACAGCCGCTTGTGGACAAAAGTCTTGTATGATCTTGGGTTATATCAGTTTTCAGGAACCTTTTAAGAAATTGGTGAACCAGGGGATGATACAGGGAAGTAGCAGGTTTGTTTATAGATGATTAAAGATTCCAACAAATTTGTTTCGGCCATTACTTTAAAAAGAGCAATTATAACGTTAATCGAAGTTGTCAAATGTTGATGTAAATCATTGTTGATCGGCAATATGAATTAGATATTGAAGACTTCATGTTGATGTAAATATATGGTTCGAATTAAAATTGATGAATTAAAAAATCGAAACATGAATATGCAAATGCGGAATTTATTCTGGAAGATGGCAAATACATCTGCGGGATAGAAACAGAAAAAATGTCCAAGTCAAAATACAACACCGTAAATCCTGATGTATTAGTTAACAAATATGGCGCTGATACTTTCCGTATGTATGAAATGTTTCTAGGACCTGTTGAGCAAAGCAAACCGTGGGACACGAAAGGAATTGAAGGCGTACATCGTTTCTTAAAAAAACTATGGCGTTTATTTTTTGATGACATAAAAGGAAAAGTTTGGACAGAAGATAAGGCCACAGATGCCGAATTAAAAACACTTCATAAAACCATTAAAAAGATTGAGGAAGACACAGAGCGTTTTTCTTTCAATACAGCAGTGAGCGCCTTTATGATCAGTGTAAATGAACTCTCGGATTTGAAATGCCATAAAAAAGAAATCCTGGAGCCTTTATTGATTTTGCTTACACCTTATGCACCGCATATCGCAGAAGATCTTTATCATGCGCTTGGAAATTCCGACTCAATTCTTAATGCTGTTTATCCTAAATTGGAAAATAAATATCTCACAGAATCTGAAAAAGAATATCCTGTTTCTATTAATGGAAAAATGCGGACTACGATAACCATTTCTCTGGAAGCGAGCCAGGATGACGTTGAAAAAATTGTTTTAAACAATGATGTGATTCAAAAGTGGGTGGAGGGAAAAACGCCGAAGAAAATCATTTTTGTAAAAGGTAAAATGGTGAATGTGGTGGTTTGACCTGAATGAAAAATGGAAGATTGTAATTCAGGATGAAAAATTATTTCACCGATTTATTATTTCAAATTTTTTTTAGACTTTGCAATTCAATCGAAAATAAATTACTCAATTGGCTGAAAGGATCCTAGAAGCGAATTTCATCCGGTGGTGAATTTTGATCCGGCCAAAGATAAATTGATTTCTCTTGATTTCACCGAATCCAACTTGGAACTTGCAACATAGATCTTAAAAATACCGGGATCTTTACCCGCTATATCGAAGATAAGTTGAAAGAGCGAAGAATGCCCAGTTTGGCATCGGCGGATATGATGAATTAAGAATCTGTGTATTCAAGAAGAACTCTTTTTAATGATCGCTTCTTTAACGATTCAACAAAACCAAATTGAAGAACCGCGCAGGCTTCATTTAGGTATAGATATCTGGGGACCGCACGGCACAGAAATATTTGCACCGCTCGATGGTCGCATTCATAGCTTTGCATTTAATGATCATTTTGGAGATTATGGCGCGACGATTATTTTACAACATACTATTGATGATATCACCTTCTACACACTGTATGGGCATCTGAGCCTGAATGACATTCAAAATATCAGGGCAGGTAACATTATCAAAAGAGGGGATTTATTTGCCCATTTTGGTAACCCTTTAGAAAATGGACATTGGCCACCACATCTTCATTTCCAGGTAATCAATAATCCCGGATCTTACAAAGGAGATTATCCCGGCGTCTGCAAATCGAGTGAAAGGGAAAGTTATTTTTCCAATTGCCCCAATCCCGATCTTATTTTACAGTTAAATAAATGGATTTGTTTTGATTGATAGCCTCCCAATAACGTTCATGAGAATTGGAAATTCTACATTTTCACTTATCAGACCTGAACGATCCTTCCTTTAAAAAAGATATTTTCTACATTTTCGCTTATAAGGAAATGATTGAATTTTTTTAAACCGAACCGCGGTTTTATTAAATGCAACTACAGCGATTATCTCTTAGATATAAAAACTTTTATTAATTTTTATAAACTATACCTGTAGATTAAACGTTTATGAAAATGTATCCCCCAAAATATTGTATTTTTACTCATTAATCTTTTACTAAATGGATATTTTACCCGGGCCGCTTTTAAAAAATATCAATTCTCCCGCTGATTTAAAAAAACTTGACCGCAGTCAATTGCACCAGGTTTCGAACGAATTACGTCAATATATTGTGGATGTGGTGAGCGTTCACGGAGGGCATTTCGGCGCCAGCCTCGGTGTGGTAGAACTAACTGTTGCACTTCATTATGTGTTTAATACGCCTTACGATCAATTGGTATGGGATGTCGGCCACCAGGCTTATGGCCACAAAATACTCACTGGTCGCAGGGACAATTTTGCAACGAACAGAAAATATAAGGGCCTGAGTGGATTCCCAAAAAGATCTGAAAGTGAGTATGACACGTTTGGCGTCGGACACTCTTCCACTTCTATTTCCGCAGCGCTTGGAATGGCAATGGCTTCGCATTATAAAGGCGAAAAAAACAGGCAGCATGTTGCAATAATTGGTGATGGCGCAATGACCGCCGGCGAAGCATTTGAAGCAATGAACCACGCGGGAATCGAGAAAAGTAATTTGCTTATTATTCTGAATGACAATTGCATGAGCATCGATCCGAATGTGGGTGCATTGAAAGAATATCTTACGGACATTACTACTTCTCAAACCTATAATAAATTTCGTGACGACTTCTGGAAAGCCCTGGGAAAATTACCTGGAAAAACATTTTCGAGAAGAATGGTTTCGAAGATTGAGGCTTCTTTAAAAGGCATGGTGAGTAAAAGCAGCAACCTGTTTGAATCTTTAAATATCCGCTACTTCGGACCTATTGATGGTCATAATATCACCAATCTAATAGACATTTTAAATGATCTGAAAGATATTCCCGGCCCGAAATTATTGCACATAAAAACCGTAAAAGGAAAAGGGTATGAACTTGCAGAAAAAGACCAAACCAAGTGGCATGCCCCAGGCCTTTTTGATAAAATCACCGGTGAGATTTATAAGAAAAAATTCGAAATTCCTCAGCCACCAAAATACCAGGATGTATTTGGACATACGATCATAGAGCTCGCTGAGAAAAATGATAAAATCATGGGTGTAACGCCGGCAATGCCGAGTGGCTGTTCCCTCAAATTTATGATGGATAAAATGCCGGACCGCGCCTTTGATGTGGGTATTTGTGAACAACACTCCGTTACACTAAGCGCAGGTTTGGCTACGCAGGGAATGAAGGTATTTTGCAACATCTATTCTTCTTTTATGCAGCGGGCTTATGACCAGGTGATCCATGATGTGGCTATTCAAAATCTGCCTGTTGTGTTTTGTTTGGACCGCGCAGGCCTCGTTGGCGAAGATGGCCCAACGCATCATGGCGCTTACGATATCGCATACATGCGTTGCATTCCCAATATGATCGTAAGTGCGCCGATGAACGAAAGCGAACTAAGAGATCTGATGTATACCGCACAATTGGACAGCACCAAAAATCCTTTTGTAATACGCTATCCGCGTGGCGAAGCGGTGAAATCGGATTGGAAAACAGATATGAAAGAAATTAAAATTGGCACGGGTAGAAAATTGAAAGATGGAGAAGAAATAGCGATTCTATCATTTGGCCATCCCGGGAATTTTGCGGCGGCTGCGATAAGAGATGTAAAAGCTGAAGGACTAAATCCTGCGCATTATGATATCCGATTTGTGAAGCCTTTGGATGAAGAATTATTGCACGAAGTTTTTAGCAAATATTCCAGGATAATCACGGTTGAAGATGGAACCATTGTAGGCGGATTTGGCTCTGCGATTTTAGAATTCATGAACGCTCATAATTATAAAGCAGATGTAAAAATCATGGGCATTCCTGATCATTTTATCGAGCACGGATCTCCGAAACAATTATATGATGAAATAGGGATTGACCCTAATCATATTGCAGAAGCAATCAGAGACATGGCTAAAATTGAAGTGAATAAATTATTGGCGTAATAAAAAATAGAAAAATCTACTTTATAGCTTTTCTCATTGCTTGTGGATTAATTTTGTGACTTGCAAAATTCATCTGATCAGTAACAAGGGCATTGTAGGGCAGGGCCTGAATTCGCACTATTCGGCAAATAAATCGGCTTAGTTTTGAGAAGGATCGGCCGGCATTTCCAGTATAACAGGTTCTTCCACAAAATCCTCATTATACTCAATAATAAAATTATTAAAACCTTCACCGATAATGATCGTCATATATTTTGATTGAACCAATTCCAGCATATTCAGAAAGAGAAATAAGGCGTGAATTCTGTCCTCACAGACATCAAATATTTTTTCAAAAGAAAGCGTTTTTTCAGTCTTTACGAGATCCTTCATGTAGGTCCGTGTTCCTTCCATTGTGTAGTGATAGCTGATCACAGTATGAACAGGCTTGTTTCTTTTTTCATGTAAACGTTGGGCAACTTTTTCAAACGCTTTCATTAATTTGAACAAAGTAACTGTTTGTATTTCCGTTCCCTCGCCTGCTTCTTCGCCAATTTTAGAAAGCTCATCCTGAACGTTTCCGCGCTTTGCCATCAACATTCTTAAAGCTTCCAGCTCGCTCATTTTTGTGGACGCTTCTTTAAATCTTTTGTATTCGAGTATCTTATCAATTAATTCCTGGCGCGGATCAATTTCGTTCCCCTGCTGGTCAATTTCTTTGCGTGGCAGCAGCATTTTGGCCTTTATTCGCATAAGGGTGCTGATGAACAAAATAAATTCACTGCTGAGCTCAATATTGAGCGCCTCGCTCGAATGAATATAATTTAGAAACTCATTGGTAATCGATGTGATGGGAATATTATAAATATCCAGTTCGTCTCTCTCAATGAAAAATAAAAGAAGGTCGAAAGGGCCTTCAAACTGGGGTAATTTTATTTGATAAATTTCTGAGGTCATTCGGTAATTTAAAGCTGATTTCTAAACGATCAAGGTAAAAAAAATCCCGGTGATTTCGTCACCGGGATTGCAAATTTATTAAATAATTATCTCCTCCGCAGTTCATCCCTGATTTCTGCAAGCAATTGGTCGGTTGAAGATGGCCCCGCCGGCGGTGGAACGTCTTTTTCCTTTTGCAATTTGCTTATTCCCCTGATCATCATAAATATAACCAGGGCAATGACTACAAAATTAATAACCGCAGCTAAAAACTTGCCGTACGTGACCGCACCCCATCTTAGTTCCCCTATATCTTTCAGGCCCAATCGGTCCAATACCGGGGATAGAATCAAAGGCGTAATAATGTCCGTTACCAAAGAAGCTACGATAGCGCCAAAAGCTGCTCCGATAATTACGGCAACAGCCAAGTCGACCACATTACCTTTCATGGCGAAAGCTTTAAAATCCTGCATGAAACTCATAACATTTTTTTTAATGGTGAAAATAATTGTTACTTTTTAAGGCCCGGATATTGCATTTTTAAGTTTTTCAATGTGTCTCTTAATTTTGAAGCGATCACATATTCTTTATACCAATTCTGATCACTTGGAACTATCGTCCATGGGATTTCGTTACAATTTTCGAAGCAATCCTCATACATCTGCATATAAATATCCCAGAGTTTGGCTTCATCATAGTCGTTGGCATTATATTTCCACATTTTTGACGGATCCTTAATCCGCTCATCCAGTCGTTCTTTTTGTTCTTCAGGGGAAACGTGCAGGTAAAATTTTAAAATCGTTGTATTGTTGTGATCGGTTAATAATTTTTCCCAATTATTGATGGCTTCCATTCGTTGATGAGCTGTCTGATCATTGCACCATTTATGAACCCTTGTGATCAGAATATCTTCGTAATGACTACGGTTAAATAATTGTATCATTCCCTTTGCCGGCGCATGCAGATGGATGCGCCATAAAAAATCGTGACTTAATTCTTCAGCAGTCGGCGTTTTGAAACTTTTAACACTCACACCCTGCGGATTCATTGAGGTAAAGACATTCCGGATCACTCCATCTTTACCGCTGGCATCCATTCCCTGGATCACAACCAAAACGGAATGCGTGTTTTCAGCAAACAGGAGATTTTGCAAATCATTGAGTTCGGATAGTATTTTCCTGGTTGAATCTTTCGTTTCATCCTTATCAAAATCTTTTGGAGCACGGGTGCTGATTTCTTTCAAATTAATCCGACTCATTTAAAATTTTTTTGCAACGGAAACATAATCATTAGACAATTTAAAACAATTATTAATAATACTGCGCTTTAAATTTCAAATGAGAAAAATCACTATCAGCCTTTAAAAAGTAAAAAACTATATTTTGGCCTTTCAGGAAACATAATTGCTTCCGTAATAGATTGGTATTGTCTTTTTATAGTTACGACAAAAGTGATAGAAATTCCCGGGAAGTGCTTAATTAATTTCCCTCCAATTCGAACAAATCTTTTCTCAACTCTTTCGCTGTTTTAGTGCTGCCATCGTGGCTCCATCCCGGCGGCATCAGGAGGTATTTAAGCTTGGTGGAAAATGACACTTTTCGATGGAGATCTTTGGAAATATTTTTCCATTCGTGAAAAATAATATTCGTAAGATGATAGGGCTTATCTAACTGTTTGGTCAGCCCATATTTTATTGGGTCTTCAGCGATTTCTTCCTGGAAAGTGCCAAATAACTTGTCCCATATGATCAAAACCATACCCATATTCCTGTCCAGATAGCGCACGTTACTGGCATGATGAACCCGGTGATGGGAAGGGCTTACGAAAACGGCCTCAAACCAGCGCGGCATTTTATTGATATATTGGGTATGAACCAAAATTCCATAGATCTGGGTGAGGGAATACATAAACACAATATCCAAAGGCTTAAATCCCAAAAGAACAAGCGGAATAAAATATATAAACCTATAAAGTGGCTGCAACACTGAAGACCGGAAACCGGTCGTGAGATTAAACTCTTCAGAAGAATGATGAGTTACATGAACAGCCCAAAAGATCCGGCAAAAGTGATCTACCCGATGTTCTGCATAAAATGCTATATCTTCTAAAATAAAGAGTAAAAACCAGTATAATATGGGATTAAAAGAAAAACTAATGAAATGAAATTGGTAAATTAAAATAAGAATCACCACATAAATGGCGCGGAATAAAAGATCGATCCCCCCGTTAAGAATACATAAATAAACGTTGATAAGGGTCTCTTTAACTGAATAATATTTCCTCAATTGAACATTACTCAAAACAATCTCCAAACCAATTACAACAAAATATATTGGGGTAGTAATTAATAGAAGAAGTTGTTCATGTAACATTAGAATTATCCGAATTTAGACAGACATAATTTCTTTTTCCTTTATCTCAAGGTGTTTGTCGACCAATGAAATATAATTGTTGGTCATTTCCTGCATATCAGCTTCCCCGTCTTTAGCGGCATCTTCGCTCAAGCCATCTTTTTGAAGCTTCTTTATTTGCTCAATTGCGTCGCGCCTGATATTCCGCACCGCAATCTTCGCCTGTTCTCCTTCCCCACCACTTCTTTTCACCAGTTCTCTTCTCCTTTCTTCAGTAAGAGGGGGCAAGAATAACCGGATGAGGTTGCCATCATTTTGTGGATTGATTCCAATATTTGCGGCAATAATCGACCTTTCAATAGGCTGAAGCATATTTTTTTCCCAAGGCTGGATGGTCAAAGTTCTGGCATCCATTGCGGTTATGTTTCCAACCTGGCCAATTGGTGTTGGAGTTCCATAATAGTCAACTACAATTCCATCAAGCATTGTAGGAGTTGCCTTTCCCGCCCGGATTTTGGTAAGTTCCGATTCAAAATGCCCTATCGCCTTTTTCATTGTAGCTTTTGCTTCTTCTAAAACCGCATTTAAGTCCTCTGTCATTTTTTTCAATTTTGCAAATAAGAAATGCCACTTAAGGCTTTTAAAAATCTGACAAATTTAATAAAAGGAGACGATAAAAACTTAAATTAAAAACGATCAGTTTTGCTCAACAGGTTCGCTGGAAAGCGTCAAAATTTTGTGAGATTTAAGAATACTCTTGCTTTTTGCCAATTTTGAAATCTTAAGCATTTTTGCCCTGGAACTGTTGTAATAAATGACGCTTACCGCTATAATAGCAGCGACTGAAAGCGCCAGAATCACAATAGCGGTGCCGGATGCTCTTAAAGAATAAGCAAGTGCTATGAACAGAATGTTAGCGGCGAGACAGGTAAATGTGATCATTTTATGACTTAATCCCAAATCAAGTAAAAAATGATGGATATGATTTTTGTCCGGACTGAATGGGGAGCGTCGGCTCAAAATCCGAAGGCCCACTACCCGAAGCGTGTCAAAAAGAGGAACAATCAAAATGGCAAATCCGATGGCAGGAGCTGATTGCAAAGGAAAAGGCATTGTGGGATCGGCGGCTATCGAGATAAATTTAATCACAAAGATTGAATTTAGCAGCCCGATTAATAAGGAACCCGTATCTCCCATAAAGATTTTTGCCGGATGAAAATTATAAATGAGATAAGCAATGAGACTGCCTGAAAGTGAAAAGGCCATCAAAGAATATAAAGGCTGTCCGGATGCATAAAAATATAAGCCAAAGGTGAAGGATGTTAGCAATCCAAGACTTCCTGCAAGTCCGTCAACACCATCTATAAGATTAAAAGAATTCGTGATCACAACAATAGTAAAAAGCGTAATAAGAACACTGACGCCGTGGGGGATTGCATGAAAACCCAATACCCCGTACATGTTGGTTATTTGAATTCCGCCGAACTTAATCAGAATACCTGCGGCAACTAATTGGCCAATAAATTTTTTCGAAGCGGAAAGGATGAGAATGTCATCTTTAATACCCATAAAAAAAATGACCATGAACGCTGCCATAAAATATTGCAGAACCGGTGCGGCTGGAGGAGCGCTCAAAAGCGTTGCCATAATAAACCCTGCGAAAATTCCCAAACCTCCTAACGTAGGTATAACTGCCTTATGAATTTTTCTTTCCTCAGGCTCGTCAAAAAGCTTTTTGCGCTTCGCAACATCCATAATCACCGGGATGGAGAAAAAGGTGATAAGGAAAGCCAGGATTCCACTTATAAGGACTTGATTCATGCCATTTCGATTATAAATAAATTTACCTTTTACAAAATTATAATTTTGTTTATGGGAAAATAATTTTTGTTTATGCCGGTCGTCGGGCTCAAAAAGCTATTAAATTTTGCAACTATAGCTTGTTTTTATGAGCTTAATAACAATAACGACAGCAATCCTCACTTATTTTACCAACAAGGATTTTGTTTACTCTGTAATTTTTTCATCTGCGCCGCTGGCAACTACAGAAGCGCCTAATTTTCGAATAGGATTTTTTCGGTTTTCTTCGTAAGATGTTTGGTTATTCAATATATCAAGCGCTCCGAATATCGCAGCAATGAAGGATGATGGATCAGCTCTGTTTTTGCCCGCAATATCGAAAGCGGTCCCATGATCGGGGCTTGTGCGGATAAAATTTAATCCTGCAGTAAAATTAATTCCATCTGTTTGCGCAAGCGATTTGAATGGAATTAATCCCTGGTCATGATACATCGCCAATACAGCATCGAATCTCGATTGATATCCGCGGGCGAAAAATGCATCTGCACTAAAAGGACCACTAACCAGCATATTTCGCTGCTTTGCTTCCCTGATTGCCGGCTTAATAATATCTTCTTCTTCTGTCCCTATCAATCCTTCGTCTCCGGCATGTGGATTTAATGCCAGCACGCCAATTTTTGGCTTATCAATATTGAAATCCCTTTTTAGCGATGCGTGTAAAATACTGATTTTACTTAAAATACTTTCCTTAGTAATATTAGCTGCAACATCTTTTACAGGTAAATGCTCAGTCACCAATCCTACTCTAAAATCGCCGGCGGTCATCAGCATTAATACATCCTTCACCTCAAAAAAGGCTTTAAGAAATGGAGTATGGCCTGTGTAGTTAAAATCATTTCCCTGCACATTTTTTTTATGAATCGGAGCTGTAATCAATGCCTCGATGATGCCTTCTTTTAACGCCTGAGCGCCAGCTTTCAAACTTTCGACAGCAAATTTTCCCCCCGTTTCGTTCAAGTCTCCCGGATTCACGGCAATTTCCTCTTCCCAACAATTAAACACGTTTACTTGTTTGGGATTGATCTTACTGAAATCTTTAGTGCTATTAAAAGTAAAATTGATTTCGGGAATACTTTTCCGGTAAAAATTAAGGACTTTGTTGCTCGCAAACACCACAGGTGTGCAGAAGTCAAGCATCCGGCTGTCTGATAAAGATTTAATAATGAGCTCAATGCCGATACCGTTAATATCGCCGCAGGAAATTCCTATTACGGGCTTTTTATCTGTTATAGTACTCAAATGTTCTCAGTTGACATGGGCTTGCAAGTTAATAAATTATGACAGCAATGTGCTTTTGTTTTAATATTAACCGCCCTATTTTTAAAATTTGTTATTACCTACATAATTTTCCACCGGCATCCTGTTAGAAATGCTGCGCGCAAGCGTCATTTCATCCGCATATTCCAATTCCCCACCGAACGCGATGCCACGCGCAATTGTCGTGATTTTTACTGCAGAATCTTTCAGTTTTTTCCCAATATAATAAATAGTCGTATCGCCCTGGATATTCGGACTTAACGCAAACACTAATTCTTCCGTTTTTTCATCATATACGCGTTTTACCAGTGAATCGATTTCAAGCTGATCCGGACCGACGCCATCCAATGGAGAAATGACACCACCTAACACATGGTAAATCCCGTTATATTGCTGGGTACTTTCGATGGCTATTACATCACGAATATTTTCAACTACGCAGATGATTTGTTGTTGCCGGCTTCTGTTAGAGCAAATATTGCACAATGGCTTATCTGAAATATTATGACAACGGGTACAAAAGTGAATTTCCTGCCTTAGCTGAAGCACTACATCGCTGAACATCTTTACCTCTTCAAGATCTTTTTTTAAAAGATGAAGCACCAGCCTCAATGCCGTTTTTTTGCCAATACCGGGCAACTTTGCAAATTCGTTGACCGCATTTTCCAGAAGAGAAGAAGAAAAAATCATTTGGCAAATTTAAGAAATGTGCACTTCGTAGCATGCGATGATAAACGATTTACGAAAAAGTGAATTTTCTATATTATGACTTATCACGACCAATTTATGAAATTTATATTTTATAAAACGATGTCAACTTCATTGTCCCAATCAGCCCGGATATTCAGTTTCTTCGAAATGCTATAAACTTTTTCAGGCTGCTTTCTCAAATGATAGTTGCCGGGATCCCAAATTCCATTTTGGTTATCATCATCAAGGATTCTCAAATCGTAATCTCCCGGATCAAATAATTTAGCGCTCCACGAAGTAGCTGTTAATGGATAGGAATGTATCACCTCATTATTCGTTACAAACTGTAAAACCGGGTGCCTGAATTTTTCAAGATTCTTGAAATTAATTTTAATGCTTCCGTATTCTTTATCTCTTTTGGTTTTGAATTTAAGCGTATCAGATTTCAAGAGTTCGGTCCCGGCGGTATCTACTGCAAAATCTTTTTCGACTAGCAGGCGATAATGAGTATCCTCGTCCCATTTGCCATCAACGGTAACTTTTTTACCCGTTGAATCCAGCGATATGGAAGTATTTGCGAAAGGATGCAAAAGGGTATCGGTCAATTTTATTTTTGAGCTATCGAAATTTTTCAACTTAATGCTGAACTCCAATATAAGTGGTTTCAACAGATCTTGCGTTCCACTGGCAATGGAACTTGTATATTGAAGTTTTTTTGCAGCATTTTTAGTTACAGCAGCAGACGACGTTGATGGTTTCGACAATCCTTTTTCTTCTGCATACGCAAAAAGATTCACAGACGCTTCTTTTTCCGACACAGTGATTGTACTATCAGAAAAAGCAAAAGTTTGGGTAGGGTTATTATACATTTTTTGCCCGCTCTCATCCTTTAATGCAAACACATTATAGACGCCTGAAGCAAGATGATTAAAGGCAAATTTACCGGAAGAATCTACCCTCGCTATGTACCTTGGCTTCTCTTTGTAAACCGCGGAATCATCCAGGTTCTTGTATAAGAAAACCGTGATTGTGCTATCCGTTTTTCCGGTTTCCGCAAGCATTACGGTTCCATGAAACTTTAAAGAATCGATATAAGATCCGGTAGAAAAAACGTAGGAATAATCGCGGTAAGGATTATTTTCATTGATGTCCTGAATGGAATTTCCCAATTGAATATTGTAGGTGGTATTTGGCTGAAGCGTGTCGCGTAATTTGATGGTAACGGTCTTCAATTTATAATCTACATATGGATTTATTTTTGGCGTGGGCGCCACTAATAAATTTTTCTGCACATCAGCCAACTGAACATATTCATCAAAGGTCAGCACGATCTTATTTCCTGAAAAATGAAGCGTACGGTTCGGGGGATTTGAATTTAACAACACAGGAGGAAGACTATCTCTGGGCCCGCCCATTGGTGAACCGATCTGCGCGCAGCCGCTTCCCGTTACCGAAAGAAAATAGACCAGGCCGCCCAGCATCAGAAAAAATATTGCATTGCGCATCTTCATCATAAATAAAAGCAAACATAATTGCTTTGGTTCATATCATTTTTTTCCCGTTCCTAAAAAAATTCTAAAACTCTTCCTGTTCCTCATCCACAATATCATGAAGTGCGATCTCAAGCTTATTGCTTTTGACGAAATTACACCAATAACAATCTTCCTTTCCGCAACCTGTGTAAAAATCGCGGGCCTGGATTTTATTCCAAACCATTGTCAATTGTTGCTTTACCGTTTCTATATCCGCGGGTTCTATAAAAACCTTTCTTTTCTGATAACCCTTTGTTTTGTCAGGTTCCACAAAATCAAATTCTGTACTGATGACTTTCCAGTCTTTGCCGTCAAGATTATCAATTAATATTTTATAAAAAACCGCCTGACGCCAGTAATCGCCGCCGTTCGGGTGCTTTTCATTCGGTGCATAAAGTTTTTCCGACGTGTACTTGCTATTCACATCTCCGGTCTTATAATCCACCACATTTACGTCTTTACCGGTGAATTCCATTTTATCAATCTTCCCTTTCAATGGTATTCCACCGACCACTACGTTTTTGATATTGCGCTCAACCGCCACTATTTTATTCCAGGAATTAACGTAATGATCATAATATTCGCTCAACACTTTTTCACCATACTCCATTCTTCGGTCATACGATTCGCGGGTAAAATTCTCGCGATGGCGCATCATATAACCATTGAAATAACCAATCATTTTTTCTTTAGGTGGAAATTGCTGCGATTCATCTTTTTGCATGTCTTCGAAAAGTCGTTGAACTGCTAAATGGACCGCACTTCCAAATTCCAGGTTTTCTGATTTTCCGGAAGGAATTCTGATGAGATTTTTATAATAAAACCCAAGCGGACAATCCAAATAATTATTCAGCGAGGTGACATTCATCACATATTTATCCAGCAGCGGCGTTATAAATTCATCTTCTGTTTTTTCGATCTCCGGCGCCTGGTGCAGGTAATTCAACATTTCATATTCCATGAGCTCTTCTTCAGGAAGGGCTATGTGTTGAATGCCTAATCCGTTCTCTTCAATGATTTCCGCAATAAACATAGAATGCTCTGCTTCTTTGCCGTCCGGTTTAAATTTGATGAATGAAATCTGCAGATTTTTTTCGGCCCGCGTGAGCGCCACATAAAACAGGCGGCGTAATTCTTCTTCAGGATTTCCGGTTGGTAACGATGAAAACAATGTGTCCGGAAATGCATATCCATCTGACCTTTTTCTCTTTTTTTCCCAGAGATAAGCATTGATTCCTGTAATAAAAACATTTTCAAATTCCAATCCTTTGGAACCATGCGCCGTTAATAAATTTACACCTTTCTCACTTCCTGAAACCTGCACCATTGGCAAAGAAAGCTTTTCTCTTTCCATCAGATCAATCACCTCCACGAGGCCACGCAAATCCAATAACTGGTTGCGCGAAGTTTCTTCTTTTATAAAATCAAATAATGCCGTGAGAACTTGTAGCAACCGGAGTTTTTCCTCGTGCTTCATGATGTAAGAAAGCACGCCTGCATCCGCAATAATTTTTTCAAAAAGCTGCTGCAGCGTAACGTTGGAAACGTCTGCAATCAACAGCTCGATTATTTTACTAAAGTTTTTTAATCTTTGGTCTATTCCTGTATCAAAAAGATCCCGCAAAGGTGCGTTGGACCGTTCGTAAAGTAGTCTTCGGATGGAAGTTGACTGGCCTCCGTGCCTTTTATTGTTAACTTCTACTGTAAGTTTTGCAATTTCGATCGGCGGAATTCTATAAAAGTCAAAATGTAGAATTTCGAAAAGCAATTCATCGCCGCCGTACGGTGTGTCGTGTTCCGCCGCTAAATAACGCAAAATCTGTATGATCTTTCCTGCAAAAGGATCCGCGAGAATATTGATATTTCTTTTAGAAAATACCGGAATATTTTTTAGTCTTAAATATTTTATTAATTGCTCGCCATAACTATTTTCTTTATAGATGACAGCAATCCTTCCCGGTTCCGTTCCCTGGGTGATTAGCTTTTCAATCTTATTGGTAATATCCGCCATCTCATCTTTAGCGGTATTGTATTCAACTATGAGCGGGAGTTCGGCGAGGTGTTTTAATTTTTCATTGGAAGAAATCAGCTCTTTGGTCAGCCCTTCAAATTTGTTAATGAGCCTTTCAGCATTTTTATCAATCAGCGATTTTGAAATATCAAGAATGGGTTTGGTAGAGCGATAATTATTTACCAAAACAATTTTCAAAAGATCATCATAACTCCTGGCAAAGTTTTCCATGTTCTCAATATTGGCACCCTGGAAACGGAAAATACTTTGATCATCATCACCCACTACAAACACATTTGGCGATTCCCAAAAGCTAATGAGCAGCCTTACGATTTCATTTTGTGTGCCGCTCGTATCCTGGTATTCATCCACCAAAATGTATTGATATCTTTCCTGGTAGCTGGCCAGCACATTCTTATTTTCCGAAAAAACTTTGATCACCCAATTGATCATATCATCAAAATCATAAAGATTGTTTTTCTTCATTAGATTTTGAAAATTCTCAAATTCGTGCACTGCAGCGGAAAGCTTTTCCATCTTGCTGATTTCTTCATAATAAGCGGGTTTATAATCTCCTACTTTTTTATCAGATGTCTTAGATGCCCGTTTATATTTAAACTTTTCTTCGTCTTTAATTCTTTCCAAATAAACATCAATATTGTTGACAACAAATTCCGCCGACCAGCCTTCTCTTTTCATGGTTGAAAACAAATGCTGTAAATTTTTTATTTCAAAATAAACATCGCCGCGATATCTTTTAAGAACATTGTTTTTGGGCAGATTATCGATCAAGGTTTTGAAAAGCTGGATTTTTTCCAGGTCAGAGACGGGATTGAGCGCATTTTTTTCAAACAGCGACAAATTTTCCTGGATTACATCATTGCAAAAACCATGAAACGTGTAAATATTTACTTTAAAAGAATCGGGCCCTATGAACTGCAGCAATCTTCTCCGCATCGCCAACGCGCCGGCCTCGGTGTAAGTAAGGCACAAAATATTCTGAGGTAGCACATCTGTCTCCAATAAAATTTTTCCGATTCGGGCAGCAAGGATTTGAGTTTTGCCCGTGCCCGGACCCGCAACCACCATCACCGGCCCTTCAATTGTATCAACAGCTTGCTGTTGCTTTTCGTTTAGCTTTTGATATTCTGCATTAAATTTTTGGAGTAATTTTTCCCGGTACGCTGACATACTGACGAAGTTAAATCAAAAGGTTTCAAAAAAATATCCGGCGCATTTTACAGTTAAAATCCAAATAGGAATTTCTATAAAATGGCTTGTCTGACCTTTTTTTAAAAAGAAAATAATAGAATAATAAGACAGTTTGGACAAAACTATCCAGGCATCCTGGTAATATATTTTTCCATTTGCTTTACCTGGTCAACGATTTGGGGCGTGGTAGGTTTCAGCGACTTCACCTTTTTGAAATATTGTTTGGCAGCACGAAACTCACGTTTGTTAATCATGATAGACGAAAGCTGCAAGTAGGCAGCAGCTTCGTTTTCCTTATCGGGCAATCCTGAACGGATCGCCTGGCGAATATAATTTTCAGCTTCTCTTGTATTTCCTTTTTGCATGGCCAACATGCCTAACTGCAATTTATTAGCTCCTTCAGCTTCCTTCATTGGCATGCCAAGGCTAAGGCTTTTTTTCATGTGCGCTTCGGCACTTTCGTAATCCTGATTTACCATCGCAAGGTTGCCCTTTAATGTAAAATAAACAGAGCGCACAGGCTTGATGAGCAAACCGGGAAACCAAATAGACTTGATCACTTTTTGCGCACCTTCCATATCGCCATTTTCCATGTAGCCCTGGATCAGCCGCATTGGCCCAAAAAGAAAATGACCGACAATCAAAATCAAAGAAATTAAATATAAAATAAATGATGGCCAAAAACCGGCTTCAATATTTACCACGATGCCAAGCAATAAAAACAGCACTCCTAATAAAAGACGATATTTTATAATAACATTCAGAAACTTCATAATCTTTAATTTTTCACCGGATGGTGATTTTTTCAATAGGCGGCAAATTTACGATTATCAGGGGAATTTTTAGAGCTGCAGTTTTAAATCATAAAGGTAAGAATGGGTCGTTATCTAAAGCGAAATGTGACCATCCAAATTAAGTTCACATGCGGCGAATAAATGTCCATTCGCCGCATTATATGCGGTGAATGTTTTGTTATGCGGTGAAAAGGCACTATATTCAACGCATAAATTGCGTTGAATATGGCTACTTACATCCATCAGCGGGCTCTGTGGCCTGACTTTCAGTGGGATCAAAATTCGCTTCATCCCTTATTGACAAAGGTGCATCACCGAATGGGAAGACTGCTTGGTCGAATGGAGAGTTTAGGTTTTAGTCTGCAGGCCGAAGCAACACTCCAGGCTTTGACATTAGAAGTTGTAAAGTCCAGCGAAATTGAAGGAGAATTATTGGATGTAGCCCAGGTTCGTTCTTCTCTCGCCCGTCGATTGGGTATCGATGTTGCAGGATTAGTGCCTTCAGACCGCAATGTAGAAGGAATAGTAGAAATGATGCTTGATGCAACCCAACATTATAATTTAAAACTTGATGAGGCAAGACTATTCAGCTGGCATGCGGCCCTATTCCCGACAGGAAGGAACGGCATGCATAAGATAGATGTCGGAAAATGGCGAAATCACCCGATGGAAGTTGTATCGGGACCAATGGGAAAGGAAAAAATTCATTTTGAAGCGCCGGGAACAGAGGTTTTGGACGATGAAATGAATAAATTTTTAACCTGGTTTAATTCATCTATAAATATAGATCCCATTGTGAAAGCGGCTATTAGTCACTTTTGGTTTGTGACTGTTCACCCGTTTGACGATGGGAATGGCCGTATAGCAAGGGCTATTGCAGATATGCAATTATCCCGCGCAGATGGAACGTCCCAACGTTTTTATAGCATGAGTGCGCAAATAAGAAAAGAAAGAAATGCTTATTATGACGCATTGGAAGAAACACAAAAAAGTGATTTGAATATTACCGCCTGGATAGAATGGTTTCTTAAATGCCTTGACCGTGCTTTGTTATCTACAGATGAAACTGTCACATCAGTTTTTAAAAAATCAAAATTCTGGGAAGCACATGGAGGTGCTTTGTTGAATGGAAGACAAAAATTAATGGTAAATAAATTATTAGACGGTTTCGAGGGTAATCTCAATTCTTCCAAGTGGGCAAAGATTGCAAAATGTTCCCAGGATAGCGCTTTGCGGGATATACAGGATCTAATAAATAAGGGAATACTGGAGAAACAGCCTTCCGGCGGACGAAGCACGAGCTATATCTTAACCGAATGGTAAACTAAGTAGCCCCGACAAGAATCGAACTTGTGTCTAAAGTTTAGGAAACTTCTATTCTATCCACTGAACTACGGGGCCAAGGTTGATTTTCGATTTCAGATTTGCGATTTTAGATTTTGTTCCTGAAATCGTCAATCTGCATTCTAAAATCTCTAAAGGACGGCAAAATTAATGGAATTTTTTTTAAGGAAAATAGATTGGAAATTGCAACCTAAAAAAATACGATGGCATTATTATTCGAACCGATCAAAATAAGAAATATTGAATTGAAAAACAGGCTGGTAGTTTCTCCCATGTGCCAATATTCCAGTGTTGATGGATTCGCTAATGACTGGCATTTGGTGCATCTTGGATCCCGTGCGATTGGTGGCGCTGCGCTTGTTTTCACTGAAGCTACGGCAGTTTCGCCGGAAGGGCGCATTTCCCCGGATGATCTGGGAATTTGGAAAGATGAGCATATTGATTTTCTGAAAAGAATTTCCGGTTTTATCAAGCAACATGGCTCAGTTCCTGGCATCCAGTTGGCGCATGCGGGAAGAAAAGCAAGCCATTACAGTCCCTGGAAAGGAGGAAAATTTTTGAATCCGGCGGAAGGCGCATGGCAAACATTGGCACCATCAGCCGTGCCCTACAAAGATGGTGAGCCAATGCCAAAAGAAATGACAATTGTTGAGATCGAACAATTGATTGAAGATTTTAGGCTCAGCACAGAAAGAGCTTTGCAGGCGGGATTTGAAGTTTTTGAAGTACATGCAGCACACGGTTATTTAATCAATGAATTTTTATCGCCATTGAGCAATCACAGGGAAGACGAATATGGAGGTTCATTTGAAAACCGGATCAGATTATTAATAGCAATTGTGAAGGAAATGAGGACCGTCATTGGGAATGATCGATTGCTTTTTGTAAGAATATCTGTGACCGATTGGGTAAGCGGAGGCTGGAATGAAGGTGATTCTGTTCAATTAGCAAAAATTCTGAAAGAGCTCGGAGTAGACGTTATCGATTGTTCATCCGGAGGAAATTCGCATGAGCAAAAAATTCCTGTCGGCCCATTATACCAGGTTCCTTTTTCAGAAAAAATAAAAAAAGAAACGGGTATTTTGACCGCTGCAGTTGGGTTAATTACCACCGCAGAGGAAAGTGAAAAAATCCTTTCGGAAAATAAAGCGGATCTCGTTGTAATGGCGCGCGAGCTGTTAAGGGAACCGTATTTTCCTTTGCATGCCGCAAAAACATTGGGCGCGGAAGTAGAATGGCCGGTACAATATGAACGCGCAAAATTAAAATGAGAAAAATTATACTGGAAAGCTAAAATGTAGAAAATGAGTATTAATTCAAAAAACTACATTTTAGCTTTTCACGAGCTCAGGATCAGACTAAATTAAACTTTGTAATACGCTGCAGGTTGAACAAAAGAAAAACCCCTGGAATGAATCAGGGGTTTCTTAATGAGATATATTTTGATGTTATTGCTTTTTCACCCGGCCATCTTTTTTGTCTTTTTCTCTTCCGATAATGTACCCACCCGCAGCACCAACAGCACCACCGATAGCTGCACCGGTTCCTTTCTTTTTACTAATGATTGCGCCGCCTATCGCGCCGCCAACGCCACCTATCACTGCGCCTTGCGCGGCTTTACTCCAACCCTTCTTTTCAGAGGATTGTTGGGTAGATGAGGAATTGCCTGAATTTGAATTACCTGAACTCGCGGAATTATTACCTGAATTACTCGATCCGGAAGTTGAAGTGTTTGCACTTGGATGAGTGTTATCTCGTTCAGCGGAAGACTTACGATTCACATCAGACGAAGATGCTTTTAAAAGCGCCCGCGCTTCGGCAGTGCTGGTGTCAGATTTTGAATCATTATGGTAGGCAGTAGAGTCTGTCAACAATTGAATATTGCGGGTGTCTGACTGATCTTTACTCTTACAAGCGCCTAGCAACATTGCGAAAGCCATGAATAAAATACTTAATTTTTTTGTGTACATCATAAGAAACTATTTGGTTAAAAAATAAAACGCTTATCTGAACCCCTCTTATAAAAAATGGTGCCAAACATCTTTTTGTCATTCATAATAGCGGACATGTTAACGCCTTTTAACACGTTTTATGCAAGTTGTGATACAGATTTTTAAACAATCAGTGAATTCGACTCTTCAAAAGAGATCTATTTCTTTGCAAATGCCTTAACAAAAAAGCCTTCCTTTTTTAGAGGAAAGGCCTTAAAGAAGCGACTTAGTGTCACGTTTTCGATTTATTCCATCACGAGGCGATTGTCTTTTTTATCCATGTTCTTGCCGATGATGTATCCACCTGCTGCACCTACAACACCGCCAACCACTGCGCCCAAACCTTTCTTCTTACTGATAATGGCACCACCAACAGCACCGCCTACTCCGCCGATTGCAGCGCCTTGTGCTGCTTTGCTCCAGCCTTTCTTTTTAGCCACCTCAGGCACGGAGGCAACGGTTCCATTTCCAGAGCTTGCGGATCCTGCGTCACCGGTTTCTGCTTTATTATTTCCTGGGGCCGGAGTGGTTGCAATTGGCTCTGTTGATGCTGCAGGAACACTCGCAGGTTGTGTATAAACGGGCGCGGTAACAGTGCTTTTCGCAGGAACTGCCTTTTCAGTCCGGATAATAATAACCCTGGTCTTTTCAGAAATTTTTGCCGGCGCAATTTCTGCCTTTGCGGTTACCGCAGTATCAGAAAAAACATTGTTATGATATGCTGTAGTATCGGTTAACAATTGAATGTTCCTGGAGTTGTCATCAGGAGCCGGACCGGTCTGGCATGCGGCCATTCCGGTGATAATAAAAATTGAGAGTAATAAATTTTTCATGGTTTAATGTTTAAGATGAATAAAATGTTTTTAATTCTTAATCAACATATTCTTTAGAGTTCCGGCCATTGTCATAGTTTAATCAGCGCCAACGCATTAGCAGCATCTTAACAAACGGAAGACATTAGAATGAAACACCAACTTCATTTTCACTCTATTTAAATACCTTCAATTTTCTAATAATCATTTATGAGAAAAATTATTGTAGGCATCGTGATACTTCTAAGTCTCACTGCGCATTCACAGAATTTGCCCAACAGTTATACAGACGGAAAATACATTACCGTAAATGGAGCTAAACTTTATGTTGTTATCGCAGGCAAGGGCGATCCCATTATTATTATTCCCGGCGGTCCTGGCGGCGCACATCCCGGCTACAGGGTTTTTGATTCCCTGGCAAAGGACAACCAGGTCATTTATTTTGATGCATTTGGAAGAGGTAAAAGTGACACGGCAAAAGATGTTACAGAATATACGCTTGCAAGAGATATAGAGGATATAGAAGGCCTCAGGCTGGCGCTTCATTTTGATAAATTAAATGTGCTCGGGCATTCTTATGGCGGATTGGTGGCCCAGGGCTATGCATTAAAATATCCGTCTCATGTAAAGCACCTTATTCTTGCCAACACCTTTCACAGTTATATTATGTGGCAAAAAAACGATGACAACAGCAATCATGAGATCCAAACGAACTACCCGGAAATATGGGATTCATTAATGATTATTCGCGAAGCCGGCGCTGTTTCAAGCGATCCCACTCATCAGGAACTCTACAAAAAAGTGCCTTACGGCTTTCTATATGCTTATAATCCTGACAACTTTTTAAGCCACTCATCCAAGCCTTATCCGAATGCTTTCAATTCAAAATTATATTATCAAATGGTTGGAAAAGATGGCGACTTCATTTTAGGAAATGATATTGGCAATTTTGACTATAGAAAGCAATTGAAGAATTTAAAAATGCCTGTTTTAATTTATGGTGGCAGATATGATCGCGTCGCGGTTCCGGCTATGATGGTGAAATATAAGGAATATTGCCCGCAAGCTCTGTTTATGATTTTTGAAAAATCGGGACATAATCCACAGGTTGAAGAACCGGAAAAATTATTTCCTGTAATTGAAAAATTCTTGCATCCCTAGACAATCGCCGCTGACTTATCGTCGATAAATAGCTATTTTAAATTAAGATCTCATAAGTGTAAAAGTAGTTTTTTGCAATTTCGTTATGCAGTTAAAATAATATCCTTGTAATAAAAGGACAATAAGAACCTGGCAATAATTTACAGGAAATTTGCCAACTCTTTTTTACGTTTGTGCATTACCGGTATACGTTAGAGTAAATCGCCGGTTTGAAAATAAAAACTAATTATTTTTGTTTGAGTCGATATTTCCGATTCACTTTTGGATTGTTGAAATATTCGTCAAGCTCTTTTGTATCGGACACATCTTCTTCGATAGGCACATCGATTAGTTGTAGCTGAACCTGCTTCAATTCCTCTTTTAACCTTGTAGTTTTTTTCACAATATCCGGATCTTTATCACCGACAAGCATATTATCTGATAGTAAATATTGCAGACGTTTGATGTCACTTCTTACCAACGAAGCAGAATTTTGCTCATAGCTTTTATTAGGAGCCACTGCTTCCTTAACAGGCACGAGCGCCACACCGACGCTTGGCAGAATCTTACCGGTAGTTTGTTGCGTCTGATTGGGAAGAGACGAAAAGATGGTGCCGCCCAATGCTGTTGATGCAGAAGTTAGGTCAAAAGTCGTTCTTGAATTTTTTGTGCGTTTTATTTTTTTATCCAGCGATCGGAAAGTTACTTTTAATTGAGTGATATATTTTTCAATATAGGTATTCATCTTTTCATATTCCAATAAACGTTGAGGATAATTAATCGTCTGGTTTACGATGACCTTTACTGTGGCTGTATCACGATTATAGAATTTGTCAACACCTATGAATTTCAAAATCAGTGTTTTTGATTTGAGATTTTCATCTTCTCTTATAAAATCATAAGGGGCCACCCAGCTGAATTCATCGCCACATTTTGTTATTTGTGTGGAGGAGCGAATGGGAAAATTGCTTGAATAGGTAATTGATTCGACGGGAAAAGTACCCTCATCGCATTGTAATTTAAAATTCAGCGTATCGCCTTCGTCCATGCTAAGATCATTTGTGACCGTGGGTTTTATTCGCGAGGGAATAATGTCTGTATTATAAAAAAGCAACGTGAATGTAGTATCCACTTTATCAGAAACATCATCAAGGCTTTGAACGCCCAGCTTTACTTTATATTCATTATCGTACTTCAGTTTTCCTGATAAAAAAAACGATTTTTCTGCTTTAAAATGAAGTACACCATTATCTTTATTGATCTTCAGGCCAACCGGGGAATTTTTTAAATACCAATAATAATTCTGCGGATCCTTGTTGATTTCAAAATGGTAATCAAGTGTTGAATCGACATGAAGCGTAAAATATGGGCTAAAGTTTTTTATCCGCAAAACGGTGTCCCTTTGTTTTACAATAATGGTATCCTGCAATTTTGGTAAACTATCCGTAACTATTGTTTGTCCCTGCGTTTCAAAAGATAATATCAGTAAAACAATAACAAATACATTAAGAATTATTTTTTTTCGCATAGTCGCAAAAATATAAAACTATTTGTGCCTTTCTCTTAAATGAATTGAAAAAATCTACTATAAAAATTTATTTTAATACACCAACGTCTGATTTGATCATTCTTCGCACGGATTCTTCTATTTCAAATTATTAATTGCAATTTCCGGCGATTGTATTTTTTTAAATAGAAACGTGACGGTTTGTGCAACTTTGCTTTTTTGATTTAATATTTCTTCAGTTGAATTTTGTCCTGTTTTTGAAGACTGGTCATTTCGCATTCGAAGGACCATATCTTTTAACTCAGCGTCTAAATTAACGGATACTTGTACCATGATCAGAACCAAAATTGCATCCAGGCTATGTTGGCCGGTGCCTTTAAGCGACACTTCTTTTTTTAATGCAGACAAAAGGCTGTCGGCGTTCACATTTCTGTTTCTAAGAGTGAGTGCGTTTCTTTTTATGAGGGCAATCATTGCAGGCTTTATGGATGGCATCGCCCTGGTGTAGAAAGCGCCCGCTTCCGGAGGCATTACAGCATTCACCTGCGCGGTGCAAAAGAATGGAAGGCCAAAAAAAATTAAGGGTAAAAAATTTTTCATAAAGTTGGTGTTTATATAAAAAATTATTGAACAGGTAGCAATCCTAAGACAACGAATAAAGATTAAAAAAATTGCCCGTCAGACATTTTAAGTTATTAACATCGGAAAACTATCAAAATCACAGGGTAACCGGAATTGTAATTGGTCCGTGATTCCAAATAGGAGGTAAACTTTAAATGGTTTTTGGTTTCATTTTTATTGGCACAGTATTTCCGATGATTTTAAAAACTGAAATAAATAATAATGAACACAAATCCCAGGCTGAAAGGACAAAGCGCACTGGTAACCGGCGCAAACAGTGGAATAGGACAGGCAGTAGCAATAGCGCTTGCAAATGATGGCGCAAACGTAGTGGTCAATTACGTGTCGCGCCCTGAAGATGCGGATGCGGTAATAAAGCAGATAGAATCAAACGGAGGCAACGCAATCGCGGTCAAAGCAGATGTAAGCAATGAAGAAGAAGTAAAATCCATGTTTCAACAGATGTATGATAAATTTGGAACGATTGATATTTTAGTAAATAATGCGGGATTACAAAAAGATTCCCCCTTCCATGAAATGTCGCTACAGGATTGGCAGCTGGTATTAAACATTAACCTTACTGGACAGTTTCTCTGCTCGCGGGAAGCCGTTAAAGAATTTTTAAAACGAGGCATCGTTGCAGAACGAAGCTGTGCTGCCGGAAAAATTATTTGCATGAGTAGCGTACACGAAGAAATTCCATGGGCCGGTCATGTTAACTATGCAACGAGCAAAGGAGGAATCAATATGATGATGAAAAGTATGGCCCAGGAACTTGCTCCTAAAAAAATTCGTGTAAATTCAATTGGCCCAGGTGCCATCAAAACGCGCATCAATGAAGCAGCGTGGAGCACTCCGGAAGCGCTTGCGAAACTATTAACGCTAATCCCCTACGGCAGGATTGGCCAGCCGGAAGATATTGGGAAAGTAGCCGTATGGCTTGCAAGTGATGAGTCTGACTATCTTACAGGTACTACTATATTTGCTGATGGCGGAATGCTGCTTTATCCCGGATTTTCAACAAATGGATAAAAGAAAAGACTTCAGCTAATCGAATAAAAGCCAATGACGTTGAACTGTTGACAGGAATAAATAAAATACTTGAAATGAAAAATGCCGAACAGTCGAGGTTAGACAGAAATGCAATCAAAAAAATTCCAATAGAAAAATGGGGACCTTATCTGAGTGAACGGCAATGGGGCACCGTTCGTGAAGACTATAGTCAAAATGGAGATGCCTGGAATTATTTTCCACATGATCATGCACGAAGTCGTGTTTATCGCTGGGGGGAGGATGGCCTCGGTGGCATTTCAGATTTGAACCAACAACTATGCTTCGCGGTTGCTTTATGGAACGGAAAGGACAAGATTTTAAAAGAAAGATTATTCGGTTTGGGAAATCATGAAGGCAATCACGGAGAAGATGTGAAGGAATTATACTATTACCTGGATAATGTGCCAACACATTATTACATGAAATATTTATACAAATATCCCCAGGCAGAATTTCCATACAACGAGCTTCTTCAAAAAAGCCAAAGCCTTGGAAAACAAGATCCGGAATATGAAATCTTAGACACCGGCATTTTTAATGATGATAAATATTTTGATGTTTATATAGAATATGCGAAAGAGGACAGTGAAGATATTTTTATAAAAATCGAAATCATAAACCGCGGAAACGAAAAAGCGCCTATTACCATTTTACCAACCCTATGGTTTTATAATAACTGGCAATACGCGGGTGAAGACAACAAACCTTGCCTCAGCTTCCTCAGCGATCAGGTCGTGTCGGCAACACATCAATCATTGGGTCAGTATTATTTATATTTTGAACAATGTAACGATGTTCTTTTTACGGAAAACGAAACTAATTTCGAACGTCTTTTTCAGAAGCCAAATGCGGGTGAATTTGTAAAAGATGCTTTTCATGAAGCGGTTATAAACGGAACCGATTTTCAAAAATTAAAAGACAAAAAAGAAGGTACAAAATGCTCGCCTGTCTACCATTTCGATCTCGATCCCAAACAATCTCAACAAATTTTTCTTCGGCTTTCCAATCAGAAAATGGACGATTTTTTTCCTAAAAATTTTGAAAAGATTTTTCAAAAAAGAGCGAAAGAATCTGATGATTTTTATGGTGCCATCTCTACGTCTCAAGGCACTGATGATCAAAAAAATATTCAACGCCAGGCCTTTGCCGGCCTTCTGTGGAACAAACAATATTATCATTATGATGTAGCGCGATGGATTAATACCAGCGATGGCATCACGCCGGAGAGTGAAGAGAGAAAAAATGGCCGCAACCACAGGTGGAAGTATTTAAAGAACCAGGATATTTTATCAATGCCCGATAATTGGGAATATCCCTGGTATGCCACATGGGATACCGCCTTTCATTGCATCACGCTGGCGGTAATTGATCCCTCATTTGCAAAGCATCAACTCACGCTTTTAATGAGAGAGTGGTATATGGATCCTCAAGGCCAGCTTCCTGCCTATGAATGGGATTTCAGCGATGTAAATCCGCCGGTGCATGCCTTTGCAGCCTTGCAGGTTTATAAAACGGAGCAGCGACGATTTGGCCGAACTGATATAGTTTTTTTGAAAAGTATTTTTCAAAAACTGATTATCAATTTCACCTGGTGGATTAATAGAAAAGATGCCGATGGTAACAGCATTTTTGAGGGAGGTTTTCTTGGTTTGGACAACATTGGACTTTTTAACAGGAGCATAGTCTTGCCGGGGGACATGCTATTAGAACAGGCAGATGGCACCAGTTGGATGGGCATGTATGCGCTGGACATGATGAACATTGCGCTTGAAATCGCAATGCATGATATTTCGTTTGAAGATACTGCCACCAAATTTTACGAGCACTTTGTGATCATCTCAGAAGCGCTTAATGAACTCGGATTATGGAACGATGAGGACAAATTTTTTTACGATGTTCTTTCCTTAAATAAATCTGAGGCTATTCCCTTAAAGATTCGATCCATAGTAGGAGGATTGGCGCCATTATTCGCTGTAACGGTTATTGAAAAAGAATTTTTTGATAAACTTCCGGATTTTACAAAGCGCATGAAATGGTTTCAACATTACCGGAAGGAAAATAATTTTTATTTACCGAGCCAGGAAAAAAGCGAATACGAATGTGTGCTTTTATCCCTTGTAAACAAAGAGAAATTGCAGGATTTGCTTGTAAAATTACTGGAAGAAACAGAATTTTTATCTGTTGGTGGCATCAGGGCATTGTCAAAATATTATGGAGAGCATCCGTACACATTAAATTACAAGGGACGAAGTTATTCCATTCAATATGATCCGGGCGACTCTACATCGAATATGTTTGGAGGCAACTCAAATTGGCGTGGCCCTGTGTGGATGCCCGTTAATTATATGTTCATTAATGCGATAAAAATATTCGGTTATTTTTATGAAGATGACCTGAAGGCCGAATATCCTACGGGATCAGGCAATTTTCTCAACCTTACAGATATAGCGAATCAAGTTACGAGGCGCGTTTTGCATATTTTCGAAAAAAATGAGCAAGGCGAACGACTTACTTATGGCATGTACAACTGGTTTTATAAAAAAGAGGAAAACGCCGGCCTGCTGCTGTTTCATGAATATTTTCATGGGGATACCGCACGGGGACTCGGCGCCAGTCACCAGACCGGGTGGACAGCACTTATTGCAAATCTTATTCTGGAATTATCTGACGAAAAAAATAATGGTGATGGAATTCAATAAAATCTCAAAAACTATATTTTGGCTTTGCAGGGTGCGAAGTTTAGTTTGATATTTTAAGAAGTGAAAGTGTTTTTTTCTACACAGGCAGCCATTTGCAAAATATTATCAAAAGTGGAAAACCTATATTTTCGTTTATAAGGGAATGATAAATGTCTTCTTCAAAAAACTCATCAGTGCTTCACTTTATTCTTGAAACTGGCAATAGCGTTTTTTGTAAAATCGCTTAATATCAATTTGCCACTTATTGCGGCTCTTTCTTTTAGCAATGTGTCCCAATTATCTGTGCCGCGCCAAAGCATTTTTTTCATTTCTGCCATCGCTTGCGGACTAAGATGGGCGAGAGAATTCGCGAGACGATAAATAGATTCGTCCATATCATGCACCGACTGATGAACTTCGGCAAACAACGCTTTTTGTTTTGCCCAATCAGAATTTCTCCAAAGGGTAGTATCAATAGCGAGCTGGCTAAAGGCAGAAACACCAATTTTTCTTTCAATTGCAGGGCCGACGACAAAAGGTCCAATGCCAATGGCCAGTTCACTCAATTTTACCTCAGCGTCTTTTACCGCAATCGCATAGTCAGCGGCCGCAGCAAGACCAACGCCCCCGCCAACACATTTTCCATGTATGCGGCCAATGATCAGCTTCGTACATTTTCTCATCGCATTGATCACATTAGCGAATCCGGAAAAAAATTGCATGCCGTCGTGTTCATTTTGAACCGCCATCAATTCATCAAAACTGGCGCCCGCGCAAAACGCACCATCACCGGCGCTTTTCAAAACGACAACCCGGGTATCGTGTGTGCCGGCATAATGAATCTCCTGTGCAAGCGCATCCAATATTTTTAGCGGTAAGGAATTGCTTTGTGGATGAAAAAATTCGATCGTGGTAATTCCATGCTCAGTGTGAGAATTTACATACCCGTTTTTGGTGTCAGTTGTCATAAAATTTTGTCGTTTTTCGCTGCTCAAATATATTTTAATTTCCCATTGAGAATCTATTCTTTCTTTCTCACCATTGTTAATATTGTGGCGACTCCTACTACCGGATCTTCGGTTTCATCTAATATTTCAACATACCATTTCACAATTCCCTTGGGAATATCGATGCCCTTTACGTGCGCTGTTTCCGGCGTAATATCTTTTAATTCCTGTTCGGTTTTTTCCTTGCAGGTGAACCGCACATATATTTTCGTTCCCGGATAAACCGGCTTGGTAAAACGAAGTTCATCAATGCCGTAATTCAACAAAACGGGGTTCATTTCAAAACTCTCGACAAACAATCCCGCTGCCACACTAATAATGAAATAACCATGCGCGACCTGTTGGTCAAACATCGTACCTGTAAAATCAGTTGCTTTCAGATGCGCATAAAAATGATCACCGCTCAGGTCGGCAAACTTGTCAATATCCTCAGAAGTAATTTTTCTTTTTCCGGATATCAATTGATCGCCCACCACTAATTCCTCAAAATATTTTTTAAATGGATGAATGGTGTCAATATTACCTTTTGCGCCAGGCTGATAAACGTTGGTAATTGCCGTGAGCATCGTTGGCGATCCCTGGATGGCCACTCTTTGCATATAGTGCCTGATGCCCCGCAATCCGCCCATTTCCTCACCTCCTCCTGCCCTTCCCGGGCCGCCATGCACCAGCATCGGTAGCGGCGAGCCATGGCCGGTACTTTCTTTCGCGCAATCATTATTCAATACCAAAATTCTTCCGTGATAAGTACCTGCGCCTATCACAAAGGCTTTTGCAAATGCTTGATTTGCCGTAACAACCGAACTGCATAAACTTCCCTTTCCCGCTTTTGCAAGCGCAATCGCTTCATCGATATTTTTATAAGGCATGATCGTGCTTACCGGTCCAAAGGCTTCAACATTGTGCACTTCGTCGCTCGCCAAAGGCTTATCGTTTATCAAAAGAATGGGGCTCATAAAAGCGCCTTTCTTTTCATCTGCATCAATCAATTCCACGCTGTCAAGGCTGCCATAAAGGATTTGAGAAGAAGCCAATAATTTTTGCACCTGATCTAACACTTCCTGCTTTTGTGTTTGGCCTGCTAAAGATCCCATTCTCACTTTTTCATTTTCAGGATTACCAATGGTTGTTTGTGCCAATGACTTACTGATCGCTTTCCACACATCTTCCATTTTATTTTCAGGAACAAATATTCTTCGGATAGCGGTACATTTTTGGCCCGCTTTTGAGGTCATTTCTTTTCTCACTTCTTTTATAAAAATATCCCACTCAGCCATTCCCGGCGTAACGTCATTACCGAGCACGATACAATTCAGTGAATCTGCTTCCAGGTTGAATGGCACATTTTCCCGCAAAATATGAGGATTGGATTTCAGCATTAATCCGGTAGTTGCAGAGCCTGTAAAGGTGATTACATCCTGTGAAGACACGTGCTCCAGGATATCACCGGCACTTCCGCAAATCAATTGCAGCGCGCCTTCAGGAAGAATTTCAGAAGCAATAATCTCTCTCACCACGGCTTCCGTCAGGTAAGAAGTGACAGAGGCAGGTTTCACCACTGCGGCTACGCCAGCCAGTAAATTAACTGCTACTTTTTCCAGCATTCCCCAAACCGGAAAATTAAAAGCATTGATGTGAATGACCACGCCTTCCTTTGGAAGCAAAATATGTTGAGCGGCAAAAGAACCGCCTTTGCTCAGGCCGATATTGTCACCATCCAGCGCGAATATTTCATCGGGTAATTTTCTTCTTAAAGAGGCATTTGAAAAAAGGTTTCCAATTCCGCCTTCAATATCCACCCAGCTATCGGCGCGCGTGGCGCCGGTCATATAACTGATTTTATAGAATTTCTCTTTTCTTTCTAAAAGATGCAGCGCCAAAGCTTTCAACATTCTTCCTCTTTCCTGGAAAGTCATTTTTCTTAATGCGGGGCTGCCGGTTTTTCGTCCATAATCGAGAATGCCGGCAAAGTCCAAACCTTTTGTGGTTGCCGTTGCAATCAAATCTCCGTTTACGGCATTGTATAATTGTTGTCCGTCGCCATCGCCTTCAATCCATTTTCCGGTGATATAATTTCCAAGTTTCATTTAATAAGGATTTTAAATGCCCTATTTAAAGATAGATGAGATTTGAGCATTAATTTTTGCATTAATAATTTTCAATTTCAATTCTTCGCTATAGTCATCTTCGTAAATAAGAGAATTAATGGCCTCGAATAACAAATTTTTATTAATAACATTGTCAGCCACAAATCCGCAACCATCTGCTTTGAAAAACGATTCTCCCTCAAATAACACATTCCTGTTATGCCTAAATATTTTTGAAGATTCTAAATTGTTACTGTAGTATTATTTAAAATATTTTGGCGATCAATATCTGAAACAGTTAAATCATTCATAAGGTCAAATTTCAATAAATAAATTGATTCCGGAGCAATAAGATAAGTAAATAATTGTTTCCCTCATTCATAAGGGAAACAAATAAAAAAGAGTAATAACTAGTTAATAATCAGCTTAATACTACTTCTTAAAACTCAAAAAATATTTTTATTTATTTCATTTTTTTCAAACTAAGCCAAATTGCCGTAAATGATGCATCGCGTGCTTATGCAGAAGCTGGATATTCATTTCATAATCAAGAGCACCAAAAAAAGCATTCCCGGTTTTTAATGACGTATTTTTTTGAAAAGCTTCGAAGAAAAAGTCGAGTTCACTTTGTAATTTATGGATCGCCGATTGCAAATCCGGCTGACGATGAGCAATTCCTTCTTTCGGAATCAGAGGATTATCAATATTTTCCCTAAAAGGTTTTTCGCTTATCAGGAAAGACCGCATTTTTTCTAATTGTTCTCCTTCTGTTAAGGCTGGTAAAATTAATTTCCCGCTTGCATTCTTCACAGCATCGGTAAAATGTTCCACCATTTGCTGGGAATCCATCACTCCCCAAACGCCTTTTTGGCCAGGCTTTAATTTGCCTAACAAAGGAATAAAATCATTCTTAAGAAATTCTTCTTTTGTTGCGGCCATATAAAAAATGAAAAAACTACATTAACAGTTGTCTTGTTTTTTCAGGCGATCAATTTCACTGCAAAGACCATTGAAAATTTCGTCCACACCGCCTTCGCCTTTTACCATCACCACTTTGTTGGCCTGCCCGTAATGATCGGCCACTGTAGCAGTTTTTTTATGATATTCTACGATGCGCGCCCTGATAACCTGTTCGTTGTTATCATCCGAGCGACCACTCGTTTCGCCACGTTTGAGCAGTCGTTTGATGAGTTCATCTTCACTAACATCAAGCGCCAACATCACATCTATACAGGTTTTTTTTAGTGTCAAAAGCGCATCCAACTCTTCTGCCTGTATGGCGGTACGGGGAAAACCGTCAAACAAAAATCCTTCTACTCCAGGATTGTTGTCGAGTGCATCGTTGATCATTCCAATTACCACTTCATCGGGCACCAGGTTGCCTTTGTCCATGAATTTTTTTGCTTCCAAACCAAGAGGCGTTTTTTGGCTTATCTCACTGCGTAATAAATCACCCGTAGAAAGATGTTTAAGATTATATTTCGCGATTAATTTTTCAGACTGCGTGCCTTTGCCACTTCCCGGAGGGCCAAATAAAATAAGGTTGAACATTTTCGTAAATCTGTGTGAGGTTCAAATATAATCGATGGAATCTAAAAATCGATAACCTCGTTAGAAATATCTCTATTTATTTTCCCGATTATTAATCCAATCATTGGCTTTTTTAACTTTCCCTATATTTCAATTAATACATCGCGTCACCTGCCGCCCGTAAAAATTCTTCGCAATAAGGCGACAATAAATGTAAATATTGCCGAACCGATCACCGCCCAAATCACCGGAAACGGCTTTCCTTCTACGTTAATAGTAAAAAAATCCGGCAGCCCCATTTTTCCGGATAACCATAGCCCGATATAAGCGCCGATAAAGCCTACAATGATGGATACGAGGCAGCCGCCAAGGTCATATCCGGCAAGGGATTGCCCGATTCCGCCGCAAATGGCGGCTATTAAAAGTAGAATAAGAAATCCAAAAAGTGTCATAAGTAAAATTTTATTGAATATAAACCGATTTCATAATAGTGTCAACTTTTTAAACAGGAATCCCGTAGCATATTCATGTAAGCAAATCCCTTTTTGCGCGCAAACCGGATATTATTTTCCGGGATATTTTCGGGATTGGGATAACGCAACAATGCCTTTTCAATACTTTCCTCGCGCAGTAAATGCAACATCGGGTATGGGGAACGATTGGTAAAATTTGCCGCATCGTCGGCTTTGGAATTCGCAAAGCGATAATTGGGATGAAAACTTGCCACCTGGTAAATTCCTTCATAACCTTGTTTCTTCAGCAGCTTTTCGGCTTGAATAACCAAATCAAGGTAATCGTCAAAGCTTTGAAAAGCACCAGGAAAAATCAACAAAGTAGTTTCAATTTCTTTATTCAAATCAAGGCGTTCGCATTCTTTTAAGAATAGGTCAAGCGGAGCTTCGTCTTTATTTCGGGCCACTTTATAATTGATAGTATTTCTCTTTACTTCTTTCGACGCGAAGGGACAAAAATTGCAGGCTATAACGACATCTTCTATCCATTTCTTTGTGTGTTCGATGATTTCACTTTCGTCCAATTTATTTGTTTTTATTAATGGAAGGTAAGTAATAGTTATTTCGGGCAAATTGTGATCTCTAATATTTATGTAAATAAAATATCCGGCAACCGTTCAAATTTAATTTATGCCATTTTAATTTCTTGGTGCCATCTTTGCGTTGCATTTTGAACAATTACAAGACAATTCTTATTGGACAATTTGAAATAATTATGAATTCTATCCCAGGCGAAAAAATTTTAATCACGAAAAAGCTGGATGATTTTTTTATCGGGCTTTATTCGGGATGTCAATTTGCTCTTAGATTTTTTAAAGAGGTGTTTAAACCACCTTACGAATTTAAAGAAATCATCAAACAGTGTTACGAAGTAGGTTATAAATCCCTGGGCCTGATTACTTTGACCGGTTTTATTACCGGTCTCGTATTTACGAAACAATCCCGGCCGTCATTATCAGAATTTGGTGCAAGCTCCTGGCTTCCGTCGCTGGTGGCCATCGCTATTATCCGGGCGCTGGCACCATTGGTAACCGCCTTGATCTGTTCAGGAAAAGTTGGTTCTCAAATAGGTGCTGAATTAGGTTCGATGAAAGTTACCGAACAGATAGATGCAATGGAAGTTTCTGCGACCAATCCGTACAAATACCTTGTCGTGTCGAGAGTCCTTGCAACTACCATTATGATTCCTTTGCTAATGTGTTACACAGGTGGCGTAGCAATGCTGGGTGCTTTTCTAAATGTGCATCAAAATGAGATGACGAGTCTTATTACCTTCTTCCAGCAGGCTTTTGAAAAGATTTCCTTTCTTGATATTTTTTCTTCTCTCATCAAAAGTATTGTTTACGGATTTACCATAGGAATCGTTGGCTGTTACAAAGGTTTCAATGCAACGAACGGAACGGAAGGAGTGGGAAAAGCCGCCAACTCGTCGGTCGTGCTTTCTATGTTCCTCATTTTCGTGGAAGAAATATTAATCGTACAAATAACCAATAGCTTCAGAACATAAATGGACATTGAAACTAAAAATATTGAAGAAAAAGAACTGGTAATCGGGATTAAAGATCTTTACAAATCTTTCGGCAACAATCATGTTTTGCGGGGAATCAATCTTGACGTATTCCGGCAAGACAATGTAGTCGTGCTTGGCAGGTCAGGAACCGGAAAGTCTGTGTTGATAAAAGTGATCAGCGGCCTTTTAAAACCCGATCGCGGTACAGTAAATGTATTGGGGCAGGAAGTGGCTACACTAAACGAGAAGGAATTGCAAGAACTGCGGCTCCATATAGGTTTTTCTTTCCAGGGTAGCGCTTTGTATGATAGTATGACGGTTAGAGAAAATCTGGCTTTTCCACTTGTCAGAAATAAAAGAAACCTGACGAAGCAGGAAATCCAGAGTGAGATTGAATCCGTGTTAGATGATGTAGGACTTTTGCAAACGATCAACCAGATGCCGTCGGAACTTTCAGGTGGTCAGCGAAAAAGGATCGGAATTGCGCGAACCCTAATTCTCCGGCCGCAGATCATGTTATATGATGAGCCAACATCCGGATTGGATCCGATCACAAGCGAAGAGATCAACGCGCTTATCAATTTAGTGAAGGACAAATTCAACACAACTTCCATCATCATTACTCATGACCTCACATGTGCCAAGAGCACAGGAGATAAGATTGCAATGATGTTTAATGGAGAGTTCATAAAGCAGGGAACGTTTGATGAGGTGTTTAGCAGCGATGACGAAAGAATACAAAATTTTTATAAATATAATTTTATCAATTAGAAATGAAATCTACTAATAACAGAAGAGCCGTAGTGGTGGGAATATTTATTTTACTTGGCCTTGCCATTTTTATTCTCACTATCCTCACATTAGGCTCTCAAAAGAAAACGTTTGAACGATCGATTACCGTTAAATCATTTTTTGATGATGTGAACGGATTGCAAAAAGGTAATAATATCTGGTTTTCCGGGGTAAAGGTCGGCACTATTAAAAAAGTTACGCTTACCGGCAAAGGCCAGGTGGAAGTGGATATGAATGTTGAATCTCATTCACGCCAGTTCATCAGGAAAGATGCCAAAGCAAAGATCAGTACAGATGGTTTGATCGGAAATAAAATTATAGAAATTTACGGCGGCACCTTAAATGCCGGAGAGATAGAAAACGGTGATCTGCTGGGCAACACAAAATTACTGAGCACCGATGCGATGATGAATACACTTTCTAAAAACAATGATAACCTTCTGCAAATAACCAGCGACTTCAAAGTTATCAGTGGCAGGATCGTTGAAGGTAAAGGTTCTATTGGTAAATTATTGACAGACGAAACAATGTCGAACCAGATAGATGCAACGGCGGCAACGCTCCGAAAAGCAACTGAAAATTTGCAAAAGCTTTCTGCTAATGTAGCCGCTTATACTGCGAAATTAAACGACAAAGGCACACTGGCAAACGACCTGGTAACCGACACCGTTATTTTCAGCAGGCTACGCTCAACAGTTACCCAATTGCAGGAAGTGGCAGCCGCCTCCAAACAAGTGATCAATAAGCTCGATACTTCCAGCAGTTCATTAAACGCGGGTCTTAAAACTTTGAACAATGGTTTGAATAACAAAAATGCACCACTTGGGCTCATGCTGAATGATGAAAAGTCGGCAGCCAACATCAAAGTGATTCTCAAAAACCTTGAAAGCAGCAGCAGGAAATTAGATGAAGACCTCGAAGCGCTGCAACATAATTTTTTATTGAAAGGATTTTTTAAAAAGAAAGCAAAGAATGCTAAAGAAAATGCAGATGTGATTGTCGACACCGTTTTGTAAGGGCAATGTCTTTACGCTTTTTTTAATGCTTGTAAAAACTTCCTTTTGAAAAAAATTTTTAAATACTTTCTTAAAGGAATTGTTCTCTTAGCCGGGCTCCTGGTGATACTCTATATCGCCGTGTTTATTTATGTATCCGTTCACAAAAAGTCTATCATAAAACAAGTAACTGATCAGATCGGGAAAAAGATCAATGGAACTGTTACTATCGGCGATGTGGAATTAAGTTTTTTCAGCACATTTCCAAATGCTTCTGTGCTGCTCAAAAAAGTGACCATCACTGATTCTTTATTTGTAAAACATCATCATACTTTTTTCAGAGGAGAAGAGATTTTTGCGACGTTAAGCATGGGACAAATTTTCAAAAAAAAATTCCCGGTTAACGGATTAAAAATCCTAAACGCAGCCGTTTACCTGTACACGGATTCCACCGGTTACACGAACAAATATTTATTTAAATCCAAAAGAGATTCCACTTCGGGTGGCAAACAATCAAGCGAGCCAAATGAATTAAGATCAATCGTTCTGAAAAGCGTAAATGTAGTTATTGACGATCGGGATAAAGGAAAATTTCATGACATCAGCGCCAATAACCTCCGGCTAAATTTAAACGAGGAGGGTGAATCATTATTAATCAACGCCAAAGCCGATCTCCAGATTCGCAACCTTGCATTCAACATGGAACGCGGCAGCTTTGTAAAAGAAAAATCATTTGAGGGAAATTTTGATCTGCGTTTCAATAAAAAATCCAACCAGTTACACTTTGAAAATATCGGGGTAAAAATTGCGAAGCAACCCTTTATTTTAAGCGGAACATTTGGTCTTGCGGGTAATGATCCGCAGTTCAGTCTGAACATTCGCAGCAGGAATATTCTTTATGATTTCGCAAAAAAATTATTGCCTCCCAAAATTGACAGTTCATTGTCAATCGTCAGCCTTGATAAGAAGTTCGATGTCGAAGCTTCAATTGGCGGCGCTTTAAACGGGGGTGAGCCTCTGATCCTCATAAGCTGGAAAGTAGAAAATTCGATTTTAATTACTCCATTTCTGACTTTTGACCATGCCGGTTTTAGCGGAAATTTTACGAATGAAGCAGAAAAAGGCATGCCCCATACTGATGCTAATTCACGAATATCATTAGTTCACTTTGCTGCAAGGTGGAACGGCCTTCCCGTCACTTCAAACAATATCGATATTTTGAATCTGACCCAACCGTTATTGACTTGCGATTTGCAATCATCGTTTTCACTTTCTGACTTGAATGCTCTCTTAGAAAGCGAGGCCATTGAGCTGAAAAGCGGCACGGGCACCATTGATCTCACTTACAAAGGCCCGTTGGAAAAAAATACGCAGTCAAACTCTTTTGTAAATGGTAACGTGGCCTTCCATGACGGCACTGTTTTATATGCTCCGCGAAATGTGGAAATGAAGAATGTAAATGGAAAGCTGATCTTTAAAAATTCGGATGTTTTTGTGGAAAACCTGCAGTGCGTGGTCCTCAACAATAAGATCGTGATGAATGGAACGGCGCAAAACCTGCTTACCTTAATGAATACCCAACCGAATAAAGCAAGCATTAACTGGAATATTTATTCGCCTTCATTGAACCTGGCTTCTTTCATTTATCTTTTAAAGTCCAGAAAAAAAGCGACGGGCAATAACCAAACAGCAAAGCTGGGAAAGATATCGGGCAAGATAGACGAGGTTTTGGATGAGGGTATTATTAACGTCCTGCTTAAGGCGGATAAACTGCAATACCGGAAGTTTAATGCAAGCAATGCTGTTGCCGATATAACACTTTTGCAGGATCGCTACCTGATTAATAAACTTAGCATGACACAGGGAGACGGCAGCATGAATATGAGCGGATCATTAGTGAACAGAAAGAATGATTTTCATGAAGGAATTGTTACTGCCACATTGAACAATGTAGATGTGAGCAAGCTTTTTTCGGCCTTTAATAATTTTGGGCAAAATGGAATTGAAGGCCAAAACATCAGTGGAAAACTATCCGCAAATATTAATGCGACGCTCGGACTTAATGATGAAGGAAAGGCTTACCCAGGAAGTGTTGCAGGCGTGGTAGACTTCTCGTTAAAAAACGGGTCTTTGATCAATTTTGAGCCAATCAAAAAATTGCAGAATATCATATTCACCAAAAGAGATTTTGGGAATATTCAATTTGCTGAGCTTAAAGACCGGTTGGAAATCAGGAATGACGAAATCAAAATAAACAGAATGGAAATCGAGTCTAGCGTCCTCTCCCTTTTTGTTGAAGGTGTTTACAGTTTGAAAGGAAATACGGATATCAGCATCCAGGTTCCTTTAAGCAATCTCAAGAAAAGAGACTCGGCCTACAAGCCGGAAAATGTCGGCGTAGACAAAAACAATGGCTCCTCTCTATTTATCAGGGCTCGCCCCGGCTCAGACGGCACTATTCAATTTAAACCCGATCTTTTTAATAAGTTCGGAAAGGAAGAAAGAAAGCAAAGAAGGCAGGCAAGAAAGAAAGAAAGAAAAAGTTAATTTGATAAGCCATCTGATCATTTTTTTTATATTTGATCCAAATCATTTTATGAAAAAAAGAAGCCTTATTCAAACCTGCATCATCGCGCTTTTGTTATTCGCATGCCATCAAAGTTGGGCGCAAAAACCTGAAAACTGGACCGCTAACCAGTTAATGGAACCGGCCACATTAGCTGCCTCTATCACTGCAAACAAAGACATTCCCGTCATCTACAATGTTGGCCCTGGCGCCATTATTCCGCATTCCATTGATATGGGCATGGGGAATGATGATGGCAATATGAAAAGATTCAAAGAAGCAATTAGCAAGCTGCCGAAAAGCACAAACATTGTTGTGTACTGTGGTTGCTGCCCTTTTGATAAATGCCCAAACGTACGCCCGGCGATTGCTGTTTTGCAGGAAATGAAATTCACTAATTATCATTTGCTAAATCTGCCCCATAATATCAAAACGGATTGGATATCTAAAGGATATCCCCAGGTGAAGGAGTAAAAACTGATTTAATACTTATTGCTGTGATTAATCCACAAATTCAAAAATGATTATTAATGAACAGATGTTTAAAACCTGCTTTGTTTGCCTTTGCAACGATGTTTCTTACAATCGTAGTAAAAGCGCAAAACGATGACTTCCAGGATACACGCAGGAAAAACGAATCCTTCGCAAGATTACAGCCTAAAGAAGTTAGAGCAGACGTAGCCACCTTTGCATTGGCAGGTATTAGCGAAAGCGTAGGTGCGTTACCGTTAGAGAAAATTCCTTACCAAACATTTGGCAATGACTCAATGACTTTTGCCGGAGATAAAATTATAGCTAAAGTAAAAATCGCAAAATTTGATCCCGCGAAACACAAGCTCACCTATGACGAAAAATATTTGACGAGGATTGATAAAAAAGCATATTATGGAAACTACGGAAATATGCCAAAAACCTACATCAGCAATGTAAGCGTGATCATCTCCGGCGACACGGTTTTAATTCCACCTGCAGCCTATTCCGATCTGTTTAATCTGAATCTCACTTACAGTGACCAGGGAGTAAAACGCACTACCAATGCCATTTACAAGTCCCAGGACGGGAGCAGGGTTTATCTATATTTATTTTGCAAAGACAACACAGGAAGCTATGAAGTAACCTGGATCTTCCAGGATCGAAAATATGTACGCCGCGTTTTAGATTACGGATTTATGTAAATTAAAAGATTAAAATAATCGTTCCTCCAATAATCAATAAGGCTCCGATTATTGTTTTCAAGTCTAAGGTTTCTCCCAAAAAAACAGCCGACAATACAATAGCAATAGCAACACTCATCTTATCTACCGGAGCCACCTGTGAAACCTTTCCCATTTGTAAGGCTTTGAAATAAAATATCCACGAAAGCCCTGTTGCTACTCCGGACAGACACAAAAACAAAATATTTTGTTTTGTAAGAGAATGTATTGTGAAAGCGCCGCCCCGGATAAAGGCGATACCCCACGCAATGATCAGGATGACCACCGTTCTGATAGCGGTTGCAAGATCAGTGTCAACTCCCTTAATACCAACCTTGGCAAAAATGGCTGTGAGCGCCGCGAAGAAAGCGGAAAGCAGTGCAAATATCCACCACATAACTTATCATTTTAATTGTAAACAAATCCTTTTTAAATGATAAAAGTAGGTGAATAAAAAAAAGAAAATTGAAATACTGTGGATCTTTAATCCATCAAATAGGCAAAACCATTATTAACGGGCTCGCATAAATCAAAGACCTTTTTCTTTCGGAATAAATTTTCGACAAGGTCCCGGGCAGCTTTATATTCATCATGTATGGGACATGGATGGGCAGAAGAACATTTAGTCAAACCCAAGCCGCAACTTTTAAAGATTTGCTTACCATCAATCGCTTCAACAATATTTATAACGGGCTGATTCTGCTGTTCTTTAGAAATGTAAAAGCCGCCACTCGGACCTTTTACGCTCCTGATCACGTTTTGCTTTACCAATGTTTGTAAAATTTTGCCCACCGTGTGCTCGTTTGCCCCTATGAATTCTGCTACCTCCCTGATTCCGGCTTTCTCGCCTTTATCAAATTTAGAAGATAAATAAATCACAGCTTTTATGGCAGTTTTGCAGGTGTTACTTAGCATAATTACATATTTAAAAATTCACGTCCGTCATCAGAAATTTTTTGGGCATTCCATGGAGGATCAAAGGTCACATTCACATTAACATTATATCCGGGAAAAGTTTCCTCCAGCGCGTTCTTTACCCCGTTTTGGATAGATTCTCCCATTGGACAAAACCGCGTCGTAAGTGTATGTGTGCAATACAATTCCATTTCCGATTCATCAAAATCAATCTGGTATATTAATCCCAGATCGGCAACATTCAATCCGATTTCCGGATCCATTACAAACTTCAAAGACTCGATGGCTAGCGCTGTTTTCTCATTATCATTGGTGACTATAGTGATTTCATTCATAGCTTTTTTGGTTTATGAAATACCATTTTAAAAACATTTCCATTGTATAAAAGCGCTGCAACGACCAAAAGTAAGGAGGAAAACTTTAAAAGAAATCCGGCGGAAAAAAGAATTCCCGCAGCAAATAAAATAAAACCCGCAAGGTAAAATGTCGTCATTGCGACAAACATCTTGTTATTAAAAAGCTCCCTTGGATTAGGCGTTTTACCAAGTCCGGCTTTGCTATGATAGGTTTTGTTCCAAAGAATAAAAGGCAGCGTTTTAAAAGTCATACCCAATATAATTGCTGTAATCCATCCAAAAAAAATACAAAATCCATAAGTCAGCACCAAGCGGGGATTATCATGAGACCCTAACAGCATAACGATAATGATCAACAAGAAAATCAAAGGAAGCAGCATCATTAAAACCGACAGCAACGAAATCTTCAACTGATCATCCACTTTTCTTCTAAGTCGATCCTGGTATGCTTTATAACAGAAATACCCGAACATCAGTAAGGCCGCCAGAATGGAGACGAGTGGAAAAAAATATAGCCATGTAATTTTAATGTATAGGAATATTGTGATAAATGCTATCAATGCAAAATTGACCATACCATAGATCCACCAAAGAATTTTCACATTTTGATATTTGGAGATCAGAAATAAGGGTATAAGTCGTGAACCAACGCCCATTACCAATAATAAAAACCAGCCGATGATTCCAAGGTGCGCATGTAGCGGCAGATAACTTAATGAATCCTTTGATAAAATGTTGTGCGTGAAGTTATAAACGAGAAAAAGCCCCACCAGCGTGGTAATCAGTAACCAAAGCGTCGCGGTAAATACAAAGACGGCATGAACATTTTCCTTTTTACTTTTAGCCATGCTGATGGCAATATTAATCAGGAAGAAGACAAGTGCCGCATTGACCAGTATCGCACCGGTTTCAGCCGGCCACCCAAAAAAGAAATGGTAAAAAGAATATACCAAAATAGGAATACCGGTCGCCGCCAAAACGAAGGACAACCATGCAAGCACGTCGCTGTACAATTTCCCTTCAATTAATACAGGAACTAACTGATGGCTTGCGCCAAGGATCATCATAGTGCCCCAGCCGAGTGCCATGATGTGGGTAATGGCCAGCGTTTGAGGATGAAAATAATGTTGCAAAAAAGCTGATGAAGAAAAAAACATCAATAGGGTTGCCGCTAAAATGGACAAAGCGCCATAAATGTAAAATGGCAGAACTACTTTATAAGAAGTATTTTGGGCAAGACCTGAATTTGCTGTTGCTGGAAACACATTTAATCTTTAAAAATTAATAGCCTTACCTCATTTTCAGAGATCTCTTTTATGCGGTAATCAAATTGCCTTTCTCTCAATTCGGGCAGTAAGAATACGGGAATTCTTTTATGATAAACGAACAATGCTTTATCGTTGGTGATCTTGTCAAGGGCCGCGAGGATCGTCATCATCGGCATTGGCATCTCAAGATGGCGCACATCAATTTCTTCCAATTTGTCTTCAAACTTTTTCATCATTTCTTCCCAGCCTTCCGATGCACTTCCTGTTTCCTCTTCTATGACGGGGCCGTCTCCCTTTTTATAAAAATAAGTTTCCACGAGCTCATCATTTACCGCATTTACATAAGATTCAAAATCTTGCTTTTCCAACAAGGCGATCAACGGAGTTGGCGCAAAGCTATTGGTAATTTTTAATACGCCTCCGGAAGGAACCGTCTTAACTTTTTCGATAATTTGTTTCAGGGGATCCGCTCCTGCATTGATTATTGGCCGCACATCGAAATCAATGACTTGTTCCGGCTTAATGTTGTTAAAGAAAGCGGGTACTTTTGTTTTCTCTTCATTCTTTTCGTGAGGAGTGGCCACATCAATCTCAAAACCAAGCGGAGCAAGCTTTTCAAAAAATTTGTCAACACTAAAACCTCCGATTTTTGAGGCCATTCCGATACTCGTGCGGGCCGCCATTAGTTTTCTTAACAAAGGATTTCTTAGCTTTTCAAATTTCGGATTAATGCTAACAATCGCATCAAGTGCCGCCGGATTATGACTTAAAATCCTGGCAATTTTTGTATTGGCATTTATAGTCATGATCATTCAAAAAATTTGTGATAATCGTCAATGCGTTTATCAAGTGATTCAAATGTTGCTCTTGCCGAAGTGGTATCTTTACTGTCTTTCAGATCATTGCTTTCTTTCAAAACAGGCTCCAGCCAATGATGCAAAGCGTCATGATCCGGACCCGACATTTTACAATCTCTAATTAACGTATTCACGCCGGCAATTAAATCACTTCCCACCAATTGGTAATCTGTTGCAGACGGAAAAGGCTTTATTCTAAAGTTGTCCGCAATAGTTTTAAGGTTCACCACATTATGATTCGTGATGGAATCAGCTTTCCACTTGTTGCCATTATTCAGCGTCAATTCGGTGTTAGTAGCTGCATGATCGTGATCATCATGATCGTCACCGGCAGTTTTGTTAGGGGTTTGACTGCATCCAATCAAAATAAAAAGACCCAACGCCAAATAAATAATTTTTTTCATAGAAAACCTGGAATTGATAATTAACATATTTCATTGTTTTATTCTTACGAACCGTATGGCATCCGGCCAACTCCCTTATTTCCATTTCCTCTGCTCGTTGGTTTCAGACTTTCTAAGGGAGTAGCCGAAAGCCTTAGTTTTGGTAAACGGCCGGACTATCGTCCTAGATCTTCTCTAATTCCAGCGCCTTTGGAAAAAGGATGTTGTTTTCCAAATGAACATGGATATGCAGATCATTCTCAAATTCTTCCAAAGATTTAAACAAGAATGCGTAGCTGGCGCAGGCATCTTCGGGCAAAGAATAATTATTGGTTAGCTCCCTTATTTTCTCAAGACTTTTACCTACATATTCGTGTTCATGCTCCATCATGTCTATCGGTGTTTTTACAGAATTAAAATGTCCATACTGCATTTTATTGCCGGTCGTTTTTGCTGCTACCAATTGTTTTATATAGGGAAACAAAACAGTTTCTTCCTTGATCATGTGAGTAGATAATTCATCACAGATTGCTTCGGTCAATTGGCGAACAGTCAGCAATTCAGGATGTTGGTCGCCATGAACGTTGGAGACTTTAACCGAATAAGAACGCAGGTCAGGCAACATCTTTCTAACATAACTATGATGTGTATTCGAAATATAATCAGCAAGAAAATCGAGGCTCCATTCGTTATAAGGTAATGGCCTTGCCGATGTAGTTGAAACGATTTTATCAGCCTGTTGTAATTCCTGCTCAACCCTGGTAACATCTATTCCTTTTTCGGCGCACGCTTCTTTCACCGTTTTCTTTCCACCGCAGCAAAAATCCAAACCGTATTTTTTGAAAACCTGAGCCTTGCGCAAATCTTTTACGGCAATTTCACCAAGAGTTTCATCCCCTTCACCGGCAGTTTTTTTAGTCATCTTAACACGCCATAATATTGGGCCCTGCTCTAAATATTCCCAAATAAAAATATTTCCCCTTTCGCCTAAAAGTTGGTAATAAAGGGGCTTGGGATCGTGGTCATTATGAATCGTGAGACTTTCACCTGGTTGCAATGCATCAAATCTTACAAAAATCGTAGGATGCTTGAGCTTTGGTTCTATCAAAGTAACGTTCAAAATATTTTCGCTCGGACACAACCGGAGTTGTCTTTAACTCGATCTCATTTTTTGTAATCCTGATTTTAAACAAATCAGGTCCCTGTTGCAAATATTCCCATGAAAAAGTATCGCCCACCCTGTCTTGTAGCTGGTAATACACCGGACGCGGATCGTGGTCATTTATCAACACAAGACTTTCGCCGGGTTTTAATTCGTCAAACCGTTTAAAAATTGTCGCATGCTTCAAACGGGGCTCGATCAGTGTAACGTTAAGCAGATTTTCTAAAGGCATTTTTTCTTTTACCGCATTACCTGTCTCAGCCTTCTTCGAAATCAGCACACGCCAAAGTTCAGGACCTTCTTCAAGATATTCCCAGGTGAAAATATCTCCTCTCTCCGCTAATAATTCGTAATAGAGCGGCTTGGGATCATGGTCATTGTGTAAGGTCAAACTGTCGCCCCGAAGCAATTCGTCAAATTTGACAAAAATGGTTGGATGCTTTAACCTCGGCTCGATTAAGGTGACGTCGAGTATATTCTGTTGTTCTAATAAGATTTCCATAAAATAAATTTTAAAATTAACAGGGCAAATGTAAATGATTATTTGAAATAAAAAGTATTTAAGTACTTTTATTCTGTTATTATTTTTTTGAGACTTTGACACGGTTGTACCGCAAAGAGTATCAATGTTTGATTGGAGCCAAAATATTTGTTGATTATTGTCAAATTTTTCGTACTCCTTCAGTAGTAATGAGGGGCTTTGGGGCGAAAAGGCTTTCATAAAACAATATATTAGCACTAGATTAGCGAACCAGAATATGAACGATACCAGAATATTAAAAATAACGGGTGTGATTTTAGCTGCATTCGGATTTATTTCCCTGTTTTTGACAGGATCTATCTTGCTTGATCTTTTCCACATGAGGGCAAAAAAAGGTAATTATATTCCTTTTATAGTTGACACTAATTTTATTTGCTCACTTATTTACTTGTTTGCTGCCTATGGCTTTTTTGTAAAAAACAAGTTTGCACCCACCTCCTTATTCATTGCTGCCATCATCCTGGTCATAGCTTATGTTGGCTTGATAATTCATATCAATTCAGGAGGAAAATATGAAACCAGAACGGTAACGGCCATGCTTTTCCGTATTGCAATCACCCTTCTCTATGCCGGAATCGCCTGGTATTATATTACCCGGACAAAATTATTGAGCAAGCCAGCCTGATTTGCGAGGTAAGCGGAAATATAGATTTTTGAAATTATTTTTTTGCTTTCAACGGTTTGTTAATAAAGTATAACACCAATGAATAAACGAAAATAACTCCGTAGCTTATTTTCGTAATTATACTTACCTTATTTTACATCCTAATTCTGGTTGAGAAAAAGAACATTTACATTTCTAAAAAACCCCAGATCCTCAAATAGTCGCATCATTTTCACTTTCCAGAGTGCTCTCATGACACAGATCATATTTTTTTATGCGTACGAATAGATTTTCGGGAATCGCTTTGGTTGAATTTTGCAAAAGCATTTTAAAAAATGCTTACAATGAAACCACAAGTAATTTTTTCCGCGACACTGATTATTTTAATAACAGTGTTTGCTCCAATCCACCTTATTCGCACAAAAGGACCAGGAAGAATTAAAAATCAATATTCAATTACGGCCCCGCGCTGAATTTAGAAATGGCTTGTTTACTCCTATATTAGAAGGACAAAAACCAGCATCTTTTGTTGCTCAGCGCAGCCGCATCGGACTAACATATTCGAAAAACCAAAAACTGAAGATGGGAATAAGTACCCAGGTGGTCCACACCTGGGGAAATGACCCGCAGGTACAAACCACTGCCAACGACATTTCACTTTATGAGGCCTGGGCGCAGCTCCATTTCTCGCCTGAATGGAACATAAAATTAGGCAGGCAGGTATTTTCTTATGATGATGAACGGATTCTCGGTGCATTGGATTGGAACAACGCCGCACGTAAACATGATGCGGGACTGCTGGGTTTTGAAAAGAATAAATTTAGGGCGGACTTAGCTGTCGCATTCAACCAAAATGCTGAAAAGGTCAACAATACATTCTACAACGATTCTTTAAGCCAGCCATATAAAAGCATGCAGTTTTTATGGATGAAATATAAATTCACCGATGCCTTTGCTATATCTGTCCTTGCGATGAATCTCGATATGCAAAGCCGGGCCGACTCTTCTTTATCGCATTTACAAACTTTAGGCGGAAACGCGTTTTACAAAAAAGATAGATGGAATGCGATGGCAACGTACTATTATCAAACGGGAAATAAACCGGTTAAAAATTTCAATGCCATTAAAACAAATGCCTGGATGGCCTCCGCTCAAGTTGATTATAACATCAATAAAAATTTGAACGCCGGAATAGGAAGTGATTATCTCAGTGGCAAGGACATGAACGCCTCTTCCTCAAGGGTTACTTACTTTAATCCGCTATATGGAACAGGCCATAAGTTCTACGGGTTTATGGATTATTTTTATGTTTCAAGCGCTCACAAAAATGTCGGACTCTGGGATTCTTATATCAATCTGAATTTGAAAGCAACGGAAGATTTAAGCTGGCAGATGGCTCTGCATCACTTTGAAGCGGCCGCTAAAGTCATTGATTATAGCGGTTCAACAGCCAATGCCAATTTAGGAAATGAGCTCGACCTGACTTTCAATTATAAAGTGATGAAAGATGTAAAATTATCCGGTGGCTATTCACAAATGTTTACAAACACTTCCATGAAGTATGTAAAAAATATTGCACCAAATCAAACGATGAAAGACTTTCAAAATTGGGTATGGTTGTCAATAAATATTAATCCGGAAATTTTCCTACTGAAATCAAAATAAAGAAACACCATTGATGATTTGCGCAGGTCGCAGCTATGATTAACGTCATAATATTTTTTGATCATCGACATTTTTTACCCGATAAATTACCGTGAAATTTGCTTTTTAAAAATACAAAACATACATTGTTACAATTGAATTTTAATTTTCTAAATTTATTAATCATGTTATTCATTTCAAAAAAGAACGTCATTCAAAAAAGAAGCATTTTACCATTAGGATTATTATTCATTTTAATGCTTACCATGTTTTCCTGCAAGACCAATTCAGGAAACTCTACTACCGAAAATAAAATAGATACAGTACTTACAGGAGATATTACAGCAGAATTAACTGACGCTCCCGCAGTGCCTAAACCGCTTACTTATACTTCCCCAAAAAGAGTAAAAGTAGAAATTGAAACTATTGAAAAAGTAATGAAGATCTCTGACAGCACCGAATATACTTTCTGGACATTCGGCGGCCACGTTCCCGGTAAATTTATACGGGTAAGACAAGGAGATCTTGTTGACTTTACCTTAAAAAATTCACCAGACAGCAAGGTTTCACACAGCATCGATTTACATGCAGTAACCGGCCCTGGTGGCGGAGCAGAAGCAACCGCAACCGCTCCTGGTCAGTCTACCAATTTTCAATTCCGCGCATTGCAGCCAGGGTTATATGTTTACCACTGCGCCACAGGCCCGGTAGGCATGCACATTGCCAACGGCATGTATGGATTAATCCTGGTAGAACCACAAGCCGGAATGCCAAAAGTCGATAAGGAATATTATTTAATGCAAGGTGACTTTTATACAACTGGGAAATTTGAAGCGCCCGGCCTGCAAGGTTTTGATGAGCAAAAGGCAATCGCTGAACAGCCGGACTATGTATTGTTTAACGGAAGGGTCCGCTCTACAACCGGCGCCAATGCATTGCCTGCAAAGGTTGGCGAAACTGTAAGGTTATATGTAGGAAACGGTGGTCCAAACCTCGCTTCTTCATTCCATGTTATCGGCGAAATTTTCGACAGGGTTCATCCCGAAGGTGGCAAGAATGTTAACGAGCACGTACAAACAACATTAATACCAAGTGGCGGCTCTACCATTGTAGAAATGAACATGCCGGTGCCGGGCGTTTATAACATCGTGGATCACTCTATTTTCCGCGCATTTAATAAGGGCGCCATTGCACAGATAAAAGTAACCGGCGAAGAAAATCCCTCTATCTTTAAAAAGATAAAAAAATAAACTTACAAGGTATCAAATTGAAATACTTTTTAACCATATTATTGCTAACTGTCTTCTTCGGGGCATCTGATGCTCAGAAGAAGACAGTTGCTTTTGAAAAGAAAATGGCGATTGTACCAAAAGGAAATTACAAACCTTTTTTTGTTACAAAAAGCGACAAGCCCCTCCCTGTAAATGCTTTTAGGATGGATGAAACGGCCGTTACGAATCTTGAATACCTTGAATTTGTAAAAGCAAATCCCGAATGGCGGAAATCAAAAGTGAACAGGCTTTTTGCAGATACCAATTATTTGCGGTATTGGGAAAGCGATCTTTCAATTGGCGAAGCGCATAAAAATATTTACAACTCTCCGGTCGTGAACGTATCCTGGTTTGCGGCACAGGCTTATTGCAAATGGAAAAATAAGAGATTGCCAACAGTAGCAGAATGGGAATGGGCCGCCAATGCAAATCCCAAAAACATTAAATATTCTTCCCTAACTGATTATATTTTGGGCTGGTATAAAAAACCAAATCTTCCCGTACTACCTAACGTCAAAAGCACGTATCAGAATATGTTCAATCTGTATGATATGCATGGATTGATCTGGGAATGGACTTTTAATTTCAATAGCTTCATCGCTTCTTCTGATTCCCGCGGAAGCAATTCAGATGAACAAAAACTTTTCTGCGCAGCAGGTTCTGTAAACGTTGTGGACAAAACGGATTATGCGGGCTTCTTACGCTTCAGTTATCGCGGAAGTTTAAAAGGAAATTACTGTATTAACAATCTTGGATTTCGCTGCGTTCAGGACATCAAATAAAAACGATGAAATCAATATTAAAAGCTATTTGTTTAGCGCTCCTCCTTTGGAATTGTTCCGACACAAGCAACAAGTCAGCTTTTGAGGGAACGCCTAAATCCGCCACCACGGCTCCTGTCGGCACACTCTCTTCTGAAAGCATTTATATGTTGCCGGATACTTTTCAAACTCAGGATAATAAAAATGTTACGCTCAAAGATTTCGCAGGTAAGCCAACCGTTGTGGGAATGATCTTCACTAATTGCAGTTATGCATGCCCGCGCTTAACATCAGATATGAAAAATATAGAAGATTCATTAAAGCCTGAAAATGGAAAAATAAATTTTCTGTTGATAAGTTTTGATTCTGAAAGAGACAGTGCGGCGCAGTTGAAAAAATTCGCTAAAAACCTGGATCTTGATACCAATTGGACATTGCTTCACGGTAGCGAACAGGCCGTGAGAACCCTTTCTGTTTTACTGAATGTTCAATTTGAAAAAGACGCTGAGGGAAATTTTTCTCACAGCAATATTATTTCTGCTCTCGACAAAGGAGGCGTGTTGCGCTTTCAGAAAGAAGGTCTCAACGCAGACGCCACAGAGACCATAAAGAACATCGCGCAATTGCAATAAAATTTAGTTCAGTAAATGCTTCAAATCACCAAAATATTTCGCTTTGAAATGGCGCATGCCGTGTTTGGCTACAAAGGAAAATGCCAACACATTCATGGACATTCTTATGTGCTTCACGTGTCAGTTGCCAATCAAATAACCGGTGATGACTTTATCGCAGCGCCCGGATTTATTATCGACTTTAAGGACCTCAAAAAGATTGTAAACGAATGGGTAATTGATGCGCTGGATCACAAGCTGGTATTATCCAATGAATATTTGGCGGCTAATAAACCGATGACCATTGAGAAAAATATTATCGCATGGAACGTGGAGCCAACTGCAGAAAACATCCTTATCTATACGAAGAAGCAATTACAACAGGCTTTACCTGCAGAAATCAAATTAAAAAAATTGCTGCTTTTTGAAACCGCCGATTCTTACTCGGAATGGATTGACTCATGAATTAAAAAATATCTCCGCTATGTCTTTGTGATTTTTAAAAACACAAAAAACTACTTTTTCGCTTTCCACATCACGTGTTAAACAAATATTTTTTACTATGATCTCAACTGGTTTTTTCAGTATTAGAAACGCATTTGCTTTCGTTAAAATGCCAGATTGAAATTGACATTTTCAAAAAATTATTTGGGAAATTAAAATTCTCTCCACAACTTTGCGCCAGTTCTTTACGATTCACTTATCAAGAAAGGCAGAGGGATATGGCCCGATGACGCCTTAGCAACCTAAAATGTTTTCACAAACATTAAAAGGTGCTAACTCCAACCCGACTAAACAGTCGGGAAAGATAAGACAGACTCAAGTTTTAATTAATCACGTTGGCTCCGCCAATAAAATATATTAACTCATCTGATCTGTCAGGTGAGTTTTTTTTTGCACTAAATTTTGTGCGTGGAAAAGCTTCCTGAACAAAGCGTGTAATATCGCCGGCTTTTTTGATAAAGGTTTTAGAAAGAATTGTAAAAACAATTTCTCTAAAATTATAAAACAGAAAAAAAATGAGCAACGCAACACAACTTCTTCACAGCATTCCTGCAGATCCGTTAACCGGCGCTATTTCGGTTCCTATTTATCAAACATCCACTTTTGTGCAGGAGGCGCCCGGCGAGAATAAAGGATTTGATTATGCCAGATCCGGGAATCCAACAAGAGCCACTCTTGAAACCCTAATTGCGAAACTGGAAAACGGAAGCACCGGTGTTGCCTTCGGCAGCGGTCTTGCAGCTATAGACGCTGTGGTCAAATTATTATCAGCGGGAGACGAAATACTCGCCGTGGACGATATTTACGGAGGCGCTTTCCGCCTGTTCACTCATATTTATGAAAAGTTTGGGATCAAAGTAAATTATACCGATACCTCGCACATTGAAAATGTTGTAGATGCCATTACTCCGGCAACAAAACTGATCTGGTTAGAAACACCTACAAACCCTACTTTAAAAATATCTGATATCGCTTCGATCGCAGCAGTTGCGAAAGTCAATAAAATTCTCTTTTGTGTAGACAATACTTTCGCATCGCCGGTGTTGCAAAGACCTTTGGAACTCGGCGCTGACATTGTAGTTCATAGCGCCACAAAATACCTTGGTGGCCACAGCGACCTTATTGCCGGACTAGTGGTTACCAAAACAAAAGAGCTCGGCGACAAAATAAAATTTATTCAAAATGCAAGCGGCGCAATACTAGCGCCATTCGATAGCTGGCTGGTAATAAGAGGCCTGGAAACGCTACACCTGAGAGTAAAACAACATTGCGCCAATGCGCTGGAAATTGCAGAATTCCTGCAATTGCAACCGGGAGTAGACAAGGTATTTTATCCTGGTTTGCCGACTCATTTCAATCATGAAATCGCAAAAAAACAATCAACGGGCTTTGGCGGCGTGGTATCTTTTTCATTGACAGAAGACACAATCGAAGCGGCAAGAATTTTCGTAACAAGCACTCAATATTTCAAACTTGCAGAAAGTCTCGGCGGTGTAAAAAGTTTATTGTGCCATCCGGCAACCATGACTCACAAATCAATTCCTGATGAAACAAGAAAAGCGGCGGGCGTTAGTGATGGCTTGATCCGCTTATCTGTAGGAATTGAAGATGCAGACGACCTGATCCGGGATTTAAGACAGGCGTTGCAAGCGGTAAATTCGGTAATTTTATCTGCTGAAAAGAAAGAATTAGTCTAACGGAAGAAAGCTAAAAACTTCTGTTTGAGATCAAAACACATAAAAAACATGGAAACACATAAGAAATTAGTATTGGGAATTTTCGGGTTCGGCGTTGTCGGCGAAGGTCTTTATAAAGTGCTGCATCAAACGCCTTCATTAAATGCCACGATTAAAAAAGTGGGTATTAAAAACGGTAATAAAAAAAGAAATGCGCCGGCGGAATTATTTACCACAGACAAAAACATCTTATTGAATGATCCGGAAATCAACGTGATTGTTGAGTTGATCGATGACGCTGACGCGGCTTTTGACATCGTGCGAACGGCTTTTCTTAATGGAAAATCTGTTGTGAGCGCGAATAAAAAAATGATCGCTGAGCATCTGCCTGAATTGTTGGAATTGCAAAAACAAAATGATATTTCATTTCTCTATGAAGCTGCTTGCTGTGCTTCCATTCCCGTGATACGCAACCTGGAAGAATATTACGACAACGATCTTTTGCATTCGATCAATGCAGTAGTGAACGGATCCACGAATTATATTCTCACAAAAATGTTTGAAGAAAATCTTTCATTTCATAATGCATTGCTACAGGCTCAGCAGCTTGGATTTGCAGAAAGCAATCCTGCATTGGATGTGGAAGGATATGATGCGCTGAACAAGTGGACTTTTTTGCTGACACATGCTTATGGCGTGTTACCTAAAAAAGGAGAGCTTGTATTTACAGGCATTCAAAACATTACGGGTGAAGATGCGCAACAGGCACTAAGAAAAGATTATGTGATCAAGTTGGTGGCTTCTGCCAAGAAAATGAAAAACGGAAAAGTTGCCGCTTTTGTATTGCCTCACTTTGTGAAAAAAGATGATCAGCTTGCTTTTATTAAGAACGAATACAATGGTGTGGTCATCGAGAGTTCCTTTGCTGACAAACAGTTTTTTTATGGTAAAGGGGCCGGAAGTCTTCCCACTGCATCGGCCGTATTGAGTGATATTTCAGCACTTCGCTACGACTATAAATATGAATACAAAAAATTGTATCATCACACGCCCAATGAGCTTAGCAACGATTTTTATGTGAAAGCTTACATCGGTTTTACCGATTGGGATCACGTGAGAAAAGATGATTTTGAAAGCATTGAAGAATGGCATTCCAACGACCAGATTAATTACCTTATCGGCGTGATCCATTTTAAAAAATTACAGGAAAGCGATTGGTGGAAAACGAACAATGTATCACTGATACTGACCGCGGACCCAATCATCGAATCCTTAGATATTGTTAAACTAAAAAAGAGAAGTCTTGAGCTGGCCGGCTTTTCCGGAGGTTATAGTTTGACCTAATGTTTAGTTGTTTTTGATTTTTAATTTTAAAATAAAAGCCATCTGTAAAAGGATGGCTTTTGTGATATAAATAGGAATTACTAAAAACTATATTTTGCCTTATGAGGCTTTATCGCGGCTAAAAAATACCTACTACTGAGTATTGTCGTGGCTTTATTTTTCAGACTTTTGAATCAGGCTCAGAATTCGTTTCAGTGGATGAATAAGGAATGCTTAATTGATAATTTTACGTGGTCTATATCCAGGTAATATAAAAGCCATCCTGAAGAAGATGGCTTTTATTATTTTAAAAATAGCAAAATCTACATTTTCGCTTATCAGCTCACACCACTTCCATTGCCGATCGCATTTTCAGGCTTCACAAAATGCAATTTCCCTTCCGCATCTTCCGCCATTAAGATCATACCATTGCTTTCTATTCCGCGCATTTTTCTTGGTGCGAGATTGGCTACGACCACCACTTGTTTTCCAGTGATTTCTTCAGGAGAAAAATGTTGGGCGATGCCCGAAAGAATGGTTCTTTTCTCAAATCCCAAATCAATTTCAAGCTGCAATAATTTATCTGCTTTTTCTACTTTTCCCGCGGAAATAATAGTACCAACTTTAAGATCAATTTTTGCAAAATCATCAAACTGAATTTCAGATTTTAAATTTTTTACTTCCGGCTTATCGTTTCCCATTTTTTTATCATCTTTTTTATCTTTTGACACCTGCCCACTGCTAACTGCCAACTGTTCCTTACCCGCTGCCAACTGCTCATTACCGCTATTCAACTTCGCTATCTGCGCATCTACTTCAGCGTCCTCAATTTTTCTGAATAATAATTCAGGCGCTCTTAATGAATAACCGGTTTTTAATAAGCTTAATTTTCCACCGTTTTCCCAATCCAGCATCTTATCAACCACCTTCATCATGTGAATCATTTTCTGTGCAGTGAAGGGCAAGAACGGATTAATGAAAATCGCCAGGTTGGCGCATAATTGCAAACAGATATGCAGGCAATTATCAATCTGCGCCTGGGCTTCGGGTAAAATTTCCTTATTAGCGTCGGTTTGCCGCGCAACGATCCAAGGCTGTTTGTCCTGCATATATTTATTACCCTTCCGTGCCAGATCAATCACTTCAAATAATGCATCGCGGAATTTATATTGCTCTAACAGATTCTCAACTTTGGCCTTGGTGATTTCAAATTCAGCGATCATGTTTTTATCCGTATCATCCAGTATCGCAGAATGCAATGGCGGCACTTTTCCATTGCAAAGTTTGTGCATCAACACAAAAGTGCGGTTCACAAAATTTCCAAAGATCGCTACCAGTTCACTGTTATTTCTTTCCTGGAAATCCTTCCAGGTAAAATCATTGTCTTTTGTTTCCGGCGCGTTGGCGCAAAGCACGTAACGCAGCACATCCTGCTGGCCGGGAAAATCTTTGAGGTATTGATCTACCCAAACAGCCCAGTTGCGGCTGGTAGAAACTTTCTGGCCCTCAATATTTAAAAACTCATTGGCAGGAACATTTTCGGGCAACACAAAATTGCCATGAGCCTTCAGCATAGAAGGAAATATGATGCAATGGAAAACAATATTATCCTTACCGATAAAATGTACCAGCTTTGTATCTTCCTGGCACCAGTAATCTTCCCACTTATCCGTTAATTCTTTTGTGGCGGATATATAGCCGATAGGCGCATCAAACCAAACATATAATACCTTTCCTTCGGCATCGGGCAAAGGGACTTTAATGCCCCAGTTGCTGTCGCGCGTCATGGCGCGTGGCTGCAAACCCTTGTCCAGCCAGCTTTTGCATTGTCCATAAACATTGTTCTTCCACTCTTTATGATCTTCGAGTATCCATTGCCGTAAGAAGTTCTCATAATCCTGCAACGGAAAATACCAATGTTTGGTTTTCTTTTTTACCGGCACCGCATCGCTTAAGGTACTTCGCGGATTAATCAATTGCTCCGGACTAAGTGAAGAGCCGCATCTTTCACACTGATCGCCATAAGCATGTCGGGTTGCCACAAACCGGGCATGTGCCGATAATATAGCGTCGGCTAAAAACATTTGCTTTTCTTCATCATAATATTGCTCTGTTTCTCTTTCTTCAAACAATCCTTTGTTATACAAATTCAGGAAAAAATCCTGCGATGTTTTATGATGGATAGCGTTTGAAGTGCGGGAATAAATATCAAAAGAGATTCCCATTTGCTCAAAGCTGCCTTTAATAATGGCGTGGAATTTATCGACCACCTGCTGAGGCGTAATATTTTCCTTCATCGCCCTGATGGTAATTGGCACACCATGCTCATCGCTGCCGCCCACAAATTTTACATCGAGCTTTTTAGCCCTTAAATAGCGGGCATAAATGTCTGCCGGAATATAACATCCCGCCAAATGCCCTATATGCAAAGGTCCATTGGCATAAGGCAACGCGGCAGTGAGTAAGTATCTTTTAAATTCTTTCATATATCAGAAAACCCTTACAGGGTTTATTACATTTTATTTCTTTAAGGGATTTGCAAAAATACCGCAAAGCAAAACAATGCCCAAACAAAGACCTCCCGCGCTGAAATTGGCTTTTTCATAGCAGGTAACAGAAAGGCAGTTTTTGAAAACCAAAAGGAGTTTCACATGAAGCGCCTTATTATCATAAATTTGACCTGCAAAAATATCAGAAAGCTCTTTCAGCGCTTTAAACTGCAATCATTTTTTGAACTGAAGTATAATTTATGAATCGAAAAGATTTTCTTACCGCGGTGGTTCCGTTAGCAGCCGTTGCATCCGCATTTACCAATAAAAAACCAACAAAAGATCCGGATCTTTTAAAAAAAACTCCCCCTTATTTAAAACCAGGCGATACCATTGGTATTACCTGTCCTTCAGGGTATATAAGCCTTGAAGAATGCCAGCCGGCCATTAACAAGATGCAGGAATGGGGATTTAAAATTCGTGTAGGCATGACCGTTGGATGCAAAGATTTCACCTTCGCCGGCACTGATGAAGAAAGGGCCAAGGATCTGCAGCAAATGCTCGATGATAATTCCATCAAAGCCATCATGCTGGGCCGTGGAGGGTACGGCGCAGTCCGCATAATCGATAATATAGATTTTAGCAATTTTGAAAAGAGGCCTAAATGGATTATAGGATTTAGTGATGCAACCGTTTTTCATTTACACATCAATCATAACTTCGGAATTGCTACTATCCATTCAAAAATGTGTAATAGCTTTCCCGATGATTTTTCCAAAGCCGATCAAACACAAATTGATTCAATTGATTCCATCAGGCAGTGCCTTATCGGAGAGAAGATGAAATATAACGCGCCGCTCAATGAAAATAACCGCTATGGCGAAGCGACCGGACCATTGATCGGCGGTAACTTATCTATTATTGATAATCTTTGCGGAAGCATTTCTGATGTTCATACCGATGGAAAAATTTTATTTATTGAAGATGTGGGTGAATATCTTTACAAGATTGATGGCATGCTCTGGAACTTGAAACGAAGCGGGAAATTGAAAAAGTTAAAAGGATTGATCGTCGGCGGCTTTAGAATAAAACCCGATGATCCAGGTGAAGAATTCGGAAAAACGGTTTATGAAATGGTGATGGAAAAAGTAAAGGAATATAATTATCCTGTTTGCTTTGATTTTCCGGTGGGCCACATCAAAGAAAATTATGCGCTGAAATGTGGAGTGCGGCATGAGTTGAAAGTTGGGACGGAGGGAAGTGTGTTAGCCAATTATTAAATTATTGGATTATTGAATTACTATTGGATTGTTACATTGTTGGATTGTTGAATTGTTTATCAAAAGAATTAAATGACAATTATACCACCTTATTTAAAACCGGGCGACACAATTGGATTAGTTTGTCCCGCCGGATATATGCCTGCTGAAAAATACCAGGCATGTATTGAAACCCTTATCGGATGGGGCTTTAAAGTCGTTGTCGGAAAAACGCCCGGCCACCAGTTTCATTATTTTTCCGGAACCGATGAAGAGCGGTTGAAAGATCTTCAGCACATGATGGATGATAAGAACATCAAGGCGATTCTTTGTGCACGCGGCGGTTATGGAACGGGAAGAATTATTGATCAATTAGATTTTAAAAAAATTGAAAAATCTACAAAATGGCTTATAGGGTTTAGCGACATTACCATTTTACAAAGCCATCTTTTTTCTAATTATAAAATGGCTTCTTTACATGCACCGATGGCGGCGGCTTTTAACGACGACGAATATAAAAATAAATACGTGCAAAGCCTGCACGATGCACTGATCGGAAGAAAAGCTGATTACTCCACGGAGGGAAATCCGTTGAACCAAAAAGGAAAAGCATCGGGGATTTTAGTCGGTGGAAATTTATCTCTTTTGGTGAATATAATCGGCACTCCTTCTGATCTAAAAACAAAAAATAAAATTCTGTTTATTGAAGAAGTAGGAGAATATATTTACGCAGCCGATCGCATGATGTACCAGTTAAAACGAAGCGGCAAACTGGATCATTTAAAAGGTCTAATCATCGGCAGATTTTCTGATATGAAAGACACCACCATTCCGTTTGGACAAACAATAGAAGAAGCGATTAAAGATTTGGTAAAAGATTACGATTATCCCGTTTGCTTTGGCTTTCCTGTAAGCCATGATAAAGAAAATTATGCGTTGAAAATTGGCGTAAAATATAAATTGAATGTATCCACCACTTCTGTCGAATTAAAAGAATCATAGAACGATATTTGCCGCATGAAATTTACAATAATCCGATTTTTAAAAACTACTTTCATCCGCCTGAAGCTGCATGTATTTTTCTCCTGGCTAAATGGATTTCTATTGCAGCTTTTATGGATGAACAAGCTTTCAAAATGGGCGGCCACTCATAAAAAAATTGACTTCAATGATTTTCCATCGAAGTGGGATTACACGAAACGCTATGATCTTTATAATTATGTAATTGAAAAAGAAGGGCTGGATTCCGCGATCAATTATCTTGAATTTGGTGTTGCCAACGGCGAATCATTTAACTGGTGGATGACAAAAAATACTAATGCAGATTCGCGCTTTTATGGCTTCGATACTTTCACTGGCCTTCCCGAAGATTTTGGTCCTTATAAAAAAGGAACCTTCAATACCAATAATGATATTCCTAAAATAAAAGACGAAAGAGGGAGGTTTTTGCAGGGATTATTTCAACAAACTTTACCGGGCTTTTTGCAAACTTTTGACAATCAAAAAAAGACCGTGCTCATGCTCGATGCGGATCTTTATACTGCTACTTTATTTACGCTCACCAGCCTTGCGCCTTATCTTAAAGAAGGCGATATTATTTTCTTTGATGAATTTGTAGTGCCCACACACGAGTTCATGGCCTATCAGCAATTTATTGATTCTTATTATTTTGATCTGGAATTAATCGGCGCGGCTAATAACTATTATTTTACGGCGTTTAAAGTGAAGAATTCTGCAAAGAGGGTTGATTGATTTTTAGCGTTTTTCGGTTGGAATTAGAAACTTAAAAAATTATTTTCGAATCAATAAGCAACGGATTGTGTAAAATTATTGTCATAATAACGAGCAAGGACTTTATTTTACCAATATTATCTGTATGAAAACCAAATTTTTCTCCCCTTCCTTTTTTTATTTTCTCTTTATTATATCTTTTTAGTTGTTGTACGATGAAGCTATAAGCCCACCAATTAGTTCTTTTTATTTAAATATTATTTTACCTAAAATTTATAAACTATGAAATATTTAATAATGGCAAGCTGTCTTACTATTCTTATAGCAGCAAGTTGCAAAAAAAATAAACCACAAAAAACAGAATTAGAAAAACTACCGCCAATAACACAAACTGGCGCTAATACTTTTGGATGTTTGTTGAATGGGAAAGCATATACCCCTGGAGGGCCGGGAATCGGATGGGTCTTAAAAGTGCAATATGACCCTACTTTTGAAGGAGGAATATTAGGAATTACTAGTAAAAGAATATTTGATAATGGAAAATATGTTTTTATCTCAATTGGAGGCGACAGTATAAATAATGTTGGAAATTTCCAACTGTCTTCCCCTGGTAAATTCAAAGTGCTATATAGTGATACAAGAACGGGTTGTACTTTTACTACTATCCCCCCCCATCCCCAATTTTTATTTCCGGGTATTTAAATATTACAAATTTTAATACGGTTGACAGAATAATATCCGGCACTTTTGAATTTGAGGTTTTACCATTTGTCTGTGATACCATAAAGGTAACAGATGGAAGGTTCGATGTTAAATATTAGTTTATAACGATTAAAAAATTTACAAAATGAAACGATTAAAATACCAAATAAAGAATATTGCTTTTGCGGCAGTTTTATTTTTAATTAGCTTTTCTTCTAACGCCCAGGTAGATTCGCTGCGTTTAGCATTGGACAATGTATTTGCTCATGTTGATAAAAGCCAGGTACCAAGCGGTTTTTTAGAAGAATATGGCGCTCAGTTTGTCAACTTAAAAACCTACAATGGTATACTTACCGACAGCAATTATGTAAACTCAATGTCATGGCATTACATCTATGCAAGTGTGTACAGCGGTAAAATTTATGGTGCCAATACCCTGCAAACACCTGAAACCAACTACACTGTATTTAATAATGAAGCCATTTCAAATGCGAATGTAAACCCGGTAAGCATGCTGGCGCTTAGCTACAGCAACTTAAAACCGGATGCGATTACTAATAATTTATTTACGATTAGTAACAATCAGTTGTACGATGTTATTGGAAGAACACAAAGCCCTTACCAATTGATTACGGCTTTTGCTGCTGCGCCTTTTTACGAAACAGATAAAGATGGCACTTTAGATTTGATTTTTAAACAAACCCTTTTTATAAACAATACGGGCAAACAAGTCGGCGGCATACAAGTAAATTTTGATGACGGCAATGGTTTTGTAACGGCCACATGGAATAATATAACCTCGGAAACCTAAAAAAATATCAAACATTTAGTAAAGTAAAAACGGCGAGCATAAATATTTCCAGTTTACTACCAGGCACTTATTTTATTGAATCAGTAACGGCACTTTCAAAGAAAGAAAACAATTGATCATTCTAAAATAAATTCAGATAACCCAAAAAGTAGTTTTTTCATTTTTTCTACCGATAAAACAAAACCCTTTCAGCCATTGTGAAAGGGTTTTATTTTTCAAATTATACCAACCCTTATTTCCCCAAATTCAGCACCGAATCCAGCTTCTCATGAAAAAGCGGAAAGTCATTTAGATTATTATGGCCGCCATCTTCTATCGTTATAAATTCATCGCCGGGTTTTAATACTTTTTTAAGCCTGGCAGAATTGCGGTAGAAAATAACTTTGTCGGCGGTACCATGAAAAATAGTAACGGGAGCTTTTACTTCTTTTAGATATTCACCAACAGGAAATTTAAAATGCGACATTCTGTCTGTGGGATAAATGGGCGCATAGCTGCTGAATAAAGATGGAATGCTGTAATAGGGCGTTTCCAGGATTAACCTTTTGCATTGTTGTTTGGCCGCGATAAGCGACGCCACACCCGTACCTAACGACTTACCATAAACGATAATACTATCCGCAGAAAATTTAGAATGCGCGAGCTTATACACTTCTTTCGCTTCCAAATTCATGGCTGCTTCCGTTAATTTTCCTGTTGTTTTTCCAAACCTGGGATAATCGGGCATCAGGACTTCATAGCCGTGTTTGGTAAAATTATTTACATACTTTTCATAACGTATTACATTTCCTGTGTTGCCATGAAAATATAATACAACGCCTTTGGGAGTGGGCGTTTGCGGAAGAAACCGGATCAGGTTTAGCGTGTCTCGTTCATTGATGGCAATATTTATTTCTTCGAAAGGAATAGTGAATTTAAAAACATAATCACTTGCCAAAGGCTCCGGATGAAACAGAAACTTTTCCTGTAAATAAAACAGTGCAATACCAATAGATCCATAAAAAAATCCGATCGCCGTCGCCCACCTGATGACTTTTCTTGTTCGTGAAACTTTGTAAGGTTGTTCTTCCATTTTCAATTTCAAATTAATAAAATATCCCTGATAAAATTATGATACTCCGGAAAGGTAGTCAGATTATTATGGCCACCACCTTCGATGGCGATTAAGGTAATTTTTCTTGGGCTTAATTCCTGCAATTTTTCGCTTTGGCTTATTGGTATCAGCCAATCTTTGGTGCCATGTATAATGTAGGTGTGGCAATTAACTTTGCGAATCCATTTGTTGGTTTGCAACTGATATCGCAATACAAACCTCATCGGCATGATGGGAATAAAGCGCTGAACCGCTTTGCTGAAATTATAAAATGGCGCATCTAAAATTAAATACCGTCGGAGAATTGTCGCTTGCTAATTTTGCTGCAAATCCGCTGCCAAGGCTTCTTCCATACACAATAATATGATTTTCATGATACTGAACAGCAAGCGTATCATACACCACCTGCATATCGTTGAACATTGCTTTTTCTCCACGCTTGCCGGTGCTTTTTCCGAAGCCGCGGTAATCAACCAAAACAACATCGTACTTATAACGGTAAAAATCTTTGGCATATTTGGCCCAGCCTTTTATGCTTCTGGTATTTCCATGAAAATATAAAACCAATCCCAGAGGATTTTTTACATAAAAATGCAGCCCGTTAATTCTTACGCCCGGCTCAACATCAAAAAATAATTCCTTAAATGGAAGATCATACTTGTAAACAAAATCAGATTTCAATTTCTCGGGCTTAAAAATAAACCGCTCCTGTACAAGATAAACCAGGATCATAATAACCGCATAACCCGCGATAATATAAATGAGTGTTGGAGACATTGACAGTTTGCAGTTTGCAGTTGGCAGTCGCCAGTTTGCATTCACCAATTACGCTTCACCATTCACGCTTCACCATTCACGACCTCATCCTTCTCCATCCGGAAACACGCGTTTCAATTTTAGCTTATTGATCGGCGCTACGATTAATGGGAATTTTTCCACTGTTACATTGCTTTGTTCCAGTCCAAAACCTCTTTCCTCGCTAAGACTTGCTGATTTTAGCCAGAAATAAATTTTCATCACAATTCTTTCAAAGAAAGGCAATTCATTATCCTGCGACAAGAATTTCTCCATCACAATGAATTGAAAATCTCCCACGACATTATTTTTCTGCAGGCTTTCGTAGCGGCTGGTAATATTCACTTCTTTGTTGCCCACCATATCCTGAACGACTTTTTTGAACATCAGGTTAATCCTCGGTTCCATTCTGAAACCCAGGCGCAGCTCCACTCTTATCACTTCGTTGGGGATAATGGTTTCCACTGTATAATCCGCTGTGTAGGGATCATCCTGCGTATCTACATGAACAAACCAATAAATATCCGCACGCTTTGGCTTCCGGTTAAGAATAGAATAAATGATCTTGTGTTCAATTTCTTTTGGATTATTTGCGCTGGTTAAATACACAAGATGTGTAGCATATTTTGGAATGCTCATGTCATTGCTGAGTTCCTGTATAGTCGGAAGATATTGCTCCAGCCGTACAAATTCTATGTAGCGGTTTTTAATCTTTCGCGCCCTGAACCATACATACATTACGGTAAATAAACCACCACCAATGATCAAAGTAACGAATCCACCGTGGGGAAATTTTTCCAGGTTGGCAATTAAAAAACTCATTTCTATGGTCAGGTAAACTAACAGGTATAAATACACGAATATCCTGGGCACCCTTCGGGAAATAAGATAATTGGCGAATAAAATGGAAGTCGCCAACATACACAGAGTGATAGCAAGTCCATAGGCAGCTTCCATATTGGAAGAGGTTTTGAAATAAATAGCAATGCCGAGGCAACCAATCAGCAGCACCGTATTGATCCCGGGAATATACAACTGGCCCCGCTCTTCAGTAGGGTAATTTATTTTCATTTTTGGCCAAAGGTTCAACCGCATACTTTCACTGATGAGCGTAAAAGAACCGCTGATCAGGGCCTGGCTCGCAATAATCGCCGCGACAGTTGCGATAACAATTCCAATGATTTTAAAGCCTTCAGGCATGATGCCATAGAATGGATTGAATCCATTATCAATAATATCTTTTGTGAAGATCTTGCCATTATGATGTGATAATAACCAGGCGCCCTGGCCAAGGTAATTGATGATCAGAGCAATTTTTACATATATCCATGAAATGCGGATATTCTGCCTGCCGATGTGGCCAAGATCACTATACAGGGCTTCGGCTCCTGTTGTACACAAAAACACCGCGCCCAATATCCAAAATCCTCCCGGGTAAATCGTCAGAAGCTTGATCGCATAATAAGGATTGAGTGATTTGAAAATATATAGCCCATCAAAAAGATGCATAAACCCCAGCACTGCCAGCATCAAAAACCAGATAAACATGATCGGTCCGAAAAGCTTCCCAATAGAGGCAGTACCGAATTGTTGGGAAACGAACAACGCCACTAAAATGGCAATTACAATATAAAGAATCGTGGTTCCGGTGATGTCGGCAAAAAAAGGAATCTGCCTCAAGCCTTCAATGGCTGACGTAACGGTGATGGGCGGCGTAATCATTCCATCCGCCATAATGGAAGCGCCACCGATCATCGCCGGAAAAACCAACCACTTTTTCTGCCTGCGTATCAGTGCATATAAAGAGAAAATTCCTCCTTCACCGTTGTTATCCGCTTTTAAGGTAAGCGTAATATATTTTATGGTAGTTTGTAAAGTGAGCGTCCAGATGATACAGGAAAGACTTCCGAGAATAAGGTCGGCAGTAATAACCCTGTCTCTTATGATCGCATTAAATACATAAAGTGGTGATGTTCCAAGATCTCCGTAAACAATTCCTAACGCAATTATCAGCCCGATGGGCGTAGCCTTCTTTAAATTTATCCTCACATTATTATTTTAAGTATTTCATTCATTTTTCCTTTTCGGGAAATCAATGTTTAAAATAGTCTGCAAATGTAGAATGAAACGGAATATTGACCATTAATTATTATGATTTTCTACTTTTTGGCTTGTTTGAGAATTGGTCGAGAGATTTTTGAGATTTTATCGGATTAATGTTACAGAACCTTTTTGAGATTTAACAGCTTCATTTTTCATTTTGTAACGGCAGTACCAAATGAATATTCCCGGATCCTGAAGATTTCCCTTTAATGAACCATTCCAACCTTGATTTGTATCTTCACTACTAAAAACTAATCGCCCATATCTGTTATAAACGTCTAACCTATATTGTTCAATTTTTCCGCTGACTGAAGGCTTGAAAATATCGTTTATTCCATCCCTGTTTGGCGTAAAAGCATTGGGAAAATAAATATAAACTGGGCAGTCGGTTACTTTTATTAGAAGTGTATCAGATAAAGTGCAGCCCAAAAACCTCTCACCTGAAACCGTAAACAATGTAGTTGTTTGAGGGAATAATTTTAAAGTATTTCCAGATAATAATGCGTCATTGGGTGGCGATAGTATATAGTTTTTAATTTTAGAATCCAATGTTAACGCTGCTGTATCGTAACGGCAAATCGAACCCGGATAATTCGGCGACAGTTTAACATCCATCGGTTTTACAACAACAGTATCTTTAAAAACATTATCACAGTTATCTAAAGCCGAGACAAAATAAGTCCCGGGTTTAGTTACCTCAAAGGTTTGGCTGATATTACCATCTTGCCATAAATAAGTTTTAAAACCATTTCCTGCATTTAGAAGAATAGATTTATCCATGCAAAGCATTGTGTCCTTCCCTAAAGAAAGATTTTGTTGAGGCATATTAACTTCAATATAAAGGGAATCCTTCAATACACATCCTTCAAAAGCGGCTTTGATATATCCACGAAAAGGTTTCAGGAACCTCACATTTATGGTAGTATCGTTTGGCTGATTGTCAATTTGAATAAAGCTGGAATCTACCGCCCATTTTATTTTACGTAAACATTGTGGGTTTTTGTAAAGTGAAAATGTTGCCATTGGGCTTGATAAACAATATTTGGAATTACCCTTTATTTTCAAGGTATCGCAAATACTTATTTGCGTGCAAAATTTGTTTACAGCTATTGTTTCATCAGAAATCGAAAGAGAATATGGCTGGCTGGCTACTATAAAAGGGCTTACGGAATAATCAGGAAAGGTTATTTCTGTTGCACCCGGATTTTCCTCTATTACGTCATTTGTTGTAACTCCCATACAATTATTACCAGCAATATTGGGCGATATTTTTGAAATATATAATAATGAATCCCCTTGCGATCCTGTAGGATAATAAATAAGTTCATAATTGCTGCTATTCATTATAAAGGGAGAAACAAATTTTTGCCGGCCATTTAAATTAGTAAGACCTGACGTTAGCAATGATTGTTTCTGCTGAGAAAGAATGTTAAGATTTTTATCTAAAAGAATGGAATAAGCATTATTGCTTGCAATAGTGTTTCCTAATTGATCAACAGTATCCCTCATTAATGAAAAAAGAGTATGGCCATCATTTGAAATGTTTGAAGGATATCCCACATAATTCCTGTCATTAAAAGAGAAACTATCATTAAATCTTAGTAATTTATAATTACTCACATTCAAATTACTATCCAGTTTTATCGCAAACAACCTGTTATTATCAAAAAAATTCTCCCCTTTTCTTCCCGCTATTACCAAACCTTCATCCGGAATATATTTGGTTATAAACTTATCAGAAACTACCCCTTTTGCAACAAAGCCCTGGAGACTATTATTGAATAACCTGTAAATAGGAACACTATCATTTAGCTTATATTTCTTTTTACTCACAAGATGTCCGTCAGTAGCATCAATTTTCAGAATTAATAAAAAATCAGAGTATACTTTATTTACATTTTCCACTATTTCAGATTTGGCAACTACATATACTGATTCATTAAAACAGGCAATCCGCACAGAGGTCAGATTTTCATTCTTATTCAATTGTAAATTGAAAGTTTTACCCCACTTTTGGCTGACATTACTATCCAGTAAAGCAATTAAAAGCTGCCCGTTGGAGCCGGTATGATTACATAATATTACGCCATCATCGGGTCCTTTATCTACTGAAAAATGGCCTCCTCCAACTTGAATATTGAACGTAATTTTCTTTGCATGTATTAAGTTTCCGTCCGAACCAAGTTGTATCAATCCTTGTTCAATTTGGGTGGTTCCGGTAGCAACCGATAAAATAGTTTGTTGTTTTGAATTTATAAATTCCGGTATTAGATATTGATAACCGGCTCCGCTAAGTAATTGTTTCGTCCAAAGAATATTCTCTTGCTTATCCTTCTTTATAAAAATCCCGTTCCCGTTATATAATACAGAAGAATCATCATACAACATTGGTTGCCAAAGAGAAGTCATATATTTAAATCGGGAATTATACCATGACTTATTTTCAAAGGAATCTATACAACTTGTTTGTGCCAATGAAAAAGTTGGCAAAATAAATGATAGAAGTATAAAGTAAACATATGAGCTTTTCATACAGTAAAATTCAAAGGGCTACAGACAGAAAATATTCGCCTTTATCCATGTCTTAAATGAAATTTTATAAAAAAACTTTTTATAAAAAAAGTCGAACAACTTGGGTTTATAGGAATTGCCCGGTTAGGCTGATAAATTATTTTAATAGAGTTCTCGTACAAGGCAATGTCTGGTTTCAATCGTGTTTGTAATATAAAAGTGTTTCACTAAATAAACAAACACAAAATGAGCTACTTTATTGTTTCATAAACATCGTAACGGATTTTCAATAAACTAAAAAACTAAAGCCTCACAATATTTTTAATTTTAAGCGGCGGCGTAAAGCTGGTTGCATTATCCGGCTGGGCGTGTATTTGCTTTACGAATTCCATCCCCTTGATCACATATCCGAAAGCTGCAAAGCCCTGTCCATCAGGATTTGCGCTCCCACCATAATCATAAGCGGGCTGATCGCCGATGCAAATAAAAAATTCAGTGTTAGCTGAATTCGGCGTCGTACGCGCCAGGGAGATGGCCCCGTTTTTATGCAAAAGGCCTGTTTGCTTAGTCGTTTCCAGCGGAATGCCGGGAATAGATTGTTGCTTTTTATAATCCGTTTGCCAGATGCCGCCCTGGATCAATTCAGATTTAAATGAATTCGAGGGTTGGTCTTCTGCTTTTAAAACCCTGTAAAAAGAACTGTTTTTATAAAAACCCGAGTCTACATAAGAAAGAAATGCTTTAACGGTTTGCGGCGCTTTTTCCGGGGATAATTCTACAATGATGTCTCCAAAATTGGTTTCAATTTTTATCGTTGGCTCTTTATATTTTGTTTGACTGCACGAGCAAAGAAAGCATATACTGATCAATAAAAACAACTGTGCTATTCTGCGCATGGTCTTGAGAATTTTATAAGAATAAATATAGCGAATGAAGGGGAAAGATATTTAAGGGATTTGATTTTGTTTGTGATAAGTCAAATCCGAAAACAATCGGGTTAAAAATTCTTGTCTTTTTTTATAAAACAAAATTCTCCACTGGCTAAAAAACCAAGAAGGTTTATTTGAAGCCTATTTTTAAAAAAAAGTCTCTAACAAACCTTCTTGGTTTGGGCAGAGATCTCAAAAGATTGTCATAAGCCTAAATATAGAAATTCCCTTTTTTAATCAAACAAAAAACCCGGCTAACTTTTCAGTCTCCGGGTAACCTAAACATTAAACAGTAGTACACAACAAGAAGATGACAGGTATTAGGTTTCAGGCTTCAGGTGAAAGCCTGCAACCTAATAAACCAATTAACTATTTAACCATTTGACCAATCCTCAATCAGGCTTTTTTCCATCTAGAAAACTATTGATCGTACTTATTTCTGCTTTATTATTATCTCCCGGCTTTACGGTATAGTTGCTATAAAAACTTTCTACGTCAGCGATGGAATTATGTAATTCCATATTGCGGCGGAGGTAAGCAGGAACAGACTCAAACTCATTGTTAGGATCAGCAGCGTTTACGTTAAAAGATAGATTTCTCAACTTCGCAATACGATCCATAGCCCGGCGCTTTAATTCCTCTGTTTCGTCCACCATTGGCGGCTCCTCAACAGACGACATCATGATGGGCATTGTCTGGTGTACTTTCTTTTCCTTTTCTTCCTCCCCCGCCTCATGGTTTCCTTTTACCACCAGTTGCATTTCTGAAGCAGGCTCGTCTTCCTCCTTTTGAATTTGCAAAGGGGTCGGCTTCTCAATAGATTTGGATTGTTCTTTTAGCCTGTCCTCCGCATAGATCTGCGATGGTTTGGCTAAATAACCGCCCGACGAAGGAACGGTGCTAGCGTCTTTATTAGTAAATTCCGTTTTATTTTTTTGGGTTACATTTTCAGCCTTTGGCTGAATACAGTTAGTTTCCGAAGAGATGGTTGGATCAGGCTCCGAAGATAAATTGAAATAAACTTTATTTTCAGATGATTTATCAACAGTATTTTTATCATCCTCTCTTTGTAAGTTTACGATCTCAGGCTCCGGTGCTTTTACGATCTTGGGCGACATGATATTTTCAGGAAGCACTTCCTTTTGCAAAGCCGCGTACACATCTTCATCCTTTAAAGTTCTGAAACCTTTTTGTTCGATGATATTTTCCTTTTCAGCCTCCACATTTTTTTCATCTTCTGTTTCATTTTTTTCATCAAAAAGAAAAAGTGGCTGCACAGGTTTTTTCTTTTCCTCCGGTTGCAGAAACATGACTACTTTCTCATCCTGCTTTTTCACTTCTGCTACTGGTGCTGCTTGCTTTTTTTCAAAAAGTTCTTTATGCTCAAAGCCCGTAGCAATCAGCGTTATGCCGATTTTCTTCTCAAGGGTATTGTCGTATCCTAATCCGAGGATTACATCAGAATCTTCACCCGCCTGGCTCAACAAATAATTCTGAATAGTTTCTACTTCATCCATGGTGAATTCTGTTTCGCCTTCGGCAGAATTGATATTAATCAGGATCCATTTGGCTCCGCGAATATCATTATCATTGAGCAACGGCGAGTTCAATGCCTGCTCAATTGCATTCTGAGCACGGTTTTCCCCTTCGCTTTGAGCGCTGCCGAGGATTGCAACACCGCCACTGCGCATTACGGTACACACATCCGCGAAATCGACATTGATCTGGCCCGTACTGTTGATCACATCGGTGATACATTTGGCAGCCGTAGCCAATACATTATCTGCCTTGGTGAAGGCGGCCTTCATCGTAAGGTTGCCAAACTGGTGACGCAATTTGTCATTGCTGATGACCAGCAAAGTATCTACATGGTTCTTTAATTTATTGATGCCTTCTTCTGCCTGGGCAATTCTTTTTTTGCCTTCATAAGCAAAAGGCGTGGTAACAATACCAACCGTTAGAATGCCGAGGTCTTTACATATTTTAGCAATGATCGGCGCCCCACCGGTTCCTGTTCCTCCACCCATTCCCGCGGTGATAAAAGCCATCTTTGTATTTACTTCTAAAATCCGTTTTATTTCTTCAAGGCTTTCCTGCGTGGCCTCACGACCAATTTCAGGGTTAGCGCCGGCACCAAGACCCTGCGTCAAATGCGGACCCAGCTGCACTTTATTAGGCACTTTGCTCGTGGCGATTGCCTGGGCATCCGTGTTACAAATTATAAAATTAACGCCCTCAATGTTCTGGCTGAACATGTGGTTCACAGCGTTGCTGCCGCCGCCGCCGATTCCGATCACTTTCAGAATAGACGATTGCTCTTTTGGCAAATCAAAATGTATCATAGTAAGGCTCCTCCTTTTCCCCGAAGGGATTATTTTAGGGTTAGTAATCAGCCTCCAATTTTTGTTAGGAAAATTAAAGGCTTTGTTTTACCGCGGACTGGTATCGCGGCTTTTAAAACTGAAGTCTTTCAACTTCTTAATTTCTTATTTTTTATTTCTTGTTTTTTTATTTTAATTCCCGGGCTCTTACAATTCTGAATCACCTTCATCTTTAAACATTTCTATTAAGCCGTTTTTGCAGGAGTCCAAAAAACTTTTCAAAGTTTTTCTTGGTTTTACAACATGATGTCTCACTTCTTCCTCTTCTTCTTCAATTTCGTCTATGCTTTCCTGTTGCAGACCCGCGGGAATATTTATTTTTCTGAATTCTACCTCAAATTGCTTGCGTTTATTTTCATAATCATTGTAACCTTTCAAGATTAAGCCGATACAGGTTGAGTACATCGGCTTGGCCAATTCTTCTATATGACCCGCAGCCAGGTGTTCATTCGGATAGCCGATGCGCGCGTTTAAGCCCGTAACATATTCAGTTAATTGTATCAAATGTTTTAACTGGGAACCGCCGCCCGTGAGGATGATACCGCCATTCAACATGCGGTTGTCAAGGCCCACTTGTTTCAAATGATAAGCAACAAAATCCATGATCTCACTCATACGCGCCTGGATGATCGCTGCCAGGTTTTTCACGCTGATCTCTTTAGCAGCCATTCCACGCAATCCCGGTATCGTAATAAAGGTGTTTGATTTTGCCTCATCGGATAAGGCACTTCCAAACTGAACTTTCATTTGCTCCGCCTGTGTTTTCAAGACACCAAGGCCGGTCTTAATATCATTCGTGATGTTCTCACCACCGAAAGGAATCACCGCGGTATGTTTTAAAATGCCTTCATAGAACACCGCCAGATCCGTAGTGCCACCACCAATATCGACAATGGCAACGCCGGCTTCAAGATCATGCTCGCACATTACCGCTGCGGCAGATGCGAGAGGTTGCAACACCAAATCTTTTATAACCAGGCCTGCTTTTTCCACACTCCGGTTGATATTGCGGATCGCATTTTTATCACCTGTAATGATGTGAAAATTAGCGCCCACTTTTACACCGCTATAGCCGATGGGATCAGGAATATTTTGAAAATTATCTACCGTGAATTCCTGCGGTATTACATCTATAATCTGATCGCCGGCAGGGATATACGTCTTATATTGGTCATTCACCAGCTGATCAATTTCTAATTGTTGGATTTCATTATCCGTGTCATGCCGCACGATATCGCCACGTGTTTGCAGGCTTTTGATATGATGCCCGGCGATACCCACATATACCTCGCTGATCGGAAGATTGGGATTACTTGCATAGCAATTCTCCAATGCAGTTTGAATTGCTTTTATGGTTTGGTCAATGTTGAGGACCATTCCATGTTGAACTCCATTGCTGTTGGCACGGCCAAAGCCCAGAATTTCAAGCTTTCCGAATTCATTTTTTCTGCCTGCAATTGCTGCGATTTTTGTGGTACCGATGTCGAGACCGACGATGATGGGTTGTTCGTTATTCATATTTGTTGTTTTGCTCTTTTGCTTTCTACTGCTGTTTAGGAGGCTGGCAGAATCTAAAGATTGGTGTTGTACTTTGTTGTTATGTTTTATCTTTTTATTAAATTTTAATAATCACTTTTTGGCGGCATCACCGCTTTTGGCTTTTGTTCTCCGGCATTATCGGTATTTTTAACACCTTCTTTTTTTGGTGTTGTTTTTTTAATAACCGGCTTCTTCACCGGTACCGCGGCCGGTTTTGCAACAGTTGGCTGATTCACCGGATGGCCCGTAACTGCCGGTTTTGTGCTTTTTACAGCAGGCTTCTCAGTAACACGAACCGGAGCGATAGATGTGGCCGGCGAATTATTTTGAGACTTCGGTTCTGCACCATCTTCGCTTGGCGCATCGTCTATCGCACGCGAACTATTCACGTTGCTATTGTTGTCGTCAGGCTGCGTCAACTGCACGTTTGTTGAATCGCTGGATCGCTTTTGGGCATCCTCAATGATCGCTTTCATGATCTGAACCGCCTTCAAAGAATCCATTTTTATTTCCTTAGCATCTCTTTTGATTCCAACTACCTGGTCTTTAAACTGTACATCAACGATCGAATATTTATTCCATCCTGTGCGGGTCTGAACCTTCTTGTAAAAAGCCAGCAATTTGTTGAACTTCTCATTATAATTATCAGCGTTTCCGAACCTGATCACCTGGTTCCCAAGTTTTGGAATCAGTTCAAAAGTTCGGTTGGCTGTAATATCCACCTGGTCTATCTGTGCCATCCAAAAAGGATGGGTCGAAATAAATTCGCCTATTGTTTTAATATCATTTAAAAGAATACTGTCTTCTTTTTTTAGCACCGTAACCTCTGTGGGAAAGTTCGTAAACACCGGAAGCCGCGCGGAATATTCATCACTCAGCGGCAGCCTTTTCAATGAACTGTCCAAATAAAAAGACGTACCGGAAGTAGTAAAGATTCGCGCAATCGGCTCGCGTTCATCAATCTTTATCTGGAGCACATTATTATTGTCAAAAAACATTTCCGCACTTTTGATCCATTGATCTTTTAGCAGCCTATTCTCCATCGCACCAAGATTCAGTGAACTCGCCACAGACTTTTCCAGTTTTTGATTATTCAATTTCTCAAGAATCTTCAGCACATCTTTTTTATCAATAAAATAATGATCGCGCACACCGGTAATATTGATTTTGACCCCGGCTATTTCTTCATTATTTTTTTTGGTAATGGCAGCAACTAAAAGCACAACAGTTCCTGATCCCAGTATGAGCCACACTGCGATGGTAAGAATTTTCCTGAATGTGAATTTATTACCTGCCATATTTTTAACTAATATTCAACAGTATTTTTTTAATAGGTTGTACTAACTGGTCAATGCTTCCCGCACCCGCCGTTATCAATAACTGCCCGCTTGGACTGTCATGCACCGAATCTAAATAAGCGCCTGACAAGTATTTTAGTAGATTTTCGCTATTGATCACACTCGCATTTTTCATCTGCATTTTATCGAGGATCATTTCACTCGTCACACCTTCTATCGGCAATTCTCTTGCAGGATAGACCGGAAGCAGCAGCACCTCATCAGCCAGGTCAAGCGCTGCCGCGAACTCCTTTGCAAAATCTCTTGTTCTTGAAAAAAGATGTGGCTGAAAAATTACCGTGCATTTTTTAAAACTAAAAAGGCTTTTTGCACCGCGGATTAAAGCATCGAGTTCCGCTGGATGATGAGCGTAATCATCAACAAACACCACGTTATTTTTATTCCTTGTTGCTTCAAAAGCATTAATGATGTATTCAAACCTGCGTTTCACTCCTTTAAAGGTACCGATCGCATTCACGATTTTTATAGGAGGAATTTCCAGGAAGGCCGCAATGGCAACCGCGCCAATCGCGTTCTCTACATTATGCATTCCGCCCATATGAAGCTTTAGATCGGTGAGTTCCCAGTCTTTTGAAATCACGTCAAACTGATAGCCACCATCGCGCATCGTGATGTTGGTTGCATAGATGTCCGCCATATCATTCTGCAGACTATAACGTTGATGATTATACGCAGTAAAATTCTTTTGAGGCAGACCGTATTTTGTAAGCAGCAATCCGCCCGGCTTCAATTGGTTGGCAAATTCAACGAACGCATCCTGCATGTTTTCCAAAGTGCCGTAAATATCCAGGTGATCGGCGTCCATAGCAGAAATAAGGGCAACGTCCGGTGACAGCTTTAAAAAACTACGATCATATTCATCAGCCTCCACGACGGAAACATCGCGTGTGCTACTCCAGAAATTTGTATCATAATTTACTGAGATGCCACCAAGAAAAGCATTACATCCATAGCCGGAATGCCTGAGAATATGCGCAACCATCGTACTCATGGTTGTTTTGCCATGAGTACCGGCAATACAAATATTAAAAGTCGATTGTGTTACCTGCTGAAGCACATCGCTGCGCTTCGCCATTTCATAATGGTGATCTTCATAATAATTAAGTTCCTTATGATCTTTGGGAATCGCGGGCGTGTACACCACCAGCTCTGCATTCTTATCAATCTGATCCACATTATCTTCATAATGAATAGCAATCCCTTCACTTTCCATTTGTTGGCAAAGCGGCGTTTGGGTCTTGTCGTATCCGCTCACAACCACATTCCTGCTCAGATAATATCTTGCAAGCGCACTCATGCCTATCCCGCCGATACCGACAAAATAAACACGTGATATGTTGATATAATCTTTCATTATTTATTTAAAACAAAAAATATCTAAAATCTACTTTTTTACTTGTTTAGCGTTTTTAAAACTTCGGCTGCGATTACCTCGTCAGCGTCGGTGTGAGCCTGCTTTGAAATATTATTTTCCAAACTCTGAATCAACTGATCATTCTTCACGAGATCAAGCACCAACGGAATTAATTTAGATTCGACTTCTGCATCCAATACCATAAAAGCTGCATTTTCTTTCACTAATTTTCCAGCATTCGCCGCCTGGTGATCTTCAGCAGCAAATGGATACGGAACAAATACGGCGGCTTTTTTTACCACGCATAATTCAGCGATCGTCATCGCTCCGGCCCTTGCCACCACCACATCGGCAGCTGCATAAGCACATTCCATCCGGTCGATAAATGCATTGGTCCAGATGTTTGCCCTCTCCTCTTCCGCACGCGCTGCATCGGCTGCATAATTCTTGCCGGTTTGCCAGATCAATTGCAGGTTATTCTTTTTAAAAAGATCGATGTTGGCGTTGATAACCTCGTTGATGCTTCTTGCGCCAAGGCTGCCACCCAACACAAAAACTGTTTTCCATTCCGGTTTCAATCCAAAAAATTTCAGTCCCTCTTCTTTCGATATTTTTTTCAAAAAAATATCCCGAACCGGATTACCGGTAACCATTATTTTTTGAGCAGGAAAATATTTTTCCATTCCTTCAGAAGCAACAAAAATTTTCCTGGCTTTTTTAGCCAGCATCATATTGCTTTTGCCGGGCAAAGAATTGCTTTCAAGAATGAACGTTGGAATTCCCTTCGTTTGAGCAAGCCTTATAACCGGAAATGTAGAATATCCTCCTACACCTATTACTGCATCAGGTTTGAAAGTTCTCAGTATCTTCCTGACCTGTAAAAAGCTTTGCAATAATTTGTAAGGCAACGATATATTTTGAATCAAAGAACTTCTGTTGTACCCTGCTATGTCCAGCCCGGTGATCTTATAACCAGCCGCCGGAATTTTTTCCATCTCCATTTTCCCTTTGGCGCCGACAAATAAAATTTCTGTTTCAGGCCTTATTTTTTTTATAGCGTTGGCAATTGCCAATGCAGGAAAAATATGACCGCCTGTGCCGCCGCCGGCAATAATGATCCGTCCCGCTTGTCCACTATTCATCTTCGCCCTCCTCTTCATTATTTGGTACAGGAGCTTCCTGTTGCTGAGTTGCCAATGCCAGGCTTTTACCTTCCGCCTGCTCTACATTTCGTGCTACGCTCAAAATAATTCCTATGGAAAAACAGGTGAATAACAAACTGCTTCCTCCCATACTTATCAGCGGAAGTGTCACTCCCGTGGTAGGAAACAGGTTCACATTCACCGCCATATTTACCATGGCCTGGATCACCAATGTAAAGCTTAATGCCACGGCAAGAAAAGCCCCAAACGCATACGGACAACGGCGAAACAGCCTAATGCTTCGGAAAAGAAAAAGGAGGTAAATCAATAAAATAACGGTCCCTCCGATCAACCCATACTCTTCTATAATAATTGCATAAATAAAATCGCTGTAAGGATGCGGTAAAAAATTTCTTTGCTCGCTTTTACCCGGGCCTTTACCCATGATGCCACCAGTAGCTATTGCAATTTTGGCCTGTTGAATCTGGTATGACGTTTCCTCTTTATCCGCATACATAAAATTCTGTACACGCTTTACCCACGTCGGCATTCTACCAAAACTGAGCACGGCCGGCAAATCTTTCGATACATTTTCTTCCTTGTCATAATAATGAGAAGACACCGACACCAGAAATAAAAGCGGTATTAAGGCCACACCAACTACCAGCAGTAAATGCTTTACACTTACTCTTCCAATGAACATCAACATAAGGCCAATGCCACCGATCAATAGCGCCGTAGATAAATTTGCCGGCGCAATTAATATGCAGATGATTCCAACCGGTGCGATCAAAGGAAGAAAGCCCTTTTTAAAATCTTTAATGACACTCTGCCTCCGGCTAAGCAACCTGCTCATATACATAAACAAAGCAAGTTTGGCGAGGTCGGAGGTTTGAAATGTCAGGTTAATCACAGGCAATTTTATCCAGCGATTCGCTTCGTTGATATTGCTGCCGTATTTTAAAGTATAGATCAGAAGAGGAATTGAGATCAAAAAAAGCACTGACGCCACTTTGGAATAGATCGTATAATTCACCCGGTGCGCAAAATAAATGATCACCACGCCGAGACAGATGTAACCCACCTGCCTGAATAAATAACTTTCCGTGCTTTTATTCATTCGATAAGCGAGTGAGCCGATGCTACTATACACCACCAATATGCTGATCATCGTTAGCATAATCACGATCGCCCAAATAACTTTATCCCCACGGGTACGGTTTAAAATATTTCCCGTTACTCCCTGAGCGGAAGAAAAAGTATTAGACATTATGTTTTTGCTTTCACTCATTGTTGGCTACACTTCTCTGTTTTTTATTTCAATTTTTAAAACCTGAATTATAAATCTTTTACCGCTTCGATAAACTGCAGGCCACGATCTTCATAATTTTTAAAAAGGTCAAAGCTTGCGCATGCAGGAGATAATAAAACGACATCGCCTTTTTCTGCAAAATGAAATGCGGCCTGAACTGCATCTTTTGCGCTCGCTGTATTCACCATCAATTCTACATCTTTGCCAAAAGCCTCGTGAATTTTTCTATTATCGGTTCCCATGCAAACAATAGCTTTGACTTTTTCTTTTACGAGATCCATGATGAAAGAGTAATTATTTCCTTTATCAACACCTCCAAGAATAAGAATTACAGGTTTGGTCATAGTCTCCAACGCGTACCAGGTGCTGTTTACATTGGTCGCTTTGCTATCGTTGATAAACTCAACGCCTTTGATGGTGGCCACCGTTGCCATCCTGTGATCAAGGCTCTCAAAAGTTTGCACAGCATCCCTGATCTTCTCTTTTCTTAAATCCATTACCACTGCTGTAAGTCCTGCCGCCATTGTGTTATATTGATTGTGTTTTCCTTTGACTGCGAAGTCGTCGACACTCATGACCACTTCTTCGTTTTTCCATTTTAAATGCATTTCAGCGTTGCTGATATATGCGCCTTCGGGTAGTTCCTTATTCATGCTTATGGGTAGTGGGTTAGACTCGTTTAAAAATTGTTTAACATATTTGTTTGTTGTTTCATCGTCGACGTTATAAATAAAAGCATCGTCCTTTGTTTGGTTTTCTATAATCCTGAATTTGCTTTTTATATAGTTTTCAAATTTATATTCATACCTGTCCAGGTGATCTTCGGTGATATTCGTTATGATGGCTATATCCGGCCTGAACGTCTTTATATCATCCAATTGAAAAGAACTTATTTCCGCCACATACACCTTTTTCGGATCCTTCGCCACCTGCCTCGCAAATGAAAAACCGATATTACCTACCATCGCACAATCAAGACCCGCAGTTTCGAAAATGTGATAGATCATCGACGTCGTCGTTGTTTTTCCATTGCTCCCCGTGATCCCGATTATTTTACTGTCGCCCTTATACCAATAAGCAAATTCTATTTCGCTTATCACCTCTATTCCACTTTTCCTGATCTGCTTCATCATTTCATTTTTCTCAGGAATACCCGGACTCTTTATGATCAATGTCGCATCCAGAATTTTATCCACGCTGTGCTTTCCTTCCTCGAAAGGAATCCCATGGGAAGCCAATTCATCTTTAAATGACTGCCCGATTGCGCCACCATCGCTGACAAAAACATCATAGCCATTTTGGCTTGCCAGCAAAGCAGCTCCGGTACCGCTTTCGCCGGCGCCAAGGATTATTACTTTTTTTTTCATTCCGCGTTTTCAACTGAATTATCAATTAAAAAAATGGTTCTTCAACGGCATGAACTTAACGGGTCAGAAAAGTCATTCAAAGGATTGGTGAGTAAAAACTTTCATTTCTTAAAAAACATTTTCATAAATACAGACCTGTCTTATTCCTCATTTTCTCATTCCTTATTCTTATTCCTTCCTTATTACCTATTCTTCCACTTCATTATCTCAACTTTAAAGTAACTACTGCCAACACGACTGTTAAGATGGTTACGACCCAAAACCTGACAGCGATCTTGCTTTCGTGATATCCCAATTTTTGATAATGATGATGAAGAGGGCTCATTAAGAAAACCCTTTTCCCTTCTCCATATTTTTTTTTCGTGTATTTGAAATAACTAACTTGTATCATCACACTCAATAATTCTATCAGAAACACAAAACAAAAAATCGGTATTAATAATTCCTTGCGCACAATAATTGCCAGTGAAGCAATGATCCCACCAATCGCAAGACTTCCGGTATCGCCCATGAAAACCTGCGCCGGATAAGCATTGTACCATAAAAATCCAACGCACGCACCTACAAATGCCGCGACAAAAATGGAGAGCTCGCTCAGGTTAGGGATGTACATAATGTTCAGATAATCAGCAATGCGCGCATCGCCGCTCACAAAAACAAACACGCCCAAACCAATACCAATGATAGCGCTGACACCTGTTGCCAGGCCATCCAATCCATCTGTAATATTCGCTCCATTCGATACGGCGGTTACGATAAAGATCACTACCAGGATGTAAAGAATATAGGTGTAATCCTCCCACTTCTGAGGCAATAATTTTGCATAATTAAATTCATGCGTCTTTACAAATGGTATCGTGGTGATCGGAGTTTTTACTGTTACAAACCTGTGCACTTCCCCATTCGTTACTACGGTATCTTCACTTAATTTGTGCTCACCACGCTGGGGAACAAAGGCACTTCCTGTTTTAGAGCCGATAATTTCACGCTTCACTACTACGTTTGGATTAAAATAAAGTGTGGTGCCGATGATTACGCCAAGAATCACCTGTCCGAAAATTTTAAATTTCCCGGCAAGTCCATCAGCATTTGTTTTCTTATATGCGATCCCCTTTTCCTTTGAAATTCGCCTTGCTTTTATCTTCAGATAATCATCTATAAATCCGATGACACCAAGCCAAACCGTACACAGCAACATCAATCTTACATATACTTTATCCAGGTTTGCGAGTAGCAATGTTGGAATCAAAATCGCCAATAGAATAATGATGCCTCCCATTGTCGGCGTACCGCTTTTCATCTTTTCGCCCGCCAGTCCAAGCTCTCTTACTGATTCACCGATTTGTTTTTTTCTTAAGATCCTGATCAAACGTTTTCCATAAATTGTTGTGATCAGCAGTGACAACAATACAGACACGAGCACCCTGAAGGTGATAAAATGCAATAGCCCACTCCCCGGAAATTTGATCCCGTGTTTAGTAAACCATTCAAAAAGTTGATAAAGCATTTATTGTCTTTTGCTGTTCTTATTAGTTATTCTCTATTTATCCATTAAATCAAACATAGCTGCCAATACTTCCTTGTCATCAAAATGATTTTTTACTCCGTTAATCTCCTGATATTTTTCGTGACCCTTTCCCGCCACCAGGATGATGTCCTGTTTTTGCGCAAGATTCACGGCCGTCTTGATCGCCTCTTTTCTATCAATAATTGAAATACATTTCTTCCTCGCTGTCACCGGTACACCTGCTTCCATATCTCTTATGATTTGTTCAGGCGCTTCGTTGCGCGGATTGTCGGAAGTGAAAATTATCTTATCGGCATATTCGCAGGCAACCTCCGCCATTTCAGGCCGCTTCGTTTTATCGCGGTTTCCACCACATCCAACAACGGCAATTATTTTTTCTTCGCCTTGTTTCAGATTTTTTATGGTCGCCAGCACATTCAATAAAGCATCCGGCGTGTGCGCATAATCCACAATACCAACTACTTTATCTTTTTTAGAAACCATATAATCAAAACGTCCTTCCGCACCGTCAAGGCTGCTTAATATTCTCAAAACATTTTCTTTGTCTTCTCCAAGACATATGGCTGCGCCGTAAACCGCAAGAAGATTATAGGCGTTGAAAGCCCCGATCAATCTGAAGTGTACTTCTATATCATTCACCACTAACTCCAGCCCGAGGAGTGAATCTTCAATAATTTTTCCTTTGAAATCAGCCATCGTTTTCAGGCTGTATAAATATCTTTTTGCTTTGGTATTCTGCAGCATCACAGAACCCCGCTTGTCATCAGCATTGCTCAATGCAAATGAGGTTGACGGCAAAGAATCAAAAAACGACTTTTTGACTTTTATGTACTCGTCAAAAGTTTTATGATAATCCAGATGATCATGAGTGATGTTGCTAAAAATCCCTCCGGCGAAATGCAATCCTTCTGTGCGATGCTGATGCAATGCGTGCGAGCTCACCTCCATAAAAACATAAGCACAACCCTGGCCGTACATGTCCGACAGCAAGCGATTCAATGAAATGGCATCGGGAGTAGTGTGAGTAGAAGGAAGGATCTTTTCGCCTACCTGGTTTTGAACGGTGCTGATCAAGCCGCACTTGTATCCTAATGCTGAAAATAATTTAAATAATAACGTGGCGATGGTCGTTTTTCCATTAGTGCCTGTTACACCCACGAGCGTTATCTTAAGCGACACCTGGCCATAAAAATTATGAGCCATGATACCTGCGGCGATCGCGCTGTTTTCAACAACAGTGTACTGCACTGTATCGTTAATATTTGCCGGCAACTCTTCGCATAGTACAGAGATAGCTCCATTGGCTATGGCAGTATCTATAAAATCATGTCCATCTGACACGGTTCCTCTTATGGCAATAAAACAGTTGCCAGGATTGACTTTGCGCGAATCAATCTGTAAATCATTCACCTCAGTAACCGTAGAACCAACTACTGACAGAATATTCACCTTGTACAATATTTGTTGTAATAGCGCCATTAATTTAATTCAATTTTTATTGATTGCCCTTTCGAAAAATCTGCGTTTTGCGCCAGCGATTGATAAACGACTTTTCCTCTTCCGGCCGCTGACACCTTCAACCCCATATTCTCGAGCAGGTAAACCGCATCCTTTAATCCCAATCCTGTCACGTCTGGAACTTTATTTTTCTGAGCTATAATATTATCCGGGATTAATTGCGCTCTTCCATCCTGAAGAATGGTTGTTTTCCATGTTCCGGCTTTACTGTCGCCAACTTCTTTATAATCAAATGTTGCCAGGATCTTATTAAGATCGGTTTTCATTCCATAAAACTTGTATAAGCTGCTATCCGGTTGTGGTTGAAATTTATACATAGGTTCGTTGGAAATTTTCGATGCGTAGATCCTGTCTGCAACTTCCTTGAAAACGGGACCAGATACTACACCACCATAAGCTAACCTCGATTCACTTCCATTTTGAATCACTACTGCAATGCTATACTTTGGATTATCATAAGGAAAAAATCCCATGAAGGCAGACTGGTAAATCTTTGATGATTTATTATATCCACGGTTGTCCAAAGCCGTTACTGCTGTTCCGGTTTTGCCGGCAAAACGGTAGAGATCATTTTTGAGCGCTCTTCCGGTGCCATGTTGATTTTCTATCACGGCAAGAAGGCAACCTTTCACTTTCGCCAAAGTTTCATCACTGCAGATTTTATCAACCAACACCTGCGGTTTAAAAGATTGTAATTCCACTCCCATTTCATTAATTGAATTAACGAGATAGGGTTTCATCATTTTACCGTCGTTAGCAATAGCGTTATAAACCATCAATAAATTCAAGGGCGTTACTAATTCTTCATAACCATGAGCCATGTATGGGATGGTCGTTTTCGCCCAGTATTTACTGCTTGGCTTTTTGATATAAGGAACGGCTGCGCCAACAATATCAACTCCCGACACGGTATCCAATCTTAAACGATGGAGATGCTGATAAAACTTGTTCGGCTGATTGTGATAGTATTCATCTGCAAGCTTTGCAAAAGCTACATTCGATGATTGTGCGAATGCTTCCTTTACAGATATTTGTCCTGTGCCCGAATGGGAATCACGGATCGTTAATCCGTAAAAATTCTTTTTACCTCCTTCACAGTCAACAATCGTTGACGTGTCCACATATTTATCTTCCAGCAAGGAAATAAGGGTTGCTATTTTGAAGACAGATCCGGGCTCAGTCTTTCTTCCTAATCCATAATTATAATCTTCAAGATATTCGCCATCAGGCCTTCTCCCAAGATTGGCAATTGCTTTTATTTTTCCTGTTGCCACTTCCATTACGATGCAGGTGCCATGCAATGAATTATTTTCCGACATCATTTTATACAAAGCATTTTCAGCCACATCCTGGATGTAAGTATCGATCGTAGTGATAACATCTTTTCCATTTTCAGGATCTATCTCCGCACCATCCACCGGCACATACGCGCCAGCCATATACCTCACAAGGCGCTGACCTGTTTGGCCTTTCAATACGCTGTCATACGATCTTTCAAGACCTACATTTTTACTTGTGTCGCCGCGGGAAAGACCAATAGTACGATTAGCAAGCAACACATAAGGATTAACCCTGTTGTCTCTCACATCGACAATGAATCCACTTTTATTACGCCCTTGCCTCACTAAAGGGAAATCGCGCAGCACCTGGTACTCTTCAAAAGAGATCCTCTTTTTCAGTGGAAAATAACGCGCTCTTTTTTTGTAAGCATCTACCAGTAGTTTTCTGTAATAAGCTTTATTGCCATCTTTAAAAAGATCAGCCATACTAAGGCTTAAAGAGTCAAGATTGTGATAAAACCTTTTTCCATTTTTTTCACGTAGGCCGTCCGCAGCAAAATCAACATAGATATCAAAAATGGGAATTGAGGTGCTAAGCATGTTTCCATCTTCACTATAAATGCTTCCGCGCTCCGCATCGATGTCAATATATTTTAAATGCTGTTTATTGGCCATGCTCTTCCAATAATCGCCCTGCACTCTCTGGATATAAAAAGCACGGCCCAGCACGATTACTCCCAGCACAATAATGCCGAGGAAGCAAAGATGGACACGCCATAATATGTCTTTTTTTATATCCAAGTTGAAGCTTAAAGAGGTTTAGAATGTTTAGAAAAGTTTAGAATGAGATTCCGGTTTTTTATTCCTTATTTATTATTATTTATTTGTTATTTCTCAAAGTATCAATAATCCTCACCGGCGGCACAAACAGCGGTTTTAATCCCAGCGGTTCCACTGCTTTTGCAAGCTCACTTTCTTTGCTTCTGAAGATCACATCACGCTTCACGGTTTTAAATTCATATTCCATTTCTTTGAGATTCTTCTCGGTCTGGTTTATTTTCCTGATCGTTTTATCCGCATAATGTCCGTTTGCTATGTAAACAATCGCCAAGGCGCCGATAAAAAAATAAAATGGAATGTTTTTCACAATCCACCTGTTGTACATCAATCCACGGCGCTTCTTTTTTGCGCGCGCGTTTGCTTTTTTATTCGTAACTATATTTTCTTCAGCCATTATTTATAATTCTAACATTTGATTTTCAAAATCGCCAAATGCTTATTTGCTTAATTACTCCCCTATCCATTAAGAATTTAAAAGTCCTGATGACAGGAATTTCAGGAAATCTTTTCCGCAATGCGCAATTTGGAACTTCTTGATCTTGGATTGATTTTTAATTCCTCCGGCGATGGGGTCACAGGCTTTTTAGTGATAATTTTTAGCCCGCTTTTTTTCGTATGCCCATACAAGTCATTCGTTTGTTCTTCTTCAAAATTTCCATTTTTAAAAAAATTCTTAACGATCCTGTCTTCCAGAGAATGGAAGGTGATAACAGCTATTCTTCCGCCTTCTTCCAAAACTGTCACCGACTGCTGCAGCATTTCTTTCAGCGCATTTAATTCATCATTCACTTCTATTCTTAATGCCTGGAATACCTGGGCAAAGTATTTTTCCGGATTGCCCTTTACGACCGGATAAATCGCATTTTTAAATTCTTTGATCGTGTTAAGTGATTGTGATCTTCTGATTTCGACAATCGTTTTGGCTAATGTTTTCGAATTGGTTACCTCGCCATATTGCTCGAAGATTTTATGCAATTTTTCTTCAGAATATTTTTTAAGTACGTCACCTGCGGTGATCTTTTCATTTTGATTCATGCGCATATCCATTGCCGCGTCGAACCTGGTGGAAAAGCCTCTTTCCGGTTCATTGATCTGGTGGCTCGACACACCCAGATCAGCAAGGATGCCGTTTACTTTAAAAATTTTATGAAAGCGAAGAAAGCGTTGAAGATGGCGAAAGTTGTGAGGCACAAAAATAACGCGATCATCAGGTGGGACATTTTTTTTGGCATCTTCATCCTGGTCAAAAACAATTAATCTGCCGTCTGCGTTTAGTTGTTCAAGAATCTTTTTACTATGGCCGCCACCACCAAAAGTGCAGTCCACATAAACTCCCGAAGGAATTATGTGCAGACCAATAATTACTTCCTGCAACAAAACCGGCACATGGTATATGCCTTGTTGCATGGCTATTGTTTAATTGTTTTATCACCCGTCATTACTTCTTTTGCTAAATCGCTGAATGCTTCCGGTGAAAAAGTTTCAAAGAACTGTTGATATTTTGTTTTATCCCAAATCTCAATTTTGTCAATGGCCGAAACCAGTACGATGTCTTTCTCAAGCCCGGCATATTCAGTGAGGTTTTTTGGCAACAAAATACGTCCGGCGCTGTCAAGCTCTACCTGCGTTGCTCCATTCAAAAAATACCGTCTGAATTGCCTTACTTTTGGATCAAAATCATTCAGATTGCTTAATTCAGAAAAAATCGGTTTCCAACTTTTCGATGTGTATAAACTAAGGCATGGCTCAAACCCACGATTGATCACAAAGGATTCGCTTCCGCTATCCGGCAATTGTTTTTTAAAACCTGCCGGTAACAGAAAGCGACCTTTCGCATCTAACGTAGCTTCGTATTCACCGATAAAGCCTGTCATTTATTACCTAAATTAAGTTTGATTTTACAAGATTCTCCACAAAATAACACTTTTTCCCACTTTCTAACCAATTTTAAGATAAACTTTTTTATCCACTCCTTTGTAATGGCTTGCTGCAAAGAGTTAGCCTCCCGTTTTATGTGTATTGCTTGTGCACAACCTGTGAATTGGCTGTGGAAAAGCGGTTCATAAATAATGAGTCTGGGGTTTGCGGAAATTAAAGACTGGCAATGGTTTCAGATGAATTTTTTTTCATATAAACCAAAATATAGATTTTCTGATTTTGGCAAAATGGGGGGAAGAAACAGAAGGTAAGTTGCGAAAATTTTTAAAGTCAATTTTTGGGAATAACAACAAAATTTTTAAAAATTTAAGTTCCTTTCATTTCCGATGAAGCGAAAGAGAAATTCAAAAATCTACATTTTGACTTATCACTAAGGCATAGAAAACTTTGCAAAAAAAGATAAAGGAAATAATGGAAGGCTGTTTGATTTGAGAAAATTTCAACGGATTTTATTAGCTGCTACGCCTGCTTTTTTGCAAGAGGAAAATCAAGCGTAAAGCAACTTCCTTTACCAGGTGTACTTTCTGCTTTTATTTTTCCTTTATGAGCATCAACGATTGATTTAACATAGCTTAATCCTAAACCAAATCCTTTTACGTTGTGTATGTTGCCAGTGTGGGCTCTGTAAAATTTTTCAAAAATGCGGTGAAGGGTTTCTTTGCTCATTCCTATTCCGTTGTCTTCAATTTTAATCCGCAAAAGATTATTGACGTTCGAAGTTGTAAGTTTTAAGCGAAGATTATCTTTTGAATATTTAACCGCATTATCCAAAAGGTTGTTGATGATGTTGGTGAAATGCACGTCATCCGCCATTATCAGGTCATTTTGCGCATTCAGGTTTAGTTCTAATACACCATTCTTTTCATGCAATGGCAGGCGTATATTATTCAGAGCAGAATTGATCAGGTCGTTACCGTGCTGCAACTTTACGTTAAGTTGGATTTCCTGCTTATCAAGCAAGGCCGCCTGCAGAATCGTTTCCACCTGCTTATTCATCCTTTTGTTTTCATCTTTTATAATGCCGGAGAAATAATCCATCTTCACTTTATCATTGATAACCTTTTCATTTTTCAAAGCATCAACCGCGAGTGATATGGTGGCAAGTGGCGTCTTGAACTCATGCGTCATATTGTTGATAAAATCCGACTTTATTTCACTAAGCTTTTTTTGATTTAACAACGCTCTGATCGTAATAAAGAATGCGGTGAAAATAATGAAGGTAAAGATCACCGCGCCGATCACCATCCATATCATTTGTTTCCAGATAATATTTTTTACATGCGGAACCACCAGCACCAGGAATTCCTGGGGAATCAGGCCTTCACCGATACTTCCACTCGGCGCATCCAGCGGATAAACAAAAGACCGGTTATTAGCAGTATCAGTGTAAGTTTCATAAAATTTTTTGGACTGAAGATCATCACCAATCAACGAAGCAGTGGTAACGGCGAATTCAAAGTCAACATTTTTAAGGTTATTTTTCTCAAAAGCTTTGTTGATGCGTGAGCGCACATCTTCCCTTGAAAATTTATGCGCGATAGTGGATGGAAATACATTCAGAGGAAACAGTAGGTCTGCATTTTTCCGGCTATCAAACGGTGACATTTTTCCTTTTTCTTCTATCAGTTCATTTGCTGCGGTAGCAGTTACCATCTTTACATTTTCTTCAAACTGAAGCTCTCTATCCTGCAGCGCCTGCTTGATCCACACAATCTGAAAAAATATAAGCCCCAATAAGGAAATGAAAACAAGGACCGTAATAATTGGGAAAATTTTCTTCATGCATCGCAAATTTAAACTTCAAAGGCTTAAAACACAAAGCCGGCCTTGCTTGTTAGCTTTTTTAACTAAGTCTTACCTTTTAAATTATTTTAATTGATTGGTTCTGTGTTAATTTTTCAGGAAATAAATATAAATTAGATTTATGATTTCGCCTTCAAAAGGAGTTTTATTAATTGCAAATCCTTTTTTAAAGGACCCGAATTTTACGCGTTCGGTGATTCTTCTATGTGAGCACCTGGCAGAGGGCACGTTTGGATTTGTGCTCAACCAGAAACACCCACAGAATTTAAATGAATTGTTGCCTGATCTGAAGGATATTAATTTTCCCGTCTACATTGGCGGCCCAGTGCAGCAGGATGCGTTGCACTTCATCCACCAATACCCTGACCTGATCATTGGCGGTGAAGAGATATCAGATGGCGTTTATTGGGGAGGTAATTTTGAAAGTCTCCTTATTCATATCAAAAACAACGACATCGATCCGGAACGGATTCGTTTCTTTGTTGGGTACAGTGGCTGGACGGAAGGCCAGCTTGATAATGAACTAAAAGAAGAAAGCTGGATCACGGTGATGGCTACACGAAAATTAATTTTTACCACGCCGCCCGAGAATACCTGGCGCGAATCATTAAATCATCTTGGCGGCAATTACAAAATGATGATTAACTTTCCAATAGATCCCGGATTAAATTAATGATACACATTGCTAAAATAATTTAAAAAATTAACCATGAAAAGATTAACGATTGCACTTACCGTAATGGCTCTTGGCGTTTACCTGATGCTGCAGGAAGCAGGCAAAAAGCAAAAAAAAGAATCACGCTACACGCCTGATCTTACGCGAAAGAAAATTAAAAAAAGTCATTTCCCCGGTAAAGAAATGGTACACGCGGATTAAAGTAGATTAGTTTAGATACTTTTATCAAAAAAGATTTGCTGTATAAATTATTATTATATCCTGCAAGGATAGCTGTGCATTTCTATTGCCGGAAAATTGTTATTAATCATAGCGATCTTTTGATGGAGCGAGGCCCGATGATCCTTGCAGCCAACCATCCTAATTCTTTCCTGGATGCTATAATTTTAGCATCCATATTTAAATCGCCGATCTATTCACTCGCGCGTGGCGATGCATTTGCGGGTAAATTGGTCACGAAAATATTACAGTCCTTCAACATGATGCCGGTTTATCGCGTAAGCGAAGGCGTGGGAAACCTGGAGCACAATTACACCACATTTCACGCTTGCCAGGAGCTTTTTGAAAAAAATAAAATCGTTTTAATCTTTAGCGAAGGGCGCTGCATTAATGAATGGCATCTGCGGCCGTTAAAAAAAGGAACCGCAAGACTAGCGCTGACTGCGTGGCACCATGACATTCCGCTTAAAGTGTTGCCCTTGGGGATTAATTATAATTCCTTCAGAAAATTCGGCAAAGTGATCCATCTTAATTTTGGGAAGATGATCAACAAGACGGATATACACCAGGACCATTTCCAGGGAAAAGCCATCAATGAATTTAATGCAGAATTAAAATCACAATTAGAAGGCCTGGTGTATGAAATTGGTAAAAATGATAAAACGAAACTTGCAGAATATTTTAAGGTAACACCTTCGCCGGCAAAAAAAATAGCTTTGTCTATCCCGGCATTTATCGGATGTATACTTAATGCACCTTTATATTTTTTGATTCATTTAATTATAAAAAACCGGGCTAACGATCATTATGATTCCGTCATGACGGGATTGCTATTTTTATTTTATCCTTTATATGTGGTATTGATTTCGTTGAGTGTATTTTTTATCAGCGGCAGCGCGATTGCACTTTTGCTTTTGCTGATATTTCCGCTAACAGCATTGTCGTCTATTACATTTCAGAAATTATTGATTTAATCAATCGGAAAACTAAAAATCTATATTTTGACTTATAAGAACGATGGGCATAAAAAAACCCGCATAAATGCGGGTTTGAATATTATTTCTATAAAAACTTATAATTCCTTTCCGCCTTCTACCAACACTACGGCGCGATTATTCAACACTTCTACAAAACCACTCTGGATAGCATAATTGACCGTTACGTTTTTATCTTTCAAAATTTTCAGGTTGCCGGCTTTTAAAGCGCTTACTACAGGTGCATGCCTGTCAAGCACTTCGAACAATCCTCCAATACCAGGAAGTTGCACTCCATACACTTCGCCACTAAAAATTTTTTTCTCCGGTGTTAATATTTCTAAAGTCATAATTGTTATAATTAGCTGATTGGGCTAATTAGCTAATCAGCTAATTAAGCTTGTGCTGCTTCCATCATTTTTTTACCTTTCGCTATCGCATCGTCTAAATTACCAACAAGGTTGAATGCTGCTTCAGGATATTCATCTACTTCACCATCCATGATCGCGTTGAAACCGCGGATCGTATCTTCTATAGAAACCAACACACCTTTCAGCCCTGTAAACTGCTCTGCCACATGGAATGGCTGAGAAAGGAAACGCTGAACACGACGTGCGCGGCTAACGGTTAATTTATCTTCATCACTTAACTCATCCAAACCGAGAATAGCGATAATATCCTGCAATTCTTTATAGCGCTGTAAAGTCAATTTTACCCTGTTTGCACAATCATAATGTTCATCACCTACGATTGCCGGAGAAAGAATTCTTGACGTAGAATCCAATGGATCTACCGCAGGATAAATTCCCAAATCCGCAATTTTTCTGCTCAATACCGTTGTAGCATCCAAATGCGCAAACGTGGTCGCAGGAGCCGGATCTGTCAAATCATCCGCAGGCACGTAAACCGCCTGAACGGAAGTGATAGAGCCATTTCTTGTTGAAGTAATCCTTTCCTGCATCAATCCCATCTCTGTAGCAAGGGTTGGCTGATATCCCACCGCCGAAGGCATCCTTCCCAGCAATGCAGACACTTCAGAACCCGCTTGAGTAAAACGGAAGATATTATCTACGAAAAACAAAATATCTTTTCCTTTTCCAGTGCCGTCACCATCGCGGAAATATTCAGCAACTGTCAATCCGCTCAAAGCCACACGCGCTCTTGCTCCCGGAGGTTCGTTCATTTGTCCAAACACGAAAGTTGCTTTTGAATCTTTCAATTCTTCCATATTTACTGCATCCAGATCCCATCCACCCTCTTCCATGCTATGAATGAATTTGTCACCATATTTCATGATGCCCGCTTCAATCATTTCGCGCATCAAATCATTTCCTTCACGCGTTCTTTCTCCCACACCGGCAAATACAGAAAGACCACTGTATGCTTTTGCGATATTATTGATCAATTCCTGGATCAAAACCGTTTTGCCTACACCGGCACCACCGAACAGTCCAATTTTACCACCTTTTGCATAAGGCTCAATCAAATCGATTACTTTAATACCGGTATATAAGATTTCAGAAGCAGTGCTTAAATTTTCAAATAAAGGCGGCTTGTTGTGGATCGGGCGCCCATTGACTTTGCTTACTTGTGGTAAACCGTCAATAGCATCTCCGGTAACGTTAAATAAACGTCCGTTAATTGCTTCACCCACCGGCATTAATATTGGAGAACCAAGATCAACTACTTCCATTCCGCGCTGCAGACCTTCAGTTCCGTCCATTGCAATGCAACGAACACTGTCTTCACCCAAATGCTGCTGAACTTCCATGATCAGCTTGTCGCCATTAGGCTTTGTAAGCTCCAATGCATGAAAAATTTCGGGAAGTTTGTTATCGCCTTCAAAATGCACGTCGAGAACCGCTCCGATGATCTGTTTAACCTTTCCAATATTTGCCATAAAATAATTATTAAATAGTCTTATTTGAATTTGGCGGCAAAGGTAAGGGGATACGGTGAAAAAGACAACAGTGGGAAAAGATAAATCATCGGTTTTTTAGATTTTTTAAGAGGCAGGCTCGATTTCTCAGCCGTCAAAAATGCGAAAAACTACTTTTCTACTTATCAGAGATCAACTTTGAATCAAAATTTAAAGAAATTTGATAGGTCATACCAATCGAAAGCCGACCATTATTTAAATCCAAAAAACTACTTTTTCGCTTACCAGAGATCTCTTCGCATTAATTTTAAGATTTGGTAACATACTAAGCTCCAACAAAATCTGAAACATTGTAATTTCACCATCAAATCCTTATATTATGATGAAAAGAATTTGGTTTCTTTTTTTCCTGTCTGCATCATTATCTTTTAATTTATCTGCACAAAATCCTGAATCTTCAAAAATTACTTTACCTAACGGATGGAGTCTTTCCCCTGCCGGACACGGATATTTATTAGGCGACCTGCCATTGAATATGGCGGTCAGTTCGTCAAAAAAATTAATAGCCGTAACCAACAATGGACAAAGCACGCAGAGCATTCAACTTATTGATGTTGCTTCAGGGAAAATTCTTGATAATATAAAAGTGGCCAAAAGCTGGGTGGGGTTAAAATTCAGCGCAGACGAAAAACATCTTTACGCCTCCGGCGGAAATGACAACTGGATTATGAAATATGCCGTAAAAAATAATAAACTTTTTCTCCAGGATACTTTAAAGCTTGGCAAAAAATGGCCTGAAAAAATATCGCCGGCAGGAATTGATATTGATGACAAAAGAAACTTATTGTATGTAGTGACCAAAGAAAATAATTCCCTTTATATTTTAGATCTCATTACCAAAAAAATCATTGAAAAATATCAACTGGACGGAGAAGCATACACCTGTTTATTATCTCCCGATAAAAATGAGCTCTACATCAGTTGCTGGGGTTGTGACAAGTTGCTGGTATTTGATACTAGGACAAGGACCATTTCATCTCAAATAAATGTAGGTGATAATCCCAATGATATTTGTATTACAAAAAACGGGAAATATTTATTCGTTGCCAACTCAAATGATAATTCTGTTTCGGTGATTGATGCCCGTTCAAAAAAAGTAATTGAAACTTTAACCTCGTCGCTGTATCCCAATGCGCCACAAGGTTCTACAACTAATGGAGTTGCTTTAAGTCCCGATGAAAAGACTTTATACATTGCCAATGCCGATAATAATTGCCTTACATTGTTCGACGTTTCTCAACCCGGCAAAAGTGTTTCAAAAGGATTTATTCCAACCGGTTGGTATCCTACTTGTGTAAAAGCAATCGCCGATAAAATTTTTGTAACTAATGGAAAAGGATTTTCATCTTTTGCAAATCCTGATGGACCCAATCCTACTTATGTAAAAAGGGAAAGTAATTACCAGGGAAGCGATACTGCAAAAGAAAAGTATAATCAGTATATAGGAGGATTATTCATAGGAACCATGAGTATTATTAATGTGCCGGATGCTAAACAACTGGCCGTTTATTCTAAAGAAGTTTATTCAAATACTCCTTATAGCAAAGAGAAAGAAGTGATCGCACAAGGAGAAGTTGGCAATCCGATTCCTCGTTCCTCAAAAGAAATTTCTCCCATAAAATATGTGTTTTACATTGTTAAAGAAAATCGAACCTACGACCAGGTACTCGGCGATGTGAAAGAAGGCAATGGAGATACAAGCCTTGTTTTATTTGGAGAAAACATTACACCCAATCAACATAAAATTGTAAAGGATTTTGTGTTGCTTGATAATTTTTATGTAGATGCCGAAGTAAGTGCAGACGGCCACAACTGGAGCCTGGGAGCGTATGCCACAGATTATTTAGAAAAAACATGGCCAACCAGCTATGGCGGCCGTGGTGGCAGTTACGACGCAGAAGGAAATCGCGCCATTGCCAATAATAAAAATGGATTTCTTTGGGATAATTGTAAGCGGGCGGGAATCAGCTACCGTACTTATGGAGAATTCGCAGACAATTACAAACCCAATATTTCTGTGCTAAAAAATCATTTATGCACTTACTATACAGGCTGGGATATGAGTGTGTATGATACTACAAGATTCGGTCAATGGAAAAAAGACTTCGACTCACTGGTAAGCATAAACGCTTTGCCACGGTTAAATACTTTGCGGTTTCCTAACGACCATACTGAAGGAATGAGAAAAGGAAGGCTAACACCCTTTGCGTATGTGGCCGATAACGACCTGGCGGTTGGAATGTTCATAGATTATCTAAGCAAAAGCCCCGTGTGGAAAGAAAGTACGGTTTTCATTTTGGAAGACGACGCGCAAAATGGTCCGGATCATGTTGATGCACATCGCAGCCCTGTTTATCTTGCCGGCCCTTATGTAAAAAGAAATTTTGTTGATCATACTCCCTATACTACATCCGGGGTTTTAAGAACCATTGAACTGATATTAGGCTTGCCGCCAATGAGCCAGTATGATGCCGCAGCAACACCTTTGTGGCGCTGTTTTACATCAATCCCCAATACAAATTCATTCAATGCTTTGCCATCGAATATTGATCTCTTTGAAAAAAATATGATGGTAAATAAATTATCTAAGAAAAGCGCCACGTTTAATTTTTCAAAAGAAGATGCTATACCGGATGCTGAATTTACTGAAGTGCTTTGGAAGGGAATTAAAGGAATTAACAGTGAAGTTCCTTCACCAAAAAGAGCGGCATTTTTAACGGTGAATAAAAAAGATGATGATTAAAATTCCATCAAAGGTTTAAGGTTTGTGTGCATAAGCGATTGCTAACTTTTTAAAAAGTTAGCAATTTGATTTATTCATTTTGTTGCCAATTATCTTTCTTTCTTTAAAATTCCCAACTACCGGCAACCGCTATTTTGTCTCCATCAGTTTTGCCATTGCTCTTACGGGAAATGTTCCCAGTCCTTTAAACTTTGGCGGAATGGCGCTAAATGTAAAACCCTCTGGTGGCAATAAATATAAGTTGCAAAGATGTTCCACAATTAATATTTCCGCTCCTAAAAGTATGGTATGCACAGGGCGGTTTTTACCTGCAGTATTGTCTATATTATGAGAGTCGATACCTACTAATCGAACACAACAATCTCTCAGGTATTCCGCAGCGCCTTCGGTCAGGTAAGGATGGTTTTCATAATATTTTTCGGTATTCCAGTGGCTGTCCCAACCTGTATGAATTAAAACGGCCCGGTTTCTAATTTCATGGTTTTTTAAATGCTCTTCAGTGATGGCCAATGTTTCAGCAAATGGGACGCTGATGACAATACCGTCAAGATCGGCAAAACATTCTAACCCAAGTTCTGAAAGGTCTTTGCCATTTTCAAATCTGTGAAACGGGCAGTCAATGTAGGTTCCTGTATTGGCCACCATTTCAATTTTGCCAATTTGAAATTCAGTTCCTTCTTCGTAAAATTGTCTTGAGTTTTCCCTGCTCAAATAGTCGCAGATAATTGGTGCCGGCAATCCTTTATACGTTACAAGCCCGTGTTCAATAGTATGGCTTAAATCTATTAATAGCCCGTCTTCATTTTTTTTATTAATGGGTTTTCTTTTATGAGGTTCATTAAAAATTTCCTTATTCAAAATGATGGCCTGTCCTACCATAAGAAGCCGCATGTCTTCTACAATATAGTCTGCAAGTTCTTTATCAGAGATAGTGTCGCCGGATATGTCAAGCCGAAAGTCTTCGCCTTTAACGCTTCCTCCGTTGGTGAAATAAATTTCAAAGTCGAATTTTACTCTTTTGTCCATCATGATTTTACTAATGAAAAATTGCTGATCTATGTATTGCGCGCAGATTGAGACAAGCCAAAAAGTAGTTTTTCAAGTTTTACGGGTAATTAATTTTCTTTCTTTAAAATATTTCCCAACTACCGGCAAGCGTTGAAACTCTTTCCACTCAATATTTAAGACGAACCACGCATACAATGCGAGAAGCAAGGTTGCCGAAATAAGATCCATCATTTTTCCGGAGAAGAAATGGATGATCGCTTCATGAATAAAAAACAACAGTACCGCGATGACAATATATGCCAACAATTTTTTCCATGCATATGGGATCCGGTAATTCTTTTGTCCCCAAATAAAACATAAAACCATCATCGTAAAATAACATAAAAAAGTAGCCCATGCACAAGCCACAAATCCAAAATGTGGAATAAAAATGAAATTAATAATGATGGTAATTAGGGTGCCTGCCAGCGTAATGTACGCGCCCGTGCCGGTTTTATTGGTGAGTTTGTACCAAATAGAAAGATTGTAATAAATACCCAAAAACATATTTGCCAAAAGTAATATTGGCACTACTTTCAAACCCGCCCAATAAGGTGGCGCAATAAATACTTTCCAAATATTTAAGTACAAACTCACTACCAGGAACATGAGCGTAATGATGATCACAAAGAATTTCATCACTCTTGCATAAGTTTTCTGAGGATTTTGTCCTTCTGCCTGTTTGAAGAAAAAAGGTTCTGCACCCAACCGGAAAGCTTGTATAAACAGTGTGATCAGAATGGCCAACTTATAGCAAGCTGAATAAATTCCGACTTGCGTGTCTTTGAAAATATCAGTACCAGGTTGCCACCATCTCAACATCAATCTGTCAAAAGTTTCATTGATCATACCTCCCATTCCTACAATAACCAAGGGCAATGAGTAAATGATCATTTCCTTCCATAAAGGAAAATTAAATTTCAATTTAATCTGGGAAATTTCACTGCTTAATAACAATAAAGTAAATACAGCTTGTATCAGGTTCGCGATTAAAACATACACAATCGGATTTACATCGGGGTTATAAATAAATATCAAAAAAGAGTTAGAAACCTGTTCTGTATGTGACGGGCAATAGCCAACAAAAAACCAGGTAAAAAAGATATTGACCAATATGCCACCTACTTTGACTAACGCATATTTTCGGGGCCGTTCCTCGAGTCGTAATTTGGCAAAAGGAATGGAGCTTAAAGCATCAAACGCAATAACAAAAATACTCACATACGCAATGGCCGGAACGTCCTTTAATCCAACAACACTTGCAAACGAGTCGCGGGCAAGCCAAAGCAAAGTCGTAAAAAGAATGGTTGAAAATATTAATGAAATAGCTGACGTGCTGTACAGACTGTCTTTATATTCTTTTCGCGAAGCAAACCTAAAGTAAGTAGTTTCAAAACCATACGTAAATATTACATTCAGCACAGGTAAGGCCGCATAAATCAAACTCATTTTCCCATAGTCACTCGTCTTTGCTAAGGTATAAGTAAGAAATGGAGTAAGTAAATAATTGATAAACTTCGCAGCGATGGAACTCACTCCATACCACATTGTCTGTCCTGCTAATTTTTTTATGCTGCTCAAAAATATTTCGTTTTAAAAAAGGTCAAATTTAACCGGATAAAATTTAAAGTAACCACAAATATCAGGGCTGGGAAAATCTTTTATCTTTTAAGAATGACGTATCCTTTAATGTGCCGAGGAATAAAATAAGATCGTATTTTTCTTTTGGTGAAAAATCAATTCCCTTGCGAAGAGATGAGTCCAAAGTTGGACTTTGTTGTATTCCTTTGCGGTAATGCTCTACCACTTCGCTGAGCGAATAAAATCTTCCATCATGCATGAAAGGTTGCGTTACCGAAACATTTCTCAAGCTGGGTACACGAAATTTTAATGAATCTTCAGGCTCACCTGTAATGTTCATTCTTCCATAATCTTTCAAATAAGTATTTAATGCAAGACCATTATTTCTAAAAGAATTATCCGTGAATAATGGCTCTTTGTGGCAATGTTCGCATTTCATTGTTGAACACTTCATAACCATGTTGTTCGGAAGGATTGAAAGTATCTTCGCCTCTTTTCACTTTGTCATATTTTGAATCAGCGGAAACTAAAGTGCCCACAAATTGCGCGATTGCTTTTAGCATTTCTCTGGCTGTTGATCTCTTCTTTTCCAAATGCTTTTTTAAACATTTTTTTGTACTCTGCATCTGCTCTTAATTTTTTCAAAACAGAATCTATATTTTCTGCCATTTCATTGTGCGCCGTTAATGGAGAAAGCGCCTGCACTTCTATATGATTGATGCCGCCATCCCAATGATATAATGGAATCCATGCAAGATTCTGTAGGGCCGGCGCATTTCGCGTGGTGAATTGGTCATCAAACCCGTGGCTGAAATCGTGATCAAATGTTGCAAAAGCAGCGAATTGCTGGTGGCATGAGGCACATGAAAAATTTCCATCTTTGCTCAACCTTCCATCATAAAATAATTTTCTCCCTAACTGAAAGACATCTTCATTCAGCGCATTTCCGGCAAATATATCGAACGGCTTTGGCCAGCCGGGCGGCACAACCAGCTTCAACGGCTTTTCGGCGGAAAGATCATCACTATTTTTTGTCCCGGCGCTCATGATTAATGAGCCGAGACCTACGAAAAACAGGATCAATATCGAAATTCCGGATTTCAATTATTCAGTGATTATTTTTTGGATGTGAAACATTTTTGCATAGTTGGCGCTGATTGCCAGGGCAAATTTGCCTGGCGTCATGATATTTGCGCGCTCCGCAATTTTCAGATCATTAGGATTTTGCCACCAGGCATCTACGTCGGCGACAATTTGGATCTCAATATTGTGACCCGCGGCAACATTTATCGTTGTATTTTCCGGAAAATGCAGCTCAATATTTTTTAGCACATTATATTTCCCCGAATAACCGCCGATATGAAATTCATATTTATGATTTACCAAAGCCGACGATGGCGAATTGCCTTCCAGCTTTGCCATCACATATCCCGAATTCCACGTCCAGAACATATCTTTCGCGGGATCCAGCTCACCCGTTTGCGCGCCAGACACATTATGTAAGCTATCGACACCGAGCAAAAAATTCAGAGAAGAATAACTGCCTTGCGGGACAGAAAGCAAAAAACTTTGCGATTCAGGAACACTTTCATCAATCAAATGAAAACCATTTTTTTCCACAAAACTGGCTGCACCTTTAAAGGAAATATTGGATATATAATATTTGAATTTATTAATGGTATAATTTTCTCCAAAGGAATTGGTGTAAACCGAATCGTGCAAAGCGATTTTGTAGTTTTTTACTATATTGATGAACGTTAGTTTTACCTCGCCAACGGCATCTTCTCTCACCTTTTTCCCATTTTGAAATGAAGCAATGACAGGGAACAAACAAGCCAGAATGTAGATTTTTGCAATTATTTTACTCATTATAATCCTTTACTTTTTTTCTGCCGGCTTTAATAATTCCTTTTTCCTTTTTGACTTTTATTCTTTTTGCTTTGGAAGCCTTGGTAGGGCGGGTGGGTTTTCGTTTTTTCCTTTTGATTAAAGCATTATTTAAGAGAAGATGGATCTTTACAATTACTTCTTCCTTATTTCCTAATTGTGTTCTTTCCGTCTGGCTTTTTACGAGTAAATATCCTTCTTTGGTTATTTTGGTGGCCAGTTTTTCGAGAATGATATTTTTTTGATCCTCAGTTAATATTTCCGATTCTGCTACGTGAAAAGATCCCTCCACCATCGTCTCCACTTTGTTTACGTTCTGACCGCCACTGCCGCCGCTTCTGGCGGTTTTAAACTTTATTTCTTTTAATATATTTATCACCGGCTAAAATTACAAATTAAATCAGCAACGCCTTTTTATAAAACGGAAGGCTTTTTGCAAAGCTTTAGTTGAAAAACCCGATAAAGAGCGATGCACCGCGCATGATGTTTAACCGATAACCTCCTGCAGGAAGGTTCCAATAAAGTCGTAAATTGTATGCTTAATTTTTATATGATCAAAAAAAAATACATTTTTGCACCTAACCATCCGTAAATGAAGCTAAAAGATATATATCCATCCCTGTGCGAAAGAAAAGCTAATGGTCAAAAATCATTTGCTGTGCTAATCGACCCTGATAAAGTGAATAAGGCAAAAATGCAGCAACTCATTCAACTTGCTGTTGATGCTAAGGTTGATTATTTTTTGGTTGGTGGAAGTCTTATCATTTCCGGATTTTTGGACGAATGTGTTCAAATTATAAAACGCAACTGTTCTATACCAGTCATTCTTTTTCCGGGCAGTTCTACACAAGTTTCTAAATACGCAGACGCACTCCTTTATCTTTCTCTGATCAGCGGACGAAATCCTGAATTACTGATCGGGCAGCACGTAGTAAGCGCCCCGGCCATTAAGCAAAGTGGATTGGAAATTATCAGTACGGGATATATGGTTATTGATGGTGGCGCGCCCACAACCGTTTCATACATTTCCAACGCGACTCCGCTGCCTGCCGACAAAAATGAAATTGCGATGTGCACTGCTATGGCAGGCGAAATGCTCGGCATGAAATTGATCTATATGGACGCAGGAAGTGGCGCCAAAAGAGCCATTACAGAAAGCATGATTGAAAAAGTTTCCACCTGCATCGAAGTTCCTTTGATCATTGGTGGCGGTATTACCGATCCTGAAAAAGCTTACCTCAACTGCAAAGCCGGCGCGGATGTAATTGTTGTTGGCAACGCCATAGAAAAAGACGAATCGCTTATCATCGAAATGGCTTCTGCTGTGCATTCTGTTCCGGTGAAGGTGGCAGAGAGATAAGTTAATTTGTTAACTGGTTGATTTGCTTAATAGTTTTATTTATTTTTATTGCTATGATGTTCAAGCATTAAAAATGAGACAAATTATCAAGGCTGTTCATGCATCCCGCAAAATTAAGTTCTACTTTTTCTCCACTCTTGATGGCGTGTCTTTTCCACTCACAATTGTTTTGCTGCTAATCGCGATTGCCTTAATAATTTCCGCCATGTTATTCATATCCAGTGTTCCAACTTCGTCACTTTGTTTGTGATAATTCGGTTCACTGTCCATTTTGGATGTGCTGATCGTATGTGCGGGAACACCAAGTGCAGCAAGGGTTGCATTGTCTGAACGGTAAAAAAGATTTTCGGTGGGATAAGGATCGGGTTCAAACCTAAAATTCGTGGCCGTTAAATTGGATTGTAATATTTTACCAAAATCAGATTTTTCATACCCTGTAATATAAGCGCTGTTATTTCCCCATTTGCTATCCGTTCCGATCATCTCAATATTAAACATGGCAATTGCTTTATCCGGCTCAATTTGTCGCGAAAAATATTGCGAGCCAAAGCCGCCAATCTCCTCAGCAGTAAACGCAACAAAGATTAAAGTGCGCTCATTATTTTTAAGCTTGCTAAAATAATCTGCCAGCACGATCACGGCTGTGGTGCCCGCTGCATCATCGTTTGCACCATTGTAGATAGAATCTCCTTTTGCATCGGGCTTGCCAATTCCCAGGTGATCATAATGCGCAGAAAAAATTACATATTCATCTTTCTTCGACTTGCCGGGCAACACACCAACCACGTTTGACAAATTGGAAGAAGTGAGTTCATTTTTGATTTCAAAAGAATAGGTCGACGGATCTTCATTGGAAAGAACAAAAACAACAGATTCTTTAGCGTCAAAAGTTTCGCGATTGAATCGTCGTAAGCGATCGAAGTTTTTAGCGTGAGCCGGATTAACCATTACAAGGCTTTTTTTGTTGCTTTGCAGAATCTCGTAGGCTTCCTTAAAAAGATTGGAGGAACTATCAATCACAATTTTTGTAAAGCCTGATTTTTCCGTAAAATTTAGGGTGGAATCTGTTGATATCGCAATGATTTGGCTCATTTCTAACGGGTGATTGTTCAGGTTACCCGATGCTGAAATCAGGCTCGCTTTTATCATCGAAAAAGGCTGCCTGTAATCTGTTAATCCGTCAAAATATTTGAGACCGGATTTTTTAAATTCCCCGGCAATAAAATCCGCTGCCTTATCAATCGAAGGTGTAAACACCTTTCTGCCCTGCATTTCATCAGACGCCAGCACGTTTTCTATTCTTGCAACTTCTTTTGCGTTAATGATCTTGTCGATCACCTGTGAGAAACAATTTGTCGAGATAAAAACCGTCAGCAGCAGGAAAGATCTTTTCATGTATGTGTATCGTATTTATTAAAGGTTAAAAAACATTTGAGCTTCCGCCGGTTTTGGAAATCACTTCTTTCCTAAGGGCTCTTAGTTCGACCATCACGTCCTCTGCGACCTGTTCGGATTGTGCTGCTTCAAATAATGATTGGTCAGATGCTGCAAAACTATCTTCTGAGTTTCCTTCCTTCAATGACCGGGTAAGCCTGATGATTAAATCAAGTTTGCTTTCCCGGCTCAGGTTTTTAAGAAAGCCATAGTAATATTCTGCAAGGTCAATTTTTGTTGGTGTATCCATTAGTTTGGTAATTTGAGAATGTGGCAATATAATGCGTTTTGAGCAATACCGCAAGATCAGCTGATCCGGGTTTTATAAACTCATCATCTCTTTAAACTTGACAGCCTGCCTGCGGCTCACTTCAATTTTTTCACCTCCGGTTAAATCGAGCAAAAGGCCGCCGTTAAAATAGGGTTCTATTTTTTCAATCATTTTTAAATTAATAATATGCTTCCTGTTCGCCCTGAAAAACGTCTTTTCATCCAGTCTTTCTTCCAGTGCATTCAGAGATTTGAGGATGAGAGGCTTATTGGTTCCGAAGAAAACTTTCGCATAATTACCGACGCTTTCAAACAAGCGCACGTCGGATAGTTTTACAAACCAGCATCTTTCCCCATCCTTTACAAATACCTGGTCATGCTCGCCAAGCATTCCGCGATTGACATAAGAAAGCAGGTCTTCTTCATCCTTTTGCCGAACTCTTAATAACGCATCCGCAAGCCGCTTAGGTTCTACAGGTTTCATGAGATAATCCAATGCATTCACTTCAAAAGCTTTCAATGCATATTCATCATAAGCCGTTACAAAGATGACGTGCGGCGCTTTTTCCAATTGCGCCAGCATATCAAATCCTGTTTTGCCGGGCATTTGAATATCCAAAAAAACAAGATCAGGATTGAGGGTTTCGATTTTTTCAATGCCTTCATTCGCATTTGCCGCTTCACCGATCACTTCCACATCGGGGAATTCCTGCAATAATCTTTTGAGCTCGCTCCTGGCCAGGCGCTCATCATCTATAAGTACAACTTTTTGCATAAAATTTTATTTATAAAATACATTTAAGTCACAAATTTATATCTCAACCGGCATCGTAATCATTGATTGAACCTTCATTGGCTCAATCTCTTCAACCTTAAAAGAAGCTTTTCCATCATATAAAAACTTTAACCGGTCGCGGGTACTTTTGAATCCAAATCCTTCGCACGATTTTCCATCAAGAGCGCCAGTGTTTTGAACAATCAATTCAAAATGATCTTCCCGGAATCTTGAAATGATTTTTACCATTCCTCCGTTGATTCTTTTACTGATACCGTGCTTAATCGCATTCTCAACGAGCGTCTGCAACATCATTGGAGGAACTGACTGGCCCAAGGTATCCTCATCAACATCCATTTCAATCCTCAATCTTTCCTCAAAACGCATTTGCTCCAGCGCTAAATAATCCCTAACAATATCCAATTCTTTTTTAAGAGGAACAGTTTCCAATTTTTCTACCTGAAGGCTGCTTCGTAAAATATTGGCAAGCTCTGTGATGGCGGTTCTGGCGCGTTTCGGATTCTCATCTACCAATGCCCGGATGCTGTTCAGCGAATTAAAGATAAAATGTGGATTGATATGTGATTTGATCGTCTTTAATTCCAGTTCTTTTACTGTTTTTTCGAGTTTCAGATTGTTTACTACATCCAGCCTGTTGCGCTCAAGATAATGCCAAACCATATAAAGCAACAACCACAGGGCGATCAATATAAAAGTAAAAATAATATCCCACCAAAATCTGCCCTTTCGCTGATCTTCATATTTCCATGTTCCCTCATGATCCCGATACCATCCGGTATTATTTCTTATAGTTGTCGCAGCGGCAATACTCAACGAATCTTTGGGATTATTTTTATCCGCAAGGTAATATTGACTCCCCGCCAGCCCCATCGATTTCTCCTTCGCGATTGCCTGCTTCAGGTTTTCGTTCATCTCATAACGCACTAATGAGGTTCCGGTTGCCAGCGCAGTCGATTTTGCGCCATAATAGCTCAACAAGCCGGTTACCATCACGCTTATTATGAACAATCCAATTACTTTATTGAGCGAAAATTTTATCCAGCCGGTTTTTTTTAAAAAAAATCGCAATAGGTGGGTAGACGCTATATACCAGAAAAACTGAATAAAAAGAATGGCAAATAAAAGGTTACGCCGCTCTCCTGCTTTCCAGTAAGTGTCTTGCAGAAAAAAATAGAAAAAAGCAAGATTCAGCAAAGTCCATCCTCCCCAACCCGAAATCTGGCAAATCCAATAACGACTTGTTCTTTTATGCATTCTACAAATTTACTCGGTTGGCAAAATCATTCTCATTGACATTTGACTAAAGGTGAAATCCCCTTGTGGAAGGTGTTTTATATCTCGTTCGGTCGATATTTAAATCATTTACCTTAAAAAACTTTAGTTTTACAAGGTTGAAAATAAGCAAATGGCCAATCAAAATTTGAATAAAGAAAAAGAAATTTTAACTCCTGCCGACAAGGAATTTGAAAATAATATCCGGCCAGCCATTATCGACGAATTTAGCGGACAGGGACAGATAATCGAAAATCTCCGGATTTTTATAAAAGCGGCACGCCAACGCGAGGAAGCGCTGGATCACATCCTTTTTCATGGGCCTCCGGGACTTGGAAAAACCACGTTGAGCAGGATTGTTGCTAATGAGTTGGGCGTAAATATTAAAGAAACGAGCGGCCCTGTTATCGAAAAACCTGGTGATCTTGCAGGTCTGTTGACCAATCTCGAGCCAAATGATGTGTTGTTTATCGATGAAATTCATCGTTTGAGCAATGTGGTGGAAGAATATTTATATGCCGCAATGGAGGATTATCGAATTGACATCATGATTGATACCGGTCCAAATGCCCGAAGTGTGCAAATAAACCTTAATCCGTTTACATTGATCGGCGCCACTACCAGGAGTGGATTGCTCACCTCGCCGTTGCTTTCAAGGTTCGGGATTAAATCCAGGCTGGAATATTACGATGCCTCGACTTTGCAGAAGATTGTTACACGTTCATGCTCTATATTAAATACTAAAATAACCTCCGATGCGGCAAAAGAAATCGCGGGCCGCAGCCGCGGCACGCCCAGAATCGCAAATGGGTTATTAAGAAGAGTGCGCGATTTTGCACAGGTTCTTTCTAATGGCGTCATCGATCTAAATATTACACAACACGCTTTGAAGGCACTGAACGTGGACGAATACGGACTTGATGACATGGACAACCGCATTCTAAGTACCATTATTGATAAATTTAAAGGCGGCCCGGTGGGTATCACAACCATTGCCACAGCAGTTGGCGAGGAAACCGGAACGCTGGAAGAAGTGTATGAACCGTTTTTAATCCAGGAAGGATTCATTATGCGAACTCCGCGAGGACGTGAAGTGACTGCTAAAGCCTATAAACATTTAGGAAAAATTCAGCCGAATATTTCCAAAGGGTTAGGTTTGTTTGATGTGTAAATAGAACTTCCAGTTTTTACCTTTTATAGAAATGTCCTGCAATAGCATCTTTCAATAAAGACATTATGTCCAAACTTACTGTGTTATTTATTTTAATATTTTTTGTTGTTCATCAAATAATATTAATGATAAAAATATTGAAATAGTTATTGAATTTGCACAGTCTTATAAGTATGATTTGCACAAAGAAGTTTATACAGTATTTTACATTAACAAACTTCCGGACGAAATAAAATTTCATTTGTCTGATAATGAAAAAAGGAAAATAATTGGCAAATACTATGATTTAGATATAAACAAAATATCAGGCAAAGATGAAATTACCGGAAACACATATATTGAGGATAAATGTATGATTATGCCGAAATTATTTACAATAATTCATGTAAAAGGGAAAGATAAATTGCAGGAAATTCAAATAGATGAAGGTTGCGATGATTTTTATTTATCAAATTTTAGTAAAGCAAAAAGAATAAAAAAGTTTCTTCAATTTGTTGACGGAATTGTAAAATCAAAGCCCCAAATTAAAAATGCACCTACATCAAACATCATGTACATGTGAGAAGTAATATTGGGAATAAAATTGCATGTTCCCCTTTCGAAGGTTAGACGGCTATCAGCAAATAAATAACCGGTTTTTTATGCAGATCGATTTTTTCATTCTTCCATTCGGCAATCGTTTTTGTTTTGATCCATTCATTAGCGGACGTGAGTTCTGCGGCGATGCATAGTTGAGTAGATGGCTTACAATTTTGCAAAAGAGTTTCGATCATTTTATTATTTCGAAATGGTGTTTCAATAAATATTTGTGTGCTTTTTCTTTTGACAGACTCCTCTTCAATCTCTTTAATTTTCTTTATCCTTTCCATATTATCTATGGGTAAATAACCGAGAAAAGTAAAATGCTGCCCATTGAGTCCGCTGGCCATGAGCGCGAGTAAAATTGAGTTGGGTCCAACAAATGGCACTACGCTAACATTCATTTTTTGCGCTTCATGCACTAACAGTTGTCCCGGATCGGCCACGCCCGGGCATCCGGCTTCACTGATGATCGCGATATTTTTATTCTCTTTTATTTTTTGCCTGAAAATGCCCATCAATTGCTGGTCGCTTCCTGCTCCCGGTTTATGAATCGTATGCCATTCAAAATTATCGATGACGATTTCTTTATCCATCGATTTTAAAAAGCGCCGTGCAGTTCGCTCATTTTCTGCAAAAATAACCTGGCAATTTTTTACGGCTTTCATCACGTAAACCGGGATGGTTTCGATAGCATTTTCCGAGAGGAAGGATGGAATTAAATAGATCATTTTTTTTATTGATTTTGACCCAGTTTTAAAAGAGAGTTTTCCTGATGTTGCATACTCAACGTAGCTGCAATCACCGCGTAACCCGGCGCCAGCACCCATCCTATCACAGGAAGAAGATGCATTCCATAAAATACCATTCCGTTTCCAATCGCCAGGCCTTTATGATTATTGACAAATTCAATGCTTTGCGACGCAGACAGATCTTTGCGCTCATTGGTATAATCCAGCATCGAAAATCCGAGATAATAGCATTCAATAAACAGCGCGAGCAAAGGCGTTATCCAGCCCAAAACAGGAATGAGTGCCAGGATTAAAATCGAAATCGTATACACAGTTTGCCAAAGCGTATTTCTCAACGCGATGCGGACGCCTCTTAATATATCGGCAAAAAATCTAGGGAACGAAAATGGATATTCCTGGTTTAAGATAATTGCTTCAGTTTTCTCGCTTAGATAAGCAAACAATGGCGATCCTATAATTAAAAATAAATACTTAAACCACGAAAAATAAAAGAGCAACAACACCAACTGTAGCACGATCTGGCCAAAAATAAAAATGAAACTTAGCCAGCCTGTATTCTCTTTTTGAAGCCAGTTTTTAAGTCCTGTTTTAGTGAGTAAAGATTCAATAATGAATGTTGACGATTGCCAGAAAAAATAGATGCCCACTACAAAAAGAAGCGTATAAATAATTCCCGGAATCCAGATCCATTTCCATAATTTATTTTTGACAATAAAGCGATGTGCTTTAAAATAAGCAGTGATAGCTATGATGATTTCTTCTAACAAAAATTTGTGATTTAGCGATCGTTGTAAACGGTATAAAACAAATATAATTTACTTTGTCCTGAAAAGCCTAAATATAGATTTTGACAATTCGAGCTATGAAGAAATTACCCTTATCATTTTACAACGGGAAAGATGTGGTAGCCATTGCCAGGCAATTGCTGGGAAAGATTCTAGTGACTAAGATTGATGGATTAGTCACCTCAGGAAAGATTGTGGAAACTGAGGCATATGTGGGGCTCACGGATAAAGCTTCCCATTCTTTTGATGGCAAAAGAACGGCGCGCAATGAGCATATGTATTCGGCTGCGGGCACAGCTTATATCTATATTTGCTATGGCATGCACCAGATGATGAATATTGTGACGAACGAGAAAGACATACCTGATGCGGTTCTTATAAGAGCGATCGAACCGCTCGAAGGAATTGAGATCATGCTGCAAAGAACCGGCAAAGCACAATTAGACAAAACACTAACGCGGGGACCAGGCAATGTGGGGAAAGCGCTTGGAATTTTTAAACATCATTCTGGCATAAATCTTCTTGGCAAAGAAATTTATTTATTGGATGACGGCCAGAAAATTACGGGTGACATAATTGGTATCAGTAAAAGAATCGGCGTGGAAAGCGCAGGCCCCGACGCCTTGTTACCATATCGTTTTTATATCAAAAAAAATAAATACGTAAGTGGTTTCAATAAATAAGCAAGCGTCTTTTTTGATAAAAATCTAATTCTTTCAACAAAATTCATGTCTGAGAATTTTTTAATTCAATCGCGTCTTTATTATTAGATTAGAATTAAAATTAATTGTCAATACTGTAGTTATTTTACAATAGCGTAAATTTGCAACCTAAATTTAAAATGAAAAAATAAAATTATGAGCACAGTAAAAGTTGCCATTAATGGTTTTGGCAGAATTGGCCGTTTAGTTTTCAGGCAGATCTATAACATGGAAGGTATTGAAGTAGTAGCTATAAATGATCTGACCAGCCCTAAACAATTAGCGCATTTATTAAAATATGACAGTTCCCAGGGAAGATTTGAAAGTGAAGTTAAAAGCACAGATAATTCTATCGTGGTTAACGGAGAAGAAATAAAAATTTACGCACAGAAAGATCCGGCTCAAATTCCATGGGGATCACATGATGTTGATGTCGTAATTGAAAGCACAGGTTTTTTTACTGACAAAGACAAAGCGCAGGCGCACATTACTGCCGGAGCAAAAAGAGTTTTGATTTCTGCACCTGCCACCGGCGGAGTTAAGACAATTGTTTTTAATGTAAATCACAACATACTTGACGGAAGCGAAACAATCATTTCCTGCGCATCCTGCACGACCAACTGCCTTGCGCCAATGGCAAAAGTATTGAACGATTCATTCGGCATTGCTTCAGGTTTCATGACTACCATTCATGCTTATACGAACGATCAAAATACTTTAGACGCACCACATCCGAAAGGAGATTTGCGCAGGGCAAGAGCTGCCGCTGCTAACATTGTTCCTAACAGCACGGGCGCTGCGAAAGCAATCGGACTTGTATTGCCGGAAATCAATGGCAAGCTTGATGGTGTAGCCCAAAGGGTGCCTGTGATTACAGGATCTTTAACAGATTTGACTTCCATTTTAAATAAGAAAGTAACTGTTGAAGAAGTGAACGCTGCTATGAAAGCTGCTGCAGACGAGAGCTTTGGTTATAATGAAGATGAAATTGTGAGCTCAGATATTGTTGGAATGCATTTCGGTTCTTTATTTGATTCTACTCAAACAAAAGTGCTAACTGTTGGTGATCACCAATTGGTAAAAACCGTAGCATGGTACGATAATGAAATGAGTTATGTATCACAGTTGGTTCGCACCGTTAATTACTTTGCAAAATTGACCAGCAAGAACTAAGCGAGGTTATTTATTCTCGATATTATTTCTCCCTTTCTCTTATCGGAAAGGGAGATTTTTTTTATTACCTGCATGATCAGACCTAATAAATAAGGAAAGCGAAAAATTTAATTTTCGCTGATCCTTATTGAAAATAGAAAACCCGGGTACGATTTAAATCCGGGCCGGGAATGGTTATATTCCTCCTGATTGGCCGCCTTAGAAAAATTAAAAAACTACTTTTTGACTTATCTCAAAGTCTACCTCGCGGGTGTTGTTTTTATAACGAGATTAGAATTTATATACCGCCGCCAGTAAAAAATTTCCGGTGCTTTTTAAAGAAGTTCCATCCGATTTCGAATAGAGTTGCCTGTTTGCGTTTTCAAAACGGAATTCCGGAATAATCGTTAGATCCGCAACCTTAAAATTGGTTGAAAACGTTGTTTCGAAAATGGAGGCATTGAAGCCCAGCACATTTTTCTTATCATCAAAATATTCTGTTCTCAACGTAAATCCCAGCCAGTCCGCAGGATCCACATTTAGGTACAAGGCAGATCCCCACCAACTTTTAGTTTCGTCCCATTTACCCAGAAAATTGCTTTGACGCGATTGAATGGTACCATTGTAGCCAAGGCTAAACTTTCCGGACAATGCATAAGTGAGCACGATATCTTCCTGGTAAAGGCGGCCCGAATCATTGTTCTTTCCGCCCTGATAATTCAGATAAGCCTTGAACTTATCATCTTTTGAACCTGTGGCCAATTGCGCAATCACCATTTTGGGCATATTACTCGCATATTTCAAATCTGAAGGATTTGCAATACCGGCCATCAACGTAGTTTTAGCCCCGAGGGTAAATTCTGCTTTTACGCCGGTGTGAAAAAACGGTCCATACGAAAACAGGTAACTCATGCTATAATTCCTGTTGGCATAAGCATCCACCAGCTCGTAGCCAATATGAGTAGCCCAACTGCCAAGCGTTAATTTCACTTTTGAAGAAGGCGCATAGCTGACATACAATTGTTTAATGGCTACACTGGAACTGTTGTCGTTGTAGGAAAATTCCTGCGCTCTTTTCCCAAATCCAACATCGGCTACCATACCAACTTTGCCAATCGTATGTTCTGCTTTTATGGAGGCCATCCCCAATTCAAACGAGTTTTGAGAATTGGTAAAACTGGTAAGGTTATTATATGGCGGGCCCTTAGGATTATTAAAATCATATCGATAATAAACGTCCGCCGATCCAGATATTTTAATGGCCGGGACCCGCGTCGAATCCTGGGCTTTTAAGCAGGTAAACCAAGGAAGAAGCATGGTTGCCAGCAGTGATTTTTTAAGCATAAATTTTTTGTGATTATGTGATTGACTTGATGATTAAGAACCTGATTAGAGAATTAAATATTTGTTGTCAGAGAGCGATGCCGATTTTTCTTCTGCTTCTATGAATGAAGCCGGCTCATTTTCTTCCTGTGATAAAACACCGTCATGTTTTACTAATAGCGTGCCCTGCAGATATTTCTCATTATGCTGAGATGCATCAAGGCCCATTTCTTCATCTTCCACACTAACACGCATTGGCATTACCCAATTGATAAATTTGAAAATCGCATAAGAAGATAAAAAGCTGTACCCGACTACGATACCTAAACCTTTTAACTGGGTGAAAAAGAAGGCCGGGTTTCCATAAAACAACCCATCAGCTCCGCCGGAATTCACAGTCTTGGTGGCAAAAATGCCGGTCATAATCATACCGACGATTCCACCTATACCATGGCAAGGGAACACATCAAGCGTGTCATCCAAAACTGACTTGGATTTATAATAAACGGCTACGTTAGAGATCAACGCAGCAACTGCACCGATGAAAATACTCTGCGGAATCGCTACAAAACCTGCAGCAGGCGTGATCGCTACAAGCCCGACAACCGCGCCAATACAAAATCCGAGAACGGAAGGCTTTTTGCCTTTCAGCACATCGAAAAACATCCAGGCCAATCCTGCTGCAGCGGCGGCAGTATTAGTGGTAGCAAATGCCGAAACCGCTAATCCGTTTGCAGCGAGCGCTGAGCCTGCATTAAAGCCGAACCATCCAAACCAAAGCAAACCGGTGCCGATTAACACATAAGGAATATTTGCCGGTGGAATTTCTTTATGATCCATGTGCACTTTTCTTCTTTTAAGGACAATCGCCCCTGCAAGCGCCGCGCAGCCCGCAGAAATATGTACAACTGTGCCGCCGGCAAAATCCAGTACGCCCATCTTAAATAAGAAACCATTTGGATTCCAGGTCCAGTGCGCAATGGGAGCATATACGAAAAGGCTGAACAAAACGATGAAAAGTATATAGGAGGAAAAACGAATTCTTTCCGCAACCGCACCCACGACGAGGCTCGGGGTTATGATGGCAAACATCATTTGAAACAAAGCAAACAACATCAATGGAATTGTAGGCGCCAAACTCCACGGAGCACCCGACCCTACTCCTTTAAAAAAAGCGTGGCTGAGAGGATTGCCGATAAATCCGCCTATCGAATCGCCGAAGGCCAGACTGTAACCAACGGTAACCCACAACACGCTAACAACGCCGGTTGCCACAAAACTTTTGATCATGGTAGAAAGCACATTTTTACGATGTACCATTCCGCCATAAAAAAATGCAAGGGCAGGCGTCATTAAAAAAACAAGTGCTGTTGCAACAAGTATCCAGGCAACATCTGCGGAGTTATATTTTCCTGAGTCAACATATTCTCCAAAGGAAGGAACGAAGAGGGCAATAATAGCTACCGCCATTAAAGCGACGAAGGGACCAACCCGGTGCAAATTAATTTTATTCATATACGATAAATTTTAAACCAAATTTAAAATTTTTATTTAAAAAACCATTATTTTAAAATATATTATTTATCGTAATTTATGATTAAAATCATATATTCAATTGATTGTCAACATATATTCGGGTAAAATTATTTTTGAAATATTTTTTTAATTTCTCCAAAGATTATATATAAATTTTAATTTATTTATCTTCGACTAGCGTGTAATTATTTGATTAATAATTATTTATGGAATAACCACCAAAAATTGGCCTTTTTGGATTATTAAAAAAGTATAGATATTTATTTATTTAATATTTACGCATATTCAAGTACGGCTATATCAAATGACACTTACTTTTTAGCCGATCTGGAAGTTTTTGAACATAGATATCCTTCGTTCAAAAAAATCTTGAAAGGAGAATGATGTGTGGCTCATTGCCAGGAAATGTGGGGATTCAATCAAAAGTGAATTCAGCATTGGGTGGCGGGACGGTAGGAGCAATTAGCATGGATCTGCCAAGATAAAAAGGTTAATTGTGTAAGGATGGAAATAAAATAACAGATCCCACCCGCCTTCGCAATTAATTCGCAAAACGACGAACCCGTAAGGCTGTCAAAGTGAACCTGAATGAATTCATATTCCACCTCGTCGGTTAGATGAAGAGCGCTATATGATTCGAGGCACGTTGTATCATCAATGCTAAACCTGGTGCAGGATGTTCTGATCTTTTGAAGGCAGCAATGAATAGCCCATCAGATATTCATCTACTTTTTTGGCGCATTCTCTTCCTTCGGAAATAGCCCAAACGACCAATGACTGACCGCGGCGCATATCTCCCGCAGAAAATATTTTGGAAATGTTAGTATGAAATTCTTTTTCAGTGGCTTTTACATTTCCTCTTTCGTCTAATTCAATATCAAGCTGCGTCAATAATCCTTCGTGCTGGGGATGTATAAATCCCATAGCAAGGTAGGCCCGTTCGCAAGGAATTTCTACTTCACTTCCTGGTTTTTCTGCGAAGCCGGCTGGCTTGTTATCTTCGGTAAACTTCCATTCGAGGTCTACTATTTTTAAAGCTTTAAGATTACCGTTTTCATCACCGATGAACTCTTTTGTTGCAATGGCCCAATGGCGTTTTGCTCCTTCTTCGTGCGAACTGGTCGTTTTTAGGATCATCGGATAAGTGGGCCATGGCATATGAGGCGTGCGGCTGCCAGGAGGCATTGGCATCAGTTCAAATTGAGTAACCGATTCGGCCTTTTGGCGATTGGAAGTTCCGACACAATCGCTTCCTGTATCGCCCCCGCCAATCACCACCACATTTTTTCCTTTAGAAATGATTGGATCTTCTTTTACTTCTTTATTCGAAACCCGTTGATTTTGTTGTTTTAAATAATCCATTGCGAAATGAATTCCATTTAGTTCTCTGCCGGGAATTTTGAGATCCCGTGGAACAGTAGAGCCGCCTGCCAGGACAATGGCGTGATGCTCCCTCAGGAGATCATTAATGCTGATGTTGACGCCAACATTGGCATTACATTTAATTACAACGCCTTCTTCTTTCATTAAATTAATCCTTCTTTCGACTACCCATTTTTCCAGTTTGAAATCAGGGATTCCATAACGCAACAGTCCTCCGGGCTCATCATCTCTTTCATAAACCGTAACACTATGTCCTACCGCATTTAATTGCGCTGCAGCGGCCATTCCGGCTGGCCCTGATCCAATAACAGCGACTTTTTTCCCGGTCCTCATAGCCGGGATCTTTGGCTGCACGAAACCATTTTCAAAGGCAATTTCTATAATATGCTTTTCTATTTCTTCGATGGTAATGGCAGGCTGATTGATTCCTAATACGCAAGCCGACTCGCACGGCGCGGGACAAATACGACCGGTAAATTCAGGGAAATTATTAGTCGAAGAAAGGATCTCATAAGCCTCTTTGTAGTTTTTTCGATATACCGCATCGTTGAACTCCGGAATCTGGTTACCTACAGGGCATCCGTCATGACAAAAGGGAGTGCCGCAATCCATACATCGTGCAGCCTGCTCATTCAGCTTTTCTTCAGGAAACCTGTCGACGAATTCTTTGTAATCATTTACTCTTTCCTGTGGAGGCCGCTTGTGTGGAAGTTCTCTCGTAAATTCTAAAAAACCTGTAATTTTTCCCATGCCCAATAATTTATTATTGCAATAATTTATAATTATTTTACCTTGATTTCCTCGTTGACGATTGCAGATTTTAATACATTCTTATAATCCTTTGGAAACACTTTGATGAAATTCTTTAACTGATTTTCAAAATCATTCAGGATAAATTTGGCCACGGTGCTTCCTGTATATTTGAATTGATTGCTCACCATCTCATGGATCAATTGCTCATCCTCTTCTTCAACCGGGTCGAGGTCAACCATTTCTTTATTACACAAGGCGTCAAACTTGTGTTGCACATCATAGACAAAAGCAAGTCCGCCACTCATTCCCGCAGCAAAATTCCGCCCGGTTGGCCCGAGGATCACAGCAACGCCACCGGTCATATATTCGCAACCATGGTCGCCAACACCTTCCACAACAACGCTTGCTCCTGAATTGCGCACACAGAAGCGCTCACCCGCTTTTCCGCGGATATAAGCCTCGCCGGAGGTGGCTCCATAAAGCGCAACATTTCCAATAATGATATTTTCTTCCGGAATAAACCCGGCATCTTTGGATGGGTAGGTAATTAATTTCGCGCCACTTAATCCTTTTCCAAAATAATCATTGGCATCTCCTTCCAATTCCATCGTAACACCCTTGGTATTAAAGGCTGCGAAACTCTGCCCCGCCGTTCCGTTGAATTTGAAATGAATTGTCTCATCCGGCAATCCCGCTCCTTTATACTTATTAGAAATTTCGTTGGACAAAAGCGTGCCCGTGGTTCTGTCTGTATTAATGATATCAAAAGTGGCACTCACCTTCGTTCCATTTTCCAGAGCCGGTTGTGACGCCTCCAGCAATTTCCAGTCTAAGATCTCACTCATCCCATGATCCTGCTCTTCACTTTTGAAAAGACCAACATGCTTTGATGCGGGCTCTTTATAAAGTATCGGGGACAGATTCAGCTTATTGAATTTCCAATGATCTATATTTTCTCTTTTTTCAAGGTAATCTGCCTGGCCAACCATTTCATTAATAGTTTTGAAACCAAGCTCTGCCATGATCTCGCGTAATTCCTGCGTTAAGAATTTAAACAGATTTACCACATGATCCGCATCGCCGGTAAATCTTTTACGCAGTTCAGTATCCTGAGTTGCGACACCAACAGGACATGTATTCAAATGACATTTTCTCATCATGATACAACCCTCTACGATAAGTGCGGCGGTGGCCACGCCCCATTCTTCAGCGCCCAGCAAAGTGGCAATCGCTATGTCACGCCCGGTTTTTAATTGTCCGTCGGCCTGCACTACCACGCGGCTACGCAATTTATTTTTAACCAAAGTCTGATGAGTTTCAGCCAGCCCTAATTCCCACGGAAGCCCCGCATGTTTTATTGAGCTTAATGACGATGCACCTGTGCCTCCATCATGACCGGAAATTAATACTACATCTGCTTTCGCTTTTGTAACACCTGCAGCAATTGTGCCCACTCCGGCTTTCGATACCAGCTTCACATTGATCCTTGCTTTACGGTTGGCATTTTTCAGGTCAAAAATTAATTGAGCCAAATCTTCAATTGAATAGATATCATGGTGAGGCGGTGGCGAAATCAGGCCCACACCAGGTGTGGCGTGACGCACGCGCCCAATCCAATCATCCACCTTAAATCCGGGCAACTGGCCACCTTCGCCGGGTTTAGCTCCCTGAGCCATTTTTATCTGCAATTCATCTGCTTCGCTCAAATACCAGCTTGTAACACCAAATCTGGCGGAAGCGACCTGCTTGATCGAGCTGCGCATGGAATCTCCATTCGGCAATTTTTCATACCTGATCTCATCTTCTCCTCCCTCACCGGTATTACTTTTACCACCGAGACGATTCATCGCAATAGCAAGCGTAGTATGTGCTTCCCAAGAAATGGACCCAAATGACATGGCACCTGTTGCAAATCTTTTATAAATATTTTCCGCCGATTCCACTTCATCAATAGAGATGGAAGGACGGATTTTTTTAAACTGAAATAAGCTTCTTAACGTCACCGCTTTTTCACCTTGCTCATCAACAGCTTTTGTATATTTCTTGAACACCTTATAATCATTCATTCTTGTGGAATGCTGCAGCAGGTGAATCGTGGTTGGATTGAATAAATGAAATTCTCCTTTACGCTTCCACTTGTAAAGCCCGCCCACTGTCAGCCTGTCCACCGGGATATTCTTTCTGCTGAAAGCAAAAGAATGTTTTACCAGCGTTTCCCTTGCAATCTCATCGAGTCCCATTCCTTCGATCCTGGAAGTGGCACCGATAAAATATTTATCGATAACCGCTCTATTGATACCGAGTATTTCGAAAATCTGCGCGCCCTGGTAAGATTGGAATGTTGAAATTCCCATCTTGGAAAAAACTTTCAGCAAACCGTCATTGATTGCCTTTTTATAATTTTTTTTCAGTGCATTTGAATCTAATTCAGTTCCTAATTTTCCCTGTATCCTCAAATCCCGGATCGTAGAAAGCGCGAGGTACGGATTAATAGCGGTGGCTCCAAACCCAATCAGGCAGGCGAAATGATGCACTTCCCAAACATCGCCTGCCTCAATGATCAGTCCGACCTGTCCACGCAATCCCTTTTTGATCAGGTGATGATGAACAGCAGAACAAGCCAGCAAAGAAGGTATGGCGGCATGTTCAGAATCAATAGCCCTGTCAGATAAAATCAATACTTCAAAGCCATCCAAAACGGCTTCAGCAGCATGGCGGCACAAACGCTCGATGCCTCTTTGCAAAGAGCCAGGCTTACCGTCCGCCATGAAATAAGTCTGAAGTGTATGCGCCTGGAAAATTCCGGTATCAATGCTGCGTATTTTTTCTAATTCCGTGTTGGATAGAACCGGATGTTTCAGCGCGACCGTGTGGCAGGATAATGGATCTTCTTCCAACAGATTGCCATTGTTGCCGACAAAAGTTGCCAGTGACATTACTAATCTCTCACGAATCGGATCTATCGGCGGATTGGTTACCTGTGCAAAAAGTTGTTTAAAATAACTGCTCAAATGCTGGGGCTCATTGCTCAAAACGGCCAAAGGCACATCATTTCCCATAGAACCAACAGGCTCTTTGCCTTGAAGTGCCATCGGGGATATTAGAAGCTCGAGGTCTTCAGATGAATATCCAAATGCCTTTTGATATTTAAATATCTGATCATGCTCCAAATGCGTAAACATCACCCTTGGAGATGGCAGTTCCTCTAACCGGATCTTGTATTTATTAAGCCACTCGTCGTATGGTTTCTCCGAGCAGATCTTTTCTTTTATTTCGTCATCGCTGATGATTCTTCCTTCCTCCATATCCACCACAAACATTTTCCCAGGCTGCAATCTTCCTTTTTCTTTTATAAGCTTTGGATCAACAGGTAAAACGCCGGTTTCAGACGCCATGATCACCCTGTCATCTGTGGTGATGCAATACCTGGACGGACGCAATCCATTTCTATCTAATGTAGCACCGATCAGTTTTCCATCCGTGAAAGAGATAGAGGCCGGACCATCCCATGGCTCCATAAATGAGGCATGAAATTCATAAAAAGATTTTTTAACGGGATCCATTTCTTCATTGTCATCCCAGGCTTCCGGAATCAACATCATCATTACATGAGGTAATGAGCGGCCACACAAATGCAGTAGTTCTATCATGTTATCCAGGCAGGCGGAATCCGACTGTCCCTGGTCTGCTACCGGCAGGATCATTTCCATTTCTTCTTTAGAGAAAAATTGCGAAATAAAATTCTTTTCGCTGGTGCGCAACCAGTTCAAATTGCCCTGCAACGTATTGATTTCACCATTATGCGCTATGTACCGGAATGGCTGCGCCAGTTTCCATGAAGGAAAAGTATTGGTGGCAAAACGGGAATGGATCAAGCCGAAAGCAGAAACCACTTTTTTATTTCTCAGATCCGGAAAATAGCCGCGTACCTGCAGGCTGGTTAATTGCCCTTTGTAAATGATTGTTTTGTAAGAAAGTGAGGCCACATAAAAACCAATCGCATCTTTTTTTACTGTACTTGCAATCGTATGCGTGGCATAATTTCTTAGAACAAAAAGTTTTCTTTCAAACTCATCAGGATTATTAATATGATCAGGACAGGCAATAAAAACCTGTTCCATTTCAGGTTCAACTGATAAGGCTGATGAACCAATTTCTTCTGTATTTACCGGAATTCTGCGATAGCCCATTATTTCAAGTCCAAGTGTTTCGGCACACCTGTTGAAGGTGTCGCGGCACTCTTCTCTCAGCCGGATATCTTTTGGAAAGAACAAAACGCCTACTCCATATTTACTATAAGCCGGAAGGTGAATGCCGAGCTTCAGGCATTCGTCGAAAAAAAACTCGTGAGGCGTTTGAATAAGAATCCCCGCACCGTCGCCGGTGTTGATCTCGCAACCGCAAGCGCCGCGGTGTTCCATATTTTCCAAAATGGTCAGTGCGTCCGAAACTATCTGGTGGCTCTTGTTACTTTTTATATTGGCTACAAAACCGATTCCACACGCGTCGTGCTCAAATTCCGGAGAGTATAATCCTTTGTTTTTCATAATTGCTTAACCTGATTAATGACTGCTATATTAGCGCATTCCTTTTTTGATAATTTCCAAAAGACGCAGAAACTGTTTAAAAAGAATTTTGTTCCCCAGATTGCGGTTGGTGAGGACACCAACCGCGGCGCGCCACCGTGGCCGGTGTCCCCACCGGCCACTTTTTGCGATCATAAGAAATTTATAAAATCGTTTTTAAAAATTTCCAAAAGACACAGAGCAATCCTGAAAATTTTCTTACAAAGCAAATGCTGCTGAAATTATTCTTAAAACGATTGAAGATAAAATTAAATGTTGATTAATTCTACAACCGGCAAACGTGCCTATTTTTTTGGAAACGTAGTATGGTAAAGGGATACGTCAAAAAATCTTTACAGTCTCCAAATGCTAAAAAAATAAACCCAAAAACAGCCTGTATCCGCCTTCACCCGCTAAATCATTCTTTATTTTTGGTATCAACCCAAATGGTAAGTGGACCGTCATTGATCAGGCTTACTTTCATGTCGGCTCCAAATTCACCTGTACACACCTTTTTTCCCATTTCCTGCTCAAGTTGAGTGATCAATTTTTTATATAAAGGAATGGCTACCGGGGATTTACTGGCTTTTAAATAAGATGGGCGGTTCCCCTTTTTGACTGAGGCGTGCAAAGTAAACTGGCTCACAACAAGTAAGTCGCCATTCACCTCTTTCACTGACAAATTCGGAACCTTGTGTTCATCGTCAAAAATGCGCAGATTTACAATTTTACCACTTAGCCATTTCACATCCTCATCCTCATCCGCGTCTTCAATTCCTACCAATATTAAAAGTCCTTCCTTAATTTCAGATTTACAATTTCCATCAATCGTCACGCTGGCTTCGGAAACTCTTTGAATAACTGCCCTCATAAGTCTTTTTATAGTTTTTGACGATAAATATAAATATAGAATAAAGTGTGAATGCTTTTTGTTGTTTGCTTTTTCTTTTGCCTGATGCAAAAGAACTCCCGACGGATCGTGATGTTCCAAAAAAATCAAGGACAACCTGCCTACCGGACAGACAGGCCCAATCGCTCCGCGTGTTTGTCCGGCCATCGCCACCATACCGCTTCAATGAAGGTTTGTAAAATTGTTAACAGGAAGCCTTTCTCCCCCAGGAGTTTTGACATCCATGGGCCACCATAATGTTGCACTAATAGAGCTTAAATAAATAATGACAACCTGATTCAATCATCTCTAAATTCCATTTTTATTCGCCCCATTGGTCAGTTATTAAATCTGATAGCTATCGGATCATCACGATCTATCCACTTGATTCTATATAAATATAAGAAATTAATTCATTTCGGTCGCAAAAGTCAGTGTTTTCAATACTTTCCGGGTTTTTTACGTTACCGGCCTCATAAGCCATTTTATAGATTCTTAAGATCCTTCGCTGTTTTTTTTGCCTAGCTAAAAACATACCTAAAAGCAATTTTATTTATTATCTAACCGCGCCAAAACGCCTTAATCCCCTGCCCGCCTGACTTAAGATTTTTTTGTAATTCTTATCCACAGTCTGTTGATATTTTAGGATGTGTTTTGTGACTGATAAAAAATATTTTCGTTACCCCACAATCATATTCAAATTATTTAACTAAATATATAACCCATGTCTGTAAAAAATCAATCTGCTTCAGGTCTTCAATTTTCCCGGCATTTTACAAAAGAAGGAACAGATCCTTTCGAAATGTTTGAATATGATTATCGCACATCGGTCATAAAAAATACGACGGGTGAAATCGTGTTCCAGATGGACGATGTAGAAGTTCCTAAACAATGGAGCCAGATTGCTACAGACATTCTTGCACAAAAATATTTCCGTAAGGCGGGCGTTCCGAAACCCGATGGCTCGACAGGGAGAGAGGTTTCGATAAAGCAGGTAGCGCATCGTATGGCGCATTGCTGGCGCGTTTGGGGCGAGCGCAATGATTATTTCGCTTCAGAAAAAGATGCGCAAATCTTTTATGATGAATTGGTTTATGGAATTCTGAATCAATCCTGCGTACCCAATTCACCGCAATGGTTCAATACTGGTTTGCATGAAGTATATGGCATCACAGGAAAGCCTCAGGGACACTATTTTGTGGATGCGAAAGATGGCCTATTAAAAAAATCGACCTCTGCCTATGAGAGGCCGCAACCTCACGCGTGCTTCATCCTAAGCGTTGAAGATGATCTCGTAAACGATGGCGGCATTATGGATCTTTGGGTTCGTGAGGCCAGGATTTTTAAATATGGAAGCGGGGTAGGAACCAATTTCAGCTCCATCCGCGGTGAAGGAGAAAAACTAAGTGGCGGTGGCACTTCCAGCGGCCTGATGAGTTTCCTTAAAATAGGAGATCGCGCTGCAGGCGCTATCAAAAGTGGCGGCACAACAAGGCGCGCTGCTAAAATGGTCTGCCTGGATTTAGACCATCCGGAAATAGAAACTTTTGTGAACTGGAAACTTGAGGAAGAGAAAAAAGTAGCCGCGTTGATTGCTGCGGGTTATCCCAGCGATTATGAAGGCGAAGCCTATAAAACGGTTAGTGGTCAAAACAGTAATAATTCTGTTCGGATTCCGAATGAATTTTTTCATGCGCTTGAAAAAGACGGCGATTGGGAATTGAAAGCGAGAAGCGACGGCCACACCATGAAGAAAATAAAAGCAAAGAAACTATGGGATGAAATCAACTTTGCCGCATGGGCATGCGCCGATCCCGGAACTCAATATGACACGACTATTAACGAATGGCATACCTGCCCCGAAGGTGGAAAAATAAGAGCAAGTAATCCATGCAGTGAATATATGTTCCTGGATAATACCGCCTGCAACCTGGCGTCTGTAAATCTTCGCAAATTTTTCAACGAAGATGACAATTCATTCGATGTTGCGGGATTTGAACACACCGTTCGTTTGTGGACAACTGTTTTGGAGGTGTCTGTTTTAATGGCGCAATTCCCCAGCAAAGAAGTGGCGCAACTGAGTTATGATTACAGAACACTGGGATTGGGATATGCCAACCTGGGAAGTATGCTGATGGTCAGCGGCATTCCTTATGATAGCGATAAAGCGCGCGGAATTACAGGCGCGATCACCGCGATAATGACTGGTATTTCTTACAAAACTTCTGCAGAGCTCGCTTCACATCTTGGCACTTTCAGCAAATATGAAGAGAATAAAAAACACATGCTTCGCGTGATGCGCAATCACCGGGCAGCGGCCTACGACGCGATGGATGCCTATGAGGGAATTGAAATAAAGCCCCAGGGGATTAATGCAAAATACTGCCCTGATTATTTATTGAAAGCGGCTACCAGGGCATGGGATGATGCAGTGAGAATGGGCGAGCAATTTGGTTACAGAAATGCGCAAACCACTGTTATTGCTCCGACCGGAACAATAGGATTGGTGATGGATTGTGACACTACCGGTGTTGAGCCCGATTTTGCTTTGGTGAAATTTAAAAAATTAAGCGGTGGCGGCTATTTCAAAATCATCAATCAAAGTGTGCCGCAGGCATTGCGCAATCTGAAATATTCAGAAACGCAAATTGAACAAATTGTCAATTATGCAAAAGGCCACGCGACTTTAAAAAATGCGCCTCACATCAATATCGAATCCCTGACAGCGAAAGGATTCACCGCTACTGAAATACAAAAGCTGGAGGCATCTTTACCATCTGCCTTCGAAATCGGATTTGTATTTAATGCATTTAACCTCGGTGAGGCTTGCTTAAATCGCCTTGGATTTAAATCGGAAGACTATACCAATTTTGAATGGAGCTTGTTGGAAGCATTGGGCTTTTCAGATGAGCAGATCGAGGAAGCCAATATCTACATCTGCGGCACAATGACTGTTGAGGGCGCTCCACATTTAAAAGAAGAGCATTTACCGGTTTTTGATTGTGCTAATAAATGCGGCCATCTCGGCGAAAGGTTTATCCATCACAGCGGTCACATACGCATGATGGCAGCCGCCCAGCCTTTCTTAAGCGGTGCAATTTCTAAAACGATCAATCTTCCGAATGAAGGAACGATAGCCGAAATCGCCGAGGCGTATCTGCTGAGCTGGCAGCTTGGATTAAAAGCGTGTGCGCTTTACCGTGATGGTTCTAAATTATCACAGCCGTTAAGCAACAAAAGCGATAAGAAGAAAAAAGATACAGCAGAAGAAGAGCATGAAACAGCGCTGGTAGACATGGGTAAATTAACAGTTGATGATCTGCTGGAAGAGGTGAATAAAAGAGTTCAAAGTAGTGCGGATACTTCTTTGAAACGGCAACTGGCCATGATCGTTGAGCGCAGGTCTTTACCGGCAAAGCGTCGCGGATTTACGCAGAAGGCGAAAATAAACGGACAGGCATTATTCCTCAGAACAGGAGAATACAGCGATGGCACCTTAGGAGAGATCTTTATTGACATGGCCAAAGAAGGCGCTACCATGCGCAGTATGCTTAACTGTTTTGCAATTGCTATTTCCATCGGCCTGCAATACGGTGTGCCACTTGAAGAGTTTGTAGAAAAATTTGTGTTCACCCGTTTTGAGCCAGCAGGAATGGTGGAGCATCCGAATATTAAGACAACTACTTCTATTATTGATTTTATGTTCCGTTCACTGGCGTATGAATACCTGGGAAGAAATGACCTAGTGCACGTGTTAGACAAACCTGAAGTTGAAAACCGCGGCGATGCGCCCTGGGATGAAAACACGCCGACGATTGGAAATCGTGTTCCCGAGCTGAGTGAGATCCGGGTAATTGGTTCTGCCAACGCAAAACAAAACAGCAATAAATCATATAGATCAGATCATGTTAAAAAAGAAAGCTCCGGGCTGGACGCAGTGAACCAGGCTGCCAAAAACATGCAGGGAGATGCGCCCGCATGTAACACCTGTGGCCACATTACGATCCGCAGCGGCACCTGTTACAAATGCCTCAATTGCGGCAACAGCATGGGTTGCAGCTAAATTTTTGTCAACAAGTATTAAAAGGAAAGCCATCTGTATAAAGGATGGCTTTTTTATTATATGGCCTTGAATACGATCTTAATCCGGAAAAAGGCGGGGCCCGGCTTTCACTATTCGTCCGCAGCTATTTTTGCCGGTGCCGGTTCAGCAGAATTTCTGATTTATTGGCCAGGAGAAGGTGTTTTTACCTGTAAAATAATACCTGTGAGATATCAAGTGTAATATGTTGCAATAAATGATTCATTTTTTTTGTTGGTAATATAAAATTCAGACTTGTGTTTGATACACTATCCATACAGTATCCATACAATCCATACTGCATCTATACAGTATGAGTAGTTGTCTTGTACTGAAAAAACTTTACAGCTAGAAAGAATAATACTGATATAAGACAGTTGAAAAAATTACCACGAAGTCACGAAGTACACTAAAAAGCTGTTTAAAAACAGAATTTTGTTCCCCAGATTGCGGTTGGTGAGGACACCAACCGCGGCACTCCGCCGTGGCCGGTGTCTCCACCGGCCACTTTTTGCGATCATAAGAAATTTATAAAATCGTTTTAAACAGTCTCTAATATATTTTAAGCTACGGTCCTTGCGTCACTGATCGGATTGCGTACGTTGTAATTGAAAAATCCGACCATGTGACGATGGCAGGGGCCCGAGCTTAAAAATTTGAAACGAAACCAAGAGAGCGTGATCTTAAGCAGGCGATTAAGGAAGATTCCATAAGCAAATTAAATCATAGATTTCAGTCGTCCCAAATCCGGCACCATTAAATTAGTGTTGTATTTAATTCGCATTTGCCGAATAATTTTCACATATTTTAAAAGATTTACACAAATGAAGAAAGCAGCTCATAGAGCGTGATTACTTAATAATGTATTGGTATAAGTATTGATTGACGGACTAAATCTTCCTACAAAAAATATCTTTTAATTTTTTTAAAAAATAAATTATGGCACAACAAACAAATAAAAAATACGCACTAATTACCGGTGCCACAAGTGGTATCGGATACGAGCTTGCAAAACTTTTTGCGAAGGACGGATATAACCTGGTTATCGTGGCCAGGGATGAAGAACAGTTAAAAAACAGGTCATCTGAATTTGAAAAGCAATATGGAATTAATGTAACCACATTTTCAAAAGACTTATTTGATCCTGAAAACGCCTTCGATTTGTATAATGAAATTATTTTAAAAGGAATTCAAATAGACGTATTGGTAAATGATGCGGGGCAAGGCCATTATGGAGAATTTGTTGAAACAGACATTCACAGGGAATTATCAATTATCCAGCTTAATATTTCAAGCCTTGTTGTTTTAACGAAACTCTTCCTACAGGATATGGTGAAACGCGGCAACGGTAAAATTTTAAACCTCTCATCCGTAGCAAGTAAAATTCCGGGGCCATTCCAGTCTGTCTATCATGGTACCAAAGCATTTGTGCAATCATTTACTGAAGCCATTAGAAATGAAGTAAAAGATACAGATGTTGTAGTTACAGCATTGCTACCCGGAGCCACTGATACTGATTTTTTTAATAAAGCTGATATGGAGAATTCCAAGGTGGTTCAGGAAGGTAAACTTGCTGATCCCGCAGACGTTGCCAAAGACGGATATGAGGCATTAATGAAAGGAAATGATATGGTAATATCCGGTTTTAAAAATAAGGTGCAAGTGGCGATGAGCAATATTTTGCCGGATAGTATGGTAGCTGACAAAGTACACAAGCAACAAGAACCGGCTAATGATCAGGAAGAAAAATAACAATTAATCCTAATTATCTATCTATAAAAGAAATTTATGAAAGCAGCTGTAATTCATGGCCCCGGAAAGGTAACTTATGACACTGTTGATGATCCTAAAATTAAGGATCAGCGGGATGTTATTTTAAAAGTAACCGCAACGGCCATATGCGGATCTGACCTACACATTTATTCTGGTGGAATACCTCAGCCGCGTCCGATGGTACTAGGGCATGAGTTTATGGGGATTGTTGAAGAGACTGGTAGTGAGGTAAAAAATCTTAAGCGTGGTGACAGGGTTGTGGTTCCTTTTCCCATCGCCTGTGGCCATTGTTTTTTTTGCAATCATGAACTTCCGGGCCATTGTGAAAACAGTAACCCTGAACACTACGGTCCCGAAGGCGGATTGCTTACTCAGAAAGGAGGCGCCTTATTTGGATACACAGACTTGTATGGAGGATATGATGGTGGGCAGGCAGAATATGTGCGTGTGCCATACGCCGATTACGGTCCGAGGATTGTTCCGGATAACCTTACAGACGAACAGGTTTTATTTCTTACAGATATTTTTCCTACGGGGTATACCGGAATAGATTGGGGCGAAGTAAGCGGGGGTGAAACGGTATTAATTTATGGAGCCGGCCCAGTTGGTATTATGGCCGCTAAGAGCGCCTGGCTGCGGGGTGCGGCCAGGGTGGTTAATGTTGACACGTTACAATACCGCCTTGACAAAGCAAAAGATGCTGCAAATTCAGAAACAATTTTATGGGAAGAGGATGGTAAGAATGTAGTTGAGTTTATTCGTTCTATTACGAATAATCGTGGGGCTGATGTGTGTGTAGATGCAGTTGGTTTTGAACCCGACAGGAATTTAATGGATCGCGCAAAAGCGGTCATACATCTTGAAAAGGGTTCACCGAAAGTTTTGGAAGCTTGTATGAGTGCTGTTCGTCGCGGCGGCATCGTTTCAGTATTGGGTGTTTATCCAACTACGTACGATAACTTCCCGGTAGGCCAATTTTTTGACAAGGGAATTATTTTAAAAGGCGGCCAGGCACCGGCACAAAAGTACATTGACCAATTACTGCAGTATGTCGCAGAAGGTAAGGTAACGTTAGAAGATATTATCACCCATCGTTTACCACTATCAGAAATTTCCAAAGGTTATAGTATATTCAAAAATAAAGAAGACAACTGTGTAAAAGTGGTTTTAGATCCCTGGGCTTAGGCAATTATACATGCCTAAATTTGGCACAACCCTTGTTTTCAAATTTTACTCATACCACGCAATAACAAGTTGGAAAACCGCGCCCAGACAGGATCAGTCTACGCCGGGGATGAAGTTCAGGTGGTCAAAGAAATCCGCTGTTACCAGCGAAGAACTTAAACAAGCAGTAAAAAACGTGGGCAATATAAATGTAGAAGACTATCTGAGGAGAGGGAGTAAAAAATGATGGCAAAAGCACATTTTATTTGTTAATTAATTACCTGATAAAAAAAATGAAAGGAGCATTCTAACATTATGAATGAAGAAAATAAAATTGGCAGGCGCCGGGTTATTACCGGATTAGGGGCTGGCCTGGCCACACTGGCGATTTCACCGGTCTTTGCGGCCCCCGGCCGGTTACACTCAGCATCTCTGCACCGCCAGAGCTGGAGGACCCGACAACCAAATATCCAAGACCGCCTTTTAAAAGTCAATCGCAACCCTGGCCGGGTTTAGCAGGTAAAATGGACCCAAAGCCTGATCATGGGGAAAAAAGTTATAAGGGCTCTGGCCGGTTAAATGGCAGAAAGGCTTTAATTACGGGCGGAGATTCCGGGATGGGGCGCGCGGCCGCGATTGCATATGCCCGGGAGGGAGCAGATGTAGCAATCAATTATCTTCCTGAAGAAGAGCCGGATGCCCGCGAGGTAATTGAACTTATCAAGTCGGAAGGCCGAAAGGCAATAGCTATCCCTGGCGATATTCGTGAAGAGGCTTTTTGCAAAAAACTCGTTGATGACGCTGTGCGCGGCCTCGGCGGCCTGGATATCGTAGTAAATAATGCAGGCCGGCAGCAAACCCACGCATCCATTCTTGATATATCTACTGAACAGTTTGACTGGACGATGAAAACAAACATTTATGCGCCATTCTGGATCATCAAAGCAGCATTGCCCCATCTAAAGCCAGGTTCAGCAATTATCGGAACAACGTCTGAGCAGGCGTATGATCCGTCCGCTGATCTTTATGATTATGCGCAAACAAAGGCTGCCACCATGAACTATGTAAAATCCCTGGCTAAACAACTGGGCCCTAAAGGAATCCGTGTAAACGGAGTAGCGCCAGGGCCTATCTGGACTGCTTTACAGGTGAGCGGAGGAGCAACACAGGAAAAATTGGTAAAGTTTGGGAGCGATACTGCATTGGGAAGGCCGGGCCAACCAGCGGAACTTGCCTCAATTTATGTTCAACTTGCCTCAAATGATGGAAGTTTTGCAACAGGGAATATATATGGTTCCGGAGGTGGGAAGGGACAGCCTTAATTCTACAGGAATGGGTTATAATAAATTGTGAATGGGTTGTATTTTGCTCCAGGGAGTATGTAAATAGTGAGCCGGTCGAAACCGGAACTTTCACAATATCCTTTAATTAAGGAACCATCTATGGCGGCATTTGATAATAATACTTAAGCCTCTCCCTTTTGTTTGGTCATCTTTCTTTTGGCCAGTATATTTTGCTTAGATTAGAAAATTTAAGTTCAAGTCAGCCTACTGTTTAATCTTCTTAAAATTGATGAAATCTATATTTTAGCTTATAACAAATATCTTACTTTTCATTAATCCAAATTACTTCATTCAGCAGGAAGTTTAGTTCAGACGGGCCTACAATCTTTTACAGACCTTGGTGACCACTTTATCTTCCGTATATTTTCTTTTCAAAAAAAACAAGCACAAATATTGATAAGGTTATGGCATGGATCAAAAACCAAAATTTGTTGTTGTTATAGGCACCTCAGCGGGTGGGTTTTTTGCGCTCGCAGAACTGATAAGCCAGTTAACAGAAGAAATGGATGCCGCTTTTTTTGTGGTCATGCATTTATCCCATCGTGGTATTGGAGGCTACCTGGTAACTCAAATGCAAAAATATACTCCGCTGCTTTGTACGGAAGCAGAAGAAAAAACCGTCATCAGGAGAGGCACTATTTATTTTGCGCAGCCCAATAGGCATTTATTAATAAGAGACAATACCTTAGAACTCGGCTGCGGCCCCGAAGAAAACCGCTGGCGTCCTTCTATAGACGTGTTATTTCGTTCGGCAGCGGCGGCCTGTGATGGCCATACCATCGGCATTATTTTAACCGGAATGCTGGACGATGGCACCGTAGGCATGTCTGCCATAAAAAGATGCGGTGGTTCCTGTATTGTTCAGGATCCGAACGAGGCCGAATACCCGGATATGCCGCTTTCTGTTCTTAAAGAAATTGAAGTAGATTATTGTGTTCCCTTGTCGCAAATGGGCGCTGTAATCTCGACCATTATTGCAAATAAAAAAGTAGTAAATACTATTATTCCGGCGGATATAATTAAAGAAGTAGAATTATCAGAAAAAGGCGTAGGCACCATAGATGAGATGAAAGAATTAGGCGATAATTCTGTGTTTACCTGCCCTGATTGCGGAGGCGTGCTTTTTGAATTAAAGCACGATCCTGTTTCACGGTTTAAATGCCATACAGGCCATTCCTATTCAGTGAATGATCTTTTAATAAAACAGGTTAAAAGCGTAGAATCTTCATTATGGGTTGCTATGAGAGGCCTGGAAGAGCGCAAAAAGCTTTTGACCCGCCTTGCGGAAAAAAATATACAAAGAGGATTTCACCGCACTGCATCAGATTATCAAACCAAAATAGATGAGCTGCAAAAGCATGTGGATAATTTAAAGCAGGTCTTATTCGCTGCGCAAAACGAAGACATATCATAGAAAGCTAAGGCTTCTTAATTTTAGCAGTTGCTTAATTGAAATTGCGTACCTTACTAATCGCTAAATCTTTTTTATTTCAATGAATTTATCTGAAGAAACACCAAAGAAGGCACTGCGGCATACTCCCAAAGATTTTTCATCAACTGAAGACAGGGGCGCCGCTCCTTTTCCCATTGCCGGCATAGGCGCATCCGCCGGAGGATTGGAAGCGCTCCGGACGTTCCTTGAAAATTTGCCTGATGATACCGGTATCGCTTATGTAATCGTTCAGCATTTATCTCCCGATCATGAAAGTATTTTACCCGAATTGCTGAATAAAAAAACGTCTATGCCGGTTCATAAAGTAGAAGACAGGATGGCGATAAATTCCAATAATATTTATGTAATTCCTCCTAACACTTACATGAGTATTATAGACGGGCATCTCACTTTGTCTCCGCGGGTAAACAAAACCGGCGCTTTTTTGCCGATTGATTTTTTCTTTAAAAATCTCGCTTCTATCTATCAGAATAAAGCCATCGGTATTTTACTATCAGGAACAGGATCAGATGGCACTATTGGCTTTAAAGATATTAAAGCAGAAGGCGGTATTACTTTTGCGCAGGATGATTCCGCAGATTTTAGTGGAATGCCAAAGAGCGCTATAGATGCAGGATTCGTAGATTTTATCTTATCACCCGACCGGATCGCAAAAGAGCTGAACGATATTCTAAAACAGCCTTACACTGCGCTACCTTCAATTAATATACCGCCCGAAAACGAAACCGAGCTGAGAAGAGTACTCATCATTCTTCATAATAAAAAAGGAGTTGATTTTTCATTGTATAAGCAAACCACCATCAATCGTAGAATTTTAAGAAGAATGGCGCTTAACAGAAAAAAAAACCTGGAGGAATATGCACAAATACTCCGGGAAGATGATGCAGAAGTTAACCAGCTATACCAGGATCTTTTAATTAATGTGACCACTTTTTTCAGGGATGACACCATTTTCCAGGCGCTGAAAAAAAAGATACTTCCTGATTTATTTAAAGATAGAAAAACAACAGATCCTGTGCGGATATGGATATCGGCCTGCGCTACCGGCGAAGAGGCCTGCTCTTTTGCCATTACTGTTTTTGAATTTTTAAGTAAGAAAGCACTCAATACTCCCTTCCAGATTTTCGCCACCGATCTTAATGCCGCAGCAATCGAAAAAGCACGCTCCGGAACTTATCATTCCGGCACCATGGAAAATGTTTCTGACGAGCGGCTGAAAAAATTCTTCGTAAAAATAGATGGCCATTACCAGGTGATAAAATCCATACGGGATGTATGCGTCTTTGCCACACACAACCTGCTCACCGATCCCCCGTTCTCCAGGATGGATATTGTGAGCTGTCAAAATGTAATGATCTATTTTGAAACCAATGCCCAGAAGAAAATTTTAAAAGCCTTTCATTACGCGCTGAAGCCAACAGGCTTTTTATTACTGGGCAAATCTGAAACCGTCGGAAACTCTACGGATCTTTTTGCTCAACGCGATAAAGATCTTAAAGCCTATACAAAAAAAGACGGCGGTAATCATTTTGATTATGATTTTTCTTTTCCGGCCTTGCCTTCCTTCTCACAAACAACATCAGAAGTGGATAAACTGAACAAGGAAAGAGGAAAAGAAACGGATATAGAAAAAGAGACCGATAAATTATTGCTTTCCCGGTATGTGCCGGCAAGCGTGGTGGTCAACAACGATCTGCAGATTCTAAGGTTTCACGGCCCCACTTCCCGATACCTCCAGCCATCCTTCGGAAAGGCGAGCCTGAACTTATTAAAAATGGTACGCGAGGATCTTGTTTTTGAATTACGTGCACTTATTCATAAAGCGAAAAAAAGCGGTATCTCTTCAAAAAAAGAAGATATCCAACTGGTGAGAAACGGCGTTTCTGATATTGTTGATTTAGAAGTGGTTCCCATAGGTTCTTTTTCAAATGATCCTTATTTTTTGATCCTGTTTAAAGAAACTGCGGGACCTGCTTTTGTTCCGGCAAAAAGAAATAACGGACCGGTAACTCCTGATGTAAAAGACCAGCGCATCATAACCCTGGAAAATGATCTTCGCGAAGCGAGGGAAAGCATCAGAACCATGAGCGAGGAATTTGAAGCTACAAGAGAAGAACTGCAAAGCGCTAATGAAGAAGTGCTTTCTTCCAATGAAGAGCTGCAAAGCATTAATGAAGAACTGGAAACGTCTAAAGAGGAATTACAATCAACCAACGAAGAACTTTCGACGATTAACGAGGAATTGCATCACCGCAATGACGACCTTAAAGATGCCTTTGAATACAGGGAAGCTGTTGTGGAAACCATACGGGAGCCGCTTATTGTGCTCAATACAGACTTGCGTGTAAAGACAGCCAACAGGGCTTTCTATGAAAATTTTTTGCAAAAGCAAAATGAAACAGAAGGCTTTTTTCTTTTTGAAATGGGCAATGGGCAATGGAACATTCCCGGACTGAGAGAGCGTTTGGAAGAAATTCTTTCAAAAGATAAAAGCTTCCAGAATTTTGAAGTAAATCATACTTTTAAAGGTTCTGACGAGCGTGTTATTTTATTCAGTGCTATGCGAATGGTTTTTGAAGAAAAAAGAAAAGACCGTATTTTATTGGTGATAGAAGACATTACGCTTCGCAGAAAAGCAGAGGATAACTTAAAGGATCTGCTTAAAACAAATACCTCTATCCTTAATAGCATCAGCGACATTTTTATTTCGGTTGATAATAACTGGAATATTACGTTTATCAACCGGCAGGCCAAAGAGTTTATAGGAAAAAATGAAGAAGTGTTTGTAAGAAAAAATTTATGGGAAATATTTTCCAGCTACATGGATACGCTTTTTCATAAAAGCCTCATCTCGGCAATGAAGACCAAAACTTTTGCGCAGTTTGAGTTTTATGATGAGCGAATGGAAGAATGGTATCATTTCAGGCTATATCCCTCACAAGAAGCGCTTTCGATTTATGCCAACCGTATTACCGAGCAAAAATTATCGGAGAGCTTTATTAAACAAACCAAAGAGCGATACGAGGCTTTCATTACTAAAACTACTGAAGGCATTTGGCGGTTTGAATTTAAAGAGCCCGTAAGTATAAGTCTTCCCCAAAAAAAGCAAATAGAAGAAATCTATAAAAACGCTTATGTGGCCGAAAGCAACGATGCTATGGCTAAAATGCATGGCTATGAAAATGCTGCGGAAATGATGGGAATAAGCCTGGAAGATCTTTTCGCAAAAAATGAAACCAACGAAAGTTCTTTGATGAGGTTTATTGAGTTGGGCTACCGCCTGGCAGATGTGGAAACTTTTGAAATAAAGAACGAAGAAAGCATGTATTTTCTTAATAATCTTGCGGGCATTATAGATCATGGGCACATCGTTCGCATTTGGGGAACGCAGCGCAATATTACTGAGCAGAAGATAACCGAGCGTGCACTTACAAAAACCAGGAACCAGCTTGATTTTTCACTCGCAGCAGGCTCTGTAGGCACTTTTACATGGAATTTTAAAACGAATAAAATAGCCTGGACAAAAGTGCAGGAATCTTTATATGGAATAAAAGAAGCCTCATTTAATGGAGAGGTGGAAGAATGGTTTCAATTTGTTTATCCCGACGATGTTTCTTTTATTAAACAAGCAGTTGACGAAAGCCTGAAAAACAAAAAAGAATTATCTGTAGAATTCCGCATTACCTGGCCTGATCAATCCATTCACTGGATACTTTGCCGGGCCAATATTCTATATGATAATAAAGGAAAGGCCATAGAAATGTCCGGCATTAATATCGACATCAGCGAACGAAAATTTAAAGAGCAGTTAATTAAAGAAAACGAAGAAAGATTTCGAGCGCTGGTGCAAAACTCGTTTGATGTGATCACCGTTTTTAATTATGACGGAACCATTACTTATCAAAGCGATTCAATCAGCCGTGTATTGGGTTACGCGGTTGAAGAGCGTCTCGGCGCCAATATTTTTGACCAAAGCCTGGTGCATCCGGATGATCGGGAGATTGAAAGGAAGCTATTTCAAAGATGTATTGAAAAGCCGTATACTTTTTTCCGGGATGAGTTTAGAATGCTACACAAAAATGGCGTCTACCGCATAATGGAAGTTGGTTGTATCAATCTCGCCAATAATTCCAGCATAAAAGGAATTATAAAAAACTACCGGGATATTACCGAAAGGCGGATGATAGAAAAACAGAAAGAAGAATTCATAGGGATTGCGAGCCACGAATTAAAAACGCCGGTTACCAGCATAAAGGCCTACACGCAAATTCTCCAGGAAACTTTGGAAGAAAAGCAAGATTACATTTCAGCAGGCCTGCTACAAAAAATGGATCACCAGATAGACAGGCTGACCAACCTTATAAAAGACCTGCTGGACGTAACTAAAATTAGCGAAGGAAAGTTAGATCTGAAAAATGAGCCTTATGATATGAACGAGCTGATAGAAGAAGTAATAGAAGACATTCAGTCGACTACCAGGAAGCATACCATCGTAAAAGAATTGCAACCGCTAAAGCCAATTGTCGGTGATAAAGAAAAAGTCTCGCAGGTGTTAGTAAACCTTCTTTCAAATGCTATTAAATATTCGCCCGAAGCGGATAAAATAATTGTACGCACAGCAGTAACCGAAGACGGTATTTCTGTGTGCGTGCAGGATTTTGGCATTGGCATTTCTCCCGAAATGCAAAAGAGTTTATTTCAGCGCTTCTTCCGCGTGCCTGACGAGTCAACGAGCACTTTTCCTGGATTGGGCCTGGGATTATTCATTTCTAAAGAAATAATAAGAAGACAAAATGGACGCATTTGGGTTGAAAGCGCCCCAAAAAAAGGCTCATCCTTTTGTTTTTCATTACCCTTTGAATAAGCATTTATCATAAGGTTAATAACGCCTTTTAGCGGATGGAAATGTAAAATTTAGAACTAACGGTATATTCTTTGTTTCTGTATTTAAAAACACGCTGGTCGCATGAAGACTATTATTGTTACTGACGATGACGAAGGAATCCAGGACATTTTTAAAATGATCTTTGAGCGGGCAGGCTATGAAGTAAATATTTTAGCCGAAGCAAGGCCACTCCTTGAAAACAATTTTACGGTTCCCGATCTTTTCCTGCTGGACCGGCAATTAAGCGGCCACGACGGATTAAATGTTTGCCGGTTTCTGAAAAACCAGGCATCAACAAAAGATGTTCCTGTAATCATTGTTTCGGCTTCACCTGAAATTAAAAAACTCGCAAAAGAAGCGGGCGCAGATGATTTTATTGAAAAGCCGTTTCAGATGAAGGCGCTCTTATCTCTTGTAAAAAAATGGATTAATTGAAACGGGCGCGTTCTCTAACGGGACTTTAAACCGGAGCTTCATTTCCGCTTATTGAAACCGCCGCAAACGTGTTACACAAAATTAATTTTCATAAAATAATAATGCTTGCTTACCTGGTTGCCCGTAAATAGCTAAATAAAAAAAACCAGCAACGCATTCCACTTGTTGATTCAATTTTTTTTTGCTGATGCCGTGCCGCTTGCCGGAGACAGAGAGCGAAAAACCCCACATACACCGTCATCGGCAAAGATTAAACTTAAGCCGCTCATTCCTGAGCGCCACATGAAGTAACATGCCAAATATGATAAGGTCAAAAAAAAGAATCAATTATTTCGACGAGGCATTTTTCAAATAATCGGCAAGCCTGGCAATTGCCTGTGCATCCACGCTTATCTGCTCCTGCGCTTCCTTCCATTCTCTTTGTTCAATTGCCTCCCGGATGCCCGGCATCGTTTTAACGCCATACCCGGTATAGAATCCGGGCGCATAAATTGTATGCTGATACCATGGCCTGCGCGGCAAACCTGTCCCACTTAGTAATTGCTGCTCAGCCTGGTATAGCGCCTGATTAAATGATTCACTCGCGCCAGCGGTTTTTTCTTTGTTCTGGAAAATAACTTTCAAACTATCAGCACTTTTTTTCAACGCTTCAAGCGCATTTTGCAGTGGTGAAAAATCAAGGTAAGGCACGTCCGCTTTTATTTTCGGACTAATGAATTTTTTTGTCGGGTCTTCACCAGCCGCATAACCGCCAGATATAATAATTTGATTTTCTACTTCAGTCGCTTCTCTCGTTTGTGTCAACAGACTTACGAGCTCATTTGAATAGTCATCAATTGTTTTATACAAATGAGTAAAATCAAATGGCAATACATCCGCGTTAGCCATGCGCAGCACAGCATGCCCGGCAGTTTGTGCAAGCGCCAGTCCATAATGAAATCCCGGATCTTTAAAACGGATATAATTATCATAGGAATCATAAATAGAATGGTATTCGCCACCATTTCCCTCGCCGCCAAAACCCAGGTTTAGTGCGGGTATTCCGGCATGTTGAATGAAAGAGGAATAATCTGAACCAGAACCCATCGCACCGAGCTTTAATTCTTTTTCGTCTGCTACTTTTTTCCTCGCATCCAAATTTGCAGCCGTCACTGCTTCATGCGCTTTGGCGCGCTCAAAGAGGCTTACATTGGTTTGCGGATCCATTACGGTTTTCGCGATTTCATCCATCAATGGCTCTAATGCATGTGAACCTTCGGCATATAAAAATCCACGTTCATTGTTATCTGAATTAATATACACAACGGCCTTTTGTTGCAATTCTTTTTGATGCGTTTCCAACCATTCAGTAGAACCGAGCAATCCCGGCTCTTCACCATCCCAGGCGCAATAAACCAAGGTGCGATCAGGCTTCCAGCCGTTTTTCATCATGACGCCGATTGATTTTGCTTCTTCCAACATTGAGGACAATCCGCTGACGGGATCGGAAGCTCCGTTCACCCATGCATCCTGGTGATTGCCTCTTATCACCCATTCGTCCGGAAATTTCGAGCCCTTTATTTTTGCGATCACATCGTAGCATGGAACAATGTCCCAGTTGAAAGCAACTTTCAAATGAACCTTGGTTTTTCCGGGACCAACGTGATAAGCAAACGGCAAACCGCCCTGCCAATCGCTCGGAACATTAGGGCCGTCAAGCGCTTCCAGCAAAGGCTTTGCATCGTGATAACTAATCGGCAATACAGGAATTTTTAAAAGATTAGCTGCCTGCAGCCGGTCCAATCTTTTAGCATCTTCCGTAGCGCCAACACCGGGAGTTAACGGATCGCCGGGATAAATGACCATGTCCATCACAGAGCCTCTTTGCACGCCAAATTCATTTTTAAACGGTCCTTTTGGATACACATCTCCTGCCATATAACCATCACCCATCGGGTCGCTGTAAATGATACAGCCAATAGCGCCATGCTCCTGGGCTATCTTCGGCTTTGTGCCGCGCCAGCTATGGCCATATTTAGCGATCACGATCTTTCCTTTTACATCGATTCCCATTCTGTCCAACACTTCATAATCCTGCGGCAAGCCATAATTTACAAACACCAATTGGGCGGTCACATCGCCATCAGCGCTGAACGCATTATAAGTGGGTAACTGTCCGGCCTGGCCACTTGTGGCATCTTCTTTTAACGCAGGTTCTTTTAAAATTGCCTTATAAGATGTGGGCGATGTCATTTCCAACACTCTTGTTTTTGGAGTAGGAAACAATACATGAAACATTTCAATTTCGGCATCCCAGCCCCATTGTTTAAACTGGCTGAGAATATATTCCGCATTCTCTTTTCCGCCCGGCGAGCTGATGTGGTGAGGCTTCGAGGAAAGTCTTTTTATAGTTTTTCCTATATTTTCTTTGCTTAGATTTTGATCGAATGAAGATTCCAGCGCAAGTTGCGCAGCCGCGCTTTTTTCACTGAACCCGGTTATTTTTTTTGTTTGCGCAAAGGATGATTGAAAGATAAAAACAAGGAAAACATTAAACAGAAGTTTATTCATTTCTTTTAAATTTATTGAGTTGGGATGTTTAAAAAACGGATTCCACAAAGTACAACTCAAACATTTAAAAAAAATCAATGGAAAATAATTTCAACAAATAAACACCGATCGTTGCCAATTTCATAAGCACAAACCTTATAAACCAAAATATAGATTTTTGTGTTTTGGACAGGGTTATATTTTCCTTGCAAATCTTAAGCTTATGGCTTTGCTTTATCAACGGGGCTTTGGTCGGCAATTATCCAGCCGCCACTCATTGAGCCCACACAAAGATGTATCCAGATGTTTTTATCTTTACGGTGAATGATATAAGTAGATGTAGGGTCATTGTAAATATCGCCGAGGCCATCGACGTAATTCACTATAAGTGCGTTGAAATGATCATTAAGCCAATGGGAAGAATCCGGCGGAATTTCTCCCTTAAAAACTTGCAAAGCTCCCGCTCCGGCAAATTCATTATCCAGGTATTTCAACACTTCATAGCCTGAAAATTCTTTTCCCTCTTTCGGCCTGATATAGTTTGAATAGATCTTTCCTTCTACCCATTCAAAATGATCTCCGACCCAAAAAGGAAAGCGATCAAAATCTTTGGCTTTTTGATTCGCTCCGGATTGATACCCATCAGGAAGATTGAAATAGGGAAATGCGGCCAACTGTTTATCAGAAAGTGAAACCCTATTGATATCGAATCCTTTCTCTATCGAAGCTGAGTCAATTGGGTTATTCGCAGCGCTTGTACCTGTTGAATCAGCGTTGTTGCCCGGAACATTTTTATCGGAAGAGTTGCAGGAATAAACCGATATGATGATAAAAATAACGAGGGCGTGTTTTTTCATCTGTGTTTTCGTTTTACGATTAATAGATAGTTCATGCAAAATATGAAAATCGAAAAAAGTGAAGACAGTCGTTCATTCCAGAAAAAATCAACCGCACAGCATCAAAGAAATATTTTATTTTAAAAAATATTCAGGATGAATTTTATTCCACCTGGTGAGATCCTGGTACGCTTTGGCAAGGGCCAGGATCGTAGCTTCGTCATACAATCTTCCAACGAACGTAATGCTGGTTGGAGTGTGATTTTTGTTAAATCCGGTAGGGACGCTGATTGCAGGATGCCCTGTGAGATTGGTAATAGCCGCCTGGCTTCCTCCCCATGTGGGACAAATGATTACATCATATTTTTCAATTACCTCATTTACTTTTTGCATTAAGCTATAGCGGTGCCGCATTGCGTTAATGTATTCAACAGCAGGAATAAACCTTGCAGCCCGAAAATAATTGGGCCACTCTCCCTTTCCCTGACGCGTCATTCTATCATCAAGACCTGTTCTCGTAAATCCATCAAACGCAGCCGCACTCTCTGACCCAATCACTACGCCGATGATGTCGAAATTATAAATATCAGAATCAGGAAAATCAATAGGAATCAGCTGTGCGCCCGCTTTCCTGAACACCTCGAGTACACTATTTTCATTTCCTAAAGTGTCTTTTTTATCAAAATAATTTTTTGCATAGGCGATCTTCATTTTTTTCAGATCCGCTTTACCCGTGTAATTGAAAGGCATATTTACTGCAGCTGCATCCTTACCATCTGTTCCGTGTAAATAATTAAAAACAATAGCTGCATCTTCAGCGCTTCTGCAGATGGGCCCTGCTTTGTCCAAACTCCAGGAAAGCGTCATCGCTCCTGATCTGCTGATGGATCCAAAAGTAGGCCGCAACCCCGTTGCTCCGCAAACCGTTGATGGCGAAATAATGGAACCATACGTTTCTGTACCAATCGCAAAAGGAACGAGGCCCGCAACGGTTGCCGAAGCAGAGCCTGCGGATGAGCCGCTGGAGCCTTCGAGCATATTCCACGGGTTCCGGGTTCGTCCGCCAAACCAATAATCATCCATGGCCAACGCGCCCAAACTTAATTTCGCGATAAGCACTGCGCCGGCGTTCTTTAATTTCGTATACACATAACTGTCATTATCTATAACCTGATCTTTATATGGTTCGGCACCCCAGGTTGTTTTAGTTCCACGCACCGCAAATAAATCTTTCAGCCCGTAAGGAATCCCATGAAGAAGTCCGCGATACCGGCCTTCGGCAATTTCTTTATCAGCCTCTTTTGCTTCAGCCATTGCAATATCTTCTGTTAATGAAATAACACAATAAAGCGTATCGTCATATTTTTTTAAGCGATCGATAAAAAATTGCGTTAGCTCAACAGAAGTTATTTTTTTATTTTTTATTAATGAAGCCAATTGCGGGATGGAATAAAACGCCAGTTCATTCCTGTTAGCAGGAATATTCACGCCGGCAGGGATGTCAAATTTGACAGGCATTTGTTTTTTATTCAAATTCATATAAGGCAGCAGCGGGCTTTGTGCCATCGTCATCGGGATCGCATTATCTAAAGAATAACGATGCATTTTATCATAATCTTTAGCTCTCGAATTAACCTGTTCTGATAAAGAATCTTCTTTCGCTTCTGTAAAATGAACGCTGATGATTTTTTCCGCAGCGCGGATATCCGGAATAGTAATCGTGTCTTGTGCAAAACACATGGCGGAAAAAAACATCGGGAAAGCAACAAGCGAAAGATTTTTCATTCAAATAATTTTAGTGAATTAAAACTACTTATTTTTTGTGGCAACATCATCAGGAAGCGCATTTCAAAATGTCGCACGGTTCCAAAGGTTGCCAACTTTAGAAAAAGTATTTTTTAAGTTGAAATAATTTCCTGAAAGTTGGCAACCTTGCGATAAAATGAAATAAGCCCGGTGCGAAGAATCGCTGTATTCGAATAAGTCGAACCGGGGAAAGCGGGAAATCTACATTTTGGCTTTCCCCGAATAATTGCTGATTGAGCTGGATTAAAAACTTTAGCAAAAAATACGATTTTGGCTAAAGCCAATTAAAAAACATTTAATCCCCGGGTTGACTTCGGGGCAAGTGAACGGGGATAATTTGATAATTGCGCGTAATCAACTAATCCTATCAGGCGAGCGCTGAAAGAAAAATCAAAAAAACTATAAAAGGGCTTTTGAGTCTAAAGCGGAGTGATAAGTGACGTTATTCCGTTTTAGATGTCCTTTTTTAACGATTTCATATTTCCTGATAAACCAGGCGATGGTGAAAGTAGGAATAAAGTCAAGTCCGGGAGAAATCTCTTCAAGAAACGAGAGAATTCCGCCGACCATACCAAATCGTTTTCTGCCAAATAAGAAATAAAAAATAATTCCGGAAACCGGCGCCCAGATAAGATCTTCAGTTTCACCAATAACCGGCAGCAGGTAACTGGTCAACCCAATCAGGTCCATGACAATACATATATAGATCGAGGGCAAGGCGTTTCTTTTCAATGATTTCTGTTTTATTAAATGAAAACCGCTAAAAAAAAGTGATCCAACTACAATGAAAACTCAAAACAAATTTAATCGCTTTAACTGTTAAGTTTCTGTTTTTTATTGTCAGGAAAATGATTTAATGTAACTTTGCACCCTTAAAAAAATTCGGCCATATAAAAAAATTATATGTCCAAGGTTAAAACAATTTATGGATATAAGAAACATCGCTATCATAGCACACGTTGATCACGGTAAAACTACTTTGGTCGATAAAATACTACACAGCACCAATATTTTTCGCGACAACCAGGCATCAGGCGAGCTGATAATGGATAATAACGATCTTGAAAGAGAGCGTGGTATTACTATTTTCAGTAAAAATATTTCTGTTACCTACAAAGGCGTAAAAATTAATGTTATCGACACTCCGGGCCATAGTGACTTTGGTGGAGAAGTAGAGCGCGTGTTGAAAATGGCTGATGGCGTGGTTTTATTAGTAGATGCTTTTGAAGGGCCAATGCCGCAAACGCGTTTTGTATTGCAAAAAGCTTTGCAGTTAGGGCTTCGTCCTATCGTAGTTATTAATAAAGTAGATAAGCCCAACTGTCGTCCCGATGAAGTTCATGATGCGGTGTTTGAACTATTTTTTAATCTTGATGCGACAGAAGAGCAGCTTGATTTTGCAACCATTTATGGTTCCAGCAAGCAGGGCTGGATGAATACCACTCTTGAGCCAACTGAAAATATTTTTCCTTTATTAGATGTGATTCTTGAAAAAGTTCCGCCGCCATCAAAGGCTGAAGGTACTTTGCAAATGCAGATCACTTCTTTGGATTATTCCTCATTTTTAGGAAGGATCGCTGTAGGAAAAGTAGCACGTGGTGTGATAAAAGATAACCAGCCATTATCATTAATGAAATTGGATGGTTCTGTTCAAAAAACCCGTGTGAAAGAATTATATGTGTTTGAAGGATTGGGCAAAAAGAAAGTGGCAGAAGTTATGGCCGGCGATATTTGCGCAGTGGTAGGTGTAGAAGGATTTAATATTGGCGAAACCCTTGCTGACTTTGAAAATCCTGAGGCGCTTCCTGTTATCAGCGTGGATGAGCCAACGATGAATATGCAGTTTAGTATTAATAATTCTCCATTCTATGGCAGAGACGGTAAGTTTGTAACATCACGTCATTTGAAGGACAGGCTTGAAAAAGAATTGGAAAAGAATCTTGCACTGCGTGTGATGCCAACTGATACCGCGGAAAGCTTTATGGTTTACGGACGGGGCATTTTGCATCTGAGTATTCTTATAGAAACCATGCGCCGCGAAGGATATGAAATTACGGTGGGCCAGCCGCAGGTAATTACGAAAGAAATTGATGGCAAAAAATATGAGCCGTATGAAAATTTGGTAGTGGATGTGCCTGCTGAATATAGTGGCCGCGTGATCGATTTGGTTACTCAACGTAAGGGAGAAATGCTGATCATGGAAAGCAAGGGCGAGATGCAGCATCTGGAATTTGAAATTCCTTCGAGAGGCTTGATAGGATTACGTTCCAACATGCTTACCAACACAGCCGGGGAAGCAGTGATGGCACATCGTTTTCTTGAATACAAACCATGGAAAGGATATATTCCGGGAAGAAATAATGGTGTTTTAATTTCAAAGAACCAGGACAGGACTACCGGTTATTCAATTGATAAATTACAGGATAGGGGAACCTTCTTTGTAGATCCGGGAGAAGAAGTTTATGTGGGGCAAATCATTGCTGAGCATATTAAACCAGGAGACTTAGTGGTAAACGCGACAGAGCCTAAAAAACTAACCAATCACCGTGCGAGTGGAAGTGATGATGCTTCACGCATTGCTCCTAAAACACAGTTCAGTCTTGAGGAATGTATGGAGTATATTCAACAGGATGAATGTATAGAAGTAACGCCGAAGATAATCAGGATGCGTAAAGTAATTCTTGATGAAGATGAAAGAAAGAAAACACAAAAAAGTCAGAAAGTAGAAGCTTAAAATGATCTTCTAAAATCATAATAAAAGTCCGGTCTTTGACCGGATTTTTTTATGTCTAAAAATTAAAACATGAATTAATAAATGCTTTGGAGCTGGCGTTAATCAGTATTTGCACGTATCGAAAATCCAAGGGTTCGCCCATTAAAAATGTCAAAATCTACTTTATAGCTTATCTGAATAAAGATTTAATTAGGTTTGCCTGAGCATTCAACAAATTTATTTTAACTCATTATTTAAAACTTGCGATTTATTGAAGCTCGTCTGGAAAAGAAACAGCATAAGTTTTAACAAATATCGGTTGTGGATGACTGTTACATGAATAAAACCATTTCGAATATGGAAGAAATTACGTTAAAAAATGCGCAGGCAATGGTTGATGAGTGGATCAATACAGTTGGCGTTCGCTATTTCAGCGAGCTGACCAATCTCGGTATTTTAATGGAAGAAGTGGGAGAATTATCCCGGCTGATGGTTCGGAAATATGGCGATCAGTCTTTTAAAGAAAGTGACAAGGGAAAAGAACTATCCGATGAAATGGCGGATGTACTTTGGGTATTGATTTGCCTTGCTAATCAAACCGGCGTTGACCTGACCGATGCGCTGAAAAAGAATTTTGAAAAGAAAAATTTAAGAGATGGGGAAAGGCATAAGGGGAATGAGAAATTGAAGTAAGCATCCATTAATAATGGGCATTTTTATTCAGATATTATATTCAATTTGGGAATATTTTCAGCTATTAAAATATTTTTAATCTTCTCAATGTATGGCTGCAAGGTTTGATGCTTGTTGTCTTTGGCAAGCAAGACAATAAATTTAATTTGCATCCTATCTAAATTCTGTTGGTTTTTCAAATTTTTGTCAAGAGTGATAAATATGTCAAAACCGTTAAATGCAGCTAAGCCTAAAAGTTCGCCATTTTTCTTTCCGAGCCAATTCATATCACGAACTGTTTTGATTTCAAATTCTTTCCCAAAATCTAATTTAAATTTGGTTGGAATATTTTCATCAAGCAAAATTTTCATCAAGAATTTTTTCAGTGGTAATAGACTTTTCAGCCATTTGTAAAACCTGGATAGCGAATTCTTTCTTTACAGAAGGAAAATTCTCTAAAAATTCATCAAGAGTTTCGCCGGTTTCAAAATAATCAAACAATGCCTGAATAGGAACGCGCGTACCAGTAAATACTGGAGTGCCGCCCATTGTTTCCGGGTCAATATTTATTGGTCCATATATCATAATAAACGAGAATTTTAATTATCCCAAGTTACAAAATATTTTATTTGGGTAAACGGACATTCTAAGCTTTCTTGTTTACTAAGCTGGCAAATGAATTTATATCCAAAATGAGAAATTAAGGCATGAATTGTTACATTGGATATATTACTTTATTGTAGACAACCAAAGTATTCCTTGCCAGAAATTCGTGTTTCTACATTTAGTGTTTCTCATCTTATATTTGCAACCTTATGGCAAATGAAACCAATAGTTTTAGCGAAATCATCGCGCATTGCAAGGAATATGGATACATCTTTCCCTCAAGCGAAATTTATGACGGATTAAGCGCGGTGTATGATTACGGGCAAAACGGCTCACAACTGAAAAAAAATATCCGCGATTATTGGTGGAAAAGCATGACCCAGCTCCAGGATAACATCGTGGGAATTGATGCAGCTATTTTTATGCATCCGCTCACCTGGAAAGCGAGTGGCCATATCGATAATTTCAGCGATCCAATGATCGATAATAAGGACAGTCAAAAACGTTATCGTGTGGATCACCTGATAGAAGCCCACGCGGAAAAATTAGCATTAGAAGGAAAGAAGGAAGAAGAATATGCCTTGCTAAAATCCATGGATGAACTGCTGGCGAAAGATGATTTTGAAGGATTAAAAAATCTGATAGATGACAATAAAATAAAGTGTGCGGTAAGCGATACTGCCAACTGGACAGACATTCGCCAATTTAACTTAATGTTTGATACACAGTTAGGAAGCGTAGCGGGTGATGCTGACAAGATCTACCTGCGTCCCGAAACGGCCCAGGGAATTTTTGTAAATTTTCTGAATGTGCAAAAAACAGGAAGAATGAAAATTCCGTTTGGTATCGCGCAAACAGGCAAGGCTTTCAGAAATGAAATCGTAGCCCGCCAGTTTATTTTTCGCATGCGGGAATTTGAACAAATGGAAATGCAATTTTTTGTGCGCCCCGGCACCGAAATGCAATGGTACAATTACTGGAAAACTGAAAGATTGAAATGGCATGAAAGTCTTGGAATTCCATCTGAAAAACTTCGCTATCACGATCATGTGAAACTCGCGCATTATGCCAATGCAGCCGTTGATATTGAGTTTGAATTTCCCTTCGGATTTAAAGAACTGGAAGGCATTCATTCCCGCACAGATTTCGATCTAAAACAACACCAGGCTTTAAGTAAAAAGAAATTGCAATATTTCGATAATGAACTTCAGGAAGACGGCAAGCCTTATGGAAATTATATTCCGTATGTGGTAGAAACCTCGGTCGGCCTTGACCGGTTATTTCTCACAATTATAAGCGCGGCCTATGCGGAAGAAAAATGGAGCAAAGAAGATGGCACTGAAGATAGCCGCGTAGTGTTGAGAATTCCTGCGATGATTGCGCCTTACAAGCTGGCTATTTTACCATTGGTAAAGAAAGACGGCCTACCTGAAATAGCCAAAGAATTATCAGAGCAATGCAAGCAAAGCTTCCATACTTTTTACGAAGAGAAAGACAGTATTGGTAAGCGTTACAGAAGGATGGATGCAATTGGTACGCCGTTTTGTGTAACGATAGATCATCAAACAAAAGAAGACAATACGGTTACGATACGCGACAGAGATACGATGACGCAAAAAAGAATTCCGCTATCGGATGTCAGAAAACTGATATTGGAAAAAATAAGTTGATTAGTTATTTTTTTTTAGTGCAGAATTTACTGTTGGTCTGATCTTTTAACGATTAATGCGAACAGGTTTGTTATAAATACGCCGAGTCCCATGCCGCATACGAGCAAGGTAACAACGTGTATGGCTCTGATGCATTCTGAGCCTTGAAGATTCGTGAAATTAAAAAAGGAAATGGCCATCACAAAAAAGGAAATGGCTATTGCCCGCATGTGTTTTTTTCTCATAACAGATAGTATTATTTTATCCAAAATTAAAAATCAGCTTCTATCCATACAATTCAAAATGCACCGCTTTTCTGTCATATCCCAATTCAGCAATTTTTTTACGTGCATCGTCAATCATAAATTTCCATCCACATAAATAAAATGACGCGGGCTTCAGGTTTTCCAAATCCGCGCAGGCAAGATTATTTTTTTTGCAAATTTCTTCATACAAATTGTGGACGTAGCCTGTATGTCCATCCCAGCCTTCGCGGCTCAGTGTAGGCATAAAATGAAAATTTTCTAATTCATTTTCGAGCGCCTTCATTTCATCAAAATACAAAAGATCCTTTTGCATGCGGCATCCGTAAATCAGGTAAAGATTTGAGTGCGACAGCCCGTGCAATTGAATCGAATTGAGCATACTTCTGAATGGAGCGATGCCCGTGCCGGTGCAAATAAAAAAGAGATCTTTTTCAATATTTTCAGGCAAAGTGAAAACGCCTTGTGGACCACGAAACGTAAGCTCGGAACCAACGCCAACTTCATTAAACAAATAGGTAGTGCCGGCGCCACCTTCCAACAATACAATCAGCAATTCATATACATTTGATCCATCGGGCCAGCTTGCAATAGAATAGCTGCGCCATCTTTTATTTTTCTGCTCATGAATCGGAAGATCGAGGGTAACAAATTGCCCGGCCTTGAAATCAAAAGATTCCAGTTCATTCACCCGGATAAAATACCGTTTGGTATTATAGGTTTCATCTATAATTTTTATAACGGTTCCAATGCGCCAGGGTTCTATTGCCATGGAGATATTTTTATGGAAAATACAAATGATATTTCGAAAGAAAAATTAAAAGTTCAACGGACCCCGTAACTGGAAGACTTTTCAAAACACCCTTGTAAAAACAGGAAATTCTATATTTTGATTTATGAGAACATCGTAGAGGAAAAGTTATGTAATTAACAGAACCTTATATCGTAGTTAAATATCAAAGAGTTGTTATAATAAATTGTATTAGTGAATCCGTTTTTTCATTAAAAAATTCAAGCCTTACCTTTGCATTCTTTTAGTAAAGGCAGATGAATGAATCTTGATGTGTTGATGAATAGTTATTCGGAAGATTCCCGCGTTTTTTCGATCGCGGACAGGATCCTATTGCCTGAGCCACAACAAATCCATCTTTCAGGGCTTCATGGCAGCGCTTCTCAATTTGTTTTTGCGGCGATCTTAAATCATCCAAACACCTCAAAGCTCAATCACCTTGTTATCGTCAGAGACGCCGAAGAAGCGGCGTATTTCCAGAATACCATTGAAAATATCAGTGGCGCCCTGGATATATTTTATTTCCCATCTTCTTTCAAAACGAAAAAAAATTTTCATCACCTAAACAGCAGCCACGTGATGCTGAGGACGGAAGCGCTTACCAAGATAAGCTCCGGGGGAAATAAAAAAGTAGTGGTGACTTATCCCGAAGCTCTTTTTGAAAAAGTCGTTTTATCCAAAACACTGTCTGAGAATATTATTCATTTCAAGAAAGGTGAAAGCATTAAGGTTGATGAATTGCTCGCGCGGTTTGTTGAACATGGATTCACAAGAACTGATTTTGTGTATGAGCCAGGGCAGTTTGCTATGCGCGGCGGTATACTCGATATTTATTCTTATGGAAATGAAAAGCCTTACCGAATCGAATTATTCGGAAACGAGATTGACAGCATTCGTCTCTTCGATCCGGAAAATCAATTGAGCGAACGAAAACTTTCTGAAGTAAAAGTGATCCCAAATGTGGAGACACAATTTGTCAGCAGCGAAAAAGTTTCCCTGCTGAATTTTCTGCCGGATAACACGATTATATGGAGCGAGGATTGGGAATTCATAAAAGAAAAGATTGAGCAGGAGTTCGCTGATGTGGAAGCTGCGATCTCACAACAGCAATCAGAGAGTGCTCAAAAATCTTCTGAGGGCAAAAGGTCCGGCACTTTGAGTGGGCGTCAGCCAGCCTCAGGCAGCCGCCAGGAAGACGAAGACGAATTGAATGAAAAGAAAGATGTTTCGCTTAACGATTTCGTAAGCGCCAACGTTTTGGAAAACCAGATCAGGCAACGGGTAATCGTTGAGTTTGGCCATAAAAAATATTTTTCAAGTACCAATGACATCCAGTTTTCAATCCAACAGCAGCCGGCTTTCAACAGGCAATTTAAGTTGCTGATACAGGATCTGAAAAGCTATGAATCGAAGAAATATAATATTTTCATTTTTGCCGAAAATCCAAAACAGCTTGAACGGCTGCATTCTATTTTTGCGGATCAGAATACAGAAATTCAATTTGTTCCTATCCCGGTTTCCATCCATGAAGGCTTTATTGACCATGACCTGAAAGCCGTTTGTTATACAGATCATGAGATCTTTCAACGCTATCACAAATACAGGGTCAAACAGGCTTTCAGCAAAAACAAAGCGCTTACGCTAAAGATGCTCCGCGAATTGCAGCCGGGAGATTATGTTACACACATAGATCACGGAGTTGGCGTGTACAGCGGCTTACAGAAGATTGAAACAAATGGTGTGCTCCAGGAAGCAGTGAGAATCGTTTATAAAGACAAAGACCTGTTGTATGTAAATATTTCATCGCTCCACAAAATAAGTAAGTATAGCGGCAAAGAAGGCACTATTCCTAAGATGAATAAATTAGGAAGTGATGTATGGAACAAACTAAAAGATAAAACGCGGAAGCAGGTAAAAGACATTGCTACAGATCTTATCAAATTATACGCGCAAAGGAAAAGCCAGAAGGGCTTCGCGCATTCTCCTGATAATTATATGCAAACAGAATTGGAGGCTTCATTTATTTATGAAGATACTCCCGATCAAAGCAAGGCGGTCATCGATGTAAAACATGATATGGAAAAAGCCTCGCCGATGGACCGGTTGGTTTGCGGCGATGTCGGTTTTGGAAAAACAGAAGTAGCAATCAGAGCTGCTTTCAAAACATGCCTTGATGGCAAACAAGCCGCAGTATTGGTTCCTACCACTATCCTTGCCTATCAACATTTTAAAACATTTAGTGAAAGGCTTAGTGATTTTCCTGTAACAGTTGACTATATTAACCGGTTTAAAACATCAAAAGAAAAGAAAGAGACTTTACAAAAATTGCAGGAAGGTAAAGTGGATATCATCATCGGCACTCATTCTTTAATAGGAAAAGAAGTTAAGTTTAAAGACCTTGGTTTGATGGTAATCGACGAAGAGCAAAAATTTGGCGTAGCGGCGAAAGAGAAATTGAAACAATTGCGAACAACCGTAGATTCGCTCACACTAACAGCCACGCCTATCCCAAGAACTCTTCAGTTCAGCCTGATGGGCGCGCGCGACCTCAGTATCATTAATACGCCTCCCCCGAACCGTCAGCCGATACAAACGGAAGTACATGTTTTCAACCAGGATTTTATCAGGGAAGCCATCTATTATGAAGTCGAAAGAGGTGGCCAGGTCTTCTTCATACACAACCGGGTGAATGGCTTGCTGGAAATGAAAAACCTGATCCAGGGGCTTTGTCCTGATCTTAGCATTGCCTATGCTCATGGCCAATTGGAAGGCGCTAAACTGGAGGAGACCATTCTTGATTTTATCGATCATAAATATGATGTGTTGATTTGTACCAACATTGTGGAAAGCGGGGTAGATATCCCTAACGTAAATACCATCATCGTTAATAATGCCCACCATTTCGGATTGAGTGACTTACACCAATTGCGTGGACGCGTAGGAAGAAGTAATAAGAAAGCTTTCTGCTATTTATTAGCACCGCCGATGAGCACGTTAACCGCAGACAGCAGAAAACGATTAACCACGCTGGAACAATATAGTGATCTTGGAAGCGGCTTCCAGATTGCGATGCGGGATCTTGATATTCGCGGCGCAGGCAATATGCTTGGCGGCGAGCAAAGTGGGTTCATTGCGGAAATCGGGTTTGAAATGTATCAAAAGATTTTAGATGAAGCTATTCGCGAATTGAAACGAAACGAATTTAAAGAACTCTTCAAAGAAGAAATTCAGCAACAGGATGATTTCGTTTCCGACTGCACGGTCGATACCGACCTTGAGATTTTAATTCCAGACGAATATGTGGAAAGTATCACCGAGAGATTAAGCCTTTATTCAAGATTGGATAATTGTGAAAATGAACAACAGCTTAAGGATCTGCATAAAGAAATGATCGACAGGTTCGGCGCAATTCCCTCACAGGTCGAAGATCTTTTTACAACCGTCCGTTGCCGGAAAATAGCCGTGGAACTGGGTTTTGAAAAGATGATCTTGAAAAACGAATTGCTTAAATGCTTTTTTGTTGGCAATCCTGAATCGCCTTATTTTAGCAGCACCACCTTTGAAAGAATCTTAAATTTTATACAAACCAAAACTAATAAAGCCAAACTAAAACAGGTTGGCAAAAATGGAATTTTAATTGTCAGGGATATCAGCTCGATGAATGACCTGCACGAATTCCTTTTACAAATGCTCGCACACACCAACGCCAAAAAATCAGTTGTTCAACAACAGGTGTCATAAATCTGCAAACCTGATCTATTTGTTGGTCACATCTTTATATTTTAGTTTGATTTTCCTATTTAAATTCTCACTTTGAGCGCCCGTAACCGGTTTTGTGGAATAATCTGCTCAACCCTTAACTACATTGCATTACATTCTGTTTTTATAAGTTAAAAAAAACAAAACATCGTCTATTTTTAATGTCATTTTTTACCAAAAATCAACGTTAAATCTGGCTTTTAGGATCATTGCTAATTGTTGGCAGGTTTATTTGTAAAAGGGAAGGAAATTAAAAAATAACTTTTATGAATTTACATCTTTCAAAGCCGACCCTGTTGGCGCTCTTATGCGGAATCGCAAGTCCCCTGCTTGCTCAGCAAGATTCTTCGCAGGTTACCACAACAAACGCAACCATGACACAAACACAAGAGACAACAACGCCGCTATCTTCCGATCGTTTCGGGCGAAAGAATTTCAGGACATGGTCTATTGGAGTGCAAGGTGGTGTGCTTACGCCCTACACGATCTTTGGTGGAAGCGCAAAAGATTTTAATACGCCCGAAGAAAACTGGGGTTATGGCGGATATATCAAAAAACAAATTTCTCCGGGATTTGGATTGCAGGCGGATTTCCTTGCTGGAAATGTAGAAGGGAGAAGAGCTTCATCAGCAATCGGAGCTCCAAATTATGATCAGACAAGCTTCAAATCACATATTAAGTGGTCTGCAGCTTTAACAGGAAACCTAACGTTGGCAAGCTTTAGTATCAACAGGATCAACAGCTATTTTTCACCCTATCTTAAAGCAGGGGCAGGATATATGCAGTCCAACGCCCAACTAAAAAATCTGTCAGGCAGCAAAGATTACAACAACAACTGGTTTATCCCGGTTGGCGCTGGTTTAAAGATTGGTGTATCCAAAGGAATAAACCTTGACCTCGGATACGACGTAAATTTTGTTAAGTCAGCTTCATTCGATGGTGTTCCGTCAGGAACCTATGACAAATTCTCTTATGGACATTTTGGATTAGAGTTTATTTTGGGAAATAAAAAGAACCAGCCGTTGTCAAGATATAGCGCGATCGCTGATTTGAGACAACAGAATGCAGACCAGGCAAGTGAGTTGAAAAATGCCATGATGAAGGCAGAACAAGACGCGCAGATGATGAAAGATCAATATGCAAATGACAAGGCACAATTGATGAAAGATCTCGCAGATGACGACGCCGATGGCGTAGCTAACAAATACGACAAATGTCCCGGAACTACTGCAGGTACTGTAGTTGACGGATCAGGTTGTCCTATTGTAGTTACTCAGCCAGTTATCAAAGAAACGAAAGTAATTGTAACGGAAGAAGACAAGAAAGTTGTAGATTCTGCCATTAACAACCTTGAATTTGAAGTGAGCAAGGCCACCATCAAACCAAAATCTTTTGCAAGCCTAAACAGCGTTGCCAACCTGTTAATCCAAAAGAATTTCAGTTTAAAATTAGCGGGTCATACGGACAATACCGGCTCAATGGCGCTGAATATGCGCTTATCTAAGGAAAGAGCAGAAGCCGTGAAAGCCTACCTGGTAGCACAGGGAGCAAATGCTTCAAGAATAGAAGCAACGGGCTATGGTCCATCTCAGCCAATCGCAAGCAACAAAACAGAAGAAGGGCGACAGAAAAATCGTAGGGTAGAATTTACCTTGTTCTAAAAAAAAATTATAAATAAAAGAAGCCTCACCAGACGGTGGGGCTTTTTTCATTTATTAAGATCAGATTCCCTTTATATTTTTAAAAAAGTCAACTCGTTTTCTTTTAAGTCCAAACAAGTTAAAAAGTAGATTTCCTATAATTTATTTTTCGTCTATTGATAGCTGTTACTCCACTAAACCTCCTTCAACACTTCCGCAATTCTTTCATTAATAGAATCGTAATCTGTATAACCTTTGGCCACCATATGAAATTTGGTATCGCTTAATTGAATGAATACCGCCGGAAAGCCATCTACTTTCAATTGCCTGCACAAGGCAAATTCGTAATACGCTTGTTCCTTATATTCTTCGTCGTGAAGTTTATCGTAAAACTCTTCCGCCGGAATATTATATTTATCCAGCAACAAACGGTAGGCTTCATCATCAGTAAGATCGCGACCTTCAAAATGAAGTGCATATTGAAGATCTGCTGCAAACCCCACCTGGTTGTCGGGATAATATTCTTTGAAAACACACAAAGCGATCGCGGGCTTTTCAGAATTAGGAAACCAATCACTCGCTTCCGGATGTTTTATATGCCATAAATAGTCCTCACCGAATTTAACGCCGGTAATTTCTTCCACGCGGAGATAAGACGACTCAATATATTTTGCTGTAGCGCCTATGGAGACAGGCTCTTCAGGCAAGATCATTCCGCCCGAAAGCACTTCAAAATCCAGTTGGTTTCTATATTCTGAAAATATTTTTTTAATTACCTCGCTGAAGCCATAGCACCAACCGCAATAGGCATCGTAACAGTAGATAAGGGTTTTCATTTTTCTTAATTTAAAAAAATTCCACTAAGAAAGCTTATATTCCTTAGTCAATAAATCAGTAGGAATTCTCAACATTTTATTAAACAATCTAATCATGTTTAACGATAACGGCTGTTTATAATTAAGAACCTTACTGATAGTTCCTTTATCCCCATATTCTCTTGCTAAGTCCGAAGGTTTATAACCAAATTCCTCCATTCTTATTTTGATAATCTCCACAGGATCCATTTCAAAAGAAGGCCATTTAGCATTTTCGTATTTATTAATAAGGTGAACTAAGAGCATTTTTTCTTTATGGTCTGAAGTTCCCCTTTTGGCTTCGCGCAATTGTTCATAGCGATGGATTGCCTTTTTATAATCAATCTCATTTTCGATTAAAAACCATTGTTCCTTATTCATAATTTTTTCTTTAAATAATTTCCGGATTAATCTTGTCATATTCTGAATGAGTTCCTATAAATCTAATTTCAACCACCCCATCTAAATAATTTATATACCCGATTAACCGGTAATAGTTGTGAACTATCTCAAATCTTGCCCGGCTATTTTTTATCATTTTCGCTTTTGGAAAATCAAATAACACATCTTGTTTCTTCTTCCAAATGGTCTTTTCAACAACTAACTTCCATACGTTTAATCCTTTTCTGGCATTAGCATGTTTTTTCCCAAAAGAAATTAGTTTGTCCTGGTAAATGATTATCATGACTTCTATGATTTTTCTCACAAATAACTACGACATCAAAAGCAAAAGTAATAGAAGGTTGGCAATTTACCAACTTCTCCGTTTTAAGAATTAAAAAAAATCAGCCGTCAATGCGCTTCCAGCCAATTCTCACCAACCCCGATCTCCGCTTCCACAGGCACTTCATTTGGAAGTTTCATCGCGTTTTTCATCAAATCTATAATGATCGGTTTTATTGTTTCAATTTCAGGCTTGTAGGCATCAAATACCAATTCATCATGCACCTGCAAGATCATTTTTGATTTGAAATTTTGCTTTTTAAATTCACGATGAATATTGATCATGGCCAGTTTGATCATATCAGCAGCGGTTCCCTGGATTGGGGAATTGATAGCATTTCGCTCTGCAAACCCGCGAACCGTGAAGTTAGACGAATTAATATCCTTCAGCCAGCGCTTTCTGCCCATTAGCGTCTCTACATAACCGTTAGCTTTACAAAATTGAATGGTATCGTCCATGTATTTCTGGATATTGGCAAACTCTTTTTTGTAAGCATCAATGATTTCTTTAGCCTCTGTTCTGCTTACCCCAATATTTTCTGAAAGCCCAAAAGCACTTTGTCCATAAATGATTCCGAAGTTGACGCTCTTAGCTTTATACCGCATTTCTTTGGTCACATCTTCTTCAGCTACATTAAAAACTTTTGCGGCTGTAGCGGTATGGATATCTTTTCCCAACCTAAAAGCCTCGCCCATTGCGGGATCTCCGCTCACTGCCGCAACAATGCGCAATTCAATCTGAGAATAATCTGCTGAAATGACCAAATGATCGCTATTGCGTGGCACGAATGCTTTCCTGATTTCCCGCCCGCGTTCCGTTCTCACAGGGATGTTCTGAAGATTTGGATTATTGCTGCTAAGCCTTCCTGTCACAGCGATTGCCTGGCCGTAATTAGTGTGCACGCGGCCTGTCCTTTTATTGATCAGCTGGGGCAACGCATCTACATAAGTTGACTTCAATTTCGTGAGTTCGCGAAAATTTAAAATATCTTCTACAATCGGGTTTTCCTTAGCCAGTTTCAAGAGCACATCTTCGCCGGTGGCGTGCTGGCCGCCCTTGGTTTTTTTTGTATTACTGCCGATCTGCATTTTATTAAACAGCACTTCGCCCAATTGTTTTGGCGAAGCCAGGTTGAACCTGATTCCAGCCTGAGCATACACGCTTTCTTCACTTTTCTTTGCATCCGTTTCCAGCTCTTTGGAATAAAGGTTTAAAAATTCAGTGTCCACATTCACGCCTTCAAATTCCATATCTGCAAGCACTTTCAGCAATGGCGATTCCACTTCTTCAAAAACTTTTTCCACGCTTTTTTCTTTCAGATATGGCTTAAAAACATTTTTTAATTGTAGCGTAATATCTGCATCCTCTACCGCATATTCTTTTGCTTTTTCAACTTCCACATCGCGCATGGTTACCTGGCTTTTTCCTTTTTTTCCGATTAGTTCAGTAATCGATATCGGAAGATATCCCAGGTATTGCGCGCTCAACAGATCCATGTTTCTCCGGCCTTCACTTTCTATCACATAGTGGGCAAGCATCGTGTCAAACATATTGCCCTTCACTTCAACGCCATACCACTTCAACATCAACAGATCATATTTGGCATTCTGGCCAACCCAGGTTTTATTTTCATCATTAAACACCGGCATAAAATGATGCAATATATTTCGTGTTGCCTGCTCATCATCGGGACAAGGCACATAATAGCCTTCGCCTTCTTTGAAAGAAAAACTGAGGCCAACAAGGTCGGCTTCGTTAGCATCGATGTTGGTCGTTTCTGTATCAAATGAAATTTCTTTTTGCTCCGAAAGTTTTTTTACCAGATCGATAATCGCTTCGTCACCTTCAACCAGGTAATATTGATGCGGCGTGTTATGGATGTTTTTTTCTGCAATCAGCCCAGGCTTTTCTTCAGCCGCTTTTTCCTCTTGTGGTTTAGGAATAGGAATTTCCATAGCATTACCAAAGAGATCTGTTTGGACTACAGTTTTCTCAATTACAAAAACATTGTATTCATCGCCCAGGATTCTTTTGCCCAAAGATTTAAATTCCAGCTCTGTAAAAATATCTTTCAATGCTTCTACATTATAGGCTTTTACCCTAAAATCTTCTTCATGAAATTTGCACGGAACCTCGGTAATAATAGTTGCTAGTTTTTTACTTAAAACAGCCATCTCTTTTCCCGCTCTTATTTTTTCACCAAGCGCGCCTTTTATGTTTTCCGCGTCCGCTAAAATATTTTCAACCGATTCATATTGAGCTAATAATTTAGCGGCAGTCTTTTCGCCAATACCTGCTATGCCCGGGATGTTATCCGATGCATCACCCATTAATCCGAGGATATCAATTACCTGGCTTACACTTTTAATTCCCCATTTTTCACGAACTTCTTTCTCGCCCATGATCTCCACTTTTCCGCCCTGGTAACCCGGTTTGTAGATTTTTATGTTTTGAGTAACCAACTGTCCAAAGTCCTTATCTGGTGTTACCATAAAAACTTCGTAACCTTCTTTCTCTGCCTGCTGCGCCAGCCCGCCAATGATGTCATCGGCTTCGTAGCCATCGCATTCTACAACAGGCAAATTGAAGCCTTCAATAATTTTTTTTATATCGGGGATCGCAGACAGCAAATCTTCGGGCGCTTCCTGGCGCTGGGCTTTATAAGCCGCGAAATCTGTATGCCTTTCTGTAGGCGCTTGTGTATCAAACGCCACAGCAAGATGTGTTGGTTTTTCTTTACTGATCAGGTCAAATAAGGTATTGGTGAAACCGAATTGCGCATTCGTATTTTTTCCTTTTGTGGTAATTATCGGGCTGCGAATAAGCGCATAATAAGCACGATAGATTAACGCCATTGCATCAAGCAGAAATAATTTTTTTTCCATCCGGTAAAATTAATGAATACTAAGTAGGTAAGAAAAGATGTTGGAAAAGAGTGGAACTTATTTAATAGAATACGCTGAAAAGTCAAAAAGTAGAAATTTCTGTTTTTTAAATTCCTGTCTATTCTTATGGAGAAATAATATTTTAGAAAATTTTATGTAAACAAGTTTTAATAAAATCAATCAATGCTTTTTAAACCATCTGTAGATATACATTTTATAAAACTTTTGAGCATTCCACCTAAATCTTCTTCCATAACTTTTGTTCTTACTGGAAATGGTGGACGACATTAATCCATTGTGCGAACCCTGTTCCACAAAAGCCGGATGCGCCCAATACATCCGTATCACTTTGTTGTCAATTAAAGTATTATGCCACCAGTCAATTACCTGGCAACATTTATTTGTTTTCACATTTTCAAGAATATCTTTTGCTCCTTTTAAATCGATCAAATAAGCACCCGCAGCCCTTCCATACGAAGCCTCATAAAGATATTTTCCCTTTTTTACCTTTCTAAAATCCGGAAATTTCAAAGTCGTATTTTCTAATGAAATAATAAATCCCGGCTCGAGGCTGTTGGCTTCATTTGCAATGAGCTTTATTTTCTTTAAAAAATCTCCAAGAAAAAACGGATCGTTTTCAAAAACAAGCGCGTATCTATTTTGGTTCTTTACTATTTTTTCATAACAAATTATATGATTGAGCGTACAGGAAAGCACGCCTTTTGAAAGAACAGAATCTATTTCATTGCAAAAATATTTTTGTAACAATCCGGGATTAAAATTGGAGATATCGCCATCGGAAACAAATTCGTAATCCAGGTGCAGTTTGCCGAAAATATCATTGATTCTTTGTTCATGCACTTCATACCCGCTTTTTGCATGAACAATATAAATTCCATCTATTCCAAAATCTTTTAGCACTTTATTGTAAAATCTTTATTGTAAAAAATATCAGGATTTCAATAACCGATAATTCTTAAAACTAAAAGGACGAATACCTGTTTTTCTTTCGAACCAATATAAGAATTTGTCTTTCGTCGAAAATCTCTTTTTAGATAAATCTATTTCAATATCCCAGTTTTTCCCGCTAATTCTTTCATGCATCACTTTAGGATGAGAGTCGGTGAATTTTATCAGTGAATCAAAATCATCAAAATTAAAATAATCGCCCTGCTCCATATATTGTTTCCATTCGTCTGATTCTTCCTGCCAAAAGCGGCTCACGTTTTTTTGCTTACGCAACATTTGTTCCGGGCTTTTAACCCACCCATAATGATACACTATCGCATCAACCGGCTTCACATTTAGTTTCACTTGTCCTTTCCTGAATCCCTGTGCATCGCGGTAAGCAGAGATCGTTTTATCATTTCGGATCACACGCACCTCATGAGAATACCAACGCCGGCTATCTCCAACATAGTCATAAGTTCCATAAAAATGCAAGTATTTAAATAGCAGGCCTTCCACTTTTTTACTGTCCTTGTATTTTTTACATCCTTCCAGGATGGCCGGCAAATATTTTTCATGAATCACTTCATCTCCCTGGATGTAAAAAGCCCAATCAGATTCCGGATCGGTTAATTGAAAGGCTTTATTGGTTTCTACTGCCAGCACTTCGCCGCCCTTTCTTAAGGAATCGTCCCAAACAGAATGATGAATTTTGATCTTTGGATCATTGATCGATTTAATCAGGCTTTCTGTATCATCATCAGATTTGCCGATCAATACAATCATTTCGTCCACCACAGGCAAAACAGATCGTATCGCCTCAACGATCGGGTAATCATTGAGCACTGCATTTCTGATAATCGTAAAGCCTGAAATTTTCATACCGGTAACATTTCGTTACAAAGAAAGGTAAATTTAAACACAAGCACATTTGTTGTTTTTCTAAAGTTTTTTTAGCTGTAATTTGCATGAATTGAGATCAGCTAATGACCAATTTTATTCCCATATTTCCGTTATCAATTGTTGTGTATCCTCACGAGGACCTGAACCTGCACATTTTTGAACCTAAGTACAAACAACTCGTCAATGAATGTTTTGAACAGAAAAAGCCTTTTGGCATGCCGGTCGTCATCAATAATATCGTAAATGAAATGGGTACGCTTTTGGAAATCACCGAGATTTCCAAAACCTATGAAAACGGAGAAATGGATATCAAAACAAAAGGCCAAAAAGTTTTCAGAATTCTTGAAACGATTGATACCGTGCCAGATCGGTTGTTTAGCGGCGCGATTGTAAACTATCCACATAATCACGAGCACGGAAAAAGATTGCTCATGGAAAAAGTGATTGCCGGAGTGAGGGAACTTCATCGGCTGCTCAATGTAAAGAAACCGCTTCATAAAAATGAGGCGGAATTATGGAGCTATGATGTCGCGCATGCAGCCGGGTTGACTCTTGAACAAGAATATGAATTGCTTACTCTTTTGAATGAACTTCACCGGCAGGAATATTTAAAACGCCATTTGGCAAAAGTAATTCCCGTGGTGGCTGAAATGGAATCATTGAAGGAAAAAATAAAACTGAACGGGCATTTTAAAAATATTTCCGGATTTAATATTTCCTGATATTCCTGCCTGGAGTTTGGCGATGGATTAAAATCCATCGTTTTAATATCGACCGAGCCTACGGCTCTGATAGAGTTTCTAATATGCTAAGGAGTATAAGATACGGAGAATGGATCTGCAATGATATCGGATCTTTGGCCGATATTGAAGAGAATTTACTTATGGCAAATACATATCATCAGGTTTATCTTCAAACCGTGTTCGCAGTTAAGTACCGGGCAGCAGTTATCGAAAAAGAGTGGAAACCAAAACTTCATGCCGTAATTGGAAATTTGATCAATGAAAATAATTGTAAAACATTTATTGTCAATGGTGTTGAAGATCCCGTTCATTGCTTCTTTGGATTGAAACCGTTAATTTCTATTTCTGAATTGATGAAGTCTGTAAAAGCGAAGTCGTCAAAGTTTATCAATGACAACCAATTAACACCAAACCGTTTTGAATGGCAACGAGGCTATGGAGTATTCTCATATAGCCATTCACAAATAGACCATGTCTATAAATATATCCAAAATCAGGAAAGCCACCATAGATCAGCAACTTTTAAAGAGGAGTACGTTAATATTTTGAACAAATTCAATGTGCCCTATGAAGACCAGTATTTGTTTGAAGATTTGATGTAATTTTTTTGAAACGCATTAAAATCCATCGTTTCAATATTGACCGAGCCTACTATTCCTTTAGAATTCCGATCGGTTGATAATTTTAAAGCCGTAGGCTTGATCTATATGATAACATCGGATTTTAATCCGATACATCTCAACGCAAAATCCGTATACCCATGGTTGACGATAGCCTTTGTAATATTAGTTTTATTTATTTTCAAAAAGAACCTTTATTTTTCCATCCAAATAATCTGACGCCATTTTGAGTACTACAACACTCTGCTTTGATTTTGGAAATACCCGGCTTAAGTGCGGGGTATTTATTATCGATCAGCTATCAGAAGAACTTACTTTAGAGAACGATCACAATGACACGATCATTGAATTGCTGGAAAAATACAAACCCGAATCAACGATTCTTTCGTCTGTAATTGATCACAATCCACAAATTGAAAAAATCCTGGCGCAGCACTCTTCATTTGTAAAACTTGACTCAACAGCAAGGCTGCCGTTCACCACGCCTGTGGGAAAGCCCGAAACCATTGGCGCAGACAGGCTGGCGCTCGCGGCTTCTGCAGTTCATTTTTATAATGGTCAAAACAATCTCGTGATTGCACTCGGATCCTGCATCACTTATAACTTTATCAATAAATATAACAGCTTTCTCGGAGGAAGCATTTCGCCGGGAATGGAAATGCGGTTTAAAGCATTAAGTCATTTCACGGCCAAATTACCTTTGATAAAGTCCGGCCCGGAATCGATGTCGTGGAATTTTCCGCTAATTGGTTACGATACAAAAACCAATATCCAAAGTGGCGTCTTGTTGGGAATGGCGGCCGAAATAGATGGGATTATCAACGAATACAAAGAAAAGTTTGAGAAATTTAACGTGCTTTTAACCGGCGGTGATACCGTCAATTTTGTGCAGCACCTGAAAAATAAGATATTTGCCGACCCCTATTTGATTCTTAAAGGCCTATATGCAATCAGCAAATACAATCATGATACCAAAATATAAACTCACCTGCCTCTTGCTTGCTGCTTTACCGCTGTTTTGCTTTGCCCAGGAAAATTCGCCTTATTCCCGATATGGAATTGGCAATATTGTGCCCCAGGGGAACATATCAAATCGCGGAATTGGTGGAGTTTCTGCCGGAGTTTCCGATCCGACAACTGTCAATACGGTAAACCCGGCATCTTATGGTAACCTGATTTATACAACCCTTGATGTCGGACTCGAATATGATGGCAGAAATTTAAAAAGTAAAGATCCGCAGGGTAGTTATAAATCGAATAATGGTATTATCTCTTATTTGCAGCTCGGGCTGCCGCTGTTAAACGGGAATAAAAAAGCCATGAAGAATAATACTGCATGGGCACTTACTTTCGGTTTAAAGCCCATTAGCAAGATCAATTATAAGATTCAGGCAACGAATAATCAGAATTCCGGCGATACTACCAGTACAGTTTATGAAGGCAGCGGCGGCGTGAACGAAGCTTTTATAGGTACAGCAGTTCGCTTCAAAAAATTCAGCATTGGTCTTAATACCGGCTATCTTTTTGGAGAAAAAGATTATAGCTCACGTCTTTTTTTCAATAATGACACCGTAGATTATAAAAGTGCCAACTATGCGACCAACGCCCGTTTTGGCGGTATGTTTTTCACCGGCGGCCTTCAATATGCGTTTGATCTGAAAAAGAACGGAAAAAAGAATGGCGTTCTCAGATTAGGTGTTTATGGAAATCTAAAACAACAATACAGCGCTTCAAGAGATGATATAAGAGAAACTTTTTATTATAACGCCAACGGCGCGCCTGTAACGCAGGATAGTGTTTATTCAAAAACAAGCCAAAAAGGAAAAGTACAAATGCCCGCGACGGTTGGGGCAGGGTTCTCTTTTGAAAAAGAACATGTTTTATTTGGAGTCGATTTTGAAACTACTCAATGGGACGACTATCGTTTTTTCGGGCAAAAAGATCTCGTAAAAAATAACTGGACTACAAGAGTTGGTGTTCAATATTACCCGGCATCTTTGGGAACCACAGGTTATTTTAATTTTGTGAAATACAGGGCAGGCATCTCCTTTGGCAATGATTATATCAATGTTGATAATAAGCTTCCTTTGTATAATGTGAGTGTTGGTGGCGCATTTCCGCTTAAACTGAAACATAGCTTTTATGATCTTCAATACAGCGTGATGAATGTGTCATTTGAATATGGAAACCGTGGCAACAAGAATAATAACATTACCGAAAACATTTACAAAATATCGGTTGGTTTCTCATTGAGTGATGTTTGGTTCAGAAGGCAGAAGTATCAATAGGGTTGCCTTTATTTATAAGTGGCTTACGTCAGAAAAGCCAAAATATAGATATTCGTGATTATGAGAACTACTAAATTTCATTTAAATTATATTATAAAAGCAGCTTGCATCGCAGGCTGTTTTTTTATTTCGTCCTGCGAAAATTCCCTGGAGCAGCTAAAGCAATTTTCCGGTAAAAGAAGCGGTGTTGAAGAAGGTAAGGGCGTTAAAATACTCTATACCATTGGCGAAAAAACCACCGCCCGGATCACCGCTCCATTAATGCTGCGCCACCAGGAAGCCTCTCCTTTTATTGAATTTACCAAAACCATTCATGCCGATTTTTTTGATGATACACTGAACATAGAAAGCAAAATGGATGCACATTACGCACGCTACACACAATCAGAAAGCAAAGTCTTTTTAAGAGACAGCGTAGTCGTATTCAATGTAAAGGGCGACACGCTCTACTGCAATGAATTATATTGGGACCGCAATAAAAAGGGCCATGAATTCTACACGGATAAACCGGTTAGGATCCGGACCAAAACACAAATAATAGACGGTGACGGCCTGGATGCGCCACAGGATTTTAAAAGCTGGCACATTATCAACGGAAGAGGAATTGTAAGAGTAAGCTCATCAGAATTTCCTTAGTAAATTATTATTCCAAAGAGAAAAATTCAGGCACTTAGCGGCCCGCGTAATGGATTCAATCCCTTGTTATGGCAAAACTGTTGAACGGATTCATCACTTTTTACCTAACGCGTAAATTCTTCTTATCTTTCCTGTAAAATGTATCCGAAATAATATTTCGTCAACCGAATAAAAAGTAAGTAATCAATCATCTAAAAAAATAAAATTATGAGCAAATATGCAAAAGCCGAATGGCAAGGCGCAAAAGAAGGAAAAGGAATTATCAGCACAGAAACAAAGGCATTAAATAATGAACCTTTTACCTTCGCTACCAGATTTGGCGATGCCAAAGATGGTACTAACCCCGAAGAATTGATCGCAGCTGCACATGCAGGTTGTTTTTCTATGAAGTTTGCCATCGTTTTAAGCGAAGCGGGTTTCACTGCGAATAAGATCGAAACCAAGTGTGACATTACTTTTGGCGCCGGCGCTATTTCTAAATCTCATTTGACTGTGAAGGCAAACGTGCCGGGAATCAGCCAGGAAAAATTTGACGAATGCGCAAAAGATGCGAAAGAAAATTGCCCGATCTCCAAATCCTTAAACCCCAACATTGATATTTCAATGGATGCAACGCTGGCATAATTTTTCCCACTAAATTGAAATAACGTGCGGTAGAGAGCGAAAGTTTTCTACCGCTTTTTTTTTACCAAAAGTTGATTTTCTATTTTTTAGCTTATCACGTGCAACAGATTTATTTTCTTTCCAAACCCCGGCATGAAAAAAACGGAATATTAATTTTATTTAACATTGACTTTCTATCCTTCCTTTAAATTGGCCGCATCACAATATGGGCAACGATTTCTCCCCGGTTTTTCTTGTCAAAAAAAATCTTTTCCAGCATCGACAGGGCAAAAATTTTCAATCTTTTTTTATTAAACATTTGTTTAGTTTTAAACAAGTGTTTAACTTCGCACCCGTTTTTTAAAAAAAATGGACAAGAGGGAAACAATCATACAATCCGCTATTGAACTCTTTGGTGCAAAGGGTTTTGAAGGAGCTTCCGTTAGGGAAATAGCCGCGCATGCCAAGGTAAATGTTGCAATGATCAACTACTATTTTGTTTCAAAAGAAAAGCTCTTCGAAAGCGTGGTAGAATATCGGGCAGCATTTTTGAAGAATATTTTTGAAGAGCTTAGTAACAATAATTCCCTAACCCCCATTGAAAAAATGGATATCGTAATCGATAAAACCATTGAAAGAAAATTTTCAAGCCACTCGTTTCATCACCTGATGCACCGCGAGCTTTCGTTGGAAAAGCGCCCCAACATGAAGGATAAGATCAGCGATATTTTATTAAAGAATATGCATGCGGTTAAAAAAATCATCCAGAATGGTATCGATGATGGCGAGTTCAGACAAGTGGATATTGAGTTAACGATGGCAACCCTGCTTGGCACCATTCATTACCTGCTAACCTCCGACATTATTTGCCGGAAAATACTTTCAAAGCCGAAAGGATTTAGTCCTTTTTTAAATAAAAAATTAAAAGAAAGATTAAGCGTTCATACCAAGCAATTGATGCGGGCGCACTTATTGAAAAAATAAAAAATTAAAAGATGAGCCTGGGTTTCACCAAAGTTTTTATCAGATCATATATCGCTTTCATTGGCGCAATTCTGTTGACTATTCCGTTTCAACTAAAAGCGCAGGAAGCACGGCCACTCTCTTTGCAGGAAGCGGTTGACCTAAGTGTAAAAAACAGTCACGGGTTAAAAGCAGCCGCAGCGAGAAACGACCAGGCAAGCGCCGAATTAAAACAAGCCCTGAATAACCGCCTTCCGAATGCAGGCGTGTCCGGATCATACCTAAGATTGGCGAGCCCAAACATTAATGTGAAAACAAAAGCGCTTGGTGGCAGTGACACTTCCGGCGGAAAAGGTGGTTTTCCATCTGTCAACCAGGCGTTCTATGGCATAGCCAATATTTCGTATCCCATTTTTTCCGGAGGAAAAATCCGTTACGGAATTGAATCTGCCAGATTCCTTGAGCAAGCGGTTTCCATGGACGCTGAAAATGATAAGGAAGGCGTTGTTCTGAATACTATTAATGCCTACATCAATCTATATAAAGCATCAGTAACGGTTGATGTAGTGAATGAAAACCTGGCCCAATCCGCGCACAGAGATTCTGTTTTTTCGCGCCTGGAACAAAACGGATTGTTAGCGAGAAATGACCTGTTGAAAGCTCAGTTGCAAACATCCAATATTGAGCTCTCTCTTTTGGACGCGGAAAATAATTTAAAAATAGCCAATATCAATATGAACCTGATGATTGGCCTGCCTGAAGAAACTATCTTGAAGACAGACTCTGCCAGTTTTGCAAAAAATGTGGACCTGAAAACAATTGGAGCCTATGAGCAGCTTGCTTTGCAAAACAGGAAAGATATCATGGCACTCTCTTTCAGGAAAAAAGCAGCGACATCGGGCGTTTCTCTCGCCAAAGCAGATCTATATCCGTCGGTCGCTCTGTCCGGAGGGTACGTCGCCGCTGACATTCCACATTTTCTTTCGATTACAAATGCTGTTAACGTAGGCGTGGGGCTTCAATATAATATTGGATCGTTGTGGAAATCCAAAGCAAAGATTGCGCAGGCGCAGTCCCGTGTGAAAGAAATCGAATCGAATGAAGCGCAGTTAGATGACGCAGTGAGGCTGCAGGTGAATCATGATTTTCAAACGTATCTACTGAGCCAAAAGAAAACGGAAGTTTATAAGAAAGCTGTAGTACAGGCGGAGGAAAATTATAGGATCACTAAAAATAAATATGACAACGCTCTGGTGAACACAACAGATTTGCTTGATGCCAATGTTTTACTGCTTCAATCAAAAATTAATCTCGCCGTTTCAAAAGCAGATGTGCTGTTAGCCTATAGCAAGCTGTTGGAAACAACAGGCACCTTATCAACGGCGAACCAATAAAAAATTTAAATAAAATACATTTCGAAAACTCTTTGTAAATAAATCTTATGCAATCAGAAAAAGAAGACTTCTCTCCAAACACGGATGCAGACAATGAAAAAGAAGCTCCGCAACCGAAGCCCAAAAAACGCAGTAAAGTATTTTTAATAATATTGATCGTTATGGTCTGTGGCGGTGCATGGTTTGGTATTTCAAAATATACGTACGCCCAGCATCATGAGGAAACCGACGATGCTCAGATAGAAGCTGATATTCTTCCGGTCATACCGCGGGTTTCAGGCTATGTGAAAGAGATCAGGGTAAAGGACAACCAGCAGGTGCGTGCCGGCGACACTTTGATTATCATCGACGACCGCGATTTGAAAATAAAATTACAGGAGGCTGAAGCCGGCCTGGCAACCGCTCAAAGCAGTGTGGAAGCGAGCCGCGCCAACACAAGAGCTGCGCGATCAGGCATAGCAAGCTCTAATGCAGGTGTGCTCACCGTAGATGCGCAAATAGAATCAGCCAAAGTGAACCTGACCAGGGCCACACAGGATTATAACCGTTATGCAAATTTGATCCAGGATCATTCGATCACCCAACAACAATTTGAACAGGCACAGGCTACTAAAGATCTTGCAGAAAAGCAATTGTTGATTCTTCAGCAACAAAAGAACCAGGCGAGCTCACAAACCGGTGTTGTTTCGTCACAATCCAATGCAACCGCTCAAAGCATCGGCGTTGCAGAAGCCGTGGTAAAACAAAGGGAAGTAGATGTGGCCAATGCAAAGCTTAATCTTTCTTATGCCGTGATCACCGCGCCGGAAGATGGAAAGGTTTCCAAGGTGAATGTGCAGGAAGGACAATTATTACAGGCAGGCCAGTCAACTTTTAATATTGTACACAATTCGAGCCTTTGGGTCGTGGCTAATTTTAAAGAAACCCAATACAGCAAAATGGTGATTGGTCAAAAAGTGGCGGTGTACGTAGATGCTTTTCCAAAGCACAATTTTGAAGCAGTTCTATCTTCTTTTTCACCTGCGACGGGGGCTAAATTTTCACTGCTTCCACCCGACAATGCCAGTGGCAACTTTGTGAAAGTGGTACAACGTCTTCCGGTGAAAATAGAATTTACCAATCCCCAGGATTCTCTTTTGAAAAGATTAAGGCCGGGGATGAATGTGAATGTGGACGTACACCTTGATTAATTTTTCTCAATAAAAAACGAATGAAAAGTTTAGTTCAGCAGGATTCTTTGGTGGAGTATGGCGCACGCAGAGTGATTGTAACCATTACCGCTGTTCTTTGTGCATTGCTCGAAATAGTAGATACCACGATTGTAAATGTGGCGCTCAGCGACATGAAAGGAAATATGGGCGCTACCCTTACTGAGATTGGATGGGTTGTAACGGCCTATGCTATTGGCAATGTGATCATCGTTCCTATGACCAGTTGGCTGTCGCAGCAATTTGGCCGCAGAAATTATTTCGCGGCCTCTGTGATGATCTTTACCATCTTTTCTTTTTTATGCGGAAATGCTACAGGTATCTGGGAACTGGTTGCGTTCCGTTTCTGCCAGGGATTGGGCGGTGGCGCGCTTCTGGTAACTTCTCAAACGATCATTACAGAAAGCTACCCGATCGAAAAAAGATCGATGGCGCAGGCTATTTATGGGTTAGGTGTCATCATCGGCCCGACGCTCGGTCCTCCGCTGGGCGGCTACATTATTGATCATTTTAGCTGGCCTTACATTTTTTACATTAATATCCCTATCGGAATAGTCGCTACTTTATTAACGCTGCAATTTGTGCGAAGTCCGAAATATAAAACCAAAACCGCCACAAAGCACATCGATTTTCTCGGAATTGCTTTGCTTGCTATTGCGGTGGGCTCACTGCAATATGTACTCGAAAAAGGCCACGATGATGATTGGTTTAATGATAATATCATTATTTTATTATCGGTGACCGCTGTGTTAGGGATTTTCTTTTTTATATGGCGGGAATTGACGTACGAAAATCCGATCGTAGAATTGAGGGTGCTCAAAAATGGAAACCTGCGGGTGGGAACAGTCTTGTCTTTTTTATTAGGATTTGGATTGTACGGATCAACGTTTATCGTACCCTTATACACCCAGACAATCCTTGGCTGGACAGCGCTTGATGCGGGCTTGCTTTTTATTCCCTCAGGTATTGCGACAGCATTTATGATGCCCGTCATCGGGCAACTGATCCAGCGGGGCGTGAAACAACAATATCTCGTCGCAGGCGGATTATTAATCTTTTTCTTCTACAGCCTTTGGTGTCATAATATTCTGACGCCGGATACGCCCCCGGATTCTTTTTGGTGGCCCCTGATCGTTAGGGGATTAGGACTTAGCATGCTTTTCATTCCGGTGACGACACTTGCGCTTTCGACTTTACACGGGCAACAAATCGGCCAGGGCGCTGCATTTACAGGTATGATGCGACAGCTTGGAGGCTCGTTCGGAGTCGCTGTAATTACAACCTTTCTTTCGAGGCAGAATATGATGCACCGTGTGGCACTTGTTAGCGATTTAGATGTTACGAATCCCCAGGTTCAGCAGCGGGTTTCTATGCTGCAACATGGATTTATGGCTAAAGGAATGACACCCGATCTCGGTCTAAAAACTGCTTATCAGGCGCTCGACTTTACGGTAGCCAAGCAGGCGGCAGTGTTGTCTTACATGGATGCATTCTTATATATCGGCATTTTATTTTTAATCTGTGTTCCTTTTGTATTATTAGTGAAAGGAAACCGGAAAAAGAAAGTGGATCTTGCTGCAGCGATGCATTAATGGAGTCTTCTAACAATCTATTTTGTAGTTTATTCTCTTTTATATTATTATAAACTGTCAGGAATTCTGATTTTTCTTTATACGTCGTTTGTTACATTCTTATTCTCATGGGTATTTATAAATCTTGCGTCAAACCAACAATGCAATAACTTCGTATTATTATATTTGCAGAATTCTAAAATGAAACCACAACATTGAGTAACGACACAACTGAACGGAAAGCCTTTTTCAAAAAGATACGTGGGCAAGAGACTGAAGGCGCAGAAATGAGTTTTGTAGAGCACCTCGAAGTGTTACGCTGGCATCTTTTCCGGTCGGCGGTTGTATTGATCGTAATCGCCATCGGTGTTTTCGTTTATGTTGATTGGATTTTTGATAATATCATCTTCGCGCCTGCAAGAAAAGATTTTATCACTTATACCGGTCTTTGCAATCTGAGTCACAAATTGCATTTGGGTGACGCGCTTTGTATGCCGCCCGTCGATATTCAACTTTTAGGAAGCACGGTGAGCGGACCTTTCATGTCTGCCATTAGCATCGCTTTTATGGGCGCCATCATTATAGCTTTTCCTTATTTGATGTGGGAACTTTGGCGCTTTGTAAAACCTGCTTTGTCCCAAAAGGAGATTAGCTACGCGAAAGGAAGTATCGGCTGGGTTTCGCTCTGTTTCTTCGCCGGCGCGGCTTTTGGATATTACTTACTTGCGCCTTTTACCTTCAACTTTCTTGCAAATTTCCAATTGGGCACTTTGGGCGTCTATAAATATTTGCCCACGCTTGATGATTATATTGACACGCTAACGTCGCTTATATTGGGCTGCGGTATTGCGTTTGAACTGCCCGTATTTGCCTACGTGCTTTCCAAGCTGGGCCTCATTACGCCTAAGTTTTTAAAAACCTATCGGAAATATGCTTACGTGGTCATTCTCATTGTGGCTGCAGTAATTACTCCTTCACCCGACTGGACCAGCCAAACTATCGTGGCAGTTCCGTTGATTATCCTATATGAGATTAGCATTTTTATCAGCAAAAGAGTTGATAAGCAACGGGTAAAAGCCGAAGCGCAATGGGACTAATACCTTTCTGATCGCATCCATCAAATAAAAGTTAAAAGACCGCGCAACAGGCGAAATAATTTTGCCGGAAATGGCGTTTAAAATAAATTGCAGCAACCTTTTTCGCAATGAAAGCAACCCGTCTATATTTCATTTTTTTCTTTGCATGCCTGTTTTTTTCTTTCATTCCTTCAAAAAAGGATTTTAATAAACTATCATCACCAGCAGAGCGAATCATTTCCCGCGTAAAAAAGAGTACGGCTAATCCGTATTATATTATTATCTCAAAAAAAACGTACGAGCTGAAAGTCTATGACGATGAAGGTTGGTATGCTACTTATCCATGTGTGTTTGGCAGTAATGACCTGCGTGACAAGCTAATGCAGGGCGATAAAAGAACTCCTGAAGGAAAATTTAAAGTGCTGTTGAAAAAAAGCAATGCAAAATGGGCATTTGAGCTTTTGCTGGATTATCCTAATGCACAGGATGTTGAAAAATTTAACGAAAGAAAAGCCAGCGGCCAACTTCCCAGGAATGCTAAAATAGGCAGCGGCATTGCCATCCATGCCACTCGTCCACAGGAAGAATGGACCGTCGATTATTATCAAAACTGGACCGACGGATGCATCTCTTTAAAATATTCAGAGGCCAAAGATCTTTATAGCTACATACCTGTCGGCACTCCTGTTACAATTGAAAAATAATTTTCTCTTTATCAAGAGCCTTATAAGTGATTTTGTAGAAATACGGATTTTCAATAATGGCTTATATGATTTCGTATAATCATAACCGTTACGATCTAAAAACACTATCGATAACTTATCCTTTTCTGTTTAACTCTCAAGACAGTTTCACTACCAATTTAAGCTAGTGGCAGATTGAATTGAGTTTTTATTCCACTGATCAACGATCTCACAGGCGATGTGATATTAATAAAATTGGCAGACGGAAATCGAAATAATAAATCACTTGTTAATTTATTCCTACAACACAATATTCTGCACCAATTCACTTTTTGATGGATAGTCTGTATTGAAATGCAGACCGCGGCTTTCATGCCTGAATTGCGCGCTCTTAACTATTAAATAGCCAACCGTAATTAAATTTCGAACCTCACAAAGCTGGGGCGAAACAGAGGTTGATTGATAAAGAAGTTCCGTTTCATCATGAAGAAGATCCAGGCGTTTCATGGCTCTTTCCAGCCTGATATTGGTCCTCACGATTCCGACATAATCCGTCATTAGTAATTGCAGCTCTTTCAGACTTTGCGTGATCAGGATCATTTCTTTTGGTGCGGTGGATCCTTTCGCATTCCAATCCGGAATAGAATCATTAAAATCTACAAAATTGATTTTATTAACTGCTTCGAGGTAACAACGATGCGCAAAAACCATTGCTTCCAAAAGAGAATTGCTGGCAAGCCTGTTTGCACCGTGAAGGCCCGTACTGGCGCATTCGCCGCAGGCGTATAAATTGATAATTGAGGATCGTCCCCATTCGTCTACTTTTATTCCCCCACAGCTATAATGCGCTGCAGGCGCCACCGGAATAAATTGTTTAGAAACGTCTATTCCAATCGAAAGACATTTTTCATGAATATTGGGGAAATGATGAAGAAATTTTTCATGATCCATTTTCGTGCAGTCAAGATACACATGCTCCGTACCGTTTATTTTCATTTCATTATCAATCGCCCGGGCTACAATATCGCGGGGCGCAAGGTCTTTGCGTTCATCATATCTTTCCATGAATGCCTCGCCTTTCAGATTTCTTAAGATGCCGCCATCGCCACGAACCGCCTCGGTGATCAAAAACGCCTGGCCACTCTTGCCGGACTCATAAAGCGCGGTTGGATGGAATTGTATAAACTCCATATTTTCTATTCTTCCTTTTGCACGGTACGTCATCGCCACACCATCGCCCGTAGCGATAGAAGGATTCGTGGTGGTGCGATACACCTGGCCATTGCCACCGGTTGCCAGTAACGTAATTTTAGAAAGGATCTTTTCAATTTTATTTTTTTGTAAATTGATCACATACACGCCAAAGCATTCAATATCCGGAGTCGATTTGGTAACCAACTGCCCAAGATGATGTTGCGTAATAATATCCACCACAAAGCAATGGCTGATCAATTCAATATTGGGCTTTTGCGCGATGGCCTCAAGCAACGTGTTTTCAATCTCCTTGCCCGTTACATCCTTGTGATGAAGAATACGGAATTCACTATGGCCGCCCTCTTTTCCCAAAGCATATTCACCCGAATTTTCTTTATCGAAATCGGCGCCCCAGTTAATGATCTCTTTTATTCGCTCCACTCCTTCCGTTACTACGATTTCAACAATTTTCGGATTGCATAAGCCATCCCCCGCAATAAGCGTGTCTTCGATATGTTTTTGGAAACTGTCATTATCAAAATCCGTAACACCCGCTACGCCGCCCTGGGCGTACTTCGTATTAGTTTCATCACTAACGGTTTTGGTAAGAACGGTTATTTTTTTATCAGGGCAATCGTGGGCAACCTTGAGCGCATACGTAAGTCCGGCGATACCGCTTCCAATCACTAAAAAATCTGTTTTCATGTTTATAATTTAAGGCTTTTTTCAAAATCAGGAGATGCAAAGAAACTGGTATTTTCATTAGTTCTTTCTTTACGTGACCCAATCTTTTTAACCACATCCATTAAAGAGCTCATTTACGTATATCCATGATCGTTAACTTTTTTCAATTTAGGAACAAAAAATTAAAACCTCCTAATTTTGGAGAAATTAGGAGGTTTTAGGAGATGCATATCCCGGCACAATATTAAAAAAACTTAATCTGTATCATACCTCTCTACACTTTCAATACCTGGCAGCGCCAATAAATTATCTACCAGATCGTCCAACTCATCTTTATCATGCACGTATACTTTTACGTTTCCTTCAAATAACCCTTCCTTCGCCTCTATTGTAAGTGCGTTAATGTTTATTTTTAGAGTTCCGCTTATCAGGTTGGTTATCTTATTGATAACGCCGACATCATCAAGGCCGATAATTTTAATGCCCGTCAGGAAGGATATTTCTTTATTCTTAACCCATTTGGTTTTCACTACGCGATGACCATAATTCGCTAAAAGCCGCGCCGCATTAGGACAATTGGTTCTATGAATTTTCAGGCCTTCGCCCTGGGTAATAAAGCCAAAAACATCATCGCCCGGAATTGGTTTACAGCAGTTGGCAAGCGTGTACATGATCCGGTCACTGCTTTCCCCAAAAATAATCAGCTCCGTATCTTTCTTATTTCCCGCTTTCTGGGTAATATCCGGTTTGTCTTCGACAACCGTCTTAACCGGTTTGGGTGCAGAGATCTTATCTCCCAGTACCTGGAAGGTTTTTAATTCTTTTAGATCAATTTTTTTGATGGCGATGTCATACATCAGATCCAACTGAGAATTGAGCTTATAAAACGCGGTGATTTCGTCCAGGTTTACCTGGTTTGCCGGAACGCCCATCCCATCAAGTTTCCGGTGAAGAATAATCTTTCCTTCCTCTGCTATGTGCCGTTTTTCTTCCTTGAGTGAATCTTTAATCTTCGCCTTTGCCTTTGTGGTCACTACAAATTTGAGCCATTCGCTCTTTGGCTTTTGCTTGGTGGAAGTGATGATCTCCACCTGGTCGCCGCTTCTTAATATATGACCAATCGGCACGAGCTTATGATTCACTTTTGCGCCGATACATTTTTCGCCAACGGCGGTGTGGATGGCAAACGCAAAATCCAAAGCGGAAGAGCCTGTAGGCAACATTTTAATATCGCCCTTCGGCGTATAAACATATATTTCTTCGGCTAAAAAAGAGACTTTGAAATCCTGTAAAAAGTCGATGGAATTAGTATCCTGGTTGGCCAACATGTCGCGGATTTGCTGAAACCATTGATCAAAACGATTTTCATCTGTAGTACCTTCTTTGTATTTCCAATGCGCGGCCAAACCTTTTTCCGCGATATCATTCATTCGTTTGGTTCGTATCTGAACTTCTACCCATTTCCCCTGCGGCCCCATCACGGTGGTGTGCAACGCTTCATAACCATTGCTTTTAGGATTACTCAGCCAGTCGCGAAGCCGCTCTGGCGCCGGATTATATTCATCTGTAACCAAACTATACACTTTCCAGCAATCCTCTTTCTCATGATCCGTTGGCGAGTTCAATAAAATTCTGATGGCAAAAAGATCATACACTTCATCAAATGAAACGCCTTTCTTTTTCATCTTGTTCCAGATGGAATGGATACTTTTTGGCCGGCCATAAATTTCAAAATCAAAATTTCCCTGGACCAATTTTTCTTTCACAGGGCGAATAAAGTCGTTGATGTAACGCGTGCGCTCCCGCTTCGTATTATCTAATTTTTGAGCGATATATCGATAGCTGTCGGGCTCCATGTATTTCATGGAAAGATCTTCCAGCTCTGTTTTAATATTGTAAAGGCCCATGCGGTGCGCGAGCGGCGCATAAACATAAACTGTTTCAGAAGCAATCTTCAATTGCTTCTCCCGCTTCATGCTGTCCATCGTCCGCATGTTATGAAGCCTGTCGGCCAGCTTGATCAGGATTACGCGCGGATCATCAGTGAGTGTTAAGAGAATCTTTTTAAAGTTTTCCGCTTGCTGGGAAGTGTTCGCATCTAATACATTTGAAATTTTCGTTAGCCCGTCAACAATTTTTGCGATCTCCGCACCAAATTCCCGCTGAACCGCCTCAAGCGTGATATCCGTATCTTCAACCGTATCATGAAGCAGGGCGCAAATAGTACTTCGAACACCGAGCCCAATCTCCTCCACACAAATCATCGCTACAGAAATCGGATGCAAAATATAAGGCTCGCCACTTTTGCGACGCATATTTTTGTGGGCTTCAACAGCCATTTCAAAGGCTACCCTGATATGCTCCTTATCGCCTGGTTTCAGTTTCGGTTTGAGGGCTCTTAACAATGCACGATATTTCCGAAGAATTTCCTTCTTTTCTTCTTCCTCATTCATTGTATACTTTGGGATATCGAGCGTGTTTTCCATTAAGTACGAATTTACATCAGAAAATGAATCGCTTATCGCACTGCCCAAAAAATTTTGAATTGCTTAAAATATCTAAATAAAAGCGAATCATGAATGCAAAAAATTGCGAGATAAGCCTAAAAGTAGATTTTATAATTTTTTAATTCTTTAATTCTTTTAATCAGGTAGTTCTAAATCACAAACTTCTTCGAACTTTCCCATAAATAAATCGTTTTTGGCATATAAACGCTCAGCGGTTAATTTTGCAACCCCCGATTTTTACATTTGAAATTTTACAAACTCAATGTCGAAAAAGAATATTTTAAACAATGGAATTCCAATTTCTCTTTCTTTAAAGCCCACCTTAGAGGCCGAAAACATTACGCCAACGGTTCCTCAAAACAAAAAAAGATTGCTAACCATTTCAGCGCTCGCGGTGCTGATGGCGGTTTGTATCAGTTTAATCGCAAAGGTTTTGATCGACCTGATTTATCTCATCACGCATTTGACTTTTTTCGGAGATGTATCCATTTCGCATATTACGCCGGCGGAGAATCATTTAGGATTATGGGTCATTTTAATTCCCGCAGCGGGAGGTGTCATCGTTGGCCTGATGGCTTATTACGGATCGAAAGCGATAAGAGGTCACGGCATTCCTGAAGCGATGGAACAGATTTTAACGAACCAGAGCAAGATAAAACCAACCATCACTTATCTAAAGCCAATTTCGTCCGCAATCGCGATCGGCACCGGCGGCCCGTTTGGCGCGGAGGGACCCATCATTGCTACCGGCGGCGCGCTCGGCTCTACACTTGGACAATTATTAAAAATATCGCACAACGAACGAAAAGTGCTGCTCGCCTCAGGCGCTACTGCTGGTATGGCTGCAATATTCGGAAGCCCTATTGCCGGTATTTTCCTGGCGATCGAATTATTATTATTTGAATTTTCTCCCAGATCCATTATTCCCGTGGCGCTCGCATGTATCACAGGAGCGGCCGGGCATCATTTTCTTTTTGCATCGGGACCTGTATTTCCTGTCGGGCATTTGATTGAAATCCCTTCGAATACGGCGCTTTTAGTTTATAGCATTTTGGGGTTGCTGATGGGCGTCATTTCTGTCCTGGTAACCAAGATTGTTTACTGGATTGAAGACGGATTTGAAAAATTGCCAATCCACTGGATGTGGTGGCCTGCTATCGGCGGACTTGCGGTTGGTTTGGTTGGCTATTTTGCCCCTAGAACTCTTGGCGTTGGATATGATAATATAACGGAAGTGCTTTCAGGAGATCTTCCTATAAAAGTGGTGTTATCGCTATGTATTTTTAAATTTATTTCCTGGGCCATCGCACTGGGAAGCGGCACATCAGGCGGCACCCTTGCGCCATTGCTCACGATTGGCGGTGCGGCAGGCGCGCTACTTGCCAGCGTTATTATTCATTTTTTCCCAAATACCGGTATTACTTTATCGCTGGCAGCGCTGGTAGGGATGTCGGCAATGTTCGCAGGCGCTTCCAGGGCGTTGCTTACAGCGATTATTTTCGCTTTGGAAGCAACAGGACAGTCAAACGCATTGCTTCCACTTTTGGCTGCATGCACCGCTTCCTATTTTGTGTCTTTTTTCCTGATGAAAAGCACCATCATGACAGAAAAGATCACTCGCCGCGGCGTAAAAACGCCCGATTCTTATGAACCGGACATTTTAGAAACGATCAATGTGAAACAGGTAGTAAGTGATGACGGATTGGTCCTAAGTGAAGAAAACACTATCGGCGAAGTGCGTGAATGGCTGGAAAAAGAAACAGATTACAACAGTAATTATTTCATCATCGTAAGCAATAAAAATGAATTCCGGGGGATTATCAGCTCGTCCAATTTATTCAGCAACCATCATTCGCCCGACAAATTAATCGTCGAGCTGATCAAACGAAATAATGTTTCTATCAGCATTGACAGCAGCCTTAGAACCGCTGTAGAACTGATGGCAAGAGAAAATATTGACTTGCTTCCTGTTGTTTCCAATGAAAATAATCTCATCGGAATTCTTTCTTATAAGGATATTATTTCGGCGTATAAGCGTGATATAGATGCGAATGTAAAAAAGCGGCCCAGCATTTCTCTAAAAAGACATGGCTTAAAAATGCTCGTACGTGGCAATCAACTGATCACTTTTATGAAGCGGGATAAATAAGCGCTTTCATTTCCTGTATCTTGTATTATTGATAAATATATGGTCTTTATTTGTTTCATCCGCAAGATGCTGGATCGTGGTATTCTCGAATAATTGATTCAAGCGAAGCCGGATCAATTTATATTCCGCGTGCATCGGACAGGGCTTTAATTCTGAACATTGTTTAAGGCCTAGCACGCATTTTTTTAAAACATCGTGTTCTTCCACCGCCTCGAGTATCGCTTTGGCAGGAAGTTTTTTTGATTGCCGGGTAATATAAAATCCGCCGTGCGGCCCTCTTGCAGAACTCACAATTTTGTTGTCTTTAGTGAGCATTTGCAAAATCTTTGCAGTAAATGATTGGGGAGAATCGATAGCTTTAGCAATTTCATCGATTCCTAATTTGTGTTCGATCGTTCCCTTTTGGGCAATAAAAATAGCGGCACGCAAAGCATATTCGGCAGTTTTAGAAAACATGTACAGGTGTTAAGATGATGGTTGTAATTTAATGATTAAAAATAGCTTTACGCTAATTCAGTTCAAAAAAAAATTATCCGTTAACCTAACCCTGAAAAGCCAAAATATAGTTTTTTAGTATTTCATTTTTGTATATCCCGGGAGCCAATAACAAGTGTTCCGTATTTTTGTAACTAATCTTCTAAATGTGCAGTTTCAACTCAATTCATCATATAAACCCGCGGGAGACCAGCCCCAGGCGATAGAACAACTTACAAGAGGTATTCTCGAAGGCGAAAAATACCAAACCTTGCTTGGAGTTACGGGAAGTGGTAAAACTTTTACCATGGCCAATGTCATTCAAAATGTGCAACGGCCAACCCTGGTGCTCACACATAACAAAACGCTTGTAGCGCAGTTGTACGGCGAGTTTCGCCAATTTTTTCCTGACAATTCCGTTGGCTATTTTGTGTCTTATTATGATTATTATCAGCCTGAGGCCTACATGCCGGTAAGTGATACTTACATCGAAAAAGATTTAAGCATTAATGAAGAGTTGGATAAATTAAGGTTAGCGGCAACGTCGCAGTTGCTCACGGGTCGCAGGGATATTATTGTTGTGGCCAGCGTAAGTTGCATTTATGGTATCGGAAATCCAAAAGATTTTGCTGAAGGTGTTGTCCGCATTCAGGAAGGCCAAACAATTAGCCGCCAGGGATTTCTGCATTCTTTGGTGAACGGACTTTATTCAAGGACACAGGGCGATTTTGCAAGAGGTACGTTTCGCGTGAAAGGCGACACGGTAGATATCAATCTTCCTTACATGGATAATGGATATCGCATCACTTTTTTCGGTGATGAAATTGAAAGCATTGAAACGCTCGAATTAAGCAGCGGCAAGCGGATTACGAAAGTGGACAATGCCGCTATTTTCCCTGCAAATTTATACATCGCGCCCAAAGATAAATTGCAACAAATCCTGTATGAAATCCAGGATGAAGCAGCGCAACAAGCGGAATATTTTAAACAAACAGGCAAATATATTGAGGCCCAAAGAATTACAGAACGGGTGAATTATGATGTGGAAATGATTCGCGAATTGGGCTATTGCAATGGCGTTGAAAATTATTCCAGATTTTTTGACAGAAGAAATCCCGGCAGCCGTCCATTCTGCCTGTTGGATTATTTTCCCAATGATTTTTTATGCATTCTTGATGAAAGCCATCAAACCATTCCGCAGGTAAGCGGCATGTATGGCGGTGATCGCTCGAGAAAATTGATCTTAGTGGATTATGGGTTTCGTCTGCCATCTGCATTAGACAACCGCCCGTTGAATTTTAACGAGTTCGAAAGCATGCTCAATCAAACGGTGTACGTCAGTGCAACTCCCGGAGAATATGAATTAGAAAAAACGGGTGGCATCGTGGTGGAGCAGGTGGTAAGGCCTACAGGCTTGCTGGATCCGCCGATAGAAATCCGCCCATCGGTCAATCAAATTGACGATTTGCTGGATGAAATTGATAAAAGAGTAACGAAGGGTGATCGCGTGTTAGTAACTACATTAACCAAGCGAATGGCGGAAGAAATGGATAAATATTTGCACCGCATCAACATCAAATCAAAATACATTCATAGTGAAATTCATACGCTGGACCGGATAGAAATTCTGCGTGAATTACGTTTGGGTGAAATTGATGTTTTGGTTGGCGTAAACCTTTTGCGCGAAGGACTCGATATTCCTGAAGTTTCTTTGGTTGCCATACTGGATGCAGATAAAGAAGGCTTCTTGCGCAATGAAAGATCACTGACACAAACCGCCGGCAGAGCGGCGCGCAATGTCGACGGACTGGTTATTTTCTATGCAGATAAGATGACAGAAAGCATGCAAAAAACAATTGATGAAACCACGCGCCGCCGCGAAAAACAAATTCAATATAATATAGAACACAATATAACGCCGACTACGATTCTTAAATCAATAGATCAGATCATGGGGCAAACTTCTGTCCTGGATATCAAAGGCACAACGTCTTCTCCATATGCGATCGACGATAGCGTGAATGTACTTGCAGCAGAAGACCAGGTGGAATATAAAACGGTTCCGCAGTTGGAAAAAGCGATCAAACAGATCAAGCAATTAATGGAGCGTGCGGCAAAAGATATGGATTTTATGGAAGCGGCGCGATTGAGAGACGAGATGTTTAGAATGCAGGGAGAATTGAAGGTGATGAAGTAGAAAGTTTTATTGTTGTCCGAAGGACCCCTTTGGGGGATTGTTATATTGTTGAAATGTGAATTAGAGGCGTAAAAATTCCTAATTTTATTACATGCCTGAAGATAAAGCGATATCGAAAGAAACGGATTCCGGACCGATGACGGAATTGGAAAGGAAACGAATAAGAGTAGCGATTGCCCGAACCGATACGGAAAAATTTTTTCTTTTTACAAGGCTGATGAAAATTCATTTCATGCTGAAAAATGCCAGGATCATAAAAAAATAGTTATTGAATTATGGATATTTTGGATAATGAACTGATCAATTTTTGGAAGTCGTTAAATGAATTTAATGTCCAGTATATAATGATAGGAGGCTTTGCGGTCAATCTTCATGGCTTTTCCAGAACTACCGGTGATCTTGATATTTGGCTAAAAGATGAAATTAAAAACAGGAGAAATCTTGGAAAAGCGCTTATTCAATTTGGATATGATGAAGGTACTTTTGAGGATATAGATTTTGTTCCTGGCTGGACAGATTTTTATATAGGAACCGGCATCAGGTTAGATATCACCACCACAATGATTGGATTGGGAAATACTACATTTGATGAGGCGCTTAACCATGCCACCGTTGCTGAAATCCTGGATGTTCCCGTTCCCTTTCTTCATATTAACCAACTTATACAAAACAAAAAAGCCACCAACCGTCCAAAGGATATTATCGATGTAATTGAGTTGGAAAAAATTCTTTCACTTCGCGATATTACATCCACTGATGATTTAACATAAACATCTAGCTGTAAGTATTTGTTTCGAAATAAAAATCATTTCTTCAAAAACGCCGGCCCTGCTTTCACCATCTTCTTATAAATCACACAACTTTCTATATGCGCTCCGGATAAATATCCCGTGCTCATCAAAAATTCATTTACAATTTCTCCGCCGGTGAATTTAAAAGTTGTTTTAAAAATTTTCACCCACTCTTCCTTTGTTTTTGGATGATGATGCTCAATCCATTTTTTGAACGAGCCGAATTCTTTTTGAATTTTCAGGATCGTTTTTGCATTTTCTATAGCCGCGTTTATTTTTAACCGGTTACGAATGATTCCTGTATCATTCATCAATCTTTCAAAATCTTTTTCTTTGAATGCAGCCACTTTTTTTACATCGAAATTTTTATAAGCCTTTTTAAAATTCTGCTGCTTTTTTAAGATGGTATCCCAGCTAAGGCCGGCCTGGTTGATCTCAAGCACCAATCTTTCAAAAAGCTCATTATCATCGTCAATCGGAAAGCCGTAAAAGTTGTCGTGGTAAACACGATGCACATTATTCCCATCCATTAAGAGGACAGCTTCGCAATAAGAAGTTGGATTAGCCATAAAATTCTTTTCGGGCTAAATTAGAGCAAAATTTTATCATCATTGGTTCAGGAAATACTTCTTTTACAATTTTACCTGCTTGAAAGGCAGATGAACGACGCAGTCATTATACATTGATATTGTTACGTTTTAAAAACAAAAACGGCGATCTATCTACGCCGTTTTTGTTTTTTTTGATTAATTACAAACGGGTAATGGATTCGGATAAGAGGTAGAATATGTATTATCTTTCCAACAATTATTTACCCCGGAGCCATCCCATAACAGGTCTACTCCTGGTAGTGGAAGACCTTTTGGTGGCGCGCTACCATTGTGGGCTAATATATTGTTGCTAATGTTTGTGCCATCCGGATTAGGTTCTATGTCTGAAAACGCTTCCGGTGGAATGCCACCCAATCCACCCAAAATAACCGTACTAACAGTGGCAATACCGGTAAAAGTATTATTGCTGATCTTATTCCTTTTTATTTCTACACGATCAACTCCCACCACAAGAATTCCTGAACCACTTGGAACTAAAGCCTCAAACCCCCCGTCGGGATCAGCAAAATTCACATGATTATTACTTTCAATTATGTTTTCTGTTATCAAAATATCCGATGAGGTTTTAACTGTAAGTCCGGGTAATAAAACTATCAAAATTCCTGATACATTATCATAAGAATGATTTTTTATAGCTAAAACATTGCTGCAATTTTCTATTTCCAAACCATTGACATTTCCGAATGCAACATTATACTGAAGTGCGATATTACTTGATTGGCCGACATAAATTCCTGTATCGTTGTGACCTGTGGCGGAGCAATATTCGATTGCTCCATTGTTGCAAAATACCGGAAACAGTCCGTACGCTCCGTTGTTGATCGTTTCCACATGCGACAATAAAAAGTGATCAGCCCGGATAAGAAATACACCATTCTCTTCGAAATCTTCAACTGTAACATTTTTTAAAACAAATCCATCTCCATTGTCGCGAACGGTAATACCATTTTCTTCATCTCCCGGATTTTGAATAATCACTTTTTCCGACGGATTACAGGCCAATCCGATTAATTGAATTCCCGGCTTATCGACCAGTATGGCCTCTTTATAGATGCCGGCCTCAATGTGGATGATATCACCTGGTTGCGCCGCATCAACGGCTGCTTGTATAGAACCTCCGCGATGCACGACGACCGCCACACCTTTATTTTTTCCATGCATGCCATCGTTACATGGAGGTGAGTAATCCTTTCGACAACTTACAAATATTGTTGTGATTGCAAAAAGCAATAAAAATACATGGACCGCATTTTCAGATAAAATATCCGAACGCTTTGATGGAAAAAAATGTCTCATTTGTAACCTCCTTTTTTAGATGATTAATATATTGTAGAGAGTAATTATTAAAAGAATGATTCAGTCGATTTCGCAAATAATCGATCAGCATTTTATCATAATCTTAAATTTATTCCGACAGAATATACATTTGCTTTATGCAGGAATTGTAAAAGGGATTGGGATTCATTTCGAAAGATAAGATTGGCCTCCCTTTTATTTCTGCCTGACACAATGAAAAAAGGGACGCTCGTCACGATTGCTGCTACTCCTGTTATTATCATTATGCCACCGGCTACAGCTCCGGGCGGAAGAATATTGAATGGATCATCAGAAGTATAAGAATTTGTCCCTATAATACTTCCTGCAATGGATATTCCTGCCCCCGCACCAAGTAGTATCCATGCCGTTGTTTTTTGATTCTTTGACTTTTTTAGTAAAAGATCAGCCATTTTATGGCGCTCACTTATGGATGAATCAGGTTTAGCAATTTGGCCGTCGGTCTTGAAAATATTGATCAAAAAGATCAAAAGCAACATTGAAAATTTCTGATTCATAAATTACAGTTTGATATATATATGAAGAACCTACAGTAATATTTAGGAATTATTCCCTTTAGTACTGGTTATGACCTTAAATGTTCTTTGCATTTCTATTTCAGGCATAGATCGCAAGTGAGACTTATAGGATAGCGGAAATGGAGAAGATCCGGGTTGTGTGAGTAGTTAAAATCTGGTAGAACTGACTATAAAAATACATCTGCTAAAGGTTTGCGGATTGTAAAAAAGCGACAACTTTTTTCAGGGGAGAATTAATTTTTTAAATTCTCATAATCACATTTGATCCGAAGTCTGCAAAACAGAGTATAGCATTATTGATAAAATATATATAAATTTATAACGGTGGCCCCCAAATCCTTTGATGATTTTCGTTGTACAAACCTTGAATAGCTACAGGAATTTTAATCTCCATTAAAATGGTTTCTACTATTCAAATAAAGCCAGCGTCTATACTGCAGCCCTTCATAAGCTGTTATTCTTTAAGAAGATTTAATACAGCAGAGATGATTATGCCCCGCCCCATGCATGCGGTACACGAGTATTATATGACGTTCTTTCTCGAAAATAAATTTTGTGACCTGAGAGATAATGCAGGAAATTTTCAGAGAAAAGCCTCTAATTCACTTTGCACTCTCTTTACAGAATCGCAGGGCTGCACTTATTATAAAGGAAATTACATTATCTTTTGTGTGCAGTTCAAATCCAATGGCATATTCGCAATTTTTGGTATTCCACAGAAAATATTAATAAATGCCATCTTTCCGCTTGAAGATATTTTGGGAGAAAAAAATAACCTTTTGCTTACCGAACAATTTCAATCATCTGACGACATTTTTGAAATGGCTACGTACATGAATGCGTATTTGATTAAAATGTATTTAGGTCAAAAGCACAAAGTTTACACCAGTATTATTGCCAACATTGCAGATTTTCTTCTCCATTATAAAGGTGTTGTTTCTCTTGACACACTTGCGCACCATGGCAATATGAGTTTGCGCAATTTTGAAAGAAGATTTATAAGCGAAGTAGGAATACCGCCGAAACTGTATGCGCGAATAACAAGATTTTACAATTCGCTTGAAAACAAAATGCTCCATCCAAACAAGAACTGGACAGAGATTGCTTACGATAGTGGCTATTATGACCAGTCCCATTTTATAAAGGAAGTAAAATTATTTTCCTCCAAAAGCCCTGATGAGCTTTTTAAACATACACCTCCGCCCACAGAAACTTTCATAGAAAAAGTAGAATATTGAATCTTTCATGAGGATAATTCTGATATCGCAGTTATATAATAAGTACCGTCGGGATAAATCTATCTTTAAATTTGTTTACAAAAATTTATATATATGGTTGAGATATTTGATACCAAAAAAAATTATGCTTTAGAAGATAACCGTGTCTTGTTGCGGCCGTTGACGCCGGAAGATAAAAAATATTTACTGCCAATATCTTTGAATGAGCCGGATACCTGGAAATACTCGTTAATAAGTGCAGCAGGAGAAGCTGGGCTTGAAAATTATATGAACGTTGCTTTCGAAGCCAAATCATCGGGCGCGGAATATCCTTTTATTGTATTCGATAAAAAATCAAATGAATATGCAGGAAGCACGCGCTTTTATGATATTAATATTCCTTTTCAAACTTTACAATTAGGATACACCTGGTACGGAAAAAAATTTCGTTCTACCGGGTTAAACAAGCATTGTAAATATCTGCTGCTCAAATTTGCTTTTGAAAAACTTGGTATGGAAAGAGTGGAATTCCGTGCGGATAATAATAACGAAAGAAGCATCGCCGCGATGAAGTCCATTGGTTGCAAAGTTGAAGGAGTTTTGCGCAGCAATATGCCCACACAACAAGTCGGAATAAGAAGAGACAGCATCGTGCTAAGTATTTTAAAAGATGAATGGTTTGATAATGTCAAGCAAAATCTTCAAGAGAAGTTATCCTGATTGCAATAATTTTTAAGTTTAGATCCATGCTGATTTCATTTAAATTTTTTATTTTGTGTAGATAAAATAACCTAATGAAAAGAGAACTCACTTCCTGGTACAGCCCGTCGCTAAGTAAAGAAATGCCGGTCGCTACTTATGGTGATTTTGGATTCGCTTTGCTGCTGATACCCACCGCTGCTGCTGACTACCTGGAATATGAACGCTTCCAATTAATTGATTCAATTGCCCACCATATCGATAGTGGCAAAGTGAAAGTTTTCTCCATCAACAGCATGAACAATGAAAGCTGGATGAACAACGAGATGCAGAACGAACATAAAGCGATCCGTCATAACCAATTTAATCATTATGTTTTTAATGAAGTGCTTCCATTCATTAAAACAAGCACTTCGCCGGAAACGCCAATTATTATTTGCGGCGCAAGTTTCGGCGCACTTCACAGCATGAATTTATTTTTGAAACGGCCCGATATGATCAACGGGGTGATTGCCATGAGCGGTGTTTATGATTTGCATGAATACACAAAAGGCTTCAATGACGACCAGGTGTACTTTAATTCACCGATGAACTATTTACCAAACCTTACCGATCACTGGTATCTTGAACATATCCGGAAAAGCCATCATATTCATCTTCTTTCCGGAAGCGGAAGCTATGAAGATCCTCAGGCGGCACGGGATTTTGCAGCCGTTTTATACAGCAAAGGAATTAATTATGAGCTGGATATCTGGGGGACTGATATGACCCATGACTGGCCTACCTGGCGCGCGATGCTGCCCAACTATCTTGACACAAGATTTTAAAAAAATTTTTGTTCCTGGAAAGCGAAAATATATATTTTGGCTTTTCTGAAATGATGGACGGACGGTGTGAGCCCCTCTCAATGTAAACAGAAAAATATAAAAAACTATAATTTGGATTGTTTGAGATGCGTCAAAAGTACGGCGGCTACCAAGCCCGCGGTTTCTGTTCGTAATCTTGTTTCACCCAAACTCACCGGCATAAAATTTTGTTGCAACGCTTCGCTGATTTCTTCTTCGGTAAAGTCTCCTTCCGGACCTATCAAAATAATTTTAGAAGCAGATGCATCAACAACTGCATCATTCAATAATTTTTTTTCTTCGTCAACACAATGTGCGATAAATTTCTGTTCGTAGTCATTATTTTTTAGGAATTCATTTATTTTAATTGGTGTACGTAATTCGGGAAGCCACGCCTGGCGGCTTTGAAGCATCGCGCTAACGAGGATTGTCTTCATTCTATCTTCACGAAAATGGAACTTTTCAGTTCGTTTACATAACAAAGGAATGATTACTGAAATACCTATCTCGGTCGCTTTTTCCAAAAACCATTCAAAGCGGCTCGCGCTTTTTATAAATGAGATCGCGATGGCAACCGAAGCCTGCGCCCGCGGAATAAATTCTTTATGAATAATTTTTACTTCTGTCTTTTTCTTATGCGGCGTGATCATCTCAACAGTAAGCGTTTGTCCTTTACCGTTAGTAATCATTAATTGTTCCGCTGCCTGCATCCGAAGCACCTGAACGATGTGGCGTGAGCTTTCTTCGCTTAGAACAAACCGATCGGTTTGCGGCAAATTTTCTTCGTAAAAAAATGGAAGAGGCATTTGTTAATCGTGAAAGCGTGAATGGTGAATGGTGAATGGTGAATCCTGAAAGTTTGCTTCTTCTTTTAAATCATTGTAAGCCTATTTTTCTAAACTATTCTAAACTTTGTCTCTAAACTTTGTCTTCTTCTAAATCAACTTCAAGTCTAAAAAGGCGACTCATCGTCAAATTCTCCGTCATTCATCTTGCTTCCCTTTTGAATATAAAGTTTAGCGCCTCCAGCGCCATCGACATCTTTAACGGGTTTCCAACTTCCCTGAGGTAGTCCGGGACCGAAATTATCTTCATCGCGCTCAACAAATTTTTGAATGTGCAAGAGAGCCTTTAATTTAACCGTGTCCAATTGACCATTTCTATGTTTCGCGATACGAATGTCAGTCTCGCCCTTGTTGGATTCTCCCAATTCATTCGTTGTTACATCGTAGTATTCCGGGCGGTATAAGAATATAACCATATCCGCATCCTGCTCAATAGCGCCCGACTCCCTCAAATCACTAAGCTGCGGCATTTTGTTTCCTTCTTTTCTTTTTTCAACCTCACGACTTAACTGGCTCAGCGCAATGATGGGAACATTTAATTCTTTCGCCAGGCTTTTCAAATCCCTTGAAATACGACTGATTTCCTGCTCACGATTCGCATTCCTGTTTTCACCGGCGCCACTCATCAACTGTAAATAGTCGATCAGGATCAGGCCAACGTTGTGTTTATTTTTTAACCTACGGCATTTGGCTCTCAATTCGAAAATGTTCAGCGCTGCAGTGTCATCAATATGAATGGGCGCGGATGCCAAACGATCAATCCCTTTTTTGTAAAGTTGTTTCATCTCGTGCTCCTCGAGACGGCCGCGGGAAATTTTTTCCAGCCATATTTCGCTCTCGGCGCTTAAAATCCTTTGTACGAGCTGACCTGCACTCATCTCCAGCGAGAAAAATGCGACAGCCGTTGGCTTGGTTGGATGAAGCGCTGCATTACGGGCAAGGTTAAGCGCAAATGCGGTTTTACCGACAGAAGGACGGGCGGCCAAAACGATCAAATCACTCGCCTGCCAACCGTAAGTAATCCGGTCCAACGTGTTAAAGCCTGAAGGCACACCGGTAATTTCATCTTGCCGGGTCCTGAGATCTTCTATCCGCTGAATGGTTTTTACCAAAACAGAATCAATACTGGCATAATCTCTTTTCAGGTGATTATTGGTAATTTCAAAAAGCTTGCTTTCTGCCATGTCGAGCAGTTCAAAAACATCTGTGCTGTCCTCGTAAGCATCGCCAATAATTTCGCTGCTGATTTTTATTAATTCTCTTTGAATAAATTTTTGCAGAATGATTCTCCCGTGAATTTCAATATTAGCCGAAGAAACCACCGCATTGGTAAGCTTGGTTACGTAAAAAGGACCGCCGACAAGATCAAGTTCCTCGCGAAATTTCAATTCTTCAACAACGGTAAGTAAATCGATTGGTGAATTCTTTTGTTGTAATCCCTGCATCGCCCTGAAAATTCTCTGATGCGCTTCTACATAAAAACATTCCGGCTTTAAAATTTCGATGATCACATCAAACGCATTTTTCTCCAACATGACTGCTCCAAGTACCGCTTCTTCCAGGTCTTTTGCCTGTGGTGGCACTTTCCCAAACATCATAGTACCCATTTCTAATGAGCCACTTTTCCTCCTTGTTTTTCTATCTTTATTTAAGTTAGTAAGATCCATTTTTTTAAAATTTCCCGTTTGATATTTTTAAAAGAATTTAATGTTTTTCGTTCGGTGGGGCGGCTAAGGTAAAGTAGATTTCGCCATATAAAGAAATTGTTAAGTCCTTATATTTATACCACTCAGACTCACATTGCATCACACATAAATCAGGCACTTATCAACACAAAATCACGCTTTATACACCAAATAAAATACTTTTCCGTCTTTTAATTGTCATTGTGCACATCTTGTTGTGAACAAAAGTTTTTCCATTTTTCGCGTAAAAATACCGTTAAAATGCTTACCGATTTTCTTAAAAAACGCTTTACAATTTTTTACAATAACATTGAATTCCGACGCAAACCAATGCAGCAAATGGTTTGAATAAAATCCATCGCCGAATCTTCGCTACATCTTTCTTATTTTTGGAATTCTTAAATAGTATCAGCAATTTTTAAAATAATTCATGAAGATCAGTTACAATTGGCTTAGAGAATATTTACCCTCCGATGAAGTCACCGCTAAGATGACTGAGAATCCGCACCGGCTGGGCGACATCCTAACTTCCGTAGGGTTGGAAGTGGAAAATATTGAAAAATATGAAAGCCTTCCGAATGGCCTCGAAGGACTCATTATCGGGAAAGTGCTCACCTGTGAAAAACATCCTGATGCAGACAAATTAAAAATAACTACCATTGATAACGGGAAAGGTGGAACGCTCCAGATCGTTTGTGGCGCTGCTAATGTAGCGACCGGTCAAAAAGTAATTGTCGCACCTGTGGGTACTACTCTTTACCCAAGCGGAGGCGAACCTTTTATCATTAAAAAAGCGAAGATCCGCGGCCAGGAAAGCAACGGAATGTTGTGCGCCGAAGATGAAATAGGGCTGGGCTCAGGTCATGAAGGCATTATTGTATTACCCGACAGCGCCGCAACCGGTCTTTCTGCGAAGGAATATTACCAACTTTATACAGATTGGACGCTTGAAATCGGCTTAACGCCAAATCGGATGGATGCAATGAGCCATCTCGGTGTTGCAAAAGATGTATGCGCGTATCTTGCTCATCATAATAAAAGAGAGATAAAAGTGGCCGCTCCTTATAGCAACACGTTTAAAGCGGACAAGAAATCGCATTCTATAAAAGTTACAGTCGGGAACCCGGAAGAATGCGCCCGTTATTCAGGAATCAGCATTTCAGGCATCTCGGTGAAACCATCCCCGGCCTGGCTGATTAATAAATTAAAAAGCATCGGCTTGCGCCCTGTCAATAATATTGTTGATATTACTAATTTCATTTTGCATGAAACAGGTCAGCCGCTCCATGCTTTTGATGCTGATAAAATAAAAGGAAATAAAGTAATTGTGAGAACGCTTCCCGAAGGCACTCCATTTATTACGCTAGATGAGAAAGAGCGCAAACTCAGCAGCGAAGACATTATGATTTGTAACGGTAATGATGAGCCGATGTGTATTGCCGGTGTATTCGGCGGCATGGAAAGCGGTGTTTCAGACGCTACCACTGAGCTTTTTTTAGAAAGTGCGTGGTTTAATCCTCTTTCTATCAGAAAATCATTATTGCGCCATAATTTAAGGACCGAAGCAGCCATCCGTTTTGAGAAAGGCGTTGATATCAGCAATACCGTGACTGTTCTAAAACGCGCAGCTTTGCTCATCAAGGAAATTGCAGGCGGCAAGATCACGTCAGAAATTACAGATGTGTATCCTTTTCCAAAAGTTAAAAAAGAAGTGATCTTATCCAATCATTATCTCAAAAAGATCAGCGGTAAAAACTACCATCCCGATACAGTTAAGAATATTTTAAAGAACCTAAACTTCACCATCTCACGGGAAGGCATAGACGAAATCCAGGTGGCAGTTCCTTTCAGTAATCCTGACATTTCCATTCCGGCAGATATCATTGAAGAGATTATGAGAATCGACGGGCTGGATAATGTGGAAATTCCGGCTTCAATAAAAATGGCGCCGGCCATTGATGCAGGATTAAACGTGTCGTTGCAAAAGGAAAAAATAATTTCATGGCTCAATGGCAACGGCTTTTCTGAAATATTCACAAACTCGATCACGAATAGTAAATATTTTGATGAAGAAACTCTTGCCACCACAGTAAAGATCATCAACAGCCTGAGCGAAGGACTTAATGTGATGCGGCCTTCCATGCTTCCAACAGGACTGGAATGTCTTTCATATAATATCAACAGGAAAAATAACAACCTGCTATTTTTAGAATTTGGAAAAACGTATGCTACCAACGGCGACGGCTACCAGGAAACCGAAAATCTGGCGCTTTATTTTACCGGTACAAGGAATGACCTGAGCTGGAATTCGGCGTCTAGAAAGATAGACATTTATTTCGTAAAAGGCATCTGCAGCGCAATTTTTTCATTGCTTGGATTGGATCAGGCGACTTTCGAAGTAACAAAAAATAAGCTTTTTGAAGACAGCCTGGCTGTTAGTGTAAATGGCACCGAAATCGCCGTGGCCGGCAGTGTCAGCAAATCGCAATTGGAAACTTTTTCTATTAAGCAACCCGTATTTTTTGTTTGCATTAACTGGCAAAAATCGATCTCATTGACATCTGTCAGGGATATTTCTTTTGAACCGATCACTAAATTTCCACAGGTGAACAGGGATCTTTCTATGGTTGTTGATAAAAAAACAACCTATCAGGCAGTTGAAGATTTGGTTCATTCTTTGCGTTTAAAGAAACTCACCGGCGTAAAATTATTCGATGTTTTTGAAAATGAAAAATTAGGAGCCAATAAGAAATCATTTGCGGTCAGCTTTACTTTTCTGGACAAAGAAAAGACACTTACTGATAAAGAAGTTGATGGTATGATGAATAAAATTATAGAACTCCTGGAAACAAGTCTTCACGCAGAAATAAGACGCAATGCCTGAATCCATTGATACCTATATAAATAGCATTCACTCCAAATTGCAGGTATTGCTGAAAATGCATGCCACATTGGAAAAGGAAAATGAATCGCTTGCAAAGGAAAATGATTTATTCAAATCGAATGAAAAAGTATTGCTGGAGAAATTAAATCAACAGGAAATGCAGCTTAATATTCTAAAAGCATCGTCCGGGAAATTGGAAGGAAATGAAAAATCCGCTTTTGAAAAAACGATCAACAAATACATCAGATCGATCGATAAATGCATTGGATTGCTAAATAAATAATTATGGCAAAAGAAGAGTTAATTCCTTTAAATATTATCATTGGCGACAGGAGTTACCGGATCAAAATTCTTCCCTCCGATGAGGAAATAGTAAGAAAAACATTGAAGACGATCAATGATAAGATCCTGGAATTTCGCGCGGCATTTGCCGGAAAAGATATGCAGGATTATATCTCGATGGTGCTTATCTGGTATGCCACAGAGTCAAGGGAAAACAATAATGTAGCGCTAAATCCTGAACTGATAGAATCATTGATAAAAATGGAGAAACAATTAGATGAAGCTGTCAAATAAATCCTTTGTTATATACATTTTCGAGTCCCTTTTGGGATTTTTGAAAAATCCATATTGCCATAAGCCTGTTAAAAACCCGCTACACTGATTTTAAAAATCATGATCCAACGCATTAAATGATCAATTAAATTTTCATTGGCGTATTTTTATAAAAAATTTATTTTTGAACCAGACTATTTTTGCAAAAGATCTTACTAAAGTTTACGGTAAACGTACCGTTAATAATAAAGTTTCCTTCCAGGTGAGCCAGGGGGAGATTGTGGGATTGCTCGGGCCTAACGGTGCAGGAAAAACGACTTCTTTTTACCAGGTGGTTGGATTGGTAAAACCAGATGATGGAGATGTCTTTTTAAATGATCTGAACATTACGCGTTTGCCCATGTACAAAAGGGCAAAAATGGGCTTAGGCTATCTGCCGCAGGAAGCGAGCGTCTTCCGTAAGCTTACAGTTGAAGATAATATCACGGCAGTGCTGGAGATGACCAAGCTTTCCAAAAGCGATCAAAAGGAAAAGCTGGAAACCTTAATTTCAGAATTTAACCTGGATCATGTGAGAAAAAGCAATGGCGATGTCTTGAGCGGAGGTGAAAGAAGAAGATGTGAAATCGCGCGGGCGCTTGCGGTTGATCCAAAATTTATCCTGTTGGATGAGCCTTTCGCAGGCATTGATCCCATTGCTGTTGAAGACATTCAAAGCATCGTGACAAAATTAAAATATAAAAATATCGGTATTTTAATTACAGATCATAATGTGAACGAAACCTTATCTATCTGTGACCGCGCTTATCTCCTTATTGAAGGAAAAATATTTATTGAAGGATCGGCGGAAGAATTAGCCCGGGATGAACAGGTGCGCCGGCTTTATCTCGGGAGAAATTTCGAATTAAAGAGAAAAGATTATTTACATACGGATGTATTTAAATGATTAGGATTTTGTTGTTGGATGATTATATTGTTGAATTGTTTTACTGCATTATTGTTGGATCATTTTTTCCAAATAAAACCAGTTCATCAGCATGATCTAAACCTACCTAAACCTTTCTAAACTTATTAAACCAACTAACTAATCAACCAATTAATTCATTAACCAATCGACTTGAAACTCCTTAGCCCGGCCATATCACGATTAGCAAGGTTGCGCCTGTGGGGCGTGCAGAACTGGATTAGTTTTCCGGTGAGCGCCCAGCGGAATGTTTTACAGCATTTGGTTACGCAGGCTCAGTACACTGAATTTGGACGAAAATATTCTTTCGCTAAACTCTTCACGGTAAAGGATTTTAAAAAAAGCGTACCGATCCACGAATACGACGACATCAAACCTTATATAGAAAGAATGATGAGGGGCGAAGAAAATATTTTATGGAACACTCCAATCAATTGGTTTGCAAAAAGCAGCGGCACCACATCGGATAAGAGCAAATTCATTCCCATCAGCGAAGAAAGTCTCAAGGATATTCATTTTAAGGCATCTAAAGATGTGCTGACGAATTATTATAAAAATTTTCCTGATAGTGACCTTCTGACAGGCAAAAGCCTGGTTGTAGGAGGCAGTCACCAGGTAAATAATTTCCAGGATGACATTCAATATGGAGACCTAAGCGCCGTATTAATGCAGAATACGCCGTTTTGGGGCCATTGGATTCGCACACCCGAATTGAGCATCGCGCTGCTCGATGAATGGGAAAGCAAAATTGAACAGCTTGCCCGTACCACTATTAATGAAAATGTGACCTCATTAGCCGGCGTGCCCACATGGACAATCATTTTAATAAAGCGCATTCTTGAAATTTCGGGCAAAGAAACTTTGAAAGAAGTGTGGCCGAATCTGGAATTATACATGCATGGCGGCGTTTCGTTTACGCCTTACCGTGATCAACTGAACCGGTTAATTGGCGGTCCAATCAACTTCCTGGAAACCTACAATGCAAGCGAAGGTTTTTTTGCCGCGCAAAATAAACCCGATGATGAGGGAATGCTGCTGTTTACGGATCATGGGATTTTTTATGAATTTATGCCCGTTGAAGAATATGGCAAGCCCAATGCGCAAACGGTTGGCCTGAAGCACGTGGAGCCTAATAAAAATTATGCACTTGTGATCAGCACCAATGGCGGCCTCTGGAGATATTTGGTGGGCGACACCGTCCAGTTTACTTCTTTGCGGCCTTATAAAATAAAAGTAACCGGCAGGTTAAAGCATTATATGAATGCCTTCGGCGAGGAAATCATTGTGGACAATGCAGATAAAGCGATTGCCGCCGCTGCCGCAAAAACCGGAACTATTGTGAATGATTACACCGCCGCGCCCATTTATTTTAGCGACAATAATAATGGCGCTCATGAGTGGCTGGTAGAATTCGAACAAACCGGCGTGGACTTGTCAGCCTTCGCTTTCGAACTGGATGAAGCATTGAAAAATGTAAACAGTGATTATGAAGCGAAACGATACAAAAACATCGCCTTAAGACCGCCGCTCATACATTCACTGAAACACGGCACGTTCAATAAGTGGCTCACGAGCAAAGGAAAGCTCGGAGGCCAGCACAAGGTGCCAAGACTAAGTAATGATCGAAAAATGATTGTAGAGATTTTAGAAATGCATTAACATTTTCCCGCAGGGAAATATTGCTTATTTATAATGAAAGAGACTCCAATTGACATTAAAAAATAATCGTTTCTTTAACCTTTCTTTAACCCTGTAACAAATACTTTTGCCAACTTAAACCCATTTATGAAGAAAATTGTTTTCGTAGTTATCAGTTTCATGTTTTGTTCTTATGCTTTTTCGCAGGATACTTTAGCGGTAGCTACTCCAAACACCAAATCTATAAAGTTGAAAAACCGGCCAGGAGATCATTTCATGATCCAGCTTTCCTCAGATCATTGGACAGGCATGCCGAATGCGGTAAGCAGCCACCAGAAAGGGTTTTCAAGAGGATTTAATGCCTATTTCATGCTGGATAAGCCTTTTAAGAATTCACCAAAATATAGTATTGGTATCGGTGCGGGAATCAGCACCAGCAATATTGTCTTCAAAAATATGAATGTTGACCTGAAATCAACGACCACAGAATTGCCATTCACAGCAGTAGATTCTACAGATCATTTTAAGAAATATAAATTAGCCACCAGCTATCTGGAAATACCATTGGAATTCCGGTTTACTTCCAAGCCGCTTAATCCGAATAAAAGCTTCAAAGCAGCGTTAGGATTGAAAGCAGGTACGCTTGTTAATGCCCACACAAAAGGTAAAAATTTATACGATAAGAATAATAATCTTCTTAATTCTTATGTTGAAAAAGAAAATAGCAAGCGCTTCTTTAACGGAACCCGCTTTATGGCGACCGGCCGAATCGGCTATGGCATCCTTTCTCTTTTTGGAACCTATCAGCTTAATAACGTATTAAAGGATGGCGCCGGACCGGTGATGAAACTTTACACCGTCGGCATTACTTTAAGCGGTCTCTAATTAATTCGCTTTTTTCTACATTTTAGCTTTTCAGGAACGTATTTAAATGCGTTTTCAGGAATGGTTTAATTAGTTTTGTTCAAAACTATTTTCTATTGATCGAAAAAAAACTTGATTACAATAACGAGGTAAACGCCGTTTTGGTAGGCGTTATTCAGCAGGGACAATCTGAAGAGCTTGAAAAGGAATACCTGGAAGAATTAAGATTCCTGGCGGAAACAGCGGGTGCAATTACTATAAAAATATTTACCCAAAAATTAGATCATCCCGATAGCAAAACCTTTGTTGGAAAAGGAAAGCTCGAGGAAATCAGGCAATACGTGACCAGGAAAAATGTGGGCCTCGTCATTTTTGACGATGAGCTTACCGGTTCCCAAATTTCTGCCATAGAAAAAGAATTAAAGACCGTTACTATTGATCGCAGCGATTTGATCCTTGATATTTTTGCCGCACGGGCAAAGACTGCCCAGGCCAAGGTTCAGGTAGAATTGGCCCAATATCAATACATTCTGCCGCGCCTGAAAGGCATGTGGAAGCATCTTGAAAGACAAGGTGGTGGAATCGGTAGCCGCGGACCGGGAGAAACTGAAATTGAAACAGACAGAAGAATAGTGAAGGATAAAATAAGTCTTCTGCGAAAAAGACTTGTGGAAATCGACAAACAATCATCTACACAAAGAAAAGACCGTGGAGAATTTATCAGGGTCGCATTAGTGGGTTACACCAATGTAGGTAAATCGACTATCATGAACATCCTGAGCAAAAGTGATGTGTTTGCGGAAAACAAACTATTTGCAACCCTGGATACCACCACCAGGAAAGTGGTGCTTGGGCATACGCCTTTCCTTTTAAGCGACACTGTTGGTTTCATACGGAAACTTCCGCATCATCTTATTGAGAGCTTTAAAAGCACGCTGGACGAGGTAAGGGAGGCAGATATCTTGTTGCATGTTGTGGATATTTCCCACCCGCAATATGAAGAGCAGTTGGCCGTAGTCACCAAAACGTTGCATGAATTAAAAAGCGACGATAAGCCCGTCATTACCATTTTTAATAAAATGGATCTTTATGAAAAAAACACTTTCGATGAATGGCTTGAGCCGGAAATAAAAGAACAGCTTTTGGATGAATTAAAAGCGCGCTGGGAAGATCATACCAAAGGAAATTGTGTTTTTATTTCAGCAATTGAAAAAACAAATCTTCCGGCGTTAAGGCAAACGATACTTAACAAAGTCAGGTCCCTATACCAGGTGAAATATCCCTACAAAGCAGAGTTTTTTTATTAAGATGCCTGCTCATCAATTGGCGAAGCATCGATAATCGCCATCGACTTAACTATATCAATGATGATGGAAAGAAAATACCGATGGGTTAGAATTGCTCAGCAGGCAGACGACTTACAATTCAACGAAAATAAACTCACCGAAATCGATATCGAGGGGAAAAGATTTTGCCTTGCTAAAACCCGGGAAGGATTAAAAGCCTGCATTGCCAAATGCCCGCATGCCGGCGGCGAAATGGCCTTTGGGAAATTGGATGCAAAGGAAAATATTGTTTGCCCCGTACACGGATATATTTTTAATTTACATAACGGAAGAGACCTGTCCGGGGAAGGGTATTTTTTAAAAATTTTCCCGATAAAACAAGAAGAAAACGGCCTGTTTATAGGCATTGACGAAAGAATTTTGCAGGAATAAAAAAAACTTTAAAATCAATTTTTGTTTCAATGCAAAAATCTCTATTTTTGCACCCCGCAACGGGAAACCCCGGAGCGGAAAAATTCCTCCTTAGCTCAGTTGGTTAGAGCATCTGACTGTTAATCAGAGGGTCTCTGGTTCAAGTCCAGAAGGGGGAGCAAAACGGGGATTTTAAAAAATCCCAAAAAGAGTTAAAAAGAATCAAACCCACGTTAACACTCGTTTTCGTGGGTTTTTCTTTTTTACTGATCCCCATCAAATTCCGTTATTTCCTGCATGTTTTTTACACTTTTTTTACGTTTTTTTGCATTCAAGATCCTGGCTTTCAGGTGGAATGTGAAAAAGAAAATGCAGCGTATGTTACGAATTCCCAACATTACCGTCAAACACAATTGGCGCAAAAACCCGCAACCGTTCCGGTCTTTACCCTATTCATATTAGTATTTATATAACTGGAGAACCCGTACGGTATTACTTAATTAAGTGCCTCAAAGAGTAGCAACTGCCGACTGGATCGGTCAGACAAATAAATGGGTTAACAATACCCATCCATTTTACTTTGAAATTAATTGCAAGATTTCAAAGCCGGTATAGACTGTCTGTCACATAAGTATACCAGGTGCTCTTTTGAAAAAATTAAAAAAAGACCATACGACCTTTTTGAAATAAAAAAGTATTCGTTAGTTGAAGTTTGCTTTTTATTAATTACTCCGATATTAAAAATATTAGCGGAGAGATTAAAACCATATCGGAAATCATTAACAGATGCAGCGTTTTCTCATCATTGAAGCCAAAATGTAGTTTTTATCGATTCTGCTCATTGGCTAACAAACAAAAAGCATCCCGAACGCTTTTCACGTCCGGGATGCTTTTTAAGGTTTCGGGTAAATCTAAGTCTAGTAACCTGGATTTTGATTCATCTTAATTGGATCGAGCTTGGTTTCATTCAGAGGAATAGGAAAATAATAATCTTTAGTTGAAATATTTGTAAGCGGCGAATTATCATAATCGGCCTGGCTCTTTGCCTTAAAGTAAGCAACCAGTTCTGCCGGGTTAAAGAACCTTGTCAGGTCGTGCCAGCGATGATGCTCAAAAGCCAGCTCAATTCTTCTTTCATGAAGGATAGCCAGTTTCAATGTTGGATATTTGGATACATATTCCGCATCGGTAAGCATCGTAGCATAGTTGGGCCGCTGCGCTCTTGCACGAACCATATCCAAATATTTTATGGCGTTCGCATCATCACCAAGGTACATGTAGGCTTCGGCAAGGTTTAAAATAATATCGGCGTACCTGATCACAGGAAAATCATTTCCACCATAGCCTAAGTTAGTGGCTGCTGCGCTGGCATCTCTGAACTTGGTAATAAAATAAGCCTGAACAGATGGGTTGGCTGCGTATTTAACGGAGAAGCTGGTACGTACATCGCCGGATTCAAATTCTTTCAAAAGATCCAATGTGAATGTGCCGCCCGCGCCGGTAGAAGGAGCCAGCGAATTGATGGTTTCTCCTTTTGCCTGGTTGTTCCGCGCCAGGGAGGAACTATAAGTTGCATCGCCTTGCTTGTAGGCTATCTGCCAGATAATTTCAGGGTTGGTTGCTTTTTTATTTACATCAAATACATCAGCATATGGAATCTCCGACAAGCTGCCGAAAGTTCTTTGATCGAAACAAGCCAATAAGTAGTTTTTTGCATTTTGAAAATTGGCAGAAGCGTTGGCAGCATCTACGCCGGTTGCCGCCATGGTTAGATAAGCCTGACCCAGCAAAGCGTTGGCGGCTTGTAATGATACCTTTCCTTTGTTGGCAGCGGGTTGAACAACAGGCAAATTGCTGGCCACCACTTCTTTCAGGTCTTTTATAATTTGGGCATACACATTTTCTCTTGTTTCCCTAAAGGTTAATGCCGATGCCTGATCCGGGTTAATTACATTTTCCGCCACTAAAGGCACAGGACCAAATTCCCTCACCAGGTTAAAGTACATCAGCGCCCTGATAAACTTCAATTCTGCTTTGTATTGCTCTTTGGTAATATCACTTGCAAAAGAAATTTTATCAATTTTGGATAATACCAAATTGGCTCTTGAAATTGGCGTGTACAACGCTACCCAATGACTGTATAAATAAGTATTGCTGGGCGCTAAGGAAAAAGCGGTGAACTGAAATGGCTCGCCATTATTGGATTGGTTATCCGTTGTGTTCACATCATCCGAACGGTCGTCTGTCCATGTTTGTGCGCCCTCGCCAATACAGTTGGAGCTGCGCAATGCCTGGTACACGCCCGCTACGCCCAGGGCAATGTCGTTTTCTGTTTGAAAATTCTGATCAACGGAGATCAGGTTCGGCGAAGTTTGTTCCAAAAACTCTTTTTTGCAGGAGCCCAGCAACATCAATGCTGCAAATGAAACCGGTATTAAAAATTTATTTTTCATTGTTTTATTTATTAATTTTTTACGACTGATTAAAACACCATTTTAACACCAACGCTGTAAGCACGCACCAGCGGATATTTTCCATAATCAACTCCGGGAGTAAGGTTGCTGCCATTGTTATAATCCACTTCGGGATTGTAGCCTAAATATTTGGTAACCGTGAAGGCATTGTCAATACTTCCATAGATCCGCAGGCTGCTTAAGCCTATTTTTTTGATGGCTTGTATTGATGACGGATTGAAGCCAAGTGTGATATTGGTACACCTGAAGAAAGATCCATCCTGCAGATAATAATCTGAGAGCCTGGTGCTGTTGCTTTGGGTGCCACCGCGCGAAGCCCTGTAATCATGGCCATTGCCGGGTGCTGCTTCGTTGCGGTACCGGTCAGTTAAAATTTGATATTGGTTGCCCGACCCTTCCATATTTCTTATGTAATAGTCCTGCCCATCCAATACCTGGTTGCCTTGCGAGCCATTGAAAGAAGCGCTTAGCTCCACCAGCTTATAGCTAAAAAACAAATTAAATCCGTAAGTAAATTTCGGGTAAGGCGTACCGATTACACCTTTGTCGGCCTCATTAACAACGCCGTCGCCATTGGTATCTATAAAATAGAGATCTCCGGGGCTAAGTGGTGTACTTGAATAACCAACAGAACGTGGAGGGCCTTTTAGCACATATCCCTTAGGAAAAGATTTTCCATTGGCATTATAAACAATATCATCCAGCGCAATATTGGCCATGTCACTTTGCTTCACCATGCCGCCTACTTTAAGCCCATAAAACATACCGATCGGCTGGCCTTCGCGGGTTACGTGCGTGGTGTAAGATCTTTCGGCACCGGCCCGGTATAATTCACTGGCGCCGCCTAAGCTTTTTACTTCATTCTTGTTGGCAGTGATGTTGCCGCTTACATTAAATGAAACGTTTTTGGTATTGATGATCCTGGTATCAATTTGAAGATCAAATCCTGTATTCCTGATATCAGCATCTTTTAAGTTGGTAAGCACTGTAGTGGATCCGGAAAGGGCTGAAATACTTTTATCGTATAACAGATTGAACGATTTACCCACATAATAGTTTCCTATAATTCCCAAACGGCCATTCAGCAAAGAAATATCAGCGCCGATATTGTATTGGGAAGTGGATTCCCAGCCCAGCCTGTTATCCGCCAGTTTTCCGGCCCAGTTGGCTGTAACAATATTGTTGCCGATTACGATACCGCCGGGGCTTGAGATCAATTGCTGGTATTGATAGTTGCCGATATTATTATTTCCGCTTAAGCCCCAGCTTGCGCGAAGCTTCAGCGTTGAATTCTTTCCTAACCAATCGTGATAAAAAGATTCGTTGGATACATTCCAGCCGGCAGAAACCGATGGAAACGTACCAAACCGGTTCTGTGGGCCAAACCGTGAAGATCCGTCCGCACGAATGGATCCGGATAGAAAATAGCGGCTGTCGTAGGAATATAATACGCGCGCTAAATAAGAAACCAATGTTGTTGTGGATTTACCGGTATTGCCATTTAGCAGGAAACTGCCGGCAGCGGCACCTTGTGCAGTAATTTCAGGAACGATATCATTACTGAAATTTTTAGCGGTTACGCTGATGATATCACTGCTGGTTTCCTGGGCTGAATAGCCTGCAATCGCATCTATCCTGTGCTCACCGAATTGTTTTCTATAGTTCAGGGTAAACTCGGCCAGCTTATCTAAATTAGCAATCGTTTGTGCAGAAGCCTGTGCTGCTGCGATAGCTGCAGGCGAGCCCGGCGGATTAACGCCACTGCTTAAATTAGTTGGATAGTAATACTCATATTTTTCGTTATAAGTCTGAAGTCCTAAATTCATTTTTGCAGACAGATCCGGCAAGATCTGGTACATGGCGGTTCCGTTGTACGTGCCACGCAATCCTTTACGGGTGATCTTCACCCGTTCTGCCAATGCCACAGGATTTTCTATCGTTTGAAAGCTATAAGCATAGCCATCTGTTTGCTCTGAGGCCTTACCCACCTGTAAGCTGCCATCAGGATTGTGCACAGCGAAGATTGGCATCATCACCAGCGCGCCCAAAATCGGCCCGTTGTTAAAGCGACCTTCCTGTACTTCCCTGTTGTCATTATTGGTGAGCGATATGCTACTGGTCACCTTAAATTTTTTGCTGATCTCCCCATCAATATTTGCCCTGAAGTTGATGCGTTTCTGATAAGTTGCCGTAATAATGCCGGGCTGGTCCTGGTAGCCACCACTAATCGCATAGCGTACTCCGTCTTTGCCGCCCGAGAAAGACAGGTTGTGTCTTTGTACCAAAGCATTTTTATACAAGCGCATCCTGCCAGTCTGTATTAATGGTGGGAGGAATTAATTTTTGGGTGGTAAAATCATAGATGGATTTTAAAATATTGCTGGATGCGCCACCGCCTTTTGCGGTGCGGGTAGCATTATCATCTGAATAAAAAGCATCATTCCATGTAACACCTTTAGCTACGAGCACATCGTGGTAATTGTTGTTGCGGCCATCAATAAACAGCTGGGCAAATTCAGTAGCATTCATCATTTTAACTTTCTTTGCAAGCTGATTCAACCCAACCTGGTAGTCATACTCAAATTTACCTTTACCCAATTTTCCTCTTTTTGTGGTGATCAATACAACACCGCCTGATGCTCTTGATCCATAAATTGCCGCCGAAGCCGCATCCTTTAAAATTTCTATTGATTCGATATCATCAGGGTTTACAAAAATGTCATTTCCGGCTGTAGCAGGATTATAACCGGATGTGCTTGCTCCGCCATTACCGGGCCCGGAGCCAATATTGCCACCAACCGCATAGCCATCAATTACATACAATGGCTCAGAACTGGCGTTGATAGATCCTATACCGCGCACCCGTATTTTAGTGCCGGAATAAGGAGCGCCGCTTACCTGCGATACCTGTACTCCTGATACTTTTCCAACCAGGGCCTGGCTTAAAGTTGGAGTGGAAAGATTGAGTTCACTGGCTTTCACGCTTGAGATGGAGCCGGTAACATCGCTTTTGCGAAGCCGCTGATAGCCGATGGATATTTCTTCCAATTGCTTCATGTCCTCTTTCAACTTAATATTGATTGTGGGCTGGTCTGCAATAACCTCCTGCTGTATAAATCCTAAATGGGAAATAATCAAAACCGCCCCTTTGTCTACTTCCAGAGAATACCGCCCGTTGGCATCCGTAGAGGTTCCTTTCTTCTCATTTTTTACTTCCACGGTTACGCCGGATAACGGCTTATTATTTCCATCGGTTATAATACCCGATACCCTAATCGTTGCTGATTTTTCTTTGGGAGTTTCATGGGGCGCAGCCTGCCCGGTGCATTGTCGCCAGCAGAAACAATAACCCTACAAAACAGGCTGACTTGCCAAAACTCACGGCCTGTTTTAAAATTTTAATAGGTACCATTTTTTGTCGCATACTTTTTTGTTGTTTTATTATTTAAATTTTCTTTGAGTCAAATCATCAACTACCTCCATCCTATTCACATTATTTTTCCGGGAAGAGGTTACGGCTATACCCTGCGAATAGTTATTTAAGAAAGTAAAGCCTTCCAGTTCATCGCTACGGTCTATGTCAATCACTTTAATTACTGACTGTTTTCCATCCGCAATTGATTTTGCCAGGTCCAGGTAAGTGAACCGCCATCTTCTGCCTTCAACCTGGTTTTGAATTAATACGAGGATGCCTTTGTCTGCCATCCAATGAAGATTTTGAACCCACGGAGTGCAGGTGAATTTTTTGTAAAGCACTCCTTTCTCTGAAGTCTTTTTGGCTTTCTTTAAAAGAGCGGGATCATAAAGACGCACCTCGTTGGCTTTATCACCATAGTCGGCTGTGGCCACGTACCATTTCTTTTTGTATTGTACATATTCGGGCCTTGTGCCCTGGATGCAGGTATCGTCTTCAATAGTGTTTAACAGGTTGCCATCTAATGTGCCGGTGCGCTGCAACCCTTCCCAATCAATATAATAAATGACCGCCTTCCAAAGCGTACCTTCTTTATTTAAGCGAATGCTGTTACCGATAAACACAGGTTTCTTATCATGATAGGCAAGCCCTGTCGGATGATTGATCACATCGCTGTCATTTATCGTTAGCTTCATTTCCCTGTTGCGGTACATGAGGCTATCGCCGGCTAATTGGTATTCTCTTATCACGCCTGTTTCACGATCTCCATACAAAAAAACTTTGCCATTTTGATAAGAAACGCCCTGGCAGGCACCCAAAGAATCTACGCTATAAGATTGGGTAATTTTCATGTTGATTGCAGTCGTAAATGAGGTGCATAGGATTATCAGTAAGATAATTGCCGAAGTAATTATTTTCATGTTATCGGTTTAAAAATGACCCGTATTGTTTACAGAAGAAAGAATGTGAATGGCAGCCTGGTTAAGGATCCATGGGTTCTAAAGGATTAATTTGCAACGCATCTATTAATGGATAAAATTCAATTTCGGTTTCACTCAGGCGCTTCCCGTTTTTATAAGGCGCTTCATTCAATTCTTTCAGGCAGCGGGCAATTAGTGTGGTTCCAATCATACTGCTTTGTCCCCTGGTGGTACAGGTAATCCCGGGCTTATCAAATGGTATACCGTAGCGGTAAATCATTCTTGCGGTGTTCCGCATATTGGTGGTGGTATGCCTCGCATGAGGTTCAATTAAAATGGCGTTTTCAGGGATGTTCAATTTTTCCATCAAAAAGTTTTTCATCTCCGGTGCCTCGCAAAATTTTGTTTTATACGGATGTACTTTACCGCCCGAAACAACAATAAACGGAGCCAGTCCTTTTTTATATTGAATGGCCGCCAACCTGCACCGCAACATTCCTTCGGCGCTTAAGGCAACCGTTGGCTCCTCCGGACCTGCACCCGGTATCATGATCACGCTGTATGGATAATTGCTCCATTTGATCGTCTTTATCCTATTCACCGCAAGCTTGTTTTCCCCAAAAGCCATTGGTTCAAAATCTGCGGCCTGCTCTCTTTCATTCATCTCTAAAAAACGCAATGCAAAAGCCAGTGACGGATAAAAGAAGGAGTTATTGTCTTTACTTTCCAATGCCACTAAAGAAGTAGCGTTGTACAACAAACTGACATAATTATATAAGTAAGTATTATTGTTGCGCGGATCGCGGGTATTAAAACTGATAGAATCAATTAATGGATAATTGGGCTTATTGCCACCGGCATATACGCCGATGCAAAAGTTGATTCCGGCGGCATCTTGTTCCCAGGCTTTCACCAGCATTTCCTTTGCCGGTAAGTTTTGAAATAATATATAAGCGCCCGATGGCACCAGGTGATTTTGTACCAATTTTCCCAACGCATTTTGTGGCTGATACAAAGCAGTAAGTCGCTCGCTCACCAATTTAATTTCGGCATCGGTAAATTTCATCCTGTCTATATAACATACCCCATCCCGGCCGCAATTTTTAAGAGCGCCAGCCAAAGAATCGGCCTTGGTTTTAGCAATCATGGAAAGCGCCTCATCGCCGGCTAATAATTTTTTCACTTCAGGCAATTCATGGAAAAGAGTAAGCAGGTAATAATTTTTAGATTGAACAAAATCATTTCCTTTCATCAACTGGTACTTTGGATCCGGTGAATTTTTCTGCGAAAAAGCGCTGAAAGACATTCCAAAAAATACGACCAGGAGGAGAAGAATTATTTTGTTTTGGCCCTTGTGGTAACTCATATTTGCAATGATTTTTTATTTTCAGATTGCAAATGTGAAGCATTACTTTATTACATCGGTCATGCCGTCCATCAATTAATAATTTGGTATTGGTAACTTAATGTTTTAATCACCGTCTGTTAACATTTGATTAATCTGGGGCCCGGAATGTCTATCTTTTCTGATAACTCAAAATGTAGATTATCAACGTTTTTTTTAAAACGTTTTCAAATCTTGCTGCCAGCGGGCCAAATTTATTTTAATTTTTATGCAGGATTATTTAATTCCGGGCAGGTCGCATGGTCCACATTAGGACGTTCCGGATACCATTTTTGTACAACCTTGCTCATACAAATAGAAAGCAAGGCGGATGTAATACACGCCAGTGGCTTCCATTACAAAATGGTAATGGCGCCCGGTATGTTCTGGTTTTTTTTTAAAACCTGCAATGTTCTTACCCACTTTCAGGTAAAAAAATTCACCTAAATTATTTTGGTAGGGTCAACATCCCCGGCATTCGTTTTTTAGAATTATGTATTTGTGCCATTAAAACCACTTGTTTCAACTGCAATGGATTTGTCAGTATTTACGAAACATGCATTGACTACAATTCACAGTCTATTCTTAGAGGTTTATAAAAAACTTTTAGAGAATGCCTAAATAGGTGTTTAATCCAATTCCTATCCAGGGTTTATTTTGATAACCCCAATATTTGGCATCATGACCAAAATTATGGTCATAACCCCACGATAGGACAAGACCTAGATTGTTTCTTGTCAGTGCCACGTTTATCCCATAGGTAAAAGCTGAATTGGTTCTGTCTGCAAACCAATTATCCGGATTTATTACCGTACTTTTCTCTAACCGAACCTCTGTTATTCCGACAAACGGTCCGATTATCAATCCGTAATTTGTAATTGCCCGCTCAGTGACCCTGGAATAGCCAACGTATTTACCGTAACTAAGATTAATGCCTATTTGAGAGGAAGCAGCCGATGGCAATATCTTTGTTTTAGGCCTGAGCCGGAAGGGGATTGTTCCGATGCCAAATATCCAACCGCTGAAAGGGACTTTTATATATCTCACCGGGTCACCAACCTTCTTTCGTAATAAATCAATTTCAAACCGGCCCAGTTCCGTATTTTTTGAAATGCAATGAGGATTGTTTGCATAATCATCGTTTGTTATTGGCCAAAAGTCAATCACCGGTACGCCCTGGTCAATTCGAACAATACCGAACAGTTTTTCTGAACAGATGGAAACCCGTTGTAACTGATTATCGTTGTCCTTGTAGATTAAAGGTAAATAACCGCTTTCAATTGCTGATTTTTTGATGATGTGGTGTAATTTAAATCGCCCCTGACCAAATGCAACGGTAGAAGCAGCTAACGCTAAAATCAGAATAGAAGCCTTTATCATTATTTACTTTTTGTATAAAATTCCAAAATAGGAAGTGCAGACTGTCAAGTCGCCATCGACATGTATTTTATGCATATCCTTTACCGACAATTGCTTGTGCCGCAACAATTCTCGGCACTTTTTTCTGAATTTTCATTTAGAAAAATTACATAAATGAAGTGATTTTTTACACCTATGTAAAAGCCATTATTTCGATTGATATACGATTGACAGCAAACGAACAATTAAAGCCACATGTTAATCTGCCCACATCAGGTTATGTTCAGCATTACTCAATCTACCATATTTCCGGTAGGTGAATATATTTCTACCGAATAATTTTCTTTGCCATTATCGGCGGTAACTTTTGCCATGATTATTATTTGACTGTGATAGATTCAAATCCTTTTGCTGTGAAATACTTGACGTTATATTTACTCAAATTACGCCGCAAAATACCGGCCGTTCACATTCTCATCTAAATACGCTTATCAATGACCATGCCTTCCGTCGCGTTTCTTTACGATTGCTCATATGCCACAAAATAGTTACAGGAAATATTTCAATCTAAATGTCATAATTTTTATGGGTTACAGCGTTCAATTCATACATTATTTTTCACTTCGTATTTGAATTTCCTGCATGGTCAAATGTTATAAAGCTGATGCTGGTTGCGGGCAACACCACGTCTCCCCGTTTGGTTGAACTGCCTTTCATTTCCGGCAATTCATCGCTCGCATCTAACTGCAATTCCTTTCCATTCAGCATTACTGTTTTTCCCTGCAATTCTTTAGAAGTTAAAGTATATTGCTCCGCATCTGAGGGAATATTGATAGAAACGGAATCTGTATTGATATTGATAACTAAAAGAGCAATGCCGCCCGGCTTTCCTTTCAGATTGTGTGCGAATAAATAGACTCCCGGCTTTGCATCACCTGCGTCGTACACGTCTGTGCCCATCAGTTTTGACCATAATAATGCAGCCCAATAGTCAGGTTTTGGCAAATGTGTGTCCTGGTCAATAAGGCTGTATTCACTTGCTGCCAAGGTATTGTGCATAATCACTTTTATGTCTTTTTTTGCTAATGAACCTAACTGGTATAAGTAACGAAAGCAATCCAGGTAAGTGGCAGAAAATGGGTCGCCACCTGCTGCCGCCTCAGCTGTTTCTGTGATCCATATAGGTTTGCCGGGATTGTACTTATCTCTTAATCCTTTATAGTAATCGGCGACGGTATCTGTTCTGCGCAGCCACGCATCAGATAAAGCGTTTTCAGGTTTTATTGAAAACGGACCGCTTTGCATCATACGCATGGAAGCTGCTCCATAATAATGATAAGAAAAAACATCAAATACGGGTTTAGGTGCTGACGACATCATAGCGTCTGTAGAAAGTATCTTCATTCCACCCATAGCAAACGATACACCCGGAATGCCTTCTCCAACAGATCCGGGACCAAGCAGCAACATGCCGGGCACCTCCTTTCTTGCCCATGTCGTATAAGCAGCTATGTCTTTTGCAAAATTGCTTCCGTTGTAATTTTTATTCATTTCACCACCCGCCGTTGGCATAGAAGGTTCATTAAAAAGTTCCGCCGCGGCTATTGAACCACCAAGGCTTTTCGTATAGCTTGCAATTTTCTGTGCTTCTTTTGGCGTCCATACGCCCTGCGCATCCCTAACTCCATTGGATACCGCAAATGAGGTCACCAGTTTCGAACCGGTAGCCTTCAGAAAATCCAATACTCCTTTCCATTCTTTCCTGGTCAATACATTCACAAAACCAGCCGGAGCCTTAGCCATTTTTGGTTCATCATTATCCTGAAAATAAATAGCATTGGCCCATGTGCCGCTTACCCGTACATAAGCAGGTGCAAGGGCTTTGGCTAAATTCATCAATCTTTTATCTGCCAGGTTAATGGGAGCAAGCTTCCGGTACATATTTTCATTCTTTTGAGAAACGTCGTAGGTTGCTGTATTTTTTAAGGATGGCAAACTATCCATAAGATGATATGGTTTCCAGAAATCACCGCCTACCACTTCCACCATTTCTACATTGTAAGATTGAAAGCGCTCATCGACGCTGCCAATGTGTTTCATTTGGGAAGGATTAACTTGTATTACAGTACTATCAGAGTTGTTGGGCGTATGGCCACCGGAATTACAGGAAGCAAAACTCAGGGCGATTGGAATACTCATAAAAACCATTTTGCATATTTTCATGATAAAATACTTTAAATGAATTCGATCAATTCCAGTGCCGCATTTATTCCCGGGTATCTTTTCATTTAATTATTCTTCCAACAAAACTTTTGATTTATTGAATTGAGAAAAACTACATTTTGGGTTGTTTGGAGTTTATTTTTTGACGGAAATAGTAAATTCAAAATTGATCAAAAAAAATTCAAATCAGGCTATATTTGATATAAGTAAGCAAGCTGATAAAATAGAGCCGGCACTTATATTTGCGCAACAAAAGTTGGAAGACGATTTTAAGGGTAGATTATTATTCTTTATTTTTTTGTTGGATTTGTGAATAGCACAAATCCAAATAAAATGGCGAAAAGCGAATACGCGATCGCCGCAATCAAAACAATTTTTACGTCAGAGTGATTAAACGTGGCTTTGATGAGCGCAAGTCCCGCTATTGTAAAATGCATGAAATTCCCAATGCAAAGTGGTCTTGAATAAATGCCTCCGATTAAAAGGGTTTTTGCCATCCAATTCATCAGCGCGAACCCAAGATATAATGCCCCGGTAATTTGTATTAATAAAGTAGGCAAAACAGTTGAGTTTAAGCTGGCGTAATTCAAAATTTCGGCAGGTAAAAAACTGGCAGAAAGTCCAAGCAGTCCCATAAATAAAGCACTTGCTATCATTAAATACTTTGTATTCATTCTCAATTATATTTTAAATTAATTTTGGATTTTTGAACGGCGAATGATTGACGATAAAGTTTTCGCGCCGCTAAATTACGCTGCTCATTTTATATCACAATTTTTTTAAATGATTGATTCTTGAACTCCCGTAAAAATATGCACCTCGAATTCGGGAGCTAATACTATTAAAATCCTCGGGTGGCAAGTTTCCGCAGAAATATGATCAAACAGGAGATTCACTGCACCAACGTCTATTCGATGAACAAACAAAGGCTCGAATCGATTCGTGATGCTTTCTATCTTATAGAATTATGAAAAACTATATTTTGGGTTGTTTGAAGAATGTTTTTTTATCGACATGTTATGAAAAAAAAGCCCGGGGCCAAACACGCTAAAGATTAAATTTAGATTTTGGACTCTAAAGTAACCTTACGTTCTAATTGGATACCTTTGAAATAAGCAACCAATAGCAGATCAACGGATTTTGGAAATCTATCCAAATAAAAATTTTAGTTATCTAATTCATGAACATTAAAAACCTATTATTTCAATTAAAAAAACATGCTTTCAGCATCCTGTTTTACGGACTTCTTGCGCTATTCCTTTTTAGCCCGGCCGCAAAATCATGGTTGCTGCAGAAGGTGGTATCAACAGGACTTTTAAAAGCGGATATTGACAAAGCGGAACCTGGAAAAATATTTCCCGATGCAGGTAATTTTTCATTCAACGATGCGACCGGCAAATCATCTGATCTTGCTGAGTTGAAAGGCAAGGTGGTACTGATTAATTTCTGGGCATCGTGGTGTCCTCCGTGCCGGGCCGAAATGCCGGACCTGGAAGCGTTATATCAAAAATTAAAAGATGATGACAGGATCGTTTTCCTTTTCATGAATGAAGATGAGGACAGAAATAAAGCCATTGCATACCTCAACAAAAATCATCCTGCCATTCCGCTATTTTATGCAACAGGCAATGTGCCCGATGATATTTTCAGCGGCTCATTGCCAACCACTGTTGTGCTCAACAAGGGTCTAAAAATTGTCTTAAAAAAACAAGGCATGGCGGGTTACAACACAGAGCATTTTATCCGCCAGTTGAAAGAGCTTTTATAAAAATCTTTTTTGATAAATTATTATTCATCGTGTCACTCATGAAAACTGCATGACGCAGATCAGCACGTTTTATTCCTTCCTCTTTTCTCATTAATAATTAAATTAGCTAAACGCTAAAAATATTATTCCATGAGAAAAAAAATATTTACCTGTTTATTATCAGCCTTTTTTATCCTTCAACATGTATCGGCACAATCCGATTTTAGCGGGCATAGAATCCAACATGAGCAACATCTTTCGCATGTCTGATGCAAAAACCAGATCCATCAGCCCTGAAAATTTTACGGGCGAGAAAGGCAAAGGCGGAATGGCCACGAAAGGCACGGGCGAAGGTGCATCAAGAGATCTTGGGCAAGGCTGGAAAGTAAGCCCCAGCGTGATCATCAGGGCCAAAACCACTTTTACCGTAGCCGAAATTGATGGATCAGGCGCGATACAACATATCTGGATGACACCGACCGGAGTGTGGCGTAATTCTATTCTAAGATTTTATTGGGATGGCGAAACAACGCCTTCCGTGGAAGCGCCTGTCGGCGACTTTTTCTGTATGGGCTGGGGCAAGTATTCGCCGCTTAACTCTTTGGCTGTTTGCGTGAATCCCGGTAGCGCATTCAATTGTTACTGGCCAATGCCTTTCCGGAAAAAATGCAAAATAACAATGGAGAATATTGATGAGCACGATATGGTTTTATATTACCAGGTGGATTATGTGCTGGCAAAAGTGCCTTCTGATGCAGCCTATTTTCATGCGCAGTTCCGGCGTTCCAACCCTTTGCCTTACAAGACAGATCATGTGTTAGTCGACAACATCAAAGGACGAGGCCAATACGTGGGAACCTACATCGCCTGGGGCGTTCATAACAATGGCTGGTGGGGAGAAGGCGAGATCAAATTCTTTATAGATGGCGACACAAAATATCCAACGATCAACGGCACGGGAACCGAAGATTATTTTTGCGGGTCTTATGATTTTGATACCAAAGCAAAAAATGCCGCGGGCGTGGAGGAAGTGAATTACACTGAATTCTGCACACCTTATTCGGGGCTTTGCCAGGTGATAAAGGGCGACGGACATTATAATGTGTCGCAAAGGTTTGGGCTCTATCGCTGGCATATTGCAGATCCGATTCGCTTTGAGAAAGACCTGAAAGTAACGATACAGGCCCTTGGATGGCGAAGCGAAGGGCGATATCTTCCTTTGCAGGATGACATCGCATCAACTGTTTTCTGGTACCAAACTGAGCCACATAATCCTATGCCGGCGCTACCGGATAAAGATGGATTGGAGGTAAACTAATTCTGCAATTATCGAACAACAGCGTCGTATAACAATAACGCATAAACGAAATAACTCAAAAAGTAGTTTTTCTAATTTAAAAAGAAAATGGAATCGTTCAGGGCCGCGCTTTGCCCGATGTGGATTATCTTTATTTCCAACAACGCGCTTTATTATGGAATACCAAAAACTTGGAAAATCCGGCCTCAACATTTCCAAGATAGGCTTTGGATGTATGTCGTTAAAGCCCGGCCAAAAAGATTTTAATGCCATTATTGATGCAGCTATTGATAATGGAATTAATTATTTCGATACGGCCGATTTATATGACAAAGGATTGAATGAAACCTTGCTGGGAAAGGCATTTAAGGGAAAGAGAGACAAGGTAATCATTGCCACAAAAGCAGGAAATCAATGGCGCGCGGATGGTAGCGGCTGGGATTGGAATCCGCGCAAAGAATATATTTTAAAATGCGCGGAAGAAAGCCTGAAACGCCTACAAATTGATTGCATTGATCTGTATCAATCGCATGGCGGCACGATGGAAGATAATATTGACGAAACGATTGAAGCTTATGAAATTCTTGTTCAACAGGGGAAAATCAGGTATTATGGTCTGTCTTCCATAAGACCAAATGTGATTCGCGAATTCATAAAAAAATCAAATATCGTAAGCGTGATGACACAATATAGTTTGCTCGACCGGAGGCCTGAAGAAAGTACACTTGAATTATTGCATCAACATCAAATCGGTGTAGTGACGAGAGGGAGCCTTGCAGGCGGATTATTGGTTGATAAACTTGCTAAGCCCTATTTGAATTATGGCGAAGCCGAGGTAGAAAAAATGGCAAAAACTATAAAATCGCTTTGCACAGATCAACGTGATGCTGCGCAAGTTGCTATTCAATATGTGTTGAAAAATCCTGCAGTTACCTCGGCTATTATTGGCATCAGAACGGTGGAGCAATTGAAAGATGCGGTTCGGGCGATAAAAAACGCCGGACTTTCCGATGAGGAAATAAAAATCTTAAGAGAAGCAATTCCTTCAAATCTTTACGAGCAACACAGATGATATTTATTCATTTTTTGAATCCAATTCTTTCTCTCTCATCCCATTTTCTCTGACTAGCTTTTTCATCCAGCAAATTTTCCATTGCGTCGTAAATCTGGGTTAGCTGAGCATCGTGATCGCCTAAATGATTTTTGATTAGTTTTAATTGTTCCGCCAGGTTATTTTCCTTTAATATAATACGCCTGATTTCTACGAATGCTCTCATTATGGCGATATTCATACTTATCGCCTTGTCGGAATTTAAAATGCCACTTAACATAGCAACGCCTTGCTCGGTAAAAGCGTAAGGCGCGACATTTGTATTTCTTGTATGCTGTAGTGCGGTCACATTTTGTGACTGCATGCCATTAATGTTTTCAGATGCGGTCACAAATTGTGACCGCATACTTTGATATTCGGTACTGGTAAGACGAAACATAAAATCCTTCGGGAAACGTTTAATGTTTCTTTTTACAGCCTGATTCAAGACTTTGGTCTGCACTTCATACAAGGCTGCCAAATCAAAGTCAAGCATAACCCTTTCCTCCCTAATTTCATATATCCGGTTCTGTATGGTCTGTATTATTTGCATATTTAATAATTATATAATTGAAAAAAGCTTTCGTTGATGACCTACCAAAAAATTACAAACCAACATTTCCCTGTCGTTGAACAATAAACTCAATTAAATTATTTAAGTCAATCCCGGCACGATCACAAGCGTCCTGAATTTCCTCCCGGGACACGTTGGCCGCAAAAGATTTTTCTTTCAATCTTTTTTTTACGCCTTTTAATTCCATTCCATCATAGCCGCCGGGGCGCATGAGCGAATAGGCATGAATTAATCCCGACAATTCATCAAAAGCAAATAGCATTTTATCCATCTTCGTTTCCGGCTCAACTCCAAAATGATTTGGTCCGTGGGATGCGATCGCATGGATAATTTCGGGATCAATATTTCTTCGTTCGAGTTCCTCAATTATTTTTTTGCAATGCTGATCCGGCCATTGATCCCAATCTGCATCATGAAGCAAACCCGCCATTTCCCATCGCCATTGATCTGTCTCATCAAGCTGCTCTTTTTCTGCCGCCCAACTTTTCATCAGGTGCGCCACCTGGCGCATGTGCAAACGCAATCTTTCATTCAGCACCCACTCATTTAATAATTGATGCGCTTTTTCTTTTGAAAGAACGTTTCCGGTGTTGACTTTATCGCCAAATACATTTCGGTTTAATAAAAGGCTCATATATAGATTAATTTGAAAATTATAAGATTGAAATTATAAAAGGTTTGACTAACAATTTTTTTTCAAATACTGAAATTCCTAAACATGTTGTGTAAAGAAGATACTTGAAGTTTTTATATTAATGATAAAAATATCACTTCCTTCCTGGTTTCTACAAAAGAATATGAAAGCGATTAATTTTAAAAAAAAGATCTCCATAATAAAAACTTTTTGCCAGAATCTTTAGCAAAATTCTTTCCTTTGCGAAGTATGTCTTTATTTATTTCCTCCTTAAACTCCGGCAGCAATGGCAATTGCTATTATGTAGGCAATCATGATGAGGCCGTGTTGGTGGATGCAGGGATTTCATGCAGAGAAATTGAAAAGAGGATGCAACGCCTCGGTTTACGGATAGAAAATGTAAAAGCCGTTTTTGTTTCTCATGAACATTCTGATCATATTAAAGGGTTGCCGGTGCTCGTAAAAAAATACCAGCTACCGGTGTATATAACACCGCGGACCATGAGAAGTGGCGGACTCATTTTCGAACACCCATTATTAAATACTTTTCATGCGCATGAGCCGGTTGAGATCGGCGGATTATCTGTAACCGCTTTTCCAAAATTTCATGATGCAAGCGATCCCTACAGTTTTGTGGTTTCGGGTAAGGGAATCTGCGTGGGTGTTTTTACTGACATCGGCGCACCTTGCCAGCATTTGATCAAATATTTTAAACAATGTCACGCGGCATTTTTGGAATCCAATTACGACGACGACATGCTTAATAATGGCGGCTATCCCATCTTTTTAAAAAACCGGATCCGCGGCGGCATGGGACATCTGAGCAACAAGCAGGCACTGGAACTTTTCATTAATCACCGGCCGGATTTTATGAGCCATTTGTTATTGGCCCATTTATCAAAAAATAATAATTGCCCTGATCTTGTGACGAACTTATTCAACGCACAGGCAGGAAATGTGAAAGTTATCGTCGCGTCACGGCACGCAGAAACAGCTGTATTCCAAATTTACCACACCCAAACTGCCATCACGCCAACACAAACGACTGCTAAAAAATCTTCGGCTCAGCTAGCCTTTTCATTTGCGTAATATTTTTGAGAATGGCACAGTATTTAATAGAATTTGAATTTATTCATTCATTATTAAATGAGTTTTTATGCAAGAAAAAAATTTCTCCGAAGAAGATAAAAAACGAAAAGAAGAACAAGCTTCAATCAATAAAAAGGAACATGTAAAAGAGGCTTTCGAAGAAGCTGAACATGATATTGACCAGGATCCAGATCTGAAACCAGATGCCGATGCCGATCTGGATGAGGGAGAATTGGCGAGAAAAGAAGGGCATCCTTAATGATCGTGGAATTCATTCAAAGCGATAAGAATTTGGATTAAATTTCTAGAAAACATTTTAGTTTTTGACATGTTGACAAAAATTAAAAAATCTACATTTTAGCTTATTTGGATCTAAATCTTTGGTCCCTTAATTGTGGATGTTACAATTCCAGGCGATAATTTCTTCATTAAAATATCAATACAAAAAAATCTTTATGAATTTAAAATTAATTGCATTTGGAATGATCAGCACGCTTGCTTTGTGCACTTCGTGTAATAGTTCTCAAACTAAAAAAAACACAAACATGACTACAAACGACTCGACGACGAATACTGCAGTCAATCTGAAAGAAGATTCCATCACCTTCACTGTCAGCGGGAAAACCTATACCGCTCTGGCCGTGTACGATAAAAGTATAAAAGGAAAACGTCCCGGCATTATTGTAGTTCCGGAGTGGTGGGGCCTGAACGATTATACAAAAAGCAGGGCCAAACAACTTGCAGAGCTTGGGTATTTCGCGATGGCAATCGATATGTATGGCGATGGAAAATTAGCTGCTGATCCTAAAGAAGCGCAGGCATTGGCTACGCCGTTTTATAAAGACCCACATTTGGCAAAAACCCATATCGATGCGGCGATCGATAAGATAAAAACATATCCTGAAACAGACACTGCGAACCTAGCCGCAATTGGGTACTGCTTCGGTGGCTTTATTGTTTTAAACGCGGCCAAGCTGGGAGCAGACCTTAAGGGCGTCGTTACTTTCCACGGCGGATTATCGGGCGTAGCGCCTGACAAAAATCTTCTAAAAGCTAAAATTCTTGTGTGCCATGGCGGGGATGATTCTTTTGAAAATCCACATGTGGCGGAGTTTAAAAAGCAAATGGATTCTGTCGGCGCGGATTATACTTTCAAAATATACCCCGGCGCCACTCACGCATTTAGCAATCCGGATGCTACCGCAGTTGGAGAGAAATTTAATATGCCGATTAAATACAACGCAGCAGCAGATTCAGCTTCATGGAATGATATGAAGACTTTTCTGAAAAAATTATTTTAGAAGGCAATAGAAATCCTCATTATTTCTTTTGTTACCGTGAAGTAAAAGGTTGTCAACTTTAAAAAAGTTGGCAACCTTTTTTGCAATTAGAACAATAAAAATTTATTTTTTATAAAAAAGGATTTTCAGACAATAACATGACAATTAAAGTGTTTTATGTTTGCGCGATTTAAAATTAAAAATCCCGAAAACAAAAAATAAAAGGGTTTTGTTTTATTTATGATAGGCAGCCATTATAATTTGAAACGGGGATGTAAAAAGAAATTGATGCTTCCTTTCCTTGTTCGTTTAGTATAGCAATAAAACAATTGTTGAAATAAATTATAAGATATCTGTTATTTTATTTTCCTTTGTGCCACCAAGACAACACGATACTTATGAAATTTTATTTCAGAGCTGGTCTTCTTTTTATTATATGCCTTATTTGCTCAAACTTATATCCGGCGTTAGGACAGCAAAAAATCTTTTCCCCGTCTGTTCAAAATGACGCGCTGTTAAAATCGGTTTCCACATCACTGGAACAGCGTTACCAGAAGGATATTGCGGGCCTTCCTTCTGAAAATAAAAAAGACCTGTTAAAGGTGTATAAACAACGTTGGGATAACGTTCAGGATAAATTTGATAAAAAAGAAATTTACACGAATGCGGCAGCGCAGAAATATCTTGATGAGATAACGTCTGAAATTGTAAAAGCAAATCCCTTACTTCAAAACAAAGAATTTAAATGTTTTTTTTCCAAATCGGGTGTACCGAATGCGGAATATGTTGGTGAAGGATTGATCCTTCTTAATATGGGTTTATTTAGCAGGTTGAATAATGAAAGTCAGGCAGCGTTCGTTTTGTGCCATGAGCTTGCACATTTTTACCTCAATCATAGCGAAAACAGTATTCAGAAATATGTGACCACACTTAATTCTGACGATGTGCAAAAACAACTTCGGAATATAAAGAAGTCGGAGTATGGAAAACGGCAGGATCTGGAAAAATTATTAAAAGGTCTTACGTTCAATAGCCGGCGCCACGGCAGAGATCATGAGAGCAGTGCTGATTCAATGGCAATGGTTTTTTTACGCAACACCCGCTTCGATATTGCAGAGTCGCTTACCACACTTGCGTTGCTTGATTCCATTGATACCGATACCTTAAAAACAGAGAATGCATTGCAGAAATTATTCGATGCAAAAGAATACCCTTTTCAAAAAAGATGGATCGCGAAAGAGGACGGCTTGTTAGGAGGTCATGCTCAAATAAAGAAAGACGAAAGCCTAGCTGATTCTTTAAAAACACATCCTGATTGTAAATTAAGGATAAAGGCTTTGGAGCCGGCGGTTTTACAATATCAATCCAACTTGTCGTTAAAAAATGTGATCGATAAAACCAAGTTTGATGAGCTTAAGAGCCTCTTTAAATACGAGATGATAGAATATGCTTTTACATCAGACAATTATACCAAAAGTCTTTATTTCACAATGGAGCTTTTACAGGAAATGCCCGCCGATCCATACCTGGTAACGCAAACAGGAAAAATTTTCAATGGCTTTTACAATGCGCAAAAAAATCATACGCTCGGCAAAATAAGCGAACTGCCGGCTCCATTTTTTCAACCCAATTACAACCTTTTATTGCAGTTTGTTCAAAATCTTTTCCTTGAGGATTATGCGGCTATTAGTAATCATTTTCTAAAACAATATGCTTCGCAAATGGGAAATTATACGCCATTTAAAAACGCTTACGACACCAGTATTCAAATATCAAAGCCATAAAAAAACACACACTAAAAAAATAAAATGAAAAAAAATCTCATCACGTTATGTTTCCTGCTTTTTGCAGCATTTATAACACAGGCTCAGAATAAATTAAGCGTTGATAAAGTATATTCTACCTATCTCCGGAATAGCGGCACCATCATGGAAAACAACCAGATAAAAGGATATTTTTTTCTTTATCAAAGTGATAAAATAGATAAGCATACCAATGAATATACATTACAGATACTTGATCAAAACCTGAATAAGGTTAAGGAAATAAAATTTGAAGATTCAAAAAAGATAAGCTTGCTCGAGGCTTCGTACAATAGTAACAGTCTTGCTTTTCTCTTTAAAAATGCTGATCAGAAAACGCTCGATATGAAAATTTATGACATGGATGGGAAACTGAAATTTGCCTATAGCCGCGAATACGATAAGAAAACAGATGATCTGATGAAGCAGTATGAAACAATGCATACCGATGAGGGAACCAACCAAAATGTTTTTGATGTGGGCCGCCAGGGATATGTATCGGTACTTCCTTTACGCGATGGCAAGCAACGTACTTATGAGGTAGACTTTTTTTCATCCGAACAAAAAAAGCAATGGAGCTATCTTCCCGACGATGACGAAGAACGATTTGCGGCTGCGGAATTTCTTGGAAGCACAGAAGATTTAATCATATTAGAAGTGATGAAAAAGAACAGCAAGATGAGCGGCAAAATGACTGCTCACCTGGTAGGCATTAATATCAATACAAAGAAAAAAGCATTCGATATAGAAGATTCTGATGATGGCGATTACAAATTTGTTCCGGCAAGTATTACGCCCTTAAAAAATAAAAATGAAATATTAGTGATGGGGAGCTATTTTAATAAAGGCGCTAATATTGTGAAGGATTTCAGCCAGGGGCTCGCGGTGTATTCAATAAATGGTGAAGGTAAAGTGCTCTCAAAGACATATAATTCCTGGGAAGATGATTTTGGCAAATATCTTCCACTTAATAAAAAAGGCAAACTTGATAAGGTAGGTTATCTATACATTCATAAGCTGCTGCAAACACCCGATGGAAAAGTTTTTGCAGTAAGTGAAGGATACAAAAGGCAAGCCAGCGCAGGTGGTATAGCGCTTACGGCCCTGATGGCCGCAGGCGGTGCACACTCAGGTGCCATTGGCGTTACTAAAATAGTAGTAACCGATATGGTCATCATGGAATTTAATGATAAGTTCAAAGTAAAAAATGCTACTATTTATGATAAAACAAATAACACTGTAGAAGCCTCCTCGGCAAGTGATTTCGCCAGCCAGCATGCAATCGCTTTATCGGTTAAGATGAGAGGTGGCTTTGACTACGAATTTACCACAGGAGATATTGACAACGCCAGTTTTACAGTTTGTTACAGTGATTGGGTAAAAACATCGGATTATAAAGGAAAAACCTTCAATTCGATACGATATAACGGCTCTAAATTTTCGACGGATAAAATCGAATTAAAATCCAAGGCAAGCACTATGAAAGTTTTCCCCGCAAAAGCAGGCTCAGTAATGATTATGGAATATTTTAGAAAAGACAAGAGATTGGACTTCAGACTGGAAAAATTGGGTTAAGACTCAGAAGATCATTATTAAGAATGACAGTTATCTTTTCATAAATTAAAATTAAGAAGAGATGAGAAAGCATGCAAGGCATGTAAAAGAAGTTGATCGCGCTTTAGAGAAAATGAAACAAATATCATCGTAAACGCACATAAGTTTTCATGGTTCTCTAATAGCGGTACAGCCTTTTTATGCAGAAAGACTTGTCCTGTCTCATCTACATCAGGGAAAAAATTAAAAACATTCTGAAACCAAGATAATATAACACATAAGCACAAACGATTTTTGCAGAAAAAAACAAAAACCACAAAATCTACTTTTTGACTTCTTTCAACTCCGTAGTTGCCGGAATATTTTGGTTTAGTTCATCCTCCACGAAATACATGTCGATTTCGCCGATGTTTTTTGCAAATATTTTGCCGCGGTAAGTGCAGGCATATTTATCTTTTACGAGCTCGTAGGTGGCTGCGGAGATATTCACGCGGCCGGCTTCGCCATTGCTTTCCATCCTACTGGCAATGTTCACAGTGGAGCCCCAGACATCGTAAGCATATTTCTTTTTACCAACGACGCCGGCAACGATTGGGCCGGTATTAATTCCGATTCTTACATCCCACGGCGGCATGTTTATTTCCAGCCTTTTTTGATTGCGGTCAGCGATGTACCGCTGTATTTCCAGGCTCGCCTTTACGATGTTTACAAAATGACTGTCGTCGGGCGTGGGTATGCCGCCGGCGCACATGTAGGAATCGCCAATCGTCTTTATCTTCTCGAGCTTATACTTTTCAATGATGTCATCGAATGCCATAAAGCACGCATTCAGCTCAGAAATAATTTCCTGTGGCGAAAGGGATTCTGATAATTTGGTGAAGCTTTTAAAGTCCGTGAAGAGCACCGAAACTTTTTCATAATAATGCGGCGTTGCCGTACCACTTTTCTGCAATTCTTCCGCCACTTCAGCCGGCAAAATATTCAATAGCAAATGCTCAATCTGTGCATTCTGGCTGTCAAGAATTTTATTGGTTTTGATCTTGTTCCGATAGTTCCTGTAGATAATGATCACGATAAAAAACAACAATGAAAGCCCGATCATCAACGCATTTCGCACCAGTTTTTGTCTCTTGATATTCAACTCCTGCAATACCTGGTCTTTCTGCAACAGATCAATTTGATTTTGCTTTTTCTGAATGTCAAAGTTAAATTGTAAGCTTGATAGTTTTTTCGCAATATCCAGCGTGTATAATGAATCGCGGATACCGGTGAACATCCTCTGATATTTATAGGCATTTTTAAAGTCAGACAAGTCCGAATATGCCATGGCCTGACCTCCATAGGCATTTTCCAATTCATAATTAGCGCTGCTCACATCTTTTGAAATCACTTCCGCCTGTTTGTAATAATCTAAGGCCGTTTCCGGATCGCCGCTTTTTCTGTAGGATTCAGCAAGGCCGAGTAATGACTGGGACATGTCCACTTTAGCATTCAATTTTTTAGAAATATCCAATGCTTCCTGGTGATACCGTATGGCCACTTCAAACTCTCCTCTTCCCTGGTAAACTTTCCCAATATCGTTTAGGGAATAAGGGATATTTTCAGACCCGTTATACGCTTTCAGGGCTTTTTGAAAATAAATCAGCGCGGAATCATAGTCTTTTTTCCCAAGATAAATTTCACCAAGATTGACAGTAATGGTACCAATTGCGTCGTTATTCTTTAGCGATTCACTCATGGGTAGCGCGCGCATATAATATTCTACCGCCTGGCTTCGCGTGGAAGGTTTATTATAATAAATGGCTCCTATATTTTGCAACGCCGTTAATATCCTAAGCGTATCTCCTATTTGCTCCGCAACATTAAGGGACTTTAAATTCAATTCGAGCGCCTTTTCATCATCGGCCTGGTTAAAATAAATCGACGCTTCATTGCTTAAAATATTAGCCATGCCAACCTTATCATCCAACGAATCGAAAATAGCAAGCGATTTATCGTAATTGCCCAATGATTCCACGTAATCCGCTTGCATGTAATAGCCGATTCCAATGTTCTTATAGGCGTAGGCAAGACCGCTTCTATAATGAATTTTTTCGGCCAAGACTTTTGCTTCCGTAGCATAATTGATCGCTTCCTGCGGGGACGCACTGAAAAATTCTTTACTAAGGGCTAATAAAGAATTTACTTTTAAGCTATCCTCCTTCGCAACATTCAACACTTTTTTAATACTATCGATCTGGGTGTTTTGGGCTATGCATTGCGTTAAGAAAGAAAATAAAGTGATAACGAAGAATACTATTTTTTTGCGCATGCAGAACTAATCTTTTTCAGGTTCAAGGTAAATATTTCTTTCCAACTTTGGACACCAAAAAAAAGGAAGAAATTTTTTAGGTTTCTTCCCTGGTGGCTGGTAATTTATCAATTCAGCATCCTACATTTTAATAATCCTGAACATTTTAAATGAATCATTAACTTTTATTTTGATGAAATAAACGCCGGTTCTAAAGCCTGAAAGATTCAGTTCCAAAGCATTGTTATTAATTTTCCTGATCGTTCCGGTAGGGTAAATTCTGCCGATCAAATCAGTGATGATAACACCTTTTTCCGAGAGACTATCGGTCATGCTTACCTGAATCAACACTTTATTCTGAACCGGGTTAGGGTAAACAGTTGCTTCGACGAAACCAGGCAGTTGTTTTGTCGGTATCGTATGCCCAGCCTTTGCTATAGCATCTCCACTGATCGATGCGTTTGCATTTGTGTTGGCATCGGCGATGCCTGAAAGAACAGAAGGAGGTAAAGAAGTGTCAAACGTAACCGTCGTTGCATTCTTCCGGGTCTTTGTATTATAGCGGGTCTTCTTTTGAGTCACCGTCAATGTGCCCGGTGCGTAGTTAACTTTATAATTTTTTTCATCTGCCATTATTAAAGCAAAAGGAATGATCTTATAAAATCCGGGACATCCGGTGAAGAAGTAAGGCGACAAAAGATAGAACGGACCACAGTAAACCTTCCGCTGATCTCCATTTTTAAATCCTGTGATGGTTGATGTAAATCGCGGTAACCAATCATTCTCTGAAATGGTTTTGTCATCTGCTTTTACCGTTAATGGAGCAGGCAATACTGAAAGGTTTCCGCCAGACAACACGATTTGGTAACTATCGGATGATCCTCCTGAAAGCGTAACCGAATAATTACCCACGAAAGAAGAAGTATTCGCCGAAGTTTTAATGATAGGTTCCGTAATAGAAGCCGGGCCATCACCTGCAGCGAATCCTGAATAAGCGATTCTAAACCGGGGATTCACATCGCCATACAGCCGGAAAGTATCCACCACTTTTGCAGTCAATACCTGCTTCGAAACGGTGAGTAAGCCATTCACAAATTCAATCTTATAATTTGAGGGTTGAATAAGTTCTCCACCCGGAACAATTTTGAAAATACCTGCAGGAATATTCGTTGTCGGAACGGTTGCGCCATTACTATCGACCAGGTTATAAGTCAGTCCGCCTTTGTAAACAGAATCAATATTATCCTGGTATTGGTAGCCGCTTACTTTCGATTGAATCGCAGGCAGTGACTTTCCGTAGGAAATAGCTGCGCTGTCAATTCTAATTGAAAGCGTCGCAGGTAAAATAGTCAACGTGCCCAATCCATAAGTAATATCAAAATTGTCCGACAGGAATGCGCCCGGTACAATGGCAAAAGTGCCGGCAGTTGTTCCTGTAACCAAATTCAGCGATTTGAACACAGACAGCGTATCATTTTCAGGAGCGCTAACATCAGTTTGATCAATGATTACGGCGATATTAGAATTGCTCGTATCACTGACTGTGCTACTGTTGACGATGGCAGATCCGTTCACGAGCGCGCGTGAATTCACCAACGCCCTCGAATTCACCAAAGCACGCGAATTGACCAGTGCCCGTGAATTGACTAATGCTCTGGAGCTGACAAGACTCGTCGTGTCAGGATTGGCTTCATAGTTAAATACCGCAGCAGTAGCCACATCCACAATATTGGTTGTATCATTAACAATGGTGCCATTTACCAAAGCCCTTGAATTCACGAGCGCGCGCGAATTCACCAACGCCCTCGAACTTACGAGGAAACTAAGATTGGACAGATCCGCATTCACCAGCGCCCTGCTATTGACCAAAGCGCGTGAATCGACTAATCCAACTGCATTGTCAACCAAATTCGACTGGTAATTCAATTGCAATGAATCAAGGAATGTAGATTGATCAGCAACAAGTGCATTATCATAACTGTAGTTGAAATGTATTGCGCCTATTTTGTCGCCATAGGTGAGCGTAGTATCACGCGGTGTAATGACAAGTGGCATTTTAGTAACGGATAATAAGCCGTTATTAAATACATACTTATACGTTTCCAGCAAAGCCACCAGGTTGCTATCCCCTTTGGGGAAGGCTTTCATGGCAGGTTTGATAGAATAAATTCCAACATTGCTTGTGCTGGTTGCCGTAGTCGTATAATTAATGGTGTCAAGACCAAGTTGCTGAAGTGTGAGACCGGATTTTTCAAGTGGAACGCTATCCACCAAAATTAAGAAGTAAAGGACGGAATTTTTTCCCCGTATTTTTTTGCTGTATTAACCGCAGTAATAGTCACGATTTTCTTGACCGGTGAAAAGAAATATAATGAATCAGAATATCCGCCGTCCAACCCGCTTGACGACAAGGGAGCTGTATAAACCTGGATCGGTGGATTTCCAATAAATGATGGTATGGTTACTTTCGCTTCCGTAGCATTAATGGCTGTGGTTGGAAGTGGTTCTCCCCTGAATAATACAGTCGATGCCGGATCAAGGAAATTTCCCTGTACCGTAATGTTGATTGGCGCAGTGCCTGGTTTTATAGTTGAGTCCGGCAATACAAGTTTTACAATTAACGGCTTCGGAGTAGCAAAAGTTCTAAGCGCCACATCCGCCTGTATAAAACCATAGCCGGAAATAAAATCAAAACCCGGTGTTCCCATGTCAAGTGCGGTGCGTTCCAGCAGCGATCTTACACTATCCCCATTAATGATTTGATTGGCATATTTTTTCTTTGCTTCCATTATTAAGGCTGCCACACCTGCCGCGTGAGGAGCTGCGCATGAAGTGCCAAAGAAATTAGGAAATGCATCGCCATCAATATTTTGTCCGCCTAAAGCCACGGTAGTATTCACTCCATTAGGAGCGGTGAATTCGGGCTTTTGTCTCACCACTCCATTTACGGGCGTTCCACCGGTTGAAGAGAAAGAGGCAATAGTAGGAGGATTTACACCATGGGCCGGTGTATTGCTATAAAGCACCGCGCCCACAGCCATTGCGCCTGCGGCATTTGCCTGGCCAACAATGGTTGAAGTATTTGAATTGTATTTACTAACAATTCCATTTCCTCTGAAAAAAACATATTTGAACCTAACGTTTCCGGTACCTGCGGCTCTTACAATAATGATATTGGTTTGAGTATTCTCTGTCACGGTAAAAGGAAGCACTTCAATAGGATCACCACCAATATTATTCCTGTTAAATCCAAACAAGGCATTTCCGTTATTATCTGTAAGGAAAATATCCAGGTCATTCGCCGTACCAGTTTCGGTTTGCCCGTTAGAGTAAATGTCATCCTGCCATTGCAGCACGGCAGTGTAGGTTCCCGGAGTCAGCGTGATAGTTTGATAAATATCTCCATTGCCGAAATTATGTGCCACCCCGTTGATTCCTTTAGGCGCGGTAGCAGGATTAAAGATTCCTTCATAAGATTGGCTCCCGTAATTTCCTGCTGCGGAAAAATAAGCCACGCCTTTTGCGGCGGCTGAGTCTACTGCCTGGGCAATAATCCCATCCTGAAAGAACGGCTCGGTGATGTAAGTAATATCGTCAACAATAATATTGCAGCCGCTTTGTTGCATTTCTTTTATCCCTTGTGCAAAATCCCCCGAACTAATGAAACCTGTTCTGAAAGCGAGTGTTGATTTCGGCGCTATATCATGAACAACCTGGAGCATCGCGCGGCCTTCATCCGACAAGCGGCCAAAAGGATATTCTTTCAATACTTGCACCGGAGTGGGATTATCAGGATTTCCGATACCCGGCAGATCTCCGTTGATCACATCAGTTTGGGCCGGATTTCCGGGAATGGTATTATAGCTGTTGGATAAAACGCCGATCTTAATTCCCTCTCCCGAAACGTCATAACCCTGGCGCACAAAATTTGACCGCATCGCCGTATCGCCCTGGCTCGTTACGATTCCTGCGTTGCCAATAGAAGGGAAAAGTGGCCGGCAATAATCTATAAGGTTAGGCAGACTGTCTAATTTCAGCAGATTTTTAATCGGATACTTACCGGTAATGATTAACGAGTTCGGGCCGTTATTGATCAGGTCGGTCATGCCATAAGGAGCCGTTTGCAGAAGAGATAAGAGCGCCTGGTATTGATCTTTCAATGCAATGACCTCTATCATTACGCTATCATGCATCAATATAAAAATATTTTGAGCTGAATCCGAAACAAAGCCAAAGTTCTCGGCAAGAGAATTCAATTCCGCACCAATCAGGTTCCGGATTTTGCCGCCTTCCGGTGGCGGGTAATAAGGCAGAATACAGCGGCTGAAAGTAACCAGCACCGTATCGGTAGCTGAGCATCCCCCGGTCGGATCAGTGACGGTCAGTACATAATTTCCTACGGCATCCACTGTTGGCGTCAACGTAGTTTCACCGGATAGTACCTGGCCATTATCGACAGCTGTCCAGCTATATTGCAAACCGGGCGTTGACGAGGTTCCATCCAACTGAACGGTAGCGTTGGAACAATCAAGCACCTTGTCAACTCCGGCATTTGCCACGGGCGTGCTGCATTGAACAAAGGGCTCATAAATAATTTTTACATTGTTCTGCACATTGATAAAAGTGCCGCTATAAAAGGCGCCGGTATAGCAATTTGTTTCACTCCCGGAACCAATATTAATACCCCCGTAAGGAGCCCATACCGTGCCAAGCCATTTTGAAAAACCTCTGGAACCCCATGTTCCGTTAGCCATGTCCCACGAATATTTTCCATGATTGCAGCTGCTTCCTGAGCCATGAGTTTCTGAATAGATACGGGCCGCGCTTCCACCGTTAATCATTTTGGCATTTATTAAGTTCAGGTCCACATCACCAAAGACATAAATTTTAAAAGTTCCGGAAGGATCATTTTTAAAATCAAAAATAAAGGTGTTGGAGCCGCCGTTTTTAATTGCTTTGAAGCTATACACTCCCGTACCCGATAAGGTGATCGTTTGATTTCCTTTTAATGTGAGGTTTCCATAATCTCCGGCGCTGATGCTTTTAGAAGTGCTTATGTCAGTTGTTCCCATGTTACCAAACTTTGTAATTGTCGGCAATTCAGGAAGGATGGGCAATGACGGAGTGCCCGAGATATTGCCACCAGAAGGTTTTGGACCTGAATAAGAAGCTGTTTGGGGATGAGTGATGGTTCCATTTACAGAGCCACTTTGTATTTTGATATTTCCATTTGCATCAATATTACCGGTGATCACAGCAGATTTTCCGATGTCGATGGCAGCCCATTTTGACAGCGAAGCGGCAGACGTTATGTTTCCGGTTACTTTATTGTAATTGTCTAATTGTACGGTTCCCCCACTATTGATATTTCCGATAAAAATCGCATTGGTATTGGTTTTCACCATGCTATAGCTTCCGACGGCGCCCCCTTTGATGCTTGATGTTGATTCCCTGTGAAAGGAACACCCGGAGCCGATCGTGGTTTGACCGCTGCTAAAAAGCACAAAGTCGCTGATCTTCAGATTTTGCGCATGGGAAACTCCCGGAATTTGAAAGGCGATAAAAAGGCAAGCTATCCATTGAACAGCAATCCGATGCAGTAGATTTTTCTTCATAAAAAGAATTTATAAGCAGAATAAGTAAACAAAATGGGTGCTTATCAGGCTGAAAAATTGCCTGCTACATTCAAGAATTAGCGGTTGAGCTTTTGATTAGGATCGAGACTATGTGACTAGAGGTATGATGGAGGTTATACAGAGATATCGGTATGCGAATGTAGAAAATTCTAAAACATAAGCAAAATAAAATCCCGGCCAGGATGAAAGCAATGAGCGGAAAAAGTTGAGAATTAGACGCTTGTGTGCTACAAGTTTTTATAAAAAAATATAGGGCCGAGGAAAGCCAAAATGTAGAAATCAGGCATTCAAATCGATTGATATCGTTGGTCAACAGGTCACTAACGGTTTATCACGACTGAGGCCGTATCAGGAAAGTAAAACAGGTTTCTTGCCGGTCAGAAGTAAAACTTAACGTGCCCTGGTGGGCCCGGGCAATTTCCGAGCAAATATAAAGTCCGAGACCTAAGCCATTTTGGCTCGGGCGATTGATTTCTTTTGTAAAAGGCGAGAATAACATTTCGCGCAAGTCTTCAGGAATTGGAATGCCATTATTGCAAACAGAAAGTTCGAGATAGCCATTAAGATGAAAGGCATGAACCTTCACCGGCGAATCCGGATAACCATGTGTAATTGCATTGCTTACCAGATTTGAAAATAACTGAGCGACGCGGTGAGCGTCGCAGAACACGGGTTCTGTAATGTTAAATTCAGTGCGTATTTCCCTGGCGGGATAAATGAGTTGCATCTCTGCAACAATTTGTTGAAGTACGGTTTCCAACATGACATTTTCGCGTAAAAGCACAATGCCCTCTCCCATTCTTGTCCGGGCAAAATCCATTATATTATTCACCAGCTCTACCATGCGGGCACTACTTCGTTTTAGCGTCCCTAAAAGTTTTTCGTGATTTGCGCCAGCTGAGGATGATAATAATTCGACAGCCATCTCAATGGCAGAGAGAGGATTACGAAGGTCATGGCCTAAAACAGCGATCAGTTGTTCCCGTAGTAAAACAATCTCCTGTTCTTTAAGCAGTTGGCTTTCGGCAATTTTTTTATCGTTTTGCAGGTTTTGCTCATATTGCATCCGGTCCCGCGCTTTCAGTATTGTATATCGTATAAAAGCCGGTTGGCCATCTTTATCTTTGCGTTCCATCGCATTCACAATTACCCTTGATTTTTCCCCGGTTTCACTCTTTAAGTCAAGCACTATTTCATCAAAAAAACCCTGCATGCGAAGCAATGGAGCAAGGTGTGTTTCATAATATATTTTACCACCGATAGTAAACAAATCTGAAATTCTCTTCCCTTTTAATTCTTTCGGGGTACTATTTATCCAACCGGCAATTTTTGCATTGGCCCTCAGAATAGATCCTCGCGCATCAGCAATAATATAACCACATAGTGTTGTCTCAAAGAAATCTTCGAAACTTTCTATAAACTGTTCCGATTCTTTCGAAATGTTCGGCTGCATTATGATAAAAATAACTTTATGGCATCAATCGTTTCCTTTGGAGCGCTCAAGTTAGGACAATGCCCGGTTGCCTTCATCATCACCAGGGTACTGTCTTTCATTTGACCGTGCATATATTCTCCCACTTCTTTTGGAGCTATGACATCATCGGCGCACTGCAAAATCAAAGAAGGAATATTTACAGACGAAAGCAAATTTCTTCCGTCGGATAAAAACGTAGTGCGGGCAAAGTGTTTTGCAATGGACGGGTCCGTTCTACAAAAACTATTAGCCAGTTCATCGCTTAATTCAGGGCGTTCGGCGTTTCCCATTATTACGGGAGCCATAGTTGTAGACCATCCCAGGTGATTTTGATCAAGAGATTCCAGTAATTCTTCTATCTGTGCCTTGGTAAAGCCCCCCACATAACCCCCATCATTTATATAAGAAGGAGACGGCGCAACCAGCACAAGCGATTTGAATAGTTCAGGAGATTTGTGATACGCAATGATACCCATAAGGGCGCTAACGGAATGCCCTATAAAAATAATATTTTCCAGTCTGAGGGCCGTAGCTATTTCGAGAATATCATTCGCATAGCCTTCCAGATTTTCATATTTATGCGGCTCAAATGCGGAAAGATCAGAAGCGCCGGCGCCCACATGATCGAAGAGCACCACTTTATAATTATCTTCAAAAGCAGGGGCTACGTAGCGCCATAAATTTTGATCACAACCAAATCCATGAGCAAACAACATTACCTGGGTACCTTTTCCTTTCACCACCACATTATTTCGCTTCAATACATCCATAATTTCTTTTGAATTTATCTCTTAACAACATTATTCATTGCACACAGAATGTGTAAAAGCCAGATCTGAGGGGGCGGCAAAGTTATTGATTTTTGGAATTCGCAACGAAATATTTCCAATTCACGTATCTCTTTCTGATGTCAAAAAATTGCATAACACAAGTATGTGTGCAAATACAATTTATCTTTAGATTAAATCATCAGAACAGACCTAAAAGCCTCATAACTCAAAATGTAGATTTTCGATTTTTATTATAAATTGAAAAAACTATAAAATCACTTATCAGAAGAAGTAGTTATAGTTAGCATAAACACCGATTCTTTTATGGCTTTGACACTGTGGTATAGCCCTTTGTGCAACGCGATCATCTGGTTGGTTTCTAACTCAACGGAACTTTCATCTGTCATGAAGTTTATTCTGCCGTCGATCACCTGAACGCATAGAATGCCATCGGCTTTGTGTCTTTTTAATTCGGCATCTTTATGCAGTGCCATCACCACGATCCGCATTCCATCCGTCTTGTAAACTGTGATGGCATTACGATCGCCCGTTTTCCACGATTCTTCGTTTTTGATTTGCCTGACAAATTCGGCTATGTCCATTGTTACCGACGGTGCATCCAGTAACCTGGAACCTTCGGGCCTTAAATCTGTGGCATCATTTTGTTTTATTTCCATTTTATCTAAATTTTACTTTATTGGTACAGTTGACATGTGTTCCGCGCGTCTGATACTTCGTGATCAAATTTTTGTAAGGGCCTTTCCCTTATGTGCGGCGATATGATCTGTCTTATCGCTTTTGATTTCGTATTGCGGATCGTCTTTAGTCGCCCGATGCTGATAGCCTTTATATTCGAAATCAGCCTTATGCACTTTAATGATCTTTCCTGAAACCATTCCCGCTTCGGAATTCCATTTTACATGATCGCCAATTTTAAATGCATTTGCCATTGGAGAATTGTTTATAATGAATGAATTGAATCCAATAACAAAAACTGCTCCTTTTTTAAAGTTAACAATAAAATTAAACGACCTGTTATCGGCAGCGCTCCTGGCTTCGTGCATCCGGCAGGCAAACAAATTTTTCTAAATAAAAAGAGGAAAAACTATTTTTTGACTTGTTTGGCTCATCGAAACCGGCATGCAAATTAACGGGTACATCGCAAATTATAGCAGGGATTTAATGTTGCCAACCTTAGAAATAGTCTTTTAAGTTTGGAATAATTTCTTAAAGGTTGGCAACCTTTGCGACAATTTGGGATGCACCTAAATTAACAGATATGAATTTTTAAAAATTCTTTCTTTTACTTTTGTTTATAACGTAACTTCCGAAAAAGTGAAGCATTTATGCGGCATATACTTTGATGCATTGTAAAAACTAAATCTTAAAAATCAAAACAAAAAATGGAATCAGTAGAACAATTAGGTATTAACACCGTTCGCGTTTTATCTGCGGACGCGGTTCAGAAAGCGAACTCTGGCCATCCCGGCACTCCGATGGGCCTGGCCCCGATAGGCCACGTATTATGGACGCGGTTTATGAATTACAATCCTAAAGACGCGAATTGGGCTAATCGTGATCGTTTTGTTTTATCCTGCGGACATGCATGTATGTTGCAGTACAGCTATTTATACCTGACAGGTTATGATCTCACTCTTGACGACATTAAAAATTTCAGGCAGCTACACAGCAAAACTGCCGGTCATCCGGAATATGGTTTGTTAGAAGGCATAGAAGTAACTACCGGGCCACTTGGCCAGGGTTTCGCAAACGGAGTAGGCATGGGCATTGGCCAGCAATACCTGGCTCATCGTTATAACAAACCCGATTTTAAATTATTCGATTATAGCATTTACGCAATCTGCAGCGATGGAGATATTATGGAAGGTGTAGCATCAGAGGCCGCATCACTTGCGGGACATTTGAAACTGGGGCACCTGATCTATTTATATGATGATAACCAAATCACTATCGAAGGAGACACTTCGCTGGCCTTTAATGAAGATGTCACGGAGCGCTTCCAGGGATATGGATGGCACGTGCAGTCTGTAGCCGACGGCAATGATATAGAAGCGATCACCACGGCAATTGAAAATGCAAAAAAAGAAACGAATCGTCCTTCGCTGATCAAAGTGCGCACGCACATTGGATTCGGAAGCCCTAACAAAGTGGATACTGCTGCGGCTCACGGCTCACCATTGGGTAAAGATGAGGTAAAACTGGTAAAAGAGAATTTTGGATTTGATCCGGAAAAAAGCTTCGTGGTTCCGGATGAAGTTTTGAATTATTACCGGGAAAAAGGAAATGCCGGCGTGCAGAAAGAGGATTCATGGAATGAATTATATAAAAAATACAAAGAAAAATATCCAGCTGAAGCAGCAGAATATGAGCTGTTCAAAGATGGCAATTTACCGGAAGGATGGAAAGATGAATTGCCGGTATTTAAACCAACAGAAAAAGGAGTTGCTACAAGAAAAGCTTCAGGAAAAATGCTGAATGCCATCGCAGCAAAATTGCCAATGCTGATCGGCGGCTCGGCAGATCTGTCGCCTTCTACCGACACAACTTTAAATGGCTTTGAATCCTTCAGCAGTGAAAATCACAGCGGACGAAATTTCCATTTTGGAATCCGTGAACATTCCATGGGCGCGGTTTTGAACGGTATGGCGCTTACAAAGGGAATTATTCCTTATGGTGCCACATTCCTGATATTTTCAGACTATATGAGGCCGCCGATAAGGCTTGCGGCGATCATGAAAATAAAATCAATTTTTATTTATACTCATGACAGCATCGGGCTTGGTGAAGATGGCACAACACACCAACCCGTGGAGCAATTGATCGGGTTAAGATCTGTTCCGGACCTGGTAGTGATTCGTCCCGCTGATGCTAATGAAACAGTGCAGGCATGGGTTACGATGCTTGAATATAAAGGAGGTCCCGTATCATTGATTCTGACGCGCCAGGAGCTACCCGAAATAGACCAGGATAAATATGCAAAGGCAACCGGCGTTTCAAAAGGCGCTTACATTCTCTCAGACAGCGAGCAGGAGCCCCAGCTCATCCTGATGGGAAGCGGAAGTGAGGTACACCTTTTAATGGAAGCACAAAAACAATTGAAGGATGCATCGATTCATGCACGTGTGGTGAGCTTCCCGAGCTGGGAATTATTTGATGCACAGAGCGCTGAATACAAAGAGCAGGTGTTGCCAAAGAAAATACGCAAGCGCCTCGCTGTTGAAGCAGGATCTCCCATTGGTTGGTGCAAATATGTAACAGATGAAGGTGATGTGATTGGTATCTCAAAATTCGGTGAATCTGCGCCTGGCGAGCAGGTGATGAAAGAATACGGATTCTCTGTAGAAAATGTTATCGCTAAAGCAAAAGCCTTATTGAAATAAGATGGGATGAATTTTTTGAAATAATAAAATTATGAGCCACAAAAATTATTAAAAAACTATAAAAACAGTTGTTTGATCATTTTTGTGGCTTTTTTCATTAATCAAATAAAATAAATTATGAAAAAAGTATTGATAGCCGTTGACTACGATCCGGCCGCCCAAAAAATTGCAGAAGCAGGATATGCACTTGCAAAATCCATGGGAGCACAGGCGATTTTACTTCATGTCATCTCAGATTATTTTTATTATTCTTCACTCGATTATTCACCCATTTTAGGATATGATAGTTTTAGCAACCTGGGTGCCTTGCAAACAGGAACGTCTCAGGACCTGCAAGACGCCGCGCAAAATTACCTGGATGCCACGAAACAACATCTTGGTGATCCGGCGATTGAAACGGTAATAAAAGAAGGCGACTTCGGAGAGATCATTATCGGGACATCGAAAGAGTTAAATGTAGACGTAATCGTGATGGGAACGCATGGCCGCAGAGGCATAGATAAAATGCTCATGGGTAGTGTAGCTGAAAAAGTGCTTCGCAACACCGCCATTCCTATGTTTATCATTCCCACAAAGGAAGAAGAAAAAAAATAGGTGCCAAAATTAACTGGCTATCGAATTCTCCAAAAACATATGATTTTTGTAACTTATTCAACGTTGATGACTCTAAGACAGGCAGCCTTTGCTGTGAACAGATGATTGAAAGAGATCTGTACATTTTTTAAAACATTTATCATGGAAGATCATTCAATGGATGAATATGTTGTAAAAATTTTGTCAATAGAGAAAGTAACGCACAATGTCAAACGATTTAAATTAAGCAAACCAGATGCGTATCAATTCCAGCCGGGACAGGCTACTGATATCGTGATCAATCTCCCTGAATGGAAAAGCGAACGCAGGCCTTTTACATTCACTTCGCTTAATGAATGGGACCATTTGGAATTTACGATCAAGATCTATGATGATCACGAAGGCGTAACCAACCAATTGGGGAAATTAAAAGTCGGTGACGAACTGATATTACACGACGTTTGGGGCGCCATCCATTATAAAGGCGAGGGTGTTTTTATTGCGGGAGGAGCAGGCGTAACGCCGTTCATTGCCATATTCAGGCAATTGCAAAAAGATGGGAAATTGGGAAATAACCGGTTAATCTTTTCTAACAAAACATCGAACGATATTATCCTGAAAGACGAGTTTGAAAAAATGCTTGGAGATCATTTTATCAATACGCTGACCAACGAAACAACAGAAAAATATGATCACAGCGTGATCGATGAAAAATATCTAAAAGAAAAAATAACCAACCTGGATCAATATTTCTATATCTGCGGGCCCGATCCCATGATTGAAGCGATCAGCAACGACCTTGAACATCTTGGCGTTAAAAAAGATAATATCGTGATTGAGCAATTTTAATGTAAAGAATAATTGGGCTTACCGTATGGAAGATGGTGCAATTGAAAATTGGGAATTACCCTAATTTTTTGTACATTATAGCCGTTGGATGAGTAAGATTAAAATTCAACGTTTATACATTTCAACACAATTAAAACTTTTCATATGGCCAAAGACCTTTTTCAGATTAAAAAATTACTTAGCACCAGCAATGGAAAAACTTTTACTTATTATAGCCTTTCGGAATTGGAAAAGCAAGGGCATAAAATCAGTAAGCTGCCTTTTTCTATTCGTATTCTTTTGGAAAACGTTTTGCGGAATTACGATGATTTCGCTATCACAAAAGAAAATGTAGATACGCTTTTAAACTGGACACCCAAAGCGTCCGATAAGGATATTCCATTTAAGCCTGCGAGGGTGTTGATGCAGGATTTCACCGGCGTTCCTGCCGTGGTGGACATTGCCTCGCTTCGTGCAGAAGCTGCGAGGAAGGGTAAAAATCCGGAAGAAATAAATCCGCTTATCCCCGTTGATCTCGTAATAGACCACTCTGTGCAGGTGGATTATTTCGGAACCCATTACTCGTACCAAAGAAATATCGATGAGGAATACAAACGCAACCAGGAGCGGTATTCATTTTTGAAGTGGGCGCAGAAGTCTTTTAATAATTTCAGCGTGGTGCCGCCTGGCATGGGCATTTGTCACCAGGTGAATCTCGAATTTCTATCCAAAGGTGTTATTGAAAGAAACGGAGAAGTATTTCCCGATACACTCGTGGGGACGGACAGCCATACACCAATGGTGAATGGAATCGGTGTAGTGGCATGGGGCGTTGGAGGCATTGAGGCCGAAGCTGCTATTCTTGGTCAACCTTTGTATTTTATTATGCCGGAGGTGATCGGCTTAAAATTAAAAGGCAAACTTCCGTTAGGTTCTACTGCCACAGACCTGGTTTTGAACATCGCTGAAACTCTTAGGAAATATGGCGTTGTAGGTAAATTTGTGGAAGTGTTTGGTCCGGGGCTTGATAATCTTTCTGTGCCCGACCGAGCAACAATTGGAAATATGTCGCCGGAGTTTGGATGCACCATTACCTATTTCCCGATCGATCACAAAACGCTGGAATATATGCGTAAAAGCAATCGTTCAGAAGAGCAGGTGAAGTTGGTGGAAGATTATTGTAAAGCCAATATGTTATGGAGATCCGGCGATGAAAAAATTAATTATACTGATACGATTACATTAGATCTTTCATCTATTGAACCGACAGTTGCCGGCCCAAAAAGGCCTCAGGATAAGATTCTGCTTAAAAATTTCAAAAAGAAATTCATCGAGCTGATGGATCAGAGTTACGGCCGGAAGTATTCACTTCCTGACAAACAATTGTCGCGTTGGTTTGCAGAAGGCGGTGGCCAGCCGGTGGATAAAGTATCGGAAAATTCAGCGCCCGTAGAAGTAAAGGAGGAAGTCGTAAATGGCACCAACAAAGTTTGGGTAACGCTCGGTCACGAAAGATTTGAGATCTCAGATGGCTCTGTAGCGATTGCAGCGATAACCTCCTGCACCAATACTTCCAATCCATTCGTGATGATAGGCGCGGGCCTGGTGGCAAAAAAGGCGCGTGAGCATGGACTCGACAAAAAACCATGGGTGAAGACCTCGTTGGCGCCGGGCTCTAAAGTAGTAACGGAATACCTGGAGAAAGCTGATCTTCTGAAAGATCTTGAAGCATTGGATTTTCACCTTGTAGGTTTTGGCTGTACTTCGTGCATTGGCAATTCCGGTCCGCTTCCACCATATATGTCGCAGGCTGTGGAAGAGCATGATCTTGTGGTAGCTTCGGTACTTTCAGGCAACCGAAATTTCGAAGCAAGGATTCACCCACAGGTACGGATGAACTTTTTAATGTCGCCGATGCTGGTCGTCGCTTATGCGATAGCGGGCCGCATTGATGTGGATTTGATCAACGATCCTATCAGCTATGACTCCAATCTTCAGCCCGTTTATTTAAAGGACATCTGGCCTACAGATGATGAGATCAATGAAGTAATGGCCCGGGTTCTTTCTCCCAATGACTTCGCAAAAAACTACGGAGAAATCTTTGAGGGAAATGAAATCTGGAGAAACCTGCAGGTGCCCGACGAAAAGCTGTATGTGTGGGATAAAAAATCAACTTACGTCAAAGAGGTACCTTTTTTCCAGGACCTTCCCAATCATGCTGAGATCATGACGGACATCGTGAACGCAAGAGCCCTGCTTGTTTTGGGCGACAGCATCACTACCGATCACATTTCACCGGCCGGGCAGTTCAATGAACATTCAGCAGCCGGAGAATACCTTATCAGCAAAGGTGTTAAAAAAGAAAATTTTAATTCTTACGGTTCCCGGAGAGGAAACGACGAAGTGATGGTGCGGGGAACATTCGCCAATGTGCGCATTAAAAATCAACTTGCGACAAAGGAAGGCGGATACACCACTTACCTTCCTAAAAATAAAGAAATGACGGTGTATGATGCGTCATTAAAATACAAAAATGATAATACACCATTAATAGTATTAGCGGGCAAAGAATATGGCAGCGGATCATCGAGAGACTGGGCCGCCAAAGGCACTTTCCTTTTAGGCGTAAAGGCAGTGTTGGCCGAAAGTTACGAGCGCATTCACAGGAGCAATTTAGTCGGAATGGGCGTGTTGCCTCTTCAATATAACATTGGCGACACTGCGCTTAGCCTCGGTTTAACGGGCAGGGAAACTTATAGCATCACCGGTTTAACGGGCGTGGTAAAACCACTACAGGAATTACAGGTAATAGCCCAACGGGAAGACGGAACCAAAGTAACGTTCAGTGCAATCGCGAGAATGGATTCTCAAATTGAAATTGAATACTATCGGAATGGCGGCATCCTCCAATATGTACTCAGGCAATTTTTACATAAGGATTAATGAGAACTAATCAACCGGCTTCAGATGGAGATTGGATTTTAACTATTACATCCGTTTCCTGCTGAAGCCGGTTTTTTATAAGCAACACCTACGATTTTTTTCTTTTTAGATGAATAGCCTTTAATAATCGTTTCCCAAACTAAAAAATCCTGTCCAACCCGGAACATTTTCAACGGAATTAAAAAGCGTTCCCCACTTACTTTATCATTTCTTTTCAGGCAGTATTTATTAGATTCGCCCGCGAAATGCACTGCCCATATGATTAGAAAACTTTTACCTTCATTTGCGACTGTTTTTTTAATTAGCCTTTTATTTTCTTTCGCGCCATTATACGTCTCTGCACAGAAAGTAATGGTTTCCGTAAAAGTAATCAACAAACAAGCAGCAGCCTGTGCCTTTCGCCACCATAAAGATTTTTGACGAAAAAGATTCTATCCATTCTTTAGTAAAAATTACGGACAGCTTAGGCAATGCAACTTTTAATTTGTTGCGACAGCACCAATACGAAGTTTCAATAACTGCCGTAAATCATACTGCTTTGAGGAAATCGTTTACGTTATCATCTGGTCAAACCGCTGTAACATTTAGTTTAGAAAACGCCGATAAAATATTAGATGCGGTAGTAATTAATTCAACCAAATCCATCCTTCGGCAAGAAGATGACAAAACAATTGTTGACCCTGAAAACCTGGCTGCCAGCTCATCAAACGGCTACGAAGTAATTGAGAAAATTCCCGGCATATTTATGGACCAGGATGGAAATATTTATTTAAACAGCACTACGCCGGCTTCTGTTTATATCAATGGAAGAGAGCAAAAAATGAGCACCGCGGATATCGCATCGCTGCTCAAAAGTTTGCCACCGAATTCAATCGCAAGCATAGAAATTCTGCGGACACCATCCGCAAAATATGATGCATCAGGCAGTGGTGGAGTCGTGAATGTCGTGTTGAGAAAGGGAATTAAAATTGGGCTAACCGGCAGTGTAAACGCCGGATGGCAACAAGGTAAATACGGTACTCAATTCGCCGGCTTCAATTTAAATAATAGCAATGGCCCATTTTCTTCCTATCTGAATGTGCAATTAACACATAAGAATAATTTCGACGAAATAAAGACAGATAGAATATTTGCACCGGATTCTTTATTAAGCCAGGATGCAAAAACAACCTATCCCGGAAATAATTATTACGTTGGCTTTGGCGCCAATTATCAACTGAGTAAAAAATGGGAAGTGAGTTATGACGGCAGACTCAGCCTCAGTGACGCGGTCAATAAATCTAACAATACAAGTGATATTTCTAAAATAAGCACGGGAGATATTTTCACAAATAATACCAGCGATGTATCGAATAACAACAAGGTATTTTTTCTTTCACAAGGCGTTTCATCCAAACTTATAATTGACAGTCTAGGATCGGAATGGACCAACGATATTTCTTTCAATTATTCACCCAATAAAACATTGCAGGCTTTTTCTACGGATTTTACACTCCCTGTTTCGGGAAGTGCGTCGGGCAATGGAAACTTGAAAACTAATCTCAATTTCTTTTCCGCTACTTCCAATCTTACCTGGAAATTTAAAAAGAAATTTACGGTAGAATCGGGTCTCAAAACAACGATAACTGATTTCAATAACAACACTCAATATTACAGGAATAACGGAACATCAACCGTCAAAGATGAATCAAGAACCAGCGCTTTCAATTATCATGAAATGATCAGCGCTGCCTATATCCAGGCGTCCAAAACACTTGCCGGCATTACATTGAAGGCGGGAACGAGGATGGAGAATACGCGCATGGACGGCGTTCAAACCATTCCTTCTGACACCACTTTCCGCATCCGGCGCACTGACTTTTTTCCTTATGTTTTTATCAGCAGGCCGCTCATGAAAATCATGACCTATGAATTACAGGCTTACGCGATCTATCGCCGAACAATCAGTCGTCCCGGATACAGCTTGTTAAATCCTTCGCAGCAATATGTTGATCCTTATCTTTTTGAAACAGGAAATCCCGCGTTGAAGCCGCAGTTCACAGACAATTATGAAGTAAATATTTCAGTTGATCAGCGCCCGGTTTTTGCCCTTGGCATCAATGATACCAAAGATATTTTCACCAACGTAGTGTACCAGGCTGATTCAAGCAAAAGCGTTGCTTATCGCACTTATGACAACCTTGGAAATAATAAGGAAACCTATTTTAGAATCTTAGGGGCCATACCGCCCGGCGGAAAATATTTCATCGTTGGAGGCGCGCAATACAATCATAATTTTTATGACGGACTTTATGAAGGAAAACCGCTTTCATTTAAAAGAGGAAGCTGGTCTCTTTTTACCTATCAGACCCTTAAGCTATCCGGCACTTCACAAATAACGCTGAATGGATTTGTGCGTATTAACGGGCAACAACAATTTTATGAACTTTCGCCGTTTGGCTCTTTAAATCTAAGCATCAATAAACAATTCTTAAAAAAGAAACTGATTATTACGGCCAGCGTAAGAGACCTGCTTTATACCAACAACAATGACTTCACTTTAAACCAGGGAAGCATTTCCGCGAGTGGTTTCAGAAAATCAGACAGCCGGAAATTTGGCATTAATGCACGATATAACTTTGGGGTTCGCAAAAAAGACCAGAGGAATAATTTTCTTGACATAGAATCACCGGATAAGCAACAGTAAAAAAACTACATCAGGTTTCTTCAGATAATATTTACCTGATCATTTTTTGAAATTTAAAAAGTGCAATTTTCTACATTTTGGCTTTCCACGTTAATAAGATTCATGAAATTATTTATGGAATTCTAAAAAGTGCATTTTCTACATTTTAGCTTTTCACGTTAATAAGATTCATGAGATTATCTGAAAACAGATTATCATGTGCTGAATTAAATGCGCTTAAGTTGAAATATTATTTGCATGCCCATTTTTGGAATAATACCTAACGTTTTCTAAAGCAGTTCCTTACAACTGTCGCAACTAATTTTAGCAAATCGCGTTCCTATATAATTTAATTTTCCCTTTCATGGTACGGCATTTGAGGCCTGTTAAACGACAAAAAAAATAAACATGAACCGACTTCAAAGTATACACGATCTCGGCCAAAGCATTTGGCTCGATTCGTTTGATAGAAAATTAATGGACAGTGGTGAACTTCAAAAACTAATTGACGAAGATGAATTATGCGGCATCACTTCTAATCCGTCTATTTTTGAAAAAGCAGTAACTGGCAGTTCCGATTATGATGCTGATATCAGGAAACTGGCGGCTGAACAAAAATCAGATGAAGAAATATTTTTTGGATTTGCAACAAGCGACATTCAACGAGCTGCGGATATTTTAAACCCTGTTTACGACAAAGCTCATGGCACCGATGGTTTCGTGAGCCTGGAGGTATCTCCGCGCCTCGCCAATGATACAGAAGGCACCATTAAACAGGCGCGCGAATTATGGAAATCATTGGACCGAAAAAATGTGATGATCAAAATTCCAGGAACTAAGGAAGGGTTGCCTGCCATCAAACAATGCATTAGTGAGGGAATTAATATTAATGTCACTTTACTGTTCGGATTGGATCGTTATAAAGAAGTAACTGAAGCTTACATTTCCGGTCTTGAAGAAAGAGTAAAAAATAACAAAGCTATTGACCATATAGCCTCTGTTGCCAGCTTTTTTCTTAGCCGCATCGATGTATTGATTGATCCGGTTTTAAAAGAAAAAAAATTAGATAACCTTGTTGGCGAAGTAGCCATTGCTTCTGCAAAAAAGGCTTACGAAATCTATAAAGAAGTTTTCTTCAGCGATCGTTTCAGAAAGCTTGAGCAGAAAGGAGGAAAAAAACAAAAAGTCCTTTGGGCAAGCACCGGCACGAAAGATCCTTCATTCAGCGATGTGAAATATGTAGAAGCATTGATTGGCCCGGATACGATCAATACGCTGCCAATGGAAACCATCGATGCTTTCAGAGATCATGGCGTTGCAGAAGATCATCTTGAAAATAATCTGATGCAGGCAACAAAAGAACTTGATCAATTAAAGAAAAATGGAATTGATCTCAATCAACTCACTCAGCAACTGGAAGCAGAAGGTGTTGAAAAATTTAATAAAGCGTATGCTTCGCTGTTGAAAGCGATTGAAGAAAAGAAACAAAAACAAATGGCTTAGGCTTATTTTTTATACTTTTATTTTTGGTTATTTTTTAAGCCTTATTATAAACTTTAATTACTGGCTCTCTCAGCACATCCGCTTCTGTTCCTGAATAATAATAAATAACATCGGCTACTTGAGCAGGCGACACCCAAGCGCTGAAATCCGCATCCGGCATGGATGTGCGGTTTTCCGGCGTGTCAATTGTGGATGGGAACAATTACTGATATCACCACATTTTTCCCTTTGGCTTCCGCATTCATAATTTCCGCAAGACGAAAAATAAGAGACTTTGAAAATGCATAAGCCGTCACGCCCTTTGCATGCGAAAAATCAAGGCCCTGACGCGAACCGATTAAAAAGATTCGACCACTATTTTGCTTCATCATTTGCGCGAATACAGGCCTTGCTATGTTATACGCTGTTTCAAAATTAAGCTTGTATTGCTTCGCGATATCACTGGTTTTTGTCGCGGCCACATTTCCCATGGTAAAACCGCCCGCAGTCAATACCGCTACATCAATTGAATTATTTTCATGCAATCGTTTTGTCAATAAATTCCTGACAACTTTCCTCATCTGTCAGGTCGAGCGCTACTTCTTCGAAATTTGCGCGGGCAGTCGTAGTCATATTTTTATTACGAACTGCAGCAATCACTTTAAAATTGTTATCAATAAATTTTGTTACGACAGCCCGGCCAAGATTTCCGGCCGCTCCTGTTACAATCGCGATTTTTGTGGACATATGATTTAGACTTTTTCTATTGCAAATTTATTTCTTTAAAGACAGTTATTTGCTTTTCAACGCGCCGCTTTATCACGATGCGGCTTTTTAAAGAATTGTAACATAATGAAAGATGCAAATGATTGTAAATTTGTATTGATATTTTTCAGGAATTTTCTTCCAATAGGATGAAATGAAAACAAAACAGGCAGAGAACGCAGGAGGCAAAGTTCCTTTCTTCTCAGTAATTATTACCACATACAACCGCGCCGCTCTTTTAATAAGAGCGTTGGAATCTTTAATTAGCCAGGAAGAAACAGATTGGGAAGGCATTATTGTAGATGATGGCAGCACGGATGATACAAGTGTTGCAATTCTTCCCTACTTAAAACCGGGAAGTAAAATCAGGTACATCCACCAGGAAAACGCGGGCTATTCTGATGCAAAAAATAGCGGTATATTTTCAGCAATCGGGAAGTATGTCACTTTTCTGGATTCTGATGACGAGTACAGGCCGCGACACCTTGCATCAAGAAAGAAAATTTTGACCAACCATAGAACCTTGAAGTTTTTGCACGGGGGCGTTCAGATTATTGGAAGTTCTTTTGTCCCCGACAGATTTAATCATAGGAAAATGATCGGGCTATCAGATTGCGTTATCGCAGGAACCTTTTTTATCAGCAGAGACATTGCTGTTCGGTTTAAAGGATTTCAGAAAATGGATCTGGGAAGTGATGGAGATCTTTTTGAGAGACTTGATAAAGCAGGGGTCACGATCATGAAAACAGATATTCCCACCTACATTTATCATCGCGATTCAACGCATTCCATCACAAATAGTTTTACAGAACGCCTGCCAATTTTAGAGAATCCGGAAATGAAAGACCGGCAAACGTGATTGGATAATTTCCAGTTGTTTCAAAAAAAGAGGAACATGAAAATCAAGATCAAAAGAATTTATGAAAAGGCAGACAAAGAAGATGGATTTCGAATCCTGGTTGACAGGCTTTGGCCAAGAGGATTTACTAAAGAAAACGCCGCGGTTGATCTGTGGTTAAAAGAAATAGCGCCAACCACTGAATTGAGAAAATGGTTCAACCATATGCCTGAAAAGATGGGCTGGATTTAAAAAGCAATATCGAAGCGAAATACAATCGAACAAAGAACCATTGTCGCAATTAAAAGAATACCTGCAAAAAGGAAATATAACATTGGTATACGCAGCAAAAGATGAGAAGCACAACGCCGCGCTTGTCCTGTTGGAAGAATTGAAAAATATCAAAAATCTATAAAACGGCTTTTCTGGCAGGCTCGTTGAAATAAAGGATTTATGAAGAAATTGTTAGAGAAAAGAAACATCTGGACGATCGGCCACTCAACACGAACACTTGAAGAGTTAGTGGCAATGTTGCATTCTTTTCAAATCGAAGTGCTCGTTGATATCAGAAGTTTTCCGGGCTCACGGCGTTATCCGCAATTCAACAAAGAGGCGCTGGAAGTATCCATTCCTGAAAACAATATTCAATATGTTCACTTGAAAGAATTAGGTGGAAGAAGAAAAGTAAATCGTGAATCGAAACATACGGCCTGGCGTCATCTTGCGTTTCGTGGTTATGCGGATTATATGGAAACCGATGATTTTAAAAGAGGCATCGAAAAGCTTGAAAACATCGCGACCCAACAACGAACGGCTTACATGTGCTCAGAGGCAGTGTGGTGGCGGTGTCACCGGTCAATGGTGTCTGACTATTTGAAAGTGCGGGGATGGAATGTAATGCACATCATGGACGTTGGCAAAGAAGTGGCACATCCATATACTGAGCCTGCAAGGATTTTTAACGGACAGCTGAATTATGAAAAAGGCGCTCTTTTAAAATTGAAGAACGATCAATCCACATTAAACCTTGATTCCTGAAAGCTAATGCTTTCGAAGCTTTTTCATAATGATCATACAGGATTTGCTCATAGATTTTCATTTATTGGCTTAGAGTCATCAAATTCCGGACTGTCTTTTATCGAATTCGTACTAACGTTTACGACAACAGTGGAATTTTCCCAATTCAATTCTTTGATCCATTTAATCGGCAATATTATTTTTCTACTGTCCAACCATGAGCCCGTTTCCACAACGAACAAAATAATTTTCCAGTTGCTATCATCAATTATATAATCAACGACTTTACCAATTTCACCGTCAGTGGCGTGAATGCTATACCCAATAATTTCTTTTGTGCTTCTTAAATGCGGATCGTTATTCGACACATCATTGGGAGGTTGCTCCACTAAATCATCAGCCGAAACCGTCGCCGCAAGATCGCTGGGCATCATGCCGAAAATACCGGCGCCATGCTCATCGGGTTCACTTCCCCAATAATAACTTGACAATTCTTCCTCTTGTTGCCGCGAGACTGGTTTGTCGGTATCAATATCCGGGCTGTTTTCTATTTGCTCTTTTGTGAGGTTTACGGGAAATTCTTCATGTTCCCAATCGGGCTCCAGCAAGGCCTTTGGTGAAATCAACACTTTGCGTTGTGACAACCAGCTACCCGTTTCTACCACCAAATAACGGATCGTCCATGAATAATCATCAAAATAAAATTCAATCACCTTTCCGATTTCGCCATCGGTTTCTTTCAAGCTAAATCGTTGTAAACTTTTTATACTGCGTTTCATAACTGAACTTTTTAGAAAAAACTTTTTAGATTAAAAACTCCCCAACATGTTTGGCACAACCATCTCAAACACTATGCCCTTTGTGATTTAATTTCCTACATTTATAAAATGAAGGTTTCCAATAATTGTTTGCTAGATCCTTGTTCCGGATTATATACAGATAGATATGAACTTGCCATGGCACAAGCCTATTATAAAGATGGCGTTCATTACGACTCCTGCTGTTTCGATTACTTTTTCAGAAAGCTGCCATATGGCGGAGGCTATGTAATATTTTGCGGCCTTGATGACCTGTTAAATGTTATCGAAAATATACATTTTGATAAAAATGAAATTGCCTGGTTGCGTCAGCAAGGCATGGACGATGCGTTTCTGGGATGGCTGGAAAAATTTCATTTCAGTGGCACCATTTACGCTATGAAGGAAGGGGAAGTAGCTTTTCCCACAGAGCCAATATTAAGGGTGGAGGGAAATTTAATAGAAGTACAATTAGTTGAAACGCTGTTATTAAATTATCTCAATTTTCAATCATTAATTGCTACCAAAGCTGCGCGGATGCGGCAGGCGGCAGGCACCAGGCATTTAAGTGAATTCGGTCTGAGAAGAGCTCAGGCGACCGGAGGTGTATATGCGAGCAAAGCGGCCATATCGGGCGGTTTTGACAGCACATCTAATTTGTTGGCTGCCAAAATGTATGATCTGAAAGCGGTCGGGACTATGGCTCATTCGTTTATCCAAAGCTACGATGACGAACTTACTTCATTTCGAAAGTTTGCGGAAGCGCATCCGGGCAATTGCACTTTGTTGGTCGATACCTATGAGACTTTAAAAAGCGGGATTCCCAATGCAATTATTGTTGCAAAAGAAATGGAAGTAAGGGGACAAAAGCTACAGGCGATCCGGCTGGATAGTGGTGACCTTGCTTATCTTTCTAAAAAGGGAAGAAAATTGCTGGATGATGCCGGGCTACATTATGTGCAAATCGTAGTATCCAATCAACTTGATGAACATCTAATCAAAAGCCTGCTGGATCAGAATGCACCAATAGATGTTTTTGGTGTGGGCACCAGCATTGCAACCGGCCAGCCAGACGCCGCGTTGGATGGCGTTTATAAACTGGCTGAAATCAAAGGACAACCGAAAATTAAGCTTTCAGAAAATATACAAAAAGTAACTTTGCCAGGCAAGAAGCAAGTATACAGGTATGTTGACGAAAATGGACTTTTTGCGGGAGATATTATCGGCATTTGGGATGAAAAAATTCCGGAAAAGATGATCCATCCATTTGATCCTGAAAAGACCCTTGATTTTGATTCTGCCAAAGCAATCCCTTTGCTTCAAAAAGTGATGGAAGATGGTAAAAGAATAATTCCAAAGAATGATGCGAAAGAGGTCGCTGCTTACGCAAAAGAGCGGCTGGCTTTATTACCTGAAGAACACAAACGATTTAACTATCCGCATATTTATAAAATAGGAATTAGCGAGACTTTACATAAGCTCAGGAACGACCTGCGAAAACATTATAAAAAATAGCCCATGAAAGCTTTGATCATTGTTGATGTTCAAAATGACTTCTTACCGGGCGGCGCGTTGGAAGTAAAAAATGGCGACCGGGTACTACCTGTTATCAATCGCTTGCAGGAAAAATTTGATTTGGTTGTTGCCACACAAGACTGGCACCCGGCGGATCACAGGAGTTTTGCTTCCGCGCATCCCGGCAAAAAAGTGTATGACGAAATTCTACTTAATGGCTTATCACAAGTATTGTGGCCAGACCATTGTGTGCAACAAACCGACGGCTCCGAATTCCCGAGGTTATTAGACACTAAAAAAGTGGAAGCTATTTTCAGAAAAGGATTGGATAAAAATATAGATAGCTATAGCGGCTTTTTTGATAATGGGAAAAAGAAAGCAACCGGTATGGGCGATTATTTAAAAGGAAGAGGAATAACGGAAGTGTATGTAGGCGGCCTTGCAGGTGATTTTTGTGTAAATTTTACCGCTGTAGATGCTTTGGAACTCGGTTTCAAATCAACCATAATTTTGGATGCCGCCGTGCCGATTAATGATGAAAATTTTGAAAAAATAAAACAAACATTTCAAATGGCCGGCGGCAGAATTACCGGCAGCGAGAAGATTTAGAATCTTTATAAGACACCTTTGTTTGCATTACATTGCTTCTTGCACTGCCACTCATCACCAACTTATCAGGTGGATCTTTCGGAATGATTAACCGGCCGATGTCCTGCCATTTTAGAAAAATTTTTCTAAATAAGTTAATATTATAATTGTCGATTGCGCAATAGATTTCAAAATATTTTCAGAATAAAATAATCGTCACTTTTTCCTTTCCCAATTGCGTCCTCATCACATTTTCCATCAATTGTTACATACATAAAATATCGATTTTATTTAATGATTAAATTTGTCTACCAATTTTTTGTTCTTCGTATTGAAAAAATCATTCTGCTGTGAATCACAAATGCGTGAAAAGTAAAAATGTAGAAAATTCCATTTTATAGAAGCAAAAAATTGAGTTTTAAATTTTTAAAAATGATTACGAATCCCATACAAACAGAAAAAGAAAATCAACTACATGAATTACACCATAATGGAACGATTTTAGTGCTGCCCAACATTTGGGATCCGTTAGGAGCCATACTCCTGGAAAGCCTGGGATACAAAGCTATCGCTACGGCAAGCGCGTCGATCGCTTATAGTAATGGATACCAGGATGGCGAAAATATTCCTTTCAACGATGTCTTAATTATTCTGCAAAAAATTGTAAAGAGTGTAAAAATGCCGGTTACCGCCGATATAGAAAGCGGCTATGCAATCAACAATGTTTCATTAAAAGAAAATATCAAAAGGCTGCTGGATACCGGAATTGCAGGAATTAATTTTGAAGATAGCAAACATGACGATGCAGGATTGATTTCGATTCAGGAGCAAGCTGAAAAAATTAATCTTATAAAAAGTACAGCATCCGAAATGGGCAGCACGCTCTTCATAAATGCAAGAACGGATGTTTTTATAAAGGATTCTCTTTTATCGAAAGAAGAAAAATTATCACAAGCTATAGAAAGAGGAAAAGCTTATAAAGAAGCAGGAGCTGATTGTTTTTACCCTATTTTTCTAAAGGAAAAAGAAAGTATCAAAACAATTATCAGCGAAGTATCGCTTCCGGTCAATATTCTTCTGTCGCCCGGCATTCCGGATTTTGAAACGCTGAAAAAAATGGGAGTGGCAAGAATAAGCCTTGGCCCCGGGTTTCTAAAAACGGCGATGAATGCGATGAAAAACATCGGAGAAAAATTATTAAATCCTGAGGGCCTGAGTGAGGTAGCGGATAACCCTATAACATCAGATTATTTAAAAAACTTAATTTCAAAAAAATAAATGTCATGAGTAGAATTAATATTAAAGAACTCGAACCAAATTCGTATAAAGCGATGTCGGGCCTCGAACAATACATCAGGAATTCGCAAATAGATCCTAAACTCCGGGAACTGATTAAAATAAGGGCTTCACAAATAAATGGATGCGCTTATTGTATAGACATGCACACACAGGAGGCCTTGAAAATCGGCGAAAGTCAAAGAAGAATTTTTGCATTATCCGCATGGAAAGAATCTCCTCTTTTCACAGAAGAAGAAAGGGCCGTTTTGCAATTGACAGAAGAAGTTACGCTTATATCAAAAGATGGCGTGAGTGACGAAACTTATAATGGCGTGCTAAAGCTATTTGGTGAAAATGTTTTGGCACAAATTATTATGCAGATCATTGTTATTAATTCATGGAACAGGATCGCCGTTGCTACGCGCCAAATTTTTGAAGGCTGATGTAAATTTTCTCCTTCTTTTTGACGGCATATTCAATTTTTAAAACGAGTAATTTTTTTATAAAGTTCGTTACGATAAAAAGGTTTTAGAATAAAAAGGATAAAAATGTCCTTTTTTATTAAATTATGCCCTTAATTTTGCAAACTGAGCGCAGCATTTTAAAACCGTGAGAGAAGTCCGGATTTACTCCGAAATTTTGCTTCTTTAGTATGGATATTATCGTGAACTTTACCATCATCTTTATAAGATGTCCCTTAAGTAACAATGCTCTTTCAATATTTTTTTATGATTAGAAAATTTTGTCAAAGATCCGGGTCCGCAATACTTGCCATCCTTCTTATTCCGGCAGCTTTATATGCCCAAACAGATTCCACATTTTCAAATCCGGATGGGCGGGGATTGGGTGCATTCATCCTGATGATCCTTCTCCTGATTGTTACGCTGGCAGCCGCTACTTATCTTGCTATAAGAACCCTTGCGATCAAAAATCAAATGAAGAAAGATGCCAGTGCCAATAACGAATTCAACCTGGACAAATTTATCAACAGCCTTGATAATGATCAATTAGACGCTTACATAAAATACAGACAAATGAAGAACCCAAAAGAAAATGGCAGCAACCTGAGCTCAACGCCGCTCACAGTTTTTTTGATCATTATTGGAACTCTTTTTAGTCAATCTCTCTTTGCCCAGACTATTCCTTACCAGGAATCTCTTTTTAGTGAGGGCGGCGTCATCATAACTCTTATATTAATACTCACTCCAATTCTTGTAGGTGTTATTCTGATGATTGTAAAAGTGAGCAATCTTTCAAGGAAATATAAAATGAAAAGGAATATCGCAGAAGCTGAGCGCCTGAGCAACTACCTGAAAACCTTACCCGATGAAGAGATAACCGAAATTTTGAAAAAAAGGAAAGAAGTGCTTGATTTTAAGATTTCACAGAGTGAGCTTTCAGGCACGATGCCTGTTGAGGACAAAAAAGGAATTTTGAAAAATGTAAATGAGCATGCCAATATCCGGTTCATTGAAGAAAAAAGAAAGGCCATTCAGCGGCCCGGAGTTGATCCGCAACTTTCCAAACTGGTGATCTGGTTTTTGATCTCCGCGACCGTATGGCTGGTTTTTGGAACCACAGTTGGCGAATATGAAGGGATTAAATTCGTAGCGCCCGATGCCGATCATTTGAGTTGGCTAAGTTTCGGAAGATTGAGGCCGGTCCATACCAACGCGGTTTTTTGGGGTTGGTCATCATTGGCAATGATTGGCCTGGGCTATTATGTGGTGCCGAGAGTCGGAAATAATGAAATTGCGAATTTGAAATGGGGCTGGTGGACTTTATGGCTGATCAATGCATCGGTATTGATTGGAAGCATTTGCTTAATGGCCGGGATTAATAATGGCGGCGGCGAGTATCGCGAATACATCTGGCCGGTACAGCTTCTCTTCGCTATCGGCGTTGTGCTCACCCTTGCTAATTTTATCAGAACCATCGCACGGCGCAAGACTAAGGAAATCTATGTTTCCAACTGGTATATAGTGGCGGCGCTGATGTTCGTCATTGTGATCTCGTTAGTAGCCTACATTCCTTACTGGCAAAACGGATTAGGCGAAACCATTTCGCAAGGCTATTATATGCACCAGGGAGTCGGAATGTGGTTCATGATGTTTGTGCTTGGACTTGTTTATTATTTTTTACCGCAGCAACTTAATAAGCCTATTTATTCCTATAGCCTTGGTATCCTTGCCTTCTGGTCGCAGATATTTTTTTACACCGTGATCGGAACCCATCACTTCGTATTTAGCGCGATTCCCTGGTCTTTACAAACGGTTGCCATTGTAGGAAGTGTGGGTATGATCATTCCGGTAGTTTCAGGAAGCACCAATTTCATTATGACATTTAAAGGATCATGGCACAAGCTTTCCGGAAGCTATACGCTTCCCTTCTTTCTAATCGGAACGATCTTTTATTTTACCGGTTCGATGCAGGGAACTGCCGAGGCATTCCGGACTACAAATATGTTCTGGCATTTCACTGATTTTACAACAGCACATTCGCATTTGACCATGTATGGCATTATCGCATTTTTCCTGTGGGGCTTTATATATGCGATCATTCCCAGGATTACCCGACAGGAGCCGCCGCAGGTGACTGTTGGTATTCATTTTTGGATGGCTTTCATCGGACTACTTTTTTATACAATTCCATTAATGATCGGAGGTACGATGAGAGGCGTTATGTGGATGAATGGCAAACCATTTATTGATTCCGTTTCCGCAATGGCGCCTTACTGGCTGTGGCGTGCGATCGGCGGCACGTTGATGTGGACAGCCCATCTGGTTTTTGCATATAATATGTATAAAATGATCAGGCCTTCTCACACGCTTAATATCAACGAAGAAGCGATTGGATTATTAGGAGAAAAAGATGCAGAATTAATCCATGTTCAAGGCTAACCACATTTATAAAAGATTAAAGGATAAAAAATTCAATAATGGAATATTTTAATAATCATAAAAAGCTTTTTCTGACCGCGCTGGGATTATTTCTTTCCTTAACCATATTGGTGGCGATTATTCCGGCGATCTACAACCAGGATAATAACGCGCCGCTGCCTGGGGCGGAACAATTAAGTGGCGATGCACTAAAAGGAAAAGCGCTCTATGTAGCAAATGGCTGTGTGGGCTGTCATACCCAGCAGGTTCGCAATATCGATATGGATAAGGTTTGGGGCGATAGGCCCAGCATTGCCGCCGATTATGCTGCGAATCGCAGAACCGATTTCTGGCGAAATACTGCCACCCTTATGGGCACTGAAAGAACGGGGCCGGACCTCACCAATATTGGCGCCAGGCAGCCAAGTATTGATTGGCAATTATTACATCTTTATCAGCCACGTGCGGTTGTGAAACAATCGATCATGCCGGCTTACCAGTGGATGTTCGAATACAAGGAAAAACCTGGTAAGAATGATAAAGTCGTAAACGTGCCTGATGAGTACATGAGAGGAAAAAAAGGAAAAATAGTGGCAGGTCCGGAAGCATTGCAACTGGTTGCGTATCTGCTCACGCTGAAGCAAATCAAATTGCCCGACGGCACACCGCCGAAAGAATTTTTATACAAAAGAGAACTGAAGCAGACTGCCGAAGCGGGTGGCGCCGCATCCTCAGAACTGGATGGCGTAAGCTTATACACTGCTAATTGCCAGGCGTGTCACCAGGAAAATGGAGAAGGATTGAAAGGCGCTTTCCCGCCTCTAAAGAGCAGCAAAATAGTTTTAGACGAAAATTCAGAAATTATGGTTGATATTATTTTGAATGGATACAACGGAAGAGCGGGTGAAGGTTTTGGTCCGATGCCTCCTATTGGAACCACTAACAACCTGTCCGCAGCCGAAATTTCCGCAATTATGAATCATGAAAAAACCAGTTGGGGCAATAGCGCGAAAAAGGTGACGGTTGATGAAATACAAAAATTGATGAACGCCGTAAAAGCGAAAGGAAAATAAAATATTTCACAAATAAATTTATCAGCAATGAAAAAGTTTTTATTATTACTTCCATTGTTAGGTTTTGGGTTTATAACCTGGGCCTGTCCCGCCTGTGAGAAACAGCAGCCTAAAATTTTGCGGGGAATCACCCACGGCGCCGGCCCCTCAGGTAATTGGGATTATGTGATCGTCTTAGCGGCAGTAGTGATTACATTGGTAACCCTTTTTTACGCCCTGAAATGGATGATCAAGCCGGGAGAAAAAGATCTTAACCACATTAAAAGAACCGTATTAAACTAATTTAAAATGGAAGACAGAAGCTCTATAATCATTTTTATAGATGATGATCCGCAACCGATCGGATCGTTTAAATCGCCCATAAATTTTGAATTGGATACCCGGAAGCTCGTTGATGGCGAACACTTTCTGCGCGTGGTAAGTAAAGATCCCCAGGGGAAAGAAGGGATCAGAAAAATTCCTTTTACGGTGCGCAATGGCCCCGACATTTCCATTGAAGGACTGAAGGAGCACCAGGTAGTGGACGGTGTCGTACCTATGATGATCAACGCCTATGGCAAAGGAGACCAGAAAGTATTTTTAATTGAGGGAAGTGAAGTGCCAAGAAGCATTCCGGGCTGGGTTTGGATCGGCCACATCCTGTTTGGGGGCTGGGCCATATATTATTTAATCACTCAATTGTTTTCACATTGACAGAAGAAAAAGACGACATCCTAACCATCGAAGACATCAAATTATTGGTAGATACTTTCTATGATAAAGTGAGGAATGACACATTGATCGGCCCCATTTTTAACGAGCGAATCAAAAACCGGTGGCCGGAACACCTGGCAAAAATGTACACCTTCTGGCAAACCGTTTTGTTGGGCGAGCATACATATTACGGAAGCCCCTTTCCGCCGCACGCACAATTGCCTGTGGAGCATCATCATTTTCAACAATGGCTCACTTTGTTTTCCCAAACCTTAAACGAATTATTTACAGGGGAAAAAGCAAAAGAAGCGCTCTGGCGCGCTGATAAGATGGCGCAAATGTTTGAATATAAAATTGAGCACTATCGCAACAATTCCTTGAATAGTTTGATTTGAAAACACTCTGAAAAGCCAAAAAGTAGATTTTTCATTTTAGAAAAACAACCTGATTTTGTATTTATTCTTTTTTTAATTAGCTCAGTTTGTCATTTTATAAAAAAATCCATTACTTTTGCCGCCCCAAAAAGCGCATGTGGTGAAATTGGTAGACACGTCAGACTTAGGATCTGATGCCGCAAGGTGTGGGGGTTCGAGTCCCTCCATGCGCACTTTCTTCAACAGTTTTCTAAATGGAAAACTAAAAACCGTTCCACACGGTTGATAAAATTTGATTAATGGCAAGCGTAACTAGAGAGAATCTCGGCAATCTTCATGATAAACTGACAGTAAAAGTATCAAAAGAAGATTATTTCCCTTCATTCGAAAAATCAATAAAAGATTATACTAAGAAAGCGAATATTCCAGGCTTCAGAAAAGGAATGGTGCCAGCGGGCATGGTGAAAAAAATGTACGGCGCCTCTATCTTTTATGATGAAGTGATCAGGGCTGTTGAAAAAGAATTACAAACTTATTTAACGCAGGAAAAGCCGGAAATCTTCGCCCAGCCTTTGCCGATGGAAAATGACTTGAGGAGTTTGGATATGAACAATCCAACGGATTACGAATTTCCGTTCGATATTGGTTTAAAGCCCGAAGTGACCTTAGATGCACTTAAAAGCGCAAAACCGGTTTTTCACAAGGTGAAAGTAACGCCTGAAATGGTGAAAGAAGAAGTTGAAAAACTCATTACCAAACACGGCACCATGACTGATGCCGAAACAGTGACTGCTCCGGAAAATGTTTTGAACGTATTATTTGAAGAAAGTGATGCAGAAGGAAACCCGGTAGCTGAAGGCATTTCAAAGGATAATTCAATTTTAGTTCAATATTTCTCAGAAGAATTTCGCCCACAGCTGATAGGTAAAAAAGTAGATGACTTTGTTGTTCTGCAATTAAATAAGGCATTTGCTGAAAAGGAAAGAGAGTGGATTCTGTCTGACCTGGGCCTGGAAAAAGACGACAAGGCTGCAGAAGAGAAATATTTTAAAATGACCATCACCAAAATAGGTTTGGTTGAGAAAAAAGAATTGAATGAAGAATTCTTCAACCAGGTTTTCCCTGGAAAAGATCTTAAAACAGAAGAAGATTTTCGCAAAACTTTAGAAGAAGAAATTCAAAAACAATGGGACGCGGCCGGTCACAATCAGGTGCAGGACCAGCTTTATCATACTTTAATCGATACCCCAATAGAATTTCCTGATGCTTTTTTGAAGCGTTGGATAGAAATCGGTGGCGAAAAGAAAAAGGACCGCGAGCAGGTGGAAGCAGAATATCCAACCTTTGCCAACCAGCTAAAATGGACGTTAATAAGCGACAAAATTATTAACGAGAATCATCTTGAGATTTCCGAAGAAGAGCTTCGGAACAGCATGAAAGCTGAAATAATGAGCTATTTTGGCCAGATGAAACTGGGCGAAGATAGCAGTTGGATCGAAAGCTATATCGACAGGATGATGAAAGATGAAAAGCAGATTGACAGCACTTACAGGAAAATGATTACCGAAAAATTATTTAACTGGCTGGAAACCCAGGTGACTCCTGAAGAGAAAGAAACTTCTTCAGAAGAATTCCTGGCAATGCAACATCATCATTCGCATTAATAACGCTATCTCCCTGTTTTTCACCGGTAATTCTGCAAAGCTAAAAATCTACTTTTTAGCTTATCACGCTGTTTATTTATTGAAGAATTAAAATAACAATCAACATTTGTTTCAATTTTTAATTCTCAATTTTTAATTGGTGCTCCCTGTCCTTTTGTCTCATTTTTTTTGTTAGCATAATATTTGGAACTTCACCGCCGTAAATTCTATTACACTAAAATTAATTTATGAATACCGGAAAAGAATTTGAAAAATACGCCGTGAAGCATAGGGGCATTAGCAGCAATACCTTGCATGGCTACGTAAACCATAATATAACCAATCTCACACCCAACATTATTGAAGAGCGTCCCATGAATGTTGCCGTAATGGACGTCTACAGCCGATTAATGATGGACAGAATTATTTTTCTGGGTTATCCGGTAAATGACGAAGTCGCCAACATTATTATTGCCCAGTTATTGTTTTTGGAAAGTACAGATCGTACAAGGGATATCCAGATGTATATCAATTCGCCGGGTGGAGGCGTTTATGCAGGACTGGGATTGTATGATACCATGCAATTTGTAACACCGGATATCGCCACTATTTGTACCGGGATGGCGGCAAGTATGTCAGCCGTATTGATGGCAGCAGGCGCGCCCGGAAAAAGGAGCGCCCTCAAGCATTCAAGAATTATGATGCACCAGCCAAGCGCAGGAGCCGCCGGCCAGGCATCGGATGTTGAGATTACGGTAAATGAAGTGCGGAAGATCAAACACGAATTGTATGAAATTCTTAGCAATCACACCGGGCAGACAATAGAAAAAGTTGCTAAAGACAGTAACCGCGATTATTGGATGACTTCCGATGAAGCTAAGACCTATGGCCTCATTGACGAAGTACTGATCACCAATACCAGGAAAGCCAAAAAGTAGATTTTAACTATTAAATTTTTACAACATGATTTTTTATAATAACAATAATTTTAGTCGGTTTGCTGAGGAAGAAGAACCTGAAATGCCCGCTACGGAAAATCCAATGGAAAAAATGATGGGCGGAATGATGTTCGATAAAAAGTTTATTGAACAGAGAAAAATATTTTTGTGGGGCGAGGTGAATGATAAGAGCGCAAAAGACATCACTAACCGGCTTCTCTTTCTGGAAGCCACAGAACCGGGAAAAGAAATCACTTTTTATATTAATAGTCCCGGCGGCGTGATCACCAGCGGTATGGTGATATACGACACTATGCAAATGATCACTTCACCGGTGAGCACCGTTTGTATGGGAATGGCCGCCAGCATGGGAAGCATTCTGCTAAGCGGTGGAGCTAAGGGTAAACGCTTTATTTTCCCGCACGGGGAAGTGATGATCCACCAACCGAGTGGCGGAGGCCAGGGAACGAGTGCTGACCTTGAAATTATGGCGGTGCAAATTCAAAAAGCCAAACAATTGGGCGCGAAGATTCTCGCGGAAAATTGTGGCCAAACCTATGAGAAAGTGATGGAAGATTTTGACCGCGATTATTGGATGGATGCTGACGAAAGTAAAAAGTATGGCATCGTTGATGGCGTCCTAAATAAACTTTGATGCAACATTTCCGCTGATTTTATTGTCCTTACCGTATATCAATATTAGCATTTATCTTAAAAGGGATTGCTATACTTTGGATTGATTTCTAATTATTTAATTGTACTATTATGCCTAAACAGCAAACCTTACATTGTTCATTTTGCGGAAGAAGCCGCGATGAGGTGAAAATCCTTATTGCCGGCCAGGAAGGGCATATTTGTGAAAATTGCGTAGAACATGCCCAGGAAATAATCGTTCAGGAAATTCTGCCAAGCCAGGAAAAGAATTCCAGTGCCTCTAATTTTAAGCTATCGGTTAAAAAACCAATGGAGCTTAAAAAATATATTGACGAATACGTAATCGGGCAGGATGACGCCAAAAAAGTGCTTGCAGTCGCAGTTTATAATCACTATAAGAGACTGAATCAAAAAGTAGACAGTGATGTTGAAATTGAAAAAAGCAATATCATTATGGTCGGCGAAACCGGAACCGGTAAAACCTTGCTGGCAAAAACAATCGCACGCATTTTGAACGTTCCTTTCGCTATCGTGGACGCTACTGTTTTTACAGAAGCCGGCTATGTGGGAGAGGATGTTGAAAGCATCTTAAGCCGTCTGCTGCAGGTCTGCAATTTTGATGTAAATGCAGCACAAAAAGGAATTGTTTATATAGATGAAATAGATAAGATAGCCCGTAAGAGCGATAATCCAAGCATTACCCGTGATGTAAGCGGGGAAGGTGTTCAGCAGGGATTATTGAAACTGTTGGAAGGCACTGAAGTGCTTGTACCACCACAAGGCGGGCGCAAGCATCCTGAACAGAAGCTCATAAAAATCAATACAAGCAACATTCTCTTTATTTGCGGCGGCGCCTTCGACGGAGTAGACCGCATGATTGGCAGAAGGATCAACACAAATGCGATCGGATTCAGCGTAAATAAGGATCTTCAGGAATACCAGAGAAAAAATTTGCTGCAGTTTGTGAACGCGCAGGATCTTAAAACTTTTGGACTGATCCCTGAATTGCTGGGAAGGCTTCCCGTGGTAACATATCTTAATCCGCTCGATGCAATAACGCTCAGAAATATTTTGACTGAGCCTAAAAATTCCCTGATCAAGCAATACAAAAAGCTGTTTGAATTGGAAGGAATTGATCTGGTATTCGAAAACGAGGTATATGACTTTATGGTCGAAAAGGCGATGGAATATAAATTGGGCGCCCGCGGACTTAGAAGTATTTGCGAAAGCATATTAACCGATGCGATGTACGAATTGCCCTCACAAAAAGTGAAAATATTTACTGTTACCAAAGAATATGCTCAACGCAAATTTGTCACCAGCAAATTAAGCTTGCTGAAAGTTGCCTGATCTGAGATAGTGAAGAAATAATAGATTTTTTTAGAAATAAAACGTTGGCCGGGCTTTATGATCCGGCCAACGTTTTTAGCTTAAACTAACGGGATATTCCCAAAACTCAAATTCTTTTCAATTAATCTTCTTTCATTTCTGTTTTTAATTTTACTTTTACCCGATTCTTATCAATTCATCAAAAACACCAGTTTTTTAAACTCAGATTTCAATGGTAGACGTTATTCTTGGCCTCCAATGGGGAGATGAAGGAAAAGGAAAAATTGTAGATTACTTTGCTCCCAATTATGATGTTATCGCGCGCTTCCAGGGCGGCCCGAATGCAGGGCACACACTCTATGTTGACGGGAAAAAAATTGTTCTTCATCAAATTCCTTCCGGCATATTTCGTGAAAATAAAATTAACTTAATTGGAAATGGCGTCGTGCTTGATCCTGTCATTTTAAGGAAAGAGTGTGACTCGGTAGCGGCCTTCGGCGTCGATTACAAAAAGTCACTATTTATAAGCGAAAGAACGCATTTTATTTTACCCACCCACAGGGCAATAGACAGGGCGAGTGAAGCTGCAAAAGGAAAAGACAAAATTGGGTCAACCCTTAAAGGGATTAGCCCGGCTTACATGGATAAAACCGGCAGAAATGGATTGCGCATAGGAGATTTGATGATGAAAGATTTTGGTGCGCAGTATAAAAAGCTACGTGACAAGCATCAACAAATTCTTGATAATTTTGGCTTCGATGAAGATATTTCCGTTTGGGAAGAAGAATTTTTTGAAGCATTAGAATTCATAAAAACTTTGCAAATTGTCAACGGTGAATATTTTATCAACGACGCTATAGCGGGCGGTAAAAAAATCCTGGCTGAAGGTGCGCAGGGAAGTATGTTGGATGTTGATTTTGGCACGTTTCCCTATGTAACTTCTTCCAGCACCATCACTGCAGGCGTTTGCAGCGGCTTAGGTATTGCTCCGCAAAAAATTAAAGAAGTAATTGGCATCACCAAAGCCTATTGTACAAGGGTTGGCAGCGGACCATTCCCAACGGAATTACACGACGATACCGGGGAACAAATCAGGAAAAGCGGAAATGAGTTTGGAAGCACAACCGGCCGGCCGCGCCGATGTGGCTGGATCGACCTGGTTGCCTTAAATTTTGCCTGCATGATCAATGGCGTCACTCAGTTAGTGATGACGAAAGCCGATGTACTTGATGATTTAGATATTCTCAAAGTAGCAGATGCTTATAATGTTGATGGCCGCGAGACCAAACAGGTTCCTTTCCAGATGGAGCGTGTGAAACTGGAGCCTGTATATAAAGAATTTAACGGTTGGAAAGAAAACATTACGCAGGTGAAACGCTTTGAAGACGTACCCGCCGCAATGGATATTTACATAAAATATATTAATAATGCCCTCGGCGTTCCGGTAAAATATATTTCCAATGGTCCGGGTACAGACCAGATCATAGTGGCGCCCTGATCGTTGGCGGCTGTGCGTAAATATTTTTAAAAAACTATTCTTATTTTTGGATAATTGAAAATCAAATTGAAATTTTACATTAAAAATCCTTAGCAATCATGAAAGCAAAATCTGATAAGGAAAAAGAATTTCCTGCAAAAAAAACCACCAAAGAGCCTGTGAAAAGCACATCTAAGAAAAAAACGGATGAGGATGATGAAGATGATGATAATTTCGACGATGAAGATGATATAAAGGCAAAGAAAGGCAAAACAGCCAGTTCAAAAAAAACGAAATCAGACGATGACGACGACGATGATGATGACGTAGAAGTAGAGGATGAATGGGAAAAATCAGATGACGACGATTATGATCCGGATTTCGAGGAATTCGATGTTCCTAAATCCAAGGGGAAAAAGTCACCTGCGAAAAAAAGTAAAGATGATGATTTTGAAATTGAAGACGATTTCAAAACTCTCGATCTCTTTGATGATAACGGCGATCTTGATGATGACGATGATGATTTTTAAGTGAACCGATCCTTAAATGGGAATAAGATTGTGAAAAGAACCTTTACCTCATATCCCATAAACGATTTTAATATTTTTAAGACTCAATTGCTAAACTTTGTTCCAAAGTTTAGCAATTTTTGTTTTTTAGATAATCATCAATACGAATTCGATAAATCCTATGAGTGCATTGCCGCAGCGGGTAGTATCGCTTCGGTCGTCACTACCGAAGATCGTTCATTGACGGCCCTTTCCCGGTTTCAAAAAGAAAATGATGATTGGGTTTTTGGCCATTTGTCTTATGATATTAAGAATGAAATTGAACAACTGACATCGCAAAATTTTGACGGCATTCAATTTCCCGGCATGTTTTTTTTTGTGCCGGAAATCGTTTTTATTTTATCTCCGCAATCCGTGTCAATTGGAATGCATGCAGGTCACTCAGATAAAATTTTCAATGATATTTTATCACAAGTTCCTGCAAACAAAAAGCAACAAATATCATCATTCAAAAGCAGATTTTCCCAACAACAATATCTCGAGGCCGTCAGGGAATTACAACAACATATTATTCGCGGAGACTGCTATGAAATTTGCTTTTGCCAGGAATTTTTTGCTGAAAATATTTTGATTGACCCGGTAAAAGTGTTTCAAAAACTAAGCAAGCTTTCTCCCAATCCTTTCGCGGCGTTATATAAATACAACGACAGGTATTTGATGTGTGCAAGCCCGGAAAGATTTTTGAAGAAAATCAAGAATACCATTATTTCCCAACCTATCAAGGGAACATCAAAAAGGGAAGGCAGTATTCAGGCCGATGAGCAGGAACGAAGCGCTTTACAACTCGATGCGAAAGAGCGGGCAGAAAATATCATGATCGTTGACCTTGTGCGCAATGATCTTTCAAAAATATGCACAGAAGGTTCTGTTTCCGTAAAAGAATATTTGAAAATATACTCTTTCCCGCAGGTGCACCAAATGATCTCAACGATCACCGGTACCCTTCGTGATCACATCTCTTTTGGTGAGATTCTTGCTGCCACATTTCCCATGGGATCAATGACCGGCGCGCCTAAAAAGCGTGCTATGGAATTGATTGAGCAATATGAAAAAACCAAGCGGGGATTATTCTCCGGTACAGTTGGCTACATCGATCCTGAAGGTAATTTTGATTTTAATGTCATCATCAGGAGCATTCTCTACAACGAAAGCAACCAATACTTATCTATCCAGGCCGGATCGGCCATCACTTTCAAAAGTGATGCTCAGAAAGAATTTGAAGAATGCCAGCTTAAAGTCGAAGTGTTGAAACAAGCCATTTTGTAGTTATTTCCTTTTTTTGCCAATGTCCCGATTTTCATAGACGGTTTTGGTATCCACATTTGTATTTCCTAAAAGTTGTTCCACACACTCATTTAAGATCGGATATTTTTTGGCGACAAAAAGTGTCATCTTATCATTGGGCAGTTGTAAATTATAGATAGTTCCTGTCGCGAGCGCATTGTCGAATCCCGGATTAAACCGGTTAAAATCTTTGGCGTCCATATCGATATTCTTTGCAATGATCGCAGCTTTATACCGTCCTGAGATTGGCATTGACCCAAGGTCCTGTTTTTCCGTCGCTGAAATATCGGGGTTCACAGATGCAGTCGGATCTGCAGAAAGCTGGGAATAATTAAATCCCGCATCGGCGATTCCTTCATCATTGTTTGCTGCTTCCATAATATAATGCGTGGCGATAAATTTTTTTACATGATTTCGTGATTCTTCAGGTAAATAATATTGAAGATTCCAGAAATTTCGGCTGCCGCTTTTTTTAATAGCGCTGTAAACCCGCCCCGGGCCGCCATTATAAGCTGCAATCACCAACAACCAGTCTTTAAGATCTTTATATAAGTTGAGTAAATATTTAGCTGCTGCATTGGTGCTTTTAAAATAATCAGTCCTGTCATCTACCATTTGATTCACCTGTAAGCCATAATCTTTTGCCGTATAGCTCATAAATTGCCAGGGCCCCCGCGCTCCCGCAGATGATAATGCGGATGTTTTCAAATTACTTTCAATCACAGCCAGGTATTTCAGTTCTTTAGGCAATCCGTATTGTACCAAAATGCCGTCTATGAAATTGAAATAAGGCATTGAGGTGCGCTTAAGATTTTGAAGGTATTTTGTATGAGACTGCAAATAGCTTTGCATATAATTTTCCGCATGAGGATTCACCTGCGATGAATAGGGCATCGCGGCATTGTAGGAATAATTACTAAAAAGATTTTTAAACCCGTATTTGGTCACCTGGCTCAGGTATTCAACCTTTTCTTTTTTTACCGGAGCCTTCGATTCGATTACTTCTTCTATGACCTTATCCTCCTCCTTCGTTGCCGGTATGATAGCTGTGTCTTTGGGCTGCTGCATTAATTCATTCCCTTTTCCAAATGAGCTGCGATTAAAACAACACATTATTAAAAGCCCAAAAAATATGGAATAGAATTTTTGCATTCGTTAACTGCGTTTGTAATCTTTTAAAAGCAGGTCGGAGAACTCAAGCAAAGTTAATTCATTGTGCTTATTTGTGAGAACCTGCACCCCAAACGGCATTCCGTTGCTATGCTTAAACAACGGAAGCGAAATACCCGGAATTCCTGTGAGATTTGCATAAACAGTATAGATATCAGCGAGGTACATAGAAATCGGATCTTTTTGCATGCTACCCGCTTCAAACGCAGTTTCCGGAACAGTAGGCAAAATCAGCGCATCAAAATTTCCAAAAATTTGCTGTGTTTGTTGGGTTAATAACCTTCTCACCTGCTGAGCTTTGGCGAAATAGGCATCAAAATACCCCTCACTCAGAACAAATGTTCCAAGCATAATGCGCTTTTTTACTTCTTTTCCAAAACCGGTACCTCTATTTTTTTTATAAAAAGTGGTAAGATCTTCATCGACATTGTTACTTCTGTAACCATATCGCACTCCGTCATACCGGGAAAGATTAGATGAAGCCTCAGCAGTGGTAAGTATGTAATAAGCAGGAACAATATAGTCGATGAGGTCGAAATTAATCTCTTCAACCGTATGCCCGTCATTCTTTAAGTTTGTCGCTAGTTCATAAACGCCTGCCTTTATCTCCGGATCAAGGCTTTTATGCTGCATGGCATTCTTAAGTATAGCAATCCGGTGCTTTTTTGTTTTATTCTCTTTTGAATAGGTCGTAAATTTCAATTGCGCTGTGTTGTCCTGGCTTACAGTACTATCATATTCGTCTTTCCCGCTGATCACATCCAACACTTTAGCGGCATCTTCCACATTATTGGAAAAAATTCCAATCTGATCAAATGAAGATGCATAAGCGATTAATCCATGTCTCGAAATTGTTCCATAAGATGGCTTTAGACCAACGATACCACAAAAATCAGCCGGCTGCCTCACTGACCCGCCTGTATCGCTGCCGAGGCTTACCATACACATTCCGGCCTGAACAGCGACTGCCGAGCCACCTGAAGAGCCGCCGGGAACTTTATTTTCGTCCAACGCATTCTTCACATTTCCATATATTGAATTTTCATTGGTGCTTCCCATTGCAAACTCATCGCAATTGCAATTGCCGATAATAATCGCATCCTCGGCCAATAACTTTTCAACGGCTGTTGAATTATAAATTGAATGAAAATCCTTTAATATTTCCGAAGCGGCGGTCACTTTGTGATCCTTGTAGCAAATAACATCTTTTAACGCAACGATTACTCCATGTAATTTTCCGCAGAACTCACCATTCTTTCTTTTTTGATCCAACGATTTTGCCCTGGCCCTGCTTTCTTCACTGTATATTTCTACAAAAGCGTTAAGATGTTGCTGCCCGTTCGCTTTTTCCAAATAATATTCGACGGCATCTTCGCAAGTGATGGATCCATCAAAAAGCCTTTGATGATAATCTGAAATATCTTTAAAAATCAATGGAGTAATTTTAATAAAAAAGGTTCAGGCGTTCACCTGTTACAGATGCACACCTCAACCTTATAATGAATTGTGTTAAGCTTATTTAGGAAGTTCCGTTTCCTTTATTACTTCGCGCTGTTCAGGTGCTGGAGTCTTATCTTTCTCTCTCATACCGAGATCAATCTCATTCTTCACGTTTTCTTTCGCGTCATTAAATTCTCTTACTCCGCGTCCGATTCCGCGCATCAGATCAGGAATTTTTTTACCTCCAAAAAATAAAAGCACCACCAGAAGAATAAGTATCCATTCAGATCCTCCGGGCATTGAGATCAGGAATTCCGGTTTAAATAATAGAAATGTCATTGGTTTCGTATTAGTATGCGAAGATACAGGAATAATAATTATTCAACTCTAAAACGCTCAATTTGAAAGTTGTTTAACAGAGTAAAGGTTATTTGATGTATCGCCCGCATTTTGCCTTTCCATGTGATGCATCATAAGGACTGATACCGCGGGCGCAGGAGGTTAGAAATAAAATGGATGACACTAATGCAATAATCAGAATTTTTTTCACAGTAAAAATATATTGGTTAGGTTAAATTCTTATCAGAGGCTTCATTTTTAGGAAGGCAATGATATAAAATAAAAAACCGGAATGCAATAGCAATTCCGGCTTTTTTTATAATCTGTTGATCTTTATTTAACTCTCTTCTCTTTAATACGTGCGCTTTTTCCGCTTCTTTCGCGAAGGAAATACAATTTTGCACGACGCACTTTACCTACTTTATGAAGTTTAATACTCTCAATATTCGGAGAAAAAACAGGAAAAAGACGCTCAACACCTACTCCATCACTTATTTTACGAACAGTAAATGTAGCGGTGCCGCCTTCGCCCTGGCGTTTGATCACATCGCCTTTGAAGCTTTGGATCCTTTCTTTGTTTCCTTCCTGTATTTTATAGTTTACAGTAATATTATCACCCGCTTTAAACTTCGGGAATTCATTTTTTGTTGTCAGCTGATCGTGTACAAAAGCGACTGCGTTCATGGCTTTTTTATTTTAGGAGTGCGAAGGTAACATAATTTTGATAAATTGCTGCATGGGTTGAGAAATTGTTTTATTGTTGAAGGGTTTTATCGTTATTTATAGTTGAATAACAGTGTTTCATCCAACCATTTAACAATATATCAATATAACAATAAAGCAAATCCCACTTACCTCGCTACATTTACCGCTCTTTTTTCGCGGATCACGGTTACTTTTATCTGGCCCGGATAGGTCATTTCCGTCTGAATCTTCTGAGCAATTTCAAAGCTTAGCTTATCACTTTCGCCGTCAGTCACTTTTTCTGATTCTACTATTACGCGCAATTCCCTGCCCGCTTGTATGGCATACGCTTTTTCCACACCCTGGTAAGCAAGCGCCAGGTTTTCGAGGTCTTTGATGCGTTGCAAATATTGTTGCATGATTTCACGCCGTGCACCTGGCCGTGCGCCACTCATCGAGTCACACGCCTGAACCACAGGAGAAATAACATATTGCATTTCTACCTCATCATGGTGGGCGCCAATGGCATTGCAAACCGCCGGATTCTCGCCATATTTTTCTGCCAGCTTCATACCGAGCAATGCATGGCTCAATTCTGTTTCTTCATCAGGCACTTTACCTATATCGTGAAGCAAACCAGCGCGTTTTGCCAGTTTTGCATTCATTCCTAATTCGGCAGCCATTATTCCACAAAGGTTAGCCACTTCGCGGCTATGCATCAATAAATTTTGACCATAAGAAGAACGGAAACGCATTTTACCTACAATTCTTACGAGTTCTTTATGCAGACCGTGAATACCCAACTCTATTACCGTACGCTCACCGATTTCCATGATTTGTTCCTCGATCTGCTTGCGGGTTTTTTCCACTACTTCCTCAATTCGTGCAGGATGTATGCGGCCGTCTGCCACCAGTCTTTGCAAAGACAGGCGCGCAATTTCTCTTCTCAACGGATCGAATGAAGACAAAATGATCGCTTCCGGAGTATCATCAACGATCAGGTCGACACCGGTAGCGGCTTCAATCGCACGGATATTTCTTCCTTCGCGGCCTATGATCGAACCTTTTATTTCATCGCTTTCCAGGTTGAAAACGGTGATCGCGTTTTCAATTGCCTGCTCGGCGGCTGTGCGTTGGATAGTCTGGATAATAATTTTACGGGCTTCTTTATTAGCCCTAAGCTTAGCATCATCCACGATTTCCTGCTGGATACTGAGCGCCTGGGAATTGGCTTCGTTTTTCAAGGTTTCAATAAGTTGGGCTTTGGCTTCTTCTGCGGAAAGGCCGGAGACTTTCTCCAGTCGCTTAATGTGTTCTTCCTGGTGTTTTTCAAGCTCAGTGCGCTTGATGTTTACCACCTCTATCTGGCGATTGAGGTTTTGCTTAATCACTTCATTTTCTTTGATCAGCTTTTCAGCATTTTGATCTTTTTGATTGATCGATTGTTCCTTTTGCTTGACACGGTTTTCAGTTTCGCTTATTTTTTGATTGCGCTGAAAAACTTCTTTATCATGCTCTGATTTTAGTTGAACAAAACGCTCTTTTGCTTCGAGAATTTTTTCTTTTTTAAGCGTTTCGGCTTGGATCTGGGCGTCTGCAATCGTTTTTTGTGCCTGTTGTTCGGCGGTTTCCAAAAGTTGTTTTGTGTTTTTAGCAAAAATAAGCTTGCCCAAAATAATGCCTGCTACTAAAGCCACAACACCAACTATTATCGGAAGAATTTGTTCCATTGTTTTTTAATGATTTAATACGGTTCATAATCAAATATTCCTCTTTTATTTCACATTTTTTTTCAAGAATGCGAATAGACGAAGGTAAATAAAATGTGTGGAAATGAATTGTTTACAGAGACCTTGCTAAGAAAAAGATCTGGCATTATCGATGAAATTCCTGATCGGGATTCCACTAAATAAAAATACCCGGCGTTGAAACCGGGCATTTTTATTCCTCACATTTGTTCCGGCAAAGCCCGCCGGACAATAACAACTTTTGCAGAATTAAGGACTGTGCATAGCTTATTCACTCCTTATAAATTAACACCAATTCCTATTTTGATGCCGCGATTATAAGCATTTACATTTCTGTTGGCATCTATTTTTGTGAGACCCATGTCGTAAGAAGCGGAAATATTCAGGCCATTGGAAAACTGATAACCAATTCCGCCCGTTACACCCGCATCCCAACGATTAAATTGAGCGGTAGCATCCATCGTCTTATTTAATAAATTAATTCCTAAAACGCCCGCGGTGGTTTTTAAATTAGCCTTGGCCAGGTAAGATATCTGCGGACCGGCAAAAATCTGTAAGCCATTAAAATTTGCCTTCAATAAAACAGGTACATCTATATATTCAGACTGTAAAGTTGCCTTTGCGCTTGCGCCTAAGAAGCTGATGCCTTTTAGATTTAATTCACCCTGGAGCTGGTATCCCTTAAGTGAATAATACATGCCGGGCTCGATCGAAAAATTTTCAGCCACGGGAATATTTACATAGCCGCCGGCAAAAAAGCCGGTGTAATCCCGCGTGGATATATTTCCCTTCGCAAAATCCAGAAGATTATTAAGATTATCAGCAGCGTCGCCGCGAATACCGGATGATGAAATACCCGCTTTCACGCCGAATACTGGCTGTGTTTGTGCGAAACTGAAAGCAGACATAAAGAAGGAAATGATAAGTAAAATTTTCGTTTTCATATTTTTTGGCGGATCCGGATTTTAAAGCCGTTCACATTCTTAAGAAAGAAAATTTTGTCATAAGATTAATAGCAACTCCGTAAGTTTTTGTTAATGCTTATTAATTGACATAAAAAAATTAAAATGCCCAAAAACTATAAAATGGCTTATCTGATAATGCTTTGATCTATTTCTTACGTCTTCAATAATAAATAATACGGATCTCTATAAAATGGCTTCTTTGACAAGCGCCTGTCATCTTCGCAGCCTGATACATTTTGGCCATTTATTTAATCACTAATTTTCAAATCCTGCTTACCTTTAGAAGATGAAGGCTATAATTATTTTATTGTCTTTTTTCTTTCTGGTGAATAAGAGTATTGCACAAGAGGAATCTAAATACCAAAGTGTGGACAGAATTATTTTGAGCATTCCTGTTTCACAAACTTCGACCACAGATGACATTGCCGCATTTATCAAAATTCATTTCCAAACAGATGCACAAAAAATCCGCGCGGCTTACACATGGGTTACTACAAATATCAAGTATGATACCGACAGTATTCACCGCGTTATTTTAGATGAAGACAAGAATGAAAAAGTAACATTTGCGCTACGAAGAAGAAAAGGAATTTGCGAAAATTTTGCAGCCATTTTTTATGACCTCTGCAAAAAAAGCGGAATTCAATCTTATGTTATAGAGGGCTACACCAAACAAAACGGGTTTGTGGACAGAACTGCACATGTTTGGTGCGGTGCATTAATTGACCATAAATGGTATTTGTTTGATCCAACCTGGGACGCCGGTTTTATTAACAGAGGAGCTTTTGTAAGCAGTACGGCTACAAATTATTTTGAGTTAGATCCGGAAGATTTTATTCAAACTCACATGCCGTATGATCCTTTGTTTCAGTTTCTAAATTACCCCGTTAGTTATGAAGAATTTTCAAAAGGTGCAACAAAAATAAATTCTAAAAAGCCATTTTTCAATTTCGAAGATTCACTTGTTGCTTATGAAAACATGGATCATCTTTCCCAATACCTGACTTCATTTCAAAGAATCAAAGAAGCTACCAATGCTGCATCTGTAATGAGAGATACCAAATTAAAACAATTAAAGCTCGAAACTGAAATCATTTACCAGGATCGGGATATGGCGCTTTATGACAGCTCAGTTGACAATTACAATAATGCTATCAAAATCTTCAACACATTTCTCAATTATCGCAACAATCAATTCAAACCTGCAAAAACCAATGAAGAAGTCTCGGCGATGTTCGATCGTATTTCAAAATTTATTGAATCAGCCAATCTTAATATAAAAGAAATTAAATCGTCAAAAGCGGTATTGACATTGGATACAGGGGATATTCAAAAAAAGCTGACTGATCTTTCTGCAAAAATGAAAGAGCAAAAAGATTATCTGAAAACATATTTAAGTTCGACCAAATAAGACGATGCATCCGTTTTTCTGTATTACTTTGAATCTTCTACTATTCTTCAATAGCGTTCTTACTTCAACACGGCCCGGATAGATAACGCCTTAAATTTGTTGTCTAAAAAAATAAACTTATAATGGGGCCGATCGCAGTGAATGGAGGAAATCCAATTTTTTCTATACAATAAAAACCAAATGAAAACTTTCGCAGATAAAATTATTGCGTTCAACAAGAATATTGTTTTTGATGGTGTGCTGCCGAAGAACATCAGCATCATGAATCCTTTTAAAGAAAGCCGCGATGCGCTAATGATCTCTTCTGCTTTTTACAAAAAATATTATAATGATCATCGCAAACGCCATATTATTTTAGGCATCAACCCTGGCCGGTTTGGCGCGGGCATCACCGGCGTTCCTTTTACTGATACTAAAAGATTATTTAACGAGTGCGGACTACAATTTCCAGGTAAAGCGACTCACGAGCCATCCGCCACTTTTGTGTATGAGGTCATCAATGCATACGGTGGCGCTGAAAAATTCTATGGTGAATTTTATATTCATTCTATTTGTCCACTGGGATTTACAATCACCAACAGCAGCGGCAAAGAAGTAAATTATAATTATTACGACAGCTCTGAGCTCACTGAATGCGTTTATGATTTTATCATCGCAAACATAAAAAAACAAATAAGCTTTGGTATCTGCACCGATATTTGTTATTGTTTTGGCACTGGGAAAAACGAGAAATTTTTAAAAAAGATAAACGAAGAATACGGGTTTTTTGAAAAAATCATTCCTCTTGAGCATCCGCGTTTCATCATGCAATACAAATCAAAATCAAAACAATTTTATCTTGATAAATATTTGAAAGCGTTTGATGAAGTATCATAGTTGAGGAAAGCGAAAATATAGAAAATTCAATTTTTTATATTAAGGCTGAATGGGCTATTTTCTTACTGTATAAAAGAAAGTTTTAGAAAACTATATCCCCAAAGTTTCTTTCAATTTCGCGTAGCCTGCCTTGCTTACCGGCAATTTTGCTCCCGTTGTTAGTAATAATAAATGACCTTCTCTTTCATAAGGATCTATCCGTGTGATAAGCTGCGTATTTACAATGAAAGAACGATGAACTCTAACAAAATGAAATGCATTCAATGATTTTTCAAAAAAACTCATGGTTCGCTTTTTAAGAAAAGTTCCATCCTGGGTTATGATCTTGACATAATCGTCTGCTGCTTCCAAATATTGTATCTGGCTTACAGGAATTATTTTTATTTTACTTCCATCTTTCACCACCACCCTGTTTTGCTGGGCGGGCGATTCCGCGGCAGCCGTTTCTATTACCTGCTCATTATGTCGTGAATTATCATTTTGCCGGAATTTTTGAATTGCCTTGTCAAAACGCTCTTTGCTGAAAGGTTTTAGAAGATAATCTGTTGCGTTGGTTTCAAAAGCCTTAATGGCAAATTCATCAAAGGCCGTTGTAAAAATAACAGCAGGCAGGGTTTCAATTAATTCAAGCATTTCAAAGCCGTTGATCTTTGGCATTTGAATATCTAAAAAAATAAGATCGGGCTGAAATTGTTGTATTGCTTTAATTCCTTCAAAGCCATCGCTACATTCGGCTGCCAGTTCTACGTCAGGCCATGATTTTAAATATTCCTTTACAATACTTCGCGCCAATGGCTCATCATCAATAATAATAATTTTCATCTCTTTCTTTTTATCATCCTGTTAAAGCTTCACCCGAAATGCGGATCGACTTTTACAAATTTTGCGGTATCCGGATGCTGGTAATAAAATGTTCCTTTTCTCTTTTGATTTTTACAAGATCGCCTCTCGCATACAACAGAAACAACCTTCTTTGAATGGACGAAAGGCCAAAGCCCGTTCCCATCACAGGTTGGGCCGTTTCAGCATCAAAGGGATTTTGCACAACGACTTTCAATTCTTTTTGATCAATAGTCGCATCCAGTTTTATTAATACTTCGCCGGTAGTATCATACAAACCAAACTTGATTGCATTTTCTACCACAGGCTGCAAGAGCAATGCCGGCAGCTTCAAACTCAAAGTCTCATCAGTGTAAATTATTTCGGTTTGCAGGCGATGCCCAAACCTCACTTTTTCAATATCAAGATACAATCGCAGGTATTGTAATTCTTCCGCAAAAGTATTTAACTGATGCTCATCTTTTTTCATGGTGCCGCGCAGGAAGTCACTTAGCTGATGAACCATGTGCCGTGCTTTCTCCGGATCTGAGATCGTTAAAGCACTGATTGAATTGAGGCTGTTGAATAAAAAGTGCGGCTGTAACTGCTGGCGAAGCTTAAATAATTCCGCATCTTTATTTAGCTTCTCCGTTTCTGTTTTACGACTTTCCATTTCCTTTTGCTCCTGCTGGCTATACCATAGCAGACTAAACATGCTCATGCTGCTGATCAATAAAAAACCAGCGCCAAACCTGATTCCCCACGAATTACGCACCGTCTCTGCATATGGATCCGCATCATTGAATATCAACCACATAATACCTTGCTGAGCCAGCATCCAAAAAAAACTTACCGTAAGGCTTATCACTAATATATACCAATATTTTTCCTGCCTCGGCAGGTAATATTTCATATTATTACTGATAAAAAAACAACTGAACGCGAGCAATGCATTAGTGATGACACTGTCTGAAACCGCATGCATCTCGTCAATGCCTAATTGCCTGAGCATAATGTATTGCAAAAACATCCACACGAGCCACCATGCTACAAAGAAAAATCTTAAACGTCTATCGGATAAAATAGAATTTGGCAAACGAAGTCTTTTTTAATTCATTTGAAATGTCCTTTGAAAACAGATTTCATGCAGGTATTTCGCACGCGTGTTAATGATCTCAATATACTGTTGTGCATTGTCTTTTTCACAGATAGCCGAATAAATTTCGGTTCCATCCGCAAGGTCGTTAAGCGGATGCAATTCCGCGACATCAATGAATTTCCAATGCACAGGTTTTTGATGATCATTCAAAAAATTATCTTCTTCGCGCTCGCCAGTTAACCGCGCCTTTTGAAAAGCATGCATTTCGTCTTCGGCATTTATAAGCCTTAATTGCTCATCAAATTGCGGGGTATGGTTTCCTTCACCACAGATAATTCTGTAGACAATTTTTGCGAGATACCATTTCATATTCGTTGTTTTGTAGGGGTTTAATAGTACTGTTCTTTAGTAATTGGTCACTTCAATCCCACCAAATACACAAGCGCCTTTTAACAAAATTCTCTTTTCCGAATCAGGTACGCTGTTATTAAAAGTGCGCTTATCCTCCACTCCACCAAATACTGCTGATATTTCATTTTTTACATCCCAGTTTGATGGGATGATCAATTTAGTGCCTCCGAAAACATTGTTTACTTCCAAAATAACGGGATGCTGAATATCCGACTGCATAAAGTTAATTTCCGAACCGCCCATGAAGCTTACTATTTCACCGCCCTTGAAATTTTTTGATTGGATATTCTTTTTTATTCCTCCGAAAATCGCCTGCACATCGATATATTCACCATTATCGTTTGTTGTTGCATCTGGCGAAACATTGAATGCTGAGTTGCTTGCTCCGGGATCATTTAATCTGCCCCTGCCCAAAAAACGTTCTCTTCTTTGGCATTGATGTTTAGGACGAAAAATAAAAATCAAACCCAACCCAATCAGAATTATGGGAATTAAATAATTATGAAAATCAATGCCTGGAATCGATTGATCCGCAAGGAAGATGCTTCCGATTAAAATCATAATGACTGACCCGGGATTGCGGAATTTACTTCTGATCCCACTAAGGAAGCCGATCGCAATCAAAAGAACCGGCCACGTAAAAATCCATGCAGGAATTGGCGCGCCCATTTTATAAGCAAGCAACAATAAACCCGCGCAAATCAAAACTATTCCGCCCCAGATTCTTGAACCTCTTGAACCTCTTGAACCTCTGAATCTCTGATCAATATTTTCTTGTTCCATAATTTCATGTTTTATGATTCAAAATTATATCCGCCACATGAATTTGTAAAATGGCTATAGGCTTAAAGAAGTAAATAGTCGGTGAATGCGCAGAATTCGACGGTGAAACTAAAACCGGAAAAACTACCTTTTGGCTTTTCACAAGATTAAGCGGACTGTTTATTCTCCTAAAAAATTTACTTTATACTTTTGCAGCCCTATGGCGCAAAAAAAATTAAAAAGGTTCGGCGAAATAAAACGCTTTGCCAACGTACTTGAATACCCGGAAGATATTAGTGGAAAATGGAAGCATTTTTTTGGAAATGACAACCCGATTGTATTAGAGCTCGCGTGTGGAAAGGGCGAATACACGACCGGGCTTGCACAAATGTACCCGGATAAAAATTTTATTGGCGTCGATATTAAAGGAAACCGGTTGTGGGTGGGTGCCAAATATTCTCTGGATAATAATCTTAAAAACGCCGCTTTTCTAAGAACACAGATTGATAAGATTATGGAATATTTTGAAGATGAAGAAGTTGATGAAATCTGGATCACGTTCCCTGATCCTCAATTGCGTGTTTCAAAAGCGAACAAGCGATTAACACATCCGAAATTTTTACGCCTGTATAATAAGATTTTAAAAGCAGGCGCAAAAATCAATTTGAAAACAGATTCACCTGTTCTTTATGATTTTACAAAGACAGTGATTGGGATGTATGACATTTCCGTTATCATAGATAGCGATCACGTTTATGAAGACGAAACCCTCTCATCCGACTTACAGATCAAAACGCATTACGAAGGCCTCGACATTGCGGGAAGCAACCGGATATTTTATCTTTGTTTTTCGTTGCCTCGCGAACTCAGCAACAATGATGAGGAGCTTACTGCACTGTTAAAAACTACGGCTAATGAATGAATCGAACCAAGACTTTATTGAAGGAAAAGACTTCTATTATAACGATACCGGATTAATGGTATTGACTGAAAAATATCATTTGGAAAGAGGCTATTGCTGTGGTAATGGCTGCCTTCATTGTCCATATAATTATGTGAATGTTCCGGAACCAGCAAAAACAAAATTGCTGTCGAAAAAACAAAAAGAAAACAATTGATTCTATAATAAAAAAACAGCCGCTCAAAATGAGCGGCTTTTTTTTCATCCTATTTTAACTTTTACCTTACGACTCGGTATTTTGTTTTGCAGTAGGCCTCATTGCATAAACTGCCTGACCTTTAAAAACCTCAGCATTAGTTGCTGGTTTTACCGCAATTTTCGCCTTCATCGCCTTTGTGATCGTCAATACCAGCGCCTTAGTCGTGTCCTTTTTTGGAACAGTATCCGTTGGTACGGTGTCTTTCACATTTGAAAAATTATACGCTGTAAAATTAATATTTGCCACATTTATCGCAAGCGTGCTATCTTTTTTAGGCACTGTATCCGTTGGAACGGTATCTCTTACGTTAGCAAACTGGAACGCAGTGAAATTATTATTCATCGCATTCAAAGCCAAGGTTGAATCTTTTTTTGGGACCGTGTCAGTTGGCACTGTATCACGAACCGCAGAAAAATTATAAGCTACCAAATTGGCATTAAGATTATTAAAGACCGTTGAAGAATCCTTCTTTGGGACGGTATCTGTCGGAACGGTATCTCTTACGCTCGCAAACTGAAATGCTGTTAGGTTTTCATTTGCATTTCTGAATGCTACTGTTGAGTCCTTCTTTGGAACAGTATCCGTTGGAACAGTATCGCGAACTGCAGTGAAATTATATGCAGTAAGATTATTGTTCAAATTTTTATTAATAAAAGAAGTTGTATCCTTTTTTGGAATGGTATCTTTCGGAATAGTGTCTTTTTGCTGAGTAGCAAAAGTCGAAGTATTTAAGTTACCATTTTCTGATTTTCCGTTTGCAAATAACGCTCCTGCCGTCAAAGCAAACATTACTGACATCGATAGAATTTTTGTTTTCATTTTTATTTCTTTAGGGATTTATGATTAAGGTTGATTCACCCTTATAAAAACAATTTTGATGCCAACTGTTCTTAATGTGAACCTTATATTTTTATTCATTATATTTATCTGACTGATAATAAAGATATAGTGGGACATAAATAAAAACGTTAAAGGGAATTATTGGCTTTTTTGGAAATTGCTTTTTCTACTTTTTCAGTATTTTAAACTCTTAAAACGCTTTAAATTTGAATCTTTAAACACCATTTTTTTATGGAAAAAAATTGAAAGGATGGAGACAAAAAAAGCAGCAAAGAAAAAGATAGAATTGCCCCGCTCCACAACAAAACAATACACTTTTTTTGAAGACGTATATGCAGTGGTGAGACAGATTCCCAAGGGGCGTGTTACCTCGTTCGGCGCGATTGCCAATTATCTGGGCACGAGGCTATCAGCAAGAATGGTAGGATGGGCAATGAATGGAGCGCATTCATCAGGGCTTAAAGTGCCGGCACACAGAGTAGTAAACCGCAATGGAATGCTAACCGGCAAGGCGCATTTTGGTACGCCAACTCTTATGGAAGAATTGTTATTGAAGGAAAAAATAAAAGTGGAAAATGATTGTGTGGTAGATTTTGACAAATTATTCTGGGACCCCGCCCAGGAGTTGCAAATATGAAACTCCCGGGTTGAATCCTAGTGTTTTATTTATCAGTTGGCTTTTCCTTTTCATCACCAGGATTTCTTTCAGGCCGCATCTGCGGGAAAAATAAAACATCCTGAATTGAATTTTGATTGGTAAGCAGCATAACAAGCCTGTCTATCCCAAATCCGATTCCGCTTGTTGGTGGCATACCATATTCGAGGGCACGCAAAAAATCATAATCAATAAACATTGCTTCATCATCACCGCGCTCCATTAATTTGGTCTGCTCTTCGAACCTGGCTCTTTGCTCTATCGGATCATTTAATTCTGTATAAGCATTCGCGATCTCTTTTCCATTTACAATCAATTCAAAACGCTCTACCAGTCCGGGTTTGCTGCGATGCTTCTTTGTCAGCGGGCTCATCTCTACAGGATAATCAATAATGAAAGTTGGCTGTATAAAATGATCTTCGCATTTTTCCGAAAAAATTTCATCAATCAGCTTTCCTTTGCCCATTGTTTTATCTGCGTGTATGCCTAACTGTTGACATACTTCTCTTAAACCATTTTCATCTTTATCACTTACATCTATTCCGGTGTGTTCTTTGATCGCATCATACATACTGATCCTTTTGTAGGGCGCTTTAAAGTCAATCTCCTTGTCACCGGACAAAACTTTTGTTGATCCGTTTACTGCCAAAGCAGTCTTCTCAAGCAATTGTTCAGTGGTTTCCATCATCCACAAATAATCTTTGTAAGCCACGTAAAATTCCAGCACGGTAAATTCCGGATTGTGTGTGCGATCCATGCCTTCATTTCTAAAATTCCGGCTGAATTCATACACCCATTCAAAACCACCAACGATCAACCTTTTCAGGTATAATTCATTAGCAATCCGCAAATAAAAAGGAACATCAAGCGCATTATGGTGTGTCTTGAAAGGCCGCGCAGCAGCGCCGCCGGGAATATTCTGCAAAACAGGTGTATCTACTTCAAGGCCTCCGCGCTCATTCAAAAACTCACGAATGGCATTAATCGCTTTGGTTCTTTTTATGAATGTTTCTTTCACATGAGGATTCACAATAAGATCTGCATAACGCTGGCGATACCTGAACTCTGCATCCGTCACCTCGTCAAAAGTTTCGCCTTCTTTTTCTTTCACAACGGGTAATGGCTTCAAGGATTTTGAAAGCATTTTTAGCTCCGATACATGTATCGAAGTTTCGCCTGTTTTTGTCGTGAACACAAAACCTTTCACGCCGATAATATCGCCGATATCAACCAGCTTCTTCCAAACAATATCATAGAGTGATTTATCCTCTCCCGGCGCAATATCATCCTTGCGAATGTAGAGTTGAATTTTTCCTGTACCATCCTGTAATACAGCGAAAGAGGCTTTACCCATATCCCTGATTCCAAGTATTCTTCCCGCAATGCTTACCTCGCTAAAAGCCAACGAATTCGCATCGCCATTTTCATCTTTTTTATAATTTTCTTTTATAAATGCAGCAGTATTGTTCACAGGAAATAATTCAGCCGGATAAGCGTCAATTCCTAATTTTGTGAGCTCCTGTAATTTCTCTCTCCTGATAATTTCCTGTTCTGATAAATGTTGATTGTTCATACTAGTCAAAAATATTGCCCTCAGCGGGCAAATAAATAATTTTTTTGCAAAGGTAAACTTTTGATGTTTAGATAATGGAAGGCTATTTATTTAGCAACAAGCGGCGTGTCGAAGAATTTGTTTGCGGCTGAAACACCATAATCATGGAGAATCTTTTTTTCGGCTGAAGAAATTTTGCGCGGCTTTCCCGAAATATCGCCATAGCTGATGTATATGGTTCTGCCTCGTTCATTGGCAAGTTGCGGCGATTTACGGTTGATACTTTCCATCATAAGGTTCATCACAGCGCTTGTGTATTCTTTCATGGTCACTATCTGGTATGGCGCAATATTCACATCATTTTTATCGAAATTTTCAATCTGCTCGCCGCGCTCTAATTTGAGTCCGAGAGTTTGATGGTTGTAGATTACTTTTTCACTGGTCAATGGGTTATCTCCATCAAGGCTTGAATCAAACATGTTAATCGGGTAATTGCAGAGCATGCCGCCATCTACATACAGATCATATTTTACTGTAGTGTCCCCCAGATCCACCTCTTTTCCTTCACTGTCTATGGGTACCGGCTTAAAATAAAACGGAATGCATCCGCTGATATGAACCGCGGTGCTTAGCTTCATCTCCGGCATGGTTTGCCACGACAAAATATCGAGGCGCTGTTGGGTGATATTGGTACCGGTGCAATAAAAATCCTTGAAGGGTCTTTTTGATAAATGCAATTGATGAAGCTCGTTAAAAGTGATATTGGCATTCCCGGTTTTAAATTCAATTAGCTGTCCGAGCCATGATTCAAATTTGTCGCCTTTGTATACACCGAATTCTGTTTTTATTCGTTTTAATTTCCCAATCAAAAATTTTCCATCATTAAATTCCTGAATTTTCAGATTTTGTAGAATCGAGTCGATCTCAACAGAATTGTAGCCAAGCGAAACCATCAATCCGGCAATAGCCCCTGCTGATGAGCCTGCTACACGGTCTATACTATCAAGAATTCCTTTTTTTTCAAGGACTTCTAATGCTCCCGAATAGGCAAGACCCCGCACACCTCCTCCCTCCATTACAAGGTTCTTGTATCCATAATTATTTTGAGAGAACGCAAAAACAGGAGAAAATAAAATTAGCCAAAAACACCATTTCATCACATGAAATTATCGAAAATTCATGCCCAACATTTTTCACGATGTTAAAATTGTTCCCAAATGATGTATTTCATTCCCGGGAACACAAATCTCCACGGATTTTTTACCGGATCCAGGTAAATAATTATAGTTACGCACAAAATTATATTTTACTAAATAATTTAGTATTTTTATGCTAAAATTATTATTAGCTAAAAATTATTTCTCATGGACACGAGATCATTAACGAAAATTCCGGGATACAGTTATAATGAATATCTGCTTGTATTAAAACCTCATGAAGATCTTTTCAATAAAATTATCCAGGTAAAAAAAGATTTTTGTAAAAAATATAAAGTGCCGGCTCCATCCGGACAGCCGCATGTGACGTTGGTTAATTTTATTCAATTTGAAATGCGCGAAGAGCGGCTTATTAACAGCATCAAAATTATAGCCATGGCCTATCATCCTTTCAAAATTGAGCTGAAGGATTTCGGCAGTTTTCCAAGCCACACCATATTTATCAATGTTGAGTCCAGGCAACAAGTTCAAAACCTCGTGAAAGAGCTACGGCCTGCGCAGCAATTGATGACCTTAAACAAGCAAAACAAACCGCATTTTATAAATGATCCCCATTTAACTGTAGCAAGAAAATTACTTCCGTGGCAATATGAAAAAGGCTGGGCAGATTATAGTCACCGACATTTTTCGGGGAGATTTATCGCTGATGGCATGTTATTGTTAAAGCGAAAATTGACTTTGTCGCCAGATGGAAATATTTCCGTTGGAAAATATCAGATCGTCAGGCGTTTTGAATTTATGAACTTGCCGGTTGCAACAAGGCAAGGTGAATTATTTGTATGATAATAGCAGGTCCGGGTTTCAGGTCTGACCGGTTTTTGGCTGAAGTAATTATTATAAGACAAGAAATCAAAAAAGTTCCTATGAAAAAACAATTAAAACAAGATCATTTCAAAATCGTCCCGCAGCAAAAAGAAGAAAGCCTGCAATATCTATCGGGGCGCGGCGCGCAGTTCAATACGCCAAACAGGTTCTTGAAAAATTCAGAAGTAAAAGAGGAAGTCGAATCCATAGATGAATGGGAAATAGCAAATGTGGGCACACAATATATAGAGACAGAGGTAAAAAGTATTGTGAACAAAGTCGAGAGCCCGGATTTGCAAATGATGTACAGCATGAATCCGTATGCAGGATGTGAACATGGATGCATTTACTGCTATGCCCGAAACGTCCATGAATATTGGGGCTACAGCGCGGGGCTTGATTTCGAAACGAAGATAATTGTAAAAATGAACGCGCCACAGATGCTTCGGAAAACGCTCACACATCCTAAATGGGATCCACAACCGATCATGCTCAGTGGAAACACAGATTGCTATCAACCTGCAGAACAAAAATACAGGCTGACACGCGGCCTGCTTAAGATTTGCAATGAATTTAATCAGCCGGTTGGAATGCTGACGAAAAACTCATGGATCTTAAAAGACAAAGATATTTTGCAGGAAATGGCAAAAAAAAGATTGGTTTCGGCCATGGTTTCCGTAACGTCCTTTAATGAAGAACTGCGCAGGGCGATGGAGCCAAGAACCGCAACGGCAACGCAAAGATTAAAAGTGATTGAAGAATTAAGCAACGCCGGCGTGCACATGGGCGTAATGCTGGGACCGATGATTCCCGGACTTAACGATCATGAGATGCAACGAATCATGAAGGAAGCAAGCGATGCCGGCGCGAAATTTACTGCCTACACTTTTATCAGGCTGAACGGCGCGATCAAGCATTTATTTCATGATTGGCTCTATAAAAATTTTCCCGATCGTGCAGATAAAGTATGGCACCTGATAGAAGCAAGCCATGATGGAAAAGTGAATGATAACCGCTGGGGATTGCGCATGCGTGGCGAAGGCAGCATCGCGGATATCATCAGTCAGCAATATAAAAAATACGGAAAATTGTATGGAATGAATGGCGAAAGATGGACGTTAAACTCTGAAGATTTTAGAAGGCCAGGAGAACAAGGGAAATTATTTTGAGATCGAAATTTCCTCCTCCGAAAATTAAAATTGCAGTGCAAAAATTAAAAAGAAAATTAATAGAAATACTATTCACAAAGCTTAATCGTATTCACCGCCTGGTTACTGAATTGAATTTTATTTACTTTGGAATCTTTGTTATAATAGAGGATCAAAATTCCATATGCGGTTTGAAATGCATCCCAATTCGTGTCCTTCATTTTCGCCGTTCCCAGCCATTTAAATAAACCATCTCGCGGAGCTCCCATCAATGGAAGCGTCATCGTTCCTTTAAAATCAGGACCTATTTCAATATAGTGCCGGGTCGTATAAAATACGACATCCTTGTCCTTATAAAAAACAACGCCACCACATTTTGAACCTGATCCGTCTTCTTCAAAAGAAGAAAAACAAGGCAGATTGAGTTTTACCTGTCCTATCGTGGAACCTGGAAGTATGTTTTTATTTATAGTCCCTTCAAGAATATCGATATTAAATTCCGGGCATTTAGGCGTCGCTTTTAACTGTGCGTTCGACGTCATGTAAAACATCATAGAGAAAATAAAAATACCAATCACCTTCATCATAAAATTCAAATTACTTTGGTTAGCTAGAAAATTAAGTTGTTCTTCTTAAAGCAAATTCCTTGCTAAATTTTTTCAACCTCAAATTTGGGCAAGATTCAAAATGTTGTTTTCTACATTTTGGCTTACAAGACTATATTCTCAATACTCTATAATAAACCACGAAACGGTCCGAAATTTAAAAACTACACTTTTATATAGATCTTTTTTTTATCCATCCAATAAACAATGAGCCAATAAAAAGTGATCATGCAGAGCGCATAAAAAAGTGAGCCATTATTTAAATTCGATCCAAAAATTGGTCTACAAATATGATCATAAAACCAGCCAAACGGAGATGTATAAACGGGATTGCCCATTGCATCGACGGCTGACGTTGAAATTCTGATCAGCCCAAGTACGCGCGGCAAAAATCCACTTAACACAAAAATAAAAAGAGGATTTTTTCCAAATACGTCGAAGAATTTAGTAAGCCAGCCTCTTTTGTTTTTCAATTCAATTACGTAAATCATCACGGCAAGGATCGTCATGGCAAGGCCAGTGGTAAATACCACGTAGGAACTGGTCCAGATTTTTTTATTCAAAGGAAAAGTCATGTCCCACACATAGCCGGCAAAAAGAAACAATGCGCCCGCGACAAATAATCCATTCACCATCTCGGCAGTCTTTCCTTTTTTGAGGATATAATCACCAACAAAATATCCAAACAGCACCTGCACAATTGCACCAAACAAACTCATGAAACCTTCGGGATCGAATGCGATTGCATGCCCGTTCCTGATTTCGCCATGATACATGTGCGCTTCACCTAGAATCGACTTGTCGATGTGAGTGCCAAACCAGCCAAAAAGACTGTACGGATCTTGGGGATTGCCGGCAACGCATAAAAACCAATATCCCAGCAGAATGACGGCTGCCGCCACGAACGCGCCACGAATTTTAAAAAAATAAATAATGACGGATGCGAAAAAGTAGGCAAGCGCGATTCGCTGCAGCACCCCGAGAATTCTTATGCCTGTAGGCTCGCCATTGCTATTGATGTAGCTCCAGGGTTTAAAAACCAGAGCGCCGGCATCCCATTTGACAAAAGGCAACCAATTCAAAAACAAGCCTATTAAAAAAATAAGTACAGTTCTTTTAATTACTTTTTTCCAAAAAACGGAAGGACCGGATATCTCGAGGCGCGGCATCACAAAAGCCAACGCGTTTCCAACTGCAAAAAGAAAAAAAGGAAATACGAGATCAGTGGGCGTTACGCCATGCCACTCGGAATGATCTAACGGCGCATAAATGTGCTCCCAGCTTCCCGGATTATTAACCATAATCATGAGGCAAACCGTGGCCCCTCTAAAAACATCAAGAGAATAAAATCGCTCCTTCATTATTTCGTATAACTGGTTTTGTGCGACTTGATCGCGTAAACTATTTAGTTTACGAATGTAATCATGTTTCAATAGAAAAACCGTTGATTTCGTTGTTGTCCAATTTCTTTGACGCAATTTTTAAGGTAATATAAGTTTATTGAACACATATTCTTTATCGGTCGGGCCACGACATTTCCAAAAAAGTTATCAAAATTTTATTAGGGACTTCAATTGCAAATTCCGCTATATTTAAAAATCTAAAAAGAATGATAATGAGCTTTAAAAATAAAACAGTTTTCATCACCGGCGCGTCGCGCGGAATAGGAAAGGCAATTGCATTAAGGCTTGCGGCAGAGGGCGCCAATATTGTTGTCGTTGCTAAGTCTGTGGAAGAAAATCCTAAGCTTGGAGGCACAATCTTTAGTGCTGCAAAAGAAATTGAAGACGCTGGAGGAAAGGCGCTGGCGGTGCAATGCGATATCCGCTTTGAAGATCAAATAAAAAAAGCTGTGGACAGCGCCGTGGAAACATTTGGGGGAATTGATATCCTCATTAACAATGCGTCTGCTATTTCATTAACCAGGGTGGAACAGACCGAACCCAAAGGTTTTGATCTGATGCATGACATCAACGTGAAAGGAACTTTTTTTGTAAGTAAAGCCTGTATTCCTCATTTAAAAAATGGCACGAATGCACACATTTTAAATCTTTCACCACCAATCAACATGGATCAAAAGTGGCTGACCAACCATGTTGCCTATACGATGAGCAAATATAATATGTCGATGATCGCATTGGGGCTTTCCGGAGAATTAAAAAAATACAATATTGCGGCAAATACTTTGTGGCCGAAAACGACGATTGCCACGGCCGCTGTTCGCAATTTGCTGGGCGGAGAAATGTTGATCAACATGAGCAGAAAACCTGAAATTATCGCCGATGCGGCATTTTATATTTTACAAAAACCATCGACAGAATGCACGGGAAATTCTTTTATAGATGAAGATGTCTTAGCAAAAGAAGGTATTACGGATCTTGAAAAATACGCAGTCGTGCCTGGCGCAAAACTTTACACAGATTTGTTTTTATAAATATTTAAATCACGAATTTCTATAAAATGGCTTTCCAGGAATTTCCTGTCCATCTTTAAATTTGGGACGGCAGACTTAGCGAATCGTCGCATGGATCTCATTTCTAATTAAAACAAAATGACCTTTGCTTCTGAATGAAATTAAAAATGTTGTGACAAGCCAAATTGTAGAAAATTCAGATTCCTGCAAAAAATCCTGCATCATTTCCCGGAGATAGTGTTTGTTCCATTAATGAATGTCTGGTAGTTGTCTGAAAAAAATAAACCGGCTTTTTAAAATTCTCTGTACTTTACAATTCGTTAATTCTTCAGACACTTATTTCAAGATAAAAAAAACTTACATGGAAGATCAACTCATTCCTGGAAACCTTCACGTTGAAAAAAAGGGCAAACATCCAAAATCGCTGTATGTTCTTTTCCTTACGGAAATGTGGGAACGTTTTGCTTACTATTTAATGGTGGGCATTTTATTACTTTATCTCATTGATGACAAAACCGGCAAGGGAATGTCTGAAAAAATGGGTGCCGACGTGGTAGGAAGTTTTATCGCGCTGGTTTATCTCACACCATTTATCGGTGGATTGATTGCTGACCGGTATTTGGGCTATATCAAATCTATTTTTCTTGGCGGCTCGCTGATGGCGCTGGGATATTTCGGACTCGCACTGCCCGGCAATACGGCATTATATGTTTCGCTGTTATTGATAATTGTCGGCAATGGTTTTTTTAAACCCAATATATCTACCATCCTTGGAAATATTTATAACCGCGAAGACCTGAAACCTTTAAAGGACAATGCTTACAACATTTTTTACATGGGCATTAATATAGGCGCGCTCGTTTGTAATTTTGTGGCGGCCTATCTTCGAAACCAATACGGCTGGGGCTATGCGTTCGCGGCTGCCGGCGTAGGCCTCATCATAGGAATGAGCATCCTGGCTTCCTCCTTAAAAAACGTACGTGAAGGAGAAATAAAAAGAGAAAAAAGATCAGAGGATATGCCGCTGAGCCAGATTTTTGGTTATGTTTTTCTGCCGGCTATTATTGCGGCAGTCATTGGCTGGATATTACCGACATTACTCTTTGGACAAACAATCATGGGAAGTAAATCCAATGATGCTTTTATTTTTGCGTGTCTGCCAATAATCGCGTTTTATGTTTCTCTCTATGTCCGCGCAACCGGCCAGGACAAAAAAGGCATTGGCGCACTTCTGTTTATTTTTGGAATTTCAATTATTTTCTGGACGATTTACAATCAAAATTCCACAGGCCTTACGCTATGGGCTCAAAAACATACAGACAGAACCGTTTCACCAACGGCGGAAAAAGTCGCAGGATCGCTTGGTTTTCTTCAGACAATTAGTGATAGCCCGCGACTTGTCAATAAGGTAGATCAATATTTTGTCGACATAAAAGATCACGCTGCTGTTGCTGCGCCTGTGGGTGAACATAATGTAAAACTCGTAGACGGCAACATCGTGGATAAGGAGTCGAAAGTCGTGCAGGTGATGGGCCCTGATCCTTATTTTAATAATGTTCCCGAAAGTGAGCGGCCAAAAACAGGAAACGAAAAAGTGGCGAACACGGAGCTCTTTCAATCGATTAATCCTCTATTTATTATCCTCCTGACGCCTTTACTTGTATTACTTTTTACCTCTTTGCGAAAGCGAAACAAAGAGCCATCTACCGCATCAAAATTTGGAATGGCCTTATTTATTTCAGGTCTATCTGCGTTGGTGATGGTATTTGCAGTAATGTCCGTTCCTTCTGTTTATTTAGAAAAAACTTCGCCTTATTGGCTATGGGGAACCTATTTCGTTTTTACCATAAGTGAATTATTATTAAGCCCGATTGGATTGTCACTTGTGTCAAAACTTGCCCCGGCAAGACTCACCGCCTTGCTTATGGGCGGATGGTTTTTATCCACTTCCATTGGCGGAAAAATTGCAGGCGTGATGACGAGCTTTTGGGATGATTTTACTGATAAAAAAATGTTCTTCCTGATTTTGGTTATTGCCGCATTTATTGGTGGCATCTTAATTTTCAGCAGGCTAAAATCTTTAAACAGCGTAGTAAAGGACAAAACAGGTTCGGCCTGATAAAGTAAATTTTTTCCAATTAAAAAGCCCGGGTAACAAATGTTCGCCGGGCTTTTTAATGTTGCTTCCTTAATGATTTTAATACAAATATTACGCTTCGCTTTCCTGCATTTCAAATTGCATTTTATGAAGATTAAAATAATGTCCACGCAGATTCATCAGCTCGCTATGCGTACCCATTTCTTTAATTTCTCCTTTGTCCAGCACCATTATTTTATCAGCTTTCCTGATCGTTGAAAGCCTGTGAGCAATAACGATAGAAGTTCTGCCCTTGATCAATTTATCAATGGCATTTTGAATGAGATTCTCGCTTTCACTGTCGATAGAAGATGTGGCTTCATCAAGAATCAAAATCGAGGGATTGTATAAAAGCGCTCTTATAAATGACAGGAGCTGCCTTTGCCCGAGCGATAGCGTTGCGCCTCTTTCCATCACGTTATAATCATAGCCGCCGGGAAGCTGCATGATAAAATTATGAACACCAATCATTCGCGCGGCTTCAATCACTTCTTTTCTTTCTATGGAAGGATTTCTTAAAGTCAGGTTGTCAAGCACCGAGCCACTGAATAAAAACACATCCTGCAAAACCACGGCTATCCTGCTTCTTAGAAAATCAATGTCATATTGATTTATCTCTTTCCCATCAATCAGGATAGATCCTTTATTGATCGGATAAAGACGATTTAATAAGCTAATAATAGACGTTTTTCCACTACCCGTATGGCCAACAATCGCAAGCGTTTCACCCGGCTTAATTAAAAAAGAAATATTCTTTAGTACATATTCTTCATCGATGTAAGCAAACGAAACTTTATCAAATGCCACTTCACCTTTGATGGCGCCGGAACGTATTCCTTCATGAACATTAGGAGTAATATTTGTATTTTCTAAAACTTTAAAGACGCGCTCACTCGCCACCATACCCATTTGCAGTACATTAAATTTATCAGCGATCACGCGAAGCGGGCGGAATAATAAGTTTAAATACATGATAAATGAAATAATCACTCCGGCGTTGAAAGCATAATTACCGCCCCACCAAACTAATAGCCCAATAGAAAAAGCCAGCACAATTTCTACAATTGGAAAAAAAACTGAATAAGCAAAAATGGCCTGGATGTTAGCATTACGATGTTGTTTATTTATTTCTTTGAACTTTTTCAATTCCTTATCTTCTACAGCAAAAGCCTGCACCACGCTCATTCCTGTAATATGTTCCTGCACAAAAGCATTCAATGCCGCCACGGCATTACGCACCTTGATGAACGATTTATTCACGCTTTCTTTAAAAAAATAAGTCGCGATAATTATGATTGGAAAAGGCGCGAGACTAATTAGAGATAAACGCCAGTCAGCGCCAAACATAAACAGCAAAATAGAAACGATGGAAAGCAGATCAGAAATGATCGGGATCAATCCATCAGAAAAAATATCATTTACAGATTCGATGTCATTGATAGTTCGCGTGGTTAAGGTGCCAATCGGCGTCTTATCAAATTCGGAAAGATTAAGACCCAACACCTTTTTATAAACTGTTACTCTCAAATCTTTAACGACCGTTTGCCCAAGCCACGAAGTCAAAAAGCCGAAATAAAAGCGAAGCGCGGTTTCCACCAGCAACATCCCGACCTGGATAATTGTGATCAGAATAAGCCAATAGGTATTTTTATCTGCAATGAAATGGTTTACTGTGTATTGAATAAGATAAGGGCGTAACGGAGAAAGGACAGCCAATACAATCGAAAGCGCAATTGATATATAAACCTTCTTTTTATACGGCTTTGCAAATGCAAAAACTTTCCTCAGAATACCGAGGTCCAATAATTTTTTTCGCTGTTTTTTTTCGGGCATTAGGGCAAATTTAGGGGGAAATGGGTATATGCGAAGATTAAGAAGTTATGGATTGTGCTTTTGATATCTACGGATTTGATTAATTCAAACCTCATAAAATATTATTGATTGGCAAAAGTGGTTTGCCCTGGGAAGATTTTTTGAAAATGAACCCCAATGATTTGTTTTAAGTGTTAAATACCTTTTAGCAGACTTTATTTATGTAGCAATCTACCTAAGTTAAAATATGCCAAACCTGCCAATCCTTTCATAAATATGTTTAATTTCATTTTGTTTAAATATATTTGCTTTTATTTAAACAATGGATCAATTCTCAATTTCTCAGTTAGCCCAGTTTTCCGGCATTAAACCTCACACGATCAGGATGTGGGAGCAGCGGTACAATGCTTTGCAGCCCAACCGAACCGAAGGAAATACGAGGTACTATGATAATACGCAATTGCGGAGATTGTTGAATATTGTGAGCCTGATGCAAGGCGATTATAAAGTGTCTGAGTTATGCAACATGTCCGATAAAATCCTCTATAGACTAATTGCGGAATTTAATAAAAACCCAGAAATCGCTCAGTCAGATGAATATATCATTTCACAACTTATAGCCGCCGGCATGAGTTATGATGAAGCATATTTTGACAAAACATTTTCGCATTGCCTTCTTAAATATCAAATGAAGGAAACTTATTCAAAAGTAATATATCCAATGCTGGTTCGCATGGGGCTCATGTGGACAAGTGATACTTTGCCACCGGCGCATGAGCATTTCATGAGTAACTTGATCCGGCAAAAATTATGCACGGCTATTGATTCTTTGCCTCCACCAACGTTAACATCGGATTCATGGCTATTATTTTTGCCGGAGAATGAATTTCATGAGATTGGATTGCTGTTCGCACATTACCAGCTTCGTTGCTCCGGTAAAAAAGTGATTTACCTTGGCAGCAATGTTCCTGTGGAGTCCGCATCAAAGGCTGTACGGCAAATTTTACCGGCAAATATTCTTTTGTTCCTGGTGCATTATGATTTGGCGGAAAATGTACAGCCATACCTTGATAAGCTCAGTGTTCATGCTTCTTCAAAAAAGATCTTTGTAGCCGGAACAGAAAAAATTACTGGTCAATTGAAAGCAGGCAAAAAAATCCGGTTTCTAAATTCTTATGAAGATCTGGAACAATATTTTATTAGTGTTTAAATATTTCGTCAGAATGATAAACAACTTAAATGTCTAAAATTGCAATCATAGGTTCAGGATTTTCTGGTTTGAGCGCGGCCGCTTATTTATCGGCTGCGGGCCATGAAGTGCATGTGTTTGAAAAAAATTCATCCGCAGGCGGAAGGGCAAGGCATTTTAATAGCAATGGATATGTATTTGACATGGGGCCAAGCTGGTATTGGATGCCGGATGTGTTTGAACAATTTTTTAACGATTTCGGACATACCGTTTCTGATTTTTATCAATTACGGCTACTGGATCCTTCTTTCAATGTGGTGTTCGATGACGGAACGATTTCCGTTCCGGCGGAGTATGCCCAACTGCGGTCGCTATTTGAGTCCATTGAGAAAGGCAGCGCATCGCAGTTAGATAAATTTATGGAGGAAGCACAATTTAAATATGAGACCGGAATGCGGAATCTCTCCAAAATGCCGGGAATTTCGGTGTCAGAATTCATGAACGCCGATTTGATAAAGGGCGCAATGAGATTACAAATTTTTTCCTCGTTTAGTAAGCATGTAAGAAAATATTTTTCAAATCCTAAGCTGATTGCGCTTATGGAATTCCCGGTTTTATTCCTCGGGGCTATGCCACAGGATACGCCTGCGCTGTATAGTTTGATGAATTATGCAGGCTTAAAATTAGGAACCTGGTATCCGGTGGGCGGTTTTGGAAAAGTGGTTTCGGCGATGAAAGAAATAGGTGAAAAACATGGTGCTACTTTTCATTTTAGCTGCCCGGTTGAAGAAATAATTGTTGAGAATAAAAAAGCAATTGGCATTATCACCAACGGTAAAAGAATTAATTGCGACGCTGTAATTGCATCTGCTGATTATCAACATGTGGAAAATGAATTACTGCCGCAAAAATTGAAAAACTACAAAATGGCTTATTGGGAGAAGAAAACATTTGCCCCATCGTGCCTCATTTTTTACATCGGCCTTTCTAAAAAAATAAAATCAATACAGCATCATACCTTATTTTTCGAAGAAGATCTTTTTCAGCATTCTATTGAGATTTACAAAGAGCCACAATGGCCGTCAAAACCTTTATTTTATGTTTGCTGCCCTTCGAAAACGGACTCCAGTGTAGCGCCGGAAAATCATGAAAATCTCTTTTTACTAATGCCGCTTTCCGCGGGCCTGGAGGATAATGATTTGCTTCGCGAAAAATATTTTGATGTTATGATAAATCGATTGCAAAAGCATATCGGGGAAGAAATAACCGGAAATATTGATTTCAAAAAAAGTTATTGCGTAAACGATTTTATCTCGGACTACAATTCCTACAAAGGAAATGCGTATGGACTAGCCAATACGTTAATGCAAACAGCGATTTTAAAACCTAAAATCAGGAATAAAAAAATCCGTAACTTGTTTTACACCGGCCAGCTGACCGTTCCGGGCCCCGGTGTTCCTCCATCACTGATATCCGGAAAGATGGCGGCAGAACAAATTATTAAATATTTTAAAAATAAAAAAATATGAAACATTTGTTTGATAATTTGTCGGTTAAGGTCAGTAAAATGACAACAAAAACTTACAGCACCAGTTTTTCACTTGGTATTTATTTTTTACATAATCGCCTCAGAAATCCTATTTATTCCGTTTATGGATTTGTGAGGCTGGCCGATGAAATCGTGGATAGTTTCGAAGGTTTTAACCAGGCATATTTACTTAGAAAATTCAAGGAGGAAACTTATGAAGCCATTGAAAACGGCATTTCATTAAACCCGGTGCTAAATGCATTTCAACAAGTTGTCCATCAATATAAAATTGACCCAACTCTCATCGAAACGTTTTTGAACAGCATGGAAATGGACCTGGAAAAGGTCGATTATACCTGCGAAAAATACCAGCAATATATTTTAGGCTCAGCGGAATCTGTTGGCCTGATGTGCCTTTACGTGTTCACAGCCGGAGATCCGGATCAATATGCTTTATTGAAACCCTATGCCATGAAGCTGGGAGCAGCTTTTCAAAAAGTGAACTTCTTAAGGGACATGAAGGATGATTACCATATATTGGGACGAACTTATTTTCCTAACGTGAACATGGCGCAATTTGACGGACCGGTAAAAAAGGCGATTGAGGACGAGATAGAACAGGATTTTGAAGTCGCTCTTGAAGGAATCAAAATGCTTCCTGTGTCTTCGAAAGGTGGTGTTTACCTGGCATATGTTTATTATACATCGTTATTTAATAAAATTAAAAAATTGCCGGCACGGCAAATTCTTAGCAAGAGGATACGAATTACTAACAGTAAAAAAGTTGGACTCATGGCCTACAGTCTTTTGCAGAATAAAATGAGAATGGTATGAAAAAATTGATTTTTATTTCATTGACTTTTATTAGCACCTGTACGTTTGCGACAGAAAAAAATATAGACATCAACGACGTGAGAATGCTTTACAAAAAGTCTGCTACAAGTGAAAGTGCTTGCAGGGAAATGGTGCAGATGCTTGCAAAATTTGATGAACAACACCCGTTGCTGCTTGGCTATAAAGCAAGCGGAACTATGATGATGGCAAAATACGTTTTCAACCCGTTTTCAAAATTATCTTATTTTAAAAAAGGGAAACAGATGCTTGAAAAGGCAATAGAGGCTGATAAGACATGTTTTGAATTGAGATTTTTACGTTTTGCCGCCCAAACAAATGTTCCTTCGTTTTTGGGATATCATGATCGTATTGAAAATGATAAGGATTTTATGTTGAAAGAACTTACAGAGATGACGGACAAAAAATTAAAAGAGTTGGTTTTTCCAATGTTGTCCCAATCAAAGTATCTAAACGCAGAGGAAAAAAAATTCTTGAAATAGGAAAGTGAAAAAAAATTTAAAAAGAATCGAATGAATCAATCCTTGATATTAGTTGATAAAGATGACAATGAAACAGGATTTTCTGAAAAGCTTTTTGCCCATCAAAATGGCTTGTTGCACCGTGCATTCTCTGTATTTATATTTAATTCCCGTGGAGAATTATTGTTGCAGCAACGGGCGGAAAATAAATATCATTCGGCAGGTTTATGGAGCAATACCTGCTGCAGTCATCCATGCAAAGGTGAGCAAATCGGCGATACCATTAAAAGGAGATTAAAAGAGGAAATGGGAATGGAATGTGAGACGGATTTTAAATTCAAATTTATCTATCAAAAGCATTTTGAAAATGGCTTAACCGAGCATGAGCTGGATCATGTTTATTTCGGCAAGAGCGATGCGCTTCCAGTACCGGATCCAATGGAGGTGCAAGATTGGAAATACATAAGCCTGCGGCAATTACAAAGTGAGCTTAGTCTGCATCCAGATAAGTTTTCGGCATGGCTTCAAATTTGCCTGCCAAAGGTGATGAAGATCTCATAAGCCTAAAAGTAGATTTTCACATTTCAATGGAACTCAATTTTTAATTTGAAAAGACAACATGAGCATATTCCATTATAAGGCCGAACAATTTTTAGAAACAGACATCAATGCAGCATGGGATTTTTTTTCGTCTGCGAAAAACCTGGCTGTCATTACGCCACCGGAATTGGACTTTAAAATTTTAACGGATCTCGACGGCAAGGAAATTTATGAGGGCATGCTTATTGAATACAAGGTTCGGCCGTTGTTTGGAATTCCTGTCTACTGGAAAACAGAAATAGCTTCCGTAAATAAACCGGAGAGATTTATGGACAGGCAGTTAAAAGGTCCTTATAAAATATGGGAACACACCCATACTTTTATTCAAAAAGAAAATGGTGTCTTCATGAAAGACCAGGTAAAATATCAACTGCCTTTTGGCGTAATCGGCCGCCTAACAAATGCACTGATTGTAAAAAAGAAGATTGAACACATTTTTACCTTTAGAAAAGAAATTTTAAATAAAATATTTAATCAAAATGGAAACCGTCATTCTTAATATACTTATCGTAATGGCCGCCTTCGTTGGAATGGAAGGCGTTGCATGGCTGGCACACAAATACATCATGCACGGGCTACTTTGGAAGCTTCATAAAGATCATCACAAAAAAGAAACCGAAGGCTTTATTGAACACAACGATTTCTTCTTTTTGATCTTTGCCATTCCGGGGATAGCAGCACTTTTTTTTGGGATGCAAAATGATTATAATTTTCTGTTTTGGATAGGCGTTGGAATTACAATCTATGGTTTAGCCTATTTCCTGATTCATGATATTTTTATTCACCAGCGGTTTAAAATTTTCAGGAATTCAGACAACGTTTATTTTAAAGCCATTCGCAGAGCTCATAAAATGCATCATAAACACCTGACAAAGGAAGATGGAGAATGCTTTGGAATGTTGTGGGTGCCTTTCAAATATTTTCGCGATAATATGAGAATTAAAAATGCGAAACTGCCAAAAGCTGAATCTATTATTTAAGGTTCAATCAACCTGATCTCTGTTTTGAGAAAACAAAATAAAATGCATGAAATCTCTTTATCTTCTTATTGATTTTTTCACGGTGATCATCCCTGTAATTTTTTCCTTTCATCCAAAAATAAAATTTTACAAAAGCTGGCCCCAATTTTTTGCAGCGGCGGCAATTGTTGGAATTCTTTTCATTGCATGGGATGCCATTTTCACTAAGTTGGGAGTATGGAATTTCAATCCAAAATATATAATCGGTTTTCACATTTTAAACTTGCCGGTCGAAGAAGTTTTGTTTTTTATCTGCATTCCTTTTTCCTGTGTATTTACTTATTATTGCCTTGACAAATTTTACAACCTGGCATGGCAGCCAAAAACCGAAGATGTTTTTTGCATCGTTCTTTCGGTCCTTTTGCTAATCACCGGATTAATTTTTCTTGACAGGCTTTATACTTCGGTCACTTTTATCAGCACCGCTTTTGTTTGCCTGATCTTAAAATTTGCTTTTCATATTAATTGGTTCGGGAAGGCAATAAGCGTTTATGCTATCCTGTTAGTGCCCTTTTTGATCGTTAACGGAATCCTTACCGGCACGGGATTAGAAGAACCTGTGGTGAGCTATAATAATGCAGAAAATCTACATTTTCGCTTGTTTACAATTCCTGTGGAAGACGTTTTCTATGGATTTGAAATGTTCATTTTGAATTTGTTTATTTATTTGAAATTGTCAAAAAGCAATTCAATGAATACAAGCTTATTAAATGAAAAAATTGCTGTCAACTCCAAAAAAAATCACTATGAAAAAAGCGTTACCAATAGCTAACGGAATTGCTTTGGTATTTACTGTAGTCATTAATTACCTTTCTAATACCGGTGTTTTTAACGGGAAAACTATGGCTGACGTATCTGACAGTTATCATAATTATTTCACACCTGCCGGTTATGCATTTTCCATCTGGGGATTGATCTATCTTGGTTTATTGGCTTTCGTTATTTATTCGGGAAAGACATTATTCAAAAAAACAGGCGACGAATGGCCGGTCGTGGAAATCGGTTGGTGGTTTGTGGTCTCTTGTATTGCTAATTCTTGTTGGGTTATCACCTGGCTTTATGAATATACCGGGCTCTCCGTTATTATTATGATCATTTTATTGATCTCGTTGGTGAAAATTATATTAAACACCCGCATGGAATTGGATGATCTTCCGCTCAAAAAAATTGCTTTTGTCTGGTGGCCGTTTTGTATTTATTCCGGCTGGGTTAGCGTGGCGCTCATAGCGAATGTAGCCGCTTATTTAACCAAGATAAAATGGAACGGATTCGGTATATCGGCAGTTTCCTGGACAATCATCATGATTATTACAGCAGGAATTTTAAATCTTATTATCACCTGGAACCGCAATATGCGCGAGTTTGCTCTGGTGGGCGTTTGGGCACTTATTTCTATAGCCGTTTCAAATAAAAACGGCGCGCAGCCTGTCGTGTACAGTGCATTAATTGTTGCCGCTATCATATTTATCAGCATATCCATCCACGCATATAATAACAGAAAAACAAATCCATTTAGAAAACGGATTGTTTAGTTTCCCTTCAACACGTACTATAAGAATAAATGACATTTTAAAGGCTGGCATAAATATTTATAACGAAGACGTAATATTTATTTGGATATTTGTTACGTGTTCGTTACTTTTGGTTTCAATCTGTAAAAAGCAGATCATTATTTTAAACCTTTAAAATTTTTTATGAAAAAGCATTTTATTTCATTTAGCAAACCGCTCCTGTTCGGATTAGCGGTGTTGGCATTTTCCTTTAGCGCCTGTAAAAAAAGCAATTCAGGTGGCTCTTCGGATAATACCATCAACGGTATTGTATCATCAAACGCAGACTTCTCAACGCTTAATGCAGGTGTAGTCAAAGCGGGACTGGCAGCCACCCTTAGCAGCGCCGGGCCCTTCACAGTTTTTGCACCAAACAATGCGGCATTTACAGCATCAGGTGTTACTTCTGCGGTATTGGCTTCTTTGTCTCCGGATCAGGTCAAAAACATTTTGCTTTATCACACTGTGGCTGCTAAAATCATGGCTGCCCAGGTTCCCGCAGGGCCTAATGCTGCCGTAGCGGCTGCCAATGGTGATTCTTTGTACGTTACCAGGAATTCCAATGGAGTTTTTGTAAATGGGATCCAGGTTACAAAAGCAGATGTTGCTGCAAGTAATGGTGTCATCCATGTTCTTGGAAAAGTGCTCATGCCTCCTTCAGGTAATATCGTACAGGTCGCACAGGCAGATACTACTTTTTCCTACCTGGTGGCTGCTGTGTTAAAAGCGAGCGAGGGAAGTACAAATGTTGCTGCAGTGTTGTCGGGCAAAGGGCCATTTACCGTTTTTGCTCCAACGAATAATGCATTCAGAGCAGCGGGCTTCCCAACTATTGCTTCAATACAGGCAGCCCCTTCAGCTACTTTGACCAGCATCCTTACTTATCATGTGATCGGTGCAAGAGTATTCTCTTCTGACTTATCGAATGGCCTGCAGGCTTCTACTTTAAACGGAGGAAAAGTAACGATCGGACTCACGTCCGGCGCTACAGTGAAAGGAAATGGCAATTCATCGCCTTCAAATATTATTGCTACTAACATTGTTGCCACAAATGGCGTTGTCCATGTGATCGACCAGGTATTGCTTCCTTAACAGGCAATTTATTGATGCCTATTGAAAAACATAACCCGGACTGTGCCGGGCTGTTCAAATGAAAATAAACCGTATCAACATGATACGGTTTATTTTCATTAACCTCTATTGAGAAATCTTGCTATCTTGGTATTTTTGAAAAGTATCATGACTCTCACGCAACTAATTTCTAATTTACCTTATGACCACGTGCTATGACGACGTAATTTTATTGATTTCCAAATGGAAAGATTTTCGAAATACTCAACCCGAAGGGGATATAAAGAGTTTTGCAGGTTGGATTTTGGATAAAAATGTTTCGGCTGCAACGCAAACGGATCAGGAAAATTTTATTGTAACCCAGGTAGACAAAATGAAGGAAAAAGAAACTATTCCGGATTTAGCTAACAGGGGCGTTATCGGTCATCTGCTGGCAAGAATGAATTTATTCGTAAAGAATTATGCGAAAATACCTTTCCAGCAAATTGGATTAAACAACCTGGAAGAATTCCGTTTACTGCAAATGATTGATAGGGTTAAAAACATAAATAAATCGGAGCTTAGTAACGAATCGTTGATGGAGTTCACGACGGTTGTGGACATCGTAAGGCGATTTACAACGCAGGGATTAATTCGACAAACGAAGGACAGGAATGATAAAAGAGCGATCCATTTACAGATCACCACCAAAGGAAAAGATCTTTTGAATAAAACTTATAAAACTCTGGCCAATATAAAGCCCAATGTCGCTGGTGATTTATCGATGGACGAACAGCAAACCCTTATTAATCTTCTATTAAGGCTCAATAATTTTCACACAGATTTTTTTGAGGAACATTACATTCGTAAAAGAAAAACGAACAAAAAGCCAACGGAATAATTTAGTTGGATGTTTTTGTTTCAAATATTTTTTGATTGAATTCATCACTTTTTGGCACTTTTTTCCTCTATGTCAATGAAGTCGCATTGATCAATAAAATTTCTACCGTTTGCTGCTAAAAAACAGTTTTCCTTGCTAAAAAAAGCAAGTGAATACAACGATGAAAAGTATCGGATTTTAAATTGTATTGGCACGAATAAATTTTCAAATGAGTACCGACGCTTTAGAAATAAACATTTTTTGGTTCAGAAGAGATTTACGCCTGCAGGATAATGCCGGCCTATATCAGGCATTGTGTGGCAAACGGCCTGTCTTGCCGATCTTTATTTTTGATACAAAAATTTTAGATCAGTTACAGGATAAAAAAGACCGGCGTGTCGCGTTTATACATCAATCTCTCAGGAATATAAATGACATATTAAATGCCCAACAGTCAAGTCTTTTAGTTTTGCATGATGAGCCGGTTAAGGCATTTGAAAAAATTTGCGCTCAATTTAAAGTCAGGGAAGTTTTTACCAACCGTGATTATGAGCCTTATGCAATTCAGCGAGACGAGTCTATCCAAAAGTTCTTAGCAGAAAGAGATATTTTATTTCATACCTATAAAGACCAGGTCATATTTGAACAATCGGAAGTGATGAAAGCTGACGGAACTCCTTATACCGTTTTTACACCTTTCTCCCGCGCCTGGAAGCAAAAACTTAATGAGGAACCGATCCATTTTTTTCCCAGTGAAAAAAAACTGGACAATCTCTTAAAAACAAAACCATTTGTTTTTACTTCTTTAAAACAAATCGGGTTTGAGAATGTCGGGTTTGACGTTGCTGACATGAATACTTCCAAAGAACTGATAACTCACTATGTTGATACGCGTAACATTCCATCTCTCCAGGGAACAAGCCGGGTAAGTGTTTCGCTTCGTTTTGGCACAGTGAGTGTGCGGAGACTGGTGGCAGTTGCTCAGGAACTAAATGACCAATGGCTCAACGAATTGATTTGGAGAGAATTTTTCATGATGATCCTTTTTCACTTTCCGAAAGTGGTTGATCATAATTTTAAACCAAAATACGACGCGATCCGGTGGAGAAATAATGAACATGAGTTTGATCTTTGGTGTAAAGGAGAAACCGGCTACCCAATGGTAGATGCCGGAATGAGGCAACTCAATGAAACGGGCTGGATGCATAATCGTGTACGCATGGTCGTTGCCGGATTTCTTTGCAAACATTTATTAATAGACTGGCGATGGGGCGAAGCTTATTTTGCAGAAAAATTAATGGACTACGAATTATCATCAAACAATGGAAATTGGCAATGGGCAGCAGGTACCGGCTGTGATGCCGCGCCTTATTTCAGGATATTTAATCCGTCAGAACAGATCAAAAAATTTGATCCTAAACTCATATATATCAAACAATGGATAAAAGATTTCAGGCCTGGTTATCTGCCGGAAATCGTTAATCATGAATTTGCGAGAAAGCGCGCTCTGCAAGTGTATAAGGCAGCGCTTGACGAGCAATGAAGCGAAAGTAGGTTCGCTAAACAAAAAACACTACTCATCAGTTCCGGTTTCCTTATGATAGGCTTTGATGAATAATGCGCCAAGGTTTTTTTGCGGTGGAATGTAATCTTCAAAAGTTTCCCGTACGTCTTTAGGCGCTTTATTAAACGAAGTGGTCAAGCCAGCCCACATTTGTCGCCAGTCGATATTTTTACCGGCCCTGAAGCTATCATCGAGCGCATCGATAATAGGCTTGTTTACATTTTTTGCACCGGTTTGTTTTGTAGAGATAATATGTGCCTCAGGCGAATAGTTTAGGATATTTTTCAAATTCTGATAACCGCCGCAAGAGCCAAGCATAATGATTTTAGCATTTTCCGGAAGTTGCTTAATCGTATAAGGAAGATGGTAGCTATGTCCACGATGAATAACCACAGACGGCTTGAAATTATTAGCGTCCATGTAGGCAATCAAATCTTTCTGTGCATTCGCATCCTTATCGGTTTCATTATCCAATGGCAGATTAGCAAAAATTAAAACAGGCTTTCCTTTGATAGACTTTATTTCTATCCATTCTTTCTTTTGAGTAATACTCCAGTCGCTACGGGGAAAAGAGGTAAGGTAACTAGCGTAGGATTCTTTCCCGTCTTTGTCACCGTAAAAAAAGACCTGCTCAATAATTCGTCCACTATCGTCAGTAAGATAGTTGTAGTCCATCGTATAGATGGGCGGAATTCCAATCTCTTTCGAAAGGTCGATTCCATTTTTAGGATCTGCGGAAAGAAAGATCGTTTTCAATAAACCGTAAATTTTCCGTCCCCGCTCACTATTTTCTTTTATGCAACGCTGCTCATTCCATTCTACGTTTTTCAGCATGGACTGCTGAAGATCCGGATTGGTAATACTTCCATAGGAATCTGCCACATCTACGGCATCTTCAAGGGTAGTCGTCGTTTCTAACTTTGCGACAAAAGCCTGCATTAATTTGCCCGAATTATCAGGCATTGTTTTTAAAAATTCATCAAGCTTGTTATAACCGGCCGCCATTTTAATAAATTTTTTAAACCGATCCAGCTTCACCGATAACAGAAGGGAATCACCATGAGGAACGGGACCCATTTTTTGAATCATGCGGTCGAAGCTATATTTATAACTGGAGGTATAAATATCATTCTCTCCAAAGATCATCATGTAATAAAGTTCCTGGGCATTCAAGGGTTCAATCGCACGAAACCTCACAGCGTTGGGACTTTCATGCAGCTCGTTGATCGGTGTAACAAAGTGTTGAATTGCTTTTTGCTGTAACATATCGACTAAACCATTGGCACCGAACATAGCAACTGGAGTATCTCCTTTTACCACGCGGCCATAATAATCAATTTCAGTCTTTACTAACAAACGGAAGTAGCCAACGCTGTCATAATTTTTATCAATACTGCCCGCTACCTTAGCGATGTTGCCAATCGTTTGTTTGCCGCTGATAATATCATCTAAGAATGGGAAATAAAATAACGCACGATGCTGGGTACTTAATTGAACCACCGCTTTAATCCTGGGATCGTCTATTTTGCGGATCAATCTTCCCTGCTTACTGCTGGCAGACTGCGCATAAGAATATAACTGGCTTGGACTGTTGTGAAAGGCATCAATTACTAACGAATCAGCAAATGGTTCGTCTACGTACGGACTAATATTCGCCAGGATTTTATCAGGATTCAACACGCAAAATTTTCTGAACAAGATAATCTGGCTTTCTTTATAACCCGGATTATCTACAAAAATACCTGCGGTGATTATGCCTACTTCGTAAGGCACTTCCTGTATCAATGGCGACATATTCTCCATGCGGATGTTCGCGTTAAGAACCTCCTGGAAATTATCAATTAACGTGGGGGCAAGCGAAGGATTGATCTGATGAGCTTTCCAATGATTAATAAAGTCCCTTACCAAATATTCTAAATAGCGCAGATAACGTACTTTATCATTATTAGTCGGGATAAGCGTATTGCTTTCAATATCGTTTCTTAACACATTTACTTTCCTGATAATAGCGTCGGTAACCTGCAAATTAATTTCGCTATTGTTGCCCACCCTTATGAGACCATCAAGATGACCGTCAATTTTGTCAGCACGTTTTTGTTCTGCTTTTATTTTATCGTGAAACACCTGCCTGCCCACAGGGATCGTTGTGGTATCTCCACTAAAACCAAAAGCAAGTCGCGGAAGAGAGAGAAGCAGGAAGAAAGCGTAGTATAGAAACCTCATAATATTAATATAAGAAAAGAAGCAAAAATACTTCCAATAGTTGCAAATGTAGCGCTGTGTAAGTCTATAAGAGATTTTTCAAACATAAAAAGCTGCCTGACAGCCTGTTATTAACCTTTTTTTAGGAAGAAAAACCCGATAAAACCCAGCTACAATATACAGATAATAGAAGCAAGCAAAATGATTAGGTCTCAATCCGAGGCCTGGTTTCAATTAAAAACCTTCCAATATTAAAAAATTGTAAACACCTATATCAATTCATTATTTAGTATAGGTTTGCATTCCAATGGTTCCAGAAATAAAAACACAAACAATTCTAATTGCCGATGATGAGCCGGATATTTTAGAAATTATCAACTACAATCTCGCAGCCGAAGGGTATAAGGTACTCACCGCAAAAAATGGAAATGAGGCAATTGATCAGGCTAAGTCGCAAAAGCCGGATATGATCATCCTTGATATGATGATGCCCGGAAAATCAGGCCTTGAAGTATGTAAAATATTAAGAATAGATCCGGCATTTGAAAATACCATTATCTTATTTCTTACCGCACTGAATGACGACAGTACACAAATCAAAGGGCTGGAAACAGGCGGCGATGATTATTTGACCAAACCTATTAGTCCGAAAGTATTGCTAAGCCGTGTCAATGCTCATTTTCGCAGGAAAATAAAGGAAACGGGAAGCGTTTTGCAGATTGGAGATCTTTCTATTGACCGTGAAAAATATATCGTCACTTCTAAAGATGAGGAAATTATTCTGGCCCGAAAAGAATTTGAATTGCTGGCACTTCTTGCCTCAAAACCGTCAAAGGTTTTTTTAAGAAATGAAATTCTAAACAAAGTTTGGGGCAGTGAAGTCATCGTTGGCGACCGCACTATCGATGTACATATCCGTAAGATCAGGCAAAAGCTTGGTGATGATTGCATCACTACTGTAAAAGGTGTCGGATACAAATTTCAGATGTAGTTCTGTTCTTATTCTTCGAAAATATTCCCAATAATTTTTTTCCGTTAAAAATTTTCATAGCAGTTTCTTCGTTGTTAAACTATTAGATACTTTAACAATCCAACAATTCCACGGTTAGTTAATACGATTTACATTTGATACGTACGATAAAAAAAATTCTATGAAAAAAGTTCTTGGATCCGTTTTATTCCTGATGTTATCTTTTTCGCTGTTTGCACAAAGCGATTCTTCCAATAAATTAGGTGGCTTGTTTAAAAAAGCAACCAATGTTTTCTCTAAAAATTCTTCAGCAGGAGGAAATTTATCTTCTGATGAAATTGTATCCGGTTTAAAAGAAGCACTTTCACTTGGCGCAGAAAAAAGTGGTAGCAGACTTTCCGCGCCTGACGGTTTTTTTAAAGATGCAGCAGTGAAAATTTTATTGCCGAAAGAAGTGCAGGATGTAGAAAAAAAGATGAGAATGCTCGGTATGGGAAAGATGGTGGATAATGCGATTCTTAGCATGAATCGTGCGGCCGAAGATGCTTCCAAATCAGCGGCTCCAATATTTTTATCAGCCATTAAAAGCATGACCGTAACGGATGCATTGAACATCCTTCGCGGCACCGACACCGCTGCCACAGGCTATTTGCGGAAATCTACCACGCCGGAGCTTACCGCATCATTCAGGCCTGTGATTGAAGAATCTTTAAAAAAAGTAGATGCGACGAAATATTGGAAAGACGTTTTCACGACATACAACCGCTTCAGCTCAAAACCTGTTGACACCGATATCAATAGTTACGTAACAACACAGGCTCTGCATGGTTTATTTTACTACGTTGCACAGGAAGAAGTAAACATCCGAAAAAATCCTGCTGGAAGAGTGACGGATGTATTGAAAAAGGTATTTGGAAATTAGGAAATTTACAGGAATATAGACTTTAATTCTACCATAAATAAAATTCAAAAAACTACTTTTTGGGTTTCCAGGATTTATTTGAAATCTGAAATTTCATTTAAGTAAAATTGAAATACGTTTCATTTATTATCAGCATTTCAAAATAATCAAAATACAAAAAACTACTTTTTAGCTTATAAGAAGTGTACTGTTTTCTCAATAAACAATTCTATTGCGTGTCACGTTGTTCGCTACTTTTGTCAAAAAGGTTATGAAACGAATCTTGCTTATTTCTATTCTCACTATTTCTATCTCTCCGTTATTCTCCCAAAATATTGTTGGAAACTGGAACGGAAATATCGACGTAAATGGAAATCAAATCCCCATCGTTTTTCATTTTTACAAAGACAGTACCGGTAAGATTGATGGCAAATGGGACAGCCCAAAACAAAACGCGAACGGCCTGCCTTTTAGTGAAATCAAAATTGCAGGCGACAGTATCAATCTTGACATCAAAATGATTTCAGGGACTTATGCAGGCAAATTTATTGGTGAAGACTCCATCACCGGAATTTGGCACCAGGGCGGAGGCACAATCCCATTAGATTTCGCACGTAAAAAAGGAACACAGGTTTATACAAGTCCTGAGAGACCGCAAACACCTAAAGCGCCATTCAGCTATCAGGCGCTGGATGTCCAATATACAAATGCGGACAAATCGATCACCTTTGGAGCGACGTTCACATCGCCTGAAACAACAAAAAAAAATCAGCGATTTCCAGCAGTAGTACTAATTACCGGCAGTGGAAAACAGGACCGCGACGAAACGATCTTTGATCATAAACCTTTCGCAGTCATTGCTGATTATTTAACCAAAAGAGGCATCGCCGTATTGCGGGTTGATGACAGGGGTATGGGGAAAACTACCGGTGATTTCGACACTTCTTCTTCGGCAGATTTTGCAAAAGACGTGGAAGCGGGAATTAACTATTTGAGATCACGGAGTGACGTTGACACAAAACATATTGGATTGATCGGCCACAGCGAAGGTGGCATGATCGCTCCGCTTGTAGCGGCACAGGATAAAGATGTTTCTTTCATTGTACTCCTGGCCGGAACAGGAGTGCCCGGATCCACGATCAATGACTTTCAAAATGTTTTACCGCTAAAAAGCGCCGGGATAAACGATGACGATATCCAGCATTTTTTGCAGCTTCATCACGCGCTGATCGAAGAGGCTACCGCCGCAGATAATGTGGATGTGTTTAAAAATAACGTATCAAAAATTTATTTTGATTGGAAAAAAAAGCAATCGCCCGAAACTATCAATGATTTAATCAAAGGAACAGATGAAAATGTGATTGCGACGCTTCAACAATCGTATAGCGTCTTTCATTCTAACTGGTGGAAATTTTTCCTGGTACATGATCCCGCGAAGGATCTTGAAAAACTTTCGATTCCTGTACTCGCATTAAATGGTGAAAAAGATATCCAGGTTGATCCGAAAATTAATTTATCAGCTATAGAAGCGGCACTTAAAAAAAGTAAATCCGCCAATTATAAAACAATGGAGCTACCCGGGTTAAATCATTTATTCCAGCATTGCACAAAATGCACGATCCGGGAATATGGAGAACTTGAAGAAACTTTTTCTCCCGAAGCCTTAAAAATTATCGGTGATTGGATCGTTGGCGTTATAAAAAAATGATCAGGGATTTTTTTCTTTCAGCAGGCCGGCGATGTCTTTATCAAGACGTGCTATTTCATCAAGCTTCAGCCCATCATAAATGCCACGTACTCTTTTTTCTTTATCAACCAAAGCAAAAAACTGGGTGTGAATGAAATGGTCTTCAATGTTAACGCTGTTATTTTTATCATTGTCGAGCAAATAACTCTGCCTTGCCATTTTGTATAAAGAATCTTTCGTTCCGGTTACAAAATACCATCGCGCAGGATTTTCCGGATTTTTTCCAATCATCTTTTCCTCATAAGCTTTCATAAGCGGAACAGAATCCGTCTCAGGCATTGATGTATGGGAAATGATTGCAAAATTTTTATCATTTTTAAATTTATCGTAAACGGTGGCCATGTTGGCATTCATCTTAGGGCATATTCCTTTGCAGGTCGTGAAAAAATATTCTGCCACATATACTTTGCCATCAAGAGTGTGCTCCGTCACCTCTTGCCGGTTTTGATCCGTGAAACGAAAATCCTGCACATAACTCATCACGGGCAATTTCACATCAAAAAAACCTTTGGTGAAGGAAAGTAAAAACCAGAATCCTCCTATTAACAGAATAAAAAAAATGCTGTAAATACCCAATTTCTTTTTCATGCTGCAAAGGTATTGTAAAATGAGTGCTCAACTCTTTCGAAACACGAAATTTGGTTTTATACTTATAACCTGATGCGACCCAACTTATCATAGATTCAATTTGTTTCATTAAATTGTCGGTAATAATTTAAGTATATGAACAGGCATATTTCAATTCTTTTTATTTCAATCTTGTTTTTTTCCGGCGTTTCATTTTCTCAATCAAAAAATGAAGCAGAGATCAGGAAAGTTCTTGCCTGGCAGCAAAATTCCTGGAATGCCGGCGACATTGATAAGTTCATGCAAACTTATTGGAATAATGATTCGCTAATGTTTATTGGCAAATCCGGGATCACTTATGGCTGGGAGAAAACCTTGAAAAACTACAAAAAGAGTTATCCGGATACCACGGCAATGGGCCAATTAACTTTTACGATCCTTAGCGTAAAGCCGCTTTCGCCGGAATATTATTTTCTCACGGGAAAATTTCACCTTGACCGGACGATCGGCAATCTTGAAGGCTTTTTCACTCTATTGTTTCAAAAGATCAATGGAAAATGGTTGATCATTGTGGATCATACCAGTTGAATTACCTAAGGATCATTGAATCAAAAGGTTTTCAAAATCCGAGCTGTCGCCGTAAAAGACATTAAAATCAACCGGCGATTTTATCCCATTTACTTTGCCGCTTTCGCTGTGTTGCCAAAACATCCATTTATTTTCTATCCGTGGTTTATCGGGCTGGAGATAATGCGCGATCCAAAGAGGATATTCTTCAAAACCGTCCTGAAAATATTTCTGATAAAAATCAACATTGGTGTAAATGATGGGTTTTACGCCATAATTTTTTTCAACAACATCCAGCCAGGCTTTCACTTCGGTTCGCATTTTATCGACCGAAAGCCGGCGGCCTATTTCTATGTCCAAAACCGGGGGAAGGTCGCCTTTTTTTAAATTGACAATTTCTATAAAATTGCTTGCCTGGCGTTTGGCATCTTTTCCGGGAATGAAAAAATGATAGGCGCCTTTTGGAATACCCACTTCTTCTGCGTTTAGCCAGTTGCGCCTGAATTGCTCATCTACGTTATTAAATCCTTCAGTGGCTTTTATAAATGCAAATCCGATCTTTATTCCCTTGATTTCCATATCCTTAACTTCCTTCCAGTTAATGATTCTTTGATACCGGCTTACATCGATGCCGTGAATTGAGTACCCGGTCGGAATATCTATATTAAAGCCCGGATAAAAAACGTGAGGCTGAACCGTAAAGAAATTTACAGAATAATAAGTTGTGACAATTGCCACGCAAAGCCAAAAGAATATCTTAAAAAATGATTTGGATGAAGAGCGTTTTCTTTTTCTTGCCACAACAGTTTGATCTGATTAATACCGGAAAAGTTTTAATTTATTTCCCGGATCTTTTTGCAAACTTAACTCCATTATGATAGTTTACGACCAAAAATGCCCGCAAACTAAATGCAATTTTAGTTGATAAAAACTGTCATCTTTTTATTAACGGATCATAGCTTTTTAAAAATTATTGATACAGACCGAAAATTTCCACCCTTTTTAAATACTTACGGTCTATTAGAAGAATTAATATTCGATCGGGACAAAAAATATATTAAATAAAATTTATGTAAATTTTACATTGATTACAAGTTGATTATAAGTTATAAAATCCGTTATAAGTTTTAATTAACGAAATGAAAGCCCCCGAGGCTTGCATCTTAAACTTTTGGGCACTAAATTTGCAAATTCATATCGCCCATTTTACAGACAATTCAATTTTCTTTTATAGATACAACTAAAGATCCAATTATTTAACCAGCGTTTTAATAACGTGTAATAATTATTCGAGACTGAAAAAAATTTCTAAATGAAAACTATTCAATCAAAAAGCTTATTATCGTTGATTATAATTTTTTTTATAATTGGCTTTAGCACTTCAGCAAAAAATCTTATCGGCAATCAAAGTTTGGCTTACCTGGATACGGTGCCACTCGCCTCTGTTTCGACTTCGAAAAGCATGGAAAGTGTCCTGGTAAAAAATCCGGGTTTTGTCGCTTACCCATCAAGCCTGGCCGAACACCGCAAAGAAAGCAAGGCCTATGTTAAAAGTTACAGCAAAAGAGAAAGATCCTACATCATTCACATGTTTAACAGGGGCAAAAAATATTTTTCTACTGCGGATGACATATTTGATAAATACGATATTCCTTACGAATTTAAAATGCTTCCTGCACTGGAATCTAATTTCACTTCAAACGCGGTTTCCAAAGCCGGTGCCGTTGGATATTGGCAGTTCATGTCTGAACTGGCGGGCGAATACGGGTTGAAGGTTGGCGGCTCTAATGATGAACGTAAAAACTTTTCCAAATCTACCATAGCGGCAGCAAAATTTTTCCGCGATCAATTGGATTTTTTTGATGGTGACATGCTTTTAACTGTTGCAGCTTATAATTGCGGTCAGGGACGGGTGAGGCAATCTATCAAGAAAAGTGGCAAAAAAGATGCAGATTTCTGGGATATTAAAGCATTTTTGCCAGCAGAAACCCGGAGTTTCGTAATGAAATTTGTTTCGCTAAATGTAATCGCTGCTAATTATGAAAAATTCCTCGAGCGAAAATTAAATTTTGAAGAGCCGCATTTAATTAAATTAGCTGTCACCGATTCGACCACACAGGATAATTCCGCTTCCCGCAATTCATTATAACGACCAATGAGGTTTTAGGTATTACCTTTGAATCCTTATGCCTGAGATTAATTATAATGACAGCATTAATTTTTTAAGAAAACTTACTTTTCGAAGATTTTGGAATGCCACTAAAGTTTTATCCAGCTTCTATGTAAGCCGGATCCTGAAAAAACCGGTGCAATGGGGCCTGCCAATGTCAATTTCATTTGAGCCAACCACGTCATGTAATTTACGATGTCCGGAATGCCCAAGTGGATTGAGAGAATTCACCCGACCTACGGGAATGCTAAAGCAGGATTTTTTTAAACAAACCATTGACGATATTTATAAGGACATTCTTTATCTTATTTTCTATTTCCAGGGCGAGCCTTATCTGAACAAGAACTTTTTGGAAATGGTAAAATATGCTTCTTCCAAAGGAATCTACACGGCTACATCCACCAATGCGCATTACCTCACAGATGAAGTCGCTAAAAAAACAATCGAAAGCGGCCTTGACCGGTTGATTATTTCCATTGATGGAACCACACAGGATGTGTATCAGCAATACAGGCGCGGTGGCCGGCTCGACAAAGTAATTGCAGGCGCAAAAAACGTGGTAAAGTGGAAAAAAGAATTGAACAGTAAAACACCTTTTATATTTTTTCAGTTCCTGGTTGTAAAACCAAATGAGCATCAGATAGAAGAAATTAAAAAATTAGGCGCAGAGATCGGCGTTGATGAAGTTCGTTTTAAAACGGCCCAGGTTTATGATTACGAGAACGACCCAAATAACCTGATCCCGGAAAATGAAAAGTTCAGCCGCTATAAAAAAAGTAAGGCTGGCAAGCATGAGGCAAAAAACAAATTAGCCAATCATTGCTGGAAGTTGTGGCAGGCGAATGTAATAACCTGGGATGGAATGGTTGTGCCCTGCTGCTTTGATAAAGATGCATCTCATCGCCTCGGCGATTTGAAAAATCAATCATTCAAAGATATCTGGCAAAATGATAACTATAAACAATTCCGCAAAGAGCTGATGACTAGCCGGAAAAATATTGACATCTGCGCAAATTGCAGCGAAGGCGTTTCTGTTTGGAAGTAATTTTTTTTCTGAAAGATTATTTTAATTTCCATCTTCATTTTTTGTATTCGCGTTGCGATCTGATAATAATTTGTTCAGATGAATATCATTTTCATTTATGAGCAACACGCCCGTTTAAAATAGTGCTAAGTATATTTCAACATGCCATCTCTATAGTTTTCAGATGTTAATAAGAATCCTAATCTTTCTCTTTTGATCTTTCAATAGCGATGTTTGGTGTAAATTGCCGCCTTACAATTTTTTTTTACCTCATGAAGAAAATCTCTGCTGTTTTTGCGCTCTTATTTTTAATTTATTCCTCAAAACTCGTTGCCCAGCCTAAGTATGAATTTCGTGGCGTTTGGATCGCAACTGTTGAAAACATTGATTTCCCATCTTCGAAAACTTTAAGCACGGAAGCCCAGAAAGCAGAGTTTATGAGTATTCTCGATATGCATAAACGAAACGGAATGAATGCTGTTGTGGTGCAAATCCGGCCGGTAAGTGATGCTTTTTATCCTTCTGAATATGAGCCCTGGAGCGAATACCTGACGGGCACACAGGGCAAACCGCCAGCTCCTTATTATGATCCTCTTGAGTTCATGATAACGGAGACGCACAAACGCGGAATGGAATTTCATGCGTGGATGAATCCCTATCGCGCGGTATTTAATATCGGAAGATCTTCTATTTCACCAACACATATTACCAGGCTACATCCGGAATGGTTTATCGATTATGGCGGCAAGAGATACTTTGACCCGGGAAATAAAGATGCCCAAAAATTTGTTGAAAATGTGGTGAGAGATGTAGTAAGCCGCTATGATGTAGATGCTATTCATTTTGATGATTATTTTTATCCTTATCGCATCGCTGGAAAAGAATTTGGCGACTGGAAAACATTTAAGCAATACGGCAACGGGCTGGATAAAGAAGCGTGGAGAAGAAGTAATGTAGATTCCATCATCGTAATGCTGAGCAGGATCATCAAGCAGGAAAATCCTTTATGTAAATTTGGTATCAGTCCCTTTGGTGTTTGGCGCAATATTGATAAAGACCCGGAAGGAAGCAACACAAGAGCCGGGCAGACTAATTATGATGATCTGTATGCAGATATTTTATTATGGCTAAAAAATAAATGGATCGATTATGTAGTGCCGCAATTGTATTGGGAGTTTGGACATAGATTAGTTGGATATGAAATATTAAGCGACTGGTGGGCGAAACACGCTTATGGCAGGCAAATGTATATCGGGCAGGGAATCTACAGAGCGCTGGAACCAAAATCATATGCATGGCACAATAAGAATGAGCTGCCTAACCAGATCAAACGCCTGCGTGAATTTTCTCAAATACAAGGCAGTGTTTATTTCAGCAGCGCATCGTTTAGCCGCAATCCAAACGGATGGAGCGATAGCCTGAGAAATAATTATTATAAATACCCGGCCATTGCTCCGCCGATGGCATGGATCGATTCTATAAAACCTGAACAGCCGGTTTTGCTTTATGATAGCAGCAAGCCTTCGCTGGTTACTAATTCCGTTGATCTTTATTTCAGGCAGGACGAGCCCAATGACCTTGTCAACCGCTATGTGATCTACCAGTTTGATGACACTAAAATGATGGATAAAAATGATCCGAAGAAAATAAAAGAGATCATCATTGCGGGAAATAATTATTACAAATTCGATCTTCAGAATATTTTACCAACACAAAACAGGATTGTAATTGCAGCAACCTCACTGACGAGCACGAATAACGAAAGTGACCTCAGCGAATCAATTGTGCTCGAAAGAAAAGGAAATGGGTGGCAGATCATAAAACAATGATATCAAAATTAAAAAGATAAAAATCTATAAAATCACTTGCGAGAGCATCGAAAAATAAATGATCCTTGCTGGAAATTTTGCAAAAAAAAAGCGCTTGCCTTATTCAGCAAGCGCTTTTTTTTAAGACGATTTTGCCTTTATAAATCAGCGCTTTTTAATTGCTTTGGAACCTGCACATCAAAATTCATCTCGCTGTTGTTTCTTTTTGCTTTGATGGAATACTTCGTTTTATTTTCTGCTGAACTTAATTGTTCCCTGACCTCGCTTACACTATTTACCTTTTGGCCATTCAATTCTGTGATGAGGTCGTCTTTTTTAAGACCTGCTTTTTCGGCTGCGGATCCTTCTTCCACATTTAATATTTTTACCCCGTTTCCATCTTCGGTATCCTGAATTTTTAATCCAAGCTTCGGTTGATTTCTATCGAAAAAATTAAACGTGCGTAATTCATCCAAACGGGAAAGATCGGGTGTTTTGAAATTGAAGTTTTTACCGCTTAAGAAATTTTCATCGCTATTGAAATTAAAGGCCATCGCATTGTTTTTGCCCAACTTAGCCTTCGCTTCTTTTTTCTTTCCGCCTCTCAAATAATTAATTTTTAGCTCATCGCCCGGCTTATGGGCTTTTACGGCAGCAGCCAAATCTTCGGGCGTTGCAATTAATTTATCGCCAACTTTTGTAATAATATCGTTTTCTTTTAAACCGGCTTTTTCTGCAGCGCTTTCTTTTGTTACGCTTTTTATCAAAGCGCCTTTGTCAGATTTTTCTGTGAGCACTCCAAGAAAAGCCTTGTTGGCATTGATGTTGATCGTTTTGAATTTCATCCGCGGTTCATCCGAAATAATGTCAAAGTCACGGTTCATCAGGCGATCTCTTTTTAATACGCGAACATCACCTTTGTAGTCGGCTAATGGCTGACCATTGATTGTGATCACATTGCTGTCAATCACCACTACCATTTTGGAATCACTGTCATTATTTTTTCTAATGATGATTTCTTCATTTTTCTGCACCTGGTTTTTTGTTTGCGAAAACCCAATGTGAGCGGTTAACACAGCACAGCCTGTAATAATCCCCGATAAAAATATCCTTTTCATTTTAGTTTGGTTTAATAATGTACGAAAATATTAGTAGTTCAAATTTAGGATGCTTTTTTTGAAATACGAAATATTTCGCAAATAAATAATTGAACGTTAACAAAAAGGGAACAAGGGTTAGGCTATATCGTTACCGATCGTTTTATTTTTGGTTTTTCTTGATCCGCAGTGCAAGTAATTCTGTTGTGTTGAACAATTTTTTAAAATTGAGTTTCTTAAGTCCATTATAGAGAACTTTGTCGCCCGTCCATAAAGTAGCTTTTAAAAATTTAGTCAATGCTACAAAGTCCGTATCGTCAATATCAATTCCTCTTGTGATTTCTTCCGAAATCAACCATGTTTCTACAGGAATAATTTCTTCGTTGACAAATTTTAGTTTTGAGAGGACTTGGATGTAAGATACTTGCAATTGTTCGTCCGATAGTTTCGAAATTGTTTTGAGCCTTTCCCAATGTTTCTGAATTTCGGAACGCATATAACTGCAGCTATAAAATTCGAAATGCTTGTCGGAGTTAAATAAAATGTCCCCAATAGTACTGTTTGAATTTAGTAGCGCACTAAAAATAATATTTGTGTCTACTACAATTTTCATTTAACAAAGCGGCTTCTGTTTTTTGTCCACCAACCTTGTTTAACTTCTGCTGCCAAAGCATCAACGTCGGCTTGTTTGGCTTTTGATTTTGCAGTCGCTTCTTTGTATGTCAGGTAATCAACCAAACGTTGAAGTCCGTCTGTGTTAACGGACGATGAAAGCCTGATAATAACTTCTTTGCTTGTTCTCTCAATAACCATATTGCTAAATTTTCTGAATGGAAGTTACGAAATTATTTTTCTGTGTCAACGTTTGCAGAGTGTCCGAAAAAATAGCATTCAATAATTTTGCCTTTAGATTCAGGAAAACAATCATCCTTATTGCTCCGGAAAATTATTACTTCGTATTCAATCGATCAAAGTAAGGATTTTACTTGCTCAATTACCTCGTTAAGTTTAGAAACATCCTGCCCGCCGGCAGAAGCCAGGGTTTTCTGTCCGCCGCCGCCGCCCTTGATCAATGGCGCTACTTTTTCTTTGATGATTTTTACTGCATCGATGTTTTTTGCAGCAATTAATTTTTCATCCATTGCCACGGCAACATATGGCTTGCCTTCAATATTTGCAGCAAGCACTATCAAATAATTTTGCTGATTTTCGCTCAATAACAAACACAGTTTTTTTAAAGAATCCGCATTGGGCACGCTGACGATTTCTCCAATAAAATTTACATTGTTAATTACTTCAACTTTTTCAATCAATTTTTCTTTTTCAACCATTAATAATTGAGTGGTTAAATGCTCAATTTGCTTGTTGGCTTTTTCTTTTTCTTCTAAAATATTTTCTATCGCCTTTTGAATGTCTTTAGGATTTTTAAGGCTCTCGCGGATTGATTGAATAACACCCAATTGCTGGTTGATAAAATCCTGCGCCGCTTTGCCGCTCACTGCTTCTATTCTTCTCAAACCTGCGCCCACGGCTGTTTCATTAATGATTTTAAAAATGCCTAACTCGCCGGTATTGCCTACATGTGTGCCACCACAAAGCTCAATGGAATAGGCAGGATCTATAATTACCACTCTTACCTTATCGCCATATTTTTCTCCGAAAAGCGCCATGGCGCCGGTTTTAAGCGCTTCTTCCTTTGGCATTTCCTTTATTACAACCGGTAGATTTTCCCGGATTTTTTCATTAACCAGGTTTTCTACATTTTGGGTTTCCTCGCTGGTCATTTTGCTGAAATGAGAAAAGTCAAAACGTAGATTTTCATCATTTACCAAACTGCCTTTTTGCTGCACATGAGTTCCCAAAACTTTGCGTAATGCAGCATGCATTAAATGTGTAGCGCTGTGATGTACCGCGGTGCTTTTTCTTTTTTGCACATCCACTTTTGCAATCACTTCCGATTCAATATTTGCAGGAAGCTGTTCTGTGAAATGAATAATGAGGTCGTTTTCTTTTTTGGTATTAACTACCGGAATTTCTTCTTCCCCAAAAACTAAAATTCCTGTATCGCCAACCTGGCCGCCACTTTCAGCATAAAAGGGCGTAGTATCTAAAACCAATTGAAAAATTTCTTTTCCTTTTGTTTTTGTCTTTCGGTATTTTAATACGTTGCTTTTTGATTGCAAATTTTCATAGCCAATAAAGCCTTTTCCTACATTTTGGCTTATCTCGATCCAATCTTCTGTATCAACAACTGACGGCCGCGCGGCTGCGATCTTTTTGCTGTTGCATTTCTTTTTCAAAACCGATTTCATCAACATTCCATCCAATTTCTTTTGCCATTAATTGAGTCAGATCGATGGGGAAACCATATGTATCGTATAATTCAAATGCAAATTTTCCATCAATGACTTTTTCTTTCCAGTCTGCAAGTTTTGTCGAATCAGTAACTATCTCGCCAGTATCATTTAAAACAAACGGAATATTTTCTGTTTTTGAAGTATCAAATCCTTTTTTTGAGGTTGAATTTTCTTCTCTGGTTTTAATATGCGAATTAAATCTTTCAAAACCAAAAGACAACGTTCTTAAAAAATTATTTTCTTCTTCATGAATTACTTTGGCAACGAAATCTTTTTGCTTATCCAGCTCCGGAAATACGTTTTTAAATTGCTCCGCGATAACCGGAACTAATTTATACAACAATGGCTGTTTTACATCGAGATAAGAAAAATAATAACGCACTGCCCTGCGAAGTATGCGGCGTATAACATAGCCTGCGCCTGTGTTTGAAGGCAATTGGCCATCTGTAATGGGAAACGCGATTGCCCGGATATGATCCGCGATTACGCGAAATGAAACGGCTTCTTTGGTATCGGAATAATCATATTTCTTCCCGGATATTTTTTCTATTTCGGCAATAGTTCCCGTAAAAACATCTGTATCATAATTGCTTTGCTTGTTTTGCAAAACGCGGACTAATCTTTCAAAACCCATTCCGGTATCCACATGTTTTGCAGGCAGCAATTCTAATGAGCCGTCTTTTTTCCTATTGAATTGAATGAATACATTATTCCAAATTTCTATTACTTGCGGATCATCATTATTTACCAAGCTCTTTCCGGAAACTAATTTTTTCTGATCTTCATTTCTGCAATCCACATGAATTTCCGTGCAGGGACCACATGGACCAGTATCGCCCATTTCCCAAAAATTATCTTTCTTATTTCCTAAAATGATCCGGTCTTCCGAAACCCATTTTTTCCAGAAATTATAGGATTCTTCATCCATCGGCAGGCCTTCTTTTGCATCGCCCTCAAAAATGGAAACGTATAAATTTTCTTCGGGAATTTTATAAACTTTTGTCAGCAATTCCCAACTCCACTCAATCGCTTCTTCTTTAAAATAGGGCTTAGGATCGCTCGTCGAATTTCCAAAACTCCAGTTGCCCAGCATTTCAAACATGGTATGATGATAAGTATCTACGCCCACTTCTTCAAGGTCATTGTGTTTGCCGCTTACGCGAAGGCATTTTTGTGTGTCTGCAACGCGCGAATGCGGCGCAGGACTATTTCCCAGGAAAAATTCTTTAAACTGGTTCATGCCTGCATTGGTAAAAAGTAGTGTAGGATCGTTTTTGATCACTATCGGTGCAGAAGGAACGATGGTATGGCCTTTGGCTTTAAAAAAATCAAGAAAATGCTGTCTAATTTCTGCACTTTGCATCATACACGGAGTTGAATTTTAGGATTGATTTAGAGTATTAAGAGGTTATCTTTGACTGCTATAAAATAAATTAATGACGGCAAAGGTATTTGGTTTAGCCGCATTTACAAACACAACCATTTCGGGTTGGTGCTTGAACCTGCGGCATATCACAATGGCATGAGAAAAATAAAGTACTATTATAACACGCACACATTACGCTACGAAAAATTAGTAACTCCATTGCGTGTTAAGCTTTTGCGTTTTTTCGGTTTCATCGCAGCGGCATTTTTCACGGCGTTTATTATTGTGACCCTTGTATTTCGCTTTATCCCATCGCCGCAATTAAAAATTGCTGAGGCGCGATATGAGAAGATGCGGCAGAATTATGAAGCGCTTGCGGCCCAGACGCAGGAATTACAACAGGAAATGACTTCCCTGGAGAAAAGGGACAACCAGGTCTATCGATCCATTTTTGAAGCAAATCCTTTACCCGACAGCGCCCGCGCCAGGCTTACGGAGAAAAAAAATGAATTTAAAAAAGTTGCAGCGATTAATGATGAGGAATTGGGAAATGAGCTGGCAAAAACCCTGAATAACATAAGCGCAAGAATTAATTACCAGTTTACAAGTTATAATGAAATTGAAAAACTGATCAAAAACCAGGGGCAAAAATTAGCTTCTATTCCCGCGATCCAACCCGTGAGCAACAGAGATCTTAACAGGATCGCGTCAGGTTTTGGAATGAGAATTGATCCTGTATACGGAACGCCGAAGATGCATAAAGGCCTGGATTTTACTGCGCCGCAGGGAACACCGATTTATGCGACCGGCGATGGCAGGGTAAAGATGGCCGGATTTGACGAAAGCGGATATGGAAATCATGTTATTATCAATAATGGCTATGGCTACGAAACGTTATTTGGCCATATGTCAAAAGTGAAGGTTAGGGCAGGCGAAGTGATCAAGCGGGGAGAAGTGATTGGTTGGGTGGGAAGCACGGGCAAAAGTACGGGCCCACATTGTCATTATGAAGTGCATATAAATGGCAGGGAAGTCGATCCTGTGTACTTTTTTTATAATGATCTGACGCCGGAACAATTTGACCGGATACTGAAAATTGCTTCTACAGGAAGCGCGAAAAGTCTCGATTAACATTATGGCATTATCCCAAATAAATTTTGATTTCGACGAAGAGCTTCCCAAAAATGAGGAGAAAAAATCAGTTGTGGATCTGCCAATCCAAAAATCAAAAAGAGGCCGCAAAAGCCTCAAGGATACTCCGGTGAATCCCGAAGGCCCGGCCATTCCCGGAGATGAAATTTTATTTCAAAAACAATATTATTCTATCGGTGATGTGGCACAGATGTTCAATGAAAATACTTCGCTCATTCGTTATTGGGACAATGAATTTTCTATTTTAAAACCGAGAAAAAATCGAAAAGGCGATCGATTTTTCAGACCAGAAGATGTAAAGAATCTCAAAATGATCTACCATTTGCTGCGCGAAAGAAAGTACACAATTGAAGGCGCTAAAGAGTTTTTAAAAAATAATAAGGCCGCCGGCGAAAACCACGAAATGATAGAATCGCTGGAAAAAATAAAATCCTTTTTATTGGAATTAAAAAATAACCTTTGATTTCTTCTATAAAAATTTCTCTCTTGATGTGGTTTTTTTTATGTCCGGCTCTCTTTAATCCCGCGAAACCGTCAGTTGATTAAAAATTGGCTGATATATTAATCAATGGGATTCATCACGGTTCACCAGGTTGACAACACTCGAGTTAGAAGGTTGTATATCCAATTGTTCCATTAACTTTCTGATGTTAATATAGATTTCCTGTTTTAAAGAATTGGCTTCATCTGCCGGCAAGGTGAGCGCTGTAAAATAAACAGAAAGAACTGTCGCACTTTCTCTCGAAATTTCCTGCAAAAAAACAGTATAAGATTGCACGCTGGCTTGTTTTGAAAATATTTCCTTAACGCCACTAACCACATGTTCCAGTTTATCTGAAGAAGTATCGGGCGACAAACGGCTGCTGATTTCATTTCTTATCAAGTCTCTCGAGCTCCAGTTATCCAAAATGCTGTCCACCATTTGTTTATTCGGAACCGTTACCAGAGATTTTTCCACCGTGCGGATTCGGGTGCTTCTAAGCCCAATCCGCTCCACAGTTCCTTTTACATCCTTCACATGAACCACATCTCCGGTGCGGAAAGGCTTATCAAAAAATATCACGAAGGAAGCGATCAGGTTTTCCAGGCTTTCGCGCGCGGACAATGCGAGTGCCGCACCAACAATACTAAGTCCCGTTAGAAGATTCCCGATATCAAGATGGAGCGAGAATTTTAAAATAAAGATGATCCCAAAAATAATAATAACGACCCTGATAAAATCTTTAAAAAAGAAAAGGAGCTGGTATTCACTCAAAGATTTGTCACCACGGGATTTGTACTTTATCACCTGCACTAAAAAATCCATGAAGCGGAGAATCAACGAAACCACACAAATAATAAGAATAGCCGACGCCAGCGCGTCAACAATATCCCGGCTGGTCACTTTATGAATCGAGAAAATTAAAACACCCGGAAACGTAAGCCTGTCAAGTGTGAAAATGACAATGATTGCCAGAAAAATTTTTTCAAGAGGCCTGATGATCAGGTTATCAAAAGCCCTTTTTTCCATTCCACTCCATTGAGTTTTCCCCAATTTAAATAACAAAGCCGTTGCATATTTGGAGATAACCCTTTTCAGAAACAACGCCAGCAAAATTGCGAGCCCAACGGCGATATAAGCTCGCAAAGTGTTATCAAAATAAACCTGGTCTAAAAAATTCATGGTTGCAATTTAAAAGAACTGAAATTAACAAGAATAGCCACCCATTATTTATTGGAGAGAATATATCTGTAAATGCTGATCTTTAAGAACGTAGATTTTATGATTATTGAATTTTATTACCTGGCTGTTTTGCAGTGCAGGTGGTAATTTATATTGTTTAATATCGGGCAATGGTGATGTGTATTTATATAAATATTCACTGTCTGACCCATAGATGGATTTATCAATTACATCAATATTTTTCCAGTGCAAAAAGGTTAGTTTACTTTTGAAACTGCCATAATAATCAAATATGTAAACGCCCTTTTGGGGGTCGTATAAATACACAAAACCATCGCGGTCGATTATTTTCTGCGGAGTAGGAACAGATTCAAATAGCTGGCGAAAATCAACTGTTTGTGAAAGAACTATTCCATTATCATCTATCTTTTTTAATTTATTTTCCTGCTCATCATACAGCCAGATGTTATTATCATACGATGTAGTGACGGCTTTCACCTGGAAAATATTTTTGCTCCGAAGATTGATATTTCCCAACACATTCAGGTATTTGTCCAGCAAAACAATGGTCGAGAAATTTTGATAAAAAAGAATCGCTTTCCAGGGGTTTTGCGCTTCAACATAGCTGAGTTTACCATATTTTTTTACTTCATTAAAGACCCCGACTGAATCTCCTTTTTCGTTGAATTTTTTGAGTTGATTGTCAATATTGATCACATAAAGCTCGCCGAGATTATCTACTTCAAAAGAAGATATGGGGTATTCAATTTTTTTCAAAAAATTAAAGAGAGAATCATCCTGCGCTTTTACAGGCATTGCAAAACACATAAGGATGAAAAGCACGCCGGCGAATTGTTTAGCTATTAATCTCATGATTTATAATATTTCAATTGAATATTTTCGCCATCAAATTCAGCATAGCTATTGTATTTGATCCAATCACCAAGATTAATGTACACACTTTTATCATTCAATTTAAATTCGATCGGCAAATGCCTGTGACCGAAAACGAAAAAGTCAAAATGCTTTTTTTGTAATAATTCCCTGCTGTAAACAATCAGCCATTCTTTCTCTTCCCCCAAAAATCTTTCATCTTCATTACCTGTAGCTGCCCTGCTTTTACGGCTAAAATAATCTGCCAGTCCAATGCCTGAGGCCGGGTGCAGCATTCCAAAAAGCCATTGGGAAAACCGGTTTCTAAAAACTTTCTTCATGAATTTATACTTATGATCTCCAGGACCCAATCCATCTCCATGCCCAATCAAAAATTTCTTTCCATTAAATTCAAACTCCTCCGGATCAAAAACACTTTGATGTTCAATTCTTTTTCAAAATATCCATTCATCCACATATCATGATTACCGACAAAAAAATGAATGATAATTCCGCTATCGGTGAGCTCAGCCAACTTCCCCAGGATCCGTACAAACCCTTTAGGAACTACCTTTTTATATTCATACCAAAAGTCAAACAAATCACCTAGTATGAAGATGACGGCGGCGTCATTTTTTATTTCATCCAAAAATTTGACGATGCGCTTTTCTCTCACCAGGCTTGCCTCATGGTTCGGAGCGCCCAGGTGAAAATCAGAAAGAAAATATATTTTTTTACCGGAGTTTAGTTGCATTGATTTTATAAAAACAAATTAAAAGAGTTCGTTTGCAATGTTCCCTTTGGATTGCAATACATTCATCCAGTGATTTCAGATTTTTATTTTGATAAAGATAATGTAAACCAGCAGATCGGATGAAGATGCAATTCTTGCAAAAAGAAATACAAAGAGCAAAAAGGAATCTCTCGAAAGCGAAAAAGTAGATTTTCTACATTTTAGCTTTCCACAAATTTATGAGGAAGGTTTATCGACTAAAAATACATACACTTCTTTCGGTCCATGAACGCCCACTACCAAAGTCTTTTCTATATCCGCCGTTCGGCTCGGACCGGCAGCAAATGTGATGAAAGAAGGAAGTTTGTTACCGTAGATTTCTTTGATCGATTTAAGCGCATCACGAGTGTCAAACACCAACTGATCTACGTAGGCTACACAAATATGAACGGGTGCATAAACACTCGCGGTGCGTCCGCTTTCCTGGGCGCTGCTCATCACAATGGCGCCCGTTCTTGCAATCAGGTAATTGCAGGAAGTAACTGATACATCACAATCCGCCAGCGCTGTCTGATTGATTTTTGGAAAACCATCGCCTTCAAATAATCCGAAGAATTTTTTTTCGACGCAATAAATATGATCCCATTTTTTTTGAGCTACCAGGCTTTTCAATTGAAATTTCAAATCTGCGTCGTTCATGCAAAAAGCAAATTTCCCCGACAACTTTGTGAATTCTTCGGCAAAAATCATTTCCAGATCTTCTTCCTTGCGTTTAAACACAGATGCCACGCCCTCGCTTTTAGGAAATGGCAAAGGCACTGGATTACTCAGTGCCTCTCTTATTTTTTTTAAAATTTTTTCTTTAGAAGAAGAAACTTTCATTATTAATCTTGTTTTGCCACATCAACGTGTATTGGTGATTCTATTACGCCTTCTTTTGGGTTATCAATAAAATCCAATGCCTTTTTTTCTTCATATGGTCTTTTGCCAATCAACGCTTCTACATCACTTTGAAACAATACTTCCCTTTTCAATAATTCTTTAGCAAGAATCTCAACTTCATTCTTCTTCTCAGTCAAAAGTTCTTTTGTTCTAATGAACGCATTCTCAATTAACTTGCGAACTTCCTCATCTATCATCTTCCCGGTTTCTTCACTGAAAGGTTTTTGGAATGTATTTTCCTGCGAAGGATCGTAATAGCTTACGTTTCCAACTTTATCATTCATACCATAAACGGTTACCATTGAATAAGCCATCTTGGTGATTTGCTGTAAATCGTTGCTGGCTCCGGTAGAAATTTTATTAAAGAAAATCGTTTCTGCAGCTCTTCCGCCAAGCGTCATACAGATCTGGTCAAGCAATTGATCCGTGTTATACAAATATTGCTCTTTTGGAGTATACTGCGCATAACCTAAAGCAGCAGTACCTCTTGGCACTATAGTAACTTTTAACAATGGATAAGCATGCTCGAGAAACCAACCGCAAATAGCGTGGCCGGCTTCGTGATATGCGATGATTTCTTTTTCTTCAGGTAAAATGATTTTATTCTTTTTCTCCAATCCGCCAATTACCCTGTCAATCGCGTCCTGGAAATCGCTCATATCAACAGCTTCTTTTCCTTTGCGTGCTGCAATCAGCGCTGCTTCGTTACAAACGTTGGCAATGTCAGCGCCCGCAAATCCGGGTGTTTGTTCCGCCAGTTTGTGCACGTCCAGTGTTTGAGAAACTTTAATCGGCAAAAGATGTACTTTAAAAATGGCTTCACGTCCTACAAGATCCGGCCGATCGATCGTAATTTGCCTATCGAACCTTCCCGGGCGCAAAAGCGCACTGTCAAGAACATCCGGCCTGTTGGTAGCGGCAAGAATAATAATTCCGATATCGGTACCAAATCCATCCATTTCCACGAGCAACTGATTGAGCGTATTCTCTCTCTCGTCATTGCTCATCATCATATTTTTTCCACGCGCACGGCCAATCGCATCTATCTCATCAATAAAAATAATACATGGTGCTTTTTCCCTTGCTTGTTTGAAAAGATCCCGAACGCGGCTTGCGCCAACGCCCACAAACATTTCCACAAAATCACTTCCGCTCAGACTGAAGAAAGGCACCTGTGCTTCGCCTGCTACCGCTTTTGCCAGTAACGTTTTACCGGTTCCCGGAGGGCCTACCAATAAAGCTCCTTTTGGAATTTTTCCTCCAAGGTTGGTATATTTTTTAGGATTTTTTAGAAAATCCACGATCTCCATTACTTCCACTTTAGCTTCATCAAGACCTGCGACGTCACTAAAATTGATATTGACTCTCGTTCCTTTCTCAAAAAGTGTGGCTTTGGATTTTCCAATATTGAAAATTCCGCCCGGGCCACCTGCGCCGCCACCGCCACCGACTTTTCGCATCATCATTATAAAGACCAATGCGATTAGAAGAATTGGTAATAGCGTGCTAACGATTTGTCCAAATAATTCGCCTTCATCGCCGGGTTTATCCGGAACTTGTTTTACCTCAGGATTATCTTTATAAAATTGAGAAAGTTGGGTGGCGAATACTTCATCTTTAATGATTCCAAAATACGCCTGCGGTCCTTCAGTGATTTTTTTAACTGCATCATAATTTGGCCCGAAAACGGTTTTGAAATATCCGGCATCGCTATCCAGCTTCTGAGAATTAATGGTAACCCTTACCAATTTTTTATTACCGACGGTTTTTATTTGATCCACATCTCCCTGGCGAAGCATGGTATAGAAATCGGTATTATTGATTTCCACGCCGCTGCCGCCTGTAGACGTTCTGTAAAGATTATATCCAATGATAACGGCGAAAATAATTCCGTAAACCCAGTATATGCTTAGTTTAGGGCGTTGTTTTTTTGGATCTTCATCAGGGCCGGGGGGCATTGAATTAGGATTCAATTTGCGTTGAAATGATTTTTTTTTCTGTTCGTCAGTTGCCATAGCTTCTTGCCCTCGCAAAATTTTTGCCCCGTTCTTTGTTTTGCAGAATGAGGTTGTTGTTGTAATTAAAAAAATAGGTCATTAAATATTTTCCTTTTCAAAGTCAATGCTCAACGATAGAAGCATCGCTCCACATTTCTTCAAGCCGGTAAAATTTCCTCGGCTCTTCCAGCATCACATGCACCACTATGTTAACGTAATCTATCAATATCCATTGCTCTCCCTGCCTTCCTTCGTGCTTATAGGGAGCTTCGTTACATTTTTCTTTTGCTTCATCTTCTATGAAATCAGCAATGGATTTAAGCTGAATAGGATTAGACGCCTGGCAAATAATAAAAAAATCAGCAACGGCCTCATTGATTTTTTTAAGGTCGAGACTTAAAATTTTCTCCCCTTTTTTCTCCTGTATGGCGTGAATAATTGTTTTAAATAATTTACTGCTTCTGGTTACCCTTGTTACAGTTGATTTCTTTCTTTTTTCTAATAAGGTTAAATTGTTCAAATGTTGTTTTTTTCGCTGTGTCCGCGTTTTTTGCTAATCTGCGAAAATAAATTTTATTCTCTTAGATTGCAGATTTTCGGTCAAAATTTGCAAGTATTTTACCAAAAATAACTATTTCTTTATTAATCAATTCCTGATGTCGTTCGATCCAAAAAAAATATTAGTTCTTGAAACGATTGACAGTACCAACAACTATGCCATGGCACTGGTTCAGAAAGGCATTGCAATCGCCGGAAATGCGGTGTTTGCAATGGATCAAACGAAGGGAAAAGGCCGTCGCGGAAAAGAGTGGCGAAGCGATAAAGGAGAAAATATAATCTTATCGATTCCCGTTCAAATGCAGTGGCTGCCGATATCGCGACAATTTGAACTTAGTGTTGCCGTAGCGCTGGCCGCTCATTTTTTGGTTGCTAATGAAGTCCATATACCAACCGCTATAAAATGGCCCAATGATATTTTTATCGGTGACAGGAAGGCAGGTGGCATCCTCATCGAGAATGTGATAAAAGGGAGTTTATGGCAGTGGTCGGTAATCGGAATAGGAATTAATGTCAATCAGGCTTCCTTTGGAGAGTCCGGCTCAACAGGCACTTCCTTAAAACAAACCACCGGCAAAAAATATAATGTGCTGGATCTTGCCGAAAAGCTTCGCGTTTTGGTGCTTGACAAAATAGAATCCCTCAAATCCGGAAATTTTGACAAAATGCTGGAAGAATATAATCAAAAATTATTCGGCCGTGGCCGCGAGGTTAAGTTGAAAAGGCAAAACATTGTTTTCCAGACAAAGATTACTGGTGTTTCTGCATCCGGTCAATTGATCACAAAAGATGCATTGGAAAGAAAATTCAATTTTGATGAAGTTGAATTCAAAGGATTGGTGTAAACCCCTCATCTGATAAAAAGCTTCTCAAACAAGTCAAAAAGTAGATTTTCATCTTTTTTCAAAACCTAAAACATCAGGAGTTTTCAGCATTTCGGGCTTCAATTTCATATTTGTTATCAATGTAACCGTGCTTCATACTCTCCAAAAGATATTTTAGAATAAAACTGAAAAATCCATATTGCTTAAACTGTTCAATATGACACATTTCATGCTTTACCCATCTTTCATCTTTTAAAAAATCCTGCCTCGAAACCTTATGCAAATGAATGGTTTTCCCAATTACGATAGCAACGCTTTCTGATTTCAATTTCCTTGCCGCCAGCATGGCAATCCAAGAATTTTCTTTTATGAGAAATTCCATAAAACAATTTAAAATTCAGAGAACGACATTTTCAATTCTTACTTTGTAATTCTTAATTCGTAATCGATCCCGCCGCTTTCAAAATTTCCTCGCTATGAATTTTTGATTTTGGCTTCTTAAAAATTTTGAAGATCACGCCTTGTTCATCTATCAAAAAAGTGGTTCTGAAAAGGCCCATATATTTTCTGCCATACATATTTTTCTCGCCCCAAACCCCGTAGGCATCGATGATCTTCTTTTCCGGATCTTCCAATAAAGTAAAAGGCAATTCGTATTTTTCTTCAAACTTTTTATGTTTGCTCTTGTCATCCGGACTTACGCCGAGGATCACAAACCCCGCTTTTTTTAGATCCTCATAATTGTCCCTGAGATTACACGCTTCCACGGTACAAGTCGGTGTATCGTCTTCAGGATAAAAATAAAGCACTACTTTTTTTCCACGGAAATCTTTTAGCGAAACCACTTTTCCGTTTTGGTCTTTCGTTTTAAAATCCGGCGCTTTTTCGCCTTCTGCCAGTTGAGTCATTTTATATTTTTATCGGGTGAAATGATAAATCTTGTCGGTGACATTTCCTGCTTCATCGGCCACAGATATTTTTAATTCATGGTTTCCGGGTGAACACATTTCATCAAAAATATAAATAAACGAGCGTCCTTTATCGTTGGTAAATCTTAGCCACTTGCCATCCAGTTCCGCGCGGAAATCCTTTATTTCATCATTATTATCTTTAGGCGTGATGATAATGCTTCTGGTTTTTGCCAGGTTCGCGTTTTCATGAAAGCTGCTAACGATCACGGGAGGCTCGTCATCGGCAACCAATTCAAAATTTCCAAATGTTTTGAATTTCGCAGTGTACCAATCGCCGTCCCTGTTTGCTTTCATGACTTCTGATTTTCCATTCCACGATCTTTTCACCAACATTTTGTCTGATAATTTTCCGTCAACCGGTTTGTCGGTTTTGATCCTGATCGTAAAATTATCCTGCACCGGCACCAATCCTGATAGCACCGAATACACCTTTGAATAAGAACGAGGATCTGAAGAAGTTTTGGAAGAATTCGTGAATGCAACAGAATCATATAAAGCCTGTGGGGACAAATAAAGTTGCAAATCATCACTTTCAAAAATGTTGACAAAGCCAGGATGAAATTCCTGCCGGTCAAAATAAGTTGCCGTATCGCCTCGTAAGCCATTTTCTATAATTAGGCCTTTTTTTATTTTGAAATCCAGAACGGAAGTATTTCCATCGGCGTCTTTTACTTCTATTTTAACCTGGTGAATATTATCGTCCGTTAGCTCTATTACACCATCGCCATTAATGTCTTTATAAACACCCTGCGGATAACCGGGCAAGCGCGACAGGTGCTCATAATAAGAACCGCCGGCAGCGCGGGTTTTGTAATCAATATGTGCATTGAGATACCGCGTTTCATCATAGCTGATACTATCCAGCTGGAATGCAGAAAGCGGTAATCCATCAAGATAAATAATCGCTTCATAAATGCCGTTTGGATTGTTCGATCCCGATTGCTTATCATTAGCCGCGATACCAAAACTTATTTTGTCGGTATTCACGGTTATCAGATTCTGAACAGTTGTGTATTTCCCATTCTCTGTTTTCAGGGCAAATATTTTAGGCACCTGGCTATAGGTGCTTTTGCACCGGTCATACATGGACAAACGCAAAATAGTCGGCGGTACATTATCCGGAATCGGCAAATTAAATAAGAGCGGATTCAACACTTTTTCCGTTTTCGTATCGCGAATTTCAAAATGGCAATGTGGTCCCTGCGATCCACCTGTATTTCCGCTGTAGGCAATTAACTGTCCTTTCTTTACGGGAAACAAACCAGCTGGAATAATAAGCGACACCTGCCACGATTCCAGTTTGTATTGTTGTTCTTTAACATACTTTTCTAATGCGGGATAAAAATTATTCAGATGACCATAAAGCGTAGTCAATCCATTGGGATGGTTGATGTAAATAGCCCTTCCAAACCCAAAGGGAGCAACGCTCACACGGGCTATATAACCATCAGCCGCGGCTTTTACGATTTTATTCTCCGCCTGGTCTGTCCGGCAATCGAGGCCCATGTGGTAATGGTTAGAACGTAGCTCGCCAAAGTTGGCAGCGAGCCCGATCCGTGCCTCAACCGGATATATAAAATAATCTTTGGGATAATTTTTTAAAGGAAAAAACTGGGCGAAGGATAAAGAAGAAAAAGTCAGCGAGATAAAAAAGAGGAACGGTTTATGTAATGTACTCTTCTTGAAAAAAATCTTGATCATATCTGAACAAAGCTAAGCACTAAAAATTTTAAACACTATGGCGAAATCAAATAAAGTTGCTGCATTGATATTGGGCGCCGCCGCAGGCGTGGCGCTTGTTAAATTTTTCAAAATGCCCGTTGAAGAACGTAACAAATTCTGCGACCACCTTAAAACTCAAACCAGTTTTCTACTCGATAATGCAGAAGAAACTGTGGAAAAAGTCGAACATTATATGGACGATTTTAAATCCAAAGAAGAAGGTGAATGGATCGATAAATTATACATTTTAAAAAACATGTTTAAGAGTCTCTACGGTTCCGACAAACATTATCTTTTGTAAAATAATTTCTACAATGTGGAAATATAAAAGGCAGGCTTTTGGGGAAAGGCCTGTTTTTTTATGTCCCCTTGAAAGTAATATTAATAAAAAAAACTTCCTGATTTAAAACGACAAAATCAAAAGCGACATAGATTTTTCTATCCCCATACTGTTCTTATAAGTCAAAACATAGAAATTGCTTTTTTGTAAATTGTCAACTTTTTTTAGCGCAATTAAAATAAAAACATCGCCTTTGGTTCCGGTCATTTCCTGTAAAACCTCAGGCAAAACAAACGCGATGAAACATAATTTTGCACGGCTCTAACTATTTTTTCCTGTCAATTTAAACACTTTCATTTATTTTTGGCGGCCACAGATTATAATTTCATGCCGAAAGACTCTTCCATTAAAACAGTTTTAATTATAGGTTCAGGCCCCATTGTTATTGGCCAGGCCTGTGAATTTGATTATTCCGGAACACAGGCTGCCCGCAGTTTGCGGGAAGAAGGAATTAATGTTATTTTAATTAACAGCAATCCCGCCACCATCATGACCGACCCAATGATGGCTGATAAGGTTTACCTCCTTCCCCTGACCGTCGAAAGTATCGAAACGATCATTGAAGAAAATGAATCCGGAGAATACCGTATAGACGCGGTTTTACCTACGATGGGCGGCCAGACAGCGCTCAACCTTTGTAAAGAAGCCGACGAAATGGGTATTTGGGAAAAGAATAATATCCGTTTAATTGGGGTAGATATCAAAGCGATAGATAAAGCAGAGGACCGCGAAAAGTTCCGCGCCTGGATGGTAGAAATGAATATTCCGGTAGCACCGGCAAAAATTGCTAACTCATTTTTAGAAGGCAAAGAAATTGCCCAGGAAATAGGATTTCCTCTTGTAATCCGTCCTTCATTTACATTGGGAGGATCAGGAGGCAGCGTGGTTTTTAAAAAGGCTGATCTTGACGAAGCGCTCAATCGCGGGCTGACGGCGTCACCGATGCACGAAGTTTTAGTAGAAAAAGCGATGATGGGCTGGAAAGAATTTGAGCTGGAACTACTGCGTGATGACAATGACAATGTAGTAATTATTTGCACTGTTGAGAATTTTGATCCGATGGGCGTCCACACAGGCGATTCCATCACCGTGGCGCCGGCAATGACGTTGAGTGACACGGCGTATCAAAACATGAGAAATACCGCTATTTCAATGATGCGTAATCTTGGAAACTTCGCTGGCGGATGTAACGTGCAGTTTGCGCTGAACCCACATACAGAAGATATTATTGCGATAGAAATAAATCCACGGGTGAGCAGATCCTCTGCACTCGCCAGCAAGGCAACCGGCTACCCGATTGCAAAAATTGCGGCTAAACTGGCCATTGGCTTTACTTTAGATGAATTAAAAAATCAGATCACTCAAACCACTTCCGCGTATTTCGAACCGGCGCTGGATTACGTAATTGTAAAAATTCCAAGATGGAATTTCGATAAATTCAAAGGTGCGGACGACACGCTTGGCTTTCAGATGAAATCCGTAGGCGAAGTAATGGCTATCGGAAGGAGTTTTGCTGAAGCAGTTCAGAAAGCGTGTCAAAGTCTGGAAAATGACGCAGTGGGGCTGGGATATTATGGCAAAAGCCTGATGCACGCAGAGGAGATTGTTGAGTACATTAAAATCCCTAAATGGGATAGAATTTTCAGGATCAAGGATGCCTTGATGATTGGAGTGAGCGTGAAAAGAATTTGTGAATCCACTGGAATTGACCGTTGGTTTATTTACCAGATTCAAAAGATCTGCAATTGTGAAAAAGCCATTGCCGGCCACACGCTGGAGAATTTCCCTGTTGAATTATTAAAAGAAGCAAAACATCTTGGCTTCAGTGATGAGCAAATAGCCAAGATCATGAAAGATGGCAGCACGGATGAAGATATTTATGAAAAAAGAAAATCGTTCGGCATTACAAGAGTTTACAAAATGGTAGACACGTGCAGCGCGGAGTTCGAAGCGAAGACACCGTACTTTTATAGCACCTTTGAATAAGAAATTTAATGGAAATAAGCATGGTTAAATCCACAGATTTATTATTAAACTAATCGCAAATACCACTTTTAGAATTACAAAAAATTTTATACACCAACGTTTTGAAGCAAGCCAATGAACTCTGACATTATCTACAACGAATCCATCCCTTCTTCAAAGAAGAAAATTATTGTATTAGGCAGCGGCCCCAACCGTATTGGCCAGGGAATCGAATTTGATTATTGTTGCGTACATGGGTTACTTGCCATTAAGGAATGCGGTATGGAAGCCATCATGATCAACTGTAATCCTGAAACCGTTTCTACCGATTTCGATATCGCTGATAAATTATATTTTGAACCTGTTTTCTGGGAGCATATATGGGAGATCATTGAGCTCGAAAAGCCGGATGGAGTAATCGTTCAATTGGGCGGACAAACGGCACTGAAACTTGCCAAACGACTTCATGAAAAAGGCATAAAGATCATTGGCACATCTTACGATAACATGGATATTGCCGAAGACCGCGGCCGTTTTAGCGATATGCTGAAAGAACTCGGAATTCCTTATCCCAGATACGGCACAGCCCATGATTCTGACGAAGCGATAGAAATTGCGAGGCAAGTAGGCTACCCGGTTTTAGTACGGCCGAGTTATGTGCTCGGTGGCCAGAGAATGAGAATCGTGTTGAATGACGAGGAATTGGAAAATGGTGTTTTAAGTCTATTAAAACATTTGCCCGGAAATAAAATTTTAATCGATCAATTCCTGGATCGTTGCCAGGAAGCAGAAATCGACGGAATTTTTGATGGCGATGATTTTCATGTTATGGGATTGATGGAACATATCGAGCCGGCAGGCATTCATAGCGGAGATAGCAACGCGGTATTACCTCAATTTAATTTATCCCCTTTGATTGTGCAAACAATGGAAGAATACGCTGAAAAAATCGCAAGAGCCTTAAATATTAAAGGATTAATCAACATACAATTTGCCATAAAAAATAATGAAGTTTTTGTAATTGAAGCCAACCCGCGCGCGTCAAGAACAACGCCTTTTATTGCAAAAGCTTACCAAATTCCTTACCTGAACATCGCAACTAAAGTGATGCTCGGTGCGGCAAAGTTGAAAGATTTTACCTTCGAAAAAAAGCTAAAAGGCTTCGCCATAAAAGAACCTGTTTTCTCGTTCAATAAATTCCCGGGTGTGAACAAACAGCTCGGGCCCGAAATGAAAAGTACCGGTGAAGCCATTCGTTTCATCAAAGATTTGCGTGATCCCTATTTCAGGCAGCTCTACAGGGAAAGAAGCATGCACCTGAGTAAATAAATCTTTACTGTTACAAATGTTTTTATTGCCGTATAGTTTTGTGCGAAAACGCACATGAACCATGATTTTTCAAAAATTGGAAATCTATATTTTGGCTTACCAGGCCATCAAATCTTAGCCTGATGCGGGCCTGATTTTATTATGCTGTGCAGAGATAAAACCCCGAACCGTCAGTTAAAAAAATCAGACTGCTTTAGTAAAAAAATGCAAACATCAATTTTTATTTTGCAAACCTTAGCTTCGTCTTTGTCTAAAAAATCTATTTCAATCTTGTTGAGAAAATAGAAAATCTACATTATCGCTTGTTTAGAAGGTTATTTCATTTTCCATAGCAAACCGCTTGTCAATTTTTATTTAGATACTGTAAGAAATCAAATTACATTTGATCTGTAATAATAAAGTCTATGGTTGGGAAATTTCTACTCTAACCATTCTTCGGCTTTCTATAACTTCCAAAAATATTAACATGATATCAAAAAAATTCCTGATGCTTGGCGCGGTCTTTTTCGCGCTTAGCCTAACTTCCCACGCCCAGTCGAAAAAAGAAAGTACTACCGTAAAAGTAGATATCCGGCAGGACAGCATTATTAATTTCAAAAAGCCTCAGAAAGCAGTGACGCATGGCAGTGTAACAGTAGAGGGCAACCGAATTAATTATGAAGCCGTCGCAGGAACGCTAATTTTGAAAAATCAGTTGGACACGCCCACCATCAGTATTTCCTACGTTGCTTATTTTAAGGATGATGAAAAAGATGTCTCTCAACGGCCCATCACTTTTGTATATAATGGAGGCCCGGGCAGCTCAACATTATGGCTGCACATGGGTGCATGGGGACCTCAGCGCGTTTTCATCAATGACACCGCCCGCACGCAGGCGCCCTACAAGACGGTGAATAATGACTACAGCCTGCTTGACGAAAGCGATATTGTTTTTATAGATGCGCCGGGAACAGGTTTTGGTGAAGTCATTACCAAAGAAAGAGGTGGCGCAGGTGAGCCAAAAAACTTTTTTGGTATCGATCAGGATGGAGAAGCATTTGCAAATTTTATTGCGCGGTTTATTTCTGATTTTAACCGTTGGAATTCTCCCAAATACCTTTTTGGCGAAAGCTATGGCACGTTCAGATCCGCTATAGTCGCCAATTTGCTGCAAAGCAGGCACAATGTTAGCCTGAACGGCGTAATCCTTCTTTCGCAATTATTGACTTATGAAAACATGTCTGATGCGGCAAAATTGCATCCCGGGAATGATTTACCTTATCAACTTGCGCTGCCTTCCTTTGCCGCCACTGCATGGTATCATCATAAACTCCCCAACCAGCCGAAGGAGCTGGAACCTTTTCTGAAAGAGGTGGAAAATTTTGCTATGAATGACTATGCGCTCGCGTTGAATAAGGGATCATTATTGGATTCAGCTTCTTTTAATAAAATTGCAGAGCAACTTTATAATTATACAGGACTACCGGTAACCTACATACGAAAAGCAAATCTCCGCGTGAATGGACCACAGTTTGAACAGGCGTTATTGGGCAAAGAAGACCATATCACCGGACGGTTGGACTCGCGTTTTTCCGGTCCTGCAATGGATCCGCTAAGTGAATATGCGGAATACGATCCGATGGACTCTTACATAGATGCGGCTTTTACCGCTACGTATAATAATTATGTGCGCACTCAACTAAAATTTGGCAATGGAATGACTTTCAAAGTTTTTGGCGATGTAGGTCCCTGGGATTTTAAACGAAAAGGCGGCTTTGGAATTTTTCCAAACGTGATGACTGACCTCGCTGAGGCCATGATTTACAATCCAGGATTGAAGGTCATGCTGAATATGGGCTACTACGATCTGGGCACTCCTTATTTTGAAGGAATTTATGAAATGCATCATTTGCCTATGCCTAATTCTTTGCAAAAAAACATCGAATATGAATTATATAATTCCGGCCATATGGTTTACTTACATCCTGAATCGCTTAAACAATTGCACGACCGTGTAGCAAAATTCATTCATACCACTCACTAAAAATTTTTGATCCTGCTTGTGTCATTTTAAAAACAAAAACATGAAATCTCTTTTTATTATTCCATTCCTTTTTCTTTCATTAAGCGCCATCTCGCAAAAGCCAAAAAATGCGCCAGATCAAAGGTTTGCGGGACTCGACGCTACTTTTACCCAGATCCTGAAGGATTGGCACGCCGCGGGATTTGCAGTAGCGGTTGTCGAAAAAAATAAGATCATTTATGCGAAAGGATTTGGTTACCGCGATGTAGAAAAAAAATTACCGGTAACACCAAATACGCTTTTCGCCATAGGCTCGTGTACAAAAGCTTTTACAGCCTCGCTCATCGGATTGTTGCAAAAAGAAGGAAAGGTGGATCTGGACAAACCGGCTATCTCTTTTCTGCCGGAGCTTAATTTTTATAATGACAATCTGAATAATAGCGTCACACCCCGTGACATGTTAAGCCACAGAACAGGATTACCGCGCCATGATTTGTCCTGGTATTTGTTTTCGACAGATTCCATGGACAGTTTGGTGCATCGTATCCGGTATATGGAACCTTCGGCGCCATTAAGAGAAAAATGGCAGTATAATAATTTCATGTATTTAACGCTCGGCGTTATGGACGAAAAGTTAACAGGCAATACCTGGGAAAAAGATGTGAAAGAAAAATTCCTTGATCCTCTGCAAATGGTCAATTCAAATTTTACGATAAAAGATTTGATAGCCAACCCGGATGCATCACTCGGCTACGGATTAAAAAAAGATAGTATTATCAGGAAGCTTGATTATTACAATATTGCCGCCATGAGCCCCGCCGGGGCTATCAACAGCAGCGTGAACGAAATGGCAAATTGGGTAATCACCTGGATTAATGATGGCAAATTTAATGGAAAGCAAATCATACCTTCTGAGTTTCGCCAGGAAGCCATTTCTTCCCAATCTATTATTGGAAGCGCGTTGCCGGGCAAGGAAAAACCAGGCTTATACTTTTCTAACTATGGTTTCGGATGGATGCTCTCGTCCTACAATGGTCACTATCGCGCCGAGCATGGAGGAAATATAGACGGGTTCTCTGCAAGCACCAGTTTTTTCCCTTCTGATAGTTTAGGCATCATCGTGCTGTCTAACCAGGATGGATCGGTCGTGCCATCCATTGTCAGAAATATGATCGCAGACAGAATGCTGGGATTAAAATTTTATGATTGGAATGCGGATATGCTAAAATCAAAGGCAAAGGATAAGCCAGGCAAGGATTCTACAAATAAGGAAACCATCAGGAAACCTGACATGCCGCTAACACATCTTCTAAAAGATTATGAAGGAAATTATTACGAGCCGGGATATGGCACTTTAATGATCACGTTCAATAATGATTCGCTATTTGCGATAAGCGGCAAAAAGATATTTTGGATGCACCACAACAATTATGATGTTTTCGATTTGTTCGAAAAAGACAAGACGGAGGGGATAGACACAACTAATGGACAAAACGGAATTCAATTTCAATTTCAATTAAGCTCCGGCGGCGACATAGAAAGTCTATCTATTCCCCTCGAAAGCTCCGTTAAACCAATCATTTTTAAAAAACAACTAGTTGCAAAAGATGTTTCAAAAGAAAGCCTTCAAAAATATATTGGCGAGTATGATTTAAAAGGTGTGACGGTCAAATTTTACCTGAAAAACGATAAGACACTTTATGCTTTTGTCCCCGGTCAGCCGGAGTATGAACTGGTTCCGGTTGATAAAGATAAATTTGCGATAAAAGTTTTATCCGGTTACTTTATTCAATTTGATGTGGATCAAAATAACAAAGTTACCGGCACTACTTTCGTTCAGCCAAATGGCAATTTTAAAGCCGTAAAAAAATAATGCCAACAATATTTATGAGTGTGGCAGGTATTTTTTTAATGTGGCACACGGTTGGTAATCATTAGAACTTTCACGATTGAACGGCAGAAAAATCCAAATGAGATCGATGAAGTTTATTGTAAAAAGTAGTACTAACCTGTAAAAAAAGTATATGAAAGTTTTCTTGTTAAGTTTTAGTTTTCTTGTGTTTTCTTTTTATAGCTGCAAGCCTAATAACGGCTCTAAAAATAATAATCCCGTTATCGTAAAATTGCCCCCTAAGACATCGTCTGTCAGTTCAACAAAGGCGGCCAGCAGCGTTTTTAATTATGATTTGAAAGCGCCCGATCGCACCTGGAAATTGCCACCACAATTGGTAGAAGTTTCCGGAAACGCCTGGTTGGATAAAGATCATTTCATATTGATTGAAGACACTCATCCGAATCTGTATTTGATCAGGATCGATGACAAAAACGCAACTCTGGAAAAAACAATTTCATTCCAAAAGGATGAAAAAGATAAGTTTGATATCGAAGATGTATGTATGGTTGGTGAAAAAGTATATGCGTTATGGAGCCATGGAGTTTTATTTGAAATAAACAACTGGAATTCTAATGCTGATGTAAAGGAAATCAACACGGGCCTATCAAAGAAGAATAACACTGAAGGACTTTGTTACGATCCAGTGACCAAAAAATTATTAATTGCCTGCAAAGATGAGTCGGGCATTGAGGGCGAAAAAAAATCAGCGAAAGCGGTTTATCAATTTAATATTGAGACACAAAAATTAGATGAAAAACCTTTCCTGGTCATTCATAAAGACGATTTTGAAAAATTGGCGGGAAGCAAGTTGGCTTTTAATCCTTCAGCAATTGCTGTCCATCCGGTGACTCATGAAATTTATCTTCTTTCTACCCGGGACAATAAATGTATGGCTGTTTTCAACCGGGAAGGAGCACTATTGTCTTTTCAATTTATCGACAAAGACCTAATGCCGCAGCCTGAAGGAATTTGCTTTTCTCCCGAGGGAAAATTATACATTTCTTCCGAAGGAAAAAAAGGAGAACCGGGGAATTTATTTGAATTCAATTCGAAATAAATTAAAGGTCAAATGAAAAGCCTCTCATAAGCTATTTTGTAGATTTCTTATTTTTTCGTTTCCCGGAATATTTTTCAATAAACATTTCCACAACACCCTCTGATAAGCCATTTTATAGAAAACAATGTTCGTGTTTGCCACACAAAGATTGTTCAAATCCATTTAGCTTAAAGAACCGGCTTATTTCGTATCCCACCAAACTCTGTCTGCAGTGCTAGCGCTCTGTTGCGGCTGCGGATTGGTAAGTATTTCGGTAGAAGAATATGGCCATCTCCTCGGAATGTAATTGACGTAAGGATTTTGAGCTAAAGCTAACACCGGATAACCGGTGCGCCTCCAATCATTATAAGTTTCAATCGAAAGAAAATCAGCCACGTATTTTTCGTCTATAATTTGCTGAAGCGCATTCGACGCCGTTAACAAAGGCCGCGAATTAACATAAGCATTTTGGGCAGCGGAGCTAATACCTAACAAAGACATATGAGATGCAATGGCAGCTTTGTAAATGGGTTCGGCCGCGGCTGCGCCCTGGGTAATAAATACTGCTTCAGCCTGTATAAATAACTGTTCGCTATAAGTAGCAAGAAATAAAGGCGCAGCAGCACCTGCATAAAAAGTATTTACGGCAGAATACGCAGCAGGATCGGGAGCCGCATCAGAGCCGGAGGCTCTTCCAATATAATTGCCATTCGATCCTTTCGTTGCCAGCACCGGTAATCTTGGATCTTTTCGGGTTATAAGGGAATCGACAAAAGATTTTGCCATTACAACACCTCCGGCGCCCGGCAAAGTATTTTGATACCACGGACTTTCTGCCTGGGCGCTGCCTGAGTAAGGAACGGTGGCGTTGTCGTCGTTCGAACCAAAACCCTTTTGTAATGCCGCCAATGCACTGTCCGCCTGCGCAGTCGCCGTGTGTCCCGGAGCTTTGGTCAACCTGAGATAAAATCTGGCTTTTAGCATGTATGCAAATTTCTTCCACTTGGTCATATCGCCGTTGTATATCAGGTCGTCGGAAGACGGTGCAATTTCGCTCGCCGGCTGGTCGGTGTAATATATCGCGCTATCCAGCATGCTTTGAATTTGATTGTAAATAGACTCCTGGCTATCATACTTTGGAGCTTTGTTGGTAGTGATCTGAAGAGCCTCCGAAGAAGGGACCTCATTCCACAAATCGGTTGTGATGGCGAGGTTAAAAGCGTATAGTGTTTTGCCAATTGCCACGTATTGATTGTGCCCCTTTGCCTGAGCCTCGGACATCATATTTGAAAGATTTTCAAATACATTCGGATACAAATAAAAACTCCAGGTATTGTCAACATCTGCGGGGAGGATCCGGTAGTTCTCCGTCTGGGGTGATGGCTGATTGACCGAAAGTTGCTGCATCCAATAGGCAGCGACAGTTCCATTGTATCCTCCGACAATATTGGTTGAGATGGTAACCTCTACCGGCGTTAAGATCAGCGACTCACTAACAGTGAGCGGATGGTTAGGATCCCTGTTTATATCCAGAAACTTTTTGCACCCTGCTACCGCGAAAACCGTGCAGGCAAGTATGATTATTATATTATTTTTTTTCATTTTTTTATTTTTGGTCTTACTAAAATATAACCTTCAACCCGAGGATCACGTTGTGGTTGGAAGGCGTATTAAAATTGGCAAACCCTTGTCCGTTACCGCTTCCATTAAGGCTAACTTCCGGATCTGAGCCCGTATATTTCTTGTATAAAATATAGTTGGTACCTGTCACTGTCAGGGTCAAGCCTTTGACCACGTTCCCTTTAAACAAAGACTGGCCAAAATTATAACCAATACTCGCTTGTCTCAACTTGAGATAGGATCCGTCTTCAACTGAAGATTCATCAACAATGGAATAGAGGTTTTGATAATAATTTTGATCAAGGACAACAGCGGTCGTATTTACTTTTCCGGTGCTTTCAATAATGCCATCGAATACTTTCATAGTACCGCGATTCTCAGTAACTTTTGGCGTACCGTAAAATAGCAGATAGTGATTGTCAAGATTTAAGATATCACCACCATTTTTATAATCAAGTGTAAATGAAAAAGTAAATGCTTTATAAGTCAGCGTGTTGGTTAAACCCGCATTCCACTTAGGTGTGACATTGCCAATGGGTGCGAGATCATTGGCTACTTGTGGATAACCATTATCATCCAGCAGCAATTTGTGGCTGGTGGAATCACGCAAAAAATGGGTTCCATAAATTACACCATACGCCTGGTTGGCAAAGGCAAATATTCCCGGATTTACAAATCCGGCAAATTGAAGATACGGTATGCCCGGTGCCAGTCTTACTACCTGGTTTTTTATTTTAGTATAATTTACATCAATGTTCCAGGTAAAATTCTTTGTTTTGATTGGAACGATGCCAAGCACGACTTCCACGCCTTTATTATAGACATCTCCGGCATTAATACTTGCAGAAGAAAATCCGGTGGCCGGTGCGATGGGTGTTCCGGGAGTTAACAGATCAAAACTTCTCTTATCAAAATAAGTAATGTCAAGCGAAGCCCTGTTTTTGAAAAATTTCGTTTCTATTCCCGCCTCAAATTCCTTCACACTTTCATTTTTTAAAGGATAGCCATAAGTGGTAGTGAGCAGAAACCCATTTTGTCCATTCAGCGGAAAAGAAATATTTCCTACGGAGGCCTGGAAATATGGATTACTCAACGCATAGGGACCAACATTGTCATTACCAACGGAAGAATAAGAAAGCCGGACCTTACCAAAATTCATAACAGGGTTATTTGACATGCCCAATGCCTGCGTAAAAATAAAACCAGCGCTTGCAGAACCGTAAGGATAGAACTGTTTATCCGCAGATAAAACTGAACTACCATCATAGCGCCCTGTGAGGCTTAGTGTAAGCATCTTTTGATACTCCAATGTTGTCTGCGCATAAAATCCGACCTTCCTTGATTTATAATAAGCAAAGTTGGAAGTAACATTACTCGCATTACCAACATTATAAAAACCAGGATTCGAAAGAGCTACTCCCTGAACAAAATTGTTATTGTTGTAATTCATTAAAATATTATTTCCCACAATCACATCAAGAGAAAAATCCCTGCCGAAATCCTTTTTCGCTTCGAGAATAATATCATTATTGAATTGTTGATATTGAATCTGGCGTTTATAAAGCCTGCCCTGGTCCGACGTAGAGCCAATTATACCTACATTTTCATGATAATCCGTGTTATCAATGTACATATCGGCGCCCAGCCTTTCTGTGATAGTCAGCCAGCTTAGTGGATTGTAACTAAGGTTAACGACTGGCAAAATTCTATTGGTATTATCATTGAGCCCGGTGTTGTCCACGAGCCAATAAGGATTGTTTCTGGCCTGACGATAAACGCGCTGCGAGCCGTCAGGATTGACTTCCGGAAAAGGATTCCATGAAATCGGAGCAGCATATATCGTCCACAAGGGGCTTGCAAGGCTATTGCCTTCCAGCAGCCTGTTATTATTTACATAGATATAATTAAACTGAGTTGTAAGATTAAGATTCTTTAAAATTTTTGTACTGTATTTCACGAAGAAAGAATGTCGAATATAATCAGTGTTCGGCTGAGTGCCTTCGGTATTCAGATAGGAATAGGAGGCAAGATAATTTGATTTGTCTGACGCACCACTAATGGTAATATTGTTATCTGAAGTGTGTCCGGTTCTAAAATAATCTTTTACATTATTTCTTTTTGCCACGGGAGCGCCGTTCACCTTCAGGGTATCTATCAAGGGGCCCCAGGATGAGGATCCGAATTCACCATTATTTCCATCCACATACTGGCCCTTGGATCCCTGCGCATATTTATCCTGAAATTTTGGGAGAATGGGATTTTCAAAGGAGTAGCTTGAACTAAATGACACAGTCGGCTTTCCCGATTTACCTGCCTTTGTAGTAATAATGATGGCCCCCCTTGCTGCTGCGGATCCATATAAAGCGGTGGCCGCTGTGCCTTTTAATACGGTAATGCTTTCGATGATATTTGGATCTATATCAGCGCCTCTGTTTGTTGTTCCTCCGGCGCCTAATGAACCATCAGGATTGCCAGCCTCACTATTGTCCATGGGAATTCCATCTATCACAAAAAGAGCTTCATTGTCACCCGTTAAAGAACTATTTCCTCTGATTACAATGCGTGAAGAACTGCCCGGCATTCCACTTGAATTATTAATTTGCACGCCAGCCACTTTTCCTGCTAAGGCATTCACAAGATTGTCCTGTTTGGCATCCACCAATGAGCTTCCCTTAACTTCCTGGGTTGCATAAGTCAAAGTTCGCTTATCTCGCTTGATGCCTAATGCGGTAACCACTACTTCGGTTAAGACCGTTTTGGATTGTTGCAATGAAACGGAAATTGATTCACGGCTGCCAATGTCAATATCTTTGGTTTCGAATCCTACGCCACTAAATTCAAGAGTGGAATTCGGAAGCACATTAATTTTAAATTCACCATTGTTATTAGCAATAGTGCCCTTTTTTTCGCCCTTTAGCTTGACAGATGCACCCACGATGGGAAGTCCATTCCCATCGGTTATTGTTCCGGTGACTTCTCTTACCTGCGAGAAAACAAATGTTCCACAGAATATCAGGAAACCAAAAATGAATACAGACTTTCTCATGTTGTTGTTTTTTAGCGCAGAGGAAGTCTATTCAATACAAAAATTCGAAAAAGATTCTTCCCCGTTGAGATGTTAAAAAAAGACAAATCTTTTTTTTAATTAGCTGCTAGAAGAAATTAAATTTTGTGTGATATGACAAAACGATGATAATACCGAAAAGTCTGATAGAGGGATCGTGAAGTAATAAAAAAAATTATTCCGGACCGGAATGCGGTTCCGCTTTATAAGCGCAGATAAATTAATTGTTTGCGGATTGATTTGAAAAGAAGAAATCTACATTTTGGATTATGAGGCAATATTAATAAAGGACAAAATTCTACATGCGGCAATTAATTTCATAGCTATGGCGCAATAAATGCGTAGCCAATAAATTGGCTAATAATTCCCAACAAGATGCCGGTGTAGATGTCAAACGGCATGTGGTCACTGACGATCAGTCTCGAAGTACAAACGATGCCGGCGATTAAGAAAATCAACATTGCCTGCAGGAATACCGCATAAGTGAATCCGGAAAAAATAATGATCAACATGAGCCCTGACAGCGCTCCGACGCCCAATGCATGCATGCTTATTTTAAAATAAATATTGGCGATCAGTCCAACCGAAGAAGCAAGAAAAATTCCAAAAATGAAACTGGTAAGTATTTCCGGAACCTGCTCCTGGTTTTTAAAAACCAGGTACATCCAGAAATAAAAAATATTGGTTGCGATATAAGGAATGATCCTTTCGCGCTGTGTTTTCAAAAAAATGCTTTTGATAAAACCTACCGCTTTCAATAACAATACCGTTAATGCGGGATAAAAAATAGTGTTATATCCAACACGGATAACGATCATCATTTTTTCCTGCGGAGGAATTCCCGTAAAATATCCGGGTTGAATAAATGCCAAAAACCATGCGGCGATAACCGGAATAAATAGTGGATGAAATACAAAAGAAAACACATGCGCCAGCCATCTTGCAAGAAGCGGTTGCCTGCCATCAAATCCCGGCGAAGGCGGCTGGATATTTTCTAAGGGTATCGAAAGATTTTCCATATTAAAGTTCTTTTCTAAGGCGGGCTACGGGAATATTAAGTTGTTCGCGGTATTTTGCCACAGTGCGCCGCGCAATGTTGTAGCCTTTTTCCTGCAAAAGCTCTGTAAGTTTTTCGTCACTTAGCGGGCGTTGCTTACTTTCCTCTTCAATCATATTGCTCAGGATTTTTTTCACCTCGCGGGTACTTACCTCCTCGCCGCTATCAGTCACGAGGCTTTCACTAAAAAAGAATTTTAAACGATAGGTTCCAAATTCAGTTTGGACAAATTTACTATTCGCCACACGGCTCACCGTGGAAATATCAAGAAAAGTCTTTTCAGCAATATCTTTTAAGATCATTGGCCGGAGATCAGTGTCTTCGCCTGTCAGAAAAAATTCCTTTTGATATTCCACAATAGTTTGCATGGTGCTCAGCAGCGTATGTTGTCTCTGTTTGATGGCATCTATAAACCATTTGGCAGAATCTATCTTTTGTTTGATAAACAGAACCGCTTCCTTTTGACGCTTATCCTTTTTGGTGCCGCGGTCATAATCCTTGAGCATGTCCCGATAGCCTTCGCTGATCCGAAGATCAGGCGCATTTTTAGAATTGAGCGTAACTTCCAGTTTTCCATTGTTATTCAACACAAAAAAATCGGGAATTACATAACTCTGAAGACGATTGGTTTCGCCAACCTGTCCCCCTGGCTTTGGATTTAATTTGATGATCTGGTTGATGACTTCTTTAATTCCTTCGTCATCAAGATTCATAGCACGTTGGATTTTCTCGTAATGCTTCTTGGTAAATTCTTCAAAATATTTATCAATGATTTCAAGCGCCGTTCCTACGTTCTGCCCTTCAAGCTCTTTCCTTTTCAATTGTAATAACAAACATTCCTGCAAATCCCTGGCGCCTACTCCCGCGGGGTCAAATTGTTGAATTAGCTTGATCAGGGCCGCTACTTCTTTTTCATTGCTGTCGATATTCTGGCGAAACGCCAGGTCATCAACAATTGAAGAAAGCTCGCGACGAAGGTATCCGTCATCGTCTATGCTTCCGATAATCTGTTCTGCAATCTTGCGTTCCCTGTCATCCAGGTTAAGCATTAATAACTGTGTTTTCAAGGTATCGTAGAAGGAAGTTTCTACTTTATGGGGCATCACTTTAGTTTCCTCGGGATCACCATAATTATCATCGCGGTATTTATAATCGCCTGGCTCATCATCGCTGTCATTTATATATTCGCTGATATCAATATTATCATAATCACTTTCACTTCCGTCATTTTCGAAATCATCATCTGCGCTTTCAAAATCCTCTTTCGGCTCTTCGTGGCTATCTTCAAAACCATCTTCACCTGCTTCTAACGCCGGGTTTTCCTCTAATTCCTCTTTCACTCTTTCTTCAAGATGCGCCGTCGGAACCTGGAGCAATTTCATCAATTGTATCTGCTGGGGTGATAATTTTTGAAGAAGCTTTTGTTGTAATCGCTGGCTTAAAGACATTTCCTGTTTTTTGATTTATGAATTGTAAATTTACAGACAAAAGTAATGATATGTTTTTTTGGAATAAAATTTGTGGAGCCGGATTACTAATTTTTCTGATAAGCATATCTGCAAACGCCCAACAATCGCTGCACTCAATCTCAATGACAGGTGTTTTTTTTCAAAAAAGCAAAATCCTCAATATGGATTCATCCGCCCGGGACATCAGAACTCCACAGTTTTTGAATAGCCGAATCGCTTCTGAGGCTATTATACCCAGTGACTTTTCTACGTGCAAATATGGATTTTTTTGTAAAAAAGAATTATTAGTGGAGAAAGCAATTAAGTTCCCTCTTCGGGTTCGGATCGGCTCTTTGGAACACTGTAATTATTACGAAGGCAAAAGATAATTCATTGTGTTTGTTCAATCTTTTTTCAGCAATTTTAAGTTTATAATAACATTAAATTTCAACAAGGACAGAGTATTCCGCAGCGCTGCAATTTAAAATAGGCAATCAGTTGCTATCTTCGCCGTCATGGTGGATTTTGAAAAATATGAACCGGTAATCGGGCTTGAAGTACATACGCAATTGCTCACGAAAAGCAAATTGTTTTGTGGCGACAGTACTTCATTTGGGCATCCTCCAAACACCAATGTAAGCGCGATTTCTTTAGCGCATCCCGGTACACTTCCCGTGATGAATGAAGAAGCTGTAGAATTAGCAATCAAGCTTGGCCTTGCTTTTAATTGCGAGATCGTAAAGGAAAATTACTTCGCTCGAAAAAACTATTTTTACCCCGACCTTCCCAAAGGATACCAAATTACGCAGCATACGACACCTATATGCAAACGTGGAACTGTAACGATCCACGTCAGCGGTAAAGAGAGAAATGTACAACTCAACAGAATCCACCTCGAGGAGGATGCCGGAAAAAGCATCCACGATGCGGATGAAAAATTCACCAGCATTGATCTGAATCGCGCCGGCGTTCCGTTGCTGGAAATCGTTTCTGAGCCCGATCTTTTTTCTTCGGAAGAAGCTTTTGCCTATGTAACCGAGATAAGAAAAATGGTTCGGTTTTTACAGGTATGTGATGGCAACATGGAAGAAGGAAGCATGCGCTGCGATGCCAATATTTCGGTGAGATTGAAAGGCGGGAAAAAACTAGGCACCAAGGTGGAAGTTAAAAATCTGAACTCGATAAGGAATGTGAAAAAAGCGATTGATCACGAGATAGCACGCATTATTCAAATATTGGAAAACGGAGAGGAAGTCATTCAACAAACCCGAAGTTTTGACGCCGGCAACGGCACTACTTTTTCTTTAAGAACCAAAGAAGAGGCGAATGATTACCGTTATTTTCCTGAACCGGATTTAGCACCATTTTCCATTTCAGAAAATAAAATCTCGCAGATAAGAGAAGCGCTGCCAGAACTTCCGCAAGCACTGGAAAAACGGTTGGTCAGCCAATATGGACTCAGTTTGGAAGCGGCTAAAGTGATTGGAGATGACAGGGAAACGGCGTTGTTTTTTCAAAGTATAATTACTTATACCCATCAATATAAATCGGTAGCAAACTGGATGATTGGCCCTGTGAAATCTTTTCTAAACGACAACAGCATCCCGATTGAAAAATTTCCTGTGGCCCCAAAAATGATGGCTCTTTTGGTAGAATTAGTGGAGGAAGGCAAAGTCAGTTTCGGCATAGCCGCTTCGAAAATTTTTCCGGTGATGGCGGCTGGAGATTTGAAAGAACCTCTTGAAATAGCGAAAGAACAAAATATTCTCCAGGAAAAAAATGACGATGCATTGCTCGGCTGGATCGACGAAGTGCTGGCCAACATGCCAGAAAAAATTTCGGAATATAAGAAAGGGAAAAAAAACCTTATCGGTTTATTTGCCGGCGAGGTAAAAAAGAAAAGTAAAGGAAAAGCCGACATGCAGGCTGTTAATAAAATGCTTCAACAAAGATTAAATCAATAAATCAATTCAAAATAAATCATGAACAAAATAGTTGTTTTTTTAAGCGCGCTTTTTATGTTGAGTTGCACATCGCAGCATAAAACGGGAAGTTTCAAGGTGAATGGTAATCTGAAAGATGCTCCGGATCAAAAAGTATTTCTTGAGCACCTGTTTTTTAATCAGAATGCCCCGCAGGTTGTGGATACTGCAGAAATGGTTGGAGGCAAATTCGTTGTCAATGCGACTTCGCCGGAAGAAGGATTGTACCGCATCCGGTTTGAAAAAAACGCCGGTTATTTATTTGTAAACGATCAGGAAGATATTGACTTTGCCGCAAATGCGAGCGACTCAACCTTAAATTCTGCGAAATTTAATACGCCCGCCAATGCATCGCTTACCAAGCTAATCATTCAGCTTGACTCTATTCACTCCAATCTGATCAATGAAGATCAGAAAAGGAAAGACTTTCAACAGCAGAACAATGATTCTCTCGCTTTTATTGCAGAAAATAATTTCAACTTAAGCAACGAATGGTATAAAAATTTCCTGGTTCAATATGTGGATACCGCCAAAAGCCCTGTGGTAGCCTTATTTGCTTTGAGCTATGCGCAGGAAGTGAATATTGATACCGTAAAGAGTTTGCTTGCAAATCTTAGTAAGAAGAATCCGAATAATACATCCGTTGCGGAAGTAGTCAAACAAATAAATGAGTATAGCACATCGCAGCAGGCAAATCCGCAAGGCGCCGGCACCGCCATCGCTGTGGGACAAATGGCTCCTGATTTCACTTTGCCTGATGTGGATGGAAAGCCTTTTTCCTTAAGCTCACTTCGTGGAAAATATGTTTTAGTAGATTTTTGGGCTAGCTGGTGCGGTCCATGCCGCGAGGAAAATCCCAATGTAGTAGCCAATTACAACCAGTTTAAAAACAAAAATTTTACGGTGTTAGGCGTTTCGCTTGATAAAGAAAAATCTGCCTGGTTAAAAGCAATAAAGGATGATGGACTCGCGTGGAAACAAATCAGCGACCTTAAATTCTGGAACAGCGCAGCTGCAACATTATACCAGGTAGAGGGCATTCCGTTTAATGTATTGGTAGATCCGCAGGGAAAGATAATAGGAAAAGAATTAAGAGGACCGCAACTTCATGACATGCTTGCCGGGGTTTTGAAATAAGAAGTTTTTATGACTCATAAAATAAACAAGGTGACAGTTGAATTGTCACCTTGTTTATTTTATGGACACCTTGTAAACGCCCCTTTAAATTTATTTTTAGTGGACTACTCAAGAATGGCACTCAGTTCACGAAACGCGAAATCTATATTTTAGCTTGTTTGACAGACGAAACCATTCAACACAAAGTATGCGGAAACTTTTTTAAATAATTCTCATGGCTTTGCAAAAGCTGGTAAGCACCCACGGAAGAATGAGCCAAAAATATTCGCGGATAAATATCAAAAATAAAATGATTATGATCGAAGAGATAAAGAACATGATCCAATATTGTCTTACAGGCTGCGTTTTGTCCATCTGCTTAAATTTTAGGCAAATATAATTGTTAAAGTAATTAACGCCATAATTTTACTCAACCAACTTTCGCGGTGTAGAAATAAAAAAATAAATTCTACAAAAATGTTTTAAAGCTTGCGGAATTACAAAGTACCCATCGCGGCATTCTCGTTTGCCGGATTTTGAAGAGTCTGGGACTTTTCGCTTCTCGATTCATTAGAATTTCCGGCCCAATTAATTACGGACGGATTCTGATGCCTTTCCTTGCGGACCCTGATAAGCTGAAGATGCTCTAAATCTTCTAAAAGTCTTTCCGCCTTATAATTGAGAATGTCAATAGTGAGGGTTTGCATTTATTGATTTTTTAGGAATGGTTGTTATTTCAAAAGAATATGGAAATAGTCAAACAAAAATGTTACCAATTTTTGAAAAATGTCTAAATCCTGTTGTCAAATGTTTGAAAAAAATAGCTCCTGTTTTATGTTGGTTATATTTTTGGAACAAATTCTTTATAGATAATCAATTAGTTATAAAGACACTTTAAAAAAACCTGATCAAAAAACGCGATTATATTATCAATTGATATTACCTTCGCCATCCTAAAAAAAGCCGGGATAGCGGCTAATTAAATTCAAACGATTTCCGGGAATTGGAAACAACAAAGGAGATCATAAAAAACAAAGATGAGTAAATTACATTTCACCACTAAACATGCGAACGAGGCTACCGTGCAGCGTAATTGGTACGTTGTTGACGGCACTAATCAAACCGTTGGCCGCATGTGCGCGAAGATCGCGTCCGTTCTCCGTGGTAAGAACAAAGCCTATTACACGCCTCATGTTGATTGCGGCGATTTCGTGATTGTAACCAATTGCGATAAAATCAAATTCACCGGCAAAAAGCTGGATGATAAAGTCTACATCAATTACAGCGGATATCCCGGTGGTAAAAAAGAAGAAACTGCTGGCGATCTTTTAAAGCGCAGACCCGATGTAATCATCGAAAGAGCAGTAAAAGGTATGTTGCCTAAAAACCGTCTGGGCCGCAAGATGTATAAAAAACTATACGTTTATGCAGGATCAGAACATCCACACACTGCACAAAAACCACAAACCTTAACTTTCTAAAAAAAATTGAAAGTGAAAACGGGATCTATATTTTCACATTTTCACATTTTCATATTTTCAAATTAATATAATGGAAAAACAAAAAAATGCAGTAGGCCGTAGGAAACAAGCCGTAACACGGGTTTTTCTTTCTAAAGGAGATGGCAATATCACCATTAACGGAAAAGATTACAAAACTTATTTCCCGTTGGTTTATTTACAAAACCAGGTTGAAGCGCCTTTAAAGACGATCGAATCAAGCGATAAATTTGATGTAACAGTGAACGCCAAAGGTGGCGGAGTAAAGGGACAGGCTGAAGCAGTAAAATTAGGTATTTCACGCGCGCTTTTACAGGTAAACCCCGAATACAGGCCTGCGTTGAAAGCAGCAGGATTACTGACTCGTGATCCACGCTCGGTTGAACGTAAGAAACCAGGTAAGAAAAAAGCAAGAAAGAGCTTCCAGTTCTCTAAACGTTAATCCTGATACCAATTTAAAAACAATTTTAATTAATTATAAATGGAAAATAATACTTCTTTACAACAGCAGCTTTTAGAAGCAGGCGTTCACTTTGGCCATTTAAAAAAGAAGTGGAATCCAAAAATGTTACCTTACATTTTTGCTGAGAAAAAGGGAATTCACATCATTGATCTCAACAAAACTGTTGAGGGCCTTGAAGAAGCTGCGGCCGCAATGAAATCAATCGCCAAGAGCGGTAAAAAAATCATGTTTGTTGCTACTAAGAAGCAGGCAAAAGAAATCGTAACCGAAGCTGCAAGAAAAGTGAATATGCCTTTTGTTACGGAACGCTGGTTGGGCGGTATGCTTACCAATTTCAACACGGTTCGTAAAAGTGTAAAGAAAATGCAGGCAATTGAAAAAATGCTTAATGACGGTACACTGGACAGCATTACAAAAAAAGAACGCCTTACTTTAACCCGCGACAGGGATAAAATGGAAAAAGTTCTTGGGGGAATCGCGGCCATCAGTCGTGTTCCGGCAGCATTGTTTTTGGTGGATATCGGGCATGAGCACATTGCTCTTTCAGAAGCAAAGCGTCTTAACATTACTACATTCGGAATGGTAGATACTAACTGCGATCCTAACAAAGTGGAATTTTCTATTCCGGCAAATGATGATGCTACCAAATCAATCGCAATTATCACTAATTATATAGTGGCAGCGATTGCGGAAGGTCTTGCAGAAAGACAAGCAGAAAAAGAAGAAGATACAGAAGAGGGAGAAGAGCAGGATTCCCGTGCATCGAAATTTGACGAAGGAGGTGAAGAAGGTGGAGATCGTCGCAGAGGCAGTGGCGGACCGGCAGGAGGAAAAGGACGTAGTGCAGCAGGACCACAGAAGCGCCGTGTAGCAGGACCCGGACAAGGCGGAAACAGGGGACCAGGTGGTGCGCGCAGGTAATTAATTGATAATTAAAATTTGATAAATTGATAATGTTAGATACAAATTGAACTTGATTTGTATCTAACATTATTACTTAATAAAGACATTAAAAAATGAGTACAACAACAATAACAGCAGCGGATATTAATAAATTACGCCAGCAGACAGGCGCCGGTATGATGGATTGCCGTAAGGCATTGGTTGAATCAAATGGAGACTTTGAGGCAGCCATTGATTATTTGAGGAAAAAAGGACAAAAGGTTGCTGCCCTGCGTGGAGATCGCGAAGCCAAAGAAGGTGTGGTAATTGCTAAAACTACTGCAGATAACAAAACCGGATTTATTATTAACGTAAGCTGTGAAACTGATTTTGTGAGTAAAAATGCGGAATACATCGCCTTTGCCCAATCAATTATGGATGCGGTAATTGCTAACAACGTGAACAGCGTTGAAGAATTAAATGCCGTAAAAATCGGGAACGAAACAATTGCCGATAAACTGAATGAGCAGGTAGCTAAGATCGGTGAAAAGATAAGCGTTTCAAGGTTTGAAAGGGTGGAAGCGCCTTATGTTGCAGCTTATATTCATGGATCGTACAGAATGGGCGTTCTTGTGGGGTTCAACAAATCAAATGAAGAGGCCGGCAAAGATGTAGCCATGCAAATCGCAGCCATGAATCCAATTGCCATTGATCAGTCTTCAGTACCAGCAGAAACGATCGAACGTGAAAGAGCCATTGCAATCGAGCAGATAAAAGCTGAGGGCAAACCCGCTGAAATGGCAGAAAAAATCGCCGTAGGGAAAGTAAATAAATTCTTCAAAGAAAGCACCTTGCTGGCGCAGGCTTTCGTAAAAGACGGCAACAAATCCGTTGAAGATTACCTGAAAGGTTTGGATGCAGATTTAAAAGTAATAGCATTCAAAAGAGTGGCATTAGGATAATCCTCACTTAAATAATATTAATAAATGAGCCGCTTTTCGCGGCTCTTTTTATTTTGAGAGGAGAATATTTTGAGACTTATAGAGGTTAACATAAGCTAAAATATAGAAAAAGACATTTTTAAATTCTGCAGAAATACGCATGTTTCTCAAAAAAATCCGGAATTATTTTGTGTTAATTTCCCTTGCCAATATTTTTGTATATTCCGTAATTCTTAAATGTGATTTTCTACTTTAAACCGAAACCTTTTAAACCTATAACCCTTTCTAAGAATGATACTAATCGTAGATGATACGCCGGAAAACCTGATTTCGCTGAAGAAGGTTCTTGAAAAAAATGGCTTCCCGGTTGATACCGCTTCCTCTGGCAAAGAAGCCCTCCGAAAAGTGTTAAAAACATCTTACGTCTTAATTATACTTGACGTACAAATGCCCGAGATGGATGGATTTGAAGTCGCGGAAGCCATTACCGGATATAGCAAAGCAAAGGACACAGCAATTATTTTTCTTTCAGCAGCCAATACCGACACCAAATTTATCAAACAAGGATACTCGTCCGGCGGCCTCGACTACATAACGAAGCCCGTGGATATAAATATTCTATTACTAAAAGTAAAAACTTTTTATCGCATCTATGATCAAAACCGGCGGCTTAACGAGATGCAAAATACATTGCTGGAGGAAATTGAATTCCGCAAGGAAGCAGAGCGGAAAAAAGATGAGTTTATAAGCATTGCCAGCCATGAGCTTAAAACACCACTTACGAGTGTAAAAGGATATATTCAATTATTGGAACGAAGCGTTGAGAAAGAGGATAGGGCCGTCATGAAAAAACAATTGAAAAAAGTAAGAGTCCAGGTTGAAAAGCTAAATGAATTAATTGCGGATTTGCTGGACATTTCTAAAATTGAAAACGGAAAACTGAAATTCAATAAGAAACTTTTTGCTGCGGATGAGCTTTTGAAAAATGTCGCCGAGATCATGGAAGAATCTAATCCCGATTTCAAGATTACAAAAAACATTTCGATCGATCAAATGGTCTTTGCCGACGAAATGCGTATAGAGCAAGTGATTGTAAATTTTATTTCGAATGCGATGAAATATTCGCCGGGAACCAATGAGGTAATCATCACCGGGAAAACCTGCGATGGAAATCTTCACATAGCCGTTAAAGATTTTGGGATAGGTATGGCCGCGGAACATCAAAAGAATGTATTCAATAAATTTTTTCGTGTAGAGGATACTTCGACCAGATTCCAGGGTTTAGGGATTGGACTATATATTTCGCAACAAATTATTGAAAGACATGGGGGCAGCATTGGCGTAAATAGTGTGCCCGGAGAAGGTTCAGAGTTTTATTTTTATTTACCACTACATTCCGAGCAGGAAGAAAATTCATCACTATCATTATGAGATCAACCGTAAAAAAAAATCTACGCTTAGGCCTGGGATTATCTTTGGCTCTTTTATTCATCTCTTCATTTGCATCTTATATAAGTATTAAAAATCTTATTGAGGGCACACAAATGGTCCGTAACAGCAACCAGATTCTTGATAACTTAAATTCAATATTATCTGTTACCAAGGATGCAGAAACCGGCCAGCGCGGTTTTCTTTTAACCGGAAATACCGCATTTCTTGGCCCCTACAATGATGCAAAAGGAAAGTCGGACATCCTCTTCGAAGAGTTAGAAAAACAAGCTGCCAACGAAGATTTGGATAGAAAAAAATTAGCTCAGCTTAAGTTGGATGTTGTAAACAGGATGGCAATTCTTGAACAAAATCTTAATCATAAAAAGAACAACCAGCCTGTTTCAGCAGAGGATCTTTTAAGTGGCAAAAAATACATGGAAGATCTTAGAGAAACAATTGCCATAATGAGAAATGAAGAAACCCGGCAGTTAGAATCCAGGCTAATGAATGTGAAGAGACTCGCAAACCTCACTCCACCCCTAATTATTTTGGCAGCATTTCTGGCTATTGGAATTACCCTTTTCTTTTACAGGAAAGTTTCATCTGACTTTAATGAAAAAAACAAACTACAAGGCGAACTCGAACAAAAGAACCGGGAAATTGAAGATAAAATTTCAGCAATTGAAAATGTCGCAAGCCAGATATCTAAAGGAAACTATAAGATGAGGCTGGATTCCATTACAAAAGACAATTTAGGCAGCCTGATGATCTCTTTGAATTCGATGGCTGCATCTCTTCAACACTCGTTCAATTTATTACAGGATAAAGAATGGATGCAGTCCGGTATTGCCAACCTGAATGATAAAATGGTGGGCGAAAAATCAATTCCCGTTTTAGCAACTGATATTCTCGAAAGTATTGTAGAGCATACCAATAGCCAGTTAGCCGCTATTTACCTGTTAGGAGACGATAATCTTTTACGTCTGGAGGGCAGCTATGCTTTAGCTCCTGATGAAAACAAAACAGTATTGCAAGTAGGAGAAGGTATTTGCGGCCAGGCATTAAGGTCGGGAAGCATGATTTTTCTTGAAAACATTCCTGATAATGAAGCTACGATTACTTACGCCTCGGGCAAAACGAAACCCCGCGCTTTAGTTGCGGCGCCGATATTCAGAGACAAAAATCCTATAGGAGTTCTGGAACTGGCGAGCCTCGAAAGTTATACGCCATTGGAATTAGATTTTGTAAAAAATGTTTCAAATAATATCGGAATTGCATTTTATGGCGCGCAAAACCGAAAAAAATTGCAGGATCTTTTGGAAGAAACGCAGGCCCAGGCTGAAGAGCTGCAAACGCAACATAGCGAGCTCGAAAATATGAACGCAGAGCTGGAAGCCCAAACTCAAAAAGTACAGGCATCAGAAGAAGAATTAAGGGTGCAGCAGGAAGAGCTTTTGCAAAGCAACCAGGAGCTTGAAGAAAGAACTGGTTTATTAGAAGAAAAGAACACTTTGATCGAAGAAAGAAATGCGGATATCCTTCAAAAATCTAAAGAGCTGGAGCTAAGCACCAAATATAAATCAGAATTCCTGGCCAACATGTCTCACGAGTTGAGAACTCCGTTAAATTCAATTTTACTGCTTTCAAAATTAATGTCTGATAATACGGAATTAGATAAGGAATATATAGAATATGCAGAAGTAATTCAGAGTTCCGGACAAGGATTGCTTAGCCTTATCGATGAAATATTGGATCTTTCTAAAATAGAAGCGGGTAAGATGAACCTGGAAATCACTGAGGTTTCGCTCAAGAATGTGGCCGCCAACATGCAGTCATTATTCATGCCCGTCGCTAATAATAAAAAGCTTTCTTTTAATATTAAGCTTGACGACGATGTGCAGCCTGTTATCATTTCCGATAAAATGCGTTTAGAGCAAATCCTTAAAAATCTTCTTTCCAACGCTATTAAATTCACCGAGGAAGGTGAAGTCTCGTTACATATTTCCAGTGATATCACCGGTAAAAAGACCTTGTTCGCTGTTAAAGATACAGGGATTGGAATTGCAGGTGATAAATTGAATTTGATTTTCGAGGCATTTCAGCAAGCGGACGGCTCCACGCGCCGGAAGTATGGCGGCACCGGACTCGGGTTATCCATTAGCAGACAACTCGCCCGCCTCTTGGGTGGAGAAATTGAGTTGAAAAGTACGGAAGGGACGGGAAGTCTCTTTACATTGAAACTGCCCATTGACATTAATATGGCAATACCGGTTCAGGACAAGCCAGAAAAGATCCTTTCCAAATTTCCTGATCAAATACCGGAACAATCTAAAACGTTTACTGTAAGCTTCATTCCTAACGAAATTGAGGACGATCGCGATAATATCACAGAGGCAGATAAGGTAATTTTAATCATTGAAGACGATACGGCTTTCGCAAAAATACTTCTTGATTATACCAGGAAAAAAAATTACAAAGGGCTCGTAGCCGTACGTGGGGATGACGGAATTCAAATGGCCAAACATTACAAACCTCTTGCTATCATGCTGGATATCCAATTGCCGGTTGTTGATGGTTGGCAGGTAATGGAGGAATTAAAAACTAATTCCGAGACAAAACCAATTCCGGTTCATATTATGTCTTCTCTTGAGGTCAAAAAAGAAAGCATGTTGAAGGGTGCCGTGGATTTTATCAATAAACCGTTTGCACTTGAGCAGATTCAAAAGATTTTTCAAAAATTAGAATATGCACTTAGCCGCCACCCCAAAAAGGTGCTGATTGTGGAAGAAAATAAACAACATGCAAAAGCCTTGACCTATTTTTTGAGCGCCAACAATATCAATACTCAAATTGCGACGAATGTGAGCGAAAGCATTGAGGCACTGCTTAAGCATGAGATAGATTGCGTGATCCTTGATATGGGAATTCCCGACAGAAACGCCTATGAAACCCTGGAAACAATTAAGACCGCTGAAGGACTTGAAAATTTACCCATTATTGTATTCACAGGGAAGAATCTTTCAAAAGGAGAGGAAAACCGCATCAAAAAATATGCAGACTCAATTGTTGTAAAAACGGCACATTCCTATCAAAGAATATTAGACGAAGCTGGTTTGTTTTTGCACCTTGTTGAAGAAAAAAATAAAAACGGACATAGTAAAATGTCAGTTTCGAGCGCAGTGACAGACTTGCGAAATGTTCTTCAGAATAAAATAGTCCTCATCGCTGATGATGACGTCAGAAATATATTTTCTCTTACTAAAGCGCTGGAAATGCATAACATGAAAGTATTGTCAGCGACGGACGGCAGGGAGGCTCTAAATATTTTAAAAGAAACGCCTGGCGTGAATGTTGTTTTAATGGACATGATGATGCCGGAAATGGACGGATATGAAACCATCAGGGAAATAAGGTCAATGAATGGCTTCAAAGGAATTCCCGTTTTAGCAGTAACAGCAAAAGCAATGATGGGTGACCGCGAAAAATGTATAGCCGCCGGCGCATCAGATTACATTTCGAAACCAGTTGACGTGGATCAATTAATTTCATTATTAAGGGTTTGGCTATATGATAAAATTTAGGCTTTTATTCTATGGAGACAATGAAGAGGATACTCATTATCGATGATGACAGGGCAAATGTTTTTGCCCTTACTGCCGTTTTAAAATCTAAAAATTTCAAGTGCTTGTCTGCGAACAGTGCGCTGAATGGCCTGGAAATTCTGGAACAGGAAAAAGATATTGGCATTGTATTGATGGATATGATGATGCCGTATATGGACGGCTATGAAGCTATTTCCAGGATGAAAAAGTGTGAAGGTTTAAAAAATATACCGGTTATTGCAGTGACAGCGCAGGCTATGACTGGCGATAAAAACAAATGCATCAATGCGGGCGCGAGTGAATATATTTCAAAGCCGATCAACGTTGATGAATTGATGCGCCTGCTTAAAAAATTAATGTAGCCATGCATGAATCGACAGAAAAAAGCGATGAGCAAGTTGAAGTTCTGCTATCGGATGCGCTGGAATTGTATGGATATGATTTTACAGGCTATTCACGGGCATCGATAAAGCGAAGAATTCTCAGGTTATATGCGCTCGACCGGTTTGTGAGCTTTGCAGAATTCAGATATAAGCTTCGATCCGACCTTGGCTATTTTGGCCGGTTTGTGGAGCAAATCACTATTAACGTTACCGAAATGTTCAGAGATCCGGAATTTTATAAGTCTCTGAGAACTGATATATTACCGAAACTAGGAACATATCCTTTCATCCGGATTTGGATTGCCGGCTGCAGCACGGGAGAGGAAGCCTATTCCGTGTCAATCATTTTGAAAGAATTAAATCTTCTTAAAAAAGCATTAATCTACGCGACAGACATCAACCCGGCCGTTTTGGAAAAAGCGTCAACTGCCATGTTTCCTTTAAGCAAAATGAAGCAATATTCTGAGAACTACATCGCTTCCGGTGGCTTAGAAAATTTTTCCAGTTATTATTCCGCAAATTATTCCCTGGCAAAATTGAAAGACGACCTGAAAAGTAAAATAATTTTTTCAACCCATAACCTCGTTTCAGACAACTCATTCAATGAATTCCAGCTTATCCTGTGCCGCAATGTGCTTATATATTTTGACAGGGAATTACAGATTAAGGTCTTTGACCTCTTCGATAGCAGTTTGGAACACCTGGGATATATTGGTTTAGGAACAAAAGAAACGTTAGACTTTTCACGTATTTCTAAAAAGTATAAAAAACTGGATTCTAAAAAGATCTGGAGAAAAATGTCAGAATGAAAAACTGCGAGGCCATAATTATCGGCGGCTCAGCCGGAAGCCTGGATGTCATTATCCATGTATTGCCTTTAATCAATCCCGCCATTCATTTTTCCATTATTATTGTATTGCATCGAAAAGCGGGAGCAGATAGTATTTTGACAGATCTCCTTTCTTCCAAAACTAAACTTCCGGTAAAGGAAGTTGAAGAGAAAGATAACATCCTTCCCGGTGTGATTTATCTTGCCCCTTCGGATTATCATTTATTAATAGAAAAAAACAATACCTTTTCCCTGGACAGTTCGGAAAAAATTAATTATTCACGGCCTTCGATCGATGTAACTTTTCAGAGTGCAGCAGAAGTGTATAAGGAGAAATTAGTTTGCTTCTTATTATCGGGTTCTAATGCCGACGGCGTTGAAGGATTAAAAAAGGTAAAAGAATCAGGCGGGAAAGTCATCATCCAAAATCCGCGCTCAGCGACGGTTTCCTATATGCCCGAGCAGGCAGCCTTAAATATAAAGGTCGATGAGTCTTTGGAAATGAAAGGATATAGCAGATTATATTAACAAGCTTTAAAAAACGAAAAACAAATTAATGCGGCAAGAAAAGAAAATTCTCATTTTTGATGACAACCAGGAGCTTTTAGAACTCTGTACTATTATTTTAGAGGAGATTGGATATCAGATCAAAACATCCTCGACATCCAATGAAGTTGAGCGCCAGGTATCGGATTTCGGCCCGGATATTATTTTTATGGACAATTGGCTTCCCGACGTTAGCGGTATAGAAGCGACCAAACAATTAAAGTCCAATTCTCAGCTCCGGCATATTCCCGTCATCTATTTTTCTGCCAACAACAATATTGTCGAACTTGCCAAAGAAGCCGGCGCAGACGATTTCATTTCCAAGCCATTTGATATTATTGACCTTGAAGATATAGTAAAAAAATATTCCTGATTTAAAAGCCAGCGCACGCTCTCATAAGCTAAAAAGTAGTTTTTTCAATTTTCAAATACGTTGATTAAATAAAGGTTCCGTATATTTTCATTCTTTTTCGCATAAAGTAAATTTGATGTGAAAAAATATAATTTTATCGTTCTGATTTTTTATCAGAAAAGTGAAAATATAGTTTTCTGTCTTTGTTTGAATCAACAAAAAAATCCACTGGATCAAAATCGATAAAAATTTATCGACTATCTTGCAACGATTTTTAAATAAAAAATTACAATCGCAAACCGAGTTATGCTTCCTAAGTTTAAACGAATTCTTCTCAAACTTTCCGGTGAATCTTTAATGGGTGATAAAAATTTTGGCCTCGATTCCCAGGTTCTTTCACAATACGCCCAGGACATTAAACTGATTACGGAACTTGGTGTTCAGGTTGCTATCGTGATAGGTGGCGGAAATATTTATCGCGGAATGAATGAAGCCGAAACCGGCATTGAAAGAGCACAGGGCGATTATATGGGAATGCTCGCTACTGTTATCAATGGAATGGCTTTGCAAAGCGCACTTGAACGCGCGGGGGTTTACACAAGGTTGCAAAGCGCCATAAAAATGGAACAGATTGCTGAACCCTACATTCGTCGCCGCGCCATCAGGCATTTGGAAAAAGGACGGGTAGTCATTTTTGGCGCGGGTACGGGAAATCCATATTTTACTACAGACACGGCCGGTTCACTGAGAGCGATTGAAATAAAAGCAGATGTCATTTTGAAAGGAACACGCGTGGACGGTATCTACAGCGCAGATCCTGAAAAAGATAAAAATGCTAAAAAATACGAAACCATAACTTTTGCAAAATGCATTTCTGACAACTTAAAAGTAATGGATATGACTGCCTTTACTTTGTGCAGGGAAAATGAATTGCCTATTATTGTTTTTGATATGGATACTCCCGGCACCTTGCTCAGGGTGGTAACCGGCGAAAAAGTAGGTACCTTGGTTTCCGGATAAAATTGTTATATATTGCGTTCCCTTTCTGATCATTGTTTACCAAAATAAAGTCAGGCTGCCTATCCTCTGAAAAGATCTAGCGAAAAACCCCTAAGATTTTAACCTAATACATTCTTTTAAAAAGTAATGACTTATGTGGATTTGGTGGATTGTTTCCCTGATTATTCTCATTGCCTGCATTGTTTTCACTTATCGTATGATCGTGAGCAGCTATGATTTTTTGCCTGCCGACAAAAAATATTTGCCCCGGTTTGGGCAGAAAGACCACAAGGGAAAACTCGTCTTCTTCTGAAAATGAAACACCCGGGAAATTTAAATAGCAGGCTGCATTCTTTAGAAGAAACAAATGCCTTTCACGAAATACAATTTTCAAAATTTCTACAAAGATTAAAATCGCTCGAAGATCGCTTGGGTATTACCTCACAACCACATGCGGATTTTAAAAATTCAGACGATGAAGATTGGAAAGAGATGTATTATGAGGAAAATGAAAGAAAAGAAAAACTGGAAAATGAGCTTGACGAAACGAAGCAACAACTTGAAACAAATGCGCTCCTTCTTCAGGAATTGAAGAAAAATAATAGCAACCGCGCAAGTTCGATCAGCGATCACGATTCGACATTACACGATCTTCAATCGATGCAACAATCCATCGAATTTATGCAAAAACAAATTGTGGCGGCTTCAGCGCGTGAGAAGGAATTGGAGCAATTGCTACACAAGGAAATTGAAGCGAAAAAAACATATTCACGCCTGGAATCGGATCAAAGAAGGCTGCAATTTGAAAATGATGATTTAAGAAGGCAGATCGTAGAGATTGAGCGCCAGCACGCCGGCGATAAAATCAGATCGCTTCGCTAGATTATACGGATTTATAAAAGCGACACCGGCGATAGTCGTTATGCAAAATGTTGCTGACCGAGTGTGGATAACGAATTCTTTCAGCTAAACTTTAGTTTCGAAAAACCCTAACTAACGAAACGTTTCTTTATATTTACTTCTGTAACATTTGATGTAGTTTATTAAGTTATCCGCCCTGTGCCAACAAGGATTTATTTTTTACTTATTTAAACTTACAATTATGAACTTTCAAACAATGAACAAACAAAGAAAGTTTGTTCTCATCTCAGCCGCTATCGGCTTCATCTCGATGTTTTTGCCCTGGGTTTCTGTTTCTGTACTTGGCTACAGTCAAAGTGTAAATGGAATGCACGACAAAGGTATTCTCGTATTTCTATGCTTCGTGGTCAGTGGAGCAATTGCCTACTTAGGCGACCAGACAAAAAATTTAGAAAGAACAATGTGGTCAGTAACCTTACTCGCGGGAGCGCTTGCATTACTGGTCATTGCGTGGTTTTACTCACAGGCTACAGATTCTTTTATGGGTGCCTCAATGGTTGGTTTCGGCCTTTATATTGCCGGGCTTGCAGCCATTGGAGTTCTTGGGTCTGCCTATCTCTTCAGATCGCCGACAGACAATCTGAAAGATGGTTTTAATAGTATGAAAAAAGATATCGAAGGCAAGATCGGAAATACCGGAAACAGACCTTCATCATCCCCACCAACAACAACGGGAAATATTCCAAACGAGCCGGATATAAACCAACCTGTTTGAAATGTTGAAAAATAATTTGCAAAAAAGCATTCCCATAAGAATGCTTTTTTAATTTATGTCTACTTGAAAATCAAAAACCAATCCTCGTGAAGATTATCAATAACGGTTCAGTAAATTTGTAAGAACCTAATTCATGGACGAATGAGTGACAACAATTCCATTGCAGCAATCAGAAAAGTATATCAATTAGAATCCTTGTTGGAAAAAGATCTTGATCCCGATCCTATAAAGCAATTTGCTAACTGGTGGCAGCAGGCCATTGAAAGCAAAATAGATGAGCCTAATGCTATGGCGCTGGCCACTTGCGCTGCTGCGGGCAGGCCTTCTGTAAGAATTGTATTGTTGAAAGGCATTGAAAATAACAGCTTTATTTTCTTTACAAATTATCTGAGCCGCAAGGCAACAGAAATTCATCAAAATCCTTTTGTGTCCCTTTTATTTTTTTGGAAAGAATTGGAACGCCAGGTAAGAATTGAAGGAAAAATAAGCCGTATAGCAGCCAAAGAAAGCGACGAATATTTTTCTTCCCGGCCCAAGGAGAGCCGTATAGGTGCCTGGAGTTCTCCTCAGAGCCAGGTGATTGACAGCAGGGCAATCCTTCAGGAAAATGTAGAAAAATATAAAGCACAATTTGGAGCAGATAATATCCCACGGCCTGAATTCTGGGGCGGCTACCAGGTGCAGCCCGACCGCATGGAATTCTGGCAGGGACGGCCCGGAAGACTCCACGACCGCCTGCAATACTCTCTTACCGAAAATAATATTTGGAAAATAGAAAGGTTAGCCCCTTAATTTTCATGGTCTACTTACTCTCTTTTTCAGCAGTAGCTTTAGTAGCTTTTACTTTTGCTGAAACAGGCCTTGACTTACCAAATGAACCTTTAAATATTTTACCCTTCTTAGTTTTTTTATCGCCGCGACCCATTGAAATTTATTTATTGTTGTACTTAAAATGATTAATAAAAAAAGCAAGATACATCAATGTACCTTGCTTTGTAACGATTTCCCGAAAATTAAATTTTCGATGATAATTCTTTTCCGGCTTTAAATTTAGCAACTTTTTTTGCTTTGATTTTAATGACAGCTCCTGTTTGAGGATTACGGCCATTACGAGCAGCTCTTTTGCTTACAGAAAATGTGCCGAAGCCAACCAGAGTAACTTTACCACCACCTTTAAGGGTTTTGGTAACTGCTGCGATAAAAGAATCTAAAGCAGCGTTAGCCTGTGTTTTTGTAACTTCTGCATCATCAGCCATCTTGGCGATTAATTCAGCTTTGTTCATAATAATTTGTTTGATTTTTTACAGCGACAAATATAGAAGGTTTTTCATTGGAATAAAACTATTTACAACTTTTTTTTCGCACCAATTGTGCTGAAAACCGCAATTGGCAAGGTTTGCAGGCACATTGCCCTTTCTTTGAAGAAGAGTGCTGATAATCTTTTGCCGTTGAAACCCAATACTGGCGACACTTTCAGGAATTCTATAAAAAAAAACGCTACCGCCGATTTAGAAAAAAAGCCATTTTTTTTCCTAAATATGTGTCAAAAAATATGCGCGCTTATTGCACACTTTTAAGCAGGGAGCGGAATGAGATGACTTTGGCACCCCATCTTTCCAGCGATTTTTTCCGAAGGTCGGGAGCAAACTGATGGAGATATTTCTCGTAGTCGCTTTTTGAATGCGTTAAAAACTGGGTTACAAATGTTTTACCTTCCTCGTCATCATGTTCTAACAATTGATAAAAACGATGCTCATAAAAAAGTTCGCTATTCATGATTTCCGGAATATGAATATCTTTTTGCCATTGCTGCCATTCTTCGCATATTGAATGGTCTACTTTTGTAGTGACGTTATAAATGAACATCTTTATAATTTTAAATCAAGGAAAACCGGGCAGTGATCACTGTGTTTAATGTCGGGCAAAATCTTTACTGCCTGGATTTGATCGGCCAGGTTGTTCGTTACACTTATATAATCAATCCTCCATCCTTTGTTCTCTAACCTTGTGCTGGCGCGCATTACGCTCCACCAGGTATATTGATGAGGATCGCTGTTCAAGTGTCTGAATCCATCAGTAAAACCCACCTCTAATAATTTATCCATCCAGGCTCTTTCTTCCGGTAAAAATCCCGTCGTTTTTTTATTAGCCACCGGGTTATGGATATCAATCGCTTTATGCGCAATGTTATAATCACCACATAAAACTATTTTCTTTCTTGTCTTTTTTAATTCAACCAGATATTCTAAAAATTCATCCAGCCAGATGTATTTATAAGATTGGCGAATCTCGCCGCTGGTGCCCGATGGAAAGTAAGCACAGATCAAAGTAATGTCTCCAAAATCAGCGCGAAGCACTCTTCCCTCGAAATCACTTTGTTCTTTCCCATGTCCGTATTCTATATTAACCGGCTCTATTTTCGTTAATATTCCAACACCGCTATATCCCTTTTTTTGCGCAAGGAAAAAGTAAGGCCGGTAGCCTGCGGATTCTATGGCAACGCGATCTATATCTGCTTCATGAGCCTTCACTTCCTGGATGCAAATTACATCAGCCGGGTCGGTCTTAAGCCAATCGATAAAGCCCTTTTTGATAGCAGCTCTTATTCCGTTTACGTTATAGGTGATGATGCGCATTTATCGTTAATTGGTTAATTAGTTAATAGAAAGAATAGCAGATTCCGGGCATCGTACATCAAACATCTTACCTCGTATATTTAGGTTTATGCCTCATAATCCAACTGGGGCCTCAGCCATCTTTCTACTTCCTCCACTGACATGTTTTTTCTTTTTGCATAATCTTCCACCTGGTCTTTGGCAATTTTTCCTATTCCAAAATATTTACTTTCAGGATTAGCGAAATACCAGCCGCAGACAGACGGCGCGGGCGACATGGCCAGCGATTCGGTTAAAATAATTCCTGCATTTTTTGTTGCATCCAGCAATTCAAAAAGCTTATATTTTTCAGTATGATCCGGGCAGGCCGGATAGCCAGGCGCGGGTCGGATTCCTAAATATTTTTCTTCAATTAACTCTTTTGCAGAGAGCGTCTCGTCTTTGGCATAACCCCAAAATTCTTTACGTGTTCTTTCATGAAGCAACTCCGCAAAAGCCTCTGCCAGCCTGTCTGCCAGGGCTTGCAACATAATCTTACTATAATCATCAAACTCTTTATTAAACCGGTCAATATGCGGATCAAGACCATGAATGGAAACCGCAAACGCGCCGAGGTGATCCGATTCTTTATTCTCTTCTGAGACCGGTTTGATGAAATCAGCCAAAGACATATTAGGCTGACCTGGCGCTTTCTTAATCTGCTGGCGCAAAAATTCGAGATTGTATTTTTTGCCATCGACATTATCTACTTCCACAGTATCATCTGCAATGGAATTCGCTTCCCAAAAACCCACCACGCCTTTTGCCGTTAGCCATTTTTCTTTGATTATCTTTTTAAGAAAAATCTGCGCTTCTTCATAAAGTTTTGTTGCCGCCACACCTACTTTTTCATCTGATAAAATCTGGGGAAACTTTCCATGTAATTCCCAGGCAATGAAAAATGGCTGCCAATCCAGGTATTCATAAATTTCATTCAAATCATAATCATCAAAAACCTTTATCCCAAGAAACTTTGGCTTTACCGGCGTAAAATTCTTCCATTCAACGGGAAACTTGTTCTGTTGTGTTTTTGCAAAAGGCAGCAATACTTTCGCCGACTTTTTATTGCCAAAATCCAGTTTTAATTTTTCATATTCAGTTTTTATTCCGGATAAAAAATCTTCTTTATTTTCTTTATTCAGCAGGTTGCCGGCAACGGTCACACTCCTTGAAGCATCGAGGACATGTATCACGCCATTATCATATTCCTGCGCGATTCTCACTGCGGTATGCAACCGCGAAGTGGTGGCGCCGCCTATCAGCAAAGGGATGCTAAAATTATTCCTTTTCATTTCTCTTGCCACATGCACCATCTCATCAAGAGAGGGCGTGATTAATCCGCTGAGGCCTATCATCGCAACATCCTTTTCTTTGGCCACCTGCAATATTTTATCCGCAGGCACCATCACACCAAGATCAATAACTTCATAGCCGTTACAACCAAGGACCACACCAACAATGTTTTTGCCGATATCATGCACATCACCTTTTACTGTTGCCATCAGAATTTTAGCAGGTCCGGCGCCCTCAACATTTAATATCCCGGCATCAATATTTGCCTGCTTTGTTTTTTCTTTTTCTGCTTCGATGAAAGGGAATAAATAATTGACACTTTTCTTCATCACGCGGGCACTTTTTACCACCTGCGGCAAAAACATTTTGCCACTTCCAAAAAGATCGCCGACCACATTCATTCCGTCCATCAAAGGACCTTCTATCACATCAAGTGGTTTAGGAAAAAGCAAACGCGCTTCTTCGGTATCAGGTTCAATATAATCAGTAATTCCATTTACCAATGCGTGGGTCAGGCGTTTTAAAACATCCTCATTCCGCCACGCTTCATCTTTTACTGCCTCCTTCCCTTTTGCTTTTACTGTTTCAGCAAATGCAAGAAGCTTGTCCGTTGATTCCGGGTCGCGGTTAAGAATTACATCTTCACATAATTCTTTTAATACAGGATCAATGTTTTCATAAATCTGCAATGCGCCGGCGTTTACAATTCCCATGTCCATTCCGGCTTTGATGGCATGATATAAAAATACGGCGTGCATGGCTTCGCGCACCGTATCATTACCGCGAAATGAAAAGGAAACGTTACTCACACCACCGCTCACTTTGGTCAACGGCATCAATCTTTTTATCTCCCTGGTGGCTTCTATAAAATCTACGCCATAGTTGTTATGTTCTTCAATGCCGGTTGCGATCGCAAAAATATTTGGATCGAAAATGATGTCTTCCGGATCAAAACCGCCTTGTTCTGTTAGTAATTTATATGCGCGGCTACAGATTTCTATTTTGCGTTCAATCGTATCGGCCTGGCCTTTTTCATCGAATGCCATCACCACTACTGCCGCGCCAAAACTTTTGCAAATGGAGGCATGTTCGAGGAAAATTTCTTCTCCCTCTTTCATTGAAATAGAATTTACAATGCACTTCCCCTGCACACATTTCAATCCGGCTTCTATGATCTGGAATTTCGAAGAGTCAATCATCACCGGAATTTTGGCAATGTCCGGCTCTGCCTGCAACAGGTTCAAAAATGTAGTCATTGCTTTTTCACTATCCAGCAACGCATCATCCATATTTACATCCAGCACCTGAGCGCCGCCTTCTACCTGCTGACGCGCCACTGAAAGCGCTTCTTCAAAATTTCCGCTTCGGATTAATCTTGCAAATTTTTTTGAACCCGTAACGTTTGTTCGTTCACCTACATTTATAAAAAGAGTCTCCGGGCGAACCACGAGAGGCTCTAATCCTGAAAGCCGTAAATAGGGCTTAATCGTTTTTGTTTCTGACATCTTTATTTTGTTTTATCACTCGCCCTGAAACCAATCGGGTTCCTCGGTTTATTTTCTTGTACTAATAATTTTTTTAAATAAGCGAATACTGTTTTTATTTCTTCGTCATTTTTTATTAGATGCTGTTCTATCTTTTCTATTTTCATCCAAAGATCTTTGTTGTCCAGAATTAGTTGTTTCATTTTAGTAAACAAACGGATGATTTGGATGTTTACCTGGATGGCAGTTTCTGAATTAAGCACGCTTGAAAGCATGGCTACACCCTGTTCCGTGAATGCATAAGGAAGTTTTCTAGTACCTCCTCTGCCCTTATTCTTTGATATCGCAAATTGCGATATCAAAGATTTGAATTCGATTTCTGTTAGTTGAAACATAAAATCATCAGGAAATCTCGTGATATTTCTTTTCACTGATTCATTCAGACGAAAGGTAGGCACTCCATACATTTCCGCTAAATCCTTATCGAGCATAATTTTCTGGCCACGGATCAAATAAACCTTTTCAAGAATGTTTTTTTCGGAAACCTTTTCAATTGGCAAATTCAATTTTGGCATAATTTACTTTTTTTTTAAATTTAGTATTATAAATCGTGTCAATAAAAATCTACTAATTCTTGTCTTTAAGATCACAAATTGCGATCTTAAAGATTGATTTGTTTTGATATCACAAACTGTAATATCAAAACTCATCTTGAAGTTATAAATTGTGATTTCAAGTTGCGCCCTCATTCTCTCTCAATATACTTTCTAATTCCTTTTTCATAAACTTGAATTCGCAAATTGCGACTTCAAGATAAAAACTAAGAAATCTATCTTTTAGCTTATATCGCTTCTTCGATCACCGGTAATTTCCTCGCTTCAAATTTCTTCACCTGTTCTGCAATGTGCCGGATATGATCGGGCGTCGTTCCACAGCAACCACCTACAATATTTACAAATCCTTCGCGTGCCCAATCCTCGAGAATGTGCGCCGTTTCTTCCGGCTGCTCATCGTACTCACCAAACGCATTCGGCAAACCTGCATTGGGATACGCCGATGTATAACAGCTTGCCATTTGGCTTAATTCTTCAATGTGCGGCCTCATTTCTTTTGCGCCAAGCGCACAATTTAATCCTATGCTCAAAGGCCTGGCATGTGACACTGAAATGTAAAAAGCTTCCAGTGTTTGTCCGCTCAAAGTGCGTCCGCTCGCATCGGTGATCGTTCCGCTGATCATTATAGGCAATTCTTTCTTTTTCGTATCCCTGAAAAATTTCTTTATCGCGTAAATAGCGGCTTTCGCATTCAAAGTATCAAAAATAGTTTCTACCAATAAAAGGTCTACGCCGCCATCGACCAATCCTTTTATTTGTTCATAATAAGCATCGGCCACTTCGTCAAAGCTTACCGCACGATAGCCGGGATTATTTACATCCGGCGAGAGACTTAATGTTTTATTAAGGGGGCCGATTGCGCCTGCGATAAATTTTGAGCCGGTATTGCTTGCAGAAGAAGCATTAAATTCATCAATTGCTTTTCTTGCGCATTGCGCTGCGGCTACATTCAATTCATAAGCAAGCGATTGCATATCGTAATCTGCCTGTGCAATCGAAGTACTGCTGAAAGTGTTTGTTTCAATAATATCCGCACCAGCTTTCAAGTATTCATTATGAATCGCCTGGATTATTTTCGGTTGCGAAAGGCTTAGCAGATCATTATTTCCCTTCACATCTTTGTGCCAGTCTTTAAACCGTTCGCCTCGATAATCCTGCTCTTCAAGCTTATATTGCTGGATCATTGTACCCATGGCTCCATCGATAATGAGTATTCTTTCATTGAGGCATTCCTGTATTGTTTTTTCCATTTATAAAAAATTCGTTTTAATAAATATTTTTTAATTTATTCAGACCAGGTGTTCTGCTTCTCAGTGTCCACGCCAGCCAGAGAAAACCGATCATTCCCGAAACAAGTGAAGCCAGAAGAATGGATATTTTTGATCCGGTAACAAGTTCAGACTGCTCAAATGCAAGAAGGGTAATAAAAATTGACATCGTAAATCCAATGCCCGCGAGAAAGCCAATACCCAAAATTTGTTTCCATTGCAAATCGCGCGGCAGCGCGCAAATTCCTGCTGAGACCGCCACAAAACTGAAAAGCATTATGCCCAATGGCTTGCCAATAATTAAACCTGCAAAAATTCCGATGCTGTTGGAATCAGCTAATCCTGATGTCCAGGAACTTCCTAATACGATCGCCGTGTTTGCAAGGGCAAAAATTGGAAGAATAACAAGCGCTACAGGCTTGTGAAGCCAATGTTGCAAAACATAGGATGGCGCTTGTTCTGCACCTTTTCCGAAAGGAATGGTAAATGCAAGCAAAATTCCGGCAAGCGTTGCATGCACGCCGGATTGCAGCATAAAATACCACATGATAACACCGCCAACCAAATAGGGAATCAGGTTGTTCACTTTTAATTTGTTCAGCAACAGAAGTGCGCCAAAGATCACCAGCACCACCAGTAAATTAAGCAGGGAAAGAGAAGTTGTATAAAAGATAGCGATGACGATAATTGCGCCAAGATCGTCTATGACAGCTATTGCGGTTAACAGGATTTTTAAAGTTGCGGGCACGCGTTTACCAAGCAATGAAAGAATACCGATGGCAAATGCAATATCGGTTGCCATTGGAATGCCGGCGCCGGATTGGGTTGCGGTTCCATAATTAAAAAATAAAAATAGTGCGGCGGGAATCACCATTCCGCCAACTGCAGAAAATATGGGAAGCAACGCATTTTTTAAAGAAGAAAGTTCCCCAACATACACTTCTCTTTTTAATTCAAGGCCAATCAGAAAAAAGAACACGGCCATTAATCCGTCATTGATCCAGAGTTCCAGACTTAGGCCACCAAATGTCAAATGCCAGAAATGCAGGTAAGGTTCCTGAAATGATGAGTTTGCAATCAACAATGAAATGATGGTACAAAGGATCAGCAGAACACCACCTCCTTTTTCACTCTCAAAAAACTCTTTGAATAATACGGTCAGTCTCATTAAAGTGCCTTTATTTTTTTGATTCCGTTTCATGCGCAGATAGCACGTACTGCAATCATAAAATAGAATCTATTTCTATGAGTACCAATAAAATCAAACCAAAAACGAAATTTACAAATCCTGTGGAGAGAATGCAGAATGTTTTTTCGTTTATTAGTTCAGTTAAAGCTGGGTACCAACTTTTGCAAAATTACCACGGCCGAACAATAAACAAATCCGCCGGGGTAGCGGTAAAATTACCACAAAGCCACTAGAATTCAAAAAAGGCAATTTGAAGTTCATCGTTCACACTCAGGAAATGCATCATGCGGAAGGATGCTCTCCGCTGAAGATTTAGCGTTATGAGGGGGAAATGATAGTGGCGCAGAAACCTAAATTTCTACATTATAGCTTTCCAGGAGATTCGCTGGCCTCGTCAAATTCAGCCAGCTTTTTTGCAAATTTTCCGATGGTAAGGCCCTGAACGACAATAGAAAATAACACGACGATGTAGGTAATTGTAAGAAACATTTCACCATACATGAATTTCGGCACAGCAAGGGCCAGCGCTACCGAAATGCCGCCGCGCAAAGCGCTCCAGGTAAGTATCGGGATGGTATTTCTTTCAAAAAGATTTTTATTTTTTAACACCATGATGGGCAGTGAAACCGAAACAAAACGGGCAAATAAAACAATTGCAATCGCGATGCATCCCAACCATAATAATGTCATGTTGAAAGGAATGATCAGCATCTCGAATCCTATTAACAGGAACAAAATTCCGTTCATTAATTCATCAACGACTTCCCAAAACTTGCCAAGATAATCACGAGAAACATCGCTGACTACGGCATCCATACTTATATTTCCGGTAATGAGCCCTGCCAAAACCATTGCCAACGGGCCACTTACGTGTAAGATTTCGGCGAGCGAATATCCGCCCATTACTATTGACAATGTGATCATCACTTCCACCACATAATTATCGATCGATTTCAAAGCCCAGTAACAAAGATATCCGAGCAACCAGCCGAGTAAGAGTCCACCGCCGGCCTCTCTAATAAAAAGCCATATTATATCCCAAAGGGACGTATTCGAAATTCCAATTTGGGCAATCTCGTAAAAAGTAATAAATAAAACCACGCCCACGCCATCGTTGAAGAGGCTTTCGCCGCTTATCTTGGTTTCCAAAGACACTGGAATCTTTGCTTTTTTTAAAATACCTACTACGGCAATCGGATCCGTCGGAGAAATCAATGCGCCAAAAACAAGGCAATACAAAAAATCAACAGAGAGTCCAAACAATGAAGTGGTAAGATATAAAAGGCTTCCTACGACTACCGTGGAAATTAAAACGCTGATAGTTGAAAAGGTAATAATGGCCGTTCGTTCGGCTTTTAGCTTTTTAGCATCAATACGAATCGCGGCAGCAAACAGGAGAAAGCTTAGCATCACTTTCATTACGGCATCATGAAAGTCAATCGTGCTTATGCCCTCGGTAGTTTTTTTGAAAAACTCCGGAAAGATAAGCCCAACGCCAATTACAGCCAACGAAGCTATCAATGAAATAAGCATGATACCAATCGTGCCGGGCAAATGGATCAGGCGTACATTGATGTATCCAAAAACAGCCGCGAGTATTATTATTATGGTGAGAATGTTGTAAACTTCCATGAATTCCTGCTTGGTAAGCTTGAAAAAATATGCGGGGATTTTGAAAAATTAAGATTTTTTTCCTAAAAATAATTAGAAAACGCGCATAGATTTAAAATTGGGCCTGAATAAACGGTACGAGGAAGTATTTATCGCAATATTTTATTTACAACAATCCTTTTCCCTGACAAAAATTGCCTTAAAGGTTTTCCATAAAAAACTGCCTATATTATGAAGCAATGTCATTCATGATTTTTTTAACGACGTAAAGGTAATTGTTATTTACAATCATTGGGTCGGCTGCAGAATCGCGCGGAAATCCGCGAAAGCTAAAACGTAGTTTTTAGATGTTTGTGAATTCATAAATAGGATCGGAGGGCGTTTCACTATTCATTTCAAAAATAGGATTTACAATTCCGTCGCGCAAATCATAAACCCATCCATGCAAATAAGGAGTGCTACGCTCTTTCCACGCATTTTGAATGATGGACGTTTTTGCCAGGTTTTTAACCTGTTCAATGACATTCAGTTTGGTAAGTAAACTATGTTTTTCGCTAAAGGTTGGCAATTTATCTATCTCATCACGATACATGCTATAAACATTTTTGATATTCCATATCCATTGATCCATTAATCCGTAACTATTGTTAGAAAGTGCGGCGGCAATTCCGCCACAATTATGATGTCCACAAACGATGATATGCTTTATTTTCAGGATCTCTACAGCAAACTGTAATACGCTCAACATATTCAGGTCTGTAAGAATTACCAGGTTTGAGATATTGCGATGAACGAATATTTCGCCCGGCTGAGTGCCCGTGATTCTATCGGCCGGCACCCTGCTGTCGCTGCAACCGATCCATAGTATTTCCGGAGATTGCAATTCTGTTAACCTGGAAAAATACTCGGGATCTTCGCGCAATTGGGCGGCGGCCCATTCTTTGTTTTTTTCTAATATATTTCTATAAACTTCCATACAAACTGATTTATTTTTTATCCAATCGAGGGATAAGAGTTTTTGACTCAATTAAATATTTCCCCAGGGCGGAATTTTTTGGCAAAAATATAAAAAACTATATTTTCACTTTCCAGGAAAGATTTCCCGCTTGCAAATCAGTTTTTTTGAAATCAGCTCAAGGTGAAATTCAATATCACATATTCAATCCACCACACGTGCTGATTACCTGGCCCGTCACGTAGGAACTCATTTCACTGGCAAGAAAAAGCGTCACGTTAGCAATTTCTTCTGCGCTGCCGAATCTGCCGAGGGGAATTTTTTCTAAAAATGATTTTGACGCTTCACCTTCTTTCAAATAATGGGTCATATCGGTTTCTACAAAACCCGGCGCAATCGCGTTACACCGGATATTTCTGCTTCCAAGTTCTGCTGCAATTGATTTTGTAAATCCAATGATTCCGGCTTTGCTCGCGGCATAGCTGCTTTGACCGGCATTTCCTCTCATTCCGATAATGGAACTCATATTGATAATGCTTCCGCTCCTCGCTTTCATCATCGGACGAATCACTTGTTTGGTCATGTTATAAACACTCGTCAGATTGGTGTTGATCACTTCATTCCATTGTTCAGGCGTCATTCTCAACAGCAGGTTGTCTTTGGAAATGCCGGCATTATTTACACAAATATCTATTGCGCCAAACTCTTTTACCACATCATTTACCATCGTTTCACATTCAGTAAAATTTGCAGCATTGCTTTTATATGCTTTTGCTTTTACTCCAAATGATTGTAATTTTTCTTCGAGCGCTTTTGCTTTTTCATCGCTGCTCACATAGGTAAATGCTACGTTGGCCCCGCTTTCAGCCAGTTTCAAAGCAATGGCTTCGCCGATGCCACGGCTGCCGCCTGTTACGATGGCTACTTTATTTTCTAATAATTTCATAAAGATTTATTTTGGATAAAATCAAGTTTTGCAATTATAATGAATGCGAATGAAAATAGCCGGGAATAATTTTTTTAGCCAAAATATCCTCATAAACGAAAATATAGTTTTTCTTATTTTTTTACTTTGATTCAATAATCCGACAATTTAACACCCCAACAATTCAACCATTATTCTACCTTTACCCCGTAAAAACACTTCATCATGTCACCATTTGATTTATCGCTTCCAGTTGCTATCGGCTGTGACCACGCAGGTTTTGATTATAAAGAAGCCATCATTTCTTTTCTTGATGGAAAAAATGTTTCCTGGAAAGATTTTGGAACTCATTCGGTGGATTCAGTGGATTATCCTGATTTTGCACATCCGGTAGCCAACGAAGTTGAAACTAAAAAAGCAGCCTTCGGAATATTAGTTTGCGGAAGTGGTAATGGAGTAGCCATCACGGCAAACAAACACCAGCACATCCGCGCAGCCATCTGTTGGGGCGAAGAATTGGCCGAGCTTGCACGCAAACATAACAATGCGAATATTATTTGTATTCCTGCCCGGTTTGTCCGCGAAGAATTAGTAGAAAAGATGCTGGAAATCTTTATACACACCGAATTTGAAGGTGGGCGTCATGAAAATCGCGTGAACAAAATTGCCTGTATGTAATCTTATAAATAATTCTAATCTTCTTTAAAGATTACCGCCTTTTATGAACGGTAATGGAACGATTTTTTTTCCATCTATATTTACACCTTTTATCAAAAAACTGTTTATTCATGAAAAATTATTTTCCTGTATTTATTTCTTTGCTTTTGTTGTCCGGAAATGTTTTTGCCCAAACGGATGTTCCTTTAAAGTACGCTGAAACAATCACGCAAACCGATTTAAAAAAACACCTGACCATTATTGCCTCCGCAGAAATGGAAGGCCGCGAAACCGGCACGGAAGGTCAGAGAAAAGCAGCCGCTTATATCGAAAGCCAGTTCAAAGAGATTGGCTTACAATACCCGGAATCACTAAAGGGCTATCAACAGCATTATCCTTTATTCAAAGACACGTTGATTCCAAAGGAATTAAAAATCGGAAAAAATAAATTCGTGTTTGGAAAGGATTATATTTTGCAACCGGGATCATCGGAAGAAAACGTACTAAAATCTGATAAAATCGTTTTTGCCGGTTATGGAATAGAAGATAAAAACTATACAGATTACGCCGGCAAAGATGTGAAAGGCAAGATCGTGTTGATCCTGAATGGCGAGCCGCAGGTAGATGGAAAATATTTGGTGACCGGAACTGAAACGCGCTCCGCCTGGGGATTCAGGACCACAAAAAAAGCCGCGGTAGCAAAGGAAAAGGGCGCCGTTGCGGTGTTGTTGATCAATACGGCATGGGATGCGATTCCTGCGGCATTGGCAGAAAGCTCTACCAAAACAAATGTATATTTTCCACACGTGGACGAAGCTGCAAAACTGACCGTTGTTATGCTCACACCCGCTTCATTAAAAAATATTGTTGGCCAGGCGCAGGCAGACAACATTATGGAAGCAGCAAAATCGAAAAAAGCATTGAACGAAATTAGTTTTGCTAAAAACATAAAAACAAAATTGACCTACAAAAAAATCAGCATCGAATCGGAAGCCAGCAATGTGATCGGGTATGTGGAAGGGTCGGATAAAAAGGATGAATATGTTTTTCTAACAGCGCACTATGATCATCTTGGAAAACATGGCGATGTAATTTATTATGGCGCCGATGATGATGGCAGCGGCACGGTGTAGGTAATTGAAATGGCGGAAGCATTTGCGAAAGCAAAACAAGACGGCCATGGTCCAAGAAGAACCGTTGTGTTCATGACCGTGAGCGGCGAAGAAAAGGGATTATGGGGATCGGAATATTATTCAGACCATCCTGTATTTCCGCTGGACAAAACCACAGTTGACCTGAATACAGATATGGTTGGACGAATAGATACCGAGCGCAAAACCGCCGATACTTCAAATTATATTTATGTAATAGGTCATAATAAGTTGAGCAGTGATTTGCCGGTGATCAATGAGGGTGTGAATAATAAATATACGAAGCTAACCCTGGATTATAAATTTGATGATCCACAGGATAAAGAAAGAATTTATTTCCGCAGCGATCATTACAATTTCGCACGTAAAGGTGTTCCCATATTATTTTTCTATGACGGGATGCTACTGGCAGATTACCATAAACCCACTGATACCGTTGATAAAATCAATTTTGAGTTAATGGAAAAACGTGTACACTTAATTTTCTTAACCGCCTGGGAAATAGCGAATCGCGATGAAATGCTGAAAAGAGATATTCCGCTGCCTGCAGAAGTGAGATAATTAAAATCTGAAATTCGCCGCATTTGCGCGAATGAATAATGGCTGATTAAACCTTTTTTAAGGAATTTAATCAGCCATTTTTATGTCGAAAAGCCTGTCCTTTTTAACACTAAAATTTTCAATCTCTTTTAATACCAGGCACCACAGGCAAACTTTCATTTCCGCTTTCATTAACCGATTGCACCGCGAAGAAATAATTATCTTTTGAATAGGGAAACGTAATTGCATTTTCTGTTGTAAAAAGTTTTGGTTTGCCAAACTGCGCTGGTAGTTTCTCTCATTAAAATATAATAGCCTTTTACCTTTCCTGGTTTTCGGAGCCAGCCATGAAAGCGATGTGCTGTTGGATAATTTTTTTACTTCAATTTTTACTTCTTCCGGAACGGCAGGGCGCCTTTGCAAGATTGGCCAGATTAGATAAATTCATTGCGGTATTTTTTCTTAAATATTCATAGTCGATATGTTGTGGAAGATCGCCATATTTTATTCCGTTTTCTTCGCGAACATCCTGGTGCTGGCGCGTAAAATTTTCATTCATTTCTGTGATTCTAACCGCTGCAAATCCATTTTGCAAGATAAGGCAAATGATCGCCGCCTCTTAAAAAACGATCCGTTCTGTAAATCATTACCACTTCAAGATTATCAACATATCGCTCACCAATTTCTTTTACATAACGCGCGAGCTGCCTCGATTTGCTGTCATTCTCCAAACCGAGCGACATAAGCCTTTTTATAGATTTTTCAGTTTCGTAAGCCGGAATCCCTTCGCTAAAAACACGGACTTGTGTATTGTTGATAATGTTGGTTTCATTGCTGTTGTTGCTGCCCATGATATCATTGTTCAGCACTGCTTCAATGTTCCAGTTTTCCGCTTTGGCTTTATTGGCCATGTAAGTGGATCCCAACAAACCTTGTTCTTCGCCGCTTACTGCCACAAAAATAATGGTTGCCGGAAACGAATGTTTACTCATGATTCTTGCACATTCCAAAACCGCGGAAGTGCCGCTGCCATCATCATTGGCGCCCGGTGCGTCGCCGGTTCTGTCCATTACATTGGTGCGCATATTATCCAGATGCCCGCTGATAATAAAAATTCTTTTATCATTTGGATCGGTGCCTTTTAACGTGGCCATTACATTTCCTAAAACAATGGGAACATCCACGCGTTTGCCGTTTGGCTGAATGGTGGTGGTATCAATAAAAGCGGTTAATCTTCCGGAGGAATTTTTAGCGAATTCATTGAATTTTTTCAACACCCAATTTCTTGCCGCGCCTATTCCTCTTTTCGGATCGGTTTGTGTACTTAATGTATTTCGTGTGCCGAAAGCCACAAGCGTATTGATATAGGATTGAAGAGAATCAGGAGAAACTTCTTTTACCATCTGCTCAATTTGCGGATCGCGGTTGACAATTGTTTGGGCAAAAAGATGGCTGGACGAAAATAAAAGGATAAAAAATAAAACTGGTTTCATTTATGGGTTTATTAAAGGAGTTTGATAATCTTTGAATAAAAATACGTTCTAAATTCCAACGATGAATACTGAAAAATTCTTTAACTGAAATACAGCCATTGATAAAGGTTATCACAGTAAAACAGAGATAGCCTTTTTTGGTAAACCTCATTCAAACATTCAGCATCTTTTCAACTTCATGGCGATAGCTGCGGCTGACGGGCAATTCAAATTTGCCTATTTGAATAAGATCCTGGGTGAAGGATTCGATTTTAGTTAAGGATACAATAAACGAACGGTGTATGCGGATAAACGTAGCGGGAAGGCGTTCCTCAAGCGCGGAAATAGAATATTTGGAAACGATGGTCCGGTCTTTGGTAACGACTTTTATGTAGTCTTTCAGGCTTTCTATAAATAATAAATCATCCAGCTTTACTCTTATATTTTTTCTATCGGCGCGCAGGTAAATAAACTCATTTTCTTTTTCACTTTCCGTGGTTGTTTTTAAATGAAAGCTTTCGTTCACCGGAAGGTTCAGTCTCATTACTTTATTTACGGCTTTAAGAAACCGCTCAAAAGAAATAGGCTTCAATAAATAATCAACTGCATCCAGGTCAAAGCCTTCCACAGCGAATTTCCTGTAAGCAGTTGTAAAAATTACTTTGGGAGGTTTGGCGAGTGCGCGAATAAAATCGGTACCGAGTATATGCGGCATTTGTATATCCAAAAACACAAGATCCACCGGTTTATTTTGAAGAAGGGTAAGCGCGTCCACCGCATTGCTAAATGCGCCTTCAAGATGCAATACGGCAACAGCCTCAATATAATTCTTCATTATTTCAAGAGCGGGCGGTTCATCATCCACTGCAATGCAATGGATTTGCGCATGGCTTTGCATAAGAAATTTTTTTTAAGAATTCTGAAACGCCGCATGTTCCCTTTCACTTATTTTATTTCTTTGTTCCAAAGGTATTTGCATGTTTACCGTAAAGGTGTTTTCTGTTGCTTCTATAAGCAGGAAGTGGTTGGATGGATATAAGAGTTCTAATCTTTTCTGTACATTGTTTAGCCCGATTCCGCCGTGGCCTTTTTCAATTTCATCGGCGGGTTTGCTGTTCGCTATGGTAAAATGAAGAATATCCGAATCTGCCTGAATAATAAATCTTATCCACGGATTTCTCAGCACCTGGCTTGTACCATGCTTAAAACTATTTTCCACAAAAGGAATCAGCAGCAAAGGTGCGATTATTTTATCATGAAAATCCCCGGAAATTTCTATGTGCATGTCAAGACGCGGGCCATACCGCACTTTTTCCAATGCCAGATAATCCTGGATCATATTGATCTCAGCGCTCAGCGGAACACAGGGCTGGTTGCATTCGTGAATGATGTAGTAAAGCAGTTGTTCTAATTTATTGATAAGGCCTTTCGCTTTTTCCGGATTGGAAAAAATAAAGAAATAAATGTTGTTCAATGTATTGAATAAAAAATGTGGGTGTATCTGCGCTTTCAATAATTGTAATTCTGCGTTGGCATTTTCTCTGAGAATAATTTTCCTTTTTTCATTTTCGAGGTAATGCGCTTTCAGCATTTTTACAATGAGAAAGAAAATACAAACAACAGGCGGCCCCATGGTCAGAAAATTCAATACATCTCCCCAAAGAATATTAAATAGTTTTTTGTAGGAAAAAATTTGAAAATCAAAAAAATGATAAATCACATAAAATGAAATGCCCAGGTCAAAAATGCAAAGCAGCAATATGAAGAAGGACAACAAAAAATATTTTCTTGCATAAAAATACCTGGGAATAAGAAAATACATAATCGTATAGACAAAAAATATTTCAAGACCGATGTGAATAATGTTCAGGATTGCAATATGGGTGATCCTTGCTTTGAACGGCATCAGTTTAAAATATTGATTGAACCACATCACAAACAAAAAAAATAGCAGCCTTAATGTCCAAAAAGCAATATGACGGTACCATCTTTTCGGAGAGGTTTCCGAAAAAATAAAATTGAACAGCCACGCATGTTTAATTGTTAAGTTCCGTTCCATTACTTGAAAAATTATAGATACCTGTAGTTTTTATCAGGATGGAATAATCAATTTGGTTTTTATCGTTAACCACGGTCAGGTTTTTGTCTAACAGGGGAAATATCGCAAGCCTTTCTTCTATTTTCTTTATTTCGTTTTGCTTGTATTGATCAGTAATACGTGATTTTTTAAAACGGCAGATGATCTTCACTTGAATGAAATCGTTCTTTTCAGAGGAAACAGCAACCTGAACCAAAGGATTTTCGCCTGACAAATTATTGGCACCGGGTAAAACTGTTTGCATTAAAGAAAATAGTATGAGTGGCGGAATAAACCGGTCAGCCGCTTCTTCAGGAATTTTATCAGCAAATTCGAGAGTATTCATCCGGCCATGTTTAACCACTTCAACAAAATTTTTAATGATCATGATTTCTTTTTTTAATGACACCTGTTCATTTCGGGAATCATACAGAAGGTAACTTAAGATGTCGGATAAATTCAACAGCAATTTTGCCGCTTTTGTGCTTGAAACATCCAATTGATTGCGGAGTGTGGCCAGCGAATTAGACAAGAAATCCGGATAAATTTGCGACTTTAAAAGATTCAATTCGTTGTACACTTTTTGTTGATATAAACTGGTATTTTCTTCCACCTGCAAATACCAGCTTTTAATTACCATCACCGCGGTGACGAGGCTTGTAAGCAAAATGGTGAATACAATGGAATGAAAATAGGTAAGCTGCAAACTCTCCTGGAAATTAGCATTTTGAGCAGTCCCATTATATTTTAATAAGGCCAGTCTGTTAAGCACGCACGAAACGCTTATAAGGACCAAGGCCGCAATACAAACCGCGAAAAAAATTGTAAAAAAATTTCTTTTTTTAGACAGCAATGGCCATATAAATTCTACAAACAAATAAGTGCAAATCATTGAAGCCGGCAAAAAGCACGCTACCCAAATAAGTGAAATCGTATAAAATTCGGTGCTGAGCAAATCCTTTGGTTTATAAGGATAAGCGCCTGTAACAAAACATACGATAGAAAAAACAACCCAGAAAGACAGGTGCCTGGTGAGCACATATTTTCGCTCATTTGAAAATATAAATTGCTTCCCTGTCACCGTTTAATTTCTCATAAAGATATAAAGCAATCGGCGCAAGTGGTCCGGCTTTAAAAGGAAACAACGAATTCGCAGACAGATGGCATTCGTCAACTAAAAAACGCAATCTGCCGTCGTTAAAGGGTAACCATATCCGTAATCAGGTTACCGGTCGAAAACAGAAAAAAATGTCTGGCAGGGAATTTACTTTTACTGCCCCAAAGAGGTTCCGCACAAGCGAAAAAGTAGAAATCCAATCTTTTTGAAAACAGGCGATTCCGCTCCCTTACTTAGTTCGTAAAATTCGCAAATTACCAGGCGCCAGAAAAGCGAAAAAGTAGAAAATCAACATTCTAAAAAAAGCAAATCCGGAAAGTCATCCTTTTTATAACCATTAAAATAAACAATCATGAAAATGCAATTAAAATTTATACTTGTGTTTATTGGAGTATTGCTCTGTCTTATAGGATGCAAAAAAAACATTGATTATAATGTACCGTGCGACCTATCGGCTGTCGGAGAAAATAATGCGGATGTACAGAATGCCCAACTTTTAAAATTTGGAATTAATGTACCTGGTAAGTGGTATGCGCTTGCAATCAAACTCTCCCGGACTACACTCAATCAAAATATCGGACCTATCATTTCAAGGGCATTTGGTTATATGGGACTCGCGCTGTATGAATCCGTTCAACCCGGACTTCCTAAATATCAGTCAATTCAAAGTCAGCTAAATGGATTATCGCCGTTACCACGCGTCGTTTGCGGCAAAAGATATTTCTATCCTGCAAGCGCAAATGCAGCATTAGCCAACATGGTTCATCATATGTTTGGCAATACCTCTACCGCACAAAACGCAACTATTGATTCATTGGAAAATGCACTCAACACTTCATTTAAATCCGCGATTTCAAATGATGTTTTTGATCGTTCAACCAGGTTTGGGGAAGCCATATCAAATGCGATTTATAATTGGTCCCAAACGGATGGTGGCGACCAGGCCTATCTTCAACCATACTCAGCATCATACATTCCACCTGTTGGACCTGGGTTATGGGTGCCTCAAACCGGGCAGTCCTATCAACTACCTTATTGGGGCAACAACCGGACTTTTATTAAAGACGATGCTACCAGTACTCAACCGCCGCCGCCACCTGCGTATTCAACTGATCCTTCGTCACAATTTTATAAAGAAGAGCTGGAGGTTTACAACGAATCAATCAACCAGAATCCTGAACATCATACCATTGCTCTGTACTGGGCTTCATTGCCAGGGCCCTGTGTATCTATTTCCATTTTAAGCTCAGTGCTTGCAACTAAGAATTCGAATCTTTCTCTTAGTGCCGAAGGGTATTGCAAAGTAGGTATTGCCACTGCAGATGCATTCATCTCCTGTTATAAAACAAAAGCTCAGTATAACCAGGAAAGGCCAATAACTTTTATCAGGGCGAACTTTAACCCGACATGGGTTTCTTTACTGCCAACACCCCCATTTCCTGATTACACTTCTGCGCATTCAACGCAAACAGGCGCTTGTGCGGAAGTTCTTTCCGACATCTTTGGTAACAATACCACATTCACTGATAACAGTATTAACGACCTTGGCTTTACACCACGCACGTTTACAAAATTTTCTGACTATGCCAATGAAGTAGGGCTTTCACGCATCTATGGCGGCATACATGTCCGGACTTCTGATTTTGTGGGATTACAACAGGGGAATCTTGTAGGCACGCATGTGAGTGCACTTAGATTTCATAAAGATTAAAGATTAAGGCACCTCATTTTTATTGTCATGAACAAACGCTACACAAGCGAAAAAGTAGAAAATCCAATTTCTTAGAAAAGTAAATCAACTCAGGTGCTTTCCCGAAACGTGTCTGCCAAAAAAATCCATTTTTTAAAACCATAAAATTAACAATCATGAAAATGCAATTAAAATTTGTACTCCTACTTTTTGGAGTGTTATTTATGAGTCTTCCGGGGTGCAAAAAAAACAACGAATCACCGCCTGTATGTGACGGCAATCACCACATAACGGTTACTACGCAAAAAGTTATCGCCACTGGCCTAAATGATCCAAGGGGATTAAAGTTTGGGCCAGATGGAAACCTGTATGTTGCAGAGGCAGGTGTAGGCGGTACAAATTATTGTCCTTCCTGCTTACAGGTAGTGTCTCCGGTAGGCCCGTATAAAGGTAGTAACACCGGCAGCAGGATATTAAAAATTGACCGGAACGGAGTACTCACAACAGTTGTTGACCATCTTCCATCGAGCACTTACCAGGCAGCAGTGGGAGGCGGCATTCAGGGTGTTGCAGATGTACAATTTATCGGAAATACGCTATATGCTGTGCTCGCAGGTGCTGGCAGTTCACACGCAGTGCCGGATATTCCTAATGGTGTTATTAAAGTAAATAATAATGGTACCTGGAATATGGTGGCTAACTGCAGTGAATTTCTTATGGCGCACCCTGTTGCGCATCCTGACCCGGCCGACTTTGAGCCGGATGGAACACCTTACAGCATGGTCAGGGTGGGTGGCGACTTATACATTACCCAGCCAAACCAGCAGGAAGTAGATAAAATAAATCCTGCAACGGGTAAGATTTCAAGAATAGTTGATATTTCTATTCTTCATAATGGTGAAGGCGGTGGATGGATCGGTCCAACTTCCATGGTATATCACCATGGTGATTTGTACTTTGGAACACTTACGCCCTTTCCTTATGTTGCTGACGCTGCTAGTGTTTATAAGCTTTCTGCCAACGGCACTTACAGCGTATATGCATCAGGCTTTACTGCAATACTGGGAATTGCTTTCGATAATGATAACAGGTTATATGTGCTTGAAACTATCGGGCTGGATTCAGGAAAACCCGGCTTAAGTAAAATTGTAAGGTTAGATGCAGATGGAACTATAGAAACGATTGCATCCGGACTTAATTTACCTTCCGCCATGACCTTTGGACCAGATGGTAATTTGTATGTATCTGCCTGGGGAATTGGCCCTGCAGGTGCCGGAGAGATTTTGCAAATTGGATTCAAGTGTGAAGAAGTGCATGGAGATGAGGATGCCCAATAAAATTGACTGGTTTTTCAATTTCAAAATAAAAAGCTACGCAAAGCGTGGCTTTTTTTTGCCTTTTACAACAAAGCAGCTTTTCCAAACATGTTGAAAAGCCGCTGATTTTCGCGAGCTATTAATTTCCTAAAGCCTTTCGAAGTCTCTTTTCAATTTTTTTAAAATCTTACCTTTGCACCCTAAAAATTTTACCATGAGCAAGGGCCCCGTTTCACAATTTATAGAACACCATTACCGCCATTTTAATGCAGCCGCCTTGATGGATGCTGCCAAAGGATATGTTACTCACCTTGACGAGGGGGGAAAAATGTTGATTTCACTCGGAGGCGCTATGAGCACTGCGGAACTGGGTATTTCACTGGCAGAAATGATCCGCCAGGATAAAGTCGCAATCATCAGTTGCACTGGCGCCAACCTCGAAGAAGATATTATGAACCTGGTAGCACATAGCCATTATAAAAGAGTTCCAAATTACCGGGATCTGAGTCCGCAGGATGAATGGGATCTTTTAGAAAATCATTATAACCGTGTTACTGACACCTGCATTCCGGAAGAGGAAGCATTCAGAAGGTTGCAACAGCACATTTATAAAATCTGGAAAGACGCAGAAGATGCGGGAGAAAGATATCTGCCACACGAATATATGTACAAAATGCTGCTGAGTGGTGTGCTTGAGCAGTATTATGAAATAGACCCAAAGAATAGCTGGATGCTTGCGGCAGCAGAAAAAAATATTCAGATCATCGTGCCCGGTTGGGAAGACAGCACTATGGGAAATATTTTTGCATCTTATGTGATCAAGGGAGAATTGAAAGCCAGCACGATGAAAAGCGGTATTGAATATATGGTGCGTTTAACGGAATGGTATCGCGAAAATTCAGGCGGAAAAGGAGTTGGATTTTTCCAGATCGGCGGTGGTATTTCCGGGGATTTTCCTATTTGCGTAGTGCCGATGATGTACCAGGATCTTGAATGGACGGACGTTCCTTTTTGGAGTTATTTCTGCCAGATATCGGATTCGACAACCTCTTACGGTTCTTACTCCGGCGCAGTTCCTAATGAAAAAATAACCTGGGGCAAATTAGATATTCACACGCCTAAGTTTATCGTAGAAAGTGATGCGACGATCGTGGCCCCGCTGATCTTTGCGTGGATTTTAGGATGGTAATTAGCTGATCAGCCAATTGCCAATCCGCTAATTAAAAACAATGCTCAGTAAAAATTTTTCATCGCAACAAGCCGCTATTCTTACTGCTTTACCAATCGGAGTATTGGGAAGTTTGGCGGTCTATTTTTACAGCGAATTGTTGCTGGAATCATTGATATTTTTTATTTGTATCACGCTCTTTTCCTATATTCTCATTAATTATACTGTACAGCGGTTCATTTACCGGAAAATAAAGCTCATTTATAAACTCATCTATCAAACCAAAGCCAGCAAGAAGGAAGAATTTTATTTTAAAAATATTCTGCCGCAAAAATCTATTAATGAAGTGAATATAGATGTAGAACAATGGGCAATACAACACAAAGGAGAAATAGAAATTCTGCGGAAAAATGAAGCCTTTAGAAAAGAGTTTTTACTAAATCTTTCTCACGAACTGAAAACCCCCATTTTCGCCATACAGGGATATGTGGACACTTTAATGGGGGGCGCATTGGAAAATCCGGACATCAATAAAAAGTTCCTGGGAAACGCGTCAAAAAACGTGGACCGGCTTGTCAATTTATTGGAAGATCTTGATGAGATTACCAAGTTGGAAAGCGGCGAATTAATATTGAACAAAAAGAATTTTATCATCCAGGATGTGATCAGGGAGGTTTTTGAATCGCTGTCTATAAAAGGCGACGAAAAGAAAATAAAATGTTTTATAAAAAGCGGGTGTGAGCTTCCGCTAATGGTGTATGCAGACAAAGAAAAAATAAGAATGGTAATTAGCAATCTTGTTGATAATGCTATAAAGTACGGAAAGCAGAATGGCCACATTGAGGGAAGCGTTTACAAAATAGATGGCAAAAAAATTTTAATAGAAATAACAGATGATGGTTATGGAATTGCGGAAGAACATTTGCCAAGGATCTTCGAAAGATTTTACCGTACCGACCTTGCGCGCGCCAGGAAAGCCGGAGGAAGCGGACTGGGATTATCAATTGTGAAACATATTATTGAAGCCCACGAAGACACGATTCATGTGAGAAGTAAAATTGACGTGGGAAGTACATTTGGTTTTATTTTGCCCTCGGCGAAAACCTAAATGGCCGTTTCTGAGGCCATCCTTTACGACGAAAAATTATCTTGCAGGGATTCAATTTCTGTTAAAAATATCCGGGGAATAAAAAATTTTTAAACTTACCGTTTTGCAATCAGTCTATCTGACTTGCGTATGCAATCATTATACGGGTCAAAAGATTAGTATGTCTCTCTCCAACCAATTAAAAAATCAACATTTACTTTGGCGTGCAGCTTTTGGACCAATGGCTGAAAATGCGAATGAGCTTGACCAGGTTTCACAAAAAGATCTTTATAAAGTTTTGCTGAAAGGGTCCCGGAAAAAGCCTGATGAAATAAATGTGGCCAGCAGCGCTTTCGATGGCCTGATAAAAGGTGTGCAGGATCTTGGAAAAATGCAACAACTGACCCAGGATCAAAAGAAACAGTTTCGCAAACAATCCGTGGACGATCTCAAAAATCTAAACATAACCTGGATAAGCGAAATGATTAACAGCGAAGCGCAGCTCACTGAAAAAATGAGTTTATTCTGGCACGGCCACTTTGCATGCAGGGTCGTTAATATTTTTTTTCAACAACAATTATTAAATGTGATCCGTCAAAATGCGCTGGGAAATTTTGGCGATCTGTTACGTGAAGTGAGCAGGAGCCCGGCGATGCTTTCCTTTTTAAATAATCAACAAAATAATAAAAAACATCCCAACGAAAACTTTGCGCGGGAAGTGATGGAACTCTTCACGATGGGAAGGGGAAATTATTCGGAAAATGATGTGAAGGAAGGCGCAAGAGCTTTTACAGGATGGGGTTTTAATCTAAAAGGCCAATTTGTGGACCGGCCTTTTCTTCATGATAACGGCATTAAAACTTTTCTTGGAAAAACAGGCAATTTCGATGGAGATGACATCATAGATATTTTATTAGAACAAAAAGCAACCGCGAGATTTATCACCCAAAAAATCTATAGATATTTTATAAATGAGAATGCTGATAAAGATAAAGTTGATAAACTGGCAGAAAGTTTTTATCAAAGTAATTACGATCTGCAGAAGCTGATGACAGAAATTTATACTAGTGATTGGTTTTATGAAGAAAAAAATATCGGAATTAAAATAAAATCACCGGTAGAATTAATTGTAGGCATACGAAGATTTATCCCGCTGGAATTAGAAAGGCCGGAAGTTCAACTATTGTTTGAAAGGGCGCTTGGTCAAATATTATTTTATCCTCCAAACGTAGCAGGATGGCCGGGTGGCACCAATTGGATAGATAGCAGCGCGTTGATGTTCAGGATGCGTATCCCCCAAATAATTACGGGCGCAGATGATTTTTTAATCAGGCCAAAAGACGACGACGATGTGATGATGGGAATGGAAGGCATTGACAAAAAAACGAAAGCGGATCAATTAAACGTGACGGTTGATTGGAATAGTGTGGTAAAGGTTTTTGAAAAAACGTCCCGGGAAAACCTGATGAAAAAAGTAAATGAAATCGTTCTGCAAACCCGTAGTTCAATCCCTGCCACCATTTTAAACCGGTATATTGATACATCTTCAAGAGAAGCGTATATCAAAACGACAACGATAGAATTAATGAGCACGCCGGAATACCAATTGTGTTAATTACAAAAAACTACATTTATGCTTTTCAGGCGAAAAGAGTTTTTGCAAATCGGATCATTGGCAACAGCATCCCTGATGATGCCAAAATTTTTGAAAGCCTTTGAAAAAAAAGCGGCTGTTCCGCAAGGCAATAAAGTAATGGTTGTATTACAATTCAGCGGAGGCAATGATGGATTAAATACGGTGATCCCGATCAGGAATGATATTTATTATAAATCAAGACCCAGGCTTGGCATTCAAAAAGACAAGGCGCTTCAGCTTACTGATGATGCCGGAATAAATCCGGCCTTACCTTTCTTTAAAGAACTTTTTGACGATGGAAGTTTGGGTATCATGAATAATGTTGGCTATCCCAATCCCGACCGGTCACATTTTCGCAGCATGGATATTTGGCAAACGGGAAGTGACAGCAACCAATATGTCACCACCGGTTGGATTGGCCGATACCTGGACGCACAATGTAGCGGCTGTGATAAACCCACCCAGGCATTGGAAATAGATGACGTTCTTAGTCTTGCTTTGAAAGGGGATATCAATAAAGCGCTTGCTTTGAGAGACCCGAAGCAACTTTTTAATTCCAGTCATGAAAGATATTTCAAAGAAATAAATGCGGCTCATGGACATGAACATGAAGAAGCCGCAGTAGACTATCTCTATAAAACCCTGAGTGAAACCTTAAGCAGCGCGGATTATATTTATGAACAAAGCAGGCGGCGCCCGGCTTCACAAACTTACCCGGCCACTCAATTAGGAAAAAGTTTAAAAACAATTTCTTCGCTGATCCTGAGCGATATTAATACCAAAGTTTATTACGTTAGCCTTGGCAGTTTTGACACACATGTAAACCAGGAAAACCAACAGAAAAGATTGTTTACAGAATTGAATGACGCGATGGACGCCTTTGTTAAAGATTTAAAAGGCAACAACCGTTTCCAGGATGTTACGATTATGACATTTAGTGAATTCGGCAGAAGAGTAGCACAAAACGCAAGCGGGGGCACAGATCATGGCACGGCTAATAATATGTTTTTCATCGGCGGCGGATTAAAGCAAAAAGGAATATTAAATGCAATGCCGGATCTAAGTGATTTAAACGAGGGAGATTTAAAACATACAATTGATTTCAAAAGCGTTTATGCAACCATGTTACACAATTGGCTTGGCGCAGATGATAAAGAAATTTTGGGAAAGCAATATGAGCTTTTAGAATTTGTTTGATTCCGTTTTAATCGAAAATAAAATGAAGCTTTAATAGTAAGGGCTTATCATTAAATACACAACCACGCCCGTAACTGCTACATAGAACCAGATCGGCCATGTGATTCTTGCCAGCTTTTTATGCTTCTGGTAATCCCCGGATAAGGCTCTGTAGGCTGTAAACAATATAAACGGAAGAATGATTCCGGCAAGAGGAATGTGAGTGATCAAAATAAAATAATAAACGTATCGAACGGAGCCGGCAAGCGTTTTTTCATCGGGAGATAAAATTCCATCACGATTCAGATCGCCATATTTTGTATCACCGCTAAATAAATGATGACAAACATATGAAATTAAAAAAAGCACCGAAAGCGATATCGCCGCCAGCATAATTTTTTTATGGGCAATATAGTTTTTGGATTTTACTGTGAGAAGTCCTGCAATTAATAAAAAGGCAACAATTGAATTAATACCTGCATTAATAGTCGCGAAAATGTGAGGATCAAAATTTAGAGACAGGTTTAATTTTACCCTGGAAAGAAATGCAATTCCTATAAAAACAATGATAGATGCAGACCAGATAAAAATCCGGGCATTTCGGTCATTTTTCTCAAAAACAGGTATGGGAAATTTATTCTGTGAATTCATATTTCAATAGCAGTAGCCTAACCGCGCTTTATTAATCCTTGTAAAAATTCTTTGAAGGTTCTTTTTTGGTCTTTTTCAAGCATGAGGAGAGGGATATCTCTCACCAATCTCTTTTGAGCAACAGTGTCAAGCCCATTGTACCAACCCCGAACTACGCGGTGTTTATCAAGAAGAAAAAAGTTTTCCGTGTGAACAAAGGCGGTGTCAACATTTACATCTGCTATACTTGCCTTGATTTCCTGCAGCGCGAACTTATAAATACTATCCCTGTCGCCTGTTAGCAACCACCAGCTATCCGGATTCACATCAAATTTTTCCGCCCATTTTCTTAACTGGCCTACAGAGTCATGCTTAGGATCTACGCTTATTGAGACAAATTGCACAATAGAATCATTGTTAGGAAAAGATTTTTGCAACTTCTTCATAGCCGTGCCAAGCTGAGGACAAATGGTAGGACAACGGGTAAAAAAGAAGTCGAGAACGATTACTTTGCCTTTTAGATCGTCAAGAGAAACTTGCTGGCCGAGTTGATTCGTAAAGTTTAAATTTCGGACACTGTGCCACAGCGTATCATAAGTTGACTTGCCTCCTTTTTCTTTCACAATCACACTATCATAAAAATACCTTGGGGGCATATGCACGTCCCTGTTACTATAATAGCTTACCAATAGATATCCGGTTAATGGTAATAAAATAGCGATCGCCAATGCCAAAGCTGCTTTCTTGTTCATAATTCTTTGTTTCGCTTAAAGCAAAAATAGCCATTGCACAGGGCAACGGCTAATATTAAAATTCTTAATTCGAGACCAGGATTCCTAGTCCAATTTTTTGTCGCTTTTTGCGGCAGGAACACTCATCGATGGAGGTGCGTGACGATGGGGTTTTTCGATATAGATCCTGCTGCCGGCATCCGTATTTCTTAAATTTCTAAATGAGCTACCGTCCCAGATGAAGGCGATGATAAACCAAATAAACAGAAGCGTGGGGATGCCAATTGTCATTATCATATTTCTTCTTTCGTCACCAAGGTGCATAAAAATTGAAATGATGTAAAATGCCTTAGCCAATGTAAGAATACATATAACGCCCTTGATACCCAAAATGAGACCTGCGCTTGGTTCGGGTGTCCTATCTATATAATAGATAAGCAACCCCAGTCCTAGCTCGATTATAGTAAGAACAGAGAGTATCCTGAATGCTTTCCAGATTTTTTTGACATGAGCCGCATCCGCGGGGGTGTTTCCTATCGTTGCTGTTGTTGTGTACGCAGACATAAATTTACTTTAAGGTCTTTTAATATTATTTCGTTTGAGTTGTTTATCAAAAATATCAGATTAGATAAAAGCAAAGGAATACGAATACCCATACTAAATCTACAAAATGCCAGTATAGCCCGGTTTTTTCGATCATTTCATAATGGCCGCGTTTTTGAAAATCTCCCATCCGGGTTTTTATCAACATGATAATATTAATAATTACACCGCATGTTACGTGGAATCCATGAAATCCTGTGATTCCAAAGAAATAACCTCCAAAAGCAACAGGTCCCGGCGTAGCTATCCATTCTCCATTATGTAATACCTTTGGTCCCCATGGGTTGTGAGATACAGTAGTACCCCAATTTTCTATCACTCCATCAACCAAAACTTTGTGCGTATGAGTGATCAAATGTGTCCATTCTATTGCCTGGCATCCTAAGAAGCCTAACCCTCCGATAATGGTCAGAAACAGCCATTTCTCCACGCCTTTTTGATTCATTTTATGTCCTTCGTGAACTGCCAACACCATCGTTACTGAACTGAAGATCAGAATAAAGGTCATAAGACTTACAAACGCCAATGGAAGATTAGCCTCGAATCCCGGGAAGGAATTAAATACGGCATTATGATCTACCCAGGAGTTCAGGCTGAACCGGATAGAACCGTAAGAAATTAGAAATGCTCCAAACGTGAAGGAGTCACTCATCAGAAAATACCACATCATAAGTTTGCCATAACTTACGTTGAAAGGACTCTTTCCTCCGGTCCACATCTTAGCCTTGGATTGTGTCAGCGCTGTTTCCATTTATTATTCGTTAAAAGGTTAATACAAAGTAAAATTAATGGTTCTATTGTTAAATTGTTCTATTGTTTAGTAGTTCACAACTACATTTCATAAACCAAAGTCATTTCCGTATTCGGGTTCGTACAATCATGCTCACATTATCTCATCATTACATTAGCTCATTATCTGATCATCACTAAAAAAACCAACAAGTATATCCACAGAAAGTCAACAAAATGCCAATACGTACTCATCAATTCAATTGATATAGGGCTGTAATTTTTTCTTCTCGAGCTAAATGATTTAAGATAAAGAATAACCAGCGCTACCACACCTCCCAACACATGCACGGCATGTAGCCCGACGATAATGTAAAGAAAAGAAAATGACACATTGCGCGTAAGTGTAATTCCATTTGCCCATAATTGTTGAAATCCGAAATATTGAAGCGACACGAAACCTATTCCCAGGATCGTTGTTGCAGCAAGCCAGCCCTTATATTGCGTCATCTGCCGATTTATAAAAGCCTTTTTGCTTAAAAGAATGGTAATACTGCTTAATATAATTACCGCGGTTGAATACCAAAAAATCAATGGGATGTCAAAAGTTAACCAATTAGCCTGGTTGCGCTTTACGATATAAGCGCTGCTCAAACCGGCAAACATCATTACGATGCTCGCACACCCCGCCCACATTACAAATTTAAGAGGATGTATTTTAGTCTTTTCCGCTTTCATCACTGCAATCATAATAAATATTTTCTGTTTAATTCAATCTTCTTCACACAAGCCATTTTATAGATAATTCAAATCTTATCAAATAATAACGCAAGAAAAACAATCATCAGATAGAAGTACGAACTGAACATCACTTTCCTTGCGGCCGCCGCATTCATCTTTATCACGAGTAAGATACTCACATATACCATCCATAGATTGCAGGCCATCAAAACCCAAAATGCAAGCATACCACTTATATCAAAATAAAATGGAAGCATCCCTACCGGCACCATGAGCATTGAATAAATTACCGTTTGCATCGCGGTAAATTTTGTCGGTCCTGAATTATCTGGTAACAGCTTAAATCCGGCTTTCTCGTAATCTTTATGTGCGAGCCACGCAATTGCCCAGAAATGAGGAAATTGCCAAAGAAACTGAATGGCAAACAATATGTAACCCCCATAGTTGGCGAACGTTGCTATTTGCCCATTCGACAAGGTTCCCTGAAAATGCGCAAGGGGATTTATGAATCCTGTACCTGCTACCCAGCCAATCAGGCAGGGAAGCGCGCCCGGAAATGCGCCCACTAATACCGAGATCGAATTAACTTTTTTGAGCGGAGTATAGATAAAGGAATAAAGGAACAGGCTGAAGAGGCCAATCATCGCGCTCTCAATGTTGAACCATTGCCACATAATGATTACTCCGGCAAGACCGGCAATAATTGCAAAAGTCCAGGCTTCTTTCACACTCATCCTTCCGGCTGCCACCGGCCTGTTAGCGGTCCGTTTCATCAATGCATCCGTGTCCCGTTCAACCGTTTGGTTAATTGCATTTGCAGAACCCGTAATGAGCATACCGGCAAGAAACAATAATCCTACGGAAATAAAGTCAAACTTAACATTAGGTGCCAACAGGTAACACACTACGCTGCTAAACACAACCATGAAGCTTAAAGTAAATTTGATTAATATAAAATAATCTTTCACTTTGCTTGCCAGCGCGTAAGAAACTGAATGTGGTACTGTTACCGTTTTATCCATTTATAATCAATCATTTTTAAAAAAAGCCCTGAATAAACAGGGCTTATTGATTCAGAAAATATTATCGTTAAAATAAACCCCTTTATTAACCCGAATGTTTGCTTTCCTGGGCTCCGATGGGTTCGTTTTGGGGAATGAAATCGCGCCCGTCCTTTCCATAATCGTAAGGCCAGCGATGTACTTCGGGAATTTCTTCCACCCAGTTTCCATGACCCGGATTCACCGGAGTTGTCCATTCGAGCGTTGTTGAATGCCAAGGGTTCTTGGTCTTTTCAGTTAATTTTCTTCCTTTAAAAATGGAATAGAAGAAATTGAAAATAAACAGGAACTGAGTGGCAAAAACGATCATCGCAACAATGCTGATAAACTCATTTAATCCCTGGAACATTTTGAAAGATTCCCAATTGCTGAAATCATAATAACGTCGCGGCATACCGGCAAGTCCTTCATAATGCATCGGCCAGAAGATCAGGTATGCTCCCACCATCGTAATCCAGAAATGGATATATGCCAGCGTGTTATTCATCATCCTACCAAACATTTTTGGAAACCAATGATAAATCCCTGCAAACATTCCAAACATTGATGCCACACCCATCACCAGGTGAAAGTGAGCAATTACAAAATAAGTATCGTGTAAGTGGAGATCTAATGCGGAGTTTCCAAGCCAAATGCCCGTTAAACCTCCGGATATGAAAAGACTCACGAATCCGATGGAGAATAACATGGCCGGGGTAAAGTGAATATTTCCCTTCCACAATGTTGTAAGCCAGTTAAACACTTTAATCGCTGAAGGAACCGCAATCAATAACGTAAACAATACGAAAAACGATCCCAGGAATGGATTCATACCTGTGACGAACATGTGATGCGCCCAAACCATAAATGACAGGGAAGCGATCGCAAAGAAAGACCCAACCATGGCCATATATCCGAAGATGGGTTTCCGGGAGTTAGTAGAAATAACCTCAGACGCGATACCCATTGCAGGCAAAGCGATGATATATACTTCAGGATGCCCGAGGAACCAGAACAAATGCTGGAACAAGATTGGGCTACCACCTTCATTTGGCAAAATTTTTCCCTGGATCACAATATCACTTAGGTAAAAACTGGTTCCCAAATGCCGGTCGAATAAAAGCAAAACAACCGCTGAAAGTAATACCGGGAAAGTCAAAACACCCAAAACCGCCGTGAAGAATAATCCCCACATAGTAAGCGGCATCCTGGTCATATACATTCCTTTGGTACGCATATTCAGGATGGTTGTGATGTAATTCAATCCTGCCAGCAACTGAGAAACAATAAACAATCCAATGCTGATCAGCCAAAGATCCATTCCCGTTTTTGATCCGTCCATCGCGTCTTTGAGCGCACTTAATGGAGGATAAATTGTCCATCCACCACTTGCCGGACCGGTTTGGATAAATAAAGACGAAAACATAACTATTGATGCAGAAAAGAAGAACCAATATGACAACATATTAAGAAATGGCGCCGCCATATCTCTTGCTCCGATCTGTAATGGAATTAAAAAATTTGAAAACGTACCGCTAAGGCCTGCTGTCAATACAAAGAATACCAGGATGGTCCCGTGCATAGTTACAAGCGCATAGTAAAACTCCTGATCAAGGCGTCCACCCTGAGCCCAGCGTCCTAAAATATCTTCAAGGAAAGGAAATGTCTGATCGGGATATCCTAATTGAATACGAAACAGCACAGAGAGAAGCCCTCCGATAACCGCCCAAATAATTCCGGTAATAAGGAACTGCTTGGAAACCATCTTATGGTCCTGGCTGAAAATATATTTGGTTATAAATGACTGTTTGTGATGATGATGATCATGGGCATCATGGCTAAGGTCGTGCACCACCAGAGGTTGTTCATGCAAAACTTCTTCGTTGTTCATACTGATATTTTTTAAAGGCCCGAAGGCAAATTATTATAGGTGAGCGTGGTTCTCTAATGCTACGGTTTTTGTTGAATCGGTTGCTGTTTCAGCAGGTATCCCCGCTTTAGCTTTGAGGTATTCCGGCCGCTGCTTTATCATCCAGGCATTGTATTCTTTTTGTGTTTCAACCACGATTACGCCCCGCATAGTAAAGTGTCCTTTACCACACATCTGGTCACAGGCAATTTCGTAAACGAAATCAGGATTGCCCGTCTTTTTCTTCATTTCCTCTGTTGTATAAATTGGCGTGAACCAAAGAGTTGTTGGCGTACCGGGCACAGCGTCCATCTTCATTCTAAAAGCAGGAAGGCCCACGTCATGAATCACATCCTGTGAATTAATTACCAACTTAACCGGCTTATTAACTACTACGTGCATAGTTGTAGGCACATGAATATCATCGTGGCTGGCCGCGTCATCCCAATCCACACCTAAGGGGTTGCCTTTTGCGGCATCAGTAAGCTTGTAATTTTTTCTGCCTAAAATGCCATCTTTTCCCGGATACCTTATTTCCCAGCCAAACTGGTGGCCGGTAATTTCTATAACCTGGGAATTCTTTGGAGCATCACCAGTAAACTGAAACCAGGCTTTTAATCCAAATACAACCAGGATCGTAAGCGTAATTGCAGGCACACCTGTCCAAATAAGCTCAAGACGGTTATTGTGTGTAAAATAATAAGCTTTTCGTTTATCATTTTCCTGGTATTTAAACGAAAACCAAAATAATAGTATTTGAGTAATAAAGAATACGATTCCGGTAATCACGATTGTGGTCCACATCATATCATCAATGATCTTCCCTTCGGACGAAGCCGATCCATAAGAAAACAAGTTATTCGGATAATAAAGTTTGTTACACCACCACACTCCGACAAGGCCAAGAATGAGAAAGGCAATCATTAAGAACCCGTTTATCTTATTGTTTTGCTTCCGCGACTTTTCCTCACCTTTCAAAATGCTCACGTATTCACTCGCTTTTGAGATCTGGAATATCACCAGGAAAACCAGTAAAACTATCAATATCAAAAAAAAGTTGTTCATGTTTCTAATTTTATCCTCACCTAAAACAGGTCTTTAAAATTTATTATATTATAAAAGCATTTTGCAAATCGTACTCTTCTAAATTTTTCTTTACAGCAAGCTCAAACAAGCCAAAATGTATAAATTCTATTTTCAATCCAAAGTAAGTACCACAATTTTTGCGAAGTTAACAAATACCTTATTTGCCGGCATCCTACGTTTCGAAATCAGAAGAATTTTTCACTATTAAACCTGGTGAATAATACTTTCTTTAAGAAAGGGATTATTGATAGCGGTCATCGGAACTTTCTCGGCGAATTTGCTCACTCCCCACATAATCAATCCGACAAAACCTAATGGAATTCCAAATTCAAACCAGCTTAAATGTGGCTGATATTTTACGGTACCCGGCATCACCATTTGGTAAAAATCAACCCAATGCCCAAAGATGATCACGATACACATGAACGTTACAATAGTATAGTTTCTTTTGGTAGCCTTTTTCATAAAGATTAAAATAGGCGCAAGAAAATTAAGTATCAGATTCAGGTAAAACAAGCCTTCATATGGACCCTGTAAACGAATCTTAAAATACACAGTTTCCTCAGGAATATTCGCGTACCAGATCAGCATGAATTGAGCAAACCATAAATAGGTCCAGAATATTGAGAATGCAAACATGAATTTCCCCAAATCCTGCAGGTGCTCCTGCGTAACAAATTCCAACTGACCGCGGTTTTTAAAATAAATAACGAATATTGTTATCAAGGCGATCCCTGCTACAAAGGTGCTCGCAAATGTGTACCAGCTATACATAGTGCTGAACCAATGAGGATCAATGCTCATCAACCAAAGCCATGGCGCAACAGAACCTACAGACAAAAGATATAGAACAATGTAATATGCTGAAACCGACATGTTTTTCTTTAACCATGTTTTGGAAGTATCAAAATCCATTGTTCCCATCCTATCACTTTCAACACTAAGATTACGCAATTTTCTGCCCAGGTAAGCCCAAAGGCCTATTACGACGATTGAAAAAAGAATATAAACGTAAGGATTCAGAAAGCCTGTTTTGCCGCTTAACACCTTATCATGCGCAACCATCTGCTTGTCGAGCCATGGGTAGATATCTGCCCGGCCTCCGAAAATTATACAAATCATGATCACAATAGTGATAATTCCCATAATGGGCACGACAGAACCGATCGCTTCTGTCACGCGCCTGAACGCAACCTGCCAGCCGCCCATTGCAAGCGTACAAATCACGATGAAAAAAGTTGACACATTCACAAGCAATAACCAAAACAAACTATTTTGAAGAAGAACGGCCCAAAAACGGGTGCTGTTCACATTATCTCCATGAGCACCTGCAGCAGGATTTAAAAAAATAACTCCAAGAATGAGTGTAAGCAAGCCCACAATCATAAATCCAGCTGACCACTTTTTATATCCCGCCGGTGTTACATACTGATTCTTCATTAAAAAAATATTTTTAGAATTAAACTTTTATTTAGCTTTTGTTGAATCTCCTGAAGATTTCGCTTCTGTGGCAGCACCACCGCCTAAGGAAGCCTGGTGCGCCTTTACATATTGAACTACCATCCATCTCTGTTCACGGCTCAGTTGAGAGGCATAGCTACCCATGTTTCCCTTGCCATAAGTAATTGAATGGAACATCGTTCCTTCAGGCATTGCGATATACTGGGCTAAAGTTAAATTAGCCACTGCGGGTACTTTTCCTCCGGTAGCCAATGGCCCCTGAGCATCCATCTTAGGACCATGACAAATCGCACAATTAATATTAAACAACCTTTCGGCCTCTTTCATTTGGGTAGGATTATTTGGAGGCAATGGATCCTTAACCATCGCACTCATTTTATACCCATTGGAATCATTAGGCAAGGTGTAAGGAAAAAGGTCACCCCGCCTGATGGTTCCTTCAACCGGATAGGGAATGTAATTGACATTCTCGTTCGCCAGGTTATTGGGGGCATATGCTTCATAAGCACGGCTATAGGCCATATCCGGCATATAGATTTTGCCCGGCTCGCGTTTGCTATCGCAGCTGACAACCAGCGTTACAAGGCCGGTCATTATTATTAACGATAAAAGAATTCTTGTTTTTTTCATACCTGGAAAACCAATTTTAAATTTTTTCTATATCGGGTATCAAAGCAGGATTTATACACCCACCTCTTCTGCTCTGTAAAGTTTTTGCTCTTTATCATATCTTCCAAACCACCAGCCTTCTTCCGCTTCCTGCACATTAATCTCTATGGCGCCATTGTTTCCTAAAAAGCTTTGTATCTCTGCCTCGTTGGTTTTTGCAGAACACTCTATGACCATTACAAAAGCATCGTCGGTCGCGCGAGGGCTAAAGTGATGTTTTTTAACACCGGGCATCATCTTACAAAGCCAGCAAAACGTCCACACCATTCCTACCGCTGAAAACAAAACGGTTAATTCGAAGGCAATCGGGATGAAGGCCGGCAAAGGAAAATGCGGTTTGCCACCAATATTCAAAGGCCAGTCTGTAGTGAATATCCAGCCCATTCCACCAATCGCTGTTGCGGTACCGAGAATTCCATAGATAAATCCCATTGTATGAAGACTTGTTTCCCTCAAACCCAAAGCATGATCCAGCCCGTGTACAGGAAAGGGAGTATATACATCGTGAATTTTATATCCCGCTCTTCTCACATTTTTAACTGCCGGAAACAATACCTTTTCGTCTTCAAAGGACCCGACAACAAATTTTTTTATCATTTTATATTACTTTTTATATTCTTCAGAAGAAAGATTGCGCTTGCATTTATATTAATGCCCGTGAGCCTGTTCTACTTCTTCTATATAAAATTTTTCTGAATCCATTTTTTCGTGCTCCGACATTTTCGCCTTGTAATTCTCACCGCTGGTTTTCAAAACATGCTTGATCTCTGCCACAGCAATAACCGGGAAGAATTTGGCAAACAAGAAATAACAGGTGAAAAATAAACCAAAGGTGCCGACATAAAATCCAATTTCCCAAATAGTTGGACTGTAATAAGTAGTCCACGATGAAGGAAGGAAATCCCGGTAAATTGAGGTAACAATAATCACAAATCGTTCAAACCACATACCCACATTTATTAATACGGCCATGAAAAAAGTGAACAATACATTTCTTCTAAGTTTTCTTGACCAGAATAATTGAGGGGAAACCACGTTACAAAACATCATTCCGTAATAGGCCCAACCGTACGGGCTGAAAATATTTACACGATTCTCGCGAAAAGCCCACCACTCATACGGATTCTGGCTATACCATGCAACGAACAATTCAGATAAATAAGCGCAACCTACTATCGAGCCGGTTAGCACAATTACCTTGTTCATTGCTTCAATATGTCCGATCGTGATATAATCTTCAAGGTGCAGCACCTTCCTGGTGATGATTAGAAGGGATTGAACCATTGCAAATCCGGAGAAAATCGCCCCTGCTACAAAATAAGGAGGGAAAATGGTGGTATGCCAACCGGGAACAACCGAAGTAGCGAAGTCAAAAGATACAATAGTGTGAACTGACAGTACAAGTGGAGTAGCCAATCCTGCTAACACCAAAGCAAGACTTTCCTGGCGCTGCCAGTGTTTGGTGCTACCTGTCCATCCGAATGATGCAAGACCATAAAACATTTTTCTGAATTTGGTCTTGGCGCGATCACGAACGGTTGCCAAATCCGGCAATAAGCCTGTGTACCAGAATAAAAGTGAAACTGTAAAATATGTAGATACAGCAAATACGTCCCACAAAAGTGCAGAGTTGAAATTAGGCCATAATGGACCGCGGGTATTTGGATAAGGCATTACGAAGAAGCCAACCCATACGCGTCCCATGTGAAAGATCGGAAACTGCCCCGCGCAAATAACCGCAAAAATAGTCATTGCTTCTGCGGCCCGGTTCACGCCTGTGCGCCAGCCCTGCCTGAACAGCAAAAGAATCGCAGAAATCAACGTTCCGGCATGTCCGATACCGATCCACCAAACGAAGTTAGTAATATCCCAGCCCCATCCAACGGTCTTGTTTAGATTCCACTCACCAATACCATATGTGACTTCCCTGTAAACAGAGTAGACACCAAAAATTAATAAGACAATAGCAATGGAAAGTCCAATCCACCATATCCGGGTGGGTTTTGTTTCGATGGGGCCTATAATATCTTCTGTTACCTGGTGATAATTTTTATCTCCATCAACCAAAGGTTCCCGCAGTTGCGATTCATACTTTAATAATGACATACTCTTTTTAGCTTTTTGCTACAGGTTGTATCTGTAACCTTAATGATTTTTATCCTTTTCTAAACTTTTTCTGTTGTGCTTCCTACTTCTCTTTGCGTATTTCTGATTTTAGCAAGGTAATTTACATTGCTGAGCGTATGTAACTGCTCCAACACATAAAACTTCCTTTCTGTTTGCTCTTCGTATCTTAATTTAGAAATCTTACTGTCTTTATCATTCACATTTCCAAACATAATAGCATGAGTAGGGCAAGCCTGCATACATGCTGTTTTTATTTCGCCATCTTTGATAGGGCGATCCTCTTTCTTGGCATTCAGCTTTCCTTCCTGTAAGCGCTGAACACAGAAGCTACATTTTTCCATTACGCCTCTTGACCTAACTGTCACATCCGGATTCAGAACCATTCTTGAAAGGTCATCATTCAAGTCCATTGTAGCATCAGAGATGATACCGCGCTGGTTATCAGGGAAGCTATCTGCTCCGTTCCAGTCGAACCAGTTAAAACGACGTACTTTATAAGGACAGTTGTTTGCACAGTATTTTGTACCAATACAACGGTTATAAATCATTTGATTCAGCCCTTCACTACTATGGTTAGTTGCAGAAACGGGGCATACATTCTCGCATGGTGCGTTGTCGCAATGCTGACAAAGCATTGGTTGGAAAATAATATCCGGATTTTGCGGATTACCCGTAAAATAACGGTCGATCCGTATCCATTGCATGTCATGAAACCGGGCTACTTCCTCTTTACCAACTGTAGAAATATTATTCTCAGCCACACATGCAACTGTACATGCACTGCAACCAATGCAAGTATTAAGATCAATGCTCATTCCCCACTTGATACCTGGCTTGGCAAAAGTAGGATACAAGGTTGCATCCCTGGCGAAGTCTTCGCCGTATGCAGCAAGCTCTTCTTTTTCTTCTTCCCCGAGTTCGCCAGGATGTGCTAAAAATTTCGTTAGGGTCGTTTCTCTCACTACCGGACGACCTTCTGTGATGCTGTGTGTCTGGGATTGAGCAATCGGGAACATTTTTCCTGTTTTCTCGATCGTCGCAGGTGCAGAATAAGAAACCGAAGATCCATTGAAAGAAGTGAGCGGGTAAACATTCACACCAACGCCTGCAGCAGCAGGGCCGATAAATTGTTTGGTTTTCGTTTTATCATTGCTTTCACGGCCATACCCCAAAGCGATAGCGATCACATTCGGATGAGTTCCCGGAATAATTAAAACAGGGATTTCAATTGTTTTTCCGTTGGCAACAATTTTAACCACCGGCTTATCAGGATGAACCTCATATTTATCTGCCTCGCGTGGCTTAAAAATATCTATATTAAATAATTTCTTTCCCATTTCAGGAGAAATCATAGCATAATTGTCCCAGGTTGCTTTCGAAACGGGATCGCTAACTTCCTGAAGCCAGGCGTTACTTGCGCGATTTCCTGTGCCTAATGAAACTTTCTGGTATAAAACCACTTCGATATCACCTCCTTTTACAGAACCGATTTTACCGGCGGCGTCTGTGACATTGCCAGCGAAAGGCAAAGAACCAAGGACAACCGTCGCCACAGTCGGTTTTGCTGAAAAAGAAGAATCAGATACAGCCGCTTGCGGCTTTGATGGTAAGGTATCAGTTCCTGACCCAACTGACGCATTTGCAGCAGCAGATGCCGGAGTTAAATCAGATGTATTAACGTAATTAGCCTGGGTTTTAAGTACGGAATTTTCCATAATTCCATCTTGCAAAAACCTTTCGTAATTATTTAAACCGCCGAGTTTTGCAGTCCAATAATTTTTAAAATACGTCGCATAATCATCAGCATTTCCGTTAATCTTTAATAATGAGGATTCGAATTGACGTGTTTTAAATAACGGATGAATGATCGGCTGAATAACACTTACCGTGCCTTTCTGAAGTTCTGCATCGCCCCAGCTTTCAAGCCAATGGTGCGAAGGAACAATGTATTTACATAATTCAGTAGTCTCATCCATCTTTTCGCTGAAAGACACCGTGAATGGGCATTTTTTGACACCTGCGGCAAATTTCTCTGAGGCAAAATAACTGTAAACAGGGTTTGCGCCGAATACCAGCAATGCGCCAACGTTGCCGGAATTGAGATCATCTGTAAGTGTCACCATTTCAGCATCAGTTCCCTGACGATAATTTACAGGCGTATTCCAGTCAATTGTTTTTCCGTTTGCACCAATGGCTTCATTGATCGCATTTACAACCATTTGCACGTTCGGATCATTACTTCCACAAACGACCAGTGATGCGCCTTTGTTGGCAGCGAGCTCAGCAGCCGTTTTTTTGATGCCTTCAGCCAGAGGACCGGAAACATTTGCCGAAGTTCCCCCGCCTAATGCACCTAATAATGCCAAGGCTACCGCGCCGGTTTCTGATGGTTTGTGTAAATAACGCTCATCAGCGTTCGCGCCGGTCATACTGAAAAATCCTTCAAACTGTATGTGCCTGCTCATTGCAGGATTTTTTTCATTTATGCGCCTGTTAGTTGCATATTGCTTTGCAAATACAACGGGGCTTAACCAGGTACCCAAAAAATCTGCGCCAAGGCTGACAATCACTTTTGCATTCTCAAAATGATAGGCAGGAATTGCCTTTTGACCATAAGAAGCCTGGTTGGCAGTGATCATTCCGCTATAAGAAACAGCATCATACTGTACATGGCGGCTTCCGGGATATTTTGTTAGAAATTCTCCGATAATTTGTTTGGTTGTAATGGAAGTAATCGAAGAAGTCAATAACACAACCGGTTTTCCGGCACTGGCTGCTATACCATCGGCAATCATTTTATCAATTGCTTCGAAAGTGGCTTCTTTACCATTGGCCATCGGATAGCGAAGGCGCGAAGTATCATACAAATCCAAAACGGATGATTGACACTGCGCTGAGGTTCCTCCGTCAGTGAGAGAGGAAAGCTCATTTCCTTCAATCTTGATCGGCCGTCCTTCTCTCTGTTTTACTACCACCGGCACGGCATCACCATCGTTTATATAAGTAGATGCATAATAATTGGAGATTCCCGGAATCATATCGTCCGGCTTATGAAGAAAAGGAATGCTTTTATGAACCGGCATTTCACAACTTGCCGCAATAGCTGCTGCAGCCGTGCTAAAGCCCATATATTTTAGAAAATCCCTTCTGGGTGTTTTGGCATTAAAAACATTTTCGTTACCAAGTTCTTCAAAGGGTAATTCTTCCCTGAATTCGTCTTTTGATGCTTTCTTAGTCGCTTCACTTTCGTTTAGCTCTCCAAAATTTTGCCAGTATTTCTTTTCACTCATATTATTAACCCGCAAAGGGAATTTATAAATAGTAATGATATTAATTATTAAATGATTCCGTGGTTTTTAGAGCCGATTAATAGTGACATTTCTGACACTCAGTTCCACCTATTTTTTCGACGGTCACACTATCGTATTTCTTATTTTTTATATCCTCATGAAATTTTTCATAAATGCTATAAAACTTATTTCCGTGTCCGTGATCATCGTTAAACTGTACGTTGGTAGTACGGTGGCAGTTAATACACCAGCCCATGCTCAAATCAGCAAATTGACTTACTTCCGGCATTTTTTGAATTTCGCCATGACAGGTCTGGCAGGCAACCTGACCTACTTTCACATGTTGGGAATGGTTAAAGTAAACATGGTCGGGAAGATTGTGGATCTTAACCCATTCGATTGGCTTTCCTGGCTTGTCATAGACTTTCTTTTCAGGATTCCAGCCGGCATATTGATATAACTTTTGAATTTCGTCGTTCGCATTCACTGTTGTCCCGTCTTCGCGCAAGATTGGTTTGCCCGTATATTCTTTTACTGACATGTGGCAGTTCATACAAACGTTCACAGAAGGAATGCTCGCATGCTTGCTATCCTGCGCGCCACCGTGGCAATAGAGGCAACTGATCTGGTTAACACCGGCGTGAACTTCGTGTGAGTAATAAATTGGCTGAACCGGCTGATATCCTTTTTGTCTGCCAAGCCCCATAGCGCCTTCTACTAATAAGTAGCCACCAAGGGTGAATAAAATGATAACAATAAGAAGTAAATAAGCTTTATTACGATAGAAAGGAACATTAGGAGGTGTTCTTAATCCTTCTTTTTCGTCTGTTAGTTTTTTCAGGTTACTATTTACCTGCAATAGTATCAATCCGATAATTGCTAAGATTACAGTTAGCAATCCATATAAAATGGAATTATCAGAAGCGGGCTTTCCTGAAACTGAACTTTCAGAACCGGGAGCACCAGTCGGCTGAGCGCCTGGTTTTACATATTTATCGGCGTAATCAAGAATGGCGTCAACCTCCTCTTTTGACAAATCAGGGAAAGAAGTCATCACAACTCCTCCTGATTCTCCTTTTAATTTTATAGCATAAGGATCGGTGTTTGCCATCGCTGTGGCATTAGCGATCCATTTGTAATGCCATCCTGGTGACGGCTCTCTTTCCCTTGCTCCCTTAAGCGCCGGACCTACATAATGCACATCAGGCTTATGACAACTTGCGCAGTTTGCCTTAAACAGGGATTCGCCATCTGCTGCAAACAATAATTCAGGAGAAATTAAAGTAAGAAAAAGAAGTACCGCTAATGTCTTAGTAAACAGCCTACTGATTTGATTCATACACTTAGTACCTATCGTGAATAATGGAAAAATAAACTTCGTTGGCTGCAAAAGTAAGGAAGCATGTTGACAAAGTGTTAACATTTTTAATTTTTTTTTTCCCTTATCCGGCGTGCTTTTCAGCTAAAATTTACTATAGATTACCTATTTTATGAATTCATAGTGATTAAAAGATAAAAACATCTTCTTTCATCGCCTGGAATATCTAAAATTAAAAATTGAAACTTTGAACTAGGTTCAAAATTTTGAAAAAAAACCGGACGGCAGACACGAAAGAACTCATTTTAATTCTTTGCACTTTTGCCTTCACAGGAGTTTTTACAGGCTGGCTTAGTAAAAAAATTACCGGTTGAGCTGATGCTCCGGAATATGGCCTTAGCTGGTGGTCGCTAAAATTCGTAGTTTTGATTTTTGGATACAAGGATATTATCCTTTTAGCCGGATTCTGCTTTGGCATGTTTTCTTTTTCTGGAAATATGAAAAAGAAACAACCGACAACCGACAACTGACAACTGATGAACGATGAACCCAAACCGACAAGCGATGACCGATGAATGCAAACCGACAACCGACAACCAACAGCCGACAAATCATAAAACGGTGAGACTTGCCATTTTTGCCTCCGGCGCCGGAAGCAATGCGCAGCAGATCATTAATTATTTCAGAGAAAGCACTAATGTAAAAATTGCATTGATCGTGTGCAATAATCCAAAAGCCGGCGTGCTGGCCATTGCCTCCAAAGAAAACATTCCGGTATTTCTTCTCGAAAAAAATAAATTTTTAGAAACTGGCTACGTGGCGGAATTAAAGAGCTACCAAACTGATTTTATTATTTTGGCCGGGTTTCTTTGGAAGGTGCCCCAGGTGTTAATCAATGCATTTCAAAATAAAATCATCAATATTCATCCTGCTTTATTGCCTGCTTATGGTGGTAAAGGAATGTATGGAAGCGCCGTACATTCGGCAGTGATCGCAGCGAAGGAAAAAGAAAGTGGCATTACCATTCATTTTGTTGACGAAAAATATGACCATGGTGAAATTATTTTTCAGGTGAAATGTGAGATTAGCGAAAATGAAACCTCAGAAAGCCTCGCCGAAAAAATCCATAAACTTGAGCACGAGAATTATCCGAAAATAATAGCCAGCATTGTTGAAAGGTCTGCAGTTACTATTTAATAGAAAATGTAAAATCTATATTTTAGCTTTTCACAAATGCCTTCCGAACACAAAACTTCTGTTTCTAAGTTGTTTTTTGATATTTTTAAATCATGAATGTTCCCATTTCGCACGAAACGAAAAAAGAGTTTCAACTGGAAAGAATGGTCCTGTTTAGCGATGCGGTTTTTGCAATTGCTATCACTTTACTTATTATTGACCTGAAAATTCCTGATATCCCGCCACCGGTGACCGGTCAGGAATTATCAAAATCAGTCATTTTTCTTATTCCAAAGTTTGTAGGTTTTATTCTAAGTTTCTTTATCATTGGTCTCTACTGGACCATTCATCACCGGATATTCGGCTTTGTGATCGGCTACAGCAATAAGCTCGTTTGGCTAAACCTCATTTTTTTGTTTGGTATTGTATTAATGCCTTTCAGCACTGCATTCTACAGTGAATATCTTTTGGAATATCTTAAGCTCCCGGTCATTTTTTACACAATAAATATTTCATTTTTGGGCGTGATGAATTATATTATTTGGAAATATATCAGCAATCCCCGAAACCATCTGACTGAAAATCTTCCGCCGATCTTGCCGCAATATTATTCTTTCCGGGCTTTAGCGGTGCCGGTAATATTTATGATCATGCTCGCGCTTTATTTATATTTTCCAACCTACGCCGTTTTTATTCCGCCGCTGATTCCACTGATCATGTTCTTTATCAGCAAATATTACAAACGTAAAATGTTACGCTTCCCGGGAAAGCCAAAACGTAGATTTTAGCATTTTGCACATCCGTAAAAACGGCGTTAAATATTCAATAAGCGGCATTTTCATAAATTCATTGACGTAATATCGCAACCTGATTTGAAAAAAATTCTAACTCTAAAACTTTTTTGCTTGTTTACCGCGCAGGCATTGGTGGCGACAAAAGCCACCTCTCAAATCCTTGTATCCGGAACCGTTTATGATTCTACCAAATTATATGTCATCCCGGGAGTTGATGTATTTTCCACGTCAGGTGCTAAAACCATTACAGATTCACTTGGCGCTTATCATATCACGGTTTCTGAAAAGGACTCACTTAGCTTTTTTTACAATGGAAAATCTACCGTGAAATTCCCCGTCAGCACGGTGAATAATTATACGGCCTTTGATATTTCCATCAGGATACGCGTAAAGGAAAAATATAAATTATTAAAAGGCATCACTGTTTTCTCTGATACTTACCGAAGCGATTCTCTTGAAAACCGCGTCACCTATTCAAAAGTTTTTGGAAGAGAAAAACCAACTATTCGTTCCAATTATGAGCAGGGTGGCCCGGCAGGATTGGATCTTGATGAATTGATTGGCATGTTTCAATTCAAAAAAAATAAGCAAAACCTCGCTTTCCAAAACCGGCTGGTGCAGGATGAGCAGGAGCGCTATATTGATTACAGGTTCAGCTCAAAAACCATAACAAGAATTACAGGCCTGAAAGGCGATACGTTATTAAAATATAAAAAATTATACCGACCGAGTTATTTCTTCGCGACTTCCAGCACGCTGGCTGAGTTTTACGAATATATCCTGAACACTTCGTACGCATTTAAAAAAGAGGAAGGCATAAATTGACGTTCTATAGACTTTATAAGCTTTTCATTTTCAATTTCTTTTTTACTTTTTATTTTATCCGTATGAAATTTTATGCTCAAAAAAATAATATCTTCATAAAAACAATTCTATGTCCAAAATCTACATGCTCCTTACTACACTACTGTTAACTACTTTTTGCTACCAGGGGATGGCGCAAGCGCCCGGTTGCGCCACAAACGTGGCCCCTGCAAATATGTTAACAAATGTCAACCCCTTCCCATTTATTACTTTAAAATGGACTCCGGTGGCGGGCGCTACATCTTACGATGTTTATTACAGCACGAAAGTGCCGCCAAAACAATTTGCCGGCAACGTTACTTCGGACTCTTTCAATTTCATTGATGCCGCTTATAACACAACTTATTTCTGGTATGTTGTGCCCAAAAATGCGGATGGCCTGGCAATTGGCTGTGTGTCAAACGCAACTTCTTTTACTACCTCTTCTCCGCCTCCTCCGCCTTCAAATGACAACTGCAATGGCGCGATCAACCTGACTTCCAATGTGGCCGGCACGACACTCGGCGCTACAGAAAGCCAGGCTCCGGTAACTTGCAACAGCTATACCGGCGTTTCTGATGACGATGTTTGGTATGAATTTACCGCAACAAAAAATGGAGCTGCTATTATAACTTTATCCGGCAACAATTCTTTTGATGGCGTATTGGAAGTTTTTTCGGGGGCCTGTGGATCCCTTACTTCCTTAAACTGTAGTGACACGTCACAATCCGGGGGAACAGAACAAATCACCCTCAATGCAACGGCCGGAACCACGTATAAAATTCGCGTGTATGGCTTCGATGGCGATCTCGCCAGCAGAGGCACTTTCACTATTTCAGCAGTGGAAGCCGCGCTACCGGTGACACTTGTCGATTTCAAAGCGGAGCAACACGATAATGACAATGTTCTTTTTTGGAAGACCGCGAATGAACTAAATAACGTCGGCTTTGAAATACAATCTTCGAACAACGGAAACACTTTTGAGAAGATTGCTTTTATTGACACCAGGGCCGCTAATGGAAATAGCTCGCTATTGCTATCCTACCAGTTTGTTGATGCCGGGGCGTCCAACGGAAATACTTATTATCGTTTGAAACAGATTGATAAAAACGGCCATTCAAGCCTGTCTGATATTATTTTTGTTAAAGGCAACAAGATCAACTCCATGGCGTTTGGCAAGATTTATCCGAACCCGGTAAAAAATAACCTGAATCTTCTTATTGCTTCGCCTTCCGAAACTAAAATCAAAATCGAGATCACCGATCTTTCCGGAAAATTGATTCTTTCGCGTCAGAAAACCATCGTTAACGGAAACAACCGGTATTCGATTGATGTTTCAATGATGGCCGCCGGAACGTATTTTATTAAAGCGTCTGATGTCAATAAAACTCAAGGCGCCGTTAGTAAATTCGTTAAGGAGTAAAACAAATTTTTTTATGCAAAAAGATCCGGTTGTGCAAGACAACCGGATCTTTTTGTTTTTGGTACATAATTCTAAAAACGCAAAAACTATAAAATCACTTACCAGGTAAGCGCTACTGCCGATTTTGACTTAAAGAAGACTGATAAATCATTTTCGCGTTTGACTTACTGGTTTAGATTTTATATTTAATAACTGTGAAAAGCCAGAATATAGATTTTTGAAGTTCGTAAAAAACAGCATCTATTAAATTTGACGCCGCCGGTTTAATACAAATTCATTTTCGTTAATTTTACCCGACTAATAAAAATATATGGAAGAAAATAAATTTGATTTTGGAATGATCGGGCTTGGCGTGATGGGAAGCAACCTGTTACTAAATATGGCGGATAATGGATTTGCTGTAATCGGCTATGACACCAATGCGGAAAAAACGAGTGCGCTGGAATCTTCGGCGACAAAAGACACTACCGTAAAAGGAGTGAACACTTTAGCAGAAATGATCTCGAAATTAAAAACGCCCCGCAAATTAATGATGCTCGTCCCAGCAGGTAATCCTGTCGACAGCGTCATTAATGATCTGAGACCGTTATTACAAAAAGGCGATATTATTATTGATGGTGGAAATTCGCATTATACGGACACCTTAAGAAGAATCAACGAATTAAAAGATGTCGGATTTCATTTTATGGGCATTGGCATTTCGGGCGGGGAAGAAGGCGCGCGAAGAGGCCCCAGCATTATGCCGGGTGGCGATGAAGAAGCTTACCAGGAGGTTGCTCCAATTTTAAAAGCAGTTGCAGCAAAAGTAAATGATCAGCCTTGTGTTGCTTATTTAGGAAAAGATGCGGCGGGTCATTATGTAAAAATGGTTCATAACGGTATTGAGTATTCGATTATGCAACTCATCAGCGAATGCTATGACCTTATGCATAACGGCATTCAAATGTCCAACGAAGAGCTTCACGAGGTGTTTAAATCCTGGGACAGTGGCGAAATGAAATCGTTCCTTTTGGAAATCACTGCTTCTATTTTCAGCAAGAAAGATGATAAAACCAATAATTTTTTGGTGGACATGATCCTCGACAAAGCAGGAGCGAAGGGAACAGGAAAATGGACTTCGCAGGAAGGGCTGGATCTTCCAATGCCCATTCCAACAATCGATGTTGCTGTGATGATGCGAAATTTGTCATCTCTCATTGACGAAAGAAAAGAAGCTGCAGATCTTTATAAAACATCATTAAAGAAAATGGATATTGACAAAGAAGAATTCGTAAAACTTCTTCACGATGCTTTGTATTTTGCTACGATCATCAGTTATGCGCAAGGCCTTGCCATGCTGACTACGGCTTCTGCAGAATTGAAGATGGAAATTCCTTTGCCGGAAGTTGTCAGCGTTTGGCGCGGAGGATGCATCATCCGCTCAGCCTTATTAGATCTTTTTAAAGATGCTTACCAAAATGCGGATTTAAAAAATTTGTTGCTTAATGAGAATATCGCAAAAATTCTCCGGGAAAAAGAGGCAGCCTTACAAAAAGCAGTTTCGCTGGCAGCAGGCAATAATTATCCCGTTGCGGGCTTGATGTCTGCACTCAATTATTATAATGCATATTGCCGGCAATATTTGCCAACAAACCTGATCCAGGCACAACGCGACTTCTTTGGTGCGCATACCTATCAGCGCACTGACGAAGCAGGAACTTTCCACACGGAATGGGAGTAGGTGGAATTACGAATTAAGAATTGAAGAATTTGAAACAGGTGTAATATAGAAATCTGAAATATTACCTGAAAATTTAAAACCTAATAATAAAAATAATGTTAGATTATAAAAAATTATCCCCTACACTTCTTTTCATATTTGGTGGTAGCGGTGATCTGAATTACAGAAAGTTAAATCCGGCCTTGTACAATCTTTTCCTGGATAATGCAATGCCCGATAAATTTGGCATTGTTGGCCTGGCCCGCTCAAAATATTCTGATAAAGATTATAAGAAGCATTTGAAAGAAGGAATAGAAAATTTCTCCAGGAAAAAAGACGTGAACGGCAATTGGGACGAGTTTTCAAAACATATAAGCTATATGCAGTTTGATGTAACGGACGAAGCTCATTACGATCAGATCGCTCAATTAGCAAAAGATAAGGAGGCAGAATGGGGCACTCATCCGGCGGTAGTTTTCTACCTGGCTGTTGGGCCCGCACTCGTGCCTGATATAGTGAAAAACCTGGGAAGGCTTAATATTTGCCACGATACAAAATGCTCGCGCATAGTGGTTGAAAAGCCGTTTGGACATGATCTTGAGAGTGCGATAAGTATGAACAAAATGCTTTCGCAATATTTTGACGAAGATCAGATCTATCGTATCGATCATTACCTTGGAAAAGAAACCGTTCAAAATATATTAGCGCTTCGTTTTGCCAACTCATTGTTTGAACCCCTGTGGAGCAGGCATTATATTGACCACGTACAAATAACCGCTGCTGAAACGGTTGGGCTGGAAGGTCGCGGCGGCTATTATGAAACATCAGGCGCATTGAGAGATATGATCCAAAATCATATCCTGCAATTGGTGTGCATGATCGGGATGGAAGCTCCTGTTTCATTTGATGCAAATGAAATCCGAAATAAAAAAGTGGATGTGTTAAATGCCATTCGCAGGATCCCAAAAGACGAAGTTCAGAACTATGCTGCAAGGGGCCAATATGGAGACGGCTGGATGCAGGGAGAAAAAGTCCCTTCCTATCGTAAGGAAGAAGGCGTGGATCCGCAATCTAATACAGAAACATTTGCTGCCGTAAAATTCTATATTGACAACTGGAGATGGGAAGGCGTGCCTTTCTATGTGCGCACAGGCAAACGGCTTCATGATAAGTCGACCGAATTAACCATCCAATTTAAAAAAGCACCCAATTTTGCATTTCCGAAAGAAGCCACCGAAACCTGGCGCCCTAACAGGCTCTCAATCGGTATTTCACCCGAAATGGATATCTGTCTGCGATTCCAGTCAAAGCGTCCGGGGCAGGCCATGATACTGAATCCTGTGGATATGGTATTTAATTATAAAGACGCTTACAAAGGCGAAGAACCCGAAGCCTATGAGACACTCCTTTATGATGTGATGGATGGCGATGCCACGCTGTTTATGCGTGCGGACCAGGTGGAAGCTGCGTGGGAAGTGGTGATGCCGATATTGGAAGTGTGGCAAGCCCGCAAGCCAATCGATTTTCCTAACTATTCACCCGACTCGTGGGGTCCGGAAGATGCCGAAGCGCTCATCGCAAGAGACGGACATAACTGGATCACATTGCCGGCAAAACAACATGAAAAATGAAATTACACATTTTCAAAAACAAAGAAGAAATGAGCGATCATCTGGCTCAATGGATTTGTGATGTGATAACAGAATCATTAAAAACCCAGGAATTTTTTTCCCTGGTGTTGTCCGGAGGAGAAACGCCTAAACTGCTTTTTAAAAAACTGGCGTCCGCGAAATTCAAAGAACAGATAAACTGGAAGCGCATTCATATTTTTTGGGCCGATGAGAGAGTTGTGCCATTTACCGATGACCGAAACAATGCAAAAATTGCGCATGATTTGTTGATCAGCCATGTTGATATTCCGTCAGAGCAGGTGCATATTATGAGAACTGATATTGAGCCTAATTTTTCTGTTGATCAATATAGAAAATTGCTACACACTTATTTTGATCACACGCCCCAAAGCTTTGATCTCGTATTGCTGGGAATGGGCGACGACGGCCACACGCTTTCACTTTTCCCCGATTCTCCTCTGATCGAAGAACACATTCATTGGGTGAATGCGGTATTTGTGAAAAAACAGGAAATGTACCGGATTACCCTTATGCCTTTGTTGGTCAATAAGGCTTCAAAAATCGCCTTCATGGTGGACGGCGCAAATAAAGCGACCGTTTTGCAGGAAGTTTTAGAAGGCGAATACATGCCAACAAAACTTCCTTCGCAAATGATAAAGGCTCCGGATGGTGAGCTGCATTGGTTTTTGGACGAAGCTGCCGCAAAAAATCTGAATACTTTATAATTTTTTTGCCTAAATTATGCCAAAACCGCTAAAGAGTTTATAAACTCCGAAGGGGGAAATTATGTTTCAAAATCTAATAAATAATAAAAAAAATTGAATGGGCCATTTGCCGAAATTAATAGAAGACCTGGCGCTGATTTTGATTGCCGGAGCAGTCACCACTTTATTATTTAGAAAAATTAAACAACCTTTAGTTTTAGGCTACATCATTGCCGGCTTTTTGGTTGGGCCTCATTTTTCTCTTACTCCTACAGTCGTAGATAACGCTAATGTAAAAACGCTCGCTGAAATAGGTGTTATCTTTTTATTGTTCAGCCTGGGGCTTGAATTTAGTTTCAAAAAATTACTCCGGGTTGGAGGCGCTTCCTCGATAACGGCATTGGTTGAGATTGCCTTCATCACCGTTACCGGATATTTCCTGGGGCGGCAAATGGATTGGTCAGTGATGGATAGCCTCTTCCTCGGCGGAATGCTTGCCAGTTCATCAACAACTATCATTATACGCGCCTTCGACGAACTTGGCATTAAAACTAAACATTATGCCAGTATCGTTTTTGGTGTGCTCGTAGTTGAAGATATTGTGGTGATATTGCTGATGGTGTTATTATCCACGATGGCCGTAAGCAAACAATTCGAAGGAATGGAATTATTATTTACGGTCACCAAACTATTATTCTTTTTGGCTTTGTGGTTTTTGGCCGGCATATTTCTTTTACCTACTTTTTTGAAACGGGCAAAAAAATTATTGGATGATGAAGCAATGCTCGTTTTATCTATCGGGCTTTGCCTCGGAATGGTTGTGGTGGCAACCCAGGTTGGTTTTTCTGCTGAATTAGGCGCCTTTATAATGGGATCTATTATGGCAGAAACCACTTCTGCAGAAAGAGTAGAACATTTGATCAAGCCTGTCAAGGATCTTTTTGGCGCGGTATTCTTTGTTTCTGTGGGAATGATGATCGATCCGCAGGCAATAGTAGAATATCGTTGGCCGGTTTTATGGATCACATTACTAACGCTATTTGGAAAATTATTCAGTACCACGGTGGGCGCACTATTATCGGGGCAGCCATTAAAACAATCCATACAAGTGGGGATGAGCATGGCGCAAATTGGCGAGTTTGCTTTCATCGTAGCCACACTCGGGCTGTCATTGGGCGTTATCAGCCCATTCCTGTTTCCTGTAGCGGTGGGCGCATCCGCTATCACGACCTTCACCACGCCTTACATGATCAAATTCTCTGAACCGTTTTATAATTTAATCGTAAAAGTTTTGCCGGATCGATGGATCAAAGCGCTCAATTATTATTCTTCAAGCACTCAGAATATCCGGGCGGAAACCGGCTGGCGGGTTGTGTTCAGAGCCTATGCTACCATTATTATTACGAACGGAATTTTACTCCTCGCCATGGTGTTGATTTCGTTGAAATTCGTAATACCGTTTTTGAACAGCCATATAGAAAATGAAATACTCAAAAGCATTCTCGGATTGGCAGTATCGCTGGGAATTGCCGCGCCTTTTTTATGGGCGCTAATGGCTAAAAAGCCCGATGCCGCTGCGTATAAGGAGCTATGGCTTGATAAAAAATACAATCGTGGCCCACTATTGGTTTTGGAAATTACCCGAAACTTAATTGGTATTTTATTGATTGGTTTCTGGGTTGACCGGTTATTTTCGGCCAAGGTGGCCATATTGGTTGCAGTGCCTATTATTATCGTTGTCCTTGTTCTCTTTTCCACCAGGATCCAAAACTTTTATCAAAGGATTGAAAAAAGATTTTTAAGTAACCTGAACGCGCGCGAAAGAGTGGAAAGTGAAAAAGCATTGAGGGAAGAAGAACGACAGAAAGAGTTTAATCCTCAAACCGATCTTTCGCCCTGGGATGCACACATGATCGACCTCGAAGTAAATCCGCATGCAGAATATATCGGAAAAACGCTGGTAGAACTGGCATGGAGAGAAAGATTTGGAATCAATATTGCCTATATCCGGCGCGGCGGAAAATTAATTTACGCGCCTGGAAGAAATAACCGGCTTCTTCCTTTTGATCATGTAGGAGTGATCGCTACAGATGACCAGATGCAAACTTTCAAAACTGAATTTGACGCCTTAGAAAGCATTGATCCGGCAGATCACAATCTTGAAGATATTATTTTACAAAAAATCGTGGTGGATGAGCATAACAAACTGAAGGGTTTGTCTATCAGGGATTCTCACATTCGCGAACGGACAAATGGCCTTGTCGTTGGGATTGAAAGAAATAAAGAAAGAATATTAAACCCTGATTCAATTACTACATTTGAATGGGCCGACAATGTATGGATCGTTGGAGAAAGGAAAAAAATCCAAATGCTTAATGGGATATAACTTTCAGATTTATATCATGTATGCGCCTCATAAACGAAAATGAAGTTTTCTATAATTTCGCTTATGAGGAACTCTGGCCATTAACGTTGCATAAAATCAAAGAAGCCAAAATATAGTTTTTTGATTTTCTGCCATTCATTAATGAATATGTCGCCTTTTGATGATGCCTCCTGATGCTTCCTTGATCGCACTCGCAAAAACGAAGGAACGCGGATCTATTTCGTGAACCAGATTTTTAAGTTTGCGTATTTCAAGCCGGGTGATCACTGTAAAAATAATATCGCAATCGGCGTGCATTTCAAATTTGCCGGGAAGATAACCTCTTTCACCTTTATAGATTGTGATACCTCTTCCCATTTCATTCACGAGCCTGTCTTTTATAATCTCGCTTTTACCCGAAATGATCGTAACGCCGATATAGGCTTCCAAACCTTCGATTACATAATCAATTGTTTTGGTTGCTGTGAAATAAGTCAGCATTGAATACATGGCTACTTCCATTCCAAAGCGCAATGCCGCAATACTAAATATCAGGATATTTAAGGCCAGGATAATTTCGCTGATCGTAAAGCTTGTTCTGCGCCATGTGTAAAGCGCCAGCACTTCAATACCGTCGATTGCGCAGCCCGCCCTCATCGTCAATCCAATGCCCGCGCCAAGAAAAAATCCGCCAAAAATGGATACAAGGTTTTTATCAGAAGTTATGATCGGGTAGGGAACATAGAGCAAACAAAGGCCAAGCAATAAAATACAGAAGAAGGTTTTAAGCGCATATTTAAAATTGACAGCATACACGCACATAATTATAAAAGGCAAATTTGCCAGCATGATCACGTACGCAATCTGGAAATGATATATTTCATGGATCAATAGTGAAATTCCTGTGATCCCGCCATCAAAAAATCCGTTAGGAACAAGAAATCCCTTTAATGCAAAAGCCGCCAAAATAACGCCAACGCCAATCATAATCACATCTCCAACCCAGTCCATATCCCGCGCTTTCTTACCATTCTTGTTGAGGAGCGCTGCCCTGTTCTCTAATTGCAAAAGGGATTCCGACAATCTTACATCAAGCTCCTTTTTTGCGCTGTCAGTAAAATAATGTTGTGCCCTTAGAAATTTAATTTCGGACTCCCTCCAATCCTCCTTATTTTTTACAAACCCGGCCTCATGAAGCTCTTTATATAATTTGTCGGCGGTTATAAAAAACCGGTCTGTCCCAAGATAAAAAAGATCTGCATCACAGATTATCTGCTCCAATTTATTTTTGGGATTTTGGGGCATTTTAGTAACTAAGATAAGCTCACATATTTTCTCAATTTCATCTTTGGAATAATCAAATTGCGGAAGCCACGCCCTGGACATTTTACAGGAAATCTCTTCATGATCAGAATACGTTTCTAAAAAACCGGCATCGTGAAATAAAGCGGCTGTTTTTAAAATAATCAGATCTTCACCATAAACATTTTCTGTTTTAGAAAGATGCTCAGCGGCGGCGATTACATCCTTGGTATGATTGGAATTATGGTAATGCAGGTAGTCGGGTAATTCTTTATCTAGTTTCTCAATTAAAAATGAATAAGCTTTTTCAAATTGCATTTGAACTAAAAATTGATGATTGTGATTGGGCTTAAAGAATGTGTTTACAAATCTAATGATTACATTAATAATATTTATTAAAACTGTATCTTCAAATATCTAATTGTTCTTCCACCAAAACAATCGCGTTATTTAATATTATTGATCGCATTTTTTCAGTTGACATTCGTTAAATGGCAAAGGCATCCCCTATTTATATATGGAAGAAAGCGCCTTTTCTAAGGCTGCTACTGCCATTGATGGCAGGCATCATTGTTGAATTTTATTTTAAAATTCCGGTAAGCTACCTTCTTTATTTTGTGATAATTTTATTGGCCGCGTTAATTTTGTTCAGGGTTTTGCCGGAAGCAGATCGTTATCAATTCCGGGTTGTACAAGGAATATTAATTTCGATCCTGATAATTATTTGCGGATCGCTTATTACCTGGCAAAAAGATATCCGAAACCATACAAACTGGTATGGAAAAAATCTTTGCGACAGCAGCTTTTTTATAGCCACTATTAATGAGCCGCTGGTCGATAAAGCAAAATCCTACAAAGCGCTGGCGAACGTTGAATTCGTTGTCTGCAAAGAAGTCCGGCAAAAAGTCCGGGGAAATATTCTAATCTATTTTGCCAAAGATTCTGTATCGCAGAAATTGAAATATGGCGACAGGATCATTGTCCGGAATAAATTGCAATCAATAAAAAATTCCGGAAATCCCGGGGCTTTCGATTATGCGCAATACAGCGCTTTTCAGCAAGTATTTCACCAGGCATATCTCAGGCAAAATGAATGGCTGTTACTGAAAAGTAATCATGCAAATTTCTCCGGAAGCATTATCTATAAAACACGGGATTATGTCCTCGAAACACTTGATGAGTACATTCACGGAAATGATGAATCAGCACTTGCAAAGGCGCTTCTCATCGGCTACAGAATAGATATCGGTAAAGATCTGGTGCAGGCTTATACGAATGTCGGCGTGGTTCACCTGATTGCTATTTCGGGCCTTCATCTTGCTTTGATCTACTATTTACTTGTTTGGCTTTTTGCCAAAATTCCCATTATAAAAGATTCGAAATTTACAAAGCTTGCACTTGTTCTCTTTTGCTTATGGTTTTTTTCTTTGCTAACAGGCGCACCTGCTTCAGTTTTGCGCGCGTCTGTAATGTTTTCTTTCATCGCCATAGGAGCTTCATTTGATAAAAAAAATTCGATTTACAATTCATTGTCCATTTCGGCTTTCGTGTTATTGTGTTTTGACCCTTTCATGCTGTGGGATGTGGGTTTTCAGCTTTCATATCTTGCGGTTTTAGGAATTGTTATCGCGCAGAAACATGTTTATAACTGGTTTTATTTTAAAAATAAAATATTAGATGAAGGCTGGAAACTGGCATCTGTTTCCTTGGCAGCACAACTATTCACGATGCCGGTTTGCCTCTATTATTTTCACCAATTTCCCTTGTTGTTTTTGATCTCCAACATGGCTGCCATTCCATTATCCACCATCGCACTTTGGGGATGTATTGCCCTTATTGCAGTTTCGCCGATCCCTTTAGCCGCGGTATTTTTAGGGAAATTAACCGGGATTTCCATCTGGCTATTAAATCACTCCGTCCTCGTTGTCAATGCGATTCCCTTTTCGTTGTGGGATGAAATATCAATCTCTGTAACTGCCACGATAATTTTATACATCGTCATCATTTCAATGGTATATTGGCTCATAAAAAAGAGCAAAATTGCTTTCAAAATAACTCTCGCCAGCATTCTGCTCTTTGTAATAATAATCGCCGAAATAAAATGGCAATCATATCATCAGAGAAAAATAATTGTTTACAATATCGCTCAACATAGCGCCATAGATTTTGTAAATGGAACGCAGTATAGCTTTGTGGGAGATTCTGCTGCTATCAAAAATAATCTAATCAAAAATTATAACATTCGGCCAGCCCGCATATCATTGCAGCTTGATTCCAGGCTGAATTCGCCCGGTATTATTTACAGCGAAAATAATTTTTATCAATTTCATAATAAAAAGTTACTGATTGCAGATTCTTCCCTGATTTATCATCCATTAGCTGAAAAAATAAAGCTTGATTACATTGTTATTTCAAAAAATCCACAAATTACGATCACTGATCTATCGCAAACTTTCGATTGTAAATCTTATATTTTTGATGCGTCCAACAGCCAGTGGAAAATTGAAAAATGGAAAAAAGAGTGTGAAGAATTACATTTGCATTTTCATTCTGTTTCCGAACAGGGTGCATTTGTAACCGATCTTTAAGAAATCATTTCTCCTTTTCTATCATGCAAAAAAAAATAAAATCAGCCTTAATTTCAGTTTTCAATAAAGAAGGATTAGAATCTATTATTCCTTTATTTGCAAAACATAATATCACTGTTTACAGCACCGGCGGCACGCAAAAATTCATTGAGGAAAATGGCGGAACATGCATTGCCGTAGAATCACTCACCGGGTATCCTTCTATTCTTGGTGGCCGTGTGAAAACCTTGCACCCTGTTGTATTTGGGGGCTTTTTAGCAAGGCGGGACGTGGAAAGCGATTTGAAAGAAATGGAGCAATATAATATCCCGGAGATTGACCTTGTGATGGTAGATCTTTACCCTTTTGAAGACACCGTAAAGTCAACGAATGATGAAGCAGCGATCATAGAGAAAATTGATATCGGCGGCCCGTCAATGATTCGCGCTGCGGCAAAAAATTTTAAAAGCGTAATGGTGATCGCAGATAAAAATGATTATGCATTGCTCGAAAATATTTTATCTGAAAAGAACGCAGAAACTTCTTTGGAAGAAAGAAAAGATTTCGCAAGAAAAGCCTTTGATGTTTGCGCGCGCTATGATATTGCCATCTCTAACTATTTCAATAAAACCAATTTCGCCAATCCTTTTTCTACTGAAAAGAAAACATTGCGTTATGGCGAAAATCCACACCAGGCCGGATCTTTTATTGGAAATATTGACGGGATATTTGATCAGCTCCATGGAAAAGAACTTTCTTACAACAACCTCGTAGATGTAGATGCAGCGTTGCAATTAATGAATGAATTCAAAGAAAAAAAATCAGGAAAAACTACATTTTCGATTATAAAGCATACCAATGTTTGTGGCATTGCTCAAAGAGACAATGTTGCTGATGCTTTTTCCGCGGCGCTTGCCGGTGATCCTGAAAGCGCTTTTGGCGGCGTGCTTATATCTAATTCCAATGTTGATAAGAAAACCGCGGATGCACTAAAAGATTTATTTTTTGAAGTGTTGATTGCGCCAGGCTTTGATGAAGATGCCTTGCCAATTCTCCAGGCAAAAAAGAACCGCATCATTTTAAAATTAAAAGATTTCCCTGAAGGAAATCAGCAAGCAAAATCTTTGTTAAACGGATTGTTGGTTCAGGATATTGACGAAGGAAATTATGCGGAATGGAATGAAGCCGGAGGAAGAACTTCAACGGACGAAGAAAAAGATAGTTTGATCTTTGCCAATCTTGTTTGTAAGCATTTAAAAAGTAATGCAATTGCCGTTGTAAAAAACAGCCAGCTTTTAGGTAAAGGATGCGGACAAACTTCGCGTATAGATGCTTTGAAGCAAGCTATTGCCAAAGCCAATCAATTTGAATTTGATTTGCAAAATGCAGTCGTTGCCAGCGATGCTTTTTTCCCGTTTGACGATTGTGTAAAAATTGCTTACGACGCAGGAATTACAGCATTTATTCAACCCGGTGGTTCGATAAGAGACAAAGATTCTATTGAATTTTGTAAAGAAAAAAATTTGGTGATGGTGCTGACGGGTTTGAGGCATTTTAAACATTGATATCGTGAAGCGTGAAGCGTGCAAGCGTGAGATGTGAAGCGTGAATATATTAGTACTCCCTATTTTGAATGATCACGATTGACGATTAACCATTGACCATTCACTATTCACCATTCACTATTCACCATTCACGACTCACCATTCACAATCTTTCCTTCCACATTTCATTAAAAGTCTTTTTGCTAAATTGAAGCTGGGCATGGTGTTTATTCCAGTCTTTGAATAATGTGTTCACGACTTTAGTCTTAAGGCCACCGCTTCCTTTGTTCATTAAGCCTCTTTTCATCGAAGCCATTTTCCAGATTTTCCAGGCCATTTTTTCTGAAAAAGTAGTCATTCCCTGCTCGACACTTTCGCGGCGATTTTCCAGTAATAATCCGTGAATATTTATTTTTACGGGGCACACCTCTGTGCAGGCGCCACATAAAGAAGAAGCATAACTCAAATGTTTATATTCTGCCAGGCCATTTAAATTTGGAGAAATAACACTTCCTATCGGGCCGGTGTATGTGGTGCCATAACTATGCCCGCCAATATTTTTATAAACGGGACAAACATTGAGGCACGCGCCGCAACGGATGCAATACAAACTTTCGCGCTGCACCGGGTTAGCAAGAATATTTGTGCGGTTGTTGTCCAGTAAGATCACATACATTTCTTCGGGTCCATCCGTTTCGCCTTGTTGCCTCGGTCCTGTAACAATGCTGTTATAGACGGTAACTTTTTGTCCGGTGCCGTAAGTGGAAAGCAGCGGCCACATTAATGCCAGATCGGTCATCGAAGGAATCATTTTCTCAATTCCAACAATAGCAATATGCGTTTTTGGCCACGCAGTAGTTAGTCTGCCGTTGCCTTCATTTTCAGTAATGGCAATAGCGCCAATATCGCTGATGATAAAGTTGGCACCGGTAATTCCTATTTCAGCCTGTACGTATTTTTCTCTTAATTTTTCTCTTGCTACCAGCGTCAGCTCTTGCGGGGTAAGTTTGGAAGGCGTGCCTAATTTATCTGCAAAAAGCCTGGCAACATCTTCTTTGCTTTTGTGCATCGCGGGTGTTACAATATGATAAGGCGGCTCGCCATCCAGTTGCTGAATGTATTCGCCTAAATCAGTTTCAATGCTTTCAATTCCATTTTCCTGCAAAAAAGAATTCAGATGAATTTCTTCTGTAACCATGCTTTTGCTTTTCACAACAGTCTTGCAATTTTTCTCTTTGCAGATATTGAGAATTTCGTCTAAGGCTTCCTGTGCGTCTTGCGCCCAGATCACTTTTCCTCCGCGCGCGGTAAAATGCATTTCAAATTCTTCCAAATGCTGATCAAGCGTTTCTAATGCGCGCCATTTTATATTCTTAGCTCTTTCTTTTACCAAATTATTATCCGCAAATTGAAGTTTTCCCTGGGGAACCACGGCATTGTACCTTCCAATATTAAAATTGATTTTCTGTCGATGTTCTATATCAGCACTTTTGATAGTGCTTTTTGCTTTAAAAGTAGATGCGGCTTCAGTCATTTAAGTTATTTCGAATTATTTATTTACCATTTTGGTAAACACAAAAAATAATTTTTAATGTAAGGAAAATATTCAGCGAAGATATCCCGCTTTATGAGCAATCACATCAGCTGCATAAATAAGGAATACCTTGATATTTTCTTCCTCCGGCAAGGGAAATTCTTTAATTATTTCTTCATGAGAAATTTCTCTTGCCAGCATTTTTAATATTTGTTTTACAGAAATAAGGTTGTGCCCATTTCCTCATTTCTTATAAAGTTACCTAAAAATAAAATCAGGGTTTACCTGTTTCAACTCTTTCACTGCATAATAAATTCAGGATTGTGTTTTTTTGAAATGAAATTGTAAAATTAGATGGTTTCATTGAAATTTTATAAATTCATATAGTATAGTATATCCAATCTTTTAAAACCTGGTCAAGCTTCCCGCACTACTGATACTGCACTTTTTTTTGTAAACAGCATAAGCCAAAAAGTAGTTTTTTCATTTTAAAAGAAAGAAAAAACAAATGAACCAACATCTCAAAAGTATATTGAATTTCATTGAGCAGGGCAAGAGCTTACTTCCGGCCGAAAAGGACGCTGTATTAAAGTCATTAAAAAATGCTGACAAAGAATTAGAGATAACCGCCATTGCTTTAGAGGCGCAAAAACGTGAGCTGGAAATTGAATCTTCTCTTGAAAGGGTACGGGCAGTTGCCATGGGCATGAACAAGGCCGATGATTTATTGAATGTTTGTGAAATACTATTTCATGAACTTCAAAATTTAGAATTTGGTGAATTAAGAAATGCATTGATTAATATTCATGATGATAGTAAAGGCTCATTTCTTAACTACGACTTTTCAGATGAGATGGGCAAAAGCATTACAACTGTATTTTACAGTGCCCATCCTTTTATTGCGAAGCAATTAAAACAGGTGAGAAGCGCCAGGGATGCTTTTTCAGAAACAATTCTTACGGGAAAAGAATTGAAAGAATGGATAGAGGCCCGCAAAAGAAATGGAGAAAAAGACGACCCAAGACTGGAAAATGCTGAATCTCTCTACTATTACTTTTATTCAATTGGCACCGGCGCTATCGGAATTTCAACTTTAAATTCCATTGGCGAAAACAAAACTGGATCTGCTCAAACGATTCAGAAATGTTTTCAGCTTATCTTATCAGAGATACATTGATATTACCAAAGCAGAAGCACAGGCACGGGAAGCACAAATAGAAGCGGCATTAGAAAGAGTAAGGTCAAAAGCAATGGCTATGCAAAAGAGCGAAGATTTGGCAAATGCTGTTGCAATTATTTTTGAAGAATTGGATAAATTAAACATGGGAATGTTGCGATGTGGAATTGGAATTGGTAATAAAGAAACCCGAAGTGTAAAGGTTTGGGCAGCTACCACAGACAAGAATATCCCTGTACAAATATCAGGTGACGAATCAATGGACAGTCATCCTTTGTTGCAGGGGGGACTGGATGCATGGCTGAAACAGGAAGATTATTCTTATGTATTAGAGGGAGAAGACTTAACCAATTATTACAAAACACAAGTGTCTTCTAATTTTATATTACCCGATTCACAATCCTTGGTAATAAGAAATGAAGGCCTTCGGCAATATTATTTTCTTGCTACATTCCAGGCTGGTGGCATATTTGCTTTCCGGGAAACTCCTTTTCCCGATGAAGCAAAAAAAGTGATGAAACGTTTTGCGGATGTATTCAATCTCACCTATACTCGTTTTAATGATTTAAAACAGGCGGAAGCGCAAAGAAGAGAAGCACAGATTGAACTGGCATTGGAAAGAGTGCGTGCAAGAACGATGGCCATGCAAAAAAGCGATGAACTGCCGGAAGCTGCCAATGTATTATTTCAGCAAGCAAAGGCACTAAGCTTACCTATATTAACCTGCGGTTACAATATATGGGATAAGGAAGATAAAATTTGCACCGCATGGATGAGCAGTGAAGACGGTTTTATTCAGCCATCATTCAGGATACCACTTACGGAAAGCCCTACCTTTATCCGCTTTTACGACTCCCGGCAAAAAGGAGAAACTTTTTATGTAGAGGAAGTAAGCGGAGAAGCTTTGGCAGCCCATTATAGTTATATGCTTACGCTGCCTGTTTTCAAAGAAATAATAAATGGGTTTTCAAAAGCCGGTTTCACACTTCCCACATTTCAAATACATAATGTAGCCAACTTTTCGCAGGGCAATTTAATTTTCATTACATACAAACCCGTTCCTGAGGCAGAGGATCTATTTAAACGCTTCGCAAAAGTTTTTGAACAGACTTATACAAGATTTCTTGATCTGCAAAAAGCAGAAGCCCGGGCGAGGGAAGCAACTATTGAAGCAGCATTGGAAAAGGTTCGCTCGCGCTCTTTGGCTATGCATAAAAGCGATGAGATAAAAGTAGTGGTAGTAACGGTCGTAGAAAAAATAAAAGAGCTCAATATTGAAATGAACGGCGGCGTATCGTTGGTTACATTTTCTCCCGGCTCAAAAGATTTATTGCATTGGCTTTGGATACCCGACCAATTGAATGATGTATTTAAAGCGTACCTGCCCTATTTTGATCACATCATCTTTAAAGATTGTGATGACGCAAGAGAACAAGGGCTTGAATTAATTGCGAAAGTCTATTCAGGTGAAGACAAACGAACTTATTTCAATCATCTTTTTCATAACACAGATTTTAGCGCGGGGCCAGAAGAAGTAAAGGTATGGGTGATGGAACAACCTTATTTTGGTTTTTCTTTCGCTATTCAAAAACATTCCGGCATTTTTTTAAATGACTATACCGGCAAGCTATTTTCAAAAGACACCAATGATATTTTAATCCGTTTCTCAAAAGTTTTTGAGCAGGCATACGTTCGCTTTCTCGATCTGCAAAAGGCAGAAGCACAGGCAAGAGAAGCAACTATTGAAGCAGCATTGGAAAGAGTGCGCGGAAAGGCAATGTCCATGCACAGTTCGAGAGATTTGGCCGACACGATTAATGTATTTTATCATGAAATGGAAGCGCTCAGCGTTACTCCGCGGCGCTGCGGTGTTGGCTTAATGAATAAAGAAACACATGATGTTGAGCTTTCCACAATGAACACAACCGAACAGGGTGAGTCTATCGAAATTATCGGAAAACTAATATTGGCCGGACACCCCGTACTTGAAGGCATCTATGATAATTGGATTTTGCAAAAAGAATATCATCCCGTTTTGCGGGGCAACGAAATAAAAAAATACTATCAATTGATCAGGCCACAAATAGGCTATCCCGATTATCCTACAGATACCGCTCAATACGGTTACTTTTTCTTCTTCAACGAAGGTGGTGTGTATGCGTGGACAGAAAAAGAATTATCTGAAGATGAATTAAAAATTTACCGAAGATTTACTTCTGTTCTTAGTCTTACCTACAAGCGTTATAAAGACTTAAAAGACACAGAAGCCAACGCCCGCGAAGCGATAAAGCGCGCCTCTCTTGACCGCGTTCGTGCAGAAATAGCCTCCATGCGAACAACAGGAGACCTGGAAAGAATAACCCCTCTGATATGGAATGAATTAACCACACTCGGTGTTCCATTCATTCGTTGCGGAGTTTTTATTATGGATGAACAGAACGAACAAATCCATTCTTTTCTTTCCACTCCGGATGGGAAAGCCATCGCCGCTTTTAAATTGCCCTACAATGATGCCGGAGAACTATCAAAGGTGTTGGCGCATTGGCATAAAAAAGAGGTTTACAAAGACCATTGGGACGAAGCCGCATTTGCAAAGTGGACCAGCAGCCTGGCGGAGCGCGGAGCCATCGTATCAGAAGAAACCTATTTAACCGCGCAGCGCCCTGCAAGTCTCGATTTATATTTCCTGCCTTTTTTACAGGGAATGTTATATGTAGGTATGGAGATTTCTTTGAGCAATGAAGAAATACAGCTGGTGCAATCATTAGCCGATGCTTTCTCTACGGCTTATGCCCGTTATGAAGATTTTAATAAACTCGAATCTGCAAAAAAGCAAATAGAAAAAACATTAGTTGATTTAAAGCAGGCGCAGTCGCAATTGATACAATCAGAAAAGATGGCTTCACTCGGTGAGCTCACTGCAGGCATTGCCCATGAAATTCAAAACCCGTTAAACTTCGTCAATAATTTTTCTGAAGTAAACAAAGAAATGATTGTGGAAATGAAAGAAGAAATTTCTAAAGGCAATTACGACGAAGCAAAAATTATTGCGGATGATATTGAAGCAAACGAAGAAAAGATCAATCATCACGGTAAGCGTGCAGATGCTATCGTAAAGGGAATGCTGCAACATTCAAGAAGCAGCACCGGCCAAAAAGAACCAACAGATATTAATGCTTTGGCTGATGAGTTTTTGCGTTTGGCTTATCATGGGTTGCGTGCTAAAGACAAATCTTTTAATGCAGATATTAAAACAAATTTTGATGATACGATTGGAAAAATAAATATCATTCCGCAGGATATTGGAAGAGTGTTATTGAATGTTTTTAATAATGCATTTTATGCGGTAAGTGAAAGGCAAAAAGCTGAAAGCTTAAAGCAGAATGAACAGTATACACCTCTTGTTTCGGTTCAGACAAAAAAAATAAATGATAAGGTTGAAATAAAAGTTACTGATAACGGCAACGGCATTCCTGAAAATATTGTTGACAAAATTTTTCAACCATTCTTTACAACAAAGCCAACAGGCGAAGGAACTGGGTTGGGTTTATCATTGGCTTATGATATAATAAAAGCGCATGGTGGTGAATTAAAAGTTGACACAAAAGAAGGAGAAGGAAGTGAGTTTATAATTGAATTGTTATTAAACACTGCAAAATGAAAAAAAGAGCCTTTGTCTTTTTATTAGTACTGCTTTCAATACTCAATACAAATGCACAGAACATTGATAGCCTGAAACATGCACTAACAACTGCAAAAGAAGATACTAATAAAGTCATAATATTAGGTACACTCTCTCTTCATTATGCAAAAGCATATCCAGATAGCGCTTTGCCTTATATGCAGGAGGCATATCAGCTAAGTAAAAATTTAAAATTTGATTTGGGAATTCGTTTTTCCCTCACAGAACTGAGTGATTTATATCAGCAGCTGAATAACTATAAACAATCTTTGATGTATGATTCAATAAAATTGGATTGGTTTGAAAGGTTAAAAGATACTGCGAATATTGGTTTTGCACTTACTCATATTGGTAATATTTACAGCGAACTGCACGACCTTAAAAGCAGCCTGTTATATTATCACAAGGCGCTAAACATTATGACTGAATTTAGTGATACATCGCACCTCATTCTCAATTTTTATGCAGGCATAAGTGGAATTTATGAGCAAAACAACCAACTGGATTCTGCATTATATTATGCAAAAAAAGCTAATCAATTAAATCCTGCTTATGGTTATGGTTTAGAAAAAATGGCTATTGCTTATAGCAGGTTAGGCAATGGTGAGCTGGCATTAGAATTCTACAAAAAATCTATACTGCCTGCCTTAAGCAACAACGCCATAGGAGATCTCGTAAACATATATAATGGTATTGCAGAGGTGTACATGGCAAAAGGTAATATCGATTCGGCAGCTGTAAACGCCAAAAGAGCTTTATTGTATGATTCAGGGTCGCTTAAAGCAACCGGAATACTGGTCGATATTTATGAATCAGTTAATAATAAAGACAGTACTTTAAAATATCTCAAGCTTACAAACGCTTTAAAAGATGGTATTTTTTACTTTGAAAAAGAGAAGTTAAGGGTTCTCGAAAACATTACCTACAATGAAGATATAAAAGCAAAGGATGCAGAAGCTGCTCACATCAGGAGTCAAAATAATTTGAAACTAATGTTATTGCTGGCTGGTCTTTTAGCTGTAATATTAATAGCATTTATTTTAGTGCGAAGCAATAGACATAAACAAAAAGCAAATATTATTCTTCAAAAACAAAAACAAAAAGTTGAAAGCACTTTAACTGAATTAAAATCTACGCAAGCCCAGCTTATACAAAGCGAAAAAATGGCCAGCCTTGGCGAACTCACTGCAGGCATTGCACATGAAATTCAAAACCCGTTAAACTTCGTCAATAATTTTTCTGAAGTAAACAAAGAAATGATTGTTGAAATGAAAGAAGAAATTTCTAAAGGCAATTATGAGGAAGTAAAAATTATAGCAGATGATATTGAAGCAAATGAAGAAAAGATCAATTATCACGGCAAGCGTGCAGATGCCATCGTAAAGGGAATGCTGCAACATTCAAGAAGCAGCACCGGGCAAAAAGAGTCAACAGATATTAATGCTTTGGCTGATGAATTTTTGCGTTTGGCTTATCATGGCTTGCGCGCTAAAGACAAATCTTTCAATGCAGATTTTAAAACAGATTTTGATGATACGATTGAAAAAATAAATATCATTCCGCAGGATATTGGAAGAGTGTTGTTGAATGTCTTTAATAATGCATTTTATGCAACAAACGAAAGGCAAAAAAATGAAATCTTAAAGCAGAACGAACAATATAAACCGCTTGTTTCGGTTCAAACGAAAAAATCAGATCATGAGATTAAGATTATTGTTAGTGATAACGGTAATGGCATTCCAAAAAACATGATTGATAAAATCTTTCAACCTTTCTTCACAACAAAACCAACAGGACAGGGAACAGGATTGGGCTTGAGTTTAAGTTATGATATTATCAAAGCGCATGGTGGTGAGATTAGAGTGCAGACAAAAGAAGGTGAAGGAACGGAATTTATTGTTACGCTTTTAAATTGATCGCCGTTCTATGAAGTAAAATGGCTAAAAACTATATTTTGGCTTTCCTCACATTCATTTTAGCCGGTTACTTCAAAACTCCCAGCTCTTTCCCAACTTTTGTAAATGCTGCAATTGCTTTGTCCAAATGGCTTTGTTCATGCGCAGCGCTTAACTGCACACGGATTCTCGCCTGCCCTTTGGCAACCACAGGAAAGAAAAATCCAATTACATAAATATTTTCGTCCAATAACCGCGATGCGAAATCCTGCGCCAGCACTGCATCATACAACATAATTGGTACAATCGGATGATCGCCGGGCTTAATATCAAAACCTGCCTCGGTCATTTTTTTTCTGAAATATTTAGTATTGTATTCGAGTTTATCACGCAGCTCTGTCGTTTCGCTCAGTAAATCAAAAACAGCAATAGAAGCGCCTACAATGCTTGGTGCCACTGTATTGCTAAACAAATATGGGCGGCTGCGCTGGCGCAACATTTCAATGATTTCTGTTTTACCGGTTGTAAATCCACCACTTGCGCCACCGAGCGCCTTTCCTAAAGTTCCGGTAATAATATCTATCCTTCCCATTACGCCGCGATACTCATGCGAGCCTCTTCCGGTTTTTCCTAAAAACCCGGTTGAGTGGCATTCGTCAATCATAACAATCGCATCATATTTATCTGCCAGGTCGCAAATTTGATCTAATTGTGCAATGGTTCCATCCATGCTGAAAGAGCCATCGGTCACAATAATTCTGCTGCGCGAGCTTTGTGATTCTTTCAATTTATTTTCCAAATCTTCCATATTGTTATGCTCATATCTCAATCGCTGCGCTTTGCATAAGCGAACGCCATCTATAATGCTCGCATGGTTCAACGCATCAGAAATAATAGCATCTTCTTCACCAAACAATGGCTCAAAAACGCCGCCGTTGGCATCAAAGCACGCAGCATAAAGTATAGAATCTTCGGTTCCTAAAAAGTCAGCAATCTTTTTCTCAAGTTCTTTGTGAATATCCTGGGTGCCACAAATAAAACGCACACTGCTTAAGCCATAGCCACGCTCGTCGATTTCTTTTTTTGCCGCATCAATTACTTTGGGATGAGCAGACAAACCCAAATAATTATTGGCGCAGAAGTTTAAAACAGTTTTCCCACCTACTTCAATTTCCGCACCCTGCTCGCTGGTAATAATCCTTTCGGTTTTATATAAACCTTGGGTTTTTATTTGTTCTAATTCTTTTCCTATTCGATTTGCGAAATTTTCGTTCATACTTATCTAATTTTGATACCGCAAACCTACATATAATTGGATCAATTTTAATTTTCAGAATCTTTTTAAAGGATTTGTAACTTTTGGTTCGCATGGTGCGTATAACAACAAATAACAGCGATAGAATTCAAATTTTTTACCAGTTGATTGTATGACAGAGAAAGAATATAATGAATGCGTGAATCTTTATGCGGACAATGTGTTCCGGTTTATTGTGAAGAATTTAAGGCATGAGGATGACGCGAAAGATGTGGTACAATCTGCATTTGAAAAACTATGGATCAACAGGGAAAAGGTAGAAAATGAAAGATGCAAATCATATTTGTTTACCGTTGCCTATCACCAGATGATTGATTTGATCAGGAAGAATAAAAAGACAACAAGCCAGGATGACTTTTCTTTTTTAAACGCAACAACGAATGAGCCGCAACACAATTTGAAAAAAATATTAAATGAAGCGCTATACAGGCTAAGTGAAACCCAGCGAAGCCTTGTTTTATTAAAAGATTATGAAGGCTACAGCTATGATGAAATTGCCATAATTACTTCATTAAGTATAAGTCAGGTGAAGGTTTATTTACATCGCGCAAGGATACAGTTGAAAAACTATTTAGTGAAACCCGAAAATGTGATCTAACCATGAACATCAACAGAAATAATTACGAAGAATACTTTCTATTATATGCCGACAACGAGTTGTCGCCGGTAGAAAGAAAAGTTGTTGAAATATTTGTGCAGGAAAATATTGACCTGAAAGAAGAATTTTTAATGATTAAAATGACGCTGAATGTTCCTGATGAAGACATCAAATTATCTGATAAATCATTTCTTCAGAAAAAAGTAGCGCCTTTTATCAACGAAAATAATTATGAAGAAATCTTTGTCTTATATCATGACAATGAGCTTTCTATTGAAGAGAAAACAGAAGTTGACAATTTTACTGCCGATCATACACAACTTAAAACTGAATTTAACCTGATTGGAAAAACAACATTTGTTCCTGATCTTTCGATTTCTTTTCCCAATAAAAAAAGTTTATATAAAAAAGAAAAATCTGGCAGAGTTGTTCCGATAATTTTGTGGAGGTCGATGGCGGCGGCAATTGTTGTTGGCGTTGGATTGTGGGCCGGGATTGCTTATTTTAGTACCCCTGCCGAAAAAGGTTCAATTGCAGGAATTGAAAAATCTACAAAACCGCTTATCACAACAGAACCAAAGATCGTCTCTGAAGATTCTCAAAGTGTGGCTGTAGTACCGAAGGCCCAACCGGTTAAAACCGGTGATGCGCCCACATTGCCGAAGGCAATAAAAGAAAAAAATAACGTGGCAAAAGAGCTTAATCCGAATAAAAATATTGTAGCCCAAAAAACAACGAAAGCTCCTGAAGTTAACGTCGTAAAAGATGAAATAGATTTACACCCTGAACAGAAGAACGATCTGGTCGCATCAAATATTCCTGTGAGGAAGCCTTCTGAAAAAATTGAAGGAACCAAATCTTTGGTAACGGCCAACGAAGCGCTTCAGCATATTGACAAATATGATGAAAGAATACAACCGCAAACCCCCGTGTCCACTGCATCTTATGCCAGTGATAATATTACTAATAATGAAAACTATGTTTTTTACAATGTAAAGGCCGAGGATTTCAATAAATCAAAAGTCGGCGGCTTTCTTAAGAAAGTTAAACGCATCGTTGAAAGAGGAAATCCAATTACCAGGCTGCTCTCCGGCGAGGAGAAACAGGTCGCCTCAAATTAGCAGAAAATTTTACTATTACTTATTATACAAACAAAATGAAAAAGACAATTCTACTTCTTAGTGTAATTCTTATAAGCATTACCTCCCACGCGCAGACGGATTCTGTACAGGTTCAAAGAAATGATGACACTATTCGCATAGGCGGTATGATCATCTTGAAACGGGGAAACCCAAATGAAAAAAAGCATGTGACTGTTACGGTAGGTAACCGTTATAAGCGCAAAACAAATTCAAATGTGAGCACTTCTTCGTTCATTGTGGACCTCGGATTTGCCAACTGGGTCGATAAGACGAATTACACGGCGGCAACAAACGATGGCTTTATCGTAAACAAGCCGGGATCCCCGGACCTGGTGGCCAACGACTTTAAATTAAAAACCGTGAAATCTGTAAATGTGAACATCTGGTTTTTTATGCAAAGACTTAATCTCGTAAAGCATTATGTAAACCTCAAGTATGGTATTGGGCTGGAATTAAATAATTATCGTTTCAAATCTGCGGTAAGCCTTAATGAAGGAGGTCCTAATCCATATACGGCACAAAATATTCCCCATCCGTTCATATTTCGTGATTCCATCGGCTTTTCAAAAAATAAGTTGGCAGCGGATTATGTTACGGTTCCATTGATGCTAAACTTTCGGACTAACAAAAATAGCTCTGATAAAGGAGTTAGTCTCAGCGCAGGCGTAAGTGCGGGTTATTTGTATAGCAGCCGCAATAAGCAAATCAGCGATGAGCGTGGTAAAAAGAAGAACCGCGGTGATTATGATCTTGAAAAATGGAAATTTTCTTATATAGGAGAGCTTGGTCTCGGACCAGTTCATTTGTATGGCTCATACAGTCCTAAATCAATCTTCCAAAATGATCTCGATTACCGGCCATACACTATTGGAATCAGATTGAGCAATTGGTAGGATTTAAAATAAAAAACATTCAAAAAAAGTTGCCGGCAAAAATGCCGGCAACTTTTTTCATTTGAGAGGTTTCCTTTTCATTTTCGATCGAAATCATTTGCATCAAATCCCCAAATCAATGCTGTGAAATGGAAGCATTTTTACAAGTTGCAACACTATCTAAATAAATTAAACGTGATCCAGCTCATCACATAAGCAAGGCCTGTCATATAAGTGAGCATAATGATTGGCCATTTCCAGCTATGCGTTTCCCGCTTCACTATCGCCAGGGTGCTCATACATTGCATGGCCAGCACATAAAAAATCAGGAGTGATAATCCCGCAGCAAGCGTATATACTTTTGAGCCATCGGGCCAGGTAGCTGCGCTCATTTTTTGACGAAGAGTTGCATTGTTTTCATCACTCTCATCACCAACGCTATAAAGCGTGGCCATCGTGCCCACAAATACTTCACGGGCAGCGAATGAAGTGATCAAAGCGATACCAATTTTCCAATCATAGCCCAACGGCCTTATTACCGGCTCAATACTTTTACCTAAAATGCCGGCATAAGAATTTTGAAGACGCTCCGTTCCTTTTAGTTTATCGAGCTCTTTAATTTGCGAAGGATTTTGCCGGGCAAGAATTTCATATTTGTCAGATACAGCTTTCATCCGTTTAGGCGGTCCATAGGAACTTAACACCCACAGCAGCAAGCTGATCACCATAATTACTTTTCCCGCTTCAACGACGAATATTTTTGCACGCTCCACCATAGTGGTGAATATATTTTTCCAACGTGGTCCCCGATAGCTGGGTAGTTCAAGAATAAAAAAACTTTTTTCTTTGCTGCGAATAAACCATTTCATCACATAGGCAGCAATCAGCGCCATAAACGTTCCGATGAAATACATCAACATCATTACGAGGCCTTGCAGACTCACAAATCCCAAATACATTTTATTGGGAACTACGAGTGCAATAAGTACCGTATAAACGGGAAGACGGGCGCTACAGCTCATGAGCGGCGTCACCATAATAGTAAGAAGCCGCTCTTTTTTATTCTCGATGCTTCGCGCGCTCATAATTGCCGGCACAGCACAGGCCAGCCCGCTGACCATCGGCATTACACTTTTGCCGTTAAGTCCGGCTTTTCGCATAATCTTATCCGTTAGAAAGCTGATGCGTGCCATATAGCCGGTATCTTCCAATAAAGTAATCAGGCCAAACAAGATCATGATCTGGGGCACAAAAACAATTATCCCGCTCAGTCCTGCCAGGATCCCGTTAATAAAAAGATCAGTTAGCCAACCGGCGGGAAGCACCGTCCCCAGCCAACCACCGGCTTCAGCAAAAGTCCATTCGATCGCGTTCATGGGAAATTGCGCGATCAAAAAAACACTTTGGAATAATAAAAAAAGCACCGCTATTAAAATCAAATATCCCCATGTGCGGTGTAATAAAATATCATCAAGCTTTTGAGTAAGAAGTGCTTTCTGAAGCGGATCGGTTTCAACGACCGTTTGCTTCATAATCATTTTTATCTTGCCATATCGCTGTAATATTTCCTCAGCCTGAGTTTTGGTCGGATTGAATTTCGTTTCAATTTCAATATTCTCAATCCGCTCCTGGGTTACGTTCTCCAAATCAAAGTTCTCATGATTAATGAGATAATGCATTGACCGGTAAGCACTGATTCCCGGAAAAATCTCCTGCACTTTTTTTACTGCATCCGGTGCGAAAGGCTCCATGTTTACGAAATCACGCTCCGGAGTCCGGTGAATATTTTCAGCCGTTTGTTCGATCGCCTTTTTTAATTGGTGAATGCCCTTGTTTTTGCGCGGATTTACGGGGACAACCAATACTCCAAGCTCTCTTTCCAAGCCTGCCAGGTCTATCTGAATATTATTTTTTTTCGCAAGATCCATCATGGTCAATGCAATGACCACCGGACGCTTTAAATCAATAATCTGTGAGCAAAAAAGCAAATTTCTTTTAAGGTTGCTTGCATCTGCCACCAACACAATGATATCCGGTTTTATATGAGGATCCTGGTCCAGCAACACCTTGTAAGAAACCCATTCATCGTTTCTTTTAGGATATAAGCTATAGGTTCCCGGAAGATCAATAATTTTAGAAGTAAGTTTTTCAGAAATTTTGCTGATACCGGTTTTTTTGTCCACCGTGACGCCCGGAAAATTTCCCACCTTCTGGTTCAACCCCGTAAGTGAATTAAAAAGGGAGCTTTTTCCACTATTTGGATTCCCAACTAAAGCTATATTAAGTTGTCCGTTCAAATTATTTTTTGATAATTTGTAAATTTAGTTGGATTTAGGGAGTAATAATTACGAATTCGGAAAAGACGCAGATCGCCCGGCTTTTTATCATAACCTTCACTAATATATTCATCTTAAATTTGCCCAAAAAAAGCCTCTTCATGAAATATCTTTTATTTTTCTTATTCCTCATTCCCCAAATTGTTTCTTCACAGAAGCTAAGTAAATCTGACAAAGCCATTATTGAGAACCTCAGAACAGAAATAACTTTTTTATCAAGCGATAAACTGGAAGGAAGAAGAACAGGCACACCCGGTGAAAAACTGGCTTATGAATATTTATCTGCTCAGTTTGAAAAAACAGGACTCATCCCAAAAGGCGACAATAATAATTTCATCCAGGCATTCGAGGTGAATGAAGGAAAAGCAATCCTTCCCGCCACACATCTGATGATCAACGAAAAATCTTTAGAGATCAATAATGATTTTTTTCCATTTGACTTTAGCTCCAATGGTTCAGTAACAGATCATGTTTCGCCTGCAATTAAAGAGAAAGGAGCGCCCTGGTTCTGGGATATAAGCGATCTTCTTGAGGACAATGAATCCAATCCGCATTTTGATCTTGAGGAAGCAATCAGAACGAAGGCATTCGAAAGTGAAAAAATGGGCGCATCTGCTTTAATTGTATTCAACTCCGGAAACAAAGATGACGAGCTAAAGTTCGAAGAAAAATCTAAAGCTTCACAAGTGAAAATCCCAGTTGTATTTGTTTTAAAAAATGCTGCGAAACAATACCTCGCTGACAAATCATCGAATCTGGATCTGGAAATGTCCGTAGCCATTGGCGATAAAAAAAGAACAGGGCACAATGTCGTTGGCTATATTGATAACGGTGCTGCACGCACGATTATTATCGGCGCTCATTATGATCATCTGGGCTATGGCGAAGACCACAATTCACTCTGGACAGGCAAGCCTGAAATACACAATGGCGCTGATGACAATGCAAGTGGAACGGCCACCGTGCTTGAGCTGGCAAAGTTGTTGAAGAAATCAAAATTAAAAAATGACAATTATCTTTTTATTTGCTTCTCAGGTGAAGAGCTTGGATTGTTCGGATCGAAATATTATACTGAAAACCCAACGATAAAGCTGGCCGACGTAAATTATATGATCAATTGCGATATGGTTGGCCGGTTAAATGAAACCACGCACGCAATCACTATCGGCGGATTCGGTACTTCACCGCTATGGGGAAAAATTTTGCCTGAGAAAACAAAAGCCTTAAATATAAAATTTGATTCAAGTGGGATAGGGCCAAGCGACCATACTTCCTTTTACCTGAAAAATATTCCGGTATTGTTTTTCTTCACCGGAACTCATCCGGATTATCATAAGCCCACTGACGATGTGGAAAAAATAAATTTTACGGGCGAATTGTATGTCATCCGCTATATCTATGATGTCGTCGATGCAACAAACAAATCGGGCAAGATTCCATTTTCCAAAACCCGAGAGCCACAAATGGGCGGCGCGCGGTTTACCGTAAGCCTCGGTATCATGCCCGATTATACTTTTTCAGGAAAAGGTGTTCGTGCGGATGGAATCATTGATGGGAAAATTGCGCAAAAGGCTGGCATGATTGCCGGAGATATAATCACCAAATTAGGAGATTTCAATGTAACGGATATCAATTCATACATGTCGGCTTTAAGTAAATATAAAAAAGGGGATGCCGCACATGTGACAACATTTAGAGGTAAAGATGAACGGGTTTTTGATATTGTTTTTTAAAAGAAAGACCTTCGTAATATTAATTTAAAAGATGAAACTGCGTATTGATAATGAAGTAATGCTGGATGATTTTTTTGAAGACACGCGTCTTCTCGGTATTGTAGCGCCTATTGAGCAATACCGGTTTTGCTGGCATCTGAATCAATTGCTGAATTTTGATTTCCGGATCAACAATAAAATTGAGATACAATTAAACAAAAAAGACCGCAAATATTTTTTTTCAATTTATCAATATGGCGAGCAATCAGGAACAATAAAACATTATCTCTATAACAATGAAGATGACGGAGAATACCTGCTGCCGGAATTTAAACACCTCGATTTTTTGTGGCTGATGAAAGATGATATTATGAAAGATGAAGAGGTTGCTGTGTTCATTAATTCTATAAAAACGATCAATTCCGTGCAGATGGTAGTAGAACTAACAAATGAAAAAATCAGGAACAAACAACATCTTGTATTTTAAGATTGTTCCGGATAATAAATATTAATAACGAATTTAAAATATGAATTTATGTGGACAGAAACAAACAATAAGCTTCACCAAAAATTCGAGTTTAAAAATTTTTCCGAAGCGTTTGGATTTATGAGCCGCGTAGCCCTCGCTGCGGAAAAGATGGACCATCATCCGAAGTGGACAAACGAATATAACAAGGTCGACATTTGGCTTTCAACCCATGATGCGGGCGACGTAGTCACAGAAAAAGATCATAAGCTGGCAAAAATCATTGATGGTTTATAATTGCCGCACAAACCAGTGATCTAATGTGATACTACTTTCAATCCGATAATTGAACAAATAAGGGTTGTTATAAAAAACAATCTCCAAAAGTCAGCCGGCTCCTTAAAAATAAAGATCCCTACCAACACAGTTCCGACCGCCCCCACTCCGGTCCATACGGCATACGCCGTCCCAATGGGTAAGGTTTGCGTGGCGCGATATAACAGATACATGCTGATTGAGAGACAAACAAAAAAACCACCGATCCACCAGGAGGCGGTTGCGCCGGAAGTTTCTTTTGCTTTACCTAAACAAGCTGCAAATCCTACTTCAAAAAATCCGGCAATGATCAATATTATCCAATTCATGATAAGCGATTTTATAGATTTTTACTTTTTAACGTTAATTACTACATTTTCGCTTTTCACAACAAACATACCGATTGGTTCCATAAAATTTTCCAATCCGAATTGTTTAAAAACGTTACTTACCTTGTCGACAGCCGTAGGATTTACGGAAATTAACAGCCCGCCATTCGTCTGAGGATCTGGTAGCACAGAAAAAGCTTCCATAACATTTACATCTTTTTCGAACGCGACTTTTTTTCCGTAGCTATTCCAGTTTCGATAAGTGGCGTCCGGAATGATTCTTTGCGATAAATATTCTTTAGCACCTTCGGTCAGGCATAACTGTGAGTAATATAATTCTGCAGACAATCCGCTGCCTTCGGCCATTTCAATAAGATGTCCTGCAAGCCCGAAACCTGTTACATCCGTCATGGCAGTTACGCCTTCAATTTCGCCAAGCGCTTCGCCAATTTTGTTTAACGTGGTGAGTTGTTCTATTAAGATTTTTGAATGTTCTTCTTTTAGCGCATTCCTTTTTTGAGCAGTTGCTAAAATTCCAACACCAAGAGGTTTGGTAAGAAAAAGAAGATCGCCTTCTTTGGCAGTATCATTTCGTTTAAGATTTTTTATCGCAACCATACCATTTACTGCCAATCCAAAAAACGGCTCTGCAGAATCAATACTATGGCCGCCGGCCAACACTATTCCGGCTTCGGCACAAATCTCTCTTGCGCCGGCCATTACGCTTTTTGCGAGTGATGATGGTAATTTTTCAATGGGCCATCCGAGCACAGCGATTGCCATTAACGGTTTGCCGCCCATCGCATACACATCACTGATAGCATTTGCAGCAGCGATACGCCCAAAATCAAATGCATCATCTACAATCGGCATAAAAAAATCAGTGGTAGAGATCAGGCCATTTCCATTGCCCAGATCATACACCGCTGCATCATCCTTACTGCTATTGCCAACCAATAAATTTTTATTTTCAGGAAAAGAGAAATCAGATTGAAGAATTTCTTCAAGTACCTGTGGAGCTATTTTACAACCGCAACCGGCGCCCCGGGAATATTGTGTGAGCCTTACGGGTTCTTTATCTTGTTCTATATTATTATCACGTAGCATTTGGGGAAAAAATTTTTCCCAAATTAAGGCTTCTTTTTTCTTTTTAGGATTATTGCCGAATTCTTTTGCAAATCGCCACTAAACCGGATCTCATAATTTTTATCGCCATCACGCACCACCAACAATCCTGTATTAGGCGCGATGCTGCCCAGATTTTCCGCATACATCACGACGATTAGAGAATCCCCATCACTTTGATCGAGATGAATGGTTTTGTTCGTCGCAGTTGCGAGAAGTCCAACTCTTGGCCACACCACCTTTCCATTTATCAAAACACTCACTGTGTCGCCATCGACGGTTCCATTATCATAAAGTGTCAGTACGAGGCTGTCATGCGCAATCTCTACGGTCTGGATGGTTTCAATCTGCCTGCTTTTTATTTCTGCGGCAGCAGGAACTTTAATTAACTCTTGAATGATTTTTTTCCCGTTATTATTTACCAAAACATTTTCTTTATTTAGAACTTTCTCATTTACCGCTGATTCTTTTTCTGCGGACGCTTTCGATTTTTTTGTAGATACTTCAGATTTATCTTCTCTTGTGGTTTCAGCATTTTGTACAGTAGGTTCTTTGGGTAAATTATTCGCAGTTGTTTTATTTCGAGTGACCTCTTTATTGGATGTCTTTGAGCCAGCAGTTGTATTTTTTTCTTCAACGATTTTCTCAGCGGTTTCCGATTGATCGAAAGTTGATCCGGACGCCTTTACCATTACATCGGATTTTGATGACAACGCCTTGGTGGATAAAATTAAATTCTGATCCTGCGGATCCTTTTGATGATCTGAAACAAATGAAAGTTTGGGAGTTAAACCCAGGTTATCCAATTTTGCAACGATGAGTGTTTCTTGTATTTTTTTCCTTTTCTCAAGAAAAACCGTTCCGGTTAACTGGGTGAAAATCTTCGTGCGATTCGTGTGCCAGATACCGGTTAACATCTGCGCCGTATCATTTTCAGAGAAGCTCAATGTCACATAAGTTTTCACGCCTTTAGCCGGCGGTTCGGGGTAATTATTATAAATAAGCTTATCATCTTCCACTAAAAACCGATCGGATTTTTTCTTAACTTTTACAGATTTTACGCCGATATTTTTAATGCTGTCAATTATAAAAGTGGTGTGAGAATAACCGCTAAGCTGGCCATTATATTCACTGACGGCCAATTCATAATCTATGAATTGTTTTGTAGTATCGTTGTATAAATGGCCCGTCCATACTCCGGAAATATCCTGGGCGAAAACCCCTAAAGGAAACAAAAAAATGATCAGTAAAAATTTCATTTAGCGTTTTGGATTAATAGTAAAGTTTACAACACCTCAAATCAGAAGTGAAGAATTCTTTATATCAACGCTTTCAGCCGGTATTTTATTTAATAAGACCTGAATGTTTTCCCTGTCATCCAACGCCCTGGAATATTGCTTGTCGTAATAATTCATTAATATCGAAAAACTATCTTTTAGCTTATCTGAAGCTAAAAGTTCAAGCGCCTTTTTGGTTTCCAGGCCGCCCAATCTTTTTCTGATTTGCAAAATACAAGCCTCAAGATTTTGTTTATCGAAATTCCCGTAGACGGAAACAATATGATCCAGCCGCTTTTTATGTGGAATATCCAGGAAATATAACGGACTATCGCGCATTTGGTTCCAAATTGTTTTTGGAATATTAACAGTGCCGATATTTCTGCTTTCATCCTCAAGCCAAATCACTGCTTCGGAAGTTTTCGGTTGTCCATTACCGTTTATAACATGTTTGTCATTCGAAATTTTCCAGAGCTGAATGGCGAGCAGATTTTCAAACATCTCCTGGCTTGGTTGCGGCGCTTCTCCCAGTGCTCCAAAAGCAGAGCCTTTGTGGTTAGCGATAGCTTCGAGATCAATTATATTTTCTCCTTTCGCCCGCATTTCTTTCAGCACTTCGGTCTTACCCGACCCCGTGTAGCCGCCTAAAATTTTAAAAGAATATTTTTTTTCAAACCTGCCAAGCACCCAGTTGCGAAAGGATTTGTAGCCGCCTTCCAATACATAAGTTTTATGTCCGTATAGACTTAGCAACCACGCGATGGTAGCGCTTCTCATACCGCCACGCCAGCAATGGATCAGGAAACCCGTTTCCCCGTTCGGAATGCTAAAATCTATATTTTGGCTTTCCTGGCGCCATTGATTCAGAATTATGTTGGCTTCCGGGAGCACCTTTTTCATTCTTTCAGAAAAATAATTCAACCCGATATTGACAGCAATCTCCCGGCTTTCTTTTTTATAAGCCGTACCAATTGTTTTTCGTTGAAGATCATTAAAAATGGGAAGTGTGAAAGCGCCAGGAATGTGTGCGTGGGAATATTCCCCGGGACTGCGTACATCAAGAATAGGGAGCTCTTCAGAAAGCTGAAGAAATTTTTCAATACTAATTTGCTCAATGGGCATTTTACAAATTACATTTTTTATCCAAACAAAAAACCACCGATTTACAGTGGTTTTTTATTTTTTCAAATTCAATAATTTTTATCCATTCATTGAAGTAAGAAACTCCATATTGTCTTTTGTTCCTTTCATGTTTTTCATCAAAGTATTTATCGCTTCTTCAGGATTCATGTCACCGAGGTGATTACGTAATACCCACATACGTTGCAATACATCTTTATCCAACAACAGATCATCTCTGCGGGTTGAAGAAGATACAATGTCAATAGCAGGGAAAATCCTACGGTTCGATAATCTGCGGTCAAGCTGAAGCTCCATGTTACCGGTTCCTTTGAATTCTTCAAAGATCACCTCGTCCATTTTACTTCCGGTATCTACCAATGCTGTAGCGATGATCGTCAATGATCCGCCATTTTCAATTTTCCTGGCTGCGCCAAAAAATTGCTTAGGCTTTTGCATTGCGTTGGCTTCCACACCACCGGATAATACTTTACCGCTCGCCGGCGATACGGTGTTGTGCGCACGTGCCAGACGGGTAATGCTATCTAATAATATAACTACATCGTGTCCACATTCCACCAGGCGTTTTGCTTTCTGCAAGGCCATGGTGCTCACTTTCACGTGCTTTTCTGCGGGCTCGTCAAACGTAGAAGCGATTACTTCCGCTCTTACGCTACGTTCCATATCAGTTACCTCTTCCGGCCTTTCATCTACCAGCACGATCATCAGGTAACATTCCGGATGATTTGCTGCAATTGCATTGGCGATTTCTTTCAGCAACATTGTTTTACCGGTCTTTGGCTGCGCAACAATTAGTCCGCGTTGTCCTTTTCCGATCGGCGTAAATAAGTCAATGATCCTGGTTGAAAGGTTTGTCGGCGTTAAGAACAAATTCATTTTTTCAAAAGGAAAAAGTGGCGTCAGGTAATCGAACGGTACGCGATCACGAACTTCATCAGGTCCTTTGCCATTGATGGTTTCCACTTTTAGTAAAGCGAAATATTTTTCCCCTTCCTTTGGAGGACGAACAGAACCAGCAACGGTATCACCCGTTTTCAATCCAAATAATTTTATTTGAGAAGGAGACACATAAACGTCATCCGGAGAAGAAAGATAATTATAATCGCTACTCCTTAAAAAGCCATATCCATCAGGCATCATTTCTAAAACGCCTTCTGCCAAAATAATCCCGTCGAACTCAACATTAAATGCAGGTTCTTTCTTTTGTGCCGGCTTTGGATGATGCTGGTGGCCGTTGTTGGAAACCGGCTGCGGCATTTGCTCCTCTTCTTCTTCATCCTCATTTTTTAATAGCTCCAGCAATGCGGGTGCAATTGTTTTAGGATCTGCAAGCTGTTCAACAGGATTACCATCTTCATCCGTAAAAAGATCGTCATCTTCATCTGAAAGATCTATTTTTTCCTCTTCCACTTTCGCCTTCTTAACAGGCCTTTTCTTTTCCTCAGGCTTTTTTGCTTTCACTTCTTTCTCTTCTTTCACTTCTTTTTCTTCAACAACCTCTGCAGGTTTTGTAGTGGCAGCAGGCTTTGCAATCCGCTTGCGCTTTGGCTTCTCGGCCGGAGTTTCCTTTTTATCAGATGGAGTCATTACTATTTGTTTATCAAGAATTTTATAGATTAATTCCTGTTTTTCTAATTTTTTTGCGTTAGTTATATTTTGTTGCTCCGCTATATCAAGCAACTCCGGAACGAGCATATCGTTCAGTTGTAAAATGTCATACATAAAGAGACGTATAGGTTAATAGTCAAAAAACACGATTGTGGTTGAAAAATCTATTTATTGATGTTTATATGGAAAGGATTTTATTGCTGATGTGATTGTAGCAAAAGAAAAATCAGTCAGCTTTACTGTTGCAATATTACATTAAATAACTAAAAACAGAAAAATTTTTCTCAAACATATTCTAAAGTATTATTCAACTTTAAAACGCATTAATGACCGAAAAACAATGCTAAATCAAGTATCAGACCACAAATTTTAGTTGCTTACTTTATATTTGCGTTTATAAAATAAAAGAAATGTTTAACAAAAGGACACGAATAAAAGAGGTTTTGAGCAGTGATGTAACCGGAAAAAACGTAACCGTAATGGGTTGGGTGCGTACTTTCAGGAACAACCAGTTTGTCGCGCTGAACGATGGAAGCACAAATGCTAATTTACAGATTGTTCTTACACTTGGAAATTTTGATGACGCTCTTTTGAAAAGAATAACGACGGGCGCCGCATTGAAGGTGTCAGGCGCTCTGGTGGAATCTTTAGGCAAAGGGCAAAAGATAGAATTGAGCGCGCAGACTGTTGAAATTCTGGGAGATAGTGATGCCGAAAAATTTCCACTTCAACCTAAAAAACATAGCCTTGAATTTTTGAGGGAAATCGCTCATTTGCGTTTTCGCACGAATACGTTTGGATCGATTTTTAGAATTCGACATTCGCTTGCATTTGCCATCCACCAATTCTTTCATGACAAAGGATTTGTGTATTTGCATTCACCTATTATTACGGCCTCAGATGCCGAAGGCGCAGGGGAAACTTTTCACGTAACCGCTTTTGATCTTAGCAATCCTGCGAAGAATGAAGATGGAACAATCAATTATAAAGAAGATTTTTTTGGAAGATCCACAAACCTGACCGTAAGCGGACAATTGGAGGGAGAGCTGGCAGCGCTGGCTCTGGGCGATGTTTATACTTTCGGCCCCACTTTTAGGGCGGAAAATTCAAACACTGCACGCCACCTCGCTGAGTTTTGGATGATTGAGCCGGAAATGGCTTTTTCGGACCTGGAAGACAACATGAACCTTGCTGAAGAATTTATAAAATACATTATTAAATATGCCCTTGATCATAATAAAGAGGATCTTGATTTCCTGGCTGCAAGATTAGTGGAAGAAGAAAAACAAAAACCACAGAACGAGCGCAGTGAAATGGGGCTGATTGAAAAGCTGGAATTCGTGGTGAACAACCAGTTTGAAAGACTCACCTACACCGAAGCGATCGAAATTTTAAAAGAATCTACTCCCAATAAAAAGAAGAAATTTCAATACCTCGTTGACAAATGGGGCGTTGATCTCCAAAGCGAACATGAACGCTACCTAGTGGAAAAGCATTTCAAAAAGCCGGTTATTCTTACTGACTATCCAAAAGAGATCAAGTCATTTTACATGCGCCAAAACGATGATGGCAAAACAGTTGCGGCAATGGACATTCTCGCACCCGGAATTGGCGAGATCGTTGGTGGCTCGCAACGCGAAGAAAGATTAGAAGTGCTGGAAAGCAGGATGAAAGAAATGAATATTCCTGTAGAAGAATTGTATTGGTACCTGGACACAAGGAAATTTGGCACTGTTCCGCATGCGGGCTTCGGACTTGGATTTGAGCGGTTAATTCTCTTTGTCACCGGGATGACGAATATCCGGGACGTAATTCCTTTTCCGAGATTTCCGAAGAATGCAGAATTTTAATTTTTGCTTTTTACTTTTTTGAGAAAGGGTAAGATTTTGTTCCGAACTATCGATTTGCCTTAACGAACTGCGCGGGCATGCCGTTCGGTTATTTAGTTTTTTATTCATTAAATATAAAAAATGAAATCCCTTCATATCAATGCGCTGATATTCGGCCTGGCTAATTTTTTGTGGAAATATGGTTTCCGGCCAGGCAAAAACCATTGTCGTGGAAACTCAGCATACAGCCCTGGTGATGGAGGTCAATTCAAAGAAAGATTTGAATATTATTTATTTCGGAAAGAAGCTTTCAGATCCAAACGAATACTCATTTGTTCCCGGCGTTTATCGTCAAGCGGAGGATTATACGGGCATCGCTAATTCCGCCTATACTCCGTCTGGCTCCAGGAATTTATTCGAGCCGGCTATTACACTTACCCATGCTGACGGAAACAATTCTCTTGATCTAAAATTCGTTGATTCCAAAGTTGAAAAACAGGATGACAACGTTTCGCTTATCACCGTTTCTCTTAAAGACCCTTTGTATGAATTTTTCGTAACACTTTACTACAAGGTTTATTATAAAGAAGATGTGGTGGAACAATGGAGCAAAATCATGCATAAAGAAAAAGGGAACGTGGTCGTTTACAAATATGCCTCCGCAAATGTTTACCTGCAATCAAAAGCATTCTGGCTAAAGCAATATCATGGCGATTGGGCCAGGGAAATGCAGCCGGAAGTGTCAAAACTGACGCATGGAATTAAAACGCTCGATTCGAAACTCGGCACCCGCGCGGATCTTTTTCAGCCCCCGGTTTTTATGATCTCTTTGGATAAGCCGGCGACGGAAGACGAAGGCGAAGTGCTATATGGATCGATGGAATGGAGCGGAAATTTTCGAATTGATCTCGAGCTGGATAACAGGGATAATCTTCGCATTATCGCTGGCATGAACAATTATGCCTCGCCCTATACATTAAAACCTTCAGAAGAATTCATCACACCAAAATTTCTCTATAGTTTTTCTTCCACCGGGTTGGGAGATGCGAGCAGAAAAATGCAACGTTGGGCACGGAATTACAGGCTGCTGGACGGAAACGGATCACGGCTTACGTTGCTCAATAATTGGGAGTCAACTTATTTTGATTTTAATGAATCCAAATTGAAAGGGCTGCTTAGCGATACTAAAAAATTAGGGGTTGACCTCTTTTTATTGGATGATGGCTGGTTTGCCAATAAATATCCGCGTAACGACGATCATGCCGGACTTGGTGATTGGCAGGAGAACAAGAAAAAACTTCCTGATGGGATTGCCTCACTCATAAAAGACGCAGACCAGGCAGGTGTGAAATTCGGTATTTGGGTGGAACCCGAAATGGTAAATCCTAAAAGTGAATTATACGAAAAGCATCCTGACTGGGTGATCAAACAACCGAAAAGAGATGAATATTATTTCCGGAATCAATTGGTTTTAGATCTTACCAACCCGAAAGTCCAGGATTTTGTTTACGGGATTATTGATTCATTATTTATAAAAAACCCCGGCCTCGCCTACATCAAATGGGATTGCAATGCGGTGATCTACAACGCTTATTCTGCGCACCTCAGTAACCAATCCAATTTGTATATTGAGTATGTGCGCGGATTGTACAAAGTGCTTGAAAAGATCAGGAAAAAATATCCGACAGTTCCAATGATGCTTTGTTCCGGTGGTGGCGGCAGGGTAGATTATGCGGCGTTACAATACTTTACGGAATACTGGCCAAGTGATAACACCGATCCATTAGAACGGATCTTTATTCAATGGGAATATTCCTATTTCTATCCCGCAATAGCCAGTGCCAATCATGTAACCAACTGGAGCAAACTGCCCTTAAAGTTTCGTACAGATGTGGCCATGATGGGAAAGCTGGGATTTGATATTCCGGTGAACAAAATGGATGAAAAGGATCTGGCTTTTTGCCAAAGTGCAGTAAAAACGTATGATTCTATCAAACAAATAATTTACCAGGGAAATCAGTTCAGGCTATCCGATCCATGGCAAAACAGCGTGGCGTCCGTGATGTATCTGAATGAAGCGCAATCAGCGGGCGTTGTGTTTAATTATCTCGTCAACGAAAGATATTCGGAGGGTAGCAAATTTCCCATTGCATTAAAGGGATTGGACGAATCCAAAAAATATCGTGTCAGAGAGATGAACCTTTATCCCGGAACCCTCTCTCCGATTGATTCCGGTAAAATATATTCCGGCGATTTTCTAATGAAAGTAGGATTTAACCCAATGGTAAACGAGCGCCGTGCCAGTGTAATTTTATCGCTGGAAGAGGTGAAATAACAAGAAAGAATTGACGATTAAAAGGTTCCAGTTTCTCCATAAGTATCTTAATAATTCCGTGATTTATCAGAAAGATGGATTCAATATTTTTCAGGCCTTATAAGTCAAAATATAGTTTTTTGACTTATTGTTATTTGAGAAGAGAACTAAAAATTTGAATCATTCGAAGAAATACAACAAGGTGATATAGACCGGATGTTTTCCTGGTTGGAATTCATGAAGAATTTTTGGCTAAAGCCGATAAAATCTTTCCTTTAAACCACAGGCTAAAGCCCTTCGGCAATTCAAAAAATCTATTCCAAACCAATCTCGTGTTTTGCTGAATTGCCTCCTACTTTAGCAGGAGGGCAAAAGCTTTGTTTGCATTGGCTTTAGCCAAATAGACTTCTCGCATTCGCTTTTATGCGATACTTCGAGCCATTATTGAGGAGTCATAAAATTTGCACCTTATAAACCAAAATGTAGTTTTTTGGCTTTTGGGCCGATGCCAACAACCTCTAATATCCATTGTTTGCGGAAAAAGAAAAAACGCTTTGAATCGGATTATTTCAGTTTTTCCACTGCCAGCTGGCCAACTTGTTTTCCCTGGGCAAAACCATTATCAATGGCGTCCATAAAATGAATTCCGCCGTAAAACCGGCTGATAGCCGCTTCTTCAGCCGCCTGTGTGAACGAGGTAAAAGTGCGTGCGGGCAAGCCATAATTTACTTCTACATTATCCGTAAAACTAAAATTGTCACCAAAATAATGAGTAAGGATCACAGATGAGGAGGCAGAAACTACAGAATGTCCGCTCGGATATTCCGGGAAAGGCGGGGTCTGTAATAAGGGTTGCCATTCCACATCTTTGTATTTTCTGATGGCAGTTTCAGGGCGAATGCGGTTGCTTCTGTATTTCTCATCCCAGCAGGAAATAAATGCATCCATTAATCCCACGGAAACACTAGTGAAAATCTCCATAGATTCATCAAAACTTTTCTTTGTCTTTTCACAGGCAATCCCTGTAATACCGAGCCAATGAGCACCGGGCGAGATTTTTTTAATGCCGATCATCAGGTGACCTTCATTCTGCACCGCAAAAGGATTGCAGTCCCAAAAAGCCGCTATAACTTTATGATCCTGTGGCATTGTATGTTGCTCTTCCTGGCAATTCAACAACATTTGTTTAAAAAATGGGGATTCTTTTTCTTTCGAAAAAGCCACGGGAGGCGCAGGCTTAAATTGAGAAGCGGAATCTAAAAGAAATGGCCGAACCCTTTTAAAATATGGCTCAACAGCGGCAATATAACCGGGAGGCGTCGGATACCAATCACCTTCTTTTCCGGTTGGAGTATATCTTTCGTAATTGCTGATAAGGCTATAGCCGTCGGCTTTTACATAGGCCATAATTTGTTTGGTGATATAAGATGCATACCGGACTGAGCTTTCAATTTCATCATCAGAAAATCCGGCTTGTTTGCACGAATCCAAAAACTTTTTTTCATAAGCTGACATGAGATAGCCCGAAGGCTGAATTTTTTCAGCAGTTTTCATCATCGCGATCAAAGCGCTCAATTGTACAGAAAATCCTTTTATTGAATCCGGTTTTTTGATATCAGGGTATTGGTTTAATATCCCGTGCATTCTTTTCACGGAGGTATTATTCTGTGAAACCACTTCGTAGCCCGCAAGACAGGCATACGAAAAATACCTGGCGGCCAACGGCGGATTCGTAATATCATGAATCATCGTGGAAGTCATTTCTGCAATGACATGATTGATATCTCTTCCTGAAAACTTAGCCTGATTTTTTTTGGCCTGGTTACATGCGCAAAAAACCATAATGGCCGTGATGACTAAAAGCCCCCTTTTTAATATTTTGTTCATTTCGATTTATACGCTTTCAAAGGCTGCTGGTTCATGCCAAATAAAAGTATTTGATTAATTTGAATAATACTCCTTACATCGCCCCAAATCTTAAATCCGGATTGTTGCTGCGTAATATAGGTAAAGTTTCCTTTGCCATCACCTTTGAAAAGGCTTCCATAATTAGCATCATATTTTCCGAATTTCAATCTTGCATGATTGATATTGCCACAGAGCAGCAGATCTTCATTGCCATCTTTGTCAAAATCAAGTGTGGTGATCGCATATACAGGCGACATTTGGGCCTGGAGCGGAAGTTGCTTCTCATGAAATTTGCCATCAGCGCCACTTTCAAAGTAGGCCGTTTTGAGATAATTCGCTTTTAGATCTTTCGCTCCCTGTAGTTCTTCCGTGGTAAAAATATCCTTTATGGTAGCGTCTGCGTAGCTTTTATAGTCCGTAAACCGGGAGCGGACGGTGGTTACCTGCTCAAGCAATTCATCTCTTGTTACATAGGGGTAACTTTTACCTTCAATGAAAAAACAAAAGATCGGATCCACAGAACCATTATCATCAAAATCTTTATAAAACATTTCAGCCGGTTCCTTTTCACTCGCCTTACATTGAGTGTTGAGACCCATATTTCCGATGACCAGGTCGGGTTTTCCGTCTTTATTGAAATCTCCAACCAATAATTTATTCCACCATCCACTGTATTCTTTGTCAAAGTATTTGCTGGTCTCATTTTCAAGCTTGCCATTGGTATTGATATAAACGGTAATGGGCATCCATTCGCCTACTACAACGAGATCCATTTTTTTATCATTATTGATATCAATCCAGGCAGCATCAGTTATCATCCCGGATTTTTGCAATGAGGGAGCAATCGAAGATATTTTGTCGGTAAAATGCCCCTTTCCGTCGTTGATCAGAAGATAGCTTTGGGGCGTTTCCGGATAGCGTCCCGGAATTACCCGGCCTCCTACAAATATATCAGGAAACCCATCTCCATTAACATCTGCAACTCTTGCGCAGCTTTTGCTCACAAGCATTTGCGGCAGGGAATTTACACTTTTAGTAAAATTTCCTTTTCCATCATTCAGATAAAGCCTGTCCTGAAGCAAAGTATCATCTACCAGATAATTATGATAGCCTCCACTCGCCACATATATATCGGGGAACCCATCGCCGTTGGCATCGAAAATAACCGCGTCCGCGTCCTCTCTCAGTTCATCTGCGACAAAAGCCTTTTGCTGTTTATTAACAAAAGAACCATTTTTCTGTTGTATAAATAACTGAGCCGGCTGGCCGCTGCCTCCGCCGATGAAAACATCTTCGAGGCCATCTGCATTTAAGTCGCCTTTTATCATACAAGGACCTGAAAAAGACAATGGGTTGATCAATAGCGGCTGGCGCTTAAAATCATTGATATTATTCGTCTTCTGAGCATACCTGATCGGCGACGCGACTTCTGCAAACAGCGAAGGCAGCTCTCCCGGGAACTGGTAATCGGAAGTCGCGTTCTTTTGTTCGAGCGCGAGTGATTGATTGCTTTTGACATTTTGTAAAACCTGTTGTTTGCCATCCGGCCAGACGATTCTTAGGGAATCTACAGCCTTTTCTTTTCCGAGTCCGAAATGCAGCACCGGCGACACGCTCGATAAATATCCCCTCGAGGGCATTTGCTCAATATATTGCTGCTGACCTTTTTGATATAACGTTACTTTGGCTCCAATGCCGCTGGTATTTTTATTATCTCCTTTTAATGTCAATTGCAAATAATTGTTATTGGGCTCTTTGTTCGATTCGTTTTCAAAAACAAATGCAGGCCTGTTGATATTATTGATCACAAGGTCGAGGTCGCCATCATTATCCAGATCTACGTAGACGGCTCCGTTGCTGTTGGACGCGGAATCGAATCCCCATTGCTTGCTCACATCTTTGAAAGTAAGGTCGCCGTTGTTTTGAAAAAGATAATTGGTAACGTTGGATGCGGGCATCCTGTGCACGAGATCCAATACATCTTCTCTTTTTAATCGGCCTTTGCTTTGGATATAATCATTCATATATTTGATAAAATCCAAATTGGTGTAATCTCTTAAATATCCATTTGTCACCAATAAATCTTTCCATCCGTCATTATTATAATCGGCAAAGAGTGGAGCCCAGCTCCAGTCAGTATTTGAAATACCGGCAAGTTGCCCTATCTCGCTAAAAGTGCCATTCCCATTATTCAGCTGCAACATATTGCGCATATATTGGTAATAGAATCCTGTTCGCAACGTAAGTTCAAATTTTTCATAATTGTCTGGTGCAAATAAGAGTTTTTGCCGGCGGTTATCTTTTGGCAGCATATCCAGCGTAAAGATATCCGGAAGAGCATCGTTATTAACATCAGCCACATCATTTCCCATAGAGAACTCGCTGGTATGTCCTATATGTTTTTGTAGCTGATCAGTAAAGGTTCCGTCGTGGTTATTGATGTAAAGAAAATCGGGAACTGTATAATCATTTGAAATATAAATATCGGGCCACCCGTCATTATTGAGATCGGCGATTCCGGCGCCCAAACCATAGGTAAGCGACGAACTGCTCAGCCCCGACTTTGCGGTTATATTTACAAAATGATTATTATCATTCCTGAATAATTGAACGCCCGTCATCGGATCCTCTTTTTTAAGGATGGCAGCGGTATTTGCTTCGTCGAGAACCGGCAATGAATTTGGATTATGATTCAATAAAAACAGGTCCAAATCGCCATCCCGATCGAAATCAAAGAAGTATGCCTGGGTGCTGTAAGAAGAGTCATCGAGTCCGTAAAGCTTTGCTTCGTCTCTAAAAATCGGAACCCCTTTATCGTCATTTCCCTGGTTGATAAAAAGTTGGTTCATGCGTTTTTCTGATGGAAGTTTTCCTGAATAACATAAGTAAATATCCATTTTTCCATCGCCATTTACATCAGCCATCGTTACTCCCGTTTTCCAGGGACCAGGTCGGCCGCCGGTACCGGATGTCGCCGTAATATCTTCAAACTGCATTTTACCTTTATTCAGATAAAGCTTATTATCAGATATATTTCCGCTAAAATAAAGATCCTGTAATCCATCTCCGTTTAAATCGCCGACAGCCACTCCGCCTCCGTTGTAAAAATATTCATACATTAATACATTGGTGTTCAATCCTTCATCAATATTGTTGGTAAAATCAATATGTGTTTGCTCAGGAGTGAGCAATGTAAATAGTGCGGGACCAGTTTTTGTGTCCGGGGAGGCTTCATTGGCAGAATTCTTACAACTGTTTATCAAAAACATGGACAGAAACAAATATAAAAGAGGACAGGTTGACTTGGGGATGATCACTTTTTAAAGTTAATTGCGATAAAATAAAAAAATCTATACCACAAATTTAAGTGGTATAGATTTTAAGATAATTAAGAATTTATTTATTGATAACCAGGGTTCTGAACCAGCTTATCGTTTTTAGTTATTTCATCACGGGTGATCGGTAAGAAATACATCTTATCTACCCATTGTCTGTTTTCAAGACTATTGTCCTCAACAGGAAGATAGGTATAATTATACTTCGTTTCATCACGTCTGTAAGGAGATGGGGCTGTAGCGCCGGATTTCAACATTCCGGTTACACTCATGTAAACCAGCTTTCTGCCCAATGTAGCAGGAGCAATCATCCATCTGCGGGCATCATGAAAGCGTTGTTCTTCATAAGCCATTTCAATCCTTCTTTCGTTTCTGTATTCATCTCTTAAGGCTGCTCCGGACAATGTAATAGCAGGCATTCCCGCTCTGAACCGGATCTTATTAAGCCAGGTTTTAGCCACGTCTTCCTGTCCTAATTCGATTGAGGCTTCCACATAGTTTAAAACCGCTTCTGTGTATCGGAAAAACGGCCATGGAATATACTGACGAGTCGTGTTATCCACGAGATTTGGATCCGGATCAATAAATTTCTTCATATAATATCCAGTCCAACTGCCATTCCAGTTTTCAATAGAACTTTGACGGGTATCCAAACCGGCGATCATCCCTGTTCCTACCTGGTAACTACCAACTTGTATTTGGTTTGCGGGATCTACATTTCCTGAAATCTTATCGCGTGGCTTCCATGGAGCACCATCATACAAGACAGTGGCGTAAAAACGTGGATCACGACCCACGTACGGGGCTGCTTTTTGAGCAGGATCAGACCAACTGAATTTTGTGCCATCCATCATTTCGTAGTCATCAACAAATTGTTGTATTGGAGAATTTCCCGCCCAGTTGTGATAGCCGTTGGGACCATTAGCCAGCCCTACATAGATTCCGGCATATTCATCTTTATTAGGAGAAAAATCTCTTTCGAAAATCAGATCTGCAGATCCGGCAGCATCGATATCAGCGGCTTTACTTCCTCCACCCATAGCAATTGACAAATAATTCTTTTGTGCAGCAGCCGATGAAGCAGGGCTTGTTAAATCCAGTTTATATCCTGAAGCAGCATCCAGGACCGCTTTTGCAGCCGCCTGTGCCGCCTGCCATCTTGCAGCGCGATCACCGCTTGGGTAGCCTAAAATCTCAGGATTTGCAAAAGCGCCTATTACTGTTGATTTTAATTTTGCAGTGGGAATATCATGGAGGTCACTTGCGGCATATAATAGTACGCGGGATTTAAGCGCCATCGCGGCAAGCGCTGAAGCGCGGCCTTTAGGCATAGTCTTATTCTGCAACAACATGATCGTAGTGTCACAATCTTTTAGGATAAAATCTATACAGTCCGCATAACTGCTTCTCGCAATGGTGTAATCCTCATTCAAACCGTAAGTTTTGCTAACCAAAGGAACTCCACCATAATACCTAACCAATTGTTGATAATAATAAGCCCTCAAAAAATGCGCTTCGCCTCTCAACTTGTTATTTAGTGCGGTATCGGTAAAAGTTGCAGCAGGAAGTTGTTCCAAAGCGACATTAGCGCTTCGGATACGATTGTACATACTCGTCCATTCATACGTGTTATTTGTCCATCCGATATTTGATGGATTTAGCGTTCCCTCATTGACGATATTGATCCCCCGGCCCGCATGAGTAAATACGGCCTCATCCGAAAGCGAAGCCAGCATCTGCTCATCAAAGCCGCCCATTCCCAGCCCGGAGTAAATTCCCGTCACGAATGCCTGAGCCAAAGCCCCGTCTTGCCAGGTATCACTGCTGGGAACTGACGTGAGCGGTTTAGTATTCAGGAAATCCTTCTTACATGAAAAGAGAAATCCCGTCAATATTAATAGTGAAAATGCTTTTATGTTATTTTTCATGTCTGATGATTTAGAAAGTTACTCTTGCGCCTAAGTTAAGAATTCTTGCCTGTGGATAGTATTGGCCGCTGCTATTGGTTGATTCCGGATCCCATATTTTCATTTTATCCCATGTAATAAGATTCAGGCCACTTGCGTACAAACGGAAATTACTGATGCCGGCTCTTTTGCGAAGACCTGAAGGAATGCTGTAACCTATTTCAACATTCTTCAAACGTATGTAGTCACTGTTTCTAAGATAATAAGTGTTGTTTCCTGCGCCGCCGCCGGTATAGTAAGTGTCACCCCTGTTGGCAAGGCGTGGATCAACGCTGCTGGGATTATCTACTGACCAGCGATGATCATAGCTGTACTGAAGAAAATTACCAATATCACCTGATTCAGTTCCAAAAAACAACAGACCCCCGGTGGCGCCCTGGAATAAAATGGAAAGATCAAAATCTTTATATTGTACGCCAATGTTGATGCCGCCTGTGAATGTTGGATCCCGGTTCTTGTCTAGTCTTACCTGGTCATCCCCGGTAATTTTGCCATCTCCGTTCATATCCCTGAATTTCATGTCACCCGGTCTTAAAGAACCGACAAGAGCGGTATAATCAATTTTGTTATCAGCTATATCTTTTGCATCTTTAAACACACCATCATATTCATAAGCGAGGAAATTGGGTCCATTAGAGCCGATGGAATGTCCGGTAGCCCACTGATAAGAAGGAGCGCTGGTTGGCTCATCCCAATACAAGATTTTATTCTTGGCATAGCCGCCATTCACACTAATGTTAAATCTAAAGTCACCCACTTTGGCATTATATCCCACTTTAAATTCATAACCTTTGTTCTCTAATTTTCCTGCATTTATCGGAGGTAACAAACCGCTGATACCGGAACTGCCGGGTACGCTGCCTGCGTGAATCAACATGTTATTACGCTTGTTATAAAAATAATCAAGTTCGAAGGTTATTTTGTTATTGAACAAAGCGCCTTCCAATCCAACATCTGAATTTCTTGCTACTTCCCAGGTAAATTGATTATTTGGCACCACTGTTTCATAAAGAGCCTTTAATACCTGGTTGTTAATAACATATGTACCTAAATTATATAACGATAAAAATGCGTATTCCTGCAAAACTCCATTATAATAAACCTGGTCATTTCCCAATTGCCCGTAAGAACCACGTAGTTTGAGGTAGTTAACAACGTGCACATTTTCTTTAAAGAAGTTCTCGTTGGATATATTCCATCCTGCCAGAATTCCGGGGAAAAAGCCAAAGCGTTTTTCTTCAGGAAAAATGTAAGATCCGTCCCGGCGCCATAAGAATTCCAAAAGGTATTTCTCTTTGTAATTATAGGCTACGCGTCCAAAATAGCTAAGGCGGGCACGTTCATAACCTCCGCCGCCATTGTCCTGCTGGTCGGAACCTCCCGCAAAAAGCTGATCCACAGAAGGCGAAATAAAGTTTCTGCGGAAAGCGTAAGAGTTATCCTGGCTTATCTGTTCCTTTGTAATACCCGCTAATACATTAATTGTATGATCGCCGATCACTTTATCATAGCTCAATAATCCGGTAAGATTGGTGTTTAATTGATTCTCGTAGTTCAAAGTAAGTCTCGGATCCGTGTAGGTAGAGCGAACCGATTTTGTGAGAACAGGCGTTTTTCCGTCTGCTTCGTAAGTAGCATGATCCCAGAAATACAGGTACCACGGAGTCTGCCAGTTTTTGGTGTTTCTCGCATATTTGTCTACCGAAGCTGACAGGGTTAATTTTAAACCTGACACCCATGGATTGGTAATTTCCACTTTACCATTTGTTTGAAAATAATCTCTCTTGTCCCTGTTATAACCTGTTTGGTTTGTTGTAATCACGATGGGATTCTGCCCGTTTTCAATATCCGGACCCGGTAATCCATTTGGCCAGATTTCCGGTTCAGTAGGTTTACCTCGCATCAGCATTCTAAAAATGGAGCCAGCAGATTCTGTTGGAAAGAAACGATATTCTTCACGTGCCGTCAAACCGATACTTGTACTAATATACTTGTTAATCTTGGCATCAAGGTTCAATCTCATATCATATTGCTTATAACCTGTTGCAGAGTTTTTGTAATAAGCATCCTGGTTCTCATAGCCCGCAGAAGCCAGGAATTTTATGTTATCAGAACCGCCACTCAGTTGCAGACTATGGCGAACCTGTGGAGACCATGTTTTTAAAGCGTCCCCAAACCAGTCTGTGTTTGGATGGCCCCAGGGATCTGAACCATCTTTATATTTCTGAATATCGGCTGGTTTATAAGGAGCGTTTACTACTGCCGAATTATCAGTCCTTGTGTAAGTGCCAGCCTGTTGAAATGCGGGCCACGCTGCAGTCCACTGATTAGCCGGTACATTATTAAACATAGATAATTCGTTATTAACTTCAGCATATTCGGGCGCATTCATTAATTTAGGAATTCGTGTTGGCTGCGACCAGGCTTTATTAAAATCATACGATAGAACAGGCTTGCCTGTTTTTCCGCGTTTGGTTGTAATTAAAATTACACCGTTGGCACCTCTCACACCATAGATAGCGGCAGAAGCATCTTTCAACACTGAAACACTTTCAATGTCGGCGGGGTTCAACCGCTCCAAACCGCCCGCACGATCGGGCACACCATCAATAACTACCATTGCAGAACTATTACCTATCGTATTGGTACCGCGGATTTGGATCGCAGAACCATCGTAGCCGGGTTCACCACTGGATTGTATCGCATTGACGCCAGGTAGACGGCCGGCCAGGGAATTCGAAAGATTTAAAGTAGGCGCCTTTTCTAACTCGGCCCCTTTCACTGTGGCAACAGAGCCCGTTACTGTCACCTTTTTCTGCGTTCCATAACCAACCACCACTACATCTGTTAGCTGGCTTGTTGATGCAGTCATTGTTACGACAATAGATGACTGCCCTGATACGCTTACCTCCTGTGTTTCGAAACCAACATAAGAAATAACGAGGATGGATTTTCCATCAGGTACATTAATAGTAAAAGCACCGTTTATATCAGTGCTGACACCCGAAGCTGTGCCCTTTACTAAAACACTAACGCCACCTAGTGGTTCCCCTTTGGTATCCAGCACCTTTCCTTTAACATCACGCAGCAGTCCTGAGCCTGCAAAAACGAAGCAGGACGCAAGAAGAAATGCCAATAGCATGCTTCCTGCTTTATAGCTCAGTCGCCTGAGCGTCAGGAAATATTGGAGGTTTTTCGTTTGACTCATAATTCGAGATTTTTTTGATTTTATTAAGAAAGGTTGGTTCTGATATTATTGATTATTTGTTAAAAAGACTTTTATTATTACGCAAACTTTTCTGAAGTCTTCCTTTTACGATTGGGTCCATTTTTCGAAGTGATAATTTTTTGTTGGAAAAACTCTTTGGGTCAAAACAGCAATTCAGCTTTGTTTCTCACAATCAGGACTTACGTTAATTCTACTCTTACATGCATTGTTAGAATAAAGTTAATTTTATTTTACAATTAAAAAAATTTATTTTTAATTGCTTCGGTTTTTTATTGATAATCAATGACTTAATTCCTTTCCAAGATTGATTTCTAAAAATATGACAGAGAAGTGAATATCATATAGCCACTATTCAAAAAATCTATATTTTAGCATTTCAGAAAGTCATGTCAATCTATTTTCTGGCAAGAACGAGCGTGTTTTTAAAGCGTCGTTTCCTACCATCAGTATTGAAGATCTCGGTATAAATAATATAGATGCCTTTTGGTAGCTGATTCCCTTTTTCGCCCAGACCATCCCAACGAAAATATCCCCTGGAACCGGCAAGTGAATTTTTTTGCAGGTAACGAACCGGCCGTCCCGATGCATCATAAATTGTCGTATTGACAACAAAACCCGCCGATGGAAATTCATAGTTAATCGTGACAAAATCATCCAGTCCATCATTGTCCGGAGAGAATATTTCAGGGGTGACAGAAATGGCGCCAGGCAATTCTTCGATAATGCGATATTGAGAATTTCGATAGCCCGGAGTGCCATACCCAACCGAAGTGGCTGCCGAATGAAAATTACTTTTAGAAGACGGTCCATCGTAGTCTATTCTCTCAAGAGAAACGCCTGCGGGATTTTTTATTAAAGGAAAATGCCATTTTTCAGAATAGCTGATTTCGTCGACGATCTTTCCCTGTCCATTCAGAAGCACCACATTTCCTCCGGCATTCGGGTAAGATGGAAAGCCATTCATTTTAAGAAAGGCCCCGGGATTGGTGGTAATATATTGACTTTTTACTGCATCTTCATCTGCCGTCAACAAAATAAATTCTTCCGGAAACATCAATATACTTTCCGGGGAAACCTGCTGAATGCTGCCGACGATATTGCTCGCTGTTGCGATTGGCGAGGAATATTTTTTTAAGATCAATAATTTTTTTAGAACGATTGTAAAGTTCCACATAATCTGCACCCATCGGTAATGGATGAAATAATATTTCATTTATGACCAGATCCAAACTATCTGCATCACTCGCGAGACCAAACCTTGCTGTATTCATATTACCAATGTTGTTGCCGGCGCAATCCGGAATATTCTTCACCGTCACTGTATATATTTCTCCTGAAACAATTGGCTTGTTTAAAGTGATTTGCACCTGATTAAAAAAAGGAAAATCTACAAAAACGCTTTTCACAAAATATTCTTTGTCAATTGAATAATTATTAATGATGGCCGAGCGCAGACTATTAACGGGTTCGTCAAAAACCAGCATAATTTTATCCGGGTCAATTGCAAACGCCCGCAACAATTTTGGTAAGGTTTCATCTCTATTTTTTCCATCCACTGAGTTTCTTTTTCCCGGCGTTCCTCCTTTCGGATCCGCACTCGCTTTCCAGTTGCCTGGGCCGCCGCAGGGATTTTTAGGGTCAATCATTTCCAGAGTCCAGCCACCATCCTTTTTCAAATCATTTTTATAAGTTGTAATATCGTACTGAACGGCATGAATAGTTTTATTTTCCGGTGATCTCAAAATAATCGTAGCACCACCAATATTCATCGGGGGAAAGTTAGCTACTCCGATGGTAGCGCCGTAGGAATTATAAAAAGGAGCTGAATTAGTGGCGCAGACAATTACAAAACTGTCCGGAAGCAAAACAAATGAGGGCAAAATAGCCGTAGAGGCTCCGTCAATCAACTTCCAGCCTTTCAGATTTATTGGAAAGGGCGAAACGTTTTTAAGTTCCAAAAATTTATACAGCGGCAGGCCAACTTGTGGGTTTGGATCCGGAAAAAGCTCATCAATTAATACATCGAACTGTTGTGGTGTATAAAAACTGAACGTAGTGGTCGCGTTGCTTACCGCGTTGCCCGAAACATCCTTTACCGCATTTATCATTAGCGTATATTGGATACTGTTAGTGAAGGTTTTCTCAAATGAAAGATGGATCAATGCCCGATTCGCGTCATCTAAGATCGCGCTCACAGGCATTCCTATTCCGTTATTGACAAAATAAAAGGCCGGATCCTGGCCGCTTATTTCATCAACCGGCTCATCAAAAAGAATATCCACAGTGTTCGAAGAAACGGCTGTTGCAGAAACGATTTCAGGAGGAGTTTCATCCCGCACATATTCTTTCACGGATATATTGTCGAAAAAATGCCTTTGGAAAAATCCGGCGCTGCTTTGCCGGATCAAAAATCCAAAGTGAGACGATGCTTTATAAAAACTGTCAATGGCATCGCCTTCTTTTATAAATGAATTGCCAATCCCGGTAGCATCTCTGAAGAGCGTCCAACGATGTTCTGAATCCCGCGTGACTTTTATTTTTAATACGTTGTTGCTTTTGTTGAGAATGCCATTGATCCCGTCGATTATCTTTTTAACCGTCCCGTCAGCATCTTTTCGATAAAGGCTTATTTCATCGTCAGTGTTTCCAAGTCGAACAAAATATCCGGTAGACGAGCCTAAGGTTAAATCGGATGAAGATGAGATCAAAAAAGCATCTACATAATTTGCGGACGAGGGATTAAATGCCAAACGTATCCAAAACTCCCATACGGCAGAAGTAGCAAGTTCATTAGGAGTGCTCAAATAAAATGTACTATTGGCAATGGTTTTGTTGCTTTGCAATTGAAGGCCGGGATTCACTATAAAATCATTTTCGTCACCCGTCCAGGCAGGATTGGTGGTAAAATCACCGTCGCTAAAATCTTCGGTGATTTGGGCCGAGGCTGAATTAGCCAATAAAAACATAAGAAAAAACAAAACCCATACTTTTTCTCTCATAAAAAGCAGTTTGTTTTAAAGATAGCTACTTTATTCAATCAAAAAAATGTAGAATGGCTTAAATTGCATATTCACAAAAATCATCAAAAATAAAAAAAAATGAAAATCGCAGTTGTGGGTGCAACCGGATTGGTTGGCAGCAAAATGTTACAAATTTTGGAAGAAAGAAATTTCCCGGTATCGACATTAATTCCGGTGGCATCTGAAAAATCAATAGGAAAGGAAGTTTCCTTTAAGGGTAAGAAATATAAGATCGTTTCTGCTGACGATGCAATCTCTGCGAAGCCTGACATCGCTTTGTTTTCAGCAGGCGGAAATACTTCTCTTTTATTAGCGCCTAAATTCGCTGCTGCAGGGATTACCGTTATTGATAATTCATCTGCGTGGAGAATGGATCCTTCAAAGAAGCTAATTGTTCCCGAAGTAAACGCTGATTCATTAACTGAAGATGATAAAATAATTGCCAATCCCAATTGCTCTACCATTCAAATGGTGTTGGTATTAAACCCGCTTCATAAAAAATACGGAATCAAACGAGTGGTAGTTTCCACTTATCAAAGTGTAACCGGCACTGGTGTTAAAGCCGTAACACAAATGGAGAATGAAAGAAATAATATAGAAGGCGAGATGGCTTATAAATATAAGATTGATAAAAATGCACTTCCTCATATTGATGTATTTCTTGAGAACGGCTACACCAAAGAAGAAATGAAAATGGTGAATGAAACCCGGAAAATTATGTCAGATGACGATATTCAATTAACAGCAACCTGCGTGCGTATCCCGGTGATGGGTGGACATAGTGAAAGCCTGAACATTGAATTTGAAAAGGACTTTGATCTTGCTGAAGTAAGAAATATTTTATCAAATTCGCCGGGCCTTGTTTTGCAGGACGATCTTGATAATTTCGTATATCCAATGCCGTTAACAGCGCACGAAAAAGACGAAACTTTTGTAGGCAGAATTCGTCGTGACGAATCGCAGCCCAACACATTGAATTGCTGGGTGGTTAGTGACAATCTTCGTAAAGGAGCCGCTACCAACGCTGTGCAGATCGCAGAATATTTAATTGAGAATGATCTCATCCCTGCCTCTTCTGCCAGCTTGTCAAACACTGAAGCTTAAGCCAGGCAACTAAATTAAATATAGAAGGGATTAATAAATCATAAAAAATTTATTAATCCCTTTTATTTTGCTTGCTCTTTTACCGCTTTGATAAATAAAATGTAGCGAACTAATTACTTCAATTTTCCCAACGCTTCCCTCAATTTTCCGAGCATCTCCGGAATTTCTTCTTTTTTACATGTGCCTACACTCAACCTGTACCAGTCAGAATCCTTTGGCGCACCAAATGCATAAAATGGAACCACGGCAAGTTTTGCTTCGTTTAAAATATAGGAAGTAACATCCGACTGCGTTGTCAGCAACTCTCCGCCCGGGGTGGTTTTGCCGACGAGACTTATTTGTATCGTCAAATAGATCGCGGCTTGCGGCGCACAGGCATCTACTGAAAATCCTTCCGATTTTAGTTTTTGAAACCCTTCATAAATAAGTTGCAGCCTCTCTTCCAGTTCTTTTTTATAATGCAAAAGATATTGATCTATTATTTTTTTCTCGGCAAGAAATTTCGCGGTTGCGTGCTGCTCTGCCATCGGGCTCCAGGCACCGACATGACTATTGATCGCTTTCATTTTTGACAATACATGCTCGGGGCCCAAAGCCCAACCCACACGAACTCCCGTAGCGGCAAACGCTTTGCTGATGCCGTCAATAAAAATAGTATAATCTTTCATTTCGGGGCGAAGGCTTACCGGATTATAATGTACAGTTTCGCCAAATGTAAGTGTCCAATACATCTGGTCATACATCACATACAATTTCTTTTCGTCCTCACCGCGACGTCCATTTTCTTCAAGCACCATATCACATATTTTCTCTAACTCCTCTTTCTTGAAAACGGTACCAGTAGGATTTAAAGGAGAACATAAAGCGATCAGAACGGCATTCGTGAGATGAGGTTTAATATCCTCTGCCAAAGGCATAAAATTATTTTCCCTCGCGGCTTCTATTAATACATGGCGGCCTTCATTAAAATGCACATAGTGATTGTTATTCCAGCTCGGCACAGAATAAATCACTTTATCTTCTTTGTCAACCAAAGCACGATATAACGTATAAATTAATGGACGGCCACCAGCGGCAATAAGAACTTCGTTTGTGTTGAAGTCAAGCCCTTCCCGCTCTTTTATGAAGGCTGCGACAGATTGCCTTAATGCCAGGATGCCCTCCGCCGGCGGATAAGTCGTGAATTTATTTTGATATGCATCGATTATTTCCTCTTCCAATTTTTTTGGAATTGGAAATATGGAAGAATCAAAATCGCCGATGGTGAAATTGTAAATTTTTTCACCACCTTTCATTTTGGCTTTTATATCGGCGCCGAGGCGCACAATTTCGCTTCCAATCAGGGTTTCGGAAAGCCGGCTTAATTTGCCGACTGACTTTTTCGCAATAGTATGATTAGTGATAATATAAGGTTTTAAAAGTTCGCTGTAAAATTACAGAAAATAAATCTGGAGCAAATTTCAAACACTGATACGTTTTATTTCTAGAAAATTGATCATCCTCTTTACTTTTTTACTCAAAGCAAAAATTTACTGCGAAACATGTTTTAGAAAATCCTCCAAACCGGCTACAATTTTAGTAGCAACCATGTGACGGAACTTCGGGTCGCGTATTTTTTTTTCGTCATTTTTATTACTAAGAAAAGCCACTTCCACAAGACAATTCGGATAATCAGTTGGTCCATTTAATGAAAAATTAAAATTGCCTACATTGCCGAATTCTCCCAATCCCGTTTGCAACAGACTTTTCAAAATGGACTGGCTTAACGGGCGGAAGCCAACGTACCGATAATAAGTACTCACACCATTAACACTATCTCTTGAAGATGAATTCAAATGAACGCTGATCAGGAGGTTTGGACTTTGCTGGTCCAGCATTTGTATTCTTTCAAACATGCTGAGTGTAGTATCCTTATCTCTCGTCATGATTACTTTTGCTTTTTTCTTCAACAATTGTCTCGAAAGTTCTTTCGCAATCAGCAGCGTGTAATCCTTTTCTTTTATACCGGAGGTAACGCCTGTCGCGCCAATATTATCGCCTCCATGTCCGGCGTCAATGGCAATTTTTAAATGGCTTAAGTCTAAAACGGTTGGTTGTCGTCTAACCCTAACCGTTAGTTTATTATTTTCTGAATAAAAAATTTTATAGCCCCAATGCTGCTGGTGTTTTAATTCAATAATCACGCGCATTACATCGTCTTCAGGTTGCTCATACCACGCATTTTTTATTTCTTTTACAGAAGAAAGTTGCGTAATCCAATTCGTATTACTTGTTGCTCCAAAAATATCGACTATAATTCTTGATGGATGAATTTCCATTCTGCTGCTATAGGGCAGTTTCTCATCGAGCAGAACAGTTACATAATCATAAAGCGAGTCGCCGTACACCTTCCAGCTATCAGTAAGATGTTGCCCGTTTTTGACAGGCGCTACTTTAACCACTTTTTCTTTTTCGATATATGCTGAATGCAAATCAGAAAGCTTTACCTTATAGTCTTGCCTGAAGCTGTCAACGACTTTCAAGATCACATTGCTATCGAGAAAAGTCATTTTCGCGCCGCCAAGCCGGTCGTCACCTAATCCATATTTTAAAAATGGAAGGGAATCTTTTGTACGAACATAAAAATAATCCGATATCGCTTTTTGAGAATATGAATTAAAAAAACAAAACAAAAACAGTGCAGTTAGAAGGTTTTTCATAAAAATGAAGGTAGAAAAAAGTTGATAATAATGCAGATTGTTTCTATTATCGAAGGTGTTGAACTGATTTTATTAATATGAAGGATTCGCTCAAATATTAAAATTGTCTTTTTCTACAAAATGGCTTGTTTGAATGAGAGGCTCCTTACATAAACAAAAGCGGCATCATCAAAATAGTCATTGATGATGCCGCTTCCATTATTGATCTGAACACATTAATTTTTTAAAACACCAAACTTTCCTGAATTAAATTCATCAAAAGCCTCTCTTAATTCTTCTTTAGTATTCATTACAAATGGCCCATGCGATGCAATAGGCTCACCAATCGGCTCACCACTTAAAACCAATACCACAGCATCTTCCAATGCTTCGATGGTAAAATCTTCTCCATCATTTTTAAACAAAGCAAGATGATCCTGGTATACTGATTCCTGGCCGTTTACTTTAATGCTTCCTTCAATCACAACAAGCGCCGTATTGAAGTTTGCAGGAAAAGAAATCGAAGCTATTGCTCCCTTTTTCAAACGTGCATTGTATAGATTAACCGGGGTAAAAGTTGAAGCCGTTCCTTTCACATCCCGGTACTGGCCGGCGATAACTTCTATCGTGCCGCTATCATCCGGGCAGCTGAAATTTATTCACTTTTTCATGAGCGATCTCCTGATATTTGGGCTTCGTCTTTTTCGCATCAGCAGGCAGGTTTACCCACAGTTGCACCATTTGAAAGTCACCCCCTTCGCGCGCGAAATTTTCTTCATGATATTCTTTATGCAAAATACCGGAAGCCGCAGTCATCCATTGCACATCGCCTTCGCCGATCACGCCACTGTTACCGCTGCTATCATGATGCGCAACTTTTCCTTTATAAGCCACGGTAACGGTTTCAAACCCTTTGTGTGGATGAACACCGACGCCCCGTGGGACAATTGTTGGTGAAAAATAGAATTTTGAATTATAATCCAGCATGATAAAAGGATCCATTCTTTGCATGCTCATTCGCGGATTGCCGGGAATAAAATTGTGCACTCTAAAGCCATCCCCAACCATGTGGGGTGCGGGAGGCGCTGCTACGAACTCTATGTTTTTTATATTCATGATCTTTATTTTTTATCCCTCAAAGTTACGCCCAGGCAGTCGTCTTCTCCATTGACATAAGCCAATAAATAAGTGTGATATATGATAACAGTGCTTATTGCGAATCGCGGGTTATTAAACGGATCATCGTTATCTTCTTACCTGATTCCTTTTTCCGGAAAGAATATCTTTATTTTGCACCTTTGATAACCCTTCCAAAACAAGAGTTTCAAGCACCTCAAAAATTAAATGTGACGCCTGCTGAAATCTACGAACAGTTTATAGCCGGACTGCGGCAAACGACCCTATTCGAATTCATTGCCGTCATTTCAGGAATCACGAGCGTTTGGTTTTCCCGCAAAGAAAATATCTGGGTATATCCTACAGGATTAATTGGCACTATGCTCTACGTTTATATCAGTTTTAAAGGAAGTCTTTTAGGCGAAGCTAGTGTCAATCTATACTATACTATCATGAGCATTTACGGGTGGATTATCTGGGCAAAAAGAGATCGCCAGCATGAACACGTTGTAAAAATTACCTGGAGTTCCAAAAAGGAATGGCTACAGGAATTGCTGTTTTTCGCCGCATTTTATATAGCTATTTTCGCCGCACTCACCTATCTCAAAAGAGATTTTGCCCCGGGCGCAATTCCCTGGGCCGATGCATTTGCCAGCGCCACCGCATTCACAGGTATGTGGCTGATGGCCCGTAAAAAGGTAGAAAGCTGGTATTGGTGGATCGCTACCAATATTGCCTCCATTCCATTATATTTTGTAAAACATTATGTCTTTACGAGCGTATATTACCTGGTCCTTTTTATTATGGCTATCTGGGGATTACTGGAATGGAAAAAAAGAGCCAATGAATATTTAATAAAAAAAGAAGAAATCCCCGAATGGAAGCAATAAAAAAAATCGTAATTATCGGGCCGGAGTCTACTGGAAAAAGCACGTTATGTAAAAATCTTGCTGCGCATTATGATTCGTTATGGGTGCCTGAATATGCAAGAGAATATTTAGAAAAAAAAGGAACAAAATATAGTTATGAGAATTTACTGGACATAGCAAAAGGACAAATAGCATTGGAGGATCAGGTGTCAGTTACCAGTGTGCAGATGGCTGCTGCCAGAAGCGAGCCGCCATCACAACTCAAACCTCTATTTGTCGACACGGACATGTATGTAATGAAAGTTTGGTGTGAATTTGTATTTAATAAATGCCACAATTGGATTCTCAAAACAATCGCAGAAAGGAACTATGACTTGTACTTGCTTTGCGATGTTGATCTCCCTTGGATCCAGGATGCCTTAAGAGAATATCCCGATAAAAATACAAGGGAAAAATTATATCATTTTTATAAGGATCTGATGGTTAATCAAAGCCGTCCATGGTGTAATATCTCAGGAAATTATGAGCAGCGGTTTGAAAAAGCAGTTAATTTCATTGAGAGCGCCGGCTTGTAATTCGCAGTTACATAAAAAACTGCTCTGAAATAATCTTTCCATCTTTTACTTTATATACACAGAGCTCTGACAATGTTGACCGCTCCCGGCCTTTCATCGTTGTATCCATGTTGAGAGAAATGGCAAAAGAATTTCCTGCAACGATTGGGTCTGAGGCACTGCAGCCGTGCACTTCTTCAACCATAGATCCAAATTTTTTTCCTTTTTCAATAATAGCATCGAGACCCTTAGTTTCCTTTTCGAAGCCGCCACCAGCCTCCGGTTCAATGCTAACGGCATCATTGTCAAACAATTCTTTTTGCGCTTGTTCGAAATTTCCCTGGTTGCATAATTCTGCAAGCCTGTGGGCAATTTGTGGTACTGTCATAATTGAAATATTTTTAAGAAAAGTCCACAAAATTCCTACCAAAAACATTTGTGTAGGGCGAGGAAAGTCAAAACGTAGTTTTTGCAATTTTTATAAATTGGTCTACAGCAGAAGTATTTTTTTGCTTCTTAGTTTAAATGATTTCTCCAAAAAAATTAAAATATAAACCATTTCATATTGTATGAGTTGAAATTAGTTGTATTTTAAATCTTCATTTAAAAAAACCAACTCTTATGGATCAATCGACAACTATTATCAAAGACACAACTGCTAACCCCGCACCTCTTGGCCTGCTGGCCTTTGGACTCACGACCGTTTTATTAAATCTCCACAATGCAGGAATTTTCGAAATGAATTCGATGATTCTTGCCATGGGAATTTTTTATGGCGGCATCGCACAAATCATTGCCGGGATCATGGAAGCTAAAAAAAATAACACCTTCGGATTGGTCGCTTTTGTTTCATATGGATCTTTTTGGCTCACATTGGTTGCGCTGATCGTGATGCCTAAATTAGGATGGATACCAGCGGCATCTGAAAATGCGATGGTCGCCTATTTGATCATGTGGGGAATCTTCACCGGCTTGCTTTTCATCGGCACTTTACGCATCAGCAAAGCGCTGCAATTTGTATTTGCCACTTTAACCATTTTGTTTTTTTTGTTGGCCATTGGTGACGCCACAGGAAATGCTTCCGTAAAAACTTTCACAGGTTATGAAGGAATTATTTGTGGTGCATCTGCAATATACACCGGTATCGGGGCCTTATTAAATGAAGTTTATGGTAAAACAATTCTTCCTCTTGGAATTGTTATACGGAAGTGATTTTGTCCGTGATTAATTATTTTAAAGCATCCTCTTTTATCAGAAAAGCCAAAATGTAGATTTTGGCTTTTCTGATCATACTGATTAAAATTAAACTGATCTGCAATATTCTACCTCAATTTATACCATACATACTATAAATTTTGACCAGCAATTGAATTTACCGAATTATAAAATCGCACTCCTGGCACTTGATTATCATGGATTAGTACTCTTTTGTGGAATTAAGAAGCCAAAAATGTTAAAATTAAGTAAGCTAGAGGTAATTTTATAAAAATGTTTAACTTTATTTAACAAATGTGTTTAAATTACATAATGATTTACTTTTATAACTATTAAACAAAACGTTTTTATGAGAAAAAAACTTCTGCTCAGTAGTTTGTTGTTGCTATTTTGTTTCTTTACAAACAATGGCACAGCAAAGAGCTATAACCGGAACGGTTACTTCGACAGACGGCACTCCTTTGGTTGATGCGTCGGTCATTGTTGTTGGACAAAAAACCGGTGTCAGAACGGGAGCCGATGGAACATTTTCCATCAATGTTCCTGCGAACGCAAAACAACTCGAAATCAGCTATGTAGGCTCGACGACACAACGAGTGAATATCACCTCAGAATCAAATGTGAAAGTGGCGCTGACTCAGTGCTTCACAGGCGCTTACTGACGTAGTGGTTATTGGATATGGAACGGTTCGGAAAAAAGATTTGACAGGCGCCGTAGCATCGGTCCAGGCAAAGGATTTTAATAAAGGAACCTACACTTCGCCTGATCAATTGATACAAGGTAAAGTGGCGGGAGTTCAAATGATGAATAACAGCGGCCAGCCGGGAGGAGCTTCCACTGTTAAAATCCGTGGTAATGCGACTGTTACAGGGAGCGGCCAGCCCTTATATGTAGTGGATGGAGTTCCATTAGATGGGCGGTCTCCAAGACCGGGAATCGCCGACATTGGATTTGGTGGCGGAAATCCTGCAAGTAACCCATTAAACTTTATTAACCCTTCTGATATTGCTTCCATAGACATATTGAAAGATGCATCTGCAACAGCCATTTACGGATCAAGAGCAGCTTACGGGGTGGTCTTAATAACAACAAAAAAAGGCAAGTCTGGACAAAGTAAAATTGATTTCAATACATCTGTTGGCTTTTCAAAAATTTCAAAAAAGATCAGGATACTGGATGCCAATGAATTTAGGGACGCTTTGACTTATTATGGAGTGAGTGCTGACAATGATAAAAAAGGAAATGTAGATGCTTTGGATGCTATATTAAGAACAGGTGTTGTGCAAAATTATAATATTGCTATTAGTGGTGGCGGAGAAAATGGGAAATATCGTCTTTCCTTAGGAGCATTGGATCAACAGGGAATTGTCAGCAAATCAGGTATAAAAAAATATTCTGCGAATTTCAGTGCGAATCTGAATTTTCTTCAAAGTAAAAGACTTGGTTTAGATATCAATATTATTCCAAGTCAATATGTCGAAGACATTGCGCCGATTACAAACAATGCCGGTGCCGGGGGCAGCTTAATAGGAATGGCGTTGCAATGGAACCCGACACAGCCCTTGAAAGTGGGAGATTCAATAGTTAACGTTGGTGGCAGCTCAGTTTTTAATCCACTGGGAGTTTCTAAAGCGATCAATGACAGATCTAAAGTGACAACCATCCTTGCAAGTGTTTCTCCTTATTTCAAATTCACTGATTGGCTTACCTATCGATTCCAATACAGTGTTAATTATGCCAGCGGGACGAGAAGAACAAGCAGGGATCAGAATATTAATATTAATACGCGCCCCGGCAGCACTTTTATAGGCCTTGGATATGCCGCTATTGCTCAAAATGAATTGGTTACTGAACAATATACTAACACGTTGACTTTTGATAAAAATATTGCAACGGACCTAAGCTTGAATGCTTTAGCCGGATTTGAATATTTAAAGTTTTCAAATAAAGGAGCTAGTATGAGTGCGAACGGCCCGGCAAGTGGTTTTGGGAATTATGGCCTCGACTATACCAACTACATTCAATATTCCGATCCAGCAACCAGAAGTGTGAGTTCGTTTATTGATCCTACTTCCGAATTACAATCTTATTTTGGTAGAGCAACATTAAATTATAAAGACAGATATATTGTTACGGGAACTTTCCGGGCTGACGGATCTACTAAATTCGGAACCAATAATAAATATGGTTATTTCCCTTCTTTTGCCGCAGCTTGGAATATCTTCAAAGAAGATTTCTTTAAAGTCGATTTCATAAATTCACTCAAAATACGCGGAGGATGGGGCAAAACGGGAAATCAGGAATTTCCTAGTGGATCAGCCCAAAGGAAGTACTCATTTTCAAGTAACGGCGGCTTAGGGCAGGTGAATAATCCTAATCCAGATTTAAAATGGCAGTCAGACAGACAATACAACATCGGGTTTGATATTTCGGTGTTAAAAAACAGGGTATCCGCAACAGTGGATTATTTTGATAAGCTAACAACAGATTTGTTATATCCAACATTTCCGATCCAGCCAGCTCCTCCGGGATCTACAGTAACATGGAAAAATTTAGATGGAAAAATTGAAAACCGTGGAATAGAGGCGTCAGTAAACGCAACCATTGTGCAGCAAAAAGATTTTTCTTGGGATTTTGGTGTGAACGCGACTTTCATTAAAAATTCTGTTTCCGGACTTGCGGCCCCGATCCCTACAGGAACTTTGGATGGACAGGGAGTTACAGGTACAACGGTGGAAACTATTAGGAATGGCCTTCCAATGAATGCCTTTTTCACAAGACGATTTGAGGGTCTCGACAAAGGTACAGGCCAGGCAATTTATACAGATCAAGGATTGACATTCTTCTATGTTGGCGATCCTAATCCGAAAACTTTATTAGGCTTGAGCACTACAGTGAGGTATCAAAAACTATCTCTGATTGTAAATATGAATGGAGCTTTCGGACAAAAAATATATAATAATACCTTAAACAATGTTCTAAATGTTGGTGAAATCAATGGAGGAAGAAATATCGCATACTCGGTTTATAAAGACCAAATAAAAGAAGCTTTTTCAAATCCTGTAACCTCTTCATCCAGGTTTATTGAAGATGGAAGTTATCTTAAATTGTCAAATGCAACCCTTTCATATTCCTTCGGAAATATTGGCAACATTTTTCAAAACGCCCAACTATATGTAACAGGTCAAAATTTATTTGTGATTACTAAGTTTACTGGTTTTGATCCAGAGGTGAATGTTGATAAAAATTCTAACGGCGTTCCTTCTGTAGGCATTGAATATGAGCCTTACCCTTCTGCCAGAACGATCACTTTTGGTATTAGTTTTTCACTTTAATTATTTTTAAATTAACAAACATGATACGGAAAATATTAATTTCAACCACGGTTTTGCTGCTTGCCTTTGGTTGTACTAAACTAAATGAGAAGTTTAACGGTGATTTGCCGGACACGGCCGGAGGTGGCGGAGGCGGAGGAGCTAATGCTGACGCACTATTAAAGGGTGTATATAACTCATTGCAGACCACCTTTCAAAGCCAGGATAACGTTTTTGCTCTCGAAGAAATGACTACTGATGAAATGATCGGGCCAACAAGGGGACCGGATTGGGATGATAATGGAACCTGGCGTGTATTGCATGCTCAAAAATGGGATGGAGAACATGTGCATATCCGCGATGTATTTAATCGCCTGTTGGGTACTTGTTATGCCGCCACCGATTTTCTCAGGTTCGATTCAACCTCGTCAAAGGCATCAGAAGCCCGTTTTTTAAGGGCGTTCGCCGAATTTATGGTTTTAAATGGATGGAATCAAGTGCCTTATCGCAGTCCCGGTGAAAGCACCTTAGAGCCTTCTCGTGTTAGAAAAGGCGGGGAAGAACTTGATTATATCATCAGCGAAATCAAAACCGTGTTACCCACACTCCCTGATGGTCCGGTAGGAAAAGCCAATAAGAACGCAGCAAAAGTGCTGTTGATGAAGTGTTACCTAAACAAAGGAATGTTCTTAAACAGAGCAGCTCCAACGTTCGACAATGCTGATATGCAGCAAGTAATATCTTTGGCTGATGAAATTATTGGTAGCAACAAATATGCGTTTAGCGCCAACTATTTTGACAATTTCGCCCCTGACAATACTAATATTGGGAAAGAGAATATTTGGACTCAGGAAAACGTCGCTGGCATTTCAGCTGCGGCAGGATCTACGGTAAATTCCAGATGGCATACTGTAATGCACTATAACCAAAACCCTGGAGGCTGGAACGGATTCACGACCTTATCAGATTTTTACAGCAAATTCGAAAATACTGACACCAGGAGGGGCGTTGCTTATCCAACCCCTGGCGTACCTAATCCGGGTCACAGAGTAAATGTGGGATTTTTAATAGGCCAGCAATACAATTGGACTGACGACACCCCTTTGAAAGATAGGACCGGAGCGCCTTTAATTTTCACCCCAGAGGTAACTTTAATTGAAACCGGAAAGAATCTGGAAGTAACCGGAATCCGGCCATTCAAATATCCAATTGATTATGTGAATGATGGTAGTGGAAATGTTGATAATGATTATCCATACTTCAGATTAGCCGATGTAATGCTCATGAAAGCTGAAGCGCTATTACGTTCCGGCGGAACTGGAGCATTAGTGATAGTAAATGCGATCAGGTTAAATCGCGGTGCATCTGCTTTGTCCACTTTAACTTTAGATAATTTGCTGGATGAAAGAGGAAGGGAATTATATCTGGAAAGCTGGAGGAGGCAAGATATGATTCGATTTGGTAAATTTTTGGATCCATTTCAGGAAAAAACAGATAAAAGCGATCCGAAGTATCTTTTATTTGCCATTCCAAATCAGCAATTAGCAGTAAATCCAAACCTCGTACAAAATCCAGGTTATTAATTTGACCGTGATCCAATTCGCCGAAACATTTTTGAAATAACAGTCGGCGGCTTCCAAAAGAATTTGATAAAAAATGCTCAACGTTAATGTTGGGCATTTTTATTGTCTTGATCGAAACATGCAGAGAAACAGAAGGTTTTCAATGTTCTTTTAGAATTTAGTTCTCATTTTAAAATGAAACTAAAAGTTATTTTGTTGAAATAATTTTTGTTGCATTTTTTTACTTATTTTTCTCTAATAAATTATAACACAGATCGGTTTTAATCCCATCATTTAATGAAAATTTTCTTCAAACTTTTTCCGATAATTTTTGTTTTTTTATCGTGCAGTTCTAAACCTGAGAAGGTTTTATTTGAGTTAATGAAAAACACAGGAATCAACTTTGACAATAAAGTTCATGACCAGGAAATTAATAACAGTTTTTTATTTCGCAATTTTTATAACGGCGGGGGAGTGGCGATTGGCGATATTAACAATGATGGACTGTCGGATATAATTCTTACCTCCAATATGGGGGAGAATAAAATTTATTTAAATAAGGGCGATTTTAAATTTGATGATATCACACCCGGCTCCGGACTTAAACAAGACAGCATGTGGAGTACCGGAGTGGTCTTGGTCGATATCAATAATGATGGCTGGTTAGATATATTTATATGCAATTCGGGAAATATGAAAAGTGGCAATAGAAAAAACAAACTATATATAAATAATCACGATCTCTCGTTCACCGAATCCGCCGCTCAATATGGATTGGATATAGTTGGATACACAACCCAGGTATCTTTTTTTGATTATGACGGAGATGGGGATCTTGATTGCTTTATGATCAACAATAGCCCTATTCCTGTAAATACTTTAAATAATGCAAACAGGCGGGACCTTCCTGATTCATTATGGAAGGTCGCAGATTTTTTAAAAGGAGGAGGAAATCATCTCTTCAGAAATGACGATGGTCATTTTACTGAAGTCACGCAGGCAGCAGGAATTCACAGTAGCCTGATCAGTTTTGGATTAGGAGTGTCAGTCGGAGACATAAACGGTGACAACTGGCCGGATATTTTCGTGTCTAACGATTCTTATGAACGGGATTATCTATACATCAATCAAAAAGACGGCACGTTTAAAGATGAAACCGATGAATGGATTCAACACATGAGTATGTCATCCATGGGAGCAGATATCGCAGATATTAACAATGACGGCTATCCCGAAATTTTTACAACTGATATGCTTCCTGAAAATGATTATCGATTAAAAACTATGGGTTCTTTCGATAATATTGATTTATTCAACAGTAGATTAAGATCAGGCTTTTCTTATCAGTATGTAAAGAATTGTCTTCAGCTCAATAATAAAAATGGAAAATTTTTGGATATAGCTAATTATAGCGGAGTTTCGGCCACCGATTGGAGTTGGGGGGCATTGATGTTTGACGCTGACAATGATGGATATAATGATATTTATGTTTGCAATGGTGTAAATAGAGATGTTACGAACCTGGATTTTATGGATTTCTTTGCGAACGATGTTATCCAAAAGATGGTGTTAGATGGAAAAAAGGAGGGGGTAGATGAGGTCTTAAAAAAAATCCCTCAAACACCTCTCGTGAACAAAGCCTTTAGAAATCTCGGCAATTTAAAATTCGAAGACGTGGGAAACTCATGGGGCTTTACCCAACCGTCTTTTTCCAACGGAGCAGCCTACGGCGATTTAAATAATGATGGCGCTTTGGATCTGGTCGTAAATAACGAAAACGGGCTGTCTTTCATTTATAAAAATCACGCCAGGGAAATAAATAAAAATAATTTTATAGGTATTTTATTAAAAGGTACAGGGAAAAATACATTTGCAATTGGCAGCAAAATAAAAGTCTATTTGGGTGATCAAATTTTAAATCGCGAAGTAATTCCAAGCAGGGGGTTTCAGTCCTCAGTAGATTACAAGCAAATTATTGGATTAGGAAAAAATACTGTAATAGATTCAATGACAATAATATGGCCTGACCAGACCTACACAAAATATTTTCATCCCCCAATAGATACTGTATTAGTAATTGAGCAGACTAATAATAGCAAAAAGCTTTCAGCAACAACAAAATTATCCGCTCCGGCAGTTTTCTTTACCCCTTCAAAAAACAGTTTTGAGAAACATCAGGAGGATGATAATATTGATTTTTACTACGAAAGAAATATTCCTGAGATTCTTTCAAGGGAGGGACCAAAAGCTGCAGTAGGAGATGTGAACGGCGACGGGTTAGATGACATTTACATAGGAGGAACAAAAGATCATCCCGGGCAACTATACATTCAAGACAGGTCAGGCAGATTCCTTAAAATGAAAGAACCCGTTTTTGAACAATACGGTGATTTTGAAGATGCTGCAGTATTGTTTTTTGACGCCGATAATGATGGAGATCTTGATTTATATGTTGGCCCGGGAGGGAACAATAATCCACCGAATAGCAGAGAGATGCAAAGCAGGCTCTACAAAAATGATGGAAAAGGAAATTTCTCTATTGATATTCCGGCCTTCCCCGAAATGGGAGTAAATATCGGGGTAGCCATAGCTTATGACTTTAACCATGACGGGTTTCTCGATCTTTTTGTCGGAGGAAGAAACTTTCCACGGGAATATGGAGTTTCGCCATCAAGTTATTTATTTGTAAACGATGGGAAAGGACACTTTCGAGACATTGCTAAAACAAAAAATCCCGATATTGCTAACATAGGAATGGTAACCGGCGCTTTATGGGCCGATGTTGCAGGAGATTCTCAAAAGGAATTAATAATAGTTGGGGAGTGGATGTCACCACGAATATTTTCTTTTAACGGAGATCATTTTATTGAAATCAAGTCAAACCTCAATGAATTATTTGGGCTCTGGCAAACCGTTGCTGCGGCCGATATAAATGGCGATGGAAAAACAGACCTTATACTAGGAAATATTGGAGAAAATTTTTACCTGCGCCCAGATTCAATCAGGCCGGTAAAATTATGGATCAATGATTTTAATCAAAACAGCACTCAGGATAAAATCCTTACTTATACAATTGATGGAAAAGATATGCCGGTTTTTTTAAAACATGATTTACAGGATCAGATTCCTTCGATAAAAAAGCAAAATCTAAAACATGAAGATTATGCTAGAAAGTCAATCCAGGAATTATTTTCTTCCGAAGTAATTAAGAAATGCACCGTGAAACAGTTTAACTACGTTTCATCAATTGTGGCCATCAACCAGGGGGATGGGAATTTCAAAATTCAAAAATTACCTCCAATGGTTCAGCTTTCATCGGTCAATTCAATACTGCCGATAGATGTTAATTCTGACGGGAAAGTTGATTTGGTTACGGGCGGAAATCTCGATACTTTTCTCCCACAGCTTGAAAGACTTGACGCAAGTTTTGGAGATGTATTATTAAATGATGGAAAGGGAAATCTTAAATGGGTTGGACAAAAGCAATCAGGATTAGCGGTCGAGGGTGTAGTAAGAGAAATAGTCGAAATTTCAAATAAAACTGAACAAAATATATTGTTTCTTAGAAATAACGATTTCCCAGTTCTATATAATTTAAAAAAGCAGTCAAAGTCAAATGAAAACAGCCAAGTATCAAAATAAGCTATGAAGAACTGTAAGTATTGTTTCCTTTTATATATATGCTTTTCTCTTCTTTTAGCTGCGTGCACATCTAAAAAAAATGCGCCGGAAATTTTTGAAATTGTGAAAGACACCAAGACAGGTCTGCACTTCGCCAATAAATTGACGCCAACTGCCCAGTTCAATATTTTTACATACCTGTATTATTATAATGGAGCCGGAATTGGTGCCGGAGATTTCAATAACGATGGAAAAATTGATTTGTTTTTTGCTGCCAATCAGGGCCAAAATCGACTATACCTGAACCAAGGAAACTTACAATTTAACGATGTAACCGCTCAAGCAAAAATTCCTAATGATGGCGGTTGGTCAACGGGTGTTTCAGTCGTTGATATTAATAATGACGGATTATTAGATATTTATGTTTGCAGAGTGGGCCAGTATGAAACTTTAAAAAGCCATAATCAATTGCTTATTTGCCAGGGTATCGATAAAGATGGGGTTCCATATTATAAAGATGAAGCTCATGAATACGGATTGGACTTTTCCGGATTCAGCACACAGGCAGCGTTTTTCGATTATGATGGCGATGGCGATTTGGATATGTATTTACTAAACCATACTATTCATCAAAATGGCACGTTCGGCATCAGGGAGAAACTTCTAAAAACAAAAAATCCCTATTCTGGCGATCGGATTTTCCGCAATAATGGAAACAACACTTTCACTGATGTGACTGATGAAACCGGGATCAACAGTTCTGTCTTGGGATACGGCCTTGGAATTTGTGTTTCCGACATTGACCTTGACGGATTCCCGGATATTTATGTTGGCAACGACTTTCACGAAAATGATTATCTCTATATTAACCAACGCAATGGAACATTTAAAGAAGACCTCAATAACCGCATAATGCATACCAGCCAGTTTTCGATGGGTGTTGATATTGCTGATGTGAATAATGATGGCTTTTCGGAAATTATTTCCATGGATATGCTACCCTCTGATCCGCAAATTCTAAAAAGATCTCTCGGAGAAGACGAGTACGACCTGTTTTATGACAAACTCACTTACGGTTATAATTATCAATACACAAGGAACAATTTACAACTGAACCGAAGAAATGGAATGTTTAGCGAAGTAGGATTATACGCGGGAATATATGCGACTGATTGGTCTTGGGCGCCCTTACTGATGGATTTTGACAATGACGGATTGAAAGATCTTTTCATTTCAAATGGCATCTCCAAAAGACTAACAGATATAGATTATATTAATTATATTTCAGATGGCGCTCTCCAGGCGAAGATGCGAGAAGACAAATTGAATAAAAACGACCTTTCGCTGATCGATAAATTTCCCCAAACTAAAATTCCGAACAGGCTTTTTAAAAATACCGGTAATTTGGTTTTTGAGGATATCGCGGATAAAGTATCAGGAAATTTATCTACTTATTCAAACGGCGCTATATATGCGGATCTTGATAATGATGGGGATCTCGATATTGTAGTAAATAATGTAGACGCGGCGGCAACACTGTATAAAAATAAAACGAACGACATAAAGCCTAAACCGTTTCTTGACATCAAATTAAAGGGGCCTGAAAAAAATATAAATGCCCTTGGAACAAAAGTTTTCGTTTATGCAAATGGCGGAATAAGAACTTATGAAAACTATCCGGTCCGCGGCTTTTTGTCAAGCATGCAAATCCCTATTCACATTGGGTTGGATCACGCAAAGATCGATTCAATATTACTCGTTTGGCCCGACAATACCTACCAGAAGATACAACATACAAGCGGCAATTCATTGATATCAATTTCTTATCAAAAAAATCTTCCTGTCTTCAATTATCAAGAGGTTACCTCATACTGGAAAAATAGCACCAGGCCAATGGTTGACATTACTGCAAAAACAAATTTGCTTTATCAACATGAGGAAAATTCTTTCCAGGAGTTTAACAGGGAAGCATTATTACCACATATGATTTCTACAGAAGGCCCGGCGCTGGCTGTAGCGGACATTAATCACGATGGACTTGAAGATGTTTTTATTGGATCTTCAAAATTAAAAAAGCCCGCGATTTTTCTTCAGCAACCTTCCGGTAAGTTTTTGAGAATGAATCAACCGGACCTTGAGAAGGACAGCACTTATGAAGATGTTGGTGCTTGTTTCACCGATGTTAACAAGGATGGCTTTCCGGATCTTGTTGTCGCAAGTGGTGGCAATGAATATTATGGAAAAAATTCTTATTTGACACCAAGGGTTTATCTGAATGACGGTAAAGCGAATTTTCACAAATTAGACAATGCATTTGATAGCTTATTTGTAAACGCTTCCTGTGTAATCCCGTACGACTTTAATGGCGATGGAAATATGGATCTGTTTATCGGCGGCCGATCGGTACCATGGAATTACGGCCAGATTCCACAATCCTATTTATTAGAAAACGACGGCACAGGAAAATTTAAAGACGTTACCAGGAAATACGCGGAAGGTCTATCGAATATAGGATTTGTAACGTCCGCATTGTGGTTTGACCTTGATCAGGATAACGATAAAGATTTGGTTCTCACTTTGGAATGGGGAGGCATTATAGCTTTCATAAATAATAATGGGACCTTCACCAAAAAAGTGCTTTCAGATAAAAAAGGTTGGTGGAATTTCGTTCTGCCGGTAGATTTAAATAATGATGGAAACATAGATTTGATAGCAGGGAACCTGGGATTGAACAGCCGTTTAAAGGCTTCTGAAAAAGAACCGGTAAGAATGTATTATAATGATTTTGACGATAATGGAAAAAAGGAACAGGTGTTGACTTATTACCTAAATGGAAAAGAAATTCAATTCGCAAATAAAGGTGAGCTTGAAAAACAAATTCCTATTATCAAAAAGCGATTTTTATATGCAGAGGATTTCTCAAAAGCTTCGCTGAAAGATATTTTTACTAAAGAAAAACTAGAACAAGCAGATACTTTAACTGCTAACTATTTTTCCAATGCTATTTTAATAAATGATGGGAAATTAAATTTTTCGATCAGCGAAATGCCTTGGCAGGCGCAATTAGCCCCATATAAAGATGCTGTAGTTGTAGATGCCAACGGAGATAATTTGCCCGATATTTTATTGGCAGGAAACTATTACGAAAACAATATCCAAATGGGACGATATGATGCAGATTTTGGAACAATCCTCGTTAATAAAGGACATGGGAAATTTGAAGCAGAAACCCTAAACGGATTACAAATTAAAGGACAGGTGCGTCACATCGGTAAAATAAATATCGGCAAAAAAGAATCTTTTATTCTCGCTAGAAATAACGATAGTACCATGGTTATCCAATTTAAGGATCAACAATACAAATAAACGAGATTCTTTCAATATGGAATTGGTGTGTAAACATACGTTATCCACTTTAGCGTGTCAGGTTGTTCAACTCTGTTAGTCACCAAAGACTGAAAAGGAATAGCCATAACAGTTTTCTGATTGTCTACTATATAAATTTCCATTTGATGCAAGGCTTGATTGACTGTGTAGACACCACCTCTCACCTCTGCAGTAAGGACATACCAGGGAACAAAACGGCTAAAAAATATTTTATTATTTCCTTGGAGTTCTCTGTCAATGGGAATGGCCACCATTGTTTCAAATTTATGATTTTTCAATTTTTTAATATTGAGCATCGGAAAGTTATTTTCTTTCGCACCTTTATCAGCAATAAACTTCTTTAATTCATTTATTAAATCATATATTTCAGAGGTGGTTGGGTACTCACTTGCAGTTTTTTTTATAGCCATCATCGTAGAATCCTTCGACATCGTACGATGGAAGTTAAAGCCATAAATATTTTCAGGCGTTTGCAAAAAAGATTGAAGATTATAAAAAATCTGAGCCATATCGCTCCCGATCTTTTCTGCTTTTCTGTAATTTAAAATTCGTTTAAGGGGATTGAAACTTTGAGGTATTTGACATTTCCATATTAAAATAGTTGAATCAGGGCCATTTCTTAACATCTCCATTCTGCTATTAACAAAAGAATTTTTTGTCTTGATAGAGATCTGAACTGAATTATAAAATTTGTCGGACAACCAAAAGTTTGAACCTTTAAAATAAAACGAATTTTCTACTTTTTCGCTTTTCAGACTATCTTTTGCCGGCCACCATTTTGCCCATGAATTTTGATCAGTAAGCGATCTGTATGCGCTATTAATATTACAATTCACGTATGCAATTTTCGATACCTCCAATTTCGGAGGAATAAAAATGTAAACACAAGCCAGCAACAAAAGGCAAAATAAAAGGATAAAAACAACCAGGTTCTTCATTTCAAAATAATTATGATTGATGCAAAATAATTAAAGAGAATCTATTGATACTAATAACTTTGTCATGTATCCAAAAGATTAAGGAAACATTAGCCGAAAGAATTTAACTCTTTCATACTTACCATATTTTCATCTATTTTTAAGGACTCAATACAATCCCATTAAAAATATGAAAAGATCATTTTCAACTTTATTATCACTGTTCTCTTTTCTCTCTTCATTTTCCCAAACTACAGACCCATGGAAAATAACGGCGGATAAAATTGACGCTTCCAATTATTATGGGGAAACGGTTGGTAATGGAATGATCGGGATTGTGTCTTCGGCGGAACCATTAAAATGCAAAACAGTTGTTCTCAACGGCGCTTATGATCAGTATGGCCGCGGACGCGTGAGTAATTTTTTGCAAAGCTTCAACCTCGTGAACATGAATCTTGATATTGATGATCATCGGATTGGCGCCGGGGATGCAAAAAATATGAAGCAGACGCTTGACATGAAACATGCAAATTTTACAACGACTTTCGATTATCTTGATAAAGCAACGGTTTCATACACATACTTTGCGCTACGCAATCTACCTTATACGGTTTTAGTTGACGTTACGATCACTGCAAAAAAAGATCTTGAAATAATTCCTGCAAGCGTCATGGAAGCTCCTGATGCTTTGCGGGATGTACAAAATTATTATAATCAGATCGACAGGCCACACGTCACCTTAAGCCTGCTTTCATCTATTGCGAAAAGTCCAACGGGAAAATTAACAATGGCTTCTTCAACCACTTTTTTGTTTGATGAGCCTCACGGTTCCGAACCTGCTCTGATCCATGAAATGTGGGATAATAATATGCATCTGTCAAAATTTAAAAAAAATTTAAAAGCGGGTTCAAAATATCATTTTGCAATTGCAGGCGCGTCTATTACCACGGCGCAGCATGATGACCCTTTGAATGAGGCTGAGCGTTATGTAATTTTCGCAAAACTCCAGGGCGTTCAAAAATTAATACAGTTTCACAATGCTGCATGGGACGATCTTTGGAAAAGCGATATTATTATTCAGGGCGATGACGCAAGCCAGCGCGATATACACGCCGCGATGTATCATCTATATTCATTTGTAAGATCAGGAACGTCTTACAGCTTATCACCGATGGGATTGAGCGGCCTTGGATACAATGGCCACGTTTTTTGGGATGCAGAATTGTGGATGTATCCGGCCATTTTGGTGCTCCATCCGGACATGGCAAAAAGCATGATCGAATACCGGTATCAAAGATTGGCCGAAGCAAAACATAACGCTTTTGCTCATGGATATAAAGGCGCAATGTATCCCTGGGAAAGTGCGGCAACAGGAAACGAGGAGACGCCCGTTTGGGCATTGAGCGGCCCTTTCGAACATCACATTACGGCAGATGTTGCCATCGCTGCGTGGAATTATTTTGCGGTAACGCAGGACACATCATGGCTTCGTGAGAAAGGGTTTCCCATTATTAAAGAATGTGCAGATTTTTGGGCAAGCCGGGTTGAGAAAAACGGGCCCGGGAAATATGATATTAAAAATGTGGTTGCCGCGGACGAATGGGCCGAGAATGTTGACAACAATGCGTTTACCAATGCGGCGGCTAAAGCCAATTTGCGCTACGCTGTAATGGCTGCCAATATTTTGCGCGAAAGGGTAGATACGGATTGGATTGATGTTGAAAAAAATATTCCCATATTAAAACTAAGCAATGGAATCACGTCTGAGCATGCAGCCTATCACGGTGAATTGATCAAACAGGCCGACGTAAATTTATTAGCCTATCCTCTAAAAGAGATTATTGACCCACAACAAATTAAAAAAGACCTTGAATATTATGAAAGCCGTATTGGCGAAGGCTCTCCTGCAATGACGCATGCGATATTCGCGGTGTTGTATGCCAGGCTAAATCTGCCTGCGCCTGCATTTAACGCATTTGAAAAAGCCTATCTTCCCAACAAACTTCCGCCCTTTGGTGTGTTAGCGGAAACTGCCGGGGGAACAAATCCCTATTTTGCAACCGGTGCGGGAGGTTATTTGCAAAGTGTACTTTTCGGTTTCGGTGGCCTGGACATTACGCCACAAGGAATCACTCAATTAAAAACCTCTTTGCCGAAACAATGGAAATCACTGACATTCACTGGAATCGGCGCAGATAAAAAAACTTTTGTGGTTAAGTAAATTTTTTCTTCGTTAAATGAGGAGAATGAAACTTACTAGTAACATTATGGAATAAGCATACGCACTTATGTGCATTGCTAATCCCCAGCGGCATTGATTTAAATGGGAAAAATCTATATTTTGGTTTATCACGCAAATGTAAAAATTCACATCTTTTTAATTTAGAAATGTGTACGTCAGTGATACTTTTCTCTCATGCCATATCACCCGACCAACTTCAATCTGTTTGCCATTACAAAATATTTTTGAATTCCATTAACATTTAAAAAAATTAAGTAACTTGTCCAATTATAATACAACATTTGAAAAAATTAACTGCGATATTTTTTCTCATTCTTTTCTCCTTCAATTGGTTTGGATACCGTTTGATGTATGATTTTGCGCAGCATAAAACCAATCAACATTTAGAAGCACTTCTTGATAAAAACGATTATGACGAGTCACAATTGATCGAGTTGAAAGTCGCCATGAATCTTCCCTATCAGACCAGCAGATCTTCTTTTGAACGATTCGATGGTGAGATAGAATTGAACGGCACCATTTATAAATACGTAAAACGCAAGGTGGCTAATGACACGCTCTATTTAATGTGCATTCCGAATACAAAAAAAATGCATTTGGAAACCGCCAAGAACGATTTCTTTAAGGTGTCGAATGATTTAGAACAAACCAATAATTCAAAGAGTACCGAAAACGGATTATCGGTTTTCAAATACATGACCGTCTATAATGATTCTTCTTTCGGCGCTGAAATAATTTCCCCTGCGATTTTGCAGGAAAATTGTTGGCTATCAGAAAAATCAGAAAGGCTTGCATCCTCCATGCACATTTCCCCTGAACAACCTCCCGAGGCCCGTCAAATCTAAATTTTCTATTGACTTAAAGTGATTGCTTTCAACTTACTATTGTAATTGGGCATTACTTATTTATTCTTTCTATTAATTAATTTGTTCGAGAAATGAAAAAGTTGTTATTCAGCATTATAGCTGTGGGTTTATTGTGTGGATGTAATTCTAAAAATGATTATGACCAGGTATTTAAAGATCCGAATCTGTTTAGCAGAACCGTGTATGAATTAAATGGCGTGGTAATGGGAAATAATTTCAGTCCGATCGTGGCTTCACGAAATTATTTATATGCCAGCGTTGCCGCATACGAAGTGATCGCTGCCGGATATCCTGATAAATATAAATCCCTGGCCGGCCAGCTAAATGGGCTTGAGTCGGTTCCCAAAGCAGGCGCTGATCAAAAAATTAATTTTGAATTCGCTTCCCTATTGGCCTATTGCCACTTAGGCGCGTCCGTTACGTTCCCCGAAGGCAGCATGGATCTTTACGTTGACAGCCTTAAGAAACTGGCCAAAGATCATGGAATGCCGTCCGAAATAATCAAAAACTCAATTGAATTTTCTGACAGTATTTCTAATACCATATTACGATGGAGTAAAAAGGACAATTATGCGGAAACAAGAAGTGCGGAAAAATACACAGTGACTGACGAGCCTGCAAGATGGGTGCCCACACCGCCGGCTTATACTTCGGCAATGGAACCGCATTGGCAGGAAATCAGGCCGCTTGTTCTTGACAGCGCCAGCCAGTTTCCCGCGCCGCCTCCGTATGAATTCAATGTCACGGATACAAACAGCAAATATTATAAAGAAGTAATGCTGGCAAAACATGCGGTAGAAAATCTTACACCGGAGCAAAAACACATTGCCGATTTTTGGGATGACAATCCCTTCAAGCTAAATGTTTCCGGGCACGTAATGTTCGGCAGCAAAAAGTTTTCTCCCGGTGGCCATTGGATGAGTATTGTTGGTATTGCGGCAAAGAAAGCGAATGCCGACTTTGGAACTACCGTTTATGCCTACGCGAAAACGAGCATTGCCTTATTTGACGCATTCATTCAGTGCTGGAGCGTAAAGTTTAAATACAATACCGTTCGGCCAGAAACCGTGATCAATAAATATTTTGACGCAGACTGGCAACCGCATTTACAAACGCCACCTTTCCCGGAATATACCTGCGGTCATTCCACTTGTTCTGCCGCGTCCGCGGAAGCGCTCACCAGCGTTTTTGGCGATAATTTTTCTTATACTGATTCTACAGAAGCCGAATTTGGAATTGCCAACCGCAGCTTCAAATCGTTCAGGGATGCAGCTTTAGAGAATAATATGGCCAGGTTTTATGGAGGAATTCATTACCACTATTCATGCCTCGCTGCTAATCAATGCGGGAAAAAAGTTGGAGAGCTGGTAAATGAAAGACTCAAAATGAAACTATAGCTGGTTTCGCAAAACGACCACTAGCTTCCGTAAGAATGGGCTCATGGTTGGAATGAGCGCTTGTTCCGCCGGTTTTAATCTTCATTTCAAAAAAACTCGATCAAATCAATCAAAAAAATTTATATGAAAAAAATATTTTCACTTTTGTTAAGCGCAGCATTCATCATGGTTTTCGCTAACAGGGCTGATGCGCAGGGCTGTGTAGCCATTCGCAGCACCGGCGGAATTTGTACCATGGAACATGGCCACTCAGAATCCCCATCCAAGTGGGTCTTGAATGTAAACAACCGATACTTTAAGTCTTTCAGACATTTTGTGGGCACGAAGGAGCAAAAGCAAAGAGTAGCCAATGGCTCCGAGGTAATCAATCATTCATACACGTTAGACCTCACCCTCACACGCAACCTTAACAAGTGGTGGTCTTTTTCTATCGATGCGCCTATTGTTGCCAACACGCGCTCTTCTTTGTATGAGCACGATGGAAAAAACAGGTTCAGCACGCATTCTTTTGGCTTGGGAGATGTAAGGCTTTCTGCTTACCGCTGGGTGGTTGATCCCGCAAAAATGCCAAAAGGAAATATCCAGTTTGGCCTTGGGATAAAATTACCAACGGGTGATTATAAATACCAGGATGTTTTTCATAAAAACGACTCAACATTGGTATTGGGACCGGTTGATCAATCTATTCAATTAGGTGACGGCGGCCTGGGATTTAGCACGGAAATGAATGCCTACTATAATATTTCAAAAGTATTCAGCCTTTATGGTAATTTATATTATTTGTTAAGCCCGCGCGAGCAAAATGGAACGCTTACTTCAAGAGGCGGAACTCCTTCTGCAACAAGTATAAAGAACGGAAGCTTTGTAATGAGCGTGCCTGATCAATATATGATAAGAGCCGGAGCAAATGTTACCTTGAAAGACTTAACTGTTTCTGTCGGCTTTAGAGACGAATGTCTGCCTTCACATGATTTGATCGGAGGAAGCAAAGGCTTCAGACGCCCGGGATATATTCTTTCTGTTGAGCCAGGCCTGACTTACAATTTTAAAAAGGTAAACGTGTACGCGTATGTGCCCATAGCATTAGAACGCAATCGCACTCAAAGTGTAGCCGATATTTTTCAAACAAAACTTACAGGCGTTTATACACAAGGCGATGCAGCGTTTGCAGATTATACAGTGAATGTTGGCTTCTCGGTAAAATTTTAATTCTATTGGCCATTATGCGAGGAAGACATGAATCGTTTTAATTCCGGCATAGCTACCCGATTTTAAAAAAATATTAAAATCTACAAAATGGCTTATATCGCTTTGGAAGAACATCCTGACATTGCCGCACATTCGGTAAAAAAAGCAGGCGAATATGCAGTGCGCAGCGCTCAAGCGGATTGTATCGAATAAGATTTTTCTCATAATCAAGTATAGAACCCCATCCTGTTTCCACAGGATGGGCTTTCTAACACTTTCGGGACAGAAATGTTTTTTGAGTGATTCATTCATCAAACCGAAAACCGCTTTTTAAAAATCTGTAAAAATCTACAAAATGGCTTATGTACAGCTGGAAGAACATTTACCGGGCATAACCGGGTTGCTGGAGTACCGCCAGGATTCTGCTCAGCCAATCCGTGAGCTCACTCAACTATTGATGCGTGGGCCTTCTACCTTAACAGAAGGCGAGCGTGAATTAATAGCTTCCGTAGTATCTCACGGCAATCAATGCACTTTTTGTACAACAGCGCATACGGCCGCCGCGGATCTGTTACTTGGCGATCCTGAAACTTCTAAACAAGTAAAGCAAAACATCAGCACGGCTCCAGTTAGTGAAAAGATGAAAGCGCTTCTTACCATCGCTTCTTTAGTAAGAGAAAGTGGTAAAAGCGTAACAACAGCCGCAATCGAGAAAGCAAAAGCGTCCGGAGCTACTGATATTGAAATTCATGATACGGTATTAATTGCCGCTTTATTTTGTTTGTACAACCGCTATGTAGATGGAATGGCAACTGCGCTTCCTTCAGACGATAATTATTATAATGTTTTGGCCGAAAGGCTGGTTAATCATGGATACACCCGCTTACCCCAGGGCTACGATCATTTAAAAAAAACAGATTAATTCAAACATTAAAAAACATTTATGAAGCTCTTTATATTATCTTTTATACTTGGCTATTTCATCGCAATTGTATGCGCAGGAAACGAAGATTTCCGGCGTGATCACCGATGCTGAAACGGGAGCGCCGGTTAGCGGCGCCAGCATTAACGTAAAGGAAAAATTAATTGGTACAACAACTGATGAAAAAGGAAATTATCAATTACATGTAAGCAAAATAAAATTGCCTTTTACCATTATTATTTCTTCTGTAAGCCATGAAAATAAAGAGATACAGATCACCGCTGACGACCAAACCGTAACACTTGCACTTTCCAAAAAATCAGCCGTGCTCAATGAAGTGGTAACAGCAGCATCACGCGTGCGTGAAAACATTCTGCGCTCACCGGTGAGCATTGAAAAGATGACGCTAAAAGCTATTAACGAAAACCCTTCTTTAACTTTTTATGATGGCCTTCAAAACTTAAAAGGCATAGATGCGGTAACGAGCAGCTTAACTTATAAACAACTGAATACAAGAGGCTTTAACGATAACGGAAATTCCAGGTTTCTTCAATTAGTTGATGGCGTTGACAATCAAACTCCGGGATTAAACTTTGCAGTGGGAAATTTGTTTGGAGCCTCTGATATTGACATGGAAAGTGTGGAAGTGATCCCCGGCGCAGCTTCAGCCTTATATGGTCCTGTGGCTTTCAACGGCGTTTTGCTGATGCACACAAAAGATCCTTTTCAATACCAGGGTTTAACTGTTCAGGCAAAAACCGGCCTTAATCATATCGGGGAAGCCGGTGTTGATCCAAAAGGGTTATATGATTTTTCGGCCCGTTATGCCAAAGCCTTCAACAATCGGTTTGCTTTCAAATTAAATGCGTCTTACCTGACCGGCACTGATTGGTATGCCAACAACTACACAGATGTGAGCGCGCAAACTCCGCCGGACAAACGTGGCCCAAACAATCCGGGCCGCGATGCACTGAATATTTATGGAGATGAGGTTTCTCAAACTTTGCCAGGTATTGGCCTCGTTTCAAGAACAGGCTATGAAGAAAAAAACCTGATGAATTATAATGTGTATAGCCTGAAATTAAATGGCGCATTACATTATCGTATCACCAATAACTTAGAAGCGATCTATCAATATAATTATGGAAGAGGAACCGCAAGCTATACCGGAAGCAGCCGTTTCGATCTCAATAATTTTGTTTTGCAAACACATCGGCTTGAATTAAAAGGAAGCAATTTTTTTATCCGCGGTTATTCGGTAGTGGAAAATTCTCATGATTCTTATAATACGCGGTCACTGGCGCAATTTATCAATCGCGACTGGGTGAAGGATTTAAATGGAAATACAGTAACACCTGACAAGGCAGATGATATGTGGTTTACACGTTATGCTGCGGCATACAACGGAACAGTTACCGGTGTAACTCCTTCGAATAATGATGCAGCAAGAGCTTTCGCTGACCAGGGAAGATTTTTACCCAACACCGCTGCTTTTAATAATGCAAAAGACGCCTCTATTCATAATTATGGATTGAGCGGCGCAGGCGTATTTAGCAATAGTAAATTTTATCACGCAGAAGGGCAATATGATTTTAGCAATGCTATAAAAATATTTGAATTGCTTGCCGGTGGCAGCTTCAGGTATTACGACATGTTTACCAACGGCAGCTTATTCGACGACAAGGATCATAAAGTAACCGTTAAAGAATCCGGCGTTTTTGTGCAGGCAGCAAAAAAATTATTAGAAGATAAATTAAAGCTAACCGCTTCGCTTCGCTATGATAAAAATGAAAATTTTGATGGCAGTTTCACGCCACGTTTTTCTGCAGTTTATACAGTTGCCAAAACACATAACTTCCGGGCTTCTTATCAAACGGGTTTCAGAAATCCCACACCTGTAGACCAGTTTATTAATTTAAATGTTGGTCCAATTACGATTTTAGGCGGCGCTCCCAAAAACAGCAAGGGCCTTAATGTGTATGAAAATTCTTTCACCGCATCTTCTGTAGGCGCGTTCGGCGGTGCTTTTGGCGCAGCTGCAGGCGCCGGAACACCATTTCCCCAGGCCGTTGCTGAAAATAAAGATCTGTTACAAAAATCAAACGTTGCCTATATAAAACCTGAGCAGCAAAAAGCTTTTGAGGTAGGCTACAAAGGACTATTTGAGAATAAATTTTTAGTAGACATTAATTATTATTACAGCACTTACACCGATTTTATTTTGAACACCGTGGTTATTCAGCCTCAACACGATGTATATGGAAGTGATGGCAAAATTAATTTTGATGCGGCGGCAGATATTTTGAATGGAAAGGTTCATGCTTTTCAATTATATACCAATGCGCCGGATAAAGTTTCCGCGCAAGGAATCTCACTTGGATTGAATTATATTTTTGAAAAAGGCTATAACCTGGGTGGAAATCTCACATGGTCGTCATTCGATCTGCGGAATGCCAATAAAGACAATGTTGCTGAATTTAATACTCCTGAATATAGCAGCAACGTAACTTTTGGAAACAGCAATGCTTATAAAGGTTTTGGATTTAATCTTGCGTGGCATTGGCAAAATGCTTTTGATTGGTACGGCACTTTCAATGGCCTGAGGCCCGGTCGCATTAACGCGTATTCTTTGGTTGATCTTCAATTGAACAAAAAATTACCGAAGATGCATTCAACAGTGAAGCTTGGTGCAAGCAATCTTTTCAACAATAAAGTGTACCAGGCGTATGGCTCGCCTGCTGTCGGAGCGATATACTATGTGGCATTCACTTTTGACGGATTGCTGAAATAAAAACTATTGTGAAACCAATTATTCTTATTCAATTTTAAAAAGAAAATTTTGGAAACAATAACTACGCAAAAAGAAATTTTAAAGGAGCGATTAATTTTCCCTTATCGCACCATTCTTTTTGCCATTTGTTTTATCTGCACCATGTTGGGCGGAACAGTATCAACGCTGATGTCTGTTTATTTGCCCGTGGTTGTGAAAGACCTGTTAGGCGACAAAGATTTAAAAGAAATGACTGATATCAGCGGCTACATTAATGCGATTTTTATTTTTGGATGGGCCTTCGGAGGTTTTGCCTGGGGCGTAATCAGTGACAGGATAGGACGAAAAAATTCCATGTTATTGGCAATTGCTTCTTATGGAATATTCACGGTTCTTACAGGCCTGATGCCCAATTGGTGGGGCGTTTTAATCTGCAGGTTTTTAAGCGGATTTGGAGTTGGCGGAGTGCTGGTAACCACACTAATATTAATAAGCGAGGTATGGCCACAGCGAAGCAAAGCTGTTTTCATTGGCATTCTTTCAATCGCATTTCCTGTAGGTATCTTTTCCGCAGGCCTTATCAATTATTTGATCGCTTCATGGAGATTTGGCTTCTTTATTGGTTTTATTCCATTAGTGATAGCGCTGGCAGGAATTCTATTTTTAAAAGAGTCCGAAATCTGGAAAGCCCATCACAGCGAAAGAGCAAAAGCCGGAGCTGTAAGAACTTATTTGTTTACAAGAGCGCATCGGCGTGAGATTATCTTGGGTTCGATGATTTTTGGCTCAATGTTAATCGGACTATGGGCTATCTTTTCCTGGCTTCCAACATGGATCCAAAGCCTTGTAACAACTACTGATGCACAAAAAGAACGCGGCCTAAGCATGATGTTTTTGGGAATGGGCGGCCTTACCGGGGGATTTTTATCCGGTTGGCTGGTCAATCTTGCTGGTATCCGAAAATCAATGCTGATCTGCTTTTCAGTATGTGCAGTCCTTTCTTTTGTATTGTTTAAAACCAATGCTGTCTTTAGCAATATTATTTACGTTGAGATCGTAGTGCTTGCCCTGTTTTTTGGCGCAAGCCAGGGCGTATTGTCTGTTTACATACCGCATTTATTTCCTACAGGCATTCGCGCTGCGGCAACAGGATTTTGTTTTAATATCGGGCGATTGTTTACAGCTTCCGCAGTTTTGTTTATAGGAATGTTGGTAACCACATTGGGCGGATTTGGGAATGCGATCTTTCTTTTTTCTTTAGTATTTGTTGTGGGTTTATTGGTTGTATTATTTATGAAAGAACAAAAGAAAAGCGAGGTAAATGAATCATGGGAAACAAAGGAATTACAGATTGCAGCAGAAGTTTCATAAAAACTAAAAAAACTATTTTTTGGCTTTTCACAACCCGGATTATTAATAATTAATAACAGATTTTCAAAATGAATTAAAAGAAGAAAAACTACTTTTTTGCTTTTCTCAATAGAGAAAAAGATATGATGTCCGAAAGTTGGCCGGTGGGACACCGGCCACGGCGGCTGCCGCGGTTGGTGTCCACACCAACCGCAACCGGTAGAAAAAATTAAGAACCGGTTTTCAGAATAAAGATTAAAAGGAGAAAAACTATTTTTTTAATTTTTTCATTATGAAAATAAAAGACAAAAAAATTTTAAACGATTTTTTAAATTTTAAAGAATAAACAATGGCACACATCAATGTTCCTGAAGGAGTTCCTGGCATTCGCTCATTAGTAATGTTCCGGCCGGAAACCGGGAAGCCTCTTTATGAGCTTGCACAGGTTTTATTGCGTGGAGAATCTCCTTTATCAGAAGCCGAAAGAGAGCTTATAGGCGCTTATGTTTCTTATTTAAATGACTGTATGTTTTGCATGAACAGCCATGCCGCCGCCGCAAGATGCCTGTATGGTGAAAACCAAAATACGGTGGACGATGTTTTAAAAGATATGGAACAATCCGGTATCAGTGATAAAATGAAAGCGCTTTTAAACATCGCCGGCAAAGTGCAAATATTGGGAAAGGAAGTAAAAGAGAAAGATGTGGAAGCCGCAAGAGAACTTGGTGCAAACGACCGGGAGATACATGACACCGTATTGATCGCCGCAACCTTTTGTATGTTCAATCGCTATGTTGACGGCCTGGCAAGCCTTACACCCACAGATCCTGCGACTTATGAAGAAATGGGCAGGCGCATGACGGAAAAGGGATACGTATTACCACAAAAAACAAATAATTAAAATGGCACACATAAATCTACAAAATGACTTACCAGGCATAAGAGGGCCGATGGCCTTTCGTCCTGAAACAGCGAAACCTTTAAATGAGCTTGCCGAAATATTATTGCGCGACGATAACAATACCCTTACGCGGGGCGAAAGAGAAATGATCGGCGCTTATGTTTCCGCTCAAAACGATTGTTTTTATTGTCAGAATGTACATGGATCACTTGCGCAGCATTATTTTCAATGTGATATGCCGTTCATCGATCATATAAAAAAAGACTTTTCGTCTGCGCCAATTTCTGAAAAATTGAAAGCCTTGCTTTCTATTGCAGGAAGCGTGCAAAAGGGCGGAAAGTTTGTAACAACAGATCAAATTGAAACAGCCAAAAATCTTGGCGCCACAGACAGGGAAATACACGATACAGTTTTGATCGCTGCAGCATTTTGCATGTTCAACCGTTATGTTGACGGCCTCAATACCTGGGCTCCGGAGGACAGGGAATTATATGTGGAACGTGCTAAAATGAGGGCTGAAGAAGGCTATGCGAACCTGGATCTGTATAAATAATTGTTGCTTATAAAATGAACATAAACTCTTCTCATAAAAACGATTATAGAACCTCTTCCTGTTTCTACAGGAAGAGTCCTCTATAATTCTAAAAAATCCCTCCAATTTAAAAGATAAGCTTTATGAAAAAAATATTTTATACCGGATTAGGCGCACTGGTTTTATTCGAGATATTAAATGTTTATTTCATTATGCCGATGCCCGGCAGCCAGCGCATGAACAGCGTTGACGTTGCCTATTTTTTATTCCGCTGGCGATGGTTGTTCAGAACATTGTTTTCCGTGATGATTTTGTATGGGTTCCTCAAATCTTCGAAAAAGCGTTTATGGATACCGTTAGTGTCAATCATTATTGCTGCCGCCGGAGTTTATGTTTTAAATTTTAAAATGGCTGCGGACCACATGTTCAATAAAACAAAAAATTTACTAATGGTGAATGGCAGTGAAAATAAAGTGGGCGCTCAACGGTTAATAATTGGTGTGGAACACAATGGAATTGCCAAAGCCTATCCGATCCAGTTTTTAGGATATCATCACCAGGTTTCAGACACGATCGGTGGCGAGCCTGTGATCGTTACTTATTGCACTGTTTGCAGAACAGGAAGGGTTTTTGAACCGGTGGTAAACGGAAAAACAGAAACGTTCAGATTGGTTGGAATGGACCATTTCAACGCTATGTTGGAAGACGCTACCACCAAAAGCTGGTGGCGACAGGCAACAGGCGAGGCCATTACCGGGAAATTAAAGGGCCAAAAATTACCGGAAGTATCAAGCTCCCAAACTTCGCTGGGCGAATGGTTGAGATTGTATCCCAATTCGCTGGTGATGCAGGCAGATCCGTCTTTTGCTTCTTCATACGATAGTACCTTAAAATATGAAGATGGTAAAAGCAAAAGCAAACTTACCGGGACAGACAGTCTTTCCTGGAAAGATAAATCATGGGTGATCGGCGTAAAAGCCGGCAACAGTTCGAAAGCTTATGATTGGAACGAATTAAAAAAAGAAAGAATTATCCGCGATAAAATTGACGAGACTTCCATCGCATTAATTCTTGCGAATGATGATAAAAGCTTTTTTGCGTTTGAAACTCCTTCACAAAATTCGGCAGTTGATTTCAGAAATGATAGCCTTTTCGTGGGTAATAATATTTACCGAATAGATGGAAAATCTTATGCTGGATTGGCAGCGCTGAAAAGGCTTCCGGCTTCCCAGGAATTCTGGCATAGCTGGCGGACATTCAATCCATAAAAAGGGCTCCTTATAAGCCAAAATGTAGAAATCTACTTTTTCGCTTATCTCGCCGAACGCTTATTTCTTTCGTCATTAATTTTAGAAAAACTCAAAATGTTTTTTCTATAAAATAAAAAAAACCGGCACCAAATGATGCCGGTTGAATATCGATAAAAAGATTACTAAACGTATTTTGTAACCCCGGGGATCGCCACGGGATAAAGTCCATTAGCATCAGGCAATATTGGTGGTGTTGCGTCAAAAGCGTATTTCTGAGGCATGATGTTGATGCCGGAATTAATGGCTTTGTCCCAATCGATTACCTGCCCGGAATAAGTAGCCATGCGCCCAAGAATTGAGGTCATAGTACTTTTAGCAGCGCGCTCTGCATCCTGGAATTTAAATTCGCCTTTAGCTACCGCTGCAAATAATTCATCATGCTCTGCCTGGTAGGGCTGATTTTCAGTTTTTTTATCAAACTGATAAATAGTTTTTCCTTTGTTGTCTGTAATGCGGGCCTCATCACAAAATACTTTTCCTTTTGTGCCGATTAAGAGTTCATCTACTTTACTCATAGTTCCTTTTATGTGACGACATTGGCTGTTCAAAATTGCTCCATCACCATAATGAAATTCTACATAATGATGGTCGAATATTTCGCCATAATCTTTTCCTTTGCGCACTTCGCGTCCGCCCATGCCTTGCGCTTTTACGGGATAAGCATCTAACGCCCAGTTAATCACATCAAGATTATGAATGTGCTGCTCCGTGATATGATCTCCGCATAGCCAGTTGAAATAATACCAATTGCGCATTTGATATTCCATTTCTGTCCATTCGGGTTTGCGCGGATGCATCCAAACGCCGTCATTGTCCCACCACGCCTGGGCCGCAACGATCTCACCAATAGCCCCATCCTGAACGCGTTTGATCAATTCCCTGTAGGACGTCTGATACCGGCGCTGCAAACCGACCACCACATTTAATTTTTTTGCTTTTGCTATTTGTGCCGCTGCCAACACTCTTTGAATTCCTGCTGGATCAGTGGCAACAGGTTTTTCCATAAAAATTTGCTTACCCTGCTTTACTGCTTCTTCAAAATGAATTGGCCGGAAGCCGGGAGGCGTGGCCAGGATCACAACATCTGCCAGTGCCATCGCATTTTTATAAGCATCAAACCCAACAAATTTATTTTCCTCCTTCACCATCACACGTCCTTTTTTATCGCTCATTTCTTCCATGATTGATTTCAAACTTCCATCCAGCCGGTCTTTAAATGCATCCGCCATGGCAACCAATTGCACATTTTGTTTTGTGCTCAATGCCTGTACGGTAGCTCCCGTTCCGCGGCCTCCACAGCCAATCAGCGCAATTTTGATGACACCTTCAGAGCCGGAAAAAAAGTTGGCTTTTGAAAGAAGCGGCGCCGCCAGCATACCGCCTGCCAGCAATGTAGAATTTTTTACAAACGATCTTCTGCTCTGGTGATAATTTTTTAAATTTTCTGGATTCATAAAACGTGTTTTTGGAATGTATAAATATTGATTATAAGCTTAAGAATTTCTCGAAAAATTTTTCTATTTCCGCCTTCGAAGGCTGTTTAACGGGCCGTACAATTCTGAATCCAACAAATGGCGCATCGGCAATCCACCATTTACTTTTTGGAATTTGTGGATCGCGGGCGTTCCATTTTCTATTAGAAGGAAGTCGTGCTGCGCTTCTTAAATTAACTGCATCATCACGAAAATGACCTCCTTTTAAAGTAATCGGATAAGTAGAGGTTGGTTCCAATACAGGATCAGTGGCTCCCGGTTTTATTTCATCAAAATATTTTTCATTGTATTGGTCAAGCGTCCATTCAGCTACATTGCCTGTCATATCATAGAGCCCCAGTGCATTGGGTTTGCGCGTCATCACCCGGTGGTATTTATTGTCGCTGTTTTCCGCATACCATGCATAATCACTGAGCTGCTTTTCATCATTTCCAAATGGATACGCCGTCTTCGATCCTGCGCGGCAGGCATATTCCCATTCGGCTTCGGTTGGTAGCCTGTAAAATATTCCGGTTTTATTGTAGAGCCATTTACAATACATTAATGCGCCATATTGCGTCATGCTGTTGGCTGGAAATCCACCGGTTTTTCCCATGCCGAGGGTAAAATCCACATAAGGAGGGCTCGGCCTTGTAACACCGTCCGGCAAAGGACCCGGATCTCTCGCCTCATCAAGTAAGAGGACATATTCATCATAGGTCACTTCATGCTCTTCCATCCAGAAAGCGCTTATTTTTACTTCAATTGCCGGGCCCTCATCTGCCTGGCGGCCTTTTTCCTTTGAAGTGCTGCCCATCAAAAACGACCCCGCGGGGACAGGCACCATTTTAAAAGCGACTGAAGTCCCGGGAATTTTTTGATCATACGTTTTAAAAGATGTATCGGAATTGTTTTGCGCCATCAACGCGGCGCTGTTTATAAACACAAAAAGAGAAAGCGCAAATGGTTTTGCCAACATAATAAAACAAACGTTTTGCTAATGAAGATAATAATTATTGCAAAGACACGACGATTTTAATTTTCAAAATGACTTTTAAAATCAGCAGTACTTTTTTCTACGAGCCTGTCATTTACAATTTCAGTTATAAGTAGCGCCGCGCCAACACGCCGGGCCAACCGGAAGGCTTTCTTTTCAGAAAGCACACTACACGCGGTAGCGAGCCAATCGGAGAGGGTTCCGTCCTTTACGATCACCGTTACGTTTCTTTGCCAGGTAATACCCAAACCGGTTTTAGGATCAATGATATGAGAATATCTTTTTCCATCAATATCCAGGTGCTGATATACATCTCCCGATGTAGCTACGGAAGTGTTTTTTAATAATAATAATCGGGGCATTATTTTTTCCCGTTCTTCCGGAATAGTAATTCCTATGCGCCAGCCATCCCGGCCAGGTGGCGGATCTCCCAAAACAATTTTTCCGCCAGCATTCACCATCACACAATTAAAGCCTGCCGCCTGAATGGTATTAAACGCAGCCTGCGCCACATAGCCTTTTCCCAAACCTCCAAGATCCAGGTGCATGCCTGTTTTCTCAAGCCAGACAGATCGTTCAGCAGTATTTAGATGAATATAACGAAACCCCACTTTTTGTAATGCCCTTTTTAGAGAATCCGGGTCAGGTAATTTTTCTTCTTTGCGCGCCTTTCGCCAAAGCTTTACCACGGGCCCCATACTGATATCATAGCTTCCTCCGCTTTTCCTCGCCGCTTCCAAAGAGTATTGCAAAATATCGAATAATGCAGCGGACACGGGAACATAGCGGCCCTGACCGCTGGTGGCGTTCAGCCGGTTTAATTCGCTGCTATCGATATAATCGCTGAGGATTGCGTTGAGTGAATCTGCGCACCGGAAGGCAACGTTAGCCGCCGCTGCAGCCTGCAAAGAATCTTTTGCAAAGATAGAAATTGTAAAAGGCGACCCCATTTTTGGCTCTTCAAAAACAAATTTTTGCTGGGCAAATAGATGTGGCGCCGGCACAAAAAGAATTAAGAGACCTATGAATTTAAGCCTGAATATATTAGAGATCAATCGTGATAAGTCAAAATGTAGATTTTTAAAATAATTTTTGCTTGCGACTTTGCATAAGAAGCTCCGTTAGATAAAATTATCTGAATCGCGATAAGCCTTTATCAATGCAAGCTCTCCGTCTTTGCCAGGCAAAGAGTTCCCATGCTCCATTCCTAAAATTCCTTTATAGCCTTTATTATATAAGTGTTTAAAAATGTTTTTATAATTTACTTCTCCGGTCGTCGGTTCATTTCTGCCAGGATTGTCTCCTATTTGAAAATAAGCAATTTCATCATAAGCGATATCGAGGTTATTGATCAGGTTGCCTTCATTTCTTTGCATGTGGTAGATGTCAAACAGGATCTTGCATGAAGGACTATTTACCGCTTTACATATTTCGTAGGTCTGATCAGAAGTACGAAGGAACAGATCCGGCGTGTCGCTCAGCGGCTCAAGAACCATAACTATTTTATGAGGCTCAAGAATTTCTGCTCCTCTTCTCAAAGCTTCTATCACATTCCCTGTTTGAATGCCAATCGGTAATCGCCTCGAAAAATCTCCGGGAACAACCGTTGTCAATTTACCGTTGATCCTTTTAGAAACTTCTACAGCCTGCTGGCATCCTTTGAGAAAAATATCAATGAATTCTTTTTTTCCTGCGGCGAGTGTATTAGCGCCGTTGCCGCCTTTATCAAGGACAAACACGCCCATATTCATCCCAAGCTTCGCCAGCGTATCTCCTATCTTTTGCTGCTCCGCAACAGGCCGGCCCGTCATTCCATTATCTTCAATCGAGCGAAAACCTCTGTCATAAGCATATTTAATCTGGTCGATAAAATTATCGCCACCATTATTTTTAAACATGCCATCGTGGAAAGCATAATTTAAATTAAATGGCTTATCAGCCGCAGACGACATATCATTGTTTGCCTGGTTGATTGCTGCTGTGGCGGCTCCTGCAGTGAAGAGCGAGGCTGTCGCTAAAAGACCTTGTTGCATAAAATTTCTGCGCTTCATAATTTGGCTTTGGTTTTAATGGACAATTTAGTCAAATCTTTTAATTAAATAAAACCCGCAGGATACCTACTCTTTAAAAGAAAGCTTTTCAAGAAAAAAAATTGAATTCAATATGCTGAGTCAAACGAGGCGCTCATCATTCCCGTGTGTGCCTTCTGATTTACATTTATCTAAATGAATATAATTGTAAATTGGGATATTATTCATTCTAAACAGACTGCATGAAGAACTGGCAAATAAAAACTTCGCTCTTTTTAAATTATTTTGTTTTTGCCATCCTGCTTAACAGTGTGGGCACGGTTATTTTACAAGTCCAAAATAATTATGGAATCACACAATCCTCGGCAAGCATTTTAGAAGCCTTCAAAGATTTGAGTATTGCGATCGCTTCTTTTCTTGTGGCTTCTTACATCACGCGCATCGGGTATAAACGCTCAATGTTATTAGCGCTCGCTTTTGTAACGATCGCTTGCTTATTAATGCCATTCGTCGGAGGTTTTGCGATGACTAAATTGCTCTTCGCGGTTACCGGTGCAAGCTTTGCGTTAATAAAGGTGTCGGTGTACGCAACTATTGGTCTCGTGACTTCCAACAAAAAAGACCACGCCAGCTTCATGAATTTTATCGAGTCCTTTTTTATGATCGGCATCCTCACAGGTTATTTTATTTTCAGTGCTTTCGTTGATAACACGAATCCCGCTTCCACTTCCTGGCTTAATGTTTATTATCTTTTAGCAGGCATTTCAGTAGTCGCCTTTATTTTATTAGCCAGCGCCCCACTGGATGAATCATCGGTGAAAGAAGTGGAGGTGAAATCGTTTATGGCAGATTTCGCAGATATGGTTAAACTCGCAATTCGACCTCTGGTATTGATTTTTATTGTGAGTGCTTTTTTTTATGTGTTGATAGAACAAAGCATCATGAGTTGGCTACCGACCTTTAACAGCCAGGTTTTACATTTGTCAACAACGTTAAGCATTCAAATGGCCAGCATTCTCGCGGCTTCTACAGCGCTGGGGCGGTTTATTGCAGGTATTGTTTTAAGAAAAATTCATTGGTTAAAAGTAGTGATTGGTTGCCTGGTCATAGCGGCTATCCTCGTTTTGCTAGTTATTCCTTTGGCATCTGAAATTCATGTTGGCTCCATTAATAACTGGCTCGATGCGCCCTTTGTTGCATACATGTTCCCTTTGATAGGATTGTTGCTGGCACCCATTTATCCCGCGATCAATTCGGTAATTTTAAGTTCATTGCCGCTGAGGCAACATGCAGCAATGAGTGGCCTGATCGTTATTTTTTCCGCAATTGGTGGCACAACAGGATCAATCATCACCGGCCACATCTTCGAAGCTTACGGCGGACAGACCGCTTTTTATTTCTCGTTAATTCCTATCGCGATTCTCGTTATCAGCCTGATCTTTTTTAACCGGTTACAAAAGAGATCAACGATATCGGATGGAATAGGATCGCAAGGCGTTGTCAACAGCGATTAAACTGACTTAAAAAAATATTATGGAAATACAGATTCCGGATTTAGGAGAACTTTTTGAAAGAGCACAAATGGAAAATATTTTTCCCGATAATAAAACATTTGTCGATTGTACGCCGAAATTAAACATTTCGTCTATCCGTGACCGTTATAACGAAAAAAAAAACCAGGCAGATTTTAATCTTAAAGAATTCGTACATCAGTATTTCGAATTACCAGAAATGCCGAATGCTGATTTTCATAGCGATAAGGGCAAACCCATTTTAGAACACCTGAATACGCTTTGGGACACCCTCACGAGAAAACCTGAAAAATCTACAAATTCGCTTATCAGCCTTCCGTATCCCTACGTGGTTCCGGGCGGAAGATTTAGAGAAATTTATTATTGGGATAGTTATTTCACCATGCTTGGGCTACAGGTATCTGGACGATTGGATCTTATCCAAAATATGATAGATAATTTTTCATTTCTGATTAATTCAATCGGATTTATCCCCAACGGAAATCGCACTTATTATCTTGGAAGATCTCAGCCGCCATTTTTTGCCTGTATGGTAAATCTTTTAAGCGAGGAAAAAGGTAAAAGTGTGTTGGTCCATTATTTGCCACAGCTTGAAAAAGAATATAATTTCTGGATGCGCGGAAAAGAGGAGGCGGATGAAAAAAAATTGTCTTCCCATCATGTGGCCATTTTAAATGGCGGTGTGACTTTAAATCATTATTGGGATGAAAATAATACGCCTCGTGCCGAAGCTTTTAAAGAAGATTCGCAGTTGGCAAACTCTGTTGAAAATAAAAAGTCCATTTACCGTCATTTGCGCGCCGGCGCGGAATCCGGTTGGGATTATTCTTCTCGATGGTTTAGAAATAAAAATGATTTTTCCAGCATTCGCGCTGCGGGTATTATCCCCGTTGATCTCAATTGCCTTTTATTCAACCTCGAAAAAACAATTGCGGAAGCCTATCAATTATCGGGTGATAAGAACACTTCGGAAAAGTATATAACATTAATGAACACACGAAAAAAGGCGATCGATCAGTTTTGCTGGAATGAACAGGAAGGTTTCTATTTTGATTATGATTATGTAAATGGAGCACAAACTAATTCGTGGACTCTTGCCGCAGCTTTTCCTTTATATTTTGGAACTGCCTCGAAAGAACAAGCGGGTCGTGTTTCGCTTCATTTAAAAGAAAAATTTCTTTCTGCCGGAGGTCTGATCACTACAACGGAAACTACCGGTCAGCAATGGGACGCGCCGAATGGCTGGGCGCCTTTGCAATGGATCGCTATCCAGGGATTGGTAAAATATGGCTTTACAAGTCTTGCAAAAGATATTACCCAACGTTGGCTCAGCATCAATCAAAAAGTATTTAATGATACTGGTAAAATGATGGAGAAATACAATGTTGTTTCCACAAACCTCGAAGCCGGCGGTGGTGAATATCCAGCCCAGGACGGCTTTGGCTGGACAAACGGAGTTTACCTTGCTTTAGATAAATGGATGAAAGAATCTCATACGAATAGCTGATCGAAATAAAAAACAGACTAGTCTTCCAGAAATTTAAAATTTGAAAAACTATATTTTGGCTTATCACATTAATTAATTAATCTCTCAGTAATAGCCGTAAATATTAATTCCTGATTCCTTCCAGCGCAAAGAGAAAAGCATAATTAAGTGCAACATCCTTCAAATAATCGAAACGTCCTGAAGCTCCCCCATGACCGAATTTCATGTTGGTGTGCAGCAATAAAATATTCTTATCCGTTTTCATCGCCCTCAATTTTGCCACCCATTTTGCAGGCTCAAAATATTGAACCTGGCTATCATGAAGGCCTGTTGTTACAAGAATATTTGGGTAACCTTTCTTCTCCACATTTTCATAGGGAGAATAACTTTTCATGTAGAAATAAGCGTCTTTCTCTTTTGGATTTCCCCATTGATCAAACTCATTCGTCGTTAGCGGAATGCTTTCGTCAAGCATCGTGTTGACCACATCCACAAAGGGAACCTGTGCAATAATTCCATTCCAGAGATCGGGCGCCATGTTCACTATCGCGCCCATTAACAATCCTCCGGCGCTTCCGCCCTGTGCATACAAATGGCTTTTGCTGGTATATTTTTCTTTTATTAAAAATTTACCCACATCAATAAAATCAGTAAATGTATTTTTCTTCTTCATCATTTTTCCATCCTCATACCATTGACGTCCCATTTCCTGGCCGCCCCGGATGTGCGCAATCGCATAAACAAATCCCCTGTCCAGTAAGCTCAATCGCGAACTCGCGAAAGACGCGTCCATGCTGATTCCATAAGAGCCGTAAGCATAAAGCAAAAGAGGTGTCTTGCCGTTTTTAATCAGCCCTTTTTTGTAAACGAGCGAAACAGGAATCTTGCTTCCATCGGTTGCGCTGGCATAAAGCCGCTCCGTTACATAATTATCGGGATTATATCCGCCAAGCACTTCCTGTTGTTTCAAAAGCTTTTTGGTTTTTTGCACAGGATCATATTCATAAACCGACGACGGTGTTTTGAGCGAACTATAATTGTATCGGAATGTCTTCGTGGTATAATCGGGATTTCCGCCGGAACTCGCGGTGTAAGCCGGTTCTCCAAAATCAAGATAATGTTCTTTACCATCAACAAGATCATTGATTCGCATTTGCACAAGACCATTCTTTCTTTCCTTTATCACCAGGAAATTTTTAAATTCATCAATTCCTGCAATCAATACATCCTCTCTTACAGGAATCACTTCTTGCCAATTTTCTCTGCCAGTCTTATTTAATGGACATTCCATCAACCTGAAATTTTTTGCATTCCAGTTGGTGAGAATTAAAAATTTATTATCCAAAGGATACACATCATAAAGCATATCAGGTACTCGCGGTTGAAAATCCTCAAATGCTGATTCAGGCTTATCCGCATCAATAAAAAGTATTTTAGAGGAAAGCGTACCTGTCGACGAGACAAACAAATACTTGTCATTTTTTGATCTTTCCACCCCGATATAATTGGTATTATCTTTTTCATCATAAACAATCACATCAGTTTTAGGATCGGTGGATAAAACATGGCGCTTTATTTTTTCTGATAAAAGTGTTTCAGGATTATTATAAGTATAGAAGATTGTTTTATTGTCGTTGGCCCATGCGAGATTTCCATTAGTGGAAACGATCGCATCAGGCATTAATTCTCCTGTATTTAAATCCTTGATATGAATCACATATTGCCTGCGGGAAACCGTATCCACGCCGAATGCCAACAATTTATTATCCTGACTCACCTGCATTCCACTGATCGCAAAATAAGCATGACCTTCGGCTAAGGCATCTACATCAAGCAACACTTCTTCTTTCGCTTCCAGGTTATTCTTTTTCCGGCAATATTTATAATACTGTTTTCCTTCTTCCGTACGGGTATAATAATAATAGCCATTTTTAAAAACAGGTACGCTCTCATCCTTTTCTTTTATTCTGTTTTTCATTTCTGTAAAAAGATTTTCCTGCAGCTTATCCGTCGCCCTCATGGATTGATCGAGATAACTATTTTCTTCTTCCAGGTAGGCGACTACTTTATCGCTATCAGGCCCTTTTTTAAAAAAATCAATCATCCAATAATAATTATCAGTTACCTTATCGCCGTGAATATCGCGAACGTGCGGAATCTTTTCTGCAACTGGCGGCTGGATAACCGGCCATTTAATTTTTTGAGCCATCATTGTATTAGGAAGTATTATTATTGACAAAAATAAAACAGCAGTCAGTTGTTTCAGCATGATGAAATTTTTTTCAAGATAATGAAAGAATTGATTAGGCAGGATGTTTAAAAGGTTGATTCTACTTATTGTTTAATGGTAATATTGATGGGCTTCAATTTCTGCCTTCACAATATCCGGCACCAGAAAGCGAATCGATTTTTGTTGATGAATCATCTCACGGATATGCGTACTCGAAATTTGTAATAACGGCGCATCAAGAACTTTAATATTCTCGGTTATCATTTCCGCTTTCACTTTAAACCCGGGCCGGTTGTAGATGTATATTTCGTAATTCTTTAAAAGCAATTCATAATTCTTCCATTTTTTTATATTGGAAAAGCTATCGCTGCCCATAATAATTGAGAATTGATGTTGCGGATATTTTTCCGCGAGGTAAGTTAAAGTATCGATGGTATAAGATGGTTTGGGGAGCTTGAATTCTATGTTGGTAGAACGCAGTTTTTTTTCGCCATCAATAGCAAGGTCAATTAAATGCTTACGATGGTGTTCATTAATCAAAGAATTACTTTGTTTCAACGGGTTTTGTGGAGAAACAACAAACCAGATTTGCTGAAGCGAGGTATTATTAGCAAGATGCATTGCTATAATTAAATGCCCGTTATGTACCGGATTAAAAGAGCCAAAATACAAACCAATTTTCACCAATATATTGATTTTTAAACAGTTACAATAGATTCGACGATTATCTGTTCGGCTTCATCCAACCTTAGACTCAACGAATATCCGGAAACCAGTACATAAATTGGGTCACCCAAAGGCGCTTTTTTCCAAACCGTTATTTCTTCTTCCGGCAGACAGCCCATCTCCATGAGCTTCAGAATAATTTCATGATTTTCAAAAGACGTAATTTTGACCTTTGTGCCGGGCTTTACTTGTGATAAATTCATCGGCGTAAATATATCATTCATCCACAACATTTCATTTCGATTTTAGAAAAAACCGATGGCTACTATTTCTTTTAACAATCAGGATGTTAATCCCGTTCTCAAAAGCAAATCCTCCCTTAAGGCCTTCCTTGCGTCAATTTTTAAAGAAGAAGGGTGCGAGTTCAAAAATGTCGCCTACATTTTCTGTTCCGATGCATTTCTCCTGACGCTAAACCAAAAGTATCTAGATCACGATACACTTACTGACATCATCACGTTTTCTTTGTCAGAAACGCATTTACCTATCATTTCTGAAATTTATATTAGTGTGGAAAGGGTCCTGGATAACGCCGAGGACCTGAATGTAAGTTTTGAGAATGAATTACACAGAGTGATGATTCATGGGATACTCCATCTCTGTGGCCATTCCGACCACACAAAGGAGCTTAAGGCCCAGATGCGCGCGCTTGAAGATTACTATTTGGCAAAAATCTCTTTTTAAGAAGAGTGATTCCAGTTGTCGTTTGGCCCAATTCAAACAACATTCTATCATAAAATGCTCTCAGCACACTTTCACAAAATCAAAATATGCATATCAGCCACTACTCCGGAGAAAACTTTCCAGCGATTTGAAGCGAAGGCAGGATAGGGCAAATCCAATTTAAGATCGAGGGCATTGATTCCTACAGATTGCAAATGAATAGATTCTAAAACTCTGTTTATTGGCGATACCATACAATCTGATTACCATTGAGGAAGTAAAATTCAGAATTCCATACAATATTAATATAGAAATGGATCTTGGAAACTCTTGAAGCCGCTAAAAGCAACTTTAAACGAATAACCTCTGCTTCTGAAAGGCCATGCATAATTATGCTACTAGGAAGAGATACAGCTGCATAAGCCATTTTGTAGATTTTCGCGTTTCCCTTTGTGAGGCTCGGCGGCCAGCAGAGACTTCCAGGTAGCCACAAGGCTCTTATCTTACTTCCGCCACTTTGGTTAAGAGAAAATCCCGAACCAAGAAAGCCCCAAACAGAAGACTGACCCCCAGACGAACCATTCATTAAAACGAATCAGCAATGTTCCACGTGGAACGCCCCAGCAACTTTAAGAAAACATCAACTATTGTGATACAACATTTAAAGTCTGAACAAACAAATCGCATCATAGTTTATTGCCCATTTCTCCTGCGCTCAAGTCGGGCTTATAAGATATTTGACAATTAGACAGAAAAATTCCAACTGAAAAGGAAAGTGCGATTAATGTTTGGACTGTTCCACGTGAAACATCTGGACCAAAAGAGACCCGTGCGTTCCACGTGGAACACATGCAAACTATCCAAACATATGAGCTGACCTGAAACAATTAATCATCAAAAATTTCCTTTTTGGTATTTTTGCAAAATGTTTCAAGAATACGATCTAATAGTGGTTGGCGCAGGACATGCAGGATGTGAAGCCGCCGCCGCGGCGGCCAATCTGGGCAGCAAAACGTTACTTATTACGATGAATATGCAGAATATGGCTCAAATGAGTTGCAATCCCGCAATGGGAGGAATTGCAAAGGGGCAAATTATTCGCGAAATAGATGCGTTAGGGGGTTATTCCGGTATTGTGACGGACGAAACTATGATCCAGTTCAGAATGCTCAACAAGAGCAAAGGGCCTGCGATGTGGAGCCCGAGATCTCAAAGCGACCGTCAATTGTTTTCAACAAAGTGGCGCCTGATGCTTGAAAACACACCGAATCTGGATTTTTACCAGGACTCAGTCATAGGCCTCACCAAATCAGAACAGACGATAACAGGAGTCAAAACATCATTAGGACATCACATTTCAGCGAAATCTGTTGTGCTAACTAATGGCACCTTCTTAAATGGAATCATTCATATTGGCGAGCGCCAGTCAAAAGGCGGGAGAATGGCTGAAAAAGCATCCGTCGGCATTACTGAACAATTAGTCGAATGGGGATTCGAAAGTAACCGCCTCAAAACAGGCACGCCCCCGAGAATCGATGGAAGGTCTCTCGACTATTCAAAAATGGAAGAACAAAAAGGCGACGATGAAATAATAGGATTCTCTTTCTTAGATAGTAAAAAGCCAGAAAGGCAACGAAGTTGCTGGATCACCTATACTAATAAGGAAGTGCATGAAATTCTCAAAACAGGTTTTCATGAAAGTCCCATGTTCCAGGGAAGAATACACGGCACGGGACCGAGATATTGTCCCAGCATTGAGGACAAGATCAACCGGTTTGCCGATCGGGAACGCCACCAGTTATTTGTTGAACCCGAAGGCTGGGACACAATAGAAGTATATGTCAACGGATTCTCTTCTTCTCTATCTGAGGAAGTTCAGTTACGGGCCCTTAAAAAGGTTCCCGGCTTTGAGAACTGCAAGATGTTCAGGCCAGGATATGCGATTGAATATGATTATTTTCCACCTACACAGCTTAAATCCAGCCTGGAGACAAAACTGGTTCATAACCTCTTTTTTGCAGGACAAATAAACGGCACCACGGGATACGAAGAAGCTGCCTGTCAGGGACTTATTGCTGGCATCAATGCTCATCAGTCAGTTAATAAAAAAGAAGCATTTACATTAAAAAGGAATGAAGCCTACATTGGCGTTTTGGTTGATGACCTCATTAATAAAGGAACGGATGAGCCTTACCGCATGTTTACCAGCAGGGCGGAATACCGGACTTTATTGAGACAGGACAATGCGGATTTACGATTAACAGAAAGAAGCTACCGGATTGGCCTGGCTTCGCAGGAACGAATGGATAAGGTGATCAAAAAGAAAATGGAGATCTCGGAGATAATACAATTGCTACAGCAAATTAAATTTGAACCGGCCGACATCAATGACTTTTCTCACGCGAAACGCTTCCTCACCAACAAACCAAAAATCGAGGGCGGCACAAATATTATTAAGGCCGGGAATAGATCTTTCAGATATGATCGCGTCTGTACCAGCAGTAAAAAATGCAATTGGACATTTTTCCAGAGAGGCGTTGGAGCAAGCAGAAATTCAAATCAAGTATGAGGTCTATCTTCAAAAGGAAGAAGAAATGGTCGTAAAGATGAGCGCCCTTGAAAATCAAATTATCCCCGACAGTTTCAATTATGAGAATATCTCATCCTTATCAAATGAGGCGAGACAAAAATTCAAAAAGATAAAACCCCAGACACTTGGACAGGCGAGCAGAATCAGTGGAGTGAATCCCAGCGACGTCCAGATCCTCATGGTGTATATGGGTCGTTAATTTCGTTTATGCATAACCGTTATATTAATAAAATATGGAGCTAAATTTATCCGGCATTACAAACAAGAAAGAAGTATTCGAGGCCATTCGCAAGTCTTTGGAAGCAGCGGGTTTTAGCATCATCAATTCTGATGATACCCGTCCCTGGGGCGGATTCTTCGTCATAGATGAAGGTCAGTCGCAAAAGTTTATCGACTATTTTTTCAAAGATGTACCGGATTCTGATAAGCAGAGCACGGGCAAAATAAGTCCTAAAATACTGGTTGTTGAAAAAGAAAAACGCCTGAGCTGGCAGTACCATCACCGTCGTGCAGAATTATGGAAAGTAATCTTCGGGGAAGTGGGCGTCATCACCAGCGACTCAGACCAGGAAGGCTCATTACAAATAAAAAACGAAGGCGACATTATTACCTTGAAACAAGGCGAGCGGCACCGCCTTATCGGGCTAGAAGATTGGGGCGTTCTTTCTGAGATCTGGAAACACACAGACAAAGATCAACCAAGCGACGAAGAAGACATCGTAAGAGTTCAGGATGATTTCGGAAGATGAAGGTAAAAACATTAATTTATTACGCCGGGGATTTTAATACTTAACGAAATTTGGGACGTCTGTTTAAATGGGACGCATTGCTACCTCTGGCAGCGTTGTTCCTGCTACAGATGTCCCGCGCTATTTAAATCCAATTCTTTGTCTTTCGCATCATAAATTTGACTCAATTGGGCATCATGCTCGCCTAATAGTTCTTTTATCTCTTTCATTTGCTCCCTCAAATCATTTTGCCTGTATATTACTTTTCTTATTTCCACAAAAGCCCGCAGTATGGCAATATTCATATTTATTGCCTTGTCACTGTTAATACACCGCTTAGCATGGCCACACCTTGCTCGGTGAAGGCATAAGGCAAATACCTTGTGCCGCCTCTGCCTTTTGAGGTTTCAATTTGCAACCTCAAACTTTCACACTCATCTTTGGAAAGTTGAAACATGAAATCTTTCGGAAATCTTTTAAGGTTCCTTTTTTTGGATACTTTGAATATTCATATAACCGGAATAAATTTATAAATGCAATAATAAAAAAGAATTGTTTGCAAAACCCCTCCGGGCAGGCACAGAGATAACCTAAAAAAAGAAACCCCAATTAAGGGGTTTTGTGGTGTGGGGCGGGATCGAACCGCCGACACAAGGATTTTCAGTCCTTTGCTCTACCGACTGAGCTACCGCACCATTGACGGGCCGCAAAAATAGAATTATTCATTTGAAATAAAAATTCCTTTTTTACTTTTTTTTTAATTCCCGTATTCACAAAGAAATTTGATCCGCATTATTTTGAGTTGCTCAAAAGTATAGTTCCCGTCAGAAAGCTCTTCACGGGCAATATCAAGACTCGAAGTCTGGCATCCCTTAAAATATTCAATGATTTCCTCTCTCTCGTATTCTTCTACCAAATCTTCAATAGCATAATCAAGATCCAGTTTGGTGCCACTCGCAACAATCGTTTCCATTTCCTCTAAAAGTTCCTCCAGCTTGAGCGTCCGATTCTTAGCTATCGTTTCTAATGGCATCTTTTTATCCACGTTTTGAATAATGAACACTTTATTGCTGTTTTTATTCACCACGCTTTTCATCACAAAATCATCCGGCTTTTCAATATTATTTTCCGCTACATATTTTTCAATAAGGTTTACAAATGGTTTTCCGAACTTAAATGCCTTTCCAACACTCACTCCCTGGCATTTCTCTAATTCCTTTAAAGTCGTTGGATAGAGCAAAGCCATGTCAAGCAAACTATTCTCCAGGAAAATAACAAATGGCGGAAGATTCCGCTTTTTGGCTTCCTGCTGACGCAAATCTTTTAACAATGAAAATAACTTATCGTCGGCAGTTACCTCTTCTCCTGATTCCGAAGTTTCTTCATCTTCATCCCCATCTGTCTCGTAAACGTGATTAAGCGCTATTTTAAAAGAGGTTGGTTTTTTCAGAAAGGTCTCGCCATTCTTCGTGAGTTTAAGCACGCCATAATCTTCAATATCTTTTTGAATATAGCCTTCCAAAAGCATTTGCCTTATCAAAGAATTCCAAAAATGCTCGTCCTTGTCTTTTCCCGTTCCAAAGACAGGTTTTTCCTCGTGCCTGTACATTTTGATCTGAGGATTCAATCTGCCCATAATTACCGGAATCATGTAAGTAATAGGAAAGCGTTCCTCCAGTGCTTTAATAGCCTTTAAAGCAATCAATGCCTGGGCTTTTGCTTCGATAAGCTCCTTTGGACTTTTACAGTTGTCACATTTACCTCCACAATTATCTACCATATAAGATTCACCAAAATAATTCAGCAAGATCTTCCGTCGACAAACGGCACTTTCAGAATAGGCAACGGTTTCGTTTATTAGTTGTGCGCCAATCTCCCTCTCGCTCAGCGACTTATCACGCATCAAATGCTCTAATTTGGCGACATCTTTGTGGGAATAATATAGAAGGCATTTTCCCTCAAGTCCGTCCCGGCCGGCGCGGCCGGTTTCCTGGTAATAGTTCTCGATTGATTTAGGAATATTATAATGAATTACAAAGCGTACATCGGGCTTATCTATCCCCATGCCAAACGCAATTGTCGCCACAATCACCTGTACGTCTTCCCCAAGGAATTGATCCTGTCTCTTAGCCCTAAGTTTAGCATCAAGACCCGCATGGTAGGCAACAGCTTTAATTCCGTTGGCCATTAACATCTGAGCGAGTTCCTCCGTCGTCTTTCTGTTTAATGTATAAATAATTCCGCTCTTCCCTTTATTTTGAGAAATAAACTTTACTATGCTTTTAACTGCCTGGTCTTTTTTCACCTTCGGTACTACTTCGTAATAAAGATTGGCGCGGTTAAAGGAAGATATAAATATTTTGGGATCCCGGAGGCCCAGATTCTTTACTATATCGCTCTGAACTTTAGGTGTTGCGGTAGCAGTAAGTGCAATAACAGGAATTTTTTCATCAATCATATCCATAATTTCTCTCAAACGCCTATATTCCGGCCTGAAATCATGTCCCCACTCACTAATACAATGCGCTTCATCGACAGCGAAAAACGAAATTTTCAGACCCTTGAAAAAATCAACATTTTCTTCTTTCGTCAGGGTTTCCGGAGCAACATATAATAATTTTGTCTGTCCGGACATAAGATCTTCTTTGACTACTTTTTGCTGTCCTTTGTTGAGTGTGCTATTTAAAAAATGGGCGATATTATCTATACTGCTATAAGCACGGACCAGATCGACCTGGTTTTTCATTAACGCTATCAAGGGCGAAACGATAATGGCGCAACCTTCACTAATAATAGCGGGAAGTTGATAGCATAAGCTTTTTCCTCCGCCGGTTGGCATTATAACAAATGTATCCTTGCCTGATAAAAGGTGATTAATAATTTCTTCTTGTGGCTCTTTAAACGAATTGAAACCGAAATTTTTCTGAAGATGGGCAGCAAGTGAGACTGAGTTAGATGGCTTTTCTTTTTTCCTTACCGGTTTTTTTTCTAAGGATGGATTGGTTTTTACTTTTGTAGGCATGGTTGAATTTTCTACTTCCTCTGGTGGTTTTTAGGTGTTCAAAGTTACTGGAAATACAATAGAAAAAGGTTCTTAACAAGTTCTTTGGGATTTTATAACCTTTCTTTATCACAATTAATTCAGGTTAAGTTACGAATTTTTTTGTAAGTGACCCATTTTCTTCCCGCTTGTTCGACGGTCCTTTTAAACTAGGTTTGCATTCTTTTGATCAGTTTTCATTGAATTCTTTTATTTTAATAACTTTACTAATAGCATAAATTTTTGAATGGAGCCCGATGTTATTAACATAGCGAAACAAACCATCGAACAAGAAGCTTTCTCAATTTCCAACTTGATCAACTTCATTAATGAAGATTTTGAAAAGGCCGTATCACTCATTCATGAAAGTCAGGGAAGACTGGTAATTAGTGGTATAGGAAAAAGTGCCATCATCGCTCAAAAAATTGTCTCCTCCCTCAACAGCACAGGAACACCTTCTCTATTTTTACACGCTGCAGACGCCATACATGGCGACATTGGCATGGTGCAACAAAATGATGTGGTGATGATTTTGAGCAAAAGCGGAGATAGCCCTGAAATCAAAGTCCTCGTTCCTTTAATAAAAAACTTCAAAAATCCCCTGATTGCCATTTGCGGCAATATGGAAAGTTACCTGGCAAAATGCGCAGATATTACACTGAATACCACTGTCTCTCAGGAAGCATGTCCAAACAACCTGGCACCAACCAGCAGCACTACCGCTCAAATTGTGATGGGTGATGCGCTTACGGTTTGCCTGATGAATTTAAAAGGTTTTAGCGCTGACGATTTTGCAAGGTTCCATCCCGGAGGCACATTGGGCAAAAAATTATATCTGCGTGTCAGCGATCTTTCTGTTCACAATGAAAAGCCCGCGGTTGTTGCCGAAAGCCTGCTGAAAGAAGTGATCATAGAAATTACCAAAAAGCGTTTAGGCGTAACCGTTGTGTTAGATGAAGACAAGCGTTTATTAGGTATTATTACTGATGGTGATCTTCGTAGAATGTTGGAAAAAGACCTGTACCATGCCGGAGTAAAAGCAAAAGATATCATGACGATAAACCCAAAAACAATCGATCATTCTGAGCTTGCCGTTAATGCCCTGGACATGATGCGTAAAAATAATATTACGCAGCTAATTGTACTTGATAACAAACGATACGCCGGAATCATACATTTGCACGATCTTGTACGCGAAGGAATTATATAATCAAACCACACATGAATAAAAATAACTACGTAGCGATAATGGCCGGCGGCATAGGAAGCAGGTTTTGGCCCATAAGCAGACTTGATTTCCCTAAACAATTTCTTGACATCTTAAATGTGGGTAAAACCCTTATTCAGTCGACATGCGACCGATATGCACAATTTATTCCTTTAGAAAATATTTACATCGTTACCTCGATTCAATACAGGGATATCGTGGCAAAACAGTTGCCGCAGCTAAATCCGGAAAATATTGTTTGTGAGCCTTCACGGAAAAATACCGCACCGTGTGTCGCTTACATTTCCTATAAGCTTCAGCAGTTGAATCCGCAAAGCAACCTCATCTGTGCGCCATCCGATCATTTGATTCTCGACGAAACGGCATTCATAAAGTCCAGCATAGAAGCGCTTGAGTTTACGGAAAAAAACAACGCTATGCTAACGCTTGGAATCAAGCCCTTTCAACCAAATACAGGTTATGGGTACATTCAGTTTGAGGAACATTCAGTGAGTGATAACATTTTTAAAGTAAAAACCTTCACGGAAAAACCCGATCTCGAGCTGGCAAAGACCTTCCTCGCAAGCGGGGATTTTTTGTGGAACGCCGGAATCTTTGCCTGGCAAACCAAGACGATTATTAGCGCATTTGAAAAATACCTTCCCGAAATGCATGAACTATTTGATGGTGCTAAACAAGGGATGAATACAGATAAGGAAGCGGCTGCGATCGAACTAATCTATCCTTTGTGCTCAAATATTTCCATTGACTACGGAATTCTTGAAAAAGCTGACAATGTTTATGTGATTCCATCGTCATTCGGCTGGAGCGATCTTGGAACCTGGGGAAGCGCTTATGAAAATCTTGAAAAGGATTATCATGATAATGCCGTCGCGGGCAATAACGTTATTCTCTTTGACTGTACTAAAAACGTTATTCATTCTTCAGGTGAAAAATTAATCCTGCTCCAGGGGTTGGACGACTTCATTGTCGTTGAAACGCCTGATGCTCTTTTAGTTTGTAAAAAAGACAACGAACAACATATCAAAGAATACCTCGCTGAAATAAAAAGAAACAAGGGCGATAAGTTTCTTTAAAAGAATTGTGACAGTCTTTCTATTATGATAAGAGTTTTTTCTAAGACAGCCTCATAAGCCTTTTTATAGTTTTCGGGCTTTTTCTGTTGTAAAAAAATCTTGTTTGATTCATTCAAAAACGGAATCTTTCGTGGACATTCCTTCCATAAATAGTAAATTACCTCAAACAACCGAAACCATCTTCACAACGATGAGCGTAATGGCGCTCAAACACAGTGCGATCAATCTCGGCCAGGGATTTCCTGATTTTGACATGAGCCCCCAATTGATAAGTCTTGTAGATAAAGCGATGCGGGATGGACACAATCAATACGCTCATAAAAACGGTCTCTTGTCTTTACGGGAAAAAATAGCGGAAAAAGTTTCCTTTCTTTATCAAAGTGAAATCGATCCGGGAACCGAAATATGCATTACGCCGGGTGGCACTTACGCGATTTACACAGCCTTAACAACCGTGTTGTATCCGGGAGATGAAGTGATTGTTTTTGAGCCGGCTTATGACAGCTACATTCCCAATATTCTTATAAACGGCGCCGTTCCCGTTTTGATTCCGCTTACTTTTCCTGAATATAAAATTGATTGGGACCAGGTGAGAGAAAAAATAAGTGAGCGCACCAGGATGATTATCCTCAATTCCCCACATAACCCAACCGGAAGCGTGCTCGGCAAGGAAGATATTGAACATTTGAAATCAATTGTATTGGATTCTAACATCCTAATATTGAGCGATGAGGTTTACGAACATATCATTTTTGACGGTAAAACTCATGAAAGCATTTTAAAACACCCCGAGTTGCTGGCCAGGAGTTTTGTATGTTTTTCATTCGGGAAAGTGTATCACTGCACCGGCTGGAAAATGGGCTATTGCATAGCTCCCTCAGCATTTATGAAAGAATTTTTGAAGGTTCATCAATTCAATTGCTTTTCATGTCATACGCCGGTTCAGTATGCACTATCCGAATTTCTGGATGATAAACAGGCATATTTAACCGTTGGCACCTTCTTACAAAAAAAACGGGATTATTTCGCGTTGCTAATGAAGCAAACTAAATTTCGACCGATCTCTTCACATGGAAGTTATTTCCAATTATACAGTTATGCTGATCTGAGTAGCACCCCCGAATTGGACTGCGCGATAAAACTCACTCAGGAAGCCGGTGTTACCGCCATCCCCGCCTCCGCCTTTTACCACAATAAAACTGATAATAAAGTGCTACGCTTCTGTTTCGCTAAAAAAGAAGTTACGTTGCAAAACGCGGTCGAACGTTTGATCAAATACGAAAAAACACTTTAAGTTACATCTGCGGTTTTCGAAATGGCTATGGCCATATTTATATTCCTTTAGGGCAATTGGTTTCACATTTAGGTAAAATTATCAACAATTTGAACCTTTTTATATAAGAATAAAACTCATTCACTAGTAAACACAGGCTGGACCATGATTTGTGTACTTAATTCATCATAAATCAAAAAACACAACTATGAAAAAGTTAAATTTAGTAATCATTGCCTGCGCAGCGGTCGTCTTCGCGGCGTGTAACGGTGGTTCCTCAAATACGGAAACAACTACAACCGATTCAGCGAAAATGATGAGCAGTGATACTACCAGCAAGATGTCTTCTTCGGCTGATACTACAAGCCATATGGCGACTGCAGTAGATAATGATACGAAAAAATTTGCCACAGACGCGGCAACCGGTGGAATGATGGAAGTGCAACTGGGAAATGTTGCCATGAAAAATTCGGCAACACAATCAATAAAAGATTTTGGCAAAATGATGGTGGATGATCACTCAAAAGTAAACGATCAGTTAAAAGACCTTGCTTCCAAAAAGATGATTGATTTGCCTAGTACAGTCACAAGTGATCAGCAAAAAGACATCGACAATTTGAGCAAAAAAACAGGTGCAGACTTTGATAAAGCCTACGTAAAAATGATGGTAGATGACCACAAAAAGGATATTGCCGACTTTAAGAAAAATGGAGATAAACTAAGTGATGCGGATTTCAAAACATTTATTATGAACACATTGCCAACCTTACAAAAGCACCTTGATGCTATTCAGGCCATTAAAGCTAAGATGTAAAAGATAAAAACTATGGTTACAAAGGGGAAAGCAATTTCCCCTTTTTCTTTAATTTTTTTTCGAATTATAATACCAAAACCCCCGACGCCGTAAAGATAATTTCCGATTTCGGCTCGGTAATCTTTAAAACTTCTTCGGCGGATTTGCCCGCATCTTTAGCATAATGCTGAAGCTTACTAACGGATGTTACAGATTTTTTTCCAACGCCATTAAGCACGATTTCCTTACCATCGATATCCACAGGCACAAAAAATCCATAGTCTTCAAATTTGATCATAATTTCTTCGCCCCTGGTGTTAGCAAGTTTCATCCAACAACCCTTTTTTTGACAAACGCTAACAACCTTTCCTTTTATTTTCCCCGAAAATTCGTCGCTGTTGCTAAGTGTTACAACAAGATCTTCTACAGAAATTGCATTCGTAGCATTAATCTTTGCACCATAAGTAATTCCGGCCGTCGCCGGTGTTAATTGAGCTATACTCCTTCCGGAAGCAAAAATCGCTATTAATAAAATTAATTTTTTCATGTTTATCAATTTAAAATAAGAACAAACATAGGATATTTTGTTTTGGAAAAAGATAACTATAACTAAATTACTTATCACTTTTATACTAAATTTATTAGTGTTGATAAGTAATAATTTCTATATTTGCGCATCTAATAACTTTACAGTTAATAATTCCTATTTTAATCAAAAAATTATGGCAGCAAATACCGCAACAGATAAAAATTCAGAAAAGCTGAAAGCGCTCAAACTCACTATCGATAAGATCGATAAAGATTTTGGGAAAGGAAGCGTAATGATGATGAACGAGCGCTCGCAGGAGCCACATGAAACCATTTCAACAGGCTCAATCGGACTGGACGTAGCGCTCGGAATCGGCGGTCTGCCTAAAGGCAGGGTCGTTGAAATATATGGACCGGAAAGTTCCGGTAAAACAACGCTCGCCATTCATGTAATCGCAGAAGCTCAAAAAAAAGGTGGCATGTGCGCCATTATAGATGCTGAACATGCATTTGACAGCACTTATGCAAGAAAGCTTGGTGTGGATGTAGATAATCTTTTGATTAGCCAACCCGATTATGGTGAGCAGGGTTTGGAAATTGCAGATCGGTTAATTCTTTCAGGCGCATTGGATGTTGTAGTGGTAGATTCGGTTGCTGCACTGGTTCCTAAGGGCGAATTAGAAGGAGAAATGGGAGATAGTAAAATGGGCTTACAGGCACGGTTGATGAGCCAGGCCATGAGGAAATTAACCGCTACTATTAGCAAAACAAATTGCTGCTGTATTTTCATCAACCAGCTTCGCGATAAAATCGGTGTAATGTTTGGAAGCCCTGAAACAACAACCGGCGGTAACGCTTTAAAATTCTATGCCTCAGTAAGATTAGATATCCGCAGAATGGCGCAAATAAAAGATGGCGATCAATCTATTGGAAACCGTGTGAAAGTGAAAGTCGTAAAAAATAAAATGGCGCCGCCTTTCCGTATCGCAGAATTTGATATTATTTTCGGCGGTGGAATTTCTAAAGTGGGCGAAATCATTGATATGGGCGTGGATCTGAACGTGGTACAAAAAAGCGGCAGCTGGTTCAGCTATGACACTACTAAACTCGGCCAGGGCCGCGAAGCGGTGAAACAATTATTAATCGATAATCCCGATCTGGCAAACGAAATAGAGGGAAAGATAAGAGCAAAAATAACAGAAGGAATTGCCGTTTAACTACATTTTAGCTTGTTTGAGAAAAATGCCCGTCTTAATAGACGGGCATTTCTTTTTCAAATCGTCTTGAAAGATTTTGAGTATGTACTAAAATTTTTCAAAAAATATTGTTAATATAAATTATTTGACTTTATTTTGACAATTAAACCAAACTAATATTATGAAAAAAATTATTTTTCTTTTTACTGCGTTTGCAGTTTTCACGACTTCATTCGGCGCAATCGGAATTTCTTACAATCCCAAAAAAGCAACAGAAGTTTATTTACCTATGGCCAATAATATGAAGATTTCGCTAAAGGATCTTTCTATAATTAGTGTAAATGATTACCAGAAATTAAGTGGAAAGCATTTAAATTTCTTTGAAAAAATGACGTTCAAGGCTGGTCAGAAAAAATTAAGGAACAGCATTTCAGCAGATGGCACCATTACTAATAAAAAATTAGTAAAAGCCATTGAAAGCGGAGATCACTCAGTGGGATTTCATCTTGGCGGATTTGCTTTAGGATTTCTTTTAGGACTTATAGGTGTATTGCTGGCTTATGTTATCGGAGGCGAAGAAGATGTAAAGAAAAACAGAGCTAAATGGGCATGGATCGGTTTTGGCCTTTTCGTAGTGATCTACCTTGTTGCATTTTTGGCCCTCGTAAAATCCGTAAATTAAAATAACTCATAGATATTTTGTATTCAAAATGCTGTTCTTAACTGAGCAGCATTTTTTTTATAACCCATATTGATGGCTTATTTCCAGCATACGCTCAATCGGCTTTTTAGATGCAATCATTAATTGTTCATCCATGATAATTTGAGGCTCTTCATATTCCATGCACAGATACAGTTTTTCGAGTGTATTCAACTTCATATAAGGACAATCATTGCATGCACACATATTATCAGGTGGCGCCGGAATGAAAGTCTTAAAAGGAGATTGAATCTGCATCTGATGGATGATACCGGATTCTGTTGCTACAATAAATTCGTTGGCTTCATTTTCGAGCGTATATTTCAATAATGAACTTGTGCTTCCAATAAAATCAGCAACTCTTAAAACCGGTTCTTCGCATTCAGGATGAGCAATAACTTTTGCTTTTGGATGACGTATTTTAAGTTTAGTAATTTTTTCAAGACTAAATATCTCGTGAACGATACATGCGCCATTCCAAAGCACCATATCTCTTCCCGTTTTTTTAATAAGATAAGCTCCTAAATTTTTATCAGGCGCGAAGATTATTTTTTGGTCTTTTGGCAAACTATTAATGATCGCTTCTGCATTGGAAGAAGTGCAGATGATATCGCTTAAAGCTTTCATACCCGCTGAACAATTGATATAAGTGATGACGATATGATCCGGGTATTGATCCTTAAATTTTTTAAAAAGATCCGCCGGCGCAGAATCGGCAAGTGAGCAGCCGGCTTTCAAATCCGGTAACAAAACTTTTTTATTTGGATTTAAAATTTTTGCGGTTTCCGCCATGAAGTGAACACCGGCAAACACGATGATATCGGCATTGGTGGACTGAGCCTTTTGCGCAAGTCCCAGGCTGTCGCCAATAAAATCTGCCACGTCCTGAATATCCGGTTCCTGGTAATAGTGTGCAAGTATGATCGCATTTTTTTCTTTTTTTAAACGTTCTATTTCTGAGAAGAGGTCCAAGTTAACATCAATATCCAAATCCAGGAAACCTTTTTTTTCTAAATTGATTCGCGCCTTCTCAATGTTGATATCTGCCATAGTATTTAGTATTAATACATTATTTATTTAAAGTCCTATTACTATTAGGGATGTGAATTTGTGGATAGATCACATTTTTTATTTGATGCAAATTTAAAACATCCGTCTTATCCACATCTATCCACATTTATTTAACATAGCCCTTTTAATAGTAGACAACGCTAAACAGACGTTTCTAACACCGGTTAGTAAAAAGATGGGTTGATAAAATAATGAAACATTTTTTTTCAAAATTTGTTAATTGGGTCAGGGGAAGTTGTTGTTTATTTCCACCGAAATCAAAAGTCTTCCGGAATCCCCAAAGTTGTTCTTTCTTATTCAGACAATAATTTTTAGAAAAGCGCATTTACCCACACCAAAATCAAATTTTACACACTGCATTGTGAATAAAAAATTTCCTCAAAAATTTCCGGGCATCTTTTCCAGATTTCAAAATACCGAAAAACGCTGCCATCGCTATTTATATAAGTTATCCACAGTTTGTTCCTATAATATTTTACCCTATTTTTGCCGCCTCATTTCAAAATTAAGAGATTAATAACTATGTCAATCATTCAAACTATTCGTGAGAAAGGTGCTGTAATCATAATCGCAGTTATTGCGATAAGCCTTATCGGTTTTATATTAATGGACTCCATGAGCGGAACACGAAAATTGTTTGGAGGTACAGATAATTCAACGCTTGGCGTAGTAAATGGAGAAAAGATAGAGCTCGAAACGTTTAATGAAAAAGTAAAAGAGGTAGAGCAACAATACCCCAACAGTGGAAGCGCGCAACGCCAGCAGATATCCCAATCAGTATGGGATCAAATGGTAGCTGAGAAAATCGTAGAAAATCAGTTCGATAAATTGGGCATCGCTTTTACCCCTAAGGAAATGAGTTCCGTGATGTTTAGCGAAGATGCACCTCAACAATTAAAACAAGCTTTTACCAGTAAAGAAACAGGGCAATATGATATTGAGCAGGCGAAACAATGGTGGGCGCAAACTAAAAAAAATAAAAACGAAGAGCAGAGAAACGCGATCATTTCGCAGGTAATTGATCCGATGCGTTTGAATAGTTTATATACAAAGTATACTTCCATGATTGCCGGAAGTATTTATCAGCCTAAATGGCTCGCTAAGCAAACGGAAGAAGCAAAATCTAATTTTGCCAATATATCTTATGTAGCGGTTCCTTATACAACTATCAGCGACTCTGCAGTGAAAGTGAGCGATAGCGATATTAAAAGCTATGTTGATAAAAACAAAGCGAGATATACCCAGGATGGTGGTATGATGATCTCTTATGTATTGTTCAGCGCAGCGGCAAATGCTGCCGACAGTGCCAGGATTAAACAAACGCTGGAAGAACTTAAGCCGCAATTTGCCGCTGATTCCAATGCGAAATTTTTCCTGGGAAAGAATTCTTCATCGATACCGTTTTTCGAAGGCTATACTCCAAAATCACAAATACAGGTTCCCAACGCCGCGGCGATCACCGATTTACCGGACGGCGGTGTTTTTGGTCCCTATGAAGATGCAAAAAATTATGTGCTGGCAAAAAAGATATCGACCAAGATTATGCCTGACAGTATAAAATGCCGTCACATATTATTAGGAACCATGGATCCGCAGACCCAACAACCTTTGATGGAAGACAGCACAGCGCACAGGCTTGCAGATAGTATTGCGGTGGCTATAAAAGGTGGCGCTGACTTTAATGCTCTTGACGCGAAATACTCAACCGACCAGGCAGCTAAAAAAGAAAATGGTGTAATGACCTTTGACCTGATGACCATCCAGGGAGAAAATTTTGCAAAAGAATTCGGAGATTTTCTGATGAACGATAAGGGAGAAACCAAGAAAGTAGTGAAGACTCAATTTGGATGGCACTATATAGAAATCCTCGAAAAGAAAGATTTCCAACCAGCTTATAAAATCGCTTATATGGCGAGGGAAATTGCACCAAGCGATGAAACAATCAACGCGGCAAATACAGCGGCAATTAAACTTTCAGGAAGTGCAAAAGATGAAAAATCATTTAATGATTATATCGCCAAAAACGGCCTGAATAAAATCACCGTTCCAAACCTGGTGAAGGAGAATGATTTCCAATTAGGAGGTTTACAGGATGCGCGCCCTATCGTGCGGTGGGCATTTGATGCGCAGCAAGGCGCGGTATCCGAACCGTTCACCGTTAAAGATGATTTTGTAGTAGCAATACTTGATCGCAGGGTGAAAGAAGGAATTCCGGACGCGCAAACAGCAAGGCCAATGGTTGAATCATTGATAAGGAATCAAAAGAAATCAGAAGAAATTAAAAAGAAATTAAATAACCCGGCAACACTCGAAGCGGCAGCAACTGCCTATAATGTGCAGGTGTTACATACAGGCGACGATTCTACGCTGACTTTTGATGCACAGATCATCAACGGCATTGGTAATGAACCAAAAGTTGCCGGAGCAGCATTTGATAAAAACTACCAAACAAAAGTATCGCCACCAATCGCTGGAAATACCGGAGTTTTTGTGATTAAAGTAAATAGCATCGCCGCAAAAGCGCCTGTTGCACCTGAATTATTGAGTCAGCAAAAGCAGCAGGAATCTTCAAGGAATCTTCAATCCGCGATTGGGCAATCCTTTAATTCATTAAAGAAAATGACCAAAGTGAAAGATCTTAGAAGCAAATTTTTCTAAGTTCAACATAAAGAATAGTAAAGAGTCCTCAAATTTGGGGACTTTTTTATTTGAATTTTTTGGGTGAAAAAGAGCAATATTTAAAAAAACAAAAAGTATAAAAACTACATTTTGGCTTTTCAGGGAGGAATAATTCAAATGAACATGATTTCTAAAATCATAAAATAGTTTACCACGAAATTTGAGTGAAATGATCTTTGTAACTTTACGAACAAAACAAGTATGGACGATCTTATCATAAATAAAGTAGCACAGAGCGCGATCATCACGCTTGATCTTGAAACGTTTTATCCGGAAGGAGAAATTGCGCTTTTTGACCTGAAAGACCATTTGTTCATGGAGCTGATCTTAAAGGAAAAAGATTATCGCGAAGCGTTAAAAAATCTTGACTGGAGCATTTATAAAGACAAAAATGTTGCCATCACCTGCACCGCCGATGCTATTATTCCTTTGTGGGCTTATATGCTTGCCGTAAGCTACCTGGAACCGTTTGCCCGGGAAATCGTTTTTGGGAGTGAAAAGGAACTTTTCAATGCTTTGTTTTTAAAAAATATCTGGAAAGCGGACGTTAAAGAATTTGAAGGAAAAAGAGTGGTCGTAAAAGGTTGCGGGGATCGCGCAATTCCTGAAACTGCCTATGTTGAAATCACAAGAAAACTGAGGCCGGTCGCAAAGAGCATTATGTATGGCGAACCTTGCAGCACCGTGCCGATTTTTAAAAGCAAAAATTAAGAGTGGCAGAAATTTTTTTACTGGTATTTCTTTAAGATGAAAGTCAAACCTTCTGACATTTATTCTAAAACCAACCTCTTCTTTTGAAAATCCAAATCATCCAAACCGGAATGATAAGCATGAGCCCTACGGCGATAAAAAACCCATAAGGATTATGCAGCCAGGGAATTCTATTAAAATTCATTCCAAAAATACCACCAATGACTGTGGCTGGCGCGAGAAGGCAGGTAACGACGGCCATTACCTTCATCACTTCGTTCATTTTTAAGTTCACATTGCTTAGATACAGGTCTTGCAGGTTGATCATCATATCACGGTAATTTTCGGCCAGTTCATTTGCCTGCACAATATGATCATATACGTCCTTGAAGTATTTTTCTGTTCTCTCTTCTACCAGTTCGCTCTCGCTGCGCAAAATGCCATTGATCAATTCCCGAACGGGAGAAATATTTCTTTTGAGAATAATCATTTCTTTGCGCAGCATATTTATTTTGGCAAGCGTTCGTGTATCGGGACGATGCGTGATATCTTCTTCCACGCCTTCAATTTTTTCTCCCAATTTTTCCATAACCACAAAATAATGATCGACGATCATGTCAATTAAGGAATAGAAGAGATAGTCCGAACCGCTTAGCCTCAATTTGCTGCCGGCTACTTTTATTTTTTCTCTGATGGAATTAAACACGTCTCTTGTTGCATCTTCCTGGAAACACAAAACAAAATTTTTGCCCAGGACGATGCTGATCTGCTCACTTTCTACAGCGCTCGTTTCTTCATTAAAATAAAGCATGTTTAATAAGCAAAAAAGAAGCTGGTTCAGGTCATCCATTTTCGGCCGTTGGCCACTGCTTAAAATATCTTCCTGGATCAAAGGGTGAATGCCAAAATGATTGCAGATATTTTCTACGTCCGCTTTTTTTAATCCTTCGAAGTTGATCCAGCTTACGTTTCCGGTGTCAAGAAATTTATAGCATTCTTTTATTTCGATGATTTCTTCGTATTTTACCTCAGCACTATTATAGTCAAACACAGAAATAAGTGTTTTCTCCGGCTCTTTCCTAAAGGGAGCAATTGTTGGATTTACCAGCAGCAGCTTCTTTGTTGCCATCAGCTCAAAAGGCCGTACCATCTTTAATAACCTTTTGCTTTTCATGATCGATTAAGTTTATAAAGCTTTGTGATTAAACAAGAAAAATCTCTTCAGAAAAAATGCTAAAATCTATAAAATTACTTTTTAGAAGAAGACTTCTTCTCAGGCACCATGGCAGCCGGTGGTAGGTCACTTGTCCAGATATCACGATACATTTTCCAATTGCCGGATTCCAGTTTCCATAGTACAATGTATTTCCCTTTATCAAGTTGTTTACCATTGCTGTCAGAATATTTGTAAAGACCTTCTTCCGCAAGGATGCTGCTATCGCCCCAAATCTTAATTGTTTTCAGGTCGAAATTACGTACGCCATTTTTCATTGCGCCGGCGTAAAAATGGCGGATGCTGTCTTTTCCCTCAATCGAAGTCCTGTTAGCCAACATAGCTTTAGCATCTGTAGTGTAACAATTGGCAACCGCAGCAGAATCGTTTGTTTCAAAAGCTTTCATGAAGTTTTTGTTGCTTTGCTTTACGGATGCTTCGCCTTGTTTGATATCAAAGGCCGAGGCAGAGCGTTCAATATCCAACCTGTCGTTCTCGTTGCAGGCGGATAAAATAAGAATGAAGCAAAACAAGATCAAAAGGATTTTTCTTGACAGCAATATCATTAGCGTAAATGTTTTATTAGGTTAACGTAGAGGGAAAGATAAATAAAGATAAAGGATGCTGCTAAAAATAATTATAATATTTTTCGTGCATTTTCCAGGTCTTCGGGAGCATCAATTGATACCGGAATTTCGTTAGTGAGAACCATTTTTATTTTAATCCCATTTTCAAGATAGCGAAGCTGTTCCAGCTTTTCTACGGCTTCCAGCGGCGACAGCGGCCATTGCGTAAAAGCAATGAGCGCCTGTTTTCTGAAGGCATAAATGCCGATGTGCTTATAATAAGCCTGACTGACATTTTTATCTCTATGAAAAGGAATGACACTCCTCGAAAATAATAAGGCGTTCTGCTCTTTATCAACCACTACTTTTACATGATTAGGATTCACGATTGAATCGATATCGGATATTTCGTGCATGACGGAAGCCACCTGAACTTTTTGTTTCAGATCGTGGTCAAACGCTTTGAGCAAATTTTGCAGCAGTTCTTTTTTTACAAACGGCTCATCGCCCTGAACGTTTACAATAATGTCAACATCAATATCTGCGGCGGCTTCAGCGATCCGGTCGCTTCCACTTTCATGCTGATTTTTACTCATCACCGCGTAGCCGCCATTACTCACAATTTCATCAAAAATAATTTCGCTGTCAGTGACAACAATAACTTCATCAAATAATAAAGTACGCAGTGTGTTTTCGTAGGTATGCCTTATAATGGTTTTATCGCCGAGCATCTTCATTAGTTTCCCCGGGAAGCGCGTTGCAGCATAACGGGCAGGTATAAGCGCAATTGTTTTCATTTAATTTTTTTATAAACCAAAGGTCTTAATTTAAATGATCGGTTTCATGTTGGAATGCTTCATCAGCAAAATTTTCAGGCAAGGTTTCGCTTTCATATTTACAATTGGCGCACTGATAAACATTTTCTGCGGAAACAGCATAATTGCTAAAAAGCCAGCTCAGCACTGCGGTCAACATGTTGGAAGTGCTTTGTTTCGGAACCAGCGAGATGGAATGGCTTCCACATTTTGGGCATACCACGCTTTGCATATATTCCTGGTCAAAGAGACGAAGCATTTCATTGGCTTCGGACTCGAATTCTTTTTTTACTACCAGCTTAATGCCCCCAACCGCATTCGATAAAAAGGGATCCACGGTTACTGTAAATTCATCTTTCAAATAGCATTCAATTCCGGACGAGCGAAGCTTGGTTAATAAAATATGTGCGGAAAAATAATTTTGAAAAGTGCGGATTGTTACCAGGTCCATAATGACGAGTTGTTTCAAACTTTTTGTTTAAAAGACAACTTATCTAAAGTACGAAAAATATAATGGAATAAATGCCGGAAATTTACATTCCGATTTTTCGTATAATATCTCAGAAATGGAATTGGAAAATCTACTTTTTGGCTTTTCTGAATTTAATTATTCAGCATCAGTGGCATCACCAACATTAATAATTCTTCGTCTTCTCTTTTCTCTGTTGGCTTAATAATACCCGCTTTTGTAGGCGTGCTTAATTCAATAACCACTTCAGCAGTTTCTGCGGCACTTAGCATTTCGATCAAAAATTTTGCATTAAAAGCAATCTGAAGATCTTCCCCATCATATTGGCAATTCATGCGCTCATTTCCTTCGAAACTGAAATCTACATCCTGGGCTGCAAGCTGTAACTCACTGCCAGTGATGGTTAGCGCCACCTGGTTGGTGCTTTTATTACTGAAGACACTCACGCGACGCAAGGCGTTTTGAAAATCACCTTTATTGACTGTAAGCTTATATGGATTATCAATCGGAATAACTACTTTATAATCCGGGAACCTTGCATCGATCAGGCGACAAACCATTTCTGTTTGTCCCATTTTTACAAATAAATGATTGCTGTTGTATGAAATATTCAACTGCTCATCAGTATTGGGCAACACGTTCTTTAATAGATTCAGTGGCTTTTTAGGAACGATAAAAGTGGTTGTTTCCGGACAGGAAACATCGAGTCTTGAAAAACGAACCAGGCGATGCGCATCTGTCGCGACGCAAGTAATTCCTTTTGGTGTCAGTTCAAAGAAAACGCCGGTCATCGCAGGCCGAAGATCATCGTTGCTCACCGCGAACAGGCATTTATTGATAGCGGTAACCAGAGCCGAGGAAGGCATAGAAAAAGAATTGGCTTCATCTGCCAGCGGCTCTTTGGGAAAGTTATCAGGATTTTCGCCCATCACTTTATATTTTCCATTATCGCTGGTAATTTCTACCGCATAATTTTTATCAATATTAAAAGTGAGTGGCTGCTCAGAAATATTTTTAAGAGAGTCCAATAATATTTTTGCCGGAATACAAACCCTGCCGCTGTCTTTAGCCTCAATATCCATATGAATTTTCATCACGGTTTCCAGGTCGGTCGCAACAATAGTCAGTTTGCTTTTTTCAATTTCAAAAAGAAAATCTTCCAGTATTGGCAAAACCGTGTTGGCATTGATTACGCCACTTATTTGTTGAAGGTGCTTTAATAATTGTGTAGAGGAAACGATGAACTTCATAAAAAATGTTTGTCGCCAAAGATAAAAGATTCAGATTAATGAAAACAAAATAAATAGACAAGAGCTGACAATGCGAATCGCTTCAAAATGTAGAAAAAAATGCTGTGAGGAACGCATCCCGGAACGGCGCATGATGTCAACAAAATGCGTTCCTCTTTGCTAAAGAGAAGCTGTACCTTTTTTATAAAGCCTGAAATAAATAATGGTGAAGATCGTCCATAACACAAGTTGAATGACCTGGAGAAATATTCTAAAAAGATCGTTGTGTTGAATGGCGAGTATCAAAACAAAAATCGATAACAGTATCAAACCGATTCCCAGGACAATTGCCAAGAGGTAAAAAGTGGAACGGGTAAACATTTTCCTTGCCATGCATAAAGTTAGCAAAATCTCTAACAGACCACCAAATTCCGCAATGCGTTTTGAACAAAAATTCCCGGAAGAAAAATTAAAATTCTTCCCGTCATTTTTTACAAAATTCGTTTGTAACTGATTAATCCTAATTTCGTTTTAAGAAAAATTAAGTATGGATATCAAAAATCAAAAAATAGCTTTACTGGTCGATGGCGATAATGCCCAGTCAAAAATGATGGACCTTGTATTGGAAGAGGCTTCAAAGTATGGGAAAGTGACGATCAGGAGAGTTTATGGCGACTGGACCACGCAGCACATGAATCATTGGAAAAGTATTCTGAATGAAATGGCATTTAATCCGATTCAAAAATTTTCATACACAACGGGAAAAAATTCGACAGACAGCGCATTGATCATCGATGCAATGGACATTTTACATGCCGAATTGGTCGACGGTTTTTGCATTGTTTCCAGTGACAGCGATTACACAGGACTGGCAAAAAGAATCAGAGAAGCCGGCATTTTTGTTATGGGCATTGGTGAGCAAAAAACGCCGAATGCTTTTGTGAAATCGTGCGAAATTTTTACGTACGTGGAAAACCTGGAGCCGAAAGTTGAGGTTCCTGAAAAGAAAGAAGCCGCCAAAAAACAAAAAGAAAAATCTTCGATGAGCCTCAAGCTTATTAACAAGGCTTACGACATGAGCATCAATGAAAGCAATGAAGCGTATATCTCCACATTAGGAATTAATTTACGCAAACTCGATCCCAGCTTTGATGTACGTACTTATGGATGCAAAACATTGACGCAATTTTTTTCAAAACTTCCGGGTTTTATTGTCGTTGACAACCTGATCAACGGACTTAACAATCCAATGATTAAAAAGAAGTGATTTGAAATTGTTTTATTGTTGTTGGGACAACAAAGAAATTTACGAGAAATTCGATCCTTATTTTTTGAACACGCTAGTGTAATCTTAGATAACTTCAATCGGGTAGAAAAGAGGAAAATCTATTTTTTGACTTATCAGGTTCCGATAGAATAGTTTAAAAAATTTGCCCAGCCGCTAACCATTCAACAATAAAGCCATTCACAATAGATTTTATTTAATCCCCATCCTTCCAGTTCCATAGATACCTGCACGCGTAAGTGCGGTAAGGGCTCCATTTCATTGTGATTTTCTCCATTTTCTTTTGCAAAAGTTTTTTGTCAGTTTCTTTGAGATCGTAGAGCCTGATCAATCCTTGTTTCAAACCAAGATCATCGAAAGCAAAAACATCTTCCCTTGCAAGCGTAAACATCAGGATCATTTCAACCGTCCATTTTCCCACACCTTTTATTTGAGTGAGTAGCTCTATCACCTCGTCGTTGCTCATTTTATGCAGGGCCGCATCAGTAATTTTATGTTCAATAAAAAACCGGCAGACATTATGGACGTAAGAAGCTTTTGCATTCGAAAAACCAATGCTTCGAAAAACTTCAGCAGGCGTGTCAAGAATTTGTTGTGGGGAAGGTTCTTTGCCACCATATAGATCCAGGAATCGTTTATACAAAACCTGCGCAACCCTTGTGCTTAATTGCTGGCTCAAAATGGAAGAGCATAGCCTCAGGTAGACCTTATTTCTTTTCTTTAATAAAAAAGGCGGCTGCGTATCAAGCAGTTTCTTCAATTTTTTATCTTTCGATAAATGGGCGATGTGCTGCATAAAAAAACTTAAAATCTATATTTTAGCTTTTCACGATCCACGCTTGCATAATGCTTTATCACTTTCTGCTCCAGCTAATTTTTCCGTCCTTTTCATCTTTCATTTCAATTCCCAGCGCGTCGAGGTCTTTCCTGATTTTATCCGAGGTGAAAAAATCCTTTTTTGATTTCGCTTCTTTACGAATATCTACGAGCAATTCCATAATGCCCGTCAGTTGTTCTGTATTGCCGGAGATGTCCTGCAATCCTAAAATTTGTTCAAGATAAACATTGAAGGATTCTTTCATCCGGCTGAGCGTGGTAGAAGAGATGGCATCAAAAGAAATTAATCCGTCTTTCAAAGAATTGATGACCGGGACAATTTCAAAAATATTTGCCAGCACTTTGGCCGTATTGAAATCATCGTTGATAAACTCATCAAGTTCTTCAATGAGCTTATTAATTTTTTCATCAAGTTCTTTATCTTTTGCCAATGACTCAGTGCCGACGCTCATTTTCTTCAACACTTCATAAGCTTCCCATAATCTTTTTAATCCTTTTTCCGCGGCGATCAGCGCCTCACTGCTAAAATCGAGCGTGCTTCTATAATGTGTTTGTAAAATAAAAAACCGGATCACCATGGGAGAAAAAGCCTGGGAAAGCAACGGGTGATTTCCGCTGAACATTTGCGTCAGTGTGATCTGGTTGTTATAGCTCTTGCCCATTTTTTTTCCATTCACAGTGATCATATTATTATGCATCCAGTATTTCACCGGTGGCGTATGATTGCAAATAGTACTTTGCGCTATTTCGCTTTCGTGATGTGGAAACAAAAGGTCCATGCCGCCACCATGAATATCAAAACGTGGCCCGAGGTATTTGGTAGCCATGGCAGAGCATTCAATGTGCCAACCGGGAAAACCCTCGCCCCACGGACTGTTCCATCTCATAATATGTTTCGGCGGAGCTGATTTCCAAAGAGCGAAATCTGCCTTATTTCTTTTTTCATCCTGCCCTTCCAGGTCGCGCGTGGTTTCTAAAAGATCGTCCACCACGCGGCCGCTCAATTCTCCGTATTCATATTCCGACGCATATTTTTTTACATCAAAATAAACCGATCCGTTTACTTCGTAACCATAGCCCGCCTCAATGATTTGTTTGATCATATTGATCTGCTCAATAATGTGGCCGGTGGCGGTTGGTTCTATATTCGGATCCAGCGTGTTAAATTTTCGGAATGCCCAATGGAAAAGATTCGTGTATTTATGCACGAGCTCCATCGGCTCCAGTTTTTCCAGCAGCGCCTTGTCAGATATTTTATCCACGGCTTCGCGGCCTTCTTCTTCAAAATGCCCCGCATCAGTGATATTGCGAACGTAACGAACATGATAGCCAAGATGTAACAGGTACCTGTAAACGACATCAAAAGTAATGTAGGGCCTTGCATGTCCCAGGTGACTTTCGCCGCTTACTGTTGGGCCGCAAACATACATTCCTACATGAGGAGGATTTATTGGGATAAACTCTTCTTTCTGCTTTGTGAGGGAATTGTAAACTTTAAGCGGCATAAATATTAATTAAAACTCATTCTTGAAATAGTCGGCGCAAAATACGTTCAAAGATATTCACCTTTCACAAAACCGATTTATTTTAAATAATTTTTAGTGAACCGGCTCAAAACTGAGGTCCGCTATAATAGGAAAATGATCGCTGAGCAATTTCTTCACGCGCGTGTATTGAATGATTCTGAAGTCGCGGTCTGCGAAGATGTTATCAATCCTTAAAGTGGGTGACAGCGTACTGAAAGTGCGCGAAATACCGAAACCTTTTTGCACAAAAGCATTTTGCAATCCGGCGCCAATCGTTTCATAGGCATAGGAAACCGGCACATCATTGAAATCGCCGCAAACTACGATCGGGTAAGGGCTGTGATTCATTTCATCTTTTATGAAAAATGCCTGCGAAGCCCGTTTGATCACCCCCGTTTTTATTTTTGATAAGATACTTCGGGACTCTGAGGTTGCATTTGTTTTTAAACTCCCTTTGTCTAAATAATTCAAATTTTCTTTTGAAAATTTTAAGGATTGAAGGTGTACATTAAAAATCCTTAACGTGTCCTCTCCCACTAAAACATCGATGAACTGAAAAGTAGAATTATAGTTATTCGGATTATTAACGATCGTTTGTTTTCTCAAAATTGGGTATTTTGAAAAAACCGTGATACCGAAATGATGATTATGATCGAAGTCATCTTTGAGCTGGTAGGAATATAAATAGTCTTTAAAATGAAGCGCATTGCGGATTGCCGGAAAATAGTTGATTGCTTTTTTATTTTCGCCGGCTACTACTTCCTGGAAGCAAGCTATGTCGGGATCGTATTGGTTAATCAGGTCAAACATTTGCTGTTTCACATCCGGCCGGTCTTTGTAGTGGAGAATATTGAATTGCTCAACATTCCAACTCATTACCCGGATATTTCCCGATTTTTTTTCTAAAGAAAAATGAGACCGTAAGTTGAATGCAACGATGTTTTTAACCGCATGAAAAGAGATGCCAACTGTGACAAGGGAAATCAGGCACCAGCCCGATTTTAAGAATAACCAAAATAACATAAATAGAACCAGTAAAAGAAGCAGATAAGGAAGCGCGATAGTGAGCACGCTCAAAAACCACCATTTCACCGGGTCAAAATATTTCACATTCGCCCCGGCAAGTGCCAATAATGCCACGAGCACATTTGCAATTATGAATACTTTTTTTGTAAACCTGCGGAGAAAAGGTTTTTCCATTTACGGCAATCCGTTTAAAAGATGAAATAAAGCTTTGAGATAAAAAATTAAAAATCAGTTTCACGGGCTTTTTTCAAAATATCCTTTTCTTCCTCAGACAAAAGAGGATATCCTTTTTGATTGATCTTATCAAGGATTTCGTCTATCCTTTGTTGAGTGATCACGGGGCGTTTTACAAAGGGCTTTTGGCCATGCGTATTATAAAAGACTTTTTCTTTTACAGAAGTATGGGCGGGAAGTTTTTTTCTGTCCGGATTGAAAAGATTAATGAACCATGAATAAACATTATTCATCCACAGGCTCCAATCGTAGCCCCTGCGCAGGCTTACAATAAAAAAGAAGCCGGTGAGGCCGCCTGCCAGGTGTGACACACGATGCCCTAGTCCCCCTGTGCCAGCAAAATCGATAATAACATACACCACAGTCAGGATCCATAACGGGATACCGCCGTTGAGGTTTTTAAATAACCGGTAATCGGGTGCAAGCGCTGTGGTGGCCACTGCGATGGCGATGATTGATGCGTTGGAACCGAAAATAGAGGAATATTCTACCTGCGCGCGCAATTGGGGCACTGCATAATTAATGGCAATAAACGCGATGGCGCCGGCTAATCCTCCATACAAATACACAGGGATAATTTTCCTGTTGCCTGAAAGATCCTGGTAGATTGATCCGAAAGCCCAAAGCCAAACCATATTGATAATCGTGTTGATGATTTCCGTGTGAACGAACATGTAACTCAATATTGTCCACGGCATCACTGCGAGAGACGAAAGCTTCGCCGGTAAAATAAACCATCTTAAAATCTGGTATTGAAAAGCCGTTTCGGACGATTGAGTCATGTAATATATTACCTGTATCAATCCGAGAGAAATAAAAATCATTGCATTAATTGCGATGAGCGCCATCAGGGCATTATTATCATCGCCCAGGGTCATTCTCTTCAGGCGCCGGTCCATATATCGTTCTGATTCTCCCATTTTTTTATTAAAATCTTCCAAGTAAAATTACCAAAATAAGGCCAGAAAAAAAGTGTTGTTTTTCAAAATTTAATACCTCATGCTCCGGTTGTTTTTGTTCCAGATGATGGCAAGAATAAAACCCATCGCCAAACCGCCAAGGTGAGCAAAGTGGGCAACGTTATCGCCTCCGCCGGAAAAGCCGCCGAAAATATCAATCGCTGCATAAACCATGGCGAGATATTTCGCTTTTATTGGAAAAGGAATGGGCAGAATAAAAAATTCCACGTTTGGGAAAGTGTAAGCAAAAGCAGCAAGAAGACCCATCACGGCTCCCGAAGCTCCAATAGCCGCGCCCTGGCTAACAAAAAACATTTGGGTTAAACCGGCAGCGAGACCGCAAACGAGGTAAAAAATAAGGAAGCGTTTTGGCCCCCAGGTTTTTTCTAAAACTGCACCAAACAACCACAACGCATACATGTTGAAAAGGATATGAAAAAAACCGCCGTGGGCAAACATGTGAGTCACCAATTGGTAAGGCTTAAACAAGCCCGTGTCATAAGAATATAAGGCCAGCTTGTTAGTGAGCCAACCGGATTGCCCGCCGGTATTATCCAGTAAATACTGAGCCACAAAAACAATTACATTAATAATTATGAGATTTAAAACTACCGGAGTTGCTGATTGTGACGGACGAAAACTATTATAAGCCATTCAATAAAATATTTAGTGGTGCAATTTCGGAAATTAAATCCAATGTGTTATTTGGCTGAGCCGCAAATCAAACAGGGTTAAGCATTTGTATCGATCAATTCAAATCTCTGAAAAGCCAAAATATAGATTTTTACGTTTTCCGGGAATAACAGTTTTGAGACATCGCTTAAGATAACAACCGATAGTTTTTTGAAACAAGCTTAATATCAAGCATGGTGCTGTAGTGCTTTGCATATAATTTATCGGTTGCAAGGAGGCTTTCGGCAGGCAGATTATTCAAAGCCGACGGCAAACCTGTTGTGGTAATAATGCCTTTTCGGAGATTTGGCAGTTCGGGTTCGCCCAACGAATATCCAATCCAGGTTTTTTTTCTTAACAAAACATCAAAAACATTTTTGAAGAAGTTTAAGGGTCTTTTTTTCGCTAAAAAAACGAAAGGAAAGAAAATAAGAAAACAAAAACAGGCGGTTACATCGAAAAGATTTTTCGCACGGCGGTACACCGTTTTTGATAAATTAAAACCAGCTGTTTCAAGCACGAAGTCTCCGGCCGAATTTTTATCATCACTTCCAATTATCGTGTGGCTTCCTTTAGCAAAAAACCGGACGCGGATTTGACGGGGAATGGATGGAAGTTTTTCGATTATTTGCCTGAATGAAAGCGTGCCTTCACAAAAAATCAATTCTTTGATGGGATACAGATTCAATATTTCCTGAAGGTTTCCAAAAGAACCGACGGTGTTTGGTTCATCAATTTTATCAGGAGCGATTCTGCCCAGGATTTGTTCTTTTTTATTGGCTTTTTCTATATAATGACTTATCTCGTTATATTCAGCCTGGCTTCCAGCGATCACGGTTTGGCCGGTTTCACTTTCTTCGGCGCTTTCAATAATGTTTAGGCTTATCAAAATCCGCCGCACTAAGGTGATTAATAAAAACGCCAAAACGGAACCAAAGAATAAAATGCCTCTCGAAAAACGCAGGCTTTCCGGCAGAAGCGCATAAACCGATAGTAGCAACCCGATGGAAATCACAGTTGATTTGTTCAATCTGGATTGCTTAAATCCATTGTCATATAAACCCCCAAAATAAGAAGCGATAAGGAATAAACAGGTAAAGGCTGGGAACGCCACCAGAAGCATATTCGGGGAATAATTCACCTGCTGTTTGATAAAGCTGCTCCATAAAAATTTTACGATCCAAAAGCTCATCAATATGATGCCTGCGTCAATTACGGGAAGGCCGATCCATTTTAAAAAACGGGCAATGGCAGCGAGCCCGGCGCGAAAGAAAATAGCGGCTTTAATCAGAAAATAAAAAGTTCCGGCGCGGGTGCCCTTGTAATGTTTTTTTACAAAAACGATCATCGCCGTATAAAACATTTTCACATAATTGAGGCTTCCTTTTTTTGTGCTTTCTCCTTTAAAATGGATGATGCTACTTTCTGCGAAATAAAAATTTTTAAATCCTGCTTCCTGGATCCGGAAGCTGAGGTCGATATCTTCGCCATACATGAAGAATTCCTCATCGAAACCTCCTGTTATTGCCAGGATTTTTTGGGGAATCATCATAAATGCGCCTGCAAGAACATCCACTTCATGATTTTCATTTTCGCTCAGGTTTCCGAGGTGATATTTTGCAAACACTTTTGAACGCGGAAAAACCCGCGCAAGTCCCGAGAGCTTGTACAGCGAAGTGGATGGCGATGGAAAAGACCGTTTACTTTCTCTTAAAAAATTCCCTGATCCGTCCAGCATTTTGATACCGAGTGCGCAATTATTATCCTTTGATCTGATAAAAGAAATGCATTTTTCGAGGCAATCCTCCGGAAGAATGGTATCAGGATTTAGAAATAAAATGTATTCGCCGCTTGCGATTTTTAAGGCTTCATTATTTGCCTTCGCAAATCCAACATTTTGGTTATTCCAGGTAAATGAAATGTTATTGTTTCAAATTTGTTTTGAAAAAAAGTACAACTGCCATCGGTGGAATTATTATCAACCACAAAAATTTCCGCGTCAATATTTTTAGTCGCCTTTGCCACGGATAAAAGGCATTGCTCCAAAAAGAACTTAACGTTATAATTTACTATGATGACGGAGAGCTGCAATTAGTTTTGTTGGTTAAATGGTTAATTCGTTAAATGGTTCAGGCAGTTCATTTTAAAATAATTTCCGGAAAGTAGTAAGCAATATAGCAATTAAACAAAATCAGAAAATCAGAAAATCACAAAGAAACAAATTAATAAATTTTAAGAACCTTTGCAGCATGTATAAACAAACTCTTATCGACGCGACCAATGCAGGCGCAAATGAATTAAAACGTTTTTTCAATGGCGAATTTACGATCAGCAATAAGGAAGGCATCAACAACCTGGTAACACAGGCTGATTTTGCTTCTGATAAAGCCGTAAGGGCTGTCATAAAAGCGGCTTTTCCCGACCACGGAATTGTCAGCGAGGAAAGCGATGAAAAAATTTCCACCAGCGAGTATAAATGGATCATTGATCCAATCGACGGCACTGTGAATTTTGCCAACGGCATTCCTATTTGTTGTGTAAGTATTGGCCTTGAATACCAGGGTTCCATGTTGATGGGCGCGGTTTATAACCCACTTATGAACGAATTCTATTTTGCGGAACGAGGAAAAGGTGCGACGCTGAACGACAAAAAAATATCAGTGAGTGAAAAAACGGAAGTGATTTCGAGTTGCCTTGTTACGGGCTTCCCTTATACTTATTTAGATCAACCAAATGGTCCGCTGGAAGTATTTTCAAGGCTGATCAGGAAAGGCATTCCCGTGCGCAGGCTGGGAAGTGCAGCCATTGATCTTTGCTGGGTTGCCGCGGGCAGGTTTGATGGTTTTTACGAACACAAGCTTCATGCATGGGACAGCGCCGCCGGTTTTATCATCGTGGAAGAAGCCGGAGGAAAAGTAACCAATTTAAAAGGCGAACCATATTCACCATATGAATTCGGAATCATTGCTACAAACGGTAAAATTCATGATGAGCTGGTGGGCTGGGTGAATGGGAAATAATGTACGATGTGGGATGTTTGAAGTACGGTGTAGATTTAATGATTCATTTCGACCAATAGTTGCCATATTGAGAGGCTGAGAAAATTCTTGGGAGCAATGTAGAAGTATGAGGTTTATGTAAGATGTAAAGGGACTTTCAGAGTCTTTTGGTGTAAGTCAAATTCCAATGTTGTTTCCTCAATCTAAAACGAAGCTAATATGGAACGGAAGAATTGAAAACGAGGATAAAACAGTTGGCAATTAATTGTGGTCATCTTGTTTTGTCTCTGCCTAAAAATGTAATTAATAATGCATATTCCGGTCAACTTGTGAGGTGCGAGTAGTTCTGTTGGAGCTAATTACAGAGCTACAAGAAGAGCGAAATCCAATGCTGATTTCATCAATAAATTTAAAATCGTGGAAGAAGAATTGGATGAATCGCTATTTTTTTTGGAGTTGATCGTTGCATTTAATGCAATGTATAAAAGGGAAACTGTGGCACATCTTATATAAAGAAGGCGAGGAAATTTTAAAGATCATTGTTTCTACACTTACTACTTTGCGAAAAAAGTAAATGGTTCCTCAACATCGTACTTCAAACATCGTACATCGTACATTTGCTTTACTTAACTTAATAAAATGAATACGGAAAGAACAGAAATCTCTTCCCTCGGCGAATTCGGCCTGATCGACCATTTAACAAGAAATAATGAGATCAGGAATGCTTCGACGATTGTGACTGTCGGCGACGACGCTGCGGTAATGGATCATTTCGGAAAGCAGACGGTTGTCACCACCGATATGCTGGTGGAAGGAATTCATTTTGACCTGATGTATACGCCATTAAAGCATTTGGGGTACAAAAGTGTCATTGTAAACCTTAGTGATGTGTATGCAATGAATGCAACACCTACGCAGATAACTATGAGCATTGCGTTGAGCAATCGTGTAAGCCTTGAAGCCCTGGATGAATTTTATGACGGCGTTTATGCCGCGTGCGATAAATACCAGGTTGATCTTGTTGGAGGAGATACTACATCTTCCCAAAAAGGATTTATTATTTCTGTGACGGCTATCGGCGAAGTAAGTCCGGGGAAATATGTGACCCGGAGTGGTGCAAAAAAAGGGGACCTCATTTGCGTAAGCGGCGATTTGGGTGCAGCATTCCTCGGCCTGACATTACTTGAAAGAGAAAAGAAGATTTTCCTCGAAACAAAAGGCGTTCAGCCCGATCTTGAAAACCAGGATTATATTGTTGGCAGAATTTTGAAACCTGAGGCGAGGCGTGAAATCATCGAATTTTTTGCGGAGCAGGAAATCATGCCGACTTCTATGATTGATATTAGTGATGGCCTGAGCAGTGAGATCCTGCATATTTGTAAACAAAGCGAAGTGGGATGCCTGTTATATGAAGAAAAGATTCCGGTTAATGAGCAATCGCGTTTATATGCTTATAAGCTGGAAATGGATCCAACGGCATGCGCGTTGAGCGGCGGCGAAGATTATGAATTACTTTTTACTATTGATCAAAAGGATTATGAAAAAATTGCCGCAAATGGCCAAATAAGTATTGTAGGCCACATCTCGGAAAAGGAAAAAGGCTCAAACATTATTACCAAAGGAGGGAATACATATCCTCTCACTGCGCAGGGCTGGAACGCGTTGGCGGGATAATAAGAAAATAGAACAATCGTTATTGCTCAAAATAATATGCAGTTTTGTATTCAATGAAATACCTGTTTTTTTTGTTTATTGTCGTGGTTTTATTTTCGTGTTCAGCTTCCAGAAATTATAATCCTAATAAAAAATATGCTCCTGAAAAGCTGCGGGAAGACTATACTTTACTCAGAAATATTCTCGAAGAAAAACATCCTTCGCTTTATTGGTACACTCCAAAGGAAAACATGGATTTTATCTTTGACCAGGGATTCAAAGCGATCTCAGATTCCATGACGGAACTCCAGTTTGGATGGCAAATTCTTGCTCCGCTTACTTCTGCCATTCATTGCGGACACACTAGCGTGAGAATGAGCAAGGACTGGAATAAATTTATAAAAGACAAAGTGATTCCTTCTTTCCCGCTTTATATGAAAGTGTGGAGCGATACGATGCTCGTGCTTGGAAATTTAAATAAAAATGATTCTGCGGTAAAAAGAGGTGATTATGTGACCGCGATTAACGGCATCAAAAGCGCGGATATGATCCGCCGCATTTTTGAATATATGCCCGAAGATGGCTATTCTGATAATGTGAATTATATCAGGCTAAGCACCAGCTTTCCTTATTTTCATCGAAATGTTTTCGGACTTTATAAAACCTATTTTGTTAATTATACCGACTCCTCAGGCGTCGAAAAAAGCGCTTTCCTCCCCTACTTTGAACCGCCTGCCGATTCTGTGAGAAAGCAAATAAAAGAAGAAAAAAAAATTAAAAAGAAAATTTCTCATCAGGAGAAAATGGAAGAGATCCGCTCCTTAGAATATGATTCTGCCTTTGCATTAATGACCGTAAATAGTTTTTCCAAAGGACATTTGAGCTCTTTTTTCAGGCGTTCTTTTCGTGAGTTGCGCAAAAACAGAACGAGGAACCTGGTGGTGGATCTTAGAGCCAATGGCGGCGGAGATATCAACAAATCCGCATTGCTTACCAAATTTTTAAGAAACACTTCCTTCAAAGTAGCAGATACTGCTTTTTCTAAAAGCAAGAATCTAAAACCTTTTACCAAACATATTTCCACTGGATTTTTCAATAACCTCGGATTAATTTTGGTGACGCGTAAACAGAAAGATGGCAATTATCATTTTGGATATTGGGAGCGGCATACATTCATGCCTAAACGAAAAAATCATTTTAATGGAAAAGTGTATGTGCTTACGAACGGGCTTACTTTTTCTGCCGCCGCACTTTTTTGTAACGCGGTAAAAGGTCAATCCAACATCAAGCTGGCTGGCGAAGAAACCGGTGGTGGCTGGTATGGAAATTCCGGAATAATGATCTCGGACATCACGCTGCCGAATACAAAATTAAAAGTCAGGCTACCGTTTTTCAGACTCGTTCAATATCAGCATATCGATACAAAAGGAACCGGCGTCATTCCGGATATTTTTATTGGCCCCAACCCAAAAGATCTGCTTGACAGAGTGGATACGAAACTAAAAGTGGTGAAAGAGATCATAGAGCAAAACCCTTAGTGTTTTCTAATCAGTAATTAAAAATGAATCTGCATCTTTCCAGAATGGAAAATGAGCTCTTGTCTGAATGACATTTTCCTTTTCTAATGTATAAGTGAAAACATCCTCGTCTTTATTTTTCTGATAAATAATTTCGCCAAGCGGATCTATGATCATGCTATCGCCATCATAAGAAATGTTATTACCATCATTGCCGACCCGGTTCACACCGATTACATAACATTGATTTTCGATGGCGCGCGCTGCCAGCAAGGTTTTCCATGCTGTACTTCTTTTTTCTGGCCAATTGGCCACATTGATCATAAGATCATATTTGTTTTCTTCGGCGCCCGGAGTTTGCCTCGCCCATACAGGGAAACGAAGATCATAACATACCTGGAGATTTATTTTCCAACCCTTTACTGAAGCGATTAGTTTCTTATTTCCAGGGCTGTAATGATTGTGTTCATCGCCGAAGGCAAACAAATGTCTCTTGTTATAATATCCGAGTTCGCCATTCGGCAACATCCAGATCAGCCGGTTAAAGTAGGCCCCGTTTTCTTCAATGATCAGGCTTCCTGTAATAATTATTTTTTTGCGCGCCGCTAAATCTTTCATCCATTGAATCGTAGGGCCGTCCATCGTTTCGCCAAAGGTTTCAGGCTTCATGCTAAAGCCTGTGGTGAACATTTCGGGAAGAATAACCAATTCTGTTTTTTCGGAAATGCTGATAATTTTGCGCCCAAGCATTTCAAGATTTGCGGCTTTATCTTCCCAAAAAAGATTGGTTTGAATAATTGAAATAGTGAGTGAAGACATGATACATTTATAAGCAGCAAAGTTAAGAGGATTGTAATCCCGTGCCTAACGGAGAATTCAAAAAAACTACATTTTGGTTTATGAGGCGCTATAATTCCTTCTTCAGGAACTCGGATATAAGGCTTGTCTCAAATCCACGCTGGAGCATGAAATCCTGAAATTTTCTTTTCTTTATAAAAATATTTTTTTCACTTCGGAGCGTCGTTAATTTTTGCTGCGCGAGCTTTTGAAATGTCCGGTCATAATCGTCAAGATCAATTTGGCCCAATGCTTTTTTTATGCAGTAATCACTAACCTGTTTCAATTTCAAAGCTTGTTTTATTTTATTCTTTCCCCAGCCTTTCATACGGAACTTTCCTCCGGCATAATGTATGGCAAATCGTTCCTCATTCAGGTATTTTTCGGTGATTAAAACTGAGATGATTTCCTCAACCTCTCCTTTGTTTAGACCAAAAGAATATAATTTATCGCGGACTTCTGAATGGCATCTTTCCTGGTAAGCGCAATACTGCTTTATTTTTGGGAGCGATTGATCAGGAGTAAAATATTGAAGCGCCATGCCTCAAAAATATCAATAAATAATTAGCGGCGTTACCCCAATAAAAAAAGGTGCTTTTACTAAGACACCTTTTTTAAAAATTCCATTTGCCGCATTATTTGTTGCCCTGACGATTTCCATTTGTTGCACCCTGCTTTTGATTTTGTGAGTGAGTCTTTGCCCCACCTGTGGATTTTTTAGATTTGTCGTCCATGTTGCCCATGTCGGTTCCTTTTTTTGCGGAATCGTGTCCCTGGCCCTGGTCTTTTTTTGTAGTAGGCATGATTTTTTGTTTTTAGCTATTCACAATATTGTGATAAGATGAAAGCAATAAAAAATATGCCACAAGAAAAGCATTTAAAAAATGTGATACAAATATTGCAATTGCTGGTTTTTTCAAACACGAACATCTGTAGCGCAGCTTTAGCAAAATCTACATTTAGGCTTCTATCGATCTTGTCCGGCGGAGGAAGAAATAATTTTCGCTTGAAATACGAAGCATAATCTGGTCAAGTTTCAAGGCATGAAATCTTTTGGCCGATTTGGAAATCCACATAAAAAAGCGCCGGTCCTTTTTTGAACCGGCGCATTAAAAATGAAATAAGATAATCTATCTAACGAGTTTTAATTCGTCGATAATATTTTTGGCTCCGCCCAATTTGTCAATGCTCCAAAGTACGTATCTCACATCTACGCAAATGGTACGATTCAGGTCTTTGTCAAATTGTATTTTATGGCTGAGGGCTTCATAGTTGCCGTCAAAAGCAAGGCCTATCAGGTTTCCATAAGCATCCATCACCGGCGAGCCGGAATTACCTCCCGTAATGTCATTTGTAGTAATGAAATTAATGATCAGGTCGTTTTGTTTTTTATCAATATACTGACCAAAATCACGTTTTTTCAACAACTCAATTTCCTTTGAAGGAAGATCAAATTCATAATCCCCCGGAATATACTTTTCTAGAATCCCTTCACTGGTTGTGAAATAATTGTAATGAACGCCATCACGCGGGTTATAGCTTTTTACATTTCCATAGCTCACTCTCATACTGAAATTCGCGTCAGGATACATTTTCTTTGCTGCCACGGGATCCATCGCCATAATTCCTTTCAGATATAATCGCCCAAGGTCATTATTTTTAGCGGTGAAGTCACTGTATATTGTACTGTACTTAAGTGTGTAATTTTTTACAAAAGCCGAAGCATAAGCAAAAGCGGGATCACTCTGAAGCACAATCGCATCGGGCTTCTCCACGAATGCAGCCCATTTTGCCGAATCGAGTATCATAGTATTGCTGAAAACGTCATCAGCCCATTTTTTATAGGTATCCTCACTGTTTAGCGATCCGAACTTATCTTTTATTCCCTGGAAAAAATTTACCGGGTGTTGGCTTTTATCAACGTCATTATAAAACATCATTGCCGTTTTGGCCATGATAATTTTGTCGCTCGGCAGGTCCTCAGTTTCAAGAAAAGTCTTTCGTGATGCGGTTGCAGCGTCAAGCGCTTTTTTCAAATCATTCGACGTCTTTCCGGGTTCTACCAAAGCCCTTTCCACATTCATGAGGGTGGAAGCATAAGCGGCAAGCGGCGATCCTAAAATGCCTTCGATCAGATAAACTCTTTCTTTCGCATAAGGAGTCCATGTTTCATAGTTTTTTTGGTAGTCGGATAGTACGTTCTGATAGTCGGGTTTATTTTTCGCCCAAACCTCAAACTTCTTTTCTGCTTGTTGCTTATTTTCAAAAACATGGTATTTTTCTAATTGCTGTGTTTCGCCATTGAAGAATTTATAATAGTTAGCGATTCCGGAATAGCTGGGCGCAAGTTTAAGTTTTACAGCCGGATCTTTTATCATTTGAGCGTGCATCGCTTTCAGCCTTACATCGCGAAGGTTAACGAGAGAAGGATTGTCAATTTCATTTTTCAGCTTAATGCCATAGGAAGTTTCATAGCGATTGGTTCCTCCGGGATAACCATAGATCATAGAATAATCTCCGTCTTTATATCCTTTTAAGGAAACGGGCAGAAACCATTTTGGTTTCAACGGAACATTGTCTTTGCTGTAAGATGCGGGTTTGCCATCTTTTGTGGCATAAACACGAAAGATTGAATAATCTCCTGTATGACGCGGCCATTCCCAATTATCTGTGTCGCCGCCAAATTTTCCCACTGTTTCAGGTGGCGCGCCAACAAGCCGTACGTCTTTATAAATTTTATAAACATACATCAGGAACTGATTGCCCTTAAACATGCTATATACCCTGCCGGAAATTCCATTCGCAGTATCCAGCACCTTGTCGGTAATGGAGGCATAAACATCAGACGTCTTTTTAGCTCTTTCGGCATAGTCTAATCCTTTCAACGCACCTTCCACCTGGTCAGTAACATCCACGATCTTTTCAAGAAAAGTTACTGTGATATCAGATTTGATTTCCTGGTCTTTGGAATAGGCATAAAATCCATCTTTTAGGTAATTGTGCTCCATCGTGCTCGCGCCCGCAATAGCGCCGTAGCCGCAATGGTGATTGGTAAAAATCAATCCCTGGTTACTGACGATTTCGCCGGTGCAACCGCCGCCAAAAATAATAATGGCATCTTTAATGGAAGGCTGATTGATGCTGTACAACTGGTCTTTGCTTAACTTAAGACCATGCTTCACCATGTCATTGTAGACTTGCTGGCCGAGCATCATCGGCAGCCACATGCCTTCATCGGCGCTTGCTCTAAATAGCGTAAAGCATAAAATAATTACTGTGATTAGTTTTTTCATCTGTATATTTTAAATAATAAAAGTGTTGAACAATTAGGTTGAACGGCCGAAACTAAGTGAAATAATTCTGACCGGAAAATGAACTGAAGAATGTCATACAACAAGAATCCAAAAATAAATTCCTTACGCGTGTCCCGGGCATTTAGTATCCTGGAACAGCCGAATCCACATCCAACAACCCCGGTGCGGAAAAATCCAATTAATAGTTGATCACCTGCTCTTCAATGTGTTCGGGAATTTTTCTGAATTCATATTGCTGATTTCTCAATTGAGGCTCAAATCCTGCTTCCTTTATGGCTTCCTGGATGCCTTTGCTGGTAAACCGATGTGGGGCGCCGGCTGCACTTACGACATTTTCTTCTATCATGATGCTGCCAAAATCATTGGCACCGGCATGTAAACAAAGCTGTGCCACCTGTTTGCCGACCGTGAGCCAGCTTGCCTGTATGTTTTTAACATTAGGAAGCATGATCCGGCTCATTGCGATCATCCTGATATATTCTTCGGGGGTAGTAAGGTTATGAACGCCACGGATCTTTGCAAGCAACGTATCTACATCCTGAAACGTCCATGGAATAAATGCTAAAAACCCTTTCGAACCTTCCGGCTTTCTTGCCTGCACCTCCCTCAGTTTTACCAGGTGTTCAAATCTTTCCCTTACCGTTTCCACATGTCCAAACATCATTGTTGCTGAGGTAGTAAGGTTTAATTTATGAGCTTCCACCATAATGTCAAGCCATTCCTGGGTACCGCATTTTCCTTTGCTGATAAGTCGGCGTACGCGATCCGTTAATATTTCCGCGCCGGGGCCGGGAAGAGAGTCTAATCCGGCGTCTTTCAATGCTATCAACACTTCCCTGTGAGTTGACTTTTCCAGTTTGGTAATATGTGCGACCTCCGGGGGACCGAGGGCGTGCAATTTTAAAGTCGGATATAATTTTTTTAATTCTTTAAACAGATTTACATAATAACTCAGTCCTAATTTTGGATGATGGCCGCCTTGCAACAGTAATTGCTCTCCACCATAAAGAAAGGTTTCGTCAATTTTTTTCTTATAGGTTTCTATGTCCGTAATATAAGCGTCCTTATGCCCCGGTATTCTGTAAAAATTGCAAAACTTACAATTCGCGATACATACGTTGGTGGTATTTACATTCCGGTCAATGATCCACGTCACTTTTCCATGAGGCACTTGTATTTTTCTCAGCTGATCGGCCACAGCCATTAACTCTGATAAAGCAGCGTTATTAAATAAATACATGCCTTCATCTTCAGATAGAAAATCAAAACGTAACGCTTTTTGTAATAATTCGGGAGTGTTCATAGTATTTTCTTCACAACAATTTGACGCTTGTAAAAAACTTCTGCAAAAGTACAGGACTAAATCTTAAATTCAGGGTTAAATGAGAATGAGGATACTAATTTGCCTTTTATTTGTTTTTTTCTCAACGGGTATCTATGCCCAGGAATTGTATGCGGATAAGCCTGCGAAGCTGTTGACGGAATTTCCATTTAAGCAGCTAAGCGGCGGTGTGATTTTGATCCAGGCGAATTTCAATGAGATTACCGAGCCGTTCAATTTTATCTTAGACACTGGTAGCGGGGCTATTTCACTCGACTCGGCAACGACTTCGGACTTCAAGATTCCCCACGTTTCCTCGGGGAGATCTGTAAACGGGATTGCAGGCATACGCGAAGTCGATTTCGCTCAAAATAATACACTTGTTTTACCGGGACTTAAAGTGGATAGTCTTGATTTTTATATCAACGATTACGATATTTTGAGCAGTGTTTATGGGATTAAAATAGATGGCATTATTGGCTATAGTTTTTTCAAAAAATATATTGTGAACATTGATTTCGATAGCATGCGTATCAAAGTCTTCACGCATGGCAAATATCTGTACCCACCGGGCGGCACAATGCTACACCCGCTATTTACCGCGCTGCCGATCCAGCCGCTGACTATAAAAGATGCCAGAACGATAAAAGCGAATTTTTATATGGATACCGGAGCGGGGTTGTGTTTTCTGATGAGCAAAGAGTTTAATGATGACAGCGCGACGTTAAAAAGAAAAAGAAAGCCGGTTTCCATACAGGTTCAGGGACTCGGAGGCAAAAAAGAAATGTCCCTCACCGTTGTGACACAAATTCAATTGGGACCTTATCGATTTAGAAGAGTACCGACCAATATTCTGGACGATGAATATAACGCCACTTCTTATCCTTTCGTTGGCGGCCTCATTGGAAATGATATCCTTCGCCGTTTTAATATGACACTTAATTATTCCAGAAGAGAAATCCATTTGTTGCCTAACAGCCATTTCAGGGATGCTTTCGATTATTCATACACCGGTATTAATATGTATTATGTTGATGGAAAAATTCTTGCCGACGAAATTATCAAAGGTTCGCCAGCTTTTAAGGCCGGACTTAAAAAAGATGATGTCATCATGGGAATCAATAATAATTTTAGCAACGATATTGGCGTATACAAAACACTTATGCAAAACGTAGGCGAAAAGGTTACTATGGTAGTCCTTCGGGGAAATGCGCCGCTTATCATTTCTTTCAAAGTCGGACGCATTTTTTAAAACCCGAAAATCTATGAAATGGCTTTTCAGGAATGCCGAAAAGCTTGAAAAGCCTGATTTACCGTTTCTTTTTGATTCTTTTTGGGAAAACAATTTCGTTTGGCGCAATTTTGCAGCCATGATTAATTTTGAAAGATTTGTTTTGGACAATGGACTTCGCGTCATTGTGCATGAGGACAAAAGCACGCCAATGGCGGTTTTGGATGTGATGTACGACGTAGGATCCCGCGATGAGGAGCCACACAAAACAGGTTTTGCCCATTTATTTGAACACCTTATGTTTGGCGGCAGCGTCAACATTGAGTCATTCGACGAGCCACTTCAGATGGCAGGCGGGGAAAATAACGCCTATACGACCAACGATCTAACTAATTATTATTTGCAGATTCCCGCGGAAAATTTAGAAACGGGATTCTGGCTGGAAAGTGACCGTATGCTCGCGCTTGGCTTCAGTGAAAATTCGCTGGATGTGCAGCGTAAAGTTGTTTTGGAAGAATTTAAAGAACACTATATCAGTAAGCCATATGGTGATGTATGGCATAAACTTCGTGAACTTGCTTATAAAGAACATCCTTATAAATGGATGACGATCGGGAAAGAATTGAGCCACGTGGAAAACGCCCAATTACAGGATGTGAAAGATTTTTTTGCGAAGCATTACACGCCCAGCAATGCCATTCTTACCGTGGCCGGTAACGTAACGCTGGCGCAGGTTAAAGAGCTGGCAGAAAAATGGTTTGGTGATATTCCGGCAGGGGAAAAATATATAAGGGATATTCCGCAGGAGCCCGCCCAGACTGAACCTCATTTTTTAGAAGTGAAGGCTGCAGTTCCGCTGGATGCGCTCTACAAATGCTGGCACATTTCAACCCGGCTGGACAAAAAATATTATGTGGCAGACATGATCACGGAAATTCTCGGCGGTGGCACTTCGTCCAGATTATTTCAAAATCTTGTAAAGGAACAGCAATTATTCAGCAGCATTCATTGCGCGCATCTTGGTAGCATCGACGCGGGCCTGCTTTACATTGAAGGAAAACTCGTTAAAGGAGTCAGCATTGAAGATGGTGAAAAAGGAGTAATGGCCGAACTGGAAAAAATCAAATCGGAAAAAATCGCTGAAAACGAGCTTCAAAAAATAAAAAACAAAACAGAAAGCCTATTGGCTTTTGAAGATATCAGCCTGATGAACAGGGCGAATAGTCTTGCTAATTATGAATTGCTCGGCGATGCTGATCTGATGAATAAGGAATTGTCAATTTACCAATCCGTTACTTCAGACGATATTTTTGAAGAGTGCAACAGAATTTTTGTGGATAACAATTGCAGCACTTTATATTATCGCGCAGAAGCTTGATAAGGCCGCCGAAAGCAATTCTTTTGCGGAAAAGCGGGATGTAGAAATATCCCTTACACATCAAAATACTTAATAATGCCAGACAGAAAAATAGCTCCCCCGATCAAAGACGCAGTGGATTTCAATATTAGGCTGAAACCCTGCACGCGCTTCGATCTCTCCAACGGCGCACCGGTGTATTATATCAACGACGGCGCCGAAGAGGTAGCCGCACTTGATTTTGTTTTCAAAGCGGGCAATTGTTATGAAAATAAGAATGGCGTGGCGACGAGTGCGAATTATCTTATCAAAAACGGCACGTCCAAAAAAAGCTCTTTTGAAATAACTGAATATTTCGAATATTATGGAGCTTATCTGAACCGTACCTGCTATAATGAGACCGCGACGATCACTTTGCATTGTCTTTCTAAACATTTAGAACAGCTTTTGCCCGTGATCAGGGAACTTATTACTGAGGCCATATTTCCTCAAAACGAGTTAGAAATCTTTCAGCAAAACAGTATTCAAAGGCTTTCAGTCAATTTGCTGAAAAGTGATTTTGTCGCCAACCGTCTTATTGATCAATATCTTTATGGAGCAGAACATCCTTATGGCCGCGTGAGTAATAAAGAAGATATTGAAAACATCAACCGGGAAGACTTACAAAACTTTTACAAACAATTTTACCTCAACGCCAGTTGCACTATTTTTTCGGCAGGAAAACTGCCGGGCGATTTTGAAACTTTGCTGGAAAAATATTTTGGAGACCTTAATCTTAATGAAACTTTGCCGGAAGTCGTTTTCAAACGCGAAATGGCTTCTCAAAAAAAATATCGTGTTTCCAATGATGAGAATGGCGTGCAGGCAGCTATCCGGATCGCGCGGCCTTTTCCTAACAGGCACCATCCTGATTTTAAAAAAGCGGGGATTTTAAACACACTTTTTGGCGGCTATTTCGGATCCAGGCTGATGAGCAACATTCGCGAAGAAAAAGGATACACTTATGGCATTTCAAGTTACCTGCAGAATCATATCGGCGAAACGTCATGGATGATCACCACGGAAGCGGGCAAAGACGTGGCGGAAGCGACCATTGAAGAAGTACAAAATGAAATGAAGCTTTTGAGAGAAGAACTTGTTGATGATGAAGAATTATTACTGGTAAAGAATTATATGATGGGATTAAATCTTGGATATGTAGACGGTCCTTTCCACGTAATATCAAGGTGGAAAAGCCTGGTGTTGAATGGCCTCGATGAAAATTACTTTTACGATTCGCTAAATGCTATCAAAACAATAACCGCGGAGGAACTGCAGGCGCTTTCTAATAAATATTTATTACCTGAAGATTTCTTTGAATTAGTGGTAATTTAATTAGCTTTCAGAAAAAAGATGAGATTTATTGTTCGCCTCCTGGTCACTGCCGCAGTGGCTTACGGTTTGTCAATGATACTGACACCGCATGTTCATATCGATTCCTACGCAACGGCATTGATTTTTGTGTTGGTGCTCGGGATTTTGAATGCCCTTGTTAAACCCATTCTGATCATTCTGACGCTTCCGATTACTGTGATCACTTTGGGAATATTTCTGCTGGTCATTAATGTCCTGATGATTTTGCTTGCTGCGAGGTTTGTCCCGGGAATCCACATCAGGGGCTTTTTATGGGCATTTATCTTTGGACTATTCTTATCTTTTTTATCATCGTTACTCACCAGCCTGGAAAAGAAATAATCATGTTTGAAACTGGCGATAGCACAAAGCCTGTACAAAGTTTGGCTGTTGTATTTTTATATTTCCGTTAAATATTTCCGTGAAAAAGGATTTACAGAAAGCCTAATTTTGCGATGTTAAATTTCAACTATGAAACTGTATAAAGTAGACACAGTATCCAATATTTCACCTGAGGATTTTAAGAAAAATTATTACGAGCCTAAGACGCCTTTGGTTATTACAGAAATGGCAAAAGAGTGGCCCGCCTATAAAAAATGGAGTTGGGATTATTTTAAAGAAATTGTCGGCGACAAGAAAGTGGGCCTTTATAATAATGTAAAAAGTGACGCTTATACACCGATCAATACCGCAGATGATTATAAAACTTTTGGTGAATATGTGGACATGATCAAAAAAGGGCCGGCTGCCTGGAGAATATTTCTTTTTAATATTTTCGATCACGCGCCTCAGCTTATTGAAGATTTTACCTGGCCGGAGCATCTTATGAAAGGGTTTGTAAAAAAATATCCCATGCTATTTACCGGGGGCGAAACTTCGATCACGCACATGCATTTTGATATAGATTTATCTCATATTTTACATACTCAATTTGCCGGCAGAAAAAGAATTCTTTTGTTCAGACATGAAGAACAGCACAAGTTGTATCGCAAACCATTTGAGGTATTGAGCCTGGCAGATTTTTCCAATTACAGTGCAAATTCAGGAACGCCCGATTATGAAAAATTTCCCGCGCTCAGGCACGCTGTGGGCTACGACCTGATTTTAAATCCGGGCGAAACGCTTTTTATGCCCGCAGGATATTGGCATCACATGGAATATATTGACAGCGGCTTTGCCATGAGTTTACGTGCGCTTCAGAGTTCCTTATCAGGAAAAGCAAAAGGTGTTTGGAATTTATTTGGTATGAGAAGCATCGATACCGTGATGAAAAAAACGTCGCCAAAATGGTGGTACAACTATAAGATCAAAAAAATTGATGCGTTGGCAGCCAGGGAATTGCAAAAGTTTTCAAATTAAAACGGGGTAAAAATTGTTTTTATAAAATATTTATTGCTAATTTAGCAGCCCATCCATTCTTTCCTTTTCCTATCTCTAAAAGACCGTACACAAACCAATAGCCCAATCATTGTAATTAGGTTTTTTCGTTAATAATATAATATTAACCTCGAACATTTTATTCAAGAGAATTTCAACTTTTTCTTGTGGTTTCAGAGGTAAGCAAGGCCGGTGATTTTTATCACTGGCCGTTTTTTTTAAAAGATCCTGATAAGCTAAAATATAGTTTTTTGATTTTTCAATAATCGAAAAACTGAAAAACTACATTTTCAGTTATGAGTGCAGCCCTTCAAGTCGCCCCAACGATTATGGATTGACTTTTGAGGTATGCAACAAAATTTTGCAAATGCCCGAAGGTCCATCCATAGTTATTTTAAAAGAAGAAGTTCAATCCTTTATTGGAAAAAAGATCGTCGAAGTAGCGGGAAACAGCAAGTTAGATATCCAAAGATTATCCGGACAAAAAGTAATCGATTTTAAGAGTTGGGGCAAGCATTTTCTAATTTGTTTTAAAGATTTTACAGTTCGTATTCACCTGATGTTATTTGGAAGCTACCGCATTAATGAAAGCAAGGAAGCCGCACCCAGACTTAGATTGGTATTCGAAAACGGAGAGATTAATTTTTATGCATGCTCGGTAAAATTTATCGAAGAAAAACTAGATGAAGTCTACGACTGGTCTACCGATGTGATGAGCGACGAATGGAATCCGAAAGCGGTAAAGCAACAATTAAAACTAGTTCCGGATGCGATGGTTTGTGATGCGCTGCTCAATCAGCAAATTTTCACCGGCGTTGGCAACATCATCAAAAATGAAGTGCTGTTTAGAATTCGCTTGCATCCTGAAAGCATTGTCGGCGACATTCCTGTAAAAAAAATAAACGAGCTGATAAAAGAAGCCCGCATTTATAGCTTTGATTTTTTAAAATGGAAGAAGGCTTATGTATTGAGAAAGCATTGGCTGGCGCACACGAAAAAAATGTGTCCGCGCGATGATGTTCCGTTTGTAAAAAAGCATTGTGGCAAGACTCACAGGCGGAGCTTTTTTTGCACCGTTTGCCAGGAGCTTTATTGATCGCCAACCAGCGGTTCAAGATCTTTTGGCATTTTGATTGTAATATTTTTTACAAAAAAAATATACCGATGATACGCAAATTAAAATCCGGCGAGTACCGTTTATATTCGAGAAAAGTGGACCCTAAAACTCATAAGCGCAGAAACCTGGGAACGTTTTCCAGCCGGCAGGCAGCAGAAAAGCATGAGCAGGAAATTCAATATTTCAAAAGACATTAAGAACTGAAGATTGGAAATCGTAGTTTAGAATGTTTAGGGGTTTGGATAGCAACTTAATAACTTCCATCGGCGAAAGTATTTCCCTGGTTCAGGTCTCCTGTTTCGTATCCTTTTTTAAACCAATACATTCTTTGGGCAGAAGTGCCATGGGTAAAAGAATCCGGTGTTACCGTGCCCTGGTATTCCTGTTGTAAACGATCATCTCCAATCGCGTTCGCAGCGGTAAGCGCCTCGTCAATATCGCTGGGCTTAATTACATTTTTCATTTTTTGATCATAATGAGCCCAGATTCCCGCATAAAAATCTGCCTGCAACTCCAGCCTGACAGAATATTTATTGTATTCTGTTCCGCTCACGCGCTGTTGTATTTGCTGCATCTTTTGGGTAACGCCTAACAGGTCCTGAACATGATGGCCTACTTCATGCGCCACGACATACGCCATTGCAAAATCTCCTGATGCACTGAATTGCTCTTTTAATTGCTGCGCAAAAGCCAGGTCAATATATAAATCCTGGTCGGCCGGGCAATAAAAAGGGCCACTCGCCGCGCTTGCATTCCCGCAGCCCGAAGCGGTTGAATTTCTAAACAAAACCAATGTCGGATTCGTATAAGATTTCCCCATGTCATTAAACAATTTGCTCCACACATCTTCTGTATCTGCCAGCACGACTTTCACAAAAGAAGCTTCTTTATCGTCAGCAGCTTTTTGCTCCACCGTCATTTCCTGCTGCTGTTGTTGGGGCATTAATTGTTGTAAATCATTAATGTCTCCGTCGCCCAGCAGGAATTTTGCAAGAATAAAAATAACGCCGAGAACTCCGCCGCCCACAGCAAGCCCGCCACCTGAAAGACCGCGACGGTCATCAACATTGGTGCTTTCTCTTCTTCCTTGCCATTGCATAGCTATGTGTTTTAAAATGAGAGGATGAAAAAATTCGTTAGAACTAAATTAAAGAAAGAATTAATAGCAAAAATAAAACCATCAATTTCTTATGAAAGTTTTTCGCTCCGCAATGTCAATAAAGCAACACATTCGATATGATGTGTATGTGGAAACATATCCACCGGCTGTAACTTTTCTACTATAAATCTTTCACTGAGCAATTGCAGGTCGCGGGCTTGTGTGGCTACATTACAGCTTACATAAACCACTTTTGGCGGTGCGATTTCAAGGATTTTGCCGACAAGCTTTGCATGCAAACCCGCGCGCGGCGGATCAACAATTATGATGTCCGGGCGGCCATGTGATTCAAAAAATTCGTCATTGCAAATGTCAATCACATCGCCGGCGAAGAAAGCCGTGTGATCAAGGGCATTCAATTCCGCATTTTCTTTTGCGTCGCGGATGGCATCATCGATTACATCAACACCAATTATTTTTTTAGCGAATTGGCTCAGAAATATTCCGATGCTGCCGGTGCCGCAATAAAGATCATAAACAATTTCATTTCCGGAGAGCATTGCAAAATCTTTTACCACGTTGTATAAGATTTCTGCCTGCCTGGTATTGGTTTGAAAAAAAGATTTTGGAGAAATTTTAAAACTGAGCTTTTCTAATTTTTCAATAACATATCCTTTTCCGGAAACAATTTTAGGGTCGAGGTCATAAATGCTGTCGTTCCATTTTGGATTGATCGTGTATAAAAGCGTCGTGATTTGAGGAACTTTTTCCAGCAAATAATTGCAGATATTTTCCCTTTGCTCTACATCATCATGTCCAAAAACAAGATTAACCATCAACTCACCGGTTGTGCAATTCCGGATGATAATATTGCGCAGCCAGCCGGAATGTGCTTTGATATCGTAATAAGCCAAATTGTAGTTTTTCGCATATTCGCGAAGGCTGTTCCGGATCGCATTATTGACATCGTCCATCAGCCAGCATTCATAAATATCAATGATCTTATCATAAAGGCGCGGAACGTGATATCCCAATGCGCCACCCGGCCAGTCATCGTCGCCGAGCGCGGCCAGTTCCTCAGCAGGTAAATATTTTTTATTGCTGAAAGTGAATTCCAGCTTGTTTCTGTAATGAATGGTTTGTTCGGAGCCAATGATTTTCAAAACGGGGACGTCAGTCAGTTTGCCAATTCTTTTAAATGCATCCCGGGCTTCCTGCTCTTTATATTCTAATTGTTTTTCATAAGGAAGCATCTGCCATTTACAACCGCCGCACACGCCGAAATGAATACAAAAAGGAGTGACGCGCTCCTTGCTGAATTCCTTGATTTTTACGGCTTTTCCTTCGGCCCAATCTTTTTTATTGCGGGTGATAAAAACATCGGCGACATCGCCGGGAACGGCGCCTTCTATGAAAATTACTTTTCCTTCAATTCTCGCAATCGACTTTCCTTCTGCGGCATAGCCGGTAACAGGCAAATTTTCGATGGTAAACTTTTTTCTTTTCACGGCAGCAAAAATAGCGGTTGTTCGCCATGGTTGACGTTCGCAATTTAAAATGTTAAGTATTTTGCACCCTATTTGATTACAATTCAAATTGAATATTTTTGTTACCTATCCACAATGAAAATGAAAATTATTTTTACTCTTTCGGCCATCCTGTTTTTAGGCGCGGCGACTCATGCACAAGGATTTAAAGTCACTTTGGAAACCCCCGATTACAAAAGTGGCCTTGCCTATCTCACTTATTATTATGGCAAAAACATGAATGTGGAGGATTCCGCATTGGTAAATTCCAAAGGAGTTGCTGTTTTTCAGAAAAAAGAAAAGCTGATCCCGGGCGTTTATTCTATCGTTTTCCCGGGAAAAAATAAATTGTTCGATTTTTTAGTTGGCCAGGAACAAAATATTACCATAAAAGCGGACACGTCGGATCTTATAAAAAAGACTGTTGTAACAGGATCAAAAGAAAATAATTTGTTTGCGCAATATCAAAAGTTTGTCGAGTCGAAAGGTGTTTTGCTCCAAAAAGAACTTGATGCATATAAAAGCTCGAAAAACAAAAACGATAGCAATCTTCACGAAAAAAATTATACGCAACTCAATCATGAATTGAATAATTACCGCGATACGGTTATTGCTACACACCCAAATTCGATGCTTGCCGCACTGCTCACAAGCATGAAGGAACCACAGGTTCAGAATGCCCACCCGGTTACGCGGCAGGACTCGCTTAACAACTATTATTATTATAAAAAACATTATTGGGATGGAATTACATTTATGGATGACCGAATCATCCGCACGCCATTTTTTCTGCCCAAACTTGAAAGGTATTTTAGAGAAATAGTATCGCCGGTTCCTGATTCCACTATTAAAGAATCGGACTATCTTTTATTGCTCGCAAGGTCTTCGCCCGAGATGTATAAATTTCTGCTAAACTGGCTAACAGACGAATACATCAATCCCAAATATATGGGCCAGGACGCGGTCTTCGTTCACTTGTTTGAAAAATATCATTCCAAGGGTGTCTCGAGCTGGCTGAATGAAAAACAAATGACCGCTATCACGAACCGTGCTTACATGCTGATGTCGAATCTTATTGGTGACCAGGCTGCTAATCTCGAAATGACCGACACCGCCGGCAGAAGCCAGTCCCTGTATAATATTAAATCTCCTTACATCGTTATCTGTTTCTGGGATCCTACGTGTGGCCATTGCCGCGAGGAAGTGCCAAAGATGGATTCTATTTATAACGCGAAATGGAAATCGGAAGGTGTGAAAATGTTTGGCGTGCTCACAGAATCACATGAAAAAGAGAAGTGGCTGCAATTTATCAATGAGCACAAAATGCAAAGCTGGGTAAATGTCTACCAAACCGACGCTCAAAAGAAATTGATTGAAGATGCCAAAAAGCCTTCTTACAAACAGCTGTATGACGTAATACAAACGCCAACTTTATATCTGTTAGATAAGGACAAGCGCATTGTGGCAAAGAAATTAACGCTTGAACAAATGGATGATGTGCTTCAAATGAAAATTAAAAATAAAACCAACGATTCTGCTACCGGTTCCACTCAAAATTGATTATCGCCACAGGATATTTTTGGATTTGTGATTTGCCTGGGTAATTCCATTCCGCATGCTTTAAAATTTAATTGATGAAAAAACTGCTTTTTGTTTTTGGATTTTGTTCATTGATTTCCGGCGTTTATTGCCAAACGCTGTTTACCTATGGCAAACATGCGGTAAGCGCACCTGAGTTCTTAAAGGCATATCATAAGAATGCAGTTTCCGGCCAGGAGAGTCGCGAGGCACTTCAGGATTATCTTGATCTATACATAAAATTTAAATTAAAGGTGCAGGCCGCAAAAGATCTTCATCTTGATACCGTCTCGTCGATGCAAACAGATCTTCAAAGCTTTCGCAGCCAGGTGGAAGAAAATTATTTGACTGACGAAAAAGAAACGGACCGACTCGTGGCGGAGGCATTTGTAAGAAGCCAGAAAGACATTCATGTGATCCATTTTTTTGTCCCGGCGGAGAATGTACTGAAGGACGATTCGACTAAAAATAAAATGTTGCTAAACGATTTATACCAGCAATTGAATGCGGATAAAAAAACTATTTCCGAAATTCTTGCGGATATAAATAAAAATGGAATCGCTGTTCAGCAACAAGATCTTGGTTTCATTACGGTTTTTAATTTGCCGTATGAATATGAAAATATTATTTATGATTTACCAACGGGCAAGTCAAGCGCTCCTTACCGAACAAGCAAGGGCTGGCATATTTTTAAGAATGTCGCAGAACGACCTGCTGTTGGAAAAGTGACGCTGGCGCAAATCCTGTTAGCCGTTCCTGGAAACATTCCTCAGCAACGGGACCAAACGAAGAAACTGGCTGATTCGATTTATGCGGAATTGAGTAATGGCGCTGATTTTGCGAAACTGGCCAAAGAGTTTAGCGAGGATCGGATGACTTATATGAATGGAGGCGTTATGCCGGAATTCGGCACTTCAAAATACACAGGTGAATTTGAAAGGCGGGCGTTTTCACTTGACCATGATGGACAAATTTCCAAGCCATTCGAAACGGAGTTTGGCTGGCATATTCTGAAGCGCATTTCTGCACGCCGGGTGCCAAATTCTATGAACGACGAGGCATTTATGACTGAAATAAAACATCAGGTTATCAATGATAGCCGTATCAATTTGGCGAAGCAAAAATTCATAGCAGACATTCTTCCTAAAACCGGTTTTGTCAAACAAAACATTAGTGAATCAAATCTTTGGAGAGTGACGGACACGTCGTTGCTCGCGAATAAAAATATTACTTCGGGGAAAGTGAATGAGAAAACGGTGCTTTTTTCTTTTAATGACAACAAGAAAGTGACGGTTGCCGATTGGATCCAGTTTTTAAGAAATTCTTCTAAAACACAGGTTCCGGATCTTCACAAAATCTACATTTCGACTTATGAGGACTTTATCGCCGCTTCGGCTACGAAAAATTATAGAAACAGGTTAGAGAATTTCAACCCGGCTTTTAAAAATCAACTGGAAGAATTCAAAGAAGGCAATATGCTTTTCGAGGTAATGGAGCGGAAAGTATGGGGCAAGGCCTCCTCAGATAGTGTGGGCCTTCTTAAATATTATAAAGAACATAAACTAAAATACAAGTGGGAAGCGAGTGCGGAAGCGATCGTATTTTCATGCGCGAACGAGAACATTGCCAAACATTGTATCGAAGAATTAAAAGCGGGAAAGCGATGGAGCGAAGTAGTAAACAATAATTCAATACAGGTGCAGGCAGACTCGGGAAGATACGAGCTCGGACAAATTCCTGTTATTGACCGCACTAATTTTACTGAAGGATTAATTACCGCGCCTGTGGTAAATAAAAATGACGGCACGACGGTTTTTTCAAAAATTTTGACCCTTCACCCCGCCGGACAAACGAGGACTTTCAGCGAGGCGCGCGGATTGGTTATCAATGACTACCAAAATTTCCTGGAAGCGAAATGGATTGAGCAATTAAAGACACAATATCCCGTAAAAGTGAATCAGCAGGTTTTTCAAACCGTATCAAAATAAGTTTTAGAAAATTATAACATTTTGATTCGTCCGGTTCTAACACCGCATTTTTCCTAACCGGAAAATCATAAAAAGCTATATTTAAGCTTGTTACATCTTGTATTTAGTTTTTGTCGCCATCATTATTAATTGTGTTGGCAGAGTTTTTGAAAAGCCATTCACGATTTAGATAAATCGTACTCTTTTAAAAACTAAAAACTAAGTAATGAAAAAATTATTGGCTGTAGCACTATGTGCAGGAATCTTTACAACTGCGAAATCACAGATTTATGTTCAAGGTGGTGTCAATCTCGCAAACATCACAAAAACCAAATCGGGTGACACTCAAAAAGAAAATATGCTCACTTCGTTTAATGCGGGCGTTCTTGGACGATTTAATTTGTCAGAAATTATTGATATTGAAACAGGACTTTTAGTCGATGGCCGCGGATCAAAAGTAGAAAGTGGCTCAGGAGATAATTATTATAAGGCGACTTTTAATCCTCTATATCTTGAAGTTCCGGCTAATTTAGTGGTTCGTTTCCCAGTGGAAAAACACACGAATATATTTCTGAATGCCGGTCCGTATGTAGCAATGGGAATCGCCGGAAAATCCAAAGTCGAAGGCAAGCTCGCAGGTGTTTCTTTCAATTCATCAGAGAACATTAAATGGACCAGCACCGATCCCACTTCGAATGACCAGGCGTATTCACAACAAAAAAGGTTTGACTACGGTTTAAATTTTGGAGGCGGAGTTGATCTTGGTACCGTATTGTTGAAAGCAAATTATGGATTGGGTTTAGCGAAAATTAATTCTACCCAAACCAATAACAGCGCTGATGCTAAAAACAAGTACAGGACAGTAAGCATTTCAATTGGAATTCCTATTACCGGAAGTAAATAAATTTTTGGATAAAAACAAGGAAGGCTGTCTGTATTAAATACAGACAGCCTTTTTGCTTTCTATGGATAAAATCTTTGTGTTGATCAGACGATTTCCTTTACCACATTTGCAACGACATGAGGTTTGCCTAACGTATAATAATGAAGCACCGGCGCTCCGGCTTTTTTCAATTCCCTCGATTGTTCCAACATCCATTCCTGGCCCACAATTTCAACATCTGCGTCGGTTTTACATTTCATAATTTCATTGCTAAGCTCGGTCGGAATATCCACATGGAAAGTCCTGGGCAGTACAGATAATTGCTTCTTTGTTGTTATAGGTTTTAGTCCCGGAATAATGGGCACGTCAATTCCCGCAGCGCGGCAATTTTTTACAAACTCGAAATATTTATTGTTATCAAAAAACATTTGGGTGGTGATATAATCCGCGCCGGCCTCCACTTTCATTTTCAAATAACGCAGATCTGTTTGAAGATTGGGCGCTTCAAAATGTTTTTCAGGATAACCAGCCACACCGATACAGAATTTTGTCTTGTAACCATCGCGGATGTCTTCTTCAAGATAAATTCCGTGATTGAGATTCACGGTTTGTTTGAGGAGATCAATTGCGTAAGAATGTCCGTTTTTTTCAGGTTCAAAAAGCGTCTCATTTTTCGCGGCGTCTCCCCGCAACACAAGCACATTATCTACTCCGAGAAACGCCAGATCGATGAGCGCATTTTCAGTTTCCTGCACATTAAAGCCCCCGCAGATCAGGTGAGGAACGGCGTCAACCTTATAGTGATTCATTATTGCTGCGCAAATTCCAACTGTTCCAGGGCGCTTACGCACTTCTATTTTTTCAAAAGTGCCGTCTGCCCTTTTCTTAAAAACCTGCTCACTTCTGTGATAGGTCACGTTGATAAATGCCGGCTTAAATTCCATCAACTGGTCCAGGTTATTATAAATGGATTCAATTGTTTTTCCTTTTAAGGGCGGTAATATTTCAAACGAAATGGCCGTTCCTTTCGCCTCTTGTATATGTTCTGTTACTTTCATTTATATTTAAATAGGTGCAAACTTAAGCGGTAATGGTAAAAAAGCAATGACTCAGTCAAGATGTTTTCTTTGGATTCGGACTGCGTTTAAAATGGCCAACAAAGCGACGCCGACATCGGCGATAACGGCTTCCCATAAAGTGGCAATGCCATCTGCTCCTAAAACGAGCACAATTATTTTAACAGACATCGCCATAATGATATTTTGCCAAACTATGCTACGGGTAATCTTTCCGATCTTTATTGCGGTTACGATTTTCCTGGGTTGGTCATTTTGAATCACCACGTCAGCAGTTTCAATCGTTGCATGACTTCCAAGTCCGCCCATGGCCATTCCTACATCGGCAAGTGCAATTACGGGAGCGTCATTGACACCGTCACCTACAAAAGCGATTATTCTTCCATTGTTTTTCAACTGTTGCACTTTTTCTAACTTTTGCTCAGGCAAAAGATTTCCAAAAGATTCTTTGATGCCAAGATCACCCGCAACTTTATTGACGACACTTTGCTTGTCTCCTGAAAGCATAATCGTTTGGATGTGCATTTTGTTTAGACCCCTGATCGTTTCCGCTGCATCTTCTTTTATTTCGTCGGCGATGATAATATGACCGGCATAATGCCGGTCGATCGCGACGGCCACTAATGTGTTGACTTCTTCACCAAGTGATGCCGGAAAATCGATTTGATATTTCTCTAATAATTTTAAATTTCCAGCCAGTATTTCCTTGCCTTCGACGAATCCTTTTAATCCCATTCCTGCGATCTCTTCAACATCTGAAACCATTATCCGGACGTTTTTGATTCCGGTAAAATCTACAATAGCTTTTGCTATGGGATGTGTAGAATGCTTTTCCAGCGCGGCGGCAAGAGAAATTAGTTCTTCGGATGAAAGTTGTTCGGCCACCACATTCTGAACTTTAAAAACACCTTTTGTCAACGTGCCCGTTTTGTCCAACACTACGGTATTTACCTTGGTCATCACATCGAGGTAATTGCCACCTTTAAAGAGAATTCCGTTCCGTGAAGCGAGGCCAATTCCGCCAAAATAACCAAGGGGAATTGACACGACCAATGCACAAGGACAGCTGATCACCAGAAACACCAAAGACCTGTAAAACCATTCATCGAAGTTGTAAACATCCAGAAAAAAATAAGGAAGTAAACACAATGCAAGCGCGAGAAAAAATACAATCGGAGTATAAACTTTGGCAAACCTTGAAATGAATAATTGCGTTTGAGATTTTCGGGCGGTGGCATCCTGTACCATTTTTAAAATCCGGCTGAGCGCGCTGTCCTTGAATAACGCGGTTACTTTTATCTCCGCGACGGTGTTCAGGTTGATCATTCCTGCATAAATAAAATCCTTTCGGTATTTTGAAACAGGCTTGCTTTCCCCGGTCAATGCTGCTGTATTAAAGGATGCCTTCTCAGAAAGTAATTCTCCATCGAGCGCCACTTTTTCTCCGTTCCGAAGGAGTATGGTTTCGTCAAGTTTTATGTCCGAAGGGTGAACCAATTCGTGTTGTCCGTTCCTTAAAACAGTGGCTTCGTCCGGCCTGATATCTAACAGCGCTTTGATATTTCTTTTGGCCTTGTCCACGGCTGCATCCTGGAACCATTCTCCGATACAATAGAAAACCATTACGGCAACACCTTCGCTGTATGCACCAATATAAAATGCACCCAAAGTTGCCACGCTCATTAACACGAATTCATTAAAAATATCACCCCTTTTAATATTTTTAAAAGCAAGTTTGATGATATCTGTGCCAGCCAGCAGGAAGGCAATTGCATGAATTGAAAAATTCAACCACTTGCCGGGAACGTAATTAAATCCAAATTTTAGAACAAGCATCACCACCAAAATGAACAGCGCAGCAAGTAGATTCCAGTGTTGTGTCCAGGATCCGGATTCCGCGCTTGCATGATCGTGGCTGTGACCTTCATGATCGTGACCGTGGTCGTCGTAATTATGATCGCAGCAGGAATCCACAGGCACAGTCAAAGGTTTTGTATCCTTAGCCAGATTAATATTTTCTATTTCCGGATTTTGTTGCATAAAGATCAATGTATAAAGAAGGCAAGAATTCCTGTGGCTACTAAGGTAACACCGGTAATGATTCCCGCATTGTGTTCCAATGTGTGCCAGTTCAATTTTAACACGCCCATGTAGGCAAATCTCACCAACAAGACCATGCCCGCTGTAGTAATCACAAGGTACAACCCTGCGATAAACCATATAAGCCATGGAGCCTGTGTTCCGGCCAATAAAAAGTAGGCTTCAATTTCCATGCATGGCGAGAGGAACATTGCCAGTACCAGGGCGATAATAATCTTATTTTTAGATTGCTTTTTTTTAATGTCGTCGTCTAAATGAAAATGTTTGTGATTATGATGGCGGTAAATAAAAACAACACCTAATAAAATTAAGATCACGGGCGCGATAAAATGAGTGAAATATTCAATTTTGTCCGCGAGTTGTGCGCCAAGAATTCCCAGGATAAATCCGATCGCAACAGTGCTCAGCCCATGTGCAATGGCTGAAATAAAAGTAACCTGCGTTACTTCTGCGAGCGTCCATTTTTCCTTTCGGCCAATGGCGATTACCGGCAACCAATGATTCGGAATTGTAGCATGTAACAGGCTGAGAATAATGCTGCCGGTAATAATACTGAACATCAATAAATTTTATACTTCTGTAAGGAGCGTTCAAAAAAACATTTGCAAGATAGTTTGCCAATTGTTTTTATAGAAAATTATTTGCTTAAGAGGACGTGCCCAGGAATTTTCGCATTGGATGACTGCATAAAGTGAATAAAAGTTATTTGCTAAGGTCTCCACATTTTGAAAAACAAAAAAGCCCTTGCAGAATTTGCAAAGGCTTTCAAAGCTGTAGGGGAAGGGTTCGAACCTTCACGAGGCAGTTAGCTATAGCACAAAGTTCAGTGGTCGACCCTGGTCGGATTAATATTGCTATTAATTCGGCTCTATGCTACGTTTATCCTGTGATCCTCACCCCCGAGACAAGAGGGCATGTCTGCCAAAAATTTCATCACCCCACAATGTTTAAGAACTAATCTGATGCAAATCTAAAGACATCGCCATTAATAAAAAAATTTTTTAAGGAAAATGTTTTAAATTTAGAAATATTTTAAATATTATTGCATATCAATAAATAATCTCTAAAATAAATTATCCTTATGGCAGGCAAGTTTAATATTGACAAACTGGACTTGAACATCATCCAGGAAATGCTGGAAAATGCGGAAACTCCTTATGCAGAGTTAGGCAAAAAATTGTTCGTAAGCGGTGGTACCATTCATGTCCGGATCAAGAAACTCGAAGAACTTGGCATCGTTAAAGGTAAAAGATTAAAAGTAAATCTAAAGCAATTAGGGTATGATATTACCGCATTTGTTGGAATTTTTTTAGAAAAGAGCTCCCTTTATGATGTTGTTGCTAAAGAACTTGAGAAAATCCCGGAAATAGTAAGACTGAATTATACCACCGGAAATTATAGTATGTATATAGAAATAGTGTGCAAAGATATTGATCAGCTAAGAAGCGTGCTTCACGATGGTCTTCAAAAAATAAAAGGAATTGAGAGAACGGAAACGCTTATTTCTCTTGCCGAAAGTTTTAACAGAAGCGTGAGGGTAAGTGAAGAGTGAGGACCACCCGACCTCCGACTACCGACAACGGATGACCGACGACCGGAAATTCACTTGCTTTAGTCGGAAGTTCGTTATGGTCTGTATCAGCCTCTTACATCAAGCGCGTCACGCAACCCATTTCCCAAAAGATTAAAAGCCAGAACCAGGATCATGATGGCGATGCCCGGAGCCAATGCCAGCGCGGGATTGTGAGTAATAATAAAATTGTAATTCTCTTTGATCATCAGACCCCAGCTTGGCGTGGGTGGCTGAATGCCTACGCCAAGGAAACTTAATCCCGCTTCAATAATGATGGCGCTAGCAAAATTTGCCGCTGCAATTACGATCACCGGGCCCAACACATTTGGAAGAATATGTCTTATAATAATGCGCATGTTTTTTAATCCCAAAGCTTTCGCCGCCTGGATGTATTCCATTTCGCGAAGCGCTAATACCTGGCCTCGAACTACGCGGGCAACACTTACCCACATAGTGAGGCCAACAGCGATAAATATTTGCCAAAAGCCTTTGCCTAAAGTAAGTGTAATGCCAAAAACCAAAAGCAAGGTAGGCATGCTCCAAATCACATTGATGAACCACATGATGATGTTGTCCGTTTTGCCGCCGTAATAGCCCGACATAGCACCCAGGAGAATGCCAATAGAAAGTGATATCAACACGGTTATTAATCCAACAGCGAGACTTACCCGCACACCCACGAGCAATCGGCTCAGGATGTCGCGGCCAAACGTGTCAGTACCGAGCCAGAAAGTTTTGGATTCAATAAAATTTTTAGCCGGCAGATCTTTTCTTGCATACGCTTGTTGTTCCTGCATGCCTTCATCAATGTATTTTTCTACATAAACAGAATCGCCTTTTTCTACAAAATGGTTTATGGGGACGTATAAATATTTATCCTCTGCGCCGAACAGTAATCGTTTGAAAAATCCGGTATTCCCAATTGCTTTTTCCTTTTTTGCTCTTAAGAAATAATTGATGATATCCGGGCTTGCTTGCCATAATCTCAACCACCTGCCTGTCTGCATTTGGCGTAGAATCGGCACCAAGAAAATATGCAAAGATTCCCACAAGAACCGACAAGCAAATAATAAGCAGGCCCGCCATTGCGCCTTTATTTTTCTTTAGCCTTCGCCATGCATTTTGAGAAAAGGAATACGATTTTTGCATTGGGAATGAAAATAGATGACTTTTGAGTAAAAATAGGAATTGCTGAAATTTACTTATTTTAATATTTTGAAAAGCGGGAAATATTTCTGGTAGCTTTTACCTTTGGAGAAGAATAAATATTATCTGTACATTTTAAATCATTTCACCCTCCTTCCCTTCCATTGATAAGTTCCAAATTTACCCAACCAGCCTGCAACCAAAGTGTATAAGATGTGAAACGGCTGCGCCGGAAAAAACCACCAAAGCAACTTTTGTTTCCCAAAAAATTTTGCAACGGGATAAAGAAATAGTAATTCGACGATCGTCTTTACCAGAAACGAAATAAGAAATAAATAAAACACTTTTGCAAAAAAGAAAGCGGAAATTCCGAGAATAAAAATCCATGCATTCAAAAGATAAACAAGTAATAACACTGCTATTATTTTTTTATCCGTGTATTTATCCGCCTTGCTTGCCCAGCGGATTCTTTGATTCATAAAATCCCGTAATGTTTCTGCGGGCTGCGTTTCTACAATCACATCGGCAGATTTCAGAAACATAATTTTATTCGGGATATATCCTTTGAATTTTATGCATGAGCAACATGTCATCGCCGCTCGCGATTTCGTCGATTCCTTCAAAGCCATCCACTTCATAAAAAATATTTTTTTCATAAGCAAGGTTGGCGCCGTTGCACATGCCGTGAAATTTTTTGTAAACAGAAGCTCCGGTAATTCCCTGCAACGTCATAAAATCGAGCGATTGAAAAATCTTTAAGAGACGTTTTGAAATTTTCTCCTTCGGATCGGCAGAAGCAAATACAACAGGCAAAGCGATAAATACCGGAGTCTTGTTTTTTATAAAATGAAACTAAAGTCTCCAGCCATTTTTGTGGTGCGATACAATCAGCATCGGTGGTTACAATTAATTCGCCTTTTGCAAATTTCAAAGCCGTTTCAATAGATTTCTTTTTATAAGAATTGATCTTATTATTTCCGGTAAAATCTGCGAGAGAAATTACCCTGATGTTGTCTTCAGAAAATGATTTGATGATTGGAACAGTTTGGTCGGTTGAATGATCATCGGTGATAATTACTTCAAATTTATTTTGCGGATAAGTTTGCGAGACAAGCGATTTTATACATTTTCCAATATTTTTTTCCTCGTTACGCGCTGCAATAATGATGGACACGTAAGGCAACTCTTTTTCATTCATCTTTTCTTTGGGAATAAAATCTTTTATGCTGATCCAGCTTTTTCTATAATAAAGAATCAGCACGGCATATGGAATCAAAAGAAATAGCGTAATAAGTATGAAAGTCATGCAAAAATTTAACTGATGCAGATATACAATTAAATAATTATTATCGGACAAAAATAATTTTTTGATATCAAAATGAAATATTAGATTTGTATAGTTGCATAAACAACTATATGTTAAACAACCAATTTAAAAGAGGCGAGCTTTATAGCTTTATTACCGGCAAAGCTTCTACGGCGATTGCGAGAAGGTTGCAGAAAAATTTTAAAGAAGCAGCGATAGATATTACAATTGAACAATGGAGCGTTCTATATCATTTATGGAAGCAGGATGGTCAAAGCCAGCAGCAATTGTGCGAAGCGACTTTCAGGGATAAGCCCAGCATTACAAGATTGGTGGATAACCTGGAAAAATCGAGGCTTGTGAAGCGCGTTGCTTCGAAAAACGATCGCAGAAGCAATTTGATATTTCTTACAAAAGACGCAAAGGGCCTCGAACAAAAAACGATGGACGTGGCCAACCGAACTTTAAACGAATCGCTGGAAGGCGTCACGAACGGCCAGGTAGAAATTGCCAAAGAAGTGTTGCAAATGGTGTATGATAATTTAGCAAAGTAGAGACAGGTCGCGACCTGTCAGTATATTTTCAATAAACAAAGTCCCGGGATAGATCGCGACCTGTCCCACCAAAAAATAAAATCATGGAAACAACAACGGCTTCAAAATTAAAAGGCGGGGAATGGCTGATAAAGCCGGGAAATTCAGACGAGATTTTCACTCCCGAAGATTTTACTGAAGAGCAATTGATGATACGCGACATGTGTCTTCAATTCTTGAATACGGAAGTATTACCGGTGATGGATAGAATTGATAAAGCAGAACCCGGATTAATGCCGGCGTTGATGGAAAAGGCAGGAGAGCAAGGACTTTTGAGTGCATCCGTGCCTGAGGAATATGGCGGCATGGGAAAAGATTTTGTTACTTCCACGCTGGTAAGCGAAGCGCTTGGGGGCGGATATTCTTTCAGTGTGGCGATGAGCGCGCATGCGGGAATTGGAACTCTGCCGATATTATATTTTGGTACAGAGGAACAAAAGAAGAAATACATTCCGAAGTTAGCAACAGGCGAGTGGAAAGGCTCTTACGGATTGACTGAGCCTGGAAGTGGCAGTGATGCTTTAGGAGCAAAATCAACCGCCACCCTTTCCGCTGACGGAAAATATTATTTATTGAATGGCCAAAAATGCTGGATTACCAACGGCGGATTTGCAGATGTGTTTACCGTTTTTGCAAAAATTGATGGCGATAAATTCACTGCGTTTATTCTTGAGCGGGGAATGGAAGGATTTACACAAGGCCATGAAGAACACAAGATGGGAATCAAAGGCTCATCCACAGTACAATTATATTTCCAGGATTGCAAAGTACCGGTTGAAAATGTCTTGGGGGAAATTGGAAAAGGCCACATCATCGCTTTCAATATCTTAAATATCGGCAGGTTAAAATTAGACGCTGCTGCGAATGGCGGTTCAAAAGGTGCGCTGGCAGAAACCATCGAATATGCTAAAACCCGTGAGCAGTTTAAATTGCCGATCGCAAAATTTGGCGCAATAAAATACAAGCTGGCCGAAATGGCGATCAGGATTTATGCAGATGAAAGTGCGCTGTACCGCACAGCAAAATGGATTGATGAAAAAGAACAAGAATTGTTGTCGGCCGGAAAACCTTTTAATGAAGCGCTTTTAGGAGCCGCCGAAGAATTCGCGATAGAATGTGCGATTCTAAAAGTTCATGGAAGCGAGGTATTGGATTATGTGGTGGACGAAGGTGTGCAAATACATGGCGGTAATGGCTTCAGCGACGAATACAGCATCAGCAGGGCTTACAGGGATAGCAGGATCAACAGGATTTTTGAAGGTACTAACGAAATCAACCGTTTACTTTCTGTAGATATGATGTTGAAGCGTGCGATGAAAGGGCAGTTGGACTTGATGGGGCCCGCCATGAATGTGCAAAAAGAACTAATGAGTATTCCGGAGTTTGCTGACGGAGAGGATACGCCATTTGCCATCGAATTAAAAACGATCGCCAATATGAAGAAATGCATCTTAATGGTGGCTGGTGCGGCCGTGCAAAAACTGATGATGACGCTGAACAAAGAACAGGAAATTATTATGAATATTGCTGATATGGCCATCAAGACTTTTGTTTCAGAAAGCATGCTGCTCCGCGTGATGAAGTCTGTGGAAAAAACCGGCGACGCCGCTAATGAAGTGCAATTGGCAATGCTGCATGTTTACCTGAATGATGCGGTAGACGCCCTGGCAAAAGCGGGAAAAGAGGCCATTAATTCATTTGCCGAAGGCGATGAACAAAAGATGATGTTGCTTGGCTTGAAACGCTTTACGAAAACAGCACCTTTCAATGCTAAAGATGCGAGAAGGTTGGTGGCAGCGAAGTTGATAGACGCGGGGAAGTATCCGTTTTAAACAAAGAATATAATTTCATTCAAACCCTGATTGCAAATTTGTAATCAGGGTTTTTTTAAAAATAGACAAGCGTTCGCTTTTAGGTGCAGGCTGCATTTCATGCGAATAAAGCGGCTGTGTTTAGGAAGCTATGAAAGCAATTTCCCCGGAAAAAGTAAAAAAAGTACGGAAGAATCCAACAATAATCCATCTCGAGGGCTGCGGTTGAGAGGAGACCGGATTGAAAATGTTCTAATAGACCGAGACCACAATTAATAGAAAATGAATAAAATAGGATTTAATGTACTGGCCTGGTCGGCAGTAATATCAGACGAATTAATGCCGATCGTGGAAAGGCTAAAGAAAACGGGCTATGATGGAGTGGAATGCTTAATAGGATCCGATGATATAAAGGCATACCCTCGTTTTGGAAATCATGCAAAGGATCTGGGATTGGAAGTAACCTCTGTTTTTGTATTGGGTAAGGATGAAAATCCAATTGACCCTTCACGTAGTATAAGAGATAAGGCCCTCGATCGGATTAAATGGGCTATAGACCGTGCACATGATATGAATGCAAAAATAATCTGCGGCCCGTTTCATTCTGCGCATGGCATATTTTCGCACCATGCTCCGCAGGAAGCAGAATATGCCCGGGGTGCTGAGGTATTGCATGCTGCAGGCGACTATGCTGCAGGGGCCTGCATTACGTTAGCCCTGGAAGCACTTAATCGTTTTGAATGTTATTTGTGTAATACAATGAACCAGTTGACCGGCCTTATCGACCGGGTATCACACCCCAACGTGAAAGCGATGTTTGATACTCATCATGCCAATATTGAAGAGAAAAAAAATAGAGAAGCTATCAGAAAAGTAGCTCCTGTCCTGGCCCATGTGCATATTAGTGAAAACGACAGGGGAACGCCCGGTGACGGACATGTGCAGTGGGATGAAGTTTTTTCAACATTAGCAGAAATCAAGTATAAAGGCTGGCTCACTATTGAAGCTTTTTCCCGCAATGATCCCGATTTTGCCAATGCCATTAATGTGTGGCGGGAGTATTCCAAACCGTGGGATATAGCCGAAAAGGGATTAGAATTTATTAATCAAATGCGATTGAAACATCCGAATCTGTAGCGTAGAAACTGAAACAAAAAAAATCAAAACTCAACAACCTCAACTTTTTAGGTAAGGGTAGCTACCATCCAAACTAAGAATTAATCTTGTTGAAAAACACGGCGAAACCTGTAGAAAATAAAAAGCATCTCTTTCGAAATGCTTTTAAGAATTTATAAAATCTACAAAATAGCTTATTTGGATTCCGCTACGACTTCTCTTACTTCGGGGATCATCCTTTTCATCATTCCTTCGATTCCTGCTTTCAAGGTGATCATTGATGATGGGCAACCACTGCAGCTTCCCTGCATCATCAGGTTTACGGTACCATCTTCGTAACTAATGAACTGAATTGCTCCGCCATCCATTTCCACAGCGGGCTTTACATAATTTTCCAGGAGCTCTTTAATTCTTTTAACCACATCTCCGTCATCAGCATGAACGATGTTAGTACTTTCTGTTTTCCTGGCCGCAAGCTGCTCTTCATTCACGATAACATTTCCTTCTTCGAGGTATTCTTTTAAAAACTGCTTTACGGATGGAATGATATCCTGCCAGTTTTCTGTATCATCTGTTTTTGTAAGGGTCACAAAATTGCTCGCAATAAACACCGCTTTGATAAATGGAAATGCAAATAATTGAATTGCCAGCGGAGAAGCTGACGCACTCTCTTCATTTTGGAAATCAACACTTTTGCCCGGATAAAGCAGCTTATTGGCTACAAATTTCATCGTTTCCGGATTAGGTGTCATTTCGGTGTAGATACTTACAACAGTATTGCCTGTCTTGATCATAGTAAAATATTTAATAAGCGAAGTTAACAATTTAGGGCCACAAGAAAGAGGGCAACTTGTTAAGTTATTTGAATAGTAAGGAACTTTTTCCTTTTTAGTAAACGGCTTTTTAAAAGTGGGAAATCATCCCAAAATTTCCAAACTGTTTAAAGTGACGAGACTTTTTAAAAATGACTTATTCTGCTTTTTTGGTTATGAGGAGAAAAACGGTTGATTTAATTGAGTTTTAAATTAATCCGGATAAGCGAAAAAGTAGTTTTTCTACTTTTTCACTTATCCGGAGCGATTCACAAGTTTATGCAGCTATTATTATCACTGATCCGGAACCGGATTTAGGAAGCAGTTTTAGTCCACTATTCTCAATTTCGCGTAATTCAACATAATTTTTTTCTCGCCGTTATGTTCAAACTTTACTGTGGCTACAGGGTTATGTGCCGCACCTTCCATTTTAATTACTTCTCCAAAACCAAATTTTTGATGCTCAATTTTTTGCCCTGTTTGTAAATTACTCGTGTCGCTCGGCGCAAAATCCGCTGAAGGCACGTGTTCTTTAATTTTGATAACCGGTGTAGAAACGAGGTACGCAGGTTTTTCTTTTAGCGGCTCTTTTTTCTTGTTTGCAAACTCGTATTTCGGTTTGTCAAACGCATTCCAGTTATTAGTTTGATTGTTCCGCATGTTGCCGCCTGCAAAAGATTTATCAAGACGTTCATCAGGAAGCTCATCAATAAAACGGCTTGGGTCGTTTTGAGTAAGATTTCCAAAACGATATCGGTTGTTGGCATAAGTAAGCCACAGTCTTGCCTTTGCGCGCGTGATCGCTACGTAGAACAGTCTTCTTTCTTCTTCCAGCTCTTCGCGGGTATTGATCGCCATGGCATTTGGGAACAGCGTTTCTTCCAATCCTCCAACAAACACCACGGGAAATTCCAATCCTTTTGCCGCATGAATCGTCATTAATTTTACTACATCGCTTTCGCCTTTATCATTATCCGCATCGGTCAATAAGGTGATTTGTTGCAGATAGCTTCCCAAACTTTTATCAAGTAATTCGCCATCTTCAGTGGGCGTTTCCGTAAATTCTTTGATTGAGTTTAATAATTCCTGGAGGTTTTCGTAACGTGCGAGGCCTTCGGTGGTTTTATCATTAAACAGATCTTTAACGATTCCTGTTTGCTTTCCTGCCAGGATCGCGAGATCATAAGCATTTTTCTTTTCCAGTTCGCTTTGAAACATCTTGATCATGATCACAAAGTTGCTGATGATCTCCAGTGTTGAACCTTTGTAACCAAACTCTGCTGCGCGTTCCAGCACATTCCACATGGAAATGTTATGTTGATTTGCAAATAGAACCGCTTTTTCCAAACTTGTTTTTCCAATGCCTCTTGCGGGATAATTAATAATTCGCTTTAAGGCTTCTTCATCATCCGGATTCATAATCACGCGCAGGTAACTTAAGAAATCTTTGATCTCTTTTCTTTGATAGAAACTGATGCCACCATAAATCCGGTAAGCAATGTTCATGCGGCGAAGGCTTTCCTCATAGCTTCGGCTTTGCGCATTGGTGCGATAAAGAATTGCGAAGTCACTATTGCGATAGTGGTTGCGAAGCTTTTGTTCCTGGATGGCATCGGCCACATATTTTCCTTCATCATTGTCTGTGGCTGTCCGCACCAATTTTATCTTTTCTCCCTCAGCATTATCGGTCCATAACTTTTTAGGGATTTGCCCGGTGTTATTCGAAATGATCTGGTTGGCGATGTTTAGAATATTTTGAGAGCTCCGATAATTTTGCTCAAGCATTACCACCTTTACTTCGTCATAATCTTTTTGAAATTGTAAAATATTTTCAATCGTAGCGCCGCGAAAGCTATAAATACTTTGCGCATCATCCCCTACCACGGCTACGTTTTCGTGCATGGCGCCCAACAATTTAATGATCTGGTATTGGGACGTATTGGTATCCTGGTACTCATCTATCATGATGTACTTAAACTTTCGCTGGTATTTGCTAAGGCTTTCAGGATGCGTGCTTAGCAACTGGTAGAATTTTAATAAAAGATCATCGAAATCCATAGCGCCATTTTTAAAACAGCGTTTGCAATAAGCATCGTAGATCTGGCCGGTCAAAGGACGGTTTGCGCGCATATCTTCCTGCTGCAATCCATAATCATTAATGTATTCTTCCGGCGAGATGAGGCTATTCTTCGCATTGGAAATCCTGTTATAAACGGTATTCGGCTTATAATGCTTGTCGTCAAGATTCATTTCCTTTACGACAGTCTTCACCACGCTCTTTGCATCGTCAGTATCATAAATAGTAAAGTTTCGCGGATAACCAAGCTTTTCTGCTTCGGCCCTCAATATGCGGGCAAACACTGAGTGAAACGTACCTATATAAAGATTTCGTGCATCGTTGTTTCCTAAAATGTGCGTTACCCTTTCCTTCATTTCTGCGGCCGCTTTGTTGGTAAACGTGAGCGCCAATATCTGAAAAGCATCCACACCATTCGCCATAAGGTGTGCTATTCTCGTCGTCAACACCTTTGTTTTGCCGCTTCCCGCACCGGCCACAATCATTATCGGCCCATCGCGATGAAGTACTGCTTCGCGTTGGGCATCATTCAATCCCGTTAAATATTCCTGCATAGTTGCAAATTTACGAAAAGACGGAGTGAGGAAAAGGAGATGTTAGGAAAAAACAGGAATGAAGCACACCATTTCCATTTGTATCGATCTGCCGGCGCTATAAGATTCCGTTAATAATTTCAACGCCCGGGAATTCGATTTTATTTAAAAAAAAATTGATTTTCTACTTTTTGGCTTTGCAGAATATTTTCATTTCTTCCGACAAACTTTTCATAATATGCAAATGAAAAATGATCTGTTAGCCAAATCCTTTGAGTCTTTTATTTAACCATCGCCCGTTCGTTTCCTGTTTTGAATTCAGTAACTTTGAATAACAATTTTCTAATATGGAATCAGATAAGTTATTACAGATTTTTGATGATAAAATTGAGCAGGAAATAAGGATTGAACCCAGAGACTGGATGCCGGATGACTATCGTAAAACTTTAATCCGGCAGATCAGCCAGCATGCGCACAGTGAAATTGTGGGAATGCTTCCCGAGGCTAATTGGATCACGCGCGCACCATCCTTGAGAAGAAAGGCGACCTTACTTGCAAAAGTTCAGGACGAGGCTGGTCATGGATTGTATTTGTATTCCGCTGCGGAAACGATGGGTGTAACCCGCGAAGAATTGGTCGATCAGTTATTAAGCGGCCGCGCAAAATATTCTTCCATATTTAATTATCCAACTTTAACCTGGGCCGATATGGGAGCCATTGGCTGGCTTGTGGATGGAGCAGCAATTATGAACCAGGTTCCACTTTGCCGCGCTTCCTACGGGCCTTATGCCAGAGCGATGGTGCGCATTTGCAAAGAAGAAAGTTTTCATCAGCGCCAGGGATATGAAATTTTGCTGACACTATGCCGCGGAACAGTCGCGCAGAAAGCAATGGCACAAGATGCGTTAAACCGTTGGTGGTGGCCCAGTATCATGATGTTTGGACCTAACGATGATGCATCGCCGCACACCGCACAAAGCATGAAATGGAAAATTAAAAGATTTACCAATGATGAGTTGAGGCAAAAGTTCATCGACGTTTGTAAAGAGCAGGCGGACATTCTCGGCCTTACCATCCCTGATCCGGATTTGAAATGGAATGAAGAAAAAAAGCAACATGATTTTGGAGAAATCGACTGGGAAGAATTTAAAAATGTGATCAAAGGAAATGGCCCTTGTAATAAAGAACGGCTGGCTGCGAGGGTGAAAGCCCATGAAGATGGCGCCTGGGTGAGAGCCGCGGCGCAGGCGCACGCAGAGAAAAGAAAAAAGAAGTCAATTAACATTTCGCAATCACTCACAACTGCATAGAAAAATTTAACGGTATCAATAAAAAAGAACGCATGAATGCACAGGAACCGCTTTGGGAAATTTTTATAAGAAGCAAGCAGGGTTTGGAACACAAGCACGTTGGTAGCCTTCATGCCGCAGATGCGCAGATGGCTGTTGAAAATGCGCGGGATGTTTATACGCGGAGAATGGAAGGCGTCAGCATCTGGGTAGTTGAATCTAAAAATATTTATTCTTCCAACCCTGATGAAAGTGAGAGTCTTTTTGATCCCGCTAATGATAAGATTTACCGGCATCCAACTTTTTATAATCTGCCGGACGAATTAAAATATATGTGATGTTTGGCTGGCGCCAAATTTAAAATATTCAAGATGCCAGATGCAAAAGAAAAAATAGGTCATTCACCGGATAAAGCAATTCAAAATTTCAAAAAAGAGTACACTCTTTTTTTAGCAGATTCCTCCTTGATCATGGGCCATCGCCTCAGTGAATGGACCGGTCATGGGCCGATGCTTGAGCAGGATATAGCGATCAGTAATATTGCCCTGGATCTTATCGGGCAATCCCGCAATTTTTACCAATATGCAGCAATAATTTCCAATGAAAACAATTCGGATCAGAAGGTGGTTTCAGAAGATGACCTCGCTTATCTCAGAGATGCCGGCGAATTCAAAAACCTTCTTATAGCAGAATTGCCGAATGGCGATTGGGCACAAACCATTCTTAAAATGTTTTTCTTCAGCACCTGGCAATTTTATTTTTATCAAAAATTAATTTATTCTTCAGATAAGCAACTATCTGCAATCGCTGAAAAATCGTTGAAGGAAGTAACCTATCATGTGAGGTGGAGCGGTGAATGGGTGATAAGATTGGGCGATGGGACTGAAGAAAGTAAAAGAAGAATCGAAAATGCTATTGAGCTGTTATGGCCATTTACGGGCGAGATGTTCGGGTTGGCAAATTATGAATCGGCGCTGATGGAAAATCGTATAAGCATATCCGATAGTGATATAAAAAGAGACTGGCTGAAAAAAGTTGAATCTGTTTTTGATGCAGCAACGCTCCCTTTTCCCAATCCCGAAATATGGATGCAGAAAGGCGGAAAAAACGGGGTACACACGGAGTACCTGGGATTTATCCTGGCCGAAATGCAGTTTTTACAAAGAGCCTATCCGGGCTGTGATTGGTAAATGACCTCTAAATCTGAAAGGATTTTGCAGAATGATACAAACAGAAAAACATAGCATCATTACTTCCAAAGAAGAAACAGAGAAACAAATTTGGGACATTCTCGGGAGCGTTTATGATCCCGAAATTCCGGTTTTGTCAATTCTCGATTTAGGGATTGTAAGGGAGGTTAATGTGAATGATGAAAATGTTGAAATTGCCATAACACCCACATACAGCGGATGTCCCGCTATGGATGTTATATCGATGAACATTCGGCTGGCACTCATCAGAGAAGGATTTACATCGATAAAGATTTCTCAACAACTCTCGCCAGCCTGGACCACAGATTGGATGACACAATCAGGAAAAGATAAATTAAAATCTTATGGCATCGCGCCGCCGGTTTCCAAAACCTTCGATCGCAATTATTTAGAAAATCTTGTGGTAGAATGCCCGCTTTGTCATTCGAAAAATACCCGGTTAATCAGCCAGTTTGGATCCACTGCCTGCAAGGCATTGTATCAATGTCTCGATTGCAAAGAACCCTTTGATTATTTTAAATGTCATTAAGGACATTTTTGAAATCCGTAATTCCTATCTTGCTTGCATTAATTCTGACTCGCAAAAATTAGAATACAAAACACTTTATGAGTTCAATTCTTTTTGAAATAAAAAACTCTATCGCCTTCGTCACGTTAAACCGGCCGGAGAAATTTAATGCGTTCAATCGTGAAATGGCGCTTAGTCTCCAGGAGATATTAGATAAGTGTGAAACAAATAATTCCATTCGCTGTGTTGTGATAACGGGCGAGGGAAAAGCCTTTAGCGCGGGCCAGGACCTCGCGGAAGTGGTTGATCCAAACGGGCCGGGCATGGAAAAAATCCTTAGCGAACATTATAATCCCATCGTAACACGAATTAGAAAACTGGCGAAGCCTGTAGTTGCTTTTGTAAATGGAGTGGCGGCCGGAGCGGGCGCTAATATCGCCTTGTGCTGTGATGTGGTTGTTGCTACGCAATCGGCTTCTTTTATACAGGCGTTCAGTAAAATCGGATTGATTCCAGACAGTGGCGGCACTTATTTTTTACCGAAATTAATCGGATTTCAAAAAGCATCGGCGCTGATGATGTTGGGAGAAAAAATTTCCGCCATCGCGGCACAGGAAATGGGAATGATCTATAAATATTTTCCCGATGAAAATTTCGTCGCCGAAGCTGAAAAGATTGCGTTGACGCTGGCAGAATTACCTACTAAGGGCCTTGCTTTTACGAAACAAGCATTGAATTTATCTTTCCAGCAAACCTTTGAGGGGCAACTGAAAACAGAAGACGAGCTGCAACAGAAAGCCGCAACGACAGAGGACTTTAAAGAAGGTGTGCAATCCTTCCTTGAAAAAAGAAAACCAAATTTTACAGGACGTTAAATTATAAAAATGGAAAAAGATCAATTGGCGAAAAACGTGATCAGTCATGTATTCGGGCGCGACCTTTTCAGCCAATGGCTGGGAATAGAAATTATTGAAATCCGCGAGGGTTATGCGAAAACAAAAATGATCGTGCGCGAAGAGATGATTAATGGTTTAGGAATTGTTCACGGCGGAATTGCTTTCTCATTAGCAGACAGCACCTTTGCTTTTGCCTGCAACAATCGGAATCAATTGTCTGTCGCGCTGGACACGTCGATCAATTTTTTAAAACCTATCAATGTTGGGGATGTTATAACCGCGGAAAGCAGAGAAATTCATAATGGAAAATCGACCGGCCTTTATCAGATTGAGATTATGAATCAGCATGATCACGTGGTGGCGCTGTTTAAAGGAACCTGTTTCAGAACTAGCAGGAACCTGATCTAAAAGTATTATTTTACTAAAAAATAGCCTAGGGCAAGCCATACAAGACCTTTTATCAAAAAAAACAGGAAACCCCAAAAACCTATTTTTTTGATCCATGAAATTAACGAACTCGTCTTTTTATTATCCTGGGTTGTCATCATGATTCATATTTTAACGGGCGATTATTTCGTAGGTTTTAAAATCACTTTTCATAGGTGATTCTTTCCCCTCGGCTTTTGCCTTTGCAATATCGGCAAAACCCCGCTTATGGCCTTCGACGAAGGTTTCTGATTTTGTCCAGCCTTTAAAAGAATCCTCATTTTCCCAGTGACTCACAATCAGGTAAGCATCTCCATCTTTTGAAGGACGAAGCACTTGCATTTCTACAAAACCCGGCATCGTGTCAATCTGTTTTGCCCTCGATCCGAATAATTCTTCAAAGCGTTCCTTATACTCGGGCTTACAATCTATATAATTAATCGCGACAAAATTTTTGTTATCCATAAGTCTTTTTTTGTGGGGCAAATATATCAGACCGCCCAGCCAGCAGTTTACATAATCGGGAAATTATTGTCCGCACAATGCGAAATTAACAAAGGCTATAACGTTTCATCTCTTATAAGTGAAAATGTAGATTTTTAGAATTTAAAATACTATTATCCGTTGGTTAATTTCGTTGCTGCGCTTTCTCCCAAACAACCTTTTTATTTTTAGCTTCCGTAGAGAAATCAGTCATCTTTCCATCGCCTTTGCCGGTAAAACCTCCATCCGGATATCCGAGAAGACGACAGGCACTATCATACACCGCATTGAATTTATCGCAACATGCTGAAGCCATATAATATACCGTCTGGTCCTTATATTGATATTCTGCAACATATAATGGAGTCCCTTCTGTAGGATCGTCCGATGAAGTTTTTATTTTTTCCTTCAGGCACGCCGGGATTGATTCCGGATTTTTTTCACTGACGTTATCAGTGTTTTTTGCTATTCTGCTTCCGCCGCAAGCCATCAGCAGACAGAAACAGGCCGCAGAAAATAATGGTTTTATCATTCTATAAATTTTTTTTCGATGAAATATATCTTGATCTATAGCTGTAAGATCGCTTTCAACAACAAAAACAATTCCTAAAAAAAACTTTGCGACCTTTACCGCCAATGGAAAAAACAAATTTTATAGATTTAATTAAAGTGTTTTGCAGAAGCGGACACGGTGGCGCGGGCAGCAGGCATTTTCTCAGAAACAAATTAACGGCATTCGGCGGTCCGGATGGTGGCGATGGCGGACGGGGGGCGCACATTATATTGCGCGGCAATAAAAACCTGTGGACGTTACTGCATTTGCGCTATCATAAAAATATTTTGGCGGACGATGGACAAAACGGAAGCAAGAATAATTGTACCGGCAGCGACGGAAAAGATATCATTATTGAAGTGCCGTTGGGCACGATAGCAACCATTGAAGAAAATGGGAAAACGGTTGAAATTCTTGAAGATGGTGAAGAAAAAATTCTTTTAAAAGGTGGGCGTGGAGGCCAGGGGAATTTTCATTTTGCTACACCAACCAACCAGGCTCCAACGCATGCGCAGCCCGGCGAGCCGGGCGAGGAAACCTTTGTTTCGATAGAATTAAAAGTGCTGGCCGATGTGGGGCTCGTAGGTTTTCCAAACGCAGGCAAATCAACTTTACTTTCGGTGATCACTGCAGCCAAGCCAAAAATTGCTGACTATGCATTCACCACTTTGGTGCCGCAACTTGGCATGGTTGAATACCGGGATCATAAAAGTTTTTGCATCGCAGATCTTCCGGGAATTATTGAAGGAGCTGCGGAAGGCAAAGGGCTTGGGCACAGGTTTTTAAGGCATATCGAACGCAACCCGGTTTTATTATTTGTAATTCCTGCCGATAGTAAGGACCATTTTGAAGAATTCAAAATTTTGCAGAATGAATTGAAAGAATATAACCCGGAATTGTTAGACAAGAACTTTATCCTGGCCATCAGCAAAAGCGATATGCTGGATGATGAGTTGAAGGAAGCAATCGAAAAAGAATTGCCCGGTGACGTTCCTCATATTTTTATTTCTTCGGTTACAAACACAGGGCTTACGCAATTGAAAGATATGTTGTGGAAAGCTTTAAATTAATGACTCCCGTCGAGACAAGCCAAAAAGTAGAAAATCGGATTTTGCAAATGGGAATATATTTATGCATTAAAGAGGATTGAATTTCCGGCCATTGGATTTATATTTATTTTTTTATTACCAGAATTTCAATCTTCAAAATGAGCCGAAAGATTTTATTTTTTGTGAATCCGATCTCTGGCACTAAAAGCAAATTGCAATTAGAGAAACAGATCATTAAAAGGTGTGAAGAAGAAAATCTTGCATTTGAAATTCTGCTTACATCTAAAGATGGAGATTATGATTTTCTCAAAGAAAGAGTCGCGAATGAAGACATCACGGATGTTGTTATTTGTGGGGGAGATGGAAGCCTGAGTCCCGTTGTTTCTTCATTATTGAATACCGATGTTAATATTGGAATTATTCCCCGTGGCTCGGGAAATGGACTCGCCAGAACAGCAAGAATTCCGAAGTCTGTTGACAAAGCCCTTGATATTATTTTGAAAGGAAAAGCATTCTATGTTGATGCTTTTACAATCAACGACAGATTAAGCTGCCACGTTTGCGGACTTGGATTTGACGCGTTAGTAGCGCATGAATTTTCTAAACAGCGAACGCGTGGACTTTCTACTTATACAAGGGAAACACTAAAACATTTTTTCAAAATAAAGTCATATGCCTTTTCAATCGAGGTAGAAGGAAAACTGCTTAAAACAAATGCCTTTCTTCTTTGCATAGCGAACAGTAATCAATTTGGCAACAATTTTAAAATAGCGCCGAAAGCGAGCGTGTGCGATGGTTTGCTTGATATCGTTGTACTAAATAAAACAAGTAAAATTCAGGTGGTTGTTGCATTTGTCAAACAAATTTTATTTGGAAAACCGAAGAGTGTTTTTAGTAATAAAATAATGAAAGACAGCCTTCTTTATTTTCAAACAAGGTCCATAAGGATAGAAAATCCAAGCCTGGCTCCCTTGCATATTGACGGAGATCCGACAGAAACATCGCGCAGTTTTTCAATTGAAATATTACCGGCTGCTTACAGGCTGCTTCAGCCGTAGCTTACGTAAAAAATATTTTTTTTCGTTATTCAAAATAATAAAAAGGAAGCGTCATTGACCCTGAAGAATAGTTGCTATTTGTTTGAATGCTTCAACGTTATTTATCCGGCGTAAGGAAGAGTTGACTTCTTTTTTCTCACTTGCCGTTAAGTGAAAATTAAGTGTAGCACCGCTTTCTTCTTTTTCAGGAATATACATGAAAGCCACGCGGTGTAAAGGATTGTCAAAATTATTTTTTGCATAAGAAATCTCATCATCCTGCAAATAATCCTGCAGCCTGAACCAGTTTGTCTGCAGCATGGTGAAAGGCTTTGTAATAATTTCAGAAATTCCGCCATTCTTATAAGTATCGTCCCAACTTCCTTTTTGTCTTGAACGCACCTGGATGATCAAAACACCACGTGTATTTTCATTGATCCAATCCTTGAAAACATTTAAAAATCGCAGTGATGATTCCTGTCCGTTATTGTCTCTCAAACCAGCGTCCATCACGTCGATTACCGGTTGCGATGGAAGCCATACGCTCGGCAAAATATAAGGATAAGTAGCGTTCATTCTGAGCGCAGTTAGCATCCTGAGATCCATAGGATCTTCATTTTTAAATAGTGCCGCAAAATCAATTGCATCGGGGCCAACCATTTTTGAACTGCTGTCTTTATATTCGTCCTGCATCATGAAGCTGAGGGGTTGCGTGCACACCATCATTTTTTTTAAATCGCGGGTTACGACTGAATTTAAGATCATGAGTGGCACTTCAGCATTGCTTTCAAATTGCTGATAAAAACCAATATTCTTGTCAAGTAAATTGCGGGTGTTGCGGTCTAATTTTTCTTCAAAAGCGTAGCCGCGGTCCTTAACATAACGGTAATGCCCATACGTAAATTTTTGCGACGGCGAAATAAGGTCTCTCGCTATCATTGAAGAGAAAACGGGATTTAGCAGGTCGTCAGAAATGTCATCCAGGTATTTTTTATCGCGGGGATTTATATTGCGGTCATTTGCATGTAGCCGAACAAGCTCACGAAAATAAGCACCGGAAAGCATTCCCCCGGAAGCACCGGTCATAAGAAAGGTCTTTCGCATAATTTCTCCATTCGTGGCGCTATCAAGCTCCTGCAGAACATTCATTGCGAAGCTGGCACTTCTCACGCCGCCACCACTGAAATTGAAAACCACCATTAGCGGTTTTGCTTCTATTTGTCTTGCTTTCCACTTGTTTAGGATGGAAAGCATATTATTTTTATCAGCTTCGATCTTTGCCGGTGTATTTAATGACTCAAGGTTTTGAAGAGAATAAGAAGGCCTTTCTTTATTGGAATAATTAATCCCGTAGGCTTTGTTGCGCGGATCAATGACATCATATTGATAGAGTAAATTAAGTACTGTAAAAATTAAAAGGATAAACAGCAAGCTCCAACTGCCCAAAAAATAAGACAACGCTCCAATAACTGCTACCAATATGGCAAACAGAATAAGAATGCTTGCTGCTGCGGGAACCTGGAAGACGCGATGATCGAGAAAAAATGCGATGAGAATCATAAATATAAACGCCAGCAAAACGGTGATCATCGCTGAAAAATGATGACGTTTGAAAATAGTATCCAAAAAGCTTTGGCTGTAATGGCCAACGGGCCTCACTTTTTTAAACCTGAACCTTGTGTTGAGGTAATATTCCACCGGTAAACCAAAATGATTCTCTTTAATTACATTATGAGTATCAATCGAATCTTTCATTTCATCAAAGTCAATAAATTGGGTACCGAATGTTCTAACAATCCTTTTGTCTGCGCTGAAAAAATATACAAATGAAAAAATCGTCAGTAAAAAAAAGCCGCCAAGAAAACCTCCGGCAATCAGTAAAAATTGAGTAAAGGGAACGAGCTCTTTGGTGGTGTCAAAATAAAGTGCTTCGCAGAAATAAGCAATCAGGAACGCGAGAGGGATAATCGCATTATTGATGCAATATTTCAAAAAGGGCTTTGATCCGGTAGCGAGGAACCGAAACCGGCGACTATGTAAAATAAAGGTGGTAATGTTCCAGCTCATGATAAAAACTCCGGTGGCAACGCCCGTGATGGCGGCGCCCGCAGCATTCACATTTCCTAAATATTCTGGCGCAAGAAACAATGCATTAGCGCCAAAAACATGCATAAAATTTCCGGAGATGGTCAAAAAAAGGATGAGCCAGAAAAATAATAATACCTGCGATTTTCTAAAATGAAGGATCAATAGCTGAACCGGAAAAGAATAATAAAAATTGTGAATTATTGTCTTCATTTTAAATGTATAGAAGCTCTTTTTAAAAATATCTTTTTTGCTTTTCGGATGGCTTTATAATATAAAGCATTAAAACCAATGACATCAAAAACAAAATGGCAACCATCTGATGGGCAACGCCAAACCAAACAAGATTATTGCCAAAAGGGGAAAGCGTAACGGTAGCAATGCCGAGGCCAACCTGTAATAAAACCAAAATAAGCGGCAACGATCTTACTTTCCGGAAGAAAGAAGTTCCCTGTACTTTTCTGGCTTTTGCCCACCAAAAAAACACAACGATCAGGATGGTATAAGCAAGGCCACGGTGAATAAACTGAATGGTGATTTTATTATCAAGAAAATTTTTCCATCCGGGTGATAAATTATTCAGCACATCGGGGAACCATTGGCCGTTGATGGTGGGCCATGTGGGCGCGGCGGTAGCTGCATGAAGGCCTGCCATAAAAGCGCCGTAGATCAGTTGAAAAAAAAGTATGAACAAAACAATTGATGTTAGTTTCCTTAACGGCCTGTCGATAATTTTCATGTAGGACGTTACGGAAATACTTAATGCAAACCACAGCGTATAGCAAAGCAATAAAAGAGCGGCCATAAAATGTGTGGCAAGCTGTATGTGGCCCACAAACATTTTCTCTGGTACCAGCCCACTTTGTACCATAATCCAGCCGATAGCGCCCTGGGCAATTCCTAATAAAAATAAGATCACGAGCGGAATGATCATATCCGGCTTGAACTGCTTTTTAATTAAAAAATAAAAAAATCCTATTAAAAAAACGATTCCCATTAACCGCGCCCAGGTACGATGAAACCATTCCCAGAAAAAGATAGCTTTAAAGTCGCTTAATGAAAAATCTGCATGGATAAACCTGAACTGATCTGTGCCTTTGTATTTGTCAAATTCTGATTGCCACTGGGCCGTATTTAGTGGTGGCAACGCACCTGTAATCGGATTCCATTCAGTAATGCTGAGTCCGGACTCGGTCAGTCGCGTGATTCCGCCAAGAAGGATCTGCACCATTAACATAAATACTCCAAGATAAAGCCATCGCGCAATATTCCTATTGGATCTTTCAATTCTCATTTCCTGCATTATTTTTTTCCTTTTAAAATTTTTGGTCAGGCGAAGTTACTCCTGGGAGCGCATACATCTCCACAACTCATTATTTAAAAATAACATGTTGAAAAGTTGCTGGCCCGAAATACATCCGGTAGGTTATTTTTGACAAAAATTATTGAATTGCTTCTCCCATTCTTTCATAACAAATTTGTTGAAGCCGGGCTTGACGAAGCCGGGCGCGGCTGCTATGCAGGTCCGGTCTTTGCTGCAGCAGTAATTTTGCCTAAAGAATTTTATCATCCATTGCTAAATGATTCCAAACAGATGAGCAGGGAATCGAGAGAAACGCTGCGGCCTGTTATCGAGAAAGAATGTATTGCCTATTCGGTTTCGAGCGTGAGCAATGATGAAATTGACCGGATTAATATTTTACAGGCATCTTTTAAGGCGATGCATCTTGCGCTCAATAAGCTCGCAAGCAAACCGGAATTATTACTGATCGATGGAAACAGATTCAAGCCATATAAAAAATTTCCGCATCAATGTGTAATTAAAGGCGATGGCATCTATGCTTCTATCGCGGCGGCAAGTGTGCTCGCAAAAACTTACCGTGACGCACATATGGAACAATTACACAAAAAATATAAAATGTACTTATGGCATAAGAATAAGGGCTACGGAACTGCGGAGCATCGGGCTGCCATAGATGTTCATGGAATATGCCGCTACCATCGCAAGAGTTTTAATATTTATTCCATGAAAACCGATCCCGAACTTGAAATCGACGAGACGGAACTTTCGGAAATTTAAAAGATCTGCAAAATCTACTTTTTTGCTTTTCTGAATATTGAAAACATTTTGTAGAAATTCAAAAATCTATAATTTGGCTTTTCACAGCCAGTTTAATCCTCTGAAATTTTTACGCCCTTAACTCTCCAAGCCCCTGGCGGATTACAGACCATTCGGCGGTAGTGCAATCAACAATCGTTGATGGAATAATTCCCCCGGGGCCTCCATCAATTACAAAATCCACACGGCTGCCGAAGGTTTCATAAATAATTTCCGGATCCGTATATTCTTCTACCATTTCGCCGGGAAGTGAGGCGCTCAAAATCGGATTGTCCATTGCCTCAATAATGTGTTGGCAAATAACATTCTCAGGAACGCGCAAGCCAATCGTTTCTTTTTTGCTTTTTAAAATTTTGGGAACCTGTTTGCTCGCGGGCAAAATAAACGTGAATGGCCCGGGTAAATTATTTTTCAAAACGCGGTATAAAGGCGTATCAATGCTCTTCGTATAATCACTTAGATGGCTCAGGTCCCTGCAAATAAAAGAGAGTTGGGCTTTTTTGGCATCGATATTTTTGATGCGGCAAATGCGCTCTACGGCTTTCGGATGGTGAATGTCGCAACCAAGTCCATAAATTGTATCGGTTGGATAAATGATAATTCCTCCATCTTTTAAACATTCAACGACCTGTTTGATAAGTCGCGGCTGTGGATTCTCAGGGTGAATTGACAAAAGCATATCTTTAAATTTATATGGCTAAAGATAAAAAATGATTTTAGTGCACGCAACCTATTTTTCCTACATCCATTTTTCTCAGCAAAAAATAAGTTTAGATTTAAGCTTACCCTCAGCTCTTGGTTGGGGCCATTTTCTTGTCTGACCGGCTGAAATATCAGTGGCTCTTCAAAGTGATTCTTTAATCTTTCGCTTACATTTGCAGCGTTTAAAACTAAAAACCTAAACCTAAAAGATGGCGATTATTACACTCGGAACGATGGCTTTTGATGCAATTGAAACTCCTTTTGGAAAAGTTGATAAAATTGTCGGCGGTTCTGCAACTTATGTTGCCTATGCTGCGAGTCATTTAACGCAACCGATCCAACAAATTTCGATTGTTGGAAATGATTTTCCGGAAGAAGAAATGAATGAGCTGAGGGCGCGGAATGTGCAACTGACCGGTGTAGAAGTAGTGCCTGACCAAAAATCTTTTTTTTGGAGCGGTAAATATCACCTGGATATGAACAGCCGTGATACGCTGATCACAGACTTGAATGTTTTGGCTGATTTCAAGCCAAAAGTTCCGGAAGAATACCAGGGCTCAGAATTTTTAATGTTGGGAAACCTGATGCCTTCTTTGCAAATAAGCGTGATCGAGCAGTTGCGCAAAAGGCCAAAATTAATCGTGCTTGATACCATGAATTTTTGGATGGAGATCGCCTTGGACGACTTAAAAAAAGCGCTTGGAATGGTGGATGTATTAATGGTGAATGATAGCGAAGCGCGACAATTAAGCGGCGAATTTTCATTGGTGAAGGCTGCAAAAAAAATCCAGCAAATGGGCCCGAAATTCCTTATTATTAAAAAAGGCGAGCATGGTGCCTTATTATTTCACGACGCCCAGGTATTTTTTGCACCGGCATTGCCGTTAGAAGAAGTTTTCGATCCGACCGGAGCCGGAGATGCCTTTGCAGGCGGTTTTATTGGTCATCTTGCGCGGACAAAAGATATCAGTTTCGAAAATATGAAAACGGCGATCATCGCGGGTTCTGCGCTGGCAAGCTTTTGCGTTGAAAAATTTGGGCCGCAGCGGTTAAAAGAGATTACGAAAGCCGACATTGATGCGAGACTGGCCGAATTTGTGCAACTTGTAAATTTTGAAATTGACCTGGTATAAATTTGATTTTTGAAATTCTTCCGATAATCTTTAATAACGATTTCCATAAATGATAGAAATTATTGTTCTTGTTTTTTTGACGATAGAAATTGGAAAATTAGCCCGGGAAAAAGGCCTCAAGCCGCTCACCTGGAGAATTTACAATGTGGTTGGCTATATCGCTGCCGAATTTTTCGGCGCGATGATCGGTATCATGATTTTTGGAAAAAACAATATTATCTCGGTAATGCTCGTGGGCTTAATGTTCGCGATCAGCAGTTATTTTATCATTAAAGCACAGTTGAATAAATTGCCTGACCACGATTTAGACGACGATATCAACAATCTTGGGAGCTGATATAAGGGTTGAAAAATCTAGTTTCAATCAACCTTTACATGTTGCCTGCTATTCAACGATAGCCTTAACTTTTTAAACCAATCTTTATGTCTGAATTAGTCAATGACTTTAATGAATACCGTGAAAAAATGAATGAGGTTATTTTAAGCAAAAATAATCTTGTAATGAAACGGCTTTGGAATCTTGATACCAACACTTATGATGACGGCGCTCTTGATAAAAAGACCAAAGAAATGCTGGGATTGGTGGCGAGCATGGTGTTGCGGTGTGATGATTGCATCAAATACCATCTCGGAAAATCGCACGATCTCGGTGTGACGACAGAACAGATGTATGAAATATTTGCGGTGGCCAATATTGTCGGCGGAACGATTGTAATTCCTCATACAAGGCGCGCTGCAGAATATTGGGAAGAATTGCAGAAGCAATAAAGAATTTTGCTAAGCTCCAAGCCTGCCTAAAATATTCCTTATCTCACAATGGGATTAGATTTCCTGTAACATAGTTATGTAGTAACTTTGAGGGCATAATTTTAAAGAAATGAGTGAAACTGCAATAGCCCCTGTACCATTAACTGCAAAGGATTTTTCAACCGATCAGGAAGTGAGATGGTGCCCGGGGTGTGGGGATTATTCTATATTAGCGCAGGTGCAGAAAGTGATGCCCACTTTAGGAATTCCAAGAGAGAATTTTGTTATAATATCCGGAATTGGCTGTAGCAGCCGTTTTCCATATTACATGAATACCTACGGAATGCATAGCATTCACGGACGGGCAACAGCCATTGCCAGCGGGCTAAAAGCGAGCAGGCCTGAGTTGAGTATTTGGATCGTGACAGGCGATGGCGACTGTTTGAGTATTGGCGGAAATCACACCATACACCTCCTGCGCCGCAATTTTGACGTGAATCTTCTTTTGTTCAATAACGAGATTTACGGACTTACAAAAGGACAATATTCGCCCACAAGTGAGCAACGCAAGATCACAAAAAGCACTCCCGTTGGAAGCATTGATCATCCTTTCAATCCTTCGGCACTTGCGTTGGGGGCGGATGCCACTTTTGTAGCCAGAACGATGGACCGCGATCCCAAACATCTGCAAACAATGCTATTAAGATCCCATGCGCATAAAGGGTCTTCGTTCCTCGAAATTTATCAGAATTGTAATATTTTTAATGACGGGGCATTTGAGATTTTTACCGATAAATCTTCCAAGCCGGAAGAGGCGCTGTTCCTGGAAAACGGGCAGCCGCTGGTTTTCGGGGCTTCAAAAAATAAGGGAATTAAATTAGATGGACTAAATCCGGTAGTCGTCGAAATAAATGAAAATGTGAGTGTGAATGATCTTTGGATTCATGACGAAACCGATTTGCATAAAGCGCAAATTATCACCCGGTTATTCGACGAGCCACAAATGGAGCATCATTTACCGCGGCCATTTGGTGTTTTTTATGACACGGACAGACCTTGCTACGAGGATGTTATGGGCATGCAAATTGAAGAAGCCATATCAAATGGCAAAGGAGACCTGGACAGGCTATTAAGAGGAAGGGAAACCTGGCAAATCGCTTAATAGATAACTATTAATTGCGATTAAAAAGAAAAACGAATGGCTTTAGCTGTTTTTGGCTGATGGTATCGCGAATCGTTTTCTTGTCAGAAAAAATCCTGTACTTGTTGACGTTTACCACTTCATGAGCGATAACGACATTCTCAATTTTTTCTACGTAAAATAATAATTCGTGAAGAAGTTCTACTTCGTGTTCAATTGCTTGCGGGCTAAATTCTTCTTTGAACAATACCAAGAGATCCCGGTTAAATTTGTCCATACGAAATTGGGGGTTTAATAGCCGACCATGCCGCTTTTATTAGGACAGCCGCAATTGCCTTTTCTCGAAGCGTTGCAACTCATAGCAAATAGTGCTACTGTGACTAATAAAATAAACAGAATCTTGCTTAAGGTTTTCATTAAAAAATATTGATTTGGAATTATTTTAATCGCTTTCTGAAGTTAACAAAAAGATTATGTACAATTCAAATACCAAATTAAACTATTTTCACTAATAATTATTGTAATCTTTTGACAAACCGTGCTAAATTTAACAATGACCCCCCACGAAAGAATATTCTTGTAGCGCCGCTCGATTGGGGGTTGGGTCATGCAACCCGTTGTATACCAATTATTAATGAATTATTTAAACTGAATTGCAAGGTTTATATTGTCGCTGATGGCCCCACTTTTTTGTTATTGGAGAAGGAGTTTCCCAACGCAGTATTTTTACGGCGGAAGGGTTATGAAATCCGTTATCACAGGCATGGAAGGGGACTTGCCTTTGCCTTAGTTTTACAAACACCTAAAATTATTTTTAGAATAATTGCAGAGCATAGATGGCTGCAACGGATTGTCGAAGACCACCAAATCGATGCAGTTATTTCTGACAATCGATTTGGGATGTACGATCGCAGAATTCCATGCGTTTATATTACGCATCAGCTATTTATTAAAACAGGCAATCGGCTTACCGAAAAGGTAGCCCAAAGAATTCATTCTTTTTTTATCAAAAAATACCGGTTTTGCTGGGTGCCGGACTTCCGGGAAAACGGCCTTTCGGGCTCGCTTTCGCATCCCCAAAAAATTCCTGCTAATACGATTTATATCGGGCCACTATCAAGGTTTAAAAAGATGCCTGCCGGAGAAAAAGTCTTTGACGTGTTAGTTTCGATATCGGGTCCGGAACCTCAGCGAAATATTTTTGAAAAGATCATTTTAAATGAACTCAAAACCTTTAAAGGAACCTCGTTATTGGTGAGAGGGCTGCCGGGAGAAAAAACAATATTGAATCCTCCGCATCCATCAATAACGATTGTTAATCATCTTTCCGAAAGGGAATTCAACGAAGTTTTAGAACAGTCGGGGATGGTTATTTGCAGGAGCGGCTATACATCGGTCATGGATATGGTGAAACTGCAAAAAAGTGCGATCCTCGTTCCAACACCCGGACAAAAAGAGCAGGAATATCTTGCAAAATATCTTTCAGAAAAAAAATATTTTTACTCAGAAAATCAGGAAGGTTTTAATCTTGAGGACGCGCTAAAAAAGGCAGCGGAATTCCCAACTCAATTTGCCGAAAGATCTTCAGAAGGTTATAAAAAGACAATTGCCGAATTTGTGCTGTCGTTAAAAACCGGCAATTTTGCACCACAATAAATCATGTTGAACTCAGTCACTAAAGCTCATTTAGGCTTGCTTGCCACCAATCTTTTTTTTGCAATCAACTATAGCGCGATAAAATATTTTACAGCAAATCATTATGCCGGGCCGTTTGGGATCAATATCATTCGAATTGGGGTGAGCCTCATTTTATTCTGGCTGCTATTTTTATTTAACCGCGAACAAATCAAATTGCGAAGGAAAGATATAGTAGCTTTTTTGATCTGCGCGCTAACGGCCATTGCTTTAAATCAAATGCTCTTCATTAAAGGACTTTCTTATACGTTTCCTATTCACGCATCGCTATTGACTTTAATTACGCCAATTATGATTACTATTATTGCCGCGCGAATCTTAAAAGAAAGGCTGACCCGCCAAAAAGCGATCGGGCTGGTGCTGGGTATTGGAGGAGCTCTTATTCTTATTGGCGGACGAGAAGTGAGCGGTCCGGGCGACAATATCTTAGCCGGGGACATTTTGGTTATCCTGAGCTCAATGGCTTACACATTCTATTTTATTTTGGTGAAACCATTGATGAATACCTATACAGCCATGCAGGTAATGCGCTGGGTTTTCACATTCGGGTTTTTTATGATTCTTCCACTTTGTGTGAATGAATTTTCTGAAATTGCCTGGCAGGCTTTTACTTTAAAAGACTGGACGCTTTTATTCCTGATCACGATTCCGGGAACTTTTCTTGCCTATGTTTTTAATGCGTATGGAATCAAAATACTAAGCGCGTCAACTGCCGGAGCTTATATTTATTCCCAACCCGTTTTTGCAGTAATTATTGCGATGATTTTTTTAAAAGAACATTTATCTATCTACAAAATTCTGGCAGCTATTTTAATTTTTGGCGGTGTTTATTTATCTAATAGAAAAACGGAAAAGACAGATTTGCCCATTTAGACAAAAAGCAAAAAGCTACTTTTTCGTTTATGAGAGACCGTTAGCATCGGACAGAAAAATTTTTTATCAATTGTTTTTTCGTAAATCAAAAAAATAAAATTCTCTTACCCAGCCCTAATTCTTGCCGTATTTTATTTTTATATCAAAGACAGATTTATCATTTAGAAAAAAAACAAAAATCTACTTTTTCGTTTATGTGAGACTGTTAGATTAATTATAGAAAAATTTTTTATCAATCCTTATTTTTAGGATAATCAAAAAATAGAAATTCCTTGTCTGCCGTCCTTATTTCTTTCCAGTGTTTTGTTTTTATTTTAAATGCATAGATAGCGCACGTAGGCATATTGTAAACCGGGGAACAATCAAGAGAATTAATAAAATCCGTGATGCCGGGATTGTGAGCGAACAGGGCAATTGAAGAATCTTCATCGGGCAACTGTTCCACGGCGCGGTAAAAATCATCTACAGAAGCTTCGTACAAGGACGGGATCAGGGTTAGCTTTTCGTGGGCCGCCCCGTATTTTTTCATAAAAATTTCGGCTGTTTTTTGAGCTCTTTTTGCCGGGCTTGAAACGAACGCATCTATTGAAATTTTTTTGTCTAATAATCTTTCTGCCATTTTGGGAGCATCATTTTTTCCCCGCTCGTTCAATGGCCGCTCAAAATCTAAGGTTACGGAACTCTCCCAACTACTTTTGGCATGACGGATAAGAAGTAGCGTTTTCATGGTTTTAATTTATGGGTTCTTAAGGTTGCAAATGCGAAAATAAGTATAAAAAAGCCTGTGCAATTTTCCTGATTTTCATTTAATCAAAATGTTCTGTTCAATATAATCTTGTGGAAATTTTTTCATCAATATTTTTCTAAAACTGTTTTGAAAAAAAAGCCAGCAAAAGATCGAAGATAAAACTCCGATCAATGATCCGGCAAAAACGTCATCCATAAAATGCTGGCCCAGGTACATTCTGCTATAACCCACTAATGCGGCCCATAATAAAAAGAGAATTGAATAATTTTTATTTTGAATACCAAAAGACAACACTGCAGCCAATGCAAATGCCGATGCAGTATGGCCTGACGGAAATGAATGAAAATTGTGCAGCGTAACTCCATCAATGAAATGCGGATAATTGGTTTTTTCAAGATAAAAAGCAGGTCGTGCTTCAATAATAAAATATTTCAAAATCTGCGCAATAATTCCTGATAATAAATAGCTGCTTATTATCATCAGGCTTAAAAATCTTCGCTTCAAAAAAAATAAAATAATGCCCAGCGCAATTACGAAAAATCCATCGCCAAATAATGTAAACAGGATAAAAAACTGATCGAATAATTTGGAATGCCATGGATTCATTAAAATGAACCCATCAGCTTTTGAATAAAAAATCAAGACAAAGCAGGCTATAATCGCGAGCAGAAAATAGCCAATAAAAAAAAACAGGTTTTGTTTGTAAACAGATTTCAGGGCCATTTCATTTTTGATTCAGAAAGTTTCAAAAATAATCATTGTATCGTTGATGGCCACATAATGGTTTGATAACGGAGCTTAAAGTGTTTAGAAACTTTGGAAGCAGATATTGAGCCTTATAAGTGAAAAAGTAGATTTTCTATATTTCGATTTCCCACAAAAGTTTATTCTTCTTCATCCTCTTCCGGTGTATGTTTTTTATTTTTAGGTTTGTGTTTTAAAACTTTTGCTTCTGAATAAAAGATAATTTCCTCGGCCATGTTTTTTGCCTGGTCGCCTACACGCTCTAATTTTCTAACGGCTGATAAAATATACAACGCCTGGTCTATTCTGTCGGGATATTTTTTAATATAGTCACCAATTATCGATGCGGCATTTCTATTGATTTCGTCTAAGAGGTCATCTTTTTGAAAAACCCTGCGAGCGATTAACGTGTCTTCATTGTGGAAAGCGTCCATTACTTCGTTAACCATTAGATTACCTTGTTCAAACATTTCGATTACCCTGGTAATTTCCAGCAGTTCCTTATCAAAATCTTCCGGGATATCCACTACAAATTTTGCAATGCCTTCAGCAATATCTCCTGTTCGTTCCAGGTTCATATTTATTTTTAGAACTGCCAATAAGAAACGTAAATCAATTGCTACCGGCGCAAATAATGCAATAATATCTTCGCAATCGCTGTCGATTTTTAATTCAAAAGCGTTCACCCTTTTCTCTGTCAAAACCACTTCGCGAGCCAGGTCCCTGTCAACGTTGGCGAGGGCTTCTTTTGTTTTTTCCAACTGCGATAAAACCATTCCCCACATGTTGATGGTTTGTGATTTCAACTGCTGTAATTCATTGTCCAACGGGGTTAATTTTTTCTTCCAGTTTATTGTTGCCATAAAGTTGACTTTTGTAATGTTGATTGTTTTTAACCGAAATGCCCGGTAATATAATCCTGGGTTTTTGCATGTTTGGGATTGGTGAAGATCATTTTGGTATTACCTGCTTCAATTAATTCACCCAAATAAAAAAATGCCGTTTTATCACTTACTCTTGCCGCCTGCTGCATATTGTGCGTTACCATCAATATAGTATATTCTGATTTAAGCTCATGAATTAACTCTTCGATTTTTGCAGTGGAAATAGGATCCAGCGCGGAAGTAGCTTCATCCAGCAATAACATTTCGGGGTTCATCGATAAAGCCCTGGCGATGCACAATCTTTGCTGTTGACCTCCCGATAAAAAAGTGCCTTTCTTATGAAGTGTGCTTCTTACTTCCATCCACAATGCCGCCCGCTTTAGCGAGGTTTCTACTATTTCATCTTTTTCGTATTGGCTTAATTTGATGCCATTCAAAATGTATCCGGCAAGTACATTGTCATAAATGCTCATTGTTGGAAACGGGTTGGGGCGCTGAAACACCATGCCTACTTTTCTTCTCAGCAACACAGGGTTCATCTCATATATTTCTTCGCCTTTTAGTTGCAAAGAACCTTCCGTTGTTGCATTCGGCGTCAATTCATGCATTCGGTTAACACAACGGATAAAGGTAGTTTTTCCGCAGCCGGAAGGACCCATAATCGCCCAGACATTATTTTTTTGAATCTCAAGATTGATATTTTTCAAAATATGATTCTCTCCAAAAAAAGCATTAAAATTAGTTGCTTTTAAAATTGCACTTTCCATTTACGTTGAACTATTTTAGTAATAATATTTAAAAACAAAACCATCAATATTAATAGCATGGATGCGCCCCAGGCCAGCTGGTGCCATTCTTCATAAGGGCTTGTAGCATAATTAAAAATAATTAGCGGAAGGCTGCTCATCGGCTTAAAGATATCGGTACTCATAAAAGGGTTGCCAAAAGAGGTAAATAATAAGGGCGCCGTTTCTCCGATTACTCTTGAAATGCTTAGAATAACACCTGTCGTTATTCCACTGATTCCTGTTGGCACGATTACTTTTAAAATTGTTTTATAATAAGGAACTCCAAGCGCCAGTGAAGCTTCTTTCAAAGACGCCGGTAGCAGCTTAAGGGTTTCTTCGGTTGACTTGATAATGGAAGGAAGCATCATAAGCGCCAAAGCCAGGCTTCCTGAAAATGCGGAAAACCCGCCCAATGGCCTTACTACCCATTCATAAATAATAATTCCTATAACAATCGAGGGGATTCCCTGCAACACATCCACGGCTAAGCGGCAATAATAAGCCAGCTTCGATTTTGTTTCTTCGCTCAAATAAATGCCAATAATAATTCCTATTGGAATGGCAACGATACAGGACACTAATAATATAATAATGCTTCCTACCAGCGCATTGGAAACTCCGCCACCGGTTTCCCCTACAGGCTTTGGCAGATTGGTTAAAAAATGCCAGTCGATAGCCGCTATGCCTTGCCTGAAAATATAAAACAATATCAATAACAGTGGTAAAGTAGAAATGATGGTACCTGCTATGATAACTCCCTTAAATAATTTGTTTTTACTATTTCGCCGGGCAATCTGCTTTTCTATCAGCTTGTGCGGGCTCTTTTTTTCAGGCCTTGCTATTTCTTTCTCTAAGATGGCTTCTTCCATAATATTAATTCCTTTCTGTTAATTAAGAAAGAGTAAAACGTTTAATAACCTGCTTTCCGAAAATATTGATAACAGTGGCTACCACAAATAAGAATAACCCCATCTCAACTAATGCTGAAGTATATATTTCCCCCGTAGCTTCCGAAAATTCATTCGCAATTACGCTGGCCATGGTATTTCCCGGACTGAAAATACCTTTTGGCAAAGCATGAGTGTTTCCTATCAGCATAGTTACAGCCATTGTTTCTCCCAGGGCTCTTCCTAAAGCAAGTAACAAACCTGCAAATAAACCAGACCTTGTGTAAGGAATTATGATTTTTGTGATTACTTCAAACCTGGTAGCTCCAAGAGAGTAAGCTGCTTCTTTTAAATGATTGGGCACCATAGAAATTACCTGCCGTGAAAGAGAAACAGAAAATGGTAATATCATTATCGCCAGAATAACTGAAGAAGTAAAAATGCCCACGCCATAAGGGGGAATACCGAACTTCATTTCTATAACACGAACAATGGGCACCAAAACAAATAATCCCCAAAATCCATAAATAACTGATGGAATGCCGGCCAGCAAATCAATCACATTTTTAAAAATTTCTGCAACAATGCCTTCCTTATAATATTCTCCCAGGAAAATAGCAACTGCTATGGAAAAAGGTGTGGAAATGATCAGCGCCAGCAGAGACGTAAGAAGTGTGCCGGCTAAAAATGGTAAAGCTCCATATTCATCTGCTACAGGATCCCATGTTTTATTGAAAAAGAAACCAGCTCCTAAAGCTTTCAGTGATGGAAGCGAGTTAATTAGTAAGGTAAAAAAAATGGCAATTAAAATAATCACTACTATAATGGCCGAAAGGGTGAGTGTTTTTTTGAATGCCTTTTCCTTTAGATTGATGCCTTTTCCTTTATAGGTAATTGCTGGTATCATTATTCATTCTTAATTTAATAAATAGCAAAATTGTGAAAGCTCCTTTTCAGATGAATTCACAATTTTACCGGGATTAACAATATGAAATTGTTTATTGCAAAGGATTATTATTGTAAGTTACTGACTTCAAAATTTCTTCTGCTTTTTTTACTGCCGGATCAGGCAAGGGTGCGTAGCCTAAAGTTTCCGCATATTTCTGCCCATCATGAATTAAATAATTTACTAAATTGACAGTGGCTTTAGCTGAAGCTTCCGGCCTGTTGTTGTAGGATTGATTTTGATAAACCAGCAAATAGGTGAAGCTGCAAATAGGATATCCGTCAGCAGCATCAGTATTGGTTAATGAAACCCTCATATCTGCAGGAAGCTCAATTGCCGCTGCTGCGCTGCTTGATTTTAAGCTGGCCTCTACAAAATTTCCGGCTTTGTTTTTCAAACTGGCAGCGGGCATTTTATTTTGTAATGCATATACCAATTCCACGTAACCAATACTTCCGGGCGTCTGTTTTATCAGGCCGCTTACTCCCTCGTTTCCCTTAGCGCCTAAGCCTACCGGCCAGTCCAAAGATTTTCCTTTGCCTGGTTTTGTATTCCATGTCGAACTAACTTTTGATAAATAATCAGAGAAAATATAAGTGGTGCCACTTCCGTCAGAGCGATGCACTATGGAAATTGCCAGATCCGGCAATTTTACACCAGGATTAAGATCAGAAATTCCTTTGTCATTCCATTTAGTGATTTTTCCTAAAAAAATATCCGCCAGCACTTCCGGAGTCAATTTCAAAGTCGGATTATCCGGTAAATTATAGGTAATAATCACCGCGCCAAGGCAGGTAGGAATATGCACGATCGGAGCAGGAGATTTACTTAATTCTTCATCGCTCATGGGGGCATCAGACGCGCCAAAGTCAACTGTTTTATTTTGTAATTGCTTAATGCCTCCTCCGGATCCAATAGACTGGTAATTTACCCTGATTCCTTTTTCCTGGTTATAGGCATCAAATACTTTTGAATAAAATGGATAAGGAAAAGTAGCGCCTGCGCCAATGAGTTCATTTTTTTTGGCAACAGAAGTGCTATCCGATTGCCCGGCCTTGTTGCTATTGCCGTCGCCACAGGACATTATCAGCACACTAATAGCTAACAATGGTAGAATACATGTTCTGATCTTCATAATTTTTAAATTGAGTTTATTTTTTTGTACTTTTTGCCTTATTGAGTTAATGTCATTTATTGAATGTAAAATACATCGTGATTCTTCCTACCAGGTCGTAATCGTTTTTTAAGTTGCCGGAAACGCCACTTAGTTTACTATGAAATTGATCATACCATATATTTGGCATGATGTGAACGTTTTTTGCAGGAATAAAGTCAAGGCCAATCGTTGCAAATGTTTCTTTGGTGCTGTTGTATCCCTTTACATAATTATTGCTGTTGCTAAATTTGGCATCAGGATTATAAATATCAAAACGTGCAAAGAAATTTAATTTGTCTTTTGTCAATTGCTGAGTTAAAAACAATGAAATTCCTGAAGGTTTAATATTGGTATAAAAAGTATCTGCTATTGGCGGTGCTCCCTGGATAAAACTTGTACTATTGGTTTGTGTTTGTTGAAACGCTTCCACACCGATAGTTGTGGTAGAAGTCTTGTAGGCAGCAAAGGCTTTGAATGTGGATATATCTTTATGAACGGGTTGCAGCGCAGCTCTGTCGTGTTCAAAATTACCCTGAATCACTAATTTTTTATCGAAGAAATAAACATACAAGGACGTATAGATTTTCTTAAAATTATTATTCTCCAATTTCGCGCCATTATTATTTCCAACTAAAACATCATAACCTACATTTTCGCTTTTCCCGATCCTTCCATACACGCCAACACCCAAATCGGTAGAACTGGAAATCCCCCTCATATCAGCAATGGTTTTTTCAACAGACCGGTATCCCCACACCGCTTCGCTTAAGGTAGCATAAGTGGGCGTTGACTGCTGGCCCGCAACAATAGTTGCCCGCGGAATCACATTTTTAAACCGGATATTCATCGCCTTAATATAAACAGCCCGGTTATTATTAGTGAGCACATCAGCGTTTGAGGGATTTGCCTCAAATGAGGATTCGTGCGCAAGCAATAGCTGGGAAGAAATGTTTGGAGAAAACTGGTAATCATAACCCAAATAAACCCGGCGAAAGTTGAACGAGTTATAATCCTTTGCAAGTTTTGAATATTGAACGCTTCCTCGTTGTGCGGAATCCGCATGAGGTTTATAAGCATAATCTCCAAAGGCATATCCCCATATTTTGCCTGATGGCTTAAAATTAGTAGTGTCCTGAGCACGGATATTTAGCGATGCTAATAATAAAAGTCCTCCGAAAAGATACTTCGTTAGTGTGACTTTATGAAAAACTGATAACGGCCATTTCATTTGTAAATTTTGCCTGCAAATGTCAATTGCCAATGTTATGGCAAGATTAAGCCAATGTTAAGTTTACGTAAACAATCGTCCAAAAAGAAATTTACAGTATAAAAACCCGATGCCCATCACGGAGCATTCTCGCTAAAATAAAAACCACCCTCCAAAAAAAGAGGGTGGTACAGCATGAGAAAATTTCTGTTTTGCTTAAGAAACGTTTATGTTCAATATTAGAACTTTGTCCAGCCTTTATACCAATTATCATTCGCGCCGACTGCGCCGCGATAATTCACTGATGTGAATCCACTTAAAAGGTTTGAATGTGAAAACGCAGCTCCGGTCAATGCAGGCGAGCCAGCTTGCGGACCAAAATCCGGATTGGCATAATTAAAAGGTGCACCTAATTTTACATCATCCGTTGCGCTTACAATTGTATTTCCATAAGAGGCTGTATTGAACCAATCAAGGATAGTTGCGCTGGTAGCTCCGGTTGGTGAGGTGGTGCTGGCAGAATAGCTCACCGGTGTTTTGCAACCACCAATGATGGTGTTTTGTACATTTAAACCAGCATTAAAGTTATTATCAGTAGGATAACCTTTACTTGCATCGATTAACAATCCAATAGGCCATCCCATAAAGATGGAATTGAAAATGGAGATAGAAGAATTGCGGCGGATTTGGGCTGCAGCCAGGAACAAACTGTTTCCAACATTATTTGCTGATTGTCTTGGACCAATAACCGTCATGTTACTGAAGATGGCTTTTGTTTGTGGTAAAAGCTGGCTTCCGTTGGCATCATTATCACTTTCAAAAGCTTCTGATTTCGAAATATCTGCAACAGCGGAATCTCTCAATGCAATTCCAAATTGAACTTTTCCTGAGAAACCATTGTCTGTATCAAAATCATCATCCAACGTTCTGAAAGAAATCAGGTGAGAACAATTTACCGTGCCTCCAAACCATTCAAATGAATCGTCATTGGCGTAAGAAACCTGCACGTAATCTACGATGGTTCCGTTACCCACACCACCGAAAGTCAATCCATTGATTTCTTTATCCGGCAAAAAAGCATAACCTGCATATTCAATGCGAACATATCTTAAAATACCACTATTATCCGCCGGATTAGAGCTTGCACCAAGGCCATACAATCCAAGCCCATCGCTGTTATTAATGCCGCCTTCGATTTCGCCAACCCCTTGCTGTCCATTGAATGAAGCATTGGTCGGGGCATTTCCCAACAACACAACTCCTGCCCAATCGCCTCTTTGCGGAGTGGCTTCTTCAGACGTGAAAACAATGGGCTTTTCGGGCGTGCCATCTGCAATTATTTTACAACTGCGTGTGATAATTAAACCACCGTTCTTTCCTTTTTCTCCAACAATTTTTGTTCCCGGCTCAATGGTAAGTACTGCGCCATTGGTAACATATACAAGTCCGCGAAGTTTATAAACATAATCAGCTTTCAATGTTCTGTTGGTGGTTATACGTCCTTCAAGGATCGTGTTTTCAACTGTTCCGGGAGGATTTACCACGGTACTACCGTTCCCGTCTACTTCTATTTTGCGGCAACCTGCAGAAGCTATGGCTGCGAAAAGTGCCAGGTAAATGATTTTTTTCATTTGATGTCTTTTTAGTTTTTGTTTTATTTTTTATTTAAGGTTGTAAGAGAATGTAAAGCTTACTGTGCTCCCATATTTGCGCTTTATGGCGAGGGCATCTTTACTTTTATCGTATATCCTGTTATTGTTTAAATCCAGGTAAAAAAGGTTTGCCTTGTTTAAAAGATCTGAAACATTCATTTTTATTTCCCCTGCTTTTTTCAGCACTTTTTTAGCAATCTGAAAATCGAGTAAGGGTCGATGTTGTTCTGTTACCGGGGGGAAATCATTTCCTCCTACATAAAAAATCCTGTCGCCTATCTGGTTAAAAAGTAAAGTGGTATTCAGACCATATTTTTCTACATCATATTGTAGTGAGGCATTGATCACATAAGGGCTCTGGCCCTGCATAGGCCTGTCGAGGTTCGCATCATTTTTGGTAACCCGGTTATAGATGTAGGAGATGTTCGTTTGGAAAACAAAGTTTTTCAGCGCTTCAGAAAAATCAAGTCTTTTTCTAAATTCCAGTTCAGCGCCAAAGCTGTAAGCTTTATCTGCGTTTATATAGTTGAACGTGCTTGCGCCGCCCGAGCTTGGGTTGTAAAACAACTCGATCGGATCTTTAAAATGTTTATAGAAAATACCCAGTGTAAACAGTTCGCCTGCGCGTGGATACATTTCATAACGGAGATCCACATTTGAAACCTTAGTACGGTTCAGCACGCGGTTTCCGGTAACTGTTGCGCCAAGATCGAAATCATAAAAAGCAAAATCGCTTAGTTCGCGGAATTCAGGCCGGATAACCGTTTGGGAGCCCGATAATCTTAAATTGGTTTGCTTATTTAATTGATAGGTAAGATTTAATCCGGGTAAATAATCAATGACTTCCCTGTGCAAATGGCGATGATCGCTTTGCCTCATGCTACCTATTACCTGGTCGTAATTTTCTATCCTTAATCCGTAAGTTGCTTTTAATTTATCGGTGAATCGATTTTCTAACTGCAGAAATCCGGCATTTAAGATCGTGTTGGCGATATAGCGGTATTGATCTCCGGAAATTTCATTGAAACCAAATTTATTATCAGTGCCATTTCCAAAATTTTCAGGACTGAAAACTTTATCGGCCGGAAGTAAGATCAACGCCGGATTATCGGAAGGAAGATAGATTGCAAACGGCCTTGAATCAAACAAGCGATCTTTTACCTGGAAAAAATATCCGCCTTTTATTTGTTGATCCTGTCCGAATAATTTGAACGATTTAGTAATGTCGCCACCGGCAGTATAATTGTAGTCATTCAAAAATCCGTAATATCTACTTCCTGACTTTTGTGAACTTTGCGATGCACCGATCAATAATTTATAAGGCGCATTGGCAGCAGTATCCTGTACATATTGTATTCTTCTTTGATCGGGGATGTATTGATCAAGAATATTAAAATTACCGTACCAATGCAATTTTGTTTTTAAACCAACAAGATTATGATCACCGGAAACAGAGGTGTTGAAAAACATATTGGATTTCAAGGCAAGCTCGGTTGCTCTTACATTTGCGCCCGCACCCGGAATAAAATCAAAATCTTTTCCGGTTCTTTCGGTTACATAATTGGTTGCGTTTACATTGAATAAATTCTTAAAAGAAATTTTGTTGTTTGTTCCCAATTGCAAAGTAAAATTGGCAAGGCCGCCCCATAAAATATCGCGGCTGTATTTTTTATCCTGGTAATCGTAAGAAACATCGGCCACATCGCTTTGTACGGTAAATAATCTGTTCATCAAATAATCAGTACGCTTAATGGATTGATTATAATTTAAAGCCAACACAGCGCCGAGCTTGCTGTTCTTTCCAAGATTTTTATTGATGCCTCCGCTTAACTGAAAACTTCTATTCATTTCCGGTAAAAAATTAGAAGTACTCTTATCTGCGCTCCAAACATTCTTGAACAATTTTCCCAACTCGCTTTTATTTTCCCGCTCCAGCGAAGCAAATTTTGATTTTACGGGAAGCGAAGAAGGAATTTCGCGGAAGCCATCATCAATGCCCAGCCAGTCAAGCTTTCCGCCCTTGTAGGTATAAAAATCCTTGCCGATGGTTTGTGTATTAAATCCGGTACCGATGGCAATATTGAAATAATCTTTTGCCGGAACATCTTTGGTATTTACCTGCACCAATCCGCCCGCCCATTCGCCTGAAAATTCAGGAACAAAAGCTTTGTTGATAATGAGGTTATCAATCATCCCCGAAGGAAAAATATCAAAAGAAAAAGTTTTTCTGTCGGGCTCTGTTGTTCCCATTAAAATACCGTTCAGCATTGTTTGGTTGTAGCGGTCATTCAATCCTCTTACAATAATATATTTACCTTCCTGTATGGAAATTCCCGGAACTCTTTTTAAAATTTCACTGGTATTTTTATCGGGCGATCTTTTAATGCTTTCTGCTGAAACCACCTGGGCGACGGTGTTGGTGTTTTTTTGATAAGCGATTAATGCAGCCGTTGTTTCCTGGCGGCGGGTGGTTTTAATAATTATTTCTTCTTCCGTTTTTGCCGCTGTTTCCAGAATCACATCAAGATTGATTAATGTGTTGGCCGCGACTTCGACGTTTTCAATCAGTTTCGTTTTATAACCCACTGAAGAAATTTTGATTGATTTGGGGGTTGCAGAAGCAATAGTAATGTTATAATGTCCATCCTGATCGGTGATGACACCTTTGTCATTTCCGATCACTAAAACAGATACGCCACTAAGTGGCTGACCGGTTTTGGAGTCAGTAATTTTGCCATCAATTTTTCCGTGCTGGGAGAATCCTTCAAAGGAAATAAGCGTAAATAAAAACAGTGTAATAATATTTCTCATGCATCTTTTTTTGATGGTGCAAAGAGAATATTGTCATATTACTTTAATGTTAGCTCAAGGTTATGGTAACGTTATGAAAAAAGTTTTGACCACTTTTAAATTATTTGACGAACGATTCTTAAAAAAGCTCAAAAAAAAATGGAAAGCACGCTTTCCATTTTTTCAAATCAAAAAATATATTTTTTTAAAGGCGCTTGATCCTGATGTTTCTAAACCATACATCTTCTCCATGATCCTGCAAAGAAATTTTACCTTTTTTGAACGTGCCAAATCCCGGCATGTTTTTGAACTTGCTGATAGCGACCATCTGTTTCCAGTTATCATCCCAAAGTGTTGTAGAAAGTGTGTGTTCGCCATTCATATAAAAATCGAGCTTGCCGTTTAGTGATTTTACCTCAATATGGTTCCATTCTCCCTGCGGGTTAACCACTTCTTTGGATGGCAATAAATCGTAAAGATCGCCTGCCCTATGCGTGTAGATTTTTCCATCGGGATGGCCCGGTTTTGTTGGCGTTCCGTTATCCAAAATCTGCATTTCGAGTCCTGTATTATAAGTTGCCGGATATTTCGCCGGATCTTCATGGATATAGAATATTATACCGCTATTCCCTTTGGGCCCAATCTTCCAGTCTAATTTCAAATCAAAATTGTCATACTCTTCATTGGTTACAAGGTCGCCAGCATCCTCTTTTGTCAAACTATTTTTATCGGCATCATTAAAAGAAATGGCCCCATCTTTCACGGTCCAGACTTTGCCAACCTTTTGCTCGCCATAAGAATGCCAGCCATCCATGGATTTTCCGTCAAATAATAAAACCCAGCCGTCGTTTTTTTCTTTGTTGGTAAGTTGGTTTTCCGGAGAAGTCATAGAAGAATGTTTAGAGGAGCTACAGCTAACAAACACAAGCGTCGCGAAAAAAAGAAAAGAGAATTTAACCATGGTATTTTTAGTTTTTAAATTTACAATGAGGTTTAGTTTAATTTGAAAAATCTACATTTTCGCTTATCACACGAAGCCAAAGAATTTGATTAAGATAATCCGAGCACAGAACGGTTTAATTTTTCGTCCTGTGTGGTTGCTGCAAAATCATCAAACGCTTTATCGGTTACGCGTATAATATGGTCTTTGATAAATGCAGCGCCTTCTCTTGCGCCATCTTCTGAATTTTTGATGCAACATTCCCATTCCAGCACTGCCCAGCCTGCATAATCATAAGCCGCCAGTTTACTGAATATAGATTTAAAGTCGACCTGGCCATCACCTGTTGAACGGAATCTGCCGGCACGGTTGAGCCAACTTTGATAGCCGCCATAGACGCCTTGTCTGCCTGTCGGATTAAACTCTGCATCTTTAACGTGGAAAGCCCGGATGCGCTCGTGGTAGATATCGATATACTCCAGGTAATTAAGACATTGCAAAACGAAATGAGATGGGTCATATAACAGGCAAGCCCGCTTGTGATTATTGACACTTTTTAAAAACATTTCATAAGAAATGCCATCATGAAGGTCTTCGCCCGGATGAATTTCGTAGCAAACATCTACGCCACATTCATCGAAAGTATTTAAGATGGGCAACCAGCGCTTTGCCAGTTCTTTAAATCCTTCTTCCACCAGGCCCTGCGGCCTTTGAGGCCAGGGATAAACGGTTGGCCATAATAATGCTCCGCTAAAAGTGGCGTGCGCATTTAATCCTAAATTTTGCGAAGCTTTCGCCGCATATTTTAATTGCTGAACAGCCCATTCCTGCCGGGCTTTGGGATTATTGCGATATTCCTGCGGCGCAAAACCATCAAATAAAGCATCGTATACAGGATTTACCGCCACTAATTGACCTTGTAAATGTGTGGACAGTTCCGTGATTTCTAATCCACAATCGTTAACGGTACTCTTTAATTCATCAGCGTATGTTTTGCTTTCAGCAGCCTTTTTTAAATCAATAAATCTATCATCTAACGTTGGAAGTTGTACACCAACGAAACCAAGATCTTTTGCCCATTTACAAATGCTTTTGAGATCATTAAAAGGCGCTTCATCGCCAATGAATTGTGCCAGGAATATTCCGGGTCCTTTAATTGTTTTCATATCTTTTTCTTTTTAAAAATGGCAAAATTTAAACGATAAAATCTGTCCATTTTTCCGTCGAATTGCCTGATGCTACTGCGCTCTCAATGAATGCCATTCCGCGAACGCCGTCTTCCGCGCCGGGAAAATCGAGCATTTCTTTCGTAGGCGTTTCGCCCGCCAATTTCGCCAACAAGGTCTGTGCAAAGTTTCTGTAAATATTGCCGAAAGCTTCGAGATAGCCTTCAGGATGGCCGCCCGGAGTTCTGCAATTATGAGTTGCGAAGCTGCTAAGCACATTGGTATAATTTGCTCCCGCCCTTAAAATTTGCGCGGGCTCATCAAGCCATCTTACTAATAAAGTATTGGGCTCATGCTGGCGCCATTCTATGCCACCCTTTTCTCCATAAATGCGAATACTTAATGCATTTTCTTCGCCGGCTGCCACTTGTGTTGCTATCAAAACTCCCGATGCCTCCTTTTCAAATTTTAATAATATCGCTCCGTCATCGTCCAATGCACGGCCCGGCACTACAATGTTTAAATCAGCACAGAGCTTTGTGATTTTTAATCCTGAAATATATTCTGCAAGATGAGCGGCATGTGTTCCTATATCTCCCATCGCGCCTGCTTTCCCCGATTTTTTTGGATCGGTTCTCCAGGAAGCCTGTGCATTTCCTTCTCTTTCGGAGAGCTTACTAAGCCAGCCCTGAGGGTATTCTACATATATTTTCCTGATCTTCCCCAGTTTGCCTTCCTGCATCATGGCACGTGCCTGCTTCACCATCGGGTAGCCGGAGTAGGTGTGCGTAAGACAAAGAATCAGGCCTGTTTCGTCCACTTTCTTTTTTAATTCTTTTGCTTCTTCTATGGTAAAAGTCATTGGCTTTTCAATCACCACATTAAACCCATTCTCGAGGGCCATCATTGCCGGAGCAAAATGCGCAAAATTGGGCGTGACGATCGTTATAAAATCGATGCGTTTATCCGCGGGCATTGCACTTTCTTTGGTAATCATTTCCTCGTAAGACAGATACGTTCTGTCTTCAGGAATAAACAACATTTTACCAGACTCTTTTGCGATATCCGGATGAATGCTCAAAGCCCCGCAACAAAACTCAATTTGTCCATCCATATTTGCGGCAATTCTGTGGATGGCTCCAATGAAGGCGTCTTTACCACCACCTATCATTCCCATTCTTAATTTTCTCATAGTGAATTATTAAACATTTAAAAATAACAAATTGAAAAACTGTTTTTGCAGTTATAAATTGAAATATCGGTTTTAATATTTTTGCTAAAAAATATCAGGCTGCATCATTTGAAATCAAAACTGATGCATTCTTTTAATTCTTTTTCGGTGTAAGCCAAATTGTATTGCTTCAAAACCTCGGCCGGCACGCCGTTCCATTGATTGGGAGAATTGCCGACATAGCCTACATCTTTCACGCCGATCTCGGTTGTATAAAATCCCGTAGCGGTTAAGTTGCGCATCAGATTGAAAAATTTAACTCCCGGCATCATTTCCGGTTTAGCTTTTTTGGGCCACGCGATCAGGTCCACCATTTCCATCTGCTGTTGCGTATTGCATTCTGAAAACACATTTTGATAACGCGTCAGGCATTGCATGTCGAGCCATTTTAAGCCGCCCCGCATCGGGTTTTGATGTTCCGGCATATCTTTCACAATAAATTCTATAAAATCGGGCACTTTCGCATCCGAAGCGCTTCCGCTTACTTCATCTTTTGGAATGATAATATCTCCAAGAACGGTGATCGTTTTCATTTCCTCAGGTGTGAAGAAAGTTTTAGAAACCACTTCTTTGTAATAGGCTGCTTCTTCCTTCATCCGGTTGATGCCGGGCGCTTTTGCTTCAGTAGTGGCGGGTGCCAACGTTTTTTTATCGCTGGTTTTGCAGGCGTCTAATAAAACGCCGGTAGAAACTGTCCCCAGCACCATTACTTTGAGCGATTTTCTTCTGTCCATATTTTTTATTTTTCTAAATTATTCGCTTTGTGAGAAGCGAAAAGGTAGTTTTTTATATTATTCGTTTTCTTTAACGCATTCTTTTTTTAAAAATAAAACCTCGTAAGTCAAAATATAGTTTTCTGCGTTTTTACTTAAATATTATTCTTCTTCAACTGATCGACAATATATTCTGAAGTGCGCATTGACATGGCAAGGATGGTCCAGGTAATATTTTTATCACCTTGCGAAACAAACATGCCACCATCTACATTGAACAAATTTTTGCAATCATGTGCCTGGGCCCATTTGTTAAGCGGAGCATGTTTTGGATCGTTACCCATGCGGACGGTCCCCGCTTCATGAATAATATTTCCCGGGGCATGAAGGCCATAATTATTCTCCGGTCCATCATCTCCGCCCCATGTAATTACAGCGCCCATGGAGTGTAGGATCTCTGCAAACGTTTCCTTCATGTGCTTGGCCTGTTTTATTTCATAATCCTGGTATTTAGTATGAAAACGTAGCACAGGGATTCCATAAACATCCACAACAGAAGGATCTATTTCGCAATAGCTATCACGGGAAGCGACAGCTTCGCCCCGGCCCGCCATCCCTACATGTGCGCCAAAGAAATATCGGTAATCTTCTTTTAAGGAAGCGCCATATCCGCCGGCTTCTTTTTGTTTTCCTTTTATCTTATAAGTGCCATTAAGATTTTCCATACCCCATTGGAAGCCATATAAAGGCATTCCAAATCCGCCTCCATATTCTATATGATATCCTCTCGGGAAATCAAGTTTTTTATTATCAAGCCACCATGGAGTATATACATGCATTCCTCCTACACCGTCTTCATTATATCTTTTGCGATCGAAGAGTTCCGGAATAATGCCACCCATATCGGCGCCGGTAGAATCGTGAAGATATTTTCCCACCACATCGCTCGAATTGGCTAGTCCATTTGGATGGCGCGGTGATTTTGAATTGAGCAATAACCTTGCAGATTCACATGCGCTCGCTCCAAGAATAACGGTTCTTCCAAATACCTGGTATTCCTGCATGTCTTCTTTGTTAACATAGGAAACGCCGGTGGCCAACCCTTGCTTATCTGTCAACACCTCACGCACCATCGAATTGGTAACGAGGTCCACATTTCCTGTTCTGAGAGCAGGAATTATCAGTGCAGACGATGAGGAAAAATCCGCATAAACTTTGCAACTGCGGCCACATTGGGCGCAATAGAAACAACTGCCGCGATCTTTATTTACAGATTTTGTAAGAATCGATAAGCGTGAGGGAATCACGGGAATCCCAATATTCGTTGCTGCTTTTTTAATAAATAACTCATGTAGCCTTGGCTTTGGCGGCGGCAAAAAAATCCCGTCCGGATCATCAACCAAACCTTCGTTGGTGCCAAATACCCCCAGTAATTTATCTATCTTATCATAATATGGTTTTACATCCTCATATCCTATCGGCCAATCGTCTCCGAGACCGTCGATACTTTTTCTTTTGAAATCCTTTGGGCCGAAACGAAGTGAAATTCTTCCCCAATGATTGGTGCGGCCGCCGAGCATTCGCGCACGCCACCATTCCCAGTTAGAACCTTCGGCCTGGGTGTACGGCTCGCCGTCAATTTCCCATCCCCAATAGCAGCCATCAAAATCTCCGAAAGGACGATACTTGGTGCTGGCGCCTCTGCGCGGGGATTCCCATGCATTTTTTAATTGGTTAGAATCTACAGCCGGATCGAACATCGGACCCGCTTCGATCAAGCAAACCTTTAATCCTGCGTTCGCCAAAACATAAGTTGCCATGCCGCCCCCGGCACCGGAGCCGACAATAATCGCGTCATATTTTTTTGGCTGAACCTTAATTTGAAAATTTCCCATAGTGTATCTAATCTAAAAATGTTTTAAACAATTATGAATGTACCATAACTAAAATAAATCTTCGCAAATTTTTTGGAAAATTATTTTATGCAAAGCAAAATTAGTGTGTATAAAATAGTACATTTAATCTTCCAAGTTAATTATTCTGCTTTCGAAAAGGAGAATTTTGACATCAGATTACCGATTGCTGAAACGCTGTATGAGCAGGCCCAGCCTTTATTTAATTAAAAAACGGATTAAAACCTGGATTAAATTTTTTCTAAATGAAGTTCACCACAAGATTGCAGCTTTCTTCCATGATGTTCCTTGAATTTTTTATCTGGGGTGCCTGGTTTGTCACGCTTGGTATTTTTTTAAATAGCAATCTTCACGCTTCCGGAGGGCAAAGCGCTTCTGTTTTTTCAACTCAGTCGTGGGGCGCTATTATTGCACCATTTATAATTGGTTTAATTGCAGACAGATATTTTAATGCGGAAAAAATTCTCGGCGTTTTACATCTTGTTGGAGCATTACTAATGTACCAAATGTATAACGCCACCGAGATCTCCACTTTTTACCCCTATGTCTTAGGATATATGATCTTGTTTATGCCAACGCTCGCGTTGGTAAACTCTATTTCATTTAATCAAATGAAGGATCCCGAAAAAGAATTTTCCAGCATCAGGGTATTGGGAACTATCGGGTGGATCGTTGCCGGCTTATTGATCAGTTTTGTTTTTCTTTGGGATTCCGAAGCCAATGTGAAAGCCGGTATGATGAAAAATACATTCTTATTAGCTTCTATCGCCTCTTTAGTTTTAGGAATATTCAGTTTTACCTTACCTAAAACGCCTCCGACCGTTGCGCGCGGAACGAAAGTAAAAGTTTCTGAAATATTAGGACTTGATGCTCTGAAATTATTAAAGGATAAAAACTTCCTCGTGTTCTTTATTGCCTCTATTCTTATTTGCATCCCCCTGGCTTTTTATTATCAATATGCCAGCCAGTTTCTGTCCAATACCGGCGTAGAAAATCCTGCGGGGAAAATGACGATCGGGCAGATATCAGAAGTGCTTTTTCTATTATTGCTTCCGTATTTCTTCAAAAAATTTGGATTCAAAAAAACCATTCTTGCGGGCATGCTGGCCTGGGCAATCCGCTACGCATTATTCGCTTATGGCAATGCGGGTGATCTCAGTTTTATGCTCATTATAGGAATAGCATTACATGGCGTATGCTATGATTTCTTTTTTGTATCGGGCCAGATTTATACCAACGCGAAAGCCGGAATAAAATACAAGAGCGCTGCCCAGGGATTGATTACGTTAGCAACGTATGGTGTTGGAATGCTGATCGGATTTGAGATTGCAGGCCTGATCGCCGATGCTTATAAGATCACAGAAACAAGTTTTGATTGGAAAATGATCTGGATCATTCCTTCGGGAATTGCATTGCTTGTGTTCATCGTATTTGCTGTATTTTTTAATGAAAAAACGGAAAAAATTGTTGATCAAAATATAAACATTTAAAAAAATATGGATTCAAAACAAAGTAGAAGATCCCTTCTCAAAAATCTTGCGCTTGGCGCATCGGCACTTGCAGTTGCACCGGGCACGGCTTTAGCATCTTATGAATTACCTGAAAATAAACTCAAATTGAAAGGGAATATTAATCACTCTGTAAGCCATTGGACCTATGGCTATATGTCACTTGACGAATTATGCAAAACTGTAAAAGAAATCGGGTTTAATGCGATAGACCTTGTCGGGCCAAAAGACTGGCCCACGCTTCAAAAACATGGAATTTACAGTTCAATGTGCTACTCGGCAGGCAGCAATGATTTATATAAAGGGCTTAACAATACCGCCTATCATAATTCCCTGATAAAAGATTATCTTGATGTAATACCTTTAATGGCAAAGGCTAAATATAAAAATCTTATCTGTTTTAGCGGAGCGAGAAACGGAATGGATGATGAAACAGGTATGAAAAACTGCATTGATGCAATCAAAAAGATTTTGCCTCTGGCCGAAAAAAACGGTGTTACCTTGATAATGGAACTTTTAAACAGCAGGATTGATCATAAGGATTACATGTGTGATAAATCTGCCTGGGGCGTGGAACTCTGCAAAAGAGTTGATTCAGAAAATTTTAAATTGCTTTTTGATATCTACCACATGCAAATTAACGAGGGCGATATCATAAGAAGCATTAGAGATCATCATCAATATTTTGCCCATTATCATACAGGAGGTGTTCCCGGAAGGCATGAAATTGACAACACGCAGGAACTATATTATCCCGCTGTTATGAAAGCCATTGTTGAGACCGGATATAAGGGATATGTTGCACAGGAATTTATTCCAACATGGAAAAATAAAATCGATTCGCTGAAAGAGGCCATTCAAATCTGCGATGTATAAGGATTGGTCAGAAATTGCCTTCCCTGGTAGGAATTTCCAACATTTTCGAAGAGACTTACAAAGAATTACATGAAACTCAAATCGTTCACACACTAAAATAAGCTTTCGAAATCCGGAGGCTGAAATTAAAATTATGGCAGATAATACTTATGATGCGATTGTCATCGGCTCGGGTATTTCAGGAGGTTGGGCTGCAAAGGAACTCACTGAAAAGGGCCTGAAAACAATCATGCTCGAAAGAGGAAAAGACATCGAACACGTAAAGGACTATGTAAATGCCTTGAAAGGGCAGTGGCAATTTCCACACCGCGGAGGCCGAACCCAGGAGATGATCAAAGATTATCCCGTATTAAAAAGAGATTATCCCCTAAACGAAATGAACCTTGATTGGTGGGTAAATGAAAAAGAAAGTCCTTATACCGAAATAAAACGAATGGACTGGTTCCGTGGATATCATGTTGGTGGCCGGTCATTGTTATGGGGAAGGCAAACGTATCGTTGGAGCGATCTGGATTTTGAAGCGAATGCGAAAGACGGCATCGCCATCGACTGGCCGATCCGGTATAAAGATATTGAGCCCTGGTACACGTATGTTGAGAAATTTGCCGGCATCAGCGGCTCTGTTGAAAATCTTCCTCAATTACCCGATAGCCATTTCATGCCTGCCATGGATATGAACTGCGTGGAAAAAGATGTTTCAGCGAGGTTAAAAAAGCATTATGAAAATAAGCGCTCAATGATCATCGGGCGAACCGCCAACATCACTCAGCCTATTCAGGATAGGGTTAATTGCCAATATAGAAATAAATGCTGGCTGGGATGCCCGTTTGGAGCTTATTTCAGCACTCAATCTTCAACTTTGCCCGCAGCAAAGGCAACGGGAAATTTAACCGTGCGGCCATGGTCAATCGTAACAAAAATTCTCTATGATAAGGACACAAAAAAGGCTACCGGTGTAGAAGTACTTGATGCAGAAACCAATAAGACGTATCAATATTTTGCAAAAATTGTTTTCCTGAATGCTTCTTCGTTTAACAGTGCCTGGATATTAATGAATTCCGCTACCGATATATGGCCCGACGGATTAGGAAGCAGCAGTGGCGAACTTGGCCATAATATTATGGATCATCATCTTGGCGTAGGCGCTTCCGGATCTGTAGAAGGATTTGATGATAAATATTATTATGGGCGACGCGCAAACGGCATTTACATTCCGCGCTACCGGAATTATTTTGGAGATAAGAGAGATTATATACGTGGCTTTGGATACCAGGGCGGCGCAAGCAGGCAAGGCTGGAGCCGTGATATCGCAGAAATGAATATCGGCGGAGAGTTTAAAGACGCGCTGGCAGAACCAGGCCCATGGACAATGGGAATAGGAGGATTTGGAGAAATACTCCCTTATCACGAAAATAAAATGACCCTGGATAAAACTAAAAAAGACAAATGGGGTTTGAATGTTATAGCGTTCGACGCAGACTGGAAAGAGAACGAAAGGAAGATGAGAATAGATATGAAGAACGACGCCATTGAAATGTTGGAAGCAGCCGGTGTTAAAAATGTCAAAGGTTATGAAGGCGATGGCACCATCGGACGAGGTATTCACGAAATGGGAACCGCGCGTATGGGCAATGATGCAAAAACGTCTGTACTAAACAAATGGAACCAGGTTTGGGATGCGCCAAATGTATTCGTCACTGATGGATCGTTTATGGTTTCCGCAAATTGCGTCAATCCTTCTTTAACTTATATGGCAATGACCGCAAGAGCTGCAGACCACGCTGTGAGTGAGTTAAAAAAGGGAAATATCTAGAAATGTGACTGGTGAAAAGTATTGACTAATCCTGATTTGTCACCTAACTCTTCACCAGACAAGCCATTTTGTAGTTTTTTTAAATAAATAATTTATGTCTGAATTGAACGATAAATCTGATTTGAATTCTTCACGCCGTGATTTTCTAAAAAACTCGGCTATAACAGCGGCAGGTTTTATGATCCTGCCCCGCCACGTGTTAGGAGGAAAGGGGTTTGTGGCGCCAAGTGACCGATTGGTTGTTGCCGGCGTTGGCGCAGGCGGCAAAGGACAAAGCGATATCGCTAATTTTTTCAAAAGCGGCAAAGCCGACATCGGCTATTTATGCGATGTAGATGATAGAAGAGCTGCGACTACAGTTAAGAATTTCCCGAAAGCAAAATATTATAAAGACTGGCGGGAATTATTAGAAAAAGATTCAAAGAATTTTGATGCAGTTTCAGTATCCACACCCGATCATAATCATGCGGTGATTGCTTTGGCTGCCATGCAATTAGGAAAACATGTTTATGTACAAAAACCATTGACCCACGATATTTTTGAAGCGCGCGTACTCACCGATGCGGCAAAAAAATATAAAGTAGTAACGCAGATGGGCAACCAGGGAGCATCGGGCGATGGCGTTCGTCAATTAATGGAATGGTACAATGCGGGCACCATCGGCAAGGTTCATACGGTGTATTGCTGGACGGATCGCCCCGTATGGCCGCAGGGAATTCCGTGGCCGGCACAGAAAGCAGAAATTCCCCCGGAATTAGATTGGAAACTTTGGCTGGGTACCGCTCCTTACAAAGATTATATAGAAAAATTAGTTCCATTTAACTGGAGAGGTTGGTGGGATTACGGTACCGGCGCACTTGGCGATATGGGTTGCCACATTGTGGAACCCGCATTCAGGGTTCTTGATCTTAAATATGCAAAAGATGTCCAGGCTAGCGTAGGAAGCGTATATGTAGATGAGTTTAAAAGAGGATATTTTCCTGATAGCTGCCCTCCATCAAGCCATGTTATTCTGACTTTTCCTAAAACGGAGAAGACGAACGGCGACGTAACAGTTCATTGGATGGATGGCGGAATTCAGCCGGAAAGGCCTGCAGAGTTGGAAGCAAATGAAGTATTTGGAGATGGTGGAAATGGAACACTGTTTATAGGCACCAAAGGCAAAATGATGTGTGGAACATATGGTGCGAATCCTAAGCTTTTGCCAACAAAAAGAACCAACGAGGTAAAAGTGAAACAAACAATCGCAAGGGTTCCGGGCGGGGCAGAAGGGCATTATGCTCAGTGGGTTGAAGCTTGCATCGCAGGTCCTGGGAAAAAAGAAGTGAGTTCGCCATTCGAAATAGCAGGACCTTTAACGGAAGCGCTGTTGATGGCCAATTTGGCAATCCGCGGTTTTGATATCCGGACTGCAAAAGCTGACGGGAAAGGTTTTGATTATCCGGGAAGATATATCAAACTTTTATGGGACAATGACAACATGAAAGTAACCAACCTGGATGCTGTAAATCAATATATAAAACGTGAATATCCTGATGGATTCAAACTTAATGTTTAAAAAATAAAATTATGAACAGAAGAGACGCAGTACAATATATTTCGCTCCTTTTAGGAGGAACCCTCGTCGGTGGAAATGTGTTTTTGTCTGGCTGTAAAACCAACACGGCCACCTCGATGACCTTTACGGATGCCGACATTTCTTTACTCGATGAGATTGCGGATACTATTTTGCCTCCCACAAAAACGCCGGGCGCGAAGGCAGCAAAAGTGGGCCAGTTCATGACCGTGATGGTGAACGATTGCTATGAAGAAAAGGACCAGAAAATTTTCCACGAAGGAATTGGAAAACTCAATGATTTTTCACAAAAGACTTTTGATAAGGATTATCTGAAGCTGGATCCGCAACAACGGCATGATCTCCTGGTTAAATTAGATACCGAGCAAAAGGATTATATGAAAAGCAAAAAGCCGGAGGAATCTTCTCATTATTTCCGGATGATGAAAGAGCTCACGATGCTTGGCTATTTCACCTCTGAGATCGGGTGCACACAAGCGAGACGCTATATTGAAGCTCCCGGAAAGTACGACGGGAATCTTCCATATAAAAAAGGAGACAAGGCTTTTGCATAAGCTTGGAAAAACATTCTATTAAGCCGCCGAAAAGCGGCAGAAATGCAGATTATCTTAAAAGATAGCGATCTGATATAAGACGAGATAAGCCGTTTTATAGAAAACGCTTAATCTCAAGGTCAACGTGCTACATAAAAGCATTTGCGGATATAATTCGTAAATGCTTTTTTATTACAACTAATAATTACGAATGTAACATCGTATACAAATGGATAGAACGTCATTCACAAATTACTTATCGATGGAAATAAACAAAAGCCCGGATAGTCAGATAACTCCTTATAACCTGAGCACTTAACCTTCCAACATTATTTTCGTTTCACCATACAGGTTATGACCATTTTATAAAGTAGAATTTTACAGCCTGGTAAGTGAAAAAGTAGATTTTACTTTTTTCCCGCAAGATGATTCAATGACCAGAAATTCCCCGTTGGCCTAACTTTGTGGAAACATAGTTACTTGCTATTAAAAGATCTCTGAACACCAGGGTTTAAGCGGGTTTAGTTTATTGGTTGCGGGTAAATAAAATTTCAGGCATAACGTTTGTTTACATATTTATTTTATTAATTAACCAAAAAACAAACAAATGAAAAAGCTCTTATTATTTCTCATGTTTACTGTAGGCGTTGGAATAGCCACTCAGGCTCAGGATAAGGATAGTAAAGATAAGGTAAAGCAAACCTCAACTATCCCACAGAAAGTTCACAATACCGTAAGTAAACATAAAAAACACAATGGTTATAAAGTAAAACATACTCACAATGGAGTAACACACAAAAAAAAGGTGAACACTAAAACCGGGGAAGTAAAAGAAAAAACTGACAAATAAATTCCCGGATGAATATTTATTAAAGGAGGTCACAAAAGTGGCTTCCTTTTTTTTGTAAAATTTATAGTTTCCCCTTGCAAGTAGAGTAAATTAAATTCGGATTCATTTTTTGATTGCTGTTACAATAATTTCGTGTACGCATATCAGTGATAATCATTTTATAGAAAGGAATTTTACCTGATAAGCGAAAAAGTAGATTTTTCTATTGCTTATAAGCCCATTTGTATGGGCACGAGAATTTTCAATTTGCATTCTAAGTCGTCAATAGAAACTGTTAATGCAGTTCGTATTCAGAAATTAAAAAAGCACCTACATTTCCGTAAGTGCTTTAATTTTTTTGTGGGCCCACCAGGACTTGAACCTGGGACCACCTGATTATGAGTCAGGTGCTCTAACCAACTGAGCTATAGGCCCAAAATTACCGGTGTGGTAATTTTAAGGATTGCAAAAATAGAAAAATTCGCGAAGTGAACAGAATTAATTTTCTTTGACCATGGAAAATATTAAAAATATTATTTTCGACCTTGGCGGTGTTTTACTGGATATCGATTACAACCTTACCAGGACTGCGTTTGAGAAAGCCGGTGTCGCACATTTTGATGATATGTATTCCCAGGCTGCTGCTGACCAGCTTTTTCAGAAGCTGGAAACCGGAAAAATTTCAGAAGATAATTTTTATAAAGAACTGAATAATTCTACCGGAATGAATTTGTCTCCCAAAGAGATTAGGAGCGCCTGGAACGCCATGTTACTTTCCTTTCGCGAAAATAGCCTTCGGGCTTTGACTGAACTTAAAAATAAGTACCAGCTTTTTCTGTTGAGCAATACCAATTTCATCCATATGGAGGCTTTCAATAAAATCTATCATAGCCAGTCACGGGACTTTGCGTTCGACGCCTATTTTAACAAAGCATTTTATTCCTGTGAGATAGGATTTAGAAAACCGGACGCTATTTGTTACGAATGGGTGATCGATCATCTCAAAATTGATGCTGCGGAAACTTTATTTATTGATGATTCTGTGCAAAATGTAGAGGCGGCAAAAAGGGCAGGAATGAAAACGGCTCACTTGGCAAATGGAGAAAAAATAGAAGAATTGGGGTTATAAATTCTATTTCTTTACTTCTTCAAATTCGATATAATCTCCGTTTTTATTCGGCGCAGGCTCTTGCCTGGGTTGATTTTGGCGATTTTGAAAATTATTCATATCGCTTTGCATCTTACTCTGAATATCGCCGAATTGTTTTTTTATTTTTTTTGTTGATTGATAAACTGGTATGATAAAATCAAATATCAGTTTATACAAAAGATAAATTAGAAAAAGTTCGGCGGCAAGTCTGAAAATATTCATGCCAGCAAAATTAAATATTTTAAATCAATTATAGTTTGCGCCGAACGGACATTATATTCTGAAAAGCCAAAATGTAGAAATTGGATATTTAAATTATCCTTTTTAAGAAAATAATTTTCAGATCCTTTTAGTTGAAGAAAAAGGGACTTCATTTCCGCTAATAAAAAAATGTTAAGGACATACTTTGCCTTAAATATATTTTTTGCGGGGTTCTAATTTGTCGTATATTTGCCGCCGTAAAAGATTAGTGAAGGGAACGGCATCGTTCCCTTCTTCTATTTAAAAAAAAATCAGGGGTTATAATGAGTATGGTAGCACCATTAGAGCAGATTGAGAATTTTGTATTGAAATTGACTGAAAATTCAGAAGACACATTTTTGGTCGAAGTGAAAATGACTCCGGGAAATCAGATTACAGTGCTGCTAGATGCAGATAACGGAATCACCATCGAAAAATGTACATCAGTCAATAAAGTTCTTTATAAATATTTGGAAGAATCTGGCTTATTTGAAGATGGCAACTTTTCACTTGAAGTATCGTCGCCAGGCATTGACAAGCCGTTAAAACTGCATCGGCAATACACCAAAAATATTGGCAGAAAAGTGGAAGTTGAGTTATTGGACGGCGCAAAATTAGAAGGAACACTGACTCATGTAAATGATGAAGATATTATAATAGAAGAAAAATCAGGCAAAGGAAAAAAAATAACTATGAATACAACAACAATATTATTTAATCAGATAAAGCACACGACTGTGCTGATAACTTTTTAAAATAACGCAATGGCAAGTATTAATTTAATCGAATCCTTTCAGGAATTCAAAGACGCAGAAAATATAGACAGGCCTACATTAATGAAGGTAATGGAAGACGTTTTTAAAACGCTCATCCGAAAAAAATATGGCTCTGATGAAAACTTTGACGTGATTGTGAACGATCAGAAGGGTGACCTTGAAATTTTTCGCAGACGTACTATCGTCGATGATGACGATTTGTACAATACCCTTACTGAAGTGGAATATAAGGACGCTATTAAAATAGAGCCTGATTACCAGGTTGGAGAAGAATTGTATGAGGAAGTAGACATCCAAAAAGAATTCGGAAGAAGAGCGATTCTTGCAGGAAAGCAAACGCTCGCCAGTCGTATCAACGATTTGAAAAAGAACATTCTTATCAAAAAATATGAAGACCGCGTTGGTGATATAGTGAACGGGGAAGTGTACCAGGTTTGGAAAAAGGAAATCTTATTGTTAGATGAAGAAGGAAACGAGATGTTGCTCCCAAAATCTGAGCAAATTCCTTCTGATTATTTCAAAAAAGGTGAAACGATCAGGGCTGTGGTGAAAAAGGTAGAACTAAAAAACAGCCAGGCAGTTATTATTGTTTCAAGAACAGATAATTCTTTCCTTGCGAAATTGCTTGAAATCGAAGTTCCTGAAATATTTGATGGGCTTATCGTTATTCGCAAGATCGTAAGAGATCCGGGTGAGAGAGCTAAAGTGGCGGTTGAAAGTTTTGACGATCGCATCGATCCTGTTGGAGCTTGTGTTGGTATGAAGGGAAGTCGGATTCACGGAATCGTTCGCGAGCTTAAGAATGAAAATATTGATGTAATCAACTGGACCAATAATATCCAGCTTTTGATCCAGCGCTCGTTGACGCCTGCAAAAATAACCAGCATGGAAGTGGATATGGAAGCAAAGCACGCCAGCGTCTATTTGAAACCAGACCAGGTTTCACTGGCAATTGGCCGCCGGGGCGTAAATATAAAACTCGCTTGCGAGCTTACTGGCCTTGAAATTGATGTATTCCGTGACAATGAAGGCGAAGTTGAGGAATATGATGTGGATCTTGATGAATTTACAGACGAATTGGAAACCTGGGTGATCGATGAATTGAAAAAAATTGGGTGTGATACAGCGAAAAGTGTGTTAGACTTGTCTGATGAAGAGTTGGAACGCAGAACTGATCTTGAAAAGGAAACCATCGCCGAAGTGAAGAAGATTTTGAAAGAGGAATTTACAAGTGAATAAAACATTATCTTTTGTGTTATTAAAACCGGAGAGATGTTTTAGGCATAATTTTAAAATAATAAAAAATTATCTTCTTAATAAATAAAGAAGATAGGAACAGGTTTAATGGCAGAAGTAAATACACCACGTTTAATGGCAGCAGCCAAGGAGTTTAACATAGGTACGGGTACCTTAACGGACTTTCTTGTGTCAAAAGGTTTCGAAACAGACGATCTTAAACCGTCCTCAAAAATTTCGGAAGAAATGTACCGTGTATTGCAGGTAGAATTTCAGCCTGATAAGGTGGCCAAGCAAAAAGCAGAACAAATAGATCTCCCTAAAAATGCACCTGCGGATGCAAAGAAAAGACGCGATGAGCAGGATCTTTCTTTCACAAAAAAGGAAGCAGTAAAACACAAAGAAGAGGTCGCAACTCCAGCACCACCGCCCGCGCCGGTTGCGCCGGAAGTGGAAGCAGTTAAAGAAGCGCCGGTAGAAACTGCTCCTCAAGTGGTGGTTGAAAAGCCAGTTGAAACCCCGGCACCGGTGGTTGAAACTCCGGCACCGGAAGTTGTTATTCCAGAGCCAAAGGTAGATCCCGAACATCCGGTGATTACAAAAATTGAAGCGCCGGAAGTAGAGGGATTAAAGGTGATTGATAAAATTGATTTAAGTACAATAGATTCCTCGGTAAGGCCTAAAAAAGATTTAAATAAGAAGAAAGAAGAGGCCGCCCCTCAGCCAAAATCTGAAGAAAATAACGAGGTAAAACCGAAGGTGAAAGGGGTAATTTCAAAAGAAACCGTGCACGAGAAAGCAGAGGTGACGCCGCCAGTTGCACCTATCGGGCCTGTTGTGGAACCCGTAAAAGATGTTCCCGCAATCATTACAAATATCAAAGCCGCAAAATTGGAAGGCCCCAAAATTATGGGGAAGATCGTTTTGCCTGTAAACAATGATACCAGGCCAAGGCCTTCCGATGAAAGACGGAAGCGCAAGCGGATTGTTGTAGAGAAAAAACCGACGGGCAATCATCAGCCTCCGGGAAACAGGCAGGCTCCCGGAAATTTCCAACGCCCGCCGGGCGGAGCTCATCCTCCACATCGCCAGCCAGGCGCTGCTGGTGGCAGGTTTAACAGAAATGCTCCCGCAACAAGAAGGGAAGAAAAAGAAATAGATCAAAAAGAAATTCAGGATAAGATAAAGGAAACGCAGGCCAAGCTTGCCGGTTCCGGTGGCCGCGGTAAAAGCCTTAAAGCAAAATACCGTAAGCAAAAAAGAGAAGAAGCTGCTGAAACTGTAGGAGAAGAAGTCGTTGATAATAAATTGATGGTGACAGAATTTATATCAGTGAGTGAATTTGCAAATTTAATGGACGTGAGTTTTGCAGATGTCATCAGCAAATGTATGAGCCTTGGTATCATGGTTTCTATCAATCAAAGGCTTGAGGCCGATGTGATAGAATTGGTGGCCAGCGAATTTAATTATGAGGTGGAATTTATAGATGTTGATGAACATGGCGATATAGAAGAAGAGGAAGAAGAAGACAATGAAGAAGACCTGGTACCTCGTTCTCCGATCATTACGATCATGGGACACGTTGATCATGGTAAAACATCTTTACTTGATTATATCAGGCATGCGAATGTAATAGCCGGTGAGGCAGGGGGAATTACCCAGCATATTGGCGCTTATGAGGTAAGAGTAAAAAATGGCAGATCAATTACGTTTTTGGATACGCCGGGTCACGAGGCCTTTACAGCCATGCGTGCCAGGGGTGCGAAGATTACAGATATCGCTGTGATCGTGATCGCCGCCGATGATGCTGTGATGCCACAGACCAAAGAAGCCATCTCCCATGCACAGGCGGCAAACGTTCCCATGGTATTTGCCTTAAATAAAATGGATAAGGACGGCGCAAACCCTGAAAAAATAAAAGAGCAGCTTTCTGCAATGAACATTCTTGTAGAAGACTGGGGCGGAAAATATCAGAGTCAGGAAATCAGCGCCAGGAAAGGGTTACACGTCGATGATTTGCTCGATAAAGTATTGTTGGAAGCGGATCTGCTTGAATTGAAAGCAAATCCTAAAAAGCCCGCAAGTGGTACTGTGATAGAAGCGTCTTTGGATAAAGGACGTGGCTATGTGGCCACTATTCTCGTTCAAAACGGAACTTTAAAACAGGGCGATTTATTGGTATCCGGTCAACATTATGGCCGTATCAAAGCCATGTTCAATGAGCGCAATCAACGTGTGGACGAAGCGCCCCCGGCAACTCCGGTTTTAATTTTAGGATTAAACGGGGCTCCACAGGCAGGTGAAACTTTCAAGGTTTTTGCCGATGAATCCGAAGCTAAAGCTACCGCCAACAGAAGAGCACAGATTTTGCGCGAGCAGGGAATACGGGCTAAAAAACATATCACTCTTGATGAAATCGGTCGTAGGCTGGCATTGGGTAACTTCAAACAATTGAACTTATTGATTCGTGCGGATGTGGATGGTTCAGTAGAAGCGTTGAGCGATTCGTTACAGAAACTCAGTACCGAAGAAATTGCAGTTAGCGTGGTTCATAAAGGCGTTGGCCAAATCACTGAAACAGACGTAATGTTGGCTACTGCTTCTGATGCGGTAATTATAGGATTTAATGTCAGACCTTCGCTTCAGGCATCTAAACTTGCGGATAAGGAAGGCGTTGAAATTAAAACATACTCTATTATCTATGATGCAATTGACGAGGTGAAGAGCGCGATGGAAGGTATGCTTGAACCAAAAATCCAGGAAAAAGTACTGGGTGTTGCTGAGATTAAAGAAACTTACAAATTTGATAAAGCTACAGTTGCGGGTTGTATGGTGGTCGAAGGTAAAATCGCCAGGAACAACCGTATACGTTTGGTAAGAGATGGTATCATTGTTCATACCGGCGAGCTGGGAAGTTTGAAACGATTCAAAGACGACGTGAAAGAGGTTACGAATAATATGGAATGCGGAATGATCGTTAAAAATTATAATGATGTGCGGCCTGCTGATATGATTGAAGCTTTTGAAGAAATTGAAATCAAAAGAACATTATAAAGCTGCGCATACATTTCTTTAACAAAACTCTTCCAAGTTTTAACTTTCCAAAAAATAAACTGACTCATTACCAGTGTATTTTTGGCACAACTATTTTGTAGATATTGTCGTCTCTCATTCCGGCAAGTCTAAAAACCAAATTACTGATGAAAAAAAGTTTGTTTTTACTTTGTTTTGTGGCATCATCTCTTGCGTTATTTGCTCAGCCAAAAAAGGTTGTTGCTGATAAAATTATTGCCACTGTTGGAGATAAGATCATTTTAAAAAGCGATATCGACAATAGTATTATCGATATGCAGCGCCAGAATATTGATATACCTGCTAACGCGAAATGTCTGCTGCTTGAGCAGGCTTTGGGTATGAAGGCGTTGGTATTACAGGCGGAAAGAGATTCTATTCCGGTTTCTGACGAAGAAGTGAATGCTGATATCGACAATAAGATCCGTTATTTCATTGGTCAATATGGTTCTAAAGAAGTGCTGGAACAAATTGCAGGCAAATCTGTTTTCCAACTGAAAGAAGATTTTAAACAAACATTTCGTGAGCAAAAATTAGCGCAGGGCGAAAGAGATAAAATCGTTGCTGATATAAGGATCACACCAAAGGAAGTGCTGGAATATTACGAGGCAATTCCAAAAGATAGCCTTCATTTTTATGAATCAGAATTAGAAGTTGGGCAAGTAGTATTATATCCAAAGCCGAGCCGCGATCTTGAATCGTATGCCATCGACCAGTTGAAAGAATATAAAAAAGAAGTTGAGGATGGTACCAAAAAATTTGAAGTACTTGCTGCGTTATATACTGATGATCCGGGAAGCAAAGAATCTGGCGGAAGATATGAAATCAATCGAAACGAGAAGCAGTGGGATCCCATTTTCCTCGCAAAAGCATTTAGTTTAAAAGACGGCCAAATATCTAATGTTTTCAAAGGGAAATTTGGTTATCATATTATTCAGATGGTGAGTCGCAATGGCGACGATGCAACAATAAGGCACATTTTAAAAATACCCCAGGTCAGCTCCATTGAGATCAACCAGGCTAAGGAAAAACTGGATTCTATCAGAACACAATTGGTAGACGGTAAATTGCAATTTGGCGAAGCAGTCGCAAAATATAGTGAGGATGACAACAGCAAATTTACTGGTGGACGTATACCTGCAAGAGATGGGAGTTCGTTTGTAACTATTGACCAACTCGATAAAGACCTGGTTCTTATGCTGAAAGATTTGAAAGTGGGCGAATTTTCAAAGGCCACAGAGTTTGCGGATGACCGCGGCAAAAAGGGCGTGCGAATTGTAGAAATTCTTTCTAAAACTGAACCTCATCGCGAAAATCTTAAAGATGATTACGATAAAGTGGCGCAAAGGGCTTTAGAGGAAAAAAAGAATGATGCGCTGGAGTTATGGTTTGCAAAGCATATTCATACCTTTTATGTAAATATTGCTGATGATTATTCATCATGCCCCGAAATGAAAAGGTGGACTGAACATACCATCACTGCGCAAAAGTAAGCGTAGCTGTTTAAAAATATCAGGCCCGGATTTATCCGGGCCTTTGTTTTATACGACCTAAATTAGTCTTTATCATTAATAATGCACTCTGAATAATTGAAGAAGATAGTTTCTGATAAGCCAAAATATAGAAAAGGAGCTTTCAAGATATCAAGCGTCTTTTCCTATTTAAAATCCGTTTGTTTTTGAAAAGGTTAGCGACTATTTGTCGTATGAGCGTAGCATACAAGAAGTTAATAGTCAGCATTTAGGAAGAATATAAACTACTTTTCTCTTTTCTTAAGCGTGTCTATTTCTCTTTCTAATTTTTGAATAGTAGCGGTAATATTACTTAACCTTTTGCCACCTTTGGAAATATTGAAAGTCGGGTGAACGGTTTTGAGTTCTGCCTTGTATTCAGCCAACTGGTCCTTTAAGGTTCTTAACTTGCTTTCAATTTCATTATTCCTGACCGGACGTGCCATAGTTTTTATTTTAGAATATATAAAATTAAACCAAAATAATTGATTTAGCGGCCAAGCTACATATTTTAGCTGAGATATCATTTAAAAATTTTGGTTAATTAATTTGATATACAAATCACCCCTCGAAAAGCGGAAATATATGTTGTAAATTTGCAACTTATTTTTATCCATGAGTGACGAAATAAAACACGAATGTGGTCTCGCTTTTATCAGGCTACGCAAACCCTTTTCATTTTACCGTCAAAAATATGGCACCGTTTTATACGGCTTAAACAAGCTGTATCTGTTGATGGAAAAGCAGCACAACCGCGGCCAGGATGGAGCAGGAATTGCCGCGGTCAAATTGAATACAGAACCCGGTTATCCGTTTATGAACCGGATAAGAAGCTCTGCTAACCAGGCAATTGCAGATATTTTCGCCCAGATAGGACAACAGATCGATGAAGTTCAAAAATACCATCCCGATATCGAGCAGCATGCGGGATTAATGAAAGGCCATATAGACTTTCTCGGAGAACTTTTGCTCGGGCATTTGCGCTACGGCACCCAAGGTAAAAATGATGTTTATTTTTGCCATCCTTTCATAAAACGCAACACCATTCCTGCCCGAAACCTGGCCCTCGCCGGAAATTTTAACCTGGTAAATAAAGAAGAATTGTTTGCCCTGATTAACAGCCCCAGGGAAAAGCAAGACCGGGAAAGTGACCTTGGAGCAATGATGGATGTCATCCATCATTTTCTTGTGAAAGCAGATGAGATAACTCCTGAAAAAACAGATGTAGCAGAGGTGCTTAAAAAATCGGTTCCTTACTTTGATGGTGGCTTCACTTTTGGGGGTCTTACCGGCAATGGCGTCGGTTTTGTTGTGAGAGATGCTCATGGAATCAGGCCTTGCTATTATTATGCGAATGATGAGGTAATAGTGGCGGCCAGTGAACGCGCTGCAATTCGTACTGCTTTTAATGTTGCGGAAAATGAGGTTCAGGAGCTTATGCCCGGCCATGCATTGATTGCCGAGTCTGACGGACAGTTTCGCATTGAGCAAATTCTGGAGCCAAAGGAAAGGAAGGCCTGCAGTTTTGAACGCATTTATTTTTCAAGAGGCAGCGATGAAAAGATCTATCGCGAGCGCATCGCTCTCGGTTATCACCTGAGCGAAAGAGTTTTAAAAGCCGTGGATCATGATCTTAAGAATACTATTTTTTCTTTTATTCCCAATACCGCAGAAACTGCCTTTTATGGCCTCATTAAAGGCGCGGAACATTATCTCAATAAAATAAAAATTGAGAGAATCTCAAGCTGGAACAAGGATTTTGATGAAGAGAAGTTGTCAGAGATGATCAACCGGAAAGTGCGAATGGAAAAAATCGCTATCAAAGATGTGAAGCTGCGCACATTCATCACGGCGGACACGAGCCGCAACGAAATGGTTCAGCACGTATATGATATCACGTATGGAACGGTAAGAAAAAATGTTGACACGCTGGTGGTTATTGATGATTCCATTGTTAGGGGAACTACGCTGCGCGAAAGCATAATAAGGATGCTTTCGCGGCTTGAGCCAAAAAAAATCATTGTTGTTTCTTCTGCGCCGCAAATAAGATATCCTGATTGCTATGGCATTGATATGAGCAAGATGGGTGAATTCGTTGCCTTTAAAGCAGCTATGGAGCTTATAAAAGAACGAGGCTTAGATCATGTGCTGACCGATGTGGTTGAAAAAATTAAGGAATTGAAAAGAAACAATCAGCTTCATCTTCAGAATTTGGTAAGAGAAGTTTATAAACCTTTTACCTTAGATGAGATATCAAACAAGATCGCACAACTGATTACGCCTCCGGAAATTTCCATTCCGGTGGAGGTCATTTACCAAACGATCGAAGACCTGCATGACAGTTGCCCAACCAATTTGGGAGATTGGTATTTTACGGGTAATTATCCAACACCGGGCGGCAACAGGGTGGTTAACATGGCTTTTCTTAATTACATGGAAGGCAAGAATGTAAGAGGTTATTAATGAATGATAACTTTCAAAAAGTCTTTGTTGAAAATTCAAGGGACAATTTTTAGAAGTTGTTCATGTCAGCAAATGCGCGTCACATCACCACTAAATTTTTGCGGCGTGATTGTGAAAACCTAAAATGTAGAAATGCTGATTTTGGCTAATGTATCGCGCACGCGGTCAGACCTTTTGAATCGATGTTATGAGTTTCACATTTCTGAAACCAGTCAATCTCATAAAAAGAATGGTTCAGCTCAAGATTATTTCGTGTGATCGTAGTTGTTATACCTGCGGCTTGATCATCTGAAGGCTTTCGGCTACAACGATGCAGCAATTTCCAAAAGTTTGTTTACAGTTTTCCAGTTCCTTGTAGTGGCGGTTACTTTGAGTTTATTCTCAAAAAATTTGTTGGATAATTTTGTTTCACCGTAGCCTCCCGGCGTATATAAAAACACTTCCTCGCCGATAATCGAAAATCGATCAGGAGGATAATTCAGCGACTTTATCGCGTCTGTAGCTGGTTGGCCGGGAATTTCTGAAAGAAAAGTTACATGCAACTTTTCCAAGTCGATATTTTTTTCTTTCAAAAAAGGATTGCCTAAAATTATGTTTTCTAAGTTGCTAAATATTTCGAACAATTACGGGAACTGAAAATGAATACTTTTTAAGAATAGCCGCTTCAATTTTTTGTGCCAACGCAGCATCGGATAATTTGCTATCGCTTTTAAAAATAACATTGCCGCTTTGGATGTAAGTTGTCACTTCTTTAAATTGTAAACCTTCGTAAAGTGCCTTTAAATCAGCCATCAAAATTTTCTTTTGACCGCTGACATTGATGCCTCTTAAAATGGAAATAAAAGTTTGCATGTTAAAAATTTCATTGAGAAAAAATCAAATTTCTATATTTTGAATTATAAGGAGTTTGAAATTATTTTGATCTGCTTAGTAAGAAGAGAATGTAACCATGAAAGGCACTTCTTTTTATTTCCCCATATTTTTCAGAATTAAAAACGGAGGCCCTTTTTTCCAGTCATAAGCAGAAAGTTCTTTCGTTGGGCCAATTGAAAAATTACCTAAAATAAGATCTGTTTTTCCATCTCCGTCAAAATCACCGGCATCCATGGTGAGCCATCTGCCCAGCCTTGCTTCAGGGAATGAATAGGGATTAAAATCAAAATTGCCATTATTTTTTAAGTAGACAAAACTCTCCTCAGGTTGTTTGGAATATTGGGCGAAAAATGAAATGGTAGCAATGTCGAGATCTCCATCTCCATCAAAATCCCTCGCAATCGCTTTGTAACAACCATTGATCGGGAAAAAATACTTTTGTTTAAAGTGATTGGTTTTGTCATTCATAAATATGTAGACGCCATGATATGGCTTTAACACCGGAGAATAGTCTGCATTGTCGCCACATGTATAAACAATATCCGGGTAGCCGTCTTTATTAAAATCCGCGAGCTCAAAATACGACGATCCATAGCTGGGTGGAAATCTCAAAACTTCTTCCTGGTCAAAATCGCCATTGCCTTTATTGGTGAAGAGAAAAATGCCTTCTTCGCCCTGGGCAAATAGCACCCAAATATCAGGCAGTCCGTCATGATTATAGTCCTGGACATAGGCTTTGATTGCGCCGGGAACATTGCGTAGCACGTGTCTTTGAAATCTGTTATTTCCCAAATTTTCCATCCACGATAATGCGCCGGTGAGATAACCGAATTCGCAAACGAGGTAATCTTCCTTTCCATCATTGTTCAGGTCGGCAGCCGTGAGTTGAACGGGGCGCTTTAAACTATCTATTAAGGCGATTGAATCTTTTTCCATTTTTCCCTTTCCATTTCTGCGAAGGATTTCTCCTTTGCCGGCCCGGCTATCATTAGGATTTAGAATTCCAATGTCGCACGCAAGAAAATTTTCTTTTAAAAAATCCATGTTCACAACAGGTCCGGTTTTATTAATAGAATCAGAGATCCCTAGATTGCGGTTTATAAAATAGATACTTTCTTTTAGGGCATCACCAATGATGATCGGATATGTGGAGTCAGCCGGATTAATTTTCACGAAACATGTAGCCGGCGTTGAATAATTTAACTGAGGCAACAAAACTTTAAAGAAAGGCAATCCAATTTGGATCGGGTGTTTACGATCCTGTCCCGGCATGGAATCCGGTGAAGTGGCTACGTAATAATTGAAAATATTTTGCCAGTCATCAAATGTCAATATCGGTTGTGCCGGATAAAAATTTGGGCCAATCGCTTTGTTGCGTGAATATGGATATCGTTCAAAATTGAAACTGTAGATGCCAAGCCTGGGGCCCATTTCAGGCAATACTCCTGTTTCCCAACTCTTTGAATCCACGAGAGAAGGATCGGGCAACATGTGGCAACTCTGGCAGTAAATTTTCGCCAGCGCCTCGCCCTTTTTTATGCTTGAATTTGGAATATTTTGGTGAGTGCTATTTCGATGATAATTTTTGCAGGAATAAAAAAACAGGATGAAGAGGAGCAGCAGGATTTTTAAGAAGTAACGTTGAACGGCCGCCGCGTTGATCTTGATCATTTTAAGATGGTATAGAATTTATTAATTGCTAAAAACTACATTTTGGCTTCTCACAGCCTCGAAGGTAACCTATGTATGTCCGTGGGATATGATAATTTTTGTGTCGAATTTTTATCTTGTTGCTGAAAAATATTCTTCTTTTAAAAAGGCCGCAAGGAATAGAAGCACTGAATAATTTTGAACCTAAAACTTTCGTCGATGTAAAGTGTAAATTTATCAATCTTTAAATTTCTGAAATTTGCATTTGGTAAAAAATTCATCGTATTCCTGCTGAAATGTTTTACGCTTATGATGCAGTTGCTCATCTTTATGAAAGAAGAACATCCAACGAATCATCAAAAACTACATTTTGACTTTTCACAAAATAAATATTGCGGGCAATTTTTTTAACATAGAACTATTGCAGCGTCACCTTTCTAACTTCTCCCTTATTGTCTTTTATCTCCAATGAAACAACATTGGTATCAACCATAAAAAACCGGCCGGATTGTGATAAGAATGAAGCGCCGTAACCTATTTCGCGCTTTTGTTTTTTCCCGTTTTTATAAATCAGGATGGCGCTTTCTTCTAAAGGCCCCGCCGGGATTAATCGCTGATTGGTTTTTAATTCAAAGACTTTAAGCGCGCCCTTGTTCTGGCTGGCGGCTAATAAATATTTTTGCTTCCCTGATCTTAATGACACTAACGCTTTGCCGTTTCCGGGAATATAAATACCGCTTTGTAATATTGATTGCGGACTAAAGTTCCCCTTGCCATCGCCTTTCATCAATAAGCCATTTAGTGCATCATATCGGCCGAGCGACACTTCCGTTCCATAATCATTTCCATTGATGACTACATCCAGGTTTCCATCGCCATCAAAATCATTTACGGACATGCCATTCAGCACTGATATTTGAGCCTGCACCGGTAATCTTGTCATTGTAAATTTTCCGTTTCCATTATTTCTTAAAAAGACGGAGGAAAAATAGTTTGCATGCAGCTGAAGAGCTCCGGCACGTTGCTCTTTAGTAAATATCGAATCCATGGAGGCATTGGCGAAGGATTTATAATTATTAAACTTTTTGCGGAGCGATAGGAAGCTGCTCTACAATTTCATCCCGCGATTGGGCGGGAAAATCTTTTTTTTCAGTGTTGGTCTGCGATACCGGCAAAAATAAAGAGGTGATCGCATCGTATGATCCATTGTTATCGAAATCTTTGGCAAGGATGCTAACCGGGTATTTATCACTGGCTTTGTAGAAAGAATTCTCACCCAAATTTCCCACGATATAATCCATATTACCATCATTATCAAAATCGCCCGGAACGATCGTATTCCACCATCCTACTTTGTCTGCAATGCCGCTGGAAGCGGTTACATTTTTAAAAACACCTTTATCATTTTCAAGAAAAGTAATAGGCATCCATTCGCCGGCAAGTATCAGATCCGGCCAGCCATCGTTGTTAAAATCAGTAAACAGGGCATCGCAAACCAGGCCGATATTTTTCAATGCAGGAGCAACTTCAGTTGGTAACATCAGTAAATTTAATTTGGCCGTTTTTAGAATCATTTCTAAAAATAAAACTGGATACCGGCTTCGGATAATTTCCGGGATCTACCCTTCCGGAAACGAACAGATCGAGGTCGCCGTCTTTGTCATAATCTATCGCTCTTACACAAAATTTACTGGTAAAAGTTTGTGGCAGCGCTGAAGTGTCTTCTTTGAAATTTCCTTTGCCGTCATTAATATATAGTTTATCCTGGTAGGAGTCTGTATTACTTTTTCCTTCAAATCCGCCACTGGCAATATACAGATCTAAATCGCCATCACCATCGGCATCAAAAAGCAGAAGACCTTCATCCTCGCGGTTTTTATTGAGGGTATCCTTTCCGTTTAATAAACTTTTTTGAATGAATTTTCCATTGGGCTGTTGTAAAAATAGTTGGGCGCTGTTGAGAAAAGATCCGCCACTGATCATATCATCCAGTCCGTTGCCATCAATATCGCCAACAGCAAGCGCAGGGCCATATTCAGAAAATTTATGCGGAAGCAATCTTTGTTTATAAAAATCTACATAATCTTTTTGCTGATGAACAAATGAATATTCAATGAGTCGTTGATCTCTTTAAAAGGGCATTGTCTGTACAATTTTGGTTGAATCCAGGAATAGGATTCAAGCGCATTTTTTATATTGACGACTAAGGTTTGATTCGCTGCGACATTCTTTAAGGTCTGTATTTGCCCATTCGGCCATTTTATGATTAAGGAATCAACATTTTTAATATTTCCTAATCCAAAATGAGCTCGCATCCTGAATCGACGACAAGATAGCCCCGGTAAGGTGTGTTTTCCCAAACCTGTTGTTTTCCGCCACCATAATGGATTTCCGCGAACGCGCCAATCCATTAATGTTTGACGAATTTCCTTTAAATTTTATTTGAAGATAATTAGGAGGATTTTTATTCCTGGATCGTGAAGTATTTTTATAGACGCTCGCTTCATCGTTAATATTGTTAATAACCACATCCAAGCTCCATCGTTGTCCAGATCAACATAGGCTGCTCCATTTGAAAAGTAGGCGTTGTCAACCCCCAGGCTTGAGATACGATCATAAAGGTGAGATTCCCGTTATTCAAGAACGCATAATTATGAATTTTTACTGTCAGGTATTTGAGCCAGAATATCTTGCTTGGCTGCAATAGTCGACGAACGATTATTAAACGCAATAAAATCGTGATCAGTGACGTCTTTGGGATATCCGTTCGTGATAACTAATATCCCTGTTTCCATCATTGTCAAAATCTGTTATCAATGGAGCCCAGCTCCAGTCAGTTTGCGAAATGCCAGTCAAAAATCCAATTTCGCTGAAAGCCGGATCACCGATGGAATCATTATTGTTTATGCTCGGTCCCTGGTTTAGTTGAACCGTATTTCTGACGTATTGATATTGATATCCGTAGAATTCAAAGTTTTGATAAGTTTGGTAATTATTTCCACCCATCATCATTTTCTTTCCGGTAGTTGTCTTCCGGATTCATATCCAGCGCTATGACATCAGCCAATCCATCATTATTGATGTCCTGAATATCTTGTCCCATAGCAGTTGCTGATGTGTGTTTAAAATATTCGTTGGACTTGATCAGTGAATGTACCATCATGATTATTGATGTAAAGAATATCATTTGACAAAAAATCATTGGTGACGTAGATGTCTTTCCAGCCATCTTTATTTATGTCGGCAATTGTAGACTCCGTGGCCATAACCTTCTGTCAGGATGCCCGCTTGTTTAGAAACATTTGTAAAAACGGGATGTTTAAATTTTTATTAAAGTCGTTTCTATACAGTCTGTCCCGTGCTTGGAAATGTTCCGTTGTTCACAATCGGTCGGAAAGCGATGGATTAACGTGCGGAATGATTTCATTGACGGTGAGGTACATATCAAGGTCGCCGTCATTATCGTAATCGAAAAAACGTTGCCATTGTGGAATGTGTGGTATCTTCAAGTCCATATTCGGCGGCCATTTCTTTGAAAATGCGGAATTCCACTTTTGTCAATTCCTTGATTTACATACAGCAGATTTTTTCTTTTTTCGAGGATCCTTTGAAATTGATGCGCAAACATACATATCCATCAGGCCATCGTTGTTGATATCGACGACCGGTACTCCGCGACACCATCTTGCCGTCGCCGGCAACTTTTGCCTGGTCGGTGATATCTTCAAATTTAAAATTGCCTTTATTTAGATAGAGTTTATTCGCAACCATAGTTCCCCGTAAAATAGATATCGGGTAACCCGTCATTGTTAAAATCGCCGATGCCAACGCCGCCGCCGTTATAGATATTTGATTATGTCCATCGCGTTGACAGAATCGTTTTCAACAATCTTATTATTGAAATGGATTCCTGAGTGGGAGGAAGGGATGGTTTCGAAAAGTGTTTTTTTATGCGTGCAGGAGTACAGCATCATGAAACTAAAGATCTCAATAAAAAGGATACAGAGAGGAGGCAATTTCATTTTAATTGAATAAGAGGAAATAATAGAATAGGCGATAAACAAAATGAGGTAAGGGTTACCCTTACCTCATTTTGTTGATTTCATTCAGAAAATTTATCTACAGGGGAACCGAAATTAATTATATCCCGGATTTTGAGTGAGGTTCTTCGTTCCTGTGGAATTTTCGAGATCAATCTCGTTTTGTGGTATTGCAAATAATTCATTGACTCCTTTGGTAAACTTAGCGTTAGGGTTCACTGAAAATATAGACGCCCTGGTTTTTTCTACGGACTGGTAAGTATTGAGTACCGCCGACATATCCATAGGATAAGTGGGGTCGGAATTCCAGCGCTGCAGATCAAAAAACCTCATGCCTTCCATTGCGAATTCCAATCTTCTTTCGAAGCGGATTGCTTTCATCGCATAATTTTTATCACTAAAAGAACCTGCGGGATAAGGTTTAATAAGGTAGTTAGCAGCAGGAGCTGTTGTGGTCTTGTAAGTAAATGTCGCCGCGTCAAAATCAGAATTTTTATAGACCCATGTTTCAGGATGGGTTGCTATCCGGTTGCGAACCATGTTTACATAACCCAACGCTTTATCGGGGCTTCCAATTTGAATTTCACATTCGGCATCCCAAAGAAGAAGGTCAGAATACCTGATAAGATTTACATTAGTAGCCACGATTTGTGTTGGCCCCCAAAAACTGGTTTCAGTAGAAGACAGCGAATTTTTTTGGCTCAATGCATATTGATTCTTTTTTGGGCTAAAGTAGCCATCTGTTCCATCCCGGACCCATTTGCCGCCAGGGTGTGGACCATAATCAAAATAAGGAATTCCTGGTCTTCCCATAACTAAATCCACGCGAGGATCCAGCGTGCCTGTATAGGGCGTTGTCGGACTGCTTACGAAATTGCCGCTGTTAAAATCATCAAACATTGGTAAACCATCAGTTCCTGTTTTGAATGCGTTGGCAAGATTAATGGAAGGATTATTAAACCCACAACATCCGCCGGGGCCACTTCCGTCATTAGGAAAATTAAGTACCTGTCCATAGTTTCCGTTAGTTCCAGAACCATCATTTACAGACATCTGAACCGCGAAAACAGATTCAGAACTGTTTTTTGCGCCCGGATCGGGGTTGAAGTTAGCTTCGTAACCCATTGGGTTGAACCCGTAAGGAACTCCCTTAGCTGTCGTGCCTGAAGTAATTAATACATCCAATATTGCTTTTGCCTCCGTGTACTTGTGTTGAAACATGTATGCTTTAGCTAAAAATGCAGAAGCAGCGGATTTGTTGGCACGGCCTTTTTCTGGCTGTTTAGCATTGAGGTTGTCTATAGCAAATTGGAAATCGGCTTCGATATCCGGCCAAATATCCTTACTGTTCGACACATTCAGATTTCCCGCGGATGGAATAATTGTTTCATCTACATAAGGAACATTGCCCCAAAGCTTTTTAGCTTCAAGATGGAAAAATCCTCTAAGAAACCTTGCTTCAGCGGTTATTTCTTTTGCATCGGAGTCGGGGACGTCTTTAGCCAGAGCTAAAGTGCGGATAACATCATTTGCTCTTTGAACACCATCATAGACCGCCTGCCATTTTGATTCCAGGTATGGATTACCGGTATAAGAAACGGACCACGTTTGCAGAAATGTGATGTCGCCCTGATCAGAAGGCGTCGACCCCTTATAAGAATCATCGGCGGCTACGCTCCCAAAAACCCAATTGTCAGTACCAGATCCAAACTGGTTGCCGGCAGTTGCACCGCCTTCCCCATCCAGCATTGAATAAGCCCCAATCAGTAAAGATTTAACCCCCGTCGCGTTCGCCAGCGTACTTTGACTTATCGAGCCCAGGGGTGCCTTGTCGAGAAAGCTTTTGTTGCACGCAAATGGCAAGCTAAGTGAGCATGCACACGCAGCAATCAAAAGTCTATATTGTATTTTTTTCATTATCGTGATTTATAAATTTTCAAAAGTTAATTTTTTCTACTATCAAAATCCAAGACTAATTCCCACGTTGTAATTCTTTTGATTTGCCGGATAATTTCCGAAATCAATACCAAAATTGGTATTATTATTCAAATCGGATCCTTGTAATTCCGGGTCTAGACCTGAATATTTTGTTATCGTGAATAAGTTAGCCGCCTGGATGTAAATTCTTAATCTATCAACATGGAAACGCTGTAACAAAGTTGCGGGAAGTGAATAACCGATCTGTAATTGCTTGCACCTCAGATAGGAGCCGTTTTCCATGTAATAAGAATTAAAAACGGTCGTATTACTGAAATTCGCTGACCTTTCTAAAATCGGCGTTTTTCCGTTGGCACCAGGCAATCCGAAAGAATGTAACGCTGCATCCTTGCTCATGGCAGCATCAAATACCTGGGGAAAGTCTGTCCAATATTTTACATAGTTGATTACATCATTTCCAACTGACGCATAAAAGAAGGCAGAAAAATCGAAGTTCTTGTAAGAAGCACCGATATTCAAACCGGCAGTAAAATCAGGGTTTGGATTACCAAAGAATGTCCTATCGTCACTGTTGATTTTGCCATCTCCGTTTACATCCTGGTATTTGAATCTTCCTGGCGCTGCTGCATCCTGTGTTGGCGATTTAGCCACATCGGCTGCATCCTGGAACAAACCAATAACTTTGTATCCAAAGAAAGCTCCTACAGCCTGACCAGGCTGAAGTCTTGTGAATGCACCAAAACGATTTGATCCGCCGCTTACCTTGTCCTGGTAGTTTACCCCATTTGCGAGGCTAATTACCTTATTATTATATGTGGTAAATGTTCCACCAATATCAAATTTAAAATCCCTTTTTATTGTTCCATGCCAGGTTACAGAGGCATCAAGACCTGTATTTTCCACGTTACCTGTGTTTCCAAAAGCGACAACCCCACCACCGGCAACGGCCGGAATAGGTGCATTAAATAGAAGTCCGCTAACCGACTTCTTATACCATTCTATCGAAAAGTCTAATCTGTTTTGCAAAACGGTTGCGTCAAGGCCTATGTTGGTAACCTTGTCTTCCTCCCATGTGGTGGAAGGATTACCAAATTGGCTCGCATAAGAACCAAGGAGGGAACTTGTACTTGTGCCTCCTAAGTCATACGATGAATTTGCACCTGACTGACCATACAAGTTATAAGCGTTTGTGGCGCGCACGTTACTTACAGATCCCAGCTTACCCCAACCACCACGCAACTTTAGGTCATTTATCCAGGTCACTTCTTTCATGAATTGCTCCTGAGAAACTCTCCATCCTGCGGTTACAGAAGGAAATACCCCGAAGCGTTTATCAGCGGCGAAAACTGAGGATCCGTCTCTCCTAAGAGTTCCACTCAATAGATATCTGTCACTAAATGTATAATCTACTCTACCGAATAAGGAATAAAGGGAACTCTGGAAAGGAGTAGCTGAGCCTGCAGGCCCATTATTTAGGTTGCCGGTTGTTTGGCCAGATGCTGGTCCAAAATTTAGCGTCCACAAATTTGGATCTACCGTAAGACTGCCGGGATTTGTTATGTAATACCCATTTCTTTTGCCAAAAATTCCTCGCTGGTAATTTTCTATTGCTTCTGATCCCACTAGAACGTTAACGGTATGTTGCCCAAAAGTATTACCGTATTTCAGTGTGTTGGTCCAGGTCCAGCTACTATTATAGCCATAATTTTCAGTAAACCCGTTGGGATTAGTATTATTTTCAGCATTTTCGTAAGATGTATAACTAAAATTATTATAATTATAGTTATCTATAGTTCCACCGAAGCTGGTACGAGCGGTTAAATGCGGCAAAAAGTCTACTTCCGCGAACACATTTCCATTCATCTGCCAGTCGTTTGATGTGTTATTTGCTGTTCTTTTTAAATTGGCAACCGGATTTTGAGGATTTCCAAGCCCCTTTGAGTTGGTCCCTGCAAAATTCCCCATGATGTCGTACACCGGTATCAGCGGGCTTTCGCGATAGGAGTAGGAAATAGGATTTCCCTCGTTCTGGTTGGTTCCAGGTAAGCCGGGATTTTGTCTGTAAAAGAAATAAGCATTTTCTCCTACCCTAATATGATCTTTTACATTGAATTGGGTATTGATTCTCGTGGTATATCGCTTTAAATGAGTATTAATCATTGTGCCCTGCTGGTCGAGATATCCCAATGAAAAGTAATAAGATGACTTATCGGTACCGGCACTAGCTGATATATTATGACTCTGAACGAATGCGGGTTTGAAAATTTCATGAAACCAATCAGTCCCTGTTTTATTGGCTTTCATTATCTGATTAGAACCAATATCATAGGTGGAAGGATCCGTGTTCGGATCACCTTCTTTTGCTCCTTCCGGCATTATATAATCTGGTATTACAGGACTGGTACCGTCAGTCCAAATTGGGGGGTGCGTTTTAGATGGGGCTACACCTGAATTACTTTCCATATTTCCAAATGGCCTGCGCATACTCCTGGGTGTTAGTAAGGTTCCAAACATTTCCACTTAATGGTCTTTGCGTTCCCAGGTAGGCGCTATACGAAACAGTGGGCTTTCCGTGGCCTTTTTTCGTTGTAACGATTACTACGCCATTCGATCCTTGTATGCCATAGATTGCTGCGGCACCGGCATCTTTCAATACCTGGATAGATTCAATTTCATCCGAATTAATATCCCTTAAACCGTTCGATGATTGTACTCCATCTACAATATATAAGGGGGATGCATTTCCCAGGGAAGTGATACCCCTGATACGCACCGCTGCGCCTCCTCCTGGCACACCCGAGTTGGTTACGGTCACGCCTGATGCCTGACCTTGCAATAAAGCTTCCGCATTGCCTCCTGGAATTTGTTTCAAATTATTTACGTCGACTACAGCCACAGATCCGGTAATGTCTTTTTTTCGCTGAGACGTATAACCGGTTACGACAACTTCATTTAGATTAGTCGTTGATGGCTGGAGGGTGACGGAAATGGTATTTTGTCCTGAAATAGATACTACCTGGGGATCGAATCCGACGTAACTGATAGAAAGTTCCTTTGCATTTGACGGAACTTTGATCGAAAAGTTACCATCTATTGAAGTTGTTTCGCCAGTTCTTTGGCCAAGAATAACAACAGAAGCATTTGATAACGGCGTTCCATCTTTAGAAATAACCGTTCCTGTAATTGTTCTCTGTTGCGCAATCGATTGCGCGAGGCAGAAAAACAAAAACAGGCTGCTAAGCAGTAATTTTTTTTTCATAATCAAGTAATTAAGGGAGTGTTAAAGTTAATTTAACTCAAATTACATTTAAACGGCAATTAATTCAAAAATATTAGTAACTATTTTGTAAAATTGTTAACAATTTGTATCAAAAAGATGTGTTATGGATAAAAATATACCACCTCATTAAATTCGACCAGGGCGGCAACCACGAATTAAATGAATACTTTAAATAAAGTGCCGCGTCTTTTATCAGTATAATATTGGATTAAATAATGGGCCATAACTGTCGGTCAATGATCCAAATATTTAGTCTGCAGGATACAAAATAACCCGAAAGGCGCGTCTTTTGAACGCGCCTCCCGGGAGATTGAAATAATAAAAAAGTTTGATCAACGGGGTGGTGATAACTAAAACCTGTATCCCAATGTAGCGATGAATTGCCGGGGTGGTATCGGATTGATACTGTAATTCTCGTGCACATAGTAATTATAAACATTGCCAATATTAGACACTTTCGCAAGCAGTGAAATATCTTTGTAGGTGTAGCCGGCCGAAATGTCAACCGTTGTAAATCCACCGACTGCTATAAGCCTGGAATAATCCTGCGCTTGCCCTTTGGTATTGTTCCATCCGCCATAACGATTGCCTGTGTAAAAAGCAGACGCACCTATTTTAAAACCTTTCAGTTTGTTATTAAAAGAATAAAACACACTGCCGTTGCCGGTGTGAGCCGGTGTTCCCACTAATCTTTCCCCTTCCACATAACTGCCTTTTGAATCGGGTGTTTTCGTATAGCGCATGTTGTTATAGCTATAGCCGGCAATGATGTCCAGCCCTTTTGCAGGATGCCCTGTTACGTCTAACTCAATCCCGTCGCTGGTAGTCTGACCGGTGAGTTCTTTCAAAGCAGTGTTATTATTCGGAGTTACACCATCTGCTGCAAACAGCGCGGTTTGTGCCAGGTTGTTATTCGTGATCCTATAGGCGGTGATATTCACAGCAAGTGCGCCGTCTATGAAATTATTTTTGATTCCCAACTCATACTGGTCGATAATAGATGGCGCTAACGCATTTCCATAAACATCAGTTCCGCTGTTCACTGAAAATGAATTGGAATAGCTGGCGAAGATCGCTGTGTTTAAAAACGGCTGATAGACGATGCCAACTCTTGGTGAAAAAGCCTGGTCATTTTTGCTTGCGCCAAGGTTAATGCTATCTTTTGCCAGATAGGTGGTGGATGCCGCTTCAGCCATTTGTTTTGAAAAACGAATTCCTGCAAGCAATTTGATTTTATTCGAAACGCTGATCAGATCCTGAACGTATGCGCCAATGCGGTTGATGGGGGTTTCAGTCCTGGTTACTTTAGAAGCGGCCGGGATATCAGAACGTTGAATAAATTTTGAATGATCAAGGATATTAACGGAATCATAGAAAGTTGGATTATTGAATGTGAAGCTGGTAGTGAAATATCTGTCCGCGTCAATTCCTGCCAATAAGGTATGATCAATTCCCCCGGTTTTAAATTTACCTGTGAGGTCAATTTGTCCTAAATAATAATTTTCTTCTGAAAGAATTTTATTCAAAGGTCTTGCCCAATCGCCGTTCGCAGCCGCCTGAACTCTTTCTGTCGAATAGTAATCTCTGTTATACAACTGATACGAACCCGTCATATTCAGATTCCATGAATTGTTGATCTTATGTTTTAAAGTCGCAGAGGCAGTCGTTTGGCGGGCCTTGTTATATTGCCATGAAACGCCCTGGAAAGAGGAGCGGGGGACATTTGCAATGATGCTATTGTTAAGAGAGCCAATACCGAAGTCCGGGGTAAAATTATGTTCGAGATAATCGGCCTGAACCAGCAATGAAGTCTTTTTGTTTAACTGAAATAATACCGATGGATTGATATAATATCTTTTTGAATGAACCTCGTCACGAAAACTGCCGGATGTTTCATAAGTGCCATTAAGGCGAACTGCTATTTTAGAAGTCACTGGCCCATAGATATCAAAAGCGGGTTTATAGAGATCATAGCTTCCGGCGCGAAAAGATAGTTCGCCGCCAAAATCAAACTTCGGCTGCTTGGTCACCATATTAATAATGCCGCCCGGCGCTATACTTCCATAAAGGATGGCTGCGCTTCCTTTCAACACTTCTACTTTTTCCAATGAACTCATTTCCGGCATCACACCTGAGTTAACGCGTGATCCGTTTTTATACATATTATCGCTCGAAAAGCGATACCCCCGCGCAGCAAATGTTTCCTGGGTGCTGCCCCTGGTGGTTGAAAGATACACGCCATTCACATTTCTTATCACATCGCTTAGCCGCTGTGCCTGTTGATTGCGGATAACCGCCTGTCCGATCACTGACATGCTTTGTGGCAGATCCATCGGAGCTACCGGCAATTTTCCGATTGAAACCGGTAATGAGTTGGGACTTCTTTTACCATCGATCACAATCTCTGCAAGTTGTTTTGAGGTTTCTTCCATTACGAAATTCAATTCCGCCGGATCTTTGTCATCCACCAAAATAGATTTTTCCTGTGGCAGTGAACCTGCGAAGGAAATACTTATCACATACTGACCCGGCTTCAGATTTCTGAAAGTGAACATTCCATTTTCGTCCGTCACCGCAGCGATCGTGGTATTTTTTACCTCAACGGTAACCCAGGGTGCAGCTTTGCCATCATGTGTCATCACCTTTCCCTTTATCCGGCCGTTATATTCATCTGCTGCCAAAGAAAAAAGCGTGTAAAAGCTTAGGCAAAGTGTTAGTAGCATTTTAGACCAGCCGTGTGTATTTTTACTTGTCATCCTTATTTTATTATTAAATTTAAAATGGAGGCTTGTTTGCAAAGCCTTTTAGGGATGGCGAAAGTATTTTGAAAGCTAAATTATCATTTACGATAAAAGGAATTAGCGTTTACGGAATGCGGAAAAAAGCAAGAGCTAATTGATAAGGGATGAATTTGAAATTTCTATGTTTTAGCTTGTTTGGAGATGAAAGAATTACCAGGAGATCCTGGCAAGATTATCGGGAGACATTATATTTTAGCTGTTCTTTTTTGGGATAAATCTTTGGAGTAGGTAAGCTATCTCAAATTATACCGGCGAAAAAGATTCCACAATCTATAATTTCAATTAGTTATAGCCTATCACTTGCCCGGGTTTCAAACCGGGGATTAAAGGATTTTTTTAATTGGCTTTAGCCAAAATTCTTTTTTAATTTTTTATTCTAAAATGAATTTTAATCGGCAATATCCCAAACAAGCTAAAAAGTAGTTTTTCGCAATTCTGTAAATGGTTATGCTCACACAAACAGATTTTGTGCTCGTATACCCTTGTTGTTTCAAACTTTTTTTCTTTTGCTTCGCAAAGGTTTTTTTACCACAAAGCCGCCAAGGGCACAAAGAAAAATGCTTCGCATTTTTATAAAAAAGAAGGATTTTTTTAAATTGAAAATTCGCGATTTTGTCTCTTGCGAAAGTTAAAAACAGTTTTTTAGTAACGTTATTAATTAAATCAAAGCCCCAATTTTCTAAAGAATTCGATCAATCATTTTTCTCTATCCAAACGGATAATGATCCTGCAGGCGTTAAAAAATGGCCCCATCCATCGTTATTTATTTCTATCTCATCAGGAATTTTGCCCAACATATCAATAAATTTTTTGCCCGCATATCGCTTTCCAATTTCCATGTTTTTATCACCGTTATCCCCATTGGATAACAGGACCGCGCATCCCGAATGTTGATCATCACCTTCTCTGGTCCACCCGATGCAGTTGGGATGATCCAGGTAATCGCGCTGCATTCCATAGCTGTGATTGTTTCGGGCTTGAAGCAAAGCTTCCAGTCCATCCACTTTGTCCATCCAGATCTCGTATTCATTTCCATCTTTTCCATGGTCTTTGTAATGCGCACCATATAAATCAGGATAAAAAACGCAGGGATAGCCTGCCTCACGCAACAAAATCAGTGCATAAGCGATTGGCTTAAACCACGCTTCCACGGGGGCTTCAAGGGCTTGTAACGGTTGAGTGTCATGGTTGGCTACTACGGTCACCGCCTTTTCGGGCATTGCATTTACCAACGTTTCCTGGAATATATTGCGCATGTCATAATCACTGCCGTTTTTTGATGCCTGGTGAAAATTGTGATGCAGGGAAGAATCGAAAAGGCTCATCTCCCCATTAGTGGCATCGATGTATTCCAGTAAAAGATTCAGAAATCCCGGAGCCCAATATTCTCCAACGGCAAAGATATCTTTCCCGGTGCTGTCTCTTAATTGGCGAAGCCAATCGCGGTAAAATGCCGGTGAAATGTGTTTGACTGCGTCGAGGCGAACCGCATCAAAATGGACCTGGTCCCAATACCACTTGCCCCAGTGTTGCAATTCGTCCCGCACTGCCGGATTTCTGAAATCAATATCGTCATACATGAGATAATCGTAGTTTCCCTTTTCGTCACCAATCATATCTTCCCATGAATCGCCATAGCCATTAAGAATTCTGAAAATGCCATTTTCATTAAGGTCATGGGCATAATCTACACCTGTAAAACACATATAGTTCCACTCAAAATCCGAGTATTTTTTTGCCCGTCCCGGGAAAGTAAATTTTGTAAATGCATCGATTTCGAATGGTGCGGAAATCACTTGTGTCCGGTTTTCCGGGTTTACCTTCACCACGTTAACTCTTTCTATTTCATCCCCGCCGGCTTTGTGATTCAACACAATGTCGACCATAGCCTGCATCCCGGTTTTGTGTAGCTCATCAATCGCTTCCAGGTATTCATCTCTCGTTCCATATTTGGTGCGTACCGAGCCCTTCTGGTCAAATTCGCCAAGGTCGTAAAGATCATATATATCGTATCCTTCACTATATCCGCCGCCGGACCCCTTACAGGCGGGTGGAAGCCAAATAGTGGAGAATCCCAGATCTTTCAATCGCTGCGCTTCATCTTTTATTTGTTTCCATAAATTTCCATCACTGGGTAAATACCAATGGAAATATTGAAGCATTGTGCCTTGCGTCATAAATTTTTTTATCCTTTCCCCAAATGGCGTACCGAAGTAAAACGATGGAAAAAAAGACACATTTCCGAACCGGGAATGCTTATCCTATTTTCACTGACGAAATTTTTTTCTGATTTTTTCGAATCTGGCTAATTTCTATTTTCAAAAACGGGTGCAAATTCCGAAGCGCTAAATTCCGTTGGAAAAGTTTTAGTCAATAATAAATTGGCGGCGATCTTTCCTAAAGTGTCGGAACACATTGCGGAATACCCGTTACCGCCCGCGGCGATATATAATCCTTCGCCGACTTCGCCTATGTAAGGTTTATGATGTTTTGTAAAAGTGACGATGCACTTTTTTACCGCGCAGGATTCAATTTGCAAAGAAGGAATTATTTCACCTAATGCGTGTTGCATAGCTGCTAGTTCATCAACATTGCTTTCGCTGTTGAACCAATGTTGAATTTGCTGCAGGTCGTCAAAGAAAAAATCCCCGGTTAGATTCGCGCCCATTTTCAGGTAATAATTTCCATCAGGATATTGAAGCGGACGAACTAAATAAATGTTCTGAATGTCATGATCCATGGTTTCATACAAAAGGGAAGGAAGCTTTTCTAAACGACGCGCTTCATCAAGGCTGACGCGCGCCAAAATGGTCGTTTCGCCTTTCAGCTTTACGGCCAGCTTTTGTTCCAGAAAGTTGAATGAATTAATGAACGCACCCGGAGCCAGCAATACTTTTTTTGCATAAAAAATCTTTCCGCTGAGCGCCGTGATTTTTATTTGATCATGCTCATAACTAATATTATTAATGGTGTCATTGAAAATATTCAAACCATTCTGTTCGCCGCTTTTTAATTGCGCTTGTATCAAAAGCCTTGGATTGATATGGCCTGATGGCGAATCTTCAAACAGGCCGGCCGAAGACGAAGGGAAATGAAAATCCGGAAATGCAGCACTTATCTTTTCAGTATTCGTCAGGTCCAGATAATTTAGATCAAATTTTGAAGCCTGCGCCGGTGCTGCATCTAAGTAAGCATCGCTTCCATATGGGTTTACATAGAGGCAGCCGCCATTTGAATGAAAACGGATCCCGGTTGAATGTTCCAGCGCCGCATATTTATGCACTGCCTGTTGATTAAGCAATGTCCATGTTTCATCTTTTCCAATTATTCTCTGGATTCTCGATTGATCATAGTGGCTTGAAAATACGATCCCATCTTTTAACGCAGTCGACTCATCCGGTCCGGTTAGTGCAACATTCTCCCCGGAGCGGCTGAGGTACTTTGCTGCTGCAGATCCTATTAGTCCTTTACCTATCACAAGGCTGTCATAAATAGTGTTCATCAATAATTTAAACTTTTTATTTTGTGTTCTGCGTTGCTGTCTTTTATCAATTCATCCAGCCGCTTTATTTTAGTGATCTCCTGCTTTGCACTCATTACCCAATGGATGGCAGTCCTTTGATAAGATGGCGCCATAGATTGAAAATAACGCCACGCTTTTTTATCCGATTTAAATTTTTTTTCAAACTCCTTTGTTAATTTTTCTGCCTCTTTTTCATAAGAGTAGATCCTGGATTTATGTTCTTTCCTTCTTGAAAAAGCTTCGATACCCGCGGGATGCATCAATTTCTTTTGAGTAAGCTCTTCAACTTTTTTAATATTAATAGCCGACCAGATACTCGTTGATTTTCTGGGCGTGAACCGGATGCTGTAACTTTCTTCATCAATTGATCTCCTGACGCCATCAATCCAGCCGAAGCAAATGGCCTCGTCCACAGATTCGGTCCATGTCATACTTGGCTTGCCGCTATTTACTTTGTAAAAACCAACGAGCAGTTCAGCTTCTTTCCCGTGATTTTTTTCAAGCCATTTTCTGAAAGCAGCCTGGGTAGAAAAAAAAGTCGGTTTGGGTAAGTGAGCTTGCATCAGAAAAAAATTAAAGGATACAATTTAAGACAAACTTTCTTTAGAGAACTTAAGACTCATGAAATCATTTTATTGAATTCATCTTATTCTTTAAAGTTTTTTGTGGAAAGTGAAAATGTAGATTTCCTATGTTTTGGCTTGTCAGAATCGTTTTAATCAAAAGCCTTATTCATGAATTTAAGCAATGGCATCAACACTTTGAAAGCTGTAATAGTTTCGTTGGAAAGTTTGGGAGAAAGAACCTCCTCGTCCGAAATCCTTTTTGTCGCGACAAAGCTTTTTAATTTGAGAAAATCAGCGGCCGGATTTTCTTTATCATATCCTTTCGGAACATTCACCAGCATGTCCTCTTTTTCTAATTCGCCGTATTGTTTTTTGAATGCGGAGTTGGTGATTATTTTTTTAAATTCGGGAAAGCAATAATCGATTTCCTGTCGAAGCTTTTTCAATTCTACGGCTTCCGGCATCCATAAACCGCCGCCAACAAAACTATTTCCTCCCGGCTGAAGATGAAAATAGTAACCTGCGTGTACTGATTTTTTTCCACCCTTGTTGAAATGGGCGCTGATATTGATTTTGTAAGGTGTTTTATTTTTTGAAAAACGAATATCCCTGTTGATCCTGAACATACATTTTTTCGCTTCAAGCTCTTTCATGTCAGAATCGAAGGCCACCATGTTATGCAAAAGTCCGGTAATAAATTCCTGGAAATTCGCCCTGGCTGATTCGTACTTTTCACGGTTCTCATCGAACCATTGTTTATTATTATTTTTTTTAAGCGACTTTAAAAAACTTAGTGTAGATGGTTGAATCGTCATGATTCGGGATTATCTTTTAAGGAGGATCTTAAACTAAATGAATAGAAAGTTAAGTTGTTGATCCTTGAAATTTAGATTTTTTGGTTGGTTAAATTTGTCAAAAAAAAGCAATTTAAATCCTGCTCCAGCTTTCCCCGCTCTTGATCCTGTAGATAGTCATCGGACTTACGTCATATTTCTCAGCAATCTGAAGATGGGTAAGCTTGCGGCGTGGATTCTCAAGCGTTGCTTTTATAGCCTTTACTTGCGTTGCATTTAATTTTAATCCCTTCGTACGGGAGGTCTGTACTTTTTTATAAGCCAGCTTGTGAGGGCTTTGTTGTTGATGAGCAATGGCTTCCTTTTGAGTAACCCATTTCAAATTCTTTATATGATTGTCTGTTTTATCGTAATTAAGGTGAATCACAAATTTCTCTTTGGGCGAGGATTTTTTGTTGAACAGTTTAGCGATCTCACGATGGAAATAAATAGTTCCACTGGTTCCCTGAACGTGCAGGTTTAATGTTTTGTAACCCGAAGTAAGTGAGCCTGAAAGCAGCTTTCCGTCTTCATTAACATCTTCTCTATAACTGGCAGCGCGGCCGTGAGAGGATAAAGCATAATGGTTTCTCATCAGTTTCCAACCGTCAAAACGAAGTGGTTTCCAGGTTTCACCGTTAATTTTTTTGATCATAACTAGGGTTTAAAATAAAGTTACAAAACTAACTTTGTAACAGGTTTAAAAAATCTTCTTCACTGATTATTTTTACTGTTTTTATTTTTTTTGCTTTCTCAAGCTTGCTACCGGCAGACTCTCCGGCTACAAGGTAATTTAGATTGCTGCTCACAGAAGAGAGAAGCTTGCCTCCGTTTTCTTCCGCTAATTTTTCCGCGTCGCTTCTTTTTAATGTCGGTAATGTCCCTGTAAATAAAAAGGTATTTCCTGAAAGCTTTCCTGAGAGCGGCTCAGTCTTATCTCCATTAATATTCAACCCTTTTGCCGCAAGCTGTTCCAGCATTTGGATGTTATCCCCATTGTGATAAAACTCGTAGATACTCTCTGCAACTTTATTGCCAATATCTTTTAGCTGCTGTAGTTCTTCAATAGAAAAGTTTTTCAAATCAAAAATAGTATCAACATTTTTAGCCAGAATTTTAGCAGTGGTTTCTCCAACGTACCTGATGCCTAATCCAAATATGAGGCGATTCAGGTTTTGCTTTTTTGAATTTTCTATTGCGCTGCGCAAATTATCAACCGACTTCTTTTTGAAGCCTTCCAATGACGCGACTTTATCATAGTCAATCTCGTAAAGCGACGGAATGGTTGTTATTAACCCCATCGCATAAAATTTTCTAACATTGGCTTCACCAAAGGTTTTCATGTCCATCGCATCTTTGCTTACGAAATGAATAATACGCTCTACAACCTGGGCTTCACAATTGATATTTATACACCTCCAAACAGCCTCTCCCTCCGGTTTCACTAACGGATCTCCGCAAACAGGGCAGTGAGTTGGAAATATAATTTTTGCTTCTTTTCCGGTTCTTAATTCTGTGAGCGGTTTTACGATATAAGGAATTACATCACCCGCGCGCTCCACTATAACGGTATCGCCTATACGCAAATCTTTTTCTTCTATTATTCCTTCATTGAAAAGCGAAACTGAAGAGACGGTCACTCCGCCAATAGGAACGGGTTCTATTTTTGCTACCGGCGTGATGGAGCCTGTGCGTCCCACCTGGAATTCGACATTTAATAATTTTGAGGTTGCCTGTCGCGCTTTGAATTTGTAAGCAATCGCCCAGCGTGGATGATGAGTGGTTCTGCCTGCCTGCTGTTGCAATTCTATTTCATTCACCTTGATCACCATTCCATCTATTTCATAAGGAAGGGCGTCTCTTTTAGTTTCAAATTCCAGGCAATGATTTACTACATCTTGAATATTGTGTAAAACTACTTTTTCGCTTATGGGAGTTTTGAATCCCACCTCTGACAGAAGCTGCAGCGTTCCTGAATGTGTATTCAGCAACGAAGGATATTTTTTTAACCCTTTTTCATTCAATTGTATAAAGCTAACATGGTAAAGAATGGCTTCCAGCTTTCGTTTTCTTACGGCAGAGGGGTCTTTCATCCGGAGAGAACCTGCCGCCGCATTTCTTGGATTTGCCAGCGGCGCCAAACCTTCTTCAGCAAGTGAATCATTATATTTTTTGAAATTCTCTTTGGTTAGCAGAACTTCTCCACGGATCTCAATTTTTTTGATTCCATTATCAGAAAAGTTCGCTGATAAAGGAACTGAACCGATCTGTTTGATATTGGTTGTTATATCATCGCCTTCTGCGCCATCGCCGCGCGTTGCTCCTCGCACAAGCAGGTCATTTTCATAAATAAGCGATATGCTGGCTCCATCAAATTTCGGCTCTACGCTAAAGTGCACTTTCTGATGATCCACCAATCCATTAAGCCGGACGTCCCAATCGATGAGGTCCTGGGTGTTATAGCTGTTTTCCAGGCTAAGCATTGGCACCAGGTGAGGCACCGTTACAAAATCTTTATTGAGGCTGTTGCCCACTCTTTGTGTTGGCGAATCAGAAGTGATCAGCGAAGGATCTGCTTTTTCCATCGCTTCTAATTTTTTATAAATCTGATCGTATTCGCTATCCGAAATGAGAGGATCATTTAACACATAATAACGATATTCATGAAAACGAAGCGCGCTGCGCAACTCTTCTATTGTGCCGCTTTCTTTGAGGAGTTTAGTAGTAAGATTTTGGAGATCCTGGATCTGATTTTTTATATACATAGCTCGAATTAAAGTTTAAAAATACTAAAAAGATCAGGTATGGATAATCGCTATTGAAGGAAAATCATTTACGCACACACGTGGAAAACGTCACGTTTTCAAAACTTATATCGAAAGGCTTGACATTGACATAAACTAAAAAGTAGATTTTCTACTTTTTAGTTTATGCAGTTAATAACAGCAGCAATGGTTACTCATACAAAACGAATCTGAAAATTATTTTCTAACTCTGGCTGCAAGAAATTTTCACCCAGGTATTCAATCGATCTCAGAAAATAAATTTGGAACGCCGATGCAAAAAAATATTTTTTTCAAAAAGTTATTTATTCGAATAATGTGTTTAATTTACACATTAATTAACGTCTTGTCATGAAAAAATATATACTTGTTTTTTTTATAGTCCTGTGTTATCACCAGACTTTTTCACAGTTATTATCATGGACGCCTGATTTCGCAACTGAAAGTACAACACCTTTTGTCATCACCGCCGACGCTACTAAAGGCAACCAGGGATTACAAAATTATACTCCTTCGGATGTGTATGTGCACATCGGCGTGATTACCAGTTTAAGTTCCGGCGCGGGCGATTGGAAATATGTAAAATTCAACCAGAATTTCAATCAGCCTAATCCATTGCTACAAGCGGTTTCGCTGGGAAATAATAAATATTCGTTTACGATCACAGGAGGATTACGCGCTTATTTTGGAATGAATAATCCCGCTGAGACGATTAAAAAGATCGCGATACTTTTCAGGAGTGGAGATGGAACTAAGAAGCTGGCAAATGCGGATGGAAGTGACATGTATATTCCGATTTACACAAATGCGCTGGCCGTTAGAATTACCAATCCTTTGTTTCAACCCAGTTATATTCCCGTTCCGGAAACCATTACAAAGGTAGTTGGAGACAATATTTCAGTTACTGCTGTGAGCAATCTCTCAGCCACGCTTAAGATCTATTTAAATGGCGTTGAAATTCAAACGGCAACGGCTGCCACTTCCATTTCCGCGACACCCACCATAACAACGGGCGGTAATCAAAAAATAATCGTTGAAGCAAATGATGGCACCACTATAACGAGAGATTCAATAAACTTTTTTACAACGGGCGCCGTAAACGTAGCGCCATTGCCTGCTGGAGCAAAAGATGGAATTAATTATGATCCAAACAATACTTCTGCAACGCTCGTGCTTTATGCGCCCGGCAAGGGAAGGGTTTGCGTGATCGGAGAATTTTCCGGAAGTAACTGGCAGGAACAAACGCAATTTCAAATGAATAAAACACCCGATGGAAATTATTGGTGGATCACTATCAACGGGTTGACACCGGCTAAGGAATATGCGTTTCAATATTTGGTAAACGGCACGTTGAAGATCGCCGAGCCTTACACTGAAAAAGTGCTCGATCCTGCGAATGATCAATATATTCCCGCAGCAACTTATCCCGGTTTAAAAGCTTATCCAACAGGATTAACGACGGGTATCGTCAGCGTTTTGCAAACCGCAGCGCCAGCCTACAACTGGCAGGTAAATAATTTTTCAAGGCCCGATAAAAAAGGTCTCGTGATCTATGAATTATTGGTTCGTGATTTTGTTGCCAATCACAATTGGAACACGCTACGCGATACTTTAAATTATTTGAAAAAACTTGGCATTAACGCGATCGAGCTAATGCCGTTCAATGAATTTGAAGGAAATATAAGCTGGGGTTATAATCCCGATTTTTATTTCGCGCCTGATAAATATTATGGTCCGGCCAATACTTTGAAAGAATTTATTGACAGTTGTCATAAAAACGGGATCGCTGTGATCATGGACATTGCATTGAACCATTCTTTTGGATCATCGCCCATGGTTCAATTATACTGGGACGCCGCCAATAACCGGCCGGCGGCAGATAATCCATGGTTTAATCCTGTGACCAAACATGCTTATAATGTTGGCTACGATATGAACCATGAAAGTCTCGCGACCCGCTACTTTGTGAGTCGCGTGGTGGCGCATTGGCTTGGAGATTATAAAATCGACGGGTTCAGATTTGATCTTTCCAAAGGATTTACCCAAACGCAAACCTGCGATGTCAATGGAAATAATTGTAATGTTGCGGCATGGGGAAATTATGACCAGAGCCGGATTGATATCTGGAAAAGATATTATGACACCTTGCAATTAAAATCGCCGGCATCCTATTGTATTCTTGAACATTTCGCAGATAATTCAGAAGAAAAAGTGCTGTCGGATTATGGTATGATGCTTTGGGGAAATGAGAATTATAATTATAACCAGGCCTCAATGGGATATAATACTGACTGGGATTTCAGCGGAGGCATCGCCAACCAAAGAGGCTGGAGTAATCCGTATCTCGTTACTTATATGGAAAGCCATGATGAAGAAAGATTAATGTATAAAAATATTTCCTACGGAAATTCAGCAGCCGGATATAATATAAAAGATACGGCTACCGCGCTGAAGAGGCAAGAACTAGACGCGGCCTTTTTTCTCACGATTCCTGGCCCCAAAATGATCTGGCAATTTGGAGAAATTGGCTATGATTATTCTATAAATTATTGTCAGAACGGAAGCATCAATAATAATTGCCGCACGGATCCAAAGCCGATTCGTTGGGATTATTTACAACAAACGAATCGTAAGAAACTTTTCGACGTTTATAGCGCATTAATTAGACTGCGCTATAATCCGCTTTACAAAGATGCGTTTGTTTCAAACACATCAAGTCAAAGTTTAAGCGGGCCGTTTAAGTGGATTCAACTAACCTCAACGCCTTCAAAAATAGTGGTGATGGGAAATTTCGATGTGGCCTCGCAAACTTCCACGGTCACGTTTCCATCGCCGGGAACCTGGTATGATTATCTTAATGGAACGACCATTACCGCTACCGGAAGTGCACAGTCGTTTACATTATCGCCGGGTGAATACCATGTTTATCTTAGCCTGAATGTTGCGCTGCCCGTGACGATCATTAATTTTTCCGGAAGAAAAGAAACCAATGGAAATATATTGACGTGGGATGTAGCGAGCGAAATTAACCTTCGTGATTATGAGCTGCAGAAAAGCACCGATGGTCAAAATTTTTCAACCATTCAGGAAATTAACGCGACCGGAAAAAGCACTTATAGTTACACTGACGAAGAGGCGAACAATTTGGCACCCATTGTATATTATCGTTTGAAAAGCGTGGACATAAATGGTAAGTTTAATTTTAGCTCCATCGTTTCTATAAAAAGCGGCGCTACTGAATGGTCGGCCCGGGTGAATCCTAATCCTGTGGATAAAACCCTGAAGCTTCATATTCAATCACCCATTGCGGATAAAGGAACATTGCTGATCACGGATTTAACCGGGAGAAAAATGCTCAGGCAAACCCTTGTGATCAATCCGGGAAATAATTCCTTTGAAATCTATGACTCGGCGAAATTTGGCAAAGGGGTTTATCTGCTTTCTATATTAGCTTCGCAAAAAACACAAACCATTAAGGTTATAAAAAATAATTAGTTAATAAATAATTAATCGCGCTTCGTTATATGTCAACAATAGCATCGGAAACGGTTTCTAAAAACTCTAAAACCCTCAAAGGATTACAGACCGAGGTGCAAAGCATCAACCGGGTGGCGCTTTCTGTGGATTGTGTAATCTTTGGCTTCGACGAAAGCAAGCTTAAAGTATTACTGATTCGTTCAGATTTAAAAAAATATCAAAGTAAGTGGTCGCTGCTTGGTGATCTTGTGAAGCCGGAAGAAGATCTTGATGCCGCGGCTTACCGGATATTAAAACAACGAACCGGGCTCAACGATCTCTATCTTGAGCAAGTGCATACATTTGGAGAAGTGGGGCGCCATCCTGCCGGGCGCGTGGTGACGGCTGCGTATTGCTCCCTTATAAATATTCAAAATCACCGGTTGAAAATTCTTGATAATGAATTGCATTGGCATGACATAGAAAGCGTAGCGGAACTGGCTTTTGATCATAAGCGAATACTTGACATGTGTTATGTGTGGCTCCAAAAAAGAGTGCAGGAACATCCGCTTGGGTTTAGCTTATTACCCAGTAAATTTTCATTGCGCGATCTGCAAAATCTTTATGAGTCCATTTTAAATGTGAAGCTTGACAGGAGGAATTTCAGAAAAAAGTTTTTTTCAATGGACTTCCTGGTTGACATCGGGGAAGAAGAAAAAAATGTGCCCCATCGCCCGGGCAGGCTTTATAAATTCGACTACGAAAAATACGAGAAGAAGAAGAAGAAATGGTCCGGTATTGATTTTTAAATCATCATTAATTGAAAACAAACACAACAAGGTTTTCCGACAGGGTGGAGGATTATAAAAAATATCGTCCGGGATATCCTGCACAATTAATTCAATTGATTTATGATAAAATGGGGCTCAACGAAAATTCGGTGGTGGCGGATATTGGTTCGGGCACAGGAATTTCTTCAGCACTTTTTCTCAACAACGGAAATAGAGTATATGCGGTAGAACCTAATGCTGAAATGCGGGCTGCGGCAGAATCAGATTTGTCAGGGAATAAAAATTTTCACAGTGTAAACGGAACGTCGGAAAAAACGGGTTTGTCCGGCCAAAGCGTTGACCTTATTTTTTCAGCGCAATCTTTTCATTGGTTCGATCAGGCACTGGCAAAAATCGAATTCCAACGAATTCTTAAGCCGGGAGGGCATATTGCAGTGGCGTGGAATGTGAGAGATGAAAAATTTCCTTTTCAAAAAACCTATGAAGAAATTTTAAAGTCAAATATTCCGGAGTTCGCAAGGGTGAATTACACCAATGTTTCTCAAAAAGACATCGAAGAATTTTTCTCGCCAAAGACGGTTCATATAGAAAGCGGGACGCATTTCCAGGAGTTTGACCTGGATGGATTAAAAGGCAGGTTGACGTCGTCGTCTTACTGTCCGAAAGACGGTAATTTATATGACAAATTGATGAAGGAAATGGCAGCTCTTTTTGACCGGTTTGCAGAAAATGGATTTATTAAATTTCATTACAAAACCATGATTTATTGGTGCTGAATAAAGATAACTGAATTCGATATTTCCGGGAAATGTAAAATCTATATTAACGCTTGTTTGGATAATGAAGGGAATGTTTGTTTTAGGTAAAAATTATGTGCGCGTGCAGCAATTTTGATTAGAAGCTTGTCTCTATGGCAACATGGCTTGTTAACGAATATTGCTGCTGCTGACTCCGGATATAACACGATGGACTAACCTTAAGAATTCTCAATAAGATTTATTATAAAAAACAAAGAAGAAGGCAAAGGATCTAAAGAATTAAAATATTTCGTGTAATAATTACACATTATAAAAACGGTTGATGATTAAAACAATTAAATATTAAAATCAATTTTTGCTTATGAGAAATAGAATGATCAAAGTTTCGAAACAGGTAAGTGTTTTGTTACTTTTTATGTTGATCTCGATTGCGGTAAACGCTCAAAACCGTACAATCAAGGGAACCGTAATTTCAAAAGAAGGTACGCCCCTTGCGGATGCCTCTGTCGTTGTGGTTGGCCAAAAGACGGGCACCAGAACCGCACTGGATGGGACGTTTTCTATTGACGTTTCTCCAGGCGCAAAACAGCTCCAGGTGAGTTATGTCGGTTCGGCAACGCAAAACGTAAACATTACTCCGTCGTCCAACGATATCAATATCGTCATGGTGAGTTCAGCACAGGCGCTTACTGATGTAGTGGTGGTTGCTTATGGCACGCGCCTGAAATCTGATTTGACCAGTTCTGTCACTGCAGTGTCTTCCAAAGATTTTCAAAAAGGATTTATTCCTTCATCTGAACAATTGTTGCAAGGCAAAGTTCCCGGCTTACAAATAACATCGGGCGGCGGAAGTGCCGGCGGCGGAAGCACGATCCGGATCAGGGGCGGCGCGTCTTTGAATGCGAGCAACGATCCGTTGATTGTAATCGATGGAGTGCCTGTTGATAATAACAACCTGCCAGGATCTGCCAATTTGCTGAACACAATTAATCCTAACGATATTGAATCGATCAGTGTTTTGAAAGATGCCTCTGCTACGGCATTGTATGGTTCAAGGGCCTCCAATGGCGTGATCATTGTTACTACGAAAAAAGGCGCGAAAGGGAAAGTGAAATTCAATTTCAATACCCAGTTTTCTGTTGCCTCGATCGTTAAAGATGTAAACGTGCTGACTGCTGACCAGCTCAGGAATATTATTAACACTGACGCAACTGCTACCGGCAATAATACTTATAAAAATTTATTAGGTACTGCAAATACTGACTGGCAGAACGAGATTTATCAAAAAGCATTTGGCAATGACAATAACATCAGTGCCAGCGGCGCTATCAAAAACATACCCTTTAGGGTTTCATTGGGTTATCTGAACCAGGATGGTATTTTAAAAACAGATCATTTTGATCGCTACACTTCTTCGCTGAATTTATCGCCTAAGTTTTTTGACGATCATTTATCTGTTAATGTAAACGTCAAATATTCTACTACTAACAATCGCTTCGCTGACCAGGGAGCCGTTGGTAGCGCAGCTACATTTGATCCTACACAACCGGTTTATTCTACCAATGCTAATAAATGGGGCGGCTATTTTGAATGGCTGCAACCCGGCACCACTTTGCCGATTGACCTCGCAACGCGCAATCCTCTTGCTTTGCTGGAATTAAGACGCAACACTTCATCGGTGAACAGGCTTATCGGAAATGTACAATTGGATTATAAGCTCCATTTTTTCCCGGATTTGCATTTGCAGGCAAATATTGGCCTGGATGATTCAAGAGGAAGTGGCAATGATAATAAGGATTCTATCATGGCAACCGATTATAAAACGTTCGGTAATTATACCTACTATAAACAGGGCAAACAAAACAATCTGTATGAATTCTCCCTGTTCTACACAAAGGATATTAAAAGTATAAAAAGTAAGGTTGATGCCTTGTTGTTGCACGGTTATCAGCAATTTCTGACTAATGTTTATAATTATCCGCATTTTGGTCAGAATGGTGACACCATCCTGAACAGCGTTCCTACTTTTGCTACAGATAAACCGGAATACCGACTTGAGTCCTACCTGGGACGTGTCAATTATTCTTATGACAACAGGTATTTTTTAACTGCTTCCATGCGCCGCGATGCCAGTTCAAAATTTTCTCCGGCGACGAGAGTTGGATATTTTCCTGCAGTCTCTGCCGCATGGAAAATCAACCAGGATTTTTTCAAAACAAGTAGTGTCCTGAATGAACTTAAATTGCGCGGAAGCTGGGGAATCACCGGCCAGCAAGATATAGGCGGAATAGCCGGAGCCAGCTTTAATCCTCTTTATCCTTATTTGCCTGTCTATTCTTTAAGTAATTCAGCGGCACAATACCAGTTTGGAAATACCTACTATAATTATTTGCGTCCCGGAGCCTACGATCCGAATATTAAATGGGAAACGACTACCACCACCAACCTGGGCCTTGGATTTCGGGATTCTGAACAACAGGATTTCCGGTTCGGTAGATGTATATTATAAGAAAACAAAAGACTTGTTAAGCCCTATAAACCAGGCGCCCGGACAGAACTTCGATATCTCTATCGTCACCAATATTGGTAGCCTGGAAAGTAAAGGCGTTGAATTTGTATTGAACACAACTCCTGTTAAGACAAAAGATCTCAGCTGGGATTTTGGATTTAATGTGTCTTACAACAGCGACAAGATCACGGACCTCGGCCCTAACGTGACTTCGCTTCCTCAAAGCAATATCAGTGGCGGTACCGGAAATCAAATCGGAGTCTTCGCCGTCGGATATGCGCCTTTCACTTTTGAAGCATACCAGCAGATCTATGATCCTAAAACCGGGATGCCGATTGAAGGACTATATGAAGATAGAAATCGTGATGGTAGCGTAAGTGCTTCCGATAAATACTATTATAAAAAGCCCTCGCCTGATTTTTTAGTAGGCATCAATACTACGCTTCTTTATAAAAAATGGTCGCTTGGCTTAGCCGCTCACGGCTCAGTTGGAAATTATTTATACAACAACTATGCATCTAATAACACGGTGCTTCGCTCCATCAAGAACCCGATAAACTTTATCGGAAATGCGAGCGCTGATTATTTAAAAACAGGATTTGTGAACAATCAATATTTCTCTGATTATTATATTGAGAATGCCTCGTTCCTGCGCCTGGATAATATCAATGTGGGTTATAATCTCGGCAGAATTTTTCATAATAAATCCTCATTGCGCATCAATGCAAGTGTTCAGAATGTTTTTGTAATAACAAAATACTCCGGATTAGATCCTGAAAATTCTGATATACACGGCACAGACAATAATATTTATCCACGGCCGCGTATCTTTTCTCTTGGCGCCAATCTCGATTTTTAATTTATTAAAACTTATTTTATGCTAAATAAAACAATAAAAAATTCAATCTTCTGCCTGTTGGTATTGGCGGCGGCGTCCTGTGCAAAGAAGCTGGATCTGGCTCCTCAAAATGATCTGACGCCTGACAAAGTTTATTCAACTGCCGCAGGATACAAAAGTGTTCTGGCTAAAATATACGGAGGCCTCGCTTCCGGAGGAAACCAGGGACCTGCAGGCCAGCCCGATATCAGCGGCGGCCTGGATGAAGGATCGCAAATCGCATTTATCAGACCGTTTTTCAATTGCCAGGAGCTGCCTACAGATGAAGCAGTTGTAGCCTGGAACGACCAAACCATACAGGATTATCATAAATTATCTTTCACAAGCGCGGATCCTTTTTTAAAAGGGATGTATGCAAGACCAATGTATAATATCACTTTAGCCAATGAATACCTGAGATCTTCAACCGATGAAGCAGTTGCTTCTCATGGAATCACAGGAGCTGATGCAGACGCAATCAAAAGCTCAAGGGCGGAAGTTCGCTTCTTGCGGGCTTTTAATTATTGGATGATGATGGATTTGTTTGGTAATTCCACTTTCATCACTGAAGCAAACCAGGTGGGTTCCGCTTTGCCTGCCGAAATAAAAAGAGCAGATCTGTTTAATTATATCGTGGGAGAATTAAAAGCAATTGATGGTGATTTGGCTCCTGTAAAAACAATAGAATATGGAAGAGTGGACCAGGGAGCTGATTGGGCATTATTGGCACGTATTTATTTAAATGCAGCCGTATATACAGGCACTCCAAAATATGACAGCGCTATCATCTATGCGTCTAAAGTTATTGGTGGTGGCTATTCGTTACAGCCTAGCTACGCTAAATTGTTTATGGCGGATAATGACAAACAAAAAGATGAATTTATGTTTGCGGTTCCGATCGATGGTTTGCACACGCAGGGATATGGAAATACTACTTTCTTTGTACATGGCCCTTCCGGTGATGAGGCTACAACAGATTATGGCGTCACCGGTGGTGGCTGGTATGGATACAGGGCTACTTCGTCTTTCGCAAATTTATTTGCTGATAAGACAGGCAGCACAGATACAAGGGCAATGTTTAAAACTTCTAAATATGGCACCAGTCCTGATCAGTTGCTGATCACTGATATTAGTAATTTTGATCAGGGCCCGCACATAAAGAAATATGTAAACATGCGCTCCGACGGCAAACCGGTTTCTGATCCAACAGGTTATTTTGCAGACATAGATTTTCCTGTTTTCAGGTTGTCCGAAATGTATCTTATCTATGCCGAAGCTACGCTGCGTGGAGGTGCCGGCGGTGACAAAACAACTGCATTGGCTTATTTAAACCTGATCAGAGCAAGGGCTTATGGTGGCACAGCTTCGGGTCAGTTGAATTCAAGTGACCTGACCTTACAAACTGTCTTAGACGAAAGAGGCCGGGAACTTTATTGGGAAGGGCATCGCCGCACCGACCTCATTCGTTACGGCTTATTGACAACTAATGCGTATTTGTGGCCCTGGAAAGGGGGCGTTGCCTCAGGTACGGCGGTTGATCCTAAATACAATTTATTTCCGATACCGGCTTCTGTTTTATCCTCAAACCCTAACCTGACCCAAAATCCGGGATACAATTAATCTAACGGCTAAATCATATAAAATGAAAAAATTAATAAAGCAAATATTTTTCTTATCCATGCTGGCAGCACTATTTGCGTCCTGCAAAAAAGATGAACATAAAATATTTTTTAACGGAGGCACAAATCCTGTTCTGACTTCTTCGGTTACTTCTGCGAACTTGCCATTATCTTTTGATACAAAAGACAACATTGGATTAATGCTTTCCTGGACAAATCCTGATTATAAATTTACTACGGGTATTAGTTCTCAGGATGTCAGCTACCAGGTTGAGATAGATACAACAGGATCCAATTTTACCAGTTCAAAAAGACAAATTATTTCAGTGAGTAAAAATTTGTCATTAACAATGACACAATCAGTACTTAACGATTATTTGTTGAATCAATTACAATTGGTGCCGGGCGTTGAACACCAACTTGAAATAAGGGTAACGTCCTTTTTAATAAATTCTTCAGAACCACTTAGGTCTAATGTATTAAAGTATACGGTAACTCCTTATGCGATCCCTCCGAAAGTGACGCCACCAACAACAGGCACCTTGTTTATCGTAGGAAGCGCTACGCCGGGAGGGAGCGCGCATGGATGGGACAATCCTATTACGCAGCCAGTTGCAGCGCAACAATTTACACAGGTGAGTAATACCGTTTACACCATTACTATTCCTTTGATTGGAGGAGGAGAATATAAATTTATTGCCGTGAATGGTAACTGGACTCAGCAATGGAGCATCGCCAAAAATGATGATCCGGAAATGATTACCGGTGGAGATCTGGTGTTTAATGGAGCCAACATTCTGGCGCCTGCCGCAAGTGGCAACTATAAAATAGAAGTAGATTTTCAACGTGGAAAGTTTTCTGTAACCAAACTTTAATTCCGGTTCTTTAAAAAAATCTCCACAAAATCAGTATAAAAAAACTCTCATGAAATATATATCAAAACTCTTTCTCGCGCTTGTTGTGATGATGGCTTTTGGCGCCTGTAAAAAAGTGGCCGAACTGCCATTTTATCCAAATGGAACTGCTGTAGTATTATCGTCTTCGGTAAATACTATTTCTACCGCGCCTGCAGATTCCGGAAAAAGCGCCCTTCAATTATCATGGACGGATCCCAAATATGCTCAGTCGCCTTCTATGTATAAATATGTAATCGAAATTGATTCAACGGGCCGTAATTTTTCTAAAGAATTCACTTTAACCGTTAACGGTGTGATGGATACAAGCTTCACCGGAAAACAGTTAAACGATATCATGTCGGGCCTCGGAGTTGTGGCAGGTACTCCCGCCAGTATTGATGTTAGGGTCACTTCATCTTATGCCAATAACAATGAAGCCTACATGTCAAATGTGTTGACGATCAAGGCAACTCCTTATATAGTTCCCATCACGTTGGCAGCTTCAACCAGCCGGCCCGCTCACTTTATCCATCAATGACGCCACTAACAGCGCGGTAGTGCTAAATTGGAATGCGACTAGTTATGGAAATTTTTCGTTTAATTACGCGGTGCAGTTAGATAGCGTGGGTGGCAATTTTGCCAAGCCGCAGGTATTTGCTGCAAGCAGCGCCTTGATGAAAGACATCAATGTTGCTGATTTAAATTCGGCCGCTCTTTTGGCCGGCGCGATGGTAGGTGTTGCGAAAGATCTTGAATTGAGAGTGGTTGCTTTCCAGGGACAAAATACTGTGCCCTCTGTAATATCAAATGTTGTTAAACTAAATGTCACTACTTATTCTCCGCTCGCATATCTATGGGTGCCGGGCGATTATCAAACACCAGTTCCAAATTGGACTCCCCAAACCGCTCCCCGATTAGGCGCAGTGCCTGGTCAAAATGATTATGAAGGATATGTAAATGTTCCATCGGGTGGATCTTTTGAATTTAAAATTAATCCGCAACCAAATTGGGATAATTCTTTTGGAGATGGCGGCCCGGGAAAACTGAGCGCATCCGGAGGAAACCTGAAATGGCCTAACGGCGGAGGATATTATTATGTAAAAGCGAATCCCGTAAATCTAACCTGGTCTGCAACCCTTGCTACATGGTCAATTATTGGCGATGCTACTCCCGGCGGATGGAACAATGATACCCCGATGACGTATGATGCTGCAAATAATGTTTGGGTGATCAACTCTGTTGCGTTAACAGCCAATAACATCAAATTCAGAGCTAATGGAAACTGGAACGATCCAAATTTTCCCGGCGGTAATTCAAACCTTGGCGGCGACTTAAGTGAGTTGAGTTATAACGGCTCCAATATCCCGGTATCAGCGGCGGGTAACTACAAAGTGGTTTTGGATCTTAGTCATCCATTGAGATACACGGCGACTTTGACTAAATTATAAAACAAAAACAAAATTTAATTTATTAACTGCCCTTAAACGGGCAGTTTTTTTTATGCAATTTTCATCCATTTTTTAAATGACAGAATTCTATATTTTGGCTTGTCAGAGCGATTGATAACGACCGGGTATTTTGTTATAAATTTTATTGTGATAAGCCAAAATATAGAAAATCAATTTATGCTTTTTTATTTATACCTCTTTCAAACTTAAAATTTGCCGAAAGCCCGTCTGATCTCCACCAACGGGATCACGAAGTCAAAACTCTTCATCGGAAAAGAAGAACACCCTCTTGGGCTAAATTTTCGTCTCACCATATCAGTTATATTGCCGCAAGCGAAAATGTAGATTTTCGTTTTTCTATAAAATCATTAACGAAATTAGATTCACGTCTGTTGAAAATTATACGTTGATTTATCCAATCCATCGTTTAATCAAATCTTCCATTTCCTTTTGCAACGTGATCGTCTTGTCTTCAGCGTACCATTTATGCAGCGGCTCGTGAACATCTTCAAAAGACAAGGGAGGCTGGTGCCTTAGCAATTTCATTGTCAGTTCCTGTGCGGGATATGGTCGCGGTCCCCAATGGCCAATTGGTTCAAGAGTTTCACCATCATAACAAATCAATTTTGGAATGGCTTTGCCGCCGTTGGTTAAGTATTGATTAATAAGCGAAGTGTTTTCATCACGCAACAAATAACGAGTGGTGATCAACGGATTCAAAGCTGCAATTTTTTCTATCGTAGGTACATTTTGTGCCACATCACCACACCAGGTTTCGGTTAATATGATCCAAATCCATTTTTTTTGAAGCGATTGAACAGCGGCTGCCAGGCTATCGTTGATCTTTGCCGTCTTATCCAATCGCGCCATTCTGCGTTCGTTTAGTTTTGTAAATTCTATTATCTCCGGAGATTGATTGGGACCTGTTGTTTTCCCCTCAGCAATTAAATGCTGCATCATTTTTCTGTAAGCTTCGTAATTAAAGCCTTGCTCTAAATATGCTTTTCCTAATTTTTCCATGGTGATTAATTATTAATAATTTAATCCAATTCTTCGGCCTGCTTTTATGGTACTCGCTTTATCAGGTTTGTAAATTAAAATTACAACACTTCTGCTCAGGGTGGGAATATTCGGCGAATGCTTGAATTTTCTATTTTTATTTCTGATGAAAGAAAAGAGGCACATTAACATTTTTGAACGATAAAAAAGCAGCGTTTAAATCCTGATGCTGGAATAGCAGGACATATTTTTTGACTTCCATTCTGGTTACATCCTCATAAACCAAAAAGTAGATTTTCATAATTTAAAATAATTATGTCAACGTTTTTTCCGACATGTCATCCTTGTTTCCCATTGTATTCCGATTACTTTTTTATACTTAATTTTCAATATGAAAAATACTTTTCTGTTCTTGATATGCGCAATACTACTATCTTTTTCATGCGCTAAGACAAAAGGACCTACGCCCTTACCGACTCCGGTGCTTCTTCCTGTTCCCGACCCAGTTGTTGATTCTTTTTTCGCAAAAGGCGCGGATGTAAGCTGGGTCACGCAGATGGAATCACAAGGCATAAAATTTTATAATAAGAATGGCGCTCAACAAGATCTTTTTCAAATTTTGAAAGATGGCGGCATGAATTCGATCCGCCTTCGGGTGTGGGTGAATCCCGCGAACGGCTGGTGCAACACCGATGATGTTCTGGCCAAAGCATTGCGTGCGAAGGTGCTGGGAATGAAAATTTTAATTGACTTTCATTATAGTGATTCATGGGCCGATCCCGGGCAGCAAGCAAAGCCAGCCGCCTGGAAGGATGAGAATATTACTCAATTAATTGCATCGGTTAGTAATCACACAAAAGAAGTTTTGAACACATTGAAAGCAAATGACGTGGCGCCGGACTGGGTGCAGGTAGGTAACGAAACAAATGATGGAATGCTTTGGCCTGAAGGAAAAGCAAGTACGAATATGGCCAACTTTGCTGCGTTGGTGAATTCCGGTTATGATGCAGTAAAATCCGTTTTTCCTTCAACAAAAGTGATTGTGCATATTTCCAACGGATTTGATAATTCACTGTTCCGTTGGATGTTTGATGGTTTAAAAGCCAACAATGCAAAATGGGATGTGATCGGCATGTCATTGTATCCGACTGCAAATAATTGGGCGCAGTTGAATACCCAATGCCTCGCGAATATCAATGATATGATTAGCCGCTATGCAAAAGACGTGATGATCTGCGAAGTAGGAATGCCGGTGAGCGATTCATTGGCCTGTAAAAGTTTTATCCAGGATTTAGTCGCGAAATCAAAATCAGTTCCTGACAATAAATGTCTCGGTATCTTTTATTGGGAACCCGAATGTTATGCCGATTGGAATGGCTACAAGCTTGGTGCCTTTAATTCGCAAGGGCAACCGACAGTTACCTTAGATGCGTTCAAATAATGATTTAAAACAATGGTTATTCGGCCAAAATTTCGGGAAATGACCGCAACGTTTTTCATTGGGGATTTGAGCCCCTCGCCCCGGGGAGAGGAAGTGGGGTGTGGCTTTTTTGCCTGTAAACGTTTCAATCGAATCCCCAAACAATTCTATATTTAAATATAATTTCGATTCCGTTAATTTTTCAAATCCATTTAAAGATCATGATCAGAAAATCCGTTCTAACTTTTTTCATATTTTTCGCCTTATTTTTTGTTGCTCAATCGCAGGATCGGGCCAGGATCAATTTTGATGAAGGCTGGCGATTCCATTTAGGAAATGCAGCCGATCCTGCGAGGGATTTTGGATACAGCATTAAAACAGTTTTTTCTAAAAGCGGCAATGGCGCCGGAACAGCCATCGACCCAAAATTTAATGATAGCTCCTGGCGCAGCCTGGATCTGCCGCACGACTGGGCGGTCGAATTGCCATTTGTAAATTCACCCAATTTTGATGTGATGGCGCATGGCTATAAACCTGTTGGGGGTTTGTTCCCCGAAACGAGCATTGGATGGTATCGCAAGAAATTTTTTGTTGACCGCGCGGATTCAGGAAAGAAAATATCAATTCAGTTCGATGGAATTTATCGAAACGCAAATGTCTGGATCAATGGATTTTTCCTGGGAAATAATTTTAGCGGCTACACCGGCGTGGAATATGATATCTCCGATTTCCTGGAATTCAATAAGCAAAATACAATTGTGGTTCGCGCCGATGCAACTCAATACGAAGGCTGGTTTTACGAAGGCCCAGGTATTTACAGGCATGTTTGGCTTAATAAAAAAAATGAGCTTCATATAAACGAAAATGTAGTTTTTATACATTCCAAACAAACAGCTAAAAGCGCTGGGGTGTCGGTTGAAATTCCGGTGGTGAACGATCGGTCCAATGTGGCTAACGGTGATGTATACACGTTTATTACAGACCGTGATGGAAAGCTGATTGGGAAAAGCCAAAAAGTAGCTTTTAGTGTTTCAGCCAATAGGAATACTACGATTATTCAAAAAGTGAATGTTGCGGACGCCAGGCTTTGGTCGGTTGAAGATCCGTATCTATATCGGATTATCACGATTTTAAAATCCGGGAATAAAACGATTGACAGCATCAATATACGCTTTGGAATTCGCGACGTTGCTGTTACTAATAAAGGTGTTTTTCTAAATGGAAAATTGATAAAAATACAGGGAGTTTGCAATCACCAGGATCACGCAGGAGTCGGCAGCGCGCTGCCGGATTATCTTCAATATTACCGGATCGGATTATTAAAAGAAATGGGTGCCAACGCTTATCGCACTACGCATAATCCACCCACGCCCGAATTGCTGGATGCCTGTGATAGCCTGGGAATGCTGGTTTTGGACGAAACAAGATTGCTCAACAGCAGCCCGGAATATATGAACCAGTTTGAAAAACTGATTCTTCGGGACCGAAACCGGCCTTCCGTTTTCATGTGGTCGATTGGCAATGAAGAAGGATACATTCAAACGCAAACCACCGGCAAAAGAATCGCACTTTCTCTTTTGCAAAAACAAAAAGAATTAGATCCAACGCGCACGTCAACTTACGGTGCGGATGTGGCCAATGTATACCATGGTGTAAATGAAGTGATTCCCGTTCGTGGATTTAACTATCGGGTTGCAGGGATGGAACCTTATCATAAAGATCATCCAACGCAGCCCGTTATAGGAACAGAGATGGGCAGCACGGTTACCACGCGTGGTATTTATCTAAAAGATTCTGTGAGAGCCTATCTTCCGGATCAGGATATCACCTATCCGTGGTGGGCAAATACTGCGGAACAATGGTGGTCGGTAGTGGCCGCGCAATCCTGGAATCTCGGCGGTTTTGTATGGACAGGATTTGATTACCGTGGCGAGCCAACTCCTTTTCAATGGCCCAATATCAATTCTCATTTTGGTTTGATGGATGTGTGCGGATTTCCAAAAAACATATATTATTATTATCAATCATGGTGGACAAATAAAGATGTATTGCACATTTCTGCGGATTGGAATCGTAAAACCAAACCCGGCACTCCGGTGGATGTTTGGGTAAATTCCAACGCCGATAATGTAGAGCTTTTCTTAAATGGAAAAAGTTTTGGCAAAAAAGAAATGCCGCGAAACGGTCATTTGCAATGGAATGTGCCTTATGAACCGGGGAAGCTGGATGCAATTGCGTATAAGCATGGACGTAAGCTTGTTTCATCTCTTGAAACCTCTGGCGAACCGGCGGAAGTGGTAATTACTCCTTACAAAACAACTATGCTTGCTGATGGCAAAGATGCCACGGTAATCAATGTAAGCGTGATAGATAAACAGGGCCGGGAAGTACGTGATGCCGGCAATCTGATTCAGTTTACTTTAGATGGCGATGCTAAAATTATTGGCGTTGGAAATGGAGATCCAAGCAGTCACGAAGCGGATAAAGTTTTAGATGGAAATTGGGAGCGATCTGCCTTCAATGGAAAATGCCAGGTGATTGTGCAATCAGGAAAAACGCCGGGGCATATCAAATTTAAAGCCTCTTCAAAAGGGCTTTGGGACGGAAGCACAGACATTATAACCGTCAAAGCAAACAGTCCTGCCAAAGCGTTGAAAGATCCTTATGCTTTTTCAAAACTTAATATTCGTTCAACCGCAAAACCGGAAGGCAAAATATTAGGGGCAGATATTTCTTTTCTTCCGGAGCTCGAAGCCAAGGGAATAAAATTTTCTGATAACGGCGTCCAAAAGGATGTTCTTGAAATTTTAAAAGATCATGGTTTTAATTATATCCGCCTGAGATTATTTGTTGATCCTGCAAGTGATAGTGGCTATTCTCCCGGCAAAGGTTTTTGCGATTTGCCGCATACACTGCAAATGGCAAAACGGATTAAAAAAGCAGGCATGAAATTCCTGTTGGATTTCCACTACAGCGATACGTGGGCCGATCCTGGAAAGCAATTTAAACCTGCTGCCTGGAAAGATTTTAGCTTTGATGAACTCGCTAAAAAAGTGTTTGATTATACAACGGAAGTTTTGAATAAATTAAAAGCGCAGGGCACTATGCCCGACATGGTGCAGCCCGGAAATGAAATTAATCATGGCATCATTTGGCCTGATGGAAATGTTCAGCATTTAGATCAATTGGCTGTTTTATTAAATGCAGGAATGGCAGCGGTGAAAAAAGTGGATCCATCGGTCGTTACGATGCTTCACGTGGCTTTGGGCGGTCAAAATTCGGAGTCTGAATTTTTTATTGACAATATGATTAACCGCGGCGTTACTTTTGATGTGATCGGTGAATCGTATTATCCCAAATGGCATGGCACCTTACAGGATCTGGAAACTAACCTGGATTTACTTGCCAGGAAATATAATAAGCCGGTGATAGTGGCGGAATATTCACATTTGAAAAAAGAAGTAAATAAGATTGCTTTTTCAGTTCCGCAAAATAAAATGGAAGGCACGTTTATCTGGGAGCCGCTGAATACCTGGGAATCCATTTTTGACAAAGAAGGAAAATCGAATTCATACCTTAATCTGTATGATGAAATAAATAAAGAATTTATCCAAAAACAAAATTAAAAAGCGATAAAAATTTTATGAAACTCGAGCTGGTTGATTACACCATCATTGGCATTTACTTCCTGTTTGTCATTGGCATTGGGTTTTTATTAAAGAAAAGAATAAAGACAGGGAACGAATTTCTAATGAGCGGTCGCAACATTCCTCTTTGGATCACGAGTCTTGCTTTTATATCTGCAAACCTTGGCGCGCAGGAAGTATTAGGCATGGCCGCCAACGGCGCGAAATATGGATTATATACCGCACATTTTTATTGGCTGGGCGCGGTGTTCGCGATGGTTTTCCTGGGCATATTCATGATGCCGTTTTATTATGGCAGCAAAGCCCGAAGTGTCCCTGAATTTTTAAAGCTCCGTTTCGATGAAAAGACAAGAACTTTTAACGCACTCACCTTTGCGATAATGACTATTTTTTCATCCGGCATTTCTTTATATGCGCTGGCGATGTTGATGCAAACGATACTGGGCTGGGATTTCAACGTGTCCATCTGGCTCGCCGCGGGCATTGTTCTTTTGTATACATTTCTCGGAGGCCTCACCAGTGCGGTTTACAACGAAGTGCTTCAATTCTTCCTGATCGTTCTTGGTATCGCGCCACTTGTGTATATCGGTTTCCACCAGGCGGGTGGCCTTGATGGTATCATTGCCAATGTAGACAATGCGAAATTGCATTTATGGAAAGGCATGGCGCATTCGTCCACAAACCCAATGGGCACGGATGCTTTCAGCCTGATATTTGGCCTGGGATTCGTGCTTGCTTTTGGATATTGGTGTACGGATTTTCTCGTTGTGCAAAGAGCCATGATTTCACATAATTTAAATGATGCACGTCGCACTCCCATCATTGCCGCATTACCAAAAATGTTTATGCCCTTGATCGTCATTATTCCGGGAATTTTAATATTGGCGTTGCAAAAACAATTTTCAGGTTTTGAGCTTCCGCTCAATGCGAACGGCCAGACAGATTACAATATGGTGCTGCCTATAATGTTGTCTAAACTCTATCCCAGTGGCATTCTTGGAGTTGGCATTACCGCGTTGATCGCTTCCTTCATGTCAGGAATGGCCGGGAACGTTACGGCATTCAACACCGTTTTTACTTTCGATATTTATCAAACGCATATAAAAAAGCATGCGAGCGAAAATCACTATCTCCATGTTGGCCAGGCCACCACTGTGGTGGGCATTTTATTGTCAATTTTAACTGCTTATGTGGCACGCGGATTCAACAGTATCATGGATCTTTTGCAGCTCGTTTTCAGCTTTGTGAATGCGCCTTTATTTGCTACCTTTTTCCTCGGAATGTTTTGGAAGAAAACCAGTGCGAACGGAGCTTTTTGGGGTTTGCTTTCCGGAACCGGCGCCGCTGCGCTTACGTATTCTTTGACAACTGCCGAAGGCAAAGGTGGTTCCATCGCTAATCTTCATGAATTTTATTCAGGAACAAGCCAGGCATTTAATATTGCATGGATTTCTTTCGTGATCTGTTTTGTCGTTACGGCGTTGATAAGCCTTGTTACCAAGCCAAAGCCCGAAAACGAACTGGTTGGTTTGGTGTATAGCTTAACGCCGCGCATTAAAGATCCGAACCGGCTTTGGTACAAAAATCCCCTGTGGATTGGTGTCATCGTTTTAGTGCTGACGTTCGCTTTAAATATTATTTTCTTTTAAATAAACTACGATGAATAAATTCTTTGACCTGCGGTTTGTGATTGGCTTGTTCTTTTTGATAGTAGGATTTTTGTTGCTGCTCCATAGCTTTACTAATGCGGCGGAAGCGCATCAGGCGGTCAACAGGTGGTGCTCTCTTTTCTTTATTGCTTTCTCTGTAGTGATGATTGTTTTATCTTTCGGTAAAAATCCTAAAGATAAATTGTGATGTAAAATAAACGCTGGTTTTTGACAGCAGAAATTTGTTTTATGGATATAACAAAAAATGCGGTGCACTTCGGATCCTAACAAACCAAAAAGTAGAATTCCTGATTTTTTAAAAGAGCTAATTGAGCAGTACGCGAACGGAAAATAAACAGAATATTTTTGGCTAAATCGATTGAAATTCAATCAAAGATATTTTATTTACGGTGCCTGCTTTCCATATATTTCTCATGAATAATCTCCCCCATCGGTCTGTCATACACTTTACTTTCTACCCATGAAATCACATCCAAATAGGCAAATGACCGGGTTTCAAAACGATTTTTTTCCAGGTGCTTTATCTTTTTAAGAAATGCTTCCAGCTCAGGTTTGAGGTATTTAGCCTTCACTTTAAATGAATGACGCAGGAAAGTGAAAATGGCTTCTTCAATTACCGTTAGCGTTTTCATTCTTGCAAAAAAGCGATAAACAGATTTGATTAATGATTCCAGTATCTCTTCATTGCCAATTTCATAATGACATAAAAGGTGCATCAGCCTTGCATAACACTGCAGATCGTTGCGCAGGCCGGGTTGATTGTCGTTGATGATGTTCTGAAGATAATCGATCGCGGTATTATAATCGCCGGCACCAAAATAAAGAGACGCGAATTTGTAATTGAAAACAACGATGCGATGGCTGTCAACAAAGAGCGCATATTCTTTTAGTTTATTTTCTACCTCGGGCACGATCGCAAGCCCTTCCCGAAAATCGCCCTGCATCAAAAACTGGTTGATTCGCGCGCTGTTGATGTAGATAGAAGTATGCGTGCGGAAATTATCATGCTGCGTGGCAGCCGGCGTTTTTGCGAACTTTTCAAATTGCCGCAAAGTGATATCGAATTGCTTAAAATTATGAAGATCAAAATGCGCATTCAGCAGCGTGTGCATTCCTTTGATATAATGGCCCGTTTCCACCGCAAGCATCACTTCATTTTCCTTATAAAGATCAATCCACTTCTGGCTGTAGCGATAATACATTAAAAAATCCTGCCGTATAAATCCATACCAGCAATAGCTTTGATACAGATATAATTTTTCGTAAAATCCATGAATGGCATTCGTATCGGCGGGGAGCGAGTTTTTAAAAAAATGCCTGACATCTTTTTCGTCTTCCACATTGCGCGCATGGCCGTTTTGCACATACCACCGATAAAGCAACAACGCAAGGTTAGAAAGCCTGGTCACGCGATCAATATGGGCGCTGATATCAAGAGATTCCTGCGCAAGAAGCTCTGTTTTTTCGAGCGAGCTCCTTGTGATGTGCAGCGTTTCTATTTTCTTTTCAAGAGATATTACCTGTACAAGAAAATTCATTTTCTGATTTGCCTTGGCCATTTCTTTCGCTCTTTCCAAAATATGAAGGCTTTGTATTTTTAATCCTTTATTATAAAGAAGGCGCGCGTTGTCAAGGTGTTCACTTAGCTTTAGATCGATATTCTCGTTGGTCTTTAAAAGCCGAAGGCTTGCCAGCAATTGTTTATACAAATGAGTCTTTAAGTTCGACAACTGCGGTTTGGTAAAATCCTTCAGTATTTTCAGCAGGTGCTTTTCATCATATTCCGTTTGCCGGTCCAGCGCGTCAAACAGCCGGATGATCTTCAGGTCCTCTTTGGCAGAACTTCTTTTGATATAGAGCTTGAAATGGCGTTTTTCAGACTTTTCGAGAGAATGAATTAGCTGAAATAAAGTGTCGGAATAAAGGTTGGCCATTAGTGGTATTTTATTCCGAAACGGTTGTTAATAAAGGGGTTGCGGATAAATATTCGGATGCTGCGATAATGAAATCTGCGTTAAGTTGATTATGTTGAACTATCATCGTGGGGTATGTTTGCTAAACAAATGAGTTACGCAGGTAAAGATACAGTGAAGAAATAGTAAAGCCACTCATTTTAAAAGCTGTAAGTCAGCACAAAATATACTTTTCAAATTTCTCATAACAAGCAATCGTTAATTAAGTTCTCCTGTTTCTACAGGAGAACTTGTTTTTATACCCTACCCGTGATGAAATTTTCTAATGGCTTCTTTTTGTCCGTTGTTTCTCTAGAAACCAATTTTAGTTTCGCTAGTATTTTCGGGCACTCTGAGGGGTATTTCCAATCTTTTCAAACACATTTTTCCGGAAGTCACTTTAAATAATTTTAATTTCGTTTCACCATAGTTGTTAGTATCCAAAAGCACCGATAAGTCAAAATATTGTTTTTTGCTTTTTAAAAAATATTTAATAATAAGATAACACTAGCCAACTGCCGAATCGAGTTCCGTTGGCGGCAATATGCTTATGGATGATCGATCGACAATTTTTCCAACTTATTAATAAATGAAGTTTTGGACCTATCGCGTGGAAAGCCAAAAAGTAGATTTTCATGTTTCCGGGAGTTCCGATTTTGATTTTGCCATTCTGTTGCTAAAGAGTTCTGCCTTACTTTTGTTTAAAGTAATCGTATGAATTTTGCCAATATCGGAATTGAGGAAATTGTCACGATCAGTTTTACACTTTTCGCCGTAATTGATATTTTAGGATCAATTCCTATCCTGATTTCTTTGAAAGAAAAAATGGGCGGCCATATTCGCTCCGGGCAGGCCACATTCGCGTCTGGCATTTTCATGATCCTTTTTTTATTTTTAGGACAGCCTTTTCTGAACCTGATGGGCCTCGATGTCCAGTCATTTGCGGTAGCGGGAAGCATCGTCATTTTCATCATCGGACTGGAAATGATTCTTGGCGTGGAATTTTTTAAGCCGGATAATAATCCCAAAAGCGGCAGCGTGGTTCCGATTGCTTTTCCGCTGATTGCTGGTTCAGGAACGCTCACTACTGTCATGTCTTTAAAAGCCAACTATCATGATATCAATATTTTAATAGGCATTTTGATCAATTGCCTGGTGATTTTCATAGTATTGAAATCTTTAAAATGGGTCGAACGCGCTTTAGGCCCAAGTGGTTTGATCGTAGTAAGAAAATTTTTTGGAGTTATCTTAATAGCCATTGCTGTTAAAATTTTTGGAAGTAACATTGCAGCAATTGGAAGATAGAGAAATAAGATAACAGATGAGCGAATCGTAAATCTAAAATCTAAAATCGCAAATCTGAAATAAAAAGGCCTCGTAGTACAATGGATAGTATAAGAGTTTCCGAAGCTCCAGATCCAGGTTCGATTCCTGGCGAGGCCACACACTCACAGTATAACACATTGATAAATAGTTCGTTGTGTTTCTTTTTTAGCGGTTGCTAAAACTATGCAAAATATTCTAAACTTATGCTATAAAATATAAATTCCTATATAGCATATGATTTTTTGTAAGTTTTCTAAATAAATAAAAAATATTATAAAATAAGTACAATCGGATTGTACTAACAACAATAAAAAAGTATACCATTAAACGCTTGATACTCAAATGGAATTCATTTTTATGAGTTGCGTTTAATAACATAAATTAGCGTGTTAGCTGCTACTTGAGCACGGACATCAAAACTTTCGAGCATTCAAACAAATGGACACAGAAAAATATCGGACAGGACTTAAAAGACTTGGGGCAGCAATTCTTGACGGAATTGTTTTCTTGCCTTTATTATTTGTAGATCAATGGATTTACAAAACTACAAGCAACATTTACATTCTTTTCACGTGGACGGCATTCGTCGCGTTTGCGCCACTTTTTTATTCAGTTATTCTACACTATAAGTATGGTCAAACTTATGGAAAGTGGGTTGCGGGAGTGAAGGTGTTAGACATTAGTGAATCAAACAAACTGACACTTCTCCAAGCAGTTTACCGGGACAGCTTTTATTTGTTGGTTGCACTAATTGGCTTATTATATTATAGTGTTCTTTTGACAAGTACGATAGACGAAGAAAATATTCTTGCTGACTATTCAAGTTTTGCTAACAACCCTATATTTTGGTGGACATTAATTGAACTTATAACTATGCTGACAAATTCTAAAAGGCGAGCATTGCACGATTTCATTGCTAAGTCAATCGTGGTTCGGACGGAGAAAAGCAGCTAACAAGCGCATTTATGCAAGCATGGCTGAAGTGCTAACAATGAACATTAGAATATATTTCATCACTAGTTCCCGGCTAAAAAAACGCTGATGAACGATAGCAATAAAAGTGAACTTTTAATTATAAATTTGGCAACGGTTCCTGCAGACAGGAATTCTAATTCCATGCCTGCATAAATGCGTGCCGTTAGCTGCCATTTTTGGGCGACAGTGCTAACCTTAAACTTTGCTGCATAAAATTTGATACTGAACGCAACCAAACCAACACTTTTGCATTATTGACTAAATCGTATTCACAGACATAGTGACTAAAATAGAACTACTTAATAGAATTAAGTCCAATCCTGACGACTTTTCAGAACTTTTTAAATTATACTACAAACCAATTTTTGGTTACATATTTCGAAGAACCGGCAACTTTGACGATACGGCAGACATTGCCGCAGACACTTTTTTCAAAGCTTTCAAACACATTCACAGCTTCTCTTACAAAGGAATTTCAATAAAAGTTTGGCTTTATCGCATTGCGACAAATGAAACGAACCTGTATTTCCGAGCCAAACAAAAACACAATTCCCTGTTTGCTCGCATTGACTTTGAAAACAAAACGGCTTTTAACCAATTTCTGCATTATGATAAGAAAAATTTGGAATTGGAACTTCAAAAGCACAATCAGTTTTTAGAAGTTCTTAAAAAGCTAAAAACACTTCCAACCAAATATCAGGAAGTAATTGCATTGAGATATTTTGAAGGAAAGGGAAATAAAGAAATTGTTGAAATTCTTGACATTAACGAAGGAACTCTGAAGTCCCTTTTGTCAAGAGGATTAGAAAAACTTCGGGAAAAGTGCAACCAAATTTAACCTTTAACATTATTGACTATGGAAATGCAAAATTTTGAAGAGAAATTAACTCAAATGACAAGGCCCGAAGTTCATCAATTAAAACATCAAGCCATGTTAGCAAATTCAATTACAAAAGCAAAAGACAAATCAGTTTTAAGTTGGTGGTGGCTCAGTATTCCGCTTTACATCATTGCGGCACTTTTAATGAAAAGTGTTTTTATGCCACACACAACTTTAATTTCTAACATGAAAGAACTGACAAGCAAAGAAAAATATTCATCTGTTCTTTTCTTTCTCATATTGCCAATAGTGTTCATCGTAATTAATTTCATCAGCATCCGAAAGATTTATTTTCTATCAGGCAGCCCTAAGACAATAAATTTCTTGCAGACAGTATGGCTTAATGCCCTGATAATAATTTGTTCAATTCTGGTCTTAATAATCTACTTACTTTAAAAGCAAAGCAAATGAATTTACCGTGGTTCAAAAGAATTGGAATATTTTTTATTCCAACATCCATTATCGGTTGGTTACTATTACTATGCGGACTTGCTTATGCGGTTTATGTTTTCATTGACATTGACAGCAGGTCTCATTCAGTGAGCGACACTCTCATTAATTTCGTTTTTAATCTGCTAATAATCGGTGCTGTTTATTCCTTAATCGCTTTTCTGACAAGCAGGACTGCAAGGTGAAACACTACCTTCTATAACTGAACTATACAACTACTTTTCCTTTTGCACGACCTGCTTCTACATAAGACATTGCGTGGCTTCCGGTTCGTGCTTACTATTTTCCTTTTTTTCTTTCGTTTGATTACAAGCGAACAGCATTGCCGTTGCCATAATTACTAAAGTGATTTGTGCTATTTTCATAATTAAATTTTTAAATAATTGACTTGATGATCTTTGCCGGAATACCGCCCACCACTACATTGTCGGGAACATCTTTTGAAACTACTGCACCTGCTGCCACTACTGCATTTTCGCCAATGGTTACACCAGGAAGTAGGGTGGCATTAGCGCCAATCCACGCATTTTTTTTAATGTGAATTTTGCCTGGAACCAGGCTGTCTCTTTGGTTTGGATCAAGCGGATGACCTTCTGAAAGTAAACTGACTTTAGGGCCAATCAGTACATTATCTTCTATGATGATACCGCCCAATGCCAGAAAAGTGCAATCGAAATTGATGAATACATTTTTACCGATGTGCAGATTTGCACCATTGTTGATGTACAGTGGCGGAAAAACAGCAACCGTTTCATCGATGGTTTTCCCAGTGATATCGCTGAGGATTTTTACAATTTCCAAAGCATTGCTGCTACTGTTCAGCTTTTGCAACAAACCGAACGTGGCGTATGATGACGTACGTAGTTCCGAAATTTGTGAGTGATTTTTGGTAACGGTTATGCCGTTATCTAAATCAGTGAATATGTTGTTTTCTGTTTTGCTCATAATGAAATTATTGGTACAAATTTCCGTCAAAAATCGTTCTGATTTGTACCATTAAAGACGCCAGGAATGCTTTCCGTCAACAAATTGTGTCGGAATTGCAAATCACTTTATGAATGACTCAGGGAAAACGGAAAACAGGTAAACAAGCGTTGTTGCCTTGTGAATTAACTCTTAAAGCAGGTGTATGCAGTAGTTAAAAACTGAACTATGTATCAACCAATATTGTTCTACGAGGCCTTGAAAAAACAAAATTTTATTTTTTTTTTACACAGTTCATGTTAGCTGCCGTTTTTCTGTTCAAAGTACTTAACTATTTCATAAGCTTGATTCCAATGACGGTTTTCATGGTCTATTAAAAAATTTATACAATCATCCAGCTTAAAAATTAAATCAGCATGACCAGGATATTTAATATAAGTCCGGTCTATAGGAAAGTTTTTGAAGGATACAATGTGATTCTTAAAATTAAATTGACAGCGTTCAAATTCTCTTAAAATATATGTTTTCAAATATATTGAAGTTGGTTGCCAAATGTCCCATGTATTTGCTCGTTTGAATCTATCGGTGCTTGTATAGGGTTGTACGGAAAGTAAAGCGCTTAATGCTAATTCTTCTAATCCTTCATTTACAGATAGTTTGTGTTTGCCGTTTAGGATTTCTTTAAAACCTTCAAAGTAAGAATTGTTAAGTAAAATGATATGTGCAATATTTTGAGCAATACTCCATGATTCATATTTTGTTTTAAAATTAAATTCTTCTTCACTCAAAGATTGAAAGTTTCTAAACTTTTCTGTAATAGTATCAATCTCTTGAATCCAATTTCGTTCAAACATTTTTAGAAACTGCATTTTAAATGGAAGCTTACGCAAAAGTATTGCCGAAGTGCGAAAATAGAATTCCGTCAAGCCCGGCAACTGAAGCCAAATTTATATTTTAAAGTTGATGATTTGCACTGAGTTCAAATTAAAACGTCGAGATGGAGCTACTGCTAAATTGCAAAATAAAAACTGAAAGATACGTTCCGTCAGCTTGCATTTGGCAATACTCATGTTGTACGTTCGTGTCATTAGTAATCAAGTTTAAAAACCTCTTTATTATCCTGAAGCAAAAGTTTTGTAATAAATGGTCCTTCTTCAATCAGTCCTTTCGCGCTTTTTACATCACTTGGAATATCAAATACTAATTGTGTCTCTAATGATTGGCCGAGTTCAAGCTTTTCATCAAGCGGAAGTTGTTTGCCAATTAATTTTTCAAGCGCCTTTTGTCCTTTTTCAGAGAATGAGAAGGAATGTCTGCGTCCATCAACTATATGAATCCTTGGTTCAGATGGTTTTTGCGCTATACCTCTTGCATGGTTTGCCATTCTGATGTGTAATATAATAAATTGTCCCTTTGGCTTTTCGTCTCCTAAGGCCTTCATGTTTTCCACTTTTGTAATGGTTGCACACCAGTCGTCAAAACAAATGTCAGTTCCAAGCGGAACTATTATTTCAGCACTTTTAAAATAAAAAAATATCCACAACAAACTGTATGCTGCCATAATGATTATCAATAAACGTAAAGAATTTTTAATGCTTTTATGTTTGAATAATTTGATAAATATTTGAATTGAAAAGACAATAATTGCTATTAAGGTTAGAAGGAAAACAAGTGTTGCCATTCTGTTTATTTTAAGATGTAACGGTTATAGAAATCAAAAAGCTCGAAGAAAAGCTGGAAGCTTTATTACAAAAATGGTATCCCGAACAATTAAAAAATATGATCCTGATGTGATTAAACCGCTGGGAAACCGAAAATATAGATTTTCCAAATCTTGATCGTGTCCACCGTATCCATCAGGAACCGGCCTTTAGGGAAAGAACGATAACAAATAAGAAACTTATAATGTAGAATGAATACAAATTTGAAAGTATAAGCCCTATGTTAAGAAATTATTACCGACCGCAAAAAATCGCTTTTAAAAAAGGATAGTATTACTTTTGCGCAAATCTAAAATATGGCATTTAATTCTATTCTGAAGATTTTTTTACCAAAGGATAAAGTTTTCTTTCAACTATTTGAAAGCGTTTCTGAAACCGTGATCCAAATGGCAGCGAAGCTGAATGAAGTTGTTCATGAAAAGAATTTCGAGAAAAGAACCACGCTAATCAAGGAGATCGAAGACCTGGAACATGTGAACGATGATTTCACACACCGCATTTTCACCGAACTGGGCAGAAATTTTATTACGCCATTTGATCGTGAAGACATTCACTATCTCGCCACGGCGCTTGATGATATTTGCGATTATATTTATGCATCGGCCAAAAAAATTAATTTTTATAAAGTAAATCCCGATGATGCCACTTTTCACAAAATGGCTGAGTTGATCCTGAATAGTTGCACTGAAGTGCGGAAAGCGGTTGCTGAACTGAGGGACATGAAGAATCTGCGTAAGATTACCGATGCAATGGTGGCGATCAACAGCATCGAAAACCAGGCCGATGATATTTTTGATATGAGCATTGAAAAACTTTTCGAAACCGAGCCCGATGCAAAAGAGGTGATTAAGAAAAGAGAAATTTACCAGGTAATGGAAATTGTGACTGACAAATGCGAAGACGCAGCCAATGTGATCGAATCAATAATTATAAAATACGCTTAATTAGCTAACGGCTAATTAGTTAATCAGCTAATTGGATTATGACATTTCTCATTACCATCATTGTTCTGGCGTTGATCTTCGATTACATTAATGGATTTCATGATGCCGCAAATTCAATAGCGACAGTAGTTTCCACGAAAGTTCTCACGCCCTTCCAGGCGGTTATGTGGGCAGCGCTTTTCAACTTTACTGCTTTTTTTATTTTTAAAGAACATGGTGTAGCCAATACGATCGCCAACACCGTGAAGCAGGAATTTATTACTTTGCCGGTTGTTTTTTCGGGCCTTGTTGCGGCGATCATGTGGAATCTTCTGACATGGTGGTTTGGTATTCCGTCTTCATCGTCTCATGCACTCATCGGTGGTTTTGCGGGCGCAGCCATAGCGCATGCAGGGTTTAACTCCGTAAATCCGGCACCTATTATAAAAATTGCCGGATTTATCTTTATTGCCCCGGTGATCGGGATGATCATGGCCTACATCATCTCGCTGTGGTTTATCAACTCCTTCAGAAAAGGCATCGTCCCTAAAATAATTTCCATTGGAGTTTTGGTTTTGGTCGCCTTTTTTCTCAGCATGGTGTTGGAAACGGACAATTCAAAAATTATTTCCCATTATGATAATTATTATCTGAGGGTTATATTTTTTCATGGCAATTTCAAATTTGTATTGCTGGCGCTGATACTAATAATTATGGCCATATTTACTTTTTACCTTAACACGCTTAATACTGCTAAAGCTAATAAATGGTTCAAAAGGTTGCAGCTTTTATCTTCTGCGGCATTCAGTTTAGGCCACGGTGGAAATGATGCGCAAAAGGTAATGGGAATTATAACGGCCGCGCTCATCGCCCACGGTTCTATTGCCACCTTCGATGACATGCCGGTGTGGGTGCCTATTTCCTGTTATTCAGCCATAGCACTCGGCACGATGAGTGGTGGTTGGAAAATCATTAAGACAATGGGAACTAAAATAACAAAAGTGACTCCTTTTGAAGGAGTAGCCGCCGAAACTGCCGGCGCTATCACACTTTTCATGACGGAAGCCTTAAAAATTCCCGTGAGCAGTACTCATACCATCGCAGGATCCATCATTGGCGTAGGAGCTACAAAAAGATTATCGGCAGTGCGTTGGGGTATCACTGTAAACCTGCTATGGGCCTGGATCATCACCATTCCAATCAGCGCCTTACTGGCCATGGCAGTTTTTGGGATTGTTCATCTTTTTGTTTAATTTTTTTTGCCCGCCAAAAGGAAATGTAGAATAAATTCTTACATTGTACCATGAATAAAATTTTAGTAACCGGCGGTTGCGGCTTCATAGGTGCGCATACAATTGTAGATCTGATCGAAAATGGTTTTGAGCCTGTGTGCGTAGATGATAACTCAAGATCTACCATCGCCTTGTTAAATGGCATTAAGAAAATTACCGGTGTCCAGGTAAAAAATTACAAAGTTGACCTCAAGAATTTTGATGACACCTATGCAATCTTCCAGGAGAATACAGATATTCAGGGAATTATTCATTTTGCGGCCTACAAAGCCGTTGGCGAATCGGTTGACAAACCCTTGATGTATTATGAAAATAATTTGTTTTCCCTGATTAATATTTTAAAATGTGCCACCGAATTTAAAGTGCCGCATTTTATTTTTTCTTCCTCATGTACTGTTTATGGCAGCCCGGATAAAATTCCGGTAACTGAAACGACGCCTATAAAACCCCCTGAATCGCCTTATGGCGCTACCAAGCAGATGGGCGAAGAAATAGTAGAAAACGTAACTGCCTCAGATGATTTAAAAAGCATTCTTTTAAGATATTTTAATCCCGTTGGCGCTCATCCTTCTACCTTGATTGGCGAATTGCCTTTAGGAAAACCCGAAAATCTTGTGCCTGCGATCACTCAAACTGCTATTGGAAAGATCAAAGAATTGAGTGTGTATGGCGACGATTATCCAACAAGAGACGGTTCCTGCATCAGGGATTACATTCATGTCTGCGACATTGCTCATGCACACACACTCGCATTGCAATATCTGATTGCGGAAAAAAATGTGGACAAATGCGAAATCTTCAACCTCGGAACGGGAAACGGGATAAGCGTTTTGGAAGCGATCAATACATTTGAAAAAGTAAGTGGTAAAAAACTCAATTACAAGATAGCACCCCGCCGGCCCGGAGATATTATGGCTATTTATGCCGATAATTCGCTGGCTAAGGAAAAACTAAATTGGGATCCTAAATATACCTTAGATGATATGATGGACAGTGCCTGGAAATGGGAATTGAAATTGCATGAAGATGATGCGCTGCACAATGTGCCCAATTTTGAGATGAATTAATTTGACCGGGCATTTTCTTTTATTCTCCAATAAAAGGACAATTTAAAAAAAATCAATTTTCTACAAAATCACTTGTCAGAATAGATTTCGCGCATATGTCCTGAGCTCTGAAAGGGCAACATTCTCTAACATAGAGCGAAGCCCTATGGCGTTTAATATCATCTCATAAGCCAAAACATAGAAATCCTGGTTTCTTATTTTCCTAAAAAAGCCCTGATCCTCGTACCCACATTCTCCCGGATATTTTCATAAAAAAGGTTGTAATCTGCGATGTGATAATTCTTTGTTTTAAGAAAAATATTACCAAAGAATTTCGGCTTATTTACCCATAAAACATTGCCGTGAATTTGTGCGTGAACCAATCCGGGAATTACTTTATTAAAGTTTCGAAGAAGACCACCGCTGTTTAACTCTGAAGAAGCCAGCGTCGTGTCCATCGTCCAGGTAAGCGGATTAGTAACAAATACTTTAATTTTTTCTTTCTCAACAAACGGGGCAACATATCCTTCTTCAAAAGTGCGCCAGCCTACAAAGCAGCCGGTGGAAGTAGAATCCTGGCAAGGCTTCAATTGCGTAAAATAGTTTGTAAACACCGGCAGGCCGATGATATAAGCGCAAACCAATTGTTTTTGTAATGGCTGGCCTTCAAAAAATTCTTTCAGTAATCTTCCTGCATGCAGTGTGCCCTGGCTGTGTGAAGCAATGATGATCGGGCGGCCATGATTATAATATTTTAAATAATACTCAAATGCTTTTTTTACATCTTCATAGGCAGTGTCAAGCGCGGCATTTGCCGAAACTTTATCATCCGAAAAAAATGCCATCAGATTTGCCTGGCGATATCTTGGCGAAAATACCCTGCAATATTTATTAAAAACGCTTGCCTGGTAAAGTATCGTGGAGTTATCTGTTTTTTGATTTAGCGTTTCATCATCGATGTTAGCATTCCATCCGTCCGGTAAATTGCGGTCTATGTAAGTCGTAGGATGAATAAAGAAGACATCTGCAATAGAATCTTTTGGTTGCTGCGCCAGATCATTGGGCACTTCGTCCGAAGGATCATCTTTAAAAGGGCTTGCGGCCCAATAATTTAAATTGCTGTAATCAGGCCGTCCGTTATTACTTTTGAATTTATAATTGATCGATTGCGTGTAAATTTTGGAGGAACAGGATGTCATGATTGTGAAAGAAAAAAACAAAATTCCTGCGATGAATCGCCCGCAAGAACCATAACTTTTGTAATTTGACATGCTCAAAACTACTATGTGATTTTTAATTTAAAAACTTAAAACTATGACGATACCAATAGTTGATTTGTCTGATTTTACCGGCGGAGATGTTGAAAAGAAAAGAGCTTTTGTACAAAAGCTTGGAGAAGCGTATGAAGAGGTTGGCTTTGTCGCGGTAAAGAATCACGGGATTCCTGACGCGCTGATCAGTGACCTTTATAAATATGTGCAGCAATTCTTTTCCTTGCCATCTGATAAAAAAAGAAATTTTGAAATTCCTGAACTGGCTGGCCAGCGGGGCTATACCTCGTTTGGAAAAGAGCATGCAAAGGGGAGCGACGCGCCGGATCTGAAAGAGTTTTTCCAATATGGTCAAAGCGTTCCCGACGATCATCCGTTGAAGCCGGAATACCCGGATAATGTGAGCGTAAAGGAAGTGGAGGGCTTTAATGAAACACTTTTAGCTGCCTATCGCGCTTTTGAAAAATCCGGCAAATCGCTTTTGCAGGCGATCGCATTATACCTCGGCCTGGATGAAAATTACTTTGATGATTTTGTAGAAGAAGGCAATTCCATTGTGCGGGCCATTCATTATCCACCAATAACTGTTGAGCCTAAAAGCGCCATCAGGGCGGAACAGCATGAAGACATTAACCTCATCACGTTGCTTGTAGGTGCATCTGCAGGCGGTCTTGAGATTCTGACAAAGCAAAACGAGTGGGTTGGCGTTACTTCTTTGCCTGAACAAATTGTGGTGAACGTGGGAGATATGCTGCAGCGGTTGACCAACAATAAATTAAAAAGTACCACACATCGCGTCGTGAATCCTCCGCGGGAATTGTGGCATACTTCAAGATTTTCAATTCCATTTTTTCTTCACCCTAAATCGGCAATGGATTTGTCTGCGCTGGAAAGTTGTGTCGATGAAAACCATCCCAAAGTATATGATGATATCACCGCGGGAGAATACCTGGATGAGCGCCTGCGGGAGATTGGTTTGAAGAAGTAATTTGAATAAATCGGTTTTTATTTTTTGCTATCCTTCAAAAAGATTGCGGAAAATCATAAAATTAGTTCATGAGTGTTTTTAAAAAATTAACTGGTTTTCTTTTTCTTTTAATCTGCATTTCATCCTGTCAAAATAAAGCGGCTGATTTCAATAACGCGCTTGTAAATATTCAAAAAAGCGTATTGGCTGAGGTGCAGGAATTTGGAAAAAAAATGAAGCAGGTTAATGCAAATTCATTTCCATCAACCGACATAAAACCTCAAACGGATAGCATTGCTTTATTCATCAGCGATAAAATAAAAGTTGTGGAAAATTTGCCGGCGCCGGCAAGTGGTGAGCGACTAAAAGCGGCGATCCTTAAACAACTTGCATTTGAAAAAGATATTATTATCAAGATCGGAAGATTGGCTTCGCCCGATTTATCACAGGAAGAAAGAACCCGTATCGAAACCCAATTTTTAAGTAGCCAGGGTAAGGCCAACGAGCTAGAAGACAGCGTGAAAGCTGCACAGGAGGCGTTTGCAAAGAGAAATGACTTTACATTGCAGGATAAATAGCCGGAAGCCTTATCTAATTTTGCCTTCGATTTATAAATTGATTTACTTTTATTAAATGGTCCTGCATCGGCACATTCCTTTTTTAAAATCGGTTTTTTTTTATACCATTTCCGCATTTGGCGGGCCGCAAGGGCATTTAGGAATGATGATGAAGACTTTTGTCGACAAGCGAAGAGATGTTACAAAAGAGGAACTGATGGAATATGTTGCCTTTTGTCAATTGCTGCCGGGCGCTTCTTCCACCCAAACGATTACGCTTATCGGTTATAAGCGCGGCGGCGTACCGCTGGCGATCCTGACGCTGCTTATCTGGATATTACCGGCCAGCGCTCTTATGGGCGTGTTCTCGTTCCTCGTGCATTATGTGAATACCTACCATGTCAGCCTGAATATTTTCAAATTTATTCAACCGATGGCTGTGGGATTTATCGCTTTTGCGGCAGTAAAAATGTTTCGGATTTCAATAAAAAATACCATCACCTTTATTGTGATGGCGGTGGCAGCCATCGCTACTTTTCTCTTTTTTAAGACGCCATGGATCTTCCCGATACTGATCATTTTAGGCGGAGCAGTTACTAATTTCAGCGATCGAAGAATTCCTGAAAAAGAAGTAATAAAACCGCGTCATATTAAATGGACGAACATATGGCTATTCATTTTGATTTTTATGATTCTCGGTTTTTTAAGTGAATCTGCAAGAAAGCAGGATTGGCAATATAAGCGTGCTTATAATCTTACAGAAAATACCTACCGTTATGGTAGCATTGTTTTTGGCGGTGGAGATGTGTTAATGGTTATGATGTACGAGCAATACGTTTACCGCCAGAAAACAAAGTCCATGACCAACGAGGAATACCTAACTGGCTGGGGAATCGTCCGCGCACTGCCGGGGCCGGTATTTGCCGTTACTTCTTATGTGGGGGGCATGGTATTAAGGGAATACGGAACGAAATTGCAGATCATCGGTTGTATTGTTGGCTGCATCGGCATTTTTTTGCCGAGCGCGCTGCTGGTGTTATTTTTCTTTCCGGTTTGGCAGAATTTAAAAAAATATGTCGTCGTTTTCCGGTCGCTTGAAGGAATTAATGCCGTCGTCGTCGGCATCATGTGGGCCTCTTTTCTTTATCTGTTAAAAGATATTTCTATTACGGCGCTTAACACTGTTAGTTTTTTAAATATTGCGGTAATTATCGGCACCTTCTCGTTATTAACTTTTACAAAAATTCCCGCTCCTTTTATTGTATTGGGCTGCCTGTTGATTGGTTTAATTTTTTAAAATGGCCGGTTTGGAACATTCCACAAAAGTAAGGCGAACTTACTGTGTGGCGTCAAACAGTAGCCAAATCGAAATACTTCAGTTGGGTACTGTTTTTTTCATTTTGTTAAACCGCGGATCCGGCCAAAAATGGTCTGCAATTTAAGTGTTCAAACCATCTGATCTTATTACCTTTAATGAATGAATCGGACGTAGTCCGGTTCTATGTTTTCAATAATTTTTACTTTAAATTTTTAACATCATGGCATCAGGATCACAAATTCAAAGCGCCTATATCGACTATGTTTTAACGAATAATGAGCGGCCAAAATCGGTTTACAATTTTGCCAAAAAATTGAAAATGACGGAAGCTGAATTTTACAATTCATACGCATCATTTTCAGCGATAGAAAAAACTATTTGGGCAGACCTGACCATCACCGCAATTGCCGGAATTAAGGAGCAGGAAGTGTGGCCGCAATATTCATCAAGAGAAAAAATCCTTTCTTTCTTTTACAGCTATATTGAATTGTTGAAGAGCCGGCGGAGCTTTGTGATTTATAGTTTACAGCAGCACAGTAAGAAGATTTCCACGCCTGACGTGCTGGCGGATGCGCGTCCCATTTTTGAAAATTTTGCTGAAGATGTTATCAATGATGGATTGGATTCCGGTGAGTTGGCTGAACGAAAATTTTTTAGTAAAAGGTACAAAGACGCGCTATGGGTGCAGTTTGCGCTCATTCTCAATTTTTGGATAGACGATGATAGCGCAGGATTTGAAAAAACAGACGAAGCCATCGAAAAAGGCATAAATCTATCTTTTGACTTGTTTCAACGTTCGCCAATAGACAACCTTTTTGAGTATGGAAAGTTTCTCGCACGGAACGGGAAACTGAAGGAAAAAATGGGACTTTAAAAATTATGAAAGTACAGGAGTCAATGCCCACAACGAAAGTTGAAAGGTCTGCGAAGTTTGTGAAAACGGGATTCCAGATTGGGGGCAATTATATAAAACACTATTCGAAGAAATTATTCAATCCCGATCTCAGCCGCGATGAATTAAATGAGGACAACGCCTCAGACATTTACAATTCGTTAAGTGAGCTCAAAGGTTCAGCTTTAAAGATTGCCCAAATGCTGAGCATGGATAAAAATGTGTTGCCTAAAGCGTATATCAACAAGTTCACTCAATCTCAATATAATGCGCCGCCATTATCTGGTCCGTTAATCATACGCACTTTTACAAAAAGCTTTGGCAAATCGCCTGACAAGCTTTACGATACTTTTAATTTGGCTTCCACGAATGCGGCTTCGATTGGCCAGGTGCATGAGGCTACATTAAAAGGAAAAAAGCTTGCCGTGAAAATTCAATATCCCGGTGTTGCAGATAGCATTTCTTCCGACCTTAAACTCGTGAAGCCTTTCGCTTTTCGTTTATTAGGCATGAGCGAAAAAGAATTGAATATCTATATAAAAGAAGTGGAAGAAAGATTGCTTGAAGAAACGGACTATAAACTGGAAGTGCGCCGTTCCATTGAATTTTCAGAAGCTTGTAAGAATTTAGAAAACGTTGTTTTTCCAACCTATTATCCGGCATTGTCTTCTGACAAGATTATCACAATGGATTGGATAAAAGGGCTTCATCTGAAAGAGTTTTTGAAAACTAATCCTTCTCAATCGCTTAGAAATAAAATCGGACAGGCTTTATGGGATTTTTATAACTTTCAGCAGTATGAATTAAGAGCGGTCCATGCCGATCCTCATCCCGGAAATTTCCTGATTACACCGGATAAAAAATTAGCCGTGATCGACTTTGGATGCATAAAAGAAATTCCGGACGATTTTTATCTCCCTTTTTTCGAGTTGATCGAGCCCGGTCTTTTGGACGACAAAGCTGCAACTATCAAGGCTTTTCGCCAATTGGGTATGATCCAGCCGGACGACAGTGCCAAACAAATTGAATTTTATTACAAGGCCTATAAACAGATGATCTCATTATTCGCTTTGCCTTATACCAGCAAGACCTTCGATTTTAGCAAACCGGAATTCTTCGAAGATCTTTATGCCTGGGGCGAAAAGATTACGAAAATGCCTGAATTTAAACAGCCGCGCGGTGTAAAACATTTCATCTATATCAACAGGACCAATTTTGGGCTTTATACCATTTTAAATGAACTTGGCGCAACGGTGAAAACTGATACTTACAAGCCTCATTTAAAATAAAAATGATACGTTTTATTTAGGGTTCCAAATACCTTTCATCCGATGATATTCTAATTTTTTTATTTTGAAATGGGCAGGTGACTGCATGCTTATGTTTGAATAAGGTTCGTTAGGAAAAAATATGGATGTCATTACTGAAAGTCCGTCATCAGCAAATAATTCAACAGAAGCATCGTCAATAATAAGCGTCAAATTCATCTTCGGAGAAGTTGAAAATCTTGGCGCGAAATGTTTGGCTGCAAAGCCTTTTTCGAAACTGGCTTTTCCCGACGCGGTCCGGTCGATATAATATTGATTGGCACTTTGATCATAGCCCACCACTATTTTTTCATTCATCTTGTTGGAGAGTATGATAGAGAAATCCCCGATTTTATCAGACGAAATTTTTAGCTGTGCAGGTCCGGAAAGTTTTCCTGTTTTTGCGGAGAGATTAAAGTTGCCCGCATCAATATTATTAAGAGTTACAGCCGTTTGATTTAATTGATCCAATTCTTTTACCGGTTTCGAAATTATCAGATATTTTTCATCCACTTTGTCTAAATATAAATCCCGGGGCACGGTCGTAGCGCTTCTCCAGGCTTGCGTAGGGACTACGGTTGCATATTGCCAGTTGCTCATCCAACCTAAAAATATTTTCCTGTTGCCCGTGTTCGACCAGGTAATGCCGGCATATTCATCGGGTCCATAATCGAGCCAGCGGGTATCTTGTTGCTTTGTTGTGAATTTTTTTCCATCAAAATCTCCGGTAAAATATTGGGTAGCCGATCCGCCATTCGGGCCGCCGGGATTGATGTTTACAATCAAAACCCAAATCGTTTTATTCTTATAGTTCATCGGAAAAAGGTCGGGGCACTCCCAAACGCCGCCATGAGCGCCGAGGTCTTTGCCAAATTCACTTTCTTTTTTCCAGGTTTTTAAATCTTTGGATGAATAAAAATCGATCCTGTCTAACGCCGCGAGCGTCATGATCCATTTTTTATCTTTCTCAAACCAGCGGACTTTCGGATCGCGGAAATCTCTGATTCCGGGATTTTTTAAAACAGGATTCCCCGCATATTTGGTCCAGGTTTTTCCTTCATCAAGGCTGTAAGCAATGCTTTGATTTTGAAAATCATTCCGCCCTTCCTTTTCTCCTTTTGGATCATGATGAGTGAAAATAGCCACCATCGGAGCAATTCCGTTTTTGCCAAAACCCGAAGTATTGTCTTTGTCAATTACCGCACTGCCTGAAAAAATATAACCCAAGCTATCGGGATAAAGAGCGATCGGTTGTTGCTGCCAGTGTACGAGATCGTGGCTTGTGGCATGGCCCCAATGCATCGGACCCCAAACAGTGCTGTCAGGATAGTATTGGAAGAATAAATGATAAACGCCTTTGGAATAAACCATTCCATTGGGATCGTTCATCCATTTTTCTTTAGGCGAAAAATGGATCTGCGGACGATACGGTTCTTTATAATCCTGGTGGTTAGATTTCTGGGCGGTTGCAGCACCTCCGAGCAGGAGAAAAATTAAAATATATTTCATGCTTTAATTGTTTGTCTTTTAGGGTTATTTCTAAACTCTCTAAACCATCTAAATCACTCTTGTTCCAGGCGCTTTAGTAAATACTAACAAGCAAGTAATTTTCAAATAAACCAAAATATAGATTTTCGCTTTTCTGAAGAATAGTTTGCTTAAGCAAACTGAAAGTTTTTATTCATTCTTCTTAATAAGATCATCGATTTCGGAAACATCATAAACCGGGCATCCGCCTGTTTTACTGGCAATTAATGCACCCAATGCACTCGCATATCGCAGCGCTTCGGCAGGTTGTGCTTTGTCCATCCATTTTGAAATGAGAGCAGCCAAAAAAGAATCACCGCTGCCGACGGTATCTTTCACGTCTACTTTGTAACCGTTGTGATGATAGTCTTTTCCATCCCGGAAGAGAGTGGCGCCTTCGGCGCCCAGCGTCACTACCATATTGGGGATATGAAACTTTTCCATAATCGCATTTGACCTGTCTTTTAATTGGGTAAAGTTGGAAGACCAATTTGAAATTAGTTCAAGTTCTGCTTCGTTTATTTTAAGAAAATCGGCTTTTGACATTAATTCTTCCACTATTTTCTGATTGAAATGTGGCGCTCTTAAATTGATGTCAAGCACTTTATATTTGGATGATTCCAGCAATTGAAACAGGGTATTTTTTGAGACTTCATTTCTTGAAGCAAGACTTCCAAATATGAAATAATCAGAATTTGCGACGAGGTCGCCAAGCGCATTATTCCACGAAATAAAATCCCATGCAACAGGCTTCACAATGTCGTATACCACTTCATTATTTTCATTTGGGTTGGCATAAACTTTACCGGTTTCGTGTTCCTTATCTATTTGAAAAAAATCGGTATTCACTCCGAAATCTTCAAAGATGCGGGTCAGTTCTTTTCCTTTTTCATCATCTCCAATGCTGGTGATCAGGGCCGGAATTTTATTAAGTTTATGAAGGTGATAAGTAACATTCATGGGCGCGCCACCGGGTACAGCCCCGGTTGGCAGAATATCCCAAAGCACTTCGCCAAAACAAACTACATTTTGAGTGTTTTCATTTTTCATTTGAATTATTTTTTGATCAGCATTGTTTCCAATTCTTCAAGCGACTTGCCTTTTGTTTCGGGCATGATAAAAATGACCCACAATAATTGGAGCACCATCATAAAGGCAAAGAAAGCGAAAATGGGACCGGGGCCGATCTTGACTGCTAATATCGGAAAGACTGTGGTGATGATCGCCGCCATGATCCAGTGTGTAGATGCGCCAAGTGATTGTCCGTAGGCACGAACGCTATTAGGAAACACTTCCGAGATCAATACCCAGATGACAGCTCCCTGGCCGATAGCGTGAGAAGCGATAAATATAAATAACAGCGAAGGAACGATCATTCCGCCCAAATGATTGGAATAAAATGCCACGGCAACCGCTGTGAGAGAAATAATATAACCTAACGAGCCGATGAGCATTAACCGCTTGCGGCCCCACCTGTCAATTAAATACAATCCCAGCATCGTAAAAACCAAATTAACGAGACCAATACCGACACTTTGAAGGAACGCGCCATGTTTATCAATACCCGCCAATTCAAAAACGCGCGGTGCAAAATAAATGATTGCATTAATCCCCGACATCTGGTTAAAGAAGGCGATCATGATGGCAATAAAAATAGGAATCGAATATCGTTTTGTAAAAAAAGCGGACAGGCTTTCTTTGTGTGAATCCTGGTCGATCGATTGGTGCAGTGCCGCGATGGCTTCATCTACTCCGGCAGGATCGCTGACCTCCAGAGTTTTTCTGGCAGTGTCATAATCTCCTTTATGAACGATCAACCACCTCGGACTTTCGGGAACAAAAAATACTAATATTGTATAAATAAGCGCGGGAACCGCTACAATTCCTAACATCAGGCGCCAGCTTTCATCACCTCCGACCCCTTGCAATAAATAATTTGAAAAATAAGCCATCAAAATTCCAAATACAATGTTGAACTGAAAAGTCGCTACTAATTTCCCCCTGTTTTTTGCGGGAGCAATTTCAGTGATATACATGGGTGCAACCACCGAAGATGCGCCGATGGCAAAACCTCCGAGCAAACGGAAAGCCATAAAAGTATAGACATCTGGTGCAATAGCAGAGCCTATTGCGGAGATAAGGTAAAGAATTCCAATCCAAAGAAGTGTTTTTTTTCTGCCGTATTTAGTAGCAGGAATACCTCCGACAAGCGCTCCGGCAACAGTGCCGTAGAGTGCTACGCCAATGGCGACGCCGTGGAGAACATCGCTAAGGTCCCAAACTCTTTTGATATCCTGCTCAGCGCCGGAAATGACCGCGACATCAAAGCCAAAGAGAAATCCACCGAGGGCGACAACGATACTCCAAAGCAATAATTTTTTGTTCATTTTGTTTTGATTTTTATTAAGTGAACTTCTTAAATGCGCATTGAAATGCAGGAACGATTTTTAAATTTACCGTATTCCTGTTTATAAATAAATAAAGCAGTACAACTTATTTATTGCGCTTGCTAACTTCCTTACCTTCACCGGCCGGTTTAAAAAAATTTTTTCCGGATTTATTTTATGCAAATCACGCAGGCAAAAAAAACATTGAATCTTGCTTTTCCCATCATCCTGGGAGAGCTGTCGCAGATGTTTTTGCATATCATTGACACTGCCATGGTTGGCGCAGTAAACTATAAGCAGCTTGCCGCTGCAGCGCTGGTGATGAGCGTCATGAATATTCCTTTTGTTTTTGGAATCGGGATCACGATCTCTGTTTCGCAATTGGTTTCCATGGCCAATGGCCGTAAAGACGGAAAATTAGTAAGCCATTATCTGTTTAACGGCTTCTGGCTTTGCGCTATTTCCGCGCTCGTTATTTCCTTAGGCATTGAGTTTAGCAAAAACATTTTATTTCACCTTGATCAGGATCCGGAAGTGGCTTCACTCGCGTTGCCTTACATGCAGATCATGGGCTGGTCGGTTATTCCCATGTTGTTGTTTATGGCGTTGAAACAATTTACTGATGGGCTGGAACATACCAAGACCGCCATGATGCTTTCGTTGATTGCGCTTCCTTTAAATTTTTTTATAAACTGGCTTCTCATTTACGGCAACTGGGGATTTCCAAGAATGGAACTCGTTGGCGCGGGCTGGGGCACCTTAATAACAAGGATCGTTATTTTTGTTGCGCTGGCATTTATCATTTTATATCACAGTACCTTCCGAAGATACATTGCCGTAAGAAGTAAGGAATGGAAATTCAAATGGGAAACCTTGAAAGATCTATTGGCAATCGGACTTCCCAGTAGTTTCCAGATCACAATGGAGGCCGGGGCTTTTGCGGTTTCGGGAATTCTTATCGGCACCATTGGTGCCGTTGAGCAAGCTTCACATCAGATAGCACTTAGCATGGCCTCGCTAACATTTATGGTGTCAATGGGCTTGTCGCAAGCAGGCTCTATCCGCACCAGCAATGCGTTTGGGCGAAATGATTTTCATGCAATCCGGTCGATTGGTAAAAGCACCTTAGTGATTGCTTTGATTTATGGATCTCTTTGCGCCGTGGTTTTTATTTTACTAAGAAACCAATTGCCCTTAATTTTTAATAATGATAAAGAGGTGGTTTCCTTAGCATCATTTTTATTATTGTTTGCCGCCATTTTTCAAATTTCGGATAGCACACAAGCCACGAGTGCCGGACTTTTGAGAGGAATCAAAGATGTAAAAGTGCCCACTGTTTTTATAGCGATTGCTTATTGGGCCATAGGAATTCCTGTAGGTTGCCTGTTAGCATTTTATTTCAAAATGGGTGCTGCCGGAATCTGGACTGGCTTTATTGTTGGGCTCACTTTTTCGGCTATATTTTTAACCGCCAGGTTTTTAAAAATGTCGGAACGAAATCAAAGGCAGGAATCGTAATATCCGATGCAAGTTCCTTTCTCAATGTGTATATTAAAGCTTGATCGAAATACCATGTGTTAAGTCAAAATGCATTTTCGTGTTTTTTCTGACGAGTTCATAAGGCGTGACTTCAGTAACAAAAATGAAGCGGCAGAGAAACACTTCGCCTTAATCTAAAACTGATTTTCTATGTTTTGGCTTATGACGATTGCAAAGTTTTATTGATTTGCCTCCTTGCTTTTCATTTGGTCTAATACCGTTTTTTGTTTTGCTATCTCGTCAGTTTGTTGCTCCTGGGCTTTCTTATTACTGGTGAGATCGTCCTGGTAGTCTTTAAGTTTCTTCTCCAGCTTTACCTGGGCATCCTGCAGACTTTTTAATTTTTTTTCTGCTTTGGCTACCTCGTCTGTTTGTGTATCTATTGCAAGATTATGAGATTTTATGTTGACGTTATTTTGAAAGCTGTTTAAGAAGCCAATACTGTTATCTGAACTTTCTACATCGGCAACTGTTTTGGCGCCCTTTACTTTATCTTCAGGTATTTGACCTGCTTTTGCGGTGATCATCGTCACCAAAGACTGGTCTTTTTCCTTACGGCTTTTTCTTTCTACTTTGAATAACACGTCTTGTGGTTCATTCGGATTTAAATTTTTTAAACGCACATTCCGGTACACGAAATAGCCGTTGGATTTGCCGGCATTATATCCTTCAGACTTTAGCTGGTCTTTGATAACATTTTCTGTTTCATCGGGAGGCAGATTATATTCTATAATGTAGCATGGATATTTTTGGCCATTGTATTCGGCGGTGGTTTTCATCGGTGCCTGTCCGAAAACAATACCCGCAGCCAGCAGGGAAATGGCGAGGGTAAAAAGCTGCTTCATATCTTTAGTTTTGAATTATAATAATATAAAGTTATTTGTTTTTTATACCATCTGATCAAAGCGCCATCATTAATAATTAATTAATTTTTGTATCGTTTCGTGGAGCCTCGATTGCGCCAAAAAGTTTTTTTCCAATTCCAGGTTAAATGGAACAGGAGTGTCCAACGATCCGCAACGCATCACAGGCGCATCTAAAAATTCAAAACAATTTTGCGCTATCCACGCGGCTACTTCGCCTCCGATGCCGCCGGTGAGCGTATCTTCATGAAGTACCAATACTTTTCCCGTGCTGTTTACAGCATTTCTAATGGCTTTGTAATCCAATGGGAGTAAAGTTCTGAGATCAAGAATATTGATTGAAATATCGGGATGCGCATCCGCATATTTTTCTGCCCAGATCACTCCCATGCCATAGGTAATAATACTAACGTCATCGCCTATACGAACTTGTCGGGCTTTGCCAATTTCTACTTCATAATATTCCCGGGGAAAGTCGGCATGTAAGCTTCGGTATAAAACTTTATGTTCAAAAAACATCACTGGATTAGGATCGTTGATCGCAGCGATCAATAGACCTTTTGCATCCTCCGGAGTCGATGGATACACTACTTTTAGCCCGGGCGTATGCACAAACCACGCTTCGTTGCTTTGGCTGTGAAATGGACCTGCGCCAACGCCTGCGCCGGTAGGCATCCTGATAACCACATCGGCATTTTGTCCCCAGCGATAATGAATCTTTGCGAGGTTATTAATGATCTGGTTGAACCCGACAGTCACAAAATCAGCAAACTGCATTTCCACGACACTCTTAAATCCTTCGAGAGACAATCCGAGTGCGGTACCAATAATAGCGCTTTCGCACAACGGAGTATTGCGCACTCTTTCTTTTCCAAATTCATTCACCAATCCTTCAGTTATCTTAAATGCGCCGCCATATTCAGCAATGTCCTGGCCCATTAAAATAAGTTCCGGATGTGCAAGCATTGATTGATGCAATCCTTCTTTGATCGCATCTATAAATCGTACGCCTCTTTCAGCCTGAACTTCGGGATTGTTGGAAGCTGGCGTTGCGTCCTGAATGCGTTTGGAAAGTTCAGCTACAGTTGGTTGTGCAGAAGGCTTTGCGTAAACATCTTCCAGTTCATTTGCAGAGATGCTTGTTTTATCGCCAAAGAAGTAGTGGGATGTTCCCTCCGGTTCGATCGGGCAACTATCTATGTAGCTTTTTATTTCGCTTCGGATAGCAGCAATATCCAGGTTAGAAAGAACGGCTTCTTCAACTAAAAAGCGCTCATAATTTTTTATCGGGTCCTTTTCGATCCATTCTTCAAACATTTCCTTCGGTACATATTTTACCCCGCTGGCTTCTTCATGACCGCGCATTCGAAAAGTCATGCATTCTATTAAATAAGGTTTTTTTTGTTCGATGCAATATTCGCGCACGCCCTTGACCGTATCATAAACCGAAAGGATATTATTTCCATCAATTTGAATGCCTTCCATACCATAGCCTTTCGCTTTATCGACGAGACTTTTACAATGATATTGCTCACTCACCGGCGTGCTCAATCCATATCCATTATTCTCAATTATAAAGATCACCGGCAAGCCCCATACAGCAGCAACATTCAGCGCTTCATGAAAGTCGCCTTCGCTGGTGCCGCCATCGCCGGTAAAAGCCAACGCCACTTTTTCTTCATTTCTTAATTTATAGGCAAGCGCGGCTCCGTCGGCTACTGCGAGCTGTGGGCCAAGGTGGGAGATCATTCCTGAAATAAAAAAATCCTTATTTCCAAAATGAAAACTGCGTTCTCTTCCTTTACTATATCCGTCCGGCGAGCCCTGCCATTGTTTTATGAGTTCCTGCAGAGGCATTTTTCTTGAGGTGAAAACGCCAAGATTGCGGTGTAATGGCATGATCCATTCATCCGGTTGTAAAGCCAATGTAGCCCCAACGGAAATTGCCTCCTGGCCAATTCCGCTAAACCATTTTGAAACTTTCCCCTGCCGTAAAAGCAAAAGCAATTTCTCCTCGATCATTCGGGGAAGAAGTAAATTCCGGTAAAGTTGCGTAAGGGTTTCGTCAGAAAAATCTTTTCTATTAAACTGCATCTTACAAATTTCAATCTTTTCATTCGGAAATAAAAAAGATAAAGCTTTCACAGACGTTACGCAAAATTTAAAATTCCAAAATCGTAATGCAAAAGAGGTTCGATGGTTTATCTTTGACTAAATTTTAAAGGAATTCATTCTGTATTTAAAAGCAGAAATTATTTCAGAAAGCCTGTAAACAAAGAGATTCAGTGATTTTTCTGCATAATAAAAATGAATTTCTAAACATAAATTACCATTTACATTGGCCTTACATTTTCATAAGCTCACCGTTAAAGATATTAAGAGGGAAACAGCTGATTGCATCTCAATTGCATTCGATGTTCCCCGTGAATTGCAAAAAGAATTTCAATTTGTCGCGGGACAAAACATCACGATCAAAACAGATCTTGACGATACGCGGAGATCGTATTCAATCTGCAGCAGCCCGTCAGAAGGAGAGTTAAGAGTTGCTGTGAAGAAAGTAGCCAATGGCGTTTTTTCTTCATTTGCAAATGAAAAACTTAAAAAGGGAGATTTGTTGGAAGTGATGTCGCCAACGGGAACATTTACTTCCGCTATTTCTCCAAAAAATAAAAAGGAATACGTATTCTTCGCTGCGGGCAGCGGAATTACGCCTGTGATTTCTATAATAAAAGCCATTCTTAACGGAGAGCCTGAAAGCCGTGTGACCTTAGTTTATGGAAACAAAAATACCTCTTCAATTATTTTTAAAGAAGAGCTGGAAGCTCTAAAGGACAAGCATCTTGAAACCTTCAGGATGTATCATATTTTAAGCAGGGAAAAAACAGATATTGACTTTAACAACGGTAGAATTGATGTCGATAAATGTCACCAGCTTTCCCGCTTGATCGATTTTAAATCGGTCGATGATTTTTTCATTTGCGGCCCCGAGCAAATGATCTTTACGGTAAAAGATTTTCTGAAAGGCTGGGGAATAGATTCAAAGCAAATTCATTTTGAATTGTTCACAACACCGACGCGCAAGCATACCCAGATCTATACCGCTGTAAATGAAACGGCCGGGGATGGAAGTCTTATCACCGTGAAGCTCGATGGCCGAAGTTTTGATTTCAATCTTGACTATAATGGTAACACGATTTTAGACGCCGCTCTCGCCGAGGGCGCGGATGCTCCTTTTGCCTGCAAAGGCGGAGTTTGCTGTACTTGCAAGGCGAAGCTCGTAGAAGGAGAAGTAGAAATGGAATCCAACTACGGCCTTGACAAAAGTGAAGTAAAGGCCGGCTTTATTCTTACCTGCCAATCGCATCCGCGTACAAAGAAGGTCGTGGTTGATTATGACGAAGCTTAATATCTTGTTCTTATTCCCGCGGGAAAAATTGAAAAATCTACAAAATGGCTTTTAAGGGCATTGCTGAAATTTGAAATTTCCGGTTACATAATGCTATTCTTTAAAGTCTTGAGGGCGCCTGCCAGCGAGGCTTGAGGATAATTTTGTAATTATCCGATGCGATAACAATAAAATTTAATATTGTCCCGTTCTATCCTTCCAATTTCTTTAATATGAATAACAAAAACCAATTTCCTCCGGCGCAATTTGTTGCCCACTGTTTTAAAGCTTTCTTCTCAAAGCTTGTTCAAAACCCGGAATACCACAACATCCGCTATTATTCAAAATATAAGGGCCGGCATAAAAACCGAAACCGAATGTGGTGAAGGATGAAAGTTATCCACAGCGTGTGGAAAATACGGATATAAGAAATATAGTAAATGTGCTATTGCAATTACATTAATTGTTTTTTTACTTTGACCTCGTTAATTCCATTATCCATTATCAATTAAATACTTGTTATGAAAAGCCAGGTTTATCAAAAACGATCTGCGTTATCACTATTTCTCAGTGATTTAACCAAAAATTTTGTTGCACTGTTTGAATCGGGCAATAAAAGAGAATTCCAGAGACTTAAAGATTTTATTAGCTCTTAGTATATTTTAGCTAAAAAGGTATTCCACATCTTCCTTGGTCAAGCCTTTAACGAACGTTTGATCATCTGAGATCAATTCTTTAGCAAGAATGCGTTTGCGATCCTGCAGTTGCAAAATTTTATCTTCAATAGTGTCCTTGCATATCATTCTGTAAGCGAATATATTTTTAGTTTGCCCGATGCGGTGCGTACGGTCAATTGCCTGTTGCTCGACAGCAGGATTCCACCACGGATCTACGATATATACATAATCTGCGGCGGTTAAATTGAGTCCGACGCCACCGGCTTTTAATGAGATCAGGAACACGCGGCAGTTCTCGTTATTTTGAAAATTCTGAATGGCTTTTTCCCTGTCTGCAGCGGGTGTGCTGCCATCAAAATATTCAAACTCAATATTATTTTCCTTAAGCTTTTCTCTTATCAGGGAGAGCATGCCCAAAAATTGCGAAAAGACAAGTGCCTTATGCTCGCCAATATTCTCGGTGATCTCACGTGTGAGCTCGTCTAATTTTATTGAATTATTTGGATATTTTTCATCTTCGTTCAGAATAGCCGGGCTGTCGCAGATCTGTCTCAACTTCATCAAGCCCTGGAGGATAGTCAATTGAGATTTTCCGACGCCTTGCTCGTCGATGGTGCCCATGATTTTTTCGCGATAGGAATTGCGGTAAGCTTCATAGACATTTCTTTGAGCATTTTCCATTTCACAGAAAAGAATCGTTTCCGTTTTCTCCGGTAAATCTTTGGCTACCTGCTCTTTCGTCCTTCTTAAAATGAAGGGATACAATAATTTTTTCAGATGGTCTTTTTGCTCCTGTTCCCCGAATTTATCTATGGGCGTGGAAAATTCATTCCTGAAAAATTCCATCGTTCCAAGCAATCCCGGATTCAGGAAATTCATTTGCGCAAAAATATCAAAAGTGTTGTTTTGCAGAGGTGTACCACTCATGCAAACTTTATTTTTTGCCTTCAGCAAAGAAGCGGCTTTGGTAACTTTTGACGATGGATTTTTGATTGCCTGCGATTCATCTAATACTGCATAATCGAAATTGATTTTCAGCAATAGTTGGATGTCGCTTCTTAATGTGCCATAAGTTGTGATAATAATGTTGGCGCCTTCAAGTTCCTCTTTCGTTTTAGCACGCACATTTCCGTGATGAATGCGCCAGGTGAGCGACGGTGTAAATTTCCGGATCTCATTTTCCCAGTTATAAATCAGCGTCGTCGGGCAAACCACCAACGCCTTTAATCCGCCTTCTTCTTTGTTATAGTGGCTCAGCATACTAAGGGCTTGAACGGTTTTACCCAAACCCATATCATCTGCCAAAATACCGCCCCAACCAACGGTGTTTAAATAATTCAGCCAATGAAATCCGGAAAGCTGGTAAGGACGAAGCCGTCCCAGCAATTCGTCCGGTATCTGAACTTCCGGAATGCTTTTGAAGGCTCTTAAACGCTCATATTTTTGATCAAGCTCAAAGGAAAGCTCTGTCTCATCACGGTTTTCATACAAATCGTCGATGACGCTTAAATGGAATTTAGAAAGACGCAGCTGATTATTTTTTCCTTCGCCGACTTTGAACAATAGCGCATATTTTTTGATCCATTCTTCGGGAAGAATTCCCAGCGTGCCGTCATTTAGCTGAACGAAAGATTGTTTATTCGTAAGCGCTTTTTGAATTTCGGCGATGCCGATCCTTTGTTCGCCAAAAGTTAATTCCACTTTGGCATCAAACCAATCCATTCCGCTGCTTAGGTGAATTTGGGTAGAAGGTTTTGCCGTGTTGAAACGGAAGTTTTTTAATGCCTCAAATCCAAAGACCGGCACTTTCATTTCCTTCATAGCATCCACGAACAAAAAGAACCAATTGTTTTTGAGAACATCGGAGCCTTTTAAAACAAGGCTTTTGGTTTGGGGCTGATTTACGAATTGGGAATGCAGGCTGGATAATTTCGAAATGAATTCTTCTTCAGCAACTTTATTTCTCCGAACCAATAAAATTTTATCATTGTCGGGAACGATGATCGTTTCTTTGTCACTTGCTTTTACACTATATCCTTTATAGGTAAATATGGGCTGAAACAATAGATAATCCCCCTTCTCAATGAGCGTGACGCTAATTTCAGGATGTCCTTCTTTGGTTTCTTTTATCAGGCCGGCATTAAAAGTGACCTTATATTCATTTGACAAAGGAAGCACCATACTTTTTAAAAGTGACGGCCATTCTGCATCAGGAATATGAAGTGTATTTCTGAATTTTTCTGCCACCAGCACTTCCTCCGATTTTTTCCAAAGAAAAAGCGAATGATCGTATAAAAACATCAAATTACTGCCCCATTGATTATCGGATAATTCCGGCTGGTCGAGCGGCAATTTGACCACGCTTTCCATCAGCTTTTCATTGGCCGAAGCGGACAGGTTAAATTCGATTTCAGGAACCGTTAAAGAAAGCTCGAGAGGTTCAAGGTTTTGTGTGGTAAATTTTTTCCCGGCGGGCAAATAAAAATGTGTTTTTCCTTCATTTTCCTCGAATATTCGTTTCAATTTCGGATGAAGAAATTCAGCGATTAACATTTTAGTTTCTTCCGGAAATTCTTCGTTTTCGGTATGAATAATATTTTCCCAGAATCCGCTAAAAGGGGAATTGCGGTTTAAATATTTATTGATCTCCGACTGCTGAAGCTTTCGCGCTTGTTGAATGAGCAACTTACTTCTGTCACTAAATGAATCTGTATTGATAAACTTCGTGAGATCCAGCTTTTCTACACGGCCGATAAAGTTTTGATTTTCTTCATCATAATCTCCCTGCACTACATCAACGGATACAAATGGAAAAGATTTTTCATTGCCGTTGAACACAAGCGCTACCTGCTTTCCCTTTTGAGCAAAGGATGGCGCAGCAACAAGTTCTTCCGGCTTTTCAGCAGTCTCTGTTTTAAAACCCGGAGTTGCAGGCGCTACTTTTTTAATGGAAGAATCGAGCACTTTCAAATAGGGCTTTCCTTCTTTGTAAATGAATTCAAATTTATCGGTAAGGTCTTCTTCCAGGCTATATCCATATCCTTCAAGCAGCTTGTTTTTTTCTTTGTCCCAATTCCTGATGCTGTCAAAATAATTTGGTCCCCAGTTATTGAGCAATTGAAGAAATAAGGCAGTTTTGTGTTTGCATAACGGATGTTCCGATTCGTCACAGTTGCATGAAGTATCAAAATTCCGTTCTTCATTCTTTTGTATGATCAAATGGAATTTGTTGTGGTCATACTCAAGGACTGCCTCAACTTTTTCACTGGCCGCATTTAAGATATTGCATTTATTTTTTCTCAAAATTTCTTCAGCTGCGGCATAATTTTCCATGCCCGCCAACATCCGTATCATCCTGAGATCAATATTTTTTATTTTGACAATGGTGTGTTTTTGATTGTAAACAGCTGGTCCGCCAGCGCTAAGCAGATTTTTATCAACAAGATCCTGCAACTGCATCAAAGCAGCTGCCTCATGCCGGCAAAGTTCTGTGAGGTTATAAGGGCAGGAACATCGTACAGAAAGTGTTTTCGGATCATCATATTTCTGGACTGTAACTTTATAAAACGTTGAATAGCTGTCATCGCGAACCCTGAAAAATACCGAGCGCATCAATTCATCGTGTTCAACCAATTCTACATAGCGGGATGAATATATTTTTTTTCCACGGCGTATTACTTCATCTGTGCCGGAATTATAAACGTATTTAATAAAATAGGGTAGTGCCAAAAAATAAACGTTTTTGATTCAAATTCGCCCCATTCTCCAATGCGAACAAGGCAATTTGCAAAAGTAAAGAAAATATGCAGCCCTTGGTTACAGAATTTGAACTGATTTGATATTAAATCAAATTTTAAAGTTTTTTTTGGCTTTTTGTAGCTTAGTTCGCGAGTTACCTGATGTTTTGAAATCCTTATAAGCCAAAATATAGAAAAAGAATATTTTGAAGAATTATTTTGAAGCGATAAGTCTTCCGTTGGAATAAACGCTCAACACGTTGGCATTGTCTTCAGTAAGACAATAGCGGATATCTTCCTCGAGGCCAAATCCCATCAGGCGGTGAAAATGAGAGGCGTTTTTTTCTTTCATAAAATCGAATAAATTTCCACTGGCCTGCTCAAACAAAGTTTCTGCTATTTGCGAAGCATCGCACAAGCCCCGGAAATTGCTTTTGATCCGGTTGATGACCGCTCCGGCAAAAAGAGAATCTTCAATATTCACCCGGTTTTTCCACGCGGCGCACGCCAGAACTACATCTTTTTTTTGTGAAGAAAGATAATTGCACACTGCTGAAATATTACAAAATGAGCCGGTAATAATTCCTTTCGCATTGGCCGCAAGCGCCATGTGTAAAAGTCGCGTTCCATTGGTAGTAGTGAGAACGAGCGTTTTTCCTTTGATAAATTCTTCTGTATATTGAAAAGGCGTATTTCCGTATTGCAAACCTTCCGCTATCTGGCCATCTCTTTCTCCCGCAGTGATCACTTCCATTTGCCGGCCCAGCTTGATGCATTCTGCAACGCTGTCTACCGGAATGATTTCTTTTGCGCCGTGATGCAAAGCGGTGGCGATGGTCGAAGTTGCCCTTAATACATCAATAATTACAACAATGCTATCACTGATATCATAAAGATTTAACAGCGATGGAGAAAGCACTGTTGTAAGAAAAGGAAGGCTATTTTTTGATTTCATATTGTCAATATAAAAAATTCAAAAGGGATTATAGAAAATGCCGATGCAGGAAAATATTTTATTCGAAGGGCATCTTGACCACTTTTGACAAAAGCAGTTTATCTCTTACTTTAATATAAACCATTGAATCGATTTTTGAATTGAAGATTTCTACATATCCCATTGCAATTGGTTTCTGAAGTGTGGGGGATTGAGTGCCGCTGGTGACCTTGCCAATGGTTACGCCTTCGCGATCTTTTATTTCATAGCCATGTCGTGGAACTCCTTTGTCGAGCATTTCCAATCCTACCAACTTTCGTTGAATTCCTTCCGCTTTTAAGGCTTCAATCTGCTCTTTCCCAACAAAATCTTTGGTGAATTTGGTGATCCAGCCGAGTCCTGATTCGAGAGGTGAGGTAGTGTCGTCGATATCATTTCCATAAAGACAATAACCCATTTCGAGCCTGAGCGTATCACGTGCTGCGAGCCCGATTGGTTTCATTCCCTTCGGGGTTCCTTCTTCAAAAATTTTATCCCAAATGATAGTAGCGTCATCGTTTTTATCTTCAAAATAAATTTCTATGCCGCCGGATCCGGTGTAGCCTGTCGCACTGATCAATACATTGTCAACACCGGCGAATTTGCCTTTTACAAAAGTGTAATATTTCAAATTCATGATGTCAATATCTGTCAGCGCCTGCACAATCTTTGTTGCATTTGGTCCCTGGATGGCAAGGAGACACGTCTTTTCAGAAATATTATGAATTTCTACATTTTCGGTATTGTGGTGTTTGATCCAGCGCCAGTCTTTTTCAATATTGGACGCATTCACCACCAGCATATAAGTTTTATTCTCTTCGATGCAATAGATAATAAGGTCATCAATGATGCCGCCTTCTTCATTTGTGAAGCAACTATATTGCGCTTTTCCGTTAGTGATTTTGGATGCGTCATTGCTCGTGATCCGCTGAATGAGATCCAGCGCATTGTCTCCTTTCAGAATAAATTCTCCCATGTGGCTGACATCGAAAACACCGGCATTATTCCTAACTGTTGCATGCTCGTCATTAATTCCGGTATAGCTAATGGGCATATTATATCCTGCAAATTCAGCCATTTTTGCGCCAAGCGCGATATGTTTTGCTGTAAAAGGAGTATTCTTCATAAAGCTCTGTTTTAAAAGTGCTGCAAATTTAGGCGAAAAACACAGGGCGAAGCCTTTTAATAAGCATGATTTTTATCACTAAAAAGGCCTCACACGAAATCGTGTGAAGCCACTTAAACTACAACTGAGAAAAAAGCGCGCTTATATATACATTATGAAGGAATAATCTTCATTAGTTGTTCTTACCGGAGCGTCGCCGGATAATGCCGTTCCTTTATTTAGATTTTGAATTTTTTGGTCAATTTCCTCTTTTGCTTTGCGAAGTGAATCTTTCATCCTGTTAACCTCTTTTTCGCGGGCGGCTTTAAGTGAATCTACCGAAGCCTGCATTTTTTGAATTTGTTTATCCTGCGCAGCTTTCAACGAATCGATCTTAGTGCCATCATAGCGATATTGAGAGTCGTTGTTTCCGCCGGAAACCTCATTTTGATAATCGTTCTGATCTGAATTCCAATCATTTTCTTTATTCGAAGGAATTCCGTTTAAGGTATAAAGCCCATCTTCTTTCATGACATATTCCTCTCCGATTTTAAAATCATAATCTTCATCATAATCTCTGTTATACCAATCATTTTCACTCCAGAATCCGGCAAATCTTACGCGGTTTCTGTATCCAAAGTTTTTATTTATTTTGATACGATGGCCTACGGGTACCGCTATAGTTACTTCTACAAACTGGTTGCGGAATTTATCGGTTGTATTAATTCTGATGGCTTTATCCATCATTAAAATGGAATCATTTTGAGAAATATTAAAATTAATCAGCGATGCCAGCGTATCCGCGTATCTCCTGGTTCTTCCATTTACCAGTTTGATCACACTTATCTGAAAGCTATCGGTATTTGATTTTTCAATTTTGATCCTCACATTACTGATAAAAGCTGTATCATCATCCATTCCAAATGTTGCAAAAGGCTCCAGCTTAAACCAACTATTGCTTCTGTAATAATCGTTATTCTGGATCGGCATTACTTCCAGGCTTCTTACATTAGGATTTGTCAACATTACGTTAGTAGGGCTCATAGTGCTGAAACTCTTAAAGTCGCGCCCAACTGATGTTATCAAAGAAACGAAGCAAATAATTCCCAGTATCCAAAGGCCTATAAAAGAATAGCGCATGAGTTTGTTGCTGCTTTTCACCCGGGCGATTCTCCTGATAATAAAAGTGATGATTCCAATAACCGGTACACCGATAAAGAAAATCAGCGTGCCCCAGGCAAGTAAAGACTGCGTGCCATCGGTCAATACAAAGCTTTTCAACGGGAACAAACCAATCGCTACGATCGCAACAGTAAATAGTGCAATAATTAATCCGACAGCGATACAGCCAAGAATGAAATAAATGAATACTTTAAACAGAGTGGTTATAATATTTCCCAAAACACCACTCGATCTTTTTGCAGCCATGTGAATTTCCTGCCCGATAACGGGGCCTTGTTCTTTGGCCATTTCTCCAGCTTGTGCGCTGAATTTACCAACTCTCTCACCTACTTCCTTCATCTCTTTTAGCACTGAATTTTTAATCGAATTCAGATCTACTTTTTCACCCTTCATCTCCAATTTTTCTGAAGTAGTATTGGCCTCCGGAATTACCAGCCATAAAATGATGTAAATGATGAACGTACCCGGACTAAATGAAAAGCTCAGGAAATTAGGAAATGTCAGCGGCCCAAAATGCCCCCATCTGAAAAAGAAAGAAATAAAGGGAATCAGGAAGATGAACCGCGGCAACCATGGGTTTATGTTAAAATAGCTGCCCATTCCATTACACACACCTCCGATGATCTTGCCATCGGGATTGCGGTACAATCTTTTACGCACCCCATTTTCAAGCATATTACTGCTCGGAACGAATATCCAGAGGAGAATGTAAGCAAGAAAGCCAATTCCTGACACAATGAATATAATCCTTACAATCACGGGATCGATTCCAAGATAGGCTGCAATACCGCTACACACGCCGCCCAAAATTTTATGGTTGTCATCCCGGTAGAGGCGTTTTCCTTTCCAACTCCAGTTTTCGTTAAAAATGGTATCCCCTTTTTCTTTCTTTGTATTATCGGATTTGCTGTCGTCCGAATTAGGTTGATCGCCTTTTTCAGCATCTTCAAAATCCTGTGGTCTTCCCATGTTGCCGATAATGATATTTACGTCATCATCTGTAATGCAGGTAGATCCATTTTTCAAACGATCCTGGAACAATTCGCTGATGCGGCTTTCAATGTCATTGATGATCTCATCTCTTCCTTCTTCATTGGCAAAATAGCGGCGCAGGCTTTCGACATATTGTTGCAGCAATTCATAAGAACTTTCCTCGATTGGTACAACCGTACCCTGGAAATTTATATTAATTACTTTTTTCATTTTTATTCAGTTTAGTAGTTGATTGTGTTATTGGTTAATGTCTTTTTTGCCTGTAATCGTTTCTACCGCCCCTGCCAGTTCCAGCCATGTTGCCTCGAGCTCTTTATAAAATTCAGCGCCCTTTTCGGTTAAGGAAAAATATTTGCGTGGGGGGCCGCTGTTGCTTTCAACCCAGCGGTAAGTGAGAAACTCGGCATTTTTTAATCGGGTTAGCAGTGGATACAGAGTACCCTCCAGAATATGAAGATTGGCAGACTTCATCATGTCGATTATGTCACTCGGGTAAGCTTCCCCCAATTTTATTATCGACAAAATGCAAAACTCCAAAACCCCTTTTCGCATCTGGCTTGCTGTGTTATCAATATTCATTTTACATGTTTTAATACTGAAGTAATATTATGATCAGCTTTCTTACACAAAGATAAGGTGAATTATAATACTATGCAATACACAATACCTGCTTTTTTATGGTAGTGTGTTAGGGTTGGGTCCGGATAGTGAGCCTGGAATGCAGAGCCGATAAGGGTTACGCCTGAATTTTTACCGGAAAATATTTTTTTAAAATAATTACAAATGGTCTGAAATTCTGATGAATGGAAGTTCCTGATAAGCCAAAATGTAGAAATCTTCAATTTGCGGAATAGCAAACACTATTGAAGTGACGAGAATAAAAATCACGATAATTCTATTGAAGAACCAAAAATGAAAATCTTATTGATTGTGCTGTAAAAAACGCGCTGGCCGTGGGGGCATGCTTGTTTTCATGCGTTGAATACAACATGATTTTTATATAAAAGCTTTATAAAAGCGGCACTTTGTCAAAAATTGAAAGCCTCAAATGCAGCAATTGTCTGGTCAATATCCTGGCTGCTAAGAGCGTTACTGATAAACCAACTCTCGAAGCCGGATGGAGGCAGGTAAATTCCGGAATCCAATAAATGATGAAATAATTTATTGAACATTGGAATGTCAGATTTGGATGCTCCTGCAAAATCGATAACGGGTTCTGCCGTAAAGAAAAGGCTCATCATACTTCCGTTCCGGTTAATGCGATGTGGAATTTGCTTGCGTTTTAAAGTATCTCCGATTCCGGTTGCGAGCGCCTCCGTTTTTTCATCCAGTTCTTTATAGATAGAAGGATTGTTTTTCAATTCTGTGAGAAGTGTATAACCTGCGATCATAGCGATTGGATTACCGCTTAGCGTGCCTGCCTGGTAAACATTTCCCAAAGGGGCAATGTGTTCCATGATTTCCCTTCTTCCCCCGAATGCGCCAACTGGTAAACCACCGCCAATCACTTTTCCGTAAGTGACCAGGTCCGCATTTATATTTAATTTTTCCTGCGCGCCTCCGGGAGCTAAGCGAAAACCTGTCATCACTTCATCAAAAATAAAAAGGATGTTTTCCGTATCGCATATTTTTCGTAAACCTTCCAGGAAACCCGGTTGTGGAGGAACGCAACCCATATTTCCCACAACAGGTTCAATGATGATGGCAGCAATTTCGCCCCGGTTTTCCTCAATTAATTTTTCAACAGCGGGCAAATTATTATACGGTGCGGTGAGTGTATCGTTGGCCACTCCTGCTGTAACGCCAGGCACATTTTGAATGTTTAAGGTAGCCACACCGCTTCCGGCATTGACTAAAAAGCAATCCGCATGTCCATGATAACAGCCGTCAAATTTGATAAATTTATTTTTTCCGGTATAGCCACGCGCGAGCCGGATAGCACTCATGCACGCTTCGGTGCCGCTGCTCACCATACGAACCAGGTCAACATTTTTCACCATGCTTTTGATAAGCTCTGCCATCTCGATTTCTAATTGCGTAGGCGCACCAAAAGAAGTCGAGTGCGTCGCTTTTTCCCGGATCGCTTTCACAACCGGTTCATAAGCGTGTCCGAGTATCATCGGGCCCCATGAGTTGATATAGTCAATATATTGATTTCCGTCTTCGTCAAAAAGATGAGCGCCCTTCGCAGACTTTATAAATACAGGTGTTCCGCCTACATTTTTAAATGCGCGAACGGGGGAATTAACTCCGCCGGGAATGGATTGTTGCGCTCTTTCGAATAAAGATTTGCTGGAAGTATATTGCCGCATATTCAAATCAGATAAATTTTATAAAATATTAAAACTACGGCGCTGCGTCAGATATTCATGAGAATATCATCACTTGCGGTGGCTTTCGAACTAATTGTCATCAGATCTTTCAAGAGTTATATCTTAAACATTAGCGTCGGATCAATTTCGCTGCATCTTTTGCAAAATAGGTAGCGATCAAATCAGCGCCGGCTCTTTTTATAGAAGAAAGACTTTCTAAGATGGCTTTGTTTTCATCAATCCAACCCATTTTTGCGGTGGCTTTTATCATGGCATATTCTCCGCTTACGTGATATGCACTAACGGGAATGGTTACACTATTTTTAACCTCCCGGATAATATCGAGATAAGCCATCGCGGGTTTCACCATCACAATGTCGGCTCCTTCATCTTCATCCATTAAGGCTTCCTTTACGGCTTCAATCCGGTTGGAATAATCCATCTGATAAGTTTTCTTATCACCAAATCCCGGCGCGGAATCTAAAGCATCGCGGAACGGTCCATAAAAGCACGAAGCATATTTCGCACTATACGCCATGATCCCGGTGCGGGTAAAATTATTTTCTTCCAATGCCTCACGGATCGCACCGATGCGGCCATCCATCATATCGCTGGGTGCAACAAAATCTGCGCCCGCCTTTGCGTGGCTTAAGCTCATTTTTACCAAAGCGTCCACCGTTGGATCATTCACTATTTCTCCATTTTCTACAATGCCGTCATGACCGTAAGAAGAATAAGGATCGAGCGCAACGTCAGTCATGATCAACATTTCCGGGAGTGCATTTTTTATTTCCCTGATGCTTCGCTGCATGAGCCCGTCGGGGTTCCAGGATTCTTTTCCTGTATTATCTTTTAATTCGTCAGCCGCTTTTATAAATAACAAAACGCTTTTGATACCAAGATCCCACAGTTCTTTTATTTCCAGAATAGTTTCATCAATTGACCGACGGTAATAGCCCGGCATTGAAGGAATTTCATAGACAACATTTTTACCTTCATCAATAAAAAGCGGCGCGATGAAATCATTTGATGTGAGCGTAGTTTCTGCAACAAGGCTCCTGATTGCGGGAGATTGGCGGAGTATTCTGCTGCGATGGATTTGGATCATTGGTTATAAATTTTTTGGTGACACCGGGTTTCGATTTGTATTAAAAACTCTTAAAACAAGAACACGATTGTCTATTATTTGAAAAATAACTACGTAAGGAAAATCTTTGAGTTTTGTATCTCTCAAGTCTTTGAACTCATTGATGTAACTGTAGTACTTTGGTGTCCGGGATAATTTGTCGTAACTGGCTTCCAAGGATTTCAGAAATCTTTCTCCTAATGCTTCCGAAATGTTTGTATAATAGATATATGCGTCATTTGTTTCAGAAAAGGCTGTGGGTGAAATACTTAACTTAAAATTCATTTCCTTTTATTATTCCTGATCAAATGGTGGGCTTCTTCTACTGTGCGGCCTGTTTCAGGATGTTTTATAAATTCATCCCTCACCTTATAAAACCCTTCCATTTCTTCATTTGTGTATTCTTCAGAAGAATTATATTCGTCTGCCAATGCGATTAATAACCGGGTGAGTTTTTCATCTGCCTCTTTTACAATATCCAATAAAACCTCTTTTTTTTCTGTAATATTCATACAAAAATTTTTTTCAAATTTACTTTAATTTAAACGTTTTCTTCCTTGTTTAAGTCCTCTCTTTAGATCCAGTCCACCGGATGTAAGCATGCCTGCCACAGCTTATCTTCCTCAGAACCTGGCAGTGGCTGATAATTATATTCAAATCTTGCCGTTGGCGGAAGACTCATTAAAATACTTTCTGTTCGTCCGTTTGTTTTTAATCCAAATAAAGTACCCCGGTCATGGATCAGGTTAAATTCAATATACCGGCCTCTTCTTATTTCCTGCCAGTGTTTTTGCGAATCATTAAAAACTACATTTTTGCTTTTCTCAACCAACGGAACGTAGGAAGGGATAAAAGCATTGCCGCACGCCTTACCAAAATTTACCCAAAAATTCACATCTTTATTTTCCCCCGCTCTTTGGTAATCATAAAAGATTCCACCTATTCCTCTGCGCTCATTATTTCTATGAGCGTTTACAAAATAATTATCGCAATCTTTTTTAAATGCCGGATAAAAGCCGGGATCAAATTCATCACATACATTTTTATAAACCCGATGAAAATGAATCGCGTCTTCCTGCGACAAATAATAGGGCGTTAGATCGGTGCCGCCGCCAAACCACCTGTCAATTACTTCATCCTTTTCGTTATATAATTCAAACATCCTGTAATTGCAATGCACCGTTGGCACAAAAGGATTTACGGGATGTAACACTAAGCTTAGGCCACAGGCAAACCATTTTGCCCCATCAATTTTCAATTGCGTCTTCATTGCACTGGAACACTTCCCCAAAAACAATGGACGTGTTTACGCCACCTTTTTCAAAAACATTTCCATTAGAAATAACCCTTGTTTTGCCACCACCACCTTCCGCCCGCTTCCATTGATCTTCTATGAATACAGCTTTGCCATCTGCGGCCTCAATCGAGCTACACATAAGGTTTTGAAGGCCTTCTATAAATAAGATCCAATCTTCTTTTATGCTCATTTAAAAAAATTAATTCATTCACCATTCATTTTTCATCAATCACGCTCCATATTCCTTAACCGCTTCAACAAAGGCCTTTGCATGATCCACCGGAATGTTTGGAGTGATGCCATGCCCAAGATTGGCAATGTAATTTTGAACGCCGAATTCATCAATCATTTTATGCACGGCTTTTTTGATTTCCGGAACGGGTAACAGTAATTTTGCCGGATCAAAATTTCCCTGTAAGGTTATTTTATTGCCAGCCAATTCTCTTGCCATTGCCGGGGAAATACACCAGTCAATTCCAACTCCGGAGGCACTACTTTCGCCAAGTTCTTTTAGCGCATACCAACTGCCTTTTGGAAACAAAATTACAGGTGCGTCCTCTTTGATCGCATCCGCGATTTGTAATAAATAGGGCTGTGCGAAAAGTTTGAAATCGGCCGGGCTTAAAGAGCCGCTCCAGCTATCAAAAACCTGCAACACATCAGCTCCGGCCTTTGCCTGGGCTTTCAAGTAATTTATCGTTATCGTTGTGATTTTTTGCAATAACTGATGGGCTAATTCAGGTTGTGTGAAACAAAATTGTTTTGCTTTTTCCCACGTTTTACTTCCTTTTCCCTCGATCATATAACATAGAATAGTAAAAGGCGCGCCGGCAAAACCAATCAGCGGTACACGACCATTCAATTCCTTTTTGGTGAGCGTTAATGCTTTGGTCACATAACTTAATTTATCTTCAACGCCGTCAGTTATTAAAGCTTCGATATCTTTTTGATTTTTAATTACATTGGGCAATGAAGGGCCTTTTCCTTCTTCCATCAAAACTTCAATACCCATCGCCTGCGGGATTACTAAAATATCTGAAAAAATAATTGCTGCGTCTACGCCTACCTGTTCTACTGGCTGCAATGTAATTTCTGTCGCAAGCTCCGGAGTTTGTACCCGTGTAAAAAAATCATATTTGGCTCTTAATTTCATGTAATCCGGAAGATATCTTCCCGCCTGACGCATCATCCAAACTGGCGGTCTTTCTACTTTTTCCTGTCTAAGGGCTCTCAATAATAAGTCGTTCTTTAATTGTTGCATTTAAGATATTTTGATTTTGCTAAAGTGTTGTATGGCCGCGCAAACCATTTTTTCCGCAGAAGGAATTTCAGGTGTGTTTACAGTCTGATTAGTGAAAAGTTTTATCTCATCCATAGTAGTATTACCGATGGCAAAGAGCGCAGCTTCACTGTTGATTTTATTTTTTGAAAAAAAACTTCTGACAGCGCTGGGGCTAAAAAATAATATGCCATCATAGTTTTTGGAAACGGATGTCGGCGTTTCGATTGTTTCATAAACTACTAATTCTTCAAGCTCAATTCCATGTTCAGTTAATTTCTCCGGAAGTTCATCCCGGCGTTGGTTTCCGGAAAAAAAGATCATTTTTTTTATGGAAGAATTACTCATTATTTTTTCACAAAGTTCTTGTGCATTCTTGCCGGTTTCTAAAATAGATTCTGCGCCAAAGGCTTCGGCCACCAGCATTTGAGTTTTGGGTCCTATGCAATATATTTTCCACGCCGGTTTTTCTTTCACCATTTTACTTACTGCGTTTACAGCATTCGAACTCGTAAAAACTACAAAATGGCTTTCCTGGCTGATTGCCTGAATCCTTTTTTCAATGATTGGTTCAATGATCTCATGCGTGGCAATAAATGAGACCTGGTCAATTTCAACATCATACAAAGAGGCTGTAGCGACGAGAGAATCGCTGATATTTTTTGTAGATAATATGAGGGTCTTATTTTTTTGCATGTTGAATTCCATAGATAATTTGTTCCGTCTCTTCATTTTCCAATAATTCGGTACCAGCTAAAACGCCCCATTCGCCGCTATCTTGTAGTGAAAATTCTTTCTCAATGCTGATTACTTTTTGCCCATCAGGGCTGCAGATATTTCCTTTGAAAATAATTTTATCCGAGGCAATTACGGCCAGCGCTCCGATTGGTGTGGAGCAGCCGCCTAAAAGTGTTCTAAGAAAATCGCGTTCTATTTTTGTGCACACATCCGTCGACTCGTCATTTAATAGATGACAGGCATCAAATGCAGCATCGTCATCTTCCCGGCAGGAAATGGTGATGGCTCCCTGGGCTGGTGCGGGTAGCATCCAATCCAGCGTAATAGAATTTTCCGGACGCAGTTGAATGCGCTCGAGCCCTGCGGCGGCAAAGATGGCGCCATGCCAGTGATTCTCGTCGATCTTTCTTAATCGCGTATTTAAATTGCCGCGCAAATTTTCAAGATTATGATTCGGATATCGGTGCAGCCATTGCGCCTTACGACGAACGCTGCTTGTTGCGATAGTCAATCGTGAATCGGGAAGCGTTAATGGTGAATCGGGAATATCTACGCTATTCTTCATTGACGATTGACGATTGACGATTGCCCATTCCCCATTCACAAAACCCAGGTCATTGTAGATTTTCGACCGGTCTCCTTTGAAAACCAGAATATCCTGGAAAGAGGCTCTCTTTAAAACGGCCGCCTGGCGAATTCCTTTAGCGAGCCTCGTCGGAACATCTTTCATTGAATGCACCGCGATATCTATTTTCTTATTTAATAATGCGGCATCAAGAGCGCGAGTAAAAATGCCCTGCACGCCCAATTCATATAATGGGGTTATCGTATCTATATCGCCTTCGCTTTTGATGAAGACCAATTCTGATTCAACATTATTTTTTTTGAGTAGTAATTGTACCTGTGTGGCCTGCCAGGTTGCCAGCTGGCTTTCCCGGGTGCCGATCTTAACTCGTTTCATAATTGCCTTGAAGGTAGCCATTTAAGGCATTTATGCATTGGCACCCTTTGTTATTTTTATGTTTCAATTCGATGGCCAAAGCAGAGACGGCCTTGTGGATTTGCTCCTGGTTATTGTGGTCGTGAAAATAGAGTTCGTTTATCTTATAAAGCTGGCTCTTCACCTGGTTGATGGATGAATTATTGGCCTGGTACTTATGCCATTCTTCAAGACTATCGATGGTGTCATCAATTATCTTCATGGCCTTGGGAATTTCTGCCTTTCTTTTAGAAATCGTTCTATCAAGAATAGAAGAAACTTCATCTACGTTCAGCACGGTGATCTCCGGCAAATCATTAACGGCAGGATCCACATTTTGCGGAACCGACAGATCCAAAATGAGCCGCGGTTTCAGTGATTTGAAAAATTTCGGAACAACCGTATAAGGCCTTGCTGCAGAACTGGTGATAATAATATCCGCTTCATCGCAGGCTGAGGCAAGATCCTGGTAAGGAACAAAATGCGCATCATAAAACTTTGCCAGCTCAGATGCCTTTGCATTGGTACGGTTCGTAAACGAAATGCGCGCTCCTGGTAAGTAATTTTGTAGATTTTTGGCAATGTGATTTCCAAATTTTCCCGTGCCTATCAGAAGAATATTTTTTCCGGCGATTTGATGAACCCGTTCCTTTATGATCTCAATAGCGGCATAGGAAACAGAAACTGTTCCGGTGCTTAATTTTGTTTTTGTCTTAATTTCTTTAGAAACCTGCAGAGAATAGTTGATAGCCCTTTCCATAAAACTATTCATGCACCCTACCTCACGCGAGACCTGGATCGCTTGTTTTAACTGCGACAATATCTCGTAGTCGCCTACAATCTGCGAGTCAAGCCCGGAAGCTACCTTGAACAAATGCCTGATGGCATCAAGTCCATGGTAAATATAATTGTGGGCTAAAAAATCGGCTTCTGCTGTATTGGTATTGCGACAAAATAATTCCACAAGTTCGTGAGGATCATTACAAAGCCCGTAAACTTCTGAGCGGTTGCAGGTAGAAAGCACGAGGCATCCCCCGAGTTTTTGGGCAAACGCTTCCTGCAGCAGTTGTAGCGACTGCTGAGATGATAGCGAGAACTTTCCGCGGATAGTCATATCACTTTTGCGGTAATTAATGCCAGCTATACAAAAATTGTTTAATGAACTATGGTATGTCGTCGATAAAACACTCATTGAATGCGGGCAAAAATATTTTTTAAAAGCCTTCAAACAGTCATTGTTTCGTCATTAAAGTTATTTTAATTACGCCAATATCACTATATGACAATGCCATTGAAAACAAATGACATTTTATTTTTATCGGCCTTACATTTGCCAAAACCTTATAATCAGCCATATGGAATTGAAAAAGCACAAAGGGATTTTATTGATTAATCTTGGTTCTCCGGACTCAACTGAGGTGGCTGATGTGAGAAAGTACCTGGACGAGTTTTTAATGGATGAGCGAGTGATCGATAAACCCTGGCTCACGCGGGCGTTGTTGGTCAAAGGGATCATCGTTCCTTTTCGTGCGCCTAAATCCGCAGAAGCATACAAAAAAATCTGGATCAAAGAAGGCTCACCCTTAATTGTTTATACTAAGCAATTGCGGGATGCCCTTCAGAAAGTAGTGGAAGAACCTGTTGAAATTTCTATGAGATACGGAAATCCGACTCCCGCCGCTGCTTTTGCCGCATTGTTGAAAAGAGATCCCTTAATTGAAGAAGTTGTGGTGCTGCCACTTTACCCGCATTACGCCATGTCAAGCTTTGAGACGGCAGTCGAACATGTGAAAGAATTTCATAAGAGAAATAATTATCCGTTCCGGTTAAACTTTATTGAGCCATTTTATAATGAACCTCATTATTTGGAAGCGCTTGCAGAAAATATGCGGCCCTATCTTGATCAGCCTTATGACCAGCTATTGTTTAGCTATCACGGCGTTCCGGGACGCCACATCAGGAAAAGCGATGTTACCGGATGCCATTGTTTGCAGAGTGAGAATTGCTGCGAAGTGCCTTCGCCGGCGCATGCTTTTTGTTACCGCCATCAGGTAAGAACGACCACCCGACTGGTGATGGAAAAGCTACAGGTGCCAACAGACAAATACAGCATTTCCTTTCAATCGCGCCTGGGCAAAGGATGGCTCACTCCATTCACCGACATCAGGCTCCAGGAATTGCCAAAAGAAGGAATAAAAAAATTGCTGATCATTTGCCCGGCATTCGTAAGCGATTGCCTTGAAACTTTGGAAGAAATAGAAATGAGGGGAAAAGAAATATTTATGGAAGCAGGAGGAGAAGCATTTACGATGATCCCGTGTCTGAATACGCATCCTCTGTGGATAAAAGCGATCGCGGGAATGGTGAATGGTGAATCGTGAATCGGGGGCGATCCTTATTCCGGAATAAGTTTTTTCAACTTAAATTTGATGACGGCAACAATTGATAGTTGAGCTGCTCACTATATTGACCATTCACACGATATTTCTCTAAAAATAGGAGTTTATGTTTTTAAATTTAAATCATCAAAAACCTGATTTGTACAGTGCTTCAAGGTTGCTTGTTACGGAATGTTATAAACTGACCAAAGTGCGCAGAGCAGCTTTATCTGTACATCTTAATATTGCAGAAGGATCTTCCAGAAAATCTGAAGTTGAAAGGAAAAGATATTATGAAATTTCAAGAGGTTCAATTATTGAAATAGATGCCGCATTTGACATTGCCCGCGATTTAAATTATTTAGGTGATATCAAATTGGAGACGTTAGGTGAGCAGATGATAAGATGTTTCAAAATGCTGACGGCTATGATTAATGCAACAATGAAAACGTGAGGTGACAAGCGACAATGATCAATCGTGAAGCGTCAATCGTCAATCGTGAAGCGCCATTCACGAATTCGCCATTCACGCTTCACTATTCACGCTTCACCATTCACGAATTCACTAAAACATGTATTTCTACATTAAGGCTTTGCACATCATTTTTGTTGTAACCTGGTTCAGCGGGTTGTTTTATATCGTGCGGCTTTTTGTGTACAACGCGGAAGCCAACGGTAAAGCCGAACCGGAAAAGTCCATTCTGATGAGGCAATATGGTATTATGCAAAAGCGACTGTGGTATGGAATCACCTGGCCATCAGCCATTCTCACTTTAATCTTCGGCGTGTGGATGGGCATTCTGTACGGAAGTATTCCAATGTGGCTTTTGATCAAAATATTTTTTGTTGCGGGCTTATTTGCCTATCACCTGGTTATTCATTTTATTTTTCTCCAACAACAGAAAGGTGTCTTTAAATGGTCTTCCCAAAAGTTGAGGATATGGAATGAAGTGGCCACTATTTTCCTCGTAGCCATTGTGATGCTCGCGGTTGTCAAGCAATTACTCAGTGTTGTTTGGGCCGTAGGCGTATTAGTGGCATTTGCTGTAACATTATTGATTGCTATCAGGATATATAAGCGTTTACGCAAAGAATAGATCAAGAGTTGTTGGGGCGATTAGTTAATTTTCATCTCAAGCAAGCATTTTCGTTCATTGAATGGAAATAAATCTATTATTTTTCGATCGGGCTTTTAATGAAACGGCTTTTAAAAGAACAGAGGTTGTAAAAGTAGATTGAATAAATTGCAATTAGTTTTTACTATTTAAAAAGCACCAACATGAATAAATTGATGAAATATTTTTATTTGCTCCTGCTTTTTCTTGTCACCTTTTCCGGAACATACGCACAGCAGCATCCGCCTTTTTATTCAGACATAAAGTCATTTGAAAAGCAGGACAGCATTCGTTTTCCGCCGTCAAATGAAATTTTGTTTGTGGGTAGTTCTTCTTTTACAAAATGGACCGATGTGCAGGATTATTTTCCCGGCTACCCAATTATTAACCGCGGGTTTGGCGGCTCCTCGCTTCCCGACGTGATTCGCTATGCCGATGAAATTATTTTTCCTTATCAGCCTAAGCAAATCCTAATCTATTGCGGAGAAAATGATCTTGCTGCGTCAGATACGGTGACCGCACAAACCGTTTTTGCGCGTTTTAAAATATTGTTTGGAATGATCAGAAAAAAACTTCCGGATGTGCCGATTGATTTTGTCTCAATGAAGCCGAGTCCCAGCCGGGAACATCTGATGCCCAAATATGTAGAAGGGAATTTGCTGATCAAAAACTTTTTACAGAAAAAGAAGAACGCTTCTTTTATAAATATTTATGATGCAATGCTAGGTGCTGATGGAAAACCTATGAAAGATATTTTCATCCAGGATAATCTTCATATGAATGCCAAAGGATATAAGATCTGGCAAAAAATAATAGCGCCATATTTAATAAAATAACATCCCGGGTCAACAACAAAGAAATGACAATTTTGAAACGTGTTCGTGGAACTAAAAGCAGTCCCGCTTCTTTGAGATTACTTACCTTTAAAAAGGTCTTTGTATAAACAATTCCTCATAAACGAAAAAGTAGAAATTCTTGTTTCCATTTTTTGATTTCAAAAAGTCAAACCCATTTCGATTCATCTTTCTAAAAACGATATTATGGCGAAGCGAATTCTGATTTTCAGCCTGTTTTTTGCCGGGGTATTAGCGATTGCATTTGCGTGCGGCAAAACATCTAACTCCGGCCAGGTGACGTCTCCTGCGACACCAACTCCTCCAACGCCGCCCGTTGTCGGAACTAACGATGTGGATTTTTGGCTGACAAAAGGTGACCAGACAGTACTTGTTGCAAAAACAATCTACGGTTCTTTCTTTCGGTACGGTAGCAAATCAATTATTCATTTGTAAATGTTGATACAACGCAGGCATTTCAAACGGTTGATGGATTTGGATTTACACTGACCGGCGGTAGCGCTTATGTTATAAATAAATTAAACGCCACTGATAAAGCCGCATTGCTGAAAGAACTTTTTGGAACTGAGGCCAATTCGATCAGCATTAGTTATCTGCGCGTCAGCATCGGCGCTTCGGATCTCGATGCTTCTGTGTTTAGTTATGATGATATGCCGGCCGGACAGACTGATGTAAAGCTTGACCATTTTTCGCTCGATCCGACAGGGCAAACCTGATTCCTCTATTGAAAGAAATTTTCGCAATCAATCCAACGATTAAAATATTGGGATCGCCCTGGAGCCCACCAGTATGGATGAAAGAGCAACGGCAGCTCAATTGGCGGAACTTTGTTGCCACAGTATTATGATGTTTATGCGCAATACTTCGTAAAATATATTCAGCAGATGAAAGCGGAAGGAATTACGATTGACGCCATCACTCCGCAGAATGAACCGCTGAATCCCGCTAATAATCCAAGTCTTCAGATGGAAGCTACGGAGCAGGCTAGTTTTATCAAAAGCAGCCTTGGTCCGGCGTTTCAGGCAGCGGGGATCAACACAAAAATCATTCTCTACGATCACAATTGTGACAAGCCAGAATATCCGTTGGCAATACTGAACGATGCTGACGCACGCAAATTTGTGGATGGTTCTGCCTTTCATTTATACGCCGGCGATATCGTCCGCGTTGTCGCAGGTTCACAGTGCATTTCCTGACAAGAATGTTTATTTCACCGAGCAATGGACTTCTTCTGAAGGGAATTTTGGCGGTGACCTGAAATGGCATGTAAAAAATGTGATCATTGGCTCGATGCGCAACTGGAGCCGGACTGCGCTCGAATGGAACCTGGCCAATGATCCAACTTTTAATCCCCATACGCCCGGTGGATGCACACAGTGCAAAGGCGCGCTCACTATTGGCGGCGCCTCCATTACAAGAAATGTTGGATATTATATTATCGCTCATGCTTCTAAATTTGTTCCCGCTGGTTCTGTGCGGATTGGCAGCAGCAGCTCCGGTGATTTGCAAAGCGTGGCGTTTAAAACACCGGCCGGAAAAAAAGTATTGATCATGGAAAATGATGGCCCGGCAGACGCAACTTTTAATATTCGTTTTTCTACAAAATGGGTTACCACGACATTGCCTGCGGGTGCTGTGGCAACCTACACATGGAATTAGTCATATTATTTAATCTCTTTACATTGGAAAAAACGCATTCAATAGAGATCCCCTTCATTTATTTAAAAACTGAAAAAAGCCGGGTAATAGAAATCACAAATCTACTTTTTGGTTTGTTTCGTCCAACAGATTTCTAGGAAATCTAAATGCCTTGATCATTGAGTCGTGAAAAGTAAAAAAGTAGTTTTTTCATTTCCCTGAAGCGAAATAATTCTGATGAATTAATGGATTGATATTTATTTCAACAATTCCTGAATATCCGGATCCACCTGTAAATTATTCATCTGCCGCATGATCCATGGATAGCGAAAGGCCACTCGTTTGGAGATTGGCTGGATGGTGAATAATATGGGATTGGGCAGGCAGGACGCGATCATGGCGGCTTCTTTTTTGCTCAAATCTTTTGCCGGTTTTTTAAAATAGTGCTGCGCAGCCGCTTCAATACCAAAAACTCCTTTGCCCATTTCGGCCACATTCAAATACATTTCAAGGATTCTTTTTTTGCCCCATATTTTTTCAATCATAAAAGTAAAATATACCTCCAGCCCTTTTCTCATCCAGCCGCCATGTTGCCAGAGGAAAACATTCTTGGCAACCTGCTGACTAATGGTGCTCGCACCGCGCAGGGATTTGCTTTTCTGATTATGCTTCATGGCTTTCTGAATGCTCTTAAAATCGAAGCCATTGTGATCTGGAAATAGTTGATCTTCTCCACACAAGACGGCAAGTTTTGCATTGGGACTGATGTCGTTCATGCCGACATAGTCTCTGTGTAGTCCGTTGCCACTAAAAAGGCTCACCGCTTGTGTGATCGTAATCGGGGGATTTACCCATTTGCAAATAATGATATAGAAAATTGAAAGAAGAAATCCGTAAAGCAACGCTTTCAAAATAGTTCGCGCGAGCCGTCTAAACAAGCCTTTTCTTCTAAAGTATGATGTGCTCAACAGGAATTTTGCTATTTTACTTTAAGGTAAGTCAATGAATATTTTTTGCCCAGTTTCATTTCTTTATTGTGTGATTTCAACAATAAATATCCAACTCCTGCAAGGGCCGCCGAGCCGACAATGAGGCCGGTACTGGCATGATAACGCGTATTGGGTTTGGTGAAGATCCAGGTGCCAAGTCCAACCGTAGATACAAGAATGCCACCTCCAAACAAAGCGCCTCCGGAGGCGCTCCAGTCAAATTTTTTATTTGTTTTTCCAAAACCTGTTATGTCTTTATAGTTGATGCCAAAATTGTAACGGGCAACAGTATCCAGAACGTATACGCCAAGGTTTGTCGGAACTTGTCTTATATCATATTGAATTAAAAAGACAGAATCTCTTTGTATAGAGGTAACATAAATATCGCCGTAAAAATACCTGTAACCTGTTGAAAATTTCATCTCGCTTCCCGGAAAAAAGGTATGAATGGTCTTCCGGTTTTTTTTCAAAATAAGAATATCCGATTGCGCCACGCAAGCTGAGGAGAAAAAAATTGCCAGGAAAAAAATACCAAGAGTTCTCATTATCATGATTTTTTTACAAAAAAGACAACTCCTAAAAGAAGCACTGCGCCAAAGATGAGCAAAATTAATCCTGAGATCTTATTGATCAGCCTGATATTTTTGATGGTCAATTTTTTTCGAAGTTTGCCCGCCAGCGTTACTTTGACCACATCGGCAGTCATATTAAGAATTAGTGCTGTGGTAAAAATAATAATGCGGTCACGAACAGAATGGGTAACAGCAATAGCGGTGGCAGCGGTTAGCCAAAAGGCCATTACGGCAGGATTTAACGTGTTTAATAAAAATCCCTGCAACGCAATTTTTGCATGGTCGCTTCCTTTCAGTGGCGGCATGGAAATGTCTTCGGGGTGAATGTGCACTTTTTTAAATAAAAGATAATAAAGCCCCATACCGATCAGGAATGCGCTGCCTATTATGCCAATCTGCATTTTGAAATCCAGAAGACGCGTTACCATTTCTGAAAATGCATTGCTTAAAATTACCAACAAGAAATCGCTGACCCAAACCCCTATTACGAAGCTGAAGCCCCCGGACCTGCCATTGTTGATGCTTTGTTTGACGATAGTAAATATAACCGGGCCAACGGAGAGCGCCAGTAATAATCCCATTGCAAGGCCTTTGAGTATTGCTTCTAAAGCATCAATCATTAAAAAATATCAGTTTAAGTTTACAATGAATTGAGGAGCGATAAAACTACAATAAAAAAGGTAACGCAATGGTTATAAAAACAATAATATGGATCAGGCCTTCTCTCCTTTCAAAAATTTTTGCCAGTCTTCGAGCATTTTTCCCTTTAATACTCTTGGGAATTTATGTTGGCCACCGACTTTTCCCTTTGATCTCATAAAATTCATAAAGATGTCCTCTTTCATTACGTCAACAAAAATTTCTTTCAACGCATGATTTCGTTCTACTTCATAGTCATCGTTTAGCTCCTTTAACTTCTGGTCGATCATTATCTTGAGGGTTTCCGAATTCACCAGGTCATCCGTGGCGATAAACCAATGATGCGCAAAAAAATTGCCATAGGGCACGCCTGCAACTGTAAATTCTCTGATTGATATATTCAGCTCCTCGCTTACGAGGTTGATCGCTTTATTCATATTATCTACACTAAGATGTTCGCCAACAAGGCTGAGAAAGTGCCTTGTGCGTCCGGTGATAATAATCTCACTTTTTTCCAGGTCTACAAACTGAATAGTGTCGCCGATCAGGTAACGCCAGGTGCCGGCATTGGTACTGATCAAAATCGCATAATTCTTGTTTTGTTCCACCTCGTGGATCATCAATGCCTGGGGGTTGGCCACCATATTGCCATCGATATCAAAATTATTATGATCGAAAGGAACAAATTCGAAAAATATGTTGTTGTTGAGCGCCAGCTTCATTCCTTTGGCATTTTGCCGGTTTTGGAAGGCAAGAAATCCTTCGCTCGCCAAATAGGTTTCTATATAAGTAACAGGTTTGCCCAGTAATTTATTAAATCCTTTTTTGTACGGTTCCAATGCTACACCGCCATGAACATAAAAAGCGAGGTTAGGCCATATCTCATGAATATTGTTCAGCTCATAACGCTCAATTACTTTTTCCATACAGAGTTGCACCCACGCAGGCACTCCCACCAAAAACGCAATATCCCACTCCGGCGCCCGCTCCACTATTTCATCTAACTTTTTCGACCAGTCCTGTTCTTTTGCAATTTTCTTGCCCGGTTTGTACATTCCCTGGAACCAAAAAGGGATATTTTTTGCCTGGATACCGCTAAGATCACCGGCATAATAGGTTGCTGTTTTTTGCAAGTGCGTACTTCCGCCAAGCATCAGCCAGCCCTTTCCGACATATTTTTTTGGTACATTATTATACGAGGCCAGGCTGATCAATTGCCGGAAGCTGGTGAGCGTATTGGCCCTGATCAGTTCTTTTGTAATCGGAATGTATTTGCTGGAAGATTCGCTTGTGCCGCTGCTCAACGCGAAAAATTTAATGATGCCCGGCCAGCAGATATCGGGTTTCCCATCAAGTGCTCTAAACCACCATTCCCCAAATATCTTGTCATAATCAAACGTTGGGACAACCCGCTGAAAATTTTTGCCGGTGTGGCGGCTTAATAAAATTTTATCGAATAAATATTTTTGTCCGAATTCAGTGAACCGGGCTTTCTTTAGTAATTTTTTTAAAACTTTAAGCTGTTGACGCTTTGGCGAACTCGCAGGAATGTTCAATGCCCTCGACAAGTAAGGAGGAAGTTTAATATCGATAAATGCCATTCCGTTTTAAAATGTTGATAGCAACAAATTTAATGAATACTAATGTAGAAGAACTATTAATTTATAAAATTGTTATTTTATGGGTTGTTTTGTCAACAAATGAAATCAAAATATATCAAATCGAAAGAGGAAACCAAATGCAAATTGCGAAATTGAAAGCGCCAGTCAAGGAAATCATTTATTATCGATCATTTTATCCACAAGTCGTTTTGCCGTTTACCTTGAATTTTGCGCCGATTGCTAAATAGTTGGCTTTGCTTTCGTTTAAAGAAGATTTCTTTTGACAAAATATGATTAATATTACTTCCCCTTCTATCTTAATTAGGCAACGTCAAAATAAGTGTGTGTAGTTTTTTAATCAGGATTTCCCCCATCTTAAAATGGGGGTTATTTTTATCGGAATAAGGTCATTTTTTCTCAGCTTAATCAGCAATTTGAAAGTCCTTAAACTATTATTTTTATCCTAATAAGAAAATTACTCTAATTTTATAAAATATTGTTGACGTATATTCACACTTTTTACCGGTTATTTATTTCCGGTGCCCGCCTTCCGGCAGCAAAAAAATTGTTTAATAATTAATTTCTTACATGTATAACCATATCTGGAAAAAATATCTGCCTATTATCAAGATTCTTTTGAAAAAATCTGTCGCTGAAGAACAGGTCTTAAGCCTTAACAGGGTTGATTTTGAAAGAGCCGGAACCGGACGAAAAGCTGGATATAAATTTAATATTGAATTTACAGATGGTAAAGTTGGAAACGTGATAAGCGGATCTCCATTGGCTATGCACCTTGCTCAGGTAATTATGGAAGATGAAGGCGCCCGGCAAATTCTCGCAGAGCATAATTTCGAAGTGCTTCTGAATACAAAATTTCAGTTAACGATTAAAAGTGTTGTAGCGTAAATTCTTCTGGCTATTCATTTATACGGCCAAATTATCCCACATAACACTATTGACGAAGGTGCCGTCTGGCATAATATTTATTGAAAAATAAGTAGCAGGCAAATTTTTGTCCGGAGATTGTCGGATTGTTTTCAGTTGGATCATTTATCTATTTTTTCATTTATAATTTATCATTATGAAAGTAAAATCATTAGGAAGCCAGGGATTATCGGCCTCCGAAATAGGCTTGGGATGCATGGGGATGAGCGAATTTTATGGCCAAAAAAACGATGCTGAATCTATCAAAACCATTCAACGGGCGCATGAACTTGGTGTCACTTTTTTCGATACCGCAAATATTTACGGACCGTTTACCAACGAAGTTTTGGTCGGAAAAGCCATCCAGCCTTTCAGGAAGGAAATAACGCTGGCGACAAAATTTGGCATTGTACGGGATCCCGATAATCCTTCGGCGAGAGGCGTGAACGGGAAACCGGCATATGTAAAAAGCTCGTGTGAAGCGAGTCTGAAAAGGCTTAATGTAGAAATCATCGATCTTTATTATCAGCATAGAAAAGATCCTGATACGCCGATTGAGGAAACCGTGGGCGCAATGGCAGACCTTGTGAAAGAAGGAAAGATAAGGGCGATCGGTTTGAGCGAGGTAAATGGGGAAACACTTCGCAAAGCCAATTCCGTGCATCCGGTTACGGCGTTGCAATCTGAATATAGCTTATGGAGCCGCGATCCCGAAGACGAAGTTTTGTCTGTTTGCAAAGAATTGGGAATCGCTTTTGTCGCTTATAGCCCATTGGGGCGAGGCTTCCTGACAGGCCAAATAAAAAAAGTAGAAGATTTTGATGATGATGATTTTAGAAAATCTTCACCGAGATTTAGTGGTGGCAATTTTAATAAAAATCTTGAACTGGTAAAAAAGGTAGAATTGATCGCGCAACAAAAGGGATGCACGCCCGCTCAATTGGCGCTTGCCTGGGTAATGGCTCAGGAAGATTTTATTTTCCCGATTCCCGGAACCAAGCGAATAAAATACCTGGAAGAAAATCTCAAAGCAGCGGATATTAAATTAACAAAGGATGACCTTGCGCAAATAGAAAAGGTATTTCCAAAAGACGCCGCATCAGGCACTCGCTATGCAGAAGCGGGAATGAAAAGCTTAAATAGATAATTACCAGCGTGAAGGGATTTCATTTTAAAATGTCGCAAATTTTAATTGATAATTTTTATCTTTTAATTGATAACTTTATTGAATTATTTTTTGCGACATATTTTTAATAAAAAATTTTGTCGAATAATCATCCGGTCTCCTTATAAAAGCGCCCACTTTTAGCGCCAAACTTCTTCTCCTGAGCCTTTATCGCTTTATAAGTTAAAAAGATCGTCATGAAAAAAATTACTTTCGTCGTATTAATCCTGGTAATTATTTTATCAGTTGATGTTGCCCATGCGCAAAATTTTACATTAGGCATAAGGGGCGGAATAAGCATTCCAAACCTGACCGCGGGCGGTGCCGAAAAAAATCCTTTAAATACTGGTTATAGCTCGAGGCTCGGGCCGGATTTTGCCGTGTTTGGAGAATATAAAATTTCTTCCCTGTTCTCTATATCTCCGATGATCGAATATTCTTCACAAGGAGGAAAGAAAGACGGCCTGCAGGCATTTCCAAACCCAATGGGAACAACGCCGCCTTATTTATACGCCAACTTCAAGAGTGAGGCTAAACTCAATTATCTATTGGTACCCATATTGGCAAAGTTTGGCTGGAATCTAAGCAGCCATTCGCCAATACGAATTTATATCGATGCCGGTCCTTTTGCGGGATTTTTACTCTCTGCTCATCAAGTGACGAGCGGTTCGAGCATGATATATGCGGATCCTCAGGGAACGATTCCTGCCAGTCCATCTGCTCAACCCTTTGATGCGAATAATAATATCAAAGATCAGTTAAACACTTTCAATTTTGGCGTGTCCGGAAATTTGGGCTTAGCCTATCATTTTTCTAAAAGCAATGTATTTATTGAAGGAGGTGGCAATTACGGGTTTTTAAATATTCAGAAAGGAACGGCCAATGGCAAAAATCAGACAGGAGCAGGAACGGCTGCTGTTGGATATGGATATACTTTTTGAAACTGTCTCTTCAAAAATCAGAAAATCTATATTTAGGCTTTCGCTAACAACACCATTCGTCAATCAACTAACATACTCTCATAACCGAAAATATAGATTTTTGAGATTGGGAAATTACTTCAATAATAAAATCCCATTGAATATAATAAGCTACGAAGCTAGTAATGAAAAAAGTCCACCGAAATAACTTCCGGTGGCTTTTTATTTGTGTGCTCAATCAGCCGTCAATCTTCAAATTGAGACAACCTTTACTTCCTTCCTCAATTCTCTCGCAGTTTCCACCATCGCTTTTAAGGCCGCTTTTGTTTCCGGCCAGGCTCTTGTTTTTAAGCCGCAATCCGGATTGATCCAAAGTTGTCTGGCAGGAATTACTTTCATTGCTTTATGAATTAAATCTACCATTTCTTCTTTTGATGGTACACGCGGTGAATGAATATCATATACGCCAGGGCCAATGTCATTCGGATATTTGAATGCTGCAAAAACATCTAACAATTCCATTTGAGAACGCGAAGTTTCTATCGTTATAACATCCGCATCCATCGCGGCAATATCTTCAATAATGTCATTGAATTCAGAATAGCACATGTGTGTATGAATTTGTGTTTCATCATTCACGCATGATGAAGAAATCTTGAATGCTTTCACCGCCCAGTTTAAATATTCACGCCAGTTTTCTTTGCGCAATGGCAGCCCTTCCCGAATAGCAGGTTCATCAATTTGTATCACTTTAATATTGGCTTTTTCTAAATCAGCTACTTCATCTCGTATCGCAAAAGCAATCTGCATGCAGGTTTCGGAACGCGGCTGATCATTACGCACAAAGCTCCATTGCAAAATCGTAACCGGTCCTGTAAGCATCCCTTTTACCAATTTATTGGTGAGAGATTGTGCGTATTGTGTATAATACACCGTCATTGGGTTTTTTCTTTCTACGTCGCCAACAATGATTGGCGGCTTCACGCAGCGGCTCCCATAACTTTGTACCCATCCATTTTTGGTAAAGACAAATCCTTCTAATTGTTCCCCAAAATATTCCACCATATCGTTGCGCTCGAATTCGCCATGCACCAGCACATCAATGCCCAATTCTTCCTGCCAGCGAATAGAATCTCCAATTTCTTGTTTTATCAACGTGTCATATTCTTGATTGGTTATTTCGGCTTTTTTAAATTTGGCGCGCCAGCTTCTCACTTCTTTTGTTTGCGGAAAAGAGCCGATCGTGGTGGTGGGAAACAATGGAAGATGCAATGCGCGTTGCTGTATGATCTTTCTTTCATTAAAGCCGCTGTTTCTTTGGGTGTCATTTTTTGAAACTGACTTAATTCTGTCTTTTATTTTTTGTTTATGAATAAGTGAGGATTCTTTTTTGCCCTGGATGGCTTTTTTATTTTCTTCTAATTTTTTCAAATTTTCTTCCGAAGAATTCTGTTCAGAAAGGCTCGCCAACGTTACGACTTCGTCAATTTTTTGTTTTGCGAAAGCCATCCAGTTTTTAATATCCGGAGGAAGATTTTTTTCATCAGTTTCTAAATCAAGATCACCAGGAACGTGTAGCAAAGAGCACGATGGTGCGAGCATAATACGATTGGCGCCTATCGCTTTTTTTGCTTTATCGATGAGCTGAAGTGAATTGCTAAAATCATTTTTCCAGATATTTCTTCCGTCGACTACGCCTAACGAAAGATTGAGTTTTGAGGTGGCGATACCAGTTGCTAGAATGTCATCTAATTGGTTCGGGCAGCGCGCCAGATCCAGATGCAAAGTTTGTATAGGAAGATGTAAAACGGTTTTCAAGTTTTTGCCATAACATTCAAAATAATTAGCAAGTATGATGTGCAAATCCGGAAATGCTTTTTTGATATCCTCATAAACTTTTACGATTGCGTCCCTTTCTGCATCAGTAAGGCTCAACGCGAGGCATGGCTCGTCAAACTGGATATAATGCGCATTGGCATCATCTAAGCTTTTTAATACCTCGAGGTAAACCGTCATCAAAGGTTTTATTAATTCCAACCTGTGAAAGCCTTCTTCTTTTTCTTTACCTAACAGCAAGAATGACACAGGACCTAACAAGACCGGTTTCGCATTTAACCCTTGCCTTTTTGCTTCCCGGAATTCATGAATAATTTTCTTAGAGAAAAAGCAAAATTTTTGATTGGCCTTAAATTCAGGCACGATGAAATGATAATTCGTGTCAAACCATTTGGTCATTTCCATAGCAGTAATGTCGAAATCATCTTTCTGATAGCCTCTTGCCATCGCAAACATTAAATCGATATCCGGCAATTGTTTTTGATCCATCAGTGAATGAAATCTCTCAGGGACGGCTCCTACCATCATACAGGTATCCAATACATGATCGTAATAAGAAAAATCATTGCAAGGAATAATATCAAGTCCGGTATTTTTTTGTAATTGCCAATTTTGTTTACGGATTTCTTTACCGGTTCGTTCCAACTCATGGCCAGTAATTTTATTTGCCCAATATTGTTCATTAGCTTTTTTTAATTCGCGATGGTTGCCGATTCTTGGATAACCTAAATTGTGAGTGAGCATGGAAAAATAGTTTAAAATGATTTTGACAAAGCTATCTCCATAGACTAATGTTCTGAATAAAGGGGTAATATTTAGAATTAATTTCTATTTAATTGCCATAAATAGAAATTATTTCCTTTGCGACGCCTAATTTTGGCTTTGAAAGAAAAATAAACTTTATGCTTGATAAGATCGATTCAGAAATCCTCCGCATGTTGCAGGAAGATGCCCAGGTAACAACGAGAGATATCTCGCTAAAACTCCACCTCACTACCACGCCTGTTCATGAGCGCATCAAGCGGCTTGAAAAAGATGGCTATATAAAAAAATATGTTGCCCTTCTTGATAAAGAAAAATTAGAACGGGGCTTAACGGTTTTCTGTAACGTTTCTCTAAAACAACATACGAATGAAAACGGGAAAAAATTTGTGGCGGAAATTCAATCGCTTCCCGAGGTGGTGGAATGTTATAACATCGCGGGCGACTATGATTTCTTATTAAAAATCCTTGTGAAAGACATGCCGGCCTATCAGAAATTTGTCCTGGGTGGCTTGGGTTCGCTCAAAAGCATTGGAAGTGTCAAAAGCATTTTTGTGATGGGAGAAATTAAACACAGCACCTCCATTCCGTTTTGATCGTTTATTAAGAGCGCATAAAAAAAGGTTGCTGTTTTTGAAGTGCAGCAACCTTTTTCGTTTAACCATCTGGGTTATATTATTTTTCTACTCTTTTTTTCAATTCTGAGATTGGCATAGAGATCATCCTGCCTATCGGCTGGGTGCCGCGATAGGTAATTACTTTCAGCATGACTGCGTCTTTTGGAGGAACTAAATCCGAAGTGTATTTTGGATAAAAGTTGTCGGGGAAAGAATTATCAAAGCTGTAATAAATATCCAATCCTTCTATCTCGGTGCTAAGGTTGATCTTCAATTGCTGATCAGCCGTTTGAGAAACCTGGAAGATTGGATCATACATACTTGGCGCATATTTTACCTGCGCTTCATCCAATCTTTGAAATTGTTTTTCCACACGTCCTGAAAAATCATTCCAGTTTCGTTTATCTTTTGGCGACCATACGGCTTCAGAAATAGCCAGGGCCCTTGGCCACACCATGTATTGAAGATGACGCATGTTATACACTTGCTCTGTCCATAAATTCGCCTGGCCGCCTTTGATATACTTAGCGTCAACGCCCTCGGGAACCGGTTCAAATTGATAGGCCTTATTTAATCTTAAAGTTGCATACACACGTGGCTCGATAATCGGATCTCCCTGCATATAATCGAGATAAGCAAAATCGGTCGGACTCATCACTACTTCGTGCTTCATTTTTGCAGCTTCTATGCCACCCTTCATTCCGCGCCAGCTCATCACTGCTGCATTCGGCGCCAGCCCTCCCTGCAATATTTCATCCCAGCCCATGAATTTTTTTCCTTTTGACTCTACGATCTTTTCCAGTCTTTTTTCAAAATATGCCTGCACTTCATCCATGGTTTTTAAGCCTTCCTTTTGCATCAAAGCCTTTACCGCATCACTTTTCTCCCAGAAATTTTTAGGGCATTCATCGCCACCAACATGAATATATTCGAACGGAAATAATGCAGCTACCTGCGTCATTACTTTATCTAAAAAATCATACACTTTTTCGTTGGCCGGACAAAGCGTGTTATCAAGCAAAGCGATTGGTGGATGGCCATGTGACCAATCCATAATTTCTTCGCCTGAGCGAACATGATAATTTTCCGCTCCCGGTGTGCAGGACAATTCGGGATAGGAAGCTACGGCAGCAAGGCTGTGACCCGGAACGTCTATCTCAGGAAGAATGTTTACAAAGCGGTCCTGCGCATATTTTACTAATTCCTTAATATCGTCCTGCGTATAAAAACCACCGTAATTCCTGGGCTCATCAGCAGTTGGAGCTGTAAAGGTTCCGAAATAGCCAACTTTTTTTACATTCCATGCGCCGACTTCCGTCAGCTTTGGCAAACCTTTAATTTCAATGCGCCAGCCTTCGTCATCGGTAAGATGCATGTGCAGCAGGTTGTATTTATACTTCACCATTTCGTCGATAAACTGTTTCACTTCGTCCTTGGTGAAAAAGTGCCTGCTTACATCAAACATTAATCCTCGCCATCCGAAACGCGGCACATCTGAAATCGAGCACACAGGCACATTCCATTTTATATTTTTTGCTATCTCCTTTCCTTCAATTTCTTTTGGCAACAATTGAAACAGCGTTTGCATTCCATAAAAAAGACCGGCAGGCTTGTTGGCGGAAATAGAAACACCGGACGCAGTCACTTTCAAATCATATCCTTCACTTCCTAACGAAGTTTTGTTGACCAACGAAAGGTTGATGCTATTTGACACGGCGCTTTTTGAATTAACAACGGGCATTGCATAACCTGTTGTCGCTGCAAGCTTTGATGACAGGAACGACGCTACTCTTTTTGCTGAAGCATCATTGGATGAAACATGAATCCCCGTTTTGTTATTCACCACAAAAGTGCCTGTTCCGGAAGTCACAGAAACGGGCTGTGGGATGAGAAGATCTGCCACATTGTTTTTTTGACTAAAGCCCGCAACAGAGCAACACATAAAAAGAAAGAAAAAAAAGTTTTTTTTCATAAATAAAGCGTTTGAAATGTAAGAATTACTGTTTAATAAAAAATTTTTTGTCTGTGGTAAGTTATTATTAAGCGGCCATTATTAGCACTTAAGGATAAATAAAAAGAGTTAAGAGTTAATAACGAATCATTTTAAAGATTTCAATCGTTTTATCAAATCGGGCACCGGTGTCTGTTCCTTATACGAAACTATTAATTTCCCATTCTTGCTAAATAAAGCGGTAAAGGGAGTATGCTCTAATTTATATTTATTCTTGAAGAAAAACACGGGCACTTCGGTTCCTACTTTGATATTTGAATATTTGGCTGTCTGGTATCTTTTTTCAAACCAGGCAACTTCGGTCAAAGGTTGAAAAGTGACCATTAAAATTTGTGCTGTTTTAAAATCTGTGATTTTTTTGAAAAGCTCATTCATCAGGATCTGGCAATGTTCACAATCGGGCGCAAAGTAAATAATGATCAATGGCTTTTGTTTTGAAATCTGCGAAGAAGAAAACGTGGTGCCATTGGAAAGTTTCATCTGAAACGTGGGCATCTGTGCCGTGGCAACTTGTGAAAAACAACAGGCCGCTGCAATCATCAAACAGGCAATTGCGGCAAAAAAAAGATTTCGTTTATTCATTAAAGATTAGCTGACATTTAAAAATTAAAATTTATTAAAATTTTTTAGTTCCGGAATTAAGGGTTTTAATGATCATTTCGCATTTATACATCGAGGTATAAAAACAGTTTGAAGAAAAATTCATTTTTCTATAAAATTACTTGTTTGGATATCTTATACCTTGACATAAATTTTTCTTTTGTTGAGCCACCAGCCTATGCTCCAGCAAATTAGCATATAGCAAAGCGCGAACATAAGAGACCCAAATGGTCCGGGCGCTATTTGTTGAAAAACAGTCCTGTTGATATATCCGAAAAGATTTTCGCGTGGCGACATGCGCACCATGAAAAGTACGACTACCAAAAGTTCTGAAAGGATGTAAATAAACAGCGGATTTCGTCCAAATATCACAAAGAAATCAGACCACTTGAACCGGTTCCAATTCTTCATTTCAAGAATATAAATTAATGAAGCGATAAGAAGCAAGTCAATTCCTGTGGTGACCAACACAAAGGAACTGCTCCATAATTTTTTGTTGATCGGAAACGAGAAGTTCCAGCAAAGCGCGATGAAGATCAACAGAGCGCCAACAAGCATAAGCCTGGCAAGCGTTTCAAAACTTTTTCCTTTTTGCTGGATGAACCTGCCGGCAAAAAATCCGATCACTACATTTACGATCGCGGGCAATGTGCCAAGCCATCCTTCAGGATCAAAAGGAAATCCCTCGCCATGATAGAGATGATCATTTCCCATCAAAAATTTATCAAGAAAAAGTCCTGCGTTTCCCATCATGCTCAGCGGTTGCGTCGAATCTCCAAAAGCTAATAGCAATAGCCAATAGCCAACTAATAAAATAATGCTCACGACCGCAACTTTTCTTGGCGATAAATAATGAACTAATAGTGAAGCAAAAAAATAGCAAAGAGCAATTCGTTGAAGAACGCCCATAATCCTGGTATTTTTAAAAGGCGCTGCAACAACATGGCCCGATGCAGTCATGTCAAAAAACGGAAACCAATACATTAAATATCCGAGCAGAAAGATCAAGGCTGTTCGCTTAAACACTTTGGTAAGAAAGGCCGAATTGCTGATTTTACTGTATTTGTCAAGCGAGAAACTCATTGCGTTTCCAACGGCAAACAGGAAAGAAGGGAACACCAGATCGGTTGGCGTAAAGCCGTGCCATGTAGCGTGATGCAATGGGGAATAAGCCTCGGCGCCGCTTCCGGGCGTATTTACGATGATCATAAAACAAATGGTCATTCCCCTGAAAACATCTAGTGCGAGAAACCGTTCCTTTAGTAAGCTCATAACAAACAGATTATTTTTTGAAAGATCAAATGACAATTAAAGCCTTGTTTAACAAAAATTTCCTTCGATAAAGAATGTTGAATTCAACACAGATACAATGTTGTTGTATGGAATCATTATTGGTCGGAGATTTCTGTGCTGATGACTGACGCGCCATCAGGTGCGAACATGACAATTCCTTTTTTCTGCTGAAACACTTTATTAGAATCGTTGTAGACGATGCCCAGCGTATAGCGAATCTGCATTTTAAAATTTGAGTCCGCAATATTCTTTACTGTGTCTTCAGAAAAAGAAGTGACATCGAAATTAGTGATCTTTCGGAGCTTACTTTTTATTTGATCCTTTGCGATGATCTGCCTGCTGTCACTATCGAAGTTGTGGTTTTCGCATGCAAAAGAAATGGTCAGTAGAAGGATAAATAGAACATAGCGCGTGGACATTTTTACAAGGCCATTTTTGGGCTTCATTCGTTACTGTTTTTGGATTTCTGAGTTGTCAAAATTTTAAATTACCAGTTGAAACACATGATGAAGAGAGGTTTTGTATGTGAAGGAATTAAGAAAATCCCTGGTCAATACATTGCTTTCCAAATGTAATTATTTTTAAAGAATTTGGTTTACCTTTTTTTGAGGCTTGTTTTAAGTTAAATTAATTCCTAAAAATCTATATTTTGAGTTACCAGGAAAAAGAACGCTGTCGATTCGGTATCCTCTTTAAAGACAATTCCGTTGCGGATTAAAAAATGGAAAAACTATTTTTTAGCTTATAAGAGGGCATGCACTTTCCAGGATATTTTTCTAAATTGTCCCATTATAAAATCCTTTATTTTTACCACTAATCTTTATTTATGAGCCCACTGGCCGAAAATATTCAGGCGTTTTTTCAAAGCTTTAAATCAGACGCTGTTCAGGCGCTTGAAAAGCTTCCCCGGTCGGGCGGTGACAGGGTTTATTTTCGCATCAAAACCGCGACAGAGTCTTACATTATAACCTACAATGAAAACATAAAAGAGAACGTTGCCTTCTTAAATTTTACGGAACATTTTCATAAAATAAATGCGCCCGTGCCGGAAATTCTGATGAAGCATCCTGATGGAAAAATGTATATCCAGCAGGATTTTGGAAGCGTATCTCTTCTCAATGAATTAGAGAACCATGGTCAATCAGAATATGTTTACGATCTGTTTAAAAAAAGCCTTAAATCTCTTGCGTGGTTGCAAATAAAAGGTAACGACAATTTCAATTACAACGAGAGCCTGACCTCGCAGGAATTTGGTAAACAAGCCATATTAAGCGACTTGTTATATTTCAAATATTATTTTCTTGACACCCTGAAAATTCCTTATGACAAGGAAAAATTAATTGATGATTTTGAAGCGCTGAGCAATTACCTTACTCATGTGGAATATAAATTTTTTATGTTCCGCGATTTTCAAAGCCGCAATATTTATGTTCAAAATGGCGATGTTCATTTTATCGATTACCAGGGCGGAATGAAAGGAGCCTTACAATATGATGCGGCGTCGTTATTATGGCAGGCAAGAGCGGACCTCACGGAGGATTGGAAAAATTCTTTGCTGGAATATTACATGGATTGTGTAAGCGAAATATTGGGCCAGCAGATTGACAGAGCTCGATTTGTGAGCCAGTACAACGGATATGTTCTGATAAGGCTAATGCAGGTTTTGGGCGCCTATGGTTTCCGCGGTTTGTTTGAAAGAAAAGCACAGTTCCTGACAAGTATTCCGTTGGCATTGACGAATCTTAAATGGTTCATGGCGAATAAAAAAACCGGTATTGCATTGCCGGAGTTTGAGAAAATCCTGGGACTCATCACGCGGGAAGAAGTGGTAGATCGGTTCAGGCCTGTTCAGGCAAATGAATCAACACCATTGGTGGTTACTATCAATAGTTTTTCCTATTTAAAAACGGGCTATCCGAAAGAAGAAAGCCGCAATGGCGGAGGTTTTGTTTTTGATTGCAGGGGCATGTTAAATCCGGGCCGCTTTGAAGAATATAAACAAATTACAGGAAGGGATAAAAGGGTTATTGATTTTTTGGAACAGCGCACGGCGATGCCCGATTTCTTAAATGGCGTTTACAATATTGTGGATATTTCTGTGGAAGATTATATCAAAAGAAATTTTGATTCTTTAACGATCAGTTTTGGTTGCACGGGAGGCCAACATCGTAGTGTGTATGCCGCGGACATGCTTACAAGATATCTTTGGAATAAATTTAAAGTAAAAGTAATCCTCAACCACATCGAACAGAATATCCATGAAACTAAGGGATTTGAAAGTTAACGAGCGATCGATTCGATGCACTGAAGTTTAAAATTTGTATGTAAAGGATGAACCTGACATCTAAACCTGATACCTCATATTTGACATTATATGAAAGCAATGATACTTGCTGCGGGGCTTGGCACGCGGCTTAAACCATTTACAGATCATCATCCCAAGGCATTGGCAATGGTAAATGGCAAAACAATTTTGCAAAGAAATATTGAATATCTCGCTTCATTTGGCATTAAGGAAGTGATTGTGAATGTTCATCATTTTGCAGAGCAAATCGTGGATTTTCTGGACACACACAAGGGGTTTGGCAGCAGCATTTCAATTTCAGATGAAACCGGCGAAGTTCTGGAAACAGGAGGCGGACTAAAAAAGGCTTCCTGGTTTTTTGATAAAGCCGGCGAGTCATTCGTTTTGATGAATGTGGACGTCCTCACGGACATGAATCTTGCTGCTATGATTTTGCAACACCAAAAAAATAAGCCCCTTGCTACACTTGCCGTAACGACACGCTTCACCTCCCGTTACTTTTTATTCGATGAGCTTGATCGTTTATGTGGCTGGGAAAATGTCCAAACTGGCGCCCAAAGAATCTCTGTTGAAGCCAAAAAATATTGGCAAAAAGCATTCAGCGGAATTCATGTTATATCTCCTGCAATATTTCCTTTGATGCGAATGACCGGAAAATTTTCTATGGTTGATGCTTACCTGGAGCTTGCAAAAAGCCAGGTGATCAATTCGTTTGACCATAATAATTCGAAGTTTATTGACGTGGGTAAACCAGAAAGTATTTTAAAGGCAGAGAAGTTGTTTAAATGATTTTGTTTTCTGGCCCCGTGATAAGCCATTTTATAGTTTTTTGAAATTTGGTTATAAGACTTTAAACAAAAAAGCCTTTCTAAAATCAAAACGATTTTAGAAAGGCTGAGTAATAATCTAATAATTTATTAATCTAATTCATCCTATTTCTTCTTTTCAAACAATTCACTTTTTGGCACCTTCTTCACCTTGTCTTTATCCTTTAAAGTTTTTGAAACAACATCATAAGGTCCGGTGATTACTTCATCTCCTTCTTTAAGGCCATCTGTGATTTCGATGTTATTAATGTCCTGGATACCTGTTTTTACTTTTTGTTTTTTCACCGTTCCGTCGGCGTTTAACACAAACACTACTTCGTCCAGACCATTTTCAAGCGAACTATTAGGGCTGGCATCATTGGACACCGCGACGTCGGTACCGGCCTTTGGAGCAGAAGAAGCTCCGGTTGAATCATTTCTTTCGCGGGTAGTTACGGCGTTAATAGGAATAGCCAACACATTCGTGCGCGTTTTTGTCTGGATGTCAGCGCTTGCACTCATACCCGGCCTGAAAGGAAAATTTTTCTTTTTGGAAGCGTCTATAAGATCCTTGTAAGAGTCGGGATCGATGCGGATATATACTTTATAATTCGTAACATCTGTGCTTGTAGTTGTAGAAGCGCTTGCACTGGCAGCGCCATTATTGCTACTGGCGATCTGGGTTACCACGCCTTTGAATTTCCGGTTACTAAAGGCATCCACCTCGATAGTAGCGCTATCTCCCAAGTGAACTTTTGGAATGTCATTTTCACCCACATCTACTCTCACTTCTATTTTGCCCATATCTGCAATGCGCATCATTTCTGTGCCCGCCATCATAGAGCTTCCCACAACGCGTTCACCTTTTTTGACACTAAGTAAAGAAATAACGCCATTCATCGGGGAAACAAGTGTTGCGAGGCTAATGTCCTTGTTGGCTTTTGCCAGGCCTGCTCTTGCGCTTTGCACGCCCGCGAGGCTCCCGCGAATACCTTGTTTGGCAGCATTCAGATTGGCCACCGCGGTTTTGTAAGCGGCGTCTGCGGTATTGAATTCATTTTGTGAAATTACTTTTTCATCAAACAATTCTTTCTGCATGTCGTAGGTCTTTTTAGCCTGGTCCAGTTGGGCTTCCAGCGCCACCAGCGAAGCTGAAGCGTTGGCGGCCTGCGCCTGTTGCTGACTTACAATTGCTGCTGCCTGGTCTCTTTGAGTGGCGTAAATGTCTCCATAGATGCGCGCAAGCACCTGGCCTTTTTTTACGCTGTCACCTTCTTCTACATTGAGCTCGACGATTTCTCCGGAAATATCCGGGCTCATTTTTACTTCTACTTCCGGGTAAACTTTTCCGCTGGCATTTACCGTTTCAATAATCGTTTGTTTGATTGCTTTTTCGGTGGTTACTTTTATTCCTTCATCCTTACCGATAACGCCTGTCTTTTTCAAGATTAATAGTAGAACGATCAAGGCTACTAAAGAAATAATTACCCATTTTAAAGTCTTATTCATAAAATCTTTTTCTTTTTCGTTAATAATTTTTCAAACCTTTCGTTCCCTAAAGTTTAATTCCCTGTCCTTTATAAAATTCAAGCACTTTCATCTTAAACACGTAATCAAATTGATTCAAAACGTATTGGAGTTTTGCCCTAAACAAATTATTCTGATTCGTGATTTGCTCCAGTGTGCTTAACATCCCTACATTATATCTTTTTGTAGAAAAATCGTAGCTTTTTTGAGCGCTTTCAACAGCTTTAGCTGATGAAGTAAATTTTTCCAAGGCGACAATTGCAGCATTATAAGCCTGGTAAATATTTTGTTTCAATGTTTGGTTATCAAGGTCTTTTTGATAATTGAGTGACTTGATGTTCAACTTCGACCTTTGGTAGTTTGCTTTCCCCTGCCAGCCACTAAAAATAGGCACAGAAAGGCTGATTCCAATGGCCTGGCCAAAGTTATTGCTAAACTGGGTGCCAAGACCGTCAGAAGTTATATAACCCGTTTTGCCACCATTTGTAAAGAGAGGCCTTTGTACGTCGATAAATCCTCCGGAGCCATCAGGAATTACAAGGCCACTGGGCCCATATCCATTTGGGACTTGTGCGTAAACGGGCGTGCGGAAATATCCATAATTCGTTCCCAGGTTTCCAAATGCGGAAATGGTGGGATATAATGCTGCTCTTGCAGCGAGGGAATTTTTTTGCGCAGCCTTTATGTTAAATTCATTATATCGCTGCTGCGGAAGATTGACTAACGCCAATGCGTAAACGTTTTCCGGCTGTAGCTCTCCGATCGGATCCAATGGGATTTTATCAACAGGCGGCTCCTCGATTTCGAAAGGGGCAGCGGGATCAAGGTTCATATAGGTTTGTAAAACATATTTTGCCTGCGACACATTACCGGTTGCGGAAATTAGATTCGCGCTGTCATTCGCCAGTTGGGCTTCCAGCTCCACGGCATTTAGTTCAGGCAAAGCGCCGGCTTTCACCTGCTTGTTTACAATGTCTAATTGTGAAACAGATTGTTTTACCTGCACATCGGCAATCTCCTGCTGCTCGCGGGCCAGCAAAACCTGCAGGTAAGAATTTGCGACCGAAAGCGCGATATCATCTTTTAATTTTTCAGTAGCGGCTTTAGCGGCTTGTACCGACCATTCATTGGCAAGGATGGTATTCTTTTTTGAAAACCAGTTGAAGATCTGCGCCGAGGATTGCAAATTTAAACCTACCGTGAAATAGTTTTGATTTTCTAATATTCCTGTCGATGGATTTTGAGATTTTCCAAAACGATATCCATCGTCATTGCTGAAACTGAAATTTGGAATTTGCGAAAGCTTACTTTGTTTATAAGTGATGCCTGCAAGTTCTGATTGTATACCGCTTTGCTTAATGGATATGTTGTTGTCCATCGCATACTGAACACACTTTTGAAGGCTCCATTTTTCCTGTGAAAAAGCTGCCGACGCCAAGAAAAGAAAAGGGATTAACAGTTTAATTTTAATGCACATTTGACAAAAATAATGATTTGACGGATTAATTAATTCAAGTATGGATAAAAGGCAAAAAAGTCATTTAAGAGAATTTAGGGGGAATTTCCAGGCGGTAATCTCAAGTTTCAGTCATTCTCGTCCACCCCGGATTTTATCGCTTCATCGCTTCAAATCCTCTTTCAAGATCTTCAATAATATATTCGGGATCTTCCAAACCGACAAACATTCGTATGATACGGTGATCTTTATTATTTGATTCGAATTCCGGGGACTTTATGGAAGCGCATCCGGGAATGATCAATGATTCGTAGCCTCCCCAACTGACGGCCATTAAAATATGTTTCAGACCTTCACAAAAGTTTTCTATTTCTTGTATGGTGGTGACTTTGATATAAAAGGAGAACAACCCGCATGCCCCGCGCATTTGCTTTTTGGCGAGATCATATTGTGCGAAATCCTTGTCAAATGGAAAAATAATTTCTTCGACTTTCTCATGATTTTTTAAAAATGCAATCACTTGGTTCGTATTTGCAGTGATCTTTTCCAGGCGCATAGGAAGCGTTCGCAACCCGCGGATCAAGAGCCACGCATTGAAAGGCGTTGTGCTGATGCCCATGTTCATAAATTCACTGAAATAAATTTTCGCTATCATTTCCCGGCTCGCGGTGATGACTCCCGCTATCACGTCACTATGCCCATTGAGGTATTTTGTAGCGCTTTGAACCACTATATCAATTCCGTAAATAATAGGATTTTGATATAAAGGTGTGCAATAGCTGTTGTCGCAAATTGTGATAATATTCCTTGATTTCGCGATTTTAGCCACCGCTTCCAGATCCTGTAAAGCAAAATTCCAGCTGTTAGGAGATTCCAAATAGATCAATGAAGTATTATGCTGGATGGCTTTTTCAAAATTCTCCGTTTCTGTTCCGTCAACATATGTAACGGTAACATTAAACCTGGGCAAAATGTTATTGAACATTTTCTGCGCCCATGAATAAGGCTTGTCCACAGAAATAATATGATCGCCACTTTGCACATTCGCCAGCACACTTGCGAAAATAGCGCCGGCGCCACTATTAACGACGAGACAATCTTCAGCGCCATCCAATGCGGCTAATTTTTCAGATAATATTTTAACGGTTGGATTGGTGGCACGGCTATAAATAAAAGTAGAATATTCATCTTCAAAAGCTTTTCTTAAGTCGTCAACTGTTTTAAAAGCGAAGTTGCTCGACTGAATGATTGGCGGCGCCACAGAATTGAAGTAGTTTTCCCGATCCTCCGCTAATTCATTGATAATATAAGAGACCGTTTTTGCATCCATATCATTATTTTATTTAAATAAATTATCATTTGTATTTTTTCTTTTCTGGCGCCCGGCAACGATAAAATAAATAGCCATGAACAGCGCCAAAACCGCCAGGCCAATCAAAGATACTTTGGTATCTGTAACCAAAATGCTAAGGCCAATAAATCCATAAGCGGCGATAAATATTATGGGCATCAATGGATAAAACTTCATCATAAAAATTCCGGTGTCATTCAGATACGCGGTTTTTTTCCTGATGATAAAAATGCTTCCGGCGGACAGGACCATTCCGAAACAGTCTAAAAAAATAGAAAAACTTAAAATAGTATCAAATTCTTTTGCCCAAAAAATAATCAATATACACAAGGCGGAAAAAACACTTAACGATGTGGTAAGCGCTTCCGTTTTTACATTTCTTTTCTTAAATGCCGGAGGCAAAATATGATCGTCACTCATAGCGGCCATCACTCTCGGATTGCTCATCAGCAAAACATTTACATAAGCCAGCACGCTTAAAAAAAGAAGCACAGAAAGAATGCGCTCGGCATTAACACCGAAAACTTTTGAAGCCATGATCGCCGCAATGTTTTTAGCGGATTTTAATTCTTCAAAGCCGATTACCCTCACATAAGCATAGTTGATAAGAAGATATAAAGTGATAATGATGATAATGCCCATGAAGATGGAACGCGGAATGGTTTTCTTTGGATTTTTTACTTCCTCGCCAAAGTTGATCGTTTGCTGATAGCCGCCATAGGTAAAGCTTACTGCTACCAGCGCGATTCCAAATGCTTTTAAATATTCCCTGAATACCGGGCTTGCCTGCGAAGAAGAATCGATGATCGGATGCGCCGATTCTCCGGCAAAAAATAACGGGCTGATCAATAAAATTACCATGGAGATCTTTACGACGGTTAGAACGTTTTGCGTTCGCGCGCTCATCTTTAAACCCAATAGATTGATCCCATAAAAAATGAGTACAGCGACAATAGCAATAATGATGCGCACCGTTTGAAGGTAATGTGCGTTTGAGGGATTTAAAATCCAGTTGATATCTTTTGATTGTGGAATAGAAATACCTGTTATATATTCTCCGCCAACGAGTGCGACAGCGCCTAATGAGGCTGCATTTGAAACAAGAATGATACAATTTACCGCGAAGGCAATTGATGGATGATAAGCGTAAGCAAAGATCTTATAATAGCCTCCTGTTACCGGCATTCGGCTTCCGATTTCCGCATAGGTAAGCGCGCCGCACAAAGCGATTAATCCTCCGGCAACCCAGGCGGCAAAAAATATAGTCGGGCTGCTCACTGCCCTGGCAACATTGGCCGGTGTACGAAAAATGCCCATGCCGATTACAAAGCTTACCATTATGATGGTGAGGTCAAAAAGCGTGAGCTGTTTTCGGAATTTCATATCAGAAAGATAAAAGTATTTGTGATTACATTTGCAATCAGTCCACAAAGAGTTTATGAAAAAGGCATTACTGATCTTATTCCTCCTTTATAATACTGCGAAAGCTCAAACAATAATCGACACAGAGAATCATGGGGACTCAAGCCAAATTTTGGAAAACATCATTATCAATGCCTATGAAAATAACAGGAAGTTGATTGATGTGCCCGCAGCAGTAAGTCTCGTCAACAGGGCCGATCTGAACCGGTATAATAACACTTCTGTTTTGTCTGCCATGAACGCAAGCCCCGGCGTAAGAATGGATGAGCGCTCGCCGGGAAGTTATCGTTTGAGCATACGTGGTAGTTCGCTTCGTTCGCCCTTCGGGGTTAGAAATGTCAAAATTTATTATGATGGCATTCCTTTTACGGATCCGGGCGGAAACACTTATTTAAACCAACTCGGCTTTTACAATATTCAATCGGTGGAAATTATCAAAGGGCCCGGCGGAAGCCTTTATGGCGCGGGAACCGGCGGTGTTTTACTTATCAATAATGACGCGGGAAAATTTACGCCTGGCGTGTCCGTGGCTTATAACACGGGAAGCTACAATCTGCAAAATATCAACGCGAATGTGAGATTGGGAAAAGAATCATCGCATAATATTATTAATTATCAGCACCAGTCAAGTGATGGCTATAGACATCATACTGCATCGAGACGTGATGTCTTTACATGGGACGGTGTTTTGAAAGCAACAGATCAATCCAAATTACAGGCACATTTTTTATACGGAGATCTTTACTACCAGACGCCTGGTGCGCTTACGAAAAAGGAATTCGATGCCGATGCAAAGAGCGCGCGCCCCGTTGTTGGTGCTATGCCCTCCGCTGACCAGGCGCAGGCCGCTATTTTTCAAAAGACCTTTTTGGCAGGATTTTCATTGGAACAAAAAATAGATGAGCATTGGAAAAACACTACAACGCTGTATGGCGCTTATTCTCAGGTTCGTAACCCTAATTTTCGAAACTATAGTAGAACATCGGAGCCGCATTTTGGTGGAAGAACGCTTTTTCAATTTAAAAAACAATTGAGCACCGTTTTGTTGACCGTTAATGCGGGAGCAGAAATGCAGCAAAGTTTTAATGTGCAACGGATTTATAATAACAAAAACGGCCAAACAGATTCTCTGCAAACAGATGATGAGATCAATAATAATCAGGGTTTTATTTTTTTGCAGGGAAATGCAGATCTTGCTGATGGCTGGACTTTTACTTTGGGCGCCAGCATTAATAAATACACAATTGATTTTAAAAGGGCCTCTGTTTTACCCCCGTTTACCTATAACAAAAATTTTAATGATCAACTTACTCCAAGACTCGCTATTTTAAAAAAGTTAAATAACTACATTTCGGCTTATGCCAGCGTAGCCAGGGGATTTTCCGCGCCCACCACTGCCGAGCTATTGCCTTCGATCAATGTTTTTAATACCGCGCTGCAGGCAGAGAGTGGCATCGATTATGAGTTCGGAACGAGAGGAAGCATAGTCAGGAATAAATTATACTTTGACGTAAATGCTTTTTTTTACAAATTAAAAAATGCAATCGTTCAACGAAGAGATGCATCGGGTGCGGACTACTTTGAGAATGCAGGTTCAGCAAAACAAAATGGTTTGGAAACGCTTGTTACCTATGAACTAATCAATAACGAGCGACAGTTGGTGAACCATGTTTTTTTACACGCGAGTAATACCTGGAATAATTTTCACTACGATAAATTTAAGCAGTTGACGACTGACTATTCAGGCAACAAATTACCGGGAGTTGCTTCGCAAACAGTTGCTGCTGGCGTCGATGCGAGTATGAAGATGGGATTCTATGCAAACATAACGTACTTCTTCAGCGGTCCTATTCAACTCAATGATGCAAACACAGCGAAGGCTGATAGTTATAATTTATTGGGCTTGAGGATTGGATATAAACAACGCTCCGCAAAAAGAATGCAATTTGAAATTTTCGGCGGCGCCGAAAATATGTTGAATGAAAAATACAGTCTTGGTAATGACATCAATGCTGCGGGTGGCCGCTACTACAATGCAGCGCCCGGAAGAAATTTTTATGCCGGGATCATTTTAGAGTTCGGTAAAAAAGTAGTCAGTTCGTTATAATGTCATTTTGTAAAACTTCATTTAAAACGCTGCGCCATCAATCGCCGTAGATATTTCATTAACGCCATCAACCACTTTTACATGATAAGTCTCAGCGTCGATGCCGAATTGTTTTTTATAAGCAGGTAATATTTTAGAAAGGAAGAAATTAATTCCTTCTTTTTTAATAAGATTGATTGTGCTGCCTCCAAATCCACCGCCCATGAGCCTTGAGCCCACAACATTGTTATCTTCCTTTGCAGCATCTACTAAAAAATCCAACTCAGGGCAACTCACTTCATAAAGGTTTTTCAATCCTTCATGCGTTTCAAACATGAGGGCGCCAAATCCTTCGATATCATTTTCTTTTAAGAGCGCTGCTGCTTTTTGGGTTCTGGCAATTTCATCGACGACGTATCGGCAACGTTTATAAACCTGGTCCGGCATTTTATCTTTGAACGAAGCAAGCTCCTCCGGATTTTTAATGTCCCTGAAACTATTTATACCAGCCTCTTCTTTTAATATTTTTAGTCCGGCCTCGCAGTCTTTCCTTCTGTGATTATATTCTGAGCCTGCGAGTGAATGATGAACATTTGAATTCACAAGCACCAACTCGTACCCCTCAATATGCAATGGAATATATTCATGGGTGATGGACATGCAATCCAGCAAAATGACAGATTCACCCTTGCCCATCATATTGGCGTATTGGTCCATGATGCCGCACATTACGCCGGGAAAGTTGTGTTCGGCGCGCTGGCCCAGCAAAGCAAGTTCTTTTCTGTCTAATCCGAAGCCACAAAGGTGATTGAGGCCAAAGGAAATTCCGCCTTCCAGTGCGGCCGACGACGACATTCCGCCACCGATCGGGATGTTTCCACCAAACGTACAGTTAAAGCCTTTAACCGGAAGGCCCGCTTTTTGAAATTCATTTACTACACCAAGAACATAATTTTTCCAGCTCTCCGATTTTTTTACTTCTGAAAGAGATAACGAAATGCTTTCATCAAAGTCGATCGAAACGCAATTGATCATTTCAGAATTATTGAGTGATATCGCAAAATAAATTCCTTTGTCTATCGCGCCAGGCATCACGAATCCGTCGTTATAATCAACATGTTCGCCAATAAGATTGATGCGGCCCGGAGAATAAAAAAGATGCGGTTCTTCCAGGAATTTTTCTTTGAAAACGTTGATCACTTTCAGCGCGGTATCATTCATGAAATTTTATTTAGTAGCAGTATTTTGTAAGATGTTTTGAATATCGCAGATTGCCCGGATTCGAGTGTAATAACGCCCATTCCATTGTTGAACCCATCGGGAGGCCCGCTTAGATTTTCGATGGCAATACTTCTCCGATGAGGAGGCGTATAAATTTGCAAAAATGGATATGATTCGTGAGGAAAAATTTGAACTTCTATTTCCTTTTCAACATTCCGCAACACACACAAAGGCTGGCATTCCTGCAGATCAAGCGTAAAACAATTGTCGAGCTCTGTGGAACCAATTTTTTCAATTGTGGAAAATTTTGTGTACTCCAGTAATTTTTTTGTTGGAAGTAATTCACTATTAAATTCAAGCATATTCTTCGACTGGAACTCCAGGTGCAGATCATCTATGGAATCTCCTAAAGTGAAATAAGGATGCCATCCATCCTGCATCGGAATCAGGCCTTCATCTTTATTGATGCATTCTGTTGTTACGGTGATTTTGTTTTCTGCTTCCAGTTGCCAGGTAACGATGCAATCATAGTCAAAAGGATAGCCGGAATCGTCACCCCGATATTGATATTTCATGGTAACGGATGCATTCAGCTCATTGGCTGTTTCTGCGATCACGACAAACTCTTTATCATATATTAAGCCGTGTATGGCGTGTTTAGATGGTAATGATTTTTGTATGGAATATTCTTTTTCTCCAAACGTATATTTTGCATGGTCGAGCCTGCAAACAAAGGGCGAAAGCTTGCAGCCGGCAAATCCTTTTTGCGCAAGTTGATTGTTGAATTCATCTAATGAAAGATAACTCTCTATAACGTTTGTAAAAGTGCCATCCTGTTGTACAACAAACTCGTGAAGCATGGCGCTGCAAGAGGGAATGATTGCTGCATAATTGCCGGTAAGATCATTTTTTAAAATAATTTTTTGAAATCCGGCTTCTGTTTTTTTATGTATGGAAAACATAGTTGCCAAATTACACAAATCTTTTTTTAATTGGCTTCTAAAATTTTCATCACCATTTTCTCTTCCGGCGAAAGTCCGGCCTTGTCGTCATCTTTTTCGATCTTGTCCAGTTGCGAAACATAATGATCAAGTTTTTTGCTTTCGTAAAGTGATAAGATCAAAGGATGCACGTAATATTTTTTACAAACCGTCCGGGTATTGCCCAAATGCTCAGAAACCGTGTCGAGCGCTTCGACTATTTTTCTCTTTGTTTCCGTAACTGTATCGCAACAGCCAATGGATTTTAGTGCCAGAAAGGCCTGTATCGTTCCGGCCCATGTTCTGAAATCTTTTGCGGTAAAATCGGCATTGCTTATTTCCCGAATATACTTATTGACCAGCCCAGAATCTATGGAATGATGATTTCCGTCTGCGTCGTAAAACTGGAAAAGTTCTTTTCCCGGAATATCCCTGCATTTTTTTATGATACGCGCCAATCTTTTGCTTCGCATCGTAATGTTGTGAGCAACGCCTTTTTTCCCTTTAAAAGAAAAGCTGACAGAGGCGCCGTTAAATTTTACATGCCGGTCTTTTAAGGTGGTAAGTCCGAATGAGCCATATTCTTTTTCGTAAAAAGAATTACCAATTCTGATGTTAGTGCGCTCCATTAAACTGATCACAGCAGCTAAAACTTTTCTTTCGGTAAGCTCAGGTAAGTTTAAATCCTTTTCAAGCTGTAAACGAATGCCTGGCAAAGCCTTGCCAAAATCATGAAGACGGTAATATTTTGTTTCATTTCGCAACGCGTTCCAATTCGGATGATAGCGGTATTGCTTGCGGTTTTTCACATCATAGCCAGTAGCCTGAAGATGGCCATTCTGCTTTTCGCAAATCCATACTTTTTCCCATGCAGGTGGAATGACGAGATGCTTTATCCTTAAAAGTACTTCATCATCTTTAATCTTTTTATCATTGAAGAAATATTCAAATTCCTTACCTTTTTTTCGGCGCTCAATGCCTGGTTCTTTATCCGTCACATAGATAAGGTTCGCAGCTTTTGCGGTTTTCTCTTCGTCTTTTACGATGCTTCTTAATTTCCTTTTTGAAATTTTCGGAATTTCCTCTGCCAGGTCCATATAAGGGATTTAACGTTTATAAAAATTTAACTTTAAATAGTATGAGTATTAACTTCTACAGAAATCAAAAAAAGCAGGCTTGTGAGCCTGCTCGTTAAATTGGTGTTTTTCTTTATTCATCTGTTTCGTCAGCTTCTGGAAATCCTTCTCCAATATCATCGTTATCTATCACCAGTTCATCGTCGTTGACATTTTCTTCAGATTTTTTATGCTTTTTACCGGCTAATGCGGCGATATGTAATTGGGTATCTGAACCTGCAGACACGCCCGTAGGCGCTTCGTGGCTGGTTTCAGAACCTAATTCGTTGCTTCCCATTGAAGGGTTGGTTATTCTTTCTTTTTCTGCCATGGTTTTTAATTTTAGGAGATTAATAATTTTATCGCAATGAAAAATACATGCCAAAAGAAGTGAAATTTTTAAAGAGGATTGTGAAACCTGCTAACTTGTCGACCTTCGATTAATCTAATAGTCTATGCAGGGATTTTTCCCTGGAAAGAAAATTCTGCAAAGCCATTTTGTAGTTTTTGATGTTTTATTTATTTATCATTTATTTTACAGATGAATTTATTGGCCCATGCATTTTTATCGTTTAATCATGTTGATATTTTAGCCGGCAATATGATCAGTGATTTTGTAAAAGGGAAAAAGAAATATAGCTATCCTTTGGAAATTCAAAAAGGGATTCAATTACACAGGATGATTGATACTTTTACCGACGCGCATCCTGCTACGGCAAAAGCGAAGGAATTTTTTCGCCCGGCATACCGGCTTTATTCCGGCGCTTTTGTAGATGTCGTTTATGATCATTTCCTGGGCCTCGACGACAGGCAGTTTGAATCATCTGAAAGCCTTGAAAAATTTACTCTCACCACTTACGATCTGCTTGATAAAAATGCTTCGTTTTTTCCGGCACCATTTCAGCGAATGTTTCCTTACATGAAGAGTCAAAACTGGCTTTATAATTACCGGTTCAAAGATGGCATGCGCAAAAGTTTTGGCGGCCTCGTGAGCAGGGCTGCTTATTTATATGAATCTGACAGCGCTTATGAAATATTTAATGAACATTATACTGAACTCGGCGATTGCTATGATGAATTTTTCCCGGAGTTGAAGCAGTTTACACTTAAAAATCTGGGCAACCTTTTAGCTTAAGAGAATCCATCTATATTTGCAAATCAAAATAAAATATGAGACGATTTATTGCTATCATTTTGATCTTTAGTTCATTCACGGCATCGGCGCAGTCTGGCGTAACTAAGATTCCGCCGCTTGATCAGTCGCCTATGGATATGAGTTATTATCCTTCGAATTATCCTATTTTGAAAATACAAAATAAAGTAACCGAACCATTGGTAATGCGTGTGGTTTACAGCCGGCCGCAATTAAATGGCCGAAGGCTTTTCGGTGGCATCCAGGATTATGGAGAGGTTTGGAGGCTTGGGGCAAACGAAGCTACTGAGATTGAATTTTTTAAAAATGTAAAGATCAATAATAAGATAATTAAGAAAGGGCGCTACACCATGTATGCGATACCCTTTCCGGATAAATGGACTTTTATCCTGAATAAAGAAACCGATATCTGGGGCAGCTTTCAATACGATTCGTTGAAAGATGTGTTGAGAATGGAACTTCCTGCGAAGAAAAATGATCCTACAGAAGATTTTTCGATTGTTTTTGAAAAATCGTCTACGGGCGCTAATATGCTCATGTTTTGGGACGACGTCAAAGTTTCCTTACCTATTGTTTTTTAAGGAACGTTAATTGGTCATTGGTTAAATAGTTAATTGGTATATTGGTCCTTTCATTTTCCATAACTGGTACGAATACGTAACAGCTTTATCGTAAATTTTAAAAAATAATTATTTTGAAACTCAATACAAAAGTAATTCATGCAGGCGCAGAGCCCGATCCTTCGACAGGCGCTATTATGACGCCGATCTATCAAACATCGACTTTCGTTCAGGACAGTCCCGGCGTACATAAAGGATATGAATACGCGAGAACCCAAAACCCTACAAGAACAGCTTTGCAGAATGCTTTGGCGGCTGTTGAGAATGGAAAATTTGCGCTTTGTTTCGCAAGTGGTTCTGCTGCTTCCGATGCTGTGATCAAGATGTTGAATCCTGGCGATGAAGTAATTGCCGCTAATGATATGTATGGCGGGACCTATCGTCTTTTTACGAAAATATTCGAAAAGTATGGCGTGAAATTTCATTTTATCAATATGCAGGATGCCAATGAAGTTTCAAAATACATCAATGAAAACACGAAGCTTATCTGGACAGAGACGCCGACGAATCCGATGATGAATATTACGGACATTGCTGCCGTGTCTGCCATTGCTAAAAAGCATAATGCGCTGTTGTGTGTTGACAATACTTTTGCTTCACCGTATTTGCAAAATCCATTGGATCTGGGTGCTGACATTGTCTTGCATTCTGCAACGAAATACATCGGCGGTCACAGCGATTCAGTGCATGGTTGTTTGATCATGAACGATGAAAAACTGAATGATCAATTAGCATTCATACAAAATAGCTGCGGCGCGGTTCCCGGCCCACAGGATTGTTTTTTAATTTTAAGGGGATTGAAAACATTGCACGTGCGCATGCAAAGGCATTGTGAGAATGGCGAAAAAATTGCGCGCTGGCTGAAAGCAAATCCTAAAGTGGACAAGGTTTACTGGTGCGGATTTGAGGATCATCCCAACCATGATGTTGCCAAAAAACAAATGCGTGGTTATGGAGGAATGATGAGTTTTACTTTAAAAGATGATCGCATTGAGGCAGCCAATAAAGTACTTTCTACTACCAAATTATTTGCCCTGGCAGAGAGCCTCGGCGGCGTTGAAAGCCTGATTGGTCATCCGGCTTCGATGACTCATGCGAGCATTCCGAGAGAAGAGAGATTAAAAAATGGATTGGTGGATTCGTTAATAAGATTGAGTGTAGGCATCGAAGATGCTGATGATTTGATTGATGATTTAAATAATGCGATCGGATAACATTGTCAGATCAAGCGATTTGGTAATTTATTTGAAAAAATTGGCGGCTTTTCATAAATTGTATTTACAAAAACAAAAACGTATGCCATACAATAGGGAATAGCTTCTCAATCTGCCTGTAGCAGAAAAATATGAACTTGTATTGGACTTGTGGGAGAGTATTGATGACAACTTATTAGATGTTACAGAAGAAGAAATTCAATTCGCAAAAAAGCGTTTGGAATTGCATCTTCAAGATCCTTCGGCAGGTATCAGCAGGGAAGAACTGAAAAAAAAATATCTTCGAAGTATGGGTTTTAAAATTATCATCAAACCCGCTGCAGAGATTGATTTAGAGGAGGCTGTTATACAGATGCCGAATTTAAACATTCAAATATTACGTGCTCATCGCTCAAGAAATCCCAAAGAGTGGAAGAAAAGAAAATAAGCGATCTCAAAAAATTCCTCGACAAAAAAGTAATCGAATTTAATAATCCGTCTTTTATTGCCGACGATCCGGTTTGCATTCCACATTTATTTTCAAAAAAACAGGATATAGAAATCGCCGGGTTTTTCGCGGCGATTTTTGCGTGGGGCATTCGCAAAACGATCATTAACAAATGCAAATCGCTTTTGCAATTAATGGACAATGCGCCTCATGATTTTTGTGTCAACCATACAGACAGCGATCTTAAACGGTTGGTAGGATTTTGTCACCGGACTTTTAATGATACCGATCTTTTGTATTTCATTTCTTTTTTAAAATTTCATTATTCAAATCATAAATCTTTAGAATCCGCTTTCTTCAACCATAAAACAATAAAACAATTCAACAATTCTGATACCATTGAAACATCTCTAAATTATTTCTATCACTATTTCTTTTCAATGGAAGACGTGCCTTTAAGAACGAAAAAACATATTGCTTCGCCACAAAAAAATTCCAGTTGCAAAAGATTGAATATGTATTTGCGCTGGATGGTTCGCGATGATCGCAAAGGAGTTGATTTTGGTTTATGGAAAAAAATTACTCCGGCACAATTGATCTGCCCTGTGGATGTCCACGTAGCAAGGGTTTCAAGGCATTTCAATTTATTAAGCAGAAAGCAGGTAGATTGGCTGGCGGCAATTGAGCTTACCGAAGCATTGAGAAAATTTGATCATGATGATCCTGTTAAATATGATTTTGCGTTGTTCGGATTAGGTGTGTTGGAAAAATATTGATCGTGATTTCCCAGGCTTATTTGAAAATATGAATTTCTATATTTTGGCTTATGACAATTATTTTACTTAAACATGGTTAGTATTAACCATGATATTATTTCGAATAAATTTGTGTCGATGAATTCAAAAGACCAAATGTCAATTCCTGATCAGATTCTTTTTGTAAGCGGTTCTTTCCAAACAAAAAATGATGAGGCTTTACGGGAAAAATTGATACAACTCATCAACGATCTTATCAATGAAAACTTTTCCACGCTACTGCAGCTTTTGTATTCTATTGATGTAAATGAAAAAAAGATCCGCCTCGTTCTGGAGAAAAATCCCAACGAAGATTCTGCGTCCATTATAGCAGACCTTATTATTGAAAGGCAATTGCAGAAGATCGCCAGCAGGAAATTTTTTAAAGAAAATGAGGATTTGGATTGTGGTGAAGAAAGATGGTAAATGAGAATATTTTTTGCAAAAGAAAAAAATAATTCCGCATCAATTCATTTGCTCCGACTTTACTGAATCAGGTTTCCTGCGCGAAGTATTTTCGCCGAACATTATTTTTTGCACTTCTTCTTTATTTTCTTTTTCTTTTTTCAAATCAAACTCAGTCCCGAAGATTTTATCCCAAAAATGTGAGCTCACGCCAAATCCTTTTTCATCACTTTTATAATGATGAAGATGATGATTTCTCCAAATGGGTTTCATCCATTTAAATGGTGGATTCCAGGCGTGTATGGCATAGTGCATGCTTCCATACATAAGGTAGCCAAGAATAAATCCCGGGAAAAAAGCGAGGACATTTTTTTGAATAATTGCATAAAATAATAAAAGCAACATTGACGAGATGATGAGGCTTGGCACAGGTGGCATAAACAACCTTTGACGGTCTCTTGGGAATTCATGATGATTGCCGTGTAACACATAGGAAACTCTTTGCACGCGCGGGTTATCGCTTACCCAATGAAAAATAAAACGGTGCATCACATATTCGAAAAATGTCCAAAAGAAAAGACCTCCTAAAAAAAGAGCTATAACCCTTATGCCGGAATACTTAAGTCCATGAACTGCGTAATAAGGAAAAAAAATAATTACCGGTAAATATAAGCCCCAGACAACAAGGGGGTGGGTTTTTGTAAAATATTCCAGGTACTTATTTCTGAAAATTTGTGCCTGGCCTTTGTTGTGAATTTTTTCAAATTTCATAACGAATCAGGTTGTTGCACAAAGATAAGCCAAATGAAATTTTCGTTGTATTTGAACATTCACCACTTCTTTATTTCATCTTCGATAATCATAAATTACTTTCCAAGGGGAAACATCAAATTCTATATTTTGGCTTTTCTCAAAAGATACTTTCCTTTTTTTAAAATAGAAACCGGTTTTATTTCATCCACAAGAATTCATGGGAGATTTATTCCATAGTTTTCTCCGGTGAAAAAATGTACACTGAAGTAAATGATAATGCAAAATTGCGAAGCCGCTATTCCTATTTCATTGGCTGTTGTTGATTCTCCATCTCACTTTTTCAAATAAAATTTCTTCTTTTTAATAAATTATCTTGCGCCTTATTAAAATCTTTTTGATGAAATTAGTTTCTTACATAAAAGAAAGCCATGCGCAATTGGCTCTTTTGGCTAACGGATTATTGTATGATATGGACAGCCTGCATCCGAATTTGCCGGTTACCATGACGATGTTTTTAAACTATTGGGAAGATTTTTTTCCTTTGGCACATTCTATCAACCGAACCTTATTGGAAGGAACCACAAGATTCCGCGGAACGCCTGTTGAAAATGTTGAAATTCTGGCGCCTGTACCAAATCCTACGAGTTGCAGAGATGGCTATGCATTTCGCCAGCATGTAGCTTCTGCAAGACGGAATCGCCACGCTGACATGATTCCTGAATTTGATCAGTTTCCTGTTTTTTATTTTACCAATCACAATAGCATTGTCGGGCCGGGTGACATTGAGTGTATGCCGGATCATCTGGAGAAACTCGATTTTGAATTGGAAGCGTCAATTGTTATTTGCAAGCCTGGAAAAAATATCAGGGCTTCGGAAGCGGATGAATATATTGGCGGCTACATGATCATGAATGATCTTAGTGCACGCGGCCTGCAGATGGATGAAATGAAATTAAACCTTGGCCCCGCAAAAGGAAAAGATTTTGCAACGGTGATTGGCCCGATGCTCGTGACTCCTGACGAATTAGAAGATTTTAAAATTTCACCAAAAGAAAATCATACTGGTAATGCGTATAACCTATCAATGAAATGTCGTGTGAATGGCGCGCAGGTAAGTGAAGGTAATTTAGGAGATATGGATTGGACGTTTGCAGAACTGATTGAGCGCAGCAGCTACGGGGTGCAATTGTATCCCGGCGATGTGATTGGCAGTGGCACTGTCGGCACCGGATGTTTTCTGGAATTAAATGGAACAGGGAAATTTAATAATCCCGAATATAAAGAGCAATGGCTGAAGGCTGGTGATGAAGTGGAAATGGAAATTGAAGGCCTCGGAATTTTAAAAAATACTATTGTAAAAGAAGAGGATGATTTTTCAATATTAGCCCTTAAAAAAAGCCATTGATTTAGATTTTAGAAAAAATCAAAAAGCTACATTTTCGTTTGTGCGGATACATTAAAGATCCGACACGCATAAAGATTACATCGCTGAATAAGGATCATGTATAAGTCTATCATTTTGAAAGATTTGCCAACAGCGGAGGTTCAGAATTTTTTGAACCACGCCATTGCTCCGCGGCCCATTTGCTTTGCTTCAACCATAGATGCGACTGGTCATGTAAACCTTAGCCCTTTTAGCTATTTCAATTTATTCAGCACTAATCCACCCGTAGTCATTTTTTCTCCCGCAAGAAGGGTTCGGGATAATATGACAAAACATACACTTCAAAATATCCTGGAAGTACCGGAAGTAGTGATCAATGTTGTGAGTTATGACATGATTCAAAAAGTAAGTCTCAGCAGTTGCGAGTATCCAAAAGAAACGGATGAATTTTTAAAAGCCGGATTTACAAAAGAAAAATCTGTGATCGTTCGGCCGCCGCGTGTGAAGGAAAGCCCTGTTCAGATGGAATGTGAGGTGCTTGAAATAAAATCTTTAGGTAAAGAGGGAGGAGCGGGAAATCTTATTATTTGCGAGGTTGTTTTGATGCATATAAATGAAAATATCCTTGGCGGGAATGGACAGATTGATCAACGAAAACTCGACCTGGCAGCGAGGCTTGGAAATAATTGGTATGCACGAATCAATACAGACAATTTATTCGAAGTAGAAAAACCTCATACCAATTTAGGCATTGGCATTGATCAACTGCCCGAATCTATTAAGAACAGTAAAATTTTGAGTGGAAATCATTTGGGCCAATTGGCCAATGTGCATGAATTACCTTTTGTCGATCCTGCATTTGAAGATGATAAATTAAAAAACATTTTTCAATATTATTCATTGAATCCTGAGGAGATGGAAAAGGAATTGCATTTGTACGCGGCAGAATTACTTGATCAGAGAATGGTGAAAGAAGCGTGGCAGGTGCTTTTGGCTTTGGTATGAAAGTAGATTGGTAGCATTTTTTAAAAAACCGAAATTTCTACATTTTGGTTTATCTGAAATCATTCTTACTGAAGTTTTGCTACTCTAAAATTTTCTTATAGAAATGCTTCATAAGCCATTTTGTAGTTTTCTTAATTCGCGTTAAAGCATCAATCGATCATTTGAGCGCCAAAATAATTGTGCAACACCTGGGGCAATTTGATGCCTTCTTCCGTCTGATTATTTTCTAACAATGCCGCGACAATCCTGGGCAACGCTAATGAAGAGCCATTCAAGGAATGAACCAGTTGCGTTTTGCCATCCGCTTTAAAACGGATCTTCATCCTGTTGGTCTGGAAAGCCTCAAAGTTACTGACAGAGCTCACTTCGAGCCATTTTTCCTGCGCAGCGCTATAGACTTCAAAATCATAAGTGAGCGCAGACGTAAAGCTCATGTCACCGCCACAAAGCCGCAAAATCCGATAGGGAAAATGTAAGGATTGTAATAATTTTTCAACATGCAAAACCATCTCTTCCAAAGTGCCATAGCTTTTTTCAGGATGCACGAGTTGCACCAACTCTACTTTGTCAAATTGATGCAAACGATTCAGTCCACGCACATCTTTTCCATAACTCCCTGCTTCACGACGAAAGCATGGAGTGTATGCAGTCATCTTTACCGGCAGATCATTCTCCTTTAAAATTTCATCACGGTAAATATTCGTGAGCGGCACTTCCGATGTTGGAATTAAGTAAAAATTATCGGTCGTTGCATGATACATTTGTCCTTCTTTGTCGGGCAATTGTCCCGTTCCATAAGCGCTGGCTTCATTCACCATCAATGGCGGCTCATATTCTGTGTAACCCGCGGCTGTATTGAAATCCAGGAAATATTGAATTAAAGCTCTTTGCAGTTTTGCCCCTTTGTTTTTATAAAAGGGAAAACCGGCTCCGGTAACTTTGTTGCCAAGCTCAAAATTGATCAGGTCATATTTTTTCGCCAAATCCCAATGTGGTGTCGCGCCCTTGTAAAGCGATGGTTTTGCGCCACCTTCTCTCACTACTTCATTTTCTTCAGGCGTCTTTCCCTCAGGAACAGAATGATGTGGAAGGTTTGGTAATTTTACAAGATCATCTTGCAGGTTTTTCTCAACTGCGGATAATTTCTCACTTACTGGTTGTAAAAAGGTCTTTAAAGTGGCCACTTCTAATTTCTTTTCTTCAGCCTGGCCTTTTTCCCCTTTTGCCATCAATTGACCTATTTCTTTTGAAGCTGAATTTATTTTTGATTGTATTTCATCAAGCTCATACTGAAGCTTTTTTCTTTCATCATCATGAGCAATAATGGTATCAACCAATGAGCTTTCTGAAAAGTTTTTTTTTGCCAATCTCTTTAAAACTTCTTCCCTGTTCGCTTTTATGTAAGTAACCTGTAACATTAATTTTGAATTAGGCTGCAAATATAAAGGTGAATCTTGAAAGGTAAATCGTCAACGGTGAATGGTGAAAGTGAATGAAAAAGTAAGCGTTTCAAAAGCATTTGGCAATCCCCCACAGGGGTCCTTCGGACAACAATAAAACAATCCAACAAAAAAACACTTAACCAATTAACTTTGCCGCCATGAATGCACAAGACGATCTTCAGTCACGCTGGTGGAAATTGGAAGAAAAATTCCTCGAGAAATTTGGCAAAAAACCAGATGTAGAAGCCATTTTATTTTTAATCGGCATACAGGAACTGGGTAATTTTCCCGAAAAATTTACCAAGGAGCAAAAGCAGGATCTTATGCACATCGCAGTCTGTACTTTGCTGAGCCAAAGCGGTTATTATAAAATCGAGGGTTATGATGAGCAAGCCTGGCCCCATTTTTTACAGTTAAAAGCCCTTCCCGATTACAATATGATTGAGCAGGAAAATTTTTTAAAAGATCATATATTGCTTTACTTTGATAATATAGGTGAACCTTTTAAAAGCTTTTAACGCATGAAAAGAATTTTGTACTTCGCGGTTATTATTTTTTTTATTTCCTGCAGCTCATCCCGGACAAGTTCCTCAAAATCGATGAGGCAGGCACGTGTAAAAATCGAAACTGACTCCGGCACTATCGTGGTGGCTTTATACAATCAAACCCATTTGCATCGCGATAATTTTGTGAAACTTGTTAAGAAAGACTTCTATAACGGATTGTTATTTCATCGCGTGATCAAGGACTTTATGATACAGGGTGGAGATCCAAACAGCCGCAACGCGGCACCGGGCGCGCAACTTGGTGAGGGAGGCTTGAAGTATACAATTCCTGCAGAATTTGACTCCACTTTATTTCATAAGAAAGGCGCTTTGGCCATGGCACGCGAAGGTGACGATGTAAATCCTAAAAAAGCAAGCAGCTCAACCCAGTTTTATATCGTAGATGGCAAGCCGTTTACTGATGCAGATATGGATAAAATGGAAACGCGTTTTAAAATTAAAATTCCTGAAAGCCACCGCGTTATTTACAGAACGATTGGAGGCGCACCGTTTCTTGATGGAAATTACACCGTGTTTGGAGAAGTTATAAGCGGCTTAGACGTGGTGGAAAAAATAGCCGATATGCCAAAAGATGGCAATGACCGGCCCTTAACGGATCTTCATATGAAAATGACCATGCTCAAATAAAACTCTTTATCAAGTAGAGGGAAAATATTAATTTGCGGTTCGATATTTCCTTATTAAAACATTTTTTATGAATTTTCCGGAAAAATTAAAATATACAAAAGACCACGAATGGGTTTCAATTGACGGCGATATCGCTACTGTTGGCGTCACTGATTTTGCCCAACATGAGCTGGGAGATATCGTTTATGTGGAAGTGGACACAAAAGGAAAAGCATTGACAAAAGAAACCGTTTTCGGAACGATCGAAGCGGTTAAAACCGTGAGTGACCTGTTTATTCCCGTTTCCGGCACGGTTACAGAAGTTAACGCTTTGTTAGAAAGTGAACCCGAAAAAGTCAATAGCGATCCTTACGGAGATGGATGGATCGTAAAAATAAAAGTGGATGATCCTGCTGATGTGGCCGGCCTTATGGATGCCGATTCCTATCAAAAGCTGGTATCTTAAATGATGTATAGATGGATGAGCAAAAGATTCCTTTAAAAAGATTTTTGCCAGGCATTGCCTGGTTTTTTATTGTTGGCTTATTAACACTTTTACCGGGAGATGATCTGCCAAAATCGGACTGGCTGGGGAGCATTGAAGGGTTCGATAAGTTTGTACATGCAAGCTTATTTGGAGCGCTCACCTTCTTGTTTTGTCTGCCTTACTTCAAAGCGCCCATTTCATATAGAAAGAAGTTGAATTTGTTCATCCGGATAGCAATGGCTGCAAGTGTATGGGGGCTAACCGTGGAGTTTTTACAAAAATATTTCATTCCCGGTCGGGATTTTGAGTTGCTGGATTGGGCTGCCGATTCGTTGGGCGCATTCATTGCTCTTTGGATTTGCAAAAGACTCATTACTCATATTTTTTCGAAATATTCTGTCTCAAATAAGCCTGCTGGCGCGTAAAACATTTGGTAAATAAACACACTATTTAGTCACAACTTTTATCTCTAAAATTATAATTAATACATTTGCGTATGGAAAATGTCGAGAACATGGAATACAATACAACAAGAAATCACCTCATCATAAAAGAATATGGACGACATATTCAAAAAATGGTTGAATATGTGCTAACGATCGAGGATCGTGAAAAGCGCCAGAGAAATGCGTATTCTCTTATTGAATTAATGGGATTTTTGAATCCTCATTTGAAAAACGTTGAAGATTTTCGCCACAAATTATGGGACCATCTGTTTTTAATAAGCGACTTCAAGCTTGATGTAGACAGCCCATATCCGGTGCCAACAAGGGAAACGCTACAAGGTAAGCCTGACCCGCTTCCTTATCCGAAAAGATATCCGAAATACAATCATCTTGGGAAAAATATAGAAATCGTTATTGACAAAGCCTTACATGAAGAAGATGCTGAGAAGCGCCAGGGCTTTGCAAATTCTATTGCCTACTACATGAAACTGACTTACAGCAATTGGCATAAGGAATTGGTTCATGACGATAATATTCAGACGGAGCTCGCTTCTATTACGGACGGCGAATTGGAATTCAACAGCCGGCCTTTCATCAAACACCGGGTAGACAATAGCCGCGAAGAATTTGCCGCTTCACCAGGAAAATATCGTAGAAACTTTGGTCAGCGCAACAACAATAACAGAAGCAACAACCAGGGCGGTGGCGGAAGAGATAACCGAAACAATAATAATAACAACCGGAATAAATATCCTAAAAAAAGGTATTGATATTTTCTTCAGGAATTTGATCGCTTTTTTGATGCGAATTCCTGTATTTCAAAAAAACGTATTTTCTACTTTTTGGCTTATAACGATCCTGACTTTCAAAATGCCGGATTTCTATATTTTGGGTTGTGAGGCACTCCCGTTAGTCATTTTTTCAAAAAAAATAACTATTGTTTATCCAATAATATGGATATCTCCAATAAAAAAAATAATAAATAAGTTTGCAAACCCCGGCCTTCAAATGCCGGGGTTTATTTTTTAAATTGCAGGCATTTAAAAATTTTCTCAATGGGATCATTTGAAGTCATCGGTGGAAAAAGATTAAGCGGCGAGATAACGCCCCAGGGCGCTAAAAATGAGGCGCTCCAGGTGATTTCCGCTGTTTTGCTTACAGCCGAAAAAATTACGATCCAAAATATTCCTGACATTATTGATGTAAACCTGCAAATAGAACTATTGGCCGACCTGGGTGTAAGCGTGGAAAGAACGGATCGGCACACCTGCACTTTCCAGGCAGATAAGGTGGACAAGGAACATCTTTCGTCAGAATTATTTAGAAAAAAAACAGGCCGCTTGCGGGGCAGCGTAATGCTGGCGGGTCCTATGCTTGGAAGGTTTAAAACCGCTTATGTGCCAAAGCCCGGCGGCGATAAGATCGGGCGAAGAAGATTGGATACTCATATTGTTGGCTTTAAAAAATTGGGCGCCCGGTTCGATTATGATACTGATGAATCCTTTTTCCATTTACATACCTCACAACTAAAGGGCGCGTCGTTGTTATTAGACGAGCCGAGCGTGACCGGCACCGCCAACCTGATCATGGCGGCGGTTTTAGCCGAGGGGACGACAACTATTTATAATGCCGCTTGTGAGCCTTATATCCAGCAGCTTTGCAAAATGCTAAACAGCATGGGTGCCAATATATCCGGTATCAGTAGCAATTTGCTTAGCATTAAAGGTGTGAAAGAAATGCATGGCACAACTCACACTATTCTTCCGGATATGATAGAAGTGGGTTCTTTTATCGGGCTTGCGGCGATGACGCAAAGTGATATCCTCATAAAAAATGTTGGCCTGGAACATCTCGGGGTTATTCCTGAACGATTTCAACAATTGGGAATAAAAATGAATTTTTCGGGCGATGATATTCATATTCCTGAGCAGGAGCTATATGAAATTGAGGCGTTTCTGGATGGTTCGATGCTCACCATTTATGATCATCCCTGGCCAGGGCTAACGCCCGATCTTTTGAGTATTATTTTGGTGGTGGCTGCCCAGGCTAAAGGAAGTTTGTTGATTCACCAGAAAATGTTTGAAAGCCGTTTATTTTTTGTAGATAAAGTCATCGAAATGGGCGCTCGAATCGTATTGTGCGATCCTCATCGTGCTGTCGTTGTCGGACTCGAGCGAAAATACCCACTGAGGGGAATTTCGATGAGCAGCCCCGATATACGTGCTGGCGTGGCGCTGCTGATAGCCGCGTTAAGCGCCGAAGGAAACAGCACCATCCAAAATATTGAACAGATAGACAGGGGTTATCAGAATATTGACGAGCGTTTGAGAAAGCTTGGCGCAGACATCAGGAGAGTAAAATAGGCTACTTAAATTATTATCACTGGAAACAGCCTTGAGTAGCCATGACAAAAAATATTTAATAAATGGAAAAGCAGTACCATAAAATTATTCTGATTACGGCTCCTTCGGGCTCCGGCAAAACATCGATTGTCAATCATTTGATGAAAAAATTTGAAACGCTGGCATTTTCAGTTTCGGCCACCACACGCCAACCGCGAAAAGATGAAAAAGAAGGGAAAGATTATTATTTTATTTCGGAAGAGGATTTCAAAGAAAAAATCCATAACAAAGAATTTTTAGAATGGGAAATGGTTTACGAAGGAAAATATTATGGAACGCTGAAATCTGAGATTTCACGAATCTGGAAGGAGGGAAGAGTTCCCGTTCTTGATATTGATGTGCAGGGAGCGATCCACGTGCAGCAACAATATCCCGTGAATACAATCGCTATATTTGTCCAGGCGCCCTCTTTCGAAGAATTGAAAAGAAGGTTGCAGTCCCGGGGTTCTGAAACCGAGGAATCGTTGAAGGCGCGGTTAAATAAATCTTCTTTTGAAATGACTTTTAAAAAGCATTTTAAAAATATAGTGGTCAATAAAAATTTTGAATCCGCATGCCATGAGGCCGAAATTATTATTGAGAATTTTCTTAAAAATTAAAATAAAACAGGTCAATTTCGAATCTAAATTTGCGATATGGATTGGACAGTCATCGTTTCCATCATAGTGATTTTGCTGCTCATTTGTTTTGTATCCGGAATAGAAGCCGCTTTTATTTCTGTGAGTAAATTATCTATAGAATTAAGGAAAAAACAAGGAAGTTATACGGGCAAAATCTGGTCGGCGTTTATGGAAAAACCAGGTGGTTTCATCGGCACGTCGCTTCTCATTTTTAATATTTTATTGGTTTTTTACGGACTTCTTTGGGGTAACGTTTTGGAAAGTGTGTGGAAATATTGGCACATTGATAATTCGTATATACTGCTGGTAGCAGAGACCATTGTCGCAACGCTGATCCTTCTCTTTTTTCAATTTGTCTTTAAAGCTTTTTTCAGGGCAAAAGGCGCTTCCATTCTCGGCAGTAGCATGATCACTTTTGTGATTACGTTTTTGTATTCGCTTTTTTCATGGGCTACCAAATATTTTATTGATATTTCAGAATGGATTTTGAAATACATTTTTAATGTAAAGCTTCAAAATAAGACCGAAGCATTTTCTAAAATTGATCTTGATCATTACATACTGCAGTTGAAAATGAACGATGCGGATGATAATTCAGGGCTCAATAATGAAATTTTTGAAAACGTGCTTTCTTTTTCCGAAACGAGAATCCGGGAATGTCTTGTTCCCAGGAAAGAAATTATAGCGGTAGCAATAGATTCCCCGCTGGAAGATATAAAGGCCCGTTTCATAGAGACAAAATTGAGCAAATTAGTAGTCTTTGAAAACAATATCGACAACATCCAGGGCTACATTCACCAGCTTGATATGTTTAAAAACCCTGATGATCTTCGCTCAATTTTATTGCCGATTCCAACCATTCCTGCGAGCATGAACGCGACGGATTTGGTGAATAAATTTACGAAAGAAAGAAAAAGCATTGCATGGGTGATAGATGAGTTTGGCGGCACGGCGGGCATCGTTACCATGGAAGATCTGCTGGAGGAAATATTTGGCGATATCTATGATGAATATGATGTGAAAGAAGATTTCATTGACAAGCAAATTGCTCCAAACGAATTTGTGTTTAGCGGTCGCCTGGAGCTCGATTACCTGGCTGATAAATATAAGCTCACCTTTAGAAAAAATGAAGAAACAGAAACATTGTCCGGTTATATTATCAGCCAGCATGAATCGATCCCACGTCAGAAGGATCGCATTATCATTGATGATTACCAGTTTGATGTATTGGGTGTAAGCGCTACAAGGATTGAAACCGTTAAGCTAAAAGTGTTGCGATAAGATACGGCTATTGCAAGGGAATAAAATAAAGTTAATGTTAATCGGCTTTTGCTATTTAAGATTTGATCAATCCGCACGAAATGGAGATTTCTTGCCCGGCGTTTTGGAGAGACTTTCCGGGATGCATCCGGAACACACGTTTCTTTTTATTTCGGATAAAACGATCGATGCCAGCCTGCCAAAAAATGTCATTCCTGTCCAGGTTGAATGTGAAAATAAAAGCCCGGTAAAATGGTTGCTTTCATACCATCTTAAACTCCGTAAAATCTTAAAAAAATACCAGGCAGATATTTTAATTACTGAACAATTTTGTTCATTGACAACAAAGGTGCCCCAGATTTTATTGTCGCCGGACCTTCAGTTTGTTCAGCAAAATGGGTTTTTAAAGAAAAAGATTCTGAGCTTTTACAAAAGATTTACGCCACGCTTTCTGAAAAAAGCGAAAACCATTATTGCGCTATCTGAGTTTGAAAAAAATGAACTAATAAAGTATTTTAAAACCGATCCGTCAAAAATAAAAGTGATCAGTGAAGGAGCTGAAGAAAGGATAGAATTAGTAAATACTGAAGAACGGGAAATGATCAAACAACAATATGCCGAAGGAAATGAATATTTTATTTATCCCGGGATCATTAGTTTTCAAAAGAATCTCAAAAACTTGCTGAAGGCTTTCTCAGCTTTTAAAAAAAGGCAACGAAGCGGAATGCAACTACTTTTTGTCGGTGAGCCGGGGCGGCAATTCGAAGATTTTAAAGAATCATTGGAACTTTACAAATTTAAAAAAGAGATAAAACTACTTTCTGGCTTATCAGAGCCGGAAAATAAAAAATTAATGGCTTCTGCTTATGCCATAGTTTATCCTGTTGAATATGAAATGTCCGCAAATGCTTTTTTAAAAGCGAATGCAATGTGAAGTGCCTGTTTTGGCTTCGTCAAGCGGCGCTATTCCTGAATTTTGCGGTGACGCTTCATTATATTTTCAGCCGGCCGATCATAAAGATATTGCTGAAAAAATGATGGAAATATTCAGGGATGAAAGCCTGCGAAAAGAACTGATTGAAAAAGGTAAAACGCGGACACAGGATTTTAATTGGTCCGATACTGCTGATGCCTTCTGGAAACTAATTGAAAATGCTGTGGCCGCATCTTCCGGGACGATTTAATTCGGATTATTGTTTAATTCCGGTTTTTAATCAAATGATATAATCTTAAATTTGCAGCCAATTATGACTGAATCAAATATTAATATCAATGTTCAGCTGGATGCTGAAAAAATGCCGCAACAGATAAGCTGGAGCGCCTCGGGAAGCTCTGCTGAAGATCCGCAAAAGGCTAAAGCGATGCTGCTTGCTTTTTGGGATAGCGTTGACAAATCAGCCCTCAGAATCGATCTTTGGACAAAAGATATGATGGTGGATGAGATGGCCGATTTTTATTACCAGGTGTTTATTACCATGGCGGATACTTTTCAAAGAGCGACCAAGCACGCGGAATTAACGAGTGATATAAAATCATTCGCGCAAAAATTTCACAAGAAATTTATGGACATCGAGCAAGCAAAAAAGTAAGAAGGTTAATTAGTTTATCGGTTCTGTTCTATTAGCTTCTGACTTTTCAACTTAAAAAATTACAACTATGAGTCTGGAACAAAAAGTAATGACGGATTTGAAAGCTGCTATGTTGGCTAAGGATGAAAAATCACTGCGCTCATTGCGCGCCATCAAATCGGCGATCATTATTGCAAAGACTGCTGAAGGTTTTAGCGGAGAAATAAAAGAAGACGAAGAAATAAAACTGCTGCAAAAACTGGTGAAGCAGAGAAAAGATTCTTTGGAAATTTATGAGAAACAAAACCGGGAGGATCTTGCTGCCAAAGAAAAAGAAGAAATTGAAGTAATTGAAAAGTTTTTGCCAAAGCAAATGGACCAGGCAGAACTAAAAGAAATCATCAGCAAAATCATAGCTGATTCCGGCGCATCGTCTGCTGCTGACATGGGAAAAGTAATGGGCGCTGCAAACAAAGCGCTTGCAGGAAAAGCAGATGGAAAAACAATTGCCGCTGTTGTGAAAGAATTACTTTCAAAATAGGAGAAGCAGATTAGATCGGCAGAAAATGAAAGAAGAGTAATTCGGTTAATGAACTAAAAATTAACTTTCAAATAAACCGGCCGGAAATAGTACGCCAAATGTCAATTGATGTAGCCTTCTTTCTGATTTTGATCCTCGCGGTTTTTAAGGGATTTAGCAAAGGATTTATTCTTGGTATATTTTCATTCCTCGCTTTTATTATCGGGCTCGCTGCCGCCCTGAAATTATCGGCGGTCGTCGCTCATTATTTTGAAAATTCAACCGGCTCGGGTGCCCGCTGGCTACCTATCCTTTCCTTTGCATTTGTTTTTATTGTGGTGGCGCTCCTGGTAAATATCGGAGCAAGAATCATCAAAAAAATTGTTAGCCTTTCAATGTTAGGCTGGGCTGATAAAATCGGCGGCATTTTGTTTTATCTTCTTATCTATACAGTTATTTTTAGCGTCTTTTTATTTTTTGCAGAAAAAAGTTTTCTTCTGAAGCCGGAAACGATCGCGGCTTCATCTACCTATCAATATGTGGCGCCGTGGGGGCCGGGACTGATCGACAACCTTGGTAAAATCATTCCGGTATTCAAGGATTTGTTCCTGGATCTGCAGAGTTTTTTTGAAAAAGCAGGCCATAGATTTGCTGCATAAATAGGATTTCAAATATTATTTACCTGTTTTTTTGAGCAGAAACATTTATTTTAGCAACAAATAACCGGCAGCTTAATAAACCCTGACCAGCCAATCTCAACAATGGAATATCAAATACAACAAGAAGGAAAGTTTAAATTTATTGAAGTCGGAGAAGGTGAGCCCTTGTTGCTTTTGCATGGACTTTTTGGCGCCATGAGTAATTTTTCTGAGCTGATTGATCATTTTAAGACAACTAATAAGGTAGTTGCACCCCTGCTTCCTTTGTTTGAACTCGATCTTTTACATACTACTGTTGGAGGTCTGCAAAAGTGGGTTAAAAGATTTATTGAACATAAAAATTATAACAATATTCACTTGCTGGGCAACTCACTTGGAGGCCACGTTGCTCTTGTTTATGTGCTTAAAAACCCTGAGAGAGTGAAATCGCTCATTCTTACCGGAAGTTCCGGGTTGTTTGAAAATGGAATGGGTGACAGCTATCCTAAACGTGGTGATAAAGAATATATCCGTAAGAAAACACAGCTCACTTTTTATGATCCGGCGATGGCTACTGAAGAACTCGTGGATGAATGCTTTGAGATTACGAATAACCGGCTTAAGGTAATTAAGATCATTTCTTTGGCAAAATCTGCCATCCGCAATAATCTTGGCGAAGAAGTAAGCCAGATAAAACAACCGACCTGCCTTATCTGGGGCAATAATGACACGATCACTCCGCCATTTGTAGCCAGGGAATTCAATAAGCTGATTCCCAATAGTGAATTGCATTTTATTGATAAATGCGGCCATGCGCCGATGATGGAGGTTCCGCAGGAATTCAATCACATATTAAGTGGGTTTCTTTCAAAATTAAAAATAACGCCTGCAACAGTTCGATAGTTTTTATTGTCATTATAACGATATAAACTGTTGAAGAAAAAATAAACTGATTTATAATGACTACCCTGCAACTTATTGATAATACCATTCCGCAATTGCGATTGCCGGATAGTGTCGCAAAGGCTTTGCAGCTCATGAATGATTTTAAGATCACCCATTTGCCGGTCGTTTCTGAAGATAAATTTTTGGGTATTATCAGTGAAGAAGATCTCCTCGACGAAAAAAATAAAAAAGCAAGGGTGGAATTTTTTCAGAATAGTTTTATCCCCGCTTCGGTGCATGCTACCCAGCATTTTTTAAAGGCGGTCGCTATTTGTAATCTTTACCGGACTAATGTTATTCCTGTTATTAACGATGCACATGAACTTGTCGGAAGCATTCGGGGCTATACGCTTATCAATGCACTTGGTAATTTCTGCGGGGCCAATGAATATGGCGCGCTCATCGTCTTAGAAATGGAACGCAGCCGCTTTGCCTTGTCTGAACTTAATAGCATTGTTGAAAGTGATGATGCAATTATTCTGCATTTAAACGTTTCGCCAATAGCTGGCTCACAATTGCTGGAAGTAACTTTACAGATCAATAAAAAAGAAATCTCTACCATAATCGCCACCTTCGAGCGATACGAATATTCTGTTTCCTATTATTCAGGTGATGAATTATTTGAAAATGACATCAGCACGAACTACCAGAACCTGATGAACTACCTCGATATTTAACGTTATCTATTGCCTCATTTACTCACTTTCACGACGGGAAGCTTTTATAAATCCGATTCTTACAAAAAGCGAATAAAACGGCAGGGATTTTTCGCGCTAAAACTGGTTTTATTTTTTAGTTTACTTCATTTTGTTAACGCTGCAAAAGCGCAGGATCAGTCTATCGATACAACATTCATTAGTTCTCCGCGACCCGATTATTTATCGACGCTTCGTGTGAGGCATATTGTCGTATCGGGAAATAAGAAAACAAAAAAGTATATTATTTTAAGGGAAATGTCCGTAAAGGAAGGTGATTCGATATGGGTTTCGAATCTGAATGCAACCCTCCTGAAATCGCGCGACCTGATCTATAATACGACGCTTTTTATTCATGTAACTGTCTTGCCACGCTTTATTGATGCAAACGAGGTTGATATTATTGTTGATGTAAAAGAAAGATGGTACATTTTTCCCATTCCCTACCTGGAGCTGGCTGACAGATCTTTTAACGAATGGGTCGATAAATACAATGCGAGCTTTAATCGTTTAAGCTACGGTGTTATGTTTTCGCATTTTAATATCAGCGGTCGAAAAGATCAGCTTTCGCTTATCCTTGTAAATGGATTTAAAAGAAATATTTCTTTTGAATATTCTGCTCCCTATACAAATCCTGCTTTAACCGATGGTGTAAAGTTTGGCGCCGGCTATATTCAAACCCGTGAAATCCCTTTTGCCAGTGATGCCAATAACAACTTGTTGTATTATAAAAGCGATCATTTTGTAAAAAATGAATGGTATGTGCGAGGTTCTTATAGTTCAAGGAAGAGGCTTAAGAAAAAAGAAACTTTCACCATCACATTCCGGCACTTAAACGTGGATGACTCAGTTGTTTCTCACTATAATCCTCATTATTTTAACAGCACTTCTTCATCCCAGGATTTTTTTGATTTTGAATATAAGCTGGAATTTAGAGATGTCGATAACGTTCTTTATCCCCTGAAAGGTTATGCTGCAGCGATTCTGTTGAAAAAACGTGGCCTGGAGCTAATAGGAGGAATGAACCAGTTTTCCATTAAGCCTTCGTATGGCCGCTATTTTTCGCATAGGCATAGCTGGTATACAAGTGTGAGGCTATCGGGCGAACTAAAATTACCATTCGATCAATCCTACTACAATCTGAAAGCGCTGGGTTATGAGGAAGATTATTTGCGTGGTGATGAATATTTTGTGATTGACGGCGTAGCGTTCGGGCTTGCCAAATTTGACCTGAAAAAGAAAATTCTACATTTTGACTTACCAACGTTTATCCGCTCAAACACTTATAACAAAATACCGTTTACATTTTACGCGAAAGCATTTGCTGATGTGGGTTACGTTTATGGGCAGCCTCAATACGATTCCCGTCTGGCTAATAAGTTTTTATACAGCGGTGGCATGGGCATCGATATTCTTACGCTTTATGATTTTAAGCTAAGGATTGAATACAGCCTGAATCAGTTAAACCAAAAGGGACTATTTTTACACCGCTAAAAAACGAAAAAGCTACATTTTGGCTTTTATCGGTAAAATAAAACAACATCAAATATGCGTATAGCGATTTACAGCCGTGGCCTTGAATCTGAGCAACTGGACGGTTTGAAAATATTGCTTGACGAATTTTCTCATTACAACATAGAAGCGGTCATTTTCCAGGATTTTTTTAATCTCTTCTATTGTTCAATCGATATCAAAAATAAATACTCAACGTTTAATCATCCTGATGATCTTGAGGAAATTGATTTCATTATAAGTTTGGGAGGCGATGGTACGCTGCTCGATGCAGTGACGTTTGTGGGCGATAAAGAAATTCCCATACTGGGTATTAATTATGGACGATTGGGCTTTTTAGCCAGCATTGTCCGGGACGAAATTAATTCTGCTATAAAAGCGTTGGTTAAGCGGACTTTTATGATCGATAAGCGCTCGTTGGTTCATCTCGATGCGAATATGCCGTTATTTAAAGGAACTTGTTATGGACTGAATGAATTTACCATTCATAAAAAGGATACTTCGCCCATGATCAAAATCCATACTTATCTGAATGGCGAGTTTTTAAATACCTATTGGGCGGATGGTCTCATTGTCGCCACGCCAACAGGTTCTACCGGGTATTCATTAAGTTGCAATGGCCCGGTTGTTTTCCCGGATTCGGCCAGTTTTGTGATCACGCCGGTTTCTCCGCATAATTTAAATATTCGTCCCCTTGTGGTACCGGATGACTCGGTGATTTCTTTTGAGGTGGAAGGCCGGACGGATGGTTTTTTATGCACGTTGGACAGCAGGCGCGAAATAGCCACCAAAGAAGTTCTTTTAGCCATCAGGAAAGAAGTTTTCAGTGTCAATTTGATTCGCTTAAACGAAAATAATTTTCTGCAAACGCTGAGAAATAAGTTGTCGTGGGGGCTCGATAAGAGAAATTAGTGATAATTTTAACTTTATAAATAATTAAAAGATACTTTCTTCGTTTTTTCAAACATTCAGTTACTTTTACAAGCCATATGAAAAAAATCGTTCCATTCATTTTATTGGTGTTTTGCTTTGCCTTTCGTGCGAATGCTCAAATGGCCAATGAAGAATACGTGCAGGAGGGAGAATTCGGAATCACAGCGGGCGCTGCGCATTATTTCGGAGATCTCAATAACAGGGCGGCAATTAACCGTCCTAAAATAGCGCTTGGAGCGTTTTTTAGAAAACAATTTGGAAATTATACGGCGCTGAGAATCACCGGACATTTTGCTCAACTTGGCTATAGTGATAAATACAGTAAGAATGAATATCAGCAAAGAAGAAATTTAAGTTTTAATACGAATATTTTTGAGATTGCTGCCCGCGGGGATTTTAATTTTTTCAAATTTAATCCAACCGATCCTCAACATTCCTTCACTCCTTACGCGACAGTCGGTGTGGGCATTTTCAGTTATGATCCGTATGCCTTTTATAACGGTCAGAAAATATATTTACGTCCATTGAATACTGAAGGCGAAACATTTTACCAGGGCCGCAAAGCTTACGGAACGATGGCGCTTTGTTTTCCCATCGGCTTCGGGGTAAAGTATGCTATTTCTCAAAAGGTAAACCTGTCATTTGAGATCGCTCACCGCTTCACCACTACTGATTACATCGATGATGTAAGTAAAACTTATATCGGTATTGATAAATTTCCGTCGCCTAACGGGGGAAAATCTGTTGCGGCTATTATGCAGGATCGCTCTTTTGAAACCGGCGTTCCTATTGGCATCGAAGGCCGCCAGCGCGGATTTAGCAAACAAAAAGATCAATATGCAATTGCTGAAATTGGCATTTCTTTCAACATTACTTCTTATCGCTGTCCTTCAGCCCGTTAAAAAAAATTCCTTTAATTTTTACCCAATCCCGTATTAAGTATTTTCTTATTTTTGTTAGAAGTCAGGCAGATTTGAGCCTGACTTCATTTTTTTACAATAGATGAGTTTAAAAGAAAAATTAAATCCGGAACGGCTTCCCAATCATATTGCGATCATCATGGATGGCAACGGCCGCTGGGCAAAAGAGCAGGGAAAAGATCGTTTGTTTGGGCACTATCATGGCGTAGAAAGCGTCCGAAATATTGTCGAAGGCTGCGCGGAATTGGGAATCCGTTATCTCACTCTTTACGCATTCAGCACTGAAAACTGGGATCGCCCCAAAGACGAAGTCACCGGCCTGATGGAGCTTTTAGTTCAAACAATCCGGCTTGAAGTAGCTACGCTCAATAAAAATAACATCCGGCTTCAAATCATCGGGAACATCAACATGTTGCCACCTTCTGCCCAGCAAGAATTGAACGAAGCCTGCGAAGAAACCAAAAATAATTCGGGATTAACACTAGTGATGGCGTTGAGCTATAGCAGCCGTTGGGAAATTTTAGAGGCTGTAAGAAATATTGGGGTTGACATTAAAAATGGTCAGATTGAGCCTTCCGAAGTTGACGACGAACTGTTTAAAAAATATCTCTGTACTTCGGAAATCCCTGACCCTGAATTAATGATCCGTACAAGCGGCGAATTTAGAATCAGCAATTTCCTGCTATACCAACTCGCCTACTCGGAACTGTATTTTTCAGATGTGCTTTGGCCAGATTTCAGAAAAGAGAATTTATATGAAGCGCTTTTAGATTTTCAAAAAAGAGAGCGCCGGTTTGGCAAAACGAGCGAACAGGTACAATAAAATCAGGATAATTTAGAAACGTGGTAAAAAGAATATGCCAAACAGAGAGAAAAAATTTAAAAGTGGGTGTATCTGCAAAAAGATGCACCCACTTTGTATTCAGAAATTACCCTGCACATTAATTATTTGGATGTGATGAATCGTAAATTGAATGCGAAGATGTTTTTACAGGTGATTTTAAAATCCGAAAAACTATATTTTCACTTATGTAGATGAAATCGAACGGCTTCGCCCCGCTACAATAGAATTTAGTGCTGATTTAACAAAAACTTTTGATTAATGAATTTAACTTGCCGCCCTAATAAAATCGATTTAATGCATAAGATCTACAAGATTTTACTCTTGATAGTTATCGCTATTACTGCCAGAACTGTTGCGAACGCCCAGGATGTTAAAGATACAGTGCCCCCGACAATACCCACGCATTCAGATTCTACTGCTTCTGTTTTCCCACACTCCGATACAATTCCGACTTCCGTTAATGTGGAGCTTGAGAATATTTTCAATTCGAAAACTCCGAAAGAATATAAGATTCATGACATAAAAGTTACCGGCTCACAGTCTTTTGATCCAAACTTAATTATTTCTATTTCGGGTCTTGCGATTGGTGATAAAGTTACCATTCCTGGCGGTGATAATTTTTCAAGAGCCATTAATAATTTGTGGAAGCAAAATTTGGTTTCCAATGTTGATATTTATTTTACTCAGCTTCAGGGCAAAGATCTTTCTGTAGAAATCAATATTACCGACAGGCCTACGCTCTCTTCTTTCAAATTCAAAGGAATCAGCAAAAGTGAGTCCGACGATCTTACTCCAAAACTTGGCCTTGCCAAAGGAAGAACTTCCCGAGTAACGGAAGGTTTGAAAATTACTTCGGTAGACGTAATCAAAAAGTTTTTTATCGAAAAGGGCTTTAGAAATGTGGATGTAGAAGTAAACGAAACAAAAGACAATAAAGCCACGAACGCTGTGAATATTGTTTTTGTAGTAAATAAAAATGGAAAAGTAAGAGTGAACGATATCTTTTTCGCGGGCAACGAATCTGTCACCGATCTGAAGCTTAAGAAACAGATGAAGGGAACCAAGGAAAAAAGCAGGTTTACTTTATTTCCTTCAGAAGACCATAACGTGTATGACACTGCAAAAAGCAATCACATTACGTTTCATGAATACATGCGTGATAACGGATACCTGATTCCTTCCAAAACAAAAGAGGTACTCGATCCCTATGTTCGCTTTAAATTTTTGAGTTCAGCCAAGTTTAATGAGAAGAAATATCTTGAAGACAAGAACAGTCTTTTAAACTATTATAATTCATTAGGTTTTCGTGATGCTGCGATAATTGCAGATACCACTTATGGCGATAAAGGAAACCTGGATGTCGCCATTAAATTGTCTGAAGGCCATCGCTATTATTTTGGAAATATTTCCTGGAAGGGCAATACCAAATATTCAGATTCAATTTTATCCTTAATTCTTGGTATCAAGAAAGGAGATATCTATAATGCAGAAACACTTAATAAAAAATTAGGAAAAACGCCGGCTCCGGAAGGGGGCGATATCAGCAGCCTTTACCAGGATGATGGATATCTGTTTTTCAGAATAGACCCTGTTGAAACAGCGGTATATAACGACACGATCGATCATGAGATCCGAATTGTGGAGGGGCCGCAGGCGAATATTGGTAAGGTTGAAATTACCGGAAATGATAAAACCAAGGAATATGTGATTCGCCGGGAGTTAAGAACTATTCCGGGTGAAAAATTCAGTCGCCAGGATATTATCCGTACGCAACGTGAACTTTCACAATTAGGTTATTTTAATCCTGAAAAAATCAATCCGGGTATTGTGCCAAATATTGACAACGGAACGGTTGATATCACGTGGGGTCTGGAAGAAAAATCTTCGGATCAGCTTGAGCTCTCGGCGGGATTCGGCGGAGGAATCGGTCTGACGGGAACGTTAGGGGTGACATTTAATAATTTTTCTATCTATAATATTTTTAATAAGAAAGCATGGCAACCTTTGCCAAGTGGTGACGGACAAAAATTGAGCCTCAGGGCACAGAGTAACGGGAAACAATTCCGCTCTTATAATTTTTCATTCACCGAGCCATGGCTGGGTGGAAAGAAAAGAAATTCATTCACCATTGGATACTATGACACAAAATATGCAAATGCCTATAATCCCCAAACAGGATATTATGACAAAAGCTATGGGGATTCATCCTATATCAAAACGACCGGATTCAGCGTTTCTCTTGGCAAGCAATTGAAATGGCCGGACGATTATTTCGCACTTGTTTACCAGTTGAATTACCAGCGGTATAAACTGAAAAATTATAACATTTTCCCCGGCCTCACTAATGGGATTTCTAATAACGTTAGTTTGAAAATTACATTGGCCCGTAACTCTGCAGGTCCGAACCCGATTTTCCCAACAAGCGGTTCTAACATCGTATTCAGCACGCAGCTAACGCCGCCGTACTCGTTGTTTAAATCAGACGCTGAATTGCAAAAAACGGATCAGTATAAATGGGTAGAATTTCATAAGGAAAGATTTACTGCAGAGTGGTATGTTCCAATTGGCCAGGGGCGTGGAGAAGATAAAAACAAGCAGTTTATTTTAAAAGCTGCTGCCAAATATGGTTTCCTCGGAAGGTATTCCGACAGGACGATTACTTCTCCGTTTGAGCGTTTCCAATTGGGTGATGCGGGCTTGAGTAATAACTATGGATTACTGGGTTATGATATTATCGCGCACAGGGGTTACCCGGTTTATGACAATTCGAATCCTAAAATTAATCCGGATATCAGCCAGGCAAGTGAATTCTTTACAATATTCAATAAGTATACTTTGGAAATGCGTTATCCGTTTAGCACCAGCGCGAGCAGTACGATTTACGGTCTTGCATTTTTTGAAGCAGCAAACGGTTGGTACAGCTTTAAAGATTATAATCCGTTCAAACTACGCAGATCTGTTGGTTTAGGAATGCGCTTCTTCCTTCCCATGTTTGGATTGCTCGGCTTCGATTACGGAATCGGCCTCGACAGGATCAACGCGAATACCGGAATAAAAGGTGCAGCGAAGTTTACCTTCATGCTTGGACAGGAGCCGGAATAAAAATAATTAGGTTCATTGGTTAATTAGTTAATTGGTTCAGAGCTTTTTTATCAAAATTTGTTTTTAAATTGGGTCACTAGTAAACCAATAAACTTTAAAAAATGAAAAAACTACTTTTTAGCTTGTTAGCGTGTTTTTTATTAGCATCAGGAAGCTATGCGCAACGCTATGCTGTAATCGATTCAAAATACATTCTTGATAAAGTGCCGGAGTATAAAGACGCCCAGAAAAAATTGGATGATTTTAGCAAAATGTGGCAGCAGGAGATTGACAAAAAATCGGCCGACCTGGATAGAATGTACAAAGAATATGATGCTGAGCAGGTGATGCTGAGCGACGAGCTCAAGAAGAAAAGAGAAGACGAGCTGTATAACAAAGAAAAAGAAGTGAGGGATCTTCAAAGAAAACGTTTTGGTTATGAAGGCGATATCTTTAAAAAAAGACAGGAGCTAATAAAACCAATACAGGACAGAGTTTATAACGCGATTCAAAAATTGGCTGTGGCCAAATTATATGATTTCATTTTAGATAAAAGTGAAGGAATTACTGTTATATTTGCCGACCCAAAACTTGACAAGAGTGACGATGTGCTGAAAGAAATGGGTGTTAAATAATTGCGAAAGACAAAAACAGGTGCAGCCTAAAACATAATTTTAAACACTTTACTAAAAACAAACCTTAAAACAAAAATGAAACAATTTCTTACCATCCTTTTTATTTCCGCAGGTATATTTGGATTTTCAAATGCGGTAAATGCACAAAAGATAGGCTTTATCAGTGCTGATGAAATTATTCAGTTGATGCCGGAAGCTGCAACAGTTCAAACTGAACTTGACCAGTATCAAAAATCACTTTATCAAAATGCGCAGGACAAACAAACTTCTTTGAATGAATCGGTTCAGAAATTTTACAAAGATTCATCAACAATGAGCGCGAGCCTGAAAGAAGTGAAAAGAACTGAATTGCAGAAACAAGTATCAGGATATAAGTGGAGAAGATCAAAGAATTCAAAACCAATTTGAACAAAAAAGACAAGAGCTTTCTTTGCCCATTCAAAAGAAATTGCAAACTGCAATCGAAGAGGTGGCTAAAGAAAATGGATACACTTATGTGTTGCCAAGAGAAGCGCTCATCGTGATGCCTCCAACCAGCGATATCGGACCATTGGTAAGGAAGAAGCTTGGCTTGAAAGAACCATCAGCTGCTACCGCCGCACCGAAAAAATAAATTCAAATAGAACAAAATATTTTAGCAAGCCATCCATTAACCGGATGGCTTGTCTATTTTTGATATATGAGTGAATTTTCACCAATAGGCATTTTTGATTCAGGTTATGGCGGATTGACCGTTATAAAAGAAATAAAAGCGCTTTTGCCGCAGTATGATTTTATATATCTCGGCGATAACGCGCGGGCACCTTATGGCTCCAGGTCGTTCGAAACAGTGTATGAATACACGCTGGGTTGTGTTGAATGGCTGTTTAAACAAGGATGTCCACTTATCGTCCTGGCTTGTAACACTGCTTCTGCAAAGGCCCTTAGAACGATCCAACAGAAAGATCTGCCAAAGTACGATGACGGCAGACGGGTCCTCGGTGTGATCAGGCCAACGGCGGAGATTATTGGGAACTACACGAAAACCGGAGCAATAGGAATATTAGGAACAAAAGGAACCGTGAAATCTGAATCTTACCTCATTGAAATTGACAAATTTTTTCCGGAATTAAAGGCTTTTCAGCAAGCTTGCCCGCTTTGGGTTCCGTTGATTGAAAATAATGAGCAGCACTCCGCAGGAGCCGATTATTTTTTTAAGAAAGATATTGAATTGCTGTTGGAAAAATCTCCGGATATTGATACCATTCTTCTGGCTTGCACGCATTATCCACTGATATTGGACAAGATAAAAACGCATTTGCCTGAAAAGATCAATGTGATTTCCCAGGGGCCGATCGTGGCCGAAAGTCTTCAGGATTATCTTACACGCCACCCTGAGATTGATGAGAAATGCAGCAAAGGTGGCAGGATGGAATTTTTCACCACCGATTCTACTGATGATTTTGACAAACATTCAGAAATCTTTTTCGGAACAAAAATAAGTTCTGTGCACGTTGATTTATAGAAAGATCGGTGTGGCTCTCGCTATACATCTGTGGGAATCCTGTTAATTTGGTGAATCCCTAACAAAAAATGCGAAATCATCTCAAAAAATATAAAATCTTTTATTACTTTTGCAGCCCTTTCACAAACAGCAGGGATGGTGCCCGGCTGAGGAGATTGAAACAATTTTTACTAAAAGGAAAACAAATAAACAATGCCAGGAAAAAAACGTACTTACCAGCCGCATAAGCGTCGCCGTAAAAGTGTACATGGTTTCAGAGAGCGCATGTCAACAGCGAATGGCCGTAAAGTTTTGGCAAGCCGTAGAAAAAAAGGGCGCCATAAACTTACCGTCTCTGACGAACACGGAAGTAAAAAATAAATAATTTACCCGCAAAATATTTAATAGCCTCCCTTACGAGGCTATTTTTTATTTTAGCAGAATATTTTACAGTTAAAATAATTGTTATCATCACTCAAAAATTTACCTTAAAAGCAACTGAGAGATTAAAAAGCAGGAAGAGCATTCAGCAGCTTTTTAAAGACGGAAAATCATTTTCGCATTTTCCATTCAGGGTCATTTACCTGGAACAGGAAAGCCAGCCAACAGCTCTGCAAGCGGGATTTACGGTAAGCACGCGCCATTTTAAAAAGGCGGTTGATAGAAATAGAATAAAACGCTTAATGCGCGAGGCGTACCGGCTGCAAAAGAACGATCTTCATACAAGCCTTGAAGATGTCCATAAAAAGATTGCCGTATTTTTTTTATACACAGGAAACGAATTGCCCTCGTATGAATTGGTTTTTGAAAAATTCAGCACGGCGCTATCACGACTTAGTCATTTAGTCTGCCACTCCTGATTTTGAGAATCAGCCATTTTATTAAAACTTTTTAATGAATTCCATGCATTTTCTTTACCAGTGTTTTATTTAATCCAAACATGATCAGGCCTGCCACAATCGGGATGAAAGTGAAGATCAAAAAGAAAATCGAAATAGAATATTTTGCGGTGATGCCATCAATTAAGCTTCCTGTTAATCCTGCAAGCGTATTGGCGATAAAAGTGGCTACAAACCAGATTCCGAACATTAGGCCAACAATTTTTACAGGCGACAGCTTACTGATGTACGAAAGTCCGACTGGTGACACGCAAAGCTCGCCCATCGTGTGAAACAGGTATGCCAGAATAAGCCAAACCATACTTACAGAAGCCGTCTGGGCGCCGCGTTCTATCGGTAGTCCGCCAAAAGCAAGCAACGCAAAGCCTATCCCTAATAAAATGAGGCCGGATCCAAACTTCATCGGCCCGGAAGGATTGTATTTGCTTTCCCATATTTTAGAAAAAAGCGGGGCAAATGTGATGATAAAAAATGAATTTAAAATACCGAACCATGAAGCGGGAACCTCGGCTACGGGCGTGCTAAACTCTTTGTTGAGCATCCAGAAAATGAGGCCCCAAATGATCACAAAACTGGTTCCTAAAAATACATTCGCCAGTGCATATTTTTTGAAAGTTTTTTTGAAAAGATTGATCAGTACGATCGTCAAAATGATCATCGGCACAACGACTAATAATGAATTTGCCCATTTAAAAATGGAGGCACTATTTCCTGATAGAACCCGGTTGGTATAATCTTTTGCAAATATGGTCATCGATCCGCCGGCCTGCTCGAATGCCATCCAGAAAAATATCGTTGAGATTGAAAAAGCAATGATCACAATAATCCTGTCGCGGGTTACTTTTTTCGATTGATGACTTTCCCGCACGAGCTCTTCGGTAACCGGATTGGCATGTGGATCTGTTGCTGCGAGTGCTTCTTCTTTTTTCGGAGAAAGACCGACGGTGCCAAATATTTTTTGCGCATATGCAAATTGAAGCATTCCCAAAAACATGAAGATGCCGGCTAAGCCAAAACCGTAGCTCCAGCCAACTTTTTCGCCAATATATCCGCAAAGCAGAATACCGAGAAATGCGCCGGCATTGATGCCCATATAAAATATGGTATAAGCAGAATCTTTTTTTGATCCGTTATCCGAATACAATTGTCCAACCATCGACGATATATTCGGTTTGAATAAGCCGTTGCCAATGATCAGCAAGGCAAGTCCTAGAAAGAAAAAGAAATGCGTTTCTGCGGCCATACATGCATGGCCAATCGTCATGATCAATGCACCGAGAATTACCGCTTTGCGATATCCCGTAAATTTATCAGCGATCCAGCCACCAATAATCGGTGTCAAATAAACAAGTCCGGTATAAACCGCATATAACTGAAGGGCTTCTTTTCTATCCCATGCCCAACCTCCGCCGGTAAGTGATGTTACTAAAAAAAGCACCAAGAGTGCCCTCATTCCATAATAACTAAATCTTTCCCACATCTCAGTAAAAAAAAGAATAAATAACGCGGGCGGATGAGATTGGTGTTCAATAGATTGCTGCATAGTTAGTTTTTCGGTTGATAGCAAAAATGTTACTTTAAAAGCTTGTAAAATACAGATAAATATCAAACGCCGGCGCATTTTCACAAAATGGATTTTTATCCATGTGAGGTCCGTTTTTTATGCCAATAAAATAAAACGCATTTGATTGGAAAAATCATTGCAAACCACTTTCAATGCTTTTCTTATCAGACCAATTTCCATGTACCATTAATAATATTTTAGGATCTTTTAAAAATCTTTAGCCCTAATTTTATCCCTTAAAAAAAATAACGAATGAGAGGAATCAAATTGGCTTTAATTGCGCTGATAACAATGGCTTGTCAAAACGTTCTGGCCCAGCAGGCAAAAAAATTTATTGATCGTGATAATATGGATTCGACCGTGAAGCCGGGAGATAATTTTTATTTGTACGTTAATGGAAATTGGATTAAAAATACGCCGGTGCCCGCGGCAAAAACCCGTTGGGGATCCTTTGACCAACTTGCTGATGAAAGCTCAAAAGCTTTAAAGGGTTTACTAGAGGATGCCTCAGTGTATAAAGGTTCGAATACTCTTTTGAGGCGCGTTGGTGATTTTTATGCGAGCGGAATGGACAGCATTAGAATTGAAAAATTAGGGTATCAGCCAATAAAACCATTTCTCAATAAAATTAACGGCATCAAATCCAAAGAAGACGTGATGAAGATGGTCGCCTATCTTCGTTCCAATGCAATTGCTTCTCCACTTATTAATGTTAGCGTAAGGCAGGACGCAAGACTTGCTTATAAATACATTGTTGGAATATCGCAGGGCGGCATTTCATTGCCGGACAGGGATTATTATTTAAAGGATGATGCCCGAAGTAAAGAAGCGCGAATAGCATTAAAAAACTATATCGTTGAATTGTTTACCATCACTGGTACAAAGCAAGCGGAAGCTGAAAAAGATGCAGATGAAATTCTTAAAATGGAAACAAGCATTGCGGCGGCGCAGTTGAGCCGTGTTGCTATGAGAGATCCCGTGAAAATGTATAATAAAATGGCCGTGGGCGAATTGGTTTCAAAATCGCCACATCTTGGTTGGCCGTCATTTTTCAAAGAACTGGGTTATACTTCTGCTGTTGACTCCGTTGTGGTATCTCAACCGGCGTTTGTCAGTTTTACTGATTCATTATTAGAGAATGTTTCATTAATGGCCTGGAAGACTTATCTGCAATGGAATGTACTTAGAGACAATGCCGGCAGCCTGAGCAGCCAATTTGTAAACGCGAATTTTAAATTTAATAAAGTGCTTACGGGTCAAAAGGAACAAACACCGCGCTGGGAGCGAATGAGCACCTTAATTGACAGGCAACTTGGAGAGTTATTGGGCCAGCTATATGTTCAAAAATATTTTAAGCCCGAAGCGAAAAAGCGCATGCAGGATTTGGTAGCTAATATGGAGCGGACTTATGAAGTTCGCATCAAAAAATTAGACTGGATGACGGACGATACCAAGCTGAAGGCTTTGGAAAAATTGCATACTTATGTAAATAAGATAGGTTATCCGGACGTTTGGAAAAATTACAAAGGAGTAGTCATAAGCAGGAATGATTTTATAGGGAATGTAAGAAGCGCTGCCAAATGGCAATATGATGACCAGCTTTCAAAATTGAATAAGCCTGTTGATAAAAATGAATGGACGATGACGCCTCCAACAGTAAACGCGTATTACAGTCCTCAGAAAAATGAAATCGTATTTCCCGCAGGAATTTTGCGCGCCCCATTTTTTGATGCAAATGCCGATGATGCTTTAAATTACGGAGGGATTGCTGCTGTCATTGGACATGAAATCTCTCATGGCTTTGACGACCAGGGAAGGCAATTTGATAAAGATGGCAATCTTAAAGACTGGTGGACAAAGGCAGATGCCGATGAATTCAAAAAGCGCACCGACCGAATTGCCCAGCAATATAATAATTTTACAATCTTAGATACCCTACATGTAAATGGCAGGCTGACACTTGGCGAAAATATTGCTGATTTGGCGGGCCTAAGCATTGCTTATGAAGCATTCCAAAATACGGCCGAAGCAAAAGCAAACACTGTGATCAACGGTTTTACCGCAGACCAACGGTTTTTTATTAATTGGGCGCAGGTATGGCGCAATAATATTTTGCCGGAATCTGCTGCCCAGCGAATTCTTACCGATTCGCATTCGCCGGGAATGTTTAGAGCAAATGGTCCGTTGCAAAATATTGATGCTTTTTACAAAGCGTTCGACGTAAAACAAGGTGACAAAATGTATGTGGCACCGGAAGATCGCATCAGAGTTTGGTAAAGCCAAAACTTCCAATTCACAATTCATTGCCTGATTCAATTTTGCAAGAAATGGTTATTTAATTTGCTGCATTCAAATAATAGTCACGCAAAGAGCATGTGCCGCGTTCAATAAAAGGCTAAGTTTCATAACTTGCCAACTCTTTTTTAAATTATTAAAAATATCATTTTGAAAATTCTTGTATTAGGATCAGGCGGCAGAGAGCATGCATTTTGCTGGAAACTAAGCCAAAGTAAGTTGTCCCCGGAATTATTTATCGCTCCGGGCAACGCGGGCACTTTGGAATTTGGCGAAAATATCGAAATTGAGGTCTCTGATTTTAATGCTATAAAAGACATCTGCATTTCAAAAAGCATCGAACTTATAGTAGTTGGCCCTGAAGAACCATTAGTAAAAGGAATCTACGATTTTTTCAAAAGTGACGATGCGTTAAAAAATATCATCATTACAGGCCCTTCGGCCAACGGCGCGCAGCTGGAAGGAAGTAAGGCTTTTTCCAAAAAATTTATGACAAAACACGGAATCCCAACCGCAGGATACCGAGAGTTTAGTATTGATGATTTCGAAGAAGGTGTAGATTATATTAAGAATCATTCTTTGCCAGTGGTTTTAAAAGCGGATGGTTTGGCAGCCGGAAAAGGAGTGCTTATTTGTTCTAACCATCTGGAAGCCTTGAGCGAATTTGACCTGATGATTCAACAGGCCAAATTCGGTGACGCGGGCAGGAAGGTCGTTATTGAAGAATTTTTGGACGGAATTGAAATGAGTGTGTTCGTCCTCACGGATGGAAAAAATTACGTCGTTCTTCCGGATGCAAAAGATTATAAAAGAGTAAATGAAGGCGATAAAGGCTTAAACACCGGCGGAATGGGTGCTATCAGTCCGGTTCCATTTGCAACGGAACATTTCCTCGATAAAGTAACAGAAAGAATTATTGAGCCTACTATCCGGGGATTGCTACAAGATGAAATAGATTACAAAGGATTTATATTTTTTGGATTGATAAAAGTGAATGAGGAGCCGATGGTGATTGAATATAATTGCCGCATGGGTGATCCGGAAACCGAAGTGGTTTTGCTGCGCTTGAAGAATGATTTGTTAGAGTTGCTGATCGCGGCCGACAGGCAGGAATTGGACAAGCATAAAGTCGTTATCGATAAAAATAACGCCGCCACTATTGTTGCTGTTAGCGGTGGATATCCTGGTCCATACAAAAAAGGACTACCAATTAGGTTAAATTATCTCGAAGATCCCGAAGCCATCAAACATATAGATGAAGAAGGCGGCGTAATGGTTTTTCATTCGGGCACAAAATTGATGGACGGTGAAATCCTGACAAATGGTGGCCGTGTATTGGCAGTATCTGCGCTCGCAGGCACGCTCGGCGATGCAATTGAACTTTCAAAATCGACTTTAGAAGAAATTTATTTTGAGGGAATGCACTATCGGGGCGACATTGGTTATGAATTCGTGGAATGAGTAAATAGTAAAAATCTACAAAATGGCTTATCAGTCATTTGAAAAAATATTCCCGGTTTTTTTGAAAAAACAAACTTCGATTTTCTTTACTATGGAACTTCTGAAGTAATTTTTTGCTGCAGTTATTTCTGGCACAATTTTGTACAAAAAGAAGCGATATCTTTTTGGATGCTAAGAACTACCAATGCAATATTTATCATATACAACAATTTAGGTTTTTGAATTGCGTTGTATATAAAAACCTTCAATAGTATTCGGTTGTAAATTCAATTTATTTCCACAACTTTGCAGGCATTAGTAAATTTTCAATATACCTCAATAAAACATGGGCCTTTTTAATTTTTTTACTCAGGAAATAGCGATAGATCTTGGAACTGCGAATACTCTGATAATTCATAATGATGTGGTGGTAGTAAATGAGCCTTCCATTGTTGCGTTGGACCGGAATAATCCCAAAAACATTTTAGCTGTGGGAAAGAAAGCATTGATGATGCATGAAAAAACCCACGAAAGCATCCGTACGGTTCGTCCTCTTAAAGATGGCGTGATAGCCGATTTTAATGCCGCGGAACTTATGATTCGCGAAATGATCAAAAAGATTTATCCAAAAAAACCCTTGTTTCCACCGAGCTGGCGCATGATGATTTGTATACCCAGCAGCATCACAGAGGTTGAAAAACGCGCTGTTAGAGACAGTGCCGAGCAGGCTGGCGCTAAAGAAGTGTATCTGCTTCATGAGCCAATGGCTGCCGCTTTGGGTATCGGGATTGATGTGGAAGAACCTGTTGGAAACATGATCATTGACATTGGTGGCGGAACTACAGGAATCACTGTAATTGCGCTTGCAGGTATCGTTTGCGATCAATCCATAAGAGTTGCCGGTGATGAATTTACTGCTGACATTATGGAAGCTTTGCGCCGTTATCATAGTTTGCTAATTGGTGAGCGTACGGCTGAACAAATTAAAATTCAGATCGGCGCAGCGATGAAAGACATTGACAATCCTCCCGAAGATATGCCTGTAAATGGCCGTGACCTGGTAACAGGTATTCCAAAACAAATTATGGTGAGTTACCAGGAAATAGCAGAAGCGCTTGATAAATCAATTTTCAAAATAGAAGAAGGAATTTTAAAAGCCCTGGAAACTACGCCACCGGAATTAGCCTCTGATATTTATAGGAGAGGCCTTTATCTCACAGGCGGCGGGGCTTTATTGCGTGGACTTGATAAAAGATTGGCTGCCAAGATTAAGTTGCCGGTTCACATTGCGGATGATCCATTAAAAAGTGTGGTAAGAGGAACAGGACTCGCACTAAAACATTATGATCGCTATCCCTTTGTAATGAGGTAAGCGACGAATAGTCAACAGTGAATTATTTAGCGTGAAAAGCTAAAAAGTAGAAATTCGTAATTCATAATAATAATTCTTCGGATGCTAAATTTGCATGAACAATTATTTTCAATTTCATAAAATGGCTATGGAGTAATATAGCCCGGATGAAACCATGCGCAATATTTTTATTTTTATCCGTATATATTTTAATTTCATTTTCTTTTTATTTCTGATGGGCTTGTCATTTTATATGCTTTTCAGCTATAATCGGTACCATCATACGGTTTACTCAGGTGCGGCCAACGAAGTCACCGGTAAGATTGCCAAACAATTTAATAACGTAGAATATTATTTTCAGCTTAAACGCACCAACGATTCTTTGGTAAAAGCCAATGAAATGTTGTACAATAAACTGAGGCAGGATTTCGAAATTCCAGATACAATCAATAGAGTTACAATTGATACCATCAAAGTGGATTCTTTAAGACAGCAGAGAAGATACTTATATATGGAAGCGAAAGTGGTCCGCAATTCCGTGAGCCAGCCGAATAATTATATCATCTTACACAGAGGCTCACAGCAAGGCATACACGCAGATATGGGAGTGATTGATGTAAATAATTCAGTGATAGGAACCGTAATGGATGTAAGCGAGAATTATTCTGTGGTCATGAGTCTTCTTCACGAGCAAAGCAACCTCAGCGCCAGATTAAAAAAGACTGGTGAAACAGGAACTGTTGTTTGGGATGGACTTTCCCCTAATATTATATCGCTAAAAGATATTCCTAAAACCGTAAAGATATCGAGTGGTGATACCGTGGTTACAAGTGGGTTCTCAGATAAATTTCCAAGCGGGCTTTTGGTCGGCTATGTAAAAGATATTATTAACGATAAAACGATGAGCACCTACACTGTGAGATTGACGCCAGGGGCTAACTTCGAAAATCTTCAATATTCTTACATCATTGATAACCTGCAAAAGGAAGAGCCCCAGCAGCTTTTAAAGAAAGTAAAAGGTAAATGAGTAATCTGGTAAAAAATATCGTCCGCTTCTGTCTCTTTGTACTGGTGCAATTTTTTGTGCTCAACCAGATTCCGCCATTGCATCAATTGGTTACTCCTTACATTTATTTTTTATTCATCTTATGGCTTCCATTTAAGATGGGCCGGCGTAGCGTCATGCTCGTGGCTTTTTTGCTCGGCTTCGCTCTTGATTGCTTCACTAAAACGTATGGGCTTCACGCCGCGCCGTGTGTGTTGATCGCATATATAAGGCCCTTTTTAATCAACCTGCTTATTTCCCAGGAGGGCGCAGAAAGTAATTATAATGAGCCGTCTGTTACCAGTATGGGATTCACGCCTTATTTTACTTATGTAACCATCTTGACTTTTATACATCATACGTTACTTTTCTTTTTGCAGGCGATGCAAACAGGGGGTTATTTTTACTTTCTTGTGAAATCGCTTTTATCAACAGCAGTAAGCCTTGTGTTGATTATGCTAATAGAATTATTATTTGTAAGAAAACAAAAATTTAGGACAAATACAATTTAGAGGTGTTATTTTTGCAGGGCGAAAATTCGTTTTACTTTCTCAAATTTCCCCATATCATTTAAGTCTTATCTGTGTTTAATCAGTCCAGGAAAAATATAATTATTGCCATGATCCTTTTTATGGGACTGGTGATCATTTTTCGTCTTTTCAGTCTGCAGGTGATCAATACCAAATATTCAATAATGGCCGACGAGCAGGGGAAATTCAGGAAAGTAGTTTATCCCGATCGCGGGATATTATTTGACCGGAAAGGAAAAGCTATTTTGAGAAATACAGTGATCTACGACCTCATGGTAACTCCTGGAAAAATACGGGGAATGAACCTTGATACGGCTGCGCTATGCAGAATCCTGGAAATCGATACCGCCGAATTTCGAAAGAGAATTCTAACCGCAATCATCAAAAACAGAAGTTACCGGCCGTCAGTTTTTGAATCGCTTTTACCGGTAGAAAAAATAGCCAGGCTCAATGAGAGCATGTTCAAATTTGTGCCAGCGTTTTATTTGCAGGAACGACCAGTAAGAGATTATCCGTACGACGCCGCTGGAAATATATTGGGTTATTTATCAGAAGTTGATTCTTCGTTTTTAAAAAGGCATGAAGGGGAAGGATATCAGATAGGAGACTATGCCGGCAAAACGGGGCTGGAGCGCAGTTATGAAAAAGTATTGATGGGGCAAAGGGGTATCGAATATTGGAAGCGGGATAATAAAAACCGTTTGACTGACCGGCTGGAAAATGGAAGATTTGACACTGCTGCTATTCCCGGAGAAAATCTGCACATGTCTTTAGACATAGACCTGCAGGCGTTGGGCGAGCATTTAATGGAGAATAAGATCGGGGCGATTGTCGCGATTGATCCCAGGACGGGGGGCGTGCTTTCGATGGTCAGCAGCCCAACTTATAAACCGAATCTCCTAACCGGTTCCGAAAGGAAAAAACATTTTGCTGAATTATTGCTTGACCCCCGGTTGCCGATGATCAACAGAACTGTCAATGCGTATTATTCTCCGGGATCTACGTTCAAAACGTTGCAGGCTCTAATTGGATTACAGGAAGGCGTGATCACTCCATCAACTACCTTTTTATGCACCGGAGCTTTTTATGGATGTGGCCGCCCGATGAAATGCCTGGATCCGGGAAATTTTAAATTGAGGGAAGCCATAACCTGGTCTTGTAATACCTACTTCGCCAATGTCATGCAGCGCACGATAAATAATCCTGCCTTTGGCGGCGTTGATAGCGCATTAAGGGTTTGGGATAGTTACATGCATGCGTTCGGCCTTGGACATAAATTGGGAATTGATATGCCCTCAGAGAAAAGCGGCCTGATTCCGACTCCTAAAACCTACAACAAAATGTATGGCGAAGGACATTGGAACTTTTGCACGTTTCGGTCTGTTAGCATTGGGCAGGGTGAGGTAGATGTTACGCCGCTCCAGGTTGCCAATGAAATGGCTTATCTCGCAAACAAAGGCTGGTTCATTACGCCGCATATGATTGATTCAATAGATGGTGGAGACAGATTCGGGCTTCTGGATTCTTTTAAAATGCGCCATCATCCGTTGAGCATTTCTGATACCATCTTTGAAGCCGTTCATGACGGCATGCAGGGAGTAATGGAAAGAGGAACCGGTGCGGCTGCAAAAGTGCCCGGCGTGGTAGTCTGTGGCAAAACAGGAACCGTTGAAAATTATTATAAAGGCGTTAAGCAAAAAGATCATGCGTTTTTTGCCGCGTTCGCTCCGCGTCAGAATCCGCGCATAGCCATAGCCGTTATATGTGAAAATGCAGGTTTTGGATCGACGTCTGCTGCGCCTATCGCCAGCCTGATGATAGAACAATACCTGAATGATTCCATCGCCGGTCCTGCGCGCAAAGCCAGAGTTGAGCAGCTTTCCAAATTGAACCTGATGCCTGCAAGAATTTACCAGGCGCTCAGGTACAGAGATTCTCTCATTCATGCAAAAGACCCTTATTATCTAAAAGAAAAAGGCTATATTAAAATCGTGAAAGACACAATGGGACTTGAGGAAGAAGATGACACCGAGGCTCTGGACAAATTAAAGAAATCAAGACAGGACCAGGCTCCATTGACGGGCACAGAAGCGCCTAAAACGCCCGATATGAAAGGAAGACACGTAACAGATGCTGTGTTACCGGAGAGACAAAAGAAACCAAATGTTGTTGATTCTTCACACTAAATTAATTATCTATTTTTCATGCGCGACGAAGTTAAGATATCGAAAGGAGTAGACTGGGTAACCGTTTGGCTGTATTTTATTTTTGTTTCGATTGGCTTAATCTGTATTTTCTCAGTTGAGTATCATCACAGTGAAAACATTTTTCAGAATATCGCAGGGCTAAAAAAGAACTACGCGCGCCAGCTATTGTTTATTGGAATCTCTGCGGTAATAGCTGTTTTTATTTTGCTTACTGACAGTAAATTTTTTACAGCGACGGCCAACATTGGTTATGCATTTGGAATTGTACTGATGCTGGCTACGTTTGTTTTAGGTAAAAATATTAACGGGTCAAAATCATGGATACCATTAGGTTTTTTTAATCTTCAACCGGTAGAAACGTGTAAAATTTTTGCAGCACTTGCGCTTTCCAAATATTTGGCGAGACCGGAAACAAATTTTAAAAACACCCGATCCCAATTAATTGCCGCGGCTATTGTCTTAACGCCTGCCGTGTTTTCTATTCTTCAAAATGAAACCGGCCTGGCTTTAGTTTATTTTGCATTTTTAATTCCAATGTATCGTGAGGGGCTGCCGCCCTGTTTATCTTATTATTGGATTTTCTTTTGCCGTTCTGGTCGTTGCCACCATTCTCGTAGAGAAGAACACACTTGCCATAGTATTAACTGTTATAGCCGCCCTCTCTGTCTATTTTTTGAGAAAAGGCATTAAGAGGGATAAAGGAATTCTGGTCGTCGTTCTTGGCGTTTGGATGCTCTGTGTAGGCATTCAAAGATTTGCAGTTCCCTATATCTTCAGCCATGTTTTGCATGGCTACCAGGTAGAAAGAATTATGAACACCTTTGGAGTAGATTACGCACCGGATGCCACAGAGGTTTCACTGAATAGCAAAGAAGAACTCGAACAGCAAAAAACTAAAAAAACAAAAAAGGCAGCAGAAAATTATAATGTAAAGCAATCTAAAATAGCCATCGGATCTGGCGGCTTGTGGGGCAAAGGATTTTTAAAAGGAACCCAGACACAGGGCGATTTTGTGCCGGAGCAACACACGGATTTTATCTTTACTTCTGTGGGTGAAAATTTTGGATTCCTGGGCAGCAGTCTTGTGATCATTTTGTACATGTTGTTTATGTTGCGTATTGTATTTTTAGCAGAACGCCAGCGAAGCACCTTTAGCAGGGTATATGCCTACAGCGTCGCCGCAATTTTATTTTTCCACGTATCCATCAATATTTGTATGACCGTTGGCCTTGCGCCTGTTATAGGCATCACGCTGCCACTAATGAGCTACGGAGGCTCGTCCTTATTAACATTCACCATTCTCATTTTTATTTTGATAAGACTGGATGCCGACAGGCACATGGTACTTCGATAAACATGTACTCCTAAGTCAAAATGTAGATTTCTGCGTTTTCATCTAATTTTGTAATCGTGGCTGATGCGATAATGCATTCTAGCTTTCGAATCAAAAACATAAGGACTTTCAAATATGCAAATAATTCCGCTGAGCGAAGGCGCTTTTACAGTAGACCAGTCAAAAAAATTTATTCCATTTAACACAGAAACGGATGACCTTCAGGAAAGAAAAAAAGGAAGCATCCTGGTAGAGATCCAACCATTTGCGGTAATCTCAGGCAAAGATATTATTGTGCTTGATACCGGGCTCGGATTTGCAGATAATACTGGGCAATTGCAGCTTCACAAAAACCTTGCTGCCAACGGAATCAACGCTTCTGATGTTACTAAAGTTCTTTTATCGCATCTTCATAAGGACCATTCAGGTGGAATAGCACAACCCAATAAAAAAATTGCAGCTTTTGAAAATGCCACTTATTTTATCAATCAAAGCGAATGGAATTTTGCTTTGGAAAAAGGGCTTCCGTCTTATCACAAAGACGATTTTCTATTACTCGAAAAAAGCGGCAAAGTAAATTTCCTGGAAGGCGATGGAGTGATTGATGATTATATTCATTACGAGTTAACAGGAGCACATTGCCCGTTTCACCAGGTTTTTAAAATCATTGAGGATAATGAAATAATTTTTTTTGGTGGAGATGTAGCGCCGCAATTACATCAAATGAAAAACCGGTTCAAAGCGAAATATGATTTTGATGGTGCAAAGTCGATGGAGCTAAGACAGAAATGGTGGGCGGAGGGAGAACAGGAACACTGGACTTTTCTTTTCTATCATGATATTAAATTTCCAACTTATCAATTTCCCATTTTATAAAAAAGGCCTGCCCTAAAAAGGGCTGGCCGTTGCTAACCTATGAAAAACACCTAGTTACAAAAATAGGAGAAATTTTAATTCCTCCTATTTTTATTTTTATTTAATATATTTTATTTTACATATTTAGCTAAAACCTTTGCTGGTTGCGGTTTTTGAGCCGTTTTATCAAAACGTTCCGAAACTCCTTTTCAGCCGCAAACAGCTGATTTACTTTTTCCGGGCCGATAATTTTTTCAAAAGAGGGCTTATATTTTTTTCTAATGTTTAATAATTTTTCTTCGTTTTCCAGCACATCGCCGTTCTGATTATTTGAGCGAAGCGATTTAATTTCGTTTTCGTACTGATTGTAAACGGGCCAGAATTTTTCGGCTTCAGTGGATGTAAGTTGTAATTTTTGGGTAATGAAAGCAATCTTTAGCGCCTGTACTTTTTCGCCCTGCTGGTTGGGATTGTCTTGTGCGCTAACAAGATTAAAGCTTCCAAACATTATTAAAAGTAGAAGTATATTTTTTTTCATCTTAAGGGTTTTTTTTACCCGCGTTCGTATAATCGATCGCATCCAGGTAATTGTTCAGGGCATTGCCGTCGGTTAAATAATCGGTTTCAGCAGGCAATCCGTTTGCACTTTCGTTATTCACGTTTGTGAGCGTTTCATTATCCAGCATGCTGCCATTTTTCTCAAGATATTTCACAATGGCATCATCACTTAAAGCAGAAATGCCTTCCTGCACCTGTTCAGGTGTTTTATATTGAAAGGAAGATTGGATATAATCAGGCAGGCCGCTGGATTCAGTAACAACAGAATTATTTTTTTTCATCTCCGGAGAGCTGTTAAATATTTGTAACGAACTAACGGCGATCGCGCCTGTAACCACTGCCGCTGCGGCATATTTCCAAAAAGACCGCATCCTGTTCATCGAAATGACTTGTGCAGGCTTTTTGTTCAGATTTAATTTATTTGAAATGCTATCACCTAAACTTTCAAAATAATGGTCCGGAACGGAAAAGACATTTTTGCCTTTTAGCGAAAATAATAAAGGCGATAATTCTTCGAAATCCTTGCCGGTCTCTTTTTCCTGTGACTGGCTTTTAATTTTTGCTAAAATATTGGTGCTTAACGACTCAAAGTATCCATCAGGAACCCGCATGGTTTCCGCTTTGCCAAAATTAATTTCCTCATCTGTGTTTAACAGTGTATAAGCCATTATCCGGTCAGCAAGCCGGTTAAAATAATCCGCCGGAACGCTGAACACATTAATTCTTGCGTGGCCGGCAAGCACCGGACACGTTTCCTTTAACTCATTCGTTATTTCATCAGATAGATTCATCACAGTTTACAGACTCTTTGCTGGTCAATAAGTTTAATGATTTAATATGAAATCCTCAATTTTTTTTGCGGCGTGGTGATAACTTGCTTTTAAAGCGCCTTCGCTTGTTTCTAAAACTTTACTCATTTGTTCATAGGGCATTTCGTCATAATACCGCAGATTAAAAACAATTCTCTGTTTTTCAGGAAGTTGCTGAATTCCTAATTGCAGTTTCCATTCAAGCTTGTTCGCGTCGAAATTAGTATCGCTCTTTAATTTATTGCTTAGTCCATTTTCGACATCACTCAAAGAAACGGAACTTCTTTTTTTCTGCTGGGTCAGAAAGGTAAGAGATTCATTTGTCGCAATTCGATAAAGCCAGGTATAAAGCTGACTATCTTCCCTGAAATTTTCTAAGCCCTTCCATACTTTAATAAACATATTTTGTAAAACATCATTTGCATCTTCATGATCCACTACCATTCGCCTGATGTGCCAATATAATTTCTCCTGGTATTTTTTTAGGATAGCGGTGAATGCCCGTTCTTTTAAGGCCGGATCTTTAAACTCTTGTAAAAGCTCTAAATCGTCAGGATGTTGAATCATAATTTTTTATCTACAGACAAAAATAGAAAAACTGTCAATAAGAATTTCTTTTAAATCGTTTCATTAAAGTTATGGAATGTTAAAGAATGTAATGATGGATAAAATGCCAAAATCTATAAAAAGGCTTGTTTGGCAAGTGTTCTGTGTGCCGTTAGATTTTAGAGACAAACAGCTATTTATTTTAAAACATTGTCAATTGCCTTGCGATAAGCACTCAAAACAATTTGCTTATCGAACTCTCTGATAATTTTTTGCCGCCCTTTTTTTCCCATTTCATTTCTTTGATCCGGAGAAAGGAGCAGCATTTTTTCCATTTTCTCTGCAAGGTCTTTGCTATCTCTTACTTTGCATAGATAGCCGGTAATGCCGTCATCCACAATTTCTTTACAACCTGTGGTGTTGGTAGTGATCACAGGTTTTTCCATGCTGGCGGCTTCGAGCAAGGTGTTGGAGGTGCCTTCTCTGTAAGACGGTAACACAAGGCAGTCGGCTTCAGCAATAAATTTTTTAACGTCTTTTTTTTCGCCCTGGTAATCTATTATTCCTTCTGTAATCCAATTTTGCAATACGTTTTTTGTAATGGTGTTTGATTTTAAATTCTGTTGCCAGAATGGGCCGATTACATTAAAGATTGTGTTTGGATATTTTTTAGTGATGATTCGGGCTGCTTCCACAAATTCAAAAATCCCTTTATCTTTAATCAGGCGGCCAATAAATAAAAAGATAAAAGTGTCCGTATTTGTATGGGCTGGTTGCATTGGACTAAATAAAATATAATCAACTCCCGATCCCGGCACCCTTTCCGCAATTTCTTTTCTTACAAAATTTTTTTCAAGAAATAAATTCATGTCGTCAAAATTCTGGAAAAATACTTTTCTTGTTTTGCTCAGCGCGTTCCTGTAAATGGATCTTGCAATACGATAAGCCAGGTTCTTACTGGTAAATAACGGACCCACGCCGGTAATATTCGTTATAGTGGGAATATTTAAATAACGGGCGATAAAGTTGCCCCAGATTGCAGGCCTGATACTGAAGGTAAGGCACACATCAGGCTTGATTTTTTTCAGTGCAGAATAAAGGTTGTAAATATATTTTGAAACTTTTACAGGATTGATATTTCCCGATCCGATATTAATTACTTTCAAACCAGTTTTCTCCACTTGTGCCACAAAACTATTTGTATGTGTCAGCACCGTGACATCATAACCTTCTTGTAGCAGGCGTTTCATCAGTCCATCTCTCATTGTGTACGTGGAAAGAAGGCCGTTTTCTATCACTGCTATTTTTATCTTTTTTGCGTCCTTCAATTCCATCGATAAATTTTTTTATACCATATTTCTAAGGACAATAGTGTCCATAAGATTTTAGCCCGTTTTTCGGACGGAATTTTAATTTTTTTATGCAAAAGATCATTAACGAATTTTTGATCAACAAAATTTTGATAGAAATTATCGGCAGCGGAAAGATAATCAAACAGCGGCTCGCTTAGTTCATTATCTATCCATTTTTTAAGTGGAATTTCAAAACCTCTTTTGGGTTGATTAATCAATGTGTCCGGAAGATACTTCATCGCCAGTTGCCTAAGCATATACTTAGTTGTCTTTCCTCTAATTTTATAATGATCGGGCAAGGATGGAATGTATTCTAATAATTCTTTCGAAAGAAAAGCGCTTCTGCCTTCCTGCGAGTTTGCCATCGTAGCAATGTCCATCTTTACCAAAAGATCGCTGAAAAGATTGGTGTCAAAATCGAGATTCATGATCTTTTTAAGGCCTGATAAATTACTGCTGGCGATGATGTCGAAATCAGCTCGAACAGGTTGTAAATAATCATAGCCCGGATGGATTATAAATTGCTGATAATCTTCAAAAATATCCACACCCGCCGACAGATAAATTTCAAGATCTGAATTTGACGCAAGCGATGCAAGACGGTATAAATAATTGTAAAGCGATTTTTTGTTTTGCGGCGCAGGAAGCGCCTGTTTAAAAAAGCCCGCTCCTTTTTTTACCAATTGATTTTTTTTGAAAAAATCGTAACGCGAGAAAGGCACATACCTTCTATAACCGCCGAACAATTCATCTGCGCCATCTCCATTCAACACTACCGTCACATGCTTTTTTGCTTCCTGGCTCACATAATAAGACGGTATCGCTGAACTGTCAAAAAAGGGTTCGCCATAATTGCATAGAATTTTTTCCAGATCATTTTTGAGATGCTGAAACGAGATTTTTATTTCCGTATGATGAGTGCTATATTTTTCTGCCACCAATCGTGCAAGCGGTGATTCATCATATTCGCCATCGAATGAAACCGTAAATGTTTTTAGATTTTTATTATAGCCACTGGCTATCGCAGTAACAATACCACTGTCGATTCCTCCACTCAAAAAGCTTCCGACTTCCAGGTCGCTTGATTCTAATCTGCGTTTGATTCCCGTGTGAAGAAACTTATCCGTTTTTTCAGTGGATTCTTTAAAAGAATCGTCGCTATGTTTTTGATAATAATCATTAATGTTCCACCACCTTGTTTCGCGTATTGCAAGTGTATTACAATCCACTACGATAAAAGCGCCACCCACTAATTCAGTTACATTTTTGTAAGGTGTAAATTGCCGGTAAAAAGAACCAAGACGTAAATATTGGTAAAAATGTTTTGGCTCAATCTCCGGAGAAACCATTTCTTTCAGGCAATTGAGCTCGCTGGCAAAGGCAAATTTTTCGCTATCCTTATAATAATAAAAGGGCTTTTTTCCCGCTCTGTCTCGTGCGATAAATATTTCGTTCTTTATTTTATCATGAATTGCAAAAGCGAACATGCCATCGAGATAATCGAGAAAATCACTTCCAAAACGATCGTATAAAAGCAATAAGGTTTCTGTGTCTGATGATGTTTTTCCTTCAATGTTAAACTGTTGTCTTATTTCTAAATGATTATAAATTTCACCATTAAAAATGATGGTATATTTTTCATTAAGATGCATCGGCTGCTGTCCGCTGGCAATATCAAGAATAGACAACCGAAGATGGAAGAAGTTTACATTTTTGTTTTTGTAGCCATTGCGCTCATCAGGCCCGCGATGGCCCATGCTTTGAATTACGCTTTGATAAGAGAAGTTGGAATTGATGGTTCCCGCGATACCGCACATTAGTTTCCCTGGTTTATTTTACGCAAAATAACTTTAAAAAATGGAATTAAAAGCCGTTAAAACCCCGCCCTGCAAACAATGGCGATCATTCCAATGCATGTGGAGTTCTTTTTGAAACGATCTGATATTTAAGATAACGCTGGGTTCTGTATTAATATTCCGGCATCAACGGCAGCCGGTATTTGCTTCTTTTTCTTCGCTGACCTTTCCTTCACTTTTTCATAAATCAGGAATAGCGAGATCGTGTAAAAAGGTAAACAAGGAATTTTATAACGAACGAGCGTACCAAAATTTAAAGTGCTCGCTCCTACGAAAAGTCCGAACACTACAGAAAAAAGAAAGCAATACATGATAAGCGGATCTTTTAACACAAGTTTGAAGAAAGTGAATACCCCCGTTTTTATCAAAATGAACAATGTAAAAAACATCATAGCAAGGCTTTCGAAAGCGGCCATGAGCTGCGATGCTTTATGAGCTTCCCAAAGAAATGGCCTGAAAAAAGTAGTGGCGACAGCAACCGGGGCAATTTTTATCAGCCCGTTAAAGGTGCCATCATAAGGGACGCCCAGACTAAAATTTGACGCTGCATCTTCGCGCCCGGTTCTGCCCTCAAGCACCTCATTTAAATGTGAAATACTGGTGGTTAGATCTTCTACTGCATAAGCACCCAATTCATTGTTATACGATGAAAGAATCGTCGTGAAAGAATACACGCTTAACGCAATTAGCGCAGGCGCGAATAAATATCTCAAAAACTTAAACCTGATTCCCTGCGCATTTTTGAGAATGATAAACAATACAAAAAACGGTACGTAAGCGAGCAAAATGTAAACCTTGAGCACAACAAGGAAATACGCTGAAATAAAGACCAGGATACAGTTTTTGAGAATAGATCTTCGTTTGTATAGCAATTCATAAAGAGAATAAGTGAGCCACCCGATGGCTGCTATACATAAAGAATCTTTTAATAAACCTGCGCTCCAGAAGGCAAGCGTGGGGAAATACAAAATGGATATTGCAAATTGTTTGTGAAGTTTAGGATGTTGCTTATAAAAGAAAAGATATAATTTCCATAGGCCGGAAAAGGCGAGACTCGCAAAAAACAAATTGATAACCGCGTAGCTTCCAAAGGAAATAAAAGAAAAAAGAGCGTCGAGCCTGATGACCATAAAATTTGCCTCATCCCGAAAATATCCTTCGTTGCCTTTTGTCTTTACTAACGACAGATCGAACTCTTTCCCACTTTTAAAAATGTATTTAAAATTATCGCTATTGTGCAGGATAAGGTGATATAAATTATTACCCTCGTTTTGGTACAAAACAGTTGAATCGCCAACCGTCAGATATGAATAATAAAGAATGAATAAAACACAGGCAAACATTTTGATCCAAAATCCCTGGCGATGATATTTTTGCAATAATGGATCTTTATATTTTTTTCTTATCCTCCTGAAAAACAGGTAAAGAATAAAAATATAAACAGGGGTCAATAAGAAATCAACATAATCCATTACTTAAATTTTTAGACGCTGATGTCTCAAATCAACGATCTCATGCCTTTTCGAATTCACGCAAGGTAGCGCCCTGCGAATTAAAAGTGATGTTTCTTGCTTGTTTAAATTGCTGTTGAAAATAATGTATGGGATTGAACTGGGATCGAGCGGATAATTTTTGAAGGATCAAGCCTGGCGTGACTTTGCAATTATTGGTAAATGCATGTCTCACCGGCCACAGCATGAAACTTATTTTCCGGAATTTGTTGCTTTTTTGAAATAAAACAATAAGGCCCATGAAAGAAATTAAAAATATCATGTACATCCCAAGCGCTTTTAAAGGATTGCCGCTATAGCGCGTTTTTAAAATATGAAACCTGTTGCGAATGTAAAAATACATCTTCCAGTTACTCTTATAATCCCAATCATTTTTGTAAGAATATGCGCTGGCCGGATGGTAGTGAATACTGTTTGTTTTGGTATAAAAAGGAAGTTTATATTTTGTAATGATGCGGTGATAATATTCGGTTTCGTCACCCCATATAAAAAGTTCTTTTTTGGGAAGGCCAATCTTTTTTACAAGTTCTTTATGAAGCAAAGTGCCATTGAATGGATGTGCAAAATTTTCAATAATCTTATCTTCCACTTCATCAATAAAGGCGTGGTTACCGGTTTTCCAGACAAAGCTTCTCCTGTCTTCTTTGTTGATCACCGCGCAATTGCGAAGACATAATTTTTCTTCTGCGCCGTCTAAAAGATTTTCTAACGCGTCTTCCTTAGGATAACCGTCATCATCCATAAGCCATATCCAATCATAATTTTTTTCATAAGCCAACCTGATGCCCGTATGAAATCCCCCACCAGAGCCAATATTTTTTTGTGTAAAAAATTCAATGTTGGGTTGACGTCGAAGCCAGTCTTCCGTATTGTCATTGCTGCCATTATTGATCACAAGAATCTGATCAACACGACGGGTTTGATTTCTTAAAGCTGTAATACATTCAGATAGTAACTGTTGCCGGTTGTAGGTTACAACTACGGCTATGACCTTTTCGGTGGACATTGGCTTTGGGGTTTAGTTAATATTGGTATTATTAGTAAAACGAGCAATAAGTTCCTTTATTGTGAGATCGAGAATCACTATAGTTTGCTCAGCGGTGGAATAATTTTTCAATTACTACCTGAGAATTACTGATCAGCAAAGGGATCATCCCGCAGGATTTGTCGGCGTGTCTGAATTGTGAGACAAGCTAAAATGTAGATTTTTAGATTTTTGCTGAAGAAAAAAAATGTGATGATTTATAGTCGCTTTTGAAAAAAAGATTTTTCATCAAAAAAGGAAATTTCTGGTAAGCTAAAAAGTAGATTTTTAAATTTCCAGATGATTAATGTAGCCGCTCCTCATTGGGAAAAACCGGTCGAAGAGTATTTGAGGAAAAAGCTTCCAAAAAGCGATCAGAGAAATGAAGCGCTTCCCCAATTACCTGGTGCATATCCATATAGCGATAGGTCGCCAATCTACCAAGAAACGATACGTTGCTAAGCGTCGAGGCTTTTTCCCGGTATTGATACAGCAAACCCATGTCAGCCTTTAATCTTTTTGGATAATAGGGAATTTCTCCTGAGTCAGTTTCTTTACTATATTCTTTAAAAATGATCGTTTTTTCATGATGTTCCCAAGGTGTAAAATGTTTGTGCTCTGTTATGCGCGTGTATGGAACTTCTACATCGCAATAATTCATTTGCGATGCGCCCTGGTAATCTCCTTCATGAACCGATGACTCAAAAGTAACCGTTCTGTAGCCTAATCTCCCAAATTCAAAATTGAAAAATGCATCTAACGGGCCGGTATAAAAAATGTGATCATAATGGCCCGATAGTTCCTCTTCAGAATGAAATTTTCTATTGAGCTGAACATGAATCGAAGGATGATCTAATAATTTTTCAACGAAAAAAGTATAGCCTTCCACAGGAATCCCGGTAAATAAATTGTTATGATAATTATCATCGTAATTGAAGCGTACAGGAATTCTTTTCAATATGGAAGCCGGCAACATTGAAGGCTCACAGCCCCATTGTTTTTTGGTATAGCCGTAGAAGAAAGCTTTATACAGATCTTTGCCTATGAAAGAAAGTGCCTGCTCTTCGAAGTCTTTAGGATTGTTAATATTGTTATCACCAAGCGTTTGTAAAAAGTCTTTTGCGGATTTTGGCGTAAAGTTTTTTTTAAAAAGCTGATTTAAAGTATGCAGGTTTACGGGTAGCGAATAAGCATTACCGTTATACATTGCTTTTACCCTGTGAACATAAGGCCGGAATTCTGTGAAAGAGTTTACAAAATTCCATATTTCTTTTTTATCTGTATTAAAAATATGCGGCCCGTAGCGATGAACCATAATGCCTGTTTCTTCATCCCGCGAAGTATGACAGTTGCCTGCAATGTGCGGGCGTTCTTCCCAGATATCTATGTGACAATCTAAATTATTGGCGAGGCGATGGGCAAGCACGGCGCCCGAAAATCCTGAACCAATAATGAGAAACCTCGACGGCATGATTAAAATGAGTTAGTTTGAGTCATTTCATGAACGCCGCCGCGTTAGATAATATTGTCATCGCGGGAGCATAACTGATATTCTATTTAGCTGGAGGCCTTTGTAAGATTCGACAATGAGCAGGAGGACAATTTTATTGAAAATACGATTACTATTAGATAAATGAACTTATTTTGCCGGATTCTAAAAGAGGGGCAATTATATGAAATGTGAATTTTCGAGGAAACCTGATAGAGTCGTTCAAACAAAATTCAGAAAGATCAATATTTTTAATATCGATGGTGATAATATTGATAAGCAAGTCGTAGAAGAATTCGGAGAAGAATGGTCGAAGTTTAATGAACAAAATGATGATTTGGTTGAAAAATGGGGCCGCGATTATTTTGATATTCTGAATGACGAAATGGTGAATAGTGAAACCTATGCATTGGATGTTGGCTGTGGCACAGGAAGGTGGACAAAATACCTAGCTGGAAAAGTGGGGTTTATGGAAGCAGTAGATCCCAGTAATGCAATCTTTGCAGCAGATAAATTGTTGGGCAATATCGGGAATGTAAGACTCTCCCAGGCATCAATTGAAACGTTGCCTTTTGAGAATGGAACATTTGATTTTGTAATGAGCATCGGTGTATTGCATCATATTCCGGACACCCGGAAGGCATTGAATGATTGTGTAAAAATGGTGAAGATTGGGGGATACTTTTTTGTCTATCTCTATTATAACCTGGACAGACGCGGCCCCTTTTACAATGCCCTTTTTAGATTAAGCAACCTGGTGAGGGAATTTGTTAGTCGTTTGCCAGGCAAGGTTAAGCATTTCGTGTGTGATGTTTTAGCCATCATTTTTTATATGCCATTTATCCTTGCAGGCCGGTTTATCAAATTTCTTGGGTTTAAAGATTTGGCTGAAAGAATGCCGTTACATAGTTATCAAAACGGATCTTTTTTTGTTATAAGAAATGACGCATTGGATCGTTTTGGAACCCGCCTTGAGCAACGTTTTTCTGAAAAGGAAGTAATTGAAATGATGGAAAATGCAGGTCTGACAGATATTGTGATAAGCCCCGGAATTCCCTACTATCATGCTGTCGGCAGGAAGATTTAACTCATTTGAGAATATCGCTATAGACTTCTTTATACGCCAACACGGCATTATCCAAATTGTAAAATTCAAGCGCGCCTCGCCGGATACAATCTTTTTCAAAAGGCTTATCCAGATTCATGATAGTTATTGCAGCATTAAATTCTTTTTGATTCAAGTCTGTGAGCGTAATTCCCGAACGATATTTTTTCACAATATCGGCAACATCGCCGACACCTGAATTCGTAATAACCGGTATGCCCATCGCCATTATTTCCCCATGTTTGGTGGGAGAAGAAGACTGTTTCGAATAGCATGGCTTTATAAAGAATACCGAAAATTTGCTCAGAGATATTAAAGCGGGAACCTCTTTCCTGGTTGCTTTACAAACTATTATTTTATCCTCTTTTATAGCAAACTTTTTAGCTTCCGCCATAATTTTTTCTTTCGAATGAGGAGAAATAAATAGAAATTTTGCTGACCCGATTTGTTCGCCGATTATTTTAAAAAACTCCAGGAGTTCATCGGTAAGGTACCAGCTGCCGATAGATCCGAGGTAGCTGATGACCATATCCTTTTCATGTATGCCAAGTTGATTTTTTAGCCTTTTTTTTTGCGCAGTTTCAATTTTCTGCGGGTCAAATAAATTCATGTCTACACTGCAGGGAATTACCCGGATAGGGATTGTTTTGTCGTACGATGGCCATTCTGAAATTATTTTTCTCGCACGCCACGTCAGACATACAATTCCATCACTGTTCCTTACAGCTTCATTTTCTTTCCTTTTAAAATGCTCATATATTTTTCTATAGAAAATTTTTTTAGTATTCCAGATTTGTCCATCTACACGGCTATCTGCATAGAATTCTCTTATGTCATTTAAAAATTTTACGCCTGATTTTTTCTTCATCCAAAGGCCGATCAAGGCCGGCACTCCTGGCCGCGTATGCACCATATCGAAATGGTGTTTGTTATGAAGTTTTTTTGCCGTTTTTTTTAACATTAATACATCAAAAACAGAAGAAAGTACCGGTGGATTTTTATGGTAATTTATTGGGACCCATTTGATCGGATAAGGTTTCAGAATTGTGTTTATTTCATCCTTATGCAAACGGTAGTTCTGGTCCTTCTCGCAGCTTAAAATTGTGAAACGAAATCCATGTTTGGTAAGACCAAGCAGATAAGGAAGTACCTGGCTTTGACCCAGCGGATCAGTCATTCCATCATAGGAAATAAAGAGGATGTGAGGTGCGGCGTTCATTATTCCATTTCATTTAAAGCATTAAAATAAATCTCTTTCAAATCGGTCATATGGCGCGCCAAAGTAAAATTATGAGTTACCCGTTCAAAGCCCCGGGATGCTTTTTCGGAACGAACTTCCGGATGCTCTATTAAGTAATTTAATTTCTGATTAAAATCCGATGTGTCGCTTAAGTCAAAATAAGTCGCACAGTCACCACACTGTTCTTTAAAAGATGGAATATCGCTTAACAACAATGGTAAACGCATCGCCATAGCTTCCAGCACACTTAAAGAAAATCCCTCGAAACGCGAAGGCATTACAAATAAGTCGTAATCCGGAAGAACTTTCTGTATATTTTTTACCTGTCCTTTTAAAAAAATGGGCAGTGACAAACTCTTTATTTTTGTATTGAGCTCTTCATAAAGGGGGCCGGTTCCAAAAATGTATAATTCTATATTTTGGCTTTCCAGGCGTCCTATTGCTTCTATCAAAAAGTCATAGTTTTTCCCCTGGCGTAATGCACCAACTGAAATCAATTTGAATTTCTGGCCGGTTTTTTTTTGTGTCGTTTTTGTGGTAAATATTTTGTCGTTTACAAACGAGTGCAATACCCGTTTTTTAACTGGCTTTAGTTTTAAAAAATCGAAATAGTCGTTCAGAGCAAATTCTGAAACCGCTGTCACTGTTGATTTTCTAAACTTATAAGTAAGTTTATCGAGGAAACGGATATGCCATTTTTTGTAATCTATAGCAAACGAAACCGAAGTATGAATGGTGGTAATTAAAGGTATGTTGCGGGGTGTGCCTAACCGTGCCATAAAATTAGGAATGGGCAAATGAGAATGCACGAGATCCGGCTTATATTTTTTGATTATTTTTTTAAAATTGAAAGCCGCTACGGGTAGCCACCAAAGTGATCTTTTGTTAAGGCAAATATGTTCGGCACAAACCAACTCATTTTTGAAATGGTTGTTTTCGTAAAAGGTTACGACAATGTTATTGTATTCAGGCAATTCTTTCAACACCTGCACCAGCATCGTTTCTGCGCCACCTCTGCCCAGATGGTAGATGACATGGATGATGGTTTTTTTAGGCATTGAAGGCGTTACTTTTTGAAGTTCGGATATTTAATTTGCCGACTTTTAATTTGGATTTTACGGATAGCAATGTATGTGCGCCCTTTAAAAATAAGTAAATAAATAGTTTTATATCCTTAATTGAAAAACGCGGATTAAATAATAAGAAATAAAAAGCAGTATAAGAATTTCCTTTGTTTAAATGATGGTAGCATCTGTCGAACCAATTGCGTTTCACAACGCCATCAAAAATAGCTTGATTAAAAACACCGTTGCTACGATTCAATTCCTTTATTTTCTTCAACCAATTGCGGCTATTTTTTAAAAAATCATACCCAACATCATAAGTGTAGAACTGCCATACACCATGAATAAACAATTCTTCCTTCGTTGGCACGTAATTAAAATAATGACTGAATTGCTTTTCAATAATTTTATTGTTTAATTCAAATTTGAAAGATTCGTTGGTCTTATGGCTCACATTTTCCGGGTGAAAACGATACATGATCTGCGCATTTTCCAGGTTCGCAAGTTGGCTTGTCGTGGCCAGTCTTGTCCATAATTCATAGTCCTCAAATGGCGGGTAATCGAGATCATATTGCCGCCCGTTAAGCAATTCGACATTAATCATCAGAGACGACTGGAAAAAGCAGTTTCTGAATAGCAGGGAGGCTTTTATTTCTTCTGGCCGGGTTGGCCTCTTTTGTAAAAAAGCCCAGGTTGATTTAATTTTTGCACCGCGTTGATCTATCGCGACACATGGAGTTCCGACCATTAATAGCTCCTGATTTTTTTTAAGAAAATCTAGTTGTACTTCTAATCGTCCAGGCAATGAAATGTCATCAGAATCGAGTAACGCAAGAAATTTTCCTTTCGCCTCCTGTAAGAGCCTGTTTCTGCTGAAAGCTATTCCCCGGTTCTGGTCATTCCGAAGCAATTTGATTCTGGGATCCTTGAAAGCAGCGAGTTTTTCTGAGGTTTTGTCAGTCGATCCATCGTCAAGGATAATTAATTCAAAATTTTTATAGGTTTGACTGAGAACACTTTTGACAGAGGCTTCGATATAATGCTCTCTGTTGTAAGCTGGCATTAATACACTTACCTCCGGGTGGCTGAGTAGATAGTCCATGAACGATATAAATTACAAAGTGGGCGTTCCGGGTTGTAATGCCTTTTGCACCATCCCAAGGATTGTTTTACCCGTTTGTTTAAAATAAAAAAAGTTCAGACGGTAATTTTTCAAAATAAAAAAAAGCGTTTTAAACGATGGCTCATAAGTGGCATAGTGATAGGTTTTTTCGAGCGCTATTAATTTTTTTGTTTCCGTAATTTCCTCATAATGCGCATATTTTTTTGCGATATAATCATAGCCATCAAGCATGTAACTATAATTTCCTGTAATGTTTAGGCCGCTTTTGATTCCATAATACGCCAATTCTTTATTAAGCCGCCCGATGGGAAATTTTTCTGCGATTCTGATGCACATATCCCAATCTTCTAAAGGAGAATTTTCGTCAAAAGTGCCAACGGCTTCGATTGTGCTTTTTTTTATTACATATCCTGTGGTGCTGATAAAATATTCCTTTAAAAGATCTTCAAGTACCCAACCTTCTTTGAACTTTTGTTTTTTAGGTGAAATTTCTATGTGTTGATTCGCGTAATGAAACAGGTAGCAACTGCTATATACCATCCCGAATTCCGGGTGCTGTTGAAAATAAATGATCTTTTCTTCGATGCTGTCCGGAGTGAGCCAGTCGTCGGTAGATAATGGCAAAATATATTCGCCCGATGAATGTTGATATAAAAGGTTTAAGTTTTTGGAAATACCCTTTGATTCCGTGTTTGAGAATATTTGGAAAGGAATATGCGATTGTTCCAAGGCATTTTTTGCAACACTAAGAGTGTTATCTGACGATGCATTATCCAGGTAAATGATTTCAATATTCGGGTAATTTTGATGTTTGAGACTTTTGATGCACCGTTCTATAAAAAGCTCATGATTCATGCTCAACAGCAAAATGCTTACTAATGGTTCGTCATTCATTTTATTTGATTTTCTTTCTCATTAAGATCCACATCAATATCCAATAAAGGCCGTAATTAATACAGAACGAATAAGTAGCCCCAATTATTCCATATTGGTTCATAAAAAAATAAGAAAGCACCACGTAAGAAGCGGCAAATACAATTTCAGTGACAATAAAAGTTCTCGTCATGGCTTTTGCGACCATCAAAAATGCCAGGAGCCAACTGCCGATTTTGAAAAAGTCACCTAGTAATTGAAAGGTAAATAAAGGTTTCATTGGGAGAAATGCCGGCGTAAATAAAATATGAATGATAAGATCTTTGGCAGCCCAGATTATCAAAGCGATTGCCGCAACGACCGGCAGGATGGTTTTATAACCTTTTATAATTTCAACTCTTAACTCGGACTTAACCTGAATTTCCGAAAGTCGTGGCATATAGTAGACTGCTAAAACGGCCGTAATAAATCCTAAATAATAATCGGAAATTTTTGTCACGGCCTGCCAATAGCCAGCCTCCGTTACAGAAAACTGGAGGATAATTCTATCCCGAACCAATATTTGCATAGTCGGCACGACAAACCCGGTTACAAGGGCCATCAGGGAGAAAGCCGAAAGCAATTTTACAACCCGCTTGTCCCAGGATTTAAAGTTGGGTTTCCAATTGATGCCCAATTTGCGGAAAATAAAAATATTGATTAAAAAAATGATGATTGCGGTGCCCGTACTTGCGAGCAGGACGCCTTCCAGGCCGAATTTATACGCAGCGATCACCGTTACCGCTACACCAATCAGCGAAGAGCAAATATTGATGATCGTAAATTTTTTAATCTGCTTTAGGCCGTTTAAAATAGCGAGGAAAAGGCTATTAAACGAAATGGCCATGGTGAACAGGCCAAATAAAAAATAAACAATCCAAAACTGGCGGGATTTGAAGGCAGCCTCGGACAAATATCCGCTGGCGCCCATTACAAATAGCGAAATGATCAGCGAGCTAATGAACACGATGAGAAAAGCGGTATTGATTATTTGCCGTGATTTTCCAGGATCATCTTTAAATTCCGCAAGGTATTTTACCACTCCGGAGTTAATAGCGGCGGTTGCCAGCATGGTCAGAATTGCTGTGGTATTTTGAAATTGGCCCACTAAAGCAATGCCTTCCGGACCAATCTTTACAGCCACCACTTTGACCACAATAAAACCGCTGATAAAATTAATAGCGGTAGATATGGAAGTGTAAAAGCTGGTTTTTATTAGATTCACAGAAAAGGTCTTTGAGCAGCGGGATTTTATTATTTATAAAAGCTGCTGATATTTTCAACAATGTAATCTACTTCAGATTGTTTCATCCCAGGCCATAATGGTAAACTTAAACAAGTGTCCGCGATTTCTTCAGCAATTGGAAAATCGCCTTTTTTAAAACCCAGATGTTGATAAGCTTTTTGCAGATGTGGCGGAATGGGATAATGAATCAGTGAGCCGATTCCATTTTCAGATAAGTGATTTTGTAGTTTATCGCGATTTTTTGTTCTTATTAAATAGATATGATAAACATGAGTGGCATGTTCAGCGATTGATGGTAAGATTAAATCTTCAATATTTTTTAATGCCTCATTATACCATCCCGCAATTTCTTGTCTTTGCGCTTGTCCACTCTTTTAGATATTTTAATTTAACTGAAAGAAATCCCGCCTGGCATTCATCCAGGCGCATATTAAAACCAATCTCTTCATTATAATATTTTTTTTGGGAACCATAATTTCTCAAGGTCATCGCTTTTTGTGCTAATTCAGCATCATCGGTGGTGACGGCTCCGGCATCGCCCAACGCGCCCAAATTTTTACCCGGATAAAAACTGGTTCCGTTGATATTCCCCCATCTTCCGGTTAGTTTTCCTTTGTAAGAAGCGCCTTGCGATTGAGCATTGTCTTCTACCACAAAAAGCTGATATTGTTTTGCAATCGCCATGATGGCTTCCATCTCACAAGCCTGGCCATACAAATGTACAGGCATGATGGCTTTTGTTTTAGAAGTTATCGCGGCTTCAATTTTTGCAGGATCAATATTATAAGTGTGAATGTCCGGTTCTACAAACACTGGTGTTGCTCCAACATAAGAAACGGCTAATGCTGTAGCTATATAAGTATTAGACGGAACGATTACCTCATCGCCCTTGCCAATATTTAAAGCCTTTAAAGCAATGTGTAAAGCGTCGAGCCCATTGCTTACGCCTATACATTTTTCCACCTGGTTAAAGGCAGCGTATTCCACTTCAAATTTTTTGACCTGCTCGCCTAAAACATACCAGGCATTGTCAAAAAAGTTCTCAAATGATGAAAGTATTTCTTCTTTGATTTTTTTATTAGCCGGTTCAAAAGATAGAAAGGGGATCTTCATTGTGTTATTTTTTTATTTGTCTGGCAGGATTTCCTACCCAGGTTGTATTTGGGGGAACGTCTTTTGTGATGACGCTACCCGCACCGATCATTGCATTTTCGCCAATGGTTATTCCCGGTAAAATCGTAGCATTAGCGCCTATGGAAGCGCCGGCTTTTACAATGGTTCGTAGAAATGTTTCGGGGAATTGCTTTGATCGTGGCTTCAGATCATTGGTAAAAGTAACATTAGGCCCTACGAAGACATTATCTTCTAAAGTTATTCCATCCCAAATTTGAACCCCGGGTTTGATAGTAACATTGTTGCCGATGAATACATCGTTTTCAATAAAAACCTGGCAATTAATGTTACAATTTTCACCGATGACCGCGCCTTCCAAAATAACGCAGAACTGCCAGACAAAAGTGCCGTTTCCTATATTTTGGCTTTTCACATCTGCTAACGGATGAATGGTCATGCTAATTTTTTAAACTCTTCATAATCACGAATGTATTCTTTTTCATCGTAGGCCATACTTGCCATGCACATTTGAACTGCATTGTGGCTATACTGCATTGTTCGCCAGCAAAACCTCGGAATAAAAATGCCTTGGTTCGCGGTTTCCAGTATAAACCTCTGTTCATCCTGACCGGGCATTTGGGTAGTCACAATAATTTTTCCTGCGACAGCTACTAGAATTTGTTCGAGTTCAAGATGAGCATGGCCTCCCCGTTTGACACTTTCTGGAGTAAAATAGGTCCAATAAACTCTTTTAATATCAAAAGGCAAATCTTCTTTTTCTGCAATGGAAATATAGCCTAAAACGGAGTTGCCAATTTTGGGAAAATCGATTAGTTGGGGTTGCTTGTAAATCATATTTTTTCCGAAGGAGATTAGTTTTTGAATTGAATTTCTAATAAAACGCAATTTTGATTTTTAGATTGTGATGCAAAAGTCTGAAGGATTTTAATTTTGATTGCCGGTAATGACTTTTATTAAAAATAATATTTATTAGATGGAATTGAAAAAATTAATGCGTTTCAATAATAAAGATGTATCACAAGCGAATAGGGGACCAAATGTGAATAATTCTAAATTCGATTTGTGGTTCATTACTATATTTGGCGAACGCTCACAGGGCGTATATCTATCCTTATTTTATAAAATTGAATGTTTCAAATGGATTTTAAGCAGTTAAGAATTGGGTATGTACCATATTCCTCAGATTTATCTCAGCCTGCCGATCGCCGCAGATTTCCCCTCTTTGCAAAAAATAATAATGTTACCTATGAAATTGCTAATGTAAATAAGGTGTATGACATTATCATTTTGCCTGCTCCGGCTAATCTAAGCAAGTGGCTAATTTATAAAAAAAAAATCCTGAAACCAAGTTTATCTTCGAGATGGTTGATAGCTTGATTTTTCTTTCTGATATTTTCAGCACTTTGTTCAAAGGCCTGGGAAGATTTATATTAAGAAGAGAAACGTTGCTGTATTTAAATTATAAAAGGCTAATAATTAAATGGGTAAAAACTGCTGATGTAATAATGTGTTCCAACACTGAATTAAAAAACAGTTTGATAAGGTGGAATAAAAACGTAGTAATAAGCCTCGATTATATGGAAAATGAATACAAAGCAAAAAAAACAGATTTTTCTATCAATGGTAAGATGAAATTAGTCTGGGAAGGACAAGGTTCGGTATTACCTCACTTTTTACATTTCAAAAACGTATTTAAGCAAGTGAATTCATTTTGTGAACTACATATAATTACTTCTGAAAAATACTCGTTATATGGAAAATTAATTAATAGAGATGTTAGCAAAGTATTAAACCAATTACCTATTACAACTATTTTTCATAAATGGGAAATAGGTAGCATGGATAAAATTATCAGCCAGTGCGATTGCGGTATTATTCCTTTAAATCGTAAAAATCTTTTTGGGTGGTACAAGCCCGCGAATAAGTTAATATCATTTTGGTTTACCGGGTTACCTACACTGGTATCTGATACGCCTGCTTATATAGAATTATTGAACAATGTAGGAGAAGATCTACATTGTTCCACTGAAAAGGAATGGGTAAAAAAAATTAAATCCATTAAGATTATGACATCATCGGAAAGAAAGACGCTTTCGCAGAAAAACCTTGTTTATGTTGAAAGTCATTATTCAAATGAATCTCTTGATTCGGTATGGCAAAAAGTTTTTGACAGCCTATAAAAAATATAAACCTTTTTTAATTTCAAATGCCTTTCACTTCAGGTCTACTTTGAAGCCGCTATAAAATGATCGGTCGGGCTGGAATATGAAATCAATGTTTTCATTTCGATAAAATTCAATATTTCTTTTAGAAGAGCAATATCAAAAACATGGTGGTGAAGACAACGATTTTCGAAATTATCCAATGATCTTTTTTTAAAATCCTCAAATGAGCCAGCATATGAATCTTTTTTTAAATCATGTAGTTCAAGTATTTCTGAAAGACTAGTGAGATCATCTTCTCCGATATTATTTTCAAAATCTTTTTTTACATGTTCAAAGTAAGTAATTGGCCTTAAATGATCGAAGTTGCTTTCTTTTCGCGGCAATATTAAAATGATAACTCCTTCTGGCTTAATTACCCGCTTCCATTCCAATAGCGATTTGATTGGATTAGCGATGTGCTCAAGATTATTACAACTCAAAAGGAAATCATAAGTGTCATTCTTTATCTCGTTTAGATTGGTCCCTTCAGCAATAAATTGAAATCCTTTTTTGCCATCGTATAAGTAATTATTTCCTTGTTCAATTTCTCCTTCCCAAATTGTTTTATTACTAAAGTTTACTCCATCTAGCGACTTTACAAATGGATAAATTGGCAAATAATTCCTCTTAGAAAAAATCCCGCTTGGGCCACCAATTTCTAATCCCGATTTGTCTTTTACCAAGGTTATCCATGAAGCTGAATGCGGAATTTTTCCATTGAATATTTTGCAATAGACCTTCCATATTATAACATTTAAAGGCTTTTCTTTAATAAAGAATTGCAATGTTTTTAATCTGCTTACCATCTTATTATTTGACGTGTGGAATTTAATTTGATTTTCTTTTCATGGTTCATACAGTAAATACAGGTGGCTATCATGCTCTCAAAATATAAAATGTTTTAGAAAAAATATGCTTTAAGGTTTGAAGCAAAAAATATTTAATTGTAAATCAAAAGAAGCTATATCTTTTTGGTATAAGAAAGGGCGCTCATATACTGGAAATGCTTCCTTAATATAAAAATGAAAACCGGCTTTTGTAATTATATTCAATATTTCCAGGAACTCATTTTTTTGATTAAAAGTTCCATGGTATTCAATAAACATTTTATCGATATTTATTAAATTTTGGCTAATATCTTTTAAGACTATATACTCTGCGCCTTCAATATCCAACTTTAAAAAATCAACCTTTGTATTAAGGAAATCTTTGAGTCTTGCCGCTTTTACTTTCACAGAGTTTACATCATTTTCCCCAATTCTACTGCCCATATTTCCTTGCTGGATAAAGTTTAACGTCGTATTTTCTATCCACACCGCTTCTTCCCTGGCTTCTATATTTTTTAAATTATGGGATAAAATATTTTTTTTAAGGTCATTAAAATTTGTGGCATCTGGTTCAAAACAAATTATTTTGGCAGAGGGACAAATACTTTTTAAATAAATAACGCTTAAGCCAATATGAGCCCCGCAATCTAAAATAACAGCATTTTCCGGAAGATGCTGGTCATAAATCCCGGCCACAAAAATTTCTTTTAATCCATGTAAATATTCCAATCCTCCCTGGAAAAAAGTTTTATGATGAAGCAGTTTGTGAGTGTGGGTTTTATTAGACGGTAAAAGCTTCAAAAAATTTAAATAAAACCAATTGACATTTACTTTTTTATACGGATTGCGAAATATTCTTTTTACTTCTATTCTAATTCCGTGAAGTAAATTTTTATAAATAGAGTTGGATAATCCCATTGTGAATAGTTTTGGACAAATTAATGATTCCGACTAGTATTTCTACAAATGACGCGATACGATGCTAAATGATTTCAGAGACTTTCATCTAAGATTTTTCCAGTTCAGTTAAGTTTCTCTTCGGTAAAAAGATATTTTGAATATTCTCCTTTATATAGCACGATTGAGATTCCTGAGATATGTTTTAAAAAATAAAAAATCATTTTTGATGAAACATAATTATTATAGTAAAAATCAGGTTTTATTCCAATTATTTCAATCGCTTTTCTCCAATAATAATGAAACGTAAACCGTGTGGTGAGGCATAATTTATTTTTTTTAACGGCCTTGGATATTTCCGGATAAGTTTGATAATTGCAATAATGGTATATTTTATCAGCCCAAACTTTAGAAAAAAATATTACATCGTGATTATAACTGTTCTTTTCCGTTCTATAACGCCCCAGTCCTAATCTGCTATAAAATTTTATCTTTCTATAAATGGCATCCCAACTGTTTAGTTGATGAACTTTCGGTAAAAAAATATGCCCGTCAATAAATACTTCTTTTACAGGAAAAAGATGCATCGCAAATCCTTTTTCATCTAATACTCTGGAATTTTCCTTAAAGAAGTGGTCGTGATTCCAAACATGCTCCAAAACCTGGTTTGAAACTACAAAGTTGAATGATTCACCTTCAAAGGGCCAATTGTCTTCTGATTTTATCATTTTTATTCTTTCATCCCATTTAATTTCAGGAGCATTTATCTCCAAATAAGAAAAGGTTTTATCAAAATAACTTTCTTCCTGAACTCCATGATCTATCACATCATACCCAAAAATTATGAATTTTTTTTTAGGGTTAAACATGGGGAGGTATTTGTTTAAATAATATATCAAAATACCATTTCCACAACCTGCATCTAAGATTTTGATTGTATTAAGATTGTCAAGAATCTTTTCATTCCTTATCATTGTGTTTATCACTGAAAGTATGTGTCTGTGAGTTATTGAAATAGAATCATTATAAGCGTCACGAACTACTTTTTTGTCACTCATTTTTATGGTTTTTATTGAAAAGATTAAATTTTATTTTTACTTGGTTTACTTTTTAGAAGCAGCCTATATCCTTTATACAAATCGGGTATTTCTCTTATTTTACCCGAGAAAAGTAGAGACAGGCTTCTTGTTACGGGCTCAATAAAAAAAGTGCAAATCCAGACGCAGTGATAACCCGGAAAATTAAAATTTTTTTTGGCATATTGAAGCCTGCTTCGCAAATTCAAAAAAAGACGGAATCCTTTTACTGAGTTCGTTGTTCCTTCTCCGCTATGTATTGCGGTAATATCTGCATTGAAAAAGGACTTGCCTCCTTTTTGAGCGAGACGTTTGGAAAAATCTACCTCTTCATAATACACAAAAAAACGTTCGTCAAAATATCCAATCTTTTCAAATATTGATTTTCGCATAAACATAAACGCGCCCATCAATTGATTTACATACCTGCTTTCTTTGTGATCAAAATCAGTCATAATAATTCCTGGCTTAAAAACAGCGGGGGCGATTTTTGATAATCCTAAAGAGTCAGAAAGAATTCCAAGCGGAGTAGGAAATCTTGAGCAGCTATGTGTAATTTTTCCTTCGTCATTTAGCAATTGGCATCCTAAAATATCTATTTCTTTATTTTGATTCATAAAAGCGATACAATCTGCAATTGTGTTACTAAGAAGTTGTGCATCTGGATTTAAAAGTAACACGTACGGGGATGTACTTAATTTAAAACCCTGGTTACATGCTTTTGAAAAACCGACATTTGCTTCATTGCAGATAATTTTAATTCTTTTATTCAATTCAATTTTATTGAGAGAAAAATCCGTTGAATTGTTATCGATGATAAAAATAGTACTAATGTAATCTTCATTATTAGTGGAAAATATAGAATCAATGCACTTTTTGAGATAGTCACCACTATTCCAGTTGACAATTATTATATCTATCATTTTTTTCTAACAAAAAATTTATTTAAAAAAATAATACCTTCTATGAAAAACGCTATTTGCAACCAGAAAGAAGTCAATGTTAAATATTGATCTGCAAAAAAACTTATCATCAAAGGAAATAACATTATAGAATAGTATATGGAATACCCAAGGTTTTTGGTGGTTGTCGCTTTATTGTATAAGAAGGTATGGATTAAGCCAAACAAGGTAATCATAAGCCAGGAATAAGCCTTTCCGAAATCTTTTATATAAGGGCTGTAAAAAGTATAAACATTGGTAAGGTAGGGAACAAAAACAAATGGCGTTAGTAGGTCGTTTATTTTTACATTTGAAATTAAGTTAAGTTGCTCTCCTATCTTCATAAAAAAACGTAAAGAATTATTGCCGTTATAATTAACTCTGAATTGATGATGCATATCCCAGTCAAGTGCATTTAAAGAAGCAACCATATAGACAGCGGTACTTTGGGCTACAGGCTGTATATTTTCTTTGGTGGTTGTTTCCAGGTTACCTCCTTTTCCATAAATAATACCAAAGGAAATGAAGATGACCATAAATATTACAATGAGCCTGAACAATTTTTTTAAAGAAAAATTTTTATTATAAATAAAACTCATACCCACATAAACGACTAATACAAGAAGGAAAAGTAATCTTCCTGTAGAAAAAATTGCATAAATAATTGTTGCCAGGAAACTAATAATAAATAATATTTTATTCTTTTGATTTTTTTCTTTTAAGAAGGACTGCAGATTAATTGCGTAAACCACAAATGAAAAGGGAAATAAATATTTTAGAAGCCCTATATCCTGATCTCCATATACCAACTCCGTTCTCAAGCCTATAAAAAAATTTTCTATATTGGAAGCGATAAATATTCTATAAGATGCAACTAAAAAGAAAGGTAACCCAATAACAATAATTGTCAAAAGAATAAAGCGAAGCTTTAAGGATACATCATTGTCATAAACATTTGTATTGGAAATATGGCTGTTTTTATTTTTATAAATATCTTTTTTCTGCCAGAAAGCTGTTTGAATAAAGGATCCGAAACTAAAAGCCACTACTCCAATAAAGAAAATAAAATAAGTAGATATGCTTAAAGGAGGTAATTCATCAAGTAAAGTGAAACTAAAAATAAAATGTAACAATAATACAACACACCATAGTAAGGAAAACAATGCCGCCGGATGCATTATTTTTCTATTTACTATTTTAAGGTTCAACACAAATAACAAAAAATGCGAAAAGATAAAGATCAATTCAATTAATATGTTGTTAAGGTCGTGCTGCATCAGTATCGTGAATTTCTTAAAATTTAAAATTCCAATATTTTGACTTTTGTTGTAGTGATTTTGAAATTATGAGCAATTCCGAAGTTGATATTAATGCCAAATAAACAAAAGCCGAAAGCAAAAACCCCAGGGGGTATACTAACGGATTTTTGTAATTTTTAAAAATAATATAAAAAAGAAGTTGCGTGAGAAAGGCTATGAATACCATCCCTAATAAAAAAAAAGTTTTTTGTTTTAATTCGAAGCGTTTTTGAGCCAATATGGCTATTTGCCAAATAAATGTTCCGCAAATCACAATAAATCCCATTAATCTGAAAGTGGAAGTATCGGGTATTTTTAATAAAAATGTCAATAAATGCCCACCAAACCACCAGTATAAAATGGTGGCTGCCAGGAAACCGCACAATTCATAACCAATTATTTTTTTCATCAATTTCCTTATTTCTGTATTATCGCCTTTTACATAAGCAGATGTTAATATTGGGAATAAGGAAGTAACCATCGGCGAAATTATCAACGTAATTCCTCGAAATAAAAGGTCAAAGATTGCCTGGTAATTTCCTTGAAATTCGCCTCCCATATATTTAAACATGGATAATTTGTCAATATAAGAAAGCAGATATGCAAATACAAACCATAAAGAAAGTGGTGCTCCATAATTGAAAAAGCTTTTAAATAAACGAAGCGGTTCGGTTATGTTCTTCTTTATTGCATTTTGTGCTCTGAAAAATTTCTTTGCCTGTTTTATTAAATAAATCAGTGAAATAGAATAAGAAGCGAAAGCAGCTATGAACAGCGAGTACATATAAGAAATTCCTGAAAATTTTAAAAGAAATACAGAACACACCAGGTAAGCAAGCATTCTAATTGTCTCTGAGTATATTATTTTCTTTGATAGGAAGCTTGACTGAATTATTGGAAGGATTGTAAATTGAATTGAAGTTGCTAGTAAAACCAGGGAACCTAAAATTGATAACCATATATCATGACTGAAGTACCAGACTGCAATAAGAACAGGAATAAAAAAAATGAATTGAGTAAATACTGATAACGCTATTGCGCGTTTAGAAAATGAATATTTATCCGAGCTTGCAGGAAAAAAACGGATAATACTTTGCGAGATCCATCCGGATAAAATGGCTGTAATTATTAAAATAGCGTTAAGCCAAATTGAAAATTTCCCATAGCCTTCAGCTCCAAGTAAATGTTTAAAAACGGGAATAGAAACGCATGATATTGACGCAGGCAATATGATACTAATCAGATAGTTAAAATAATCTTTTTTAAACTTTGAAAATAAATCCATTTTAAATTGGGATGTTATTTATATAATGCAGACGCATTTTTAAAATACTTATAAACCAAAGCGGGGCAACAATGTTAGATTAATTCAAGATATTCCTTTGGTACTAAAAAGATTGCGAAATCCTATCCAACATAAGATTAATAAGTCTGCAAATATTGCGAAAAGAAGAGCCATTTTCAACGTACCTGTTTTTGCTTTTTGCATGGGATAATCCGCCGCATCAATTACCTGCATCAAAGGAATTTCATTAAGGTATTGAAAGCGCGCCAGCTCAAGATTTTTAAACATTTCACCATAGGCTGCACCATACACCTGTATGTTCGCCTGTTGTTTTTGTACTGGCACCTGCGCTTCTGAAAACGCCGGGTTAATATTTACATCCTGCACCTGCGCCCTGTTACTAATACTGGAATTTAAATTTCCCTTCATACTCGCAACTCTTTGTTCAAGAATATCAAGAGTTTCCTTGGCTTTTTTAGTGCGAATCTCAATATAAAAATTATTTGTTTCAGCCACGATTCTATCTGTGAAATCCTTTGTAAATTTTTCGTCCGGGCTTGACACATGGACTTCATAAATACTCAATTTTCTATCAGGTCTTTGGGCAATAATATATTTATCTGAAAATTCCTGAAAAACCTTAAAAAGTAAACTATCTTGTTGGTATGAAAAAGCTGTTCTAATCTGGCCTACGGGAAAATGAATATTTTTGGTTTTTGAATTTGATTTCCGTTGCCCCGATATTTCAAGATAATATTCAATAAGTGTATATGGTTTATTGTTGAAAGTATCTAGCGAAAGAAACACTTTTTCTACCATTCGGCGACTTTTCATTATTTCCAGAATATTATCGCCAGCGAAAATATCTGAACCTCCGCCGAGACTGAAACCAAACTGAGAGGCTAAGCTAAATAAGTTTCCCATACCCCCGTTGTTACCAGCGTCATCCAGAGCAAAACTTAATCTGCTTGTATAAGAGGGCTGCTGTTTTTTGGCATAAAATATTCCTGCAAGTCCCGCCAAAATCCCAACTATTAAAAACAACCACCACTTTTTTAAAACGAATCTGATCATTAAATATAAATTGCCAATAATTTCAGGTGTTTTATTTTCTCCATTTTCAATTTTGTTTTCATCTCGTGAAGCCATAAACTTGGTTATTTTCAATTTTATTTAACTGAAGTGATGATCACATTTGCCATTATTCCCAGCGCGGATACAATCAGTGCCAACTCTCCTGCGCCAAGTCTTGTCCGGTTACTTTTATCTTTCTGAGGAACAAATATCTCCGACCTTGGCGTCACGTCCGGATAAGATTTGAACCATAAGAAATGCTTTACTGACGCGGCTTTCCCATCCGGTTGAATAACCAAAGCTCCGTTTTTTCTTGCAAAGGGAGTAAAGCTGCCCGCCTGATCGATATAGTATTTAAGCGTTTTATTTTTCTTATAAGGTATGATGGTTGGATAATAGACCTCTCCCGATATTTTCACCAGGTTACTATTTCTGTCAATCGTCAATATGTCTCCCTCTTCAAGTGCAAGATTCTCTGAGCTTTTTGGGTTAGACAACGCCGTAGCAAGATCAACGCTGATCAGATCATACGTCTTATATAGTTCGTCTCTAAGGCGGGGATGTTTGGTCAGACTATCGGGGTCTATATTTAAAATCCGCTGAAAAAGCTTTTCGCGTTCCGCCACCGTCAGGTTTGTTTTGATGCTTCTTCGGATCGTGATGGAAGAACTATCCGCTGATGCTTTAAACCCTCCCGCTCTTTGAAGTACATCGCTTATCTTATCGCCGCTTTTCTGTAATCCATATCGGCCCGGACTTTTCACTTCTCCCGTTACCAACACTGTGCGCTGTGTGCTATAGCCAGGAAGTGTTTTTATAATTACGATATCATATGGCTCCAAAAGAACGTCTTCATTTTTATCATTCACCTGGTCACGAAGATTTATATTAAATATCTGGCTTTCGTTGTGATTGGCTTTGCTCACATTGGCGTTTCGGATTCTCCGGGAAATCTCAATAGTGGACGAGTCGCCAAAGTCTGAAATTCCACCCGCGGCCAGCAAAAGATCACGAAGTGAAAGATTCTCCCGCCAAAGAACCGGCCCGGGCTTTCTGATATTTCCTTCCACGGATACAAAAGAAGAATCATTAAACTCGAAAATAGAATGAACGGATACCGAATCATCTTTCACTAAAAATACCCGTTGACCTTGCTGTGTCGACGAATCGAGGTCGACCGCAACCATCATGGGCATTTTATTATTTAAATACCTGAAAATTGATATTCTTTTCGAATAGGCATCCCTGGTAAGACCGCCGGCTTTTTCTATCAATGATTTTATATCCATATTTCCCGTAAGTTCATATGGACCAGGTCTTAATACAGATCCGGAAATTATTACGCGGTTTCCAAATTCTTCCTGTAGTTTACCTACGATGTACTCATCACTACCATGAATCTTTAAGGTGTTGAATTGCGCACCCTGCAAATCGATGATTTTTCTTTCGGTGTCTGTAATTCTGATAATAGTAACGGCGCCGCGATATGCATTGTCTGTAAAGCCGCCGCTATATTTAAGAAGATCAGAAAAATGCTCGTCCGACAGCATCTCAAATTTCCCTTCTCTTTTTACTTGTCCCGAAAGTTTTACCCGGTTTTGGTAATACGGAATCCTGATGACATCACCTTCATGCAAAATGACGTTATCCTTTTGGTTACCATCGACTAAAAAATCATAAAGATCAGCAGTTCGTTTTAAATTGTTGCCCCTTATGATTTGAATGCTACGGTAGCTGCCCATATTAGTTGGACCACCACATAAATATAGAATATTATATAAAGTGGTCAAGGAGGAAACGGTATAATTTCCCGGCTTTTTCGCCTGGCCAATCACTGTCACGCGGATACTGCGAATTTTGCTAAGCGAAACCTGCACCTTAGTCTGTCCGGAGTTTATGGCGCGATAAATGGTAGAACCCAACCTTGACTTTATCTTTTCTGTTGCCTGCTCCATACTTAAGCCGCTTACATATAATGGACCTACATTTGGAATATATATTTCCCCGGATTCATTTACGCGTAGATCATATTTCTTTTCACTAAATCCATAAACAGAAACCACGATTTCATCATCAGGTCCCAGAATATAGCCTGCCGGTGCAGGAATGCGTAAATTAGGCTCGAAGGCTAAACTGTTCGTTGTAAAAAGTTCTGACCCAAAGATGGTTTCATCATTTTTAAATTTTTGTAAGGGCATTTTTTTTTGTCCTGCCGTATCATAAACGCGCATCTCATCTGAATCATTTTTTTCACTGTTCTCCGATTTCTGCCGGTTTTTTTTTGACACTCCCATGAGCTCTAACCTGTTTTTCAACTTGGTAACCTCAGTCTCCGGCAGGCCTCTGTCATTTGCGAGCTTATATAATTGAGTTTCGGGAACACCTGCCTCTATGGCTTTGTTGTAGAATGAAATAAGTTCAGCATCGCTGTAGTTATCAATGTTAACGTTGCTGAGATCTTTTGTATCAAATAAGCTATTTTGGGCTTGAAGACTGGTCGAACAAAAAACTAGTGTAAACAAAACGAATATTACTGCTTTGGTCATTTTTTTGGATTTCTTCGTTTTAGAATTCGTTTGGCTGCGGGTGAACAGGCATGTTAAAAATTGCCAGCGAAGGTAAACATATTTTTGCTTATACTTGATTCCCAATCGGTCTTTCGTTCAAATTGAACAACGTGTTTAATTGCTTTTTTTCGCGGTTTATACATTAGTCAAATAAATCAAAATGTAGATTTTTTGAATTCAATTTTTTTATTTGATCACGATATAATGGACCAGCTTCAAGAATAGTTTTTGGGATAAGATCCTAAACCTCTGATATTTTATAATTTCTTATCGCATGAACCAACTCTATTGATTTCCTTGTTTCCATCAATGGAAATCCATTTCCTGCTAAAATTTCTGCGTATGATTTAGTATGTAATTCTGTGAATCCGTCGCTGAATTCAAAAGATTCTCCGTCGATATTTAACATTCTGTAAGTTCGTTTGCCGGAAGCTTTTATTTCTGCCGGAAGCGTATTAACATCTATACTTAAACGCCATTTAACGGAAGCTTTTTCCAACTCCAGCAGTCCCACTTGCTGTTTCTGCAGAATGTTCAATTACTACATTTTGGCTTACGTCGCCAAAGATCCACATCAGCATATCAAAAAAATGTACACCGATATTGGTCGCGATTCCACCGCTCTTTTGAATGTCGCCTTTCCAGCTTGCAAAGTACCAATGCCCACGGCTGGTGATGTAGTCCAATTCTATTTGATGTTTTTTCCCCGTTGGCTCTGCGGCAATTTTTTCCTTTAAGGCAATAATGGCCGGGTGTAATCTTAATTGCAAAATGGTATAGATCTTATTACCGGTTTCTTTTTCAATTTCTGCAAGGGCATCAATATTCCACGGGTTAAGCACGATGGGTTTTTCGCATATAACATCCGCGCCTACACGCAATCCAAAACGGATATGAGAATCGTGTAGATAATTGGGACTGCAAACTGTTACGAAATCAGTTTTAATTCCTTTGCGTTTTTGTTTTTCAATATGCCTGTCGAAGCGCTCAAACTCTGTGAAAAAATCTGCTTCAGGAAAATAGCTGTCCAGTATTCCTACAGAATCACTTTTGTCCAAAGCGGCTATAAGATTGTTGCCCGTATCTTTTATAGCTTTCATGTGCCTTGGAGCAATGTATCCACCTGCGCCTATCAGTGCAAAATTTTTCATTAATTATTTTATTCTTTTTACCGAATTGTTTTCCAATAAATATTCCTGTTTGCTTTCTTCACAAACCGCAATATTTTCAGAATTAAAAGCTAAGCTTATGGCCAAACTCACTCATCCAACCGCGCTGCCTGCCTGGATTTCCAACAATCAATGCAAAAGCGGGAACATCTTTGGTAACAACGGCTCCTGCTCCTATAAATGCATATTCGCCAATCGTATTTCCGCAAACTATTGTTGCGTTTGCACCAATGCTTGCTCCTTTTTTTATCAACGTGGTTTTATATTGATCTTTGCGGCTTACGGCGCTGCGCGGATTAATAACATTGGTAAGCACCATGCTTGGTCCCAAAAAAACATCATCTTCACAAATTACTCCTTCATAAATGCTTACATTGTTTTGAACCCTCACATTATTTCCTAAAATCACTTTTGGTGAAACTACCACGTTTTGTCCGAGGTTGCAATTTTTTCCAATGGAGGCACCAGACATTACATGGCTGAAATGCCAGATTTTTGTGCCGTCTCCTATTGTGCAATTCTCATCTATTATTGAAGAAGGATGAACATAATAACTCATAATGCTTTTTATTTTTCAATGTTTTTTAAATATTCTCCATAACCGCTTTTTTCAAATTTTTTGGCAAGAATATTTAATTGTTCCTTGTCGATAAAATGCATTCTATACGCAATTTCTTCGAGGCAACCGATTTTAAATCCCTGCCTTTTTTCTATCACCCTTACAAATTCCGACGCATCGTGCAGCGACTCAAAAGTTCCGGTATCCAACCATGCGAAACCACGGTCAAGCACCGCGACTTTTAACTTTTTATCTTCAAGATATTTTCGGTTCACATCTGTAATTTCATATTCGCCACGTGGAGACGGCGCAATGTTTTTTGCAATCTGAACCACAGAATTATCATAAAAGTACAAGCCCGGAACTGCATAATTTGATTTAGGTTTTTGTGGCTTTTCTTCGATGCTTATTGCAACGCGATCTTTATCAAACTCAACGACGCCGTATCTTTCAGGATCACTTACAGGATAAGCAAAAATAACCGCGCCGTCAGGGTTGGCAGATTTTTGCAACAAATTAGAAAAACCGCTGCCATAAAAAATATTATCTCCCAAAACTAAAGCAACCGCATCCTGCCCAATAAATTTTTCGCCAATTACAAACGCCTGCGCAAGCCCGTTCGGTTTTTCCTGAACCTCATATTGTAGCTGGCATCCCCACTGACTTCCGTCGCCTAACAATCTTTTAAATTGCACCTGATCTTCGGGAGTGGTAATGATTAAAATTTCTCTAATGCCCGCCAGCATCAACGTTGAAAGCGGATAATAGATCATTGGCTTATCGTAAATGGGCATTAATTGCTTGCTGATTCCCATTGTGATTGGATACAATCGTGTTCCACTGCCCCCTGCGAGAATAATTCCCTTCATTGATTATCGTTTTTCGTATTGTTGTTCATAATAATTCTGATAAGTTCCGCTGGTTACATCATTCAGCCATTCTTCATTATTCAAATACCAATCTATTGTTTTTGACAAACCTTCTTCAAACTGGAGTGACGGCTGCCACCCTAGCTCATTTTTTAATTTTGTGGCGTCTATCGCATAGCGCAAATCGTGGCCGGCTCTGTCTTTTACGAAGGTGATCAGTTTTTCAGAAGTACCTTTTTCGCGTCCCAGTTTTTTATCCATCTGGGTGCATAGTTCCTTAATGATGTCAATATTTTTCCATTCGTTATGGCCGCCTATATTATAAGTTTCACCTGCTTTACCATGGTGAAAAATAGTATCTATAGCCCGCACATGATCTTCTACAAAAAGCCAGTCGCGCACATTTTCTCCTTTACCATAAATAGGAAGCGGTTTATTGTTGATGATATTATGAATGCAAAGCGGAATTAATTTTTCGGGGAAATGAAACGGGCCATAATTATTAGAGCAATTGGATACAATAACCGGCAAATGGTAGGTATGATAAAAGGCTCTTACAAAATGGTCGGAAGAGGCTTTTGATGCAGAATAAGGGCTGCGCGGATCATAAGCGGTTTCCTCTGTAAAAAAACCCTGATCTCCTAAGCTTCCATAAACCTCATCTGTAGAAATATGATAAAACAATTTTCCCTCATAATTATCTTTCCAGGCTTCTTTGGCAACCTGCAATAAGGAAACGGTGCCCAACACATTTGTTTTTACAAAAGCTAAAGGATCAGTAATCGAGCGGTCCACATGGCTTTCTGCCGCACAATGCAACACACCGGTAAATTGATATTTTTCGAAAAGTTCTTTTACCAAAGCCATATCCTCAATATCACCTTTTACAAAAGTATAATTGGGCTGATCTTCTATATCTTTTAGGTTTTCCAAATTACCCGCATAGGTAAGTTTGTCAAGATTGACGATCTTATAATCCGGGTATTTTGTTACGAACAACCTTGTCAAATGTGACCCGATAAATCCGGCGCCACCGGTGATCAATATGATTTTCTGCATTATGTCGATTTAAAGGCTGCAAAAATATAGTATAATTTTTTATGGTCTTTAGCAGACCAGTCCGGCCAGGCGATAAAATTCACCATGAAACGTTAAGATTGATAAAGACGGTCATTTATGATTGCAACAATTTCCTTTGCGGCATTTCCTTTTCCATAAATATCCGGAATATATTCACCTGGAGCAATTTTCAAGATCGCCGGAATTTCATTAACATCATCAAACACCAAAGTATTCCATCCATTTTGCAAAGTTTCGATCCATTCGGTCTCACTTCTAACCGTAATACATTTTTTCCGGAGCATATAAGCTTCTTTTTGCATGCCGCCGCTATCGGTGATAATGCCATCGGAATAAGTTTGATAAGATAAAGATTCTACATAGCCAATTGGATCAATAAAATGAATATTTGGATAATCGTTGGCGTCAATATCGAACGAATTCATTCTTGCTACCGCTCTCGGATGCACCGGAAAAATCACCTTCTTATCCAGTTTATTCAACACGGATAATATTGATTGTAATCTGTCTTTATCGTCCGTATTGTACGGCCGGTGCAGCGTTACAAAATAATAGGGCTCGTCAAAAAGCGGTTTTATTTTATCTTTTACCAGGTACAATGTGTCGCACATTACGTCGCCGCTAAGAAAAATTCCTTCATGTATAATTCCTTCTTTGGCAAGATTGTCGATCGCTTGTGGCGTTGGGCAAAATAACAGGCTGGCAAATTCATCGGCAACAATTCGGTTAACTTCTTCAGGCATCGAACGATTAAAACTGCGCAGGCCAGCCTCCACATGAATTTGCGGAATCGTCATTTTTGCAGCCACCAATGTGCCGGCCAGCGTGCTGTTGGTGTCGCCATAAATTAATATCGCATCGGGTTTTTCCTGCATGCAAACTTTTTCTATTTCAGTCATCATAATGCCCGTCTGTTCGCCCTGTGGCTTGCTTCCGCCAATGTCGAATAAATAATCGGGCTGGGGGATATTCAAATCATTAAAAAAAACATCGCTCATATTTTTATCATAATGCTGGCCGGTATGAATTGTAATTGCATTAAAATATTTCTGTAGTTCAAGTTGCATTGGCGCGTGTTTAATAAACTGTGGCCGCGCCCCAATAATCGATATAATTTTTTTCAAGGGGTTCTTATTTTGATTAAAAAATTGTTGGCAATTTAACGGGTATTTATAACATGCAGTAAAAATCACCATATCAAATATGGCTTGATGTTATTTTAATGCTCATTTTCTACATTTTGGCTTATATGGCAAACTAAAACCCTCTAAACCCAAACCTAAATCTCCAAGCCCTAACCCTGCAAACCATTAAACTCTCTCAACTCTAAACTATCTTTGCAGCTTATGCATTATGCTTCAATAGAAAATTTGACCAAGTCATTTGGTGTCCGCAATCTCTTTAAAAACATCAGCTTTTACGTAGAAGAAGGAGACAAAATCGCCTTTGTTGCCCGCAATGGCAGCGGAAAATCCACGCTTTTAAAAATAATCGCCGGCCAGGATACGGCTGATTCAGGCTCAGTATGGGTTCATAAAGATGTAAAGGTTATTATGCTTCAGCAGGAAACTGCTTTTGAAAACGACCGAACCATCTGGGATAATATTTTAAATCTCGACAATCCGGTTGTTCGCCTGGTAAAAGAGTACGAAATGTTGTTGGAAGAAGACGTGCATAACGAAGACCGCATCAGCGAACTGGTAACAGAACTTACTGAGGCAAACGCATGGACTTTTGAAAGCGATCTGAAGCAGATCTTAGGAAAGTTAAATCTCCATCATCTTAATGAGCCGGTAAAAAATTTAAGCGGCGGCCAACGCAAAAGGGTGGCGCTGGCGCAGGCTTTAATAGATGCGCAGATACACGAAGGCAAATGTTTGCTTATTCTCGATGAACCAACAAACCATTTGGATGTAGAAATGATTGAATGGCTCGAAAATTTTTTGGCAAGCAATAAAAGCACGCTGTTATTGGTAACGCATGATCGCTATTTTTTGGATGCTGTTTGCAACGAGATCGTGGAATTGGATGATGAAAAAATTTATGTGTACAAGGGCGATTACGATTATTTTTTGGAGCAAAAATCTCTGCGCCAGGAAATTGAGCAAAGCGAGCTTTCAAAAGATAAAAATATTTTTAGAAAGGAACTGGAATGGATGCGCAAGCAGCCTAAGGCGCGCACCACCAAGTCCAAAAGCAGGCAGGATGCTTTTGTTGAAATTGAAGATCGTGTAAATCAGAAGAAAGAAGTTGCAGAGGTTTCGCTGCAGGTGAAGATGACCCGCATGGGCGGTAAAGTTTTAGAGATGAAAAAAGTGTATAAATCTTATGGCGATAAAGTGATCATGAAAGGATTCGATTACACTTTTAAGAAAGGTGAACGAATAGGAATTGTAGGGAAAAATGGAACGGGAAAGTCTACATTTTTAAAAGTGGCACTTGATCTTATTCCGCCGGATAGCGGAAAAATAAATCACGGCGAAACGGTAGTCTTTGGAAATTTTGCGCAGGAAGGACTTCAATATAAAGAAGACAAAAGAGCGATAGAATATGTAAAAGATTTTGCAGAATTTTTCCCCCTCGCAGATGGAAGCAAAATCAGTGCATCACAGTTCATGGAGAAATTCGGATTTACAGCGCATCAGCAGTTTACTCCTCTGAGTAAATTGAGTGGGGGCGAAAAAAGAAGGTTGCATTTGCTGAGTATTTTATTCAAAAATCCTAATTTTTTGGTTCTTGATGAGCCGACCAATGATCTTGATCTTCAGACATTACGCACACTGGAAGAGTTTCTGCAAGACTTTCCCGGCTGTATTTTAATTGTAAGTCACGATCGTTATTTTATGGACCGGCTGGTGGATCATCTTTTTGCTTTTGAAGGAGATGGTGAGATAAGAGATTTTCCCGGAAACTATTCTCAATACAGGATTTGGAAACAATTGGAAGGGAATAAGCCACAAAATGCCGAAAGCAAAAAGCAGAATGCTGAAAGCAAAATGCAAAATGCCGAAGGCAACAAAAACAATTCTCTCCAAGAGCCACAATCCTCGGTAAAGCAAAAATTTTCATTCAAAGAAAAAACGGAATTCGAAAAGTTAGAAAAAGAAATTCCAGCTTTGGAAAATGAAAAAAAATTATTGGAAGTAAAGCTCAATAATGGTTCGATGGATTTTGAAAAGCTCCAGGAAACGGCAGAAAAAATCAGCGAAATAATTGTATTGATTGATAAAAAAGAAACACGCTGGCTTGAGCTAAGCGAGAAGGCTGGCAATGTTTAATTTGTTTTTATTAAGATCGTCAAATCCACGCTACGCCATAACGCGGACTCTGTTTTAGAAAAAATAAAAAAATGAAAGATTGGTTCGCCGATGATTTTAATTTTAATGCTCTTTATCCGTTGCCAATACGGGCAGTTGCCGAAAAGCACTGGACGCCAATTGAAGTGGCAATGAAAGCTGCAGCGTTTCTTGCTGTTTCTCCGGAAGAAAAAGTGCTGGACATTGGCAGCGGATCCGGAAAATTTTGTTTAACGGCAGCTCATTTTCATCCTCAGATCGATTTCTATGGAATAGAACAAAGACCGGATCTTGTCAATCTTTGCAATGATTTGAAAGAAAGGCTAAAGATTACGAATGTTTCATTCATTTGCGATAATATTATCAATCTTAACTTTAAAAATTATGATCATTTCTATTTCTATAATTCCTTTTATGAAAATATAGAAGGCACTCAAAAGATTGATTATAATGTTGCTTATTCCGAAAGATTGTACGACGCTTACAATCGTTATTTATATCGCCAACTTAACAAGAAGCCCTCCGGTACGCGATTGGTAACCTATCATAGTTTTGGCAGTGAAATACCTAAGGAATACGAAGTTGTACAAACAGCGTATGAAGATTATTTAAAATTCTGGATAAAGGTTTAAATCTTGAAAATCAATTACTTTTTTTGTTAGTTTCCTAATTAAAAACTCATTTTCCCAGAAAGTGAATTTTCTATTTTTTGGCTTATCAGGCCGGCAGAAATATCCAACTATGATTTATTTGGTTTCTGCAGTCATCTCCTTTACGCTGCCGGTTCTTTTCAAAGCGCCCCATCCCTGCAGCTCTCCTTTTACGGCTTTATTAATCGATTTTATCAGGATATAATACATCATTTGTCTGTAGATCAATCGTTGCGGCACCATCCAGATTAGTTTTAGATGATTTTCTTTTTCATAAGCGAAGGCCAATGCTGCACCTGCAATATCTACAACCGTAAAAATGAGATAGTAAAAAATAATATGCGGGATACTCGCTACGACGATGCCAAAAGATGCTGCGAGCAAACTCAACACTAATATTATATCCGCCAATGGGGCAAGTATGGGCAGAAGAATCTGGTACACAAAAATGTTTGGCATTGCAATCATACCAAAATTTTTATACTTCTTATTAAACAACGTATCCCGGTGCTTCCAGAAACATTGCATTACTCCAAAACTCCATCTGAACCTTTGTTTTAAAAACTGCGTGAATGTTTCCGGCGCTTCTGTGTAAGAAATGGCTTCGGTACAGTTTCTTACTGTGTATCCATTTCGAAGAAGGCGCATCGTAAGATCACAATCCTCAGCAAGTGTGTCCATTGTAAAACCACCTGCTATCAAAACAGCGTCTTTTCGAAATGCCCCGATCGCGCCGGGAACCACAGTGATACAATTTAAAAGATCAAATGCTCTTCTGTCAAAATTCTGCGACGTAATGTATTCTATGCTTTGCCACCGGGTGATCATATTTACTTCATTACCGACTTTGACATTACCGGCAACTGCACCCACATTTTCATCCACAAATTTTTTCATTAATTCCGTGATCGCATCCGTCTTAAGTTGGGTGTCCGCGTCGATGCAGACGATGAAATCCGCGTTTGACTTCTGAATGCCAAAATTTAATGCGGACGCTTTTCCTCCATTAATTTTCGTATAAGCATAAACGTTATTTTTATTCCTGAAATAATCACTAACCTTCAAATAGGTCTCATCTTTACTTCCATCATCTACAAAAATAATTTCCAATTGCGGATAATCCTGTGCCAGAAGACTGTTGACGGTCCTTACTGCATTCACTTCTTCATTATAGGCAGGAACAATAACGCTCACCAAAGGATATTCGTTTTGCTTCGAAAGCAAGAATGCCGGAAAAGCGGTTGTCCTGATTCTGGCTTCTCTCCGTTTTTGTATGCTCGCCAACACGGCCATTGCAATGATGCGTGCCACGGATAAAAGAATTCCAATAATAAATAAGGCGAACAAAATATGGCCACTCCAATATCCTGCCTCTGCCAGGAAAAAATTAAATTTCCTGGTCCATCTGTCTCTTGCAGTGGCAACCACCGGCATTACTTCATCTTTTGTTTTGCCCATTAAATCAGCCACGGTGGTAAACACGTATCCGCGTGCCTTAAAATATTCAATGATCCTCGGTAATGCCTCGACGGTGGCTTGCCGGGTTTCTCCACCGGCATCATGCAGAAGGATAATACTTGCGTTGCCTGCCTGTACCTGGTTAACTACTCTGTGAAAAATACTGTCTGCGCTTACGCCCGGCGCCCAATCATTTGGATCGATGCTTTCATTGATGGTGAGGTAGTTTTCGCTTCGGCTACGCTCGATAGGCGCTAATTCTTCATATGTTTGGGGTTCGGAGTCAGCATTGTAAGGCGCTCTGAACAAAATAGTGGAATGGCCGGTAATACTTTCTATCAGTAGCCGCGTCAGTTTCATCTCCAGGGCTGCCCGTGACAGGCTCATGTCCGCGATGTTGTGGTGCGTAAACGTATGGTTTCCTATTTCAAATCCGCTTTTGTATTCTCTTTGAACAAGAGGGATATTCTGTTCGGCATTAATTCCAATCAGAAAGAAGGTCGCCGGCACTTTTTCCCGCTCAAGTATGTCAAGGATTTTTGGCGTCCATTCGCTGCTCGGCCCATCATCAAAAGTCAGGATTAATTTATGGCCTTTACCAACAGTGGGGTCTTCGGCAAATTTTCTGATAACATAGCCGGAAGGAAGTTGTACATACGTTTGTTCTGAAATAAGTTTCTCAGAACTGTCCACTTCGAGATTTATTTTGCCTGGCTGTGGCGAATAAATAATATCAAGAACTTCGCCCTCTCCCTGGAAAGTAACATTATTTAAAAGAACCGGAATTGTTTTCAACGAATCAAAGTCGAACGGGTTTTTTTGCAAAGATGCGTTGCTGAGATTCCGGTTGTAATATTTCCACATCCTCTGATCTTCGCTGCCCAATCGCCATAGAGCCGTTCCCGCAGTCGGAAATTCATCACTAAACCTTAAAATATTGAAAGTCGTGGCAGCGTCTGTAAACCATATCTGGTGTTGGACTTTATCCGTCGAGTCGGCTGCGTCCTCTGTGATATAATCATAATGGAGATTATAAGAATCATTATCATAAATTATTTTTGCATTAAGCGTTTTAGCCTTATTGATAGCGTCGTTATAAGTCATTGTGGACTCATATTTTCCGTCTGCCCAGCTATACCCGTATCCGGCAATACCCAGGATTATTTTGGATGGATCCATCCGGTCCGCAGTCCAGGATACCGCATCTTCAATCCATTTTTGAGCGCTGATCGGCCCCGGGCCGGTGGAGTTATTGAACTGATCATAGGCCATTAATATGACATAGTCATTATACTCTGATAATTTCGCATAGTCATAGTCGTTATTCTTTGGCTCTACATCCATAGTAACCAGCATATTTCTCGCGTGCAGCGTTTCATAAAGCGCTTTCTGAAAAGAGGTTAATGGCGCATTGGATGTTTCAACTAATTCTTCAAAATCTATATTAATGCCGCTGAAATGGTAAAAAGAAAGGGTATCTGCCAGGTCACTTATAAAGCGGTTTCTGAAAAGCGTGTCGTGTAATATTTTTGTCAATAATTTTCCATCAAAATTTGCCCTAGACGAATTGAAATTCGTAAGCATAGGCAATATTCTAAGATTCTTTTCCTTCATTATTGCCAGGCCTGCGGTATCAATACGGGTTTGCAGGCGGTGGGTGACTGTGTCTATAAAAAACCATTCGGGAAATATCGTATTGAGCCTATTTCCGTACTGCTTTAGGTCGGGCAAGGACGTTTTTGCATTCCAGGGCGTGTAAAATGCTGCCCTGATCACGGAAAGCGAGCTCGCTTTCGAAGGCCCGCGATTTTGCAATTTCTTTAAAGAATCTGCTTTTAATTTCTTAAACAGAAAATCTTTGAACCCTTTAAATTTTGTATTCTGATTATTTTTTAATGTAAGCGGATTGGAAGGATCAAGTGTATTTTCATACTCCTTCGCCTTTGCTTCCATATTGGGGATATTGGGCAATGAGCCACTGTAAAGCGCAACTCCTAATACCACGAAAAAGAAAACAGTGATCATAACGATCACACGTGTGGTCCATTTAACACTTTTCCATCTTGTTGACTTGCTTGTTTGAAAAATCTGGCGATTTTCGGGATTGCTCATATATGAAGAAGGTTTGTCTGGGTTTATTTCATTGCGAAGATATTGGGGTTAAGCGGTCCAGTCCAAATTATTTGATGTGATCCACTACTAGTAAAATGCCAATAGATATCTCCAATTATATCGCCATATCATTTACTAAAAGCCATATCATTTACTTAAAAAGAAAGGCCCCTGTAGAAACAGGGGCCGTTTACCAAAACTAACTGCTTATGAGAAAATTGAATTGTAAATGTTGTTTGTGCTCTTTGTTTATTATTTATTCAAACCCTATGCCAAAAGTAGATACTCTATTGTTAAGAAAAAGATAAGGACGGCCTTGATTTTTAAGTTATCCGGCAAAAAACGCGTAAAATGACCAATATCTGACTAAAAAGCCTCAAAAATGGCCAGTTATCCATCATTGAGTGAGTTTTTCAGAATTTTCTGCAAACTGAAGTGCGTCGATAAACTCCTGAATTTCCCCATTAAGTACATTTTCCAAATTATAAACCGTTAAACCGATGCGATGGTCGGTAACTCTTCCTTGCGGATAATTATAAGTTCTGATTTTTGCAGAACGGTCTCCCGAACTAACGAGTGTTTTTCTATGCCTGGAAATCTCCTCTTCCTGCTTGCGGACCTCTTCCTCGTAAAGCTTGGTACGCAGCATCTGCATGGCTTTTTCGCGGTTGCCAAGCTGGCTTCTTTCCGTTTGGCAAATAATCACGAGCCCTGTGGGAATATGTGTAAGCATTACTTTTGTTTCTACTTTGTTTACGTTTTGTCCCCCCGCGCCGCCACTTCTTGCCGTTTCCATTTTCACATCACTATCCCTAACCTCCACATCTACTTCCTCGGCCTCTGGCATTACCGCGACTGTTGCTGCGCTCGTATGAACCCTGCCGCTGGATTCAGTGTCGGGCACCCGCTGAACTCGATGGACACCACTCTCAAATTTTAATGTGCCGTAAACATCATCGCCGGTTACTTCTATTTGGACCTCTTTATATCCGCCGACCGTGCCTTCGCTTTCACTGAGCAGCGCGGTTTTCCAGCCCTTGGATTCACAATATTTAAGGTACATTCTCATTAAGTTTCCGGCGAATAAAGATGCTTCATCTCCACCTGTACCGGCCCTGATTTCAAGAATGCAGTTTTTCTCATCCTGCGGGTCTTTTGGAATAAGCATATTCCGGATCGTCTTTTCTAATTCTTCTTTTTGCTCAAGCAATTGAGGCAGCTCTTCTTTGGCCATATCTCTCATTTCTTCGTCATCACTGTTGAGCACTTCTTTATTAAAGTCAATGTCATCAAGCACCTTAGCGTAGTTATTCCGTTCGATCACGATTTTTTCAAGACTCCGGTATTCTTTACTAAGTTGACGGTATTTCTTGTTGTCTCCAACGATCTCGGGATTAGATAACGCCACGCCCAATTCTTCAAATCTTGCTTTTATGGCTTCAAGTTTCTCCAGCATATTTTTTTAAAATTTTTTTAGGGGGAGCATTCCATTTCTCATTTTGTAGAAATCTTTACCCTGTATCTTTACAAATCGGGGCAAAATTAACCTAATCCTTTTTACATGCCATATCGAAAATTTCAGGCTGACTATTTATTTGACGGGACTCATTTTCGCCCGGAAGAGAGTGTACTTATTGTTGACGAGTCCGGCAAAATTGTCGATACAGTTATTCCCTCAAATGCCGGCGCCGATGTGGAAACATTTAAGGGAATTATTTCACCGGGTTTCGTCAATGCACATTGCCACCTGGAATTGTCTCATCTAAAAAGCATTATTCCTGAAAGAACGGGACTCATCGATTTTGTTTTCAACATAGTCACTCAAAGACATTTTGCGGAAGAAGATATTCTACAGGCGATCACGCGCGCTGAAAACGAAATGATGCAAAATGGAATTGTCGCGATCGGTGATATCTGCAACAATTTGACGACGCTTTTTCAAAAGGAAAAAAACAATCTGCGATATTATAATTTTGTCGAAGTAAGTGGATGGTTGCCGGAAATCGCTGACAATCGTATGAACAAAGCAAAATTCTTTTACGATTCATTTATTCAGGCGGGGTTACAGGCTTCTATTGTTCCACATGCGCCCTATTCTGTTTCTAAAAATTTATGGGAAAAAATGTCTGAATTTTTTTCGAAGAAAACCATAACTATTCATAACCAGGAAAATGCTGAGGAAGATTTATTTTTTTTAGAAGGAAAAGGAAACTTCAACCAAATGTATGAATTGATGAATATCGATAATTCATTTTATCATCCGCCAAAGCGCCGAAGTGTTGAAAATTATTTTAATCGCCTGGCACCTGCTGCGTCGGTTATTTTAGTACATAACACATTTACCACAGAGGAAGATATTGACTTGATTCACCAGCAAAAAAATAAAGATCAACTCATCTCTTTTTGCCTTTGTCCCAATGCCAATCTTTACATTGAAAATACCTTACCGCCTGTAAATTTATTTATAGAAAACGATTGCCCAATCATTTTAGGCACGGATAGCCTGGCGTCCAATCATCAACTGAATATTCTTGAAGAAATAAAAACCATCGCTTTGAATTTCCCCGATATTCCGACAGAATTAATGTTGGAATGGGCGACGGCTAATGGAGCGAGGGCGCTTCAAATGGAAAATGAAATTGGCAGTTTTGAAAAAGGAAAAACGCCAGGTATTATTTTAATTGAAAGTGTGGAAAGCGGAAAAATTACCAGGGAATCCAAAATTAAGGTGCTGGTCGCTTGATGCATGCACACTTATAACCTAAAAAGTAGATTTTCCTATTTTTCAACCTGGTGAAAAATCTTTTTAAACAAGCCAAAAATGATTTCAGTTTTTATTTCGCAATGATATTATGAGGTAAGTGAAAAAGTAGATTTTTGATTTTTTCAGAAGCGTTATCTCAAATTAAATACAATTAATCTGGCTGATCAATCGTTTAATATCGCAGAAAGAACAGGCAATGTTTTCATGTTGCCAAAATCCGGAATGTGCCATTCATAATAGCTTTGTATGCTTTGCAAAATTTCTTTCCTGGTATTTCTGTTTAGCTTTATCTGGTCAAGCTCATTGGGGTGAATGGCCTTGAGTAGTTGGGAAATCAGGGTACTTGTTGCAACTGATAAATGATCTGCGGCCGATGAAGTGTCGTTTACAAAAGATCCTTCCGATATGCTAAAAACCGGTTTTTTTTCAGAATAATTATCCTGAAGCGTAAATCCAAAAAACTGGGCCAGTTGCAGTGCAAAATACATAGGAAAGTTTGCGGTTATCTCAGCATCTGAAATATCAAGCTGCAGCAGCGCATCTTCGCAAAAGTGAAAAAGATCGGCATTGGTTTCGGGTTGCTTTAAACATTTTTGTAAAAGTTCTACCATGTATAGAGCAACCGAATTCTTAATCACATCACTCAAAACATTCTTATAAACCACGCTCCATTTCACCTCTTTAATCCGTTGAAGATTTTTCAATTCATTATGATATACCTGCATGTCAAGCAAAGATGAAGGCTGAAACAGATGTGCTTTCGATGTTTTTCCGGAAGTGCGTACACCGTTGATCATATAGGATTGTATGCCGAATAATTCGGTAAAGATGGAAGCGATCACACTTGTCTCTCCATACTTTATACATCTCAAAACAATTCCCCTTGTAGAATAAATCATAAATGGTCTGGAAAATAAGAAATAAAATCGAACGAATTTTTTTTTGAAAGGATTTGCTGGTAAAGCTTTGGGGTAAAAGAGGGTTGTGGGGGAAGTATATCATACAATTTTAATATTAGATAAACGTTTATCATAAACACAACTAACGGTTGAGGCCAAAACTAATATCTGCATGAAAAAACTCGTCGTAACGGTCGTATTGTTTTTTTTAAGTGAATCTGTGCTGCTCGCTCAAAGCGCTACTACGGGCTACAGCGGCTCCGGCGCCAACCTGGATGTCGTATATCATCGCCTGAGCTGGGATATTGATCCCCGCGGAACCAGGAAAATTACCGGAACGGTCACAACTCACTTTAGAACCCGGGCAGCTAATATTTCAAAAATCAGTTTTGATTTAAACAGCGCATCCTATAATAATGCTTCCTTTTCGGTAAAATATCATGGCGTTGCTTGTGCCACTTCATTTACAGGTAATGTAGTTAACATCACGCTTCCATCCGTAATTGCATCAACCAACACACTTGACTCCGTCACCATTAATTATTCCGGTGTGCCGCCAACGGCTTCATCGGTTCAGGGATATCATGTGGCCAAAGATGGAGGCGGAGTGAACTATATAAATACAGTTTCCGAATCTTATGAAGATCGCGACTGGTGGCCCTGTAAGGCAGATATGCAAGATAAGGCAGATGCAATTGATATCATTATTACGGTTCCGTGGGACGTCGCCACGAAAGACACTTTTTGGGTAGCTGCTAATGGAAAACTGGTCGATTCTTCAATTAGTGGTAATAAGCGCACTTTTGTGTTTAAGACACAATATCCAATAGCGTCATACCTCGTAGGAATTTCAGTCGCGAGGTTTAATCGATATTACAGGAATGTCAATATTGGCGGAACAAATGTGCCCGTTGTATATTACATTTTAGCGGGCAAGGCGGCGTCCGTCTACACTAACGCCGTTGCAGCAATGGATAAAATTAATCTTGCGCTCGTAGCGTTTAGTAACAAGTTTGGGGATTATCCTTTCAAAAATGAAAAACACGGTTTCTACGATGGGCTGTTGCTTGCCGGAGGGATGGAGCATCAGACATTTTCCCTGATAGCGCCCAATGCGCTGGCCGATTTGAAAACACTTGCTCACGAATTAATGCATCAGTGGTTTGGCGATAATGTGAGTTTTGCCACCTGGAATCACCTTTGGCTAGCTGAAGGATTTGCAAGATATAGTGAGGCATTGGTGGCAGAATTAGTGCCTTCACTAGGTCTGAATAAATTCACTACGCTCAAAGGATTTAAGAATGCTGCATTAGCGCTTAGTACAACAAGTGTTTATATCCCGGATGTGAATATTGCAAGTTCAAACACGATCTGGAATACGAACTATGGCAACACGGTTTACGAGCGCGGATGTATGGTTGTATCCATGCTGCGGGCGCTCTGCGGAGACTCCATCTTCTTTGCCACTTTAAAAGACTATCAAACGACGCTTGCCGGAAAATCAGCAACTACGGATACACTTAATAAATATTTTAACAGGGCTCTTGGCTTAGATATCAAGCCCTTCTTTGACGACTTTGTGAAGGGGACGGGAAATCCAAATTATAACATTTTATGGCAGCCTTATGGAACTGGCAATAAAATGCTTGGCGTGAGTGTCGGATCTCAGGCAAAAAATCCGGCTGCTTCTCCCGTGATCTATTTTCATACACCGGTTGTGCTTCATGTGACTGGGGCTGATGCGTCGGAAGATACCACCATTGTGTTTTATGATATGGGAAATGGAAATCTCGCAAAGGCCGGAAAAGGAATCGGGACCGCAACATCGGGAAATTTTTTGAGCTATAATTTGTCGTTTAAGCCATTGGCTGTAACCTATGATGATAGCGCCAGAACTCTTTCGACCGGGACCACAACCAAAGTTTCCGTCCTTGATTTAAAAATCGTTGATTTTCAGGTAAATCAGAAAAGCAATCGCAATTCAGCGGAGCTCACACTGGATGGAAACTCAATCAATTCGATTGTAATCCTGGAGAGATCTACAGATGCCATCACATTTACTTCGATAGGCGATATGCAGTTGGAAGAGAATGAAGGATTATTTCTGAGTTATAAACTCGATGATCTTTATCCTGCTTCGGGAACTATTTTTTACAGGGCAAAATTCAAAACTGTTGATGGCCAATTTAAATATTCTAAAATCATAAAAATTTCCAGTTCTGCAAAAGGCCGCTTTGCGATAATTAATAATCCGGTTTCAGGTAGTATTAAACTTCGCGCCAGCAATCTGAGTGTTTCGGATATGCATTTCAACTTTGAGGTGTTGGATGTTTCCGGGAAAAAACTGTGCAGCGTGGATAAGCAAGTAAATAACATGATTTTTGAAATTGAAACCGGTGCGCTGCCGGCAGGAGTTTACCTGTTGAAAATTCTTGGTAGCGAAAAAGTGCCGGAGATCATACGGTTTTTGGTTAAATGATTTGTTTAAAGCTCAAAGTTTGAGTCCGTAGCTATTGATTAATTATCTAAAAATTATCACTGATATGAGAAAAACTATATTCTCTATTGTTATTGTTTTTTCTTTCATTGCCCAAAACGCTTTTGCGCAATCCGCTACGGTCAGCTATCCCTTTGCGGTAGGAAATTCCGGAGCGTGCAACAGCGGCTCTGCGGAAGTCCATTTTTACAACTACAATGGAAGCACTAACACGATCAGCAATGCCTCCGGGGGCCTCGTGGGTACTTGTATTCCACAGTTGAGAATTGGAACGCCAGCTAACGGCACGCAACGATTTACTTCAAGTTATGCAAGTATATCCTTCAACCCCGCTGATCATAACATTTATTATTTATGGGTAAATCCGTCCGCGCCAGGCGGAATGCGCACCTATGCATGGCGATGGCCAATCGGTACGTGCCCTGGCACCTCCAGCAACAAAATGGATACTTTACATTCTTATAAAGCTTTCATTCTCGGGGTTGCATTTGGGGCTGATGGAAAAGCATATGTTATTGAATTTACCGATGCTCCTTCTTATAAAACCTTGATTAGGTCAATAGATTTTACAACCGGAATTATGGGTAACGCGGACACGCTGGCATTGACCGGCGGCGTTAAAATATATTCCCAAAATAGTGGTGATGTGGCTATGTCGCCTTCCGGGCAAATGTTTTTCGTAATGGATAATAAACTTTTTACGCCGAATTACCAGGCGTATACCGGAACGGGGGCGAGCCTTACCTGTACCTATATCGATACTGTGAGGGTTTCGGGCAATTTTGTGGGATTGACTTATGCAGAAGGAGAGTCTATCGCTGCTTTCTCCGGTGGCGGATGCCCGTTCCAGGAGGTGAATTTATTAACCGCAGCCAACACCCTGGTTACTAAATCAGGAACTGTTTCATCCGCATCAGACTTGGCCACCGTTGTGTCAGGCATTGGCGTCGCAAAAAAATTAGTTTCTGCTACTCCTACCGGAACGCCTCTTCAATATGATGTCATATATGATGTCTATGTGCAGAATTACGGAAACATGGATATCAGTAATGTTCAGGTCAGTGATAACCTGGCGGCAATAAATGGCTCAGCAAACGTCACCAACGTAACTACTTCGTTCGTTTCTAATCCGGCTGGTTTAGTTTTAAATGCGTCTTTTAATGGGAATTCAAATACGAATCTGCTAAACGGCAACGGCACGCTTCCTAATTATCCCGTGTCTCAAAATAATTTTACAATCAGGATTAAATGCCGCTTGTCGAACATTCAAAACGGAATTGTTTATAATAATAGCGCCGTTGCTACAGCTAAAGATTTCAATGGAAATTCACTAAGGGATGTTTCTACGAATGGAAGCAGCCCGGACCTAAACAGTAATGACAAGCCGGATGATGCCGGTGAAGATCAGCCTACACCTTTACTAATATCGATCGCCGCTACAACACCGCCCTGCGAGGCACTGACCAATGTGTTGTACACGCAGAATTTTGGTAGTGGGACCGGGTTGACTACCGCTATTCCTGCGCCCGTTGTGGCCGCGGGCGTTTTATTACCTTCAGGAGCGTCAATGTACACCGGTAAAACGACTCAGCCAATTCCGGCTGAATCATTTACGGTGACGAATAATGCCAATAGTGCAAATGTAAATGACCTGCTAATTCTCACAGATCACACCGGAAATGCAAATGGCCGAATGCTGTTTGTCAATGCGGATGCCGCGAGTAATACATTCTATAAGGCTACCTTTTATGCATCTACCTGCGCAAGCCAGCAATATTCTCTGTCTTTTTATGCTGCTTTTCCGGCGAATGCTGCTTATCGAACCAGGTGTGATGGCTTTGGGGGTATTAAGTATCCGCAAATAAAAATGCGGATCAGAGATGGCGTGTCGGGCCTGATTATTACTGAAATATCTACCGACCCGATCACCAATACCGATTGGCAACAATACGGGTTAAAGTTTTTAAGCCCGGCATCGTATACCCAACTTATTTTCGAACTTATTAACGACGCCCCCGGCGGATGCGGAAATGATATAGTGCTTGATGATATTCAATTTGGTACCTGTGATGCGCTGCCGACCGTCGATATTGGGACAATATCTGCCGGTTGCATCGGGGGTTCTACCACATTCACTTCCACGGTAAATGATCCGAATGCTTTGCCCGGACCTAAATCATACCAATGGCAGATATCTAATACCTTAGCCGGAACGTATACTAACATAACCGGTGCGACTGCTGCAAATTATACCATAAGCCCGGTCTCGGCGGCTAATGCAGGAAAATATTATCGCGTGATGATGGCTGCCACCGGTAACATTGGTAGTGTTAACTGCCGTTATTTTTCCCCTGCTGTTTTATTAACAGCCAAAGATCCCTCAACAGACCCTACGTCGGCAAAACGCAGTAAAAATAATGTGTGTCCCGGAAATCCGGTTGTTCTTTCCGTGTTGGGTGGCTCTCTGGGAACAAATGCAAACTGGAAATGGTACTCAGGAAGTTGCGGAGGTACTCTTGTAGGTACGGGAGCGAGCATCACGGTATATCCAACGGTTACCACGACTTACTATGTAAGGGCCGAAGGGGATTGTAATACAACCGCATGTGTTTCTGTTTCGGTTTTCATTTCATGTGATATTGATAAAGACAAGGACGGAATTCCTGATTGGGTTGAAAGCAATATGCCTGCTGCTTTTGGAGATCATGACGGGGACGGAATTATTAATGCTTATGACACCGACTATCCGGGATTCGTTGATAACAACGGCGATTTTATAAATGATAATTTCCAGGCGGATGGTGACTCAAACGGTGACGGAGTTCCCAACTATCTTGACCCAACCTTCCCGGGAAGAATTGACGTGAATGGTGACGGAGTTGATGATCGTTTCGATGCCGATCTGGATGGAATTATAAATATGCTTGATCTTGACAGCGATAACGACGGTATTCCCGACGTGGTTGAGGCTGGCGGTGTAGACACTAATGGCGATGGCAAACTTGATAATTTTATCGATGCAGATGGCGACGGACTTTCGGACCAGGTGGATTCTAACCTTTCAGGAGCGTACAACTCCGGAGTTGGATTGGGCGCCACCGATACAGACAAAGATGGTGTCCCTAACCAATTCGACCTTGATAGCGACAATGACGGTATTCCCGATGTGGTTGAAGTCGGAGGTGCATATTCAATTAATAATGGAAGGCTAAGCGGCTTTATAGACCTCAATCATGATGGGATTTCTGATAATGTAATTGGTGTAAATGCTTTGTTGAAAACAGGTCCTGATACCAATGGCGATGGGCGGGCGGACAGTTATCCGTTCAAAAATATGGACAAAGATTCCAAGCCAAACCCTTACGATATTGATAGTGATGGAGATGGAATTTTGGATGTGGTAGAAGCTGGTTTTCCTGACGCAAATATGGATGGAATCGTTGACGGAACGATCGGTGCCAATGGCTGGTCAACCACGATCTCTTCTAAACCGGCTTTAAATATCCGAAATTCTGATGGCGACCCAAATCCTGATTACCTGGATATTGACAGTGACAATGACGGTATTCCGGACAATATAGAAGGGCAGACAACTAATGGATATAAGATGCCTATTGCTTTAGATACTGATGGGGATGGTTTGGCAGATGTGTATGATTCCAAACCCCTGGTGTGGGGAGGTCATGGCATTTTTCCGGTAGATACAGATGGAGATGGGCTGCCTGATTATATCGACAAAGATTCCGACGGAGACGGCGCCGATGACATTGCAGAGGGAAATGATTGGAATTTTAATGGCAAGCATGATGAGAATTCAATTCTTCTGAATATCGACACAGACGGAGACGGCTTAGACGATGTTTTTGACCTGGATAATACTTCAGCAAAAGGGACCTCTATAAATCTTGGAAACGGCGGGTCCACTTTAGGAGATCCATCGCCCGGAACCAAAGCTGTTGTGCAGAAAACGCCTCCTACAAGGTCGGGCGATCGGGATTGGCGTTGGATTCAAACTGTGTTGCCGATCAACTTTGCCAACTTCTCAGGGGCGCAAAAGGATGACCAGTTTGTCCTTTTAAACTGGAGTGTCATAGTTCCCGGCCAGGTGGATAGATTTGAAATATATAGAAGTGTAGATAATATAAATTTCAATCTTACGAACACCTTAACTACAAAAGTTCAGCCCGGCGAATTGCAGAAGTCTTCGGTGCTGAATGACATCAGCGATCTCAAAACAAACATCGTCTACTACCGGTTGTATGTCATTTACAAAAATGGGGAACGTGCTGCCAGTAAAATTATCGCCGTAAAACTGGCAAAATCAAAATCTTTATTGACGCTGCTTCCGAATCCTGCATCTGACAAAACGACCATTAAATTAAGAGTGGCTTTTGAGGGCGATGCCATCATTAAGCTCATTGATTATGCAGGGAGAACGGTGATGCAACAGCAACAAAAATTGTTTAAGGGAAATAATTTTATACGGCTCGATGCACTGGAAAAATATACGGCCGGAATCTATAATATCCAGATCTCTATAAATGATGAGATCATCAATACTAAATTATCGATCACGAAATAGACAAAAGCGCGCTACTAAAAAAATGTCCCTTCAACAAGAAGGGGCATTTTTTTGTTTATTAATGGAAAATTTGCTGCGAAGTCGTTGGACTTTAGCCGCTAACTTATCAGTAATTTGCAGCGCATGCACACCTTAAAAAAATCGCTGGGTCAACATTTTTTAAAAGATGAAAAAGTTGTCTCCCAAATAATTGCCGCTTTGCGGGCGCATCCTTTTAATAATTTGTTGGAAGTAGGGCCGGGGGGTGGCGCGCTCACGAAGCATCTGGTGAAAATCCCGAATGTTCATTTCAAGGCTGTGGAGCTGGATGAAGAAAAAGTGGAATATCTACATAAAGAGTTCCCACGACTTAAAGAAAATCTCATACATAAAAGCTTTTTAAATATAGAACGCCCGTTTGACGAACCTTTCACGGTTATCGGAAATTTTCCCTATAATATTTCCACCCAGATTTTATTTAAGATTTTGGAATGGAAGGGATATGTACCGGAAGTGATTGGCATGTTTCAAAAAGAAGTCGCAGAGCGAGCTGCCGCAAAAGAAGGCAGCAAGGTTTATGGGGTGTTAAGCGTGCTGTTGCAATACTATTATAAGGTTGACTATTTATTTTCAGTAGGAAATGAATGCTTTGTTCCGCAGCCTAAAGTCCAAAGTGGCGTTATCCGCTTAACGGGCCGCGAAAGGTATCTCCCGGTAAAAAGTGAGCGCGCATTTTGGGTACTTGTGAAAACCGCCTTCAATCAACGCCGTAAAACACTGCGAAACGGTGTGAAAAGCCTTATTCCAAAGGAACTGCTCGATGACAAATTTTTTGATCGGCGCGCGGAGACGCTAAGCGTCGAAGAATTTGCAGCGCTCACTTTCAAAATGATTTAAAATCGCTGACCGATTAGGCTGTTTTTTAAAAGTCAACTAATTTATTTTCCCTTTCTTTAGTTGTAATTTTACATTTATGGATTGTCGTTTCCTGAGATTCGTGAATTTGAATCCATTTTTAAATAATTGATATGCCCGAGAAAAAAAATCATAAAGTCCGGATCGTGACTGCTGCATCTTTATTTGATGGTCATGATGCTGCCATCAACATCATGCGAAGAATCATGCAAAGCAAAGGTGCCGAAATCATTCACCTGGGGCATAACAGGAGTGTACATGAAATTGTAGAATGCGCTATTGAAGAAGATGCACAAGGAATTGCCATCACAAGTTACCAGGGTGGTCACGTTGAATTTTTTAAATACATGAAGGATTTGCTCGACCAGAATAATTATGGGCATATTAAGATTTTTGGTGGCGGCGGAGGAACGATTTTGCCCGCTGAAATTGATGAACTTCAGGCCTACGGAATTACCAGGATCTATTCTCCGGATGATGGCCGAACGTTGGGTCTGGAAGGAATGATTGAAGATGTAATTAAAAAAAGCTGCGCCACCAAAGAAGTTGGTATGCCCGCTAAACCAGCCGCCACAACGCCAACAAAAGCTGCTAAACAGAATGGCAACGGAACATCCGGTAAATTTATTTTAGAAGAATGGCGGGATATTAAACTTGTGGCCACTTCGATAACAAAGGCTGAAAATGGTGAGCAGGTAGAAATTCTAAACGGCGCGTCAAAAAATGAAAAGGACACGTCTGGAAAAAGTTTCGGCAACGCCCCGGTTCTCGGAATCACCGGCACCGGAGGCGCTGGAAAATCGTCAGTAACCGATGAAATTGTACGACGTTTTTTAAGCACTTCAGCTGATAAAACCATTGCCGTAGTCTCTGTTGACCCTTCAAGAAAAAAGACCGGCGGAGCCTTATTGGGCGATCGGATCAGAATGAATTCCATTCATCATCCAAGGGCTTATATGCGTTCACTAGCTACCCGTGAGAACGACAAAGCATTAAGCAATTATGTACAGGAAGCGCTGGATATTTGTAAAGTGGCAGGCTACGATTTTATTATTCTTGAGAGTGCCGGTGTTGGACAAAGTGATGCATCGATTTTAGATTTTTGTGATGTGAGCATGTATGTGATGACTCCTGAATATGGCGCCGCATCTCAGTTAGAGAAGATTAACATGCTGGACTATGCAGATATTGTCTGCATTAATAAATTTGACAAAGCCGGAGCATTGGATGCGCTTCACGACGTAAAAAAACAGTACAAGCGTAACCATGGATTATGGTCAGCGAAAGACAATGAAATCCCTGTCATCGGGACAATGGCTTCCACCTTTAATGATCCCGGATGTAATCAATTGTTCAATAAAATTATTGAAGAGGTTAACAAAAAAACTGGTCTCGACTGGAAAAAATATCACGCGCCATTGCGAAGCGAAAGCCATGGAGCTGCGATCATTCCGCCAAAACGAATCAGGTATCTTGCTGAGATTACTGAAGAAATTGCCCACTATAATAAATTGGTAGTAGATCAATCTCTTATTGCTACGCAACTTTACCAGCTTAATGGAACAATGGCGGTTTTAAAATCAGGGAATAAAAAAGATGAGAAGATTGATGCCATCATCAATGAGCTGGAACAAAAAAAACTGTCTGTCGGGAAGCAGCTGCTACCAGTTTGTAAAAAATTGCTGGATGAGTGGCCTGAAACAAAAGCGCTTTATCAAAAAGATTTTTTTGAATATAATGTCCGGGGAAAAGTGATCCGGCAATCTTTGTATTTCGAATCCCTTTCTCACACCAAAATACCAAAGATCGCTGTCCCGCGGTTTAAAGATTGGGGCGATATTCTCACATGGCGATTGCAGGAAAATTTCCCCGGAAAATTTCCTTACACCGCCGGTGTTTTTCCATTAAAGCGCGCCGAGGAAGATCCAACCAGGATGTTCGCCGGAGAAGGCGGACCGGAGCGGACTAACAGAAGATTCCACTATGTGAGCGTCGGGCAACCCGCGAAACGCCTTAGCACGGCTTTCGACAGTGTGACTTTGTATGGAGAAGATCCTCAAGTGCGTCCGGATATTTATGGGAAGGTCGGCAACAGCGGAGTGAGTATTGCGAGTGTAGACGATGCCAAAAAATTGTATAGCGGTTTTGATCTTTGTGATCCCAAAACTTCCGTGAGCATGACTATTAACGGACCTGCACCAATGTTGCTCGCTTTCTTTTTAAATGCGGCTATTGATCAGCAATGTGAAAAATATATAATAGAGCATAACTTACGGGAACGTGTAAACGCAATTATTGAAAAGAAATATGACCTTGATGAGCTTCCAAAATACATCGGTGTCAATGGCGAGCCTGTTCTTCCTGAAAAGGGAAAATTGACTGGCCATCTTCCGCAGGGAAATGACGGTCTTGGATTGAGATTATTAGGTTTGTCGGGCCAGGATGTTTTGGATAAAGATATTTATGAACAAATAAAAGCAAAGGCATTGTCTTCCGTGCGCGGCACCGTGCAGGCTGATATTTTGAAAGAAGACCAGGCGCAGAATACCTGTATTTTTTCAACGGAATTTGCTTTAAAATTAATGGGCGATGTGCAGGAATATTTTATTGAGCATAAAGTGCGGAACTTTTATTCGGTTTCAATTAGCGGATATCATATCGCTGAAGCCGGCGCCAATCCTATTACTCAGCTCGCTTTCACACTTTCCAATGGCTTTACTTATATAGAATATTATATTAGCCGGGGAATGAATATTGATGACTTTGCGCACAATCTCTCTTTCTTTTTCAGCAATGGAATGGATCCTGAATATAGTGTGATTGGACGCGTAGCACGGCGTATCTGGGCTAAGGCGATGAAGTACAAATACAAAGCGAATCCGCGTTCTCAAATGTTGAAATACCATATCCAAACCAGTGGCCGCAGCCTTCATGCGCAGGAGATAGACTTCAATGATATACGCACTACACTGCAGGCCTTATACGCCATCTATGATAACTGCAACAGTCTTCATACAAATGCTTATGATGAGGCTATCACTACGCCGACTGAGGAAAGCGTGCGGCGCGCAATGGCCATCCAGCTAATTATCAACCGTGAATTGGGAACTGCAAAAAATGAGAATCCAAACCAGGGAAGTTTTTTAATAGAAGAATTGACAGACCTTGTTGAAGAAGCCGTCATGGAGGAGTTTAACAGAATTTCCGAGCGTGGCGGTGTGCTTGGAGCGATGGAAAGAATGTATCAGCGTAATAAAATCCAGGAGGAAAGTCTTTATTATGAATCTTTAAAAAATAATGGAGAATTACCGATTGTCGGTGTCAATACTTTTCTGAGTAAAAACGGATCGCCAACTATTTTGCCCGCTGAGGTGATCCGAAGTACTTCTGGTGAAAAAGATCAGCAGATCAATAATGTAAAAGCATTCCATGAACTACATAAAAATAAAAGCGCCGATATGTTGAAACGGCTGCAGGAAGTAGCGATTCATAATGGAAACTTATTTGCCGAACTGATGGAGACCGTAAAATATTGCTCCCTGGGTCAGATCACTCATGCGCTTTATGAGGTAGGCGGTCAGTATCGAAGAAACATGTAAAGTGAAAAGGAGGTATCTGGAAATTGATTCCAACATTCGGATAAAAAAAATAAAGCGCTTTGTCAACGGCGCTTTATTTTAATAAATATTTCCTGATGCTTAATGTAAAATCCTGGTATATTCATCAAGCCGGACAATCTTTCCGTTTTGCATTTTCAAATCGTTGATCACATCTGCCGAATCTACTTTGCCATTTGAGGTTTCCCATTTTTGATGATACCACAATGTTACCCATTCATCTTTTTTATCTTTGGACACAACAGATTCCCAGTCGTCCATTCTTACGGTCATGCTTTTAAGATCTTTTCTTTGTTTGGTAAACATAGCGGTCAGACCATCATGAGTAAAAGTCGTATCCATTTTGTCAAACTCTAACCTGATTGAATCGCCAAAATATTTCATTGATTCATCCACATTCCCGTTCTCATAAGCCTTAAGCGCTGATAATGCTACCAATGTATTTTGATTATTACCGATGTCCCAATTGTCCGGGTGGTCAATAGTATAGGGGTAATTCATTTTTTCTGCGCTCGCATTTTGAACGGATGAATCTTTGGTGGTTGCCGTTTGTGATGCTCCCTGGTTGTTGCACGAATTGAAAACGATTCCGGTTAATAAAATGAGCCATAACTTTTTCATAAAAATGTTTTTAGTGAATGAAAAAAATGGCGTCAGAGTTGCGGAAGGTGAATCAGATAGGAATTCGTTATGTAAATTAACGATGTGTAAATTAAGATATTCTCATCACAACAATTAATTTTTTTCATTCTCATTTAGGTCTGGAGATTCATCATTTTTTTTAAGCAGTTCGATTTTATCTTTACCGGCAAAAAGCGATGAAAGTTCCATTTGTTTTTGTCCTGTTCCTGATTATTATCCTGGGTGCGTGCTCGCCGAATAAATATGCCGGAACGAACAAAATTTATAAACGACAGGTAAAAGCCTTTGCCAAAGAAATAAAAAAATATCCTTTAGAAGGAACCCGCGCCACTTGGGTGGGTACTACCAATTTTGGATTGCGCAAACCCGCCTTTGTAATTATTCATCATACTGCGCAAAACAGTTGCGATCAAACGCTGAAGACTTTCACTCTTGCGCGTACCCAGGTCAGTGCTCATTATGTAATTTGTAAAGATGGAACTGTTCATCATATTCTTAACGATTATTTGCGCGCATGGCATGCAGGGCTGGGTTCCTGGGGAAATGATAAAGACATTAATTCTTCTTCGATTGGTATTGAGTTAGATAATAATGGTTTTGATTCTTTTCCCGATGCTCAAATAAATAGCTTACTAACGGTATTGGATACACTAAAATCAAGATATCGTATTCCTTCTGCAAATTTCATTGGTCATGCGGATATAGCGACAACAAGAAAAAATGATCCGAATGTACATTTTCCCTGGAAATTACTTTCACAAAATGGATATGGCCTTTGGTATGGCGACACAAGCCAGGTAGTAGTTCCCGATAACTTTAATCATCTGCAGGCTTTGCGTATTATTGGGTATTCCGTTAAAGATTCTCTTGCAGCGATCGTAGCCTTTAAGCGTCATTTCGAAATGCAGGACAGCAGTACAATAATTACCAATGATGATAAAAAGATTTTATACGATCTTATGAAAAAATCTGAATAAATCGTGAGGTCGGGGCTGGTTTTTCAAAAAGGAATTTTCTATATTTTCGTTTATAAGAGAATGTTATAGCAAAAAGAGGATTTCTACATTTTGACTTATCTCTATATGGATAATAAAAAAATCCCTGCGCCACGAGCAAGGATTTTTGATTCTCTAGATCACTGGTTTTTCCTTAATAAATTATGGGTTCATCAGGCATGTTCATGTACGCCTTCCCTTATTTCTTCCAGCAATTTCTTATTAAACGCCTCAAGGTCTTTTGGGCTTCTGCTTGTAACAAGACCTTTATCCACCACAACTTCTTTGTCAAACCATTGCGCGCCGGCATTTTTTACGTCTGTTTTTACGGATGGATAGGAAGTCATTTTACGGCCTGTCAGCATTCCGGTTTCAATTAACAATTGCGGCCCATGACAGATAGCCGCCACAGGTTTTCCTGCCTCCAAAAATTCCCTGGCAAAATCTACATAAAGCTCATTAGCCCTCATAAGGTCAGGATTCATCACGCCCCCGGGAATCATTAAAGCATCATAATCGTCTGCTTTTGCATCGGCAAGATCTACATCCACAGGTAATTCAATCGACCAATGATCGTGGTTCCAGCCTTTTACTTTGCCTTTTTCAGTTGACAGAATATCTACTTTCATTCCTGCATCTTCCATTGCCTTTTTGGGGCTGGTAAGTTCAACTTCTTCGAAACCGTTTTCTGTGATTATTGCGATTCTCTTTTGATTAGTATTTTCCATGTTAAGTGTTTTTAATTGATAAAGGTTATTGACAAAGACACGTTACAAGAAATATGCCCATGCGGCCAGCCTGGAGAAGTTGCAGCCTGTCTCCATTTGAAAGCAATCCCTGCATCTTTGATGTTCCCGAAAGCGATTTTGTAGTTTTTTGCCAATTTCATATATAATGATTTGGTTGTTAAAATATTAGTAAAACGAAAAAAATGCCGCTTTTAGAAATATCATGCTTTTTGTTTTTCTTTTTTTTTGATTGTTACTTTACCGTTCTTAATTTAGTAAATACGATGCAACTTTTCCCCATTAATGATATCGATTCCGCGAAAGAATTTCTAAAGGTTCCCCTGATCATTTATAAAGATGATCCTCATTTCATTCAGCCTCTGGACAAGGATATTAACGATGTTTTTGACAAGGAAAAAAATAAAGCGTTTAGGTTTGGAGAGTGTACCCGATGGTTATTGAAAGATGATAATGATCAATTAATCGGACGGATTGCAGCTTTTGTAAATAAAAAGTATAAAAATAAAGGCGACGAACAAAAGACGGGAGGTATTGGTTTTTTCGAATGCATCAACAACCAGGAAGCAGCGGATATGTTATTCGATGTATCGAAACATTGGCTTATGGAGCGCGGAATGGAAGCGATGGATGGCCCTATCAATTTTGGCGAGCGTGACCGTTGGTGGGGCTTGGTAGTGGAAGGATTTAAGCCACCTATTTATTTAATGAATTACAATCCAACTTATTACCAGTCACTTTTTGAAAACTACGGATTTAAGAATTTCTTCAACCAAATTTGCTGGCAAATGCCGGTACATACCCAACTGAATGAAAAATTTCAGGAGCAGGCAAAAAAATATAATTCAATGCCCGAATTTACCGTCAGGCATGTGAAGAAGAATAATTTAAGAAAGTTTGCGGATGATTTTTGTATGGTTTACAATAAAGCATGGGCCTCTCATGAAGGCAATAAACAATTAAACAAAGAAGTTGCTTTTAAAATGTTTAATTCGATGAAACCCGTGATGGATGAAAAGCTGATCTGGTTTGTATACAGAAGTGACGAGCCGATTGCTTTTTGGGTGAATCTTCCTGAAGTGAACCAGATATTTAAACATTTCAAAGGAAAATTCGGCCTTGTTGAAAAACTAAGATTTTTATGGTTGAAAAAGAAAGGCGTCAATGATAAGTTTACCGGAATTGTATTTGGGGTAGTCCCTGAATTTCACGGCAAGGGAGTTGATTATTATATGATACAGGAAGGAGCTAAAGTAATTCAGGCTAAGACCAATTATACAGATCTTGAGCTTCAATGGCAAGGTGATTTCAATCCTAAAATATTAAATATTTCAAAAAATATCGGAGCACATCAAAGCAGGCTGTTAACTACTTATCGCTATCTTTTCGACAGATCAAAGGAATTTAAACGGCATCCCGTATTAAATTAAAAATGCATTTCTTTCTTTGTAAATTCACGGCATTACCTTTTTAAAAAAGGGTTTCTTACCTTGCATTATTCTCAGAAAATAACAAAATTTACTTTTTCCGGATAGAACCTTTATGGATAAATTCATTGTATCAGCACGTAAATACCGGCCACAAAACTTCAGCACAGTAGTTGGGCAATCCCATATAACAACGACATTAAAGAATGCAATAAAAAATAATCAGCTGGCGCATGCTTTTTTGTTCTGCGGGCCGCGCGGAGTTGGTAAAACAACCTGTGCGCGTATTCTCGCGAAGACCATCAATTGTGAAAACCGGACCCCCGAAGGAGAAGCGTGTAATGTTTGCAACTCTTGTGTTTCTTTTGATAATGGCACTTCATTAAATATTCATGAGCTCGATGCCGCAAGTAACAATTCTGTGGATGATATCCGCGCGCTTGTTGACCAGGTGCGCTTTGCGCCCCAGGCCGGCAAATACAAGGTGTACATAGTGGATGAGGTACACATGTTGAGTACTTCCGCATTTAATGCATTTTTGAAAACGTTGGAAGAACCACCGCCGTTTGCAATATTTATTTTGGCGACTACAGAAAAGCATAAAATTCTCCCAACCATTTTATCGCGTTGCCAGATTTTTGATTTTAAGCGCATTACAAACCATGATACGGTAGAGCATTTACAGGAAATTTGCGACAAAGAAAATATTACTGCTGACAAAACTGCGCTTCACATTATTGCTCAGAAAAGTGAAGGCTGTCTTCGGGATTCGCTTAGTATTCTTGATAAAATTGTAAGTTTTACTAACGGCGAACTCACTTATGCAAACACACTCGAACATCTCAATATTCTTGATGAAGATTATTACTTCAGGCTTATAGAGGCGATGCAAAATCAAAGTCTCAGCGATGCAATTCTGTTATATGATGAAATAAACCGAAAGGGATTTGAAGGTGATTTGGTGCTGAATGGTTTCGCAGAATTTCTCAGGAATTTATTAGTGAGCAAAGATCCGCGTGTGACGATGTTGCTTGAAGTGTCTGAAGGATTTAAACAGCGGTACCTTGAAGCTGCGTCCGGCATCCAGGCAGAGTGGCTGCTGAGCGCTCTGAATATACTTAATGAATCAGAGATCAATTACCGGCTTGCCAAAAACAAAAGATTGCACGTAGAGTTGACTTTTATTAAGCTGTGTTATTTGAGCCAGGCATTAGAATTAACAACTGATAACGGCCAGTTGGTTAAAAAAAAACAACTTGATGGTGTAAAAGCGGTCTCCTTCAGGGCGCTCACGCCGGTTGCTGATAAGGGAAAAAAAGTTGTCTCAAAATCAATATCGTCTTCTAAACCGCCTAAGCCTTCGGATGCAACTAGTCAGGATGACCATGTTGCCAAATCCGATAAAAACGGAGCAAAGTTGGTCATAGAGCAGGAAGCTGTAAATCAAAAATCAGCCGAAGATCCGGCAGTAACCGCCATTGCAGTAAAGCCTTTATCAAAATTTAAGCGGTTAACATCGCTTGAAAAGATCCGGGAAAAAGTTGCGCTTGAACATCAGAACAACCAGGTGATCCCATTGAATGAAGAAGAGCTGTATATCGCATGGGGCCTGTATATTGAAGAATTAGTCCGTAATAACAATCCTTCCGCTGTTGCCAATTTTAAAGCGGCGAGCCTTACTATTCAGGATAGTAATTGTATAGAGATTGTCGCAACAAATAAATTGCAGCAAAAATTCATTGAAGCGGAAAGAGGCGCGTTAATTACCCACCTTCAGCAGCATTTTAATAACCGATTTCTCACTTATAAAGTAAGGCTGGAACTCGACGAAAGCAAGCAGGCCGCGAGCGAGGTTCACTTGTCTACCAAACAACAATACCTCAAGATCATCGAAGAATATCCTTTGGTAAAACAGTTGAAAGACAGGTTGGGCATGCAATTAGATTATTAAGGTTCTTCAATGATATTTATATTATTTGCCTGCGGTGATTGGTCAAACAAGCCAAAATGTAGTTTTTGCGCATTTGTTGAATTGGAAAAAAGTTAGTCGTTTTTCTATAAAAATTAAATTAGCTCAATTGTTATTTGCAAGCAATCGTGAAAAGTGAAAATGTAGATTTTTCAATTTCTGAAAAATTAATTAACGGCCTCAACTTTCATTAATATTGTTTGATTCCATTTGTAATATCGAAATCCCAATACCGTAAAAATTTAATTTCTTTTCTTTGCGCTTCAACTTTGATAAAATATGTGGAAGCGACTGGCGAAATCTGTTTTAAAAAATCGTTTTCTTTTTTTAATCTTATTATTTGCTGCAACTGCTGTGATGGCGTTTTTCGCGGTAAAAATAAAACTGAGCTACGAATTTTCAAGAGCAATGCCGGTTGATAATCCAAAGTACCAGGATTACCTTTCTTTCAAAGAAAAATTTGGTGACGATGGTAATGTTCTGGTGGTGGGTCTTCAAACTGATCAATTTTTTCGGCGTGATAAATTTGAAGCCTTTCGCAAACTAACTGATAGCCTCAAAAAAGTGCCCTATGTTGAAGATGTGCTGAGTGTAGCCAACGCAGTTGATTTATTAAAGGATACAGTTTCTGAAAAATTAATCGCCAGGCCCGTTTTTCCGGCGAAGATAAATACGCAGCAACAGGTTGATAGTTGCCGGGAAATATTTTATTCGCTACCGTTTTACAGATCGCTTTTATATAATCCTCAAACCGATGCCTACCTGATAGTAGTTCGCATTAACAAGGAAATCATCAATTCAAAAGGGCGCACACAAGTCATCAATGATATAGTAGCACACATCGACGCATATTCTGCGGAAACGAATGTTTCAACTTACGTCAGTGGCCTCCCTCTGATACGCACGCAGGTAGCAGACCGCATTGCGCGGGAAATGAAGTGGTTTATTTTTGGATCTCTTGCGCTTTCTGCGCTGATATTATTACTGTTATTCAGATCCGTCAGCACCACGCTTTTATCCTTGCTTGTCGTTATAATTGGCATCATCTGGAGCGTGGGAATTATGCAAGTTCTGGGTTATAAAATTACGTTGCTAACCGCACTCATTCCACCGCTTGTAGTGGTCATTGGTATTCCCAATTGTATTTATTTTCTCAATAAATATCATTCAACTTACCGGGCAACAGGAAATAAAGAACAATCGTTGGTAGACATGGTGAGTAAGATGGGCGTTGTAACGTTGTTCTGTAATATTACTGCGGCAATCGGCCTGGCAGTGTTTGCATTAACGAAAAGCGCTATCCTTAAAGAGTTTGGCGAGGTTGCCGGGTTGAGCATCATGATGATTTTTGTGATCTCTTTTATTCTATTGCCGGGAGCTTTAAGTTATATGGCTGTTCCGCAAAAAAAGCATCTTAAATATTTGGATGTAAAAGTGTTCACCAAAATATTATTAAGCATTGATAGCTGGGTTTTCAACCATAAAAAGTTTGTGTATGCCGCGACGTTAATTGTAGTGATCTTTTCAGTCTTTGGTGTCATGCGTTTAAAAACGGAAGGATTTATAGTGGATGATCTTCCTAAAACGGATAAGATTTACCAGGACCTTAAATTTTTTGAAAGAAATTTTAAAGGGGTAATGCCTCTCGAAATTGTAATTGATACAAAACGCAGGTATGGTCTTGCTGGTGCGCGCGTGCTTCCCGTATTGGCTAAAATGGATACGCTTTCCGGTTATATACAATCTCAAAAGGAAATGAGTAAGCCACTTTCCATTGCTGAAGGGATTAAGTTTGTTAAGCAGGGATTTTACGGAGGAGATTCTTCAAATTATGCATTGCCTAATTCATTCGACGCTGCATTTGTAGGCGATTATCTCAAACCTCAAAGTGATAGTGGCAGTAAAAATAATCTTGCCAAACTTCTCGCGAGTTTCATCGACACAAGCCGTGAAAGCACGCGCATGAGTATCAATATGGCGGACGTAGGAACTGAAAAGCTCCCGGTAATTTTATATGGTATTAAGCAGGAAACCAACCGGCTTTTTGATTCGTCAAAATATAAAATCACATTAACGGGCTCAACCGTTACTTTTCTCGAAGGAAGTAGTTTTATCATCAACGGCTTAAAGGAAAGTTTACTTTGGGCATTCCTGTTTATCGCGCTTTGCATGTTGTATTTGTTCAGGTCGGTTCGCATCTTAATTTGCTCATTAATTCCCAATATCATTCCTCTTGTTGTAACTGCCGGCATAATGGGCTGGGCCGGTGTGCGGTTGAAACCATCTACAGTACTGGTTTTTAGCCTGGCGTTAGGAATCGCCATCGACGTGACCATCCGTTTTCTCGTTAATTATAAACAAGAGCTTCCCGCAAATGATTTCGATATAAAAAGAACTGTCTCGGAAACGATCAAACATACGGGCTTAAGCATTTTATATACTTCATTGGTATTGATTGCAGGCTTTGTCATTTTTTGTTTCAGTGGTTTTGGTGGCACTCAGTCGCTGGGTTGGCTAACTTCCGTAACCTTACTAACTGCAACATTGACAAACCTTATCTTATTACCGGTTCTATTATTAGACGTAGCCAAAAAAAAATCAGTACCTATTTAAGATTAATAAAAATGCAGCGAATGAGATAAAGTTTTTGTCTTTCTTTTCTTAATATCGGCCGCTGTGACTATATTTGCGGCCTTAAAATTAAATGCCCCATGAGAAAACTCTTTACACTATTTACCATACTTATATTCAGTGGAGTGTGTGTATTTGGTCAAAACAAAACAATTTCCGGAAAAGTTACGGACGAAAACGGATCACCTCTTGCTAACGTTTCAGTTCAGGTTAAAGGTACACAAACAGGAACAACAACACTTTATGACGGTAGTTATTCACTACCTGTGTCCTCAGGCGCAAAGACATTGGTTTTTTCCTCTGTTAATATGCAGCCTGTGGAAGTAGAAATTGGAAACCAGAGCCTTATCAACGCTAATTTGAAGCAGGCTAATTCTACCTTAACAGAAGTCGTGGTAACTGCTTACGGATCGACACAAAAGAAAGCCTTTACGGGAACCGCTTCTACAATAAAGGCAGACGCGTTCAAAGATCTTCAGGTTACATCAATTACAAGTGTGTTACAAGGTAATGCGAGCGGGGTCTTAGCGGTAAGTTCAAATGGTCAGCCCGGCGAAAGCCCTACCATTCGTATTCGAGGTATCGGTTCTGTAAATGCAAGTTCTGCTCCTTTGATCATTCTTGATGGGGCCCCTTACGGAGGAAATATTAATGGTATTAATCCTTCTGATATCGAAACAATTACTGTTTTAAAAGATGCATCTTCCACCGCACTATACGGATCACGCGCAGCAAACGGTGTAATTCAAATAGTGACCAAGAGCGGGCGAGGGAAGCCAAAAGTTAGTTTTTCGGCATTAACGGGTTTTTCAACTAGAGCAGTAAATGACTATTCTTATGTGGGTTCCGATAAATTATATGAACTAACTTGGGAAGGTCTTAAGAATGAGGCGTTAATCAATCCTTCCTTAATTGCTCAATCAGGAGCTACTTCAGCCCAGGATTATGCAAGTAAAACAGTTGCAGGAGTATTGGTCTACAATCCTTTTGGTGTGCCACAGCCAGTAGGTCTTGATGGTAAAATAGTTTCAAATGCAAAAAGCTTATGGAATGAAGACTGGGGCAATGTTCTACTTCGCACTGGTATCCGCAACGATTATAATTTATCTATGTCTGGCGGTAGCGATAAAACAAAATACTTTTTTTCGGGAGGTTATTTAGATGACCAGGGCATTGCTATCGAATCTCAATTTAAGAGATTTTCAGGGAGATTAAAAGTAGATACAAAGCTAAATGACTGGCTCGATGCTGGCGTTAATACAAACCTTGCTTATTCAACTCAGAACTACCCAGTTCAGGGTGGAAGCGCTTACTCAAATGTAATTGGATGGATAAGAAATGTGTCAAGTATTTACCCCGAATTTTTGAGGGATCCTGCCACAGGCTCATTTATACTGGATGCAAACGGAAACAAGCAGTACGATTTTGGTAACAACGGGCCATTGAATCGCCCAATTCTAAATCCGGGAAATCCTGCAGGAACCACTTCTCTTAATCCTACAAGTTATGACCGTTATACCACCTCTGTAAATGCATTCGGAGAGGCAAAGATTGTGAACGGATTAAAGTTCCGCACGCAATATGCGATTGATCTCTACCAACTTTCATCGAATGAATATTATAATCCTTTCGTGGGAGATGGATCTTCTTACGGTGGCAGAAGCTATAAATCAAGAGACCAGCAGGTAACTCAAACATTTACCAATACACTTACTTATGATAATAAATTCGGGGATTTACACCATCTCAATTTTTTGGCCGGTATGGAAGCCTACAAGTTTCACGATGGAGTCGTGGCAGCCGAGTCAAGAGGTTTTACATTTCCTGACGTAACTGAATTAGATTACGGAACTACACCTTACACAGCAAGCTCTCACGCTTATGATAATAGAATGGTAAGCTATTTTAGTCGTTTAAATTATGATTACTCCGACAAGTACCACCTGTCGTTATCATTGAGGACGGACGGTTCAAGCCGTTTTGCTGACTCAGTTCGCTGGGGAACATTTTATTCAGTTGGTGGAGCATGGAATATCAATAAAGAAAATTTTCTCGGAAATTCAAGATCACTTAGCAATTTGAAATTAAGGGCCAGCTATGGCACCATGGGAAATCAATCTTTGACGGGATATTTCCCTTATCTCGGTTCTTATGCAGCAGGTTGGAATATTGCGGATTACAGTGGTTCAGTAATTAATCAGCTTACTAACGGTAATTTGCATTGGGAGACCCAAAAATCACTTGATCTGGGGATTGATTTCGGATTTTTCAGAGATCGTATTACCGGGTCTGTGACTTATTTTGAAAGAACTTCAGCAGATCTCTTATTTTTAAGGCCCTTACCTCCATCTGTAGGTGTAAACGGAATCAATGATAATATCGGAAAGGTTGAGAATAAAGGAATAGAAATCGATCTCACCACGGCGAATGTGAAATCAAAAAACTTTACCTGGACAACTACTTTCAATTTAACAAAGGTTAAAAATAAAATTCTTACGCTTCCTCAGGAATCGATTCCTGGCACGGGATTCAGCAATCTAAAAGTAGGGGAGAGTTTGTATAACTTTTATCTGAGAGAATATGCAGGCGTGGACGCGGCAGATGGAAGACCAATGTGGTATAAAGACCAAACCGATGCAAGCGGTAAAGTAGTTGCTAAAATACCTACTAAGACATATAGTGAGGGCACCCGATATTATGTTGGTAATGCTTTGCCTGAATGGACAGGAGGCTTTACAAGCACTATGAATTATAAAAATATCGACCTTACTATATTAATTGCCTATAGCATTGGAGGGAATATTTATGACGCTGATTATGCGGGTCTCATGAACGGTAATATCGCTTTCCCGGGATATAACTGGAGCACAGATATCTTAGGAAGGTGGCAAAGTCCTTCAAATATTGGAGATGGAAAAACTCCGAAGTTAACTGGGACAACAGATTATCAGGGCAATTCATCATCTACCAGATTTCTATATGATGCCTCTTATGCACGTGTTAGAAATATCACCTTAGGATATAATTTTTCGAAAGATCTTTTGAATAAAATATCTTTTTCAAGCGCAAGATTTTACGTAGATGTGCAAAATCCGTTTACATTTTTCGGCCGTAAAGGATTGGACCCTGAAGCAGGTATTGGTGGAATAACCAGTAACACATCAAGTGCCTATAAAACCATTTCTGTAGGTGTAAACGTTGGATTTTAATTAAAATTGATTAACACATTTAATTTCATAAAATGAGAATACAAAAACTTTTGATAGGGGTTTGCATAAGTGTAATTACACTTGCTTCCTGTTCTAAAAAATATATAGATCAAGTGAAGCCCGCAGATGGCTCAATATCGGACAACGTAATATTTGGATCTAAAATAGGTGTGGACAATGCCTTGACTGGTATTTATGGTCTTTTTCAAACCTATATTAATGATAATGGACGTCAAAATATGTATGGGCTAAAAACAATACAGTTCACCTTTGATATGAGGGGAAACGATCTGATTTCAGACCCCAGCAATTGGTGGCTTTATGAAAATAACTGGTCTGATAATGCTTATGGCAGAATTGCAACATCGGCAAGAAATGAGCAAATTTGGAATCTTTTTTATAAAGCTATAAATAACGCAAATGCAATTATCCTAAACACACCTAATATTCCCGAAGCGGACGCGGTAAAAAATGCTTTGATTGGGGAAGCCAGAGCTTTAAGGGCATATTCCTACTTTTGGCTCGCAAGAATATATCAGTTTACATACGCGAAGGATGAGAATGCTCCGGGCATACCACTTTATACCGAACCTGCCACCGGGGCGAGCAATGGATCTCCAAGGGCTTCGCTCAAAGAGGTATACGATTTAATAACAACCGATCTTGATTTTGCAGTTGCCAACCTGACGTCCAACAGGGCTGATAAATACAGGATTAATAAAAATGTTGCACAGGTTATTTTGGCTGAAGTTTACCAGGAATTAGCAATGGCTGATAACACCTTATGGTCCAAAGCGATAAGTAATGCGCAGGCTGCGAGAGTTGGATTCCCATTAATGACCGGCAGTGAATATGCAGCAGGTTTCAATTCTGCCAGCAACCAGGAATGGATGTGGGGTATACAGTTCAATGCTTCGCAATCGCAATCTTACGCATCGTTCTTCGGCTACATTGATCCAACAGATGCAAATGGCCGCTACAAGGATATTTATGTAAACAACACTTTTGTTGAACAATTCAGCGCTACTGATGTGAGAAATTTATTTATCCCGGCTCCTGGTCAAAGCGCGGCAAATCCGTGGAAAAAATGGATGACAAAGAAATTTGTGGATAATGCATCATTCTCAGGAGACCTCGTATTAATGCGCTCCGCAGAAACTTATTTGATAGAAGCTGAAGGCTTGGCACAAACCGATAAGTTAGAAGATGCAAAAGATGCCTTATTTGTATTGCAGTCCAAAAGAGATCCGTCGGCCGTGAGGTCCACTGCTGCCTCTAAGGGTGAATTGATCGACGAAATTCTATTAGAAAGGCGTAAAGAACTTTATGGAGAAATGGGAGTTCAGTACTTTGATTTAAAAAGGTATCAAAGACCGTTGGTAAGAGACGGAAATCAGTGGAGTGTTCTGAACGTTCCGGCCAACGATAACAGGTGGAGATGGCAGTTCCCGCAAACTGAGATGGACGCTAATAAAAGCTTGACATCAGCAGATCAAAATCCACTTTAAAAAATAGAAAATGAAAAATATGAAAACACAATTAAATATATGTTTGTTATTTCTCACGGCTTTTTCGGTGATGATCTCTTCATGCAAAAAAGATAACGTAATAACAGCGCCTGCCTCGTTCGGTGAATTTGCAACATTGAATACAGCGGATACCGTAGGCACTTATATTATCAGGAGTACAAACACACCTTTTAAAATTCCCATTGGGATTAGTAATGTTGCTGATAAAGATAGAACTCTACAACTTAGCTATTCATCCCCTACTGCGGTTCAGGGCCAGCAATATACAGCCCCGTCAAGCATCGTAATTAAAGCAGGACAATCAGTGGATTCACTTGAAATTACCGGAATTTATGATGGATATTCCAGTATCACGCGGGTCGATCAATTAACAATCACGATCTCTGGCGGAGATGTATCAGCACTGGGCTTGAAGTCGAACTATATATTGAACCTGAAAAAGTATTGGGAAGCGGATTTAAATGCGTTTTCAGGCACTTATATAATACAGGATTATGATGCAGGTGTCGCTGATGGTGATCCTTATGAGGTTGAGTTATCTCCAATTTCCGTAGATGGTCCGACGAGCTACGTAGCTATTACCGGCTTATGGGGCGTTGATGATCCTTCTGTGAAAGTAACTTTGAATTGGAAGGATCTTGAGGGTGGTAAATCTACAATTCCTAAAGCGAATTGGTTTGTCGACCCTGATTATGGCCAGGCTACCATAAATCCTAACGGTACCGGCACATTTTCTACGGTTACGAAAACATTGACCATTGGATATGAACCGACTGTTTCTGCCGGAAGTTTTGGAAAATATACTTCAACCTTAACGAAGAAGTAAAATTCGTATGTAGCAGATAGACATAAAGATAAATATCAAGATTACAGGGGGAGGCTAACTATTAGGTAGCCTCCCTTTCTTTTTGTATATACGGATCGGTCGTTTTAATCATTAAACATGTAGTCAAACACCGATGAATACGTATAATATTGCCATTGAAACGGCATTTTTTGACAATTATTCGATCCCCATCATCAAACCGGAATGATGATTTTTATTTCATTTGGGTTTGCAATTTATTTAGTACGCGTAGAATATATTCCTCACTACATAGGTTTTATCCGGGAAACATCTCTTCTCCCCCTTTTTTAAGCTAATTTAAAAAAGGCACAGATTTTCATGTTGCTAGATAAATATCATTTTTATTATGCGACCAATATGGACAGGCGCTATAGGTTTCGGATTAGTAAATATTCCGGTAAAGATTTACAGCGCTACAGAAACAAGTAACCTCAACCTCGACATGCTGGACAAAAAAGATCATGCCCACATTAAATACATGCGGGTGAATGAAAATTCCGGTAAAGAAGTTGAATGGGGCAACATCGTTAAAGGCTATAAATATAATAACGATTATGTCGTGCTTGATGACAAAGATTTTGAAGCTGCAAGCGCAAAAAAAACTAAAACAATAGAAATATCTGATTTTGTAAAAGAGGAAGAAATCAGCAGCCTTTACTACGAAACACCGTATTACCTGGAACCCGATAAATCCGGAACCCGCCCTTATAAATTGCTTTTAGAAGCTTTAAAAAAAACAAAGAAAGTGGGCGTCTCTACCTTCGTCATGCGAAACAAAGAAGCCCTGGCTATTTTGCGCCCTGATGGCGACGTCATCGTGTTGAATAAAATCAGGTTTGAAGAAGAGATCAGAGATCCGAATGAATTAACCCTGCCTAAAAATACTGATGTCAAACCTGCTGAATTAAAAATGGCAATCACACTGATTGATCAGCTTACAGGAAAATTTGACATTTCAAAATACAAAGACAATTACAACGATGAATTATTGAAGCTGATAAAGGCCAAGGCCAGCGGCAAAAAGATTGCAGCACCTGAGATGAAAGTGGTTCACAGTAAGACGAAAGATCTGATGGATCAACTGAAAGCCAGTCTTGATGTTAAACGAAAGAAATCTGCTTAATATGGCGCTAACTCTTTATAATAAAAAACGAAATTTTAAGGAAACATCTGAACCCGCCGGCAAAGTCAATAAAACTGTTTCCAAACTGATCTTCGTAGTTCAGCGCCACAAAGCGTCACGGCTACATTACGATTTCAGGCTCGAGCTTGACGGAGTATTAAAAAGCTGGGCCGTTCCGAAAGGACCATCTCTAAATCCCAAAGATAAGCGCCTTGCAATGATGGTGGAAGATCATCCGTATGATTATAAAGATTTTGCGGGAACAATCCCCGAAGGAAATTACGGAGCAGGTATTGTTGAAATATGGGACAAAGGAACTTATACAGATATTGAAAATTCTGAAAATGATAAGGCTATTAAAAATTTACGCGCCGGCCTGAAGGCAGGCAATTTAAAATTTCAATTATTCGGTAAAAAATTGAAAGGTGAATTTGCATTGGTGAAATTGAAAGGAAATGAAGATAACAGCTGGCTGTTGATAAAACACAATGATGATTATGCAGTAGCAACTGATTACAGCAGCGAGGATGATACTCCTAAAAATTCTCCCATAAATAAATGGCTTGACGAAAATAAAAAGCCGGCGAAAAAAAAAACCTCAGCCGGACCCAAACAAGTGAAAAAGTAGTTTTTCCCCATTCTGAAGCGCCTCCGGAAATTGAAAATAATAGTGTAATTCCTGGGCGGAATTTGAAAAAACTAACCCACTTCATTAAGCCCATGCTTGCAAAGGAGACAGATGAGCCTTTCGATAGCAAAGATTGGCTTTTTGAAATAAAATGGGATGGATACCGCGCTGTAGCTGAAATAAAAGATAAAAAGATTTTATTGTATTCCAGGAACGGGCTTAATTTTTTAGACACCTATCCAATCGTTGCCGAACAATTGAAAAGTATCAAAGCCAATGCGGTGATTGATGGTGAAATAGTCGTTTTAAATGATGAGGGCAAGCCCGATTTCCAGTTTCTACAACATTATTCAGAAAACCATCATCGGTCGATACAATATTATGTTTTCGATTTGCTTGAGCTGAATGGTAAAGACACCACCGGGCTGCCGCTTCTTGATCGAAAAGAATTATTGAAGAAGTTATTGCCACCTAACGAGGTGGTCAAATATTCTGATCATATTCTGGAAAATGGAAAATCTTTTTTTCGCGCATCAAAGGAAAAGGACCTCGAGGGCATTATGGCAAAACGGGCCGATTCAAAGTATTATCCTGGAAGCAGATCTTCGGATTGGCTAAAAATAAAACATCACAAAACCGAAGAGGCGATTATAGCGGGCTACACGGAGCCTTCCGGCGCCAGGCAATATTTTGGTGCGCTCATTCTTGCGGCTAAAGATAGTAAGCGATTAAAATATATAGGCCATACCGGAACCGGTTTCAACCAGAAATCTTTAAAAGAGATGTATGATCTGCTACAACCTCTTGTTCAAACCCACTCGCCCTTTAATGAGAAAATAAAAACCAATTCTCCCGTCACCTGGGTGAAACCAGAATTGATTTGCGAGGTAAAATATTCAGAAATTACAACTGATGGAAAATTCCGTCACCCTGTATTCTTGCATCTTCGCGCTGATAAAAATATTAATGAAATAAATATGGCAAAAATTAAAAACGACATGCCGGTTTCGGCACCTGAAAATGCTTCAAAGGCTGCAACAAAATCAAAGTCAAAGTCAGTTGGCGCCGGATCACGCCCGGTAAAAAAATCAGAAGAGCCTGATAAGATTTATTCATTCGGCAAAACGAAAATTAAAATTACCAATGTCGATAAAATTTATTTTCCGGAAGAAGGAATTACGAAAGGCCAGGTCGTAGACTACTATATCTCCATGGCTGATTATATTCTACCTTATCTGAAAGGAAGGCCTGAGTCGCTTTTGAGGCATCCAAGCGGTATTAAGGGGCAAAGTTTTTTTCAAAAAGATGCGGCGGATAATGTTCCTTCATTTGTAAAAAATCAGTTGGTACATTCTGAATCGAATAATAAGGAAATCAATTATATCGTATGTGATAATTTACCAACGCTTGTTTATCTTAATAATTTAGGCTGCATAGAAATCAATCCGTGGCATTCAACGGTTAAAGCTTTGGAATATCCTGATTATCTCATGATAGACATTGATCCATCGGACAAAAACACATTTGACCAGGTAATAGAAGTTGCGCTCATGGTAAAAAATATTTTGGATAAAGCCGGTGCTGACTGTTATTGTAAGACATCGGGCGCTTCAGGAATACATGTGTATGTGCCTACAGGCAAAAAATATACCTTTGAGCAGGTGAAAGATTTTGCCTATATCGTATGCGTTATGGTCAATAATGAATTGAAGAATTTTACAACGCTCGAAAGGAATTTACAAAAAAGAGGTGACAAGCATATCTATTTGGATTACTTACAAAACCGGCGTGGGCAAACGATTGCATCTGTTTATAGCTTGCGGCCAAAGCCAGGCGGAACCGTATCTACGCCTTTATTATGGAACGAAGTTAAGCAAGGGCTTTCGCCAAAGGAATTCACCATTTATAACACTTTAGATCGTGTAAAAAAAGTTGGTGATATCTTTAAAGGAGTTCTTGGAAAAGGAATCGACATTAAAAAATGTCTGCAAAAACTGGAAATGTAACGGGAATGTATATACGAAAGATAAGCAGATATTTATGGCTCAATAATCTTTCCAACTTTTCCATTTAGCCCCGCAAGATAAACCGTGCTTCCTTTTTTTGCCTTTCTGCAAACATGAAAGCTTTGGTCACTGATTCGTTTCCAGTTGCTGCCGTTATCAACCGAAATGTCCACGCCATTTAAGCCACAAGTAATCCAGCTATTTTTCTTTAAATATTCGACGCAACTGCGATAGCCTGATGGGCCTTGTTTTGGAGCGGACCATGAAATGCCGCCATCCGTTGTGACTACACAGTTTTTGGTTACAGAATCTTTCGTTGAAAAATCTCCTCCGACCACGATCATTGTTTTGCTGTTTTTCACTGCGATCGAATTGGCTCCGGTAGATTGTGTTCCCTGGACAATTGGGATGTTTATTTTTTTATCCCTGATGAAAACATGGGCGCTTAGTCCGCCGGTCACGAACACGGCTTCGCTCTTGTTTAATTTCCTAATGTTCGTGCCGCTGCTGGCAAAGCATGCTTCACCAGGATCAGCGATGGGTTTATACAGTTCAGGAATGCTTCGCCAGGTTTTTCCTCCATCGAAAGTCCGGCCGATAAAAAACTTTCCGGCTATCGGATCCCCGATGACGATGCCGCTTTGATCATTCCAAAATTCCATTGCGTCTAAAAACATTCCTTTTGCGGTGTCTTTGAAAACGACTTTCCAATTTTCTCCTCCGTCAGTTGTGCGCAGGATAAAAGCTGGTTCTGAAATTCCCATAATTATTGCTGTGTTCTTATCGAAAGCTTCAATATCCCTGAAGTCGGTTTTCTCAAATCCTTTAACCGTTATCCATTTCCATGATTTGCCACCGTTGAGAGTCTTGCCAACAGTGCCATTGCTTCCGCTTACCCAAACGATGTCATTATCAACCGCGCTCAATCCCCTCAACGAAACACTCCCGCTATCGGAAATGATGTCAATTTTTTGCGCGGAAACGAAATTGAAAAGAAGCAAAACAAGCAGGATACAGATTAACCTTTGCATTAGCTAATGAATATTTTAATTAGAACTGTTGGTAAGTCAGATCATAAAATGTGATAAGCGAAAATATAGTTTTTTGCAATAAGGTTAGCGGGTAATAATTTGAAAAAAAATGCGGAGTCCCGGAATCAGATTAACTCAAGGCGTAAAGAAACTGCACTACATAGTTTTGTGGGGCTTAAACTCGATAATTCTTTGACCCGTCAGGTAGGGAAAGAATAGTTTCATAAATATAAACAGAGATTTGCTGGATTATTTTTCAACAAAGTTGCGGAGGTTAGTGCCCAGAATTTCGGTCCAGCCTTGTCTAAAGTTAGCTATCGCAAAATCCGGATCGGGGGGAAAGCTTTCCAGCCCTTCATGTGTAAGAGTTAGCTTTGTCCGCTGATTTTCCGGCATTAAATTAAAGGAGACCAGACTATCTCCGTCATATCCTTCATATCGCCAGGTGTAAGCCAGCTTTTGTTCTTTTACAGCCTCTTTAACCTTACATAAATGCATGAATAGTTTATGAGGCGGACCAGCTTCAAAATGAAATTCGAATCCTTTTACGGGCTCAAAATCACTAACGTTAAAGTACCAAAGTCGCATTTGATCTTTATCTGTCAGTGCTTGCCAGACCTTTTCCAAAGGCGCGTTATACTCTTGTTGAATAGTTATGATTTTTTCGTCAGTATCCATTTTGTTATAACGTAGAAAGACTAAAATCTACATTTTCGTTTATGACAAGTTCAGAAAACTCAGCAATGAATTTGCTTGAGCAAAAAAACAAATAATTATTAGATTGAGAAAATTCTTTTGAGCAAATTTTTCTTTTTTGGAACATATTCTATCTGGTCGTTATTATCGTCCTTTTTGCTGGCCACGAATTGTGTGATGCCATATTGCAATGCTGTTCCCAGCGCTTTTTTCACTATTCCCGCGGATTTTCCCACTACCATTTTTCGTGAAAAATAGCCTGCTCCAAGGCCTACTGCAACTTTTAGAAGATTGTGTTTTAACGGGGTAGATTCCTGTACTTCGTGAAGGGTTGTTCTTAAAATATTAGCTGGCTTTAAATTCTCAAGCAGGTTATGCATATCCTCTTTCATATCTTCCTCCATTAAACGCCGCTTTCTTTCCAACCGTTTGATAGCAGTCTCCAGGTCCGAAGTACTTGCTATAGTTTCAAGTTTTTCTCTGGCCATTTCTTCGTCGTTCATGCTTGAAAATTTTTTTATTTAATCCATTAACTCTTTTATGAGTTTGTTGCTAATTGGCTCCTTGATAATTTTCTTCCGGGATGAATATAAAATAAGTCCGATGATAAGATAGACTAATGCTATAATGAAAAAGCCATAAAACGATTTTCCGAGAAGCGAGCCAATTAGTAAGGCTGCTCCTATAGAAATAAAAGTCAAAACTATTAATAAGATAACTACCAAAACCACTCCCATTACGATGGAAGAAAAATAACCAGAGGCTTTGTTGATTGTTTTCAATTTGAAAAGATCCAACCTTGTGTCGCCATATTCCTTCAATTTATGAAATAGTTCTTCTACACTGGTAGTCTTATTTTCCATTTTTAATCTATTTATTATCACCGGACAAATTAAGCGTTTTTAACAGGTCAAAAACTTATGAGTTCATCGGATTAGGGTTTCTAATATCATTTTTCATTGCGTTGGCTTTTTCCTTTGCCTGGTTTACAATGTCTTTCCCTACATCCTGACCTTCAGAAACAAGTCCTGATAATTTTTCCTTTGCCGCGTCGTATTTGTCTGAAACTACATCGGCAAATTCGTTGTATTTATCTTTTACGCTTCCTGCAACGTCCGATCCTTTTTCGGCGATTTTTCTCCTGGTTTCGGTTCCTTTATCGGGTGCGAATAAGATACCTATTACCACTCCGGCAGCTGCACCGGCTAATACACTTGCTAATACTTTTCCTGATCCCATAGTTGTAAGATTTAAATTTTTGAATAATTAATGTCTTCTTATGTCTAAGATAATATATTGCCAAGAAAGAAAAAAATATTCCTAACCAACCAAAACCCTTGCCTGAAAAGAGTTTCAAAAGGTTTATTTTGATTTTAAAAAAATTAATTTTCAATAATAGCTGAGTAATAATTTGCCCAGAGTGAGGAAGATTAAACATTCTTTTCAAAAGCATTTCATGTGGTGATAAACTTGATTATTTAAATTATATTCTTCATGAATTATCACCTTTTATATTCTTGGCATAGTATTTCTAAATACCATTTCAGATAAAAATAAAATAATTCAAAATCACTTAAAGCAAAAGATAATTATGAAAAAATTAAATCTGGTTTCCGTCATCCTTTTTTCAATGGTAATTTTTCTAAGTAGTTGTGCCGTAGTTGGCGGAGTTTTCAAGGCCGGCGTATGGGTTGGCATATTGGGAATTGTCATTTTGGTAGTAATTATCTTTTGGATTATTAATAAAGCCGGCAAAAAATAAGAATATTAGGGTTTCTTTTTACCGCTTAGCCGTACTTTTATAATAATCAGGAAAATATGGTAAAAAACTTTTTTGACAAAATTGCCAATCGAACGAGAATTGGATTTCTTGCTGCATTTTTTTTATTGCTTGTTTCCTACATTCTTACTTTTATTTCAACTCAGAAAGTAATCAGCCAGGACTATTTGATCAATCACACAAACGAGGTACTTCATAACCTTGATAATGTGCTGGGATCCATCACCAGCAGCGAGTCTGCTTTGCGCGGCTACCTGATTTCCAGGGATAAAAATTTACTGAACATTTACGGACAAAGTGAGATAGACACGTACAACACGCTAAGGACCTTGACTACCCTGCGGGATAAAGACCAGAGGAAAGATATGGATACCTTGCGCGATCTTATTGATGATCGCTTTGTTTGGATACGAAAGATCATCGCCGATTTTGAATCATCAAACAAAATTCCCGCTTCTGTTTTGCGGGAGAATAGCGAAGAGATTGTGATGATGAAAAACATCAAAGAATATGTCCGTAAAATGCAGGCATCTGAAAAAGAATTGTGGATCACCCGTTCCGAAAGCGCATCCAGGTATTCCGAACTGATACGCGTGTTCAATATTACTTCTATCATTATAGCAATCCTGCTCACATTATATTCCTTTATTGTTTTTAACAAAGAAAATAAAGCAAAGCGTGACGCCTCAAAAAAGGCTTCTGAATTTCGCGATCAACTCGAAAACAGGGTAAGGCAGCTTGCTGAACTAAATACTGAATTAATTGAATTAAGAAGTTTAGAAAAATATTCCGTCACCGGAAGAATCGCGCGGACGATTGCTCATGAAGTGCGAAATCCATTAACCAATATTAATCTTGCAACTGAACAGCTCCGTTCAGAATTTCACGCCACAGAATCTACCGAAATGTTATTCAATATGATCACAAGAAATTCTGACCGTATCAATGCCCTGGTAAGCGACCTTTTAAATGCCACACGAGTGTCTGAACTTAAATTTTCAAAAGTTTCTATTAATGAAATCCTCAATCAAAGCCTGGAACTGGCCCGGGACAGGATTGAATTAAATCAAATTAAAGTGATCAGGGATTATGATCCTGAAATATGTAAAATTTCGGTGGATGTCGACAAAATTAAAATTGCATTTTTAAATATTATTGTAAATGCAATCGAAGCAATGGGCACAAATGGAATTTTAAAAATCAATACTGAGGATTTTAATAATCGTTGTGTAGCAAGAATAACTGACAATGGAAAGGGGATGAGCAAAGCAGATCTTGGGAAATTATTTGAAGCTTATTTTACAACGAAAGAAAAAGGGAATGGACTTGGATTGGCTAATTCTCAAAATATCATTCTGGGCCACGAGGGTAGCATCACTGCCGAAAGCCAACCAGGAAAAGGGACCACCTTTACAATTACTTTTAACTTCGACAAATAAGCCATTTTATAGAAAACCGGTATTTAAATTTGCTTCAATTTTCAACTGAATTTCTTTTTGAACGTCTCGTCAATTTTTTAAGATTTCGATAGAGTTTTGATTTTTGCGGATAATCAACCTCACCTCCCATCAACATTCCCCATGGTTTCAGGTTTTCAACATGATCGCAAACTATTTTTATGAATGCTATAGCGGGCACCGAAAGAAAGAGCCCCGAAATGCCCGTGAGCGCGCCACCAATGATGACTCCAACGATAGAAATCAATGCGTTTATCTTCAAACGCGAAGCCACTATTTTAGGCATTAAAATATTAACATCAATCATGTGAATTCCATAAAATATCACAACGATCCAGATGATATCATGTGAATTATTACTGGTTGTTAATGTTACCAAAACCGTGAACAGCGTGGCGGTAAACATTCCTATGTAAGGGATAAGATTGAGAACCGCAGCAAGCACTCCAAAAAAGATTGCGTATTTGATCCCCAAAATCATGAGCCCTACAGAATTCGCAGTGGCGACTATGGACATTTCAATCAGTAATCCAACCATATAGCTGTGGATCATAAGCTTTGATTGCGTGATCACATTTTGAACATCGTGTGAATGCTCTTTCTTAAAAACCGCAAAAAGAAAATTCCGGATGTGCGCACGATAGTAAAGGAGAAGAAAGGTGTAGATCGGCATCAGGATCAACAACATGATAGCTTCTGTTACGGAAAAAAAAGTGTGCTGTAGATAACCCGTCCCGGAATCTTTGAGCTTGTCAGCCTGTTCATTAAGGTATTGATTTTGTTCAGTAAAAGAAATATTCAATTTATCTTTTACCCAAATCTGGGCGGAAACAAAGTGGTCGTTCAGGTGTTTTTTTATGGAAGGAACATCATTTAAAAAACCTGATATCTGGCTGCTGAGAAAATAAATAATGCCTCCTATAAAAGCGATCGAAATTAAAATTCCAATGCTGATTGATAAAATTCTGCCGGTATTGTTTCTTTCTAAAAAAGTTACAAGGGGTAATAGCAGAACCGAAAGTAAAATCGCGAAAACGAAGGGGATAAGTATATTTTGAGCTACATTGATAAAGAAACAAATAAAAAAAATTACCAAAAACTGGAAGCCAAGCTTTACATAAAACGGAGATTCATTATCAATGATCATTTCAAAAAAAATTAAAATAAAAAAAGCCCTCATGCAAAATTATGAATGAGGGCTTCATTTTTTATCTAATTGAAAAAAAAGGTTGAAGATAAAATTAGAGACTTTGAATCCATTTGATCACTTCATCTTTGGTCTTACCAAGTTTCTGTTGCACTCTTCCGACAAATTCATCGTCTTTTCCTTCATCCCTTTTTAAATCATCATCTGTAAGGTCTGCATAGGCTTGTTTCATCTTGCCTTTAACTTCGTTCCAGTTTCCCTTAAGTTTTAATTGCCAGTCTTCCATAATGTGTATTTTTATTTAATTAATTATTAATAAATCACGCGGCTCCTCTGATCACTCTCAAAAGGATTGCGACAATGGCGATTACGAGAAGAATGTGAATTAATCCTCCCGTGTAAAAACCGCCCAAAAATGAAATAGCCCATATTATTATCAATACTACGGCTATGAGATACAATAGATTTCCCATGTTTTTAAGATTTAGATTGTTATTAATTTAATTAAGGTTGAATAAGTTGTGTCACCAAATTTGGCTTGACCGACTACTATTTAATTAACTGTAAAAAATCACGCCCGCCGGATCACGCCAAGAATTAAAGATATAACGGCGATCACAAGAAGAATGTGAATCAATCCGCCTGAAACATGATAGACTAAAAAAGAAATGACCCAAATGATAACAAGGATCACCGCGATTAGATACAATAGACTTCTCATTTTTTTTAGATTTTTAAGTTGATGAAAAATTGCTTCGTTAATATATTATTAAAAACTTTGCCAATGTTTCGTATTGTTTGAAATCGTTGCCCATAAAGGGCAAACGTGTATTTCAGTTTTTTTTTTAAAAATTTTTCTTGGGGAATTGCATACACGAAATGAGACGAAATGATGACGATCAGCCGGTTTGATCAAGATTTAAAAGATCAATGGTACTCTTGATAATTGAGGAGTTGAACGGCTTGCTGATGAAATAATCCGCTCCGCGATCTTTTGCCTTTCTTATATCTTCAGGAGAATTGTGTGCGGTCATCATCACGATTCTTGTATATGGAAATTCGCGCTTTACCTGGCTGATATAGTCAACGCCATAACCGTCGGGGAGGCGATTGTCCAGAAATACCACCGATGGCCTTATTGAATTGATACAGCTTTTTGCCTCGGCAATGGAGTACGCACAGGACGGCTTAAGATTTTTCTGTTTGAGCACAATAGATAATAAAAAGCAAAGCTCCTTTTCGTCTTCCACTATCATTGCGTTTAAAGGCAGGTCATCTTTCATTTTTACATCATTGGGTTATCAACTAAATGTAATTTTTTACGAGGCAATTAATCGGCCATAAAAACTGTAAAATTGAGTTCACCCTTCAGAACCGAAAAACTGAACGCCAATTAATTTTTCAAAAAAGAGTGAATAAAAGATAGGTCGGAAGATTTAGTTTTAACTTTATCACTAACCGATGATTTCTTCAACTATGGGACGAGTTAGAAAATCTTTCAAAAAGATAGTTTTTGTTGTCAGGAATGTATTTAAAGAATTTTCTGCAGATAATATTTTAAAATACAGCGCATCATTGGCTTACTATACTGTTTTTTCCATCGCACCTCTACTCGTTGTGATTACTGCCCTATTTGGTTTAGTTTTTGGAAAAGAAGCAATGTCCGGCGAGGTATATCAGCAATTAAACAGCCTGGTGGGTAGCAAAGCGGCGATCCAAATCCAGGATATCATAAAAAATATCCATCTTGCCGGTGATAATTTTTTTGCAACCGTATTGAGTATAGGCGTGCTGTTGGTGGGCGCTACCAGTATTTTTGGCGAGATACAGGATTCTATTAATAAAATATGGGGTTTAAGAATCAAGCCCCACAGGGTTTGGTGGAAACTGATTCTTACGCGTTTACTTTCTTTTTCGCTGATATTAAGCATCGGCTTTATTATGTTGGCCTCTCTGGTGTTGAATGCCCTGGTGGCTGCGTTCGGAAAATTTATCAGTAATTACATACAGCATTATAGCGTCTATTTTATCCAGGTAACTGATGCCATTCTATCTTTCGTGGTGGCAACATTCTTATTTTCTCTGACATTTAAAATCCTTCCCGACGCCAAAGTGAAATGGCGCGTGGTTTTGTTTGGAGGATTTATAACTGCTGTATTTTTTACGATCGGAAAACTGGCTATTGGGTTTTACCTCGGCAGAAGTAATTTGACCTCCCTCTACGGCGCAGCAGGCTCTATAATAATATTGATGGTTTGGGTCTATTACAGTTCAATTATTTTATATCTTGGTGCTGAGTTTACAAAAGTTTATGCTAAATTGTATGGAGGCAAAATACTTCCGAATGAATATGCCGAATGGGTAGCTACGGAAGAAAAAGCGGTAACATCTCCTCAATTGAAAAACAAAGAATTAAACTAACTTTGCAACCCCTAAATTTCTCTTTATAATATGAAGAAAAAAATACTGATTATTGACGATGATTTTGATATGTGCGCACTACTCAGCCGTTTTCTCAATAAAAAAGGATACGAGACCGAAACTGCTCACAACGCTTCTAAAGGACTTGCTAAATTCAACGAAGCACACTTCGATATTGTACTGTGCGATTTTCGCCTGGGAGATAAGGACGGAAAGGACGTTTTGTTGAAAATAAAGGAAGTGAAGCCGAAGACAATTGTTATCATCATTACAGGTTATTCTGACATTAAAACCGCTGTTGACGTGATCAAACTCGGTGCCTTTGATTATATCACCAAGCCTTTGATTCCGGATGAAGTAATAAATGTGATAGAAAAAGCCGTTGCCGCTCCTGTTACTGAGGCTGTCGCCTCTTCCTCAAATAATGGGACTCAAAATAATACCGCTGCTGCGAAAAATAAAAAATCCTATTCGCTTTCGGCCAACAAAGAATTTTTAGTAGGGCAGGATGGGGAAACCGCTAAAGTGTATCGTCAGATAGAAATTGTGGCGCCAACTAATTATAGCGTGATTCTTTATGGCGAAAGCGGAACTGGCAAGGAAGTGATTGCAAAAACAATTCATGAGGCCAGCAATAGAAAAGGAAGGCCTTTTATCGCAATGGATTGTGGTACGCTTTCTAAGGAGCTTTCCGGAAGCGAACTTTTTGGACATGTGAAAGGAGCATTTACGGGCGCAGTTACTGATAAAGAAGGACATTTTGAATTGGCAAACGGTGGAACCTTATTTCTTGATGAGGTGTCAAACCTGGCTAAGGATGTTCAGGCTTCATTGCTTCGGGTCATCCAGGAACGAAAATTTAAAAGGGTCGGTGGCACTAAAGAAATGGACGTGGATGTAAGGATCATTGTTGCTTCCAACGAAAATCTTCAGGAAGCGTATCAAAAGGGCAAATTCAGAGAAGATCTTTATCACAGGTTTAATGAATTTTCTATCAACCTTCCGCCATTACGGGAGCGCAAAGATGATATTCTTTTGTTTGCAGAATTTTTTCTTGATAAAACCAACCAGGAATTACAAAAAAATATCGAAGGGTATGAAGAAGATGTAGAGGAAATGTTTTTGAATTATTCATGGCCAGGCAATTTGCGCGAGTTTAGAAATGTTGTACGCCGCGCGGTGTTATTAACTCCTTCCGGCAAAATAAATTCGAAAGTGCTGCCGTGGGAGATTACGAAATCCTTGCTTGAAAGTGAATTGCAGTTCAACAGGCATGAAGATGCGGCGTCAAGCCCCGAGAATAACATTCGTTATAAAGAAGTAGACCTTAAAGATGCCGCCGCAAAGGCTGAATACGATACCATAATGAATGTATTGAAAGAAGTGAATTTTAATAAAACTAAGGCTGCTGAAATCTTAAAAATCGACCGTAAAACACTTTACAATAAAATAAAAATTTACCAGTCCCTTTAGATAGACTTCTGCTGGAAAATATCTTGCTTAAACTTTTCGGTATGTAATTTGCCTGCCCATATAGAATAGAAAAATCTATAAAATCGTTTATATGGAAGATCAAAAAATCGCGATGACTACCGTTTCAGGAGTGTTGGAAAAGCTGCGTGTTAAAAAGCATGATAACGAATTTAAAATGACACCGGAAGGTTTTACTCCGGGCAATAAAAAATTTTACAATCCTGAAGATCTTAAAATCATCCGCACTTATCGGTTCGAGGGCGAATCAGATCCCGGCGATAATGCGATTATCTATTTGATAGAGGCTAACGATGGATTAATTGGCTACAGCCTTGATGCATATGGTGTTTATAGCGATCATGATGATGATGGATATGACGATTTTATCAGGAAAATTTCTGTGGACGAGCGGGATGAGCAGCAGATCTTTGAGGATTAATTATCCATAGATCCGTTTAATCGCTTCTTTATTTTTTTCCATGATCACCTTTCTTTTTAAGCTGAGTTTAGGTGTCATTTCTCCACTGTCGATACTCCACTCATAAGGTATAATCTCAAATTTTTTGATCTGTTCAACATGATTGAAAAACTGATTATATTTTTCGACTTCACTTTTATAAAGATCTTTTACCAATGGATTTGAAACGGTTTTAAAATTGTCCTGGCAATCGACATTGTTTTCTTTGCACCATATGTTAAGTTGATTAAAGTTGGGAACGATCAGCGCACCTACAAATTTTTCGCCGGCTCCGACCACGATCATATTTTCTATCATCCTGGATTCTTTCATTTTGTTTTCTATCGCCACCGGCGCTACATATTTTCCGCCGCTGGTTTTGAACATTTCCTTTTTTCTATCGGTTATTTTGAGAAATTTTCCATCTATGAACATTCCGATATCGCCCGTTTTGTACCATCCGTCTTCCAGTGAATCAAATGTTAGTTCCGGATTTTTGTAATAGCCCATCATCACATTCGGCCCTTTGCACAAAATTTCACCGTCGTCGGCAATTTTTACTTCAACATTTCTAATTAAAGGCCCTACAGTTCCGAACATTCTTCCTTCGACTTCGAAGCGGTTTACACTTATCACTGGTGATGTTTCTGTTAACCCGTATCCCTCCATGACGGGAAGCCCTGCAGCAGTAAAAATTCTTATCAGCCTTACCTGGCACGCTGCGCCGCCGCTGATAATTGCTATAACATTGTTGCCAAGTGCCTCTCTCCATTTGGTAAAAATCAGCCGGTTGGCGAGGGAAAGCTGCATCCGGTACACAAGTCCCTGACTTTTATTGATCTCGAATTTTGTAGCAAGGCTATGCGCCCAGAAAAACAATTTCCTTTTTATGCCTTTTTGCTCACTTCCTTTTTGCATGATGCGCTCATATACTTTTTCGAGCAAACGAGGTACTGTTGTAAATAAATTAGGTTGTACTTCCTTCAAATTGTCGCCGATCGTTTCCATGCTTTCTGCATAGTAGATCGAGGTTCCTTTAAAAAGATATAGATAAGTAACCATTCGCTCAAAAATATGGTTCAACGGCAAAAAACTCAACGCTTTATGATTTTCTCCCGGAGGAAAACAGGGCATGCTGTCCATTACATTGCTGAGGATATTTTTGTGGGAAAGCATGACTCCTTTTGGCTTACCGGTTGTGCCTGATGTATAAATGATGGTAGCGAGATCTTCATACTTTATTTTTTCTGACAGCGCTTTTACGTCATCGATATCCTGCTGATTTCCTATCGTTAAAATTTCTTTCCAATGTCTTACATGATCTAATTTTTCGAAAGAAAAAATGTCCTGAAGAAGTGGAAGCCCTGATTTGATACTGTTTACTTTTTCAAAAAGACTTTGATCATTTACAAAGATGAATTTTACACCCGCATCGGCAAGTATAAATTCCAGTTCAGCTTCGCTGATTGTGGGATACACAGGGGTCAAAACTGCCCCGAGCTGCTGCACTGCAAGGTCAAGCATTATCCATTCGGGCCTGTTTTTTGCAATTACTGCAATTTTATCTTTACCCTCAGCAGTATTGTCGCCAGGCCCGATTCCAAGATGGTGAAGGCCAGCACTGAGCTTTGTAACAATATCTGCGACATCCGACGTTGAATATTCTTTCCACTGTCCATTTTCTTTTCCGGCTAACATGGTTCTTGATGATGCATCTTTCAAATGCAGATCGATGCAATCAAATAATCTCGTCGGATTTGTCATATTCGTCATGGTTTTTTGAGTGTTTGATTCAAATAACTTTATTCAGATGTAACTTCTAAATTAGTCAATTATAACAAACAAAAAATTGCGTTTAAAAAATCAAATGCTCGTGGAACAGTTGAAGCGTGAATTTGGCGTCCGAGGCCGGACCACCGTTGCATAAAGTAGATGATGAAAATCGGAAGACCGATGAACCCGTGCAGAAAAGAAGAAATTAGAGTTCCGGAAAACTACTTCTCTTAATGATAATATTGTCCGGTTGGAATTTTGAAAATTCTGTCTTTTTGAAATTTATTGAAAGATTCATATTCTGCGGAATGAACGCCAGTCCAAACCTGGTAAGCTGCCAGATTTTGCACTGCTCCAAATATCCATTGATTGTAAACAGGAAATAAACCCCGTTCAAGTAATTCTTTCTCAAGGTCGAACAGCCTCAAAGGAAATTTAGCAGCATAATCCTTATTCCAGTCAAGAATAAACCGGGTCCGGATCATGGTAAGTGTTTCTGCATTAATTCCTTTTATTACCACTGAGTTTTGTTTGTTCATGGTCGACAAAAAGGCAAGTTCAAAAGGATTTTTATCTTTCGTGTCTGCCAAAAGATTTATATCAGCAAAGAGCTTTTTATATCCATTCAATAATACATTTTTTATTTCGGCTGTTCGGGCAGTAAAGGATTCTATATTGACGAAGATCTCACCATAAATAAGGCTCCATACTTTATCCTTTGTGGCTGCATAATATTTGCTCGCGTTGTAATAATTATTCGCATAGGAAGGGTCCATCTCAATGCCCTTTTCCCATTGTTTATAAGCATTGATATCACCTTTGGAATAAAGTAATTCCCCATATTCATTATATAAGGGCCCGCTTTCCGGGAAAGTCCTGATCGCCTTCTTATATAATTTCTCGGCTTCTTTTTGGTTCCCCAGCGCATTGTACACGGTACCCGCTATCTGGTAAGTTTGGTCGTCAGCATTGTCCTTGTCTAAAAAAGGTTTCAGCACGGACAGCGCCTTGTCATTTTGTCTTTGCAAATAATAATCGTAAGCAAGGTCTTTGGCAATGCCAATATTATTAGGCTCTAACTGCAGCGCTCTTACTAAAATAAGAGAGGCGTTAGCATAGTCCCCTTGCTGCATAAATTTTTTAGCATTCTGATGAAGCTTTTCAATATCTTCCTGCTGGGCAAATAGGCTTATTGAAATAATGCAACATGCTATTGAAAATAGAACTTTATTCATCGGGTAAAGATATATTAATTAGCTAATTGGCTGATTAGCCGATTAGCTAATTAACGAGATGGGTACTTAATCCTTCTTTCAGTTTTTGTCCGGGAGGGCTTTCGGTCAACGGAATGGAGATTTTTAATTGGCAGATTAGCCGATTAGCTAATTAACGAGATCGGTACTTAATCCTTCTTTCAGTTTTTGTCCGGGAGGGCTTTCGATCAACGTAATGGAAATTTTTAATTGGCTGATTAGCCGATTAGCTAATTAACGAGATCGGTACTTAATCCTTCTTTCAGTTTTTGTCCGGGAGGGCTTTCGGTCAACGGAATGGAGATTTTTAATTGGCTGATTAGCCGATTAGCTAATTAACGAGATCGGTACTTAATCCTTCTTTCAGTTTTTGTCCGGGAGGGCTTCCGATCAACGTAATGGAAATTTTTAATTGGCTGATTAGCTGATTAGCTAATTAACGAGATCGGTACTTAATACTTCTTTCAGTTTTTGTCCGGGAGGGCTTTCGATCAACGTAATGGAAATTTTTAATTGGCTGATTAGCCGATTAGCTAATTAACGAGATCGGTACTTAATCCTTCTTTCAGTTTTTGTCCGGGAGGGCTTTCGGTCAACGGAATGGAGATTTTTAATTGGCAGATTAGCTAATTGGCCAATTAACTAATTAATAAGATGTGTGAGAAGCCCGTCTCTTAATTTAGGCTCAAACCAGGTGCTTTTGGGCGGCATTACATTGTTGCTGTCGGCTATATCAAACAATTGGTCAATGCTGACAGGATAAAGACTGAACGCCACGGCCCATTCTTCTTCATTTACTCTTTTCTCCAACTCGCTAAGTCCCCTGATGCCGCCTATAAAATCAATGCGGGTATCTGTGCGCTGGTCTTTGATCCCTAATACAGGATCTAAAAGATTATTTTGTAAAATGGTAACATCAAGGATGCCGATCGGATCTGTAGAAAATGTGCCATCCAATGCAGTTAATTTATACCATTGACCATTAAGATACATGCCGAAATTATGAATCGCTTCCGGAGCATAAGCTTTCGAAACTTTTTCTATCGAAAAACTACTATTTAGCTTATCTAAGAATTCAGCTTCAGAATGTCCGTTAAGATCTTTAACAACGCGATTGTAATCCATGATCTTCAATTGTTCTGCAGGAAACAATGTCGACAGGAAATATCCGGCTTCTTCATTATCTGCAAGATGGTATTTTACCTTTGCTGCCGATGCTACGCGATGGTGGCCGTCAGCGATATAAGTGCATGGAACTTCTTCTTTAAAAATTTCCGTTATTCTGTCAATAATTTTTTCGTCACTGATAACCCACACGGTATGTTGAATATTATCTTCCGCAGTAAAATTGTATACCGGGCTTTTATCTGACTTCCATTTGCTCATGATCTCATTTACTTCCGGTACGTCTCTAAATGCAAGAAAGACATTTCCCGTTTGTGCGCCCGTAGTCTTAATATGATTAATCCTGTCTAATTCTTTTTCAGGCCTGGTAAATTCATGTTTTTTAATGAGGCCATTTTCGTAATCTTCAACTGAACTGCAACAAACGAGACCTGTTTGCGTTCTTTCGTTCATCGTCAGTTGATAAATATAATAGCACGGTTTGCTTTCGTTGAAAAGCACCGGGCGGCTTATGAAAGCATCCAGGTTTTCTTTGGCTTTTTTGTAAACAGCTTCGCTGTGGACATCAGTAGCTGCCGGAAGATCGATCTCACTTTTGGTTATATGCAAAAAAGAATATGGATTTCCTTCGGCTTCTATCTTGGCCTCTTTGCTGCTTAAGACATCATATGGCCGGGATGCCACCTGCTTTGCAAATTGAGGTTCTGGTCTTAACGCTTTAAACGGAGAAATCGAGATCATTTAATATTATTTTTAGCCTGAAGGGCAATAAACTTTTCTAAGGGGTGCAAATATAATCAATCATTTTCTGTTTTATTAATGTCCGGCGTGCTCCCGGCAGCTTTTCGCCACTCGATAATTTCCGAAATATATTTCCCAACCCTACATTTATTTTTTATGTCGATGATGCCATGGCGAGCGTAGCTATACTTAACCGCGCGCCGTTTACTTTCAGTATCTGTGAACCGCAGGCTTCCAGCGTAGAGCCGGTGGTGATCACATCGTCCACTAATAAAACATGTTTTCCTTCAAGAAGTTCAGGTTTTGTTACCGAAAAAGATTTTTCAACATTCTGCCACCTTTCTGCCCGGTGTTTTTTGGTTTGTGTTTCTGTGTGTACGACCCTGGTAACAATGTTTTGTAATACAACTGTATTCATCACCTCAGATATTCCCTTGCAAAGAACAGCCGCCTGGTTAAAGCCTCTTTGCTTTTCCTTTTTTTTAAAAAGTGGAATCGGAATAATGATGTCAATGTCAAAACGATTGCTGTTCGCAAGACTTTGCCCGATCAGGCGTCCAAGATAATGGCCCGCTTCCCGGTTGCCACCATATTTAAATTCGTGAATGATATTTTGTATGATTGAAACCTTTGAAAAATAAAACAGGCTCATAGCTGAAGTAAGCGCTATTTTGCCCCAAAATTTTTTTTCTACCGGGTTATTGGCGTGCATCGCAAAATTGGTATAAGGCAGTTCGTTGATACATTCCAGGCAAATAAAATTCTCTTTATCAATCACATCGCTTCCGCAGCCAATACAATTGTGCGGATAAAACAAATGAAAGAGGGGAGAAGAGGTAATGAATGATTTTTTCATGCACCTACCTATTTTATTTTTTAAAATTTTTTTGATCGCCTGCTAAATCAATGATGAACTTAACTTAATTATTGATACGGCGGAAATATTTCTAAAATAAGTAACGATATAATTCTTCCACTTTGGCCAAAGGAACTACTTCAATCTGCAACTTATTTTTTCCAATGCCTTTAAGATTGTATTTGCTCACGATTATTTTTTCAAAGCCCAGTTTTTCAGCTTCCGCGATGCGTTGGCCGATTCTGTTAACTGCTCTTATTTCGCCGCTTAAGCCAACTTCTCCCGCAAAACACGTGTGCATTGGAATCGCAACATCTTCATAGGAAGAAAGTAATGCACTTAAAACCGCAAGATCTATGGAAGGATCTTCTACTTTGATTCCACCGGCAATATTGATGAAAACATCTTTCACTCCAAAATGAAATCCGCCGCGTTTCTCTAAAACGGCTAATAATAATTGCAATCTTCTCAAATCAAAGCCTGTGTTCGTCCTTTGCGGCGTTCCATAAACACTTTGCGTAACCAACGCCTGCACTTCAATCAATAATGGCCGAACACCTTCCATGGTAGCGGCTATTGCAACGCCGCTCAGTGTTTCTTCCTTTTGTGTGATTAAAATTTCTGAAGGATTATTTACCTCACGCATTCCCTCACCGGTCATTTCATAAATACCGAGTTCGGATGTAGAACCAAAACGGTTTTTTAAAGTTCGTAAAATCCTGTAGGCATAATTTCGATCGCCTTCAAATTGTAAAACCGTGTCCACCATGTGCTCTAAAATCTTTGGGCCGGCGATGTTGCCATCTTTGGTAATGTGTCCTATCAAAAAAACCGGGGTGTTGCTTTCCTTCGCAAATCTTTGGAACTCGGCCGCGCTTTCGCGGATCTGGGATACACTTCCCGGCGCCGATTCAATGTAAGGAGATTGCAGCGTCTGAACTGAATCAACAATAACCAACTGCGGTTTTAGTTTTTTTATTTCTTTGAAAATGGATTGCGTATTGGTTTCGGTCAGCAAAAAGAAATGATCATTTTTAATCTGCAGCCGATCCGCGCGCATTTTTATTTGCTGCTCACTTTCCTCCCCACTGATATATAAGGTAACGGTATTTTTTAATTGCAAAGTTGCTTGCAAAAAAAGCGTTGATTTTCCGATGCCTGGTTCGCCGGCAATTAGTACAAGGCTTCCTAATACGATGCCACCGCCCAATACGCGATTAAGCTCCGCATCTTCAGTAACGATTCTTTTTTCTTCACCGCTTGTTACATCACTTAATGAAATCGTTTTAAGTCCGCCGGATAATGCGGAGTATTCTTTCCATTCTGCTGCGGGCTTTTCTGTTCCTCTTGTAATAATCTCTTCTACAAAAGTGTTCCACTCCTGGCAGGATGGACATTTGCCAACCCATTTCGCACTTTCCTGTCCACAGTTGCTGCAAAAAAACGCAGTCTTCGTTTTGCTCATTCATCTTATTTTAGAAGTGCTGAAATTAATCAAACCTTTTCAGGAAAAATCAAATCCATTTTGAAAAGATAATGATGCGTTTTAATGAGAGAAATAAATTCAAGGGAATTGCTGCATAAGCGAAAACATAGAAAATCATATTCTAAAAACATGGGAACATATATACCAAATGATGATGAGAAAAAGTAATCTAAAATGAAAACATAATTGATCAATCTCTTTCTATAAAAAACATTGATAAAAATTTTGCTCAAATAATTTTTGGCTAAAATCAAAACCCTCAAATGTTATGAACAGAAATCATGAACATGCTATAAAAGTAAAAGAGCCAGTATTACTACCAGCTCTTTGTACTTACTAACCCATTAAATTCTATTGCTAAATTACAAATTGCCGCCAGATAAACAAATTAATTTTAAGTGATGTGAATAAATTCTCACACCATTCACATATAATTCCGTGATGAGTTATGAATTTGTAAATTATTGATATTCATATAATTAACTAATATTTTCCACGTTGAAATCATGTTACAAATTAAATTTAATTTTATTTGGTTTATATTATAAACAACTTTATTTTTGTGCTAAATTTATGAAAATGAAAAAGTTTTTCCTTTTTCTCTTAATTTTCACCGGGTCTCATGCAATCGCCCAGGTAAAAATAAGCGGAAGAATTTCTGACAATCGCAACCGGCCTTTATCGGGCTCAAGTATCAGTATAAAGGATTCATATGACGGAGCTACTTCCGATTCATCAGGCAATTATTCCTTTTCGACAAATGAAAAAGGCGCTCATATTTTGATAGTCACTTCATCAGGATTTAAGACCGCCGAAAGAGAAATAAATATTGATAGCGCATCAATGGTTGTCAACATACCACTCAAGGAAGAGATCACAGAATTGAAAGCGGTTGTAATTACTGCGGGAGCGTTTGAAGCCGGCGATCAAAAAAGAGCAAGTGCTTTGACGCCTCTTGATATTGCCACCACTGCCAGCGCGAATGCAGATATTTCAGCAGCCATAAAAACCTTGCCCGGAACACAACAAGTTGGTGAATCCGAAGGATTGTTTGTGAGAGGAGGAACCGCAAGTGAAACAAAATATTATATTGACGGCACTTTGGTAAACAATTTTTATTACAGCAGTGAACCAGGCCAGGCAACCAGAGGGAGATTCAATCCTTTTTTATTTAAAGGAACGCTTTTTAGCTCGGGCGGTTACTCTGCGTTGTATGGACAAGCGCTTTCTTCTGTGCTGTTGTTAGAATCAATTGACCTTCCGGAAAAAACATCGGCCAGTTTTGGGATTTCCTATCTTGGAGCAAACGCTGGCATTCAGAAACTTGCTAAAAATAAAAAGTCTTCGTGGGGAGTTACCTATTCATATACGAATCTCGCTTTGGTATATAATCTGATCAAACAAAAGTTTGATTATTTTAAAGTACCGGAAGTAAATGAGGTCGATGCTAATTTTAGAATCAAGACCTCGGCGACCGGTATGTTTAAATACTATGGATATTTTAATACTACCAATGTCGGTTTCAGAAATCAAGACGTCGATTCACTTAATTTAAAAGATGCATTCGGGCTTAAGAATTTCAATATGTATCACAATGTATCCTGGCGTGAAAGTATTGGGAATGGATGGAAGTTGAATGCGGGGGCTTCTTATAGCACCAATAAAGATAAAATCACTTCCGAACTTCAGGATGAAAATGATAAACCTGTGGCTGTTTCTGGCCCTTCGGATTCTTATAAAAACTTTAATCTGGTGAATAAAGGCCAATATGCAAATGCAAAATTGGTTTTTGAAAAAAGATTGAATGGATTAAGCGCAATCCGGTTTGGAAGCGAATATACTTCCAGTGACGAAAGAATGACTTATGTGCAAACCAACGGATCAGAATACCCTGAAAGAATCAAAGAAAGTATTTTGGCAGGATTCGCGGAAAGTGACATTTACCTGACCAACAATCTTGCGGCAAAGCTTGGCGCCAGAAGCGAGCATTCTCAATTACTGGACCGGTGGAATATTGCGCCACGCCTCTCGCTCGCATATAAGTTTGCTGACAAAAGCCAGATGTCTCTTGCCTACGGAATGTTTTACCAGGATCCTGAAAGTAAATATCTTCCGTCTTTAGCAGCTTTGCATTTCACGCAAGCCACGCATTACATCGCCCAATATCAAAAAATATCCGCCAGCTATTCTTTCAGAACTGAATTGTTTTATAAGAAATATGATGATCTCATCAAAACGAATGGCAATTATGGAAAGTTAATCGCCATTAATAATAATGGTTTTGGTGATGCAAAGGGAATTGAATTTTTCTGGCGCGATAAAAAAACGATCAAAAACCTGGATTACTGGATCTCTTATTCTTATTTGGATACGAAGCGCGATTTTCTGAATTATCCATCTTCTATCGAGCCGCCTTTTGCAGCAAAGCATACCGCGTCATTGGTAGTGAAAAGATTTATATTGCCTTTGAAAACTCAGTTCAATGCGTCTTACACTTTTGCTTCAGGCAGACCGTATTATAATTTGATGTATGATGATAATGGAAATAATTATAAAATAGAAGATGAAGGAAGAACAAAGGATTACAATAATCTAAGCCTTAGTGTCAATTATTTGCCCAATATTGGAAATCCAAAAGCAAGGGCGTTTGGTGTGATAGTGCTGTCGGTGACCAATGTTTTAGGATTTAATAATGTATACACTTATAATTATTCTCTAGATGGAAAAAACAAAGTAGCTGTGACGCCGCCATCAAAAAGGTTTTATTACCTGGGATATTTTATAAGTTTAGGAATAGACAGGACGCAGGATGATATAAACAATCATCTATAAATGTAAAATCCTTCCATGGATTCGATGGATCAAACAAATATTAAAAAAAATAAAAAAAACAAAATGAAAAAAACAATTTTAATGGCTGCAATCATTTGCCTGGCCAACTTCTCTTATGCACAAAGTGATAAATATGTTGCAGCGATGAAAGCGAACATCGCTCAAATGGATTCGCTCATGATAAAAAATAATGGTAGCGACCTGGCCAATAATTTCTCAAGGATTGGCGATGCAGAAAAGACGCAATGGCTTCCATATTATTACGCGGCCTATTGCACCGTCGTGAGTGGCCTGACTGAAAAAGATGTTTCCAAAAAAGATGCCCTGGCAGATAAGTCGAATGATCTGTTGGGTAAAGCTGAAACTATTTTGGGAAAAGATAATTCCGAAACCGAGGTAATCAAAAGCATGATCGCAACGCTTCGCATGACGGTGGATCCGCAAAGCAGGTACATGACTTATGGGCCTGTGATAAGCGAAAATATAGAAAAAGCTAAATCTCTGGATCCAAATAATCCGCGTCCATATATATTGGAAGCACAAAATAAATTTTATACTCCTGAGGCATTTGGTGGTGGAAAGGATGCTGCAAAACCCATCTTTGATAAAGCAAAACAATTATCAGATAGCTTTAAGCCGGAGTCAGACATTGCGCCAAACTGGGGAAGGTTAAGCTTGGATTATTTTCTCTCTCAATACAAATAAATAATATGGACGAACAAATAACTATGACGGAGCGGGAAAGCCTTCTGTTGATTACGTCGATGATCAACAAAGCAAAAAGCAGGCTTAGCGAAAATGGGTTGCTGTATATTCTTTGGGGATGGCTTATATTTATATGCTGCGTTGTGCAATTTGTGGCGTTGCATTTTTTCAACAATCAAAATGCCTATAGTATTTGGTTCGTTACCTGGCTGGCGCCCATTTTTCAATTTTTTTATTTACGAAAAACAAGAAAAAGGTTAAAGGCAAAAACCTATACGGATGAAATTATTGCTTTCGTTTGGATCGTGTTTGTTATTTGCATTGCACTATTGATTTTTATGCTGATCTATGTAAAAGCCTATAATGGTATTAGTCCGGCTGTGTTAATTATGTATGGCATGCCTACACTTCTCTGCGGCGTTATTTTAAAATTCAGGCCGTTAAAAATTGGGGCGATTGCCTGCTGGGTATTGGCGATATTATCAACACTAATGGTTTATGAATATCAATTGTTGCTTATCGCTTTGGGCGTGGCAATCGCATGGATTGTGCCGGGTTATATATTAAAGCAGCGGTTTAACAGGCAAAATTGATGCGAAACCAAAACTTTAAAGCCTTTAATTGGGCAAACATTCAAAGCAAGGCTTTATAAAATATTTGCAAACAAGAATAATGGAATTTAAAGAACTCGATCCCATATTACACTCTCAGTTACGATTGGCTGTTATGTCGCTTCTAATAAGCGTGAAGGAAGCCGAGTTTACATTTTTAAAAGAAAAAACAAATGCAACTGCCGGAAATTTGAGCGTCCAAATCAGCAAACTAAAAGAGGCGGGGTATATAGAAATTATAAAACAATTCAATAATAATTATCCACAGACGATTTGTAAGATCACGGAGGAAGGTATTACAGCTTTTGAAAATTACGTGAAAGCTTTACAAACTTATATGAAGATCTAGCTTGTTGATAGATTAAAGAAATTATTTTCTAAGTAGCGTTGGGAAAAATATTAGATTCTACGGATTGGAATCTTATTTCTTCGAATCTGTATTTTCTACATTTTAGCTTATCTGAACAAAAAAAATGGCCTTCCATTCGGAAGGCCATTCGTGTGGTTTTTAAGCGGAACTATTATTTGGTAATCTTTTGAACAAATCTTTCCGTTGCGGAAACAAATTGAATAAAATAATTTCCCGATGGTAGTTTTGAAAGCTCATCAATCTTCATATTATTAACACCTTTGTTTACCTGTAAACTTTTAGAATAAACCTCTTTTCCCTGAACGTTGATGATCTTAACCTGGACGTTTTCGCTTTTGCTCCAATCCAAATTAATATTTAAATAGCTGATAAACGGGTTTGGAGAAACACTCACAATTTGATTATCCTTTTTCAGTTTGATCGAGATTACTTTAGACAAGTTTTCTTTGCCGTTCAAATCAGTTTGCTTTAGCCTGTAATAAACAACATTGCTGGCGTAGGCAGGAATTTCATCGATAGCGCTGTATTCATGAAATAAAGAAGTAGTTCCATGGCCATCGATCGTAGCGCCGGGAGAGAATATATTTCCATCAAAACTTCTTTCGATAATAAAGTTTTTACAAATGATCTCCATTGATGTAGCCCAATCAAGTTTTACTTTGTTGTCATTCAAAAGAGTGGCGCTAAATCTCGCAAGCGTCACGGGCATCGGGCCTGCTTCCGGGTTGATGACAGCAGTGCCATCATCTGTGAAGATGGTATTAGCATCTGAAGAAGATTTTACTCTTGCAATGTTCATGATAGAAGGAACCAATTTGTTTTTTCCGGGATCGTTTACGGTGACCTGGAATTGAACTTCGTAAGTCTCATTTTCTGCTAACGTACCGCCCTTTGTAGCATTTGCTCCTGCTCCTAATCTGAAAATAACCGTTTTTACAGATCCGTTTGAAATGTACTCAGCGATGTCATCTGCAGCTGCATCCGTTTGATTGCCTGGTGCGATTCCGGGGGAGGCAATTACTTTTAATGAATTGGGTAAATAAGTTACGGTATTGGGCAACGTGTCTGTGACAACAATATCATTGGCATTTCCTGTGCCCAGGTTCGCGCCTTTTAAAGTATAAGTAAGAATTTCATTCGCTTCTGCAAGGTGATTGTTGTTAGCATCTTTTACGGTTTTCTGCAGCGTAATAGTGGGGTCTTTCATCTTGATGGAGAATGTAAATAAGCCCGGATAATATTGGTCTGCTTCGGTTCCAAACTCAAGCGAAACAGAACTCGCATTGGGTGTAATACCATAACCGGTTCCAACGCTGAACATATCTATATCGATACCCATTTGGTTGGTATAGTTCGGATTTTTGGTAGTGACATGCGTTCCATCAGTCGTGATAGTTCCGTTCCATGGATTGTCTTTTTGATTAGTAGAATTGGAAAACAAATTCCCATTAATCTTTAAGAAATCTCCTTTCAAATTAGCATCTCCTTCCCAGCACATCACGCCCATCTGCGCATCCGAAGCTGCGAGCGTTCCTGAAGGAACATTAAGTCCAGAAAGCGTTACACTGGTGGTTGTAGAAGTGCCGCCATTGTAAACTCTCTGGAAGCCGTCGTATAAACGAATGCTGTTATAGTTGAGATTTCCGTTCTCATAAACCACTACGATGCACCAGCCCCCATGGTTGCCGCCACCCCCTATCGGGCCTACGCTTAAAGGAACATTACCAACAGTGTAAGTGCCGCCTCCATTACTCTTCACGTAAGAAGTAACGTCTGCATAAGCCTGGTATTCCGTGTAGCCATCGGCTATTGGTGTTTGATCAATTCCAATAGCGGAGACATCAGCATAGGCGCTGGTCGTGCCCTTCCGCAACTTAATTTTCTTGTTGGCTTCTTTTGTCAGATCAAACTCGGAATTCGTGATGCGGCCGCCCCAATAAAGCCTGGCAAATTTAATATTGTTGTCGCCTGTCGGGAGTATCAGGTCCGAAGATGAGGAATTCCTGGTGCCGCTTCCATTGCCGGTGTTTCCATCAATATCTACATACTGGGTATTTTCATTATCATTGCCATAACTGCTGTTTCCATTCAATTTGTTATCGTTCATTTTTTGCAAGTCAGGCTGGCCGCTTTTTAGAATATGAATCAGCGTGTTCCCAAATAGTGTAGATCCGCCTTTGACGTTTTCTGAATAGATAAGACTGTAATTTCTTTGCTGCGATTGAGCTGAAATAAAAGAGAAAAGCATGGCGAAGGCAAACAAAGCGATCCGCTTTAATTTTCCTTTTGAAAAGGTAAAAATTGTTTTCATGTTAGTTTGATTTTTTTTGTTTTATACAAATGGTTTGCTTGGCCTCAGAGCTTATTGGAGCATATATTATCCCTTTGGTTTCCGGTAAGAAACTTGAAATGGATCAAAAAAGTAAATTCGATTAAAGGAGATATGGAATGGTATATTCAACCATTATAAATGCAGTAACTGGTTTCAGCATTTGCTTTTCGGGAAGATAGACTGGAAAAAAAAGTAAGGAATCTTGTGGTGCCTTTCTGAAGTATTGGAGAATGCAAAAGTATAAATCCTTTTGAATATTCAAAAGGTTTTTAAAAAAATTTTATAAATATTTTTTTTCGTATTATCCGGAAATGTCCGCCAATGCCTGAATTAATTGAATCAGGATTTCAAATTGAACATTTGTTGCGCGGCTTTTTTTGCAGGAAACCAGGAGGCTGCAAACGCAATTATCAACGAAGTAAGTATCACGAGTATGAAGTCGGTGATCACAAGCTTTACAGGGAAATAATCGATTAAGAAAGAATTGCCAACGAGTTTTATCAGATGAAATTTCAATTGAAGGAAGGCAATGATTAGCGCCAGAATAATTCCCGTACCCGCCCCGGTTACCGCCAGCAAAACGCCCTCACTCAAAAATATTTTTTTCACTAAAGATTTATCAGCGCCTAACGCCTGAAGCACACTAATATCTTTTCTTTTTTCAAGCACCAGCATCGTTAATGCGCCGACCATATTAAATGCTGCGATGATTAATATCAACGTGAGCACGGCGTAAATAAACCATTTTTCCAACCGCATTGAATTATAAAGACTTGTATTCTGCTGAAATTTTGTAAGCACTTTATATCCGTCACCAAGGCTTTTTTGAAGTGATTCGGTAAATTTTTCTGATAGCTCAGGATTGATCAATGAGATTTCGAGGGCGCTGAATTCATCAGGCTGAAAATTCATTTGCTGTTTTACAAATGCGATATTCGTAATGACATATTTATTATCAAAATCCTGTTGAATGGAAAAGCTTCCTGCGGTGGTTGCGTTTCCTTCACTTAATGCCGACAAGGGATTTGGGCTGGCTTCGTTTGTTTTCTTGGGAAGAAAAATAGTTATGGGAAATAAATTTCGATCAGATTGCACTCCGATGGCGCTTTCGATTCCTGAACCTAAAATTAATTTTGGATCATCGATGGTGCCGGTATTGAATGTGCCATGAAACATTTTTTGAGGCACGCCTGAAACCTTGTAATAATTAGAATCAACACCCTTTAATAATACAACTGTTTGCTGCTCGCCATTCTGCAATAAAGCTTTTTCCTCTACATCTGTAGAGGTACCTTTCACGCCGGGAATTTTATGAATTTGGTTAAGTTGTTCCGGTGTGAGCACAATCGTTTTCCCCTTTGATGGCACCACTTTTACGTCGGCATAAAAATTTGAATACAGTGATTGCACCAATCCTTCAAAACCGTTGAAAACGCTCAACACCAGCACCTGGCACATCGTGGAAAAAGCAATCACTCCCGCTGTTACCCACGAAATAATATTGATCGCATGAGTGCTTTTCTTTGCTTTAAAATATCTCCAGGCGAACTTTAGATACAAGTTTAGAAACAGTTTAAACAGTTTAGAAAAAGGATTAGAAAGATTGGAAAAACGTTCCCACGGTTCAATGGTTGTCAGTTGTCGGTGGCCGGTTGCCGGCATCTTCTTTCTTTATATCATCCAGCAATTTTTCTATTTTAAAAACATAGTCAAGCGTGTCGTCCATATAAAACGTCAACTGTGGGATACTTCTAAGCTGGTGACGCATTCTCTTGCCCAGTTCGCCACGAATTTCGCTGCTGCGCTCTTTGAATTTTTCCAAAACTGCTTCCGCATCTTTCACCTGGAAAAAACTTAAATAAACCCTCGCTTCAAAAAGATCCGGAGTAATCTTCACAGAAGATATTGAAATCATTCCGCCTTCAAACATGGTAAGTCCCATCTTCAGAAAAATGTCGTTTAATTCCTTCGCAATTTCAATAGCTACCTGTTTTTGTCTTTTACCTTCTGTCATTGTTATAATTGTGATCCCGATAACCATCGGGACTGTAAAATTAGTTACTTTGCTGCTATTTCAATTTAATAAAGGATTTCAATATTATAAATGAAGAGTTTACGAACTATTTTTCGATATGTAGGCAAGTATCCGAAACTAATTTATTCCTATTTCGGTTTCAATATTCTTTCTAATTTATTTTCAGTCGTTTCACTGGGGCTTCTGAGCCCGTTTCTTTTGTTGATTTTTAAAAAACAGGATACCCTCGGCGCAGTGTCTCAAAACACTGGCTTTTTTTCATCGATCAACCCGGTGAATCAATTGAAACTTTGGCTGTTTAATGAAGTTCAGCATCCCGGTGGCGAAGTAAAAGCATTGGGGCTGATATGTTTGCTGATATTAAGCTTCATCATCTTAAAAAATATTTTTTTATATCTCTCCATTTATGTTCTCACGCCGATGCGCAATCTTATTGTCAATGATATGCGCACCAAAATGTATCAAAAAATACTGGTATTGCCTGTCGGTTATTTTAATGACCAGAAAAAAGGCGATATCATGAGCAGGCTGACGAATGACTTGAGTGAGGTGGAAACTTCAAGCGTCAATCTGCTGGAAACCTTATTCAGAGAGCCGGTAACGATTATCCTTTTTTTTGCTTATCTCGTTGTTCTGAGTCCACAGCTTACTTTTTTCTTAGTGATATTTTTACCGGTTGCCGGTTTGATAATCGGGCGCGTCGGGCGCACTTTAAAAAAACAAAGTACGCAGGTGCAGGAAAAATTAGGCGCAATACTTTCTACCATTGAAGAAACGCTTAGCGGCATCAGGGTGATCAAAGCTTTCAACGCTGAAAAAAAACAATTTAGAAAATTTGACGAACAAAATAATGAACTCCTTTTAATAAAAAATAAAGCCATCCGAAGGCGCGATCTTGCTTCGCCGATGAGTGAAGTGTTGGGTATTACTGCCGTCGTGTGTGTGCTATGGTATGGCGGAAGGCTTGTTCTAAATAATACCTTTCTTGACCCCGGTGATTTTCTTGCCTACATCTTTATTTTTTCTCAATTGATTCAGCCCTTAAAAACGCTTTCTGCTGCATCTTATAATATCCGAAAAGGAGCTGCCAGCGTGGATCGCATCGAACACCTCATAAACGAAAATGTAGGAATTAAAGAAATTGCGAACCCGGTAACGCTGCATTCATTTAACGAATCAATAGAGTTTAAAAATGTTTCTTTTTCCTATGAAGACAAGGTAATTCTTGATAACATCAACCTGAAAATAGAAAAAGGAAAAACAGTTGCGCTCGTTGGATCTTCAGGCGCCGGCAAAAGTACACTGGTAGATCTTGTTCCACGGTTTCATGATGCGGTTGGCGGCGAATTACTGATTGATGGAATTAATGTCAAAAATTATTCTCTCGAATCATTGCGCAGCCAAATGGGTATCGTGACGCAAGAGCCGATCTTGTTTAATGATACAATTGCTAATAACATTTCACTTGGAATAGACAATGCACCTGCTGAATCCATCATAAATGCGGCAAAAATTGCCAATGCGCATAATTTTATTTTGCAAAAAGAAAACGGCTACGATACCAGTATCGGTGAGCGCGGTAATAAATTAAGTGGTGGTGAAAAGCAGCGCGTTACGATCGCAAGAGCCGTATTGAAAAATCCCCCGATCCTGATCCTTGATGAAGCAACTTCTTCATTGGATACGGAGAGCGAAAAACTAGTGCAGGATGCGATCAATAACCTGATGACCAACAGAACAAGCATTGTGATTGCTCATAGGTTGAGTACCATTCGCCACGCTGATGAAATCATTGTTTTGCAAAAAGGAAAGATCGTGGAACGCGGCACGCACATGAGTTTGATGGCGCTTGATGGCTTTTACAGAAAGCTGGTTTCTATGCAGCAGGTAAAATAAATTTTGTAAACAAGTGAGGGAAGTTTTTATTTTCTCAGGAAAACAATTTCACCGCGATCGCATCTGCAAATAATTTTCCTTCATCAGTCAAAATAACCTTTTCGTTATTGATAAAAAAATGAGTTTTTTCTACATTTTGACTTATCACGTTTTCAATTCTTTTTCTTTCTTCTTTTGAAAAATTATTTTCAATAAACTGAAGGTCTGTTCCTTCAATCGTTCTTAACGACGTCATGATATATTCATCAAGTTTTTGCGTCTGCGTAAGGATTTCTGTTTCGAATGGGAGCGTTCCTTCTTTAATCGATTTGATATAAATTGGGTTGTTTGCTTTGTTCCACATTCTCATTTTTCCATCATAAGAATGTGCCGAAGGCCCAATGCCAATGTACGTTTCACCTTGCCAATAGCTGCTGTTGTGCCGGCTTCTGAAACCAGGTTTAGCAAAGTTGGAAATTTCATAATGTTCATAACCGGCGTTTCTCAACATGCTCATCAGCATTAAATATTGCGCGGCCTGGAGATCGTTATTTACATCTTCTTTCTTTTTTAAAACAATCATTTTTTGAAGCGCCGTCTTCGGTTCAACCGTCAGCGCATAGGATGAAATATGGGGCACTTTCAAATCAATAACTGTTTGAACATTGCGTTCCCATTCTTCATTGCTTAAGCCCGGGGTACCAAATATCAGATCGATCGAGAAATTATTAAAACCAATCTCACGCGCCAACCGTATGCATTCCAAAGCCTGATTAGCATTATGTGCGCGGTTCATCCAAACTAAATCTCTTTCAACAAAAGATTGAATGCCGATGCTTAAACGGTTAATGCCTGCATTTTTCCAGCTTTGTAAAGTTTCAATGTTAATATCGTCGGGATTGGTTTCAATAGTGATTTCAGCGTCGGGATTGACATTGTAATTTGCTTTAATTGCCGACAAAACCGAGATCATTTCATCCTGCGAAAGCAGGCTGGGCGTGCCTCCTCCGAAATAGATGGTTTCGATTAATTCGTCGGGCGATTGAAGAATGGCAATTTCTTTTTTATCTTTTTCGAACAGAGCCGTACTTCTTATTTTTATTTCATCGATGATTGAAGAAACCATTTCGGCTTTTAACGCAAGCGAGGTGGAAAAATGAAAATTGCAATAGTAGCAAGCCTGCTTGCAAAAAGGAATATGAATATAAATGCCAGCCAAAGATTACGATTTATTTATTCTGTTTATGATTAACGCTGTTTCAGAATTTCATTTTAGATTTGAATGATCAACATGAAACCAAAATCCCTCAACTATACAAGCTATGTTTCACTGCTTCTGTTGTTAGGATTACTTTTATTTTCGAATAATATTTTTTGCCAAAAAAAATATGTGCTTCAATACAATTTATCCGGTAAAGATACTTTGTATAAGTTACAGCAACTTGATTTGAAACTTAATTTTGATACAAAACAGGCAGCGCAGCTTTATTTAAATCAGTTGCCCGCAATGCTTTTAAATAAAGGATTTCCGGCGGCTTCTGTGGATTCAGTTTTTTATGATTCAACGTCTGCGAAGGCAATTCTTTTTTTGGGAGAACAATACAAATGGGCTCAGATAAATACTGACAGTATCGAGCAGGACGCGTTGGCGAGCGTTGGCTGGAATGAAAAACAATTTGATAATAAAAAGATGGATTTCAACCGACTGGAAGTACAACAGGAACGAATTCTCAATTATTATGAAAATTCCGGTTATCCTTTTGCTGAAGTTTCGTTAGAAAACATTGATATATCAGCCGATAAAATTAAAGGCGATTTGCGAATAAAGAAAGGAATTTTATACCACATTGACAGCATCAAAATCATCGGGACGGTCAAAATTAAAAATTCATTTCTTCAACATTATCTTGGCATTTTTAATGGCAGCGTTTACAACAATCAAAAAATAAAAGAGATCAGCACGAGAATCAGTGAGCTTCCTTTTCTGCAGGAAACGCAACGCTCTAATATTACGATGTTGGGCTCAGGAGCTACGCTGAATGTGTATCTTCAGCCAAAACGGAGCAGCGAAATAAATGTGCTTGTGGGCTTTTTACCAGGAAATGCTATTTCTACGAAATCCCAATTAACCGCCGATGTGCACCTTAATCTCAACAACGCCCTTGGTTCCGGAGAAAATATCTTATTGAACTGGCAACAGCTTCAGCCTCAGTCCCCGAGATTGAATCTCGGTTACACACATCCCTACATTTTTAATTCAAATTTTGGTATCAATTTTTCCTTTGACCTGCTAAAAAGGGATTCTGCTTACCTGCAACTCAACTCAATTTTAGCCATTCAATATGCCATTTCGCCGAGGCAATCTTTCAAGGTATTTTATCAAAATGAAAATAGCTTTTTGCTTTCCGGCGGCGTAGACACGAACCAGGTATTGTATTCAAAAAGACTTCCTCCTAATATTGATGTGAGTTCAGGAAATATGGGCATCGGTTACCACTTTGTAAAAACAGATTACAGGCTTAATCCGCGTAAAGGAAGCGAACTGGACGTTACAGCATCTGCCGGAATAAAAAAGACTTCAAAAAACAATGACATCATCAATCTTAAAGATCCCGCCAACCCGGCGTTCGATTTTAATTCTTTGTATGATTCGGTGAAATTAAAAACGTATCGGTTCCGGATTGTCGGTGTTGCAAATCATTATTTTCCCCTTGGAAAACAAAATACTTTGAAAACGGCCGTTGATTTCGGCCTACTGCAAAGCCCTCAAAATTTTATGAATGAATTATTCCGGATTGGCGGTAATAAAATATTACGGGGCTTCGATGAAGAAAGTATTTTCGCCAATCAATATGCTGTTTTTACCGCGGAATATCGTTATCTGGTGGGCATAAATTCTTACTTTTTCGGATTCTCCGATGTTGGATTTACCAAAACAAAATATAACAATACGGAGTTTTCAAATTCGTTTATCAGCGGAGGAGTGGGTCTTGCGTTCGAAACAAAGTTTGGCTTATTGAATTTAAGTTACGCTTTGGGAAAAAGAAATGATGTGAAATTTGATCTCAGAAATTCTTCCAAGATTCATTTTGGTTATATCAACTATTTTTGACAAAATGAAAGTGAAACGGTTTTTATATTTTACGCTACTGTTTATTATTTTTTCTGGTTATACGGTTGGAAATGCGCAAGTCAGAAATGACAGTTCTAAACCGAGCCTGGTTGATACATCAAAGCTTGTGAAACAAAAAAATAATAACGCCGCAGATTCTGCGCGGAAAAAAGCAAAGACTGATTCGTCAATAATTTTACGAAGGCAAAAATTAAAAATCGCTAAAGATTCTTTCGCAAAAAATAAATCGGAAATATCGATCGTAGCGCAGGATTCCACTTTACAGGTCTCAGCACCTTTAAGCGATTCGTTAACCGACAGTGCACGGTTGATTTCAAAAACAAATGCCATAAATTATCGCCGGATTTCGGACGAGTTGCTCTCAAACAACCGTTTTATTAATGTAAAAGACCCGCCGTTATATTTAATGGAGGACGCGCGCGAGGCAAAAGGGAAGGAATTTTTATTTTACACCTTGTGTGTGATAATATTGATACTGGGACTTTTCAGAACTTTCTACAATCACTATTTCAATAATCTTTTTAGAGTTTTTTTTAATACGTCACTCCGGCAAACACAACTTACTGACCAATTGATGCAGGCTAAACTTCCATCATTTATATTAAATATTTTTTTCGTCTTAACCGCCGGCCTTTATATTTGGCTGCTCTTCATGCATTTCCATCCGCCCCGCCTTATTAGCAGAAAACTTTTATTACCATTTTGTATCCTCGGTGTAGGGGCTTTGTATTTTCTGAAATTTTGCATTCTGAAATTTATGGGATGGATTTCTGATATACGGCCCGTAACGGACAATTATATATTTGTAATATTCCTGGTGAATAAAATCACCGGCATTCTTTTGGTCCCGTTTATAATTGTACTTGCTTTTTCAATGCCGCAATGGATCAGCGCCGTCGCCACAGTGTCGCTTCTGGTTTTGGGCCTGTTTTTTTTATCGCGGTATGTTAAAAGCTATGGAGTTATTGAAAGAAAAATACCCTTGAATCCTTTACATTTTATGATTTACATAGTCGGAGCCGAAATATTGCCGCTTGCTGTCATTTACAAAGTGGCAGTTGACTACCTTGTTTAAAATGTGCAAATCGATCGTGTGTATTTGACACCTTCTTGTCAAAAAGCCCTAACTTTGTTGCAACCACATGAATTCAAAAATGGAGATGACGACTGCACAATCTGAATTAAAAAAAATATCTGAGATTCGGCATATCCTTGTTACGCAAGCGAAACCTGAAAACGACAAATCTCCCTATTTTGAATTGGCAAAAAAATACAAGATCAACCTGGTCTTTCAACCTTTTATTCGCGTTGCGCCAATCGCCTCCAAAGAATTTAGAAAACAAAAAATAGACATCCCTTCTTTTTCCGCAGTAATTTTTACGAGCAGAAATGCGATTGATCATTTTTTCAGAACCTGTGAGGAAATGAGAATAACAATGTCGCAAAACACAAAATATTTTTGTATCACGGAAGCAGTGGCGCTTTATCTCCAAAAGTTTATTCTATACCGCAAACGAAAGGTTTTTTTTGGTGCCGATGGCACAAACAAAAGCCTTTTTGATGTGATCAATAAATATAAGGAAGCAGAAAATTTTTTATATCCATGTTCGCATTCCTTTGACAGCGAGATTACCAACTGGCTAATTGAAAATAGTTGCACCTATGCAATACCGGTACTTTATGAGATCATTTCCAATGACGTGAAGGATGTTGTAAATAAGCATGAGTATGACATGATCTGCTTCTTTACTCCATTAGGCGTAAAAAGCTTTATTGAGAATTGCCCTGCTTATAGACAGAATGGAACACTGATCGGCGCTTTTGGCGACAACACGCGCAAAGCAGTTATTTCCGCTGGTTTCAGGCCAGACATCGTTGCGCCGCAGCCGAAAATGCCAAGCATGGTTTCGGCGATTGAAAACTATCTTTCAGGATTGAAAAAGAAATAATACCATCTTGATTTATAAAATAGGCCATGCCTTATTGTAAATCTTAAATTAATTATGCTGACAGAAAAGAGATTGGCCTATTTATAATTTAAAATCGGTATAACGCGATCACCTGATACTTCCCCTAATTCATTCCTTATAACCGAAAATGTAGTTTTTCTTCTTTTAATATTTTCCTGAAAATTATTAGAAAAAGAAAGACAGGGCTTTATTATTTCAGGTATTCACTGATAACCCAAAATGTAGTTATTTGGTTTTTTTTAACCTCATCAAATTAAATTTATGCCGAGTTTCTGCCGGCATTGATGATTCCAAAAGAGCAGCGCATCACTAATTTTTCGTACGTTTCTTTTAATGGATCTTTAATTTGTTCTTTTTGTATTTCACGAATATTTGACATTGCATATTGTTGAATGGTAACCAATGGCAAAACGATTTTCTCCCGCATGCTCACCGATAATTGCTCAACCGGATATTCTGCCATCAATTCATTATTGCCACTAAGTTTGAAAAGATATTTTTCAGTGATCACATATTCCTGGTAAATCATGTTCCAGAATTCGCCAAATTTTTCATCTTTCGACAGATAATCCGTCAGCGGGAAAAAGCATTTCTTCATCGCCATTTCACAATTGTCAATAAGTGTTTTAAAGAACAATGAACTTTGATAAAGTGTTTTTATACGACCAAATTTTCCCAATTTTTCCATTTCGCGAAGCGCTGTTCCAAGACCATAATATCCGGTTACATTTTGCTTAAGCTGGCTCCAGGACCCTACAAAAGGAATAGCCCGCAGATCCTCCATGTTTAATTTTCCCGTTCCTCGTTTTGTCGGCCGGCTTCCAATGTTGGTTTCGCTGTAATATTTCAACGGGCTAATTTCGACCAGGTACGACATGAATTCAGGATGATTTTTTAACTCGCTATAAGCGTCGAAGCTCACGTTCGCCAGTTCCTGTAATAACGCTTCTTCTTCTGATTCGAGCGTGATCCGCCGGTTAGAAAAAATATCGTTTGAAATGCCTGCATGAATTAATTGCTCAAAATTATATTGCGCGGAATCAACCGTTCCAAAGTTGGAGCTAACTGTTTGTCCCTGGATGGTCAATTGTATTTCTTTGTTAGCAATATTTTTTCCCATCGATGCATAAAACTTATGTGTCTTTCCGCCGCCTCTTGCCGGAGGGCCGCCGCGGCCATCAAAAAATACTACATTAATTCCGTTTTCTTTTGATATTGCGGTGAGCTCTTCCTTGGCTTTATAGATACACCAATTGCCCATTAAGTAGCCTCCATCTTTTGTTCCATCAGAAAAGCCAAGCATAATAACCTGTGTGTTATTTCTTCGTTTCAAGTGTTGCTTATACTCTTTATTTTGATAAAGCGTATTAATCACTTTAGCCGCATTTTGCAAATCATCGATGGTTTCAATCAGTGGTACGATGTCCACTTTCATATCTTCTTTCTTCCAGCCGCAAAGAATAAAAAGTCCGTAAACTTCAAGGACGTTTAACGCGGTTCTGCTGTGGCTGATAATATACCGGTTACAGCCCGGTTCTCCGTTATATTCCTGGATTTGCCGGATTACTTTTACACTTTCCAATGTGTCATTGATCACCGCAACGCCATAGTCTTTTTCCGGAAGAACAGAACTGTTTTCTGTAAGAAATTCAATCTTTTTTTCCTCACTTAAGTTCGCGTAGCCGGCTGGAAAAATATCGCTGTTGGCCGATATTGCATCGAATACTTTTTCATGAATTGAGCTGTCTTGCCTGATATCTAAGGAAGCAAAGTACAAACCGAAAACATTTACTTTGTTGATCAGATTATCCACCAAATGAAGAAACAACCCATTATGTTGATAAATGATGGTGTCACGTATCTCGTTTAATACTTCAAGAATATTTTCTTTAGTGATATCGGTTCGGTTGCCCGGAATAAAAATATTATTATAAAGCTGTTTTTCCAGGTCTGCAAGAAGTACTTCCACTCCTTTAAATGTAAGCCTGCGCCTGAGTTTGCGAATCTCTAAATAATAGCATTTTATAATTGCTCCTCTGAGCGCTTCCGCAACTTTCAAAGTTATGTCTGTGTTCACAAAAGGATTTCCATCGCGGTCGCCACCGGGCCAAAAACCCATTTTTATAACCGGATTGTCCTTGCTGATTGAATCAGGAAATTGATTGGAAAGAAAAGATACAATTCTGCCCGCTGCGACGAAGAATACATTTTCCAAATACCAAATAAGGCTCATGGCTTCATCATAGGGAGTCGGCTTTTCCTTTTTGAAAAAAGGCGTTTTTCCCAATTGTTGAAGATACATGTTCACCTGGCCGGCATTATTTTCTGAAAGTGATTTTGAAAGATCATTGATAATGCCAAGTACGGTGCCCGGATAAAATTGAGTTGGATGAGCCGTGAGCACAAGCTCAACTGAAAAATCTTTCAACTTTGCAGCGAGCGCATTTTCTTTTTTATTTTGAACGACTTCCATCTCGAGCTGCTTCAGCGTTCCAGGACCTCCGGTGTCCGTTACTTTTGTAAAAGCAGCGTCTTCGAGCGCGTCAAAAAGCACAACCTGTCTTTCAACAAATTGAATGAATCGAAAGAGCAGGTCCAGTTTTTCTTCCTGCGTGGTGAAAGAAGTGTCTTTGGAAAAAAAATCTTCTATAATTTCTGAGGGACTAAGTTTCTTTTTATAACCTTCATCGCAAATATTTGTAAACAATGAAAGTAGAATTCCGGTTTTTTCAATCCGGTAAAAGGGTAGAGAGGTAAAAAGACTGTTGTAAAGCTGGAATTTTATACCAACGTAATTTTTGAAATGCTGCAACCCGCGTGAGGCCTGATTATCCATGGTCGTATATTATTAAAAAATAAAAACTCAAATTTAGCAGCAATCGTCAGTCGGATGAAAATACTTCAAAAAAATTACTTTTTGGCCTATCTTCGTGAAATATTACTATGAAAAAATTATTAATAATAATATTTCTCGCCGGTTATCTCCTCACAAATTGCTCTGAAGCACAAGCCCAATGTTCTATCTGTAATAAGACCGTGATGCAAATGGGAACAAAGCCCGCCGAAGGATTTAATACCGGCATTATTTACCTGATGATCATTCCTTATGTAGCGATAGGATTTGTTGGCTACAAATGGTGGAAAAGCGATCATGAGAAATCTTAAACTTATTGGCTTTTTTCGTAAGCCTTATCGCTCACGCTTATTCAGGTGAAATATCGATTTGCAAAACGGTATAAATTAAAATCCCGATCGCTCATTGCATTGGCGATTTCCTTTTTAAGTTGGTCCTTATCAATCTCTTTCATTTTTTGAGTTTCAATAAAAGACCACACTTTTTCCGCTACCAGGTTTACTTTTTTTTCCGGGTTAATTTGAAACTTCCATTCACTGAGTTTTTTATATAATTCCGGGATACCTTCTTTTGCCGAGGCAACTGTTTTAATAACCGGTATGCCCTTTGCCGTTTTATTGAATACCGGCCCCAGCATTTGTTTCAGCGCGTTGTAAAATGTTTCTGCTCCCGGCCTGTCAAATTTGTTGATCACGAAAATATCGGCAACTTCCATCAATCCTGATTTCATCGTTTGGATCACATCACCACCTTCCGGAACCAACATAACAATCGTGACATCGGCAAGCGCAGCGATATCTACCTCGCTTTGACCTACGCCCACTGTTTCAATAATCACATAATCGAAGCCGGCGCTTTTCATCACGTCAGAAATCTCAATAATCTTTGGATTTAAGCCACCCAAAGAGCCGCGGCTTGATAAGGACCGGATAAATACATCAGGATGATTATACCATTCGCTCATCCTGATTCTGTCGCCTAACAACGCTCCTTTATTAAAAGGCGATGATGGATCAACGCATAGAACGCCCACCTTTTTTTTATCATTGATCATTTCATTGATTAGCGCATCTACCAGGGAACTTTTTCCTGCGCCGGGCGCGCCGGTAATCCCGATCATTTTTGCAGATGAAGACATTAATTTCATCAACATATTCTCATATCCGGTGGCTTCATTTTCAACAAGAGAAATCGTTCTGGCCAGCGTACGAAAATCCCCATTGCCTAATAATTTCATATGTTCTTCCGGGAATGGCATCCTGCTAAATTAAATATTATAAAGGCTGACGTTAGTGGTTTCTTCTACAAAGTCAAAGTATAGATTTTGGCTTTCGGGAAAATAAATTGACCACATTGTCAAAAATGGATTTGCTATATTTTGGCTTGTCTGGTTTAAAATAAAAAAGCACCTGATGTTACTCAAATGCTTTTTTTATATTTTAAAAAAAGGATCATTCCTGCACTACTAATCTGAATCCGTTTCCGTGGATGTTTACAATTTCAATATTCGGATCGGCTTTTAAATATTTGCGAAGCTTTGCAATATAAACATCCATACTGCGACCGTTGAAGTAGGTATCACTTCCCCAGATCTTTTTAAGTGCCGCTTCTCTTGGCAGCAAATCGTTTTTATACTCAGCAAGCATTTTCAAAAGTTCATTTTCTTTTGGAGAAAGGGTTTGTAAATCTTTGCCCATACCTAACTGGCGCAAACGGGGATTAAAATGGTAGCTTCCTAAATCATATTCCGCATTGGCTTCTTCACGGTGCAATTCCTCATTTCTTTTGAGGATAGCTTTTATTTTATGAAGCAATACATCGCTGTCAAATGGTTTAGTGATATAGTCATCAGCGCCAAGCTTATATCCTTTGATGATGTCATCTTTCATCGTTTTGGCCGACAGGAAAAATAAGGGCATATCGGGATCAACATTTCTTATTTCTTCCGCAACTGTAAATCCATCCATATTGGGCATCATCACATCAAGAAGACAAAGATCAAATTTTTCACGTTGAAAGGCGGCCAGTCCAAGCCTTCCATCCCGTTCAAGCACCACGTCATAATCATTGAGTTCGAGGTAATTTTTCAAAACCATCCCCAGGTTTGGATCATCTTCACAAATAAGGATCTTTGGCTTTTTACTTTCCATAGTTTTTTTTATTTTAATTGATAAAGGTATCTAGTTTTTATGAAATTTGTTTTACATATTTGATGCCACATGTTATAGGCGGGAAATGTATCGGGCAAAATTTAAAACAAACTTATGATTTTGAAATTCACTTTGTAACTTTCATAAAAAAATATGGCAAGAAAAGATGACTTTTTACAGGCGATCAAAAATGGATACACCTTCAAAGGAGAGACCATAAAAATAGGTGCGGGAATGCTGGATGGGGAAGTCGTTCCGGAGGCAGAAATTTTTTTACCGCTCGCTACTTTGAACAGGCATGGCCTGATTGCCGGAGCCACAGGCGGTGGTAAAACAAAATCTTTTCAAATGATTGCGGAAGGCCTTAGCAACTCCAGCGTGCCGTGCCTTCTGATGGATATCAAAGGCGACCTGAGCGGAATAGCGGCGGCGGGAACAGATAATGATAAAATCGACGCCCGTTATCAGAAATTGAACATGACCTGGAAGCCATCGTCCTTTCCGGCAGATCTGCTAACATTGAGTGAACAAAAAGGAGTAAGACTTAGGGCCACCGTGTCAGAATTTGGACCAATACTAATGACGAAAATTTTGGGTTTAAACGATACGCAGGGTGGCATAGTTGCCATGATCTTTAAATATTGCGATGACAATAAATTGCCTTTACTCGATCTAAAGGATTTTATTAAGGTATTACAATATGTAGGGAATGAAGGAAAAAGCGAATTGCAATCTACCTATGGAAACATCTCTACGACCTCTACAGGCACAATTCTGCGAAAAGTAATAGAACTGCAGCAGCAAGGCGCCGATTTGTTTTTTGGAGAAAAGAGTTTTGAAGTGGACGATCTTATGCGGATGAGCGATGACGGTCGCGGAATGATCAGCATTTTAAGGGTTACCGACATCCAGGATAAGCCCAAATTATTTTCAACATTTATGTTGCAGATGCTTGCTGAATTATACGCAGTTTGTCCTGAAGAGGGCGATCTCGATAAACCAAAACTGATTATTTTTATTGATGAAGCTCACCTCATTTTCCAGGAAGCTACTAAAGCTTTACTGGATCAAATCAATACCGTTATTAAATTGATCCGTTCCAAAGGAATCGGAATTTATTTTTGTACTCAAAATCCCATGGATGTGCCCGCAGGTATTTTAGGGCAATTAGGATTAAAAATTCAGCATTCTTTAAGGGCTTTTACCGCAGTAGATCGCCAGGTAATTAAGCAGACGGCACAAAATTATCCTGAAACAACCTTTTATAAAACTGAAGACCTCATAACGCAGCTTGGGATCGGTGAAGCGTTGGTCACTTTATTAAACGAAAAGGGAATTCCAACTCCGCTGGCACATGTGATGATGTGCACGCCTCAAAGCCGTATGGATGTTTTGACCGATACTGAGATAAGCACTTTGGTGAATAATTCAAAGTTAGCTGCGAAATACAACCAGGTAATTGACAGCAATAGCGCATATGAAATTTTAACGGCTAAATTGAATGAAGCCGCCGCAAATCCATCAGTTGCTGCCACGGGTAAGGCGGCTAAACCCGAAGAAACCACGCTCGAGAAAGTCGCCAACAATACGATTGTAAAAAGTATGATGAGGCAGGCCGGAAACACAATCGTGCGAAGCTTGTTAGGTTCATTAGGTTTGGGAGGAAAAAGCAAAAGTGCAAAAAGCTGGTTTTGAGCCTCTGGCGATATGAAAAAATAGTGTTATTCGTTCAAAATGCGTTGAAAAATGTTCTTCCAGCCAGATACATAGTAAAAAGTGCCATCTGCTAAATCATCTATTACTGCATGTGGATCAAGAGCCTGCCTTTTGGCAATTCCGTAATAAAAAGACTTGCACAATCTTGTTTTCCACACTATCTTCGTCTTGGTTTTTCATAGGATATTGGATTTTAAAGCGGGACTAGATTTCTATCTGGGTCCCCTTTTTTTTATATCGCTTTCTGATCTATATAAGTGAATCGTGGGAAAATCTTTCATTTATTCTTCAAAAGCCTCCGTGTGGACATATTAAGATCAATCCAACTTTGGTTATCCTATTAGACGTGAAGTTAAAGGTCTTCAGATCGTGCCTTTCATTTTGATCAGGCCATCTGCATTTACAGTTATTTTACTTTCTTCCTGTAAAAAATTTAAGATCTTCTTTATTTTTTTTGGATTGAAGCCAGGCATTTTATTAAATAACGATACTAACGGTAAAGGATGTGCGCTAATGATCTTTTTAATCTCGTTGCTTATATCATTGAATTCATCCGTTGTTATTAAAAGCTTTTTTGCGTGGAGGCAGTTATCGCAAATACCACAGCGTTTTATATCATGATCATTGAAATAACCTGCAATCATCTGGCTTCTGCATTTCCCCGTTTCACTCACATAATCAAGTATGGCCTTTAATCTTTTTTCAAATGCCTTTTTTCTATTCCTGAGATTTGCTTCATTAATGTACAAATTATCAGCATTAACTCTGTTCTGAAGAAATTGAATCTGTGGAGTTTCTTTTTGAGCTACGTAATCGATAATGTTCATTCTCTTAATTTCATTTAGCGCGTTGATCAGCTCATCTTTACTTATGGAAATAAAATTGGCAAGAAGTGTTTCATTGATTGAAACCGGATAATCAAAAATTCCTTCATAAAATCGAAGCATTCCTTTTATCACCTGGTCGAGCTTCGGGTAGGTTTGTGCAAAAAGTTCCAGGTCGCGCCTGTTTCCTTTAAATTCTACCGTAGACGGAGAAAAGAATTGCTCGTTATAATTGATCAATTCCTCCTGCGAGAATATTTTTAAAACATTATTCACTACGAATACATCCAGTTTGAAGTTCTTAACAAAACTGTTTATATCAAAATCATAAGACATCCCTTCGCCGCTGCCGGAGGGTAATTGAAAATAATTACAAATGGACGCGTAAACATTCCTGATCATTGCAAGTGGTGGAAATTTGATATCAGATTGTTTTCTCAGTTCCTGCAATTCTGTTTCGTTGTATAACAATACAGCATAGGATTTTTCACCGTCGCGCCCTGCGCGGCCAGCTTCCTGGTAGTAGTTTTCTAAAGCATCCGGCACGTCATAATGAATCACCGTACGCACATCCGGCTTGTCAATTCCCATTCCGAATGCATTGGTACAGCAAATAATGCGCGTTTTGTTCGCAATCCAGGCTTCCTGCCTGCTGTTGCGCTCATCATTGTTTAATCCTGCATGATAAAAATCTGAGCTTATTCCATTCAATTTCAATAAATCCGAAATGTCTTTTGTGCGTTTCCTGCTTTTGCAATACACGATGCCGCTGCCCGGAATTTTCTTTAAAATCGTAATCAGCTTATTTTGCTTTGAAGAAAGTTCGAAGGCGCTATAGGAAAGATTCGCTCTTTCGAAAGATTGTTGAAATACATGATTACTTTTCCCAAAATTTAATTTTTCACAAATATCTTTTTGAACCTCCAAAGTGGCTGACGCAGTAAGCGCGAGGACGGGAACATTGCGAAAATGTTCGCGTATGGAAGCGATCCGTAAATAGGGTGGACGAAAATCATAGCCCCATTGTGAAATGCAATGCGCTTCATCTACAGCAATTAAATTCACTTTTAGGATGGGCAAAAACTCTAAAAATAAATCCGTTTCCAATCTTTCAGGTGATACATACAGAAATTTAAAATTGCCATAAGCGGCATTCTGGAACGTCTTTTTTACTTCGATAAAATTCATTCCTGAATAAATGCATAATGCAGGAATTCCTTTCTTTTTTAGATTAAGCACCTGGTCTTTCATTAGCGCGATCAACGGACTGATCACCAGGCAAATGCCTTCCTGAGCGAGAGAAGGCACCTGGAAGCATATTGATTTTCCGCCTCCCGTTGGCATGAGCGCAAGCGCGTCATCCCCTTTTAAAACCGCGTCGATTATATCTTTTTGAAGAGGCCTGAAGGCGTCATATCCCCAATATTTTTTTAGAATGTCTTCCGGCTCTTTCATACAAGTGAAAATATAGCTTTTTATCTTTTCCGATCTTATTTACGATGCGTTAATTTTACAAAAATGGTCATTCCTATGGAGATAATTTTTGCACTAGATGAAATTGAAACAATCGCCCAAAATTTTTTACAAATTGTCAAACCAAACAAGGTTTTTGCTTTTTCCGGTGATTTAGGCGCCGGAAAAACTACTTTTATCAATGCGCTTTGCAAACAACTCGGAGTGACCGAAAGCGTTACCAGTCCTACTTATTCAATCATACAGGAATATGCGGGCGCCGACAGGGATATTATCTATCACATAGATCTTTACCGGCTAAAAAGTGACCGCGAGGCCATGGACGCCGGTGTAGAAGATTCCATCAACAGCGGCGAAATTTGCATGATCGAGTGGCCTGAAAGAGCGCCGTCCATCTTTCCGGATAAAACGGTATATGCGACCTTCGAAATACTTTCTGATCACACGAGGAAATTGGTTGTTCAACTTCCCTGATAAAATTTTATTTTTATAATCTTATTTCATCAAAAATATCTTCATGGCATCCTCAAAACCCTTTGTTTCGCCTTCTTTCACTTATGAAACCCTGGAAGAAACCCTCGATATAAAACCTAAGGGCGTTGAATTATCTATCGGCATTCCACGCGAGACATCTTTCCAGGAAAACCGGATTGCCTTGACCCCTGATGCGGTAAGCGTGTTACTGGCCAACGGCCACCGCGTTGTAATGGAAACAAAAGCAGGTGAAGGCGCAAGCTATTCTGATAGTGATTACAGCGAGGCTGGCGCAAAGATTGCGGCCGGCAAAAAGGAAGTCTTTGAATGCGACATCCTTGTAAAAAGCGCTCCTGTTTGCGAAGAAGAAATAGAGTTTTTGAAATCGAATCAATTCATCATTTCACCCATTCATGTAACCGCCATGAAAAGGGAGATTTTAGAAAAAATGATGGAGAAAAAAATTACGGCACTCAGTTTTGAAAATCTGAAAGACGATAGCGGTCACAATCCGATCGTCCGCAGCATGAGTGAGATTGCCGGAAGTGCGGTAATGTTAATAGCCGGGCAATATCTAAGTAATGCGAATAATGGCAAAGGAGTTTTGGTCGGTGGAATTTCCGGAATTCCCCCCACAAAAGTGATCATCATCGGCGCAGGAATAGTCGGTGAGCAGGCAGCAAGGACTGCGCTTGCAATGGGAGCGAGTGTGAAAATATTTGATAACAGCATTTATCGGCTCAAACGTTTGCAAAACAATATCGGTTTGCGTTTATACACATCCGTTATAGAGCCTGGCATCTTATCAAAACAGTTAAAAACCTGCGATGTGGCGGTTGGCGCATTAGCAGCATCGGGCGGCCGAACGCCGGTGGTGGTTAGCGAAGAAATGGTTAGCAGAATGCGGCCCGGAAGTGTGATCGTTGATGTAAGTATAGATCATGGCGGCTGTTTTGAAACTTCCAGGATCACTTCTCACACTACGCCCGTATTTAAAAAATTTGAAGTGATTCATTATTGTGTACCGAATATTCCCAGCGGGTTTGCCCGCACGGCTTCCCAGGCAATCAGTAATGTTCTGATGCCGCTAATGCTTGAAATGGCTGATGATGGAGGGTTTGAGAGTCTCGTGTGGTATAAAATAAATATACGCAGCGGTATCTATTTATTTAAAGGTGCGCTAACCAATTTTCACCTAAGCCAAAGGTTCGATTTGAAATTTACTGATTTGAATCTATTAATTGCGAGCAGAAGGTAAAAACAAATCTTCCTTCTTAAAAGATAGCGGGGAAAGCCAAAATGTAGTTTTTACTGTTTTGGTTTGCAACATTTTCTATTTATAAGTCTTCATGTCAATCGTCTCATCGCAAAAAGAATATTCTTTTTTGTCATTACTGCTGATGATAACCAGGCGTTTTTGGCAATAGTCGCTGATTAGTTTTTGATAGAGAATAATTCCTTCTTCGTCCAGGTTTGTAAGGGGCTCATCCAGTAAGACCACAGGAACCTTGCTGAAAATGGCCTGTGCTAATTTTACCCTTTGTTTCATTCCGCTGCTATAATAGCGGATTTGCTTATGCGCCGCTTTTTCCAGTCCCAGGATGCGAATTATCTGATCAGTGTCAAGCGTTTGAAGCCAGCCTTTCATTTGATGATGAAAAGAGAAGAACTCAGTTAGCGTCATTTCCTCGACGACATCAAGATAAGGAGCTGCAAATCCAATTTTCTGAAAAATTTTTTCCGGCGTGACGGGCTTGTCGTCTTCCATGTAATTAATACTTCCTTTGTTGTGGGTGGAAGCACCGGAAAGGATCTGTAATAAAGTTGATTTACCCGATCCATTAGGGCCGGTAATCGCATAATGCTTATCTGAATCGAATTGAAAAGTAAGGTTTTGGAAAATCCATTCCCTGTTGAAACGCTTGCCGAGATTCGTTAAATTAATTCTCATCCATTTGCTCTTTGGAAGATACCTTTAAAATTCCACGCTTGCTTTCTTTTATAAACCTGAGAATCTCGCTTTTTTCTTCCGAATCCGGTAATTCGGTTTCGATAAGTTTTGTTGCCTGCGTGATGTTTAACCCGCGCATATAAATGTTGCGGTAGATCTCGAGAATACTATTTATTTTTTCAGTTGAAAATCCACGTCGCTGCAATCCTACCGAATTTACACCAACATAACTTAACGGACTGCGTCCTGCTTTTATATAAGGCGGAACATCTTTAATTACTTCTGTACCTCCGGCAATATAAGTATGAGCACCAATTTTAGAAAATTGAATTGCCGCTGCCATTCCTCCAATGATCGCATGGTCACCTATTTCCACATGGCCCGCCAGTTGAACAGAATTGGCTATGATGACATGATCTCCTAAAATGCAATCATGTGCAATGTGACAATAAGCCATCAAGAGGCAATGGCTTCCGACCACCGTTTTCCATTTATCTTTCGTTCCTCTGTTAATAGTTACAAATTCGCGAATGGTGGTGTTATTTCCGATTTCAACAGAAGTATCTTCGCCATCAAACTTAAGGTCCTGGGGAATTGCGCCTAACACCGCGCTTGGAAAAATCTGGCATGAATGCCCGATCACCGTATTTTTCATTATTACTGCGTGAGACATTATATGGCTTCCATCGCCAATAGTGACGCCTTCTTCTATGACGACGAATGGATCAATTCGTACATCTTTGCCTATTCGGGCCTCCGGGTGAATCTGTGAGAGCTGGCTGATCATGTTGTGGGGTTGGGGCGTTTTACTATTTGTGCAATTAGGATAGCTTCTGTAACTACTTTATCACCTACATATACTGTTCCTTTCATTTCGCAGATGCCTCGACGGATCGGATGTAATAATTCCATTTTTAAAATTAAGGTATCCCCCGGAACTACTTTCTGCTTGAATTTGCAGTTGTCGATTTTCAAAAAATAGGTATCGTATTTATCAGGAGTATTTCTCGGAATGGCGATAAATCCACCAACCTGTGCAAGCGCTTCTGCTAATAAAACGCCCGGCATGACAGAGTTTCCCGGAAAATGCCCCTGGAAAAAAGGCTCGTTATAGGTTACATTTTTGATGCCTACAACATGCGTATCGGAAAGCTCAATTATTTTATCTACTAATAAAAACGGATAACGATGGGGTAACGTTTTTTCTATTTCCTGGATATCAAGAAGTGGAGGCTTGTTAGGATCATATGAAGGAATGTCCTGACGGTATCTATACTTTTTAATATGCTCTTTAATTTTTTTCGCAAACTGGATGTTGGAAAAATGGCCAGGCCTGTTTGCGATAATATGTGCTTTAAAAGGAAATCCTACCAAAGCAAGGTCTCCTACTACGTCCAGAAGCTTATGTCTTGCGGGCTCATTTGGAAAACGAAGGGTTAGATTATTTAAAATGCCTGCTTCACTTACTTTCACATCTTTTTTGTGAAAAACCTTTGAGATGCGTGCCACCTGCTCATCGTCCACTGGCTTATCAACAACCACGATTGCATTATTTATATCGCCGCCTTTAATGAGATCATTCGCAATCAGCTGCTCGAGTTCGTGAAAGAAGCAAAAGGTTCTGCTTGGCGCGATGTCCTCTTCGAAATCGCTGATATTACGCATATCAGCGTGCTGTGTACCTAAAACAGGTGAATTAAAATCGATCAGTGTATTGATCCTGTAATCATCGTAAGGCAGGGCAACCATTTCTACCTTTTTGCCTTCGTCAACAAAAGAAATATTGTGCTGAATTTTGTAGTAAATTTTTTCTGCATTTTGTTTTTGAATGCCAGACTTTGAAAGATGCTCAATGAAAAGCTGGGCACTGCCGTCCAGGATGGGTACTTCATCGCCGTTAATTTCTATCAGTGCATTGTCAATCTGCAATCCTGTCAATGCGGCCATCAGGTGCTCTATGGTGCTTACCCGCGCTCCATTCGCCTGTATGGTAGTGCTTCGGTTGGTTTCTACAACATTGTCTACATCCGCCTTGACTATAGGCTTTCCCGGTAAATCCGTTCTTTGAAAATTGATACCTGTGTTTGGATCAGCAGGTTTAACATGCATAGTAACAAATTGACCGGTATGAATGCCGGCGCCCGAAATAATTACCTCTTCCTTTAATGTATGCTGGAAATATTTCTCCTTCGAATTCGTTGGCTCCATGGGCACGAAAGTATGAAAACTATTGCTTTTAACTTAGGCAGAGAAAGAAGGATTTTTCGAATTCCTATAAATTGGTTGTAACGATTTCTTTAATCGATCACTTTTTCATTTTTCATTTTCTCTACCAACTCTTCGAGTTCTTTTACCCGTTTTTCAAGGGCAGGAAGGTTTCGGCTTAATATCTGGCTTCTTAATGCATGAGTATAATCAAAAGCAGGAGACCCTGTAACAGACGTGTTAGGGGTTTTTATTGATTTCCCGACACCACTTTGCGCGTTTATTTTGCTTCCATCCGCAATTAGAATATGTCCTACGATCCCCGCCTGGCCACCAATCATTACGTTTTTTCCGATTTTAGTGCTGCCGCTTACGCCTGATTGCGCAGCAATTACGGTGTTGTTTCCAACCTCCACATTATGCGCGATCTGAATCAGGTTGTCCAGCTTCACACCTGATTTTATTACGGTAGAGCCAATGGTAGCCCTGTCTATTGCTGTATTGGCGCCGATCTCAACATGATCTTCGACAACGACGTTTCCTATCTGGGGCACTTTTTTAAAGCTACCGTCACTTTGTGGAGCAAATCCAAATCCATCTCCGCCAATAACTGAGCCCGCATGAATGGCTACATTTTTTCCAATTACGCAATCATGGTGAATCACTACTCCGGGATATAAAATGCTGCCTTCATCGACAGTGACATTATCCCCCAGATAAACCTGAGGATAGATTTTTACATTATTGCCAACAATTACATTTTCACCTAAATAGGCAAAAGCGCCAATAAAAATGTTTTCGCCCATCCGTGCTGTGGGGGAAATATACACAGGCTGTTGGATTCCGGTAAGGTTTGCTCTTGCCATTTTTGCATATTCAGTCAGAATCACTGCGAACGAGGAATAAGCATCCGGAACGCGGATAAGCGTCGCATCGATTTTTTTTTCGACCTGCAAAGTGGAATTAATTATAATTACAGAAGCCCTGGTAGTGTATAAATAATCTTCATATTTTGGGTTAGCCAAAAAGGCCAGCTGCCCCTGAGTTGCTTCCTCGAGTTTACCGAAAGAAGAAACAGCAACATCGGGATTACCTTCAATTTTACCATCTATAAATCCAGCTATTTGTTTTGCTGTGAATTGCATTTGTACTGATATATCTTTTTTAATAATTTAAAATTACGCTATATTGGTGATATCCATTTTGATAAAACAAATGTAAAATTTTTTTACGGTGCCGAATAAACTTTGGTTGATCAGCGCGTTATCGACTTCTGAAATATCCCTCACCGTTCCGTCTTTAAAAAGAATATTAATGTGCCCGTCCTTATTATCGTAAGTCTTGTTTTGAACCTCTCCTGAAAAAACAAAATATCCTGCATCGTCATTATTTATATTCAGATATTTTCGTGCCAGATCTTTTTTCTCCTCAATTAATTCCGCCGGAATGGGCGACCCGGAATATTTCACCTTCAAAAGATTTCTGTTGATAAGGTCTCTGCAAAGGATCGATAAAACTTTATCAGGATGCTGTGCCCAGAATTTTATGGCACTTAAAATATCATAATCATCCAGCAGGCAGAATTCTTCGAGATGGTTCTCAATCCCATCTTCTAAATAATCTTCGTTTAAAAAGATATTAAATACGTGCGATGAAGCTGTCGCTTTAATTTCGCGCGCTCTTTTGATGATATTGACCAGCATTTTTTCCGCGCACAAAACTGTTTTATGTAAGTAAACCTGCCAGTACATAAATCTGCGGGACACCAGGAATTTTTCCACGGAATGAATACCTTTTTCTTCAATCATCAATTCTCCATTATGTACCGTAAGCATTTTTATAATCCGGTCATATCCAATCACACCTTCGCTCACGCCGGTAAAAAAACTGTCCCTGATAAGATAGTCCATTCTGTCAACATCCATCTGCCCGCTAACCAGTTGATGAAGAAATTTTCTTGGATAGTTGTTGTTAAAAATATCAATGGCAGTCTGAAGTTTTCCTCCGAATTCTTCATTCAATTTTTTCATCAGCATTAGCGAGATTTCCTCATGATCCGTTCCCTTTATTAACGTGTTTTCCAGGGCATGCGAATATGGCCCGTGACCAATATCGTGGAGGAGTATGGCAATTTTTGCAGCCTGTTCTTCTTTGGCAGATATTTCAACGCCTTTGCCTTTTAATTCATGAAGTGCATTGCACATTAAATGATAGGCGCCGAGGGAATGATGAAGCCTCGTATGCACGGCTCCGGGATAAACAAGATGGGCCATTGCCATCTGGTGTATTCTGCGAAGACGCTGATAAAAAGGATGTGAGATAATCTTGTTGATCAATTCATCATCAACAGTGATGAAGCCATAAACAGGGTCATTAATTATTTTTCTAAACGACATTTTCTTTGAATTGTTAAAAACATTTCCATCCCTCGCAAAGGTAAATTTTGGAAAGGGAATAAATTATATTTGTGCTCAATGCAACAAAGATTATTTAATTGATGGAAGCCACTTATGGCCTGGCTTAAAATAATGATAAATGAATACAGGAAAAATTTTATGGGTAGATGATGAGATGGAAAGCTTGAAATCGCAAATCATGTTTCTTGAGAATAAGGGATACGATGTTCAATCATTAAGTAACGGCCATGATGCCATAGATTATGTCAAAGAGCATATCGTCGATGTCGTGCTTTTAGATGAGAGCATGCCCGGCATTACAGGTCTTGAAACATTGCAAAAAATCAAAGAAATTAATTCGCAGATTCCCATCGTCCTCGTCACAAAAAATGAAACGGAGAATTTGATGGACGAAGCAATTGGTTCACAAATAACAGACTATCTTATTAAGCCCGTAAATCCTAACCAGGTGTGGCTTTCATTAAAAAAGATAATTGATAATAAAAGGCTTGTTGCGGAAAAAACCACGTCGTCTTATCAACAGCAATTCCGCGAATTGTTTATGGCGCTTAGTGACAATCCGGATTATAACGGCTGGATGGAGATTTATAAGAAATTAGTGTATTGGGAATTGGAGATGAAGAAAAGTGACAGCCCTGAAATGCGTGAAGTATTTCAATCGCAGAAGAATGAAGCCAACAATGACTTTTTCAAATTTATTTCCAGAAATTATTCGAATTGGGTGACAAACCCTTCGGCAGCAGCACCTATCATGAGCAACACGCTTATGAAATACAAAGTATTTCCGCATGTTGAAAAAGGCACGCCAACTTTTTTTGTTTTGATCGATAATTTGCGATTCGATCAGTGGAAAGCCATTCAGCCTTTGTTTGCTGAAAATTTCAGAATACATGAAGAAGAGACTTTTTATTCGATTTTGCCAACGGCCACTCAATATAGCCGTAATGCCATCTTTGCCGGGTTGCTTCCGATAGAAATCGAAAAACAATTTCCGGTGGAATGGAAAAATGATGACGAGGAAGGCGGTAAGAATTTATTTGAAGAACAATTTTTTAAAGCCCAATTAAAAAGACTTCGTAAGGATGATCTTAAATATTCTTATACTAAAATAACCAATCACCAGGATGCTCAAAAGCTGGTTGATAACATGCATAATTTTTTAAGCAATGATATCAACATTATAGTTTACAATTTTGTAGACATGCTCAGTCATGCCCGAACAGAAATGGAAGTCCTTAAAGAACTGGCGGGTGATGAAGTAAGCTACCGGAGCCTTACTGCGTCATGGTTTGAGCACTCGCCCCTGCACCAGGCCTTAAAGAAGATATCGGATAAAAAGTTGAATCTGATTGTTGCCACTGATCATGGAAGTGTGCGTGTCAATACGCCGCATAAAGTTGTTGGAGATAAGCAAACCACAGCAAATCTTCGATACAAGCATGGGCGAAATTTAAATTACGATCCTAAGGAAGTGCTTGCGTTTCGTGATCCGAGGCAGGCCGGGCTTCCGGTGCCAAATGTAAATTCGTCATTCATTTTCGCACGGCAGGATGGATACTTGTGTTATCCAAATAATTACAATCATTTCGCCAATTATTATCGCAACACTTTTCAGCATGGAGGCGTAAGCCTGGAAGAAATGATCATTCCCGTAATCCGGATGACAAGTAAAGTTTAGCACTTTATAATTGCTGTTGTAAAAGTCTGTTATAAGCCAAAATGTAGTTTTCTTCTTTTTATAATGTTTCGGAAAGGGATTGGGATAACCGTTTGCGGATGCAAGAAAAAATAGATAAAAACAAATTGCGGTTCAGATAAGCGAAAATGTAGTTTTTCCGTTTATTAGCTCTTAACTTTTAAGGTAAGCCATCCTTGCAAGGTATTTTCCAAGGATATCATATTCGATATTAACGATATCGTTTTCAATCAGATTTTTGAAATTGGTATGAGTTAAAGTATATGGTATAATTGCGACAGTGAAGCTGGTTCTTCCTACGTTAAAAGCCGTCAGGCTGACTCCGTTCACACACACAGAACCTTTTTCGATTAGCAGGGGAGCATACGCTTCATCAAACTCAAACGTAAACTCAACACTGCCATCTTTATCCTGCCTGTTTACACAAATTGCAGTTCCGTCCACATGTCCCTGAACGAAATGACCATCCAGTCGACCATTCAATTTCATCGCGCGTTCAAGATTAATTGAATCTCCCGGGTTCCAGGAACGTGCGTTTGTCTTTTCAAGAGTTTCAGCAATCGCAGTCACTCTGAAAACATTTTTTTTTACGCTTTCTATTGTAAGACAAATTCCATTATGGCTAACGCTTTCATCTGCTTTTAAATGAGAGGCAATGTCACTTTCAATATAAAAAACCCGGTTGGTTTTTTCTATGGAAATTTCCTTTATTTCGCCAAGGTATTCGATGATGCCTGTAAACATTATGCTAATTTTAGTGAATAGTTAAAAATGAATTGCAAGTTTGATACCCGATTCTGGTGGAAATCGCAGAAAAAATAAATTTACTGTTTTTAGAGTTTCTAAATTTAAAAAAAACCTCTATCTTCGCACTCCTTAAAAAAAATCAAAAGGAAATTTTATGCTGATTATTGATTCAAAAGATTGCGAAAATATTGATAAAGCGCTTAAAAAGTATAAGAAAAAATTTGAAAAGAGTCGTACTCTTTTGCAACTTCGTGAGCGCCAGGCATTCACGAAACCTTCTATTAAAAGGCGTTTTGAAGTGCTGAAAGCGGTTTATAAGCAACAGATTGCCAGCGGCAAAATAGAAATTTAAATTATTTCTTCTTCATATATTATTTCCGGATAGCTCTAAGTGATTAACTTTACGGCTACCGGTTTTTTTATGGCCCTAACTGAGATACATACGATACAAGAGTTTCTTAATTACCTCAGCTTCCAAAAGCGTTATTCAAGACACACTGTTATTTCCTATGAAAATGACCTGAAGGGTTTTTTCGATTTCCTCGCGGCCGAATATCAAACCGTTGCCGTCAAAGAAATATCAGCTTCCATGGTTCGCACCTGGCTCGCCTCGCTGAAACAAAATAAAATTTCTTCTAAAACCGTCAACAGGAAAATATCGACGCTAAAGTCATTTTTCAAATACCATCTCAGGCTTAAAAATATCGAGATAAGCCCAATGGCTACTACTTCCTCACTTAAAATAAGCCGTCGCCTTCCATCATTTATTGAGCAAAAAGAGATCAATAAGTTATTCAATGAAATCGAATTTCCCCAAACCTGGCAAGGAAAAACCGATTTCTTAATTCTTGAAATTCTATACCAGACTGGTATACGCCGGAGCGAATTAATCAATTTAAAAGTGCAGCATGTTGAAAAATCATCTTCGACTATTAAAGTTTTAGGGAAAGGCAATAAAGAAAGATTGATACCCGTAAATAATCAATTGCTACATTTAATTGAAAATTATCTTGCCGAAAAAAAGATAGCTTGCCCGGATTCCCCGGGAATTTATTTGTTCGAGAATAAAAAAGGAAAGACACTTGATCCAAAATACATTTACAATACGGTAAAGGCATATCTTGGCCAGGTTTCCACCAATCATGGGAAAAGCCCTCACGTATTACGGCATAGTTTTGCCACCCACCTCACCAATAATGGCGCGCAAATTAATGCTATTAAGGATTTGCTGGGCCACAGTAGCCTCGCTGCCACGCAGATTTATACTCACAATACTATTGAAAAGCTAAAAGAAGTTCACAAGCAGGCGCATCCAAAGTCATAGAAAAATAATGCGCGACGCTCACAAAATTATTTTTTGATAAACGCGTTCTTACGTGTAACTTCATTTCGCTAAAATTTCAATAATAACACCCTTAAGTTGCCCACAATGTTTGTATAAAATTTACCTCATTTTTATTGCTCACTTTAAAATTTAGACCTATTATGGACGTAAAAATTCAAACACACCATTTTGATGCAGATTCTAAATTGGTTTCGTATGTTGAGAAAAAACTTTCCAAACTGACCCAATTTCACGAACGAATAACGAAAGTGGATGTTTTTTTAAAGTTGGATAATGTAGCGCACAAAATCAAAGACAAAGTAGCAGAAATCAAAGTACATATCCCGAAGCACGATTTTTTTGTGAAACATTCGTCAAAATCATTCGAAGAAAGTTTCGATTTCGCTCTCGACGCCGTAATCACCCAAATGAAGCGAAAAAAAGAACGAATGGTAGCATAAACTCAAACAAACCATATTATAATTCCCCCGCTCGCCGGGGGATTTTTTTTGGTTTCAAAGTTATTTTTTCACCCTACAAAAGCTTTGCTTTTGCGCCGGTTTTAATCAGCAGAAATTTTTTCTTTTCAAAATTTTTCCATTAAACATTTTCCATTACCTTTGCCTTCCCAAAAAATAGACCTATGCGCTATATGGAGGGAAAAGTTCTTAACAAGACTATATTTTAAGTAATTGCCAGTGTAGCTCAGTTGGCCAGAGCAGCTGATTTGTAATCAGCTGGTCGGGGGTTCGAATCCCTCCACTGGCTCTTTGGATTTTAGAATTGTCGATTTCAGATTTTAGATTGACGCGAGTTAGGTTTTTAACAAATCTGCATTCGTAAATCTAAATTCTAAAATTGAATTGGGCAGATGGCCGAGTGGTTAAAGGCGACAGACTGTAAATCTGTTCTCTCACGAGTACGTAGGTTCGAACCCTACTCTGCCCACATTTAGTTTTTTGAAATTGAATGATTGTTATTCTTTTTCTTAAACTGATCAAACAAGTTAAAAAGTAGTTTTTTGAAATAGTTGTCTGACTTCTTTCAAGCTGTTGTAGCTCAGGGGTAGAGCACTTCCTTGGTAAGGAAGAGGTCGTGAGTTCAATTCTCATCAACAGCTCTGATTTATGTTGTTTGGATTGATTTCAAGCTGGTGTATGTCAGGAGAGAGCAATCCCGATAGTAATCGGGAAGGTCGTGAGTTCAATTCTCATCAACAGCTCTGATTTATGTTGTTTGGATTGATTTCAAGCTGTTGTATGTCAGGAGAGAGCAATCCCGATAGTAATCGGGAAGGTCGTGAGTTCAATTCTCATCAACAGCTCTGATTTATATTAAGGGTTGAACAAAAAAATAATAAGCGGAAGTAGCTCAATTGGTAGAGCGATAGCCTTCCAAGCTATAGGTCGCGAGTTCGAGACTCGTCTTCCGCTCAATAATGAAAGTTCATTTTTCAGTAGATGAAATTGAACAGGGTAATAAAAATTTTAAAAACAAAAATTAAATTAAACAAAATGGCAAAAGAGAATTTTAAAAGGGATAAACCCCACGTTAACGTTGGTACTATCGGTCACGTGGATCACGGTAAAACCACCCTAACAGCCGCTATAACCGATATTTTGTCTAAAAAAGGTTTGGCGGAGAAGAGAAATTATGATGATATTGATGGTGCTCCCGAAGAAAAAGAAAGGGGTATTACAATTAATACAGCTCACGTAGAATACGCAACGGCTAACCGTCACTACGCTCACGTAGATTGTCCTGGTCACGCGGATTATGTGAAGAATATGATTACAGGTGCGGCGCAGATGGATGGTGCGATATTAGTAGTAGCCGCCACTGACGGCCCTATGCCTCAGACTAAAGAACACATTTTGTTGGCTCGCCAGGTAGGTGTTCCACGTATTGTTGTTTTTATGAATAAAGTTGATCTCGTTGACGATCCTGAATTGTTAGAATTAGTGGAAATGGAAATTCGTGAATTGTTGACTTCTTACGGATTTGACGGTGATAATACACCTATCATCCAGGGTTCTGCTACCGGTGCTTTAGCTGGTGATGAAAAATGGGTTGCTAAAATTGACGAATTAATGGAAGCTGTAGATACTTACATTCCATTACCTCCGCGCCCTGTTGATCAGCCATTCCTGATGTCTGTAGAAGATGTATTCTCTATCACAGGTCGTGGTACAGTTGCAACAGGCCGTATTGAAAGAGGTCGTATTAAAGTAGGTGAAGGAATTGAAATCGTAGGTTTAATGGAAAAGCCATTGACATCTACTGTTACGGGTGTTGAAATGTTCAAAAAACTACTTGATGCAGGTGAAGCTGGAGATAACGCAGGTTTATTGCTTCGCGGTATTGAAAAAACTCAGATCCGTCGCGGTATGGTTCTTTGCAAACCAGGGTCTATCACTCCTCACACTGAATTCAAAGGTGAAGTTTACGTGTTAAGCAAAGAAGAAGGTGGACGTCATACTCCATTCTTCCAGAAATATCGTCCTCAGTTCTATTTCAGAACAACAGACGTTACAGGAGAAGTTACATTACCTGAAGGAACTGAAATGGTGATGCCAGGTGATAACACTTCACTAACAGTTAAATTGATCCAGCCGATCGCAATGGAAAAAGGTTTGAAATTTGCGATTCGTGAAGGTGGCCGTACTGTTGGAGCAGGACAGGTTACTGAAATTATAAAATAAGATATCATATCTTTGAAACTGAAATTAGCTAATTAGCAATTTGCTAATTAGCTAATTTGGTTTTAAGGAAGTTCTTTTTGATACGGGCATAGTTCAATGGTAGAATAGAGGTCTCCAAAACCTTTGATCAGGGTTCGAATCCTTGTGCCCGTGCTTTGTTTATGTGGTTAATGCAATGGTCAGACAATTTTCCGGATCAGCGTTGACACATCAGCACATTATCGAATCAGCTAATTAGCAAATTAATATTATGAATAAGATTGCATTTTACATCAGGGACTCTTATAAAGAAATGATGCATAAAGTAACCTGGCCGTCGTGGGAAGAGTTACAACAATCGACTATGATTGTCCTTGCTGCAACAATAATTATCACTGCAATTGTTGCATTGATGGATTTTGTGTCGAATGGCGCGTTAAAATTTGTTTATTCGTTATTCAAATAAATTATGACAGAAACAGAAAATATAGAAGATGTTCACCCGGAATCTGCTGAAACTCAAGGCAATGAAGGGGTCGCCTCTTCTGTTCCCGAAAAGGATACCAAATGGTATGTTTTGCGTGTCGTTAGTGGTAAAGAACGTAAAGTAAAAGAATATCTGGATAAAGATATTATCAGAAATGGCTGGGATAAATATGTCCTCCAGATTTTCTTACCCGTAGAGAAAGTATATAAAGTGCTCAACGGCAAAAAAGTGATGAGAGAACGCAATTTTTATCCGGGTTATATTATGATAGAAGTACTTGAAGGTAAATTATCGGACGAGATGATTCAGCATTTGAGTAATACTACTAACGTAATGCACTTTTTGACTGATGGTAAAGGATCAAAGGGAAATATCATCAGCCTGAGAAAATCGGAAGTTAATAAAATGCTTGGTAAGGTAGATGAGATGGCAGACGCGGGTGGCATGAAAATGAGCGAACCATTCATCGTGGGTGAAACTATCAAGATCATCGACGGTCCGTTTAACGATTTCAATGGCGTAATTGAAGAGGTAACTGACGAGAAAAAGAAACTTAAAGTTCAGGTTAAAATATTTGGCCGCGCTACACCTGTCGAATTGAGCTATATGCAGGTAGAAAAGCTTGCTTAAATCATTAATTTAGAATATTAAAAACCCGTTCTCAAAAAGATCGGGTTTTTTTTGTGCGTAGAATAATATTATTTGTAGTGAGAAGGTCCCGCTCTGATAAGCTTAAATATAGAAATTCCGGCTTTTAATTTTTGCCGGTTTTAATGTCTCTGGTGAGGTGTAAAATAAAATCACTGCTCCTTCCTGCGCACCAATAAATACCAATCATTTTCAAGAAGAAGATAGCCGATGTCATAGCAAAAAAAGTAGACGTTTCCTTTTTTATTGGTGTAGGTGTGCGTGAAGTATTTGAATTGAAAACCCTTCTGGAGAAGTTTTTCTTTTGTAATTTTAGCCATCTCTTCCTGATCCTTAAAATATCCTTCCAAAATACGCCTGTTTTTCCCCAAAGCATTATTGATATTTCGTACCAGGTTTACCGTTGTAGATTTTAATTGATTATTGTAAGAATTCCTGCAGTAGTCATCACAAAATTTCTTATCAGTCCTTCCTTTTACGGCCTTGTCACACGTAAGGCAATGGACGGTTTTTACAGTTGCCATGCAGAAGAGTTTTTGATTTTCAAAAGAAAGATACAATTTATATTTAATAAGTACAATCGTTTACAAACGGTTATATCCAACTATAAACGCTTAAATACCGAATATGGCTTTTCGACGAATGCATCTTTGCGGTGTTGATGAAACAAGCGCTTGTTTTATGAACTGAAATACATAAAATTTAAAACAGCACATCCTGAGCGATGGGCACAAATCTTACAAAAATGTACACATTAAAAAACAAAGTGCAATTAATTGGCAACCTGGGCATGGCTCCCGAAGTACGCACCACAAAAGCCGGAAAAAAATTCGCTCGCTTTTCAATGGCGACTAATGAAGTTTACAAAAACGCCAACGGAGAAAAAGTTACGGAAACCCAGTGGCATAATTTGGTTGCCTGGGGAAAAGTTGCCGATTTGGTCGAAAAGCATTTGGCAAAGGGCAGCGAGGTAGCTATCGAAGGCAAACTAATCAATAATAATTACACCGATAAAGAGGGTAACAAAAAATACTCAACCGAAGTTCACGTGAATGAATTGTTGCTGATGGGAAAACCTTCGGTTTAGTTTTTTTGCCGCTGGCCCGCAAGCTGTGAGTCTGAAACGTGGTTATGAAGCATGCGGGCCAACAGCGGCAATATTTTTAAAGAGGGAACATTTTTTTATAAATTATCTTGAGATATCAGTGACTATATTTACATCAATCTGAAGAAAAAATAAACCCTGATGTCGGACATTAATTTGATAGAACGGAATGAAATATTTGACCTTGCTTATCGGTTCGTGACGGAAACAAGCGAAAATATTTTCCTGACCGGAAAGGCAGGCACAGGTAAAACGACATTCCTCAAATTTTTAAAAGAAAATTGCTCCAAAAATATTATCGTGGCTGCGCCAACCGGCGTCGCTGCTATTAATGCGGGTGGCGTCACCTTGCATAGTTTATTCCAACTGCCATTTCACCCTTTTTTACCAACCGCCAGCAACAGGCAGGAATTGTTAGGCAAATTGAAATTCAACCGTCAGCGCCAGGATCTTTTACGCAAAATGGAATTGTTGGTAATTGATGAAATTTCCATGGTCAGGTGTGATACTATGGACGCTATTGACACAATTTTAAGGTCTGTCAGAAGAAAGCATGAACTTCCCTTTGGCGGCGTTCAATTATTGTGCATCGGCGATTTATATCAGTTGCCTCCGGTTGCCCAACGGCATGAATGGAGCATTTTACAGGAATATTATTCTTCAGAATTCTTTTTTGACAGCAATGTGATTCGTGAGCAAATGCCCATGCTGATTGAGTTAAATAAAATTTACCGTCAAAAGGAAGATTCCTTTGTCAGGCTTTTAAATAAAGTGCGCAACAACCAAATGGATGCGGATGATTTTGAGGATTTGCACCAAAGATATGATCCTGCCTTTCGGCCCGGTTATGATGATAAATTTATAACACTCACTTCTCATAACAACCAGGCAGATCAGATCAATCATCGTGAGCTGCAAAAACTATCAACTCCTTCATTCACTTATAATGCGAATATAGATGGCGACTTTCCGGAAAACATGTATCCTGCAGAAGGAGCGCTTGTTTTAAAGGAAGGTGCACAAGTAATGTTTTTGAAGAATGATCTTATGAAAAGGTATTTTAACGGAAAGATTGGCACCGTTAAATCGTTGGATGATGAAGAAATCGTAGTAGAATGTGACGGAAAAGACATTTATGTAGCGCAGGAAACGTGGGAAAATTCCCGGTATACTTTAAACAGAAGTGATGGAAAGCTGGAACAGGAATCTTTAGGATCGTTCACACAATTTCCCCTGAGACTTGCGTGGGCAATCACGATTCATAAAAGTCAGGGTCTTACATTTGAGAAGGTAATGATAGATGCGGGCGCTGCTTTTAGCAGCGGACAGGTTTATGTTGCATTAAGCCGCTGTACCAGTTTGGATGGAATTGTGCTCTTATCTAAAATTCCATCAGCCGCAATTTACAGCAATGAAAATGTAGTTAAAGGCCAGCAAACACTTACTCATAAAGGTTCGCTCGCAGAAAGATTTGCAGGAGCAAGACAAATTTTTACACAACAATTATTAGGCGATATTTTTTCATTTAACGAGATAAGTGATTTTATAGATTTATTGCATTTTAATGTGAATGAACATCGTGGAAAACTGAATAATGAAGGAATTAAATGGATCAATGATCTCAAAAATAATTTTGCCATAGATAAAAGAATTGGCTTAAAATTCATTTTTCAAATAGCGGAATTAATGAAAGATGAACCTGTTATTGAGGAAAATGCAGTGTTGCAAAAAAGAATAAATGATGCTGCAAATCATTTTGAACCAAAATTTTCGGCTTATAAAAAATCTGTCCAGAATCATCCATTAATTACAGAGCATAGAGAAACAGCTAACATTATCAATGAGTATTTGTCACAATTGCTCATGGCTTTTCATGTTGAGAATTATTTTTTAGAATATTGCACACAGCCTTTTTCCGTCACTACTTTTCTTCAACATAAATTAAAATTAGCGCAGCCCAAATTCAGTATTTCCTGCTATGCCAGCGGAAAAAAGCAATCATTTTCAGATGTGCCAAATCCGGAATTGTTCGATACGATGAAGCGCTGGCGTGATATGATTGTTGAAGAAAGCGGTGTTCCGATTTACATGGTTGCTAATCAAAACGCGCTAAAGGAAATTGCTACTTACCTGCCTTTCACGAAAAAGGATTTGATGCAATTGAGCGGATTTGGCAAAGCAAAGGCGGAAAAATATGGCGATGATATTTTAGATGCCGTTCAGGATTATTGCAGCAGGAATAATCTTGAAAGCAATATGGCTGCAAAGGAAGCAACTCCCAAAAAAGAGCGAAAAGAAAAATCTGTTGAAGAAAAAATAGATACTAATATACTTTCTTATAATTTATTTAAAGAAGGAAAATCGATGGCTGAAATTGCCAAAGAAAGGAATTTAGCAATAGGAACGATTGAAGGGCACCTGGCATCTTTTGTTGCTAACGGAGAACTAGACATTAATGAAATGGTTTCTATGGCAAAACAATTATTAATAAAAGATGCTTTCAAAATTCATGGGACCTCAGGTACTAAAAATTTAAAAGACAACCTGCCTGAAGATATAACTTATGGGGAAATAAGAATGGTAATGGCTGCGGAAAAAATGAAAAATAGTTATTAAATCTGAAACCTGAAAAGCCAAAATGTAGGGATTTCAGATTTTTGAAGCCTCCAAAAAACTTATTGCAGAAATAATTTATTTCCCTACCTTTGCCCTCCCAAAAAAAGTTCTTTATTAGAAATCATTAACTGGGAGTCCGCCGGTTGGCGGACGTTAACACCAAAAAATTAAAAAAATGGCAAAAGAAATTACAGCCTATGTCAAGCTCCAATGTAAAGGAGGACAGGCTAATCCTGCACCGCCAATCGGCCCTGCATTAGGTTCAAAAGGTATCAATATCATGGAGTTCTGCAAACAATTCAATGCAAGAACCCAGGATAAGCAAGGGAAAGTTCTTCCCGTTCTCATTACAGTTTATGGCGATAAATCATTTGATTTTATCATTAAAACGCCTCCAGCTCCGGTTCAGTTAAAAGATGCTGCTAAAATTCAAAGCGGTAGCAAAGAGCCAAACAGGAATAAAGTTGGTAAAGTTTCCTGGGCACAGGTAGAAGAAATTGCCAAAGATAAAATGGCAGATTTGAACGCCTTCAGTCTTAACAGCGCTATGAAAATGGTTGCCGGTACCGCCCGCAGCATGGGTATCACTGTAGAAGGAAATGCTCCCTGGGAAAATTAAATTGTAAACAGTCCCGATTCCTATTGGGATAAACTTTTGAATAAAATGATTACTAAAAAAAGAAAAGAAGCCAACGCCAAGGTTGACGCCAATAAAGCTTATTCATTAAAAGAAGCTTCTGCGCTGGTTAAAGATATAAATACTACCAAATTTGATAGTTCTGTAGATCTTCACATCCGTCTTGGAGTAGATCCTAAAAAAGCAGACCAGGCTGTACGTGGTACAGTTTCACTTCCTCATGGTACGGGTAAAACTAAAAAGGTTTTAGTGCTTTGTACTCCTGATAAAGAACAAGCCGCAAAAGATGCAGGCGCTGATTTTGTTGGGCTTGATGAATTCATTTCTAAAATTGAAGGTGGTTGGACAGATGTGGATGTGATCATCGCTACTCCATCCGTGATGCCTAAGATTGGACGTTTAGGTAAAGTGTTAGGTCCAAGAAACCTGATGCCGAATCCGAAAACTGGAACTGTAACTAATGATGTTGCTGCTGCTGTAAATGATGTAAAAGGTGGTAAAATTGCTTTCAAAGTAGATAAAGTGGGTATCGTTCATGCATCTATCGGAAGAGTAAGTTTTTCTCCGGAAAAAATTGAAGCAAATGGTCAGGAATTGATCAATGCGCTTCTTAAACTGAAACCTGCAACTTCAAAAGGAACTTATTTGAAAGGCCTTAGCATGGCAAGCACCATGAGCCCGGGTATCATCATCGATACAAAATCAGTACAGAACTAAATAAAATTATTTGCTTCAGAATTGTAGCTAACAATTATAAGCAACAAAACAAATAGTATGAACAAAGAACAAAAACAAGAAGTAATAGAAGCTTTGAAAACAAAATTTTCTCAGTATTCTAATTTCTATATAACAGATACAGAAAGTCTTTCAGTAGCGCAGATCACCAATCTTCGCCGTCATTGCTTTGACAAGCAGGTGGAAATGAAAGTGGCTAAAAATACATTGATAAAAAAAGCGTTGGAAAGCCTTGATAGCGAAAAATATGCAGGCGTTTATGATTCTTTGCACAAAGTTACTGCATTGATGTTCAGCGAAAGCCCGAAAGATCCGGCTGTTATTATCAGCAGTTTTCGCAAGTCTTTGAACGGCGAAAAGCCGGTATTGAAAGCTGCATTTTTAAACGGAGATGTTTTCGTTGGTGATAATCAACTGATCAATCTTACGAAGATCAAAACTAAAAATGAGTTGATTGGTGAAGTGATCGGATTATTAATGTCACCAATTCAGCGCGTGATCGGTGCATTGCAAAACAGGCCTGAAACTGCCGAGGCTCCGGCTCCAAAAACTGAAGCAGCGGAAGAAGTGAAAGCAGAAGCGGCTCCTAAAGCAGAAGAAGGTCCTAAGGCAGAAGAAGCAAAGCCCGCTTCTGACAATGCGGAAAAAGCGGCTGAATAATAAAGTGGATTTCATTAGCTAATCAACAATTGGCTAATTAATTAAATAAACAATTTTTTTAAAACCCTCCGCCGGATCAACAAAGTTGAGAAGAAGGTGGAAAAAATTAAACCAAAAATCATGGCAGACGTAAAATCATTAGCCGAAAGCTTAGTAGGCTTAACAGTAAAAGAAGTTCAGGAATTAGCTGAATTCTTAAAATCAGAATATGGTATTGAACCAGCAGCAGCAACTGTAGTTGCAAGTGCTGATGGTGGTGGTGGAGCAGCCGCAGCGGAAGAAAAAACATCTTTTGATGTTATTTTGAAATCAGCAGGCGCAGCTAAACTGGGCGTTGTAAAAATTGTTAAAGAGCTTACAGGCTTAGGTTTGAAAGAAGCGAAAGATCTTGTTGACGGTGCACCAAAACCAGTTAAAGAAGGTGTTGATAAAGCAACCGCTGAAGAAATTAAAAACAAATTGACAGAAGCAGGTGCTGAAGTTGAAATAGCTTAATTTCTCAATTGATATTTGCAAAAGCCGGAGGTAATTCTTCGGCTTTTTGCTTTTTGCAATGAGCGGAAAATTAGAAATCCGAAAAACTACATTTTCATTTATAAGATCAATTGTTCATAAATTCAAACTGAATTTATTTAGGCGTTGCATTTACGAATTGGCAAAAGTCGTTTGAAACCAATCATTAGGTTTCAAATGTAAAAGGGCTGGTTTAAAAATACAAAAAGCAGTCATTTCTGACTGCTCTTTAATATTTATAATTCGTTTAGAACTATTCTGCAACAATTTTTCCTCTCATAGTACCGAAATGGCCTGGGAATGTGCAAATGAAATCGTATACTCCTGCATCAGGAACTTTGAAGGTGATTTCGTCGCTTTCGCCGGGACCTAATAATTTAGTATGAGCAATTACGTCAGATGACATAGCTTGTGGTATATGATCCGGTTTGGCCGCTACTGCAGCTTCTCCAAATGCCTGGATATCAGTGCCTGGGGCCAATATTACTACATTATGAGACATTGCTTCCTTTGGAAGTTTGCCGATGTTTTTGAAAGATAATTTAACATCCTGACCTGCCTTGATCTTGAATATAGTCTTATCATATTTCATATCATCTGAGCCATCGAGTTTTATGTGGTCCGTAACTTTTACTGAATCTATTCCGGGGATGTCAGCGCCGGGAGCTTCTGTTGCCGCCGAAGGAGCAGTTGCTGATGTTGTAGTGTCAGTAGTTGTTGTAGTAGTCCCTGATTCGTTACCGCCACCGCAAGAAGCTAAAAATAAAACCGTTGCCATTGCAGGCACAAAGAATAATCTTTTCATGTCTTTTTATTTAGGTTTATAAAAAACGCAAAATTAAGACTTATCACGCTATAATAAAATTCTATAAAATCATTTTTGACGATTTAGTGATTAAATGTGAGCCTATATTGGCGATATTTGTTTAGCAGCCATTTACTCATATAATAAATAATAGAATGTTTAAAAATATTTTGCAATTAAAGAAATTGTAAGATTTTTTTTACTTACATTCAATTTCAAAAAAATGCTTACTTTTGCAATCCTTTAAATTTTGGTAAGTATAAAATAGCGTTTAAATTTCCATTTTAAAGGCTCTCTCATTTTAAAATATTTTAACTAAAATATGCCTTCAACTAAAGTAGCTCCAGCACAAAGAATCAGTTTTGGAAAAATTGAACATTTGGCGGAAACACCCGATCTATTAGGAATACAGCTTCAGTCTTTTAAAGACTTTTTTCAATTGGAAACAACCCCCGACAAACGTAATGTTGAAGGGCTTTTTCGCGTGTTTAAGGAAAATTTTCCGATCAACGATACGCGGAACATTTTCATGCTGGAATTCCTTGATTATTTTGTCGATCCACCGCGCTATACCATTGAAGAATGTATTGAAAGGGGACTTACTTACGCGGTGCCCCTGAAAGCCAAGCTTCGCCTGAGCTGTAACGATGAAGAGCATGTGGATTTCCAGACTATCGTTCAGGATGTATTTCTTGGAAACATTCCTTACATGACCCCTCGCGGGACTTTTGTAATTAACGGAGCAGAAAGAGTAGTAGTTAGCCAGTTGCATCGGTCACCTGGTGTGTTCTTCGGTCAATCAGTTCATCCGAACGGTACAAAAATCTACTCTGCAAGGGTAATTCCTTTTAAAGGCGCCTGGATGGAATTTGCTACAGACATTAATAATGTTATGTATGCTTATATCGATCGTAAGAAAAAATTCCCGGTAACAACGTTGCTTCGCTCCATTGGTTATGAAACAGATAAAGACATTCTCGAATTGTTCGGAATGGCTGTGGAAGTAAAAGCCGATAAGAAAACTTTGCATACAAATCTTGGGAAGCGATTGGCTGCAAGAGTGCTTCGCACCTGGGTTGAGGATTTTGTGGATGAGGATACCGGAGAAGTTGTAAGTCTCGAAAGAAATGAAATAGTGCTTGAAAGAGATACCATTCTCGATGAAGATAATATCGCGATGATCCTTGAGCTTGACGTGAAAAGTGTATTTATCCAGCGCGAAGAGGTGAGTGGTGACTATGCAATTATTTATAATACTTTAAATAAGGATACTTCCAACAGTGAGATTGAAGCGGTTCAACATATTTACCGCCAGTTGCGCGGTGCCGATGCTCCGGATGATGAAACTGCAAGAGGAATTATCGACAAACTGTTCTTTAGTGATAAGCGTTACGATCTTGGAGAAGTTGGCCGTTATAAGATCAACAGAAAATTAGGTCTGGACTATCCGATTACTAAAAAAGTTTTAACTAAAGAAGATATTATTTCGATCATCAAATATCTGGTGTTATTAACGAATGCCAAGAGTGAAATTGATGATATTGATCATTTGAGCAATCGTCGTGTGCGTACAGTGGGTGAGCAATTATATGCTCAGTTTGGTGTAGGCCTTGCACGTATGGCCCGTACTATCCGCGAGCGGATGAACGTGAGGGACAACGAGGTGTTTACGCCAGTTGATCTGATTAATGCCAGGACATTATCTTCCGTTATTAATTCATTCTTTGGGACTTCTCAACTTTCTCAATTCTTAGATCAGACGAATCCTCTGAGCGAAATCACGCACAAACGTCGTATTTCAGCGCTCGGGCCCGGAGGTTTAAGCAGGGAAAGAGCAGGTTTTGAAGTACGTGACGTACATTATTCGCATTATGGACGTCTTTGTACTATTGAAACTCCTGAGGGACCAAACATTGGGCTTATCTCTACGCTTTGTGTACATGCGAAAATCAACGAAATGGGTTTCATTGAAACTCCTTATCGTAAGGTGCATGATGGTCATGTAGATATGAAAAAAGTATTTTTCCTGAGCGCGGAAGAAGAAGACACTGCGAAAATTGCGCAGGCAAATGCGCCTCTTGATGAAAATTCTAATTTTGTTTTAGATAAAGTTAAGTCGAGAGAAACGGGTGATTTTCCAATTCTTGACAAAGGTGAAGTAGAATATATGGATGTGGCGCCTAACCAGATTGTTGGCTTGAGTGCTTCCCTTATTCCTTTCCTTGAGCATGATGATGCCAACCGTGCATTGATGGGTTCAAACATGCAACGCCAGGCAGTTCCGTTGATCTTGCCACAGGCGCCGATCGTAGGAACAGGACTGGAAGGAAAAGCGGCAAGAGATGCAAGAATTCAGATTCATGCAGATGGAGACGGTGTGGTGGAATATGTAGATGCTAATGAAATCCATGTTCGTTATAACAGGAACCAGTCTCAGAAACTGGTAAGTTTTGAAAACGACCTGATAGTTTACAAGTTGACTAAGTTTATCAAAACAAACCAGAGCACTTGTATCAATCTTCGTCCGGCAGTTAAAAAAGGACAGGTTGTAAAATCCGGCGATTTCTTAACGGAAGGATACGCCACGAAAGATGGAGAATTAGCATTGGGACGTAACCTGAAAGTGGCCTTTATGCCATGGAAAGGATACAATTTTGAAGATGCTATCGTGATAAGCGAAAAAGTAGTTAAAGAAGATTTGTTTACTTCAATTCATATTGATGAGTTTGAGCTGGAGGTTCGTGATACTAAGCTCGGTGAAGAAGAATTGACTCCTGATATTCCTAATATCAGTGAAGAAGCGACAAAAGATCTTGATCAGCATGGTGTGATCAGAGTAGGCGCTCATGTAAAAGAAGGAGATATTATCATAGGAAAAATTACACCAAAAGGTGAAAGTGATCCCACTCCTGAAGAGAAATTGTTGCGTGCGATCTTTGGTGACAAAGCGGGTGACGCAAAGGATGCTTCTTTAAAAGCGCCGAGCGGAACAGAAGGTGTTGTTATTGATAAGAAATTATTCCAGCGTGCCAAGAAAGATAAGAATGGTAAGGTGAAAGAAAAAGCCACGTTAGAAAAGATCGACAAGACACATGAGAAAAATGAAGCGGATCTTCTGGAATTATTGATCAATAAGCTTCTTACGCTGTTAAAAGATAAGAATTCTGCAGGAGTAAGCAATAATTTTGGTGAAATGCTGATAGGCAAAGGAGCTAAGTTTACTGCTAAAAACCTCGGAAATATTGATTATCAGAATGTAAATCCACTAGGATGGACAGCGGATACAAAAACCGACGATCATATCAATACCCTGCTCCACAACTATAATATTAAATACAACGAGGAACTCGGAAGATTTAAGAGAGAGAAATTTAATATTTCAATTGGAGATGAATTACCTGCTGGTGTGTTGAAACTGGCGAAAGTTTACCTGGCTGTTAAACGTAAACTGAAAGTTGGTGATAAGATGGCAGGTCGTCATGGAAATAAGGGAATCGTTGCGAAAATTGTTCGCCAGGAAGATATGCCTTTCCTTGAGGATGGAACTCCGGTTGACATCGTGTTGAACCCACTGGGTGTACCAAGTAGGATGAACCTCGGACAGATTTATGAAACAGTGCTTGGATGGGCAGGTGAGAAATTAGGTAAAACATATGGTACACCAATTTTCGACGGTGCATCAGTGGATGAAATTGCGGAAGAAGTCGCAAAAGCTGGTCTTCCTTTATTCGGTCATACTTATTTGTATGACGGTGAAACAGGAGATCGCTTCGATCAGAAGGCAACGGTAGGTATTATTTATATTATCAAGTTGCACCATATGGTTGATGATAAGATGCACGCACGTTCGATCGGGCCATATAGCTTAATTACGCAACAGCCATTGGGTGGTAAAGCGCAGTTCGGTGGTCAAAGATTTGGTGAGATGGAAGTTTGGGCACTCGAAGCTTACGGTGCATCAAATATTCTGCAGGAATTGCTGACATTGAAGTCTGATGATATTATCGGAAGAGCGAAAACTTATGAAGCAATCGTGAAAGGAGATAATATTCCAAGGCCAGGTGTTCCCGAATCATTCAATGTATTGGTGCATGAATTAAGAGGTTTAGGATTGGATTTAAAATTTGAATAGCAAACTTTGCCCTAAGGGGTGAAGGATGAAAAAATAATTTTAGAATTAAAAAGCTCTGAGCCCCTTCGGGGGTTTTGGGGTAAACAAAAAATATATGCAAAGAAAAGAAAATCGTCCACGTCCAACGTTTTCTCAAATTACAATCGGCCTTACTTCTCCTGATTCCATTTTGGAAAGAAGTTATGGTGAAGTTTTAAAGCCTGAAACCATCAATTACCGTACTTACAAGCCAGAGAGAGATGGTTTGTTTTGCGAAAGAATTTTTGGTCCTGTAAAAGATTACGAATGTGCTTGTGGAAAGTATAAACGCATTCGTTATAAAGGTATCGTTTGCGATCGTTGTGGAGTTGAGGTAACAGAAAAGAAAGTTCGTCGTGAAAGAATGGGACACATCAAATTGGTGGTTCCTGTTGTGCATATCTGGTATTTCAAATCACTTCCTAATAAGATCGGTTACCTTCTTGGAATGAGTTCCAAGAAATTGGAAACAATTGTTTACTACGAAAGATATGTAGTGATTCAATCCGGTATCCGCGCGGATAAAGGTCAAAACTACAGCGATCTTTTAACGGAAGAAGAATATCTCGACATTTTAGATACGCTTCCAAAAGGCAACCAGCAGTTATCTGATGAAGATCCTGATAAATTCATTGCCAAGATGGGCGCAGAAGCGGTTCATGACATGTTGCAAAGAATTGACCTGGATCAGCTTTCTTTTGATCTTAGGAATTCCGCTGCTAACGAAACTTCTCAGCAACGTAAAGCAGACGCCTTAAAGCGTTTGAGCGTTGTAGAAGGTTTCCGTGATGCCAACACAAGAATCAACAACCGTCCTGAATGGATGGTAATGCAATACATTCCGGTTATTCCACCGGAACTTCGTCCTTTGGTTCCTTTGGATGGTGGCCGATTTGCCTCCTCAGATCTTAATGATCTCTATCGTCGTGTTATTATCCGTAACAACCGTTTAAAAAGATTATTAGAAATTAAGGCACCTGAAGTAATTCTTAGAAATGAGAAACGTATGCTCCAGGAAGCGATAGATTCATTGTTTGATAACTCACGTAAATCAAATGCTGTAAAAGCAGAAGGCGGACGTGCTTTAAAATCACTGAGCGATGTTTTAAAAGGTAAACAGGGACGTTTCCGTCAGAACCTTTTGGGTAAACGTGTGGATTACTCTGGTCGTTCTGTTATTGTGGTAGGACCTGAATTAAAAATGCACGAATGCGGTTTGCCAAAAGATATGGCGGCTGAATTATTCAAGCCATTTATTATTCGCAAACTGATTGAAAGAGGAATTGTAAAAACAGTTAAGAGCGCAAGAAAATTAGTTGATAAAAAAGAAGCAATCATTTGGGATATCCTGGAAAATATTTTGAAAGGACATCCTGTTATGTTGAATCGTGCTCCGACATTGCATAGATTATCTATCCAGGCGTTTCAGCCAAAATTGATCGAAGGAAAGGCAATCCAGCTTCACCCTTTGGTTACTACCGCATTTAACGCGGATTTTGATGGTGATCAGATGGCCGTACACGTTCCATTGAGTAATGCAGCTGTTTTGGAAGCGCAGATGTTAATGCTTTCTTCTCATAACATTTTGAACCCGCAGAATGGTACGCCGATTACCCTTCCTTCACAGGACATGGTTTTGGGATTGTACTATATCACTAAAGGAAGAAGGTCTACTCCTGAATTACAGGTAAAAGGAGAAGGAAAAGCTTTTTATTCTCCTGAGGAAGTGATCATTGCATATAACGAAAAGAGCATTGATTTACATGCTAACATTAAGGTGAAAGTTGATGTGCGCAATGCAGATGATACCATTTCAAATAAGTTGCTGGAAACAACAGTCGGACGCGTTATATTTAATCAGCACGTGCCAAAAGGTGTTGGATTTATAAATGCATTGCTTACTAAGAAAGCATTGCGTGAAATCATCGGTGATATCATTAAATGGACCAATATTCCTGCAACGGCAAAATTCCTTGATGACATCAAGTTACTCGGATTTAGAATGGCGTTTAAGGGTGGATTATCGTTTAATATTAACGATTTGATCATTCCTGAAACCAAACAATCCATGATTGATAATGCAACGGGAGAAGTTGACGAAGTTTGGGATAACTATAATGCCGGTTTGATCACCAACAATGAAAGATACAATGGTATCATTGATATCTGGAGTCGTGTGGATACAAGATTGACAGAAACTTTGATTCAGGAATTAGCGGCCGACAAACAAGGATTTAATTCCGTTTATATGATGCTCGATTCTGGAGCAAGGGGATCTAAACAACAGATTAAACAGCTTGCAGGGATCAGGGGATTGATGGCAAAGCCACGTAAATCCGGAAGTAGCGGAAGTGAGATTATTGAAAATCCAATTCTTTCAAACTTTAAGGATGGATTGAATGTATTAGAATATTTTATCTCTACACATGGTGCACGTAAAGGTCTTGCGGATACAGCATTAAAAACTGCGGATGCGGGTTACTTGACCAGAAGACTTGTTGACGTTGCGCAGGATGTTGTAATCAACGAAGAAGATTGTGGAACACTGAGAGGAATTGCTACTTCAGCATTAAAGGATAATGAAGATATTATCGAACCGTTATATGACAGAATCCTTGGAAGAACTTCTTTACATAACGTATACAACCCGGTAACAGATGAATTATTAGTTGAAGCCGGCGGAAATATTACTGAAGATATTGCCCATTCGATAAATGATGCAGGTGTAGAAATAGTGGAGATCCGCTCAGTATTAACATGTGAGAGCCGAAGAGGTGTTTGTGTAAAATGTTACGGCAAAAATCTTGCATCCGGGTACACTGCACAAAAGGGTGATGCCGTTGGGATCATTGCCGCTCAGTCAATCGGTGAGCCGGGAACACAGTTAACCTTGCGTACATTCCACGTGGGTGGTGTGGCGGGTTCGGCTTCTGTTGAATCTACATTGAGCGCCAAATTTGACGGGACGATCCAGTTCGACGGATTGCGCACTGTTGATGCTGTCAACAACGTAGGTGAAAAAATAAAAATTGTAATTGGCCGTACAGGTGAGGTAAGGATCATGGATGTAAAGAATGATCGCTTATTAATAACCAATAATGTGCCTTATGGGGCTACACTAAGTGTGAAAGATGGCCAGAAGATTACCAAGGGTGAGGCGATCTGCACATGGGATCCGTTTAACAATGTAATTATTTCTGAAATTGACGGAAAGATTAAATACGAGAATATTATTGAAGGTGTTACTTATCGTGAAGAAGCTGATGAGCAGACAGGTCATAGAGAAAAAGTGGTTATTGAAACTAAAGATAAGACACGTATTCCATCGCTTTTAATCGAAGGAAAGAAGGAAACCAAAGGGTATAATCTACCAGCAGGTTCTCACGTTACTATGCTCGAAGAAGAAGAAGTAAAAGCAGGGCAGGTCGTTGTGAAAATACCACGCGTGTTAGGTAAATTAAGAGATATCACGGGTGGTTTGCCTCGCGTAACAGAATTGTTCGAAGCAAGAAATCCTGGAAATCCGGCAGTGGTTTCTGAGATCGACGGTGTTGTTTCTTTTGGTAATATTAAGAGAGGAAACCGCGAGATCATTGTTGAAGCAAGAGACGGTGTTATCAAAAAATACTTAGTTCCTCTGACTCGCCAGATTCTTGCACAAGACGGCGACTTTATCAAGGCAGGTATCGCATTATCAGATGGCCAGATTGCTCCTGCAGATATCTTATCAATTAAAGGTCCATTCGCAGTTCAGGAATATGTTGTGAATGAAATCCAGGAGGTTTATCGTCTTCAGGGTGTGAAGATCAATGATAAGCACATTGAAGTGATCGTGCGCCAGATGATGAGAAAGGTGAATATTGAAGACGCAGGTGATACTAAATTCCTTGAAGGAGATACTGAAGACAGGTTTGACTTTAACATCGAGAACGACTGGATATTTGATAAAAAGGTAGTGACTGAATCAGGCGATAGCACTAAAATGCGCCCTGGCAAGATCGTTACCTTGCGTGAAGTGAGAGAAGAAAATTCTATACTTCGCCGCGCAGATAAAAAGATAGTTGAATTCCGCGATGCGAGGCCTGCAACATCTTCACCATTGCTACAAGGTATCACGAAAGCTTCCTTAGGTACACAAAGCTGGATATCTGCCGCATCATTCCAGGAAACAACTAAAGTCTTGTCATCCGCTGCTATCCAGGGAAAAACAGATACAATGCTTGGCCTGAAAGAGAATGTAATTACAGGGCATCCAATACCGGCAGGTACAGGATTGAGAGAGTTTGAAAACATGATCGTCGGCAGTAAAGAAGAATATGAAATGTTGATGACTGCTAAAGAAGCGATGACATTTGATGAAGAAGAATAATTTGTATTATTAATAAAAAACATTAAGGAGTGAGAATGATCTCGCTCCTTTTTTTATTCGTGTAATTGACGTTGGAGTATAAGCCAGGTAAGTGAAAAAGTAGTTTTTCTAAAATTATTTTTGGCCGGCTTCTGTAATTACTTTGGCGCCTAAGATCTGCAAGGCAACACTATCAGTCCCTTTCGGGGCAAAATATTTTGTCTTGAAATTTTTGGATTCTCCAGGCTGCAATATTTCAAAAATAGTTTCTTTATCAGTTTCCAGTAAAGCGCGGGTCTTGCTGTAAAAAGATAATTTTAAATCCACATCTTTAAAAACAGCCACGGTGGCTTTATTGGTAAGAATTCCTTTCACAACTGTCTGTCCCAAAATATTTCGTTTGTCCTTCCCTGTTACAAGCAAAAAATCAGAAGGGTTTTTTTGTTCTTTTTTAAGCAAGGTTTCCTTTGTCTCTTCATAGCTTTTCTTTTCAGATTCTTTATCTTTTTGACCGGAAGAATTACATGAAAAGAGTATTACAGCAGGTGTTAGTAAAACGAAAAATATTTTATTCATGAAGTCTAAACTTTTGAAATTGAAAATTAATCAAAATAGAAAGTAAACCTGCCAAAAAATTTTTTAGATAAATATTATGCCTCCGTACCCAGCCATAACGCACCGCCGATGCTATTTCTCGAAGCGCCAGTGACGGAAGAAAGAACAGTATTTTGTTCCCTCCATCTCAACACTCCAAGCAACGCCATGATCAATGCTTCTTTATATTTGATCACATGGTCTTCCGGAATTACTATTTCAAAATTTATTTCTTCAAGATTTTTTGCAAGCCTTTCAAGTAAAAAAGTATTAAATGCCCCGCCACCGGTTATCATCAGTTGCTGAGCATGCGAATTGACGAAAAACGGTTGAAGCGAATTTTTTATTTGAATGCATATATGTTCGACATAGGTGCACAAAGAATCTTCTGTATTTAAATTCCAACCGTTGATCAACGGATAAACGATATCTGTTCCAAATGTATTTGCCAATGATTTGGGATGGGGAAGAAAATAATATTCAAGCGAATTTAATTTTTCCAACAATTCATTATTGATTTTTCCTGAAGAAGCTATTTTTCCTTCATCATCAAAGACAAGATTTTTTTCAGCCGCTAATTTATTTAAAATAGCATTTGCAGAAGAAACATCAAAAGCTATATTTTGGCTTTCCTCAATTACAGAAATATTAGCAATGCCGCCGATATTTAAAAAGAAACGCTGATCAGGAAACAATAATTTTTCACCAAGCGGCACTATTGGCGCTCCCTGTCCGCCAAAGGCAATGTCCAGTGCCCGCAGATCGCTAATGACCGGGAGACCGGTTTCAGCAGCGATAGCCGCGCCATCACCTAATTGATGCGTCATCCTTTTCCCGGGCAAATGAAAAGTCGTATGACCATGAGAGGAAATTAAATTTACCTGGTGTTCAATTTTATTTTTTTTAATAAAACGGTTCACTTTTTCTCCCAAATATTTGCCATATTCCGAATGTAACAAAAGATAATTCTTCGCTGGCAGAGAAACTGCGTTGTTAAGCTTTTCAACCCAGCTATCTTCATACGATTCGCAGGCTGAAAATTGTATTTCGAAATTCCATTGGCCGGCATTTTCCTGGAATTCTGCAAAAACAATATCGAGCCCGTCAAGTGAACTTCCGCTCATTAAACCGATCGCTCTGTAAATCATAAATTGATTATCTTTTTAATTTTGGTTCCGATAATTATCGGATTTAGATTTGTCCAAAATTATAACTTTAACTATTTATCGGTTCACTTTTAAAATCTACGTATGGTAATCAATCTGAGCGACAAGCATTCACTGGTTAGTAACTGGTTGAGTGAGATTAGAGATGTAGAGGTGCAATGCGACCGCCAGCGTTTTAGGAAAAATCTTGAAAAGATAGCTGAAGTATGTGCTTATGAAATTAGTAAGCAATTATCTTGGGTTGAAAAAGAGGTAACCACGCCATTGGGCATATCAACCTGCAAAGTATTAGACAAGCAACCTGTTGTTGCCACTATTCTTAGAGCCGGATTGACAATGCATAACGGATTGCTTAACTATTTTGATAAGGCCGATAATGCGTTTATCAGTGCTTATCGCAGACACAACTCAGACGGAAGTTTTGATATAAGTTTGGATTACATTAGCTGCCCGGAAATGGAAGAGCGGGTGGTGATTATTTCTGATCCGATGCTCGCCACAGGGGCATCACTGGTAAAGGCAATTCAATTTATTCGCGAAGCAGGCAATCCTTCTGAAATTCATATTGTATGCGCATTGGCATGCACCGTAGGCATTGAATATGTGTTAAGGGCTGAGCCAAAAGCTTTCATTTGGTGCGGAGATATTGATGATGAATTGACTGCCAAAGGATATATTGTCCCCGGATTGGGAGATGCAGGCGATCTGGCTTACGGAGTGAAGGTGCAGATGTAATTATTGAATAATATTTACGTTAATAGCAAACGGCAATAAAATAATTCCCAAAACAAATATTCTCTTACCTTTATAGACCAGAACTGTTTAAAGATGAAAAAAGCCACTGCTATCCTGAGTCTTCTTCTAAGTTTATCGCTATTAGTAAAGTCCCAGGATGCACATTTCTCACAATTTTTTTCTTCACCTCTTACCTTGAATCCTGCGTTCACCGGAAAGTTCGATGGAACGTTGCGTGTAGCTGGAAATTACCGAAATCAATGGCCCGCCTTCAATAATGTTTATACAACATCAACGTTAAGCGTCGATTTTGATATTTTAAAAGATAAGCTTCCTGATTATGATACCTGGGGCATAGGAGTTCTCGCATTGACGGATAAAGCAGGCGGCGGCATTCTCACCAATAATTATATCGGCCTGTCGACTTCCTATCACAAAGCCTTGGATGAAAACGGTTTCCAGCAGCTTGGACTTGGATTCCAGGGGAGTTATGGGCAAAAAAGATTAGATCAAAGTAAGCTGTATTATGAAGATATGCTTACGCCATTTGGATTTACTGGCATCACTCAAGAGGTATACAATAATAATAGCCTCAACGTCAATTATTTGGACATAAACGCGGGCCTGTTATATTCTGCATCAACAAATGAAAAAAATAATTTTTACGTTGGCGCATCGATGTATCATATTAACAGGCCTAAGGAAAGCTTTGTGTCCAACAGTTTTTCAGGGCAAAAGGGTAATTGGAATATTGCCCCAAGAACTACCATAAGCGCCGGCGGATATTTTCCGGTGTCGGACGTCCTGGTTTTGCATACAAGCGGTATCTATCAAATCCAAAATAAGGCAACGGAAACAGTCATTGGGGGCGCATTGGCAGCAGCTATCGACGCAGAAAGCGACAACCCATCGAATGTTTATGGGGGATTATGGTATCGTTTCAACGACGCTATTATCCCTTATATCGGTTTGGAATTTTCTGGATTAAGAATAGGCGCATCTTACGATGTAAATACTTCAAGTCTGAAATCGGGCTCACAGAGCAGGGGAGGGATGGAGATTTCAGTCATCTATATAAAACGCCCGGCTGGTTTCAAAGGAATTCCTTGTCCCAAATTTTAAAGAAATTTCTTTCGCCTAAACAATTAAGAATATTTGTGATTGTGCAACCTTGAAGTTGTTGCTTTCTCTGTTCATTTTTTTTCCTTACCAAATATGCCGATAAGCCAAAATATACATTTTCGCTTATCTACAGGCCAGAAAGTATTTGTTCCAGATTATCTCCTAAGCGAAAAAGTAGATTTTTGCCTTTTAATTTTTCAAAATATAGAATGATTGGAATTGAATAACGGAAAATTTATTTTAGAAGATAAAAAATTTGGAAGCGATACTGCCTAAGGTTATCTTTGCGGTCCCTTAACAAAAAATGGCGCGTTGGTCAAGGGGTTAAGACGCCTCCCTTTCACGGAGGAATCACGGGTTCGAATCCCGTACGTGCTACCAAATAATAAAAACAAAGCCTTGATTAGTTATATTTTCAAGGCTTTTTATTTATGGTAACAGTTTATGTTTTATTAAGTTTAAAAGATAAGGCTAGTTATGTTGGAATGGCTTTAGATGCCGTTAATAGATTAAAGGAACATAATTCCGGAAAAAACCGGTACACGAAAGCTCACCTTCCCTGGCAGATAATTTATACAGAATCACATTCTGATTGGGCCGCTGCAAGAATTAGAGAGAAATATCTTAAATCTACCGCCGGAAAAAACTGGTTAAAAAAGCACCTTGCTTGAGCGGAGGAATAATGGGTTCCCTGCCTGCTTGTCGCAGTCAGGCAGGGAATCCCGTACGTGCTACAAAACCTGCTAGAAATAGCAGGTTTTCTATTTTAGCCATCTCATGATGTTCAAACCGCAGATTTTAGCCAAATGGTATCCTGAATTTTTAAAATGGCATCTTGAACCGCTTATCTTTGCAGCATGTTACCAATAAGCGATCGCGGCCGGGAAATGCCGGCGTCTCCAATCCGAAAATTAGTTCCTTTTGCCGAAGCGGCACGCCAGAAAGGAGTGAAGATTTATCACTTGAATATTGGCCAGCCAGACATTGAAACACCTCCGCAAATTCTGGATGCTGTTCGAAATTCTACTTTCAAAGTATTGGAGTACAGTCACAGCGCCGGTAATGAAAGTTATAGGAAAAAGCTGGTTGAATATTATGGCTCAGTGGGCATCCGGGTAGATCATAATGAAATCATTATCACAACGGGCGGAAGTGAAGCAATCCTTTTTGGCTTTATGACCTGCCTTAATGCAGGAGATGAAGTAATCATTCCGGAACCTTTTTACGCTAATTATAATGGATTTGCTGTGGAAGCTGGTGTAGTAGTAAAACCAATTACTTCTTCAATAGACACCGGATTCGCATTGCCGCCGATAGAAGAATTTGAAAAAGTGATTACTGCAAAAACTAAGGCGATCGTAATTTGTAACCCAAATAATCCAACAGGTTATTTATATAGCCCTGCAGAATTAGAAGTGCTGAAAACGATTGTAAAAAAGCATAATCTTTATTTATTTTCAGACGAAGCTTACCGGGAATTTTGCTATGAAGGCGAACACTTCAGTGCGATGCAGCTTGAGGGTATTGAAGATCATGTAATTCTAATGGATACTATTAGTAAGCGCTATAGTGCTTGCGGAGCGAGAATTGGCGCTTTGATCACTCACAACACGCAAGTATTGCAAACGGCGTTGAAATTTGCGCAGGCGCGATTAAGTCCGCCTGAATTTGGCCAGATTTTAGGTGAGGCCGCAGTCGACTTGCCTGCCGGCTATTTCAAAAAGACTAAGTCAGAATACCAGTTGCGTAGAGACGCACTTGTGAAAAGACTGAATGAAATGCCAGGCGTGTTTTGTCCGAATCCGGGCGGAGCGTTTTATGCAATGGCCTCGCTTCCAATAGACGACTCCGATTTGTTTTGTCAATGGCTGTTAGAATCTTTTAATTTTAACGGCGCCACCGTCATGCTTGCGCCCGCGACTGGTTTTTACGGAACTGTAGGATTAGGTAAAAATGAAGTAAGATTAGCATATGTACTAAATGTGGAAGCCATTCACGGAGCGATGGATTGTCTGGAAAATGCATTGGCAGCTTATCCCGGCAGAAGTTTACCAAAATAATCCCAAATCAACCATTTTTCGCATGGTATTTTTTTAAGAATGTATTATCTTCGCCGCCCATAAATTTGTCGGGGTAGCTCAGCTGGTTAGAGCATCGGATTCATAACCCGAAGGTCGGCGGTTCAAGTCCGCTCCCCGATACACTATTTTTCAATTCCATCTTCTCTTTCCTCCAAAATTTAATAACGCGGCCTTGCATTTTTCTTCAAAAAATGAACTTTCAACTGATTAGGTAGCAAATTTTCGAATATCATTTTTAATAGGGAAAATCTCTTCAATTTTTTTACATAATTATTATTGTCGTTAAAAAGTTGATTCCCATTCTTTTACCCTCCTAGATTTTTATTAATTGGGGAAGTTTGAGAAAAAATATCCACACTTTAAGCTGAAAACTATCCTTTGGCATAAAATTTGACAAATTAAGACGTTAAATTATTTTAAAGGCGTATCAAAACTGAGACGGCGAAAACAATATTAACTGTTTAGGTAGCAATTTGAAAACATAATCCAATATTAAGGCTCTTATCATCAAACAGCCTAAAATTTTTTAAAAATAGAATAGCTTTTGTACATTTTTGATAATCTAAATCCATCTAAAACCATGAAGGTAGCTCTACTCTTAGCAATGCTTGTCTTTACTATTCAGGCAAGCGCCACGAATTACTATGTATCCGCAAGCGGAAATGACAATAATAACGGTACGTCCACTTCTTCGCCATGGAAAACGCTGAATAAAGTGAATTCGGCTTTTTCTTCATTTAAGGCTGGCGATAATATCTATCTAAATCGCGGCGATATTTTTTACGGAAGTATAATTGTTACAAAAAGTGGTTCGTCTGGCGCTCCGATTACGATAAGTGCCTACGGTTCGGGCAACAAACCTGTCATCACTGGTTTTACGACGGTAAGTTCATGGACAAATTTAGGAGAAAATATTTGGGAAAGCAGAAGCGCAGTTTCTACATTGTCAAGTTGCAACATAGTTGTAATCAATGGTGTGAATACAGCAATGGGAAGGTACCCAAATAGTACAGGAATTAATACAGGGTACTTGACTATTAAATCACATTCTGGAAATTCTTCTATTGTTGGGGATGGATTAGGGTCCACAAATTGGGCAGGCGCAGGAATTGTTATGCGTAAGCAACGGTGGGCTTGGGAAAAAGGAACCGTTTCGAGTCAATCCGGAAATACATTGTATTATAAAGATCCAGCTGTTGATACTCCACAGGACGGCTTTGGATTTTTTATACAAAATGACCCAAGAACATTAGATGTGAACTCTGAGTGGTATTATAATCCTTCAACAAAAAAATTAAGAATTTATAGCACCTCAAGTCCGAAAAATGTACAGATTGCTACCGTGGAAAACCTTGTCTCCATCAACCGGCAAAGTTACCTCGTATTTGATAATCTAAGTTTTGAAGGTGCCAATTCAAATGCATTGAGCTGCCTTAATTATGGTACGAATGTGAACATACAAAACTGTTCAATCTCTTTTACAGGCGAAGAAGCCATTGTATCACAGATGGCCTACACAACGATCACCGGAAATAGCATCTCCTATTCAAATTCACTTGGAGTCATGGCATCTGAGATCAACAGCGTAATCACATCTAATTCTTTTAAAAATATTAACATGCTTGAGGGCATGCAAAAGAACGTGGTTTCAGGCGCTATCATTTCTTACGGCGATAATCCCGTTATTCAAAACAATCAGATTGACACCGTAGGATATCTCGGCATTAGATTTAGCGGTAAAAACTCGATTGTCAAAAATAATTTTGTGAGCAACTTTTGTTTTATCAGAGATGATGGCGCAGGGATCGCAATGGCAAGCAAAAATCTTGCGATAGGCAGCGTGATTGACGGAAACATTATCTTAAATGCAATCGGAGCCGGGGGAGGAACGTCAGATCCTGCAGCTAGCGATGCTTCGGGAATTATGATTGACGCATATGGAACTGGAATAAGTATTTTGAATAACTCAATCGCTAATTGTGTTAATATAGGAATCAAACTTCATGGTGCTAATAATATTACTGTTACAAACAATACTTGTTTTAACAACGGTGGTAAATCATGGTCGACAGGTGGAATTGAATTGGTATCAGGGCCGGACTATTTAATTCGAAACATTTCTATGCAAAAAAACATTTTTTTTGCGCGAACTAAGGATCAGGTAGCGATGTTTGCTTATGGGGCCGGGGCAGCCCTTAATGATGTTCTTGCTTTTGGAACTGCGGATAATAACTATTTTGCAAAACCAATTGATCCTAGTAGTGCAATTTTGTCAATCAGAACTTATCTAAGTGTACCTGGATGGAAAGTGTTATCGGGGAGAGATGCTAACTCAAACGCTGCTCCCAAAAGTATCACGGATGTGAATGATTTGAGATTTGAATATAATGCTTCTTCGTCTTCTAAAACAATCTCGTTAGATGCCAATTATGTTGACGTTAAAAATAAATCTTATGACGGATCTATAACTCTGGCGCCCTATTCGTCTGCAGTGCTCATTCGCGCTGGAGCGAAGACTGGTAATATCGCACCCGTGGCAGATGCTGGTTCTGACATTTCGATTCAACTTCCAACAAATAGTGTGAGCCTTGAGGGCAGCGGAACCGATCAGGACGGAAAAATTGCGTCCTATTTGTGGGAAAAAAAGTCCGGGCCTTCTGCGGGTAATTTAACAAATACTTCATCTGCCAAGGCAGGGGTTAATTCTCTCGTTAGCGGAGTCTATGAGTTTCAACTAACAGTGACGGATGACAAAGGGGCTACTGGAACGGCTGTTATGAAAGTTACCGTGTCAGCGGACAACTCTTCAAACACTCAGAATGTTCCCCCGGTCGTTAGTGTGGGCGCAGATCGGACTATTCAACTTCCAAAAAATAGCCTAGTTCTTCCTGGGTCGGCAAGCGATACCGATGGTCGCGTGGTCTCCTATCTTTGGACGAAAATCTCGGGACCATCAGTTGGAAATGTAACCGATCCCACTGTAGCGCAATCAGGAGCAACCAATTTGGTAGCCGGTACTTATGAGTTTCAGTTAAAAGTTACCGATAATCAGGGAGCAACAGCAAGTTCGGTCTTAAGGGTAACGGTCACTTCCTCTTCTTCAACGAATGTTCCCAATATTCCTCCTGTAGCGAGCGTGGGTGCCGATCGAAGTCTTGCACTTCCTAAGAATAGCATTGTTTTGCCTGGAAAAGGCACCGATGTCGATGGCGTCATTATATCCTATCAATGGTCTAAGATATCGGGTCCGGCCTCGGGATACATTATAGATCCAAATGTTGGCCAATCCGGCGCAAGTGGTCTGGTTGCAGGAGACTACCAATTTAAATTGACAGTTACTGATGATAATGGAGCTACCGGAAGCGCAATTTTAAACGTTAACGTGACATCAGCGTTGACAGCTACAATTCCTAATATTCCACCTGTAGCAAGTGTAGGATCTGATCGTTCTATTGATCTTCCGAAAAATAGCATTGTTCTTACTGGTAAGGGAAGCGATGCTGATGGAAAGATTGTATCTTACTTGTGGACAAAAAAATCAGGGCCGGCTGACGGATATATTACCGACGCTAATGTTGCCCAATCAGGTGCGAGTGGTTTAACGGAAGGCGTCTATGTATTTAATTTAAGAGTTACCGATGATCAGGGAGCCACAGCGTACGCTGATTTAACAATAACGGTGAATAAAGGTGCCCTGACCCGGAATTCTTCCAGTAGGCTTCAGGCTGCTACGATGTCATCGGCCCCTGCAACCAATACTCCTGTTGTTTATGCAGGTAATGATACTACTATCGTATTAGACTCAAATAACATCATGTTGAATGGAAGCGTAATGGGGAATGATGTTAATAATTATCGCTACGAGTGGAATCAGGTATCGGGTCCTTCAAAAGCGCTTTTCGTATCAAGTAATAGCCTAAAATCTGATATCACTAATTTATTTGAAGGATCCTATCAATTTGAATTAACGGCTACGGACTCTAAGGGGGGTATAGGCAAAGACACCATTACGGTAAACGCAATATCAGCTGCAAGTAATCCTTTCGCACGCGTAAATAGTTTAAAAGGATACCCTAATCCAGCTGTCGATGTAGTAACGCTCGAATTTAATTCCGGTAAGCCTTATTCTAATGTCGTTATAACAATAACCGATATGAATGGTAAGCTGGTGTACAAAAAACAATTCGTTGCTGGTTTGCCGAATATCGTAGAGAAAATTAGTTTGAAGCAATTAGATAAAGGAATTTATATCGTCACCGCTCATATAGATGGTGTGGAGAATCAATCAATTAAGATTGTAAAACTTTAGTGTACTTAAAATATTCTAATTTGATTATGAAAAACGATTAAATCTAGTGTAAGCGAAACGAATTTTAAAAGCTGATCATTAAAAGGAGATTGATTTGCCTGACTTTACAGACGGAAAAAGATATCTGATTTAAGATACATTTAAGAAACATTTGAGACTAACAATCAGTTTAATTCGATTGCGGCAAGGCCTTTAGCGTGTTGGCATTTAAACTTTCGTCCCTTAAAGTAAAAGTCACTATCCAACGATCGTTATTTTTTGAGCCGCATATTTTTAAAACTTGGGCTCCACTGAAATCTTTCAAGAGTTCTATCTTTTTATTTGGAAAAATCCGACAAAATCGATTTCAAAAGACTTTCAAAATGCCTTTGAATTAAGCATTAAAAAGCACTAACTATTTTGACACTACTTATCATTTTTATGACATACGACATAGAATGTTTATAATATACGCATTAAATGATACCGTCAGTCAATCTTGAAAGTTATTTACAAGCGATGTAAGGATTTAGATCGTACTGGAAATGTTTATCAAATCTGCAATGTGATTTGAACGGAGTAGAGGGAAATTTTACTGGCTCGCGTGAGGTAAACAACTTCTAAATATAAGTGAGAAATTACTTTACATCACGAATCATTATAGAAATATCTTGAGAAGAAAGAGATGCATTATAAGCCAGTCCTGCGTTATTCTTAAAATATTTTTTTCAAACGTACTGCCTATTGAAAAATATTTTGAATGTTTGATCGTTATATAAACCAAGAGTTGATAATAATTCATCGACTCAAATAATCCTGATTCAGTTTACCTGCTGAATAAATCTGAAACCTAGAAAATGCAAATCAAATTTGCAATTAGAAAACCTATGAAAAATTTAATCCACCCATCTGGCATCATGCCGGGAACGTTAAAGTTTTGCTTCTTTAACAATTCACAATTGAAGTCCAATCGAGACCTTTTTTTTAGAAATCAAATAAGATTTTGATATAACAATTTTGTTTTTGCCCATAAGTTTCAAATTCCGGTACAATGGAATCTAGCGAGTGGGTGATCTAATTGAGTCTTAAATACAAAGAATACCAGCTAACCGTATTCTACAATAAATCCTGTGTCCATATCCAAAGGACCTTAACCTCTGAAACCTATATAGCAAATCCGTTTGCTACTGAAAAACCTATGAAAACCTTTATTTTGCTGCCAATTTTTATAATTGGCGCATCTTTAAATTTGTATGCAAAAAATTTAAGTGATGCTGGAAACAATAATCAGAATCCGATCGCAAATGCCGGTCCTGACAAAACAATTTACCTGACTGAAACCTCGACCGTAACACTTGATGGAAGCTCAAGCGTTGGCGATGCCTTTCAATGGACAGAGATATCTACAGACTATAGTAGCGGAGCATCTATTACGGCTCCTAATTCGAAAGTAACCACCGTAGTGGGATTGCCACAGGGTGTATTTTATTTTCGATTGGCTGCTACAATTTCGGGAGTAACTGTTAAAGATAGTATGAAAGTCATTGTTGATTATGATTTACCACCTAGAAATAGTGTTTTAGGCAGATATTTCCCTATTCAGGATGAGAGATTTGTGGCCCTTGTGAATATGAGAGATGATACCCTGCATCATATAGGATATGAAGAAAATGCCAACGGATACAAGCACTCACTTTTTAGAGATGCAAAAGGTGTACGGCAATTATTTCTTGAAAGAAGCCGGTTAAATTCAATGATGATTGATAGTCTTAGGGGCAAATTTTACACCACTCTCGAAGATGGATATGCCTGGGGAGATAATAAAGCGGTTACAGGATTGACTTATGCAAGAAGCCAGGTTACTTATGGCGATTATTTTAAGTTCGATTCGGCAAAGACTTATGTGATGTATTTAAAGTTTTATTTTCCACAATCAATGCATGATAATATGGATCCGATTGGCATGCCGGATTGGGGAAGGGCTGCGATATCAGGCATGCATGGAAGCGATGATGGGAGTGGTGGATATGGCGTAGGACTGGCACGCGATTCAGTTGTTTTTGGAGGCGTGAATCTTGGATCATTGTCAGTTAATTTAGGTTCAACGAACAGCTTTTGGAACAGAACACATACCGTGAAAACGACGTTTAGGCAAGGCGACAAATATCCAGGTCAGGATGCTTTCCTGAAAGTGGAAGTAGATGGGGTTTTAAAGTATTATAACAATACCGGAAAAGTAGGGAAAACCCTGATGCAAGACTATACTAAACTCACAGGATTGTATGATTATCGAAGGTTACTTGTTAATCCCGATTCATTGGCAAGAGGTAAAAAAGTTTCATTAGTAACATTGAACGCAGATATCTATATCATAAATGGAGTGCCGACGGTTGACGCAGGAGTCGACCAATCTACCGCGATTTCATCTGTGAATTTATCAGGAACAGCAACGGATGAAGGTGTTAGTGGTAATGGACAAATTGTTTCTTACAAATGGACAAAAATTTCCGGCGGTGCAGGTACGATACTCAATCCGAATTCGCCAAAAACAACGGTATCTGGGCTTACTTCGGGAATATATCTATTTAAACTAGAAGCTAAAGACGATAGCGGAATATCTGGCGCCGATACCATGCAGGTCACGGTGAATGCAGCAGCTAATGTAGCTCCAACGGCCAATGCAGGTTCAGATAAGTCTATAACATTGCCAACGAATATTGTTACACTTTCAGGTAGTGGAAGCGACACAGATGGCACGATTGCTTCTTATCTGTGGACAAAGATCTCGGGTCCATCAGCCTTCAATATTGTGAATGCATCCTTACCGGTAACAGACGTTTCGGGGTTAGTTCAGGGTGTTTATACTTTTCAATTAAAAGTAGCAGATGATAAAGGCGCCACCGCTACTTCAACGGTTTCAATTACGGTGAATGCAGCAGCTAATGTAGCTCCAACGGCCAATGCAGGTTCAGATAAGTCTATAACATTGCCAACGAATATTGTTACACTTTCAGGTAGTGGAAGCGACACAGATGGCACGATTGCTTCTTATCTGTGGACAAAGATCTCGGGTCCATCAGCCTTCAATATTGTGAATGCATCCTCACCGGTAACAGACGTTTCGGGGTTAGTTCAGGGTGTTTATACTTTTCAATTAAAAGTAGCAGATGATAAAGGCGCCACCGCTACTTCAACGGTTTCAATTACGGTGAATGCAGCAGCTAATGTAGCTCCAACGGCCAATGCAGGTTCAGATAAGTCTATAACATTGCCAACGAATATTGTTACACTTTCAGGTAGTGGAAGCGACACAGATGGCACGATTGCTTCTTATCTGTGGACAAAGATCTCGGGTCCATCAGCCTTCAATATTGTGAATGCATCCTTACCGGTAACAGACGTTTCGGGGTTAGTTCAGGGTGTTTATACTTTTCAATTAAAAGTAGCAGATGATAAAGGCGCCACCGCTACTTCAACGGTTTCAATTACGGTGAATGCAGCAGCTAATGTAGCTCCAACGGCCAATGCAGGTTCAGATAAGTCTATAACATTGCCAACGAATATTGTTACACTTTCAGGTAGTGGAAGCGACACAGATGGCACGATTGCTTCTTATCTGTGGACAAAGATCTCGGGTCCATCAGCCTTCAATATTGTGAATGCATCCTCACCGGTAACAGACGTTTCGGGGTTAGTTCAGGGTGTTTATACTTTTCAATTAAAAGTAGCAGATGATAAAGGCGCCACCGCTACTTCAACGGTTTCAATTACGGTGAATGCAGCAGCTAATGTAGCTCCAACGGCCAATGCAGGTTCAGATAAGTCTATAACATTGCCAACGAATATTGTTACACTTTCAGGTAGTGGAAGCGACACAGATGGCACGATTGCTTCTTATCTGTGGACAAAGATCTCGGGTCCATCAGCCTTCAATATTGTGAATGCATCCTCACCGGTAACAGACGTTTCGGGGTTAGTTCAGGGTGTTTATACTTTTCAATTAAAAGTAGCAGATGATAAAGGCGCCACCGCTACTTCAACGGTTTCAATTACGGTGAATGCAGCAGCTAATGTAGCTCCAACGGCCAATGCAGGTTCAGATAAGTCTATAACATTGCCAACGAATATTGTTACACTTTCAGGTAGTGGAAGCGACACAGATGGCAGGATTGCTTCTTATCTGTGGACAAAGATCTCGGGTCCATCAGCCTTCAATATTGTGAATGCATCCTCACCGGTAACAGACGTTTCGGGGTTAGTTCAGGGTGTTTATACTTTTCAATTAAAAGTAGCAGATGATAAAGGCGCCACCGCTACTTCAACGGTTTCAATTACGGTGAATGCAGCAGCTAATGTAGCTCCAACGGCCAATGCAGGTTCAGATAAGTCTATAACATTGCCAACGAATATTGTTACACTTTCAGGTAGTGGAAGCGACACAGATGGCAGGATTGCTTCTTATCTGTGGACAAAGATCTCGGGTCCATCAGCCTTCAATATTGTGAATGCATCCTCACCGGTAACAGACGTTTCGGGGTTAGTTCAGGGTGTTTATACTTTTCAATTAAAAGTAGCAGATGATAAAGGCGCCACCGCTACTTCAACGGTTTCAATTACGGTGAGTGCAGCAGCTAATGTAGCTCCAACGGCCAATGCAGGTTCAGATAAGTCTATAACATTGCCAACGAATATTGTTACACTTTCAGGTAGTGGAAGCGACACAGATGGCAGGATTGCTTCTTATCTGTGGACAAAGATCTCGGGTCCATCAGCCTTCAATATTGTGAATGCATCCTCACCGGTAACAGACGTTTCGGGGTTAGTTCAGGGTGTTTATACTTTTCAATTAAAAGTAGCAGATGATAAAGGCGCCACCGCTACTTCAACGGTTTCAATTACGGTGAATGCAGCAGCTAATGTAGCTCCAACGGCCAATGCAGGTTCAGATAAGTCTATAACATTGCCAACGAATATTGTTACACTTTCAGGTAGTGGAAGCGACACAGATGGCAGGATTGCTTCTTATCTGTGGACAAAGATCTCGGGTCCATCAGCCTTCAATATTGTGAATGCATCCTCACCGGTAACAGACGTGTCAGGACTGGTTCAAGGTGTTTATATTTTTGAATTGCAAGTGACGGATAACAACGGTGCTATAGGAAAGGCTTCTGTTCAGATTACTGTGAATAGGGAACCGGTTACTGTGAGTTCGAACTTAAATCCTGTAGCAAAGGCAGGTAACGATACAACTGTGGTCGCACCGGTAGACTATGTTATTTTAAACGGAAGTGGTACTGACAGCGATGGTAATATTTCAGCCTATTTGTGGACTCAGGTGTCCGGCCCGTCAAAGGGTTCCATTTTGTCGGATCAGGAGGCGGTTACTCGGGTTGGTAATATAAAAGAAGGAACATACGAGTTTGAGTTGACCGTCACTGATAATAAGGGCGCTAAAGGAAAAGATACCGTTAAAATAACTGTTGCCTTGGGAAGATTTGCCACCGAATCAAATACATTAAAGGTCTATCCAAATCCCGTTTACGATATTACCACTCTGGAAATCAATGCGGGTCGGCCCAACACTGCTTTAATGATTGTTATTTCAGACATGTCCGGGAAAAATGTTCACAAGAAGGAGTTCGTTTCCTCTTCAGCCGAAGTAAAAGAGCAGATTAATATGAGTAAGCTGGTGAAAGGAACTTATGTAATTACCGTGTACTTTGATGGGATGAAAAAGCAGTCGATCAAGGTGCTCAGGATGTAACCGCTATGTTGCTCAGCTGAACTAGAATGGTAAACGATACAAAAAATTCGACGTAAATCTTAATAGGATTTGAATTTTGAGGATAGTAATGAAGCAGTTTCATTACTATCCTTTTTTTATGCGTAAACTACCATCAGGGAACGTGTAGTTCGCATGTCAAGGTTACAAACGAAAAAAAGGCGAGCAATGATAATATGCTATCTTGACTTTCAAATGATTTACCAAATGAATTGACTACATTGTCCTAAACTTGTCGTTATCAAAAAGATCATAGATAATAAATGAAAAGGAAGATCTTTTAAAACTTAACTGCATTATCACTACACATTAAATTCGTTATTAAAAAATTACTCTCTGGAAGGGTTTTTGTCCCTAATCAATTGATTCAAAAACCTGGAGTTCTATAAAAATCAAAATGGTATTTTTACCCAATGACCTTTTGGAAAGAAAATTATAGAGACATGATAGTGGGTGTTTCCCTTCGCGCTTGTCAATTTTGTAATTTGAGATTAATTTTTACACATCTTTCAAAAATGAAAGCTATCCAAATAAGCAAAATTGGTACCACCATAACAAACATCCTTATATCGGCGCTTCCCAAAATACTGCCTCCAAAATAAAGAAATGCAAAAAATAAAAAAAATCGGACAGGGAAAAATATCTTTCGCCAATTTAGAAATGTGGGAATAAGGCAAAAAAGCGACAATATAATAAGAGTTCCATTAATTGGCAGCCGGCGCAATGTACTCGGTTTTTGAAGGACGTAAGAAGCAGGGTAATTAAAAAACATTCTTCCCGCATTACTGATGCAATTTTCTAAAAATTTCATGGGATGAGATTTGATATTATTGACCGCAATTTCTTTAAACAAATCATCCTGAATTATTCCTTTTGTTAAATTGGGTTGTGTAACGCCGTTTTGTATATTAGATCTTTTTACTTCCTCATTTTTTAAAATTTCGTCGAAATCATTCTGGTGTCGCTTGGTAATGACTACTTCGCTACCAGGCACCCTGTCCTTTTTATTTGGTGATACGGGGAATTCAATCCAATCTCCATACTCTCCTTCATTGGGATTACTCATCCAGTATAAATTGTTTCCTCCGAAGGAGCTCCAATAAAATATTTTTCCTGTCAGTTTATAGGTATATGTGAGGTAAGGTAAATTGGTTATAAGTGCAATTAATAATATTGCGATACTATTTTTATAGTTGACACTTTTTCTATTAAAAATCCATAGAAATAATATTCCTGCAATTAGAAAAACTAATACATATCCAAAAATCGGTTTAATCAGAGTGAGAAATCCAAACGCGAACCCTGCGATAAACAAATATTTTCGGACTTTTCTTAAATTCTCACTTTTAAAAGCCTTTATCGTAGTAAAAATGATGAGAGGAATTAGCGAGGATGCCAGAATCTCAGGCAAAATGTAAAGCATCTGTTCGTAGAAATTGGGATAGAGCGCCCATATTAAACTAAAAATAATCGACGATTTAAATGAAACTATATGTTGTAATGCTTTGAAAATAAAAATTATTGACAAATAGTAAAACACAGCATTCATTAACTTTATAAAAATAAAAGGCAGATTTAACGCAACGAAGGGAGCTATGAGTAACGAGTATCCCGGGCCATTGCCTAAATCTATGTTTGGATAAGGAGGTGAATAATAACCATGAATTAAATTCATAGCATAGGTTAAGTACCTGATTTCATCTCCATGGTTTTCGTTTTCTGAGAAAGTAATTATCAGAAGAATATAAAGAACCAAAAATGGTAAAAAAAGAAGAAACGGGTTTTTTCGCCTTCCAATATCTTTTTCAATTTTCATTTACTACTTTGATTTTAAGAAGAAATCCATTACGTTTGAGGCATATACCTTTCACAGCTCTTTCACAGCTGTATTGTGTCATTTTTTTTCAAAGATGTTCCCAAATGAAACAGTTCTTCAAAATACCGCTTACTTTGAAGCGATAAAAATCCCAGGCTGAGGAATTGGATTGCTGCTATAAAGGTTACGCCGCCTACTACGAAGGACTGAGGATTTCGCCTGAACTGCATGGCGAGGCTTGCTGAAAATGGTTGTGCAATTCCAGGTTGATGTGACATTTTTGATAAAGTATCAAATAACAGCCATACCAATTCATACATCGAAAGCAACATCAAAACGGTGCCAATTGCCAGGAAAAAAATATAAGGACGGAAAATAAAACTCGACATGATTCCGGAAAAAAATCCTCTGATCATTCTAATGCTTGACGTTCGCTTCCCCTTAAATTTATTTTGTTCAGTCCAGTCAAGGTGAGCAGGGATTTCAACTATCCTTGCCCGTAAAATCATTCCTTTATAAAGAATCTCCGGGTTTATTTCGTTGTCTTTGGTCTTAAGATTAACGGTTTGGATAAAATCCCGTCTATAAGCTCTTACCATGCCGGTAAAAGTGTAATATTTGTCCTGAGCCGCAACCCTCATAAATCTATTGACCCAGCGACTCATTTGCTTCCTTAAAAAAGGAACATCGGTAACTTTGCCACCGGGCATGTAAGGTGAGGCAATTACAATGTCTGAGTTGGTTTCTACTAATTTATCCACCATCGCTTCAATATGATCAACAGAATAGCTAAGGTCAATATCCATAACTACAATTATGGATCCCTTTGCATTTTTAAATGCAGTCTTTAAAGCGTTTCCGAGGTTGAGATTAATTGGGTGATGAATGACTCTGATTCTGTCATTGTGGGTAGCCAAGTCGTCAGCAATCTGGCCTGTGTTGTCTTTGCTCCCATCGTTAATGATCACTATTTCCCAGTCGTATTTATGATCTATACTTTTTAAGTAATTTACGACTGTACCAATATTTGATTTTAATATTACTTCCTCATTATAGCAAGGAAGCGCTATTGATATAAGCGGTTTTATAGGTTTCTCATCATTTGTTGCCTGCATACATTTCTTTTAAATTCTTTTATATAGCGACCAAAACAAATCCTCTGAAGGATATGGAAGGATAAGATTCTTAGGAATCAACCATGTTAATCCTGCCATCCATGTCAATCTCCGCGATTCGCGAAGTTTATGCTTTATAAGCGATTTTGCGTGCGCCGAATGGATCTTTTTTTTGGAGTGCCCCGTTCGACGCTTGAAAAATTATTATCAAACATTAATTTATCGAGCGTTTTTTTACTCAAATAGTTCAATGTACCTGGCGGACTGTATTCGTGCCAGTTTGTTCCGAATATTTGTGCTGTCAAACTATCTTTGTTCCACGTTTCAATAAGAACATGTCCTCCCGGTTTTAAAACGTGATATATTTTTTCAATGCATTGTGTAAGTCGTAGATATGTGCGACAACGTGTATCAATACTACTAAATCAAATCCACCTTCTAATTCAACAGTTTCAATCGTTCCCTGTTTAATATTTACGCCGACAACATTCTTGCCGTATTCAACCATTTGTTGATTTGGTTCGATACCCATACCTTCCCACCCGTTATTTTCAAAACCTTTTAGGATGAAACCAGCCGCTGCGCCGACATCTAACGTTTCCGACAGTGATATATTTCTTTATTTTAGCCGCGTAATAGGATCCCCTTTTTATCAACATATTTTTTTCCAAAGTATAATCTTCGTATCCTGCACCGCCTTTGAAGAAATAATCGTCAGAATAAATTTGATGAACATCTTCGTCCGTAGGCTCAAAGTCTGTAAATAAATGGTTGCATGTGTTGCACGACAATATCCTGTACCCATTTTTAAGAAATTTAGTTTCTGTATTATTGTTATGGCATAAAGTACAATTCATTTTTAAATAAGAGTATTAAATTATTAAATTTTAGTTTCGTTCAAAGCTTGTTGGAATCTCATTAGCGTGGGAAATGAAATGCTTAAACAAAGAAGTGAAGTCCATAGAATTATATAAGTAAAAAAGACATCAGTGACTGCGAAACTTAAAGAGATTAATAATACAGTCAAGACATATTTTGGATAAAAAGCTAAAAATAAAAAATAAATTATTATTGGAATAAAATAAACCATATAGTGAGTCAGCGAACTCGGATAAACTATTAGCATGAAAAGAATAAACGGGAAAAAGGCGAGATAGCTATTGACTTTATTAAGCCTTATCGATGAAATACAAGTCCCCACTAATAGTATTATAGCGCTTCCATAATAGAATACGTTTGTTATTTTGGGCGCTATCCCATAAATTTCAAGATTTCGATTTAACACACCAATTAAAGACTGATTTATATGTTGTATATACAATTGTTGAGGAAGCCTGAGGGTCGGCGGAGATTGAATAAAGCCAAAAATATTTTGGAATCCCCAAATAAGTCCTGTTATCAATAGGAGGCCAGCTCCAGTTGCTACAAAGTAGGCGACCTGTTTCCATTTTTTTTGAACAATAAAAAACAGTATTAAAATCCCGGAAATGGGTTTTATGATTAAAGAAAGCGCCAAATAAAAACCGGAAATGGGTTTATTTATTTTATGGATTGTAAGAATCAGGAAAAATAGTAGGAAAAAATTTGTTTGATTAAAACCTATTGTTGATTGGGTGCCCGGTACAAGCGTAATTATAATAAAAATGAGAAAAAAAGAGTAAACGGATCTTCCCTTTTTAACGAAGACTACATTTGCTAAAATGGTATTTGCAATGATAAAAGTGAAAGTCAATACCGCTAAAATAACCTTCGACGTGTGATAATCTATAGAAGCTAATGGAGCAAAAAATAACATTGTAATTGGGGGTGAGAGTAAACCAACGTCCAGTATCTCAGATTTGAAAACCCTGGAAAAGGTAAAATGGTAGTTTATATTCTCGAGAAGAATGCTGAAGCTATGTGGGTCATAAAAGTTTAAGTGATGTACGCCTAATTGCCCTTGCATATAAAAACACATAAAATCAAACTCTTCATTTGATTTAGCTCCTAAAATTGTTTGACTGATCAATAATAGAAAGAGGATGGCAAATAGTCCAATAAGTATTCCTCTTGAAATCTGTCTAAAACGCTCATCATGTATATTAAGATATGAATAATATGAAAGTGTTATCCCGATCAGCATGAACAGACCTTTACCTTCAAGGTCTTTTCGGAAGAAGAGGAGCATCGCCGCCGAAAAGATAAATATTATTATTGCTACAATTGGAGTTTTTAAGTTTTTTTGTAAAAAATCCTGAGTCGATGTCATAATAAATGTTTGATTTTAAAGAACGATTTTATTAGAAAGATTCTGGAGAAAAGAGTATGGGCTGCGATACATATTTTCGAAAATTTTTTCTAAAAAAGCCCCATTTTTCAAACCTATATCTGAGAGATACCTGAAGGACTCCTATCGTAATAAATGCTCCTTTTTAGATTTCGATGAGGCCTCTTCAAAATATTTCGTAGGGCAGGTGATTTCCGCAATTTCATATTCCTGACCGAATATTTGAGCCATCATTTGATTATCAAAAATAAAATCATCAGAATTGGCTTCGTAATTAATGCTTTTAAGCACTTTAGCAGAAAATGCGCGATACCCGGTGTGGTATTCGGATAGTTTTTGGCCTAATAAGGTATTCTGGAAAAAAGTAAGCGCACGGTTTGCCAGATATTTATATTTTGGCATTCCTCCTTTGAGCGCGCCCTTTCCAAGGATTCGTGACCCTAAAACCACTTCGTAAACTCCATTGGCTATTAGAAAGCACATTGAATGAATTAGCTTTGGAGTATATTGATAATCAGGATGCAGCATAACAATTATATCAGAATGAATATCCAGCGCTTTTTTATAACATGTTTTCTGATTTCCGCCATAGCCCTTGTTTTTTTCATGTTGTAAAACATATTGAATTCCGAGAAGATTCGCAAGTTGAATAGCTATTGTCGTCTACTAATATGACGTTGTCAACGATGTCGAATGGAATCTCATTATATGTTTTCGCTAGAGTTTTTTCGGCGTTATAAGACAGGAAGAACTACTGTTATAATTTTATTATTGATCATAAATTCTTTCCATCTATTTTTTTAGGCCGTTTTCAAAAATTAAATAGTCTCATACTTCATCTTTCCATTCTTTTCCATCTCTTCTGAATGCGTCGTCATATTCACCATGTCATAATTCTTAGAGAGCGTATTAATAACATTCTTAAATACTTCCACTTTCTTATCACTGCTTACATTCATCCCCGGAAAAAACGCTAATTGCGTAATCTGATCTCCACCAATCAAATCCAGCGGATGCAATAGAAAACTCACCGGAGTGTTAGTTATTTTACACATCCTTATGGCCGAGTTTAGATAAAATTTCATCAAAGGCATTGAAATATTTCCCAGGTAAATCAAATAGCTAAGGTGGAAGGGTAATTTAAAAACAGGCATTGTAGTTACCGGTATTTCCGTGATACTTTTCCCTTTTCCTAAATCCCATTTATATGGTTTTAATTTTCTAAAACCTTCACTAAATTTTCCGAACAATTCTTTTCTCGCTTTTTTTTCTTCTTTCGAAAGGCAAGATGCTTCGTCATATTAACCATGTCATAATTTTTGGATAGCGCCATAATTACGTTTTTAAATACTTCTACTTTTTTACTGCTGCTCACATTCATTCCCGGGAAAAAAGCGAGCTGTGTTATCTGATCGCCCCCAATAAGATCAAGCGGATGCAGAAGAAAACTGATGGGTGTTTGGTTATTTTGCACATCCTTATTGCTGTATTCAGGTACAGTTTCATTAAAGGCATTGAAATATTTCCAAGGTAAATTAAATAACTTAAATGAAAAGGGAGTTTGAAAACCGGCATAGTAGTTACCGGTATTTCTGTTATACTTTTTCCTTCTCCCAAATTCCATTTATAAGGTTTTAGCTTTCTGAAACCTTCACTGAATTTGCCAAAAAGTTCTTTACGCGCTTTTTTTTCTTCTTTTGACAGATCAGATTTTTTGAAATAATACATCCTGGCAAGTGGCCCCAGGTAAGTTGGTAAAGTAGAAGCATCAAATTTATAGCCCCTGCTTTCAAGTACTTTTAGCAAGTCTTTGCTCCAGCTAAATCCCGGCCCTCTAAATCCTGTTGTGCGCTGGCCGGTGACTTTTTCGATAGCTTCTTCGGCTTCCCTGATTTCCTTTTCTATTTTTTCATAACTGTAAGTTTGCAGCCACGATTCATGATGATAAGAATGATTGCCCACTTCGTGGCCTCTTTCTGTTATCATTCTGAGGTACTTATTGTTGTCTTCAGATTCCGTATCTTTTCCAACAATGAAAAAGGTTATTTTTAAATTCAGTTCATCTAATACATCTAAAACGTGAGGAACGAAGATGTTGAAATAAGACGGATATTGATCCCAACCTTCATCACCATGGATTTTCATATAGGTCCATTGGTTATCCAGATCCAGAGAAATACTTGCTATCGGTTTTTTCTTAGCCATTATTTAAAATTTCCTTCAGTTTACTTTCCGCGACCTGTATGGTTTCATTTACATTGAGGGTGCCATTTATGATTTGGGCGGAATTGATAATGTAATAGTTTTTTAATGATGTCGTCACTCCAGGTACTTTTTTCGAATAATCTATCGTGGGCAACGCAAACACAAGCCGGGCTTTTGAAACACCCCAAAAATGAAGATCATCTTGAGTGAGAGTTGGATACATTTTAAAAAGTGCTCCTAAAAATATTTCCCGCAATTCATCATCACTCTTGTTAAAAAGCTCATCATTCGGGTTTACATATTTTGGCAGATAAACAAGATGATTTCCATTCACTTCATTTTTATCAATTAACGCCGTCATCTCAATGATGCCCGTAAATGGTGGCCAGCTATCCGTAATGTTGGTTACATAATAGGGAGAAATTGATTTTTTCAATAAGATTGAAGGACAAATGACACCCAAATATTTGATGTTATTATGCTTTTCTACCTCAGCGTTTGTAAGACCATGCGCAATTGCCACAGAATCTTTTGATGCTAATGTGGAAATCACCTCGTCAAAAATTTGCGTAGAATTGTTAACCTCTACTTCCACTTTTTCATTTGAAAGTTGTCTGATAGATTTTACTTTCGAATTGTATTGGATATCTATCCCTAGTTCTTTTAAATGGTCAGCAAACCGGCTATTTATTTTTTCATAGCCTCCTGTTACGTAGCCAAACATTTCTTTTTTCAATCCACTTTTTCGGGCGGCATACATTCGCTGGATCGTCGACCAGATGAAAGCTGCAGAAGTGTTTTTGTAGTTTTCTCCTAATTTAGCTTTTAGCAACGGGAGCCATATTTTTTCAAAAACTCTTTTACCTGACCACTTTGTTAACCAATCCGCCACTGGTATTTCTTCAAGGCGCTCCCAATCTTGAATTTTTGAAGCGGCAAAAATAGTGAGGCCCAATCTAAATTTATCGATGAGATTAATGGGAGGAAATTTGAAAAACTCAATCAAATTTGACATCGAATATAATTTCCCTTCCGAATAAAAACCGGTTTTGGTTTCTACCCAGCGAAGTTCATCTTCCAGCCCGATCTCCTTCAAAATCTTCCGGGTATTCAAATCAGACATCAGGATAACGTGGTAAAATTTATCCCAGGTTACGCCATCCATTTCCCATGAGCTCGTAAGTCCGCCAAGCTTTTCTGAGGATTCATAAATAACTACTTTTTGGCTTTTCTGGGAAAGCCGAAGCGCCAACGTCATCCCCAAGATTCCACCGCCTATAATTGCCCAAGTTTTTTGTTCGGTCATAGCTGATAAATCGAAAAATAATTTGTGTTGCTTTGGTTCACCTATTTAAATCCTTTTTTTGCAAGCACACTTGAAAAGCCATTGTATTCCGGCACTCTTTCAATCGAATCCGGATTGGCAATTTCACAACCGGTAGAACAGGTTTTTGCCAGTCGCTGAACATCTTCAAACTTGACTTTATTGTATTCATCGAAAGCATAGTTCTCATTGTAGAAGTTAACAAGGCCCATTAATTCCTGCCCTAATCCCTTTTCCATAGCCCGGAAACTTTCGTAAACGAAATCAACAAAATCTTCCTGAGGCTCGTTTACGCCTTTTCCAATCCCGGCATATCTTTCAGGATTATTATTAAATTGTTGCCTATTGTAAATATTGGATGCATCCATGATTCCCTTGATATTTTCCCTGGAAGTAATCGTTTCAAAATGATCGATATATTCTTTGTGTGCAGAGCAAATGAAAACATAATCCGCAAACTCCAGCGCCTTGTTTAAATCATGTGTGAGGTGATCCTCTTGCTTGAATCTCAAAACATTCTGGTCATTCTCTTTCACATATGGATCATGCATGATGTAATCTACTTTGTTATCCCTTAAATAATTTGCTAGTGTAAGGGTAGGAGAGTTGCGTGTATCTTCAGAATTAAAACGGTAGGCAACCCCTAACAAAGCAATTTTTTTATCGTGTAAATTTCCAAAAACTTTTTCGGCCTGTTTAAAAGTATGTACCGGCGAGGCGTCATTAATTAATCTGGATTCAAGAATCAGGCTTTTGCTGGAATCATTCCCTTTTTGGAAATTTCTCCACCATAACAAAATTCCATCTTTTGGAAGACAATGTCCTCCAACTCCAAGCATAGGAATTAAAATACCACCGCTAGGAACCGCATTGGGGTCTGCCGTGGCGTTGTCCGATTGCGATAACTTGCTGTTTACTTTATCTCTTACTTTATAAAAATCGATATTGTTTTCATCGCAGTATCTTACAATTTCTGTGGAAAAAGCGATTCTTACATCACGATACGCATTTTCAAGTGTTTTTACAATTTCTGCAGTCAGGCTATTTGTTTGGAAAACCTCGCCATTGGTAACAATGTGGTTGTAAAGTTTTGCAATCAACTTTGGTGTTTCCGGGTGAAGTCCTCCGGCAAGTTTATCAGCGTCACGAATTCTTTCTACCAAGCGCCCTGGCATAACGCGATTCGGGCTGTTTCCCAAAAGAATATCTTTTCCTTCTTCTAAACCATATTTTTTGAAATGTTCCCTGAACAAAGTGTCCATGGTGGTAGGAGCTAGGGTTGATTCAAAAATTACCAATGGAATTTTTGATGCAGGCTTATTTTTTAAGTGCTTCCGCAAGTTTTTCCAGTCCGCCAAACATGGGGCCATAATCGGGTTCAAAACCTTCCTCATTTTTATCAGTTTGGATAGAAACCAATATAACGTCTGCATCAGATAGAACTGAAAAATCAGCGCTGGCAGAAAGTGTGCCCGCTTCTACCGCTGCGTGAGTGATATCGTCAAGTTCCGGTTCGATACCCCCGATTACAGATTTACCACTATTAATAGCATCTACTTTCCAGCCGGAATTCACTGAATCTCTTTGAACTACAATAACTTTTGCAGGCTGATCGGTTCCAATTTTAATTTTTGCGTTTGCCAGCATCGCGGCCATAGGCATACCGACGATTCCGGGCCCGATCACTCCGATTTTTTCAATTTTCCAGTTGTCGACATTAATAGGGGCTGAATTTACTTCCATGTTGAAATTTTATTTAATGATGATCGTTTGAGGTTTAAGTGTAAAAATTAAAAATGGTAATTATTTGACACTATGATTTTTCTATTAACGAATGATAATAAAAGTTCTTGTCTCAAAAAAATATAGATTTTCTACATTTTGGGTTATAGATTTAGTTATCAATGAATTGATTGTACCACAACTCAAGTGATAATAAGCCCCCACAATCCCCGGCTGAACGGCTGCTCGGAACTTATTAATTTTTCTACATGATCAGTATCAATCATGTTTCTTTCTTTTGCCTTCTTCGATAAAAGAGTGTCCATTATAAATCCTTTTGCTTTATTCTTTGACCAGAGATGCAGCGGAACCGGAAATCCCATCTTATCCTTGCGTCGCATGATTTCCGGAGGCATGATATTCTTTATCGTCTTTTTCAATAAATATTTCATTTCGCCACCTTTGAATTTCATGCCCGCTGGCATGCCCGACACCAGATCCACTATTCTTCTATCCAAAAGCGGAACTCTTGATTCAATAGAGACTGACATGCTCACCCGATCTTCCACCTGCAACAAACCCGGAAGACTTCCGAGCATGTCAAAATGAGTCATTTTATTGAAATAGCTTTTTGTCGCCGGGTCGTTAAAATAACCGGAAAACTTATTAAATATTGCACCGGAATCACATTCGTTTATAAAATCTTTCTGAAAAAATTCTTTGGTAGAACCCATTCTATTAATCAGGTGATAGTATCTGTGATCCATTCCTTCAAATGAACCCTGCTGCCAAAAGCTTTTCATCATCGGGACATATTGTTTAAGCGCGGGAAGATTGGGCAGAATCGATTCCAAAGAAACAATGTGTTCATCTTCTTCATTGGATTGGAAGATCGCTCCTTTAAGTGCCTGCTCGAGGTAGGCCACCATGTATCGGCTATAACCACCGAAAATCTCATCGCCTCCTTGTCCTCCCAGGATCACTTTGACATGTTGTGATGCAAATTTTGAAACGATATATTGCGGAAAAAGCCCTGGCCCGGCCACAGGCTCGTCAAGATGATAAATCAAAGTCGGAAGAATGTCTATGAACTCCTGTTCTGTAGGGAAAATCTCGAATAATTCTGCGTTTGCAGTCTTAGCGGCTATCCTTGCATATTCCAATTCATTAAATTCCGGACCTTCATTAAAGCCGCCGCTAAAGGATTTGATTGGCTTATCTAAAAACTTTGACGCCATAATTGTTACAAGAGAAGAATCAATTCCTCCGCTGAGATAAGTGCCGAGTGGAACATCGCTTCGAAGTTGCTGGGAAATTGTTTCTTCAAGAATATGCCGTAGCTCTACAATGAAATATTCTTCTGTATGAAATTGATCTACCTTAAAATTGGGTTCCCAATACTTTATGTTTTTAAATTCCCACGTATCGAGGTTGACAGATATACAATGCCCAGGTAATACTTTTGAAATATTTTGAAACATGGTAGACTCGCCCATCACAAATTGAAATGTGAGGTATTCGTACAGGTTATTGGTATCCGGAACAGCCTTAATTCGCGGATGCACTAAGAGGGCTTTGATTTCGCTTCCGAAGGCAATTATCTCGTTGTCCTGGTACCAATATAATGGCTTTATTCCAAAATGGTCTCTTGCAATAAATAAGCGGTTCTGATTTTTATCATAAATGATAAATGCAAACATTCCGTTGAGAAGGTTCACAAAATTTTCCCCATACTCAGCGTACAGGTGTAGAATTACTTCAGTGTCGGACGTCGTGTGAAATGTATGACCTTTCTTTTTTAAATCCTCTCTTAATTCAATATAATTATATATTTCTCCATTAAAAATAATGGTACAATTATTGAAAACCATAGGTTGTTGACCCGAAGCCAAATCAATAATCGAAAGTCTTTTATGAAAAAATCCAACTGGGCCGTCCACCATTACGCCATTTTCATCGGGACCACGATGATGAATAGCATTGGCCATCTTTTCGAGAAGTCTGGAATCGGCAGTTTGCCCTGTTTTATTAATTAATGCTACAATACCACACATATATTTCAATTTTAGCAAGCAGAAAAAATAAATGGATTCCAATCCAAATTGAAAAGAAAGCATTATTTTTTTGAAACAATATAGGATGGTGAATCAACCGATGGGTTTTTAGGAAAGGGGTATTAATAGTTTTCTTTGATAGGATATTTGGTAAGCAGCGAATTTAGTAAAAATTCGAACAAATAAAAAGCTTTTGCAATTTAAAAAACAAGTAACGAATTAATCCAAATATAAAGTATGCCGGGAAAAGCAAAAATCTATATTTTAGCTTATCTGACTGTTGTCTTTAAATTTTTTTTTATGGACAATAGGAAAAGTTGCTTGTGTAAAGGATGTGGATTAGTGGAGGATGGTTAAATAAGTCAAAATGTAGTTTTTACCGGATTTTTATGAACGAAGGATTAGTCAGTGTGTTCCGGAATGTTTTTATGGCATCACTGCCAAATCAAGGATGTACGACGGTAGATTCTGATTCTACAATGATTTTTAGATTGGCCAGGTTATTTAAGGGTGGGATTATTTTATCGAGTACAAACATTTTATGAAGGAGTTGTGTCGAGAGTATCCCGGCAATAGCCATCTGGTCCACTTCTGAAATAGTTTTCTGAATTGAAATCTTATTAATCAGGGATTTAACCTTTGCAGAATTAAATATTCCAAAATATTTCAAATTATCTTCAGAAAGAATCTCGGCAATATATGCAGGCGCGGCTATATCAAAAAAGCTGCTTGCGATGGGAGCGCGATAGGGTTGCTTGGTCCTTTTTGTAATCGTTGCAGGAATTCGGCCCGAGCTCATTTTCTTCAGTAAAAACTTTTCGTTAAGGCAGTTTAGTTTGAGATGATCGGGAAGTTTACCGCAAAATTCAATAACACGGTAATCGAGGAAAGGATAACGTCCTTCGACAGAGTGCCCCATAGCCATCCGGTCGCCCTGCGAAGAAAGAAGGTATCCCGACATAAAAATAGTAGCTTCAAGATATTGGGATTTTGCAAGATCGCTCCATTTTGTAAAAGCAGCTGGAAGCGAAGAATAAAGAGCGTCATTCGGATCGTAACTTTTCAGTTTGGCAGAGATGTCGTCTGAAAAAAAGGCTTTGATGCGTGATGTGTTATGCCAGCGCAGTAAATGTGAATAAAGCGGATCATCCGTTTCGGTAAGCTTGTAGCCAAAAAACATTTTAGAAGCTATGTTATTGGAATCCTTTATTGACGGTAGATAAGTATATAACCGCGACAATAGTTTAGGACGGATGGCAGAGTTTGGCTCTTTTGCCCAAAATCTTCTGATTTTTGATTCCTTGAAAATGTTATAACCGCCAAGGAATTCATCGGCACCCTCTCCCGTAATTACGACTTTAATATTTCGGTCACGCACTTTTTTCGACAGCAAAAACATAGGTGTGGGTGCGGTCCTTAAAATGGGAGATTCCGCATGCCAAACCGTCTCAGCAAATTGTTCTGCTATATCCGCTGATGAACATTCGAACGCTGTGTGATTCGTATTGAAATATTTTGCTGATTCTAACTGAAAGGAGGATTCGTCAAATGTTTTGTCTTTAAATCCGATAGAAAAGGTGTTTAAAATATTCGGATCGATCTCGTGAATTAGAGATGTGGTCACGCTGGAATCTAATCCACCGCTTAAATAGGCACCCACTGGAACATCGGCTCTCAGTCGTATTCTTACAGCGTCCTTCAGTAAATGGGTGAATTCTTCAATGGTGTCGGAAACATTGCAGCAATTATATATTTCATTTTTATGAAAATCAAGGCTCCAGTATTTTTCAATTTGAATTTTAGAAGAACTTACCGTCATATAATGACCAGGCGGTAGCTCATAAATCTTCTCAAAGGAGGTGTTTGGAGAAAGCGTGGTCCAGTAAGTAAAAATTTGCGCGAGGCTTTCGGGATCTATTGCTTTTTCTACTTTGTCAAGAGTAAACAACCCTTTTATTTCTGAACAGAAAGCAAATGCATTGTTTTGTGCCCAGTAAAATAACGGGCGTATCCCTACTCTGTCGCGAGCAAGAAAAAATTCCTTCTTCTTCTTATTCCAGATGCAAAAAGCAAATTGGCCATTGAAATATCGAAGGCATTCGTGACCATACATGGCATACATTTGAACCACCACTTCTGTGTCGCTATGCGTTTTAAGCGTGATACCTTTTTTTTCAATTTCAACCCTTAATTCCTTGTAGTTGAAAATTTCGCCATTATAAACTATCCAGTAATTTTCGGATTCATCAGGCATAGGTTGTTGGCCGGATGCAACATCAATGATGCTTAAACGAACACTGCCAATTCCCATATGCTCGCCAAGATATATACCACTTTCATCCGGGCCTCTGTGACGGATTACGGAAAGCATTTTTTTAACGCTTAGCTCCTGAGACGGTTCCGTGTGGGAATGGTAGTTATATATTCCGGCAATGCCGCACATCTTTACTGAAGTTTGTTTTTTACAAAGCCAGCGATAGCATTGATCGATTCAAAATTATCTTCCAGCAATTCTGAATCTTTCGCTTTTATGCTAAATGTTTCTTCAATGAAATTGATCAGCATAATGAATCCCATTGAATCGAATATGCCCTCAGTGAAGATGAGTGATTCGTCGTTGATCTGTTCGGGAGATGCGTAAGTTGTTTCAACGACGTACTGCCTGATCTTTTCTTTGATGTCGGTTGTTGTTTCCATTTTAAAATTGCTTTATTTGGGGTATTGATGTAGAAGTTATGTAAAAGTTTTTCGGATTATTCAGTTTAAATTGATTCCGATCAATTCGGTATGCCCGGTAATATTTTCTAATCCAAAAAGTTTCCTGATAAATAATTATTAACCTTATTTGTGTTGGAGATTTTTAAAAAGGAACCGATACATTTACAAAAATGATTAGGTATGGAATTTCTTTTGGCCGCTGGTTTATTTTTCGTTTTTAGTTTCCTGATTTACTATGGGGTTGGCAAGAAATTTAAAGTCTCTTTTTTATTGGTGTCTAGCATTATTTTTATTGGCTTCTTTTCTATAAATGTTGCTATCTTTTCGCTTCTTTTCGCTGTTTTGAATTATTTCTTAGGCATCCTTTTAGAAAAATCCGTCGGCAATCAAAACCTTAAATCAAAATTATTTTGGTTTAGCATTTTTTTAGATGTAGGGATCCTCGTCTTCTTTAAATATTTCAATTCATTTTTTGGCGGTTTCAACACGCTTTTTTCTTCTGGTATTTATTCCTATACTCCTTATATGTCCGTGATGATGCCAATCGGTATTTCATATTATACATTTCAGTCGCTGGGATACCTGATACGGATCGACCGCGGAAGTGAAAAAGCAGAACATAATTTCGGAGTATTCGCCACCTATTTATTATTTTTCCCCAAATTCTTGTCAGGCCCGGTAGCGCGCTCGAATCATTTTTTGCCTCAATTGAATAACCCAGCAAAATTTGATCGAAATAATGTTTACGCTGGATCTCGATTATTCCTTTGGGGATTGTTTAAGAAAATTGTGATTGCAGATAATTTGTATGGCCCCGTCTCGGATGTATACAACAACGTTCATCAATTTTCGGGTATTGGGCTTATCATTATATTGATTGTTCAAACGATTTATATTTATTGCGATTTTTCGGGTTACACTGATATGGCATTAGGAGTTGCGAAGATCTTTGGAATTAATCTGGCTGATAATTTCAATCGGCCTTTTCTTGCCAGGAATATCTCTGATTTTTGGAGAAGATGGCATATTTCCCTATCTTCCTGGTGCAATGATTTTATTTATAATCCCTTCATTGTTAAATATAGGCGATTTGGAAATCAGGCAGTGATTGCTGGAATATTTCTTACGTTTTTTATTGTAGGGATTTGGCACGGGGCCAACGGGACCTTTGTAATACTCGGCGTTCTCCAGGGAGCGGCTATCGTGTATGAGTTTCATACAAAGAAATACCGGTTAAAATTTGCTGCCAGGTTTTCCAAATCTACCGTGAACGCCTTGAGTAGAATAACGGTATTTATTTTTATGTCCTTATCTATGGTTTTTTTCTTTTCCAAAACAGTTGAAGACGCCTGGTATTTTATCTCCCATTTATTTTCCGGCCTTAGATATGAAAGCAGTGAAGTTGATTTTATAAAAAATCAGCCTAAATTTCTTTTTGCTTTAGGTGCGTTTGCTGCCCTTTTTATTGTGGAAATTTTAAATGAAAAGGGTAAAGATGTGACGTCGATTTTTTTGCGACAACCCTTGTGGCTCCGTTGGGCGGGTTACCTGGCTCTCATGTGCCTCATCTATTTATTCTATTCCGGGGTTAATACTTTCTACTACATGAGATTTTAAAGGTTGTACCCGCGGCATAGGACTTTAAAAAAATCTATTTATTTTGAACAGCAATGACTCTAATGTTTCCTATTTCATCTAAAATAGGTTCAATGTTTTTAAAGTTTCCTGAGCCCTGGCATAATCGCATGATGAATTCACCCTGCCCGACGCCAACTTCAAATACTAACCATCCCGCATCGGTTAAAAACCGTGGTGCTTCCATAATCAGTCGTTGAATAATTTTTGTTCCAAACATGCCGCCGTCAAAGGCTAAAGCCGGTTCGTGATCAGCAATTTCTGCATCCATCTTTGCAACTTTCGCACTGGATATATAGGGCGGATTGCAAATGATTACATCAATGGTTCCAAAGTATTCCTCTTTTTCAAAAGCTGAAAACAAATTGCCCTGCTTTACTTTTAAGCGATGATTAAGATTTAAAAATGAGATGTTATTATCTGTAAGATCAACTGCTTCCTGCGATAAATCTGTAGCAACAATCGTTGTATTTTGATTGTAAAAAGCCACCGCTAAACCTAGGTTTCCTGCTCCGCAGCAGATGTCCATAATACGGACCTTTTCTTTTTCTTTCGCTAATGTATACGAAATTTCGAGTGCCTTTCTACCTAAAAGTTCCGTTTCTTTTCGTGGAATCAGTGCCCTCTCATCAGACAGAAATTCAATACCCATGAAATTTTGCCTCCCGGTAATATGAGCCAGTGGCACCTGGCCTATTCTTTTTTCTATCAACTGATCTAAAGTAGCTATTTGCATTTTAGTTAGTTCGGGAAGAGGCTGATCGGAAGCCTTTGTTGCTGACATTGGATTCCCTGAGGCTAAATGCCAGCATGCTTTAATTGTTGAATCAATTGTTTCTTCCGGCTTATCATTCAGGAACGAAAGTTTTAAAGCTAAGTTCTTTTTTATTTCATTAAAATGATCGTCGATATGCATTCCTTCGTTGGCTTTTAAACCGGGAGTCGCAACAGTTAATGATCAAAAATTAGTGAACGGACATTCTAACGGGTACTGAATCTATCTTAAAGACCGTTTTAGAGTATGTGTTTTTTTTATATATTTTTCCGTCTGCTAAATCGATTATGTCCATTCCCCTTCGTATTTCATTTCGGCCTAAAAATTTTCGTTCAAGCGATGGCCATTCAAGGATCCATGCAAATGTGATTTTCTGTTTCTGCTCATCTATAAATAAGTCTTCCGGTATAAATTTAAAGTTGCGATGCCTGAACCAAAGAGCCCACGCTTTTTGAAGGGCAACTTTTCCAGAAATAATTGTTCCGTCCCAGTTTTCAAAGACGATGTCTTCATGCATAAAATCCAAAACTCCACTCAGGTCATAACTGTTCCATGCACTGAGCCATTTGTCAAATTGAAGGATCATATCAGCCTTGGCCAGCGGCATCTTCTAAGTATTTTTTAAGTTCCTTTTTGTCGATTTTTCGGTTTGTGCTCTTGGGCATCTCAGATAAGAACAGTACTTTTTGGGGAATCATGAAGGGTTCCAAGTGAATCATACAGGTTCTTTGGATGTCCTTTTCAGTTAACGTACTAGCTTCGTGAGTTGTCACAAATACCACTACTGATTCTCCCATAATCGGATCTGGCACACCCATAACTGCCACTTCCTTAACGCCGGGTATTTTATAAATAATATTTTCAATTTCCACAGGACTTACTTTTTCACCTCGCGTTTTTATGATATCATCATTTCTACCGAGGAAGTATAAAAAGCCCTCGTCGTCCATTTTAAACCAATCATTGGAACATAATATCTTTTCTCCCGGTAACTTTCCATTCTTAAGCATTTCATCACTTAACTCTTTTTTATTTAAATATCCCAACATAACATGAGGACCACGAATGTGTAAAATTCCCGGCTCATCTGCCGGAACAGGATCACCATCAGGTGTGAGCAGAAAGACCTCAGTGCCGGGAATCGCTTTACCCACTGAAGTGGGTTTGATGTCTATTAACTCTGGCTCGAGATAACAAACTCTTTTGCATTCTGTTAATCCATACATCTTAAAAATCAGGGCATTTGGAAATATCTTTTTCAGATCGGGGATGAATTCCGCCGGCAATAAAGCCGCTGTGTTTGTTATTGTTTTTATACAAGGGAAGTTTAGACCATTTTCTTTGCCCGAAGCGATCATCATTGCGTAAATGGTGGGAACTCCAGGGAATACAGTAGGCTGATATTTGTTGATGTTTTTGTAAATGGAAGCTGCGAAAACGAATGACTGCTCCACAATTAATGTGCCTCCGGTTGTAACTGACATAAGCAACTGGTATAAACCATAGTCAAACGCCAAGGGAAGCAATAGAATAATCCGGTCTTGTGATGATAATCTCAAATATTCAATTAAACTCCAGGTAGTGAAGACCATTGACTGATGCGTCATCATCACTCCTTTTGGGAAGCCGGTGCTTCCGGAAGTGTAGATCAAAGCCGCCAGGTCGTTTGGAATGATATTGGGAAAATGATGTTGTGAATATTCTGTTGAGATAGCATTTTCGAAATCGACCAGCTCAAAATGTGGATACTTTTTTACTTGATCCATTGGACCGGTAACAATCATTTGGCTGATTCCATTAATCTCTTCAAGGGCTTTTGAAAGTTCATTTTTAAGCGTTGATGCCGATATTAGGATTTTTGTTTCCGAATCATCTAGGATATACTTTAGTTTGCCGGCTTTTGTTTGAGGGCTGATAACGATGAAGACAGCTCCCGAAAGTGTTATTCCATAAATAGAAACAATGCTCTGCCAGGAATTATCCATGTAAACAGCCACGCGATCACCTTTTCGTATTCCTGAATTTATTAAATGGCTGGCGAGCTTATGAGCGCTTTCTTTTAACAAAGCATACGAATATTCCACATCCCTGGAAATAATCACTGTTTTCGAGGGATTATTTTTGGCGGAAATTAACAAGCCTTCTCCAAGTAATCGCTGGGGAATTGCTACCATTAGGCTGATAATTTTGAAAAGTTCATTGAAATTAATAAAAAGGTGATTTTAGAAATTCCTAATTGGCAGCATCCTTAGGTATTCAGTTGTCTTTTGTTTTCGGTTGAAATTGTTATAAATCGATTTAATCTCTGTCTCCGTTTTTCCAAGTATTTTTCCAACTTCGGCTGCGTCATACTCATTTTCATAACCGTACCATATTAAGTCCATTTCATGAAACGGGAGTTGAAAGAAGAATTCCTGTTGAGTCTGCTCCGCTGAATAAGTATCAGAAGTTGGTGTGCGTTCGAGGATTTCCTTTGGTATTCTTAAATATTCCGCAAGTTGGTAGACCTGCGTTTTATATAAATGGGCTATGGGCATTATATCAGCGCCGCCATCTCCGTGTTTCACAAAAAAGCCTTGTTCAACTTCGTGTTTATTGGGGGTTCCAATTACGGCAAAATGCATTCTTTCTGCATGATAGTAAAGCATGGACATCCGGCACCGTTGTTTAAAATTTGAAGCTGCCACAATTTGAAGATATTCTTTTGGCGGAAGCATTTTATTCTTTGTCACTCCATTCTTGTCAACAATCGTAAGAGAAAATATGGGTGGCAAATTATGATTAATTCCTATTGGATTAACACCAATTTTCATAGTATAATCCACAGAATTATACTCAGGAAATATCGAACTAACAGCCTCGTCTCTGCGGCGGTAACATCCAAAACCTTCCAGTGCATCGGAGATGTTTTCCTCAATTGTTTGTATGCCCAATTGCTGAGCTAATTTTAAAGCTAACATTTTACTATCAGCGCTTGAATCTTTTTCAGGAAGTAATATTCCAATCACCTTGTCAGCGCCAAGTGCTTCAACAGCTAAAGCCGCACTTACTGATGAATCAATTCCTCCACTTATTCCTATGATAGCCCCTTTTCTTTTGATCGTAGTGAGAATACCTGCCTCTAATTTACCAGCAATTGCTGAAGCTACCGATTCGATATTGTCGAGGAAAAGAATATTTTTTGAGAAACTAAGCTTGTTATTTCGGGGCATACGAGAATTAGTGGAAGAATATTTTTTAATTGAAATGGATTGATTTAGGGTGCATTGTTATTGTTAATGATCTTATCGATTACCTTATTTGAATATATTCTGGCGCCGGTATCATTTAAATGTATTGTGTCAGCAAATATTTGAGGATGCTCAAAAAAGTCTTCTTCGTTTGCGAAATCGTAAAACGGAACGTTGAGCTGATTTGTAATTTCCTTCGCAATTGCTATTGAGGTATCGTCATAAGAATATTTAATTAATCGAGGCGAATTAACAATATACAGCTTTACCTTATGGGTTAAACAGTCTTCAATAAAAGCTTTAAAAAAAAATATTTTATTACTGTCTAATTCATAGCTAGATTTAGAAAAATTATTTGTTGTCCCTCCCCGCCATATTCTTGAAAGGGGTAAGTATCCGTCTTCATCAATAATATTACTTCTACTTTTATTAAAAGCCGTATTGCCAACCGCGATTGTAAATAGCTGCGAATTAAATGGATATATTTTTGATATCAGTTTATATTTTTCGAAAGGACTTTTTAATTCTAAAATTCGGCCTAGTTCGGGGTGCTCCTCATAATATGGCAATAGAGAAGATATTCGATCATAGCTTTTTTGATCTTGCCTGAATTCTCCAATGTTAAAATCTAAGATAGCGATTTTAGGAGTATACCTCTCCAATATACTTTGGAGAACTGAATAATGATAAAAAATACTGTTCCCGTCGCGTCCTGTATTATAAACCGACATGTGAAGCCTATCCTCAAATGCACCTGGATAATAATGATGGTTGGCAGTGGAAGATCCAAAAATTAATATTTCGGCTCTGGTACTGTCCATGGAATAAGTGGTACGATAAAGTAAGCCGGAACTTTGTTTATAATAAAAATGTCTTAAGATTTTACCCACAGTGAAATCGAATAAAAACAAGATGAAAATGAATAGTAAAATTCTCAGTACAAAAGGGCCAAGTTTTTTTTTTCTTATTTTATTGACGAATATCATTTTTATCGACTACAGAATTAGAATGAAAAATATATGAATTGCCCTCCATCAAAAACGCCGGCCACCAAAACGGAAATCAACAAAATAGCATAAGCTATTTGTTTGGGTAGCCAGGCCTTATCGGAAAAAAGAGAAAATTGGATTACCGTAAACTCTTGTTGGAGATCGTACACCAAGATGGTTAAACAACCTAAGAGCATAAACAGCAGGGTCGAAGGGTTATCATAAAACAGGGGCCCAGTTTTCGAGAACATACCAGTAATAATATACATTCCTTCGTTAAAAGTTTCCGACCGGAATATAATAAGAGAAAAGGTTACAAACGAAAAAGTCAATATGATGCTAGCACTTTGGTGGATGGATGGATTTATTTTTTGGGAGATTTTCTTTCTTAAACGCTTGGTTGAAGTTTCGTAAATGAGAGCCGCAGCTTGCAATAAACCAAATACCACATAGTTCCATGAAGCGCCATGCCATATTCCAATTACGAGAAAACTTATGCTCAGTGCATAGAATACACCCCAATTGCCCCAGGATCGGCGTTTCAATGCAATGGGGTTAAAAATATAGTCATTAACCCAGGAAGAAAGAGAAATATGCCAACGTCTCCAGAAATCACTTATGCTTTTTGCAAATAATGGGCGTTTAAAATTCTCAATTAAATTAAATCCAAATAATCGTGCGGTTCCAATGGCAATATCCGTATAACCGGAAAAATCAGCATATACCTGGAATGTGTAAAGGATGGTAGCAAATAATATTGTAGATCCACTTTGGCTTGGTAAACTCGACATAACAGCAGATTGATAAATAGCGATCCTATTAGCAACTACAAGTTTTTTAAATAATCCCCACGCAATGCGTTTCCCACCTTCAATAAGGTCTTCTTTGTTAAAATAAATTTGCTTTCTTATTTGCGGCAAAAAATGATTAGCCCGTTCAATTGGACCAACCAATAATTTTGGGAAAAACAAAGTAAAAAGGCTAAAATTATAGATATTCTCTTCTGCTTTTTGAGAACCTCGATAGACATCGATAACATAGCCAATCATTTGGAAAATATAATACGATAATCCAAGTGGCAAAGCAATCTCCAGGAGAGGAATGGAGTGGGTTGAATGGAACGATCCGAAGAGTCCGAAAATATTTTCTATGAGAAAATTCCAATATTTAAAAAAAACGAGTGTTCCAATATTCACCAGCAAAGCAAGTTGCAAATATCTCGCTCTCATTTTTTTTTCGGTCGTTTTCTGAAGCTGAATTCCTAAAAGATAATTTGCTATGATTAGAAATATGATGATGACTATATATCCCATATCGGCATACATATAGAAGAAGGCACTTGCTGCTATTAGAAGATAATTCCGATATTTCGGCGGAATTATATAATAGAGTAAAAGAACGCACGCTAAAAATAAGAAGTATATTATAGATGTAAATAGCATTTACAATTCCATTTTAGAACTATTTATTTAGTGATGTTTAAGAATCACCGAAAAATAAGAATGTGACCGAAAAGCGAGCGGTGCGAAAGCGTTTCAGCGCCGGAATTTATTTCAGATTAGCCTGAATTCCTCTACACAAATCGCCCACATCTTTGAAATTAAGAAGATCGTTGAGCTTAAAATGAATTTTATAATATTTTTCTACTGCGGTTATCATTTGAATATGATTTAATGAATCCCATGCTTCAATATCAGCAGTTGTGGTATTTTCATTTAAGATAATCGATCGGTCGTCAAATACCTCAATGAAAATCTTATTTAATCCTTTAATTATTTGGTCTTGTTCCATATTTATTGATATTTTGCAGGTAATTCAGATGAATTCTGCTGATAGAAGTACTGAACACTCCGTACTGAATTAAATCGGGCGGCCCAATCGTTAGTCAGATAGTAAACGATTGGCCCTGACCGTGATGGCGGAGTACCATATTAGAAAAATCTTGGCATTTCTAACAGGTTCCAGTAGCTGGTGTATAAAAATTAATAAGCATTTTTATCTCCTCTAAAAACGTGGTATACCGTAAGAAATAGAATCTGGATGTCAAGCCATAAAGTCCAGTTTTCAAGATACCATAGATCCTTGTTTACCCTCATTTTAATTTGTTCCGGATTCGTAATTTCTCCCCTAAAGCCATTTATCTGAGCCCAACCTGTAATACCAGGTTTAATAAATTGACGAATCATATATTCATCTACCACCTTAGAATAATCGGAAGTATGCTTTACCATATGAGGACGTGGTCCTACCAAACTCATTTCACCGCGAAGCACGTTGAAAAACTGCGGAAATTCATCAAGGCTTGTTTTTCTAATAAATTTTCCAATCCTTGTTATCCGGGCATCATCTTGAGTAGCTTGTTTTAGGTTAGCATCGGCATTAGTTTTCATGCTTCTAAATTTCCAGCAGTAAAAATTTTTCTTGTTTTTCCCCGTACGTAATTGTTTAAAGAAAATTGGCCATCCCGACTCTAGAAATACCAAAAATCCCACGATTGGAACCATCCATGAGAGAATGAAAATAATTGCTAAAGAACTCACCATTACGTCAAGGCCTCTCTTTTTGATTCTATTGCTAACGTCGTCAAGGGGCTCACTACGCAATGAAAGAATGGGAATATCTCCAAAATATTCAATATGGACTTCACGGGTAATAAATAAAGAAAAATTAGGCACTATTTTAAACCTAATGCACTCTTTTTCCGACTGATGCATCAGGGAATAGATATCATTATTCTGTTCAGGAGATATAGTGGAAAATATCTCCTGAATGTTTAGTTCCTTCGCAACCTTTAAGGTGTCGCTAATATCCGATAATACAGGATAATGTGATAATTCATTTATATTTTTCTCATCTTCTATATAACCCATCAATTGGGTATTGATGCCATCTTCTTCAAAATATTTTGCAAGTTTTTTTGACGTGTCATTATATCCAAGGATGATAACCCTCTTTACTATCAAATCGCTGTTTCTAAAATACTTATAAATTCCAAGATAAATGAATCTACTAATAAGTAAACCGAATCCGAAACTGATAATTGTGGAAACAATAAATAACCGGGAAATGCTTAATTCTCTTGAAAAAAACAGATAAAACATGATGAAAATAATCCAAAGCAGGTATACCTGTGCTGTCCTCTTTGTAAAAGCTTCAAAACTCATAATTCTCTTTTCAGCGTAGGTTCTAAAAAAGAACGAAAGCAAAAGCCAGGATACAATTGATATTGCCCAATAAAGAACGTAGGCATTTATTAGCCGAAAACCCATCTTTTCATTAAAAATAATCTGGCAGAATAAATAAAGCAGATTCAAAGCAACTAAATCCAATAAAACCAGAGTTATTTGCAAGTATCGTTCAAACTGTCGGCTCAATTCCTTTTATTTTTTTGAAATTTTTGAAAGAGGAGTAGGTGATCTTCGGTAACTTTTTCCCAATTGAATTCTTGCAAAGCTCTTTTTTGAGCAAGAACAGCCAGTTCAAGAATCTTTTGGTGATTATTTTCAGCATAATTGAGCTGTTCTGTTAAGGAATCGATATCTGATTTTCTGAATCTTAATGCGGTATTCTGAACAGCATATATATTTTCTTCAATATCGCTTATGATAAGTGGGACACCCAACCCCATAACCGTGAGTACGACGGGAGATAGGCCCTCTACATCCGAAGGTTGTATATAACAATAACAATTAAGCATAAGGCGGCTCACATCGGCACCATAAACGTAACCAGCAAAAATGACTTTTTCATTAGCTAATTGCTGTATTTTTTGTTGGTATTCAGATGGGTTAGGAGAGCCTCCGACCAAAACTAATTTCTTTTTAGTCTTCGATTGAATGAATGCAGGTATAAGGTAATGCAGTCCTTTATCCGGAATGAACCTTCCTACAAACAAATAATATGCTCCTTTCTCAAGCCCATATTTTTTCAAAATGGATTCGTCCTCAGTCACAGAGTCTATTTCACTGCCGAAAGGAATAAATTCAAACTGTTTCTTAAACTTCTGTTCAAACAATCGTTTGGCAATAACATTATCAAAAATTACCTGATTAGGTAATTTCGCTGTTAAGTACGAGGATATTTTAAGATATAATTTTCCATACCATGGCCATTTTTCACGTTTCCAATCAACTCCATCCTGACTTATAAAAACTTTTTTGCCGAAAAACCTCAATGGCAATGCCCAAATGCTATTGCCGCCATTCTGAATATGTACAATATCAGCAGTGTTATGAACAATAATGTGCCAGGTACACTTAAATGAATGCAAAAGGGTGTCAAACCCTTTCAAACTTGTCGTCTTAAAGGTTTTGATTTTCACGCCCTTATATTCTGATTGCTCGCGACTAACATTTGAGTAGTTCCTATTATAGGCAATTACCGAATGCCCCCTGTGTACGAGCCTCGGTAATAATTCTACAGCAAACTTATCTGCACCTGCCGCACCGTCGGTGGGAGGAATGGATCTGAAACCGAAAGCAGCGATGCGTAATTTATTCATAATTAGTCGAGGTAATCTTGATAGTATTGCGAGATGTATTCCCGTAATGCAATTTTCCAGTCCTTCATAAGATTAAGGCCACGCAATGATAGTTTATAATTTGCTAATCTTTCAGATGCAGGCCTTTCTGCAAAATATATTTTTTTGAAATAATCTGATTTAACCGGCGTAATCTTAATTGTATTTTCTAATGATAGAATCTTTAAAATTTCCTCAGCAACTTCGAACCTACTGGTTTCTCCTCCACAAACCATATTGTACAGTCCCCAAAATTCTTTTTCAATTAATATTTTGACATTTTTTGCAAAATCATGCGTAAACGTAGGGGTGCCGTCCTTATCGTTAACAATAAAGAGTTCCGATTTTCCGTCCTTGATTTGTTGCATCAACTTTTGAACGAATTTTTTATCTTTTTTAGGGCCTCCACCCATCATCCATCCTGCGCGACAGACAAGATGTTTTCTGACGTTTTCTTTGACGTATTTTTCGCCAGCATATTTTGACCTTGCATAGTGCCCCAACGGATTAGGTTCATCCCAATCGTCATACAATTCTTTCTGGCCATCAAAAATACCGGCGGTGCTAATATAAAGTAATGGAATATCGAGTTCATTAGCTATATAACAGGCGTTTTCAACCGAAAGAGTATTCGTCCTGTAGGTTTCTTGTACATTGAGTTCACAATATTCGAGATCTGTAAAAGCTCCAAGGTGGAACAGATAATCTGGCTCGAAATTAATTACATCCTCCCTATAAGCATTAAAATCTCTAAAATCTAACAAGCTAAGCCATTCTTCGTTCGCGTCAATATCAGTACACTTTATTTTGTAATCATTTTTAAACTGGGCATAAAAGGCTTCTCCGAGCATACCGCCGCAGCCGGCGATGTAAATTTTTTTCATGAATTTTAATTTATATTTAAAAGTTTATTTTCTTGACTTTATAAGTTTTGCAGGAACTCCCCCGACAATAGAGTAGGGTGCCACATTTTTATTCACTACACTCCCTGAAGCTATGATAGAATTATTTCCAACAGTGACACCGTCTAAAATTATGGCGCCGCTTCCTATCCAAACTCCATTTTCTATTACAACCCCAATTCTTGTTTCCCCTGGTCTCTGATCGGTTTTTCAGTATCCAAAAAATTGTGATTTTCGGAAAGCCAGACACATTAGGGCCAAAGATGACATCATTTCCGATGATTACTTTACCTCTTATCTGAATAAAGCAATTTTGGGCAATGCCAACATTATTTCCGATTTCCATGCCAATTCCTAAATTCCTTATAACGCCAGTACCTTCTATAATAGTATTACTCAGGATCGACACATTGTTCCCAATTGCTAAGGCCCTCTTTTGACAATCCATTAATATGTACGTTATCCCCAATATTTATTGTTCTGCCAAAATGGATATGCGATTTGTGTCTAATCCGGCACCTTCGGCCCAAAAAAAACAAACCTTTTGAACTGCCCAAGGCATATTTAATTGTATACCCTCTTAGTAGTGCACTAAATTTTCCTGATAATATGATAAATATATCCTTGCCACTTAAACTGTCATCGAGCTTATAATCGCTTCTAACAAATTTTTTTAAAAGAGCCGTAGTTAATCGTCTAAGCATTATTTAAATTGTTCGCAAATAATATTTGCGAGTTTGCCAACGTAAAAAAAGATGAAAATGGAAACTTGCCATATAAGCCAAAAAGTATAAATCCTCAATTCTGTTACCTAAGAATTATGACCAGCAACTTCTAAATAATCATTTGCCATTTCTTCAACCATTTTATCCCAACTTATTTCAAGAGCTCTTTCACGTGCGCCTTTCTTCAATTTTTCAAGAAGACTTCTGTCCAGGATCAGTCTTTCAATAGCATCATGAAAGCCTTTGATGCTTTTTTCCGGAGATATAAACGGAACCTTGATACCGCATTTTTCATTTATCGCGATTCCCATCCCAAACGCGTCATGGCAAATAACAGGAAGCCCCATGGAAAGAGCCTCAGGAATTACGCTGGATGTTGCCTCCCGAATGCTAGTATGTACAAAAAAATCAGCATTTGCCATTATCGCGAATATTTCGGAGTGCTTCACCTCTTTTATCCATTCAATGTTAGTTAGATTGAGGCCATCGGCCATTTTCAATAACGAATTTTCAAGAGAGCCACTGCCAATGATTTGAAATCGCACTTTATCTTTAGTCGCCTGACTCAGCCCAAGGGCACCTAATAAAATTGCCGGTGCCTTATAGTCTGAGAGCCTGCCACACCAAACTCCTCTAAGCATCGAGTTATTTGCTAAATCATTTTTTGAAACCTCTGCATGACTTGATGTTCCGACATCAAGCATAATTTTCACTTTCCCCAGTGCCTTTTTTTTCAATTTATTCGCATCTGCATTTGAGAATGCATAGATTATAGATGCCTTTTTATTAGCTTTAATAAGCCTGGGGACCAATTTAAAACGATAGATGTTGGAAAAGGAACGGATTTTTTCAAATATCTTAAATTGCAAAGGCAATGAATTATAAATGTCTTTCGGAATTTTCGAAGTTCCGCCAGTCGGTCCCCAAATGAAGGGTACGTTCAATTTCCAGCCGAAACCCGGTTCGCGAAAGGAAATCTGAGTCAATTGATGAACGATCTCAAACCGGCTTTTTTCATGCAATTTTTTTGCTTTAGAAAAAGCTGATTTGTGCCAATATTTGTAACCCAAATAATAAAGCATCGGCAATCCCGTTGGGCCAAGTTTTACAAACATGTTATTTATCGAAGCAATGAATCGACTTATTTTTGGTTGAGGTATATCGATAAAAGTTAAACCGGGAATTGGGCCGTTATCCTTGATATGGGAATTTACCGCATTCAGATAACTGGTAGGATTCCAATAACTTCCACTTGAATACAAAACCGTCACATCGTGAAACGCAGACAACCTCGAAGCAATGTTCCACCCGACACCGCATTCAGAACCTTTTATTGGAGAAAGCTCATGGGCAATTAGCAATACTTTTAATCTACGCATAAAAATGTATTTTATGGCTTGGGTTGTGGTTTATTTTTATTAGAGACTTGATTACTAACCACGGTTTGTCCAAGTGAAATGCTCTGGTCTCGGTTTTAGGCCAATCTTTGCGCAATGTTTTTCTAAAAACTTTTATATGATTCGGAAACCCTTGATTTGCATCCAACAGTATTGCAGGCTAAAACGTCCGCCGATTTTTCCCTAAATGAAAAAAATCGAACAATAAAATCGTATCTAATTATTTTGTTCAGGTTGAAAATCTTCTATTGCGTTTTCAAACACTTTAATGATTTTTTGATAATGGTTGTCCGCGGAATATTCATTATTTAATTTGTTGTACGCATTTTGACCAAGTCGCTGGCACATCGGGACATTTGCAAATAAATTAGATATTTTGTTCCTTAGTTCGTCCGAGTCATGAGGGTTGAATAACAATCCTGTTTCAAGGTCAGTCACAATTTCTTTTAAACTTCCAATGTTGGTGGTGACGACGCATTTTTTGAATGCAAAACTTTCCAGGATTGTATTGGGAAAATTATCGTAACATTCAGATGGCGCAACCGTGAACAAACATTGACTTAAAAAAGTTTGAATTTCGTTAAAGTCTTTTTTTCCGAGGAACTCAATCTGATGGTTTTTGTCTTTGAGAAGGCCTTTCAATTCTGCTTCATATACCGGGTTCGAGAATCCGATAATTTTTAATTTGAAGTCTGTGTTGACGAAGGCTTTTAATAAAGTCATCAATCCTTTTTCCGGTGATATGCGCCCAATGTACAAAGCGAACGGTTCGTAGGTAAGTGGCAAATTTGTTGTAACAGATTGCCAGTTAAAAAACGAAGGGATATGCCTTAAATTTTTCTCCGGGAATCCATGAATTCTAAGCTTCTCGATTGTGAAATTTGACGGAACTACAAAAGAGTGTACTTTTTTTGAAATTCCCATCAATTCCTGAAATTTCAAAGATGCGGCTTTTATTGATGAATAAATGTAAGAATCCAGCACACATTTATTATAAATAGCATTGAGTTTGGATCCTGACAGACAACGTTCACAAATATCTTTTTGAGTTGGACGAAAAAAAAGATTATCAGCACATATTTGACCGAAGTCAGATATTCTGTGAATTACAGGGATTTTATTTTTTGCGGCAGCATCGAAAATACTTACAGAAATTTTATTTTGATACTGCAAAACATAAATCAGATCAGGGTTAACGTCTTTAATTAACTTATTTAATTTGTTTTTTGCCTCGAAAGAATAAAACATACGGGAAAATGACTTCGCAATTGTCTTGACATTAGTTTTTTTATACTCGCTGAAATAGGCTTCGTCGTCGCCAATTGGATCGATAAAATAATCTTCGTATTTCGATTGAATATTATTGCTATTCTTGATACTAAATGGGATCACTTCATGGCCATTTTTTTCAAGTAATTCCTTTACGTTGAATAAATATCTTTCGGGACCGCCGGAGATAAAATATCGGATATTTACAATGATTATTTTCAGGTCTAAAAAATTCGTTTAATGAGGAATGTTGATTTTAATTGCTCCATCTGCATTTAGATGAACAGGCGGTTTGTGTAGTTATTTAAGCTGCGTTCGAAATCTTTTTTATTGAATTCAACCATTCCTTGAGAATAATTAACATCCAGATAAAATTACCGCCGTCAGATTTGGAATTCTTATTCTCATCAATCAGTTTCTCGATACTTTTTGAATTGTACGCGGTGTTATCATTTTGGGATAAAAGAATATTTTTTATTTTGTTATTTAAATTATCTTCTTTAAACCAATCTCTGAGAGGAACACTAAATCCCTTTTTCGAGGCAACCAATAATTCCTTTGGTAGTGACTGGTTGGCAACTGCATTTCTTAGGATGATTTTATTGGTGTATCCCTTTGACTTTATATTTTTATGGACGCCGAATAAAAACTCGATGATCCGGTGATCTAAAAAAGGTATTCTTGTTTCAATGGAAGAGGCCATGCTGATTCTATCCACTTTTGTCAACATATCCCCTGGCAAAGTAACCTTGTGGTGAAAATACATTAGCTTATAAAAAGGGTCGATAAACCTGCATCCTTTCATTGTTTCTTCATAGAAATCGGAGAAAGAAATTGACTTCGTTGTCTTCGGAATTAATAGTCCTAAATCTTCTGGTGATATATAGCATAGCTTTTGGTGTAAACGCTTTTCAAAAGTTTGGTTGCTGGATTCCAAAACTTTTGCGATGCGGTTTAGCTTGTAACGAATGTTACCTCTAAACGGAATGGAAGCAATTTTTGCCAATTTAGGAAGCAACTTCCTGATAGGGGATGGCAGCCGTTGATATTGTTTAGCAAATCTCTCCCCTTGGTAAATCGTATATCCGGATAAAACTTCATCGCCGCCATCACCTGTCAGCACCATCTTTACATATTTGGACGCGTAATTTGAAATTTGGCCGGTCGGTATCGCCGATGAATCACCAAAAGGTTCATCATAGTGATGCAAAATTTTGGTGATTGAGTCTTCAAACGAAGCGGACGTTACCAAACCTTCATGATGGGCTGTGTGATATTTTTCCGAAACCAATTTTGCAAGATTTCGTTCATCGTATTGCTTATTTGGAAAGCCCATCGTGAATGTTTGGATGGGTGTTGATGTGTGGTTCGCCATTTCACTGACAACGCATGACGAGTCCAGGCCACCACTTAAAAAAGCTCCAAAATTCACGTCACTCCTCATTCTGATCCTTACTGAATCATTAAAAAGCCTTGCAAATTCTTTTTCAATAAACACCTTGTCTTTTATGAGATCCTTTTCTGTAATGTCCGGAAGATCCCAATAGGTCTTTTCTATAATTCCATTTTTGTCTACAAGAAGAAATCTGCCTGGCATTAACTGATAAACGTTTTGGAAGAATGTATAGGGTGCAGGAATAAAGCTGAGGGTTAAATACAGCTCTGTCATGTCCATTCGGGGCTCCCGGGGAACACCATAGGAAAGAATTGATTTTATTTCTGAACCAAAAATGAACGAATTATCATATTGGGAATAATATAAAGGCTTTTCTCCGATCCGATCTCTCGAAATAAACAATCTTTTTAACGTGTCATCCCATAACGCGAATGCCCACATGCCGTTAAAATGAGTTTGACAATCCAGTCCCCATGCAAGATATGCGCTAATAATTACTTCTGTATCTGAGGAGGTGACGAATTTATATCCCAAAAGGACAAGTTCTTCCTTCAACTCGAGATAGTTGTAGATTTCTCCGTTGAATACAAGAGCAATGTTGCCGTCCACGCTGTACATAGGTTGTTCTCCCGTACTCAAATCAATAATCGCGAGCCTCCTATGCCCTAACGCAATATTTCTACAGAGGTAGAATCCCTCTCCATCGGGACCCCGATGTAAAAGTTCATCATTCATTTCTTTTACTACTTTTCTACTTGCCTCTCGCTCCTCGTCAAAATGGAAAAAACCAGAAATACCACACATGTTTAATATAGATTGTCTTAATTATAGTTATTCGAATTGTGCTCTTTGCAGGCCCTTTTTTGTTGCCCTTTTTTTATTTTTATGCAGCCCTCGTACAAAGAAATATATTTACTAACCATTGAATCTATTGAAAAAAAATTTCGAATTCTTTCCTGCCCTTTCGCTCCCATTCGATGACACAACTCCGGGCTATTTAAAAGTAAATCAATTTTATTTGCCATTTCTTCAGCATCAGAGGTTTTTATCAGGAAGCCAGTTTCCCGGTCTTCAAGTAACTCACGAGTACCGCCTCCGGACGTTGCCACCACTGGTTTACCTAATGCCATATATTCCATAATTGAGTTGGATATACCTTCCGTAAAAGTTGCCAGAACGCCTATATCTATTGCGTTTACGAGGGACTCTACGCCAGATTTTTTTCCTAATAATCGGAAGTAATTCCTGTTTTGAGAAGCAATGAGTGAAGTCGATGCCAACGAATCAGTTTGGTTTCCAATTGCAAGGAATGTTATATCCTGTCTTTTTTTTAATAAGATTTCTGCGGCGGTAAAGTAGGTTTTGTAATCTTTAAATCGAGAAAATGTCGCAACCATAGCGACAATGTACTTGGACTCAATGTGAAGTGATTCACGGACTAACCGTTGATCCAATAGCTGTTTATTTCTATTAAAATTGTAGCCGTTATGAATAATAAAACTCTTCTTTTTAGGCGCGTTATATGCCCTTAGACCAGCTTCAGAATTGCCGGTAATCGCATTTGAAAACGCAAAAGTGAACTTTGCCCGAATCCAGTGTTTGTTGAGAATATTTCTTTTTAAAGGGTAGTCAACGATCATTCCGTTAATCAACTTAATTTTTAATAGTTTGCATGCAGGGATAGAGTAGAATGCAGTCATACTATCCCAGCAATGAACGATATCTGGATTAAATTCTTTGCAAATTTTATAAAATTTTTGAAATATTGAGATGTCTTTTTTTGTGGATCTTTCAAGATAAAATATATTGATACCAAGGCTAAAAATTTCGTTGTAGTCAATTTGCCGATTCATTACAACTACCTGAAATTTGATGTCATTTGTTGAACTCAGGCCTTTTATTAATTCCACAAGCCTTCTTTCTTTGCCTCCAGCTTCCAAACTATCAATAAAAAAAAGAATCTTCATGATTATGTGAGAATAATTGCGTCACTTGTTAAGAATTCGAGTCTGGAAGACGGATGTTTCGAGCTTTCACACTCAAAATCTATTGTAACAACCATCAAATATTAAGGAAAATTTGACTTCGTACGTCAGCAACATAATCTTAAATTTTACCGAATTGGGAAAATATTACACCAACCAAAATCAAATAAAGTTTAAGTGGGGAAAGATTAAATTAACTTCTCAAGAAAATCTTTTATGATGAAATACTGAGGATTTACGTTTTCCGTGTGGTGGTTTAAGTCAGAATCCCAATAACCTATACAATCATCATAGAATTTGCCAGTTATAAATCCATAGCTCATCTCTACAATCTTCCAGTCTTTCCCCTCGATAATAAAATCTAATGCGATTGACTGGGTATTAAGTTTTCTTGCTACTTCAAAAGCAAGTTTAATACAATTTTTATCAAATAATTCAGGTTCATAGGCTTTGAGACCACTACCTGATGCCCTAAAATCGCCTTTCCTGCAATAGCGTCGAACGCCAAAGCAGCGGTTTCCTATCACAACCAGTCGGGTGTCGTAGTCATTATTTGGAATAAAATCCTGAAAGTAGATGTAACCTTTTTGATGGTGAGACAGCTTTTCATTTTCGGTTGGTATGAATATTCGACCGAAAACTTTTGCGAATCCCACTAGGGATTCAACATTTTTATCGCGCTTTATTACCCACAACTTATCTTTTAGGCGGGAAAAAGAGTTGGTGGTTGAAAATCCATTTCCGAACGATTTTCTGGCTAAAACTCTGGCTTTTTGTCTGGTTTTAACAAGTTTTACATTGATAGATCCCGCACCGCCTCTTAATTTAAAAACTTTCGGGAAAGTTGCACTATTGATCCACTTGATGGCGTCTTTCTTTGTATAAAAAATATATGATTTCACGAGGGGTAATCCCATTGCTTCGAACAGATATTTTTGCCCAATTTTATCATCAAAGTGCCAGGAAGTATTAACATCCGGAAATACTTTAAATCCTTTTTTTTGTAATGACAATGTCAGCTGGCGTACAAATAAGGCGGCTTTATAGTCTTCTTGATTCCAATGCCACATTAATCCATTGCAATCTTCTAATTGATCAACTATATCTGAATCATAACAGCTTACTATTTTATATGGTATTTGGTTTTCATCGCAATATTTTATCCAGCGCTCACTAAAACTTCCGATTTCTTTGTGGATTGCTAATTTCATGGTAAATTATAAACTAAGATCTGATTATTGCTCTTTCTGCCGGTATTGGGTAAATTAAAGAGCGTTTATTTCTCCTTGAATCCAATTGTAGGTCTTTGAAATACCGTCCACAAGCGATTCTGTCGGTGCCCAACCTAGTTTTTCTTTGATCAATTTATTATCTGAATTTCTACCTCTCACTCCGGTGGGGCCTGGTATATTTTTAATGTAAATATTCTTCTTAGCTACTTTCGCTACCATTTTTACCAGGTCATTTATCGCAATCATTTCCTCTGAACCAACATTAACAGGGCCGGTAAAATCACTCTTCATTAACCTTCTGATAGCGTCTACACACTCGTCTATGTATAAAAAAGAACGCGTTTGTTTTCCATCTCCCCAAATTTCGACTTCGCCGCCATCTTTCGCTTCAGCCACTTTTCTGCAAATGGCAGCCGGTGCTTTTTCTCTTCCCCCGTTCCAGGTTCCTAGAGGGCCATATATATTGTGAAATCGGGCTATTCTAACTTCTAACTTATAATTTCTCATGTAAGCAAGATAGAGGCGCTCACTAAATAATTTTTCCCATCCATATTCACTATCGGGTGCGGCTGGATAAGCGGATTCTTCAGAACATTTCGGATTGTCCGGATCAAGCTGGTTGTATTCTGGATACATACACGCGGATGATGAATAAAATAATTTCTTTACCTGGTGATTTTTACTTGCCTCGGCCATGTTCAAATTGATAGTTGCAGAATTATGCATCACTACGGCATCATGTTCTCCAGTGAATATATATCCTGCCCCACCCATATCTGCGGCCAGCTGATAAACTTCATCAATTTGTCGATCGAAAAGCTGATCGCAAATAATTGGATTTCTCAAATCTCCCAAAGTGAAATCATCAGCGTTGTTGTTACCATATTCGTTTTCTTTCACGTCTATTCCCCTAACCCAATATCCCTCTTCCTTTAACTTATTGACCAAATGGCCGCCGATGAATCCGCCGGCACCGCATACAATTGCTGTCTTGCTTGTGTTCATGTTTTACTTTTTATATTTTTTGTTTAAAATTTTGTTTAGTGATCATATTAACGTTGTTCTTCCTATTTCAGTTGTTCATCTAGGAAACTATTAATTTCCGGCGCTTTGTATCGATAATCAAAAAGTTTTCTGGCCTTATTTTTCCCTTTTTGTCCTATCTCTTGTGCTAGACCTGGATTTTCAATTACAAATTTCATTTTCTCCGCAAATAAATCCACATCATAACTTTCGGAAACCAATATATCTTCTGTATCCCTAAAGTAATATTTAATCTCTCCGTAGTTCGTAGAAATTACCGGATTCCCAGATGCCATATATTCTCCAGTTTTATGAGGAAATCGGGCTACATCTTGAAATGTGGGTCTCAATGGAATTAAAAGGGCATCAGCATTTTTGTAAAACGTAAAGAGATCTTTTTCACTTAACTTGGAGAAAACTTTAATATTGTTTTTTTTTGCGCTCTCATCGATGTATTTTTTCACGATGTTCTTATTTTCCTCACTACCATTAATCACTAGATAAAGTTCAAACGCGTCACTTTGCAACTTGTTAAATGCATCTATTATAAACAAGATTATTTCCCGATATCCCGCATCGCCACAAAAAAGAAAATAATTTTTTACTTCTAAATTGCCGATATTATTATACCTGTCAAAATCCGTCAGTCCGGGAATCTTTAAATATTTTTTACCAGGTGCTGTTTCATTTAAGTGACTAATAAGAAATTCACTTATAGGAAATATTGAGTCAGCAAATCTGGGGGCAAACTTATCGAATAAATGGTCGTTAAGCTTGGAGATTACCTGAGATTTATCTTTTTTTACGGCGGAAAAAAATTCGACGTAATTTAAAATGATTTTGAAATTATAAATTTTGGACAAAAAAGAATAGAAAACTATTTTACGAAAACTGCGCGTTGATAGGATAACAAAATCCAATTTTTTGTTCCTTTTCCTGTTTCGAAGCAGGGCTAATTCATTTATAGATCCCTTCAATTTCAAAAAATTTCTTCTGGTAAAACTTGTGCTGCGAAAAGGATATCCTGAGGTGTAAATGTATTCTATCCCATCAAAGTTTCCACGGGCCTTTAAGTTGGGGTAATTTTCGATGGAATGGATTCCACTTTTGCAAATAACAGTAATATTATTTCCTGTCAGTAATAGACATTTTGAAATTAATATTGCTTTTTGCACTCCCGCCCACCCATGGGGAAATCCGTCCGTACCCACGAAAAGGATTGATTTTTCTTTTGTCATACTTATTCTAATTGATATTTTTACGAACTTTGAAAAATTTCCTTTATTTTTTCTTCAGGCATCTTTCGAATCATCTTAGAATAGCAAATGCCGATTGAAACCCAAACCAAAAGGTATTGTAGTGTGAACGCATTAACTGTTGAGGGATAGGAGTTTATGATCGACATGAAAATCCAAATACCAGCAACCTTCGAGAGCGTATTTTTAGAAAAAAAAATCCCGTTAATACCTGCTGGTATTGCTATGAGAAGAAATAAGCCCAAGCTAACCAAGCCTCCTTTTAAAATAGTTTGTTCATATCCTGTTTCTATATTGCTTCTATAATTGGTCGGAAGGTCCACTTCAATATTGGGAGCGAAATATTCTCCTTTGATACCTCTGCCGAATATCCAATCGCTTGTTTTCATATCATCGTGAAAATATATTTCTACAGCTGACCTTGTATCTTCGTCTCCTCTATTCAACAGGTAACCGTACAACTTGTTATTCTGCGGCCGATATACGCTATTCACATATAAAGCGCCTATTAACGCGGAAAATATAGTTAGGTAAATTACTAAAATTCTCATTCTTGACCGTAGAATGAAAAGCACATATGAGAAAAATATTATTTCTGAATACATCAGTAACAACCCTCTTCTGGCTCTGATCATCGCAAGTAGAAAAGCAATCATGACCGCTCCCGACGCTATTATTTGTCTTTTCCTCGAATGATAATGGTATGTCAATAAGATAAAACCGCATGAAAAACTTAGGTTGGAAAAAGTTTCAATAATAGTCTGTCCCGAAGTGTCTGAATTATCTGAATTTAATAAATCGCTTATAAAAAATACATCAAAAATTATAAAACATACGCCTAAAATAATGATGACGTCAAATATTCGCTTATAGAATGTGAAATTACGCGGTAAAAGCAAAATCAGGGGTGCAAAATAAAGCATGCCATCCTGTGGAGAAAAAAAGAAAATCCGGATATAAGAATAATCTAAAAAATAACTTAGACCTTTGAAAATCATGAAAGAAAGCCATGAAATGTATAGAATATATACCACCCTCAAATACTGATTATCAAATTTAAACTTTATAAGGCTGGGTGCCGTGCCGAACATTGATATCAACCCTAGCAGCTGAAAAATGGGGTAGAATTTTACACTACCTTTAGTCGTCGCCGAAAGAGCATATCCCACGATGTATATTATGAAACCCCCCCAAAAAAAATTCAGTATTAAATCGGTTTTCTTGGAATTATATCGGAGCGTTAACTCTGGCATCTGGATGTTCTGAAATCCTTAATTTCTTTTACAATTGAGGATGGAAGCTGTTTTTAGTATTTTAATTGTTTAATTACAACGCATGGGTTTCCACCGGCAATCACGTTTTCCGGAATGTTTTTAGTTACAACACTATTGGCGCCAATAACCGAATTTTCTCCAATTGAAACCCCCTTTAATATTGTGGATGAATAACCAATAAAAACATTATTCCCTATAAAAATGGGGCTACTTTTAGGAACTCCGTGTTTGCGCTCGCCGGGATTAATGGCATGCCAGTCAAAATCAGTAATCAGAACATTAGCTCCTACCATGACATCATCTCCAATTTTAATAGATTCTTTAGCGCCAATCACAACTGCACTAAAACCGCAGTTGTCACCAATTGTGATTTCGGCATCTTTACTATGGGTCGCGATGACAGTTCTCCGGTTCATTCCTATAAAATTGGAAATAGGAGATGTTCGAATTTTTACATTCTTTCCAATTGAAATTCTTGAACCTGAAAAAAAATATATCATGGGTATTCCAAAAAACGTGGACCCTTCCTGCAGTTGGATGCCTAAAAAGCGAAAAAAAATTCTGCAATAAACAGTGGAAAAATAGGAGAGTATTTGTAATCTCCATCGATAAAATACCTGAAAGAAGAGCGCGACTGTATACTTTCGTTTCATGACACCTTTTAAAATGTTAAGTCAGTCTAAATTGTTTTTCTATATACATCCGCTGTTTGTTGGGCTGCTTTCCTCCATGTAAACATTGATAGTCTTTCGGCACCTCGTTTTATCAGTTCAGACGACAGTGTTTTATTAGACACAACTTTTTGAACACTTTCTAAAATTGAAATCTTATCCTCAGGATCGAAATAAATGGCGGCATTCCCGGCAATTTCGGGAAAGCAGCTTGAATGACTGAGACAGACTGGGCAATTATTTGCAAAGGCTTCGAGAATAGGAATGCCGAATCCTTCGAAGATGGAAGGAAAAACAAAAACTTGCGCATGGCTGTACAAGGAGTATAGAATATCGTCAGAAACGCTAAGCGCCTGAACTTGTTGTTTTATTCCAAGTTGATCAAGAAACACTACCTCGCTTTGATCGAAGGGAGGACCGACACACACCAGTTTTAAACTTTTGTCGTTTAATAACAGCGTCGCAATTGCATCTACAAAAAATCGAAAATTTTTATACCGAGATCGTCTTCCAACATACAAAAGGTATTTTCCGAATTCGTTTTTTAAGATTTTTGTAGTTGGGGCCGGAGCGCCATGATGAATTACTGTGATTTTAGTAGGATCAACGGGGTATAACTTTAACAGATCTTTTTTTGTATTTTCCGTAACCGTAATAATTTGTGTCGCATTATATATTAAATTCTTTTTACTTTGAATATGTTTGGCATGGCTCGTTTGATATTCCGGCACCATTTCATTAATCATGTCATGAATAGTAACTACCATCGGCTGTCTAGGTTTTAATAGAAAGTAGGGATCAGAGTAGGTGGCATGGAAAATGTCATAACTGTTTCTAATTATTTTATAATTTGCGTAGGCGGTATTTAAGATTTTTTCAATTTTTATTTTTCCTTTGAAATCACCTCTTCCTAATAAGTGCCCAATATTTGGAAGTTGCAAATCCTTGATGTATATATTGTCTGTGAATAATATTGACATATGTGTTTTTATCCCGGGGTCCATTTCCGGGATAATTCCACAAATATAGCGGGATACCCCTCCATGGGTTTGACTTAAAGCCGGATAATCATATAATACTCTCACTATACTATTCTATTTAAATCGGAATTTACTTTATCCAGATACCCTTTCTTTTTTTATTTATAATCATGTGGTATTGCAGGGGGGATAAAAAATATCCATTAAAATTAGCAATGATGGAAGCTATGAATAGGGAATAGACACCCATCTTGTAATATTTTATCAAGAAAATTGCGACTCCGATATAAAGAATTGGGCTGATGATGCAGGCTATAAATTGAATTCTTAATGCATTAATGCCATTTAAAAAGAAAACATATGTTCCGGCAAACATCGTTAGAAGGAAATATATTAGGCCCCAAAGGGAAAGGTAAAAATTAATTTCAACAGTCCCTTTTCCTAACCATAAGGAGTAGATTTGCCGCGAGAAGGTCAACATAATCACACCGACTAGGAGGAGTATCATATTCAATCCATTATATTTCTTAACCGCATTTTTTATCCATTGAATATCATTCTTTAAGTAGGCTTCTGTTGAAGCTGACCAAAACGGGGTCAAAAATATAATAAATATCATATTCAACATTCCAAAATATTTAAATACAATATTATAATTCGTGACATCTGCGGTTCCAAAATTTCTCGCTATGATTACGTTTGCCGTCTCAAATTGAATAATTCCCGCAACCTGAATAATAAAGAACACAACGCCAATGTGAAAAAGATCTTTTGCATGAGTAAACCGAACTTTAGAAATGACGGGCTTGTATTTTCTAAAAGTGCCGTTAAAGAAAAAAATGTTTGCAGCTATCAACACCAGCAGTGGTGAGAGGCACAGGGCAAGTCCTAATTTGACTAAAGATCCCTGTGTGGTTTTTACTAATATTAAAATAAATACTAGAGAAACAACCTGGCCTAAAACATCAATTAGCGAGGATTTGGCAGGTTGTTGATCCGCTAAGATCAATGTGGTAATTACCTTAAAAACAAATTGCAAACAGAAGTAGGTAAAAACAATCACAGCCAGAATTGAAATTTCTGAATGCATTGTTTCGGAAATATTTAAGATGTGAGCCCAATTCAAAAAATTATTACATAGTAAAAATACGATCCAGACTACGAAAAAAATAATTGCAAGTATAGCGTAAGTAGTACTCACATATATTTGTGCCAGATTGTCCTCACCTTTTGCTTTTGCTTCTGCAAACTTATTTCGTAAGCCTTGAGTCAAGCCAATATTAAAAAAGCTAAACCATCCAACTATTGCGCTCAGCGTAAGCCAAATTCCATATCTCGAAGGGTTTACATAATTGATAGTTAAGGGAACGATAATTAGACTTATCGCGATACTCACTCCTCTGATGAAAAAAGAGGCAATGATGTTTTTCTTCGCTTTTACGCTGCGGCCCTGGCCTTTGTTAATTATGTTGCTTACAAATGTAATAACACTCAAAACTTTAATTCTCATGCTTGATTTAATTGTATTAGCTCCATTTGCGAAGGTGTTAGAAATTTAATTCTTTCTAAGTATACTTTATAAAAAATACTTTCTGTTCAAGCTCATTTTATAAGTTTCCAGGTCGCTCGCTACCATTTCCTTTACTAGGTCGGATAACTTGTAGGTTGGCTGCCAACCAAATCTTTCTTTTGCCTTTGAAGCATCACCTATTAGTAAATCCACTTCTGTTGGGCGAAAATATTTGGGATCTACAGAAACGACTTCTTTTCCATTGGGTAGTTTATAATTTGGATTATTAGAAGATTTTATTGTGCCCTTTTCGTCTGAACCAGAACCTGTAAATTCGAGTTCGACTCCAATTTCAGAGAATGCCATTTTTACAAAATCTCTCACCGTCGTTGTAACACCAGTAGCGATAACAAAATCTTCCGGTTCGTTTTGTTGTAGAATCTGCCACATGGCTTCAACATAATCCTTGGCATGGCCCCAATCTCTTTGCGCATCTAAGTTGCCAATATATAAAGTGTCCTGCAATCCTTGCGCTATCGCTGCTACGGCCCGGGTAATCTTTCTTGTAACAAAAGTTTCTCCCCGTAACGGACTTTCATGATTAAAAAGAATTCCATTACACGCATAAATATTATACGCTTCTCTGTAATTAACGACGGTCCAATAAGAAAACAATTTTGCAACACCATAGGGGCTTCTTGGGTAAAAAGGAGTAGTCTCTCTTTGCGGAACGGCCTGTACTAACCCAAATAATTCAGAAGTGGATGCTTGGTAAAAACGCGTTTTGTTTTCAAGTTTTAGAATTCTGATTGCTTCGAGTAGGCGTAAAGTTCCAATACCATCAGCATTTGCTGTATACTCCGGATTATCAAAACTAACCTTTACATGGCTCATTGCAGCAAGATTATAAATCTCATCAGGTTGGATTTCCTGAACTATGCGAATGAGATTAGTGCTATCGGTCATATCTCCATAATGTAGTTTGAAATTTGCCTGAGTTTCATGCGGGTCCACATACAAATGGTCAATCCTATAGGTATTAATCAATGACGATCTTCTTTTAAGACCATGCACCATGTAACCTTTCGACAAAAGAAGTTCTGCAAGATATGCCCCATCCTGACCGGTAATACCAGTAATAAGTGCTGTCTTCATGTTAGACTATTAAAGTTTTTGAAAAGATGGGAGTTGGAAAAGGAATAGAGTTTTAATATCCTTTTTGTTAAGGGGTGCAGGGCGAGCTTTGACTGAGAAAAGTCTGTAGATTGTTTTCATTTCTTGAGGTAGGTATTTTTTGAGTGACGAATTTCCTTCCTAAAACCGTTTTAGGATCTTTGTTTCCCATAAAACCTTTTGCCTTTGTAGATCCCGTCGTTTCGGGAGGACAAAATCAGGCGCAAAAAAACAAGGTATAGCATCCCAGCAGAATCAAATGATTTTGTATTGGCGGATTGTAATAAACTGGTCAATTTGAGTATCCTTCGCCTAAGCGGATTCACTGCAACAGCAATTCTTGACTTCCAAAAGAAATCTTTCTTCCAATAATTCCCTCTCTTTCTATTTCCGCGATCATTGCAAAACCCAGCGAAGGCAAATTAACCTTAATGAACTTGTTTTTTATCATGACGATGTTCCCATCAATTGAATAATTGGGTTGATTCAGGATAGAAGCTTCATCGGTTAAACTAACGTTACTTTTTTCCAATCTTATATTTTGGTGATCGGAAACAAATTCTTTGATTTCATTGATTTCTTCTTCCTGGATGATCGCGGGCCGACCTTTCCAATAGACGACGTTTACCACGTTTTCGATTTGCTTCAGCGAATTAATCTCATTCTCATTTGTGTATACAAATACATATGAATTAAATAAAGGCTCGTAAATAAATTTGCTTTTCCGGAATTGCAGTATTTGTTTACAATTAAGCGGGCAAAAATTTTCGATTTTTTTCTTGGTTAATAAATTACTAACTTTTTTTTCGCATTTCGTTTTTGTATAAACGATATACCAATTCTTCTGCATAATTTTTCTTTTTAAAAATGAAAATTGCAGCTATTCAAAGGATTGATACTTATACTTAAGGATATTGTAAGGCTTCGCCTTTCTCGGTTACATCCTAATGTATTGAGTCAGATGATTAATCATAAAATAAATGGCTTTTAAGATTTAACTAAGGATTTGTTCTTTTTGCCCCGTTGCTTATTTCCATATACATAATCGTATCCGTACCCATAATTATTTTTAAAAAAGCCTCTCGCTTTTACTCCATTAAAAATGATCGCTGGATTATTGATAGGATTTATATGGTTATTCACGTCTATTCTTTTAATCAACATTTTTGGAGTGTATTTATGCCTGATCACAAATAATGTGGCATCACACAATCCTGTCAGTAGGTACCCATCGGTTACTAGCACAATAGGTGAGGTATCAATGATTAAGACGTCAAAGATACCATCAAGGTAGTCAATAAGATATTTTATTTTTCCATTGGAGAGAAGTTCTGACGGATTTTCAGGAAGATGTCTACCCGCGGAAATGAAAAATAAATTCTCATGGGCAGTAACATGTCGAATAATTTCTTCCGGGTCCTTGTCGCCCTCTAAATATTCTGTAACTCCCTCTTCCCTGTTAATTTGAAGTATTTTGTTCAGAGTAGGATTATTCAAATCCATATCCACCAGAATTACTTTTTTACCGGCCAATGCAAGACTTATAGCCAGGTTTGCACCTATGAAACTTTTGCCCTCGCCCGAAATACTTGAAGTAACGAGAATTTTTTTGTGCGTAGAATCAATCCCTAAAAAGGAAAGTGAGATTCTTAGCTTTCTGAATTCTTCTGCAATAAAACTTCTCCTTCCTGATTCTATAACAATTTGCTTTTTCGATTTATCAAAAGCTACTTCACCGATAATTGGAATTGAAGTCCTGGATTCTATTTCGTTGCGGTAAAGAATTTTGCCCGTAAGGTTTTCTTTGACCGTAATGATCGCAGTGCAAATACCGAGGAAAGCAAAAACAGCAATTAAATAATTAAGCATGCTTTTCGGACTTACAGGGACCGGACCAGCATGGGCATCATCCACCACCCTGTTGTTTGAGACTGTCGACGCATAGGCTAATTCGCTTTCCTCTCTTTTTTGCAACAAAGAAGCGTACACCATGGACTTCAACTGTTGTTCACGACTTATATCCAGCAACTGCCGTTCCTTTTGAGGAACAGCCTGCAACATTGAACTATAGCCCCCATTCGTGGATTGAAGATTTTGTTTGGCCGCATTCAGACTCTGTTGCTGGCTTTGAATATTCTGTAGAATATTGGGTTTTATTTTATTGATCTGATCCCGAAGTGATACAAGATTGGGATTATTTTCACCTACTGTTTTTTTTAGTTTTTCATATTCCAACTCTGAGGTATACAGTTTATCCATTAGCTGTGAAAGCATCGGGTCACTTACGCCAAAAGTTGATGGAACAATACCACCAGCGTTTTCATTATTTTTTACAAATTTTTCGACCTGGGCCAAAACAGAAATTTGTGTGTTAACCTCACTCAATTTCTGATCATTGGCACTCACATTTTGTAAAAAAAGCTGTCCCTGTGCGCCGATATCGACGGCACCTCGTGCTGATTTGTATTCTTGAACCTTTTTTTCAATAGAATCAAGGTCGCGGGCGACAACATTTAGCCTTTCCTCCACAAATTTCAGCGTATTTTTAGCCAACGCGTTCTTCTCATTTATTTCTGATTGTTTATAGGAAGCGATAAGTTGATTCAGGATATTCTCGGCCCGCAAGGCCACTTCATCCCGATAACTTAAATTGATAATGGAAGAAAGTTTGTTGCTTGCCTCTGCTTTTAAATTTCCTAATAACCCCGAAACCATGTCTCTTGGGTTAATTAATGATAAATAAAACTGTTTTACAGGTTTCTCCGGTTTTATGTAATTTCCATTTGGAACAAATTCCAATTTGCCAAATTGAGTAGCGACAATTTGATTGAGTGGGTATTTAAATTTGTCATTCAATATGACTTCATGATTGTTCGCGCCAAAGTCCAATTTTATCTTATCCGCCCCCTTTAAGGAATCAGGAAAAGGTGTAATTACCACAATAGGTGAGGAAGTATAAGCAGATGTTGTTTTAATATCCCCTTGTGCTGAGATCGGCGCATATAGAGCCAGATTGACAGCCACATCATACATTAATTTTCTAGACTGGAGCACCTCTATCTCATTTTCAACTATCTTCTTAGATGATATTTGATCCAATGACTCCATTAACTTGGACTCTTCGTTTCCCTTCTTTTCATCTTTCATGATTAGTGTTGCATTCGCTTCATATATAGGGGTACTGTAACGAAGGTAAATGTTCGCTACGCATATACCCACAACGATATGATAATAGAAACAATGGCCAGTATGGTAAGTATTTTGACACCATTTGTTGGCCAAAACTTTCCTCACTATCGCTATCAAGATGTGTCCTTGTTTGCATTTTTAATTATCTTAAAATCCTATCCAAAATTATAACAACAACTGATAATCCGCTCAATATAACGGGGATTAATTGAGGGTTTTTGGTACCTTGATTAATTTTATTTTTATTTGGAGCGACGTACACCACATCGTTTGGTTGCAGATAATAAAATGGCGAATTAAAAAAATTGCGTGAATTTAGATTTATATGCCTGATTTTCTTTTGGCCATTCTCCTCTCTTATCAATAAAACATTTTCCCGCTTACCATAAATAGTTAAATCGCCTGCTAATCCTATTGCTTTTAACATCGAAATTTTTTCATTGGGAACCGTAATCACTGTGGGTTTTCCAACCTCTCCCAATACAGTAACTTCATAATTTAGAAATCGAATTTCTACAAGTGGGCTTACTAAAAGTTTTTTTGATAAAATCAGGCTGGTGATGTTATCCTTTAGTTGCTTTTTGGTTAATCCGCCAGCTGTTACATATCCAAGCACCGGCAATTGAATTGTTCCATCTGGGTTCACAAGATACCCACCCGACTCTGTGCTGGCCCCTGTAACAGTTGTTGACTTAATATTTGTATTGCTTGTCGGATTGAAGATAGCAGAGGCTTCTGCGTTTAGACTGCTTATAGATATTCCGAGGATATCATTAGGCTCAATTAGAAATTGAGTTTCACTATTGCCGGAATAAAAAGTAGTATCCTTCAGATTTTCAAAATAAACCACATTTTTTGTCGCATTGCATGAAGTAAAAAAAATCTCCACAATAATTGTACAAAAAAGAAGAAGCGATTTGCCCATTGAAATTTTTTTATAGCATGTTTAAGACGATCACCAAAATGACCTTAGACAATTAAATAATGACGGATATCGTTGTGGAAATTCTTGTAGGAGATAGATTCAGATAAACCGGTAAGCGGCCTTTTTTCTAGGAAGCTGGATAAAAAAGAATAACAACTTAATTAGTTGCACAAACTTAGTAGTTTATAGCATTCCATCCAAATTTTTCGAGAATTTACTCGCCGATTTAAAATTTAATTGTTTCAAATTCTATCCTGGGAAAACGAAATAGCACTTTTAACTCTAGTGCTCAAATTGCTAAATTGAGAATAAATACTTTGCTCAACACGTTGTGCTAACGAAAATATCTAAAAACTATTGCGTTGTTATATCGGAATTTTGCAGGTTGAGATGGATCATTCAAATACAGTAACATCATTTCCTTAAACAAAAAATAAATCCAGTTATTTCTATTTATCCCAATCCTGTGGAGAACATATGGTGAAAATTGATTTTCATAATTTGAACAACATAGCTTTATCGAATTACCCTTGCTTAAGTACCTTGAATCAAACTTTAAAACAAATTGATTTTCGCAAGTGGCGTCAATAATAGCATTCAAATTCTCAGAACAAAAAATATGGTAGCTGGATTTTACATCATCAGGATTCTTGATGTAAATACAAATCAGGAATTCTCCGAGAAGCTGATATTTAAACCGCAATAATTTTAATCTGCATCATATGTTCTTAAGCTGTTAACAAATATTTTTTTAAAAAACCTTGTATCTTCGAGTCCCGTGATATAGTTTTGTTCCCATCAATACGAAGTTTATCCCCTCCTTTGAATGACTGTTGATAATAATTCTTATCAACTAATCCTTTTTAAACGTTTTTTCTTTTCATAAATAGAAAACTGTTTTCTTTCTCAATTATCCCGCTTATCCAGTGAATAAATCAACCGTTGTAGATTTTATTCATCATCTTCCTGGTATTTACAGTTCATTGATTTTGATTTTGAACTCAAATTAATACCTTTAAATCCTCACAAAAACCTAAAAATCTGTATTCGCGAAATGCCGTAAAAAATATGTGGCACTAATTTTATTGTAAGGTAAATGGCTGAAAATTTTTACCCGGTTTTATCTAACCTCAAAACTCGCGTTATGGAAACTATCTACACAGCTTACTCAAGAGTAGTCAACAACGTAAACTTTTATTTCGTGAAAAAAATTACGATCTTCCCTGAATACGAGAATTCTCCGGAAATTTTGGACAGTTTTGGAATGCACACAGATTTTTTTCGCGCTTGTGAAATTGCTAAAATCTACGATGAAGGGGTTATTAATAAATTAATGAACGATCTGAAACTTATCCCTAAATCAGCTCTCGTTGTGCCTATAAACGGAACGAAATCGGTTACTCATAATTTGATAAAAAATACTCATAGCGTTTTTTCGCGGTTTCGCCTCGCCGGTATCAATTAAACTAAACGTCTATAACTTTACATATAGATTTTGGGAAATACAAAAATCTATAAAAAGGCTTATCCCTTACTGATTAAATAATTCAGTTTTTTGTTCAGACGAACTAAGTTTGCAGAATGCATTCTTTCAACAAGCCAAGTCACATCATTATTACTTGCAGCAAACGATTATCTCCATTTTTGCAACAGGAAGTGATGGGATTGGGATTTAAAATTACGCGAGCCTTTCAAACGGGAATAGAATTGAATGGCACATTAAACGACTGCATTACACTGAATTTAAATCTTCGTTGTGCCAGCCAGGTTTTATATTCTTTAAAATCGTTTCATTGTATAAATCCCAATCAATTATATGACACGATTTCTCAAATTCAGTGGGAGTCGATCGTCGAAAAAAACGGTTATTTCTCGATTACAAGTACAATCGACACAGCTACTATTAACACCTCTTTATTTGCCAATGTAAAAGTTAAAGATGCTATCGTAGATCGGATGCGAAATAAATTTGATGAGCGTCCGGATTCCGGACCTGACTTGAACAAAACCGTATTTAATTTGTTTTGGAAAGATGATGAAGCAGAAATATTTATTGACACCTCCGGGGAAACGCTTTCAAAACATGGATATAGAAGGATTCCGGGAAAGGCACCCATGCTTGAATCGCTTGCATCCGCGACATTGTTGGCCACAAAATGGGATCGTAAATCCCCGTTTATCAATCCAATGTGTGGATCTGCAACCTTAGCAATCGAGGCTGCGCTTCTGGCTACGAACAGGCGGCCCGGGCTCTTTCGCGATAACTATGGCTTTATGCATATCCTGGGTTATGAAGATACTTTTTTTGAAAAACAAAAAAAGCAGTTGTCGGATCAGATTAAAATTGTACCGGATTTAAAAGTTATTGCTACAGATATAAGTGAAGATGCGATTAATATCTCTAAGATAAACGCGGCTGCTGCAGGTGTGGAAGAATTAATAGAATTTGAGGTGTGTGACTTCAGGCAAACCGATGTGCCGGAAAATAAAAATGGCATTGTGTTTCTTAATCCTGAATATGGCGAACGTCTCGGAGATGAAATTGAGTTAGAAGAAATATATGCGTCTATCGGCGATTTTTTTAAGAAAAAATGCCAGGGATACACAGGCTATGTTTTCACAGGAAACCTCATTCTTGCCAAAAAGATAGGATTAAAACCGAAGCGGAAAATTGAATTTTATACAAGTAAAATTGACTGTCGCTTGCTGGAATATGAATTATATGCAGGAAGCAGAAAAAAAGAATGACCTGTTATTAATCAATTTCACGCGAACAGATTCCGGTCATAATCTATTTATTTAATCAAATTAAGAAATTCGTTTCTGGTTGGCTGTTCCAAAAACTTACCTGAATAAGATGAAGTGATGGTGCTGCTTCCGGTATCTTTTATGCCCCGCGACGCGACACAAAGATGTGATGCATCTATGAAAACTGCGACATCATTTGTACTTAGAGCATTTTTTAATCCCTCGCAAATTTGAATGGTTAAGCGTTCCTGAACCTGCGGGCGTTTTGCATAATATTGAACCAGGCGGTTGACCTTGGAAAGCCCGATTACTTTTCCTGTGGAAATATAGGCTACATGGGCCTTTCCGATGATGGGAACAAAATGATGCTCACAATAGGAATAGACAGAAATATCTTTTACAACGAGCATTTCGTTATAATTATATTTATTTTCAAAAAGAGAAATGTCGGGCCTGTTAGCCGGATTTAATCCGCTGAAAATTTCCTTCACATACATTTTCGCAACCCGTCGCGGCGTGTTTTTCAAACTATCGTCATTCAGATCCAGCCCTAAAATGTGCATAATTCCCTCAAAATGGCTGGCGATCTTTTTGATTTTTTCTTCATCATTTATATAGAAGAGATCTGACCTCAACGCTGTTTTTCCAGGCGAATTAAACGTCGTTTTTTCTGTTTCATTTAGATCAATTTCATCTGGCCCGTTATAGAGATGACTGCTATTCTTCATCATTTTTTATTTGATTGAGTTGATTAATCCTGAACATGACATCACTAACCATCTTATCGCAATACACCAGATTGAACTCGAATATTTCTTCCGGTGAATACATCTTTTCGATTTGAGACCGAAGCATTGTTTTTGCACGATTCAATCTCACTTTTACATTGCTTTCTGAAATGTCAACGGCTTCCGCCGTCTCCGCGACACTAAGTCCGTTTAATTCGCGAAGTGTAAATACGATTCTATAATCTTCCGGGATGCTTTGAATGGCGTTTTCTATGACTTTGCCGAGTTCTTTATTCACAGTAATTTCTTCATCGTTGGAGGAATTATGGAACATTATTTTTGATTTTTCTGTTTGAAGATCATCTGCGATTTCATTTTTGAAACTCAGCTTATGTTTTCGTTGGTAGCAGTGATTTAGCATGATGCGCGTGAACCATGTTTTGAAAGACGACCTGTTTTCAAATTTCTTAAGGCTGCAATAAGCACTTACGTATGAATCCTGCATCAGGTCTTCTGTATCCTGGTGATTGAATCCATAAGCTCTGCCTATTTTGTAAAGAAATGAATTGTATCTCCTGATCAGAATTTCGTATAACCCGATCTCTCCGTCCACAACTTTGTGGATAATTTCCATATCGGAATATTGCTCAAAATGTTTGTCCAATTTAGTCAGTTTATTATTCGGGAAAGATTCTCGAGGGAGAATCTTTCTAAGATAAGAATTATAAAGCCAATTTCCCTTTCATTGTCGGGTGAATAGTGCACATGTAATCTGCGCTATCTTTCACCACTAGTTTCCAGGACGCACCTACCGCAAGCGTATCAGAATAAAATGCCCTGCTTTTTTCTTCCGTAACGTTATGTGGCACGATGTCTTTGTTGATAAATACAACGGTGTCGCCAATTTTTACACGTAAAACAGCCGGAGAAAATTGCATTTGTTTGATCACAACGGTATCAGGCCGACGGGTATTTATTACGGTATGTTTATCAGATGAATGGCAACTGGTAAAAAGAAGTACCAGGAAAAACAAACACGAGCTTTTCCCCGGTACCTTAATCAGTTTTTCTCATTTGAAATTCTTTTGAACCATTTCTGCATGGGCAAGATGTGCTTTGAAAAGCGGAACAGCGCTTACTAAAAGATCCTTTAACTCCTTATTAGTCGCATCTTTGATCAAAATGTTCTCAACCACTGATATGACGGCTTTGTGATAAGCCACTTCATTATCGATGTACGCTTTGTCGAAGGCTTTACCGGATTTTGAATTGAACATTTTAACAGTTTTTGCTTCGCCTTCTTTTAAAGATTTGCTGGTTGCATTATCTTCCGGTTTCACTTTTAGTTTCGTTACTAAAGCAACGGCCTGGTCGATAACCGATTGGTGATCTTTCGCCATTGTTTCGGCAAATTTTAGAACATCAGCATTTGTTGATTTCTTCTGTGCAATCTTTGCGTAGTCGATATCTACCTGGTTCGCTGTGACAGCAACTGATGCTATTTGTGGATCAGTGAGTTTTTGTGTTTTTTGTGCCATTGAAGACCAGGGAAACATCACGGTGCCTACAACCAGACAAATAGTTGCTTTGGCAAAAGCGTTTAATATTTTCATTTTTTTATTATTTGTTTGATTGATTAGAGTGCGTGCCGAACTAAAAGGTTACAAAAAATTTAATCCCGGAATGAAATTATAAAAATCTACTTTTTGGGTTATAAGGAGATTAAAGTAATAACTCCTTGAAACATCGAATGGAAACGTTTTTAAGTCTTCCCCTGTTAAGTGTTTCCTAAATCAAAATTGATTATGTATGGATACACGCGTTTTTTTTATCTTGCCCGACTAAATTTGTTGAATGAAAAATATTTTACTCGTTATTAATATCGTTTTACTTGGGTCGGTTGGCTATTTATATTTTCTTCACTTTCAAAATAAAAAAGGGAATGTGCCCCAGGAAGTAAGATCCACAGCTCCCGGCAGCTTAACTGAAAAATCCAGAGTCGCGTATATCGATCTCGATTCTCTTCAAAATAATTACACTTACTATAAGAAGATCAAAGCCGACTTTGAACGAAAACAAGCTGCCGCCAATGAAGAAATAACTTCGATGCAAAAAAAATATCAATCGCGCGCGATGCAATTACAGCAAAAGGCAGCTTCAATGAGTCAGCAGGAGCAGGAGAACGCGATGCAGGAAATTAATAAAATGCAGCAAGACCTTCAAAATCGTAAACAGTCAATTGACAACGATTTGTATAATTATAATTCAAAGATGAAGGAAGATATTCTGAACAGAATTCAAAACTTTTTGAAAGTCTATAATAAGGATGGGAAATATTCTTACATCTTTTCTTATGAACCGGGTTTCATGTTTTACAAAGATTCTACTTTGAACATCACGCCGGACGTGATCACTGGTTTGAACGAACTCTACTCGGAAAATAAAAAGTGATTTGCTCATGCAGTCTCAAATAAATATTTATCTTCAATCCCGCCCTTAAAAACGGGATTTTTTTATGAGTGAACAAGCTACTGCTTTTAAACCAAGTCTCCGGCTTTTTGACGCGACGATGATTGTTGCAGGTTCCATGATCGGCTCAGGGATTTTTATTGTAAGCACGGATATTGTCAGAAATGTTGGAAGCGCGGGCTGGCTCATAGTTGTCTGGATGATCACCGGTCTCATGACGGTGATGGCTGCGGTTAGCTATGGTGAAATGAGCGGAATGTTTCCGAGAGCGGGTGGACAATATGTATTTCTGAAAGAAGCGTTTAATCCGTTAGCGGGATTTTTATATGGTTGGAGTTCGTTTACCGTAATTCAAACTGCTACTATTGCGGCCGTGGCAGTAGCTTTTAGCAGATTCACGGCTTACCTCATTCCCGAGCTGGGCGAGAATGTATTTTTAGTGACGATCGGAAGTTTTCATATTTCTGCAGCACAGGTTCTGGCGATCGCATTGATCATTTTTCTTACCTACACAAATACAAAAGGCATTAAAGGCGGCAAAATTATTCAGACCACATTCACAACGATCAAACTTCTGTCTTTATTTGGTCTCATCATTTTGGGATTTCTTTTGGTAAAACATAGCTTCTGGCAGGAAAATTGGCAAACAGGTTTGCAAGCTATGCAGCTGGAGAAAGCGAATGGAAAATTCGTTGAGCATGGAAACTGGTTGCCAATAAGTGGCGCTGTGTTAATTGGTGCTATTGCGGCCTCAATGGTCGGGTCGTTGTTCAGCAGCGATGCCTGGAACAATGTTACTTTTATCGCCGCTGAAATTAAAAATCCGAAACGAAATATCGGGCTCAGTCTTTTCCTTGGAACGCTTATCGTTTCTGCCATTTACATCACCACCAATTTAATGTATCTGAATGTTTTATCCTTAAACCAAATCGCGTTTCCTGCTGGCGATAGAGTGGCAGTAGCCGCCTCCAATGAGATTTTCGGACCAAGTGGTGCGATCGTAATCGCCGTAATGATTATGATTTCCACATTTGGATGTAATAATGGGCTGATATTGGCAGGTGCCCGGGTTTATTATACAATGGCGCAGGACAAACTTTTTTTCAAACAGGCGGCACGGCTTAATAAAAATGCCGTTCCTCAGTGGGCTTTGTGGGCGCAGGCTGTTGTGGCGTCGTTGCTTTGTCTCAGTGGCGGCTATAACGACCTCCTGGACATGATTGCCTTTGTAGTTGTGTTGTTCTATGTGCTCACCATTATCGGTATTTTTGTATTGCGCAAGAAAAGGCCTGATGCAGAAAGACCTTATAAAGCATTTGCATACCCTTTCCTGCCTGCTCTGTATATTATTTTAGGAACTAGTTTCTGTATATTTTTATTGATTTTTAAACCGGCCTACACGATGTGGGGATTAGGCATTGTATTGGCAGGTATTCCAATCTATTATATTACCATCGCGGGTAACAAGCGGAACGCTACAAACATTAAGTCATGAGTGTTGATTTTGATAAATTATTTTTTGATATTTCGAAGATGAAAGTTGCCGTCATTGGCGACGTGATGCTCGATACTTATTGGTGGGGCAGTGTTGAAAGAATTTCTCCTGAAGCTCCGGTTCCGGTAGTTGCAGTGACTAAAAAGGAACAAAGGATTGGCGGCGCAGGAAATGTCGCTTTGAACATTCAGGAACTGGGTGCTTATGTCGCGTTATTGACGATTCTGGGCGATGATGAAGATGGAAGTCAGCTTAAAAAGTTACTGACCGAAAAAAATATAGATACCCGCTTCATTCTCGAAAGCAGAAACCGGATCACTACAAACAAAATACGCATCATTAGCCGCAACCAGCAGATGATGCGCCTTGACGCTGAAATTATTAATGATATAGATGAGAGAGATGAGGAGAAATTGCAGAATCAAATTGAAAAATTTATTACGTCGCAAATGCCGGATGTTGTTATTCTTGAGGATTACAATAAAGGTATTCTTACGAAAAATATTATTACGAACACGATTGAATTTTGCAAAAAGAATAGCATTCCTGTAACGGTTGATCCCAAACGAAAAAATTTTTTTACTTATCAAAATGCTTCTCTTTTTAAACCTAATCTCAGTGAAGCAATTGCCAGCCTCAACCTGATGCCGGAAGAAACCTCTCTCGAATTACTTGCGGATATTCACGATCAGTTAAAAGAAAAACTGAACCATGAAATCTCGCTAATTACCTTATCAGAAAAAGGAATTTTCTTCCAGGAGGATGATAGCAAAAATATCATTCCTTCTCACAGGAGGAATATCGCGGACGTAAGCGGAGCCGGTGATACAGTTATTGCAGTAGCGTCGTTAATTTATGCGGGTACTAAAGATATCCGTCTCACCGCCGAAGTGTCTAATATAGCGGGCGGCATTGTTTGTGAGGAAGTAGGAACTGTTGCGATTAATAAACAAAGATTGATTGAAGAATGTAAAAGATTGATAGCTGTCGATTAGTTGTGACAAGCCTAAATGTAGATTTTCCTGGTTAGATTTTATCTTACTTTAATTTTGTCAGAGTAATTTAATAATTCAAAAATTCAAAATGCATAAAATCTCAATAGCTATTCACGGAGGCGCAGGCACTATTTTAAAAGAAGACATGACTCCTGAGTTAGAAGAAGCCTACAGGTTGGCTCTTTCTGACGCGCTTCATGCAGGATATGCAGTATTGGAAATTGGCGGAACTGCAGTGCATGCGGTAAAAGCCGCTGTTGTAGTGATGGAGGACAATCCACTTTTCAACGCCGGCAAAGGCGCAGTTTTTACAAAGAAAGGATTGAATGAAATGGATGCCGCCATTATGGATGGGAGCACACTTGACGCCGGCGCGATCGCCGGAGTACGTAATGTAAGAAATCCTGTAGAACTTGCTGAAGAAGTGATGATGCATAGTGGCCATGTTTTTTTAAGTGGAAAAGGCGCCAATGATTTTGCCATTAGGCAAGGTATAAAGCTGGAGCCTGACGAATATTTCTATGCTCAATTTCGCTATGATCAATGGCGTGAAATCAGGGACAGCGATCTTTATCAATTAGACCATAAAGCGGATAAATTAGTGGGCCTCATGAAAGATAAAAAGTTTGGTACCGTCGGTGCAGTTGCTTGCGATGGCGAAGGTAATATCGCGGCGGCCACTTCAACCGGAGGTATGACCAATAAGCGTTTTGGCCGTATTGGTGACAGCCCCATGATCGGTGTAGGGACCTATGCGAATAATAAAACATGCGCCATCTCATGCACCGGACATGGAGAAATTTTTATAAAAGCGGTAGCTGCTTACGACGTAAGTTGCCTTATGGAGTATAAGAATATGACCTTGCAACAAGCCTGTGAAGAAGTCGTTTTGAAAAAGCTTGTCGCACTTCAGGGAGAAGGCGGATTGATAGGAATGGATGCCAAAGGAAATGCGGCACTGGTTTTTAATAGTGCAGGCATGTATCGTGGTTTGAAAAATAGTGACGGAGAGAGCCTGATAGCGATCTACGGCGATTAGTTTTTGAAAGCGATCGTTACTTTTTTAAATCCTGTATTTTTTAAAAAAGTTTCAATAATATTTTTTGATCGTCCGTCCGCTATTTGCAGGATATTTTGCTGAACGGCCCGATGATTAATTTTATTTCTAATTTTTATTTTGAGCGCTGTTACGGCTGCTTCATCCCAACTACCTTTTTCACTAAACGTTTCAAAATCTGACGGATTGATGATCGTTTGAAGGATGATAGCATGCGGAATGGAAACATGAATTGAATCGCCTGTTACATTTATATCTTTTTCCTGCAGGCTTTTAAGATCTGTTCCTGCCAGCACTTTTCCCCGGCCGATCATAACCAGCTTGTCAACTCCCGGAGTTAAGATCGTTCCTATCGAAGTTGGCAGAAGTGATGGCATTCCATTTCCAATTTTAGCAGTATCCATCACCACTTCATCAGTAAAAGTTATTGTGATCAATTGGGCCAGCGTATTTATTTCTGTGATAATTACAGGAGTTGCTTCTATGACAATTGGCTTGCTTCTGAAAATATTCTTAAATGAAGGAAGCCAGTTTATCTTTTGAAATAAAAAAATTGCGAACAGAACCACCGCTACCATCACCACATATTTCTGTAAAGTTTTACGCATTTATTGCAATATGTTTTTCGTATTTGAAAAATTGATCCTGATGTTTTGAAATCCTTCTTTTCTCAAAAAATTATTGATAAAAATGGTCGCATTTGTTTCTGCGGTTACAAATATTCCCAGCGAATCCGCCGATGCAATGATCTGTTTTTCTGCCTGCGCTGCCAGCTCATTTTTTTCCTGTGAAGAAAAGTTGTTGCGAAAAATTGAAACATCCTGGTAAGCAGTTTTGATATCTTCGGGCTTTATGTTTACATACAGCAATTTAGCGTGTGGCAATGTCATAGTGATATTTTGCCCATCAATTTGAATGTCTTTTTCAGATATCTTGGAAAGATCGATACCTGCTGCCAGCGAGGCCTTGCAGGTCATCAGGATTTTTCGGTCGCCAAACTTGTACCAGGTCTTGTCATCATTGGCTTTAATTATTTTTGTTACCACATATTCAGCGGTGGCGAGGTCGCTCATTTTTTGTAATCCCAGCACCTGCTGCATTTTGTCCGGTTCTTTTTTTGAAGAACATTTTATGGAAGAAAAAGAAAAGCAAATGAGAATAAATAAAACGCATAACCGCATACCGCAATTTACAAAAACCCAATTTGTCCCGATGTCTTTCTTTGATTAATTAACTTTGACCGACCCGAGAGAATAAAAAAGAAAAAAGATGAGAAAAATAGCCTTGATTGTTGCCGGAGGAAGCGGCTCACGAATGAACACTGAAATTCCCAAACAGTTTTTATTTTTAAAAAATAAACCCATTCTCTATTATAGCATTAAAGCATTCCTGGATGCTTATGATGACATGGAATTCATACTTGTTTTACCGGAGGAACATATTGGAAAAGGACGTGAAATTATTGACGGGTATTTTGATCCTGCAAAGTTTCAATTTACTGCAGGCGGAAGAACGAGGTTTCACTCTGTTCAAAATGGTCTTTCACTAATCAGCGATGATGAGGCTATTATTTTTGTTCACGATGGTGTGCGTTGTATGCTCACGGATAAGCTCGTGAAACGTTGTTATGAAGCCGCGCTGGAATTGGGCACGGCGATCCCTTCAGTAGCCTGCAAAGACAGTGTTCGTTTATTGACCGCAAACGGAAACAAAATGCTTAAAAGAAATAACGTGAGGTTGATCCAAACTCCGCAAACATTTCACAGTAAAATTTTGTTGCCGGCTTACAACATCGATTATAAAGATCAATTTACAGATGAAGCCACAGTCGTGGAAGCGTTTGGATTAAAGTTAAATCTTGTAGAAGGGGAAACTGATAATATAAAAATTACCACGCCATCCGACCTTTTTATAGCGCAATATATTTTGGAAACGCAATTAATCGAATCCTGAAATGGCTAATAGGCAGAGCATGTTATTTTCGAAATTTTCAGGATCGGCCTTTATAGTGGTCATGCTTTTTTTTGAGCCATCTCTTCCATAGTGGGAGCCGGTTTATCCTAACGAAGGGATAAGATTGTTCAATGGCGCCAAATTTTTTGAAGAAGAAATTAATAGATGGAACCTCTGAGCCCTCAAAATCGAATATGAGCTTTTGACCGGAAAATTCTTTGATAACATGGTATAATAAAAAATAGTTGGCGTTGTTTTTTCTGCCTTCTTTTGAGGTCGCTGACATCACGTAATAGATCCTTTTTCCGTCTTTTAAAAAAATAGCCAATGCCAATACTTCTGTTTCCGGACTACTCACTTTGCGGATAAAAAGTTGGTCTTGTTTTTTTAGTAAGGTGTAGAGCTGCAATAAATTTTCATAACTTTTTTTTGGCGTATAAATCCTATCCGAATAATTTTCTTTGAATAGATCAATTGCCTTGGCAATATCTTCTGACGCCGTATAGACTAATTGATCATTGCTGTTTACTATTTTGACAAGATCTTTCCTGAAGGCTTTTTCTAATTCCGGAAAGGGTTCGTTTAAATGGAGAATAGAGCTGCATTTTATAGATGTGGCTTTATCAAATTGATTTGCATAGTTTAAATTTATTTCTATAAATGGAAATTTATCCAGCGCCTTTGTAATAAATGCATCTACTAATTTGTTATCAAAAATGCCGGCGCCGAAGACACCTCCTTGTTGTGTGAAAGCAGGTTGATACAAATAAGAAATGCCAAATTTTTTATTCCATGTTAGTGGCATCACAGCCTCGTAATCGTCCATCACCAGTGCATCCCAGCCGGCGCTCATAATATCTAAGTAAAAAGAAAAAGCGTAGATCAATCCATTCGATGCGTTTTCAATACATCGATCCCATTTTTTTTTATCAATCTTATCGTGCGTCAGATAAATGATATTCAAAGCAATTATTTTATTGTTCGCAATTCAAATTTTTAAAGTTCAGGCAAATCGAAAAATCTATTCAACCGAAAATTTTGAATGTCAATGCTGAACGAAATGCTGTTTAGGAATCGTTTATTTTTTGGGATCGTTTGCTTATAATAATTGCTATAAACTTTACTATACAAAACAGGAACATAAATGTTCACCATATTTTTAAACAGCGCGAGCTGTAATCCTGCATCATAAATAAATTTCCCTGTTTCCGGATTTTTTTTCCATGCTTCTGCATAAGTGCCAACATCTAAAAATAATTTTAGGGGAATCTTTACAGGCAACACCTGCAAAGGATTCAGGTCTTTTGGAAAATCAGTTGTCAGATTCAGCGCAGCAAGCCAGTCATCTGTTTTTCCAACTTTTTGGTTGAGCATGTCAGTTCTTACTTTGAATCCGCCATCTCTGATCATTAGTTGCTGAGAAGGAAGTTTTTCAAATTCATTTCTGCCAATAAAATAATTACTGTAGGTGTAATCTTCTGCGCCGTTGGCACCTGTCATATTAAGATAATACCGGCTCGTTTCATAATTATGGATAGCGCCATCGCCGACATAAATAAATTTACCCGCGAATAAACGAGCGGACATGCCGCCGCCTTTCTTATAATTGAAAAAGTAGTTTTCTTCAAACGCAAAACGTAGGAATCCATTAGCCTGCTCCGCTACAAAATTAGCAGAATAGGGATATAGTGCGCGGTTATTCTCTATTGCGAAAGTTAGCTGGTTTAGATACCGGTTATTTTTTGGATAAGTGATAGTCGTTACCTGGGGATCGTTTCCGGGGAAAAGAAGACTTGACTCTTGTATGAAATAAGTTTTCCATTGAATTGATTTTTTCAAAGAGCTGGTCGCACTTTTATTTTTAAAAAAAACTTTTACCGAAGGAACAATTTTGGAAAATGAGAGGTAGTTTTTTTTGCCTGTTGAGTCAGTGAATTCATCATTTGAAAAATGGGCGCCACTGATGGAGATCTCCGCCTTTCTGATGAATCCATAGCTCATTATATTAAACCCGGCCCGTGCGGTTCCGGTAAAGGTTTTGCTACCGGTTGCATACATGGGAGCCGCGAGGAAATGAAAGCGCGGCTCAGGTAAAGTGTAATTGTGAACCAACGCGCCAACCATTATATTGTCATAATAGTTATAGCCCACAGACGGCGAAATAAAGACGTAATTGTATTTGTTGGTATTGTTGAAATTAAAGAATGAGGCTACTTTAAATTGTTTGGATTCGGGTGTAGTAAGATTTCCTTTTTTTGATAAAAGCGAAAATATAGGTTTTACATTTTTTTTACTCACGTCTTCTATCACCTGTTCAAAATCTTTCGGTTGAGGATGTTTGAATTGCCATCGATTGTAATATTCGTGGAGGCAACTGTCAAACAAATCTTTCCCAACAAAATTTTCTAATTCTTTCATCCACAAACCTGTTTTATAATAGGCGATTACGCTATAATTAACGGGCGAGAAATCAGCCGAGCTTGTTTCAATCGGTTGATCTTTCTTATTAGCTACCTGTGTTCTATAAATGATATCAGCATAATCATCCGGAAACTTTTTGGCGACAAAATCTTTCTTTTTTTTTCTCTCATTTTTCTCGCCATATTTCCATAGTTCATAACGATTGTCGAAGTAAGTATTCACACCTTCGTCTAACCATGGGTGTTGTCTTTCGTTGCTGGCAAGGATGCCATAATTCCAGTTGTGACCTACTTCATGCTCTATCGTCATGTCTAATGACTTTGCATCAGGTGCAGGCGAGATGCTTGTTATGGTTGGATATTCCATACCTCCGCTAAAGCCCATTTTTGCTTCAACAGCTGTAACCGTATTATATGGATATTCGCCAAGCCAGGTACTTCTTGTATTGATTGCATCTTTTAAAAATTGGATACTATTTTTCCAAACGTCTTTTCCTTCCGGAGTGTAATAAGCATTCACGTTAATAATTTTACCCGAATGCAATTGCATCGTATCCGTTTTAACAATAAAATGCTCATTTGCGAACCATGCAAAATCGTGAACTTTATTTTGTTCATAGGTCAGCGTTTTCATTGTCGTTCCAGACGCTGCGGAACCGATGGCTTCTTTTTCAGATACTTTCGCTCTCACTTGTTGTGTTTTTTTGTTTAACACACCTTTGTAAACGCGTTTTGGTGGTGGTGTTTTTTTAGTTTGCTGTGAGGATACAGATTCAAAAGGCAACTTTTTATCACTTTGTTCTTCCGAGATCAATGATCCTGTAGCGGCCACTTTATATTTTTCAGGAAGTGTAATTCGTACCTTGAAATTTCCAAACTCGCTATAAAATTCTCCCTGGTCAAGATAGGGCATGGGGTGCCATCCATCATTATCATACACGGCAGGCTTTGGATACCATTGTGTGATTTGATAGGTTTCATCTACATAGCCGCCGCGTGAAAAGTTGAAAGGAATTTTTTCATGAAATGGGGTGGTTATTCTTACCGTTTCTCCAGGCAAAAGTTGCTTAGGTAAAATTAATTTCGCGACATCGATATAAAGAGGATGATCCTCGAGGCTTGCAGTAGCGCCATCAACTTTAAAGTCTAAGCGATTGATATAGCCACGTTTTTCTTCGTCGCTGAAATAAAAATCTGTTCTGCCTAATTGTAATAATTGTTCACTGAAGGCAGTACGATCATTCTTATAAGCATTAGGCCAAAGATGAAACCAGATATAATTAAGTGTGTCCGGCGAATGATTGGTATAATTGATTACTTCAAAGCCATCCAAAGTATTATTTGCATCGTTAAGTGTAACGTCAATTGTATAGTTTACTTCCTGTTGAAAATAATTTACCTGGCAGTTAGCATCAGTAAGCCGGCAGTAAAGAATGCAGATCAAAAACAGTTTTTTCAAAAGAATTATTTCACCAAATATAAAAAATAAGACCAAAGGTTGAACAATGGTGCTGCATCGATCGAAACAAGCTAAAAAGTAGAAAAGGAGATTTGGAATATGATTGAAAGAAATTATTTTATAATCGATCTTTCTTTTTGGAGATTAGGTAAGAGGCTTGTCCTGTAAAATTGTTCCTCTTCCCAATAAATAATTCTGATCCTATGGATCATTATTTTAAATCCAATGTGGGAAATAGTTTCGATGTAAATTATAGTATACTTTATGCGCTCTGCCAAGGCAAACTATCGTTATCTACCAGATTAATGATACAGCGTATTCATTAAAAGCCTTGTCTTTAGAAATAATAGACAATTGATTGGAAATGCTTTGGCAAATTATGATCCTGTCAAATGGGTCTCGATGATGAAATGGTAATTCGGTAAGAATAAGCGTATCTGCTAATACAACCGGCAAAATTTGAAAGCCATTATTTAAAATCTGCTCAGAGATTTTTGAAAAAGCCGTTTTCAACTCAAGTTTTCCAAGGCTTATTTTTATCGCAATTTCCCAAAGACTTGCAATACTTATAAAATTGACTGCCCCTTTTTTTTCGATAGATTTTCTTGCCAGACCGGATAGTTGATTATCTCCTTCGATAAACCAAATAAAGGTATGTGTATCAAGTAAATTATTCATTAGTTCATGTAATCTCTGAAATCGGCTAATGGTTCATCAAAATCTGTGTTCATTTTGAATGTGCCTTTGCCACTTCCAAATTTCGGCCTCGGGCGATCGGAATCTATTTTGTTCTTTTTTTCTTTATTGATCAAAAAATCAATAAAATCTAACACTTCCGATTTCATAGATTCAGGCAATGTTGCAAGTTTGCTATACAATAAAGCGTTGTCCATTTATTTATATTTACAGATCAAATTTAATCAAAGTTTCGTTTAATTAATTTATCAATGATCCCTCATTTTCCTTTTCCCAACAAAATAATTCTTACAGTATGAATCATTATTTTAAAATCCAATGCGAGCGAGATATTTTCAATGTAAATAAAATCATATTTCATTCGTTCGATCATTTGATCTATGTTTTCTGCGTAGCCAAATTTTACCATTCCCCAACTGGTTAGTCCGGGTTTTACTTTTAAAAGTAATTTGTATTCCGGATAATCTTTAGCAATCAGGTCGATATAGTATTTTCTTTCCGGCCGTGGGCCAATAAGGCTCATTTCACCTTTCATAATATTCCATAATTGTGGCAATTCATCGAGCCTCCACCTGCGCATGATTTTGCCCCATCGGGTGATTCTTTCATCATGATCGCTGCTGAGCATCGGGCCATTTTGTTCCGCCTCACTAACCATCGACCTGAATTTATGAATAAGAAAAGGCCGGCCTTTATGGCCGATTCTTTCCTGCGAAAAAAATATTTTTCCCCTGGATGAAAATTTCGTTCTGATGGCAGCGTACAAAATAAGCGGCGATAAAATGATCATTCCAAATGATGATAAAAGAATGTCCACAAGCCGTTTAATATTTTGCTGCCATGGATTCATCAGGCCGGTATGAATTTCAATGAGCGGCGTTCCCATCACATTTGTTGTGCGCACTAAGCCGCTTAAAATGTCTACTTTGTCGGGCACCATTTTTACATTTACTTCCTTTTCCGCAAGATTTTGAAGAATCCTTTCAAGTCCGGATCTTTCGTGATCCTGCACAGCGATAATTACCTCGCCCACCTGGTATTCATCAATTATTGTTTTGGTGTCTTCGATTTCACCAAGAGTGGGAACAGCAATATCAATTTTAGTTACACCGTTTTTGTTAACCGGAATGAATCCACATATTCTATAACCGGTTTTTTCATTGTTGCTAATAATCGTTCTATATAGTTCCATCGACTTTTGAGCGCTGCCAATGATCAGCGTATTGAACCAAACCTGTTCCCGTTGTAGCTGAGCATGCACCTTTGATAAAAATAAAAATCTTGACAGGTAGGTTAAACAAAATTGTAACGCAAAAAGAATCATAAACTCACCATAGAATGAAGACAGGTATTGATGTTTTTTATACAAAATAAAAATAGAAAACACGATGATGCAGCCGACAAGAGTGCTGAAAAAGGTAGACAGAAACTCTATCAATCTGGACTTATAGTAAATTCCTTTGTAAGCGCCGGATAAGTGGTATAAAATAACCCAGCTAGTGGGGTATAGAATAAGTCCGGCTGTAAATTTTTTATTGAAATCGAAGCGCTCGCCGCCGAAATATCTGTGAAGCCAAAAAAATGTGATCCATACAATAATGGCCATCACGAAATCTCCCAACGCATACATTCCTATGTGTAGCCGTTTTTGCAAAGTTTGGTTTGGTATTATTAGAGAGTTTGATGGTTTCGGTTTATTTTATCCAGGATCTGGTGCGCTACATCCATCGCGCGGTATCCGTCAATCTCACTCACGGCAGTTATTTTATTTTCTTTGATCGATTGGATAAAGCTTTCCAATTCCATTTTGATAGCATTGTTTTCTTTGATGACCGGAGCTGAAATCGCAATGGTTTTTTTGCCACGGCTCGTATCAATATCAAACGAAAACACATCTTTATCTTCCGGTGATTTGTATTTTATGATTTCCGTTTTCTTATCAAGGAAATCAATGCTGATATAAGAATCCTTTTGAAACAAACGCATTTTACGCATCTTCTTCATGCTAATTCTTGATGAAGTAAGATTGGCGACGCAACCGTTGTCAAATTCGATGCGAACGTTTGCAATGTCAGGGGTATCGCTTAATACATTCACGCCGTTTGCCATAATATTTCTCACACTGCTTTTAACCAGTGACAGTATGATATCAATATCGTGTATCATCAAATCTAAAATAACGCTGACGTCGGTGCCGCGTGGATTAAATTGAGCCAATCGATGAACTTCAATAAACATTGGGCTTAGCGTATGTTCATTCACCGCCAGCAAAGCAGGGTTAAATCTTTCCACATGTCCTACCTGAAATTTTATGTTGGCTTCCTTGGCCAGCTTTACAATTTCCTTAGCTTCAGCCATAGTGTTGGCCAGCGGTTTTTCTACAAAAACATGCTTACTTTTTAAGATGGCCATCTTGCACAATTCATAATGTGCGGTGGTTGGCGCTACAATATCTACGATATCAACTGCATTCATCAGCACCGATGCATCTTTGTATCTTTTTAAGCCATATTTTTCAGCAACTTCGAAAGCGCTGTCGTCGCTCGGATCGTAAAATCCAACCAATTTTATATCTTCAATTTCTTTCCAATTATTGAGATGAAATTTTCCTAGATGTCCTACGCCAAATAAGCCAACTTTTAACATAATTCCTTTTTTAAATCGGATAAAGATAATAACAGTTGATTACTCCTGAACAAAAGGCGAAAGGGGGAAGGCGAAAGGAAAAACGCAGAACGCAAAAGGCGAAAGGAAAAGCACATAAAAATCCCGTTCTAACGCATGCAGATATAAATTTTATTTAAAGCCAGGCTTTTAATAATGTAAAAAGATTTCTTTAGAAAAAAAATCAGCTGGCAGACTGTAGCAATCTTGAATGGGAGAGGTATTTAGTATTAGGACTAAACATAAAAAAACAGGAGCCATTTTTTATAGTCTGGATAATAGGCTTTGAATATTTTTCAGGTAATGCCGGGCATCCAAGGCTTCGTCCGATGTAACCCTGGCTTTTAACGAAGCGCTCATCAACATAATCGGCACAATGAATTACAATGGCCCTGCTCAATGCATTGTCGTTGATGCCCTTTTCTTCACCTTCCAGCTTCAAAGAAAATCCATGCTCGCCCGTGTACGTTTCTTTTGTGATATAAAATCCCAGGCTGCTTTTAAAACTTGAAGGACTATTTGAAAATTTCACCGCATATTCTTTCCCGGAGTTGCGTCCATGGGCTACATAAGTATTAAACAATACCTTAAAGTTTTCCATATCAATTACAAACAAGCGCTTTCTACTGGAAGGAAGTGAAAAATCTACAATAGATAAAATATTTTCGTTTTCGAGTTTGCCTTGAGACCGCAAATAATAAAATCCTTTCACTCCATTTACAAATGCCTGCTTTGAAAGCCCAAGTGTATTTAAATTCAGGCTGTCATACATGATATTGCTTGAGACTGCATGCGCAATAAATTCATCTCCAATTGCCTTTGCATAGCCCGGAAGTTGAGTAGCTTCCTTCTTAGTTTGATTTTGAATTAATTGCTGGCTTTGAGGTTTTGCTGTGGCAAAAACAAATGGCAAATGCACCAGGAAGATAAAAACAGGAAATAAAAAGAGATAAAATTTCTTAAGTGAATTACGATTCATTTAATGGTTTTAAACGGCTTCAAAAAAAGGTTACCGGATTGATAAAATCCGAAGATCAAATCTTCATATTACTGTTAGCCAGGGGAATTAAGGATCAAAAACGAATTATCGTTTCCTTGTAAAGCGATTACAAAGGTAAATTACAATGAGGCTTTATCCAACTCCACACAGTGCTAATTTCGTCTGGGCGGCCTTCTTTACCTGTTTGTTAACATAAGAAATAAATTCTCCATAGGACAGCATTTACCAAACAGAATTTTTAATCATTTATTGTTCACAACCGCATGTTGGTAAGAAATTTTACCATTTATTTTTTCTCCGCAAATCCTGATCGGGACTACCCTGGCAAGTCAAAATGTAGAAAATTGATTTTTTATAAAAAGTTCAAAGTCGTTATAAAAAAGGAATTGAATATAGGCCTTATAATCCAAAATATAGAAAATCGATATTTTAAATTTTCGATTCTATTGGCAATCGCTTATGCAGAAAATCTGTACGTTCTTCTTTCTATATTTGTAATTATCAACTTTAATAACCATTCCGGTGATTTGGACCGGATCAATTATTCTCAAACATTAGCAATACACCGTCAATATTAAGTAATCCAATTGAATATCTAAAAGGCGTAGGCCCTTTGAGAGGAGATTTGTTGAAAAAAGAGGCGGGTATTTTTTCCTTTAATGACCTCCTTAATTATTTCCCATTTCGTCACATCGACAGAACGCAAATCACTGCGATCAGCCAGATTCATAGCGATACGGATTATGTGCAGGTGGTGGGCAAAATTACTTCCGTCGAAACAATGGGCGAAAAGCGCGGCAGGCGATTAGTAGCAACACTATATGATGGAACGGGTGAACTGGAACTGGTATGGTTCCAGGGGATTTCCTGGATGGAAAAAATGTTGAATGTCGGGACGGGATTTCGTGTTTTTGGCAAGGCAGGATTTTTTATGAATACGCCTCAGATTACCCATCCGGAAATGGAAACGCTTACAGAGGAAAATAAAGAAATCCGAAATTTCCTGGAGCCCGTTTATCCCAGCACTGAAAAATTAAAGGCCAGAAGCATGGGCGGCCGCCAGATCGCTAAACTGACCTACACGCTGTTACAGTTGCTGTCTGAAAAAGATATTCCCGAAAATCTCCCGGTTTCTTTACTGGAAAAATTCCGTCTGGTAAAAAGGTTTGATGCCTATAAAAACATTCATTTTCCGGGATCGAAGGAGGAGTATGAGAACGCTGTGAAAAGAATAAAATTTGAAGAGCTTTTTATATCACAATTAAGAATGGGTTTATTGAGATTTAAAAGACATTCTTCATCCAGAGGCCTGGTTTTTGGAAAAGTCGGTGATCTTTTCAATGAATTTTATAATCATCATAAGCCTTTCGAATTAACGGGAGCGCAAAAGAGGGTTTTAAAGGAAATCAGGAAAGATCTGGGAAGTGGGAAGCAAATGAACCGGCTTTTGCAGGGAGATGTAGGAAGTGGAAAAACTATGGTAGCGCTTATGACGATGCTGATTGCAGCCGATAATGGGTTCCAGAGCTGCTTTATGGCGCCCACAGAAATTTTGGCGCGCCAGCATTTCGAAAGCCTGAAAAATATGTTGGAGAACATTCCTGTTAAAGTAGGCATTCTTACCGGCTCTTCCACTGCCAAAGAACGGCGTCGAATTTTAAAAGAATGTGCTGACGGTGATATGCATATTATAACCGGAACCCATGCGCTGATAGAGGACACTGTCCAGTTTAAAAATCTTGGACTGGCCATTGTCGACGAGCAACATCGCTTTGGTGTCGCACAGCGGGCCAAGCTCTGGGCTAAAAATGAAACCAATCCGCACATTTTGGTGATGACCGCCACGCCTATTCCGCGTACGCTTGCGCTTACTGCCTATGGCGACCTGGATTATAGTATCATGGACGAGATGCCGCCGGGAAGAATCCCGATCACCACGGTTCACAGGATGGAATATGCCCGGCCGCAGGTGATGGATTTTATTAAATCCGAAATAGAAAAGGGCCGCCAGGCTTATCTTATATATCCGCTAATTGAAGAATCTGCCAAACTTGATTTTGAAAACCTGATGAAGGGTTATGAAGAGGTAAAAGCTTATTTTCCCGAACCTCAATTTTATATATCCATGGTGCACGGCCGTCAGAAAGCTTTACAAAAACAAACCAATATGGACCGGTTTATTAACGGGGAAAGCAACCTTATGGTATCTACAACCGTTATAGAAGTTGGCGTAAATGTGCCTAACGCAAGCGTGATGGTCATTGAAAGCGCAGAGAAATTTGGCCTTTCCCAACTTCACCAGCTAAGAGGAAGAGTGGGGCGGGGAAATGAGAAAAGCTATTGCATTCTTTCAACAAAAGTAAAATTATCAACGGAAGCAAAGCAGCGTTTGAAAATAATGTGTGACACGAATGACGGTTTTAAAATTGCCGAAAAAGATTTGGAACTTCGGGGGCCGGGAGACATCGAAGGAACCGCTCAGAGCGGGATCCTGAATTTTAAACTGGCCAATATTATTGAAGACAAAAAAATACTTGAAGCAGCCCGGTTGTCCGCAGAAAAAATTATAGAAGAGGATGCTTCCCTGACTTCGGCAAATAATTTGTGTTTAAAACATTACCTCGAAACGCAAAAGGGAAAAACTGCCTGGAGTAAAATCTCCTAAATATCAAGTTCGTTCACGTTTTGTTAATTGGTTATTAAATAAGCGAATTAAAAAATTGTTTTGCAATCTTAGGATGTAATTGTTTCGTAAATTTAAATTCTATTCAATTGTGATGGTTTTCTATTGAATTTTTATTTTTTGAATCATAAGAAAAACTAGAAAGTCTTGAAAATATTTAAGCATTGCGCCCAAACCTTTTTTCTTTTTTCATTAATCATTCTTGTTAGCAAAAATCTTTGTGCGCAGGTAGAATTTATCGAAAATAGAGGCCAGTGGGATCCACGCGTTAAGTTTATGAGCAAAGCGGGCGATGGATCTTTTTTTCTACAGGAAAAAGGATTTACCATTTCTCAATATAGTTCTGCAGATATCGAAAATATCACTGATAAGCGGCATGGAATTTCTGCTAATAATAATGTAGCATCCAGGCTTTCTGCGAATGCTAAAACACTTCCGGCTAAAGTTCGTTCCCATTCCTATTCAGTAGAATTTTTGAATGCGAACATGGCACAAATTATCCCTGATAAGCCGATTCCGACAGTTAATAATTATTTTATCGGAAATGATAAAAGTAAATGGGCTTCAGATTGTAAGATTTACCAGGGAGTAACGTATAAGGATATTTATCCCGGAATTGATTTGCGCTATTATGTTGATGCGGGAAGCAATTTAAAATATGATTTTATTGTTCACCCCGGCGCGGATTTCAACAAGATCGCGATGAAGTATTCCGGAACGGATAAGATTGATATTAAAAATAAACAACTCAATATATCCACTCCGCTTGGCAAAAGCAAAACCCTTGAGCCTACTACTTATCAAATTATTAATAATGAGCGGCAGGAAGTTGATTGCCGTTATAGCATCTCAGGAAATGTTGTAAAATTTAAAATAAAGAATTATTCCCCGGATCAAACACTGATCATTGATCCGACGGAAATATTTTTTAGCTATTCGGGTAGCACTTCCGACAATTGGGGATTCACGGCAACCTATGGCCCTGACGGTAGTTTTTATGGTGGAGGAATAGTATTTGGTGATGGATTTCCAGCATCCGGTGGCTCTTACGATAATACTTTCAACGGCACTTTTGATATTGCTATTATTAAATTGTCGCCAAATGGGCGTGACAGGATTTATGCGACCTATATCGGGGGCTCAGGAGAGGAGCAGCCTCATAGCCTGATCGTAGACCAGCAGGGTAATCTGATTTTAGCCGGCAGGTCTAATTCTCCAAATTATCCGGTTACTGTCCCGGTATATGGCGCTCCGCAAAATGGCCGCACCGATTGGGATATTGTGGTAACGAAACTCAACGCCACTGGAACGGCACTAATTGGTTCAATGAAAATAGGTGGCACTTCTGATGATGGGGTAAATATCGCTGATGAAAGCGGCCCGCGCGGTCTCAACTCGCTTAAAAGAAATTATGGTGATGATGCACGGAGTGAAGTGTTGCTCGACGGTGCGAATAATATTTACCTGGCTTCCTGCACGGCCTCATCAGATTTCCCGACAACAGCGGGTGCTTTTCAAAGAGCTTCCGGCGGCGCGCAGGATGGGGTGGTTCTCAAATTAAATCCTACCTGTAATTCGGTTTTATTCAGTACGTATTTGGGAGGTGCGGCCAACGATGCCGCCTATGTGCTTACTCTTGGTAATAATGGCAGTATTTATGTTGCCGGAGGCACGGCCAGTAGCAGTTTCAAAGGGATTTCTGCCTCAGGTGTAATCAAACCTCAATATTCTGTTCCCGGCGCGACCGGAGATCCATGCGATGGATTTGTGATCGAATTAAATAACTCTGGGACATCGGTTCTGAGGGGCACCTATATCGGCACGGGCAAGGCCGATCAGATTTACGGAATTGAAACCGACAAGAATGGTTTTATATATGTTATGGGAACCTCTGAAGGAAATATGCCCGTGGTTAACGCACCTTATTCGGTGGCCGGGTCCAAACAATTTATTTCAAAGTTGAAGCCAGATCTTACCGCCTTTGTTTATTCCACCGTTTTTGGGTCACCTAATTCTTCGGTTCCCAATATTTCGCCTACCGCCTTTTTAGTAGATCGATGTGAGAATGTGTACGTGTCAGGCTGGGGTGGCAAATCGAACGATGGATTTTCGATTGGAAGCACCAAAAATATGCCTACAACACCTGGAGCCATCAAGCCTCAAACCGATGCTTCAGGAAGTGATTTTTATTTTTTCGTTATGGAAAAAAATGCCAATTCTCAACTGTATGGAACTTTTTTCGGCCAGGAAGATCCGCCAATAGGGACCAATAGTCCGCTGACATTTGGAGATCATGTGGACGGAGGAACCAGCCGGTTTGATCGTAATGGTGTGATATACCAGGCTATGTGCGCCAATTGTTTTAGAAGTGTGCCCTTCGTAGGGACAGCAGGGGTTTGGGCTCCACGGAACGCGGCGGTCGGTCAAAACGGGCAATGTAATTTGGGCATGCTAAAAATTGAGATGAATTTTTCCGGGGTTCAGTCAGCCTTGCGTGCTTCAATAGATGGCGTTCCCAATGATACCGTAGGATGTGCGCCACTATTGGTTGATTTTCTGGATACTCTTAACAAGGGTAAATTATATTATTGGAATTTTGGCGATGGCACAGGTGATACCACTAAGGGGCCTTCAAACTCCCACACTTATAATAGTATCGGAAATTACCTGGTTCGTCTTATCGCCATCGACAGCGCGACCTGTAATATTTCTGACACCTCTTACAAGACCATTCGCGTAGGAAATAATAAGGTAAATCTTGATTTTATTTCTCAAAAACAATTGCCTTGTACAAACCTCACTTATAGTTTCACTAATACTTCATCGCCAACTTTTGGCGGATTTAATCCTAATACTTTTACCTGGGATTTTGGTGACAATACGCCGCTGGTAGTTCAAGGCAATACGCCTCCCGTTTTACATACTTATGCAGGACCGGGAACGTACCAGGTAAAACTTACGATCAGTGATACCACATTCTGTAATTCGCCGGCAGATACTATAAAAACCGTGCGGCTTTCTCCGCAGGTGCAGGCATTATTCAGTACACCGGCGAGAGGCTGTGTTCCTTATACGGCCACGTTTGCCAACAATTCCCTCGGCGGTCTTTCTTTCACCTGGGATTTCGGAGATGGAACTACGTCGACTGAGGACAATCCATCACATTTGTATAGTAATGTAGGAACTTATATCGTGAAGCTAAAAGCCTTTGATTCTACTTCATGCAATAAGATTGACTCTACCTCATTCACCGTTACGGTGAGTCCTGTGCCGACAGCGTCATTTACTTATAATCCTAATCCACCGCAGGAAAATACTTTTACAAATTTTGTAAATCAATCGCGGAATGCAACCTCTTACCTGTGGAATTTTGCCGACGGTGATACCTCGGTGGAAATGAATCCAAAACATATATTTGATGCCACAGCCACTTACAAAGTTTGTCTGACAGCCACCAATGATGCCGGCTGCAGTGACGATACCTGCATCGACGTCCGGTCGATTATAAAACCGCTGCTGGACGTGCCATCAGCATTTACCCCCGGTCGCTTTGGTGTAAATAGTCGAATTAATGTCGCAGGATTTGGGATATCGGAAATGAAATGGTCAATTTATAATCGTTGGGGCCAGAAAGTATTTGAGAGCAATAACCGGAAAAGTGGTTGGGATGGAACGTTTAAAGGAAAATTGCAACCAACTGACGTGTATGCATATACGTTAGAGGTAACTTTTTCTGATGGAACCAAGGCGAGAAAGACGGGTGACATAACCTTATTAAGATAATTATTATGAAAAGGTTTCTACAAATATTCGTAATCCTAAGCGCATCGCTTAGTGTTGAATGTGGGCAGGCGCAGGACTTGCACTTTTCGCAATTCTTCAACAATCCCTTGCTGACGAATCCTGCTAACACCGGATTTATTCCCGATGCAGATTATCGTCTTGGCGCCTCATACCGGAATCAATATTCGAATATTATGGCAGTACCTTATCAAACCATGAGTATTTTCGGCGATGCGCAGGTTTTCAGAAATAAAATAGAAACTGGGTGGCTGGGGCTTGGCGGTGTTATTTTGCGCGATGTTGCCGGTTCTGGTAGCCTTACTTCCACAAAAATTTATGGATCGGTGGCTTACCATCAAATGCTTGGCCTGAGCAGCCTTTTGACTGCCGGTTTCAATGTTGGCTGGGCGAATAAAAGAATAGATCAAAGCAAACTAACATTTCCCGACCAGTTTGATGGTCATTTCTTCGATAACACCTTACCGACTGATGCTCAGTTGTTGAATAACAGTGTTAGTTATTTTGATATGCAGGCGGGATTAAATTATGCTTATTTCCCAACAACCGATGTGTATATTAATGCAGGATATTCTATTCAGCATGTGAATCAACCAAAGGAAACTTTTTTTGAGGATAACGGAAACAGCAAACTGGCCATGCGTCATATCGGTTTTTTAAACGGGCTTTTTAAAGTGACCGATAATGTAATCTTAAACCCTAATATTTATTATACTACGCAGGCCAAATCCAGTGAGTTGGTACTCGGAATGAATGCCGCTTACAATCTTTCCGGCGATGGATCCAAGCAACTCATCGCTGGATTGTATTACCGGTACCAGGACGCCTTCGTGCCTATGGTTGGGCTGGAGATTAATAATATCCGGTTTACTTTTAGCTATGACGTTACTACTTCTTCACTAAGCAATTTTAATAATTCTTACGGCGCTGCAGAATTCAATATTTTGAAAAAAGGATTTTACAGTGATTACAATGGCAACCGGCAGCAATCACTTTGCCCGACTTTTTAAAGTAATGGTTTAGAAAAATAATTTATCAGGACATTTTTGCTTTGGCAAGAATCACAACTGTATTTTTGCAGCGAAATATTTTATATTTCCGCAACATTTCAATAACGGATATGATCAAAAAAATAGCCATAATAGGCGGAGGAAATCTCGGCTCTGCCATTGCCGAAGGTCTTTTAAAAAGTAAGTTTTGTAAACCGTCTGATATAATCATTACCAAAAGAAGAGTCGAAACTTTGCAAACGCTGCAGGAGCGCGGAGTGAAAGTAACTTCTGACAACAGCGAAGCGGTACGAAATAGTGATTTGGTGATTCTTGCCATAAAGCCTTACCAGGTGAGTGAAGTCTTGAATAGCTTTAAGAAAGATCTGTCTTCAAAGCATATTTTGGGCTCGGTCGTGACCGGCATTCTTATAAAGGATATTGAAGAAATTATACAAAAGAAGATACCTGTTTTTCGCGCGATGCCCAATACCGCGATTGCTATACAGGAAAGTATTACTTGTTTAAGTTTTACAAATGCCGCTGATGCGCAGGTTAATTATGTAAAAAAGTTATTCTCCACGTTGGGTAAAGTCACTGTTATTGATGAAAAATTAATGGAAGCCGCAACAGTCCTCGGTGCATGCGGAACAGCTTATGCCATGCGCTACATTCGCGCCAATATCCAGGGAGGAATCGAAATTGGTTTTGATGCCGCAACGGCAAGTCTGATTGCTGCCCAAACCGTGAAAGGAGCCGCGGAATTGTTACTGCAAAAAGGAACACATCCTGAACAGGAAATAGATAAGGTGACTACTCCTAAAGGATGTACAATCGCAGGATTGAATGAAATGGAACACAACGGCTTTAGCTCGTCGTTAATAAAAGGCGTAATCGTCAGCTATAATAAAATTGCGAAAAACTGATTGGGGATGTTTAGAGTTTAGGGTTTAGAAGTTTAGTTTTAGGAGGTTTAGAAAGTCAAGCAACTTCGAACCTAATTAACCAACAAGCCAATAAACTAATTTATCAATTTTAAAAACTCTTCCTTTTTTCTCCTGGCTACATCAATGACTTCATCGTTCTGCATCACCACCTGGCCGCCATCACCGCGAACATATTTTTTAATGTAGCTCAGGTTGATCAGGTGAGAATTATGGATGCGATAGAAGCGATAGGGTAACAAAATTTCTTCAAAGTCCTTTAGGAGCTTGGTCACCAGCAATGATCTTCCGTCTTTAAAAAAAATCTTACTGTAGTTGGAGCTCGATTCAATGCGCATAATTTCTTTTATCTCAATAAATTCAATTCCTTCATTCGTTGAAATGGTAATTTTGTCACTTTGTGATCTGGAATCGGAGAGGTTTTGGCGCAACACATCTAATTTTTCCGGAGTTTGTCTCAACTGATCCTTAAATAATCTTGCCACACAATTTTGTAAGTCTTTTACAGCTACAGGTTTTACCAGGTAATCAAAAGCGCTGATCCGCACCGCGTCAATTGCATAAAGATTATACGCGGTAGTAAATACAATATCAAAATCTTTTTCATTTATCTCTTCCAACATTTTAAAGCCATTCATTCGTGGCATTTCGATATCCAGAAAAATTACGTCAGGCTTGTGCAACTCGATCAGGCGAATCGCGTCTTCCGGTTTTTGTGTTGACGCCAGAATCTTAATATCCGGACAAAACTCAGTAAGTTTTTGTTCCAGATTCTGGAGGCTTGGAAGCTCATCGTCTATTAATATAGTCTTTAAAAGTGCCATGTCAAATTGGTTTAAAAATTCAATGACGCGCCGTCAGTTTTATAAGGCTTTTATCGTTAGGTTAACTCTTGTGCCAGCCGCCTGGCCCCATTCGTCATACAAATCTTCAATTGTCACTGTACTGTGAGATTTTTGCTGTCTGTTGATGATGTCAATCCTCTCCTGCGTCAATTGCATTCCAAGACTTTTGTAAGCCGGTTTATTATGTTGTTTATATTTCTGGGATTGAACGCGCCCGATGCCATTATCTTCTATAATATAGGTAATGTAATCGTCCTGCAAAGTTGCTGCCAATTTCAGCTCAAGGCCGGCCGCTTCGCTCTGTGATAACCCATGAATGATTGCGTTTTCTACATAAGGTTGTATCAATAAAGAGGGTACCTTATAGTCTCCATTCATCAATTCCGGATCCACATCAGTTTTATAACAAAACTTATTATTAAAACGCAATTGTTCTAACTCCACATAAAGTTGTATACCCTCGAAATCTTTTATAAACGGGAAAAATTCTATACGGCTGCTATTCAAAATAATTCTTATCAGGCTTGAAAATTTATTAAGGTACTCAACCGCTTTATTTTTTTCATTTCGTAACATATAATTTTCAATGCTGTTGAGGCTGTTGAAGATAAAATGAGGATTCATTTGCGAGCGCAATGAGCGCATCTGCACTTCGGCGATATTTTGTTTAAATGCCGACTCTGTGCGTTTTTTGTTTGACTGTATATTTTTATAAATTACAAAAGCGATGATAACACTGAGAATTAACAATATCAAAGAACCCAATAAAAGGGCATTCTTGAATACGAGGTCCCGTTTTTGCAAGGTGGCAAGATCCTGCAAATGTTTGTTTTCAACTTCTTTTTGCCTGATCTGCCTGTTCGATTCCAGGATAATTACGTTACGCTTGTTATTTTCAGAAAATATAGAATCATTGGCAGCGCGATAAATTCTAAAATAGGCAAATGACGAATCTTTATTTTTCAAATGTTCATAAATGTCAGAAAGCATTTTTGCTGAATGGGCAACGCCTGGTACAAAACCTGTGCGCCACGCGATCGCATACGCGCTATCCAAAAGAATAATTTTCCTGGGAATTGGAATATCTTTTAAATATTCAACATTAGCAACATAGGCCTGATATTTATTTCTTTCATCGTTTTGTTTTCTGGCTTCATCCAGTGCCTTGTCGAAATAATAGCTTGCAGAATCTTTCCGGCCAGCGACTGCATGGAGCTTTCCATAACCAACATAGTACATTGAAATAATATAACTATCATTAGATGCTAACGCATAAGAAATACCGGAGTCCAGATTTTTCTTTGCATCTCCATATAACTCTTGTTTCAAATCGCACTGTTGCAACAATTCATAATTGTTCGCAACGCCACGGATAGCATTTATTGATTTATTGATCGCAATTGCCTGATTTGTGTACTCGCGGCATTTACTGAAATCATTCAGGATCCTGAAGTTCTCACCAATGTTATTTAACGCCACAGACTTTAACCGTAAAGCGCCGCACTCCTCAGCATAATCAATTGCTTTGAAATTCGCAATATTACTTGCGTCGAAATTGGCAGAATTAAACAATAGCAAAGCGAGATTTATTTGCGCCAGCGACTTGCCATAGGTATAATTAAGACTGTCGCTCAATGTGGATACTTTTTCATAATATTTAAAAGACTGCTGCATGTCTTTTTCACTTAGACGGTAACTGATTCTGTGTAGGGTAATGATGTATTGAGAATCTACGTGCGGATGGGTCTCTATCCAATTTTTCAGGCTGTCGATATTATTCCTTTGGCCGAATAAAGTCTGACTGCAACAAAAAATAATTGCCAGCAATATTAAATAATATCGTAGAGGTGAATGCAGATAAATGGGATTGAATTTTAAATTTAGAACAAATCGGCTTTATTTCTCTTTTTTTGTTTTGCTTAAAGCTACTCATTCTCCGGCCTTTTTTTTATCCGGGTTCCTGCATGGAAGTCTTTGTTTAGTAAACGGAGATTTTATGAAGACAATCGGTGAAAGATCGGCCCTTTTATTTTTGCGAATCAGGCTGCTTAGCTTGTTGTCGCATTCCGATGTTTCGTATATGTAACGTATTCAGAATAATGAGGCAGCATTAAGGCATTGTTCAATCACCAATTTGAATGTAGACTTTGGAACAGGATCTTAAAACCAAAAAATTTGTTGCAAGAGAATGAAATTCAAACAAGTCAAAAAGTAGATTTTTGTTTTTTGAAACTAACAACATTGGAAGTTTTTTTATCTTATGCTTGTTTATGATTTCGGTTATGCATTAACGTTACAAAATTTGTCTTTTTAAAAAGCCAAATAATAGATTTTTTATTTTTGAATATTTAATTTATTTCGAATACTCATGTATGTTACCATCTTAATTAATTATCCTGAAAACCCAAAATGTAGTTTTTTGATTTCCATTTATAGTGCAAAAAATTTACATCTGAATAAAAAATAAAAAATAAACCCTATAAATTTGGTAGGATAATAAAGACGTTTTAAATTTGCACCAGTTCTTTAATAAAAACTTATCAAGAAAGGCAGAGGGAAAGGCCCTGTGAAGCCTTAGCAACCATCTTTTCATTAAAAAGAAATGGTGCTAATTCCGTCGCGGCAATCGCCGCGGCTAGTTAAGTCAGATGCAATTTTAAAAACGTCCTGTTTATATAATTAAAAGCACTTCTGATTTATCGAAGTGCTTTTTTGATGCAGGTACACCTTGGGGTTCACCTACCGTTCGATAAGTCTGATTTAAAGAAATTACAATTACTCTAAAATAAAAAAAGTGAAAAAGATCACTACTATGAATTCGTTTTTTCCAGTTTCTCCTTGTCTCAAATCTCCGGCAACTCCATGTTGCATGCCGCTCGGTTGTTGTTGTATGATGTAATACATTTTCGTAATACTTATTAAAAAAGATTACCGGTAAATTCATTCAGTATTGATTGATGAACTGTACCGTCCAAAATCATTTTGCCTTTGGGCATTTGAACAACGCTTCTCAATTCAAAAATTTGCATTTGTAATGCTCAAAAAAATTTTTATGTTTAAAAAAATTAATTCTCTTGTAGTTGTGTTTATATTGGCGATTTCCCAATGTGTTTCGGCTCAAACATTGCCTGTAAGCGGATCTGTCATTTCTAAAACCTCCGGGCAGCCTTTGGCCGGTGTTACCATCATTTCAAAAAGTAATAATACAACTGCGATTACGGATGCAAACGGTAATTTCAGTTTAAATATTCCCGATAAAAGCGTGTTGGCATTTTCTTTTGTTGGTTACAAGCCGCAGGAAATAAATGTCGATAAAAGCAATACTTCATTGCAGATATTTCTGGAACAGGCTGACAATGTTCTAAACGAAGTAGTGGTAACAGCACTTGGCATTTCTAAAGAAAAAAAATCGCTTGGCTATGCCGTTCAGGAACTTAAATCAAAAGATATTTCTGAGGCTAAAGAAACCAATTTGGTAAATGCGCTTGCGGGCAAAATTGCCGGTGTAAATATCACCAACAGCCAGGGAGATATGGGCTCATCGCGCATTATCATTCGCGGCGAAACTTCTATCGCCGGAAACAACCAACCCTTGTTCGTGGTGGATGGCGTGCCGGTGGATAATTCTCAATTATTAGGTAATGCCGGCTCCAGAGATTTTGCAAACGCCATTTCTGATCTTAATTCCGAGGATATTGAATCTATCAGCGTTCTAAAAGGACCGAACGCCGCTGCATTGTATGGTTCGCGTGCCGCCGCAGGAGTAATTCTGATAAAAACAAAAACCGGAAAAAATAAGAAAGGGCTGGGAATTACAATCAATTCAAACACGAGTTTTTCCAACTTGTTGATTTTACCTGATTATCAAAATTCTTTCGGGCAGGGTTCTAACGGACGCTTCAGTTACGTGGACGGGAAAGGCGGTGGAGTAAACGATGGTGTGGACGAAAGCTGGGGACCAAAACTGGATGGACAACTCATCCCTCAATTTTATTCAAAAGGAGTAGCTGTTCCGTTTATTGCTCATCCAAATAACGTCCGGGATTTTTTCAACACTGGATATACTTATAATAATGGCGTCGCAGTGGCCGGCTCGGGCGATAAATACGATTTTCGTCTTTCTTACAACAATTTGAAACAAACAGGTGTTATTCCTAATTCGGAACAGGGAAGAAATTCTTTTCTGCTCAACACCAGTTATAATATCACGCCGAAGTTAACCCTTCATGCTACAGGAAATTATATAGTGGATGACGCTGCCAATCTTCCGGGATCGGGTGGAAAGCGCGCTACGAGCACGATGCTGCAATTCACGTGGTTTGGCCGACAGGTGGACATTGGACAGCTAAAAAATTATCTCAATCCGGATGGAAGCACATTTAACTGGAACAATAGTTATTACAGCAATCCTTATTTTCTTGCTTATCAAAATACGGTTGCCCAAAGACGTAACCGGTTAATAGGAAATGTAGAACTGAATTATCAGATCCTCGATGGGTTATCAGCCAACTTCAGAACAGGGAACGATTATTATACCGACCGCCGTAAATTGAAGATCGCTTCCGGAACGAGTGGAACTCCATTCGGATCTTATGAGGAAGATGCTTACACCGTAAATGAAAATAATACAGAGGCACGTCTTCAGTTTAATAAAAAGATCAGCAAAGATTTTTCACTGGATGTTTTTGGCGGCGGTAATATCAGGACGGGCAGATTTGAAGAGAATGATCAGATGGCCACCAAGCTTGCTGTGGCCGGGCTTTATTCGCTCGTGAATTCCCGCGATCCTTTGATCTCTTCAAATTTTTTCAGCCAAAGAAAAACCTATAGCCTTTTTTCATCTGCGCAGGTAGGATTTAGAAATTATGCTTATGTGAATTTGACTGCCCGGAACGATTGGTCATCTACGCTTCCGGAAGCCAATCTCTCTTACTTCTATCCGTCAGTAAATGGAAGCCTGATCTTAACGCAAGCCCTTGATATAAAAAGTAATACGCTGAGTTTTGCGAAGCTTCGCGGCGGATGGTCAAAAGTCGGAAATGATGCAGACCCATATAAGCTAATCAACACCTATAATTTTATCGCTTCATTTGGGTCTAATCCTCAACAGAGCGCATCGAATATATTTCTCAATGCCAATCTGAAGCCTGAAATAACCACATCAACAGAGCTGGGCGCTGAGTTTGCATTTTTCAAAAATGCGGTTCGACTTGATGTGAGTTTGTATAATACCAATAGTATCGATCAAATACTAAGTGTAGATGTTAGCCCAACCACTGGCTATGGTCAGAAGTTGATCAATGGTGGCAAAATAAATAACAAAGGCCTTGAAGTGCAATTGGGAGCAACACCTGTTAAATCCAATGACTTCGCCTGGGATGTCAGCATTAATTATTCAAGAAATCACAGTGAAGTTTTAGAACTTGACAAAGAAGCTGATCTGCAGAGTTATGTTCTCGGCTCCGATCGTACTGTGCAGGTGTTAGCAGCAGTGGGACAGCCTTACGGCACTTTATTTGGCAACGCTTACTTAAGAAATGAGTCTGGCCAGATCATTGTAAATGCCGGTGGAACGCCTCTTATTAATCCTGCAAAACAATACCTCGGCAAATTTACTCCGGACTGGTTGGGCGGCATCACCAATAGTTTTACTTACAAGGGAATCAATCTTAGTTTTCTTGTCGATGCGCGCATCGGTGGATCTATTTATTCTAATACCAATCGCACGGGCACCTATACTGGTGTTCTCGCTACCACACTACCAGGAAGAGACGCGGCTCATGGAGGTTTGATTTATTATTATCCGGGAGATAACAGTAGTGCAAAAGCCATCCAGTTGCCCAACGGAAGCGCCACAGCGCCCAACGGAGAAAAAGTATATGATGATGGAAATATTTTTCCGGGTGTGACTGCAGACGGCAAAGAAAATACAGTCATCTTACCCGCACAGCAATATTATAAAGGGTTTACGAATGTTGATGAACAATTCGTTTATGATGCGTCTTTTGTAAAACTTCGCGAGGTAAAAATCGGGTATACGCTTCCGGCAAGGTGGATTAAGAAAGCGGGCTTCCAGGCCGCTACCATTGCGATCGTTGGCCGAAACTTATGGATCATTCATAAAAATGTGCCTAACATAGATCCGGAAACGGCTTTTAACAATGGAAACGCGCAAGGGCTGGAAGATTTAACGCTGCCTACCGTTCGCAATATTGGTTTCAACATCAACCTTAAATTTTAATTATTATGAAATTGAAATACGCTTCTTTAGCATTTTTAGGACTTATATCTTTAACGATAATATCCTGCAAGAAAGATCTTGTAAAAGTGAACCAGGATCCGAATGGGGCACAAACCGCTCAGCCTGATTTCCTCTTAACGGCCGCGACAAAAACAACCGCCGATACTTATTGGGGCACGAACAATAACATGAATTCAAGTTTACTTTTTGTTCAATATTGGTCCAAAATTCAATACACTGATCCTGATCGCTATATTTTTTCGAACAACGACTTCCAGGAGCTTTGGACAGTAGGATATACGAAAAGCATTAGCAATCTGAACCAAATCATCAAGCTCGCAGATGCTTCCGAAAACAATAACTATAAAGGTGTGGCTCTGGTGTTGCGTTCCTGGGTATTTTCGCTATTAACTGACGCTTATGGCGATATCCCTTATAAACAGGCTGCACAGATTGATCAATATCTTACGCCCGTTTACGATAGCCAAAAGGATGTCTACGAAGGCTTGTTAAATGATCTGAAAACAGCGCAGGCATCGCTGGATCCAAACGGCAAAGCCATTCTTGGAGATGTTATTTATAAAAATGATATCGGGCTTTGGAAAAAATTTGCCAATTCACTCCGCCTGCGAATTGCCCTGCGCATCTCTGACCGGGAACCGGGAATTTCCAAACAGGTTTTGACAGATATTCAAAATGAAGGTGGCTCTTATATTAGTGACAACAGCGAAATTGCGCAACTGGTTTATCTCAGTTCTCCAAATCAAAATCCAATAAGCAATTTGTTTGATACAAGAGATGATTACAGGATCAGTAAAACGATCGTTGATAAATTGGCCCAGCTAAATGATCCACGCCTGCCGCTTTATTCAGCAAAAACTCAAGCCGCTACTTCGCAAACTTATGTTGGTATTCCAAATGGCTTATTGCCGGGCGATGCAAGCAATCTTGGTTTCGCCAAAACTTCAAAGCCGGGAGTTTATTTTACGAACCCCAATGCACCGGCTGTTATCATCAGTTATGCTGAAGTATTGTTTGACAGGGCAGAAGCAGCCGCACGTGGATTTACAAATGAAGATGCCTCTGAGCTTTACCTCCAGGCAGTTAAGGCATCGTTAAAACAGTACGGAATTTCGGATAATGCTATTGCCGCCTACACTTCTCAGGCGTCAGTTGCTTATGATAACAGTAACTTTAAAAAGTCAATAGGAGAACAGAAATGGATTGCGCTCTTTGGGCAGGGATTGGAAGCATTTGCAGAATGGCGAAGGTTGGATTATCCGCAATTGCAACCGGCAGTGGCAGGCGTATTGGATGGAAAATTACCGGTCCGCTTTATTTATCCCGGAACGGAGCAATCCCTGAACGGACAAAATTATAAATCAGCAATTGCAGATCAGGGACCTGATTTGCTGACGACGAAACTTTGGTTTGATGTTAATTAATAAACGTATTATGATAAAATGGAAATGGATTTTAAATAAATATTCGCTTGCCTTGTTTTTTATCGCTATTAATTTAGTGTCTTTAAACTGGATAAGCAAGCCACAAGAACTTAAAGCCGGATATTGGCGCGCGACAATTGAACGTCCTGATGGCCAGCAAATCGTTTTTAATTTTGAATCAAAAGATAGTGCCGGTAAAAGTGTAATTTATGTGATCAACGCAGGTGAGCGCTTGTTGGTTGATAGCATTGAAACGCGTGGTGACTCTGTATTAATTGAAATGCCTTTTTTTGAATCCGGGTTCAAAGCGAAGTTGAATGCCGACGGAAATCTGCAAGGAATTTGGATAAAAAAATACGGAAAGATTATCCAGACTTTACCCTTCAGTGCCGAATTTAATGTGAAACAAAGATTTGATGTTTCTTCTCCGGCGGTCGCTAATATTTCCGGACGCTGGTCTACTTATTTCAAAGGAAAGGATAACAAAATTTCAACTATAACCGGTGAGTTTAAACAAACCGGCTCACATGTTACCGGCACCTTCCTGGACCCAACCGGCGACTATCGTTTTTTGGAAGGTGTCGTAAGTCATGATAGCCTCAAGCTTTCGGGCTTCGATGGTGGACATGCATTTTTATTCACCGCGAAGATTGATAACAAAGATCAAATCTCAGCAGGTAAATTTTATTCAGGAGCCAAAAGTACTTCGGACTGGTATGCCAAACGAAACGCGCATGCGCCGATACCGGACGGTTATGGTGAAACGAATATCAAGCCCGGCGCCGGAAAGCTCAATTTTAGTTTCCCTGATGTTGATGACGGCCATCTTGTTTCTATTACTGATAAAGCCTATCAGGGCAAAGTGGTGGTGATACAGATACTTGGTTCATGGTGCCCTAACTGTATGGACGAAACAAAGTTTTTGAGTGAATTCTATCAGCAAGACCATCGCAAAGGCGTGGAAATTATAGGACTTGCTTATGAGCGTACTGCAGATTTTGAAAGTTCTCAAAAAGCGCTTCAACCTTTTAAAAAGAGATTCAATATTCGATACCCGGTTCTTGTTACCGGCGTTACGGTTTCAGATAGTTTGCGCGCTGAAAAAACTTTACCTCAATTGAAAAGGATAGATGCTTTTCCCACCACTATTTTTGTTGATAAAAAAGGGAATATCCGAAAAGTGCACAGCGGCTTCAACGGACCAGCTACAGGCGAGCATTATGCGGAAACTAAAAAAGAATTCAATGAAATAATAGACCGGCTGTTGGCTGAATGAGAAAAGGCATTGAATGAAATTTATCAAGTCCGGCTAGATAAATTTTTCATCTGATAAGCCAAAAAGTAGTTTGCCGGTTTTTAATTTTAATCCCTTCGATAAAGCTCCTCTGCCAGCACGGGGAGCTTTACTTTTTATTCACATTTGAATTTAGTGATATAAGCCATTTTGTAGAAAAAGCATATTTTCTACTTTTCTGCTTATCAGGACGATGAGGTTTAATTGATGTAACATCAACAAACAAACGAAAAAATATCGGTTAATTTATTTTTTCGATAAAAGAAATGATCTTGTCAGTAGCCCCTGCATTTTTATAGACATAATTTTTTGCAGCAGCGCTTCTTGATATTAATTCTTCTTCTTTATTTAGTAATTCGTTCACTACTTTTTCAAGCTCTAAAGCATTCTCAATAGCGATCGCTCCCGTGCATTCAATCATTTCTTCTGCCTCGAAATTTCTGTCATATTCAGGGCCAAATATAACGGGCTTGCCATACACAGCTGCTTCTAAAATATTGTGAAGGCCATCATCGCCAAATCCGCCACCAACGTAGGTAATCGTTGCATAAAAATATAGACGCGAAAGCATTCCGATGTTGTCGATGATCAGGCAGTTTCGCTCATCCGGCACTTGATTTGCGAAACCGGACACCTGCTGTCCCATCCACTCCGAATAAAAAACCGCTCCGGAGAATTCTTTTTTTACATCGGCAAGATTTTCTTCATCAATTTCATGCGGCGCTATGATAAATTTTATTCCGGGATTTGTTTTTACAAAATGTGTCCATTCCGCTTCATCATCTTCCCACGTGCTTCCCAATACAATTACTTTTTTGTTCCCACAGAAAGAAGCAATCCCGGGAACATCCTTAAAATTTTCTGCGATATTGATCACGCGGTCACATCTCGTATCGCCGGAAACCGTGATCTTATTTTCAGGAATAATTTTAGACAGTTGCTTTTTTGAATCAGTATTTTGAACAAAAAAATGAGTGAAACAGGTGAGCATATTTCTGTAAAAACTGCCGTACCATTTATAGAAAACCTGGCTGCTTCGATATACACCGGATACCATCAGCAGCGGAATATTTCTTTTTTTTATTTCCTGCAAATAATAATGCCAATATTCATATTTTACCCAAAGAACTAAATCAGGTTTTACAATATCCATCCATTTTTTTGCGTGGAAATAAGAATCCATCGGAAGATAAAATACATGTTCAAAGTCCTTTTTGGTTTTGACAATTTCATATCCGGAAGGAGAGAAAAAAGTAATAACAATGGTCGTTTGAGGCTCCGATTCCTTTATCTTTTGCAAAACCGGCCTGCCCTGTTCAAATTCTCCAAGGCTTGCGCAATGCATCCAGATCGTTCTTCCGCGAATATCAGATTTTAATGACTGTTGTAATTTCTCGAATACATTTCTTCGACCTGTGATCCACAGTTTTGCTTTTTTGTTCCAAAATGAAACGAAGTAGATTCCAGTTTTATAAAAAAATAAAAATAGGTGGTATAGGACGATCAAAAAGTAATTAATTTAATTACAAATCTAAACGCAAAATATTGAAATCGATCCGCTGGTCATTACTGCTTACGAGGAAAGGCACGAAATAAAAAAGCGGGAACGCCTTCATCATGAAAAACCGTTCCCGCATTACGCTATTTGATTGCTGCAATAGCCGAATCATAATCAGGCTCCTGGCCTATTTCAGGCACTTGTTGTTCGTATATAACTTTTCCCTCAGGATTAACAACGATTACCGCACGGCTCAGTAAACCTCTCATAGGGCCATCGGCCATTTGGACTCCATAGGTGTGTCCGAAATCATTTCTAAAATCAGAAAGCATCACGACATTTTCAATTCCTTCAGCGCCGCAAAATGCTTTTTGCGCAAAGGGAAGGTCTTTAGAAATACAAAGTACAACGGTGTTTTTTAGACCCGCGGCATCTTCATTGAATTTTCTTACAGATTTTGCACATACCCCTGTATTCACGCTTGGAAAAATATTCATAACAATATATTTTCCTTTAAAATCTGCCAGGGTTTTTTCCTGGAGGTCAACTCCGGTTAATTCAAAGTCTTTAATTTTAGTGCCCACTGCTGGTAATTTTCCTACAGTATGAATTGGGCTTCCTCCCAAAGTGATAGCCGTGCCTTTTGTGTTCTCCATGTTTGCTTTTTTATTTGTTGATTTAGTCTTGTTTCCCGGGTTCTTAGCTTGAGCTGAGCAAGCCGTAGTAAATAAAATACTAAGAAGCAGAACAGATAATATTTTTAACTGTAAAGCGATTTTATTTTTGTGCGGAATGTACATTGGAATTTAATTTTAAATTAAATCAAATATACTCAAAAAAGCTACCGGCAAAGATGGGCATAGCTGCAAAATAATGAACACAGATAGGTGAAAACCAGGATCAGCTTAGCGACGAAGCAATAGAAGTTTCTATTTCTGCGGTTTAGAAAACGTCCATAATGTATATAATGACTTTTCCCATCGTCATCAGAATTTTGATGTCCGCCGAAATGCTGACCAATATCTGACCAATCTGATCCGAATGGATCTTGTGTATTTTTCTTACTATTCATTTTGTGATAGTTTGAATTTTCGTTAACATATTTTTGAGAAGCTTCAACACTTATGTTGTGTACCTGGTTGCTGTTTCCGTTTGATATTTTTTGTGAAATCAAGATAAAAATCAAAACGAAAAGGATGATTTTTGTGTACATGATTTGTAATTTTTGTACACAAATTTTGCTTTACGAACGACCCTGAAACAAGGTAGGAAATGCGTAAAATTAAAGTCAGGTATTGCTACTGGGGATTAACAAATTGTTGTAAGTAAGAATACTTATATAACCAAATAAGTAGAAACACGTAAGAAAAATATAAAAAAGCTTTGAAATATGAAATAATCGCAATACTTTAGTTGTCCTTCCTTCGAAACAATAAGAATGATTATTGTTTTACCTTCTATAAGATTCTTGCGTACAGATACTTTAGATTAATGGCTGTTTCAATTTTTATAACACCTCAAACTTTTAATCATGAATTTCCCAGTTTTAAGATTAATGAAGGAAGATTTCATTAACTTTTACAATGCAATTGGTTTTGATAAACTCATTTTCCAATATCAAATAGTTGGCGAAAATACAAACCCTTACATTTACTTAGTTTTTTATGCTATGGATAAGGAAGGACAACCTATGCATAATAAACCTATTAACTTAATATTTACCCCATCTGACGATATCATACATATTAAGGGTAAATTCATAATAGGTAATATCGAACTTTCATATGATTTTATAACTAAAAGGCTAGGGGCCGATTTTCAATATTTCATTTTTGAGGCAGAACGCAGTGAAGCATGTCCCGGCTATATAGATTTTGATGTTAGTACAAATTCTTCCTTAATAACGGGAAGTACACCTGTAAATCCTTGTCCTCCTAATTGTATTATTCATCCACAATATCCTTCGATTTCCACTTAAAAATGCAAACTTTACAGTTCTTTTTTGATTGGAGTGAAGTGTGGGCTCTGTTAATCCCGCTCGCTGTTTTATTATACTACAAAACATCATGTTATTTACTTAGGCCAGTTGTGCTTTACATTTGCCTCGCGTTAATTTTAAATTTTTCGCAGGATTTTATTCGGGAGTTTGGTATCAAACTTTCATTCACTTCTATACCAGGGAATAATAGTTTTATTTATAACACGAATTCTATAATAAGGTTACTACTATTTAGTTGGTTTTTTATTCAATTGAGGCAGCCATTATTGGCTTTAGTTCAGAAAATAATTCCGGTTTTTTTTGTGTTTTTTTTAGTCGTCAATTTCTCAATCTATGAGAATTATATTTCTTTCAGCAGCCGCACGCTTGCATGTGAAGCATTGTTGTTATTAATGTACTGCTTGATATTTTATTTAAACCAAATTCGCCAGGATCAGCCATTTTCATACGAAAATCCAATTTTTTGGATAGTAACGGGTTTAAGTATTTATTTTGTAATTGATTTCCCGATTTTTCTCTTTTATTCTACCCTCTCCATTAAATTCAAAACGTTTGCAATCGACATCTGGTACGTGCATAATATTGCCTTTATTATTTTGTGCTGTTTTTTTGCCAAAGCATTTTTTATGAATCAAAATCATGAATGAGATTAAAATTTTTGTTATCCTAAGCATTGCTGTAATGTTTTTGCTTTTCGCAAGCTTTCTTCTGGTATTTGTTTTCTCTCAGCGGAAAAAGTTAAAGTATCAGCAGGATATGCAAAATCTTCGCGAAGCCCAGCAAAATCAATTGATTGAAGCCGCGGTGCGCAGCGAGGAAATTGAGCGTCATCGTATAGCTGAAGCGCTGCATGATGAAGTGGGCGCTATATTATCTTCTTCAAAATTACATTTGCAAGGTATCAAGGCTTCATGCCTTGATGAGCGTGACAAGCAATTGTATGAGAAAGGAAAAGAACTGCTGGATGATGGCATTCAAAAAGTTCGTGGCATTTCTCATAATCTTCATTCCAATATCTTAAAGGAGTTTGGCCTTAATGAAGCCATTCAGCATTTTATAAACACCATAACGCACGGAACTTTAATAAAAGCAGCAACTTCTCTGGATGCAAACTATACTTCTCAAAATCCGGAAAACGATATCAGCATTTATAGAATGATCCAGGAATTGGTAAATAATATTTTGAAACACGCTCACGCGAAAGAAATTGAAATCCAATCCTCTTTTAATGATAGTCAGTTAATCCTTACGGTTAAGCACAACGGCAACGGCCTTTCACAACAACAGTTTGAAGAATTCCGCTATAGGAAAGAAGGGCTTGGTTTAAAGAACATCATGAACAGAATCATTTTATTGAGAGGCCAAATAAAATTTTACAATGATACCGATGGCAGCCGCATTATTATTCAGATACCTGTTAAATCAATTGTATGAGAACAATAAAAATTGCTATCGCTGATGATCATAAAATTTATCGTGATGGCCTGAAAGTGGGCCTGGCCGCTGATGGCGACCTGGAAGTGGTACTGGAAGCAGAAAATGGGGAAGATCTTATAAACAAGCTTGAAGCATCAACGCCTGATGTTATTCTCATGGATTTAAAAATGCCGGTAATGGACGGGATGGAAGCGACAAAAGAAATCAGGAAAAACTTTAATTCCATAAAAGTATTGGTAGTCACCATGTATGATGATGATAAATTTATTATTCACCTGATGGAAAACGGCGCCAATGGATATTTGCTCAAAAATGCCGATTCGGATGAGATTCGAAAATCCATTCATGCAGTGTATGAGAATGGTTATTATTTTAATGATCTTGTGAATAGAGCCCTTCTGAAAAAATTAGTTTTGAAAAGAGATTTTAAGCCATCTTTTAATCAAAATATAGAATTCACCGAACGTGAACTGGAAGTATTAAAGTTAATTTGCGAAGAAAAAACTGCTGCTGAAATCGGAAAAGAAATATTTTTAAGCCCGCGCTCGATCGAAGGAATCCGTACGAAGCTTATTGAAAAAGTGGGCGTACGTAATACTGCCGGACTTGTGATGTTCGCTATAAAAAACGGCATTGTAGAATAGTATTTTTGACTCAACCTGAAAAGCAAAAGCCTCTGTAAATTACCGGTTTTATAAAAAACTTGGCCGGCAGCTTTTCCGGCCAGGGCATTTCAAATGACAGTTTTTAAAAATAGAACATCCGCGAAGGCTGAAGTCAATAACTTGTTTATTTTATCTTCTTACATTTTATCGCTCCGCCGCCCTGGTGAAGAATAAAGCCATCCACGTCCTTTTGATCATTCCTTGTAAATTCTACTTGTACATCTTCTTCCTTTTCGAAGAAAAAATCTTGCTTTTCTGCATGGATCGTCTTTGGTGATTGCCCGGTTGGGGTGGCCTCTAGCTCGCCGTCTTTTATCTTCATTACTACTGTAAAGCCTGGTTTTATCTCATACTCTCCTTCATATTGTTTTAATGTTTCTTCGGGCAACATGATCAGGGTTCTTTCTTTGGGCAATTCATATTCTTTGTTATATAAAATGGCGTAAATACTTTTTGAAATATCATTTAATGATTCGTTGGATGCATTGCTCAGAAGGATAATACACACATCGTCTTCGGGAACACGTGATATGACGGTGATAAAGCCTGGTATGCCGCCGGTATGCCCAACCCTTCTTTTTCCTTCGATACTATCAATTCCCCAGCCATAGCCGTAATTATTTTTCACAGGTGTATAAGCGACTTCCTGTTGCGATTTAGACAGCACTTTATTGTTCTCCAACGCCTGGTGCCACAGATAAAGATCTCCGATAGTAGAATAAATGGCGCCTGCCGAAAATGAAACCGTAGAATCCACGATAGGCGCTGGGTCAGACTCTTTATCATTTAATTTAAAATATCCAATCGCTTTTTCATTACTTTTTAAATGGGTGAAATCGAAGCCGCTATGAGTCATATGAAGCGGCGTAAATATGTACTTACGAACGGACCGCTCATAAGGTTGCCCGGTTACCTTTTCAATGATATAACCAAGCATTGAATAGCCACTGTTAGAATATTTCCATGAAGTGCCGGGTGAAAAATCAAGTGGCTTATCTTTAAACAAAGCCATCATCTTTTCGCGGCTAGCCGGTTTGGTAATTTCATTCTTCATGAAGTTCTGATCGTTCGTATAATTGGTAATTCCAGACGTGTGGCTTAATAATTCCTGTATTGTAATGCTATCTCCTTTTGGATAATCGGGGAAAAATTTACTGAGTTTATCTGTCAAGGAAAGTTTTTTTTCTTCCTGAAGTCTCAAGACTACCGCCGATGTAAATTGTTTGGTAATAGAGCCAATCTGGAAAATTGTTTGCTCACTATTCAGCACCTTGTCAGCAGCATTTCTATAGCCATAACCATTGTCCAAAAGAATTTTTCCGTCCTTTGCTACCAAGGCTGAACCGTTAAACCGATTTACTTTTGAATAGGCGCTTAATAAATCATTTATCTTTTGCGATGTACTCTGGGAAAATGCGGACAGTATACAAAATAGCAACGTTGACAAAACAAATATTTTCTTCATAATCATGATTAATTTTGTTATTGTAAATTTATGATTGCTGGCTCAGATTTAAATTACCGATCATCAATTATAACTAGAGTTCGGGCTTGATTCGACTCTTGTTTGAAAGCCGCTTTTTGTTTCCGGTTCATTCCTAGAGGAATTGGTTTAAAAATTAGTGTATGCATTGCTGTTATGTGTCATTGAAGATGTTACGACAAAGGTAAATTCGGTCGAATATCTTCCCCTCATCCCTTCGCGCAGGATATAAAAAAAGTTAGAGATGCCTTATTGGGATGAAACGATGAAAATCTTATGGTCTCACAAATACAGGTTTTATTTCTCCGTTTTCATAATTTGATGGTAGATGCTATCACGACAACATATCGACAAAGGCGCCATCAATTGTTTTTAATGAAGCACAGGAATTAGTTGAGCCGAACAGTCTCACAAAAGTGGAAAGACGGTATTGTGTTATAGGAGGAGTCTTCTCTGAGTCAAAACTCATAAAACTATAAAATAGGTTGTCCTGATTGATGCCGGCCATTTTTTTAATAGCTGCCCGAAGCGAAGAAATGATTACTCACATAAAAAAGCAAGGACGTTAAAATCGCCCCTATCTTAACAGTATGCGTTGAAATTAATGCACCGAATTACGTAGGTGTATTGTTCTGCGTTTTATTAGCCATATATTTTTGCAATAAACCAGGCAGGGCTCCGGCTATCGCTCCGGTAACAGAAGGAGGAAGTCCAAACTTCGCCGCGAGGCTACTTACCAATCCGCCCTCAATTGCGTTGGTAGCAGTTCCACCTGAAGTAATACTGCTCTTTAACGTAGATAGCAGGCCTCCGATTCCTCCGCTCTCACCGGGCGTTCCCGTGGATAAGCTGTTGGCTACATGAGTAGCAATTTCATTATGCACGGCATCTTCTTGTCCTGCCGGAAGCGCGGCGGCTATTTCAGGATTGTTTCCTAAATGTTCTTTTACCAAATTCAGAATTTCGTCAAACATATTTGTGGTGTTTTGAATGAAAAATAAATTTACCCTTATTTTTTGACGCTTTTGAGTTTTTTCGTACCAATTTCTTGTTAACGCCTTTTAATATTCGGTCATACAGATCTTCTGAAAACTTCGGGGGATCGGGAGAACGGCGGCGCCATTAAAATACTTCTAAATAGGGTTTTAAGCTATTTTACACGAATTGCTGTATTTGGGGTCATAAACCGAACACAGGTCGCGGTTTATCCATACCCGCAGAGGCTGTTTCGTTTCTCGCGGTGCAAATTCCCCTTATTTATTTCCTCATCCAATCCCTATCTTTGCACCCGTTAAAAAAAAGCTAATATGAAGCCTGTTCACATGGTTGATTTGAAACAGCAATACCTTAAAATAAAAGATAAGGTAGATGCTGCGATTGCGGAAGTTTTAGATAATACTGCTTTTATTGGCGGTCCGCAGGTAAACGATTTTTCAAAAAATCTTGCTAATTATCTCGGAGCTAAACATGTAATTCCTTGCGCAAACGGAACGGATGCCCTCCAAATTGCCATGATGGCGCTTGACCTGCAGCCCGGTGATGAAATAATCACACCTTCTTTTACATATGTGGCTACTACAGAAGTAATCGCTTTATTGAGATTAAAACCTGTTTTCGTAGAAGTAAATACAAAAACTTTTTGTGTAGATCCGGAGGCAATCAGAAAAGCAATTACGCCAAAAACAAAAGCAATCGTTCCGGTACACTTATATGGACACGCATGCGAAATGGAAGAAATAATGGCCATTGCCAAAGAACATAATTTATTTGTAATAGAAGACAATGCCCAGGCCATAGGAAGTGATTATACTTTTGGAGATGGTACTAAACAAAAAACAGGAAGCATCGGAACGATCGGCTGCACTTCGTTTTTCCCCAGTAAAAATTTAGGTTGCTATGGTGATGGTGGCGCGATTTGTACTAATGATGATTCGCTCGCTGAGAAATTAAAAATGATTGCCAATCACGGCCAAAGCAAAAGATATTATCATGATATAGTTGGCTGCAATTCACGGCTCGATGCGATGCAGGCGGCAATATTGAATATTAAGCTACCGTTATTGGACCAATATATAGAGGCAAGAAGAAAAGCGGCTGATTTTTATGATAAAGCTTTTGCAGGAAATGAAAAAATCACCACACCTTTTCGGGCGGATTATTGCACACATGTTTTTCACCAATACACGCTTATTCTCGAAAATGTAGACAATGTGGAAAGTTTTAGAGACGGCCTTGTAGCATTTTTGGCTGAAAATGACATTCCTTCAATGATCTATTATCCTGTGCCGGCGCATAAGCAAAAAATGTTTGCAGCCTTTGGCGGAGCAGATTACAATCTGGAAAAAACAGACTGGCTAACACATCGTGTAATATCGTTGCCTATTCATACAGAGCTTGATGAGGAACAACAAAAATATATCACACAAAAAGTGTTAGAATACATAAATTAATTATAAATGAACATTGCAGTAATAGGAACAGGTTATGTCGGATTGGTCACAGGAACTTGCTTTGCAGAAACGGGAAATATCGTGACCTGTGTTGATATTGATGAAGAAAAAGTAAAAAAATTATCATCAGGTAAAATCACCATTTTTGAACCGGGACTTGAAAAGCTTTTTGAAAGAAACAGTAAAGAACAGCGATTGAAGTTTACGACTTCTCTTGCCGCGGGGATAAAGAATGCAAAGGTAATTTTCCTTGCCTTGCCTACGCCTCCCGACGGAGATGGGTTTGCGGATCTTAAATATGTTTTAGGCGTTGCAAAAGATATTGGTAAGCTTTTAAAAAAAGGTAATTACAAGATCATTATCGATAAAAGTACGGTGCCTGTTGGTACCGCTGATAAAGTTCATGAAATCGTTCTTAAAAGCGCGGTGGAAGAAGGTATTGAAAATGCTGAAAAGCTTTTCGATGTGGTGAGCAATCCGGAATTTTTGCGTGAAGGCGTTGCCGTAGATGATTTTATGAAACCAGATCGCGTGGTGATCGGTACATCATCGGAGAAAGCGAAGAAAACTTTAGGAGAATTATATGCACCATTTGTGCGCCAGGGAAATCCTGTTATTTATATGGATGAAAGATCGGCGGAGCTTACAAAATACGCCGCTAATGCTTTTCTGGCCACAAAAATTTCTTTCATGAATGAAATTGCGCAACTCTGCGAAAAGCTCGGCGCTGATGTGGATATGGTAAGAAAAGGAATAGGAAGCGATGACAGAATTGGAAGAAGGTTTTTATTTCCTGGCATAGGTTATGGCGGTAGTTGTTTTCCAAAAGATGTACAGGCATTATCGAAATCTGCCCAACAGGCCGATTATAATTTTAGAATACTGGAAGCGGTAATGGAAGTAAATGAAAATCAAAAAATTCATCTGTTACCTAAAATAAAATCTTATTTTAAAAATAGTCTTAAAGGGAAAAAGATCGCATTATGGGGATTAGCATTTAAGCCCAATACTGATGATATTCGCGAAGCGCCGGCATTAAAAATAATAGAAGAATTGATCAATGAAGGCGCTTCCGTATCAGCTTACGATCCTGAGGCGATGGCAAATGTGAAAAGAGAGATAAGCCAAAAAGTAGATTTTGCAGATAATCAATATGACGCGCTTGAAGGTGCCGATGCGCTGGTGATTGCAACTGAATGGAGTGAATTCAGAACGCCGGATTTTAATAAAATGAAATCGCTTTTAAAAGGCCATGTTATTTTTGACGGAAGAAATCTTTTTGAATTATACCAAATGGAGGAATTTGATTTTCATTATGAAAGTGTGGGAAGAAGAGTAATTAGCAAATTAGCAAATGTGAAAATGTGATAATTAGCAAATGTGAAAATTGAGTAACAGCAAAGGAAGTTGGATAATTGAATAATATAATAATGCAATAATTAAATAATCAAATAAGTGTCAAAAAAAAGAATTCTCATTACCGGTGCTGCGGGTTTTTTAGGCTCGCATCTTTGCGATAGATTTATCAAAGAAGGAATGCATGTAATCGGAATGGATAACCTGATCACAGGGGATTTAAAAAATATTCAACATCTTTTTAAACTTGAAAATTTTGAATTTTATCATTGCGATGTTTCAAAATTTATTCATGTTTCCGGTAATCTTGATTACATTTTGCATTTCGCTTCTCCCGCAAGCCCGATTGATTACCTGAAAATTCCTATTCAAACTTTAAAGGTTAGCTCCCTTGGCACGCACAATTGCATGGGATTGGCGCTTGCAAAAAAAGCGAGAATTTTAGTAGCTTCCACAAGTGAAGTTTATGGCGATCCGCTGGTACATCCGCAAACAGAAGATTATTGGGGAAACGTAAATCCTATTGGCCCGCGCGGTGTTTACGACGAGGCAAAGCGTTTCCAGGAAGCCATAACAACGGCCTATCATACCTTTCATGGTCTGGAAACCCGGATTGTTAGAATATTTAATACTTACGGCCCGAGAATGAGATTGAATGATGGCCGCGCATTACCTGCATTTATTGGCCAGGCCTTGCGTGGAGAGGATCTCACGGTTTTTGGCGATGGTAGCCAAACGAGAAGTTTTTGTTATGTTGACGATCTTATAGAAGGAATTTATCGCCTGCTGATGAGCGATTATTCTTCTCCTGTAAATATTGGCAACCCCGATCAGATCACGTTAAAAGCATTCGCTGAAGAAATAATTAAACTAACAGGGACAAGTCAAAAAATAGTTTTTAAGCCTTTGCCGCAGGACGATCCTAAGCAGAGGCAACCAGATATTACCCGGGCAAAACAGCTTTTAAGCTGGGAGCCAAAGGTGAACAGAGCGGACGGTTTAAAGATCACGTATGAATATTTTAAATCATTGCCGGAGGAAGATCTTTATAAGCTGCCAAAGGAGTTTGAAAGCAAAAGATAACTTCTATAATATGCAGATCACAAGCGTCATAAACAATGAATTTTATTTGCCGAAATGGTATAATTCACAATGGCGGAAATTAATAAACATCTAAAAAAATAAAAAAATAATGTACCAGGAGCTATTAGATAAAAAGAAAAAGCTTGCAGTAATAGGATTAGGTTATGTTGGCTTGCCTATTGCACTTGAATTTGCTAAGAAAATTTCTGTCATTGGGTTTGATATCAATGCAGACAGGATAAAGATGATGGAAAATGCCGTGGATCCTAGCAACGAATTGGAGGCATCAGCGTTTGCGGATTGCGACATAGAATTCACCAATAGCCTCGACAAATTGCGGGAAGCTAATTTCTTTATCGTCGCCGTTCCAACACCTGTTGATAAACACAATATTCCCAATCTTGTGCCGGTGATTAAGGCCAGTGAAACCATTGGGAAAGTAATAAAGAAAGGTGATTATGTAGTTTTTGAAAGCACTGTTTATCCCGGCTGCACGGAGGAAGATTGTCTTCCCGTAATTGAAAATTTGTCCGGATTAACGATTTGTACCGACTTTAAATTAGGTTATTCTCCTGAAAGGATCAATCCGGGAGACAAACAACATACTTTAAGCAGCATCATAAAAGTAGTGAGCGGGTGTGACGAAGAAAGTCTTGATACGATTGCTAAAGTTTACGAATTAGTTGTTGCCGCAGGTGTTCACCGGGCATCGTCTATTAAAGTTGCCGAAGCTGCAAAAATTATTGAAAATACACAAAGAGACCTGAACATCGCTTTGATGAACGAACTTTCAATTATTTTTGATAGGATGAACATTAATACTTTTGAAGTATTGGAAGCAGCGGGAACAAAATGGAATTTTTTAAAATTCCAGCCAGGCCTTGTAGGGGGCCACTGTATTGGGGTTGATCCATATTATCTTACCTATAAATCTCAAAAATTAGGTTACGATTCACAAGTGATTCTTGCGGGAAGATCTATCAACGATGGAATGGCAGGATACCTGGCAAAAAAAGTTTTACAACACATCATCAAAAATGACGGCGATGTAAAAAAAGCTAAAGTGTTGGTAATGGGCGCAACGTTCAAAGAAAATGTAAGCGACATCCGTAACTCAAAAGTTGCAGATGTAATTAAAGAGCTGAAATCATATTCTTTACAGGTACATGTTACAGATCCCCACGCCAGCAGTGATGAATTGATGCATGAATATGGATTTGATCTTACTGCGGATCTTGCGGATGATTATGATGCGGTAATCGTGACTGTTCCGCACAAAGCTTATCTGGATATGAGCGACGCAGCTTTTTCCGGTATCACAAAACCACACGCAATGATCGCTGATGTGAAAGGAATTTATCGTGGAAAAATTGCGAGCCGTACTTATTGGAGCCTTTAAAAAATTTAATAAAATAATAAATTGGAAAATAAATTTCATCAACAGGATTTGGGTCTTTCCACTTTTTTAGTGACCGGCGGGGCCGGCTTTATCGGTGGGCATATTGCTGAATATTTACTAAAAAACGGCGCGGCAAAAGTGAGGGTTCTGGATAATATGTCAAACGGCTTTAAGTCTAATCTGGATATTTTACAGGCTTATAATGGCTTTGAATTTATAGAAGGGGATATCAGGGATATCGAAACTTGTCGTACAGCCTGCGAAGGAATAAATTATGTCAGCCACCAGGCGGCATTGGGCTCTGTGCCGCGGTCCATTAAAGAGCCTTACAACACCAATGATTCAAATGTTGGAGGGTTTGTAAATGTTTTAAAAGCGGCAGTTGAAAATAATGTAAGCCAGTTTGTTTATGCATCATCTTCCTCAGTGTATGGTGATGAACCAACCTTACCAAAAAGAGAAGACCGCGTCGGCAATTGTTTGTCACCTTATGCGGTGAGTAAAAAAGCAAACGAGCTTTACGCAGATGTTTTTTCGAAAGTTTATAATATCCCCGTTTTGGGTTTTAGGTATTTTAATATATTCGGGCCACGCCAGGATCCCGACGGGCCTTATGCTGCCGTGATTCCACTTTTTGTAAAAGCAATTATGAACAACACATCAGCATTTATCAATGGCGACGGCGAACAAACGAGAGATTTCACTTTTGTAGAAAACGCTGTGCAGGTAAATATTAAAGGAATGCTGTCTACCAATGATGAGGCAAAAAATAAAGTGTATAACGTAGCGGTTGGTGAAAACTATTCCGTTAACTTTTTATATAATTCGATCAAAGATTATTTAAAAAGCGATGTTGAACCAATTCATCGCGCCCCCCGTGATGGTGATATCCGAAATTCTCTTGCTGATATTTCTTTGGCTAAAAGTTTATTGGACTATCAGCCAACTACAAAATTTGAGACGGGGCTTATAAAGACCATAGAATATTTTAAAGATTTATATTCTTCTGAAAAGCGATAAAGTAGTTTTTAAACATTCATTCAATGCCATTTATTAAAACTGATTTCCCGGACTTGCTTGTTTTCGAACCGAGAGTGTTTGAAGATAACAGGGGATATTTTTTTGAAAGCTATAATCAAAACGTTTTTTCCGCCGAAGGTGTTGAAATTAATTTTGTGCAGGACAATCAGGCCAGTTCTTCCTTTGGCGTTGTTCGCGGACTTCATTTTCAAACGGATCCTTTCGCCCAAACAAAACTTATCAGGGTTTTAAGTGGCGAAATTATCGATGCTGTCGTTGATATCCGGAGAAATTCGCCGACTTACGGTAAAGCATATACGATTTTGCTTTCAGCAGAAAATAAAAAACAGCTTTTGGTGCCCAAAGGTTTTGCGCATGGCTATTCTGTAATAAGCGAAACGGCCGAAGTGTTTTATAAATGCGATGAATTTTATCATAAAGAATTTGAAGGTGGAATCGCATGGAATGATCCTGCGTTAAACATCGATTGGCAAATTCCTGCAGATCGGATCATTGTTTCTGATAAAGACCAAAAATATTCTTCACTGGAAACCAGCGCTCACAACTTTGTTTTTAAAGGCTGAAAAAAAGAATAAACATGCAGGAAAAATTAATTCCTACGATTTTGGTAACAGGCGCAAATGGACAACTCGGTAACGAATTAAAAACGCTCGCAACTGGCCATCCTACTTATCTTTTTTTATTCACCACAAAACAAGAATTGGCAATTGAGAATTCCGAAGCGCTTGAGTTATTTTTCAATGCAAACCGCATAGATTATTGTATCAATTGCGCTGCATACACCGCAGTTGATAAAGCAGAATCAGAAGTGGAAAAAGCTTTTTTGATCAATGCGGAAGCCGTTGGCGCGCTGGCAAATATTTGCAAATTGCATGACGCTAAATTCATACATATTTCTACCGACTACGTTTATGATGGCAGTACACAAATGCCATTGAAAGAAGAAGATGGAGTTGGCCCGGTCAATGTCTACGGCGCCTCTAAGCTAAAGGGCGAGCAACTGGCGATTGAGAACAATTCGTCTTCTCTTATCATCCGCACGTCTTGGGTGTATTCTTCCTTTGGAAATAATTTTGTGAAAACCATGTTGCGTTTGTTCAGGGAAAAAGATGAAATAAATGTAATTGCAGATCAGCAGGGCTCACCCACTTATGCGGCCGACCTGGCATCAACGATCCTTCTTTTCATCCGGCAAATGGAAGCTGGTAAAACATTTTCCGGGATCGTGAATTACTGCAACAGCGGTATCACTACCTGGTATGAATTTGCTGAAGCGATAAAGGAATCGACTGCCGGCAATTGTAAGATTAATCCGATTCCAACCTCATCTTATAAAACAGCGGCAAAGCGCCCGCTATACTCGGTTTTGGATACTTCTAAAATCAAAGATTTACTGCATTTAGAGATTCCTCAATGGAGAAATGCTCTTGAAAGATGCCTTCACATTTTACAAAATTAAATCGAAGATTTCTATATTTTGGCTTTGCAGGATTAATCAGTTATCGGTTAATTTTCTTTTCGTGTAGGTAAAATTAATTCGACTCATCATGGACTGATTTGGGTTTTTTCCATGCAAATATTTAACAGCCATTTCTTGTCATCTACGTTATATTTGTTATCTAAAACCTTGACTAATGAAGTTTTTTAAATTACTTATTTTATTTTTTATTACAAGCGCTCCTTCTCTTTTTGCGCAGCAAAATCTTAAGGATAAATTGCCTGTGGACCCAAATGTAAAAATAGGAAAGCTGAGCAACGGACTTACCTATTATATCAGGCAAAATAAAAAACCTGAACAAAAAGTTGAATTACGTTTGGTGGTAAATGCCGGATCAATTCTGGAAGACGCCAACCAGCAAGGTCTTGCGCATTTAAGTGAGCATATGGCCTTTAACGGCACCACTCATTTTAAGAAGAACGATATTATTTCTTTCCTTCAATCCATTGGTGTTGGGTTCGGAAATGATCTGAACGCCTATACGAGTTTTGATGAAACGGTGTACATCCTTCCGATCCCAACGGACAAGCCTTCCAACATTGACAAAGGGTTTCAAATCCTCGAGGATTGGGCACATAATGTTACTTATAAAAATGAAGACATCGATGGCGAGCGTCCTGTAGTGCTTGAAGAAAGCCGCCTCGGAAAAGGTGCTGAAGATCGCATGTTCAGAAAAGTATACCCCCATTTATTTGCAGGATCTCTTTACGCAAACAGGCTTCCGATCGGTCTCGATAGCATCATTAGAAATTCCAGCCATGACGTAGTGAGGAAATTTTATAAAGATTGGTACAGGCCAGACCTGATGGCCGTTATTGTGGTCGGCGATATTGATCCTGCAAAAGCAGAAGGTTTGGTGAAAAAGTATTTTGACCGGTTGAAAAACCCTGCGAATCCAAGGCTAAGGATCACACCGGGAGTGCCACCTTACGATAAAAACTTTGCAGAAGTTGTGACAGATAAAGAAGCAACCAGGTATTCTTTCCAGGTGTATTATTCTGCTCAAAAAACACAAGCAACCACCACGCTGGAAGAATATAAAAACGATTTGGTAAAAGATATTTTTTCTAATCTTTTTAATCAACGTTTGCGTGAGCTTACGCAAAAAGAAAATCCTCCATTTGTTTATGCCTATGCCGGCTTTGGTTCTTATGCCCGCGGATATGAGGCATTCAGCGCCCAAATCGGAACGGGAGATAATAGCGATCTGAAAGGCCTTACTTCGTTTGAGGAAGAATTAGAACGGGTAAAAAAATATGGATTTACGCAAGCTGAATTAGAGCGCACAAAGTCGACGATGCTGGCTTCCATGGACCGCGCTTTTAAAGAAAAAGATAAGACTGAGTCAGCAAATTACGCAGAAGAATACATTCGGAATTTCCTGACGCATGAGCCTATCCCCGGTATCACAAAAGAAGATGAATATTATAAAAAACTATTGCCACAGATTACCGTTGACGATATCAATGCGATTGGTAAAAAACTTGATAAAAATGAAAATCAATTCATCGCGTTGACTGGGCCGGAAGCCGCAGCCGGAAAGACTTTGCCAACTGATGCTGATTTGCTCGCGGTATCTGCAGCCGTAGATAAAATGGACATTAAGCCTTATGAAGAAAAAGCAATTTCGACTTCTTTACTCACCACTTTACCAAAGCCCGGAACGATTTTATCCGAAAAAAAGAATGCCACTTTAGGAACGTCAGAATTTACTTTAAGCAATGGCGTCACGGTTACTTTGAAAACTACCGATTTTAAAAATGATCAAATATTGATGAGCGCGGTGAGGCCTGGAGGTAAAAATAATTATGGCCTGGCAGATAAATACAATGCAGAATATATGATCCCAATAATCACTGGCATGGGTGTCGGCGATTTTTCGCCTGTTGATTTGAAAAAATCATTGGCAGGGAAAACGGTGAATGTGGTTCCATCTTTTGGTCCTTCATCAGATGGAATGAATGGTAGCAGTTCTGTGAAGGATGTTGAATCGATGATGCAATTGATCTATTTATATTTTACAGATCCCAGAATGGATACGGGTTTGTTTAAATCGTTTGTTCAAAAAAACAAAGCGCAGCTTACTTTCCTGAGTGCAAATCCGCAGGCAGTGTTCGTGGACACTTTATTCAGGACCTTGTACAATAACAATCCACTTGCTCCGGTGGCTGTTCCAAAACCGGAATATTTTGATAAGATTGATCTTGCGAGAGTAATGCAGATGTACAAAGAAAGATTTGAGAATGCCAGCGGTATGCACTTTACTTTTGTCGGCAGCATCAGCGAAAATGACCTGAAGCCATTTCTTGAAAAATACCTCGCCAGCCTCCCTGTTGCTTCGGAGAAATTTAATTATGTGGACGACAAAGTGCGTCCTGTAAATGGTAAAGTTGATCTGAACGTTTATAAAGGAAAAGAACAAAAGGCCCTGATACTCGCGATTTATTCCGGCGAACTTCCTTATTCTGATGAATTGGATCTTAAGGCGCAGGCAATTAGTGAGATTCTAAATATCAGGATCATCGAAGAATTGAGAGAAAAAATCCAGGGAATTTACGGAGGGGGAACACAAGCGCAATTCGAAAAAGTTCCTTATCCAAATTATTCTTTCTTTTTGCAATTACCATGCGGCCCGGAAAAAGTGGATACGCTTCTTGCTGCTGCAAATGCTGAGATACAAAGTTTAATCAAAAAGGGCCCTTCAAAAGAAAATCTTGAAAAAGTAAAGCAAACCTGGAGAGAGCAGCATAAGGTAAATATCAAAGAAAATGGCACCTGGCTTTCCCAACTTCAAAGCTTTTATTTTCCCGGAGACAACCCTGATTATTTTATCAATTATGAAAAATACATAAATGCTTTGACGCCAAAAGATATACAGGATGCAGCCAAATTATTGTTTTCCACGAAAAATGTATTCACAGGAATTTTGCGTCCTGAAAAACAATAGGCAAAAGTTGTGATAAGCCAAAAAGTATAAATTCATCTTTTAATAAATCCCTCTCCCCACGGAGGGGGATTTTCAAAAAAGTCTGTTATGAATATTGAAGAACTGAGAGATTATGCATTGTCCCTGCCGGACGTATCGGAGGGCTTTCCATTTGGTGAGGACACGCTCGTGTTTAAAACAAATGAAAAAATATTTTTACTGGTTTCGTTATCTTCCGTTCCATTACAGTTTAATGTGAAATGCAAACCGGAGCATGCATTAGAGCTTAGAGAACAATACCCATGTGTATTGCCCGGTTATCATATGAATAAAAAACACTGGAATACCATTATCGTTGACGGTACTTTATCGGCCGGTCAGCTACGGGATTTCATTAAAGAATCTCATTTGCTTGTAGCGAAAAAAAGAAAGCCATAATATTTAAATGATGGATCAGATCAACTTTGTTGAGAAAGAGGGTCTTAAATTATCGAAAACTACTTTTTGGATTGTTTAGAAAATAAAATCTTTTTGATTTTTTCGAAGAAATGGCTTTCCATTGGCTAATTATCTAATCGGCTAATCAGCTAATTAACCAATCAGCTAATAAAATTTCAGTTACTTTTGACGCTAACTTTTTCACTTTTGAGGTAGTATGAAAATCATCGACCGGTATATTTTAAAGAAATTTTTCGTTACGTTTTTCTTTTGCCTGATTGCTTTAACCGTACTGGTGGTAATTGTTGATCTGAGTGAAAAAACAGATGATTTCGCCAAAACAAAATTGCCTGCAGCCACTATCATTACTGATTATTATTTTGGATTTCTTCCCCGCATTATCGCGATGCTTTTTCCGCTCTTTATTTTTATTGCGGTTATTTTTTTCACGTCTATAATGGCCAACCGCTCGGAGGTAATTGCTATTCTCAGCAGTGGCACCAGCTTTGCCCGTTTTTTAAGACCTTATATGGTTGGGGGACTTTTGTTTACAGTCTTTTTATGGTGGAGCAATCAATATGTGCTACCGCCGGCGAATCAAAAATGGGCCACGTTTAATTCGAAATATATTGATTTCAATTATGGCAATTATGAAAATACCTCGACGATAAGTTATAAATATTTTAAGCTTGATTCGTTGTCCTACGCAGGTGTCAGGTATTATGATACGGTCAGTAGGAGAGGAAGCAATTTTTTTATCCAAAAATTTAATAAGACAAATCTTATCTATAATTTAAGAGCCCAAAATATTTCGTGGGATACGGCTACCCGAAAATGGCGGCTGGATAATGTGGTTGAAAGAACGATCGATGGGCTTCATCAGCATGTGAAAGATACGACTACTTTGCAGATGAATTTTAATTTTAAACCGCGCGATCTTCAGCGGGATGAATACATGAAAGATAAATTAACGACGCCCGAACTAAATGATTTTATTAAGCTTGAAAAGCTGCGCGGCGCCGAAGATGTAAACGCGCTGATGCTCGAAAAAAATAACAGGAATGCCAATCCTGTATCCGTTTTTATCTTAACAATTATAGGAGCTTCAATTGCCTCAAAAAAAATCCGCGGTGGCAGTGGCTTCCATCTGGCCATTGGTGTAGGCATTTGCGTATTGTATATTTTGGTGGGCCGGTTTGCTGCCGTTTTTTCTTTAAAAGGAAATTTCAATCCCATCATAGCTGCGTGGCTTCCCAACGTTGCCTTTGGCATTCTCGCCTGGTATTTATATAGAAAAGCTTCCAGATAAAAGGTTGCAATTGGCCCGGCCAATGGAAAAAATCGATTTCTGAATTAGTCAACGAAAGCATTTGACTTCAATATTTCTTTTGTTTAACGTTTCGTGTATGGTTAACTTTAGGGCTCTTGCAATTTTTTGAAAATTTCAATTAACTATAAAATTATTTTTCTTTATGGGAGTAGTTAAAGACCGGTTTAAAGCAAAAGCAGATATTCTTTCTGGCGAAGTAAAAGATATAATAAAAGAGCATGGAGATAAGATTATCGGTGAAGTAAAGTTGTCCCAGATATACCAGGGAATGCGCGGCATCACAGGATTAGTCACCGAAACCTCGTTGCTGGATGCGCAGGATGGAATTCGTTTTCGGGGTTATTCGATTCCCGATCTTCAAAAAAAACTTCCAAAGGCGGAAGGCGGTACCGAGCCGCTGCCCGAAGGCTTATTTTACCTGATGCTTGTTGGCGAATTGCCAACTGAAGAAGATGCCCAGCACATGAGCAGTGTGTGGCAGCGCAGAAGCCATGTTCCGAATTTTGTGTTCGACACGATTGAAGCATTGCCTGAAACGGCACATCCTATGACCCAGTTTGTAGTTGGAATTATGGCGCTTCAGACAGAGAGCCAGTTTGCAAAAAGATATGCAGCCGGAATGAGCAAAAAAGATTATTGGGACGCCGTTTTTGATGATGCAATGGACCTGATTGCCCGTCTGCCGCGAATAGCAGCTTATGTTTATCGCCGGAAATATAAAAACGGGAAGCATATTCAACCTAATGGTTTATTGGATTGGGCAGGAAATTTTGCACACATGCTCGGTTATGAAGATGAGAGCTTTCGCGAGCTCATGCGTTTGTACATGACCATTCATTCTGATCACGAGGGTGGGAATGTTTCAGCGCACGCGACCCATCTTGTCGGTTCAGCATTGAGCGACCCTTATCTTGCGTTTGCCGCAGGTATGAATGGATTGGCCGGCCCGCTTCACGGACTTGCCAACCAGGAAGTCATCAAATGGATATTTGAAATGCAAAAGGAAATCGGCAGCGAACTTCCAACGAAAGAACAGATAGAAGTGTATGTGAAAAAAACACTTTCTGAAGGCAAGGTTGTACCTGGTTACGGGCATGCGGTTCTTCGCAAGACAGATCCGCGTTTTGAAGCGCAAATGGAATTTGGTAAGAAACACATGCCGGATGATCCTTTGGTGCAAACCGTTTGGAATATTTATGAAACGGTTCCTCCTATTTTGCAATCCATCGCTAAGATAAAAAATCCATGGCCTAATGTAGACGCACACAGCGGTGCCTTACTTGTCCATTATGGAATGGTGGAATATGAGTTTTATACCGTCTTATTCGGTGTGGCAAGATCTTTGGGAGTGTTAGCCAGTCTTTGCTGGGACAGAGCTTTAGGCTTTCCGCTGGAAAGACCAAAATCAGTTTCCAATCGATTAGTAAAACTTTGGCTGGAGGGAAAAGAAGAAATCTGGGGCGAGTAAGAAAGAATTTTATTTGTATTTTTTCCGCTTTATATTTGCCGCCGCAAGGTCAATTTTGCGGCGGTTTTATTTGGAAAATAAAAGGGGGATTAGCTCATCTGGTAGAGCGCAAGCATGGCATGTTTGAGGTGATCGGTTCGAGTCCGATATCCTCCACTTTAGTCCCACAAAATGTGGGATTTTTTATGTCCGTTTTTGAAATGGATAAATCTACAAAATGGCTTTTCTGGAGTTAGCTTTTCCGTTCGGGAATTTATAACTCCTTGCTTCTCCTTGCAACACATCATGTTATAATTTATTCGCAGGATTTGGGCTATTAAACCTCGTAAGGAAAATTGCATCTAAAAATTTTAAAATTAACCAGATGAAAAAGATAATTTTCTTATCAACCGCTTTATTAATACTGATATTTTTTTTAGGGAGTTGCCGTTCTTCAGCTGTTGTTGTAAGGGAGCGACCTGCGCCCCCGTATTATGTGCGTCCTGTTCCTCCGCGTCCCGGCTATATTTGGGTAGATGGAAACTGGATAACAAGTGGACCGGGTTATGTTTACCGGCAGGGATATTGGGTAGCTCCGAGGCCACAACATCAGCGCTATGTTTCTGGGCATTGGCAACATAAAAAACAAGGTTGGGTTTGGAAAAAAGGACATTGGTAAAATTCTCTGTTTTTCTCCTCTTCAACGAATATGTTTTGCTAAAAGGTTTTTTGTAAATTCATGCAGTTAATAAAATGATTATGCAAAAAACTGCTCTTGAAGGGATGTTCCTTATTGATATTGAAACTGTTTCAGAAAAAGAATCTTTCCATCTGTTGGAACCTGAATGGCAGGAATTGTGGTCAGAAAAAATAAATAGAAATCTCCCGCCGGATGTTACGGCTGAAGAATACTATCACATGCGTGCGGCTATTCTTTCAGAGTTTGCGAAAGTGGTTTGTATCAGTTTCGGCTATTTTAAAAAAGTTACTGATGGATCATCTTCTGACGCATGGCAATTGCGGATAAAATCTTTCTGTTCTGAAAATGAAGAAGAACTTTTGAAAAATTTTGTGGAAGCGCTCCGGCATTTTCATGCAAATAATCAGCAATGGATTTTTACCGGCCACAATATTAAAGAATTTGATGTGCCATTTTTGTCAAGGAGGATGATCATCAATAATATCCCGATTCCTGCGTGTATCGACTTTCAGAATATGAAACCCTGGGAAACCCCCGTATTGGACACGTTGCATCTCTGGCGCTTTGGTGATTATAAACATTATACGTCTTTAAAATTACTTGCAGCTACATTAGGAGTGCCATCGCCAAAGGATGATATTGATGGCAGCGAAGTTGGCAATGTGTATTGGAAGGAAAAAAACCTTGAGCGCATTTCTGTTTATTGTGAGAAGGATGTGGCTACGGTAGCCAATGTGATTCTTCGGCTAAAAGGCTTGCCCTTGTTGAAACAGGACCAGATCGTATTTGTAGATAGAAAATAATAAGACTGAGCTGCGAAGCAAACACTTCCGGTTTGAACAAATATTCCCTTTTCAAATTAAAGGTTTTTCATTTTCTTTTCGATCGTTTGCTTATCTGTTTGAGTCTTTGCCAGGACCGTTGCTTTTTGAAAATTAATTTTTGCTTTTTGATTATCAATGCCGCTATAAAGTTCACCGAGCAGGGTGAAATAAAAGTGATTATCTGCCAACTTCAATTTTTCTGCCTCAATGATGGCAGCTTCTTTCCCTTTTACTTTTGAAATCGCATAGGTTCTGTTGAGCGCCGCGATGGGCGAATATTCTATTTGTAGTAGCAGATTAAAAAGATGAAGAATATTATTCCACTTTTCCTTCGTGTCGAATTTGATGGTGTGCCAATAAGCGATGCCCGCTTCTACATGATATTTTGAAACTCTGGTTCCCGTCGATGCCCGGTGAAGATAATAGCCGCCTTTGGAAATCAATTCCTGATTCCATAGCGTTTCATTTTGGTCGTCATATAGAATTATTTCGCCTTTATTATTTTTTCTTGATTCAAATCGGGATGATTGAAAACACATAAGTGAGAATAAGGCATTTACCGATGGGGTATTCGTTTGCGGGTGTTCGATTAATAAAAAGGTTAAGCGCATGGCCTCCAGGCAGAGATCGTTGCGCATTACAGCATTCCTGCTTTCCGAATAGTAGCCTTCATTAAAAAGAAGGTACAAGGTTAATAAAACTGTTTCCAGGCGTTGATCAACTTCTGATTTAGCGGGAAATTCAATAGAGATGTTTTCTGTTCTAAGCTTTTCTCTGGCTCTGAACAGGCGCTTGTTGATGGTTTCTTTATTAGATAAAAAAGCGTCCGCAATTTCTTCTATGCCGAAGCCGCAAAGAATACGAAGCGACAAAGCAATTTGCGCTTCCCTGCTGATTGACGGATGGCATAAGGCAAACAACATTTGCAATTGGCTATCAGCAATATTCTTTTCAGATAAGTCAATTTCTATATTTTCGCTTTCCTGGCCGGACGCTTTTAATTCGCCTGCGATTTTATTTGTAAAAATCTTATTACGAATTATATAATTCCTGGCTTTATTTTTTGCAACTGCATAAAGCCACGCCGTTGGATTTTCAGGAATACCTTTGTAAGACCAGCTTTCAAGTGCCGACAGAAAAGTTTCGCTGGCAAGGTCTTCGGCAATTTCCATGTGGCCAATGCCAAAACGTTTGCAAAGAACAGAGGTTATTTTTCTAAATTCTGTTCTGAATAAATGCGGTATTAATTCGGTTTGATCCATAAAAAAAGCCTTTGTAAAAATACATATTTACAAAGGCTTGCTTTTAGTGATTAGGATCGTTTTTCGCGATTTTTCTTACTTCCACGCTATTGCCTTCGCCCTGCAAAACGGGGCAGCCTTTTGCAAATTCAACGGCTTCCTCCACAGTTTCGGCTTTCACAGTCATAAATCCTCCGATCGTTTCTTTGATGTCGCCAAAAGGTCCATTGGTAACAACGTTGTTAGGTCTCACGACTTTTGCATCATCGAAGGGTAAACCTGTGCCGGAGATAAATTTGTCTTGCGCGGCTATGGTGCCGATCCAATCCATTGTTTGTTTCATCCAGATTTGCATTTGCTCTGGTGAGGCTATTTTTTTACCATCTTCGTGCCTCATGATCAATAAGAATTCTTCCATTTTTTTTACATTTTATTGGTTGAAAATTTGTGTTACATCTTATTAACAAATGGACCTGGAGGAATTGGACATAATTTAAAAATAATTTTCCAATATTATTTCCCGCAAATATGAAAAAGCTACATTTTGGGTTATCACAAATTTGAAGAAAGATTTTTTTTATAAAAACTGTTGTGGCACTCAACTATAGAATGAACTTATAATCTGTTTTGTAATCTAATACAATTCCACACTCCACATTCTTTTCCAGGTTGCGCTTGCAGCCAGTTTATTGATGCCTTCTTTGTGTGCCAACAGATGATCATGATGAATATTGTCTGCAATTCCGCACCAGGGTTCCAGACAAACAAAGGGAGCGTCTTTAGCAGCCCAAATTCCGAAATAGGGAAAGCCTTCAAAACGAAACTTAAGGCCATGTGGATCTTTATGGGAAAACAATTGTACCTGATCACTTTTGATGTGTTTTAAAACGATGGCGTCATTATAAAACAATGAAGTCGAAAGGTGCAATTTCTTATCATCAAGTTTGATGGTTTGGGTGTCATCATTTGTTAAGCCATTATCCAGAAGAAAGCGTGTCAACGTATCGTCATTATTGAATACCAGTGAATAATCATCATATTGCAACTCCTCATTCAGCGGTACTTTAAAAGCAGGATGGCCGCCGACTGAAAAATACATATCACTTTCATTTAAGTTCCGGACAATGTAGCTGCAATAAAGTGTATGTTGTTTGATCTCATATTGCACCTGGAAAATAAATTGAAACGGATATACAGAAAGCGTGTTTGCATTACTTCTCAGTGTGAAAATTGCAGCCGTCTCAGAAATTTGTTTTGCTTCAAAAACATGATCTCTGGCAAAGCCGTGGCGTGGCAAATGATATTCTTTATTTTCAAAAATATATTTACCATCTTTCAATTCGCCGATGATTGGAAATAGCACAGGCGAATGTTTGCTCCAATATTTTGGATCCGCCTGCCATAAATATTCCAGGCCATTTAATTGGATGCTTTGAAGTTCAGCACCCTTATCACTGATCGTTACTTTAAGATGATCGTTTTCAATTTGTATCATCCGCCAAAAATACAAGGATTTCTTTTTTCTTTTGAAAAAGGAGATTGAAAGTGAGAGTAACATTTTTATCACCTTTTGTCGCTTATAGAGTTGGAAGCCGGAATAATAAAAGGTATTAGTGGGATTGCAGTTAAGAATCTCCCACTTTATTTTCTATGATGTATGCTTTATATTTTTCAAATTTTTCAATTCGCGCTTTAAAGGATGGCATGAATAAAATAAGTTCTTCAATCTTACTTGTTAGCGAATTTAATACTGCAATCGTTAGTTTGTATTTGTCAAGATTTTGCTGAAACATTAAGTTTTTATCTATCGTCAAAATCAGGTCGAAATCATTTTCAATACACAATGACATCAATTTGCCATTTTTAATTCCATTCCACTTCATTTCAGATACAGTAAGGACTTCAAACTCCTGCAAATAAGGTTTCAGCCTTTTGGTTACACATTCGTCAAGCAAAATTCTCATTAATAATTCCTGTTGATGTTTCTATTAATTTTTGTGACATTTCCAAAACTTTTATTACCTGTTCTTTTTTTACTCCATCAAAGTCATCAAGAAATGTTTCAATTGAGTCTCCTGTTTCTAAGTAGTCAAAAAGATTTTTAATAGGTACACGTGTTCCGTAAAAAACAGGAGTACCGCCTAAAATTTCCGGGTCAATATTTATTACTCGTCTTTCCATTTTTGTAATATTAACGGATATTAAAATTAAGCAAGTTTTACCGATAGTAGTAAACAAAGAAATAAAGGGAATTAGGAATACAAAAAAAGTTACCACCCATTTGGAGTGGTAATTTTTATAAAAATGTATTTCAATTTAAAATGAAAATCAATTTTCTATTTCCATATAACTCTCCACCGGCTCGCAAGTGCAAATTAAATTCCTGTCGCCGTAAGTATTATTCACTCTGCTTACTGCCGGCCAAAATTTATTGTCTTTCAAATAGGGCAATGGGAATGCGGCTTTGCTGCGCGGGTAAGCGTGGTTCCATTCGTCTTCAGTAATAACAGACAACGTGTGTGGAGCATTTTTCAGAACATTGTCTTTCTTGTCGGCGTCGCCGCTTTCAATGTTTTTTATTTCTTCATAAATGGAATTTAAGGCATCGCAAAACCGGTCAAGCTCAGCTTTATTTTCACTTTCAGTGGGCTCTATCATAATGGTTCCTGCAACAGGGAAACTTAATGTGGGCGCATGAAAATTGTAATCCATTAATCTTTTAGCAACGTCCTCCGCTTCAATGCCGGCGCTGGTTTTGAAAGGCCGCAGATCCACGATAAATTCGTGAGCGCACGTATCACCTTTTCCTGTGAAGAGGATTTTAAAATTATTTTTCAAACGAGCTTTCATGTAATTGGCATTCAGAATCGCGTATTCAGTCGCTTTCCTTAACCCACTTTCTCCCAGCATTTTTATGTAAGCGTAGCTTATCAATAAAATACTTGCAGATCCGTATGGTGCAGCACTAACTGAATACCGGCCACCGGTTACCGACGACTGAATAGCATGGTCGTCTGTCGTCTGTCGTCCGTCGTCTGAATTTCTTTTCCCAGGTAAAAACGGCGCTAATTTTTCATTTACACAAATTGGTCCCATGCCCGGTCCACCGCCGCCATGTGGTATCGCAAAAGTTTTATGCAGATTTAAATGGCACACATCAGCGCCAATAAATCCGGGCGATGTTAAACCGACCTGCGCATTCATGTTGGCGCCGTCCATATAAACCAGGCCGCCGTTGTTCATGAATCATGTTGCACATTTCAACAATGCCTTCTTCAAAAACGCCATGTGTAGATGGATAAGTAACCATCAGGCCGGCCAGGGAATCTTTATTTTTTTCTGCCTGTAATTTTAGATCATTCAAATCGATATTGCCCTCGTCATCACATTTAGTAACTACCACTTTAAACCCTGCCATCACTGCTGAAGCAGGATTGGTTCCATGTGCAGAAATAGGAATTAGAATCACGTTACGGTAATTCTCATTCCTGCTTTCGTGATATCTTTTGATCGCCATTAAGCCCGCAAATTCTCCCTGGGCGCCACTGTTCGGCTGCAGGCTGCATGCATAAAAACCGGTAATTCTACATAATAGCTTCTCCAGATCTTTGACAATGTAGTTATAGCCTTCTGTTTGCGAGGCCGGTGCAAAAGGATGAATCTTACTAAAATGCGCCCAGCTCACGGGAATTAATTCTGTCGCTGCATTTAATTTCATCGTGCACGAGCCGAGTGGAATCATCGAATGAGCAAGTGACAAATCTTTATTCTCCAGCATTTTTAAATAACGCATCATTTCTGTTTCGCTATGGTATTTATTGAAAACCGGATGCTGTAAAAAATCGGAAGTTCTTTTTAATGAAACAGGAATGTTGTCCAATTCATCTTCATGATCAAAAGTAATGGCAGAAGTATCTTCATCATTTGCAGCATTGAATACGCTTAAAATATTCAACACATCAGATTTTGAAGTGGTTTCGTCAACAGAAATCGTTACTAAATTTTCCGAAGGAAAATAAAAATTCATTTCTTGCTTTTCAGAAATCTCTTTTATTTTTTCTGCATTATCTATTTTGAAAGTAATGGTGTCAAAGTAATTTTCATTTACTAATTCATAGCCATTGTCCTGCAAATGATCTGCGAGCGTTTGAGCCAGTGACGAAGTTCTTGTGGCAATATTTTTTAAGCCGTCAGGACCATGATACACCGCATACATGGCAGCCATGTTGGCAAGCAAAGCTTGCGCAGTACAAATGTTTGAAGTTGCTTTTTCGCGCCGGATATGTTGTTCTCTTGTTTGCAGAGCCATCCGGAGGGCACGATTATTTTGAGCATCTACGCTCACACCGATTATTCTCCCCGGAATGTTTCTTTTGAATTCATCTTTTGTTGCAAAAAATGCGGCATGCGGTCCACCAAATCCCATAGGCACGCCAAAGCGTTGTGAAGAACCAATTGCTACGTCTGCACCTAATTCACCAGGTGGCGTTAATAATGTGAGCGCTAATAAATCAGTAGCCATAATCACCTGGGCATTTACGTTATGCGCGCTTTCAATAAATTTCCTGTGATCCTCTATGCTTCCTTCGCTGTCCGGATATTGAACGATGGCTCCAAAATAAGTTTCATCCAGTTGAGCCGTCTTAAAATCTCCAAAAACCGTTTCAATTCCAACGGGTTTTGCCCTTGTGATAATGATATCTTTTGTCTGTTGAAATATTTTTTGATCAATAAAAAATTTGCCTGAAGTAACGTGGTCGGTATTTTTATTTTTATGATTGAAAAGCATAGCCATCGCTTCGGCCGCTGCGGTCCCTTCATCTAGCAAACTTGCATTGGCAATTGGTAGCGCTGTTAAATCGCTCACCATAGTTTGGAAATTAAGCAAGCTTTCCAAACGGCCCTGGGCGATTTCTGCCTGGTAAGGTGTGTACTGGGTGTACCATCCCGGATTTTCAAAAAGATTTCTTAGAATCACCGATGGAGTGATGGTGTCATAATATCCTTGTCCGATATAAGATTTTACAACTTTATTTTTATTTGCTATAGTTTTTAGTTCTGACAAATATTCATATTCACTCATTGGCTCCGGAACGCCCAGTTTTCCCTGCAGCCTGATCCCGGCAGGAACGGTCTTGTCAATTAATTCGTCTAGTGTATCAACGCCAATGACAGCGAGCATTTCGTTGGTTTCCTGGTTATCGGGACCTATGTGCCTTGAAGCAAATTCAGCGGATTGTTTTTCAAAAAGATTCATATGTAATTTTTTCTTTTATTCGTCAGACAGCCGGCCATCCTTATGGGTGATCGGGCTTAGATTTCTATTTAAATGTCAAATGGAGGCGCAAAGTTACGATGCAAAATGGTAGGAATATATTGAGTAAATTCACAATTTTCGCCCAAAATGGACGCCTGCGATATAGGAATATATTTTTATATACCAGAACATCAATCAAGCGCAATTATTTGCCGCCAACTAATAGGATTATTGAATATTATGCTTACATGGTCAGTGAAATTTAAATTAATTCTATTTTTAATGAAAGAATCATGCATTGTTGTCCTTAACACTAAGCAGTACAACCGGTAAATGGATCATGGCTTCCGTGATACTTGCATCGGCAATGGCCTTCATTGATGGAACGGCCTTAAACGTTGCATTGCCTTCTTTGCAGAAGGATTTAAATGCAACAGGAACAGATCTTTTTTGGGTATTAAATTCTTACCTGCTAATGCTCGCGGCGCTTATTTTAACGGGCGGTTCATTAGGCGACAATCTGGGCAGAAAAAAAGTTTTCATGACGGGCATCACGATTTTTATAATCGGATCTGCATCATGCGGCTTTGCGCCGACAGTTTCATATCTAATTGGTTTTAGAGCGGTTCAGGGAATCGGCGGGGCATTGATGATCCCGGGAAGTCTTTCCATAATCACTTCATCATTTGAAAAAGAAAGAGGCAAAGCGATTGGTACATGGTCAGCGGTAACCACATTAGTTACTGTCGGCGGCCCGATACTGGGCGGAGCGCTCGCAGATGCAGGTCTCTGGCGCCTGATATTTTTTATAAATGTTCCAATAGGCATTGTCTCGCTGATAATTCTTTGGTTTAAAGTGCCTGAGAGCAGCGATGAACAGTCCGATCACGCTATCGACTTTTACGGAGCCATTGCTATCATTGCGGGGCTTGCCCTTTTAACTTATGGGTTTTTAAAAATACCTGGCAGTGGATTCAATAATCCGCAAGTATATTTTTCATTAGGCATAGGATTTATTTCATTGTTGGCTTTTATTATTATTGAAAAAAACAGCAAGCATGCCATGATGCCGCTGAAATTGTTTAAAAACAAGACTTTCACCGGCGCGAATTTGCTTACGTTCTTCTTATACGCGGGATTGTTTGCCGGTATGCTATTTCTCACTTTGAATATGGTGCAAATACAGGGCTATAGCCAGCTCCAGGCGGGCATTACCTTATTGCCCTTTACGATTTTAATTATCTTAATATCAAGATGGTCCGGAACTCTAACAGATAAATTCGGACCGCGTTTGCTTTTGATTGGCGGTCCGTTCATGGTAGCGATCGGGTTATTAATGCTGTCGTTTGTTAGATTCACGCACGGTCCTTCAGATTATTGGAGCACTTATTTTCCGGGAATATTTTTATTTGGATTAGGGATGTCCTTTACGGTCACACCTCTTACCACGACAGTCATGGGAGCGCTGCCAAATCATTTGTCCGGCACAGCGTCCGGGATCAACAATGCCGTCTCGCGGATTTCAAATGTTTTTACAAATGCCATCGTTGGCGCCCTGGCTATTCTTTTTTTTACAGGTTATTTGAGCAAAGAAGTAAAAAATATATCAGTTAAAACAAATGTAAAAAGCGCTATTATTAAACAGGCTGTCAATCTTGGAGATGCTAAAGTTCCGGCTCAACTTTCTGATAAAGACAAAAAAGAAGTAGTTGTTTTATACAAGGAAGGATTTATAAAAACCTATTCGCAGGTTATGAAAATAAGCGCTGCTCTTGCGCTAATGGGAGTTTTAATGGCATTTTTATTTATAAAAGATGAGAAAGTGAAGATAGCGGACTTAAAGAATGACGGTTAATTTTACTAATTTATCAAGAAACCGCAATCCATGAATAAACCTTTTGACCGCAAGTTCTCTCAACATGTATCTTTACAAAATGAAGGAAGATATTTTGCATAATTGGGAGAAAAAATCCGCGGAACATCAAAAGAAATATGCGAACTTTTTAAAAAGGGCAGATAAGAATAAAGTGTTGAAACAATTGCCCGATTTACATGAAGAAGCCTTCGAAAAAATTGATTGTTTGAAATGCGCTAATTGTTGCAGGAATTTTTCGCCGAGGTTTAAAACGCCTGATATTAAAAGAATCGCAAAGCATTTAAAAATGAAAGAGGGTGCGTTCATTGAGACTTATTTACGACTGGATTCTGACGGAGATTATGTAACTAAAAATTCTCCTTGTCCCTTCTTAGGAGAAGATAATTACTGCAATATTTATGATGATCGTCCATCGGATTGCCATCGTTTTCCTTATACAGATGAAGATGTTTTATTAAAAAGACCGGCGATTACTTTAAAGAATTCCAGTTTTTGCCCGATCGTTTATTTCGTGCTGGAGAAACTGGTTTAATTAGCTGATTAGCTAATTTGATAATTAGCCAATGAGGGAGCGTTTTATTTTGTGGGAGCAATTCAGAAACTATGATTTCTACATTTTGGTTTATGAGAATTTATCAAAAGAAATCATCAAAATTTATTAGCAAAGAAGCATTTAATTTTACAATAGGATTTTGCCTTTTTCATCAGCACATTAGCAAATGAGCTAATTGTCTAATTTCAAATTAATAAAATGATAGAAATTAATAAAGAGTCCATCGCTGAGCGTTTCATGCGCTACGTGCAAATAGATACCCAAAGCGATCCGCAAAGCGGTTTGCATCCTTCAACAGAAAAGCAAAAACATTTGAGCAAAATTCTTGTTGAAGAATTGAGACAAATTGGACTTGCAGATGCCGGGATGGATGAATACGGATATGTATATGCAACGATTCCTTCCAATTCTGAAAAAAATAATGTTCCTGTAATTTGTTTTTGCAGTCATGTAGATACGGCGCCGGATTGCAGTGGCACCAACGTAAAACCTATTCTTCATAAAAGTTATGATGGGGAAGACATTGTTTTGCCGGATGATAAAACCCAAATTCTTTCGACAGTGAATCATCCCTATCTAAAGGAACATATCGGAAGTGATGTTATCACTGCGAGCGGAAAAACATTGTTGGGCGCGGACGATAAAAGTGGTGTAGCGGCTATCATGCAAGCCGCAGAATTTATGATGAATCACTCTTCCTTGAAACATGGCGAAATAAAAATATTGTTCACGCCTGATGAAGAGATAGGAGAGGGGACCGCCAAGCTTGATATGAAAAAATTAGGTGCGCAGTTTGGTTATACTTTAGACGGAGGCGAATCCGGCAGTCTTGAAGATGAAACCTTTAGTGCTGACGCGGCAACGATTGTCGTCAACGGAGTCATTTCACATCCTGGTTATGCGAAGAATAAATTGGTAAATGCCTTAAAAGTCGGCGCTGAAATTTTGCACGCCCTCCCAACCAACGAGTGGGCGCCCGAAGCAACCGAAAAGAAAGAAGGATTCGTTCATCCGGTTCGATTCGAGGGGATCGCAGAAAGAGCGACGCTTGAATTTATTATCCGTGATTTTGATGATGAAAAATTAAAGCAACATGGTGAGCGATTAAAGGAGATAAGCGAAAATGTAGTAAATCATTATCTCGGTGCTTCTGTAGAATTTTCGATTCACGAGCAGTATCGTAACATGAAAAAGATTTTAGACAAAAATCCGCAGGTGGCTTCTTACGCCGCTGAGGCTATTAACCGCGCGGGGCTTGATGTTACGACGGAAAGTATCCGTGGTGGCACCGATGGAAGCCGGCTGAGTTACATGGGCCTTCCTTGTCCCAATCTTTTCACCGGTATGCAGGGAATACATTCAAAATTAGAATGGATTGGCGTAAATGATATGGCAAAAGCTGCGGAAACGATTGTGCATTTATGTATGATCTGGGAAGAGAAAACGGCTGCCACAAATGCAGGTTAAAAAATTGAGAATTCAAATTGCCCGACGATTCCAATGAAGGAAGCGAATAATTTTTTTAACAATTAAGTTAAAGTTTCCATTTCAATTTTATCGTCCGATGCATTTATAGAATTACTTTTTACATTTGTTTCTAAACCAAGTTAAATGGATTTATTTTTTCTGCAAACAGATTCAAGTGCTATTACCCAGGCCACTGCTCCAAAAGTTCAAAATTTATGGGAGGTTCTTGTAAGTGGTGGCGTTATTATGATACCCTTGGGTATCCTGTTTATATTGGCACTTTACTTCTTTTTCGAAAGATTGATTGCGATCAATAAAGCAAATAAACTTGATGATAACTTTATGCGCATCGTTCGCGATCATATCGTCACAGGTAATGTAGCAGCGGCAAGAAGTTTCTCAAAAAATAATGACAACCCTGTTGCGCGTATCATAGATAAAGGCATTCAGCGAATAGGAAAACCTATCGACGCCATTGAAAAGAGCATGGACAATGTAGGTGCATTGGAGTTGTATAAATTAGAAAAAAATCTTTCTATTATTTCAATCATTGCGCGCATCGCTCCTCTGTTTGGTTTTCTTGGAACGATCATCGGGATGCTTGCATTATTCAAAGGAATCGCCGCCAGTACAGAATATACTCCCAACACGATTGCTGATGGTATCTATATAAAGATGATCACTTCCGCCACGGGATTGATCATAGGAATATTAGCGTATATTGGTCACAGTTACCTTGTTGCACAGATTACCCGGATTGAAAATAAGATGGAAATTGCCAGCGCGGATTTTGCTGATATTTTACAGGAACCAACGAGGTAGTGATGAGTAATAAGTAATAAGTAATAAGTAAGAAGTTGTAAGTAATAAGAAACAAGTAAAAGAGAAATGAGTATTAGAAAAAGATTTAAAAGTGAGGATACTGAACTGGATACTGGTCCGTTGAACGATATCCTTTTCATTCTAATGTTTTTCTTTTTGATCATTTCCACAATGGCCAATCCTAATGTGATCAAGGTGAGTAATCCACGGGCCAGTAGCGAAACAAAAGCGAAACAAAGTGTGATTGTAAGCATTGATAAAAACCGTGAAATTTTCCTGGGGCAGCAAAAGATTGTGTTTGATTCTCTCGAATCGAAATTGAGAAGTCAGCTTCATGTTGGGGATAGCATTAAACCAGCCGTGGTGATCAATGCAGATTCTGTAGTGAGCTGGGGCGATATTGTTCGCGTAATGCAGGTGGCTAAAAAGCTTGGTGCCACTACGTCTGCTTCTGTGGCAGGTTCAAAGTAGTCGGTTTCATTGCTCTTACCATTCTTTCCTTTCCGTAAATATCTTTTTTTATTGTTGTAATAAATCCTTCATTTTCGAAAACGGACTTTATTTGATTTGCATATTCTTCATGTACTTCCACATATATTTTTCCTTTCTGGCTTAGATGTGATTGTGCAAATTTTCCAATCTTTTTGTAAAAAATAAAAGGGTCATCGTCAGTCACAAATAAAGCAATCCCGGGTTCAAATTCCGTGACATTCTTTGCGAGGATTTCCTTCTCTTTGATCGGAATGTAGGGCGGGTTGCTAACGATAATATCGAATTGACGAAGAGAATTCCATTCCTCTTCATTTAAGAAATCAATTTGAAAAAAATCGATCTCTGCGTCAAGTTCCTTAGCATTTTTTGAAGCGACAAAAACTACTTTTTCGCTTATGTCGATTGCTGTCACCAGCGCGGCTGGAATTTCTTTTTTTAATGAAACCGGGATACATCCACTGCCTGTACCAATGTCAATAATTCGGAACTTGTCTTTACATTGTACATCAAAGATCGTACTTCGCACGTCTGCAATGATCCATTCAACTAATTCTTCAGTTTCCGGTCTTGGGATAAGCACATTTTCATCCACATAAAATTTCCTTTTGTAAAACCAGGCTTCATTTAAAACATATTGAACCGGCTTGTGTTGAAGTAGCTCCGCCAGGGATCGGTTCAGCTGATGTTGATGAATTTTTGACACCTGCAATGAACTATTTCTTCTTTCCCATTTCTTCAAACCCGTTATTTTTTCAAAGACCCAATCGGTAATATTGTCTGCTTCGCGATCTTCATAAATACTTTCCAATTGATTTTTGAAATCAATATATGTCTCTTGAATTGTCATTCACGCAAACTTAATTATTTTGTGAAGCAATCAATTAAAATGCAGATAATTTGACTGACGAACAATACATGTCCCGTTGCATTCAACTGGCAACAATCGGTGGCGGAAGCGTTGCTCCAAATCCTATGGTTGGTGCTGTGCTTGTTTATGAGGATAAAATTATTGGCGAAGGGTTTCACAAAAAATATGGCGAAGCACACGCCGAGGTAAATTGTATCAACGGCGTGCTTTCTGAGAATAAATTGCTGATCGAAAAAAGCACCATTTATGTGTCTCTTGAACCATGTTCGCATTACGGAAAGACGCCGCCTTGCTCGGATTTGATCATTAAAAACAAAATCAAAAAAGTGGTGATCGGCTGTAAGGATAGTTACCAAGAAGTCGCCGGTCGTGGAATTCAAAAGCTTCAGGACGCAGGCGTGGAAGTAGTTGTGGGAGTTTTGGAAAATGAATGCCGGGAATTAAATAAACGTTTCTTTTGTTTTTATGAAAAAAAACGCCCCTATATTATTTTGAAATGGGCGCAAAGCGCGAATGGTAAAACAGGTGCTTTGAACGATGAAAGAATATTAATCAGCAATGATTATAGCAATCGCATGGTGCACAAATGGAGAAGTGAAGAAGCAGGGATTCTAATCGGAACGAATACCGCAATGAAAGACGATCCATCCTTAACCACGAGATTGTGGGAAGGAAAAAATCCGGTAAGAATTGTAATTGATAAAGACCTGAAACTATCTTCAAAATTGAAAGTATTCGACGGGAAGGCACCTACCATATTTTTCAACAAAGCAAAAAATGCAATTAATGGGAATTTGCAATTCGTTAAGATTGACGGTGATCGTTTTTTAGAACAACTTCTGCATTCTCTTTATGAAAAAAATATTCAAAGCATTTTGGTTGAAGGTGGCTCAAAGACGCTGCAGACTTTTATTGATGCCGGTTTATGGGATGAGGCCAGAATTATTATCAATGAAGAAATGATCATTGAAAATGGAATAGGTGCCCCTGAAATGAAAGGATTTGAGCTGATACAGCAGGAAGAATATTTTCGTAACCGGATTAATTACTATAATCGTTCCCCGATACGCTAAATGCGTTACTCATTTTTATAATCATAATAATCTGCTTCAAAAGCTGGCCGCTGCCAGAACTATCCCATCTCCAAAATCTCCGTTACTTCAGTCACCGGTAATTGAGCGTTTCTCATAGCAATTCCTCTAATGGCATTGTCGCTGAATTCTATAAACGCATTCTTTGAGATTTCATCATCGCCCATCATCACTGGCACGCCAATGTCCCCGCCCTCCCGAATAGATTGCACTAACGGAATTTCTCCAAGAAATGGAATGTCAAATTCATCCGCCAATTTTTTTCCACCTTCTTTTCCAAAAATATAGTATTTGTTATCCGGCAATTCTGCAGGTGTAAAATAGCTCATATTCTCCACCAGCCCAATCACAGGCACTTTTAAACCCGGTTGATTAAACATTGCGATTCCTTTTTTTGCATCAGCGAGCGCTACTAATTGCGGCGTAGTCACAACAATAACACCTGTTACCGGAACTGTTTGCACAATGGTTAAATGAATATCGCCTGTGCCTGGCGGCATATCGATAATTAAATAGTCCAGATCACCCCAATCCACATCGGACACAAATTGACGAATCGCGCTGCTCACCATCGGGCCACGCCAAACTACTGCTTGTTTTTCATCAACCAAAAGTCCGATGCTCATCAGCTTTAATCCATAACGGTCTATGGGCACAATTTTTCCTTTCCCGTCAACATCCCTCATTTGGGGTCTTTCGCCGCGGACACCAAACATAATATGGACGCTCGGTCCGTAAATATCTGCGTCCATTAATCCGACGCTGGCGCCACTTTCGGCTATCGCCAAAGCCAGGTTGGACGCGACAGTGCTTTTTCCTACTCCGCCTTTGCCACTCACGACCGCAATGATGTTTTTTACACCTTTTAAAACGTCTTTTTTATCTGTGCGAAGCGACGTGGTATTGCTTGTGAAATTCACTACCACATTTGCATTTGCGTTTATTGAATGAATCGCATTTACACAATCATTTTTTATTTTATCTTTCAGCGGGCAAGCTGGTGTTGTAAGAACAATTGTGAAGGTTATTAAGTTTTCTTTGATGATCAGGTCTTTTACCATTTTTAGCGTTACGAGATCTTTCTTCAAATCAGGCTCCTGAACGGTTCCCAGCGCTTTCATTATGTCATTTTCAGTCATGGTTCAATTTTTTGTTAAAAACAAATTCTATCTGCAAATTTAAACATTGATATCCTTACTTTGTTTAAATAACTACCTTGCTGTTGAAAGAGTTGTTTATAAATGGTAAAAAAATGAAAAGCGAAGAGAAACAAAATAAAAAGCGTCTATTTATAAATTAAATTCGATCCCGGATCTATGAAAAAAAATATACTTTACTTTCTGTTTTTTTTGTTCGCTATTCCTGTTGCAGCCAATGCGCAATTCGAAAATTATAAGGATTCGGTGATTCAATTATATGGCGTAGTTATGTCTGCTGATAGCCTTAGGGCGCTGCCTTCTGTCAGCATTGTTGTGAAAGGGCGTAACCAGGGAACACTAACGAATGAACAGGGCGTTTTTTCCATTGTTATTCTAAAAGGAGATGAGATAGAGTTTACCAGCGTAGGTTACAAACCGAAGTTGGTAACCATTCCAAAAAATCTTGATGGCAATCAGCAAAGCATGATTCAATTGATGGTAGAGGATACGGTTTATCTGCCGGCCACGATCATAAAAAAGCGCCCGTCCAGGGAAGAATTTGAAAGAGATTTTGCAAATGTAAAAGTTCCGGACGATCAGCAGGAAGTAGCACGACAAAACCTTTCAGAGGCCAATCGCAGAGCACTGATGGCCGTTTACCCGCGTGATGGCCGTGAGGCTACCAATTATTACTTCAAGCAAAACGCGCAAAAATATTATTCCGCCGGGCAGCTTCCGCCGCAAAATATCTTCAATCCACTTGCCTGGGCAGAATTTATCAAAGCCTGGAAAAGCGGTGATTTTAAAAGTAAATAAGTTTTGTCCCGGCATCAAATGCCGGGACTTTTTTGTTAGGTTGAGATAAGTCAAAATGTAGAAAATTCTGTTTTCATCCACAAATTTTATTTATGCCGATAAAAAATATAGCAGTGATTGGCGCCGGCACAATGGGAAATGGAATAGCCCATGTATTTGCTCAGAATCATTTTTTAGTCAACCTGGTTGATGTGTCGCAACCGCAACTTGACAAAGCGGTTGCCGTTATCAAAAAAAACCTCGACAGGCAGATCGCAAAAAATTCTATTACAGAAGAAGAAAAAACGAAAACGGTTAATAACATTTCCACTTTTACTTCCATTGCAGAAGGCTTAAAAAATGTTGACCTTATTATTGAAGCGGCCACCGAAAATCTCGATCTTAAGTTAAAGATATTTAAGGAAATGGATCAGCACGCACCGGCAAATTGCATCCTCGCTTCTAATACTTCATCGATCTCCATCACAAAGATTGCGTCGGCTACCCAAAGGCCTTCGAAGGTGATCGGCATGCATTTTATGAACCCGGTTCCGGTGATGAAACTGGTTGAAATTATAAATGGATATTCCACCGAAAAAAAAGTATCAAAAACTATATTTGAGCTTTCCTCGCAGATAGGAAAAATTCCATGTGAAGTAAATGATTATCCCGGTTTTATCGCCAACAGAATCCTGATGCCGATGATCAACGAAGCGATTTTTAGCTTGTATGAAGGTGTGGCCGGAGTTGCAGAAATAGATACAGTGATGAAACTCGGCATGGCGCATCCGATGGGGCCATTACAATTGGCCGATTTTATTGGCCTTGATGTTTGCCATGCTATCTTAAAAGTTTTGCACGAGGGTTTTGGCAATCCGAAATATGCTCCCTGTCCTTTGCTTACCAATATGGTGAATGCTAATAATTGGGGTGTTAAAACCGGCGAAGGATTTTATAAATATACCCCCGGAAACAGAGACCTGGTGGTGAGTGAAAGATTTAAATAATTTTTTTCAATGATAATATTATTCCTCTTTTGTCATTGTATTCAGGATTGAGAATAATATTTTTCTATTGGGCTCAATAAATTGTTTTTGGCTCAATATCATGGCTTCTGATTGAATATATTTTGCTTCGATTAATTCTGACCGCCCGTTTTCAATCATTGTTCTCAAAGCGATTTCAGACATTTCCAAATGAAATTGGAGTCCCAATACTTTCTTATTAAAAAGAAATGCCTGGTTTTTACAAGCTTTGGAATGGGCCAAATGAATTGCATTCGGGGGTAAATCAAACGTGTCTCCGTGCCAATGAAAAACGGTTTTAGGAATTTTAATGTTTGAAAATAATGAATGTGACGAAGCGTCTGAAGTGAATTCTATAGGAAACCAGCCAATTTCTTTTTGTTCATTTGGATAAACTTTTGCGCCCAACGCCTCTGCTAATAATTGTGATCCCAGGCATATTCCGATCACAGTTTTATTGGCCGCGATAGCTTGTTTTATAAATTGCTTTTCCGCAATAAGCCAGCTATATTTTTGTTCATCATAAACACTCATTGGGCCGCCCATGATTATAAGCCAATCAAAACTGTCGGGAGTTGGCAAAACCGCATCTATGTAAAGTTCCGTAACGAAAAGATCATGTCCGTGCACTGTTGCCCATTCTTCAATATTTCCCAGGCCTTCAAAAGAAACGTGTTGTAAATAATGAATTCGTAAATGTTTCATTTACCTCGATTGCAATTCAGATGAAGCGATTTTATTTTCCGCTGCCCGAAGTTTGCTTTTTATTTGCCCCGTAATGGTATGCCAAAACATTACAAAATCACTGCCCAAACTATAAAGTGGATATTGAAAAGTGGCGGGTTTATTTTTTTCGAAAAAGAAATGTCCAAACCAGGCGAAGCCATAGCCACAAAAAGGAATGATCACAAACCAAAACCATTTGCCGGTGATAATACCGAGAATCAGGCAAATGAAAATGAGCAAGGTGCCGAAAAAATGCAGGCCACGGCTTGTCGGATTTCTATGCTCAGTCAAATAATACGGATAAAAACTCCAAAAGGTTTGATATTTTTTTTCCATAATTAAATTTAAAAATTTAATTCAACCTGTGCAATTCTAAATTAAATATATCCTTAAAAGAGGACAGTACTTCGACAAGGCGGTTTTTAGGAATTCCAATAATGAGATGACAAAATAATTGCATTTCATTTTTATGAACAGTACAATTATATTGCTTAATGACTCGCATTACCTCGTTCATTTCTGTATAATTAAAATGCAAATCATAATTGATCTCGACAGATTTTTGGATCAAAGGCGTACATTGTAAAACCATAGACGCCGCTGTTTTGTAGGCATTAATAAGTCCGGGCACACCAAGCAAGGTGCCACCAAAATAACGAACGACCACAATCAATGTATTCGTAAGCTGTTTGGAATCTATCTGGCCCAAAATAGGTTTGCCGGCTGTTCCTGAAGGTTCACCATCGTCACTTATCCTGAAGTTGTTCCCGTCGGTGCCGATCCGATATGCGAAACAATGATGAACAGCTTTAGGATGCTCTTTTTTCAACGACTGTAAATGAGTTTTAAAATCATTCACATCTATAACCGGAAATGAGTAGGCAATAAACTTACTTCCGCGATCTTTAAACTCCGCAACAGCACTTGTTTCGATTGTAAAATAATAATCCATCCGTTTATTTTTAAACTAACGGCCTAAGAAAAAACATCATTCGTTACTTTTGACCATTTAACTTACTATTGCGGCAAAGATTCATTATTTAGATTGAAAAAATTTTAGTTTTAAGATTGGGCAATGATTTTGAGTTTGGTCTGGCGTTTTTAAACTTGATAAATAAAAAAATATGGTTTTCGATAATTCGCGCGGCTTTGCACAGCAGCTTGATCAGGACGATTCATTAAAAAGCTTTCGCGACCGGTTTTATATTCCCATCGCTCATGGAAAAGACAGTATTTATTTTAATGGGAACTCATTAGGGCTTCAGCCAAAGACAGTCCAGGAACACGTTATTAATGAATTGGAGAATTGGGCAAATTATGGCGTGGAAGGTCATTTTCATGGAAGAAATCCCTGGGTTAATTATCATGATGCTTTTCCAAAAAAGTTAGCCCCAATCGTTGGTGCATTGCCCGAAGAAATTGTGGTGATGAATCAGTTAACAGTGAATTTGCACCTGCTCATGATTTCGTTTTACAGGCCTGGTGAAAAAAGATATAAAATCATTTGCGAAGAAAAAGCATTTCCTTCTGATCAATATGCAATTCAATCACAATTGGAATTACACGGATTAAATCCGGCAGATGCATTGATTGAAGTAAAGGCATCAAAAGGCGAACATTCTATCAAAAATGAAGATATAATTGCAGCCATAAAAAAGCATGGCGACGAGGTGGCTTTGGTGATCATCGGGGGCATTAATTATTATTCGGGACAGGTATTTGATATGAAAGCTATCGCTGCCGCAGCGCACGAAGTGGGCGCCGTTTGCGGATTTGATCTCGCCCATGCAGTTGGAAATATTGAGTTGAAGCTTCATGACTGGGAATGTCGATTTTGCATGCTGGTGTTCTTATAAATATTTAAACTCCGGCCCCGGAAGTGTCGGCGGTGCGTTTATACATCAACGTTATATTGCTGATAAATCCATGTTGCGGTTGGCTGGTTGGTGGGGGACTGATAAGCACGAACGTTTCCAAATGAAAAAAGAATTTAACCCGATTCCTACTGCGGAAGGTTGGCAGATAAGTAATACGCAGGTTCTGAGCATGGCGCCACACCTTGCTGCGCTTGATATTTTTGAGGAAGCAGGTTTCGAAAAAATTCTGGAGAAATCAAAGAATCTAAGCGCGTACCTTTTTTTTATTTTAAATGAGATCAACGCTGCTTCGCCGAAGAAAATTATTGAAATAATTACACCGCAATCAGAAAGCGAACATGGTTGTCAGGCATCTATGTTAATGCTTAAAAACGGAAAAGAAATATTTGAATTTTTAAATAAGAATGGCGTCATCGCCGATTGGCGCGAACCGAATGTTATTCGCGTGGCGCCTGTGCCTCTTTACAATACTTTTGAAGAGATATATCAATTTGGAGAGATCATAAAAAAATATTTGGCCGGCGACAACTAAACAAAGCATTCAATGTATAAGCTGCCTTACTTTACGGAAACTGATGAAGAAAAGGTTTTTGAATTTATGCAAAAAACTACTTTTTCGCTTATCACGGGTATCTATCAAGGTCGTCCTGTTGCTACACACGTTCCGCTTGAGGTGAAAAGAAAGAATGGTAAAGTAATTCTTACCGGACATATCATGAAAGGAACAGATCATCACAAGGCATTTTTAGAAAATGAATAAAGTACTGGTTATTTTTAGCGGTCCGCATTGTTATGTTAGCGCGAGTTGGTATGTGAAGAAAAATGTAGCCTCAACATGGAATTATATGGACGTGCAGGCGACAGGAAACATCCGGCTCACGGGGGAAGAAGAGACGAAAAAAATAATTGAAGATATTACTAATAAATATGAAAGTCCGGAAAGCGAAGCAGCTTTCAACAAACTTCCGGTAGAATATGTTGATCAGGTTGATAAAGGCAATCGCAGGATTTCATATAGAAGTTGAAAGTATAGAAAATGTTTTTAAATTGAGCCAAAACCATGATGAGATAACAAGAAAGCAGATCATAGAAAATTTAAGAAAAACAAATGATTATTTTGCCGGCGAGATCGCGAAAGAAATGGAGGGGAGAAATGGGAAATAAGGAATAAAAAATAAGGAATAAAAAACAAATTGCGTAAACATTGAGAAGCCCTGAAAGGGCATAATATCTAAGAATATGGCAAAGCCATATTAACTAAAAAGAAATGAACAGAAAATATTTAATACAACAGATTAAAGAAAAGCAATCTTATTTGTGTGTCGGTCTCGATACCGATATCGATAAAATTCCGGAGCATTTAAAATCGCATGCCGATGCTGGTTTTCGAATTCAACAAAGAGATCATTGACGCCACCAAAGACTTGTGTGTTGCTTATAAAATAAATACGGCTTTTTATGAATCTCTTGGTGTGGCGGGTTGGCAGGCTTTGGAAAAAACAGTAAAGTACATTCCGGCCACTCATTTTAAAATAGCGGACGCAAAGCGTGGTGATATTGGCAACACCTCTAATCAATATGCACGTGCATTTTTTGAGGCGATCGAATTTGATGCCTTGACGGTTGCACCTTATATGGGAAGCGATAGTGTGAAGCCTTTTCTTGATTATGAAAATAAATGGACGATCGTGTTGGGTCTTACCAGTAATGAGGGTAGCAAAGATTTTCAACAGCAACGCGTCGGCGATGAATTTTTATATGAAACCGTAATTAAAAAAACAGCTGAATGGGGAACGAGCCAAAATCTTATGTTTGTAGTTGGCGCTACCAAGGCTGATGAAATTGCTTCGATCAGGAAAATAATTCCCGATCATTTTTTGCTAATTCCGGGCGTGGGTTTCCAGGGAGGCAGTCTTTCTGAAGTGTCCAAATATGGATTGAATGTAGATTGCGGACTTTTGATCAATGTATCAAGGGCCATTATTTACGCCGGAAAAAAAGAGAATTTTGCAGCCGAGGCAAGGGAAATTGCGTTGCAATACCAAACAGAAATGAAAGAATATCTGGCTTTCTAAATTCCGCAAGAGAGGACTTTAAAAAACGCTTAAATCTCTTATATTTTGCTTGATAACGAAGAGTTATCTTTGAATAAATAACACAAATTTTAATCACCAGATCTCTACTTCACTAATTAATCAGCCCAATAGCTATAGGGAAGCGAATTATCGAATAACCTAAATTAACCAATCACTCAATTAACTAATAAACTTATAAATGGCACAGGACCTTTTTCAATCTCCCGATTATTTTAACCTGGATGAACTATTAACTGATGAACATAAATTGATCAGGGAGAGCGTTCGCAATTATGTTAAAAAAGAGATTTCGCCAATCATTGAAGATTATGCGCAGAAGGCAGAATTTCCTCAACAGATCGTGAAACAACTTGGTGACCTCGGATGTTTTGGCCCCACAATTCCTCATGAATATGGCGGTGGCGGCCTGGATTATATTTCTTATGGACTAATGATGCAGGAGCTGGAACGTGGTGATAGCGGCGTTCGTAGCACTGCGAGCGTACAGGGGTCGTTAGTGATGTTTCCGATTTATGCATATGGAAGTGAGGAGCAGCGAAAAAAGTATTTACCCAAATTAGCCAGTGGCGAATGGCTCGGCTGTTTTGGTCTTACAGAGCCAGATCATGGAAGTGATCCAAGCGGCATGCTTAGTAATTTCAAAGATGCCGGTGATCATGTAATCCTTAACGGCAGTAAAATGTGGATTAGCAATGCGCCATTTTCACAAGTGGCAGTCGTTTGGGCAAAAAATGAAGCCGGCGAAATCCATGGATTAATTGTAGAACGGGGAATGGAAGGATTTTCAACCCCGACCACACACAGTAAATGGAGTTTGCGCGCCAGTGCAACGGGAGAATTGGTTTTTGATAATGTAAAAATCCCTAAAGAGAATATATTGCCTGGCGTAAAAGGGCTGAAAGGTCCTTTGAGCTGTCTCACAAAAGCACGTTTTGGAATTGCCTGGGGCACTGTTGGCGCAGCAATGGACTGTTACGACACAGCGTTACGCTATTCAAAGGAAAGATTTCAATTTGGTAAACCGATTGGTGGATTTCAATTGCAACAGAAAAAGCTTGCTGAAATGATTACAGAAATCACTAAGGCGCAATTGCTAAACTGGCGCCTCGCAGTGTTGATGAATGAGGGAAAGGCAACACCTCAACAAGTAAGTATGGGTAAGAGAAATTCCTGTGAAATTGCAACTGATATTGCACGCCAGGCCCGGCAGATGCTAGGCGGCATGGGCATTACAGGCGAATACCCGGTGATGCGTCACATGATGAACCTGGAGAGTGTGATCACTTACGAAGGTACCCACGATGTTCATTTGTTGATCACAGGAATGGATGTTACAGGGTTAAATGCTTTCAAATAAATGAATCTAACCTGTTATAAATAATATGGCCGACAAAATTGACAGCATCGGATGCGAAAACAGTTCCGATCAATTGAATAATCAAAATGGAAAAATGAGTTCTAACATTTTCCTGGTTGGTTTTATGGGTAGCGGCAAATCTCATTGGGGACATATTTGGGCATTGAAATATGGTTATACATTTTATGATCTTGATGCGCAGATTGAGGCGGCTTTCGGCATGACCGTCGAGCAAATTTTTGAAAAAGAAGGTGAGGACAAATTCCGGGAGCTGGAACGATATTATTTACACAAGCTCGAAAATAAAAAACGATTCCTCGTTGCCTGCGGCGGAGGCACACCTTGTTTCTTCGATAACCTGGATTGGATGAAAAATAATGGCGAGATCATCTACTTAAAAGCAGAACCGGAAGATATTCTTTCAAGAGTCGTGGATGAGACTTTAAAAAGGCCCTTGTTAAAAGAGGTGAATGCGGCTGAATTATTGTTTTTTATTCAACAAAAACTTAAGGAAAGAGAGCCGGTTTATCTAAAGGCCCACCATGTTTTGGACGTAGTAAACCTTAACGGAGATTCGCTTTCTTTTTTACAACCTGCCAATCCTAAAAATGCAATAAATAAGCCATACACAGCTAAAGACTGTTCACAGTCCTGAAAAAGCCGACATTCGCAGACTAGGATTCTTAAATAAATTATATGGATAAAGGCTTTTTAAAAATCGCGGCTTTATTGGGTGCTTTTTCAGTTGCGCTCGGCGCATTTGGAGCCCACGCTTTGAAAGGAAGATTAACAGTTTATGCAATCGAGATTTTTGAAACTGCAGTTAAGTACCAATTTTATCATGTTTTCGCTTTACTGGCTGTAGGCCTTCTTTATAAAGATTTTCCCGGTAAATTATTAAACTGGGCAGGGCGTTTATTTATAGCCGGCATCATTTTATTCAGTGGCTCTTTGTATTGCTTGTCGGTTATTAAAGGAAAAGGAATTGCCGGATTTGACTGGCTGGGCGCTATCACTCCTTTTGGCGGATTGTGTTTTATTGCCGGATGGATATGTTTATTTTTTGGAATAACCACCCAAAAAATCACCGCTAATAAACTCTGAATAACCATATAAGCCAAAATATAGAAAATTTGAATTTTTAAGAAATCAAATCGCTCGCCAAGAACATCATAAATCTATCCGGAAATAACCATAAAGCCATAAAACAATTCAACAATAAACAATTCAACACTTTAACCCTTTTTCTATCTTTGCGACCAAATGGCGACAACCAAAAAAACAAAAAAACCAAATACGAAAGATGCTTCTAAAATGAACCCCGAAAAGGTGGAAAAAATAGAAGTTAAAAAACTGATTCATGATGAACGCTCGCATAAAATCGCGGGTACGTTCCTGGTTCTTATTTCTTTTCTTTTGTTCGTCGCATTCACCTCCTATTTATTTACCTGGCAACAGGATCAATCAAAAGTTTTGCAGGGCGCTCAAATTTTATTGCCAAGCCACGACCAGGCAATGGCAAATGCTTTAGGTACTGCCGGTGCTTATTTTTCAGATTTATTTTTCAGATCCGGATTCGGAATTGCATCTTATTTGTTTTGTCTTTTTTTCTTTGTGGTGGGCGTGAATTTATTTGCTCCGAAAAAGGTATTCTCTGTCAGCAGAAACGTGCGGTATGTAATTGCAGGCCTTTTGGTCATCAGCGTTTGCGCCTCATTTTTAATGCATACACCACATTCACCAAAAGTGACTGCAGGAAATCCTGAATTTTTCTGGGGTGGCAAAGTGGGAGACATGATCAATGAATGGTTGCAGCAAATGATTGGCTACACCGGCACGGCAGCGGTTTTGTTAGTGGGTTTGCTCAGCTATATTATCTGGCGCTTTAATCCTTCCTTTAATTTCCAGGGAAGAAAAAAATACCTGGAAGAGAAATTTTTTCCTAAAGAAAATGAAGATGATTTTGCAGTTGAAGATTTGCCAATCGCGAAGCCCGGCCCGGTTATAACTCCGTTGACCGTAAATCCTTTAAAGCAAGACGCCGGATATGATCATCATTTCGACGTTGTAGAAAAAGAAGATGCGGCAGAAGAAATTGAGGAATCTCAGGTCGAAGAAAAGATTATTCCGCCTGTGGCGAAAAAGAAACCTGACGGAAATGGACTTACGTTGGAAGTGAAAAATGCGGATGTTCTTGATCCGGATTCGAAGGAGCCTGAAATAGTTAAGCCCAAAGTAAGAGAACCCTACGATCCGATACTCGATCTCAGAAATTATAAATATCCGGATGTTGAGCTTCTTGAAACGCACGGAAGTGAAAAAATAATTCAGGACGCGTCAGAGCTGGAGGCCAATAAAAACCAGATCATCAATACATTAAAAAATTATGATATTGAGATTCAGAAAATATTTGCGACGGTCGGACCAACGGTAACCTTATACGAGATCATTCCCGCGCCTGGCGTGCGTATTTCGCGCATCAAAAACCTTGAAGATGATATCGCATTAAGTCTTTCTGCTTTAGGTATTCGTATTATCGCCCCCATTCCTGGTAAAGGAACGATTGGTATCGAGGTTCCGAATTTGAAAAAATCGGTAGTAAGCATGAAGACTTTATTGGCATCGGACAAATTCCAGGATAATAGTTTTCTGTTGCCCATCGCTATCGGCAAAAAAATCAACAACGAAAACTTTATTGTTGACTTGGCAACGATGCCCCATTTATTGATGGCTGGCGCTACAGGGCAGGGAAAATCGGTAGGATTGAATGCGATCCTGGTTTCATTATTATACAAGAAACATCCGTCGCAATTAAAGCTCGTGTTGATTGATCCTAAAAAAGTGGAGCTGAGCATTTACAAAACGATTGAGAAACATTTTCTTGCAAAATTACCTGGTGAGGAAGACGCCATTATCACTGATACGAAAAAAGTGATCCATACCCTGAATGCTTTGTGTACGTTGATGGATATCCGCTATGATCTTTTAAAAGAAGCCGGCACGAGGAACATTAGAGAGTACAATCAAAAGTTTGTAGCGCGAAAATTAAATCCCGAAAAAGGACATGAATTTTTACCGTTTATTGTTTTGGTGATTGATGAATTTGCCGACTTGATCATGACCGCCGGAAAAGAAGTGGAGATGCCAATTGCGAGATTGGCTCAGCTTGCAAGAGCTGTTGGAATTCACCTGATCATTGCTACGCAAAGGCCTTCCGTAAACATTATTACCGGTACTATCAAAGCGAATTTCCCGGCGCGTATCGCTTTTAAAGTGAGCAGTAAAATTGATAGCAGAACGATCCTCGATATTGGCGGTGCGGAACAATTAATTGGAAAAGGAGATATGCTGATAAGCTATAATGGAGAATTAACCCGGCTGCAATGCGCATTTGTAGACACACCTGAAGTGGACAGGGTTACTGACTTTATCGGCGATCAGCAAGGCTATACAGAAGCATTCAAATTGCCGGAATATGTTGATGAAAAAGAATTTGAAAATAAAACTTTTGATGCCAATGACAGAGATCCGCTTTTTGACGATGCAGCACGATTAATTGTCATGAGCCAAAGTGGAAGCACTTCTTTATTACAGCGTCGTATGAAACTTGGTTATAATCGTGCAGGAAGACTTATGGATCAATTGGAAGCCGCCGGAGTTGTCGGCCCTAACCAGGGAAGTAAAGTCCGGGATGTGTTGGTAAAAACCGATGCAGAATTACAACAATATTTAAATTTAAGCTAAGGGCTCCCGAAAGCGAAAAAGTAGATTTTTGTCTTTAGCAAGATCAAATGAAGTGAAGCATCTTAATTCTGGCCAACACTGGCAACAATTTCGTCCATCATAATACCTGAATGACTTTCGTCATAAATGCATTTGCCGTGGTTTATAACAAGCACCTGGGGAGATTGATGAGTCACATTAAAATCGGTCGCTACTCTATTGGAGATATTCCGGTGCCTTATAAGGTCGAGATAATAAAAGTCCATACCGTCCGGATTGTCTTTTTTATCGAGACGATTTTTCGCCATGCTGCTTATGGAACAGCGTGTGCTATGTTTGAAAATTACCTGCGGTTTGCTATTAGAATTTGAAACGATCTCCTGAAGCTGATCCTCACTTTGCAAATTTATCCAGTTCATTTTTTAATAATATAATTAAATAAGAGTAGATTAATGAATGATATTTTCAGTCATTGGGCAACCTGTTTTACGGCTGCTGCTGCATGACATCAATGCGACGATTAAAAAAGACCCAAGCACCATTGCCAACAATATTCTTTTCATAGGAAAACGGTTTAATAGATTTTATTTTGCAAAGTTAAATAATACAATTTTAAGGCTGATAATCAAAAACGGTTTATATTTCAATCTATTGTTAAAACTCTTCATAAATTATTTTAATTAATGCGTATTCATTTTATTTCAATCGGTGGCAGCGTTATGCACCAATTGGCCATTGCTTTAAAGCATAAAGGTTACGACGTGAGCGGAAGCGATGACGAAATTTTTGAGCCTGCCGCGAGCAATTTACGCGGCGCAGGTTTGTTGCCTGAACAGTCCGGTTGGTTTCCGGAAAATATCACACCCGATATTGACGCGATTATTCTTGGGATGCACGCCAAAAGCGATAATCCGGAATTACAAAAAGCGGTCGAACTCGGCCTGAAAATATTTTCATTTCCTGAATATATTTACCAGGAAAGTATTTCTAAAAAAAGAGTGGCGATTGGCGGAAGCCATGGAAAAACAACAACCACGGCGATGGTCATGCATGTGCTGCAGCAAACAGATATTGATTTTGATTACCTTGTCGGTGCGCGGCTCGACGGTTTTGACCAGAGCGTAAAAATTACCGATGCGCCAATCATCATTTGTGAGGCGGATGAATATCCTGCAAGCACCATCGAAAAACGCCCCAAATTTCATTTTCTTTTTCCGCACATCGCGGTCATAACGGGAATTGCCTGGGATCACATTAACGTTTTCCCAACGTTTGACTTTTACCTTGAACAATTCATCATTTTTATGAATAAAATCGAGGCAGGCGGAGTGTTGATTTATAATGAATCAGACGAGGTATTGAGAAAACTAGTCGACCAGCATCGGCGCACGGATATTCGTTATTTGCCGTATCAATTGCCCACTTATTTTATTGAAAATGGTGTAACAAGTGTGAAAGTTGGCGAGGAAAAAACGACTTTACAAGTTTTTGGCAACCATAATCTATTAAATTTGCAGGCGGCATATCTGGTTTGTAAGCAACTTGGTTTGGATGATGCGACATTCGCGAAATCCATCGCTGATTTCAGCGGAGCATCAAAAAGACTCGAATTAATAGCTCACAGAAAAGATGGTAATATTTACCGCGATTTTGCGCATGCACCCAGTAAAGTGACTGCAAGTATCAATGCGGTAAAACAACAATTTCCGGAAAGGAGGCTGGTCGCGGTGTTGGAACTGCATACATTTAGCAGCCTCAATGCGGATTTTATGAAAGAATATAAAGGAGCGATGGACCCGGCAGATGAAGCGATTGTTTTTTACAGCCGGCACGCGCTGGAGCTGAAGCGAATGAAATTCCTGGAGCCTAAAAGTGTGGAGGACGGATTTCAAAAGTTGGGCCTCAAAGTGATCACTGACCGAAGTGAATTGGAAAAGCTTCTGAAAAGCCAAAATGTAGAAAACACTAATTTTATTTTCATGAGCAGTGGCAATTATGACGGAATGGATATTTTAAAAATGGTGAATCGTGAATCGTGAAACTAAACGATCTAAACTTCTAACCCCCTAAACTCTAAACTCTTAACCCCCCATAAAACTTTAAACTAAAATGGCTTTGCAATTAAACAGACCTATTGTATTTATTGACCTTGAAACTACCGGTGTAAACCTTGCTACAGACAGGGTAATTGAGATAGCAATTGTAAAAATATCGACCGATAAATCAAGGCAGGTAAAACATAAAATTGTAAATCCGCAAATGCCGATTCCTAAAAGTGCGAGCGATATTCATGGAATTACAGACGATAAAGTAAAAGATGCGCCCACCTTCAAAGAAGTAGCAAATGAATTGAAACAATTTATTGACAACGCAGATCTTTCCGGTTATAATTCCAACCGTTTTGATATTCCTCTATTAATGGAAGAATTTCTTCGTGCAGGAATCACCTTTGATATGACCAATCGCCGGATGCTGGATGTTCAGCAGATATTTCACATGATGGAAAAGCGCACACTTGGCGCGGCGTATAAATTTTATTGCGAAAAAGAATTACTTGACGCTCATTCCGCTGAAGCAGATGCTTCAGCTACATGGGAAATTCTGGAAGCACAATTAGGCCGTTATGAACACCTGGGAAATACGCTTGACACGATTTTACAATTTACCGGCGAAGAGAAATATGTGGATTTCGCAAGGCGTTTTGTTCTTGATAACGATGTGGAAGTATTTAACTTTGGAAAACATAAAGGCAGGGCCGTAACAGATGTCTTGAAGGCGGAGCCTCAATATTACGATTGGATGATGAAGGGAGATTTTCCGCTTCATACCAAACAGAAGCTCACTGAGATACTCAACCGCACCTTATTGAAAAAATAAAACAATACTTTTTATAGCCATTATATTAAATACTAATTTTAAATTTATCTAAAACACGACCGCTATTTTTGGAAAAACTTCTTATTATACCAACTTATAATGAAAGTGAAAATATTAATGCCATTCTTAAAGCGGTATTTGATTTACATCAGAATTTTCATGTATTGATCATAGATGATGGTTCGCCTGATGGCACCGCCGAGATGGTAAAAAGTCAGTTTGCCAATTATCCCGGCCAATTGTTTTTAGAAGAACGAGTAGGAAAATTAGGATTGGGAACGGCTTATATTCATGGGTTTCGATGGGCATTAACCAAAGGCTATCGTTTTATTTTTGAAATGGATGCAGATTTTTCTCATAATCCTAAAGATCTTGATAAGCTATACCAGGCCTGTAAAACAGGTGGCGGCGATGTGGCGGTTGGCTCCCGTTATGTAAAGGCTGGAAAAGTTGAAAACTGGCCGTGGGTAAGAATTTTTATCTCGAAAGGAGCTTCTATTTACACAAGATTTATTACATGGATGCCGGTCAAAGATCCGACCGCGGGTTTTGTTTGCTATAAAAGCGACGTGCTTGAAGCGATCAATCTCGATCAGATCAGTTTTGTTGGTTATGCATTCCAGATCGAGATGAAGTTTGCCGCCTGGAAACTGGGATTTAAGATTAAAGAAGTGCCGATTACTTTTATCGACCGCCGGTTTGGTGTTTCAAAAATGAATAAAGGAATCGTAAAAGAAGGAATAGTCGGCGTGCTAAGACTTAAATGGATGAGCATGTTCAAGAATTATCGCAGCCGCGTAAAAAATGCCGAAGAACAGGTTTCTCTTCGAAGTCAGGAAATATCTGTCGGCGGAAAATAATCTTATTTGAAAGCCGGATGAAATTGCTGTAAAGTTTCCCTTAAATACTCTTTGTCAAGGTGTGTGTAAATCTCGGTAGTCGTGATACTTTCATGCCCGAGCATTTCCTGTACAGCGCGAAGGTCGGCCCCACCTTCAACAAGGTGCGTAGCAAATGAATGTCGAAAAGTATGTGGTGATATACTTTTTGAAATAGATGCTTTTTTTGCAAGGTCTTTTATGATCATAAAAATCATGACCCGGGAAAGCTTTCTGCCACGCCTGTTTAAGAAAACAAAATCTTCATTGCCCGGAATAACAGGAACGTGTACACGAATATCTTTTTTGTAAAGAAGGATGTATTTTATCGCAGATGATCCGATCGGAACTAATCTTTCCTTATCGCCTTTGCCGGTTACACGCACGTAGCCAACCTCGGGGTAAAGGCACGATAATTTCAAATTTACCAATTCGCTCACACGTAAGCCACAACTGTAAAGAGTTTCAATGATGGCTTTATTCCTGGTGCCTTCGGGCGTGCTTACATCTACAGCCGAAATAATTTTTTCAATTTCCGCGAAGCTCAGGAAATCCGGAAGCTTTTTAGCAAGCCTCGGCGTTTCCAGAAGCGCAGTAGGATCTGTTTGGCTAATTTGTTCAAGAAGGCAATATTGATAAAAGCTTCTTAAGCCGGAAACGATTCTTGATTGAGACGACGGTGTCATACCCAACGAATTGATCCATTGAAGAAAATCTTCCAGATCCTTCAAATCAACGTCTTTTGGACTTTTCTCAAGATGGCTTACAGAAAAAAATTGTGTCAACTTATCTATATCGTGTCCATACGCATTAACAGAATTTTCTGAAAGAGATTTCTCCAACTGTAAAAATGCTTTAAATCCTTTTTTATATATTTCCCACATGATGCATAATAATGAATCTTTTTCTCCGTTATATAAATGATTCTCATAATGTTCAAATATTAGTCCCGGCAAAGTCCGGGGCTTTTATTTTTGAGAATGTTTACCTGAAAAATCGTTCTCTTCCGGTGAAATTAAAATAAATTTTGCACTACTTTTACGTCCTTAATAAATACATTCCTCTTGCTTTAGGGCAAACTCATTTTTTATTATTTTCATGGAGATCATCAATTTAAAAAACCACAGGAAAAAATTTGATCTTAACCGCAAATCCTTAAGATATTTTCTTACCCGGACGGAGAATAAGCCACCCGCTAATCTCGATTTTCTTTTAGAAAAGGCAGACAAAGAAGTATGGTCGAATGTCGATTGTTTAGGTTGTGCCAATTGTTGTAAAGTAATGAGTCCGACCTATACAACGCAGGATATAAAAAGAATCGCTAAGCACCTTGGAATGCGTCCCAAAGATTTCAAGGAAAAATGGCTCTATCTCGATAAAAGGGATAATGATTGGATGAACAAATCACAGCCCTGTCAGTTTCTCGATTCGAAAAGCAATATGTGCTCGATTTATGAAGTGAGGCCGGCGGACTGTGCAGGGTTTCCGCATTTTTTAAAAAAACCAACTGCTGATTATTTCTATGTTCATAAACAAAATATTGAATTTTGTCCTGCAACAATGATGTTGGTTGAAAAGATCAAAGCAAGTTTGGAAGAAGGTTCAACGGTCAAACCGAAAATATCAGGTTTGCCGGTGGCATTGTAATCACGTTTAATATCATTTAGATAAAAAGAAATTGCCATCGGGAACGTTAACGATCCAGCTTTTTTAATTCCGCAAATGAAAGATCAAGTAATTCAAAATCGGCTGAATCGGGAAGATAAAAATGCCACCATTCTGTTTTCAGTGCAATAAAGCCGTACTTTTCCATAACTGATTTCAACACATTCCTGTTTTTTAATATTTCCTTCGGAAGGCCGGTAAATCCCTGGTGAGCTGTATCAGTAAAATTGTCAAAGCCGGTCCCCATTGGCAATTCTTTTTTAGTCTTTAAGTCGATAATAGTCAAATCCACAGATGCGCCACGATTGTGGCCGCTACCTGTCGCCGGATTCGCGGCATAACGGTCGTCCTTCACTACTTCCCACATTTTTTCCGTGACAGAATAAGGGCGATAAGCATCAAAGATTTTTATTCCCAGGTTTAATCTGTCAAGTTCGGCGGCTACTTTTTTCAAAGCCGTCGCGGCAGGCAGGCGTAAATAAGTGGTTTTTATCGGCGGATACAATCGTTCATGCATAAAGTTATCAGGCGTGGCATACTTCAAATCGAACACGATTCCCGGGATAAATCTTCGCAAATCGATCATACGCTTCCCGGGGTTCAGCTCAGTTTCTTTTTGTAAAATATTAATATCTTTGATGACCAGCAGTCCATACTTATTAGATACTTTTGATTGTGCTACAGCGTTATTGTATGTACAAAAGAATACCCAGGAAAATGTCATCAATATTCGCCACCCATAATTTAGCATGCAAATTCGTTTCATAACGGTTCCGGTAAATAGCCTAACCTATAATATAAGATAACCAATGCTTCGCAAAGTGAATTTAGCCAAAGTTTTTTTATTCGCGTTGATCGCTGGCTGCTGTTTTAGCTGTCGGCAAACTCATCCGGCCGAACAAAAAGCAATCGTTCAAAAGCCGGAGGAAATGGATGATAAGGTTGCAGACAATATCAAAGCAGTATTATCATTTGCCAAAAGCAATGATGGCAAAATAACTGATTCGATCACACTTTCACTTTTTGATGTCGTCAATTCATTTTATAAGCAGGAAGATTTCAGGGGAATGTGGAGTAGTAAAGAAAGATGGATGCCGCTGGCCGATTCAATGTTTTTATTTATTAAAAATGCCAGGTATTATGGCCTTTATCCGGAGGATTATCATTACCATGAACTTGATACGCTGCGCAGCAGAATCGCATCCGATTCGATGATAAGGAAGGATGCTATCTCCTGGACAAAAGCAGACCTGATGCTTAGTGACGCTTTTATGAGAACGCTTAAAGATCTGAAAGAAGGAAGATTGATCGCCGATAGCGTATCCGCGATTTTAAAAAATAAATATATTGATTCTTTTTTTGTAAAGCACCTCCGTGATAGCCGTGAAACGGGAAACATTATCTCCGTTTTTAATACTGTCGAGCCGGTAAATGCCAGCTACCAGGCGTTAAGAAATGCGTTGAAAAAATTTGTGGATAGCATGGATACAAAAAAATATTTGTACATTAATTTTCCTTTTAAAGATTCCCTGGCTTTCGTTGAGAGCCTGAGAAAAAGGTTGTCACAATCAGGTTTTGGTGACCCGAATCATATCTCTGTCGACTCCAACTATATTGTTAGCGAAATAAAAAAATACCAGGGAAAACATGGCTTAACAATCGATGGAAAAGCAGGTCCGAAAATGATAAAAGCCCTGAACAATAACGATAACGAAAAATTTAAAAGAATTGCGATTACGCTTGACCGTTACAAACGTCTTCCCACACTTCCTGAGGCCTACATTTGGGTGAATTTGCCGGGCTTTTATTTGAAACTCTGGAACCAGGACACTTTGGTGCTTGAATCAAAAGTGATCGTTGGAAAGCCCGAAACGCGCACGCCTTTATTAACCTCCGCTATCAGTGATATGGTTACCTATCCGCAATGGACGATACCCGAAAGCATTATCAAAAAAGAAATTTTGCCTGCCCTAAAAAAAGATCCTGGTTACCTGCAAAAAAAAGGGTTTAGTCTGGTGAGTAACAAAGGAGAAACGGTAGATCCTTTTACTGTGGATTGGTCCAAATACAAAACCGGTATTCCCTGGAATGTTGTGCAAGGCAGCGGTGACGATAATGCCCTTGGAGTTTTTAAATTCAATTTCAATAATCCCTACAGCGTGTATTTACATGATACCAACCAGCGTTATTTATTTCAAAATAGTGAGCGTGCTTTAAGCCACGGCTGTGTGCGCGTTCAAAAATGGCAGGCGCTTGCTTATTTCATTGCACGGGGCGATAGCATCGCATCAGCAGACCAGGGTAAAACGGTTTCTTATGATGCTGATTCTATCAAAATCTGGGTCGCCAATAAAAGCAGGAAACGTATTATGGTGAAAAAGAAATTGCCTCTTTATATTGAATATTTCACGTGCGACACAAAAGACAATAAAGTTGTTTTTTATGATGATATCTATAACGAAGACAAGGAGCTTGCACAAAAATATTTTAGCGGAAAATAGTCCAAAGCGAAAATGTAGATTTTTGTTTTTTTCAAAAAATTTTGCCATACACACATTTTCAAAAAAGCATTTTCATAACACACCTATTCATGGGAAAAAGTGATCAAAGGGTTCTCTCGTCAAAAGTGACTATGAAGGTTGTGACATTTTATTCAGACAAGCCAAAAAGTAGGTTTCCTTTGTTTAAAATTTTCTATAAGAGAGAACGTTATATTCAACTATCCCGGTTTCTAAATATTTATCCATGTAAATTGAATTATGAAATTTTTTCTGAGGTTGATATTGCTGTTTGTGTTTGCTGTTTCTTTTACTACTCTTCATGCCCAACGTAGCAAAAGGCATCAAAAGAAAGCATCTAAAAAGGAGACTTCTTCAAAGAAAACTGTAGTCAAATATGGACTGGCCAGTTTTTACGCAAAAAAATTTCATGGACGCAAAACCGCCAGTGGCGAAACTCATAGCCGTGATAAATATACCGCGGCCTGCAACGCGCTTCCTTTAAACACCTGGGTGAGAGTCACTAACCTCAAAAACAATAGATCGATCGTTGTAAAAATCAATGACCGCTTGAATCCCAGAAATAAAAGGCTGATTGATCTTTCGCGTTGCGCGGCGGAGAAATTAAAAATTATTTCCGCAGGCATCGCAAAGGTGAAAGTGGAAGTTTTGCCTGGTTTTAGGCACGCCGCAAACAAAAGATGATTCACGTTTTTAGTTTTAAAATTGCAATTTTTTGAAGGCTTTATTTCAATTAATTAATTTCCTTCTTTGCGCTTAAGCCGCTATTTTTGCGGCAAGTAAACTAAAACTAAATATGAAAAAATTACTCCTACTTACCATTTCCTGTGCATTGCTGATAACCTCATTTGGGCAGACCACTTCCCACAAAAAGAGGCAGGCCTTAGGTGTAAGTTTCTTTCTAAATGATTTTAAAACAGCTGCTGAAATAAGGTCGAATGGATTGGTGAGTGTGCTAAAAGCAAATGATATTTTTAAGACATCAAGGATGGATGCAGGCATGGCCATCAATTATCTTTCCGGGTTGAGTGAGCATGTAGATTTTATTGGCACACTGGGAGGTTCATTTGTAAGTTATCCAAATAGCAACATACCTTTTTCATCAAGTACGAGCCTTTTGTCTGAGGCGACTGCATCGCTTAATCTTAAATTGCTGACAGACAAGTATTATGTAACGCCTTATATCGACCTCGGTGTAGGTGCAAGCAAGTTTAAAAAATATTATGGAGCATTCCTGCCGGTAGGGTTGGGCCTGCAGGTGAATATTGCGGATGAAGCCTTCGTTTTAATTAATTCTCAATACAGAATTTCCGTTACAGAAAATACAAGCTATCATTTTTATCATAGCATCGGTGTAGCGGGAAATATTTCTGCCAGAAAAGAACCGGCTCCAAAAGCGGTGGAAGTGCCGGTTGTTCTTGATCGTGATGGTGATGGCGTAGTGGATAGCTTGGACAGGTGTCCTGATGTCGCCGGACTTGCGGCTTTGAAAGGATGTCCTGATAAGGATGGCGATGGCATCGCTGACATTGACGATAAATGTCCCGATGTAGCCGGCCTGGCCAAATATCAGGGTTGCCCGATTCCCGACACAGATGGTGACGGCATTAATGACGAAGAAGATAAATGCCCTAATGTAAAAGGTGTAGCACGCTACCAGGGGTGTCCCATTCCTGATACCGATGGTGATGGTGTAAATGACGAAGAAGATAAATGTCCAAATGAGGCCGGACCTGCTTCTAATTTTGGCTGTCCTGTGATCGACGTGGTGGTGGTAGAAAAGGTGAACAAAGCGGCAAAGAATATTTTCTTCGCTACAGGAAGTGCAAAATTGCTGGCCAAATCTTATAACTCTTTGAAAGACGTTGCGCAGATTTTGAAAGATAATCCATCTTACAAAATAGATGTGGATGGCTATACTGACATTACCGGTAATGCTGACAAGAACCAGGTTTTATCTGAAAGCCGCGCAGCCTCTGTAAAGCAATATTTAATTAGCAATGGAGTAGATGAGAGCCGGATAGTGTCAACCGGTCACGGTATTAACGATCCGATCGCGGATAATAAAACAGTTGCCGGCCGTGCGAAAAACCGGAGGGTAGAAATGAAGCTTAGAAATTATTAATCAATTTAGAAGATTTTTAAAAAGCCCCGCAAATGCGGGGTTTTTTGATAGAGCTATAAGGTCGAATATTTCGATGATAAATTTTTCAATAATGCGCATTTGAAAATTCGAAAAGCTATAAAATCGCTTATGAGGATTTTTTTACAGGGATGAAATGGCATTTTAATAGGTCCGATCGATTGTTCACAATAAATTTTTCCTGATGATCGGGCGAAATATTATTTTTAACGAATGGTTCCAGGCAAATTTTTGCTACAAATATTCAAATCTTCTCCGCTGCCCGGATTAATTTTATTACCCAACGCGCCGGAATTTACTATTGTAGAGTTCAACGATTTGTACCTGGAAAATTTTCAAAAAAAAGAAGAAGATTTCCGTGGGAAAAGCATTTTTAAGCTACTGGCGGCGGGCGGCGCGAAACGGAATCAGGATGATAGCGCTGAGCTTTCAAAATCGTTATCTGCAGTCATCAAAACCAAATCCTCTCAAAAGATCGTCAAATGGAAATACGATATCGTTGATCCGGATACCGGAAAATTTGAAGAAAAATATTGGGAATTAGAAAATATTCCATTACTGAATGACAAATCAGAAGTTGAGTATATCGTCCAAACATTAAAGGAGGTTACGCCGAATACTTTGCTAGAAACTGCCTCACGCCAATCAACCGCCAAAGAAAAAAATAAATTAAGTGACCTGGGATTTAAAAGCCTGATTCAGCATGGAATCAATCTTATTGGCGTTCTTGACAAAGAAGGGATATATAAATACGCGAGCCCGACCTACAAGACGATTTTGGGAATCGAACCTTCTTCGCTCATCGGAAAGTCATCCGCATCTTTTGTTCATCCGGCCGATCTCGAACGAATGATCGCAAGTTATCCCGAACTTGAAATTTTCAAAAAAATAGTTTTGCCTCCGTTTCGGTTTCGGCACAATGACGGGTCGTGGAGATGGATAGAAACCATCCTGACCGACCTGACCGATGATCCTGAGATTAATGGAATCGTTTCCAATTCACGTGACGTAACAATGCGCGTAGCCGCTGAGGAAGAATTAAAAAATTCGGAAAAAAAATATAAAGCACTTTTCCAGTTGAGCCCGATTCCCAAATGGATTTATGATCTTAAAACGCTGCGTATTCTCGACGTAAATGAGGCGGCTATTCATCATTACGGCTACACCCGGGAAGAGTTCATGCAAATGAAAATTGGAGATTTGAGCGCTTCCGGAAACAGGCCGAAAGCATTGTGCGATGATAATAGCCTCCATGACAACGAAAGCGTTGTGGATTGCGGCATCGTCAGTCATGTGAGGAAAGACCGCTCCGAAATAAAGGCGGAGGTGTCGGGACATCGTTTCGATTATAACGGTACAGCTGGTATGATGGTGGTGGCTATTGACGTAAGTAAACGGGAAAGCGCGCTTCAAAAAATCCAGGAAAATAGTGCCAAGCTCTTGACTGCTTTAAAAATTGCCAAGTTGGGATATTGGGAACTAAACATAGAGGATAAATCACTTTATTGGTCTGACGAAGTATATGACATCTTGGGCGTCAATAAAGAATTCTTCGAGGTAAATTTTGAATCATTTCTTAGCACAGTTCATCCGGATGACAGGAAGCGTTTATTGGAAACCCAATCAAAAGCAATTGCCGATAATACGGAATTTAATTTCGAGCATAGGATTATTTTGCCCGACCATTCTATTAAATGGGTGCATGAGCGGGCAAAATTGGTTAAGGATGCGGAGAAGCGCACAAATATGTTTGAAGGAAGCATCCAGGATATTACGACTGAAAAATTACTTGAGATTTCTCTGGAAGAAACAAATCTTCGCTATGATTACGTGTCAAAAGCGACTTCTGATGCCATCTGGGACTGGAATTTTGTTGCTGATTCTATTTACTGGAGCGAAGGATTTCAACCTCTGTTCGGCTACGAACTTAAAGATTCTTTATCGGATACGGCATTTTGGACCAATAATATCCATCCGGATGACCGCGATCTGGTAATTAGCGAAATCGAAAAGGCCATTTCAGGTACTGCAATTAACTGGTTAATGGAATATCGTTTTCAACGGGCAGACAAAACCTACGCAGATGTTATTGATAAGGGCTTTTTTATCCGCGATGGACAAGGGAAAGCAACCAGAATGGTGGGATCATTGCAGGATATTACGTCTCGTAAACAGGCTGAAAGGAAATTGCGCGAAGCTTACGAAGAACGAAACAATATCCTGGAAAGTATCGGTGACGCTTTTTTCGCCATAGATAATAAATGGATGGTCACCTATTGGAATCACATGGCCGGTAAAATGTTTGGGAAATCAACGCATGAAATCGTTGGGAAAAATTTATGGGAAGAAAATATTTTCGGCAACAACGTTGTCTACAGGGAGCATTTTCAGAAGGCGTTTGATGAAACGTCAGCGCAATATTTCGAAATTAATATGGATGAGGGAAACACAAGTTTTGAGGTGAGCGTTTTTCCATCAATGAATGGGCTATCGGTTTATTTTAAAGATGTTACGGAAAGAAAAGAAGCAATTGAGAAACTTCGGATTTCCAATGAACGTTTCGAGCGCGTTGCAGAGGCTGCCAATGATGCTATTTGGGATCTTGATCTTATCGAGAACAGGTTATATCTTGGGAAAGGATTCGAAAAATTGAGGGGCGAAAATTATCAGGAATTTCTACCAGGGGATCAATGGCTCGATCATATCCACCCGGACGACCGTGAATTGATCGAGTCCAAATTAAAAAACGCTCTTGCGGATAAAAACACTTCCATTATTGAAGGCGAATACAGGTATCTTACGCAAAGTGGAAGCCACCTGTATATTCTGGCGCGCGCCTCTATTATCCGTGACGAAAATGGATCCGTGACGAGACTTGTGGGCGCCTTTTCGGATATGACACAACGCAAGCAATATGAGGCTTCGCTAAAAGTCTTAAACGCAAATCTGGAAAAAATCAATAAAGAACTTCTTGTTTCAAACACGGAGCTGGAGCAGTTCGCCTACATCGCATCCCACGACCTCCAGGAGCCTTTAAGGATGATCACTGGTTTCCTTTCGCAGATAGAACGGAAATATTCGGATCTTCTGGATGATAAAGGCAAACAATATATATTTTTTGCAGTAGATGGCGCGCGAAGAATGCGACAGATAATTCTCGATTTACTTGAGTTTTCAAGAGTAGGGCGCTCTCAGGAAAGTGAAGAAAAAGTTGATGTTAATGCCCTGATTGCGGAGGTGGTCATGCTTCACCAGGACCAGATAGATGAACTTGGCGCACAAATAATTATCAAAACACCTTTGCCGGTAATCAGAACGATGAAAGGCCCACTAAGACAGGTGTTTCAAAACCTGATTGGTAATGCGCTTAAATATCGCAGGAAAGAGATTGCGCCTGTGATTAGCATTTCATTTGAAGAAACACCTGCCTATTGGCAATTTTCTATAGAAGACAATGGCATCGGCATCGATCCGGAATATCACCACAAAATTTTTGAAATATTTCAAAGGCTCCATAACAAGGACGAATATTCAGGTACGGGCATTGGCCTGGCGATTGTAAAAAAAATTATCGAAAGCCTCGGTGGCCGAATATTGGTTGAATCCGCAGCGGAAACAGGAAGCATTTTCTTTTTCACAATAAAAAAATAAATGATTTAAATTTATAGAAGAAATAATGAGGCGCGAAGGATGTGTTATTTCGTCACATGTTCAAATAACCCCCAATCTATGCAGCCAATTCATATTTTATTAGTGGAAGATAATGAAGGCGATATCCTGCTTACCCGCGAGGCGCTGGAAGATGCCAAATTTAATATTCGCCTGAGCGTGGTCAAGGACGGAAAGGAGGCAATTGATTTTCTGTTAAAATCAGGCAGGTACCTTGCAGCAGACCAGCCCGACCTGTTATTGCTTGATATCAATCTTCCCAAAAAAAACGGCCACGAAGTTCTTCAATTTGTTAAGGGAAATGAGTATTTGAAACAAATACCGGTTGTTATGTTAACTACCTCATCTTCGGAATCCGATATAAATTGGGCGTATAAAAACTATGCAAATTGTTATATTGCAAAGCCTGGCGATGCAGACACTTTTTCAAACGTAATTTCCAAAATTGAAAATTTTTGGATATCAGTGGTGATGCTTCCGGCTAAATATAATAAATGAGAAAAGATAAAAACAAATTTAGTTTTCTGGTAATTGAAGATAATCCCGGTGACTTTGTGCTCGTGGAAGATTATCTGAATGAGCAGATTTTCGAACCAGCCATCAAAAGGGCCGGAAGCTTTACGCAGGCAATCTCTCTTTTGAAATCCGGCAAAACTCACTTTGACGTTATTTTGCTGGACCTTACTTTGCCTGACAAAAGCGGCAAGGAATTAATAAAGGAAATTTTACCCCTCACCGGCGAAAGCCCGTTAATTGTATTAACAGGTTATTCCGATATTGATTTTAGCATTCAATCCATATCGGAAGGCGTTTCAGATTATTTATTAAAGGATGAATTGAATGCTGCCTCCCTTTACAAGAGTATCATCTATTGTTTGGAACGACGCAAAAACGTTCAGCAGCTTCGGGAATCTGAAAAAAGGTATAGCGATCTTTTTCATTTGAATCCCCAGCCCATGTGGGTTTATGATCCGGTGACCCTTAAGTTTTCTCAGGTAAATAAAGCTGCCATTGACCATTATGGGTATAGCGAGGAGGAGTTCCTAAGCATGACTATTCTTGACATCAGGCCCAAAGAGGAGGTGGCAAGGCTCAAAAGAATTCTGAACACTGTTCCGGAGGTAAGCACCGGCGTTCACAATGGAAAATTTATTCACCTCAAGAAAAATCAGGATATGATCGAGGTTGATATTTATAGCAATTTTATAAGAATCAAGGAGAAAGAATTCAGACTCGTTATTGCAACAGATGTTACTGAAAAGACACTTGTTGAACATAAAATTACACGTGCAATCATCAAAACACAGGAAGACGAACGATATGAAATTGGGGGAGAATTGCATGACAACGTGTGTCAGATCCTCGCGACGAGTCAAATGAGTCTTGGCATGTTAAAAAAATCGCTGGACTCCGATGCGATTCCTTTGTTCAACAGAAGTAATGAATATATCGCGCTGGCCACAGAAGAGATCCGCAATTTATCTCACCGGCTCGCTCCCGCTTTCCTCAATGATTCCACCCTGGAAGAAGCATTCAACATGTTACTAAAAACCTCAAATATTGAAGGGAAATATGATATCTCTTTATTTTTTGATAAGAATTTTGAAAAGGCCGGAATTGACCCCGACCTTCAATTAAATCTCTATCGTATTCTGCAGGAGCAGCTAAGAAATATTATGAAGTATGCAAAGGGTTCGACAATTGAAGTGGATGTAACTGCCACTAAAAAGAAGCTGCGGATGCGCATCGCGGATGACGGCGTTGGATTTGATGTTCATTCCGTTAAGGGCGGTATCGGATTGCCAAACATCAAGCGAAGGGTCGAACTGTTTTCAGGTCGGTTTGAAATTTATTCCGCTCCGGGGAAGGGTACGGAAATCATGATTTCCATTCCTTTAAACATTGAGTCCCCGATTACTTAGTCTGCTGATGACTGACAGTCACATTATTTTCTCCCGAAATAATTCTTATAAATTCCTTTCCTAAATGTTAATAAAGGTTTAACCATATTTTGATGTGGTGTTTTATTAAAAATTTAGCATCATGTGGCATTGTTTTTTCTCTCATAAGATCATATTTTTTTAACTGAAAACCGCATTTTATGAAACTGAAAACAATGAATAATTATTTTTCCGGAAAAAAATTCCTTTTTGCTCTTTTGTTTGTTATTCCTTTGATGTTTGCTGCGTGTAAAAAATCTGACAGCGGTCAAAGCACGCCTGTGGCGGGATTGATGGCATTTAATCTTATTCCTTCCAATGCGTCAATAGGAATCGATCTCTCCGGCAGTCTGCTGTCAAATTCTCCTTTACTGTATACGAATTATACAGGGACTTATCTGAATGTTTATCCGGGACAAAGATCTGTAACCACTTTTAATGCCGCTACCAATGCATCGCTAGCAGCAACTTCTTTTAATTTCGAGCCCAACAAATATTATTCTGTATTCGCGCTGGGAAAGGATTCAAATTACACAAACCTCGTCGTGAATGATGAGTTGGATACACTGACATCTGCTTCCGGGCAGGCTTACATCCGCTACGTAAATGCCATCCCGGATTCTTCCACTTCTACGGTAACGGTATCTTCTAACAATGAACCCGTAATCACCAATAGTTCTAAATATGCTAGTATTTCTGAATTCAAAGGCGTTACGCCCGGCGATTTTTCAGTTTCAATATCTAATGGCTCTTCAATCAACGCAAGCCGTACAGTTACTTTGGAAAAAAATAAAGTCTATACTGTTTTGCTGGTCGGAATTCCCGGTGAAACAGACACAACGAGATCTGTTCAAATAAAATACATTGCCAACGGTACCTTAACGCCTTAAGATTAATTTATTTTAAAAGCCCGGCAAGATAAACTGGCCGGGCTTTTTATTTGTAAGACTGTGATAAATGAAAATATAGATTTTGTGTTTTTGATTTCCCTGAAAAATAAATTGGACTTATGCTTTTTTTGATCTCGTTTTTGATCCTTCTATATTCGGCAAAAAGCCGGTAATAATTCCTATTAATGGAAGGAAAGAGCAAATGTGAAACACATAAGTAATGCTCGTCTTATCTGCGAGATTTCCTAAAAGTGCCGACCCGATTCCTCCCATTCCGAAAGCAAATCCAAAAAACAATCCGGCCACCAATCCAACTTTTCCCGGAATTAATTCTTGTGCATACACCAGGATCGCTGAAAATGCTGAAGCAAGTATGATCCCGATTGGAACAATTAAAACTCCCGTCCAAAATAAGTTGGCGTAAGGCAACATCAGGGCAAATGGCGCGGTTCCAAGAATGGAAAACCAAATAACATATTTTCTCCCAAATCTGTCCCCAACCGGCCCTCCGATCAAAGTTCCCGCAGCTACAGAAAATAGAAAAATAAAAAGATAGATTTGCGATGCCTGGATACTAACACCGAATTTATTGATCATGTAAAAAGTAAAATAGCTCGTCAGGCTCGCCATGTAAAAATATTTTGAAAATATCAGGACAAGCAAAATAGCGACAGAATAGATGATTTTACTTTTTGGAAATGTGGGTTTAATAACTGTTTCAACATGCCTTCGTCTCACTTTAATCCGCACCAGGTAAGACTTGTACCAGTTTCCAACTTTCGTCAATATAAAGATCGCAAGCATAGCCATCAGCGAAAACCAGATAATGCTGAACTGTCCGTGCGGCACAATGATCCAGGCTGCAAGCAAGGGACCTATAGAGCTTCCCATATTGCCTCCCAACTGAAAGATAGATTGAGCAAGGCCGGGCTGAACTCCCGCAGCTGCATGAGCCATTCTTGAAGATTCAGGATGGAAGATAGATGAACCTACTCCCACGAGCGCTACAGAAATTAAGATTAAATGAAAATTATTTGACATCGACAAACCGACCAATCCAAGTAACGTAAAACCCATCCCCATTGCCAACGAATACGGCTGCGGCTTTTTATCCGTAAACATTCCCACAAACGGTTGAAGAAGCGATGCAGCCAGTTGAAATGTTAGTGTGATCAGCCCAATTTGAGAGAAAGAAAGATGATAATTTGTTTTGATTAATGGATAAATAGCGGGGATCAGCGATTGAATTGTGTCATTCAATAAATGTGAGACGCTAATGGCAAATAAAATAGGATAAACTGTTCTTTCTAATTTGTTTTCTATTGGTATTGTGGAAGACGCCATTTTCTAATTTAAGAAGGGCAAATTTAATTAACCGTCCTCTAAACAAAAAACGAAAGCGCTTTTGGTTTTATAAGAAATTGAATATCTTGCCGCCCTATCAAGATCGTACACCACCATTCTTTCTGATGGACTAATGGCCTTAACAGGCGATGTCAGTGTAACGTTGAAAATAGCTATGACCGAAACTAACAATTTTTTTACCAAAACAGCAGGCGTTTTTGTAGTCGTTGCGGCAACGACAATATTGCTCAATTACTATATTGATAGTCCTAAACTTTTTGCCGTCTTATATTTTGATCAGGTAAAATTCAATGCTGCTATTTGTATTTTACTATCAGGTTTTAATTTGTTCTTAATAGACACGCCGGCGACAAAAAAATGGCCGGCTAAGTTGGCAGGTATTTTAGCAATTATCATTTTATTGATCGCCGGAACAACCCTCATTGAATATTTTTTTGCGTGGAATAGGGGTATAGATCAATTGTTTCACCGGGCGAAGGATTCAGTTGTCAGCAGGTATCCCGGCAGAATGAGACCGATGTCAGCCATCATGTTTATTTTCCTGGGCGTTTTGTTTCTATCGCTTCGCGAAAAAAGGCTTCGGATCGTTTGCCAGGCAATTCTTTACGTTTGTATTATTACGCTGGGTATTAGTTTTATTGGTGTTGCCGCGCTAAATTCTTTCCCTCATGAATGGTTTTTTGCCAGCATCCTCTTGCATGCATCGTTTGTTCTTCTCATGATTTTCCTGGGCATCTTTTTTTCTTACCCGCTCAAAGATTTAAAATTCTCATTCGAAAAGAAAGTCGCCGGTTATTTTTTGCTGGTTGTGGTGTTTATGTCGATGATTTTTTTCGTGGTAAAAAGCATCAACTCGAAGGCAGAAAACGTGTCTGAAAAAATAAGCTTAAGCAGGGAAATTTTACTTCAGAATCATTATGTTCAAATCAAATTCCAACGACTGGAAATTAGTGTGGCGGCCTTCATCGCCAGCGGTAAGAACAGCTTTTTAAAATCCATCAACTCGGATATTTCAGAAATTCAAAGTTCGATTAATAACCTAAAAAAAATAGCTGATACTACCTCCGGACAACAGTTGAATGTTGATTCCCTTTCCACCCTAGTACATCAAATTTTGCAGCAAACGACACGGGAAATTGATTCTGCAAAATTGAGATTTTCTGTTAATTCTAAAAATGAACGACCGTTAGAAATTTTCCAAAAAGAAGAATTAACGACCCTGGCAAACCTAACCAACAGAATTGACGAAACGGAGAACCAGTTGTTAACTGAAAGAAAATTGGAACGTGCGCATAATTTTAAGGAACTCTCGGAACTCATCAACCTTTTTTATATCATTTTGGTTTTATTATTATTGATTTCGTTCATTGTGATTTACAGAAACACCCGCGCCAGGAATCGCGCCGAAAGCGAAATCAGGGATATCAACGTGAACCTTGAGAAGCGTGTTGAAGAAAAGGCTAATCAGCTTTTGGAAAAGGAAAATCAATACCGCTTTCTCATTAAGAACATGCAGGAAGGCATTCAGGTAATTAGCTTCGATTGGCGTTATCTTCTCGTTAACAATTCGCTTGTGCGTCAAAGCAGAAATGATAGGGAAGAGGATCTTTTAGGTTACAGGATGATGGACAAATATCCCGGAATCGAACACACAGAATTATTCAGCGTGCTTGAAAAATGTATGCACGAGCGGAAATCAAAGGTGCTTGAAAACGAATTTATTTTCCCTGACGGATCAAAATCTTATTCTGAATTAAGTATCCAGCCCGTGCCCGAAGGGCTATTTATTTTATCGTCCGACACATCCGAACGCAGAAAAAACCACGAAGAAAAAATCGGTCTGCTCGAAACGTTGCAAAAAAGTGTTAATGAAATTTACACTTATAGCCTCGACACACTTTCTTTCGAATATGTAAATGATGCTGCATTGAAAAACCTCGGGTACAGCGAAGAAGAGATTTATCATTTATCAGCCGTCGACTTAAAACCGCTCCAAACGAAAAGTTCATTTCATCAACTTTTAATGCCCTTGATCAATGATGAGAAGGAAAAGATTGTGCACGAATTTGTCCATCAGCGTAAAGACGGAAGCAGGTATCCGGCAGAGTCGCATATTCAGTTGATCAGGCGTGAGAGCCACGCAGTTTTTCTGGCGGTTGTTCTTGACATTACGGAACGAAAAAGATCGGAATTGATTACCAAACAGCTTAATATTGATCTTGAAAAGCGCGCAGCGGAATTGTCGGCTTCCAACAGCGAATTAGAACGATTTGCTTTTGTAGCTTCTCACGATTTGCAAGAGCCACTTCGAATGGTCAGCAGTTTTCTGGCCTTGCTTGAAAAAAAATTGGGCGATAAACTTGATGCTGTTAATAAGAAATATATCGACTTTGCGATCGACGGTGCGGAGCGGATGAAAAAGCTGATTCACGATTTGTTGGAATATTCCCGCACAGGTAATAAATCTGAAGCTCCCCAATTGGTTGATTGCAATAATATAATGCTGAATGTCCAAAAATTATTTGCGTTGAGTATTGCTGAATCAAATGCAACTTTGATCATTAACCCCTTACCCGTAATTGAAGCTGCCGAAGCCGAGATGCAACAATTGTTTCAAAACCTGGTGAGCAATGCATTAAAATATCACAACGGCCATCCTTTAGAGATCGAAGTGGGCTGCATTGAGGAAGAGCAATTCTGGAAATTCTATGTGAAAGACAATGGAATGGGGATAGATTCTAAATATTTTGAAAAGATCTTTATCATCTTCCAGCGGCTTCATAATAAATCTGATTATTCCGGTACCGGTATCGGCCTCTCTGTTTGCAAAAAAATCGTGAACCGGTATGGTGGCACGATCTGGGTGACGTCAGAGCTTGGAAAAGGAAGTACTTTTTATTTTACAATACCTAAAACCAAACCATGCGAAAAGAAATAAAGATATTGTTAGTGGAAGATAATGACGGCGATATTTTTTTAACCCTGGAAGCATTAAAAGAAGCCAGGATCCATAATGAAATCGATGTTGTAAAAGATGGCGAGAAGGCATTACAATATTTGAATAAAGAAAATGAATTCGCGAATGCAGAAACGCCTGACCTCATCCTTCTTGACATTAATCTTCCAAAAGTGGATGGCAAGGAAGTGTTGGCAAGAATAAAAAGTGATGATATTTTAAAGGTGATTCCGGTTGTGATGCTGACAACTTCCGATTCGGAACGGGATATCATGGATTCTTATCAAAACCACGCCAATTGCTATATTACAAAGCCTGTTGACTTTCAAAAATTTATCGATGTGGTACAAACTGTCAAAAATTTCTGGATCAATATTGTTCAGTTGCCAACAGGAAACGAAATATAAGGCGCAATAAGAAATAGTGTTGGTTGCCCTTTAACTCAGAAAAGCCAAAAAGTAGAAAATTGTATTTTCTAAAAAAAGATGAAAGAAGACTTTAGAAAATGTGCCGCACGCATTAAATGGCCTTTCGGATCCTGACTAATTTGGTTAATAATTCCTCCAGCAAATCAAGCCGGAGCATGTTGGCGCCATCACTTTTTGCAACAGCAGGGTTGGGATGGGTTTCAATAAATAAGCCATCGGCGCCCACAGCAATTGCAGCTTTGGCAATGGTTTCAATCATTTGCGGATTTCCGCCGGTAACGCCGCTGCTTTGATTGGGTTGCTGGAGGCTGTGTGTGCAATCCATAATTACGGGCACCTTGTGGCCTTGCATAATAGGAATATTTCTATAATCAACAACCAGGTCGTTGTATCCAAAAGTATTGCCACGATCGGTAAGCATTACTTTTTCATTGCCTGCCTTTTGTATTTTTTCTACCGCAAATTTCATCGACTCGCCGTTTACAAATTGCCCTTTTTTTACATTGACAATTTTGCCGGTTTGTGCAGCGGCAACAAGTAAATCAGTTTGCCTGCAAAGAAAAGCCGGTATCTGTAAGACATCTACATACTTTGCAGCTATCGCCGCTTCTTCATGTGCATGTATGTCGGAAACGGTGGGTAAAGAAAAATGATCTCCGGCCTTTTTTATTATTTCCAGGGCATCCTCATCGCCAAGCCCTGTGAAAGAACCAGCGCTGGTGCGATTGGCCTTTCTGTAAGATGATTTAAAGATATAAGGAATTTCCAGGCGTTGGCAAATGCCGGAAACTTTTTCAGCTACTTCAAAAACCAGCTCTTCACTTTCAACCACGCACGGCCCGGCGATAAGAAAAAAATTATTGTTACCGTATTTCTGGTTGGCGAAAAGAGCTTGCAAATATTTGTTCATTCAGCAAATATACTGGAAAGCCAAAAGATAGATTTTGGTGTTTTTTATTTTTCGAAAAGGGCAATTATTAAGAGACTGGCTTCTTTCACTTATCCGGCCGGATTCGCCATTTATACATTTTGCAGCTCCAATCGCTCATTTCTTCTTGTCTTTTCCCAGGTTCTGTTTATTTTCAGAGCATTCCCAAATTTTTATTTTTTTAACGTCTTCAAACTTTGAAATAATAGTCATGAAAAAAATCAAATTCATTCTATCCTTTTGCATTTTTTCCTTTTGTGGTTTGCAGCTAAATGCGCAGGATATTTTTATTAAAATTTCTTCGCCCGGCACGGTCATAGAAGGCGAAAGTTTGGTGAGAGGGCATGAGAAGGAGATCAATGTAACAAGCTTCGGACAGGAGGGATCTTCCTGCGATATGGCAAGCGGCGGCGCAGGGCAGGGAAATTGTAAAGTGACCACAAGCAGTTTCGCGTTTGATATGAATATCAGCACGGCGATTATTGGTTTGAGGCGCGCATTGTATAAAGGAACGCATCTTGCTAAAGTGGAAATTTCCTTCAACCGAAAAGGCGCTAATCCTGTTGAATATTATAAGATTGTGCTCGCGGATGTGCTTGTTTCAAAAATAACGGACGCAACGAACGGAACAACGAATGTGAACCAGGTGCAATTTTCAGCATCAAAATTTTTCTGGACCTACATTCCACAAACCGCTACAGGCGCGCCAGGCACACCTGTCAGCTTTGGTTGGGACTCTCAAAATAATATTGAATGGAATGGTAATTAAGCGAAAATAAAATTCAGCAAATGTTGAAAATAATTTTTACGTTCGTCTTTTCAAGCCTGTCGATTGTTTCATTTTCACAGGCTGCTTCTTTGGTGACCAGGTTTACGGTATCAGATGACATAGCATTAATATCTGCAAAAATACAAGTTCCGGAAATTAAGATACCTGTGGCTTCCGACAATGTTTCTGCTACGATTAACTCTTGTTTTAATACAACCTGCAATGCATTGGCGGTCCACTTAATCTCTCTCGATGCCAAACGAATTTCCAATCAGAAAGTGGCGCTGGTTTGGAAAACCACTAACGAAATAAATAACATGGGTTTTGCCATTCAGCGTTCCTTGGGAAGTGCTTCTTCGTTTAGCGATGTCGGATTTGTAAGTGCCGATCAATTTTTTGCAATTAAGCATGAGTATGGCTTTGAGGACAACAATGATTTTGCGGGCATTTCATACTACCGGCTCAGGCAAATCGATCTGGACAGTCATTTTGTGTACTCCAATATTGTATCTGTGCGTGGATATTCTTTCAATGAGTCTTTATCGATATATCCCAATCCCGCTATTTCGGAGGTTTTTTTAAAGGTGCAATTGAACAAACCAGACTTCGTGACCATTAGTATTCTCGACAAACAAGGTCGTCTTCTTCACATGCAATCCGGCTATATGTTGACGGGCGAAAATTCAATAAATTTTAAAATCACGGGTTATTCAAATGGTATATATATCGTGAAAGTTGTGAAAAACGACGGTACCCTGGTAACAAGGTTTATTAAATATTGAATACCGGCCCACGATGTTTCGTGGGCAATTCTTGTTATTACAGATCAACTATTTATTTTGAAAGGGATTAAGCTTTATAACCGCGGTTGCCAGATAATTTCAGGCGCATTATTCTTCATGCCGATATACCGCGAAAGCATAAAAAGATAATCACTTAGCCGGTTCAGGTATTTGATAATTAAGGGCGCAACTGCACCATCGTGTTCTTTTAAATTTACACAACATCTTTCTGCGCGGCGGCAAACGCAGCGTGCCACATGTGCAAAAGAAACTGCCGGCAGGCCGCCCGGAAGAATAAAATGTTTCATTTGCGGCAGTTGGGAATCCATTGAATCCATTTCTTTTTCAAGCAATTCAATATCACTTTCGTGGAGATCAGGCACCTTCATCTTTGTTTCTTTTTGCGGATCGCAGGCAAGCTCGGAGCCAATGGTAAAAAGCCGGTCCTGGATTTCTTTCAGGATGATTTTTGAATGTTCATCATTGCAATAATCCGATACAACGCCTATGTAGGAATTCAATTCATCAACAGTTCCATAAGCTTCAATGCGCGGATCGCTTTTTAAAACTTTTGTTCCGCCGATAAGGCTTGTCTTGCCGGTATCGCCGGTCTTTGTATAAATTTTCATTGCCATAGTGAGATAATTGCGGGTGGTAAAAATCGCCAATTGTAATTGGTAATCTTTATAAAATTACGATGGAAATGGCGAAGAAGAAATAATGAATGAGAAGCGATGGTGCTTATTCATATAAGCCATTATGTAGTTTTTGCAATTAAATTTTTGCAGGAGCAAACAACTTAAATTCGGCGCCTCTTCTATTTAGGATTTTAATTGAATCTGATTATACAGCCGCAATGGTATGTTTTTCTTTTGCATGATCGCTTTCAATAATGCCATCTTTTAGCCGGATAATGCGGTGCGCATAATTGGCAATGTCCTCTTCATGCGTTACCAAAATAACCGTGTTTCCGTCCGACTGTATTTTATCAAAAATATTCATGATTTCTACAGACGTTTTTGAATCCAGGTTGCCAGTTGGTTCATCTGCAAGAATGATTGAAGGATTATTTACCAAAGCCCGGGCAATGGCAACACGCTGATTCTGTCCACCCGATAATTCATTTGGCTTGTGATGACTGCGGTCTGCAAGGCCAACCCTGTCAAGCATTTCAAGCGAAAGCTCTATCCGTGTTTTTTTTGCCGTGCCATTATAAATTAAAGGCAACGCTACATTTTCAGCGGCTGTTAGCCTCGGTAATAAATTAAACTGCTGAAACACAAAACCGATCTCTTTATTGCGCACATCAGCAAGGTCATCATCCGGCATTTTACTCACATCTTTTCCATTCAGAATGTAATGTCCGGCAGTAGGAGAGTCGAGGCAGCCAAGAATGTTCATCAGCGTGGATTTTCCGCTTCCGCTCGGGCCCATCAAAGCAACATATTCATTTCTAAAAACTTCAAGCGAAATGCCTTTAAGCACTTTTAACTCCTGCCTTCCCATGAAGTAGCTTTTCTGAATATTTTGTAATTGTATGATTGAAGACATTGCGATTTGAGTGTTAAGTATTAAGTAGTAAGTTTTAAGTAGTAGGCATTTAATTCGTAATTCGTAATTTTTAATTCGTAATTAATTATTTCTTGATCACTTTTGGCACCTTAAAAAACTCATTATCATGCAAAGGCGCATTTCTAAAAACTTCTTCTCTCGAAATTTGCCCCTTCACTTCATCTTTTCGAAAAATATTTACATTTTCACTCATGTGCAAGAGCGGCTCAATGCCGGCAGTATCGAGTTCATTTAGTTTATCAAAAAAACCGATCATTTTTTCGAGATCACTTTTAATTTCCTGCTTTTCATCTTCCGCAAATTCCAACCTCGACAAATGAGCCAGCTTATCAATTAAGGCATCAGTAACTTCCATTGGGCAAATATACTCGGTTTATCTTTTTTTAGGTATTTGCACCGCCCCGCTCATCATTTTTTTGCCATATAAGCTAAAAAGTAGTTTTTCCGGTTTAATAAACTGGAGATGAAGGTTGACAACCTAAAAAAGAAACTAATTATCTTCGCCGCCTATGAATCAGAAGAAAGAAATAGTTATGAGCGGCATCAGGCCGACTGGTTTTTTGCACCTCGGAAATTATTTTGGGGCGATAAAAAATTACATCAAAATGCAGGATGATTTTGAATGTTATTTTATGGTGGCCGATCTGCATTCTTTAACTACACATCCTGATACCAAAGACTTAAAGCGAAACGTACACAGAGTTTTAGCAGAAAATATCGCCTGTGGACTCGATCCCGAAAAAGTAGCGTTGTATTGCCAAAGCCACGTATATCAAACCGGTGAATTGTATCTCTATTTAAACATGCTCGCCTATAAGGGAGAGCTAGAAAAAACGCCAACGTTTAAAGATAAAGTTCGCCAGCATCCTGATAATGTTAACGCGGGTTTATTAACTTATCCCGTGCTGATGGCTGCGGATATTTTAATTCATCGCGCCAGATATGTGCCCGTTGGAAAAGACCAGGAACAACATCTTGAAATTGCCCGTAACTATGTAAACCGTTTTAATCATCGCTACAGCGAAGTTTTTCCTGAGCCGGTTGCTTACAATTTTAATAACCAGTTGGTAAAGGTTCCTTCATTAGATGGTAGTGGGAAAATGAGCAAGAGTGTGAACGAACTGGCTACACTTTATTTGGCTGATGAAGATGATGCCATCAGGAAAAAAGTAATGAAAGCAAAGACAGACAGCGGACCAACAGAACACAATTCAACAAAGCCAGACTACATCGAAAATTTATTTTTGTTGATGAAGTTAGTGAGCGCGCCCGAAACACTGAGCGGTTTTGAAGAAAAATACAACAACTGTTCTATTCGCTATGGCGATATGAAAAAACAACTCGCTGAAGACATGGTAAAGTTTATCTCGCCCATTCGCAACAGAATAAATACTATTTTGGAAGATGAAAGCTATTTGCAGAAGATAATGAAACAAGGCGCCGAAAAAGCCATTTCGCACGCTGCCGAAACCATGAATTTGGTAAGAAACGCGATGCACCTCAATTATTTTTAAAGTGAATTTTGGGTAAATGCAAACGCATACAGCTGTATTTTAGATGCAAAAACTAAAAAGCAAAATTTATTTTATTGATTTTATATTTACTTTTAAACGCCTGCTAAAACCGGCTGATATCAATTAAGGAAATCGCAAATTTTAAACTGGAATGGCAAAAACAAAAAAACCGAAACACATTGCAATAGCAGGAAACATTGGCGCCGGTAAAACAACACTCACAGAACTGCTTAGCAAACATTATAAATGGATTCCCCAGTTTGAAGATGTGGATCACAATCCGTATCTAAACGATTTTTATGAAGATATGCCCCGCTGGAGTTTTAATCTGCAGGTATATTTTTTAAACAGCAGGCTTAACCAGCTTTTAGAAATTCAGCGCGGTACCGAAACGGTGATCCAGGACAGAACGATTTATGAAGATGCCAATATTTTTGCACCCAATCTTCACGATATGGGCCTGATGACCAAAAGAGATTTTACCAATTATTATACTTTTTTTGAAACGCTTAAAACCATGGTAAGGCCGCCCGATCTCTTAATTTATTTAAATGCATCGGTGCCAACATTAGTTGCGCAAATTCAAAAACGCGGCCGCGAATACGAAGAAAATATCCGGCTCGATTACTTAAAAAAACTCAACGATTTTTATAATAAGTGGATAGGCACTTATAAAGAAGGCCCGCTGCTGATCGTTGACGCCGATACTAATAAATTTGCAGAAAACGAAGAAGATCTTGGCATCATCATCAACCAGATCGATGCGCAATTATATGGCTTGTTTTAATCCGATCTGACGGTCCCCCGTCTGATCAAACCATCGTTATTTACGATTCAATGTGCAATTTTAATATAAGCCCAGCCTTCATGTTGTTTTGAAACGAGTTCATAAATTCCGTCAGGCACCGTTTGAACATTAGGAAGCAATTGACTTTTTTCAACGTTGTGAGCCTTCATGGCAATTTCACAAACCTTAAACGAAACATCTTTCATCGTCAACAAGTTTTTAATCGCTTCACTCTGCGAAGATTGGTCTTTTATTATAAGGCTTAACCCTTGACCGTAGATTACTGCCTCCACTTTTGCGTCCGGATTTCCCTGCTTAATAAGCGTCATTTCTCTCAACAGAGATTGTTGATTTAAAGAATCTTTACTTGTTAAATCAAATACAACATTATAATCTTTATTCTGTGCACGGGCGCAACAGATAAAAATGAAAAGCATGGCTATCACCAGTTTGATTTTTTTCATGACTGATTTTTTAAATTAAATAAATATTTTTAGCCTGATTTCACCGGTGCTTTTTTATGCGCATTTTGGATGGCTTCAAACGGGCCATATTTATGTTGAGTTGCAGTAAAAGAATCGGTGAACGGGGCAAATGGATAATCGAAAGGTTTTGTGGAAATGTCAGGCCAATCCATCTTAAAATGCTTTTGTACGCGGGGTTGCGAGTTTACATAAGCCGCCACGTCCCACGCATCTTCATTGCTTAATTGGGGCTTCTCTTCGCTGGAACCATACGGCATATTATTTTTTACATAACCGGCAAATTTTGAAAGCTGAAAAATGCCTGCACTCACATTGTAACTGTGTTTTCCCCACAAGGGCGGATAGGCATATTCTTTTCCGCCGGCTAATAATTTTCCCTCGCCTTTTTTACCATGGCAACTTTCGCAAACTGTCCGGTAAATTATTTTGCCTTTGTTAGTGTCCGCAGCCCTGGTTAATAAAGGAAGAATTTCAGTTCCCGCATTTTTAGTTTTTGTTCCTTTTGGAACATCTTTTCCCACCCATTTGATATAAGCGATCATTGCCTTCATTTCTTTGCCCGAATCCGGTATGGGCGCACCATTAAGACTTCGTTTAAAGCAATCATTAATGCGCATTTCAATAGTTTCCAATTGACCGCTTCTGTTTTTAAAAACCGGGTAAACAGACGCTACGCTGGAAAAATTATTGGCAAACGGTTTCGTACCTCCTTCCACATGGCAATTGTTACAGTTCATTCCATTGGATGAATGGGCAATAGAGCCCAGCGGCCCGAAAAAACGGGACGTATGCAGGATCAATTGCCTGCCATAACGGACGAGATCAGCCTGCGGCGAACGATTGATTTCGCTCGTGTCCGGCGCTTTCCAGTCTGTACTTACTGGCGGCTGGTTCGCCGCGACATTCGCATGAACTTTTCTATTACCGCGTTGAAAATAATTGGTAACTGCCAGCGGAATAATAATTAAAAGAACAGCGGCCAATCCCGCAAAAAATTTGATACGCATCGGTTTGCCTTTATGCCACAAAACAATAAGTACAGCCATGTTCCTGCGCGCGGCCCACTGCCCAAACGCCTGAAGGAACCACCTGGATGCCGGGTAGAACGCCTGCCAGAAAATCTTTTTTAACTTCCGCTGCATCCTGATTTGATTTTTCAGCAATCGCCGCACTGAAAACCGTTATGGCCATATTGCAGACGCAAAACATAACGCCGCTTTGCTGCAATTCATCTATGCCTATTTGTACGGGTCCAATGCCGGGAACTTTGTAAGTGCCCGGAGCAGGTTTCCAGAACATGTTCTTAAGGGAAGGAGTGCCTGAAGAGTCGTTTATTTTAAACATTTCGCCAAATTTGTATTTCGCCCATAAGCGATCTTCCATTGCATAGGGAATTGCCTCATGCCGCAATATCACCACTGCACTACAGTTTTTTTCCGGAGTGCCGGTAGCGGCATTAGTTAGCAGAAAAACGCGCGGCCATGCAAAAGGAAAAATCTCATGTGGCGCCGTCACATCAAATACAATGCGGTGCTTGCCTTTTATTTGAGAAAACCAGGCGTCCGGATCATCATCCGAATAAACCGGAGGGCTTTGGGCTTCTGCGGCCACGCGCAAAGGCGCAGATAAAGATGCCACGCCGATGGCGCCGGCGCCTGCTGCAATTGTGCCAAGAAAGCCACGACGGTTGGTTGTTTTTGAATCATGTGTTTGCATAAAAAAACATTTTAGGTGAAAAAAATGATGGCGAGGAATTGAATTTTAATGCAAAGTGCAGACACGCTAAAAAAAGCGAAAATCTACTTTTTTGCTTTCCTGGATATTAGAAAAAGCCGTTGAACGGGCAAAAGAATTTTTCGAAAATGGTTATAAAAATGTCGGCTTATTTTTGCAATATCAATATCGATATTCTTTGGCTATAGAACAACCTTTGATGTGTAGTATTCGTTTTCAGGTAGAAAAACATCCGTTACAAATGTAAAAACTTTTGAAAGTTTTTTAAAATTTTATTTTGAAAAACCTTTTTACAGGATGCAGGCGCACAACAACTTTGCTTTTAAGTAAAGCTAAAAATTTACATTAATTGATAGAAGATGCATTCAATGCCCGGTTTACCTGTAGTTTAAACAGCCTGCCTATGGGCAACTCATTTTTCCTTATTTCGATGGTGTCAGTATTATAAGAATCAATCTTTGAGATAGACACAATGAACGAACGGTGAATACGAATAAATGAATCCTTAGGAAGCGTTTCTTCCAGCGAGGAAAGCAAATGTTTTGTAACAATTGTTTTTGCTGAGGTGATGATTTTTATATAATCGCCCAGGCCTTCGATATAAAGAATGTCTTTCAGCAGCACTTTTACCATTTTTCTTTCTGCGCGCACATAAAGGCAAGCACATGCCGGCTCATAAATGGATTCTTTGGAATGTGTTTCAGGTGCTTCATTAGGTATCCCGTTTTGTAAAATTTTATTTATCGCTTTCAGGAAGCGCTCAAAAGAAATTGGCTTCAATAAATAATCAACTGCATCAAGCTCAAAGCCTTCCACGGCATATTTTCTGTAAGCTGTAGTAAAAATAACTTTGGGCGGTTTTTTGAGCGTTCGTATAAAATCGGTGCCCATGATTTGAGGCATTTGTATGTCGAGAAATAACAAATCGACTGGAAAATTTTGTAGCATTTGCAGCGCCTGAACTGCATTGACGCAGGTGCCTGCCAGTTCAAGGCTTTCTATGTTGGCTATGTATTTTTCCAATACGGATAAGGCCAGCGGTTCGTCGTCAACCGCAAGACAAATTACTTTTTTAACTGGCATGACTAATGATTTTTGAAGTGGGTAGTATGGATACCGACTTGTTAAAAACTACATTTTGGCTTTTCAGGTTTACTTTCATCAGCACTGTAAATAACTCTTCAGTCGATTGAATTGTTAACACGTGTTTGCCGGGATAAATTAATTCCAATCTTTTCCGAACATTGGTTAAACCAATTTTTATCCTAGGGTTTTGCTGTTCATTGATGATGGATTTGTTGTTACTGATTCTAAATTCAAACCAATCTTTTCCAGCTTCAATAAACAGATCAATTTTTGCTTTTTCAATCATCTTACTGGCGCCGTGCTTAAAACAATTTTCAACAAATGGAATCATCAGCAAGGGGGCAATCAGGCGGTTATCCTCAACGCTGTTCCTGATGTCCACATTCATTTGCAAACGGTTGCCATAGCGTATTTTTTCAAGGCCAATATAATCGAGCAACCGGTTTATTTCTTCGTCGACCGGAACAAAAGGAGCGGCGCCATCATTAATCATATATTTTACCATCCCTGATAATTTTTTTACAGCTACTGCTGCTTCGGGTGAGTCATCCAGCGTCAGCGAATAAATATTATTAAGGGTATTGAATAAGAAATGTGGATGCACCTGTGCTTTTAATAATTGCAATTCGGCCTGGGAATTTTCATTGATTAAACTTGCATTTTCCCTTTGCTTTTGATACCAGTTTTTATAATATTTAACCGACAAGATAATGCCGCAGGAAACCAGCGATCCCGTGAAATGAACATGGCTATAGATAATGTAATACCGGTTTAAAAACGGCGACAAAGGTTTTACAGCTTTGGCATCATAGAAGTGAGGTAAAAAGGAAGATAACCATAAATAAGTTTTGTACCATAAATAAGTGAAATCAAAATAAGTAAGCCAGTATTCGCCAATAACTGTAAGAATGAACCACGCGGTAAATTGAGCGTATTTTTTCTTCACGAAAAAAAGTGGAAAAAGAATATAAACGGTTATATAGCAAAACACCATCTGCAACAAAACCCGGTTTAAGGAAACAGCCAATTGATAAATAATAAAATTTTTCATCCCGATTACTTCGGGCGTTTGATTGCGGAGCTGGGTGCAGGCCATATATAAATACCAGCAGGTCCAGAAGGTAATGTGGCGGCCAATCCGGATGCTTCGTTTATTCGAAAATATGAATTCGTGCACACTCATGATGATATCAGATTTTCTTTTACTCTTTGAACACCGGTATTCCACTGCTGATGTTTTAGCACCAGGCAGATACGGGTATTTTCGTTCAACAACTGAATATTAAAACTGTGTTTATCTGCGTATAGCAATTGAATTCTTTTTAAATATTTTTTCCATTGCTCATTTTCAATCTTTTCATTTTGTTGTTTTTTAATATTGGTTTTGAGAAGAATGACGAAATGCATTTCATTTTCATAAAGAGTTATTTCAAGCTGCATGAAAAGCGTTTGTGCCTCATTGTGAAAATGGTCTTCAATGCAATTTTCTACCAGCGAAAGAATGATTAAAGGAGCGATAGAAATACCTGTTAAGTCGGGGTGCGGTTTGATTGTAACTTCAAGTCTTTGCGAATAAAAAATCATTTTTAAGTGGAGATAGATTTTTACGATTTCCAGTTCTTTCGCAAGCGCCACTTTTTCTTTTTCGTTTTCATACAGAACATAACTCAGCAGATCCGACAAATGCAACACCGCGTCGGGCGTTTGCGTTGAATGACTTTGAATTAGCTGGTGCAGCTGCTCTAATGAATCATACAGAAAATGTGGTTGAAAATAGGTTTTCAATAACTGCATTTCTGTGTTGATTTTCTTTCTTTGGAGCAATTCATTTTCCTTCTGCTCGTGCTGCCAGTTTTTAAAGAGTTTGATAATTGTTGTTATAACCGCCGAGGTTAATGGAAGGCCGATTCCATAACGCACAGGCTGAAACCATTTGAAGGCTACAGGCAGTTGTTGAAAAGGAATATCGCCCGTAAGCCTCGCCAGCAGCACGGTTAACAAAAAGGCAATAAAAAAATAAATAATTGTAAGGCCCGTTACGGTTAAAAGAAGCGCAAAATATTTTTCTTTCAGAATATACTTCGGTAATAAAATGTAAATGGCCACATAAACTGAAATAACGCTTACGGGCAAATAAATCATCAGTTTAAAAGCATCTAAATAGGTTTTGGAATTTAATAAGTCAGCAGATTTGGATGGAATAAGGTTAACGTAATAGAAATAAAGGATAAAACACAGCCAGAAAATAGAATGCCGTTGAAGGCGGTGCTTTAAGTCATTTGAAAATATAAATTCATACGCTTTCAAGGTATTTTTTTACTTACATAAAGTTAGTCATTTGGGATAGGAAAAAATTTGTCTTTATGTTTTCTATTGCCGGCATTTCTTTTAAGTGATAAATGTCATTAACGTTCATCGCAGCATGCCGGTTGCCATAATGTATTTTAAAAACTAAATTTTCTACATTTTAGCTTATGTAGCGCATTTAACCGACGGCGGATGGTATTGAACCTGCTGGCGGAGTTGTATAACATTCAACGAACCTGGTTGGAAGAAAATGCCCTGACACACTCTGTGATTGCTAATAAATTTGGGCTATTGTTTAACCCATAAAATTAAAGCAAATGAAACATTTAATCTATACTACCGCAAACCGTAAAATTTGGAAAATATTTTTTTGTTTGATGGTATCCGTTACAATTCTATTTATGGCTTGTAAGAAGGGAGATACGCCACCGTCTTCAAACAATGATGCTTCCAAATATTCGTCTGATGTAATAGATAAATGGATATCGATGCAAATACGGCTGATGCGGGATGCTACAAAAATTCCAAATGTTCTTTTCAGCCGTTACTATGCCTATACCGGTGTGGCAGCTTTTGAGGCGCTTTCGCCCGGCTCCCGCTTTAGTGAGGTAACTAATGGTAAATGGAATGGACTGACAGGTTTGCCTCATCCAGATAGTTTTAAAAAATATTACTGGCCCGCAAGCGTGAATGCTTCGCTTGCCTCTATCAACAGAAATATTTTTGTAAATGCCAGTACGGAAGATAAAGCGGCGATAGATTCTTTAGAAAATGCACTACACACTTTTTATCTGTCAACTGAAAGTTCAGAAGATATTTCGCGATCCGTTGCATTCGGCCAGGCCGTTGCTTCTGCGGTGTTTAACTGGTCGGAAACTGATGGCATCAAAACCTTTAGTAATCCTTACACACCGCCGGCTGGACTCGGTTTATGGGTGCCCACTCCGCCAGCCATGGCAGCGGCAAGCACACCTTTTTTTGGTAATCTAAGGCCCATTATTAAAGGCAGTATTGACAATACACAACCCGGGCCGCCCATTGCCTATTCTGAAGATCCGAAATCTCCTTTTTTTCAAATGGTGTTGCAGGTGTATAATGCGCATCAAAACATAACACCTGATCAAACTGCCTGGGCATTATTCTGGAGAGATATTCCGGGAGTTACAACTGGCGGCCATTGGGAAAGCATCTTGCAACAAGTGTTAAAACAAACAAACAGCCGTCTTGATAAAGCTGCCTATGCCTATGCGGTTACCGGAGTTTGCAACAATGATCCCTGCATCAGCTGCTGGAAAACAAAATATTTTTACAACCTGGTGCGCCCGATTACTTACATTAGGGATGTTATGAAAGTTACCACATGGAATTCAACATTAACAACCCCGGCTCATCCTGAATATTCGTCTGCACATGCGGTTCTTTCTACAGCAACGGCTGAGGCAATGACGCAACTTTTTGGAAATATCGGGAGCTTTACTGATCATACGTATGATTATCTTGGATTTATGCCAAGAACTTTTAGCTCGTTCCGTGCTATTGGAGAAGATGCGGCCAATTCAAGGTTATATGCCGGAATTCATTATCAGCCTTCTATTGATACCGGCATTATACAGGGAAGAAAAGTAGCTGAAAATATTTTGGCAGCTATCGGGGTGAATCATTAACAGTTATGCATACACTAAAAATACAAGGCCTTAAATGCGCCTTGTATTTTTAGTATAAAAAATGTTTTCAATTAAACAGGAAAATCAAACAATTTTTGGCGCACCAGCCAATATTTCTTCGTTTGCCCCAGCTGCAAATTTTTCAAAATTTTTAATGAATTGTTCGGCAAGACATTTTGCTTTTTCATCATAAGCCTTTTTATCTTCCCAGGTATTTCTCGGGTTTAAAATTTCAGAAGGAACACCCGGACATTCTTTAGGCATCAACATACCGAAGACAGGATGTGGTTCGTAATCCACATCGTCTAATTTTCCATCCAGCGCAGCAGAGATCATCGCCCTGGTATAAGATAATTTCATCCGCTTACCGACTCCGTATTCTCCGCCGCTCCAGCCTGTGTTGATCATCCATACATTCACTTTGTTTTCCCTCATTTTCTTTCCCAGCATTTCAGCATACACTGCAGGATGCAATGGAATAAACGGAGCAGCAAAACACGCGCTGAAAACAGGTTTGGGCTCTTTTACGCCGTCTTCTGTGCCGGCTACTTTTGCCGTGTAGCCACTGATGAACTGATACATCGCCTGGCCGGGTGTAAGCTTGCTCACCGGCGGAAAAATGCCATAGGCATCGGCAGTAAGTAAAAATATATTTTTAGGAACGTTGCCAATGGAAGGATGCGCTGCGTTGCTGATAAATTCCATTGGATAACTCACTCTCGTGTTTTCGGTAATTTTTTTACTGGCAAAATCTATTTTTTGGCTTTCGCCGATAAAGGTTACGTTCTCAACCAGGGCGCCGGGGCGAATGGCATTGTAAATCTCCGGTTCTTTTTCCGGGCTTAAATCGATGGTTTTGGCATAGCATCCGCCTTCAAAATTAAATACAGCATCTTCCGTCCATCCATGCTCATCATCGCCAATTAATTTTCTGGTGGGGTCTGTGCTGAGCGTGGTTTTTCCTGTTCCGCTTAACCCAAAAAATATAGCAGTATCATCGTCTTTACCGGTGTTGGCAGAACAGTGCATGCTTAACACATTTTTATCGTGGGGTAAAACAAAATTTAAAATGGAAAAGATGCCTTTTTTGATCTCACCTGTATAAGCAGAGCCGCCAATTAAAATCATTTTTTTGGTGAAACTAATCAGCGTAAAATTTCCCTGGCGTGTGCCATCGGTTTCAGGATCCGCGAAGAAAGTTGGCGCGTGGATAATATGCCAATCAGCGGAAAAGTTTTCAAGCTCTTCTTCTGTTGGCCTTAAAAACATATTATATGCAAATAAATTAGAAGACGGGTCTTCATTCATTACCCGGATATTCAACCGATAGGCAGGAGCGGCGCATGCGTAAGAGTCCCTGATCCACAGCGGTTTTTCGCGCAAATATTCTATCATTTTCCGATAGATCTTATCAAAATATTTTTCAGCAATCGGTTGATTAAAATCGTTCCAGTTTACAGAGGATTCGGTTATTTTATCTTTTACGATGAAGCGATCCGCCGGGCTTCTCCCGGTAAAATGACCCGTGTTGATAACTAAAGCTCCGGTATCACTCAACACACCTTCTTTTCTTTCGAGGCATTGGCTTACCAATTCATCCGGCTGTAACTGATAGTAAAGGTTATCTGCAGAATGCAGCCCTAAAGAAAACAAAAGATTTTTAGGGGTAACAAGCATCGTTGGGACTGACATTAAAATTTCGTTTGTTGAGGCGGCAAAGTTACCAATTGCAATTTTCGTAGTCTTTCAAAACCGCCGCTATAACTGGATTTGTATTCTACTTTTTGCGCTTTATGTGAATTTGTCTTTAATGAAAATTATTAATAATTAAATGGAACGATAACCAAATCATTGTTTCATTAAAAACAGAAAAAAAATCATTTATTTATTGTGTAGAAATTACACTGAATTTTTTTCGTCAATTAAAAAATATTTTTATTCGTGTATATTGCGGGAAATAAGCCAGTGTATAATCAACCGGAAAATTCTATTACAAAATAAGTACGATGAAATATTTACCGCTCAATCCGGAAATTTTTATCCAAAACCGTAAAAGGTTTGCTGCGAAAATGGATAAAAATTCAATTGCCATTTTTAATAGTAATGATGAAATACCTACAAATGGAGACGCCTTGTATCCCTATGTACAAAATGCAGATTTATTTTGGTTGTCAGGCATTGAGCAGGCGGATTCGATGGTAATTTTATACCCGGATAATCCTGATCCAAAATACCGCGAGGTACTGGTATTGTTGCGGCCGAATGAGTTAAAAGAAAAATGGAACGGCCATTTATTACGGGCACATGAAGCCGAAAATATTTCAGGAATAAAAACGATCATTTGGTTAGATGTGTTAGATGGCTTTTTGCAACCATGGATTCACCACGCAGAAATCATTTACCTGAATACAAATGAAAATGACCGGAAATCGAATGAAGTACCGGTTAGGGACTATCGTTATGCTGCGTCTATGCGTGACCGTTATCCCCTGCATACTTACAGGCGTAGCGCAAGAATATTAAAGGAATTAAGGGCAATTAAAACACCGCAGGAAGTTGAAGTGATCCAAAAGGCCATTGACATAACAGAGAAGGCTTTCAGACGGCTGCTTACTTTCATAAAGCCTGGTGTAATGGAGTATGAAATTGATGCCGAGATCTGGCATTCTTTTTTATCGCAACGCGCCACCGGACCAGCCTACGGAAGTATCCTCGCCAGCGGCGATAATGCGCGGGTTTTGCATTATGTGGATAATAACCAGGAATGTAAAGATGGCGATCTGATATTAATGGATTTTGGAGCAAGCTATGGATCATATAATGCTGATCTGACGAGAACGGTTCCGGTAAATGGTAAATTCTCTAAAAGACAAAAAACGGTTTATAATGCCTGCCTTGGTATTCATCATTTTTGCGCGTCAATTTTAAAACCAGGAATCACTATTAATGAATACACCGAAAAAGTGGCCGACGAAGCAACGGCCGTTTTTCAAAAAATAGGCTTGCTTAAAAAGTCAGATATTAAAAATGAAGACCCTGAAAACAGGGCTTATAGAAAATACCTGTATCATGGAATTTCGCATCATCTTGGAATTGATGTACACGATGTTGGAACAAAGAATGAGCCTATAAAACCAGGAATGGTATTTACGATAGAACCTGGAATCTACATTGAGGAAGAAAGAATGGGTGTGCGCATTGAGAATAATTTTTGGATCACCAAAAATGGAAATAAAGATTTGATGAAAAACATTCCGATAACTGTGGAAGAAATTGAGGCATTGATGCGATAGACCGCCGATCACCAACGACAGACCACCGGGCTTTAACCTAATAGTTCTTTTTAATTTCATTAAAATTTTTATTATGGCGTTTAAATTTGAGAAGTTACAAATAGGGCAATTAGCAATAGATATGTCGTGCGATATTCATGATCTAACACGAACCTTCCCAAAAGAAGAACTATTTATTCTTACTTCTCAAATTAAACGGGCCGCTGATTCAATCTCATTAAATATTGCCGAAGGCTCAACCGGTCAGTCAAATCCTGAACAAAAAAAGTTTTTAGGCTACGCCCAACGATCTGCAATTGAAGTTGTAAGTTGCCTGCATATTGGAAAAATAAGAAGTTTGGTATCTGAAGATCAATTTAATATTCACTATAACGCACTAAATAAACTGGTTGCAGTGGTTCAAAAATTTAAAAATTCAATAAATTAAAAAATGACAACCGACAACCGAATGTTCTCCGGCCGTCGGAGGTCGGTCGTCAGTGGTGTCCTTCATTATGAAACAAATCCCCAATCTCTTCACGCTCCTCAATTTATTTTTTGGTTGTGTTGCCATCGTTTTTGCTTTACAGACCAATACTGTTATTTTTTACGTGAACGATCAGTTTAATAGCAGTTTTAATATTCCTGAAAAAATTACCCTGGCTGCCATCTTTATTATGATTGCGGCAGTAATAGATTTTTTAGACGGATTTGTTGCGCGCTTGTTGAAGGCGACCAGCGAAATGGGAAAGCAATTGGATTCGTTAAGCGATGTGGTAAGTTTTGGTGTGGCCCCGGCCGTAATTCTTTATCAATTATTAAAATTCAGTTTTGCCCGCGAAGAAAACGGATTGGAAATTTCTACATTTTGGCTTATGCCAGCTTTTATCCTGGCTTGTGCCGGCGCCTATCGGCTCGCTAAATTTAACCTGGATACCAAACAGCAATTTTCTTTCAAAGGCGTTCCCATTCCGGCGGTCGGGTTGCTGGTGGCTTCATTCCCACTTATTCTACATTTCAACCAGCTGCCTGGTGTCACTTCATTTTTGCTAAATAAATGGTTTCTTTATTTGCTCATTCTCGTGTTAAGTTACCTGATGGTTTCTAACATCCGGATGATGTCATTAAAGTTTAAAGATTATACCATCCAAAATAATATTCCTAAAATAATTTTATTGGTGATCGCAATTATTGCTGCGGTATTTTTGCAATGGATTGCCGTACCGGTAGTCTTTGTATTTTATGTTTTACTGTCACTGAATAACTCAAAAATAAAAGCCGAATGAATTTTATAGCAGAAATTAAAATAATGCCTCTTAAAGAATTATTGGATCCGCAGGGAAAAGCTGTTCTCGGAGGTCTTGCAAATCTTGGTATCAAAGCGATCAATGATGTTCGCATTGGCAAGCATATTCAACTCAATATTGAAGCCGCAACAAAAGAGGAGGCCAACTCTATTGCAAACGAAGCTGCGCAAAAGTTGCTGGCCAACCAGGTAATGGAAGAGTTTACAATCACAATTAGCTAATTGGCTAATTAGTTAATTAGCTAATTAAAATGCTCTACATAGTACCATCACCTATTGGAAATCTTGCAGACATCACGTTCAGGGCGATTGAAACGCTGAAATCCGTAGATCTGATCCTGGCGGAGGACACAAGAACTTCCTCTAAACTGCTGCGACATTATAACATAGATAAGCCCACATCCTCTTATCATCAGCACAATGAGCATAAAATATTAGCGCATTTAACGCACCAATTGCTCGAAGGAAAAACAATGGCTTTAATCACTGACGCGGGAACTCCCGGCGTGAGTGATCCGGCTTTTTTATTGGTTCGCGAATGCATAAAAAATGATATTAAAGTAGAATGCCTTCCTGGCGCCACGGCGTTTGTGCCCGCATTGGTCAATAGCGGTTTGCCCATGAATAGTTTTTGCTTCGAAGGATTCTTACCCTTAAAAAAAGGCCGGCAAACTTTTTTCAAAAGACTGGTTGACGAAGAAAGGACGATGGTTTTTTATGAAAGTCCTATGCGATTGCTCAGGACTTTGAAAGATTTGACAGAGTATCTTGGTGCTGACAGACAATGCTGTGTCAGTCGCGAATTGACTAAAATGTTTGAAGAAAATAAAAGGGGAACGTTGCAGGAAGTACATGATCACTTTCATGAAAAAACTGTGAAAGGCGAGATCGTTATTGTTGTGGAAGGGAAAAAATAATGTGTACATCATCACTGGTTTTCTACCGATTTTGCTTTCATATAGAACTGATTATTTTATAAATAATAAGATTAAATTTAGGAGTGAATACAAAACTCCTTTCTACATTACAACTTCTCCGGTTTCACTTTTCTATATTTTTAATGCCTGTTTATTGGTTTGCGCTGAGCCAGGTGCCGTTGGTTGATTACAACGATGCAATTTTGGTTTTCTGCATTCTTCATTTGTTGGTTTATCCCGCAAGCAATGGGTACAACAGCTATATGGACCGGGATAGTTCGCCCATCGGAGGCTTGAAAAATCCTATGATGCCGACCAGGCAATTATTTATTGTGACAGTGGTCATGGACATCGTGGCGATTGGAATTAGTTTTTTTATTTCAACGCTTTTTGCTGCAGGCATCTTTTTCTACATTTTGGCTTCCCGGGCGTATAGCTTTAGGAGGATCCGTTTAAAACAGTACCCGATCATTGGTTATTTTACGGTCATTATTTTCCAGGGTGCCGTTACTTTCTTTTTGGTATTTCATGGATGTGATGCCCAACATACAGTTGAGGTGCCGCTTATGGCAATGATTGCGTCGAGTTTGCTTATCGGCGGATTTTATCCCCTGACTCAGATCTACCAGCATGACGAAGATTTTAAAGACGGCGTAATTACAATCAGTTATCTCCTTGGTTATAAGGGCACATTCCTATTTACTGGCATTGTATATGCACTTGCATTTTTCACCCTGGCAGGATATTTTTATGTAAACGCATCATTTATGAATTTCCTGGTTATACAAATCTTTTTGCTACCTGTGATCGTATATTTCTTTGTTTGGTTTAATAAAGTAGTTAGAAATCATGAAGAAGCAAATTTTAAAAACACAATGCGTATGAATTTGTTGGCGTCTATATGTACAAACCTTGGATTTATTTCGCTTTTAATTATAAAATACTTTGAGTAAGATCGCGTCTATATCAACCGCCGTTCCTGCGTTCAGGCATCAACAAAAAGACATTTTAAGCTTTATGCAAAATGTATATGCGATGGATGAAGTTGAAAAAAGAAAGTTGAGATTTTTATACCACCAGAGCGCTATTGAAACCAGGTATTCTGCGTTACCGGATTATAGCCTTAAGGCTGACGAATGGGAATTTTATCCTGCATCAGAAAACCTGGAACCCTTTCCCGGCTTGGAGCTTAGAATGAAATGGTATGAAAAATGTGCGCCTTCACTTTCGGTTGACGCTGTGCAGAAATGCATCGATCAAAAAATAGAGAAGAACGAAATCACTCACTTAATAACCGTAAGTTGTACAGGAATGAGCGCACCGGGGCTTGATCTGCAGGTAATGGAAATGATGGATCTTCCTGCTAATATTTTCAGGACCTCTGTAAATTTTATGGGTTGCTATGCTGCCATTCACGGGATGAAACTCGCGGATGCTTTTTGTAAAAATGATAAAAACGCAAAAGTCCTTGTTGTGTGCACGGAGCTTTGTACGCTGCATTTTCAAAGAGAAACAAATGCAGATAATATTGCATCCGGACTTTTATTTGGTGATGGTGCTGCTGCAATTTTGGTGGTTCATGATGACGATAAATTAAGTGGTTTAAGGATGAAAAATTTTTACAGCGAAGTGGGATTCAACGGAAAAAAACACATGAGCTGGCAACTTTCATCGTCAGGTTTTTTGATGACGCTTTCTGGTTATGTGCCGGAGTTGATTGAACAAGATTTCAATGGACTTTTTCAAAAAGCATTGACAAACGCAGGTTTGAACGAGGCGGATATTTCGCATTATTGCATTCATCCCGGTGGCAAACGAATTTTGACGTCCATCGAAAAATGCACTTCTATTTCTGCTGGCGATCTTCAACCTTCCTATCAAATTTTGAAAAATTATGGAAATATGTCGTCGCCAACAATCTTATTTGTTTTGAAAGAGATCATGGATGCGCTTGAAGTAAACAAAAAAGAGGATGCAAATATTTTCGGCGCTGCTTTTGGACCCGGCCTAACTATGGAGACTTTTATTTTATCAAATGACTGATTTTAAACAACGCTCATTAGAGAAGGAAATCCTTGATCGAAGTGATATCCCATTTCAGGATATCGAAAGAAATCTGAAGGAGCTCGAATGGATCAATTCGCATCTGGGCGGCCATTCCATAACGATTAACGGATTAACGAATTTGATAGGTGATAGGAAAATAATTTCAGTCTGTGAAATTGGTTGCGGCGGCGGAGATAATCTGAATGCGATTGAGCGGTACTGTAAAAAGAATAATGTTGACGTAAGCTTCACCGCCATTGATATTAATAAAGATTGCATCGCTTATGCAAAGGCAAACGTGATAAGCCAAAAAGTAGATTTTATTGTTTCTGATTATAGCGCGGTACATTTTCGGACTGCGAAACCGGATATTATTTTCTCTTCTCTTTTTTGTCATCATTTTTCGGATGATCAATTGGTCCAAATGTTAGCCTGGATGAATGAAAATGCGTCGGTTGGTTTTTTTATCAATGATTTGCATCGTCATCCATTGGCTTATTATTTTATCAGGATCAGTTCGGAAATTTTTTCAAGATCTTATCTTGTAAAAAATGACGCGCCGCTCTCGGTGCTGAGAGGATTCAGGAAAATAGAGTGGGAGCAGCTTCTTATTAAAGCAGGATTAAAAAATGCTTCTGTCAAATGGCGCTGGGCATTCAGGTATCTTGTTACATGCCGGGCGCAAAAAATCTAAAATAATCTAGGTGCGGCAATTTATATTTTGCAAAAGTGAATGGGAAACAAAACCAACATACAAAATGATTTACCTTCTTCGAATTCATTTTTGAATACGGCCGATGTCGTGGTTGTTGGTGGTGGGTTAGCTGGCCTTTCACTTTCTATTTTACTTTCGCGAAGCGGATATAAAACGGTATTGTTTGAAAAAGAGAAATATCCATTTCATAAAGTTTGCGGGGAATATATCAGTATGGAAAGCTGGAATTTTATTGAAGATTTAGGATTGAATCTTTCCCGGCTTCATTTACCAATCATTCAAAAATTAATAGTATCCGCGCCGGATGGAAGTTTTCTGAATGCCCCTCTTGATCTAGGTGGATTTGGTATCAGCCGTTTTTTCCTTGACAATGAATTGAAAAATATTGCAATTGAAAATGGAGCTATCATTTATGATGACACGAAAGTGTCTGATGTTCTTTTCAAAGAAGATGGATTTATAGTAACCTTCAATGGTGGCCGGATTGCCGCGCCGGTCGTTGCTGCTGCCTTTGGCAAAAGAAGTAACCTGGATGCGCGGTGGAAAAGAAATTTTATGTTGCGAAAACCGGGAAAGCTTAATAATTATATTGGTGTAAAATATCACATCAAAGGAAATTTTTCGGAGGATACGATTGCCTTGCACAATTTTAAAGATGGATATTGCGGTATCTCAAAAATTGAAAATGAATGTTATTGTCTTTGCTATTTAACAACAGCCAAAAATCTCAAAGAGAATAATAATTTGATCAAGAAAATGGAGCAAAATGTTTTGTACAAAAATCCGATTTTAAAAAAAATATTTTCAGAATCCTCTTTTCTGTTCTCCGCTCCCGTTACCATTTCTCAAATCAGCTTCGATAAAAAAATGCAGGTGGAGAATCATATATTGATGTTGGGAGATGCCGCGGGAATGATCACTCCATTGTGTGGAAATGGAATGAGCATGGCACTTCACTCCGCTAAGATCGCGTTTGAAAACATTCAGTCATTCCTGGATAAAAAGATCAGCCGGGATGAAATGGAAAAGCAATATGTTCATCAATGGCAAAGACAGTTTGCAAGCCGCTTGAGCACGGGCCGTTTTATTCAGAAACTTTTTGGGCGGGAACTCATCACGAATTTATTTATAAAAATTATTAAGTATTTTCCATTTATTATAAGAAAAATGATCCGGCAAACACATGGGAAACAGTTTTAGTAAATTTGCTAAATGGAAGATCATCCAATTATATTATTTGATGGCATTTGTAATTTCTGCAACAGCGCGGTAAATTTTGTAATCAAAAGAGATCCGCAATCAAAATTTAGGTTTGCGACATTACAAAGTGCGAAAGCTCATGAGGTGTTATCGGCACATGAATTGTCCTCTTCCGATTTAAGCTCTTTTGTGTTAATTAAAAACGATAAAATATACACGCGTTCTACAGCAGCTTTAAAAGTTTGCCGGGATTTAAGTGGATTATGGCCGATGATGTATGGTTTTATGATTGTACCGCGATTTGTTAGGGATGAAGTTTACAATTGGATCGCGCGCCACAGGTATCAATGGTTTGGAAAAAGGGAGACTTGCATGATACCGACTAATGATTTAAGATCAAGATTTTTAAATGAACCGATATGACGAACAAAAAAACACTGGTATTAGGCGCATCAGTAAATCCATCAAGGTATAGTTTCCTTGCAGTAAATAAACTGCGTGAAAAAGGTCATGATGTAGTGGCGCTCGGAAAACACGTAGGAAAAGTAGGCGATGTCGATATTGAGGCAGATCAAAAGCCGATTGACAATCTTGACACAGTAACAGTCTATCTGAATGCAAATAATCAGAAGGAATATTATAAATATATATTATCCCAACATCCAAAAAGGATTATTTTTAATCCCGGAGCGGAAAATCAGGAACTTGAGGATCTTGCTTCGCAAAATGGGATCGCGACCCAGGAAGCTTGCACGTTGGTTTTACTAAGTACAGGCCAGTACTAATACTAAAAATTAAAGGATTTTTTCGCAAATTTCTCAATTAACAACTTTTTTTGAGTGAGTAGGTAATATTCCAGCCGGATTGGCGTTTTGTAAATGTTCGAAATTTATAAACCCTAATCCTGTCTATGAAACGCATGAAAAAAGTGTTGTTGCTATGTATTATTGCAACAGCCACCTACACTGCCGGAGCTCAGATGCCGGCTTCTTCAAGACAAAATCAATTTAGTAAGCTATCATCAAAATTACCCACTCCTTTATCGGAACTGGAAAAGGCATTTCTTGCCCCGGAAGGAACCAAGTTGCAATTAAAATTTTCAAATCTGACTTTCAGCGGCATTGTATTGTCATCAGTAAAAAAATATGACAATTTATACAATGTGGTGATCAGGTCTTCTTCTCTTGACAATACTTTGTTCTCCATTTCAAAAAGAATTGAGGAAGATTCATCGGTAAGTTATGTAGGCCGCATCATTAATGAAAAGTATGCCGATGGCTATGAATTAAAAAAAGAAAATGATGGAACCTATTCTTTAAATAAAATAAAAACAGAAGAGCTTATCCAGGATTTCTAAGAAAGTAACTACGAACATGCGTCTTTTAATTTTTAAGCGGAAACCCTAAATCCAACGCTATGAAAAAAATATTACCAATCCTATTCTCGCTTTTGATATTGATGTCATTTAACGCATTCAGCGGGCCGTCTTTGAGCAGCCTGCCAACAGCGAAGGCTACTATATTTCTTGACTTCGATGGCCATTATGTGGATGGTTCATCATGGAACGGCGGCGTTCCCTTTTATTGCGTTCCTTCGGGATTAAACGATACACAGATCACTGAAGTTTTTAATCGTGTTTCAGAAGATTACCGCCCCTTTAATATTAATATCACTACAGACTCAACCGTATTTATTAAGGCGCCATTCTCACAAAGGATCAGGATCATTGTAACGCTTACAAGTGCGTGGTACCAGGGAGTTGGCGGCGTATCGTTTACAGGATCATTCACATGGGGCGATGATACTCCGGGCTTTGTTTTTCCTGACCGGCTAGCTAATAATCCAAAAATAATTGCAGACTGCTGTACGCATGAAAGCGGCCATACCGTTGGCCTTTCCCACCAGGCAAAATATAACGGCTCATGTAATTTGGTAACTATTTACAATGATGGTGCGGGAACCGGGGAGATAGGCTGGGCGCCGGTTATGGGTAATAGCTATGGGAGAAATATTTCCGGTTGGAATAACGGACCAACACCATCCGGCTGCACCTCTGACCAGGATAATCTTTCCATAATTACCTCACGTAATGGATTTACTTATAGGATTGACGATCACAGCGACGATCCAAACGATCATCCGACCGGAGTAAATATTGATAACGCCCAATTTGCAACAGAAGGCATCATTACAACGAACACCGATAAAGATGTATTTCAATTTAATTTGCAAAGAACCGGTGTCTTTCATCTTGACGCAAAACCTTTCTCTGTTGGTCCCAATAATGACGGAGCCAACCTGGATATGAAGCTCACATTGCTGAACGCAGCGAAGGAAGTTGTAGCAGTGTATGATCCGAAGGATATTTTGAATGTGGTTATTGATACTACTTTGCATGCGGGAAATTATTATCTGATGGTTCAGGGCGCAGGCAATGCCAACGCTACAAGCTATGGTAGCCTTGGATCCTATAAGATTTCCGGAACATATGCCTCGTTAAATGTTCTTTCAATAAAAACAGTGTCGCTTAAAGGGAAAGCAGGCGCAGAAACACATAACCTGAGCTGGGACATTGATGCGTATGAATCCATTAGAGAAGTTTCGTTAGAAACTTCTTCCACCGGCACAATTTTTTCTTCATTGAAAACGTTTTATTCAGGAGCGAGAGAGTTTACCTATGTGCCACTAGCCAACGAGAATATTTTCTATAGGCTTAAAGTAACATCAGTGACGGGAGAAGTGGCTTATTCAAATATGGTCTCATTGAAACTAACTGAAAAACCTTCTACACACTTCGTTGTAACAACATCAGTGACAACAGAAATAAAAGTTAACGCACCTCAAAATTACCAGTACCAGCTTGGCGATCTAAGCGGTCGCATCCTGAAATCAGGATCAGATGAAGCCGGAGCAAATCGAATCGATATTAATCAATACCCTAAAGGAATCTATTTCCTGCAAATAATCAGTAACTCCCAAAGAAGCACTCAAAGAATTTTAAAACTGTAAGGTAGATTCATGTGTAAGTTAAGGGTCAGCGTTAGGGGCTGGCCCTTTTTTGTTATATTCCGTTCTGTAAAAAAATTACATAAAATTCACTCCCGGAAAGAAAATATTTATTTAATTAGTTATACTTTGTGAAATAATTTTTCTAAAAAAATTAGTTCTTAGCTTATTGTTTTATCTCTGACGTACTCTCATTCAAATTAAAATTTTAAAATAGATTTTATGCAATGGAGAAAATTTAACGGAGACAGGATCGAACTGCCCATTAAAAGTGCAGTTGAAAACGCCATCCAAAGAGAAGCTGGAAAGGGCGTGAAACTAAAAGTATGCATTGGCACAGACAGCCAGGTTAAAAGTCACGAGACTGAATTTGCAACCGTTATCGTGTTTCTTCGTGAAGGCCGCGGCGGCTTTATGTTTATCCACAATGATAAAACTACTCACAAATACAGCATCAAGGAAAGGATGCTTGTGGAAGTAGCTAAGAGCATTGAGATTGCTTATGAGCTTTGCGATCTGTTCACAAAATATGATGTTGATATGGAGGTTCACGCAGACATCAATACGAATCCAAGCTTTAAAAGTAATGAAGCTTTGCGCGAGGCTATGGGTTACATCCTTGGAATGGGTTTTGCTTTTAAAGCAAAGCCGGAAGCCTTTGCCAGCAGCAGTTGTGCAAATAAAATGGTGAATTAAATGATTAGAGTGTTTAATCTGATCACATATATTTTTTATTTCCCGTCATTATAAATCAAACAACCATCGCCATAGCTCAGAAATCTGAAGTCGTGTGTTAGCGCATAATCATAAATATCTTTCCAGTTTTCACCGATCATTGCAGCAACTAATAATAGCAAAGTCGATTTGGGTTGATGAAAATTGGTTATCATTCCTTTTGCTATTTTAAATTCATATCCCGGCGCAATGATGATCTGCGTTTGAATAAACAGTTTTTCTACATTTTGGCTTTTCAGATAAATTGATAAAGCGTCCAAAGCGTCTGAAGCGCTGCAGGCATTTATTTGAAAATCGGCTTTATACGGATCCCACTGTTTTATTAAAAGATCTTCAAAATTTATTTCGGGATTGATAAACGCTTTTAACCCCATCCAGTAAAGGCTTTCGATGGTCCTGACAGAAGTAGTGCCAACACAAAAAATTCCATGACTTAAGTTATTCTTCAGCAATTCAATAAACTCAATTGAAACATCGATCCATTCAGCGTGCATTTCATGCTGTTCCATTTTTGCAGACTTCACAGGCTTGAACGTTCCTGCGCCCACATGAAGCGTGACGAATCCTTTTTTAATATTTTTTTTTCTTAAGGATGAAAAAATTTCTTCCGTGAAATGCAGGCCCGCTGTTGGAGCAGCCACAGAACCCTCGTGCAGGGAATAAATACTTTGATACCTTTCTGAATCGCTTGCTTCCGCTTTTCGTTTGATATAAGGAGGCAAAGGTGTTTCACCGGCATGCTCTATAATTTCCGCAAAGGAATAATTCCCTGGATTCCATGTTAATTCAACAACGTAGGCATCGGTTAATTTTTCGATAAGCTTTGCCTGGAGCGAGATTTTTTCTTCTCCGATAAAAAATGACTTTTCAAGGAAAGTTTCTTTCCATTTGCCCGCCCCTCCAATCATGCACTTCCACCTGATGGAATTATTTTGTTGAAGTACAACCGCATAATCTTTTATTTCTTCATAAGGTTCAAGGCAAAATATTTCGATAACAGCTCCGGTTATTTTTTGAAATAAGATTCTCGCTTTAATTACTTTTGTGTCGTTAAAAACAAGAAATGATCCCTCGGGCAGATAGCCTGCAATATTTTGGTAGATGTCTTCGGATATTTTTTTGTTTTTGTAAATCAATAACCTGGACTGATCTCTGCGCTCCAGGGGAAATATGGCAATTTTTTGTTCAGGTAAATCGTAATTGAAATCGTTAATGGATAAATCTTTAGGATGCATGTTGCAAAGAAAACAATTAAATAAATAACGATTTATTAAAGTGTTGCATTGAAGGCAAATAGAGCGGGTTTATATTTAAAAAATTGATTTTTTATGAAGAATATCGTATTGCCGTTTTACCTGAAGCTCGCTTGCGTGCTTATCATTTTAATCGCAGGCGGCTTTCTCGCGATTATTGGAAAAGAAATATTATCTCCTCTGTTGTTTGCTTTTTTATTCTCGCTGCTCTTACTTCCGCTGGCCAACTTTCTTCAAAATAAACTAAGATTTTCAAGGGCGGTCGCGTCTGGAGTAGCTGTAATTCTGTTTCTTGCTGCCGCTTCTTTCATTGTTTATCTACTGGGATCTCAGATATCGGATTTGAGCAGCGAATGGCCGTTATTAAAACAGCAATTAACAGGACTATTTCATTCGGTCCAGAATTGGCTGCAAAATACATTTCATGTTAATGCGGAAAAGCAAACAGCTTATATTGACAGCACTACTAATAAAGTACTCAACTCCAGCGGCACTATTTTAGAAAAGACCGTATTATCAATATCCTCCATTTTGCTTCTAGTGGTTTTTATGGTAATCTATACTTTTTTCTTTTTGCTTTACCGCCGCCATTTAATGCGGTTTATCCTTTCAGCTTTCAAGGATGAATATAAAAATGTAATCCACGAAATAGCGGAGCAGATTAAATACATCGTTAGAAAATACATTACCGGTTTATTTTTTCAAATGTCCATAGTGGTGGGCCTGGCCTGCCTTGTTTTCTGGATTCTTGGGATTAAGTATGTGATCTTATTGGGTCTCCTGGTTGGCGTTCTCAACCTCGTTCCTTATGTGGGTATTTTTACAGCGCTTTTTCTAAGTGTTTGTATCACATTTGCCACGACCAACACTTCCCATGCAATATATGTAGCAATCGCCGTCGTCTGCATTCATTTGGTTGACAGTAATTTTTTAATGCCAAAAATTGTTGGCTCCCAGGTAAAAATAAATCCCCTGATCATTATTCTTGGAGTTGTTTTAGGTGAAATGCTTTGGGGCATTCCGGGCATGTTCCTTTCGGTTCCCTACATTGCCATAGCGAAGGTAATTTTCGACCGCGTTGAAGGATTAAAATCGTGGGGCATTTTATTGGGCGATGAAGAACACGAGCGTCCGCATGAAAAAATAAAACCCGAAATGGCGAAAGGCGATTGATTTATCTCCATCTAATTCCGTGATCATAATTTTAGAACTAATCTACAGTTGTCATCAAAAAAATTTCCGGATGCGATGCTTGCGAAGAATAATAGTCAGCATGTCATAAGCCGAAATATAGATATTACCTTTCGGCTCACTCTCAAACATTGGCCTCATAAACGAAAATATAGATTTCCTACATTCACCTTGGCAATGTAATACCAATTATTTAGAATTTATCGTCACAAAGAAAATTCCAAGTCAAATTCTGTTATTTTTTATTTCATCAACTACGGCAGGATCAAGTAGAGTTGTCGTATCACCAAGATTGTGCATTTCCCCTTCTGCGATCTTACGAAGAATGCGCCGCATAATTTTTCCGCTTCTTGTTTTGGGCAAACCTTTTACAAATTGAATTTTTTCGGGTTTGGCAAATGAGCCGATCTCTTTTGTTACTGCAGCATTAATTATTTTTCGTGCCTCCTCATGATCTGTTTCAGTGTTATCAAGAATTACATAAGCATAAAGGCCCTGTCCTTTAATATCATGCGGAAAGCCCACCACAGCGCTTTCAATAACACTGGCCTGCACATTAATGGCATTCTCCACTTCGGCTGTTCCAATACGGTGGCCGCTTACGTTTAATACATCATCCACTCTTCCGGTGATTCTGTAAAAACCATTCTCATCGCGCAGGCAGCCATCGCCAGTGAAATACATCCCCGGATAGGCCGTGAAATAATTGATGCGGCAGCGCTCATGATCGTTGTAGGTGGTGCGTAAAATAGAGGGCCAAGGAAATTTTATACAAAGGTTTCCGGACACATTATTTCCTTCCAATACATTTCCTTTTTCGTCAACAATCGCCGGCTGAATTCCCGGTAATGGTAGCGTTGCGAAGCAAGGTTTTTGTGGCGTAACGCCGGCAAGATTTGAAATTAAAATCCCTGCATTTTCCGTTTGCCACCAGGTGTCCACGATCGGGCATTTCTTTTTTCCAATATTTTCATTGTACCAATTCCATGCTTCCACGTTTATCGGTTCACCGACGCTTCCCAGCACTTTTAATGAACTCAGGTCTTTGCCCTCAATAGGCGCGGTACCATAAGCCATAAGGCTGCGAATAGCGGTGGGCGCTGTGTACAAGATATTCACTTTATATTTTTCTACAATCTCCCAGAAACGCCCGGCATCGGGATAAGTGGGCGTTCCTTCAAATAAAAGACTTGTAGCGCCCGCGGCCAATGGGCCATAAACGATATAACTGTGACCGGTGATCCATCCGATATCTGCCGTGCAGAAATAAATATCACCGGGATTATATTGGAATACATTCACAAAAGTGTACGTGGTGTAAATCATGTAGCCGCCTGTTGTATGGACTACTCCTTTTGGCTTTCCCGTAGAACCCGATGTGTAAAGAATGAAGAGCATATCTTCTGAATCCATTTCTTCAATCGGATCTTTTAAATCCTGATTTTCTACTTTTTGAGTTTCCTCGTGCCACCAGACATCCCTTCCTTCTTTCATACTAACGGTGTCGCCTGTACGCTTTAATACAATTACTTTTTTTACAGGCGAATCTCCTTCAAGCGCTTCATCCATAATTTCTTTTAAATGGATTGTTTTGTTACTACGGTAAGATCCATCAGCAGTGATCGCAAAAGCGCATTGAGAATCCGCTACCCTGTCTTTTATGCTTTTGGCTGAGAAGCCACCAAATACAATATTATGAATAGCGCCAATTCTCGCGCAGGCGAGCATTGCAATTGCTAACTCAGGAACCATCGGCATATAGATGCAAACGCGGTCGCCTTTTTGTACGTTATTTTGTTTGAGGACTTTAGCGAATTCAATTACCTTTTCGAGAAGCTCTTTATAAGAGATTGTTCTGCTTTTTTCTGCGGGATCGTTTGCCTCCCAAATAATTGCAGGAACATCAGGTTGAATTTCCGCCCACCTGTCCAGGCAGTTTTCAGTAATATTTAATTTTCCACCAAGGAACCATTTTACCGATGGTTCCTCAAAATTCCATTCCAAAACTTTATCCCATTTTTTTCTCCATCGAAAATTTTCGGCAATGCCTGCCCAGAATTGTTCCGGTTCAGTTACACTTTTGTTATAAACTTCATGGTATTGTTCCAATGATTTTATCTGAAATGGATATTGCACGGCAATTGGTTTTATTGTTTGTTATTTTATTGGTTAAATCGTAAATGTAATTATTTACTTTTTCATTTCTTATTTTCATTTTCTCTCTTCAATACTTCGGGGATGGCCGGAACCATTGCTTTATAAACTGCATCTTCAATCGCTCCTCTTATATTGTATTTGTACAAATTCAAGCTTCTCGTGGGATTTACACGATTGCTCAAAAATACGTAAACCAAATCATATTTTGGGTCAACCCAAATGCAGGTCCCCGTATATCCGGTGTGCCCGAAAGTGAGTGGAGAAGCGAATCTTGAAGGATACGGATGCTCATCAGTTGTGGTGTAATTATCTTTTTGAGGCTTGTCAAAAGCAATTCCGCGCCGGCTGATGCTGCTGTTATAAGCCGTAAATAATTTGAGTGTTTCAGGCTTAATATATTGTTTGCCATCGAATGAACCGCCATCTAAAAACATTTGTAAAATGGAAGCAATATTTTCTGCGTTGCTGAACAAGCCTGCATGCCCTGCAACTCCGCCAAACATGGCGCTCCCCTCATCATGAACATCTGCATGCAGATGTTGTGCGCGAAAACTTTCATCGAACTCCGTAGGCGCTACAAGGTTAGTGTCAAACCTGTTTCTTGGATTAAAACCTATAGAGTGAAGTCCCATTGGTTTGTAAAAATATTTGTCAACATATTCATCAATTCTCAATCCGGAAATAGCTTTCACAACATCTGCCATAAAAATGAAATCGTTGTCGCTATAGACGTATTGATCTGCAGGAAGAAGTTTGCTGTCAAGAATACTTTGGTTCATTGTATCCGCATAGTCGGTGCGTAAATACAGGTTCTGTGCTACCCTCACACTGAATTTAGCTGATGAATCCGGCTGAAAATATTGAGGCAAAGGCCGTTTGGTAATCGGATCAATAGTCTTCAAATAGAAAACAACATCAGCCACAAGCCCGGCCTGGTGAAGTAATATTTTTTCTATGTTCAGATTTTTCTTATCGCTTTTTCTTACCCACGGCAGGTAAGTTCCGAGGGTTTTATCAAGCCTTAATTTTCCCTCATCATATAATTTCATCACGCCCAAAGTCGTAGCGCAAATTTTGGTTACCGACGCCATATCATAAATGGAATTCAGGTTGACAAGTTCTGGCGTATCGTAATTGTAAGTGCCGTAGGCTTTTTCAAAAACAATTTTTCCATGACGTGCAACCAATACAACGCAACCCGGATAAGCTTTCCCGACGATTCCTAAATTTGCAATTGAATCAATATCATTCGCCATTTGTAAGCCATTCAAGCCTTGTGATTCAGGAGTTGCAACCGGCATAATTCTTTCTGAAATAATTCCGCTTCCGTATTTATAATTATCGCAAACCGTCACAGGTAAAGTGCCTCGTGCATTTATTTTTCCTTTAAGAAGATCTGCTGCTGCGCGCTGTGTGAGAGAATCATCTTCATAACAGGCAATAAGATTTCTTGCATCGCAAAAGTTCTTAAGGGCATAAGGATTGCCAAAATCAAAAATGATGGTCTTATTATTTTGCTGAATTTGTTTGATAAGATCAAGCGCGTAATTGCTGATGCCAAATTGATTTGCAGGATAGCGGTTGTAATTGTGAACGCCTATGATTACTGATTTATAGCGGTTTTTGATCAACTCCACTGTTGATAATATTCTCGATGCATCCTGTTTGTAATCGAAATAAAAAACATCGGCATTATAATCTTCTCTCATTCTTTGAGCGAAAGCATTATCAGCATTGATCCCGATTCCTACGTAAGCAACTTCTTTCTGCTTTTTGCCGGAAGAAGCCAGGGGAAAAAATTCCTTATCCTGGTTGTTTAACACCGTGATCGCATTTTCAGCAACCATTGATTTCATTTCCGCAATCCCTTCATTAAGATCGGTGGTAAGATTTTCTGTATCGATGGGCTTTACCTGGGCCACACCATACATATATTTATACAGAAGCACTTTTCTGCACTTCTCATACACATCGTCCCAACTTAATTTTTTGGCTTCTATCGCTTCCCGTATTTTGGCAATTGAAATAGGAACATCTTCTGGCAAACAAAGCATATCGTTGCCTGCAATCAATGAATGCGCAGCGATATCGCCTCCGGGGAAAAACTTTGCTACGCCTTTCATGTTAAGCGCATCAGTGAAAGTTAATCCCTGGAAATGAAGTTTATCACGCAGCAGGCCGGTGACGTTATTTTTAGAGATAGATGTTGCGGTATTCGCCGCGCTATCTATCGCGGGGATGTATAGATGAGCGATCATCACGCTGCCAACGCCTGCGGCCATCATTTTTTTGAAGGGATATAACTCAAGCGAATCCAACTGCGCCAATGATTTATTGATCACAGGAAGATCATAATGAGAATCTACAGAAACATCCCCGTGACCGGGAAAGTGTTTGGCACAAGCAAGTACGCCTTCGTCCTGCATTCCCTTCATGTACTCGATTCCGAATTTGGCAACCTTATATTTATCTTCCCCGAAAGAGCGGTCATTGATCACCGGGTTGTCAGGATTATTATTAATATCGACCACAGGGGCATAGTTAACCTGTATGCCTATGCGCTTTAATTGTTTTCCAACCAGCTGGCCATACTGATATATGATCGAGGGGTTTTCGATAGCGCCCAGCATCATTTGATGGTTCAGCGGAGCCACGCTATCGAAGCGCATTCCAAGTCCCCATTCAGCATCAATACACACCATCAATGGCGTTTTTGCAATGCTTTGAAAATAGTTTAGAAAATTAGCTTGCTTTACCGGACTGCCCTGGAACAAACAGATGCCGCCGATATTGTATTTCTCAATAGCGGATGCTATTAATGAGTCGTAATAAACTGCGCCATCCTTATTAAAACTGCTCTCACGCAAGACCATTAATTGTGCAATCCGCTGGTCATCATTCAGCGAATTAAATACGCTGTCAGACCAATGTTTTGCCGCCGTAGAATATGTTTGTGAAGAGGCCGAAAAATGCAGGATAAATAAAAAACAAGCAACCAGGATTTTTTTCATCAGAAAAGTAACGTTTGATATAATAGCTCACAAGTTAATGAATTAACACTTTTTGATGGAGATAAAAATGCGGGTAGTTGTACGACCGGATGCAAAAAAACGTCGGCGATAATCTGCGACACTCACCTAACTAACTTCTAATCCGGCGAAAAATTTCTTATGGAAAAAATTATATGTGGTTTAAAAAGTAAAACGGTGATTAGTTATTTATTAAACTTAGAATTACGACAGGAAGTTTTTTTAAACAACCCGAAAAGTAGATTTTTATCTTTTTCTAAAGATGAAGATAGATCGGCCGAAAGCGAGCACTTGCAATAGAACCAACCAGTCTTACAGTCTGAAGGCTCTTAATAGTTTAAGGTTCTTGTGAAAGGATTTTTACTTCTGTTCGCCTGTTTTTTTGCCTTCCTTCTTCTGTATCGTTTTCTTCTATCGGTTCTTCCGCGCCATATCCTTTAGCCTCGAGCCGGCTGCTATCAATTCCTTTCGCCGTCAGATAGGCAACGATTGAATTTGCTCTTTCCAAAGAGAGTTTTAAATTTTTAGCATCACTGCCAATGTTGTCTGTGTGTCCGCCGATTTCAATTCGTTGATCGGGTTTTCTTTTTAAATAATCTACGAGGTCGTCGAGCGTTTGGTAGGATTGTGGCCTCAGCGTGGCTTTGCCAAAATCAAATTCAACATTGTTAAGAACAAAAGTTTTTGGCGGATCAAATTCGAGCGTGACCACAAACGGATTTTTATAGTAAGAATTAGGGCCAAGTGCAGGAATGTCCATTACATTTTGACTGATCGAATCTTTAAACCCCATAATGAAAATATCGTACTTATCGCCGGCAGGAAGGCGTGTTGAAAATTTTCCGGCTTCATCACTGATCGCCTGGTATTCGTTATTATTTTTCTGACTTCTGAAAATTACGAGCTCATTGTTTTTCGGTTCACGGCTTCTCATGTCCACAACCGTTCCGTCAACTTTTGCATCTTTTGGCAAATTTACTGTCGGCACATTTTGCGAATGTGCGCTAAACGCTACTGCGGCGCAGCAAATACCAGTTAGCAACGTTTTCATAAAAGGATTTTTGCAATACATAAAGCTAAAAAATTTATTGCACGAAAGCATATTGAAATTGGTAAGAACTCCGAAGACCCTTTTAGAACGAAAAAAACACCGGATTATTTTTGACTGATATTTTGTACTTGATAATGATATAAGCGAAAATGTAGTTTTTTATGTTTCGGATATGAACAGGAAGCGTGGAAAAAGGTGTAATTTATGTTTTAACAGACAAGCTAAAATATAGATTTTCGACGTTTTTGTTTAAGTTAATTTTTTAAAAACGGGAATGCAGTTTTAAAATTTAATAGAAATAAAAATGCTTAATTTAGATTTTCAAATAGTTGTCTAACTAACTAATTTTTATGCTACAAAAAAGAAATATCAATAGAGTTACCGTTTTAGGTAGCGGCGTCATGGGAAGCCGTATCGCGTGTCATTTTGCGGGCGTTGGTTTGCAGGTGTTATTGCTGGATATTCCTGCGCCGGACAGTAAAGATTTGAAGAGTAAAAATAGAATTGTAAACGACGCATTGGCAGCGGCGGTTAAATCTTCGCCCTCGCCGGTATACACAAAAGACGTGTTGAAAAACATTACAACCGGAAATTTCGAAGACAATATGAAAGACATCGCAACAAGCGATTGGATCATAGAAGTGGTGGTCGAAAGATTAGACATTAAAAAGCAGGTTTTCGAACAGGTTGAAAAATTTCGTAAACCGGGAACATTGATTACATCCAATACATCAGGAATTCCGATTCACCTGATGGCCGAAGGTCGAAGCGAAGATTTTAAAAAGCATTTTTGTGGCACCCACTTTTTTAATCCGCCAAGGTATTTAAGGTTATTGGAAATCATTCCAACTGAATTTACCGATCCCTCAGTGATAGATTTTTTAATGCATTATGGCGATTTGATTTTAGGGAAAACTACAGTGCTCTGTAAAGACACCCCAGCCTTCATTGCAAACAGGGTAGGAGTTTTCAGCATTATGTCGATTTTCCATATCATGGATAAACTCGATTTGAATATTGATGAAATAGAAACCTTAACCGGGCCCGTAATCGGGCGTCCGAAATCGGCTACCTTCCGCACCGCTGATGTTGTCGGGATTGATACGCTGGTAAAAGTTGCGGCCGGAGTCAAAGACAATTGTCCGGATGATGAGGCAAAAGAAATTTTCACCATTCCTGGCTGGTTGGAAAAAATGGTTGATAACAAATGGCTCGGTGACAAAACCGGCCAGGGTTTTTTCAAAAAAATAAAGTCTGCCGACGGTCAAAAAGAAATTCTAACACTTAATTTAAAAACGTTTGAATACGGGCCGAGGCAAAAGCCAAAATTTGCAACAATAGAAACAGCCCGGCCAATTGAAGATCTAAAACAACGATTGAAAATGCTGGCGTCGGGAAAGGATAAAGCCGGTGAATTTTACAGGCAATTTCACTATAGCCTTTTTTCCTATATTTCTAATCGTATTCCGGAAATAACTGATGAGATTTTTCGTGTCGATGATGCAATGAAAGCGGGCTTTGGCTGGGAGATCGGCGCATTTGAATCATGGGATGTGCTTGGTGTGAAAGAAACTGTGGAATCCATGGAGGCTTCCGGCTACAGTGTGGCTCCATGGGTAAAAGAATTTATTGCCGAAGGCAATACTTCGTTTTATAAAGTGGAAAACGGAAAGCGTTTGTACTATGATGTTAGTTCCAAAAAATATTTGCCGTTACCAGGTGGTGAGTCATTTATTATTTTGAGCGACCTCAAAGAAAAAACAGTTTGGAAAAATGCTGCCTGCAATTTGGTCGACCTCGGTGACGATGTGGTGGGCCTTTCATGGAACACAAAAATGGGAAGCATTGGCAGCGAAGTATTGGAAGCATTGAATAAATCAATCGCTATCGCGGAAGATAAATACAAAGGTTTAGTGATCGCTAATGAAGGTCCACAATTTAGCGCGGGCGCTAACATTGGAATGATCTTCATGCTTGCAGCCGAGCAGGAATACGATGAGCTTGATATGGCCATTCGCCTCTTTCAAAATAGCACGATGAGAATCCGTTATTCGTCAATTCCGGTGGTTGTGGCACCTCATGGTCTTACACTTGGTGGAGGTTGCGAAATATGCCTTCATGCGGACAAAGTGCAGGCAGCGGCAGAAAGTTATATCGGCCTGGTAGAATTAGGCGTTGGATTAATCCCCGGCGGCGGCGGCACGAAAGAATTTACATTGCGCGCATCGGATGCGATCCAGCATAATGAGCCGGAAACAATTCCTTTGCAAAACAGGTTCATCACAATCGGAACGGCAAAAGTTTCCACCTCTGGATTTGAGGCTTTTGACTTAGGAATTTTGAGAAAAGGTGTGGACGAAATCAGTATGAATCAGTCGCGCAGAATAGTGAATGCAAAACAAAGCGTCATCGAGCTTTTTGATCATGGCTATATCGCGCCTGTGCAGCGAACCGATATCAAGGTTTTGGGCCGCTCGGGCCTTGGGATGTTATATGCAGGCATTAACGGAATGCTACGCGGAAATTATATCTCCGAACATGATGTGCTGGTTGCAAAAAAACTCGCTTATGTGATGTGTGGCGGGGATCTTAGCGAACCAACATTTGTCAGCGAACAATATTTATTGAATCTGGAACGGGAAGCTTTTTTAAGTCTTTGCGGCGAAAAGAAAACACTTGAAAGATTGCAAAGTGTTTTAAAAAGCGGAAAGCCTGTAAGAAATTAATTTGCCCGGCTTTCATCACCTCATAAAAGAAGTATGGGAGAAGTTGAATTACAATCTGAAAATAATTTGCTGATCATACATGCAGTGATTTATTTCTACGGAGGTGCAGCAAATGAAACCATAAGCGCCCAGGTGGCAAAGGACATTGCAGATCATTGGAATGAGCCCAACGGAAAAGTGGTTATCAAACGAACTCAATATTTGGTATTCTTTGATATCAGTGGAGTTTATCAGAACGATCTCATTCCGGAAATGGTTTTTGAAAATATGAACCCCCGCAATAATTATTTCCGGATTGAAGAATATGCCCGCGGAAATATTTCTTTTGTCGATGGATTAGGTTCCAATACCGGATATTTTAAGCTTGAAAATTTACTAAATAATTCTACTACTGCCGCCCATGAATTTGGGCATACAATTGGACTCGATCACCCGCGCAACATCGATTTTCGTGGACAGGGGCGTCCTGGAATTATGTATCCGCGCGGGACATTGGTAGATGCTGAATTTCAATATGACCCTACGATTCCTGCCGGCCTGACGGGCGGAACTATGAATCCGTTCACGCGAAAAGTCACTCAACGAGATATTAATGATCTAATGCTGAGCCGGTTGGATTTTAATAAAAATGGATTTGCAATTCTTGGCGGATTTTCCAGCGTCTGGCATGATTGTCAAGTTCCGTAGTGATCGCTTTCATCAGGGTTGAATCTTTTCAATGTCGATTTTTTCTTATTATTTACAAAAATCCTGCAAAGCTAAAATGTAGTTTTCTATGTTTCCATTCAAATAACAATTGAAAATTTTACGTTTCTCTTCCCTTATATTGTGGAATATTTTTAATTGAGTTTTATGTCAATACTTACTGTTGAAAATTTATCCAAAAATTATGGCAATATCCAGGCATTGAAGAACGTAAGTTTTTCCGTGCCCGAAGGAACCGTTTTTGGAATTCTTGGCCCTAACGGAAGTGGAAAAACTACCATGCTTGGAACCATCACCGATATTTTAAAACCAACTACAGGAAGCTACCGGCTTTTTGATGAGGAGCCGTCATCAGCGCATCGCAGGAGGATCGGAACGTTGCTTGAGACGCCAAATTTCTATCACTATTTATCCGGAGTAAAAAATCTTGAGATCGCCGCTGAAATAAAACAGCACGGTAAAGAAGATATAGACAAAGTGCTTGAAGTTGTGGATCTCACGAGACGAAAAGATTCAAAATTCAGCACCTATTCTCTTGGAATGAAACAGCGCCTTGCCATTGCTTCGTGCCTGTTAGGAAATCCTGGCGTGTTGATTTTTGACGAGCCTACCAACGGACTCGATCCCGTGGGTATCGCGGAAATCCGAGCGTTAATGAAAGAACTTCACAGGCAAGGAAAAACGATCATCATGGCGAGCCATCTTTTGGATGAAGTTGAAAAAGTTTGTACACACGTGGCTATTTTGAAGAAGGGACAATTGATCACAAGCGGCAATGTCAATGAGATTTTGTCAAATGAAGATATGGTGGAAGTAGCTGCCTCTGATAACAATAAATTGCAGGAAGTTTTGAAAAATATGGCAACCCAGTCAAGAATCACTTTTGATGGCGGCATAGTAAAATTATTTTTTCCTGTTGGCACTGCCGACCTCACCGCCATCAATAATTATTGCTTTAGCAACGGAGTTATTTTAAATCATCTTTTACTCAAAAAGAAAAGCCTCGAAGCCAGGTTTTTTGAACTCACCAACAACTAAATTTCATGCAACATCTTTTAAAAATAGAATGGCTTAAAGTCAAAAACTATAAAGCTTTTTGGGTGTTTACTATTCTTTACGGATTCGCGATGCTCGGAATAAATTATACGGGCTATTACGTAAACGAATTAACCGTTCAGAACGTGCCGATGGGCGGCGCTTTGCTCGGCAGCCCTTATTCCTTTCCGCAGGTTTGGGAAACTGTCGGTTTCATGAGCAGTTGGTTGCTCTATTTTCCGGGGATACTTTTCATCATGCTGTTGACGAATGAATTTAATTTTAAGACGCATCGTCAAAATATTATTGATGGCTGGACACGCAAAGAATTTGTAACCGTGAAATTTGTTTTTGCCATTTTATTTTCTGCCGTAGCCACTTTATTTAATTTCCTGGTAGCCTTATTATTCGGACTCATCACCACCAATTCACATTTTTCTTTTGCAGGGATTGAAAATATAGGCTACATCTTTATTCAGACAGTGGCTTACATCACTTTCGCCATGTTTCTCGCGGTGCTTTTCAGAAGGAGCGGAGCAGCAATTGCAGTGTTTTTTTTATACGGATTAATTTTTGAATTCATCATTACGATGCTTGTCAATCATAAATTAAGCTTATCGCCTATCGGGTATTTCCTGCCTTTGCAGGTTACGGACGTAATGCTTCCTATTCCCTTTGGCAATAAATTTATTTATGATAATGCGCCTGCCGTTTGGGTAATGGTAATAGCAAGCGTCATTTATATTGCTGGCTATTATTTTTTCGCCTTGAAAAAATTTACGAAAGAAGATTTGTAAAGCAGATATCGCGTAGAAAATTCAATGACGATATTGTCAAAAAATTCCTTTTCAAATTATTTTGATCAAAAATCTTTTTGAGATCGGGTCGAGCCTTCCGTTATATTATTTGTGGCTTATCAGCTCATCAATCGCTGCGTCAATAGTGGGATATAAAAATGTAAACCCTGCCGCTTTTATTTTCTTGTCGCTTACCGTGGCGCTTTTCAAAATCTCAATACTTCGTTTTCCGAAAACCAATTTCAAAAACGCCATTGGAATATGTACAGGTGTGAAAAATTTATTTCTCATTTTATTAGCGAGTGTCAGCGTTAATGTTTTTTGGGAAACAGGCTCAGGTGCTGTCGCATTATAGCTTCCATTCAGATAATCATCTTCAATTGCGTCGCAATACATTCTGCACAGGTCATCGATGTGTATCCAGCTTACGATCTGTTTTCCATTGCCCAGGATTGCAGCAACGCCAAAGCGAAGTGGCTTTTTATATTCTGTGAATGCTGCGCCATCATTGCTTAGAACGATTCCCGTACGCAATATTACCAGCCTTGTTCCAAGCGCAGTTACCGGTGCTACGCTTGCTTCCCACAACACACATGTTTCACCTAAAAAATCTTTTGCAGGCAAATCAGATTCAACAAAACCTTCTTTTCTTAAAAGCGGATTTGAATCCTGTCCATACCATCCAATTGCAGATGCAGATACAAAACATTTCAATTCCTGACCGTTTTCCTTCAAGGTTTTGATGAGCAGCGTTGCACCCTTTGTTCTGCTTTCAAGAATCGTTTTTTTATATTCTGCAGTCCATTTTTTATCCATTACGCCGGCGCCGGCAAGATGAATTATATAACTGGCTTTTTTAACAGCCGCCGCATCAATTATTTGCTCTTCAACATTCCAAAAACTATAGCTAACTTTTTCATCCTGTGATTTCTTTTTTTGATCTCTTGATAATATAATTACGTCGTAACCCCGCTGTGTTAAATGACGTGTTAAATTTGCACCGATAAGGCCGGTGCCTCCCGAGATTAAAACTACAGGCATAAGTTTTTATCGTAAATTAGTATTGTTTTCAAACCCAAATGTTTCATATTGCACTTTATCTAAAATTAATTGCTATAAACAAAGTTAATCAAACCACTATGAAGAGCTTTTTTTTATTAATTGTGATGGGATTGTTTAGTCCGCTCGTTTTTTCTCAACAAATAACTTATTCGCTTCCCGAATCAAACGACATAAGGTCTCTTAATTTTGATATCATCGGCAAGATCAACGGAAATTTCCTCGTGTACAAAAACCTGCGGAATGATAATGCGATAAGCGTTTATGATAATTCAATGAAATTGCTAAACAAAGTAGACCTGCGAATTATACCAGACAGGACGTTAAATGTAAATTTTGTTGCCTATCCCGATTTTGCATGGATGATCTATCAATATCAGAAGAAAAGCATTTTGCATTGCATGGCGGTAAAAATAAACGGTGATGGAAAACTGATGACTGACCCAATAGAAGTGGACACGACATCGCTTAGCTTTTTCGCAGATAATAAAATTTATTCGACCATCTACAGCGAGAATAAATCGAAGATTATGATCTACAAGATCCAAAAGAAAAATGATAAATTTAATTTTACAACATTGCTTTTTAATGACAGCCTTCAGCTTTTACACAGATCGCGCATAGAGACTAATTTCGAAGATAAGAAAGATGTTTTCAGTGATTTCTTTGTTGATAATGATGGGAATTTTGTTTTCACACGAGGAAACAGGTCAAGTTCCAGGGACTTTATACAGCAACTTGATCTGGTGGTGAAAAACCGTGATGAAGACAATTTTAATTTGACCAGGTTAGATCTCACCGACAGATACCTTGATGAAATAAAGTTGAAAGTCGATAATGTCAACAATCATTATATTATTAATTCACTTTATTATTCAAAAAAGCGTGGTAATGTAGAAGGCCTTTTCACCTCTGTATGGGATGAGGCAAGCAAAAGTTTTATTTCTCAAAATTTTGCAGAATTCGGCGACAGTGTGAGATCTTCTGCAAAAACCGACGGCGGAAATAAGCTGGCGCTAAATGACTTTTTTATTCGCGATGTGATTCTCAAAAAAGACGGTGGCTTTATTCTGACCGCTGAAGATTATTATACACAGTCCCGGTCTTCTCCATGGAACCGGTACGATTATCTTTATGGTTATCCGTCCATGTCTCCTTACTATTATAATTATTATTCTCCTTATTCTTATGGATATTACGGCCGGCCCGGATTTTATAATAATTCACAATCGAGGTATTATTATAACAATGTGCTTATTCTCAATATGGATAACACAGGCAAAATAGACTGGAGCAATGTGATTCACAAATCGCAGTATGATGATGAAAGTGATAACTTCCTTTCCTATGCGATTATGCTTTACGGCGGCAAACTACATTTTCTATTCAACGAGCTTGAGAGGCGCAATCAATTTTTAAATGACCAGAGTGTTACTCCGGATGGCCAGGTTTTAAGGAATCCACCGTTGCGCAGCTTAGACAGAGGTTATCAGTTTATGCCACGTTACGGGAAACAAGTGAGCGTTTCGCAGATCATTATTCCTTGTGTTTATCGCAACTATATTTGCTTCGCTAAAATAGAGTATTGAGAAGCTCTCGAGTATAGATAAATTTTAGTTTTTTATTTTTGAAAAAATAAATGGAATGATTGCGTAACGAGCGAGCCGGGGAATTGCCTTTATTCATTCTGATTATAATTTTTTATTTTTGCCCCTCATGTAAATTATAACTGTGACAGGAGTTTTCCGGGCCAATAATCCACTCAATACTTTCCTGCTTTTCGTATATGGGATACTTTTAAAATTAGTATGGTTCATTCATCCGCCAATTCCCGTGGTGCAGAATTCTGATGGATTTCTTTTCAGAGATCTTCTGACTTCGATAAAACCAACGCTGGACGGCGCTCCCTTTCTTTATACATTCATCACGTATTTTTTGTTATTTACTCAGGCCATAAGTTTTAACCAATTGATGAATAACCGCCGGCTGATGCAAAAGCCGAATTATTTACCTGGCATGAGCTACCTGCTGATCACTTCCTTTTTCCCTGAATGGAATGTATTAAGCGCGCCACTATTGATCAATACTTTATTGATTTGGGTTTGGGCAAAAATGAGCAACCTTTATAATAATAAGCACGCCAAATCCGCTTTGTTCAATATCGGGATGGCTATCGGAGTTTGTTCTTTCTTTTATTTTCCTGCACTTGCGTTTGGGATCATGGTTATTTTCGCGATTCTGATTACGCGGCCTCCAAAAGTAGCCGAATGGCTGATTGGGCTGATTGGCGTTTTTACGCCCTGGTATTTTTTATTTGTATGGCTTTTTCTTACCAATAAGCTGTACAGCTTCAGCCTGTCAGGATTCCAGATTTCCCGACCTCTATTTGGGCAAGATATGATGGGCTACATTGGAATGGCGTTCATCATTATTTTAGCAACTGCCGGTGGATTTTTTGTTCAATCTGTATCCGGAAAGCAAGTCGTGCAGGTTCGCAAAGGCTGGTCTCTTATGTTCCTTTATCTCGTGGTAGCCTTGTTTATTCCGTTTATTAGCATCAACAATAATTTTGAATATTGGATCCTTGCCGTTTTGCCTGTCTCTGCTTTTGCAGGATGCGCTTTTTTTTACACCAGGGTAAAATGGATTCCATTAGTGCTGCACTGGATCATGGTAGGATTCGTGATTTATATGGAGTACGTTAAAAAATAGTTTCACCGATGTTTTACCTTTGCATCAAATAAACCTAACTATATGAAATTTGGAGTAGTTGTTTTTCCAGGATCCAATTGCGACCGAGATATGATTAATGCTTTGCAAATTGATCTGAACAAGGAAGTGATTCCTTTATGGCACAAGGAGAAAGACCTCTCTGCATTTTCTACTGAAGATTGTATTGTTCTTCCCGGCGGATTCAGCTTTGGAGATTACCTAAGATGTGGCGCCATAGCCCGTTTCAGCCCGATGATGCAAAGTGTAATTGATTTTGCCAACAAAGGCGGTAAAGTGCTTGGAGTGTGCAATGGCTTTCAGATCCTGTGTGAAAGCGGGCTTCTCCCCGGCGTTTTATTGCAAAATGCCAATATTAAGTTTGTTTGTAAAAATGTTTATATAAAAGGAGAAAATAATTCGGGCAGCGTGCATAAAATTCCGGTAGCGCATGGCGAAGGAAGATATTATATCGGAGAAAACGGTTTGGAAGATTTGCAAAAAAATAACCAGGTAATTTATCGCTACTGCAATGAGCAGGGCGATGTTCACATAGACTACGCGCCCAATGGCTCCATGAATGGTATTGCAGGAATCAAAAATAAGGAAGGGAATGTTTTTGGCATGATGCCGCATCCTGAAAGAGCCTGCGCACCAATGCTTGGGAATATTGACGGGCAAAATATTTTTGAGGAATTATTGGCCATCGGTTCAAACTAATATAATCCTCTTAAGCGCTTCTGAAAAGCCAAAATCTACATTTTCGCTTTTCCCATTAATGTTCAAAAAGCAGATTTTCACGACTTTACCAAAGCCTTCTCCAAAGCGCCGGTAATGATTTTCTGTATTTGTTCGAATTCTAATAAAAAGCCATCGTGGCCATATAATGAATCGATTGTGGTGAATGTGGCATTGGGAATATGATCTGCGATAAACCGCTGTTCACTTACAGGAAACAAAATGTCTGTCGTAATTCCTATCGAAGTTGTTTTTGCTGTTATTTGGCCCAAAGCCTTTTCAATATTTCCGCGTCCGCGTCCTACATTTTGCGCATCCATTCCTTTGCTTAAAAAATAATAGCTAAATGCATTGAATCTTTTGCCAAGTTTTTCTCCCTGGTATTTTTGATACGATTCGCTCTTGTAGTGCTCAATTTTTTCAATATGATGCTCGCTCTGGCTCGCATGATAAGTGTCATAGTGCCTGTATGAAATTAACGCAATACTTCTTGCGGCCTTCATCCCTTCCATTCCTGCACGGGGATTATTTTCTTTCCATGTGCTATCTGCCTCAATGCACATTCTCTGAGATGAATTAAAAGCAATTCCCCAGGCGGAATGGCGCGCGTTTGTGGCTATGGGAAAAATGTTTTCAAATAATTCCGGCTCTTCTATCGCCCATTCTAACAATTGCTGTCCGCCCATTGATCCGCCAATTCCAATCTTAATTTTTTCAATTCCCAAGAATTCTTTTAGCGGTTGATACGCACGAATCATGTCGCGCGGCGTAAAAAAGGGAAAGTCATGATAAAATGGTTCTCCTGTTTGAGGATTTTTATCAAGTGGTCCAATGCTTCCATAGCAGCTTCCCGGCATATTCACACAAACGATAAAGTAGTTTTTTGGATTAAATAATTTGCCTTCACCCACCAGCCCGGGCCACCATTCTGTGGCGTCGCTGTTGGCCGTGAGCGCGTGAAATATCCACACGACATTGTCTCCTGATTCATTAATAGATCCCAAGGTTGTGTACCCCAAATGATATCCGTTCAGGCTAATTCCTGATTCCAGCATTAGGGATTTATCACAATGAAAAGTATGATAAGCCAAATTTTTTCAATATTTAAAAAATCAAATAAGCAACATCCCCGGAATATTCCGGGGATGTTGCAAAAATAGTCATCCCAAGTTGAATTGTTTATTTTGAAAAAACCTTTTCAAAGGCTTGTTCAATATCCGCTTTGATGTCATCAATATGCTCAATTCCTACAGAAACCCTCAAAAGTCCGGGCGTCACGCCAGCAGATAACTGCGCTTCATCAGATAATTGCTGATGAGTGGTAGCGGCCGGTTGAATAATTAATGTTTTCGTGTCGCCCACATTTGCAAGATTGCTGATCATTTTCAGATTATCAACAAATTTGGTTGCGTTTTCTTTACTTCCGTTTACTTCAAATGAAAGAACTGCGCCGGCACCTTTCGTCAGGTATTTTTTAGCATTGGCATAATGCGGACTGCTTTCAAGGCCCGGGTAATTTACTTTGGAAACATTCGGATGTTTTTCCAGCCATTGCGCAAGCGCTAAAGTATTTTGGACATGTCGCTCAACCCGCAGAGATAAAGTCTCCAGTCCCTGGAGCAACAAAAATGAATTGAAAGGAGAAAGTGCAGGTCCGAAATCTCTCAGGCCTTCTACGCGTGCGCGGATGATGAACTGGATATTTCCAAAAGGTCCTTTGCTGCCAAATACGTCATTAAAGACCATGCCGTGATATCCTTCAGACGGCTCAGAAAAAGTTTTGAACTTACCATTTCCCCAATTATAATTTCCTCCATCAACGATCACGCCTCCAATGCTATTTCCATGTCCGCCGATCCATTTGGTAGCAGCCTGAACCACAACGTGGGCGCCATGCTCCAATGGACGGAACAGAAATCCTGCGCAGGCAAATGTATTATCTACAATCAATGGCAAATCATGTTTCTGCGCCAATGCAGCCAGCTTTTCAAAATCCGGAATATTGAAATCAGGATTGCCGATTGTTTCTGTATAAAGCGCTTTCGTTTTATCATCGATCAGGCTTTCAAAATTTTCAACATTATTGTCTTTTGCAAACCTTGCCTCGATACCTAATCTTTTGAAAGATACTTTGAACTGGTTGTAAGATCCGCCATAAAGAAAGGGACTTGTGACAAAATTGTCACCGGATTCTAAAATATTATTCAACGCGATGAATTGGGCCGCTTGTCCCGAAGACGTTGCCAGCGCAGCAACGCCACCTTCCAAAGCTGCCACTCTTTTTTCAAAAACATCCGTGGTCGGATTCATGATGCGGGTATAAATATTTCCAAATTCTTTCAATGCGAAAAGATTCGCGCCATGCTCAGAATTTTTAAAGTTGAAAGATGTGGTCTGGTAAATAGGAACGGCACGTGAACCTGTGGTTGGGTCTGGCTCTTGCCCTGCATGTTGCTGTAAAGTTTCAAAATGTTGAGTGCTCATAAACTGATTTTTAATATTAAAATAAAGAATAGCTATTATATTGAGAAGGCCCGGGCCTAAGATGGGTGATATAGTTAATTGATGCCTTACGGCATACAACAACTAACACCAATAAAATTGGTTATGATCCGGGATTGAAAGAAGGGAATAAAATTTTCCATTGTCTTATCCTACAAATATAATAGGGAATTGTATATATCAGCAAATTTCTTTTTTAAAATTTCCGGCACATCCGTTTTCTTCAAAAAAGGAGATGAGCGAATTGGTATTCGAAAAACAAAAGGAGAAATTATTTTTATCTACTTTTGAAAATTCCAGACAATCAATCACAACAAAAAAGAAAAATCTAAAATGAGTAAATTTTCGGAGCATAATTTTAAGAATGAAAGAGCTCTTATAAGGGTAGATTTTAATGTGCCGCTTGATGAGCATTTCAATATCACCGACGATACAAGAATGCGCGCCGCAGTTCCCACGATAGAAAAAATATTGAGCGATGGTGGAAGCGTTATTTTGATGTCGCATTTGGGAAGGCCAAAAGGAGGACCGGAGGATAAATTTTCCCTGAAACACCTGTTGCCACATTTAAAGGAATTAATACCCTCTGCCACCATATTATTTGCTGACGATTGCATTGGCGATGATGCCAGGCAAAAAGCGAAAGATCTGAAGCCAGGGCAAATATTGCTGTTGGAAAATCTTCGATTTTACAAAGAGGAAGAAAAAGGCGATGCATCTTTTGCAAAAAAACTCAGCGAATTGGGCGATGTATATGTAAATGATGCGTTTGGTACGGCACACCGGGCTCATGCTTCTACAGCCGTTATTGCGCAATATTTTGCAGAAGATAAAAAGATGTTTGGTCTTTTGATGAATGCAGAAATTGAAAATGCTGAAAAAGTACTTCACCATTCAGAAAAACCTTTTACAGCAATTTTAGGAGGTGCAAAGGTTTCTGATAAAATAGAGATCATCGAAAATTTATTAGAAAAAGCGGATCATATTATCATAGGTGGCGGAATGGCTTATACATTTTTAAAAGCGCAGGGAAAGGAAATAGGCAGCAGCCTTTGTGAAGAAGACAAGCTCGATCTTGCCAATGAAATTTTATCCAAAGCAAAAGCGAAAAATGTACATTTTCACTTACCAGGAGATAGTGTGGTCGCTGATAAATTTTCGAATGATGCCGACACAAAAATGGTAAGCAATGATCATATCGAAAAAGGTTGGATGGGGCTTGATATCGGCGCTGAAGCTGTTACCGGGTTTTCTAAAGTGATTATGGAAAGCAAAACCATTTTGTGGAACGGGCCAATGGGCGTTTTTGAAATGAAAAAATTTCAGGCAGGAACCAAAGCGATTGCCGAAGCGATTGCTGCTGCAACAAAAAACGGTGCTTACAGCCTTGTTGGCGGAGGAGACAGTGTGGCGGCGGTGAACGAATTCAACCTGGCCGACCAGGTGAGTTATGTTTCCACCGGAGGTGGCGCTCTGCTCGAATATTTCGAAGGAAAAGAATTGCCGGGAATCAAAGCAATCAGAGAAGCATCATAATTGGACATTAAATTTAAATTTATAAAATCCGAAAGGATTATCTTTAATTCTTTTTAAACAAAACAAAAAATATGAAATCAAGAACAGGCCTTTTCGTGGTACTCGGCATTGTAGTGATTCTACTCTTCTGGGGTTGCGGAGCGTATAATAATTTAATCGGCGTTGACCAGGAAGTAAAAACCAAATGGGGTAACGTGGAAACCAATTACCAAAGAAGAACAGACCTTTATAATAGCGTTATCAAAACGATTGAAGGGTCTGCTAACTTTGAAAAAGGAACTTTGACAGAAGTGGTTCAGGCGCGTGCAAAAGCAACGTCTATCAATGTTGATATCAATGACCCGGCTTCATTGCAGGCCTATCAAAATGCGCAGGCAGGATTGCAAAGCTCATTCAGTAAATTACTGGCTGTAGTAGAAAATTATCCCGATCTGAAAACGACCGCTGCATTCCAGGGTTTTCAAACTCAGATCGAGGGAACCGAAAACAGAATAAATGTAGCGCGGCAGGATTTTAATGCTGCGGTACAGCAGTATAATCTGAAAGTAAAAACCTTCCCGAATAATATTTTTGCAGGCATCTTTGGATACCATGAAAAACCTTTCTACAAGGCAGATCCCGGAAGTGAAAAAGCGCCCGATGTGAAATTTGACATCAAATAAATTTTAGCAAATGTGGCCATTTCGCAAGAAAAAATCATTTTTTTCAAATGAGGAAAATGAACAGATTGTTCAATCCATAAAGAATGCTGAAAGGCAAACGAGTGGTGAGTTAAGGATATTCGTTGAAAGCCGCTGCAAGTATGTGGATCCCTTAGACAGAGCTGCTGAGCTTTTTGGCAAATTGCAAATGGAAAAAACGGCATTGCGAAATGGTGTGCTTTTTTATGTAGCCGTAACAGATAAACAACTGGCTATTTTTGCGGATACGGGCATTCATGCTGCTGCCGGTGAGCAATATTGGAAAGAATCCGTTCAGCAAATTCTTTCAGTTTTTAGCAAAGAATCGGTTAGTGCCGGAATTATCGCCAGCGTCGCTAAAATCGGTGATGCCCTCAAAACCAATTTTCCTTACGACGAGGCTGTTGACAAAAATGAACTTCCTGATGAGATCATTTTTGGCCAATAGCATCGGGTAATAACTTTTTAATGAAACACTTTTTTTTACTGTTGTTTGTTTTTGGTTTTCAATCGGTTTTTGCTCAAAAGATCGAGAACAAGCCACAGCCACCGATGGCAGTAAATGATTTTGGAAATTTCCTCGCGCCCTTTCAAAAGCAGGCGCTTGAGCAAAAGCTCAGGGCCTATAACGATTCAACGTCTTCGGCCATTGTAATCGTGACGGTTCCTGATCTTCAGGGTTATGATATTGCAGAGGTTGCATTGAAATATTTAAGGGATTGGGGCATTGGTTCCGCAGGAAAAAATAATGGTGTGCTAATCCTTGTTTCCAAAGCCGAAAAAAAAGCCCGCATAGAAACTGGATTGGGGATGGAAGGTGTTTTACCCGACATTCTTGCAAAGCAAATTATTGATCAGAAACTGAGTCCGGCATTTAAACAAACCGATTATTATCGTGGTTTTGATAATACGGTGGATGCCATTATCCAGGCTGCCGCGGGCGAATACAAAGCTGATCCAAAGGCAGATCAAAGTGGTAAGCCTTCAGTTGGGACCATAATTATTTTGGCCATTATATTCTTCGTTATCATCTCGGTATTTTCCGGCCGCGGCGGCGGTGGCGGAGGCTCTTACATGAGCAGAAATGGGTCGAAAAACTTTCTTGGCGGCCTGCCGTGGTTTTTATTGGGAAACATGTTGGGCGGCGGCGGAAGAGGCGGGGGTGGAGGCTTCGGTGGTGGTGGATTTGGCGGCGGTGGCGGAGGTGGATTTGGAGGCTTCGGCGGCGGCGGCGGCGGCGGTGGTGGTGCCAGCGGCGGTTGGTAATTCCAAAAGTGAATTATCTACAAAATGACTTATTACGATTTTAAATAAATAAAACGCAGATCAAATTTGATCTGCGTTTTTATTTTATAGACAGGAAATTTCTACTTTTTGGCTTGTTTGAGCACTGTTTTAATATCTATCATTGTTGACTTCAATCCAGTAGCCATCAGGATCTTTAAAATAAATTTGTTGTATGCCATCCGGTCTTTTGGTGATCTTGTTCTGAGTGCCGGGCCAGTCTCCAAACCAGATATTATTTTTATTCAATTTTGCGATAAAATTTTCCATTGAAGGAACTGTAAAACAAAGATGGGAATCTTTATCGTGCTCTGTTACAGAAGTGGCTCCTTGTATCAAATGCAGCTGACTATGTTCTGCAATTTTAAACCAGGTATGTTTTCCATCATGAAATGGTTCGGGAATTACAGGGAGTCCGATGATATCTTTATAAAAATCAGTGCTTTTTTTAAGGTCAAAAATGTAGAGAGCGATGTGATTTAAGGTTACGGGCTTGTCCACTTGTGCATTGGTTTTAATGGTGATCATTAAAAATAGAAGAAAGAAGGATGCTGATATTTTCAAATATTTTTTCATAAAAAAAGTTTTCGTAAATGTAAAGATTTACGACGAAGTAATTAATTAGAAAAAGACAAATAAGGACATTTGTTGGCAAGAGTAAATTTATAAAAGGAAATAAATTAGAAAACAAGCGTAATGTAAACTCTTGCACATTGATCATGTACACAGCTTTACAAAAGCCAAAAAGTAGTTTTCCTGATTTTTATAAATAAAAAAGACTGTCCAAAGACAGCCTTTTTTAAATGCTTATAAGAAGATTATTATTTCAATAATCCATCAATATAATTTGCTAACTGGGTGTTGCCAGCCGATCTTTTTACTTCGCTGATTTTGCTGAACGATTGCTTAAACACCGGGTCGATATAGCCTCTGTATTGCTCTGGTATTTGGTTTCTGAATTTCATAATTGCATCAACACCTTTTTTTACCTGGTCAGCATTTTTTACTTTGGCAAGATAACTTGCGAATGCCATCGTTTCAGGGATTTTTGTTTCGTTTAGCGGTGCATTTTTAAAATGATCCAGGAGAAAATCAAAGTCTTCTTCCTTAGCATTTGCAACGATCGTTTTAGCCACGACGGTTCCTAATTTTCCTCTTGCATCTGTGCTGTATTTTTTGGCAAGCGTATACGCCTGATCAGGACTGAGACGGATGAGGCCATCAAGAGCAGCGCCTGAAACGGAATACGAAGAATCATTTACATATTTGGTAAATAGCGGCTCGTATTTCTTATCGTTTTGCTTTGCCAATATCTCAAGGGCTTTGGCCTGTACTTTTTTATTCGGATCTTTTTGCGCTATCTCTTCAATTGAAGCAAGCACTGAGGGAACGCTGTAGCTTTTTCCCTGGTCCATCTTTTCTAAAGTAAAAAGACGAATCCCGGAATATTTATCGCTGAGGCCATTTGCCAACGGGCTTAGTTTATTTTCTGCAAAATAAGCAAGCGCTTCCCTGCGGTCAAGAAATTTTGGTGCGTATTTTAATTGCTGCTCAAATTCCTCTGCTGTTTTATTATCTTTTTTAGTGCAGAGTAAAACTTTATCCGCATCTACATTAATAAAAGACGGTTTTGTTGCGCTGGCAAAATAAAAGGTGTCGACCTTATTTTGTAACCAAACCTTGTATCTTTTCTTATCAGATCCTTCTGAATAAACATCAATGGCGGTTGGTATTTTAAATATCTTTCCTGATGTCTGCTTCTGCTCAACTATTACACGCGCTTTTCCATTGCTGTAATCATAACTGATATTAAGATCGGGCTGGCCGCTGCCATAATACCATTGATTCCAAAACCAATTAAGGTCCTGCCCGGTAATGTCTTCAAATGCCAGCCTTAGTTGCTGCGCCTCCGCTGACTTAAATTTATTGGTGATCAGATATTTATTTAAAGATTTAAAAAATGCTGAATCGCCCACATAATTTCTTAGCATATTTAATATTCTGCCGCCCTTGTTATAGCTCACTGCATCAAATACATCTTCTTTATTTTTATAGTAAAATCTCACAAGGTTCTTATCATTTGCGCCACTTGCTAAATAATCCTGCATTTCCTTAAAAGCATTGGCATCGGCAACATCCTGTCCGTGACGGAATTCATCCCATAAATATTGACTGTAGTTGGCAAAAGATTCATTAACGGTGATATTGCTCCAGCTTTCAGCAGTTACCAAATCCCCAAACCAATGATGAAAGAGCTCATGAGCAATCGTACTTTCCCATCCATTTCCATCTACCAGTTCGCGGGCATTCTGATATGCGCCATCCTGGTGCAAAGTCGCAGTGGTATTTTCCATCGCACCACTTACATATTCTCTTCCCACGATCTGATCATATTTAGGCCACACGTACGGAACGCCGGTGATTCTTTCATAAAATCCAATCATCGAAGGTGTTTCTCCAAATATTTTTTTGGCAACGGGAGCGTATTCCTTTTCGACATAATAATTAACATCCATTTTCTTATACTTATCTTTTACGATCACATAATCGCCCACGCCCATAAAGAAAAGATAAGGAGCATTTGGAAGATCCATTTTCCAGTAATCCGTTCTTGTACCATCTGCGTTTTTCTTTTGACTGATGAGCAGGCCGTTGCTCAATGTCACATATTTCGAAGGAACGGTCATTGTGATTTCCTGCGTTGTCTTTTGATCAGGTTTGTCGATCGTAGGAAACCATGCGCTGTTTGATTCTGTTTCGCCCTGCGTCCAGATCTCTACGTGTTCATCGGTTTCTCCTTTTGGATTAATAAAATATAAGCCCTTGGCTTCCGTGATCGCGGCGCTTCCTTCTAATTTGAGCTCATCCGGTTTAGAGATGTAATCAATATAAACAGTGTATTTTTCGCCGCCTTTATAGGTTTTATCAAGTGTAATTCTCAATTGCATGTTGTCATAACTATACTTCAGTGGCACTTTTGAGGTTCCCTTCATCATGGATATTTCTTTAATTTCCATTCCCTTGGCATCCAAAGTAAGAGAGTCTGTGGTATAAAAATGTGGCTGAAGCGTTACCCATTCTTTTCCGTACATCCACGATTTGCTGTAGTCGAAACGGACATCGAGCTTGGTGTGCACGAGGTCATTAATTTTGGGATAGGTGCCGCGGTATTCATGTTTCCAGGCAGTGTCGGCAAGGTTTTCGCTATCATTAGCGTCCTGGGCCTTTACCGACATGATTGTCGCAAAAAACATACAAGCGAGAAAAATTTTTTTCATATTTAATTTTTAGATGGCGCAAAAATAAATGGGATAAGTATAAGAAGAATATAATTTTTGATTGAGTCGGGGTATTTATTTTAATATTAAATAGATTTGCTGTTATGCTTAATTATTGTTTCAGGCGGGTATTCCTAATTTTTCTTATTGTGACTTCGGCATTAGTGTCGAAGGCTCAGCAGACTCATTTCGTGTACCTGCAGACAGAAAATGGAAATCCCTTTTATGTCAGGATGAATAATAAAGTAGTCAGCTCATCTCCTGCGGGATATGTGATTCTGCCCAACATGGAAGACGGTGATTACCAGATTGTGATTGGCTTTCCCAAAAATGAATTTCCCGAAGAAGGATTTAAAATTTCTATTGATAAGAAGAATGAAGGATTTCTTTTGAAGAATTTTGATGAGAAAGGTATGGCTCTTTTCAATTTGCAATCCCTTGTATTGCTGCCCGGCACTAATGCTACGGTAGCGACGACCACAGTGCCCGCCACAGTCGCGCCTGCGGCAAAAAAGCAGGACGATGCATTCTCTACGATGTTAGCTGATGTGGTAAAAGATTCTTCTATTTTGCAAAAAAATGAACCTGTTGTTTCGCCGGATAACCCGGTAGCATCAAAAGAAGTGACTAGCGCGGCTGCCGATTCCCCAACAAAAAAAAATATCGATTCTGTCGTAACGCCGGTTGAAAATGCTGCCGGTGCAAAAGCGGCTGATGTAGTTCAGGTTGCTGGATCTGATGCACCGATTGCCAAACTTCTTGGAATTAATGGAAATGAAGGCATGCAGATGATATATGTAGATAAATCCACTAATGATACCGTGAGGGTTTTTATGCCTGCTGAAGCGGTTCAGAATACAGACGCCGCCACCGGACAAAATAATAAAGCTGCTGCGGAAAAAACTGATTCTGCGGTGATGGCTGCAAAAACAGAACCCGCGATCCCTACAGATTCTTTTAAACTCTCGACCACACCCGCGGTTTCTAAACCTGCTGATTCTAATATGGAGACTATCGTCGAGGATACGCTAAAAATCTACAAAGAAGCGCCTAAAAAGGATGCAAATGCTTTATCAGGGAAGGACTCTTCAGTAGAAACAGGCAATTTGTCAACGGCCAACGTTTCCGGCGCTCCGGCTAAAAATCCAAAACAAGACAAAAATGGCCCGACAATCATTTTATTGCCAAAGGCCGTTACGTCCTCGAAGGTAAATTCAGATTGCAAGGCATTTGCTACGACGGAAGATTTTTTACGTCTAAGGAAAAAGATGGCTTCCGAGAGTAGCAATGATGGAATGGTGCAGGTGGCCAAAAAAGTCTTTCGCACCAAATGCTTCAGCACTGAGCAGATCCGGAATCTTTCTTTTTTATTCCTGACGGATGAAGGGAAGTATATGTTTTTTGACGCAGCCTATGCCTTTACCTCCGACTCAGATCAATATCAATTGTTGAAATCACAGTTAAAGGACGACTACTATATAAAGAGATTTGACGCAATGATTCATAATTAAAGCAATTGCAGCCGCTCTATGCCACGATATTTCATTGAAGTCACTTATAAAGG